>JACKCI010000001.1 GCA_020634155.1 Anaerolineales bacterium
GCTAGTGCTGCGGTAAGTAGGCCACTCGTTGTTGCCAATGACAATTGCCCCGGTCAAATCGTAATTTCTGGTGACAGCCAAGCACTTGACTATGCTTTGCCCTTAGCACAGGCGCAAGGTGCTAAACGTACCATCAAATTGGCCGTAAGTGTTGCCGCTCATTCGCCGCTGATGGCTGATGCCGAGTCCGAGTTCAAGCAAGTGGTGGCTCGTACACCGATTAGTAAGCCCAATATCCCAATTATTGGGAACATTCATGCAACACTCTTAGATGAGGTAGATGCGATTCAAATTGAACTAAGTGGTCAGTTAACCTCCGCCGTGCGCTGGACAGAGACCATTCAAACGATGCGGACACACGGCATCAAAACCTTTATCGAAGTGGGCACCAAAGGTGTTCTTAAGGGATTGCTCAAGAAAATTGACCGCGACGCAATTGGTCTAAGCATTGAGAAACCTAGCGACCTCTTAGGGATTTTGCACGATTAGATGGGTACCTCGTAAAATAAGACAAAAGTCTGAGATAATAGAAGAGAAAAAAGGGGTGACCCATGTGGGGTCGTCGGATTGCCGCTGGTTACGCTCGACAACTTGCCTCAGACACCTGTCTTCATATGACAGATACAGATCATATCTCGTCTTTTACACCCGTAAATATTCTGATAGAATTCAACCTATAAAATGAGTTTCCAATGAACGAAGAAACATAGATAATACCATGTCAATGCTACAATCGAACGATTGAGGCGATCATTGTAATGAAATATATTGCAGAACTCAGTAAATTTCGTGCGAAAATATGGAGGCTCGGCACTGACATACTGGCGTTTATGTTATTACCTGTAATATCTTTCGCGCTGTCAAATATAGGCTACAAAAGAGTTAGCTGGCTATTAGTTAAATCGTCTCCATCCCCTATCAAGCGTTCAGATACTCAGTGGGAACATCAACGGGCAAGGGCCATTGCCAAACGAATCAACCGTATTGCAGAGCATGGCATTATAAAGGCGTCTTGCCTTGAGCGTTCACTGCTGTTGTGGTGGTTGTTACGCTTTCAGAGAATTTCTACGGAATTGCAAATTGGTGTCCAAATCAATGAGAATGGTAAATTGATTGGACATGCTTGGCTGGAACGCGACGGAGTTGTCGTGAATGACAAACCCAATGTGGGTGATTATTATAGCAAATATCCTGCACACATGATTGGGCCAGAATCTATCGTTAAGATATGGTCGTAAGGTCTTTATGTTTGTAATGATATACTAAAATCTAATTATATTGCAATAGCTGTAAATAACATTAATGCAGCCACTAGATAGCAGCGAAGTTTATTGACGAACCCCTACAGACTTTTTAAAAGAGAGAAGGTGATTTGTGAGTGCCATTGCTGGCGTTATTCGATTTGGCGGAGAGTCAATAGCTCCTCAAGTTCTTCATAAGATACTTGGGTTGATGCAGCACCGCTCACCTGATGGAAGTCAAACATGGGAAAACCCAACGGCTGCCATTGGTCATGGTATGTTACAGACCACTTCTTCATCGCTACATGAAACACTCCCTCTTGAGACTGACCGTTATGTCATTACCACTGATGTGCGTCTAGACAATAGACAAGAACTGTTTGATCTATTGGGTCTTTCTAATGGGACTACCGATAGCAACTTAATTCTGGCTGCTTATCAACGTTGGGGAATAACTAGCCCCAGCTATCTGCTTGGTGATTTTGTGTATGCCATTTGGGACAAACAGGAGCAGCGTCTTTTTTGCGCCCGTGATCACATGGGAACCAAACAGCTTTACTATGTTTGGAAAAACAAAACCTGCCTTTTCGCTTCAGAAGTTCAAGCACTTTTGCCCTTTATCAATCCAGAAATTGATGACAGACGGATGGCCCAACTCTTGTTGAGGATGTATACAGAAAAGACGCATACATTCTATAAAGACATCTTACGTCTGGCCCCAGCTCATACGCTTCAAATCAGTGAAAATGGCCTAGCGACACAAAGTTATTGGGAACTGTCCATTGACAAAGTGCATTATAAAGAGGATCAGCAGTATGTAGAGCGCTTTCGGGAACTTTTTATCGAAGCCGTTCGGTGTCGTTTGGATGGCAATGGCCCTATTGGGAGTTATTTAAGCGGGGGTCTTGATTCCACAAGTGTTACCTGTACTGCACAGAAGTTATTGATCAAAGACTTACCTGTGTTTTCGGCAACTTTTCCCTCTGTACCCACTTCAGATGAGCGCGAATATTTAAACAAAGTACTCGAACAGGGTGGGTACATTTCTCACATCATTGAAGCGGACAAAATCAGCCCATTGGCTGATATGGAGAAGATGCTCTTTCATACCAGTAGTCCCGGGATTGCGCCTAACCTGTTTATGACATGGAATTTGTTGGCACTTGCGAAAAAGCAAGGTATTCGCGTGATGTTGACAGGGCATGACGGCGATTCCGTTGTTTCGCATGGTTTTGGCTACTTAGGGGAGTTGGCTTGCCAAGGTGATTGGCAGGCTTTTGTGGCGTATTGTGACCAACTTGAGCAACACTTTGACTCCTATGGAAACGTGAAAGCCGCTTTTTTTCGGAATTACGGAATACCCTGTTTGCGCCACCTCAGCCAAAGCAAACGCCCACTGCACCTGCTTCGGCAATTGAACCAAGTTCATCAGTTTATCAAGGTTCCTCGACGGAAATTATTTTTCGAGTATATGATAAGGCCTAATCTTCCTGCCTTTGCACGTGGTCTGCGCTACAAGCTGGGTATTGCCAAACCACCACGTAAATTTGACCCCATAATCTCTCCAATTTTCGCTAATCAAAATGCTTTTGTACAGATAGCACAAGAAATCAGTGATTCGCAGCAACTGATCGAAAGTGAGCAACAAAACCATTATTGGATGTTAACATCTGCATTAGCAGTGGTTGGTAGTGAAATTAACGATACAGCCGCGGCTGCATTTGGCATAGAACAACGTCACCCTTTTTTCGATAAACGTCTTATAGAATTCTGTGTTGCTTTACCTCCCCGCATGAAGATTCATGAGGGATGGACTCGGTGGATTTTGCGAGCGGCAATGGAAGGCACCGTGCCGAAGGCGATTCAGTGGAGGGGAGGGAAATCTAACCTTGGGACCAGCTTCGATGAGGCGATGTGGAAATTTGAACAAGAGCGCATGACCCAAGCAATTAATCAGCTAGAGGCATCTAGCCGATATTATGACAGAAACGGACTTCAAGAACTATTTAATCGTAAAGAACTTCGTCACAGCGAGGCCTTATGGCAGTTTATTGTTATAGATATTTGGTTAAATATGCTCTTAATAAATAAATCTACGCACCATATTTTCCCTATAGGCTAACTTAATCCTACAATCACCTATGTCTTTTGTGAATGCAGCCTAATGGCATCGATAATGTTTGATTGAGAACACGCACTCAATTGATAGCAGGCATATGGGGCACAATTCAACTCACTTTCATCCTCCTAAAAAACTCTATACACCTCTGGTTGCTTACCTAATATGTTCGTTGACTAACTCGTAACTTCTGTTATACTCGTTTGTAGTGAACCCAAAAAATTGGACACAAAAATACACTGACATATTTTAGCGTCAGTTAAGATAACGGTGCTACCCATTGTGCCTCAAATTCGCTAGGAGCGAGATACCCCAAGGCAGAATGAATGCGTTTATGGGTATAGACATCTTCTAGGAAACGCCCGATAGACCGATAAGCATGATGAAAATCCTCGTATTCGGATAAATCAATCTCCTCCTCCCGGATGGTTCGCATGAGGCGTTCGGCAAAGCCGTTTTCTTCGGGCTTGCCCACTGCCGCCATACTGATTTGAATGTGATGGTGCTGCAACAAATCGGTGTAATCATCGCAGGCGTACTGCCAGCCTTGGTCACTATGGTGGATGTCTGGGACACGCTCTAGGAGTGCGCGTTGCAGGGCGGTGAGGGTGAGCGTGCGATCCAGTGATCGGCTGAGATGCCAGCCACGTACCGCCCGCGTGAACACATCCATAATGACCGCTAAATACACAAACTCACGGTGCAACCGTACATAGGTGATATCCGCGACCCAGAGGTGTTCAGGATGAGCGGCAGCAAGGTCTTTGACTAGGTTCGGATAGCGTCCAAAATCGTGCCGACTGTTCGTGGTGCGCGTTTTGCGGCGTTTCTGGGGGCGTTGTAAGCCCATTTGAGCCATCATACGCCGAATGCGCTTATGATTGACCGTCCACCCCGTCCGTTGGAGCAAAACGGTGATACGCCGATAGCCATAGGTCGGGTACTGGGCGGCGAGGTCTTGAACGACCACGCGCAACGCGCTGTCATCCAGCTCAACTCCTTGATGGTAGAAGCTGCTACGCGGCAAATCCAGCACCGCACAGATCGTGCTCACGGGATACTCGTCCTTCAAGTGCATGGCTATTTCCCGTTTCTCTCGCGTGTCCCATTCAGCAAGCTCGATGCTTTTTTTGCAATCTCTAGCTCCATCGTCAGCCTCCCGATCATGCGTTCCAGTTCGGCGATCCGCTCTTGCTCCCCACTGCTCTCGCCGCCTTTCTCGAATGCCTGCGGTGCAGCTGCCAGAAATTGTTGTTTCCAGTTACCAACCATCTGAGAGGTCAGTTGATGCTCACGGCATAGCTCTGCCATACTTTTCTCGCCCGACAACAATTGCAGGACGACTTGGCTTTTGAATCCCGGTGTAAATTTCCGTTTCTTCTTCATGTGAACCTTTCCACTTATGGACTATGTTACTTTAACCTCATGTCCAATCTCAGGGGTTCACTACAGTTAAATGTAGGGTCAAGTTGAAGAATGAGGTGTAAGCATGAAACAAGAAGACAAAAAACAATACCAAACACCCCAACTCACCATTCATGGTCAGCTTGAGGATGTAACTCAATCTCAGAGCGTGGTTGGTAATGGTGATGCCTTGTTCACTGTTCTCATCACCTAGTCATTGCTGAAAAGGTTTGGGGGAAAGCTGCCTGATGGCAGCTTTCTTGCTATAGAGGCGAACTCTCCAATGTTTAGTTATATCGCTTATGATTTAATTATTCAGTCGGATTTTAGTCTTCCCGAGCTCACCCATATCGAGACAAGGAATACCAAACCAGATATCACCATACGAAGAGTATCACCACAGCAACTCCCCTCACAACTACTTACCCAAGAAGGCTACTCCATAGTTAATCATTATCAAATTGGCATTAACCACCCGGCTGGTTTGATCCTCGTCCAAAATGGACATGAAATCTTGATCGCCCCATCTGACAATGTAGAACCGAAATTGCTTTCCAATCTCATTACTGCATCGGCTCTAGATGCTGCATTACTTCAAAGAAAGTTTTTCTTGATACATGGAAGCGCAGTCGAGATTGGTGGAATCGCAGTGGCATTCATTGGTGAAACTGGATATGGCAAATCCACTACTGCGGCAACCTTTGCGGCTGCTCAATATCCGCTTCTGAGTGACGATACGCTTGCTATAAACATGAATAGGATGACACTGCACCCAGCTTATCCTCAGATCAAGCTTTGGCCTGATTCCGCCGAGGCTGTTGGGCAAAGCCCAGATGAATTGCCGAAGCTGTATAGTCTTGCCGAGAAACGAGCGCTGCGGTTGCAGACCGAAGCGAAGCAACAGCCAATTCCCCTGCGGCAAATCTATGTACTGGCACGTGATGACTACCAGCATTCGGTTGAACCGTTATCTTTCTCCGATAGTTTCACAGAGATATTGCGGCATTCGTACATCGGGCATTTGCAGTATCTATATAAGGTTGATTTGTTGACTTATACAGGCCAAACAGAGCAACACTTCAGGGATTGTGCGAAAGTTGCAGGCATGATACGCTGTTACAAATTAAAACGACGTTGGGATTTGGCTAATGTACATGAGTTGGTTAATGTTGTAATTAATGATTTACATAAACATGAGGTTCTCTAGAGATGAAATAGAGCAACTTGTAAAGAGGAAGTTTTGCGCTCCGCCAAATTAGGGGATTGTTAACGCGGTAAAATGAAAATGGAGAAGGATAATCATGATCTCATCGGGTACTGTGGTGACTGCAAATAAGGACGTAATCAATGCGATAATTGGCAGTAATGTCGCGCTGTTGAAAATCAATACGAGAACATATTTCTCGCTTAATTCTGTTGGAGCATTTGTTTGGTCAATTATTCAAACTCCTGTAGTGAACCCCTGAGATTGGACATGAGGTTAAAGTAACATAGTCCATAAGTGGAAAGGTTCACATGAAGAAGAAACGGAAATTTACACCGGGATTCAAAAGCCAAGTCGTCCTGCAATTGTTGTCGGGCGAGAAAAGTATGGCAGAGCTATGCCGTGAGCATCAACTGACCTCTCAGATGGTTGGTAACTGGAAACAACAATTTCTGGCAGCTGCACCGCAGGCATTCGAGAAAGGCGGCGAGAGCAGTGGGGAGCAAGAGCGGATCGCCGAACTGGAACGCATGATCGGGAGGCTGACGATGGAGCTAGAGATTGCAAAAAAAGCATCGAGCTTGCTGAATGGGACACGCGAGAGAAACGGGAAATAGCCATGCACTTGAAGGACGAGTATCCCGTGAGCACGATCTGTGCGGTGCTGGATTTGCCGCGTAGCAGCTTCTACCATCAAGGAGTTGAGCTGGATGACAGCGCGTTGCGCGTGGTCGTTCAAGACCTCGCCGCCCAGTACCCGACCTATGGCTATCGGCGTATCACCGTTTTGCTCCAACGGACGGGGTGGACGGTCAATCATAAGCGCATTCGGCGTATGATGGCTCAAATGGGCTTACAACGCCCCCAGAAACGCCGCAAAACGCGCACCACGAACAGTCGGCACGATTTTGGACGCTATCCGAACCTAGTCAAAGACCTTGCTGCCGCTCATCCTGAACACCTCTGGGTCGCGGATATCACCTATGTACGGTTGCACCGTGAGTTTGTGTATTTAGCGGTCATTATGGATGTGTTCACGCGGGCGGTACGTGGCTGGCATCTCAGCCGATCACTGGATCGCACGCTCACCCTCACCGCCCTGCAACGCGCACTCCTAGAGCGTGTCCCAGACATCCACCATAGTGACCAAGGCTGGCAGTACGCCTGCGATGATTACACCGATTTGTTGCAGCACCATCACATTCAAATCAGTATGGCGGCAGTGGGCAAGCCCGAAGAAAACGGCTTTGCCGAACGCCTCATGCGAACCATCCGGGAGGAGGAGATTGATTTATCCGAATACGAGGATTTTCATCATGCTTATCGGTCTATCGGGCGTTTCCTAGAAGATGTCTATACCCATAAACGCATTCATTCTGCCTTGGGGTATCTCGCTCCTAGCGAATTTGAGGCACAATGGGTAGCACCGTTATCTTAACTGACGCTAAAATATGTCAGTGTATTTTTGTGTCCAATTTTTTGGGTTCACTACATCCTTACTTGGCCAGTGAGATCTGTTCAAGAGTGATTGAGGAGTATGATGTATCAACAGAACAATGTGAAACCGATATCCTCAATCTCCTTCAACAGTTGCAGGAGCATGATTTGATCCAAGTTGTAGAAGAATCAGGATAATTACATCAAAACTGACAAAACAAGGCTGAGAGTATCCGTTTTAAGAGGAGGCTTTCATGTCAAACGAAGACCCTATCCGCTTGATCATCAGTTTCCGGAAATTCCGGTTATGAGATTCCCCAAAATAATACCCCACCTATTTACGCCATACAGCAATTGACGTAGCGAGGGCGGGTGTCACAACCAGTATTTCTAAAATAAGGAAAAAGGGCAGTTGTCCACTGCCCTCTGCCCGCTTGCAAATTAGCCCATTTTTTCGGTGATGAACCGAACAGCCTCACCAACGGTGGTGATCTTTTGAGCTTCTTCGTCAGAAATCTCGCCGCCGAACTCTTCTTCGAAACGCATAATGAGTTCTACCAAGTCCAACGAGTCTGCTTCGAGATCATCACGAAAGCTGGCTTCGGGGGTGATTTGGTCTTTTTCCAAACCGAGCAATTCGGCAATAATTCCGACAACTTTATCCTGTGTTGAATCAGGCATGGGTATTCCTCCAACTCATGAACATTAAAACGCAGGCACGCCTTTGTAATGCACCATTTTACATGGCACAATTGTAGCGAACAATATCCAATAAGGGAACACGGATTCATGGCAAAAGTTACGACCACCGAGCGCCGAAAAGAAGAACACATTCGGATTAACCTTGAAGAGAATGTGCAATTCCCGCGCCTAACAACAGGTTTTGATAATTACCGCTTCATCCATCAAGCCTTGCCCGAACTTAATCTGGCTGAGGTGGATACGCACGTCACGGTACTCGGTAAAGTGCTTACAACGCCCCTGTTTATCTCCTCAATGACAGGCGGCACCCCGCTTGCACAGAAAATTAACATCCATCTTGCTGAGGCAGCCCAAGAGCGTGGTTTAGCGATGGGACTAGGCTCACAGCGAGCCGCTATCGAAGACCCCAGCTTGGTGTCTACCTTTCAGGTGCGCCACGTGGCCCCTGATGTTCTGCTCTTTGCAAACCTAGGGGCGGTGCAATTGAACTATGGCTATGGGGTTGACCAGTGTCGGCGGGCTGTCGATATGGTTGAAGCGGATGCCCTGATTTTGCACTTTAATGCCCTCCAAGAAGCTGTCCAGCCAGAAGGGGATGGTAATTTTGCGGGCTTGCTGGATAAGGTTGCCGAAGTCTGCGCCACGGTGGGTGTGCCCGTCATCGCCAAAGAAGTCGGCTGGGGTATCTCTGAACAAGCGGCCCGCCAACTTGCAGAAGCTGGCGTATCGGTCATTGATGTGGCCGGAGCAGGTGGTACCTCGTGGAGTGAAGTCGAGTATCATCGTGCGCCGACAGTTTTCCATGCCAACATTGCGCGTAGCTTTGCTGATTGGGGTATTCCAACGGCTGAGAGTCTCCAATATGCCCGCCAAGGTGCGCCAAATGTTATGCGCTTTGCCAGTGGGGGCTTGCGCGATGGCATTGATGTGGCGAAGAGCATCGCGCTAGGGGCGATGCTGGCAGGTATGGCGGGACTATTCTTGCAGGCTGCTAACCAATCCACCGAGGCGGTCTTAGAGCGCGAGCGCGAAATCACCACCCAACTGCGAATCGCCATGTTTGCCAGTGGAGCAGGTGACCTAGCGTCACTGGCTCAGACACCATTACTCAGTTGTCGCCAATAAGTCCTGCACAAGATTTAGGGCATCACCACCTGCCAAGGCTGCCAATACCCCGCGCTCAATAACATCCGCTGGGGGCTGCGGGCGCGGGTTTTGGCATTCAACATCCCACAACGACACCGCATCTTGTACCGCTAAGGCTGCTTGAAACAATAACTGGGAAATCTCATCCTCCCCTGTAATGGCACTCGGTGAAAAGGGCATCTCAATGCTAGGTGTGCAGGCAACGGCTTGGCCGGCTTGTAAATCTTGCCAGACACTGACAATTTGCTCTTGGGTCTGGCGCAAGAGTTCATATTGCACCTCAAGGGCGGCGCGACGGGTGCGGTCTAGTGATGGTGGGGTGGGCGAGGGTAGTGGGGCTTCGGTATGCGTTGGAACAGGGGTGTTCTCATCTTGGCTAAGGGTACAGCCAAAGCTACTCAGCACTATCAGCAACAGCAAAATTTTGAGTTTCATACAACCTCGACAAAGTGTTGGAATACATAATTGCTAATGAGGCGGGCGGATGGGGTAAGTTTGAGGCAGTCATCCTCTAGGCTCAACAACCCGCGTTGGATGAGCCGCTGCATATCCTCGCCAAAGCGTGTTTCAAAGCGCTCACCATAACGTGCTGCAAAGGCCTCCAGTGATAGACCCTCTTGTAACAGCCGCAAGCCCATAAAAACCGTTTCGCCCATGTCGGTAGGGGTGTCAAGTGCCTCGGCTTTAATGGTGGCAGGCGTTTGTGGAAAGGGCAATGATGTGGTGGAGTCATCCTCTAGGCGCTGGATATAGACTTCAGGCCGCATAGCGTTGACGGTGCGGGTCTGGTTCACATAGCCATGTGCGCCCGCCCCTAAGCCGAAATAGGGCAGGTTGCGCCAGTATTGAATGTTGTGCTGGCATTCCTTACCCTCACGGCTCCAATTGCTAATCTCGTATTGAATAAAGCCTGCCTCGGCCAAAAGTGCCGTTGCATCGTCATACATATCCGCCGCTAGGTCTGAATCCGGTAGCGGCAATTCCTGATATTTTACACGGCGGGCTAACTCAGTACCCGCTTCGAGTGATAAGGCATAGAGCGATAGATGGTCAGGCGCTAGACTCAGGGCATGGTGCAGGCTGGCTTGCCACATCTCACGGGTTTGGAGTGGCACTCCATAAATCAAATCAAGGCTCAGATTATCAAAGCCTGCTTGTCGTGCATCGTGTACGGTTTGGGCCACAGCATCCACACCATGCAAGCGCCCAAACATGCTCAATTCGGCAGGGTGCGCTGATTGCATCCCAATACTGAGGCGATTCACCCCTGCCGCCCGATAGCCCTGTAGCCTGTCTGTATCGACTGTTCCGGGGTTGGCCTCTACCGTGATTTCTAGGGTGGGTGTGGTCTGAAAATGCCCACGAATAGCCTCCACAATGGCGGCAATCTGGTCAGAGGATAGCAAGCTAGGGGTACCGCCCCCGAAATAGATAGTATGGGCGGGCAAGTGCGGGGGTAGATAGCGAATCTCTTTGATTAAGGCCGCCACATAACCATCCATGAGGTGTTCATGGTCAGCGTAGGTATTGAAGGCGCAATAGGTACAACGCACCCGACAAAAAGGGATATGCAGATAGAGGGCGTAGGTCATTTTTCTTTTTGCACCCGTGACAAGAGCTTCTTGGCTTCTTTGTGGCGTTTATCGTTGCTCTCCGTCGTTTGCAGCACATTATCGAGATCGAGAGCTGCCTTCTTGATGTCCCCGCTCTCGTAATAGACTGCTGCCCGCGTAAAAAAGATTTCAGGGCGCATGGGGGAGAAGCGTTGGGCGATGGAGAGATGTTGGGCCGCTTCATCATAATGCTGCTGGCGGTAGGCTACCAATCCCTTGGCATAATGAGCCACCCACTGCCGAGCATCCAATTTGAGGGCCATATCAAGATCGCTAAGAGCGTCATTGTAACGCTTCATCTCGGCCAAAATCAAACCCCGTGTGGCAAATAGCTCGCCATTGCGTCGATTGATGTGAATAGCTTCATCTAAATCAGCAAGTGCCTCATCTAAACGTCCCTGCTTGAGAAGATCAAGCCCACGCTCTAAGTGGCGTTCCCAATCGGTCAATGGCCCGCCTGTCGAATAGCGGGGTTTGGGGGCATAGACTGGTTTCTCGCGTCGGCGCAACATCGCTATAGTTCCCGAATCTGATAGAGGGTGCCATCAACAAAGCCACGTTGACGATAGTAGTCGCGGGTGCCAATCGCTGAAATAACAGCTAGGCGTGGGTAGCCCTGCTCAAGGGCGATGGTGGCAGCCTCCTCAATCAAACGCTTGCCGAGGCCCGAATGTTGAGCCGTACCCGATACCGACTCGCCGATTTGCAAAGACTGTCCGTAGACATGTATCTCCCGAATCATAGCGGCCCCTTCTAACTCATCAACCAAGGGTGGCTCGGTGGGCAAGGATAGGCGCAGAAAGCCCGCAATCCATCGCTCCGGTGTGATATATTGCAAAAAGACTTCCTCGGCGCAACTGGTGGTATAGCGTAGTTGCTCCAAGTGTAGGTCGGTGGTCTTAACCTTACGGGAGCGAATCTCGCGGCTGCGGATTTCACCAGAGCGCAAGCCACGCCGCTTGAGTTCTTTATCCACCACTTCACGGAAGTTGGTAAGTTTATTCCCGACTACAATATCGGTTGAGGGAATATCGCGCACGACGCGGGTCAGGCGACAATACTCAGGGGTCAGGCGGAAGGCTTCGACCAAGACCTCCAACAATTCCTCATGGGTGTAAGGTCGCCACAGGCCCTGCTCATGCACCTGCATCAACTCGGCGCTTTCAATCAATGAACAGGGGTAGACCTTGAGTTCATCAGGGCAAAAATCGGGGTCGTTGAAGAGACGCTGGTAGTCTTCAATGTCTAATTCAGGCGAGGAGCCATAGAGGTTAGGCATCCAGTGGGCGTGGATTTTGAAGCCTGCTTGACGCAACAACTGGACGGCCCGTCGGGTTGCGGCTACATCATGCCCGCGCTTGTTGAGCCTCAAGACCTCATCATTCAAACTCTGGAAGCCAATTTGCACCTTGGTACAGCCCAAACGACGCACCCGCAGCACTTCCTCCACGCTGATATGGTCGGGGCGGGTCTCAATCACCAAGCCCACTGAGCGACAGACGGCTGTCTCGTTTTCTTGATGGGCCGCCTCTAGCTCCTCCCATGTGGCAAACTCGGTGATGGGCGTGCGCTCTAAAATACCCGACTGAAGGGCAAAGGCTGCCTCGCGTGAGCGCTGCATTTCATGATGGTAAATAGACTGCACAGCTTGATTATAGCTTTGGTCAAGGGTTATACCCTCTAAAATAACATCAGTGGTATTGCGTTGGGGATGGAGTTGAGAATGCTCTAATAATGCCGCTTCGACCTCAGCCATGCGGTCAAGGCCCTTACCAAAATCATGTAGGGCGTCAAAGATGCGCTTCACGAACCAAATCTGATAGCTTTCGGGGTAAAATGACCATGTGCCACCTAAGACGATAATCTCGATTTTGTCGGTGGGGTGTCCGATGTGTTGATAAGCACGCAGGCGGGCATAGGTCTGGAGATAGGGGTCGAAACTGTTGGCCTCGGCCCGTTGCGCTCCCGGCTCATCCGACAGATAGCTCTTAGGCATCCGTACATCGTTGGGGCAGAAGATACAGGTACCGGGGCAGGGGAAAGGCTTGGTCAAGACGGTAACGGGTGTCACGCCTGACTGGGTACGCACAGGTTTACGCCGCAAACGGTCAACAATGGCGGGGTCAAAGGATGGCAAGCCATCGACACCTGCCCATTGGGTGTAGGCGTGAATAAGCTCATCCCGTCGGAATAGACCCGTGCCATCCTTGGGATACCGTTTTAAAATTTTGTCCAGTCGTGCATTGGGGTCATCAACGACTGCTTGTAAAATCGCCAGTAGTTCGGCGCGATAAGGTTTGAGATTCATGAATGCTGATACAATCCGTCGCTTAAACCAACTCAATCAAACATTTTACAGCATCACCGCCGAGGACTTTGACGAGACCCGTCAACAAGCATGGCCCGGCTGGTTGGAACTGCTGCCCTATCTTAGCACACCTTTGCGGGTATTGGATGTTGGGTGTGGCAATGGGCGTTTTGGGCGCTTTTTGCTGGAACACCTTGGGGATGCTATTCACTATCACGGCCTCGATAGCAACCCTCAATTACTAGATAAAGCGCGTCAAGCTTTGCCCACCACTGTCCAGCTTGACCAATTTGACATCCTCGAAGACTCACTACCTTCTGCCACCTATGACCTTGTGGTGCTTTTCGGCGTTATGCACCACATTCCGTCGGCGGTCAATCGCCTAACCGTAATGCAGCACCTGAGCCAATGTGTAGCTGCGGATGGGCTATTGGCTTTTGCGTGCTGGCGTTTCTACGACTCGCCCCGCCTGCGTCAACGGATTGTGCCTTGGCCCTCTGACCTCGAAGCCGAGCCAAATGATTACATCCTCGACTGGCGACGGGGTACCAATGCCCTGCGCTATTGCCATTATGTAGACGACGCTGAACATGCCGTACTGGTTGCTGCAACAGGCCTGACCGAAATCAAGACTTATCCTGCTGACCAACTCAACCGCTATAGTATTTTGCACTCAGTCCAGCAGGCCAAGGACAGAGGCTAAAGTTAAAGCTACTAGCAGGCTGACAATCAACAATACCCACGCCACCAGCCGTCCGGTGTCAGCACCTGAAAACATGTTGACTTTTTGTTCGCGGATAATGTTGCCCAGTAGGTCAACCCGCAAATCCAAAATATCGCGCTCGCGTTCAAGACGCACCCCATAGAGGGGTTTGCTCGTTATCCGCCAACCTTCAGCGACAAGTTGCTCTACTTCAGGGCGGAGCAAGTCCTCAGCTTCATCGGGGGTGATAATTTGTTCTTCGTTCATTGGGTGTCCTCCTTTCCAATAGGCATTCTATCATGGTAAGCTAGAGAATATGAGCGACGATTCGATTTCCCTAGGTACCGACCAAGACCGACCTGCCCGCGCTGATGCCCTTCAGAACCGTGCGGAGATATTACGGGTTGCCGCCCGCTTGTTTGATGAACAAGGGGTCGAGCATGTATCCATGTCACAGATTGGACGAGAAGCCGATGTTGGGAAGGGAACCCTGTATCGCCATTTTCGCAACAAGGCCGACCTCTGTCATGCCCTGTTGGATAGCGAACAACGCGCTTTGCAAGAACGCACCTTTAGCCATCTTCGTACCTCTCAAGAAAGCCCCTGTGAACAGTTGCTATGGTTCTTAGAGGAACTATTGGCCTTCACAGGCAAATATATTGATCTGTTGGTTGAGGCTACCCAAGAGCGCTTTGGAACCGCCGAGCTAACCTTTAGCCACCCTGCTCATCATTGGCAGCGTCTCACGATTGCGGGGCTATTGCGCCAAACTGATTTCCAAGGGGATAGCGACTATATGGCAGATGTCTTCTATGCCTTGCTTGACCCCCGCCTCTATCATTTTCAGCGCACCGTGCGCGGCTATGATCATCAGCGCATTGTAACGGGCTTCCTTGATGTGATGCGCCGCATTCTCTTCTAGCTCTCTCCTTCTAATGCAACTCTAATTGACAAACGGACGCTAGTCCGATTATCCTATATACAGATAAACGGACTGAAGTCCACTTACCATATCACTAGGGAGATATACATGGCACGTTGGAAATTTGACCCGTCACACTCTGGCACTGAGTTTGTAGTACGACACATGATGGTTTCAAAGGTACGCGGTACCATCTCTGGCATTGATGGCTGGCTAGAATTTGATGAAGCCAACCCCGCTGCCTCACAAATTGAGGCGCATGTTGATGTTCGCACCATCAACACCCAGCAAGTTGAACGGGATGCTCATTTACGCTCGGCGGACTTCTTTGATGCTGAGAACTACCCCACCTTGACTTTCAAGAGTAGTAAGGTTGAAGTGACCACCGACAACACGGGTAAAGTACACGGTGACCTCACTATCCGGGGTGTGACACGTCCTGTTACGCTTGATGTCGAATACTTTGGCACCATCAAGAGCCTGTTTGGGGACACCCGCGCCGGATTTAGCGGCAATATCACCATCAACCGCGAAGACTTTGGCTTGACATGGAACCAGATGCTAGAGACAGGCGGGGTGCTGGTTGGCAAAGATGTCAGTATTCATATCGAACTCCAAGCCGTTCTTGAGACGGTTAGCGAACCTGCCTAAACCGCCAACGACCAACAAAAAAGCCCTCGGTTTGAAGTCTGGTCGAGGGCTTTTTGATTGCGAGTATAGAGTTAGGGGCGGGCGGAGATAACCCATGAGGCAATGGCTTGGGCGTCGGCCTCCGTCATTTGCATATAGGCATAGGCGGGCATAATAAACACACCACGTCCATTGGCTTTGATACCTGTATGCAGCAAGGTGAAGATAATCTCCACAGACAAGCGCTCATCTGCGAGAGAGGGCGCTTGGAAAGCATCAAAATCGCCATAGACATAAACTTGCCCTGTCAATGGGCCAGCAGGGTCAAGGGTACCATCTTCAGCCGCCGAGCCATGACAGCGCACACATGCCGCCACATGCCGCCCTAGGTATTCGCCATAGGCCAGCATATCGCTGCTATCAACCGTCGGAAACTCTGCGTCGGCGTTAATCTCTGGCGCGGTGCGAATATCCTCACGGGTCAAGCCCTCCAGCAAAACGGGTTCAGCGATTTCACTTTCGACTGGCTCTAGTGAACGCAGGTAGGCAATAATAGCGGTCATGTCCTCATCGGAGAGGCTGGCATAGGCTTCATAGGGCATCGGGGGTAGCAGCAAGGAGCCATCAGGACGGACACCATAGCGGATGGCGTTCTCAAGCTGCTCATCCGTCCATTCGTGCAGTACAGTCAAATTGGGCGCGGTGACTTGGCCCCAAGGATTGCCAAGGAGGGTATAACCACCCGCGAGGCTGGCGTGCAGGGTGTCTTCATAAACCGCATTATAATCACTACCGCCGATATGACAGTCTTGGCAAGCGGCAACAGCATGAACGAGATAGCGCCCGCGTGCAACCAGTTCATCTTCTTCACCATCCACCATACCCATATCCCCGACCTCTGGTGTGCCTTCGGGTTCTTCGGTAGTGGTTGGGCCATCTTGTGCCATCGTGGGATTGGCTCCCCCAATGAGCAATAGCCCCAATAATAACAAACCGAGCAAGAATAAAGTTGTTGCAATCAATGTAGGTTTGGGTAAGCGCATCAAGGCCCTCCTAGGGTTAGTGTGGTAGCATTATAAGTGTAATGGAAATTAGCTATTGTCAAAAATGAGGAGACAATTAACGCCCGTGAACCGTCAAGCAGCTTTAGACGCTATTCGTCAACAACCGCGTAAGACCGTTTTGATCGTTGGTGCTGGTATCAATGGCATTGGGGTCTACCGTGACCTCGCGCTGCAAGGCATCGATGTATTGTTGGTAGAGCGCGGGGATTTTGGTTCTGGGGCAAGTGCAGGTTCCTCACATATGGTACATGGCGGCTTACGTTATCTTGAAAATGGAGAATTTCGCCTCGTGCGTGAGGCGTTGCGTGAACGGAACTTGCTCCTCCAGAATGCCCCACACTATGTCAAACCCCTGCCGACCACCATCCCGATATTTAGCTGGATGTCCGGTTGGTTGAATGCCCCGCTAAAATTCCTGCGCCTGTTGGATAAACCAACTGAACGAGGTGCTTTGGTCATTAAAATTGGTCTGACCTTCTATGACCTGTTCACACGGGGGCAGCAAACCCTCCCACGCCATCGCTTCTTTCTCCGGAAGAAGTCACTCGCTCAACGGCCCGACCTCAACCCCGATATTTTGTGTACAGCAACCTATTACGATGCGTGGATGCCCTATCCTGAGCGCATTTGTATGGAGTTGATTTTGGATACCGAGTTGGCGGCTCCCCAAGCCCAAGCCATCAATTACCTAAGCGTAGTCGGAGCGGAGGGCGATACCGTCAGCCTGCGTGACGAACTCAGTGGAGAGACCTTAACCGTCCAACCCCAAATTGTGATTAACGCGGCTGGCCCTTGGATTGATGTTGCCAATTCTGCTATGCAGCGCAAAACCGAGTTCATCGGCGGCACCAAAGGCTCCCATCTGGTGCTAGACCACCCCGACCTCTACTATGCCACACGGGGTCATGAATTATTCTTTGAGAACCAAGATGGGCGCATCTGTCTATTCTTCCCCTTTGAGGGCAAGGTGCTGGTGGGAACCACCGATATTCCGGTGGATGACCCCGACCAAGCTTTCTGCACCGAGGAGGAAGTCGATTATCTGCTAGGCATGATTAAGCATGTCTTCCCCTCTATCCATGTTGACCGTTCTCATATTGTCTTCCGTTTCTGTGGGGTGCGTCCGCTTCCTAATAGCAAAACCAGCACCACTGGACAAATCAGCCGTGACCACAGCACCGAACTGGTTGATGCCAATAGCACCATTCACTTCCCGATTTATTCGCTGGTGGGTGGCAAATGGACGACCTTCCGCGCCTTTGCCGAGCAAGTCACCGACACGGTACTCAAGCGCCTTGGCAAACCCCGCCAACTCAGTACCGAGCAGCTTGCCATTGGGGGCGGGCGGCAGTATCCCAAGAGCGAAGCTGACCAACGGCTATGGATTGCAGCCTTGCAACGCAAGACTGGATTACCAGAGGCCCACCTGAAGGTCTTGTTTGAGCGCTACGGCACCCGCGCCGAAGCCATTGCCGAGTTCATGGTAGCGGGTGAGGATGCCCCCCTCCAGACACTACCTGATTACAGTCAGCGTGAATTGCGCTTTTTGATTGAGCAGGAGCAAGTGGTACATTTGGACGACCTGTTGCTCCGCCGCACGCTGATTGCGATGGTGGGACAAGTTACACCCGCCGTATTGGAAGAATTGCATACGCTCTATGCTGATTGTTGGGGTGCCGATGAAGTGACCCGCACCACCGCACTATTTAGAAAGAACCATCAAATTCTATGAGTCTACGACGCACATGGACACTCTGTTGCAACAAGCATATTCGACTCAGTTTTAATGATATTGAGCAGATACGCCTATTCCTCGACCCACGCTCGTGAACGCTCAACGGCCTTGTGCCAGCCTGCCAACTTGCTTTGACGTTGGTCTTCGCTCAGGGTTGGCACAAAGGTCTGCTCAATCGACCATTGTTGACTAAGGGCTTCCGTTGATGACCAAAAACCTGTCGCCAAGCCCGCGAGATACGCGGCACCTAGCGCTGTTGTTTCGGTGACGGCAGGACGCTCTACAGGCACCCCCAGCAAATCAGCCTGAATCTGCATCAAGAGATTGTTGGCGCTGGCACCCCCATCGACCCGCAACGTGGCTAATTGGATGCCCGCCTCTTGACCCATCGCGGTTAGGACATCGGCGCTTTGATAGGCAATGGCTTCAAGGGTGGCACGAGCGAGATGCGCTTTGTTCGCACCGCGTGTGAGGCCCACGATGGTACCGCGTGCAAAAGAGTCCCAATAGGGAGCGCCCAACCCGACAAAAGCAGGCACCATATATACCCCATTGGAATGGGGGACACTGCGGGCCAAATCCTCAATTTCGCTGGCGGATTGGATAATACCCAATTCATCGCGCAACCACTGAACAGCGGCCCCTGCAATGAAGATACTCCCCTCAAGAGCATAAACGAGGGGTTGGTCAGCGCCCAATTGCCAGCCGACAGTGGTCAAGAGGCCATGCTGCGATGCAACCGGTTGAGTACCTGTATTCATCAGGATAAAACAGCCTGTGCCATAGGTATTCTTCGCCAAACCCGCTTGATAACAGGCCTGCCCAAAAGTCGCTGCTTGTTGGTCGCCTGCAATGCCCGCAATGGGGATAGGCTGACCAAAGAGGGTTGTCTCACCATAGACTTGGCTAGAGGGACGTACCTCTGGCAAGAGACTGCGCGGGATGTGCAGACGGGCCAGTATCTCATCATCCCAATCGGCGGTATGGATGTTATAAAGCAGGGTGCGTGAGGCGTTGCTGACATCGGTGATATGCAAGGCCCCACCCGTTAGATTCCAGACTAGCCAGCTATCAACGGTACCAAAAGCCAAGCGACCTTCTGCCGCAAGTGTCCGCGCCCCTTCAACATTTTCGAGTATCCATGCCACCTTAGTACCCGAAAAATAAGCATCCGTCACTAAACCTGTCTTGGCCCGAATCGCGGTATCAAAGCCCTCTGCTTTGAGTTCTTCACACATACGGGCCGTGCGCCGACATTGCCACACAATCGCGTTGTAGATGGGCTGACCAGTGACTCTATCCCAGATGATGGTGGTCTCGCGCTGGTTGGTAATGCCAATAGCGCGAATGTCATGGGCTGTTAAACCTGCCTGTTGCAGGGCTTCTTGGGCAACAGTAAGTTGCGTTTGCCATATCTCAAGGGGGTCATGTTCCACCCAGCCCGCTTTGGGATAATGCTGGGTGAACTCACGTTGGGCAACTTGCAGAATAGCGCCCGCTTCATTAAAGATAATCGCCCGTGAACTGGTGGTACCTTGATCAAGTGCTAAAATTGCCATCTTAACTTTTCCTTCAGTACATCCCAAACGTGTATTTTTAGGTCAATGACCAAGCGCCCATGCTCTACTTGGATGTTCCGAACGATGTAGGAGTCCCCCACTTGGCTACGGATGCGATTGTCAATCTCATGTTCCAAGGCAGGAGTTAAAAGGGCGCTGATTTGGTCAACCAATAGCGGCGGCAGATTCACGATGACTATCGCCGTTTTCTTCAATTGTAACTTAATTTTGCCGTCCACAACGCGCAGAGCGAAGTCCATCTGGAAGGGTATGTCTAGCTCCGTAACGACCATTTCAGCATGAACAACTCCATCAGCAATGGTAGTTTGTACATCTTTCACCGGATAGCGTGGCAAGTGGTTGGTTCGTAGGTCTTTTTCATAGACTGTAGCTTCGATAGGCATAGGAAACCAGCCCACAATGCCAACCAAGATCATGAGAGGTAGGAGCCATTTGAGGCGCTTCACTTGGGTCGAATCCCTAAGTTTCTAGTTGATCAAGCGCTTTGGTGGCGGCTTCGCGTACCCTCACAAAGGAGTCACTCAGCAAGGCTTTTAGGGATTGTTGGGCTTC
This sequence comes from Anaerolineales bacterium, assembly GCA_020634155.1. GTDB lineage: Bacteria > Chloroflexota > Anaerolineae > Aggregatilineales > J027 > J027. The sequence goes on from JACKCI010000001.1 coordinate 20,361, forward strand.
AACGTAATGCAGAACTCCCAATGTATAGGCTGCCGCTTCCCGCACCAAAGGGTCAACATCCAATAGGGCCATCATTAAAGGCTTATAGGCACGCTCTTCCGCGAAGACTTCTAGCGCATAGGCCACCTCAGCCCGCACCGCTGCGTTATCATCATGTTGGAGGGCGTGGACGAGGGTAGGTATACAGCGCTTATCGCCAATTTGGGAGAGGGCAATCGTGGCTTCTTGGCGCACATCTGGAACCTCATCATTCTTGACCAAATTGATGAGAGCCGAGACAGCGCTTTCAGCTTTTAATATCCCTAACGCACCCGCAGCATCGGCCCGAATATCTGGTTCATTATCTAACAATGCCCCAATCAAAGGTTTTACGGCACGGGGGTCTTTGGTCTGCTCCAAGGCCCACACTGCTTGAGAGCGAATACTTGGCTCAGTGCTGCGGATGGCCTCTGTTAAATCGGATAATGCCTTATCATCTCCGAGTTGCAGCAATGCCCCATGAATAAGAACAGTCAACTCAGGGTCAGCCTTTTTTAAATAGCGCTTGAGGGGTGGTTTAGCGTCTTTACTCCCACTAGCGCCCAGCGCAATCACGATAGCCTCCAGCAATTCAGGAACATCCTCAGTCTTTAAACACCCTAACAAAGCCGGTACCGCTTGTTCATCGGCATAGGTACCAAGGGTTTGGATAGCATTGTGGCGCACCCACTCATCGGGGTGTCCAAGCAGCGTTAACAGTAGCGGGACAGCATCAGGGATTGGGTCCATCCACTGTAAGGCGAGGCATGAAGTTGCCACAACCGTCGCATCTTCGTGCATCAAAGCGTCGAGGACAACGGGTTCTGCTCGCTCATCATGGGCAATCGCCAACGATAAGATAGCTCCAATTTTGACGACGGGCAATTCATCTTGGGCGGTCACCAATAAAGCATCAATAACATCCGGCTGTTGGGCCGCAAAACCCAAGGCTTGGGCCGTCCGTCCGCGGACATCAGGGTTATCGTCTTCTAGCGCCTTGAGCATGGCGGGAACAGTACGCGCATCACCAATAACGCCCAACGCATCGGCGGCCCCCGCACGGGTGTAGGGACTGCTGTCTTTTAGAGCCAAAAGCAAGGCATCCACGCAATTTACTGTCGCAATTTCACCCAAAACAGCAGCGACATTGGCACGGACATACCAGTTAGAGGTCGATAGGCCGCTAATCAAGGCCCCGATGGCTGGCTCACCAATTTTAGCTAAGGCAGTGGTAACCGCCTCCTGCACATCTTCACTATCATCTTCAAGCGCTTTGATGAGGGCGCTAATAGCATTGGGGTGACCGATCTGCCCCAGCGCCCACGCTGCGCCAGCCCGAATCAACGAATTTTCATCCTCCAAAACCCCGGTCAATGGTTCAACAGCGCGGGGGTCAGCCACTACTCCAAGTTGCAATAAAATACTAAAGCGGGTTTCGTCATCAGTCGTAGACTGGAGTGCGGCAAGGAGCGCTTCTAATGGGATTTGAGGGAAAAAATCTTGGCGCATGGGTTCCTCCTACTTGACTCAATTTTTCACCCAAGCGCCAGTTTGTCAACTAATTGGTTGGTTGTCGGAGATGACACGAGCAAAAATGATGATTGCCTAAATCTTCCAAAATGGGGTCAACCTCTGAACACATTGCAATCGCTTCTCGACAGCGGGTATGAAAACGGCATGCCTTGGGCGGATTGAGAGGGCTGGGGACATCCCCCTGCAGGATAATGCGCTCCCGTTTGATTTTGGGATTGGGAATCGGGATGGCTGACATCAAAGCTTGGGTGTAGGGGTGCTGTGGGTTGCGAAATAGCTCTTCGCGGCTGCTAATCTCGACCACTTTGCCCAGATACATAACCGCTACCCTATCACACACATGCTCCACCACGCTCATATCATGTGCGATGAAGAGCATGGTTAAGTTGAGCGCTTTTTGGAGGTCTTTGAGGAGGTTTAAGACTTGGGATTGAATCGACACATCTAAGGCCGAGACGGGTTCATCCAAGACAATAAAGCTGGGATTCAGCACGAGGGCGCGTGCAATGCCAATCCGTTGGCGCTGCCCACCGGAAAACTCGTGCGGGAAACGGCGCATGTGGGTCTCATTCATACCAACCAGTTTCAACGTTTCAAGTACCCGTTGGCGGCGCTCGTCGGCATCTTTGACGCCATGTACACGCAAACCTTCCGCGATAATTTCGCCAATACGACTGCGTGGGTCAAGCGAGGAGAACGGGTCTTGGAACACAATTTGCATGTCATGGCGCAGAGGCTTGAGTTGGGAGCGATGTAAGTTCAGAATATCGTTTCCGTTGAAATACACCGCACCGCTAGTCGGTTCCAGCAAGCGCAAAATGGCCCGCCCAACGGTGGTCTTGCCACAGCCGGATTCACCAACCAGCCCCAAAATCTCACCTTTTTTGATTTCTAGATTAACCCCATCAACCGCTTTGACATGAGCAACGGTGCGTTTGAGGAGGCCGCCTTTGACATCAAAATAAACTTTCAAATCTTGAATGGTCAATAAATTCTCGCTCATGCGTTTTCCTCATAAAGCCAGCAGCGGACTTGATGACCTTCCCGCACTTCAAGTAATTCTGGCTCTTCGTGCAAGCATTTTTCTAAGTTATGTTCAACACGGGCCTTGCAGCGCGACGCAAACCGACACCCCGGTGGCATGTCAATTAGGCTGGGTACCGTCCCCGGAATCACCTCAAGACGGTCTTTAAACTCGCCTAAGATGGGAATTGAGGCAATCAAGCCTTGGGTATAGGGGTGCATCGGCTCCTCAAAAAGTGACCCGACAGCGGCATGCTCAACGATGGTACCCGCATACATGACCGCTACATCATCGGCCATCTCGGCCACCACCCCCATATCGTGGGTGATAAAGATGACCGCCATCTGCATCTCATCGCGCAGTTTGCGGATGAGGTCAAGCACTTGGGCCTGAATGGTCACATCAAGGGCGGTGGTTGGTTCATCAGCAATCAGCAATTCCGGTTCACAGGCAATGCCCATCGCAATCATGACCCGTTGCGCCATCCCGCCGGACATCTCATGTGGATAGTTGTTGGCACGCCGTTCAGGGTCAGGGATACCAACATCTTTAAGCAGTTGGATGACCCGCTGGCGGCGCTCATGCTTGTCCATGTCTTCATAATGTAACTTGAGGACTTCATCGAGTTGCTTGCCAACACGGATGACGGGGTTCAGCGAGGAGCGCGGTTCTTGAAAAATCATTGAGATGCGCTTACCTCGAATCTCCGTCATCTGGCTCCGATTACGCTCTAAGAGGTTTTCACCATCAAAGATAACGGTGCCTTCGACAATCTTACCGGGTTTATCGACCAGTTGGATGATAGAGAGTGCGGTCATGCTCTTGCCACAACCAGACTCACCGACTAAAGCCAACACCTGACCGCGTTTGACCTCAAAATTGACACCATCCACTGCTTTGACAGTGCCACCGCGTGTGAAAAAGTAAGTCCGTAGATTTTCGACTTTAAGCATAGGTTCGTCAGTCATAGGCACCTACCGATTCAGGCGGGGGTCGAGGGCATCTCGCAAGCCATCGCCCAAAAGGTTAAAAGCCAACACAGTAATCATAATTGCCAACCCCGGAAAGAAGACTAGGTGGGGGGCTGTAAAGAGTTGATTGCGTTCTTCACTGAGCATATACCCCCATTCAGCGGTAGGGGGTTGAGCGCCCAAGCCAAGGAAGGATAGGGCAGCCGCATCAAGGATAGCGGTACCAATACCGAGGGTGGCTTGCACAATTAGGGGGGCCATCACATTCGGCAGAATACGCCGGAACAGGATACGCATAGGAGAGACCCCCAAGGCACGGTCAGCCATCACGTAATCTTGCTCTTTGACGGATAGCACACCAGAACGCACCACCCGTGCATAAGCAGGTATGAACACTACTGAGATAGCGATGAGGGCGTTATTCAGGCCGGGGCCAAGGATGGTGACGACTGCAATCGCCAAGATAAGCGGCGGAAAGGCCAGCATCACGTCCATAATCCGCATGATAATGTTGTCTGTCCACCCGCCCATATAACCGGCGATAGCCCCTGCAATGGTGCCAAGAATAATCGCAAAGGTCACAGAGGTAAAACCGACCCGTAGCGAGACCCGCGTGGCGTATATCAAGCGGCTATATTCATCACGAAGACTGCCATCAGTTCCCATGATGTATTGGAAGTTGGAGGTCTTCATTACGCGGATGTCTTGCTCACCCGTGACGACTATCGAGCCACCCGTGTTTTGCCAAACCGCATTTTGAATCGTTCCATTGTCCAAATCTTTGGAAAAGAGCAACTCGTTGGTATCGGCATCCCATACATAAGCCGTTGACTCACTGTAACCCAGATAGCGTGTCGCTAAGGGGCTAATGGCACCTCGTAGCGGCTCATCACCGGCTGAGACTACATCTAGTTGCTCACCTGTGCGGGTATCCCAAACCAATAGCGTGTTACCACTGGTCGCCATTGCCAATACGCGCAGATTGCCTTCTTTGGTTTGCTCACCCCAACTGGCGCTGGCAAGAGGTTCATCATACTCAAAAACTTGCAATTCTTCGTATGGAGAACTCGCTCGCCAGATGTGTAGCTTGTTGCCGCTTGTGCTTAAGATGCGGGTTGACTCACGGTTGTAGCGGACGCTGGTGACGGGTGCCTCATGCTCAATCGTCTTGCTGGCATATACCACCCCACCTGCCGATGTCCACAACTGTATCTTGTTGCCAGTGGCAATCATCAAAAAGGTACCATTGCTGTCCCATTGAATGGAAGTCCATGGCTCCTCAAGTTGAGCAACCCCTTCATCCACAAAGGTCTTGTTCTCGGTTGTTGCGCCAAATGAACTGCCCGAACACGCGATGCTATAGGCAATCTGCTTGCAGTCTAGCCAGAAGTGGACATCCTGCTCACCAGCACTGGCGAAACGGGTACCATCACGCGACCATGCCACAAAGGTGGCTCCGCCGGGGTGGTCAAGAATATAGAGCGGCTCACGGGTGTTGACATCCCACACATAGAGCTTTTCGCCACTGGCAGTTAGAATACGCTGGTCATTGGCGCTCCACGCGGCATGGCGCACTGGCTCCTCATGAGGCAAGCTAAAAAGCTTGGAGCCATCTTCAGTTCGCCATACCTCAACGGTATTGCCACTAACTGCCATAATCAGCGACCCAGTGCTATTAAGGGCTGCCATGCTAATCGCTGCATCCGGCTTAATATTGAGTAACTCATCACCTGCTTTGGGACACCCAAATAGATGAATACACGGATCCATCCGCTTGGAGACACCCTCTTCAGGAACATCGAGCAATACACGATTAGGGGGATGGGTTGCCAATAGGGGAGCAATAATCGCAATCAGCAACAACGATCCAAGGATAATCATACCCGCTACAGCGGAGGGTTTTCGCAACAAGGACTCAAACGTCTCACGCCATAGCCCCTTGGGTTTATCTGGTTTTTTGGTAAGGTCAACAGGGGTATCAGTCATCGAAAAACTCTCTAGTTAAGTCTGATACGTGGGTCTAAGAACACATATAAAACATCAACAAGTAAATTGATAATCACAAAGATGACCGCGATAATGACCGTAAAGGCCTGTACAACGGTATAGTCGCGCCCATTGATGGCATCATACAAGGCACTACCGACGCCTGCTAGGCCGAAAATCGTCTCGGTTAACAACGCGCCGCTTAACAGCGACCCTAGCGAGAGGCCGATAATGGTTACTACGGGCAGCATGGCATTGCGGAAGGCATGATTCAGCACCACATTGCGCTCATAGGCACCCTTGGCGCGGGCTGTCTTGACATAATTCTGGCCTAGTACCTCCAAAAGGCTGGAGCGTGTCATACGAGCGATAATCGACATTGGGATAGTCCCCAAGGCCACCATCGGTAAAATCATGTGCCGAAAGCCGTCTTTGAAGCCTGCCCAATCGCCTGCAAGGGCCGCATTGGTAATGGTCATGTTGGAGATAAAGGCCCATACAGAGGAACGGGCTGGCTCAATATTGAGACCCCATGCCTCATAGAAGGGCTGAATCTGCATCCCCGGCGATTGACTACCGGATGGGGGCAAAACAAAAGGGGTGCCTTTGAGGACGACCGCAAAGAAATAGGCCAACATCAACCCCAACCAAAAAACAGGCATGGAGACCCCGATATTGGCAATCACCATAGTGCCGATGTCAATTGATGAATTGTGGTAATAGGCCGAAAGCAAGCCCAATGGAATACCCACCGCCACCGCAAAGAACATCGCCATGATGGATAGTTCAAGGGTGGTCGGGAGGCGCTCGACAATTAGCCGCATCACGGAATAGTTATATTTGATTGAGGTGCCTAAATCCCCTTGCACAAAATCCTGCAAGTATATTTTAAACTGCACCGTAATGGGGCGGTCAAGGCCATAGCGTTGATTGAAGGCATTACAGGCTTCTTCGGTGGCTTTTTCTTGCAGGGCCGCCCGACAGGGGTCACCGGGCAATAAGCGCGTCAAGGCAAAGGTCAAAAAGAGAATGCCAAGCAAAACGGGGATAGAAAGTATAAGTCGGCGTAAAATAAATGTCCCCATAATTTAGTCCTCACCAGTAAGATTAAGGGGGGCCTAAGCCCCCCCGCGGATACTTCAGAATGACACGCTAACTCAAGTGGTCTATTCTGCTGGTTTGTTGATGATACCAAACAACGCATCGAAGTAGGTGAAGGTACCGTTACGCCCAACATGAAGTGGGTTAGCGGCATCAGCCTGTACTTCCCATGACAACACCACGTCGTTGGCATCAAGGGCCGAACCATCGTGGAAGGTCACGCCTTCACGGAGGTGGAAGGTGTACTCGGTCAGGTCTTCGTTCACTTCGAAGCTCTCGGCCAAGCCGGGGATAACGGCAGTACCACCAACTTCATAGGCCAGCAAGGATTCATTGATTTGCTCGCAGGCACGCAGCGATTCACCATCGGTCTCATCCGCGCAGTAGAGGCCAATAGGTTCCGCGTTTTGCATCCATACGAGGGTGTCTTGACCCTCAACGCTCATCACTGAGAAGTTTTCATTGCCAAGGGGGCTGGCGTGTGCGCCAACAACATCAGCAGCGAAAGCAGTCGCAGAAGCGCCGTGAGCAACGGGGATCATTGGTACCAAGTCTTTGATGGCTTGGTTGGCTTCTACGTAGATGGGTAGACGTTGAGCAGGATCAGCCAAAGCAGCGGCACGGGCCAGCGGTTCGGTGATTTCAGGGTGCTTGTCGCCAAATTGGTCGGAGGCAGTCGCACCAAAGTGGAAGTCAAGGAAGTTGGTAGCATCGGGATAGTCAGCACCCCAGCCCAACAGGTACATTTCCAATTCACCAGCATCACTGGCGTCAATGAAAGCACCGGATTCCATGACGTTAATGTTGACGGTCAAGCCGAGGTTTTGCTCAAGTTGTTCTTTGATGTCCACCGCAACCAAACCGGGTTCGGGTAGGTAGGAACGGAACACATCGCGGTAAGAAAGGGTAATTTCAAAACCATCGGGATAGCCAGCATCGGCCAGCATTGTACGGGCAGTTTCGGGATCGAACTCATACCAAGTCACTTCGGGGGTAAAACCGAAGATGGAGGGGGGCATGAATTGGGTGGCAACCAAGGACCCCTTGGGATAGAAGTTGTCTACTAGACGTTGACGATCAACAGCCATTGCCAAGGCTTGGCGGACTTGCACGTTGTCTAGCGGCTCAAAGGTATTGTTCAAACCAATATAGAAGACGTTGGTGCCGGGGCGGTCATACAGCACAAGATTCTCGTCTTCACGGATGCCCTCATAGTCATCGGGGGAGGGGTTGTCGATACCGTCAACGGTGCCAGCACGCAGTTCGTTCAAGCGGGCAGAACCCTCAGCGTTCCAACGGAACACAACGGTTTGCATCGGAGCAGGGTCACCCCAATAGTTCTCATTGCGAACCAAGGTCAAGCTCTCACCGCGTGTCCACTCAGACAGCATGTAAGGGCCAGTTCCCACTGGGCTTTCGACGAGTTCACCGCCACCGCCAGTGGCTTCTAGATATTCAGATGGATGAATGGCAAAAGCAGAGAAGGCCGCCTTGGAGGGGAAGGCAGGGTCTGAACCGCAAAGCGTGAATTTGACGGTCAACTCATCAATCGCCTCGATTGCAGCGATACTGCCGCCTGCTTCGCAACCCGGCGCAAAGGACAGGGGTTGCCAACCATCTTGGGCATGGGTCTTCGGGCTAATCAACCCACTGGAACCAAACGCCATTACGATCACGAGAAGAAAAGCAAGACTCGCATATCTCATCTTGTGACTCATACGTCGATACTCTTTCTGCTATTTTGAGACTTTGTGTAAGAAAAATAATCGGTACTCTCAATCGGAGCGCCATGGTACACTATACCACGTTGGCAACGTCTGTGCAAAAAAAATATAACCTATGACCATCGAACCCAAGTACCGAACTGATGTTTTTTTAAGTAGTACCAGCCGTGACCTAGCTGAACATCGCAAATCTGCCCAAGAAGCAATTGTCGAGCGGCGGATGTACCCCATTGTGATGGAGTCGTTTGGCGCTATTTCACGGGATGCCACCGATGTTTGCCGTCGCAAGGTTGAAGAAGCGGATTTATTCGTCGGCATCTATGGCTATCGTTACGGCTATTGCCCCAATCAGGGCACAGTGTCCATCACGGAGCTAGAGTATCAATGGGCTGAAGCCAAGGCTCTTGACCGTCTAATCTTTGTCGTTGATCCTGCCTATACATGGCCTGATGACCACCCTATTCGCCGTTATGCCGATGACGACCCTCGCCTCCAAGACTTCCTGAATCGCATTGGGCAAAAAATCGTATGGACGACCTTCACCAGCCCTGAAGACCTCAAGTACAAGGTTGCCAAAGCGATTGAAAACTGGGAAAAAGATCATCGTCAGAGACGGTATCCGCAGGGGCAACGATTAATACTGCTCGGCTTATGGGGATTGATTTTGATGGTGTTTGGCTGGACGGCATTCGACCTGCTGTCAGCAGATGCGGCACTCATTGGTGGTTTACTGGCGTTGACAGGTCTTCTGCTCCCGCTAATTCCTATGGTGGTGGTCAAGAATATTCGGTTAGCATTGACCATCTTGGTCGGTCTAGTTCTGTTGGCGGTCGTCCTCCGCTGGCCTTTACGAAAAGCGGTCGCTGACCAAAAGTTACAATCAGGACTACAAACAGACAATATTTCACAAGCTGAGGCCGACCTTGAAGCTGCCGAAAGGCTTGGTTTGAGCGTTAAACCTGAAATTGAGCATGAGTTACTTAGAGCCATTGACCAGCAAGACAAAGAGGCCGCCATCCGTTACACAACCCTCTATCAGCGGGTAGCGCGTTCATCGGACACCCGTCAACTAGCTGAAAAACTTGCAGAACAATTGACCACTGCGGCGGCGGCTGAAAACAGTCCGCAAGCGTTGCTCTTAGCCGAACTCACGACCATACTTGACCCCACATTAGCCGGAACCATCGCCGCTGATTTTAACGATAGTGGTGTGCAAGCCCTTAGCCAAAATGAGTTGGTGCGGGGGCGCATCTATTTGGAGGCGGCGCGGATACTTGACCGTGTGAGCAACGGACGCAGCAATGAGGCCAAGAGCATCACACGCTACAATCTCGGCCTAGTATTTGAACTCAGTGGGGATACAGAAGCTGCTATCGTTGCTTACCGCGAGGCCATCAATGAGTTAAATGATGCCAACCTTGAGGCTCGCTATGCCCTGAGTTCACTGTTACTTATCCAGTTCTCCGATGACTCCGCCCGCCTGAATGAAGCCATCCAGATTGCTCAAAATGGACAAGACTATATTGAGCCTCGCTATTGCCGAGGGGTGCAGGATTTATCGTATTGCAGCACAGGTAATCCCGACAGTGAAGCGGCTTATGTCAATACATGGCAGTGCTTCTTATTGATGACTACCGAGGCTGGGGCAAGGCTTCAGCGGAATGACCCGAACCAAGGCGATGTCCAATCCACTATTGAGCCACTCATTCGACGGGCCATCAATCTAGCAGAGGACAATGGTCAATTTAAGGCCTGTGCATCCTATACGGCTGAAGCCTACTACTATCTTGCCCAAGTTACGGCACCCGATACCGACAAAGCGATTTTGTGTAACATCATTGCCCAACGCAACCCCAACAGCCCGCGTCATCAACAATGGGTGGAGTATGCCAACGAGCAGCTTGGGGAGCAGACCTGTTTACCCTAGGCGTTCTTCATACCATGCCAAACATTGCTCGGCGTTGTCTTGGCAGCGGCTCAAATCAAGGCATAAGTCACCGATTTCCTTGCATACCATCTCAAATTGGATGGTGAAGGCATCTGGGGTGAGATATTCGGCATAGTTATCCAACGCTTGGTCATAGAGGCTCACTCCTAGACGGTCGTCGGGGGTTGTAATGGCAGTCCCTAGTGTGGCGGTTGCGGCGGACGCCGTGTTGGGGTTAGCGAGTTGGGCAGCCGTAGCAAAAGCGGCATTGGCACTCAGTTTCAAATCCACACGGCGGTAAAGTTCGCCCAACAAATTGTAGAGTTCGGGCGAGGATGCAAGGGCGCTGGTGGGGTGGTCACTGATAATCCGCTCACAAAGTTTAATGGCCTCTTGATATACCCCCAAGGGAGCAATCTCTGTTTGGATAACAGGCTGGCTTAACAAAACGGCCCGTGCATACAATGAGGTTGGGGTGTTTTCGCCTAGTTCGGCCATCAGATTTTGTTCTTGGGCATTGAGTTCGGGTGTAGAAGCATAATAAAAGGCAAGGACCGCTGTGGATTCCCACCCCGGCTGATTGGTACATTTCTGAGGACGCCCATCGTCGAAATCCACGCAAATATCGACCGTATAGGCAACCTCCTCTTGCAAAGTTAAATCACTCACTGTATAGACAGCTTGTCCGCCAACCTGTACCGCTTCAGGAGCTATATCTGCAAGCTCACGGATCGGATTCCCATCCGCCCGCACCGTTAGGCTATAGGTATGAACATTGACAATCGGATTCCAAACAAGGTTCAATGTGGGTTCGCGCAAGACAGTAGCGCGTGGGGAAATCAGGTAGGGAATCGTGGGGTCTTGGCGGCCACCACGCTGGATGCTCACCCGCTGCATGCCCGGTGAACCGATGACTTGTGCGCCACTATCACAAGCCAGCACATCGTTGGTTTGCAACTGCCCCGGCAGAAACTCGACCACACTTCCACTGGGGCACATCGCCAATAACGTGACATCCCCCTGTGGATAGATAAAATCATCGGTGGGGCTAATCAAGGTACCTGCCACAAGGGGTTGTGGAACAGCCCACCCCGGACGTGCGTAGGTAATCGTTCCCTCAACGCTAAGGATGACAATAGAGGCGGGCAGTTCTGGTGCATCTTCAAAATCTTGAGCGCTCACGGGACTAGTCAACAATGATAGCAAGAATAGGATTACCCATAGCCTTTTCATAATTTATTCAATCTCCCATTGATTCAATAGTGTCCATACTCGCAAGACTTCTGCAACACTCCACGCTTGGGCGATACACCCTCCGGCTTTAAATGGAGGATTGCCCTCAAAGACTTCGCTCAAGGTGCCCATTGCATGAGATTCAATTTGATGGATAAGCGGGATTATATAACTGCGAGCCAATACAGGGTCTTGGTATACGTGCAAATGGGCTGCCACAAACGGGCCAATCAACCACCCCCACACTGTCCCTTGATGATAGGCACTATCGCGGCGGATTTGGTCGCCCCCATAGGTGCCGATGTAATCTGAATGATTAGGTGCAAGGCTGCGTAAGCCATGCGAGGTTAGTAATTGGCGGGCGCAGATGTCCACAACAGCTTGTTGCTGCTCAGGCGTAAGGGGGCAGTGCGGTAAGGCCACCGCTATCAACTGATTGGGGCGCAAGTTGTCATCATCACCGTGTGGGGTGTCCAAAACATCGTAGCAATACCCGCACTCGGCATTCCAGAAGCGGCTAAAAGATTGTTCAACCAATCGTGCAGTCTCTCGATAAGGTTGGCTTGGCTTGCCGAGTGCATCCGCAAAGGCAGCCATGCTGTGGAGGGCATTGAGCCATAGTGCATTAATCTCAATCGGCTTACCCCTGCGTGGCGTGACCACCCAATCGCCAATCTTGACATCCATCCATGTTAGCTGTGAGCCAGCCTCGCCCGCATAGAGTAGGCTATCGTCGGGGTCAACGTGGATATTGTAGCGGGTGCCGCGCTGGTGCCATGCGATGATGTCTTCAAGGATAGGGTATAACTCGGTCAGAAAGGCATGGTCAGTGGTGACTTCAACATAGGCACGAATAGCCTCAAAATACCATAAGGTGGCATCAACGGTGTTGTATTCGGGGTGCTGCCCCAATTCAGGAAACCGATTTGGCAACATGCCCTGATTGACGAAATGGGCAAAGGTTCGCAAGATACGCTTGGCAACTTCGGGCCGTCCAACGCTGAGGGTTAGCCCGACGAGGCTAATCATGGTGTCACGACCCCAATCCTCAAACCAAGGATAACCCGCTAACACTGTTAAGCCATCGGGGTCATTAGCTACTGCTCGCTTGACAATGAACTGGTCAGCGGCAAGGGTTAGGTGTTGCAAGGCGGGTTCATGAAGCCCACTGCGTTCAATCAGATGCTGCTCATATTGGCGGCGTTCTTGGTAGGCAGCTTGGCTATCCAGAGATGGCGCGGGGTCGGTGCTGGCAACGATGGTCACTTGCTCACCAGCACTAAGGCTGATGCGCCATGTACCAATATGCAATTGCGAGTCGCGGGGGTCGAGTCCGCGGGCTTGCTCAACCTTGAGGTACAAATCATCAATCCATGTGGCGTGTGGGGTGAAGTTGGCACCATCGCTGAACAGATAGAACGGGGTGGCATCCTCAAAAGCCTGCACCTGTAAGCCATTATCAAGGGTTGTGGCGTGCATCGCCCAGTTGGCATGGGTGTTGCTGTGATGGTCGCGGTAATTGACCAAGGCTTTCAAATCGAGTTGGAGGGGCAAGGTACCGCGCCGCATTTCATAGCGAATATAGGTGGTATTGCTGCCTTGTTGCATCCATACCCGCTTTTCTAGTACCGCATCGGCAAGGGCATAGACCCACACAGGCGTAGTACCCTCAAGATAAAAGCGCTCAAGGTAGTTTAAGCCTTCCGTCTCGACTGAATCCGGCCCCCAGCGATTGGCATACAGGCGATAGGACTGGTCATTGTAAACGACCAATTCATCAAGTTTAGCCAGCAGGAGGGTGCGGGCCAACGGTGGCTTCAGGGCGGCTATCAACAAGCCATGATAACGGCTGCTCATGGTACCCGCTACTGTGCCAGAGGCATAGCCGCCAATGCCATTGGTGACTAACCACTCACGCGCCTCGGCAATGGATATATCACTACACAAGCTGCGGTCTAACTCAAGCATGGAGCAAGGCTCCTGCGGCGTCATCAATCATCCATACCAACTCGCCGTCGTTTGGCTGAACGATTTGTGATGGGAGCAGGTCGGGTTGATATGCCCCTTCCAATACCTGCTTGAGGGCGGGAGCCTTGCCGTCCCCTGCGACGAGGAACATGACCTGTGCTGCTTGGTTAATCACCATCGGTGTTAGGGTCATGCGCCATGCGTCAAGTTTTTCGATATAGTGTCCAATCACCCAACGGGTGGTCTCATGGATAGCAGCGGTGCCGGGGAATAGGGAAGCCGTGTGTCCATCGCCCCCCATGCCTAAGATAATCAGGTCAAAACGCGGCACATCACCGAAGAACATCCGCAGTTGATGCTCATATTCAGCAGCAGCTTGGGCAGGGTCAATATCCCCGTGCATCCGATAGATATTCTCTTGGGGAATGGGTACTTGACTGAGCAAGGCTTGGTGGACAGCCCCATAGTTGCTGTCGGGATGGTCAGGCGGCACACAGCGCTCATCAGCCCAAAAGGTATAGACTTGCTGCCATGCGATGTCCTTGTGTGCCAATTGTTGATAGACGGGCGGGGTGGTGTTGCCACCTGACAGGGCCACGCTGAAGCGCCCTCGCTTGGTAATGGCGTGATTGGCAATCGCGGCAATGGTATTGGTTGCTGACTCAGCCAATTCAGCAAAAGAAGGATATTGTTTAATCATCATGCATTCCCACAATCGTAGCGCCAATGATAGCCGTCACCCTCTAACAAGTGATTAGCCGCTTCTGGCCCCCAACTCCCTACCGGATAACTGAGCATCGGCGGGGCCTTGTCACCTTCCCAGTTGCGGATGATAGGGTCAATAATACGCCATGCCGCTTCAATGCCATCGCTACGGGTAAAGAGCGAGGCATCCCCATTGAGGGTGTCGTAAATCAGACGTTCATAGGCATCGGGGATGATACACTCTCCAAAGGATTCAGCGTATTCAAAGCCCATGTTGACCGAGGCGGTTTCATGTACCGAGTCCGGCACCTTGGCCTCAAAGCGCAGATTAATGCCCTCATGGGGTTGGATGCAAATCGAGAGGACATTGCGTGGAATCTGGCCCTGTGGCATAGCGAACATGGCATGGGGTGGTTGTTTAAACACCACATTAATCTCGCTGGTTTTAGTGGTCAAAGCCTTGCCAGAGCGCAGGAAAAAAGGTACGCCTTGCCAACGCCAATTATCAATATACAGGCGCAGGGCTGCATAAGTGGGCGTTTGCGAGTTAGGCGCGACCCCTTCGCTATCCAAATAGCCCTCATATTGAGCGCGTATAGTGTCGGCAAGGCTGACCGGACGAATGGCGCTCAAAACCTTGACCTTCTCATTGCGGAGGTCATCAGCCTTAAATGAGGAAGGTGGCTCGGAGGCGACCAGTGCCAGCAATTGCAGCAGATGGTTTTGGAACATATCACGCATTACGCCCGAATGGTCATAATAGCCTGCCCTGTGTCCGACATCGACACTCTCTGCAACGGTAATCTGTACATTGTCGATGTAGTTGCGGTTCCACAGAGGTTCAATGAAAGTATTGGTGAAGCGGAAAAACAGGATATTCTGGGCCGTCTCTTTGCCAAGGTAGTGGTCAATGCGGTAAAGCTGTGGCTCAGTAAAGGCGGCTTGCAGGGCATGGTTGAGGTCTTGAGCCGATTGCAGGTCATAGCCTATTGGTTTTTCCACCACCAAGCGCTTCCAGCCAACGGTCTCATCCGCTAATCCAACCGAGGCTAGGTTCTGAGCAATTGGGACAAAGAACTCTGGCGAGGTAGCCATATAGAACAGGCAGGTGTCATCGGCATAGGCCCGCAACTGCTCATAATCAGCTTGCACATCCAAGTTGCCTTGACGATAGACGATATTGGGCGCAAACTCAGCCCATTTTGCCGCATCATAGGAGTGGGTCGAAAACTCCTGCACACCCCCCTGTAGCGCCTCGCGGAAATGGTCATCGCTCCAATCCCGACGGGCAAACCCCACCACCTGAAACGGCACAGATAGGCGGTTTTTGAGATAGAGATTATACAGGGCAGGAATCAGTTTGCGGTGCGTGAGATCGCCTGTGGCCCCAAAGATAACAATAGTGGTCATGGTATCCTACTCTTCTTTCTTGACGGCATGACCGCCAAATTGGTTCCGCATGGCCGCCAGCAACTTAGCCGCATAGCTTTCATCTTGGCGGCTGATAAAGCGGGCCATGAGCGACAGTGTGATAATCGGGGCAGGTACATCTTGGTCGATGGCTTCAAAGACCGTCCAGCGCCCTTCGCCTGAATCCGCCACCCAGCCCTTAATATCACTCAAGTCGGCGTCGTCCTTGAGGGCATTGGCGGTCAAGTCCAGCAGCCATGAGCGCACGACACTGCCAAAGCGCCATATCTCGGCAATCTGATGCAGGTCAAGATTAAAGGCTTGCTTGGCCCGCATAATCTCAAAGCCTTCGGCATAGGCCTGCATGAGACCGTATTCAATACCGTTATGCACCATCTTGACAAAATGACCCGACCCCGATGGCCCCACATGCCCCCAACCCAAATCAGGTGCGGGTGCCAGTGTTTCGAGGATAGGGCGAATATGCGCCAGTGCTTCATCGGAGCCACCGACCATCATGCTATAGCCTTCTGTCAAGCCCCACACCCCGCCACTGGTGCCAACGTCCACATAATGGATACCGCGTGTTTGAAGCATCTCAGCACGGCGCATGGTGTCCTTGTAGTTGCTATTGCCGCCATCAATGATGATGTCACCCGCGCTCAACAAGTCAGCTATGCTGGAGACGGTTTTTTCCGTGGGGTCGCCCGATGGCACCATGACCCATACCACCCGCGTGGGTGCCAGTTGCTCAACGACTTCGGGGAGGGTGCGTGCGCCTTTAGCGCCATCCGACTCCGCCGCCAGTATAGCGCTCTCATTAAGGTCATAGGCCACCACGTCATGCCCACCCTTGAGCAGCCGTTTGACCATATTGGCCCCCATCTTGCCTAGCCCAATCATCGCTAATTTCATTGGTGGTTTCCTTTCGTGTATGCTCTAATTGTATGCCTGCCAACGCGATAGGTAAAATGATAAGACGATGAACACATATGATTTAACCAGCACCCGACGTATACAAGCTGCCCAACGCGCTCTCAGTCCTGTCCACTTTGGCTTCAAGCCCCGTGAGGGCATTCCACACGCATGGACAAAACGCTTTTCCGAAATTGGTATGGTCGGTTTTGCGATGCTTTCATGGCACCATGCCAACCAACAGGTGCCTTGGGGTGGTGCATCGCGGCATGTCTTGGAAACCATTACCGAGATACAGAAACAGGTCTGGGGCATTCAAGATTTTTACGCCCAAGCCCCGCTTGAATTGGCGATTATCCAAGACACAGGCGGCTATATTGGGGTAGCCTATGAGCTTGACAAAGGCTTTACAGAAGATGGCTGGCTGGGCTTTGTACTAGGCTATGGTTCACCGCGTGGGGTGCTGGTCTCGCATAAATTGGGCATCCGCCCTGACCAGCGCTCAACAGGCATAGGACGCCATCTCAAACTCCTGCAAGCCTATGAAGCGGTAATGGCAGGTCACCACACGATGGAATGGACATTTGACCCGATGCGGAGCCACAACGCCCATTTCAACTTTAACAAACTGGGCGGCACCGTTGAGCGCTTCACGGTCAGCAAATATGGCCCCTTTCGTTCTGAACTCTATGGCGATGTGCCGTCTGACCGCTTTGTGGTGACATGGCGACTGACTGACCCTCAAGTGCTGGCCTTTTTGCAACGACCTATTCCACCCACGCTTGATCTTGGTGCTATTCCCGATGTAAAGGCCGAGGAGTTGTCACAAGTGAATGATACGCCGTATCTCAAATTCACCATCCCACGCGATATTGATGAATTTACTGCCAAGGAGCCAGAAAAAGCCGTACAGTGGCGGCAAGATTTGCACTTCATTGGCACCCATTTCCTTGATAGCAAGCGTCCCAAGCAACTTGAGGGACACCCCCACGACCCAGCCCTCTTGACCGTTGAATACAGCCAAGGTACCCACCGTGTCACCCATTTTGTTGACGGTTGTTATGTCTTCACCCGTAAGGACAAGCGATGATTCCGACGATTCAGCCACTTGCTCATGACCCGCTAAACCTCAAAGAAATCACGATTAGGCGTTTGCGACTACGGTTGCGGGTACCCTTCCGCACTTCATTCGGTACCCAACAGGAACGCGACACCATTTTAGTCATCCTCAAGACCCATGACGGCCTTATAGGAGTGGGAGAAGCGCCCTCGCTGGTGGCTCCTATGTACGATGAGCAGTACATCTGGAGCGACTACGATGTCTTGCAGCGCTTCCTTGTGCCGCATATCCCGACCACTATCACCAGTTATACGCAGCTACAGGATGAAACCCTATCTAGCATCAAAGGCCACCACTTCAGCAAATGCGGGATTGAAGCCGCCTATTGGAATCTAGTTTCACAACAAACAGGTGAATCGCTCAAAACACTATGGGGTGGTGAAGCCGATATAGTGGTGGCAGGCTTCAGTATCGGCGGGCAGAGTTTAGAGGATGTCCTAGCACGGGCCGAGGTCGCCATCCAAGCGGGCTTCCGTCGTCTGAAAATAAAAATCTGGCCTAGTCATGATGTGCAGGTGATAGCGGCCCTGCGCGAGCGCTACCCTGACCTTATGCTCCAAGTCGATGCCAATTGCGCCTATGACCCCTTCAATCCCGACCACCAACGGGCGCTCAAGGCATTGGACGACTTTGGCCTTCTGATGATTGAGCAGCCTTTTAGCCCACATGATTTTCTCGACCATACCCGTTTTCAAGCCGAACTGAATCTACAGACGCCCATCGCCCTCGATGAGAGCGTGCTATCTGTAGACGATGCACGGCGGGCCATTGAGATGTGGCGGCTGTTTGGCGTCGAGGACAAGCTCATTATCAACATCAAGCCACCCCGCGTTGGGGGCTATTGGCAAGGGCGCTTGATTGCTGAGATGGGCTATGAGCAAGGTATCCCCTGTTGGATGGGGGGCATGTTGGAACTGGGCTTGGGCAAATGGATGAACGTGATTTTGTCCTCGCATCCGGGTTGTCGCTTACCGGGTGACCATCTCCAGCCGCAGCCCTATTACGAGCGCGATATTGCCGATCCGTTGCCCAGCATTCAACCCGATGGCACGATTGCGGTGCCGAGCCATTGGGGGGGCTGCGCGGTTGATTGGCAAGCTGTTGAAGAACTGACCATCGACCTGCATACAGACAAAAGATAGCCAAAATCAGGACTATCCGCTGTCCAATGTGCGTTACACTAAAGTAGTACAGTTCAGGAGTTACACTCATATGTTGAAAACTGACCTAAACACAGCCAAATCCCAATGGGAAAAAGAGGTGCTTGAAGATTCTATCAGCAAGTTACCAGAACGGCGTGAAACTTTTGAAACATCCTCTGGCATTCCGCTTGAACGCTTGTATGTGCCAGCCAATGACCCTGATTATCTCGATAAACTCGGCTTCCCCGGTGATTACCCCTATACACGCGGGGTACAGCCGACCATGTATCGCTCACGGTTTTGGACAATGCGCCAATATGCGGGTTATGCTACCGCTGAGGAGTCCAACGCCCGTTATCATTTGCTCTTGCAACAAGGCGCACGCGGCCTGAGTGTGGCCTTTGACCTACCGACTCAAATCGGCTATGACGCCGATGACCCCATGTCACTCGGTGAAGTGGGCAAGGTTGGGGTGAGTATCAGCAGCATTCGTGACATGCAGCGCTTGTTTGAAGGCATCCCCCTCGACCAAGTATCGACCAGCATGACCATCAACGCCCCCGCCACCATTTTGTTAGCTATGTATATCGCGGTGGGCAAGAAACAAGGGGTTAGCCCCAATAAGCTGCGCGGCACAGTGCAAAACGATATTTTGAAAGAGTATATTGCACGCGGTACCTATATCTTCCCGCCTGAGCCGAGCATGCGCCTGATTACCGACCTTTTCGCCTACAGCGCCGCCGATGTCCCCAAGTGGAACACCATCAGCATCAGCGGCTATCATATCCGCGAGGCGGGCTGTACGGCGGTTCAAGAGGTAGCCTTCACGCTGGCAGATGGCATGGCCTATGTCCAAGCCGCCATTGACGCGGGCCTTGAGGTCGATGAATTTGGGCAGCAACTCTCCTTCTTCTTCAATGCCCATAATCAATTCTTGGAGGAGGTCGCCAAATTCCGCGCCGCCCGTCGCATCTGGGCACGTTTGATGAAAGAGCGTTTCGGGGCCACCAATCCCAAGGCGCTGGCCTTGCGCTTCCACACCCAAACGGGTGGCAGCACCCTGACCGCCCAACAACCCGAAAACAACATCATCCGCGTCACCATCCAAGCCCTCAGCGCGGTGCTAGGTGGCACCCAATCGCTGCATACCAACAGCATGGATGAGGCGCTGGCCCTACCGACGGCCCATGCTGTACAGATTGCCCTCCGCACCCAGCAGGTCATTGCCCATGAGAGTGGGGTGGCGGATACGGTGGACGCGCTGGCGGGGAGCTATCTAATTGAGGCCATGACCGATGAGATTGAAGCGCGGGCGATGGAGTACATCGAGAAAATTGATGAGATGGGTGGAGCCTTAGCCGCTATTGAACAGGGCTTCATAAACCAAGAAATCAACGATGCGGCCTATGCCTATCAAAAAGCGGTGGAGAGCAACGACCAGATTATCGTCGGCCTTAATGAATATGTGACCCACGATGCTGACGAGAGCCACCTTGAACTCTTGCGCGTTGACCCAGCTATTGAGCAAGCCCGCCGTCAACAACTGGCAGAGTGGCGAGCCGAGCGCGACCAAGACAAGGTACACGAGTTAATGGGCCGTATCGAGAGCGCTGCCCGTAGCTCAGAAAATCTCATGCCTATCTTCATCGAAGCGGTGGAACAGGAACTTACCCTTGGCGAGATATGCCATGTGCTACGCGGCGTCTTTGGTGAATATCGCCCCCAAGTGAACATCTAGCGGGGTCAGTCAATCGTTGGGATGAGGGCGGTTCACAACAGCGTCGCCCGTGCTATAATTGCCCTCACTCACCATCTGGGGTGAGGGTCATTTTGCAATACCAAAGGTAAAATCGTGACGATACCCGAACCACCGATTCGCCCAAGTGATACCCAACCCCGTAGGGCCGTAACTGTCCAGCCCGCACCACCACCGGATTGGTTCACGCCGATTGATCGGGGTAGCTTGTTGGCTCCTGAAGACGAGATTAAAGGCACACCCTGTCTGATGAGTGCAGTGGTGATGTTGATGACAGCGTGCTTGTGCGTTGGGATTGTGGGGTTGAGTATGGTGGCTGGCTATCGGGATGAGCTAAGGGCCATCCGCACCCAAGAGGCCCAAGACTTTGCAGAGACAGCGGTAGTACAATACGACCTTGCGCTCCAAAATCAAGACAATGGCTTCTATGAGTTGGCCTATGACCGCTTGGCATGGATAACCACCCGCCAGCCTGATTACCAAGATGCGGCTCAACGGATGCAAGCACTAGCGGTGGCACTGGCGGTTTCGCCCACACCTAGCCCGACGGATGCCCCTGCTGTCACGGAGACTCCCACACCCAGCCCAACGCCCGAAGTCTCGGCAACGCCAACCGTCTCCCCAATCGAACAATACTATAGCAATGCCGTGAAATACTATAATTTTGGGCGTTATGAAGAGGCTATTGAGTGGTTGCAGATTGTGATTGATACTGACCCCACCCATCAGCGCAGTGAGATTGACCGCATGTTGTTTGACTCGTATATCAAACAAGCTCAGATTTATTTCCGCGCCCAAAATAGCCCATCAGAAGATGGCCCAATGGGGTTAGCGGGGAATCAACTGGCACGCGGTATAATCTATACTAACCAAGCGATTGCGTTGCACCAAGCCAACCCTAGCGTGGGTAACTGGAATGATATTCCCCATACCGAGGCTTATATTGCTGGTTTATTCCAGACTGCCCGTAATTATGTGGAAAGTGGACAGGCCGACTTAGCGCGGACGGCCCTTGATGAATTGTGCGCGTTGAACTGCAATTGGGAGTATTTCGGTCTAAGTGTGCGTGATTTGCGTCAACAAGCAGGGCTAAACTAAAAGTGGCGGATTTTTTGAGGCATTTGAACCTGCATAACGAATATGCAGTAGACTAGGTAATAACGGGCTATGGCACCCAGAAGAAAGCTAATCAGTGTTACAGAGGACGTGCAACCTATGAGCAGCGATGGTGAACTTATATGCCAACTACGTGAACGTGACCTGAGCGCCCTCGGCGAGTTATTTGAGCGATACCGTCATCAAGTCTATCGTATTGCGTTGGCGATTGTGCGTAACCCACAGGTAGCTGAGGATATTTTACAAGATTGTTTCTTGAAATTGCACATTTATGCCCACCGTATTGACCCGGAACGGCCCCTAATGCCTTGGTTGTATCGGGTCACGGCCAACCTTAGCTATACCTTTGTTTCGCGGCACTTACGCCGTAGCGCAGATTTAGATCAGGTTTCTGAGCAACTCTCTGTATCTGGCACATTAGCCCCTGACCGCATTACTGAACGCAAAGAACTCAATAGCGATATTCGACACGCCATTGAGGGTTTGAGTGATAACCAGCGCGTTGTGGTTATCCTGCATTATCTGGCTAACATGAGCATTCAAGATATTTCAGAGGTACTCGATTGTCCGGTTGGGACGGTTAAGTCGCGTTTGCACTATGCCCGTGAAAATCTGCGCCATCAACTCAGTTCGATGGATCGAATTCCGGAGTTAGCTCATGGATATGCTTAATCAACTACAAAAATTTGTCACCCCAGATCAAGACGCTGAAACCAGCAAAGCCGTCCAGACTGCGTATCCTTCGCAGGAGCCTGCAACACCACCGTCGGTGCTGTTGGAACGCTTATTAGCCCAAGCTGAAGCCATGCCCCAATTGCCACCAGTTGGTGCTGAAATCCCCTTTCGTCAAACGGAGGTGGAGGAAGCGGTATGCCCAGTAGCCACCCATGATAGCACATGGTGGCGCTATCTGGTTAGCAAGCGCCAAAAGGCTACGGAGCGTCTTGAGCGGGTTCAACGCCAAAGCTCGCGTGAGTCTTACCGTGCCCGCACCGAATATAATTTGCGCCAAGCGGCAGGGAATGCCCTGAAGCCACGCTAGTCCATTTCGGTCTATCTGAGAATCTGCAACAATTAACCGGAGCAACCCACTCCGGTTTTTTGTATACTGGCATTATTGTTTCATTGTAATGTTGTAAGGGGTCGCCTATCATGCCCGCACCGACTGTCTTGTTATTTAACCCCATTAGCACCTCTCCCGGTAAACAGCGCCTGCCGATGTCCCTCTTGGCGATTGCGGCTGTGATTGATGCCGACTATACGCCAGAAATCATCGATGGCAACCTCATTGCTGACCCAGCTACCCATATTATCGAGCGAGCGAAGGCTACCAACGCACGTCTATTGGCCGTTACGGCGATGCCGGGGCCGCAATTGCGCCAAGCCTATGAGGTCTGCCAGCGCGTCAAAGCCGAGATGCCCAGCCTTGTGATTCTGTGGGGGGGCTATTTTGCCACTCATCATGGGCAAGTTTGCTTAGAAAGCGGTCTAGTCGATTATGTGATTGAAGGCCAAGGTGAAGCCCCGTTTCGCAAGTTTGTAGACACGTTGCATCATGGCGGCTCCTTTGCCGATGTGCCGAGCCTTGTCTGGAATGACAGTGGGCATATTCGAGTCAACCCGCGTGCGCCGATGGTGCCGCTGGATAACCTGCCTCTGTACCCCTATCACCGCGTCAACATGGCGGACTATCGCGGTAAGAGCTACCTCGGAGATGCCGTACTCAGTCACCATACCAGTTTTGGCTGCCCCTTCGCGTGTAGCTTCTGCGCGGTGGTTAAGCTGGTCAATCAGCGCTGGTTGCCGGAAAGTCCGGCCCGTGTGGAAAAAGTTACACGCATGATGGTCGAGCAGTATGGCGCGGATGGCATAGAATATCACGATATGGACTTTTTCGTCAGCGAGTCGCGGGTAGCGGAGATTGCCGAGCGCATCACCCCCCTCAACATCAACTGGTGGGGCTTAGGGCGGGTCGATACCTTGTCCGATTACGATGATGCGACATGGCAGAAGGTGAAGCAATCGGGCTGCAAGATGATTTTTATGGGGGCGGAGAGTGGCTCACTGGAAACCTTGAAAATTATGAATAAAGGTGGGAGCAGCAATCCAGAGAAAACGCTGGCAATTGCAGGCTATATGAAACGCCTTGGCATTGTACCGGAGTTTAGCTTCGTGATGGGCAATCCACCTGACCCAATGGCGGATATTGAGAACACCATTAAATTTATCCGCAAGTTGAAACAGATTAACCCCACCGCCGAGTTGATTCTCTATATTTATACGCCCGTACCCCATGACCGCAGCGAATTATTACGGGTGGCCCAAGAACTCGGCTTTAAATTTCCCCAAACCCTAGCCGAGTGGGTTGACCCTGAGTGGGAGACTTTCGCCCTAAGACGCGACCCTAATACTCCCTTCTTTAAAGACAACGCCCGTCGTAAAATCCGCGACTTTGAAACGGTCATCAATGCCTACTATCCAACGGTTACGGATATGCGCTTGCGGGGTACGATGCGGTCTTTCCTCAAAACGCTCTCTGGTTGGCGCTATAAGCTGGAGTGGTATCAATGGCCCTATGAACTTAAGGGATTACAGCGCCTGATTCACTATCGGCGGCCTGAGACAACAGGCTTCTAAAAAGCAAATCCCCTCGCAACGGAGGGGATTTTTGTTTAGCGATAGGAGCCGAATACTTCTGTCAGGGGAATATCCTCTAACACCTCAAAGGAAGCAAGGAAGGGTGCAAAGATTTGGCTCTGGGCTTCATCGAATTGCTCGGTAGGGGCTTGGGTACGAATAAAGACCCATTCATCCTCCAGCGGTACCAAATAGTAGGCTTGGGTCATATCTTCAACGACTTGGGTCACAGTCCAGACAATCACCGTCGGGTTGACATCCTCATCAAGGCGGGGGCGGGTATCAGGAGCAATGCTCAACAGCGCTCGTCTGGGATTGGTGGCATCGCTCACAATACCTTGCTCGACCAGTGTCTCTGGTGTCCCGCGAATGATGAAAATTTCACTCGTGATAACCTCATCAGCAGCAGGGATGCTGACCGTCAAGCCATCATTCTCATCCACCTCAATCGTTGTATCGGACGGATAGTCAAATTCTAGTCCAACGATAGCCCCTTCGTAGCGCTCTGGTTCACCAGTAGGCCGTAGCGGTTCAGTGGTTGGGGTGTCAGTCGGCGTCGGTGTGTAGGTGGGTGTATCCGTTGGGGTGTCGGTTGGCGTCGGTGTGTAGGTGGGTGTATCCGTTGGGGTGTCGGTTGGCGTCGGCGTGTAGGTGGGTGTATCCGTCGGCGTGTCGGTTGGCGTCGGCGTGTCCGTTGGGGTGTCGGTTGGCGTCGGCGTGTAGGTGGGTGTATCCGTCGGGGTGTCGGTTGGCGTCGGCGTGTAAGTGGGTGTATCCGTCGGCGTGTCGGTTGGCGTCGGCGTGTAAGTGGGTGTATCCGTCGGCGTGTCGGTTGGCGTCGGCGTGTAGGTGGGTGTATCCGTTGGCGTGTCGGTTGGTGTCGGCGTGTAGGTGGGTGTATCCGTTGGGGTGTCGGTTGGTGTCGGCGTGTAGGTGGGTGTATCCGTTGGGGTGTCGGTTGGCGTCGGTGTGTAGGTGGGTGTATCCGTCGGCGTGTCGGTTGGTGTCGGCGTGTAGGTGGGGGTATCCGTTAGTGTCGGTTGGCGTCGGCGTGTAGGTGGGTGTATCCGTTGGGGTGTCGGTTGGCGTCGGCGTGTAGGTGGGTGTATCCGTTGGGGTGTCGGTTGGTGTCGGTGTGTAGGTGGGTGTATCCGTTGGGGTGTCGGTTGGTGTCGGCGTGTAGGTGGGTGTATCCGTTGGGGTGTCTGTCGGCGTATTGGTTGGTGTATAGGTCAGGGTCGGGAAGGTGGCAGGTTCTAGATTCTCAATTGAGCCACCAATCACGTTCAAAGTATCAATGCTCACAAAGCCGCTTTGACGATTGCCATTGGCGTCTTCATATTCAACCCGTACCCATTGCCCATCAGCGCTAATCTCAGACACTTCAACAATCGTTGCCTGATTCAGAGTATCTAAGACCGGATAGGTGTCATCGGGGCCAAGCCGCACCTCAGTATCGCCTGTGGCAACCTGCGCTTGAGGCGTTGAGGGAGTCGCTGTACTGGTTGCCGTAGGGGTATCAGTTGAGGTAGCGGTGTTGGTCGCGGTCGGCGTTGCACTGGGTGTATCGGTCGGTGTGTTCGTCAGGGTTGGGGTGTTGGTCGGTGTATCTGTTGGGATGGTCGTATTGGTTGCGGTCAGCGTTGCACTCGGTGTATCGGTCGGAGTAGCGGTACTGGTCGCAGTGGCTGTCTCCGTCGGTAGTGGTGTCTCAGTAAGGGTTGCAGTCGCGGTTAGTGTAATAGTAGCCGTCTCAGTTGGCAGGGGCGTTTCGGTGAAGGCTTCGGTGGGTGTCGGCGTGTCGGTTGGAAGTGGTGTCTCTGTAGGTGCCTCGGTGGGAGCGACTTCTGTCGGAGGTAGTTCAGTAGGCGAAACTTCAATCGGTGTCGGGGTATCGGTATCAGGTAGGCTTTCAGTTGGTGGCGGTTCGGTTGGGCTGGACGCAGGTTCAACTTCAGTTTCAGTTGGGGCTAAAGCAATAAGTGTTTCTTGATGACGGGCTTCTTTGGTTTCGGTTTGCTCAGGTGGGGCGATGGTGGCGATACCACTCTTGCAAGCTGTCAAGAGCAGCAGCAGCATCAGCCAAAATCCGCGTCGGTTCAACATATGAGAATACTCCCTAAAATAAACTCGCGCAGTTTGAGTATACCCGATGCACAGGGGGACTCAAAATTGCGCCATGGCCTGAATTTTAGTACGATTCACGCAATGAGATGAAGGTAAGGATAGCCATTGTGAGTACCTTAGATGCCCATGAACAGCATTTAGCGGTTTTGAACCGCTTGGTTGAGGTCAGCCTTGTCCTCAATTCTAGCCTATCGATTGACCGCATTTTGACCCAATTGATGGATGCCACCACCACCATTTTAGAAGCCGAATCTGCTTCTGTCATTTTGCGAGATGTGAATACCCATGAGTTGCATTTTCTAGCCATGCCCACCAACTCAGCCCATTCTGAAAAATTGGTCCGCATTCCTGTTCCGATGGAAGGCAGTATCGCAGGGTCAATTATCCGCGAAAGCAAGCCAATTGTATTGAACGATGTCACCCAAGACCCCCGCCACTATCGGGACGCTGATGCCAAAAGTGGCTTCCAAACGCGCTCATTGCTTGGGGTACCCATGCGGATTAAAGACCGTGTGGTAGGCGCGTTGGAGGCGGTCAATAAGATTGGCGACCATTGGGCAGAAAATGACCAATTCTATCTGGAGATTTTGGCCTCCCAAGCCGCCATTGCACTGGAAAACGCTCAACTGGTGCAGAAATTACAAAAGGCCAATGATGAACTGGCCCAACTCGATAAACTCAAGAGTGACTTCATCGCTATCGCCTCGCATGAGTTACGTACCCCACTCGGCGTTATCATGGGGTATGCCAGCTTCTTAAAAGAAGAGGCTAAGGGCGAACTCAGTGACCATGCCACCGCAGTATTGAATAGCGCTCTACGGATGCGGGATTTGATTGCGGATATGACCAACCTACGCTTCTTAAATCTGGGCGAGTCAGAATTGATGCGTGAGGCCGTCTCGTTGGCGCAGTTAATTGACCTTGCCAAAGGCGATACACTGTCAGTGATTGACACCAAAGGTCATCAATTGAGTATTGAAATGCCCGATGAGGATTTAGCCCTTGATGTTGACCGCGCCAAAATTCTGCTGGCAATCAACAACATCCTAAACAACGCCGTCAAATTCACCCCTACGCCCTTTGGCAAAATTACGGTGCGGTGTACCACCCGTACCGATGAGGTGTGGATACAGATTAGCGATAACGGGGTGGGTATCCCCCAAAAGGATTTAGATGACATCTTCAAAGCCTTTTACCAAGTCGAAGACCACATGACCCGTCGTCATGGAGGGATGGGGCTTGGCTTGGCGATTGCCAAATCGGTCATTGAGGCACACGGCGGGCGTATCTGGGCCGAGAGCGATGGGCCAGATAAAGGCTCGACCTTTATCATTAGCTTGAACTGCTCAAAGCAGGAAAACTGAGCAACAACACTTCGACTAAGAGACGGGTGTTGACATTTTGCTGCAATTGCGTGATCGCCTCACGAGTAGCCTGTAATGCTGTATGAGCGCTATCAGGGCTGAGACTGCGTGCCGCTGTTTCGAGCATGGGTTGATGGTCAATATTGATGATAGGGGCCGCGGCTTGCGAGGTCAACAATAACACGTCACGCCAGTAGGTGAGCCAGTATTCAAGGTTGAGCAGTAGGTTATCTTTATCTTTGGCAAGGGCTTCTGCGGCTTGGAAACGATTGACCCGTTGGGGGTTGCTAATGACTTGTTCGAGTGTAACAAGGGCGGACTCTCTAGCTTCCAACTCATTGGGGTCTTCAGCCATCCGAATGGCCCAGCCAATGCGCCCACCAGCCAGTCTTGCAATCAATGTCAACTGCTGGGGGTTATGGTTGGGAAAGCGTGTATGGAGCGCTGACTCGACTTGCTCAAAAGGTAATAGGCGTAGGTTCAGTATCTGGCAGCGCGAATGGATGGTGGGTAACAAACGGTCTGGATATTCTGCCGTCAATATCAGCACCACATTATAGGCAGGCTCTTCGAGCGTTTTAAGCAAGGCATTTTGAGTAGCGGGATTGGCTTCATGAAAGCGTTGCAAAATAGCTATCTTATGCGTGGCTTCATAGGGGCGCAGCGCCAATGTTCGTTGCAAATCTCGAATCTGGTCGATTTTCAGGGTGCCACCAACCCGCTCGGCCTCGACTAGGCTGATGTCAGGATGAACATCGCGGCTAATCAGTTGGCAAGAACGACAGCGCCCACAAGGGGGATTATCATTGGTACAGTTCAGCGCCATTGCTAAAGCACGGGCAAGGGTGGTCTTACCAATTGAGGCCGGACCTGTGATTAAATAGGCATGACGGGCGCGTTGGTGATACAGTGCTTGTTGAAGTTGTTGTACAGCCCATTCGTGTCCAACAACTGGCCAGTGTGAATTGGTCATGTTTTTTACTCCCACAGATGATTCTAGCTTAGGAGTTTAATCGATGAAAAGAGCATTTGTTATTCTAACCCTTGTTTTGTTACTTGGCGTATTGCAGATTGGGGTTCAAGCCCAAGGGGGTGAGACTCTTGTTCTCAATGAAGCCAAGCTGGGGACGGTCACCGCTGGTGGTACGGTTCCGAGCTATGTCTTCAACGCCACAGCAGGCCAACAAGTGGAAATTGAGGTTATTACCCTCACCAATGGTCTCAATCTATCATTTACGGTCTTTAACCCGACAGGAGCCTTGATAGTAGCGGTGGGCAATCCATCAGGGCAAAGCACTATCACAGGCACGGTGACTTTTACTGAGAATGCCGCTTATTCTATCCAATTGAGTGCCAGCGGCGCACCGGAAGGCCAATTCCTCATCACCGTTAAAAGTGCTGGATTATCAGGAGAGCCGCCCGTTTTCCTTGGCGAGAATCAATCCTTTGATGACAGTGTGAATGTCGGTGGGGAATTGCGCTATAGCTTTGCCAGTAACCCCGTGACGCCGCTCCTTATCAGCATCGTCAGTAATGACCCACAACGCGGGCCAGCTATCAGCTTGACTACCGATACGGGTAAAATTTTGGCGGCAATTAGTGGTGAGATACCAAGTTTTGCTTTGCAAATTCCCCCGAACACTGGCTCGAACTATCTGTTATCAGTCAGCAACGACCATCCCACCGGACAAACCATCAACTATACCATCGCACTGGCACCTCCTTCACTGGATGGTGAATTGCCCACAGGTGGGCCGTCTGGTCCAGTTGCGACTGAGGAACCGGATGATGATGGCTTGATTGACTTGCCGACGACTGGCCCATGTGTGTTGGCAACCCAAGGTCAAATCGTCAATGTCCGCCAAGGGCCATCCACCAATTACGATCAAGTAGGATCCATTGGCGCATTCACCATCTACAATGTGACAGGGCGCAACGAGGATGGGTCATGGTACCAAATCAATGCCCAACCAGAGATTGGCTGGGTAGCCGTTGCGGTAACTCGCCAAGGCGGGAATTGCGATAGTTTAGCTTTGGCGACGTATCCCCCCCTGCGAAAATCGGCGATTAATGGCACCGTCTGGCATGACCTCTGTGCGACACCCCTTAGCCCTATCGATCCACCACCTACGGGCTGTGTAGATGACGGTGAAGGAAGTTATCGCGCTAATGGGAGCTATGAGGGAGGCGAACCCGGTATCAGTGGGATTGTGGTATCCCTTGGCGAAGGGGCTTGTCCATCAACTGGGCTTGCCACCGCAACCACCAGCGGGGGCTATTTCAGCTTTGAGCAACTTACATCGGGTACCTATTGTGTGAGTGTCGATGCGCTATCTAGCACAAACTCAGGTTATCTGATTCCGGGTGGGTGGACGAGTCCATTAACCGGAAGCGCCACCGCCAGCGTGACGGTCAACCTTGGCGATGTTGATACCCGTACCGTGAACTTCGGTTGGGATTTCCAGTTTCTCCCATAATTAAGACATGTAGGGCGGCTGTTTGTATGAGTCTCACAATAGCCGCCCCGTTGCCTTATCCCCAACGCCTATGCTATAATGCTTCCAATCAAAGCCGAATTGATGAGCTTGATGTTAAGCGACGAATCCTCTTTAGACCCTCCATTATCTTATCGCAGTTGGGCATTATCCCAATGCGCTATTGTCCGCTACGTTCTAAGGAATAGACTGTGACCGCGAGTACGGCAACCGGTATTTTGGTTGTACTTCTGTTAGTGATTCTTAAGATGCTATCTACCGCTGGCTTCAGCACCCTCATTAATGTCCGCAAAAGCTGGTTGCGTGAGCGTGCCGAGGAAAAGCACCAAGGGGCCGCCCGTGCCCTGAGACTAGGGGAAGACGCTACCCATTTGCTGGCAACCCAGCAATTTTTGTCTGTGTTGTTCAACTTGGTTGTAATGGCACTTATTGCTGTTCAGTTAGAACCCAATTTAGAAAAAGGGCTGGTAAATGCTAACTTGAGCCAAGCCCTATCTCAAGCACTGGCTTATATGGTGCTGTTGCCTATTTGTGCAATTGTCTTGATGATTGCTGACCGAGTTGCCACCTCTTTAGTGATTGGGCGGGCTGAGTCATATGCGTTGGCCGCAGGACTGTTCTTAGGCTGGATTATCCATCTGCTTTCGCCTGTGATTGTGACCATTCTCAGGCTTTCAAGCCGTCTAGCCGCTATAATGGGTGGCTCACCTGAAACCCATTTTGTGACGGCAGAAGAAATCAAAACGCTCGTTGACGCCAGTTCTGAGGATGGCGGTCTCGAAGACGAAGAGAAAGAGATGATTTACTCGGTCATTCGCTTCGGAGAGACACTTGCACGAGAAGTGATGGTACCGCGTATTGACATGGTGTCCTTGGATGTTGAAGAGGCTACCCTCGAAGAAGCCCTTGAATTGATTATCAAGGCGGGACATTCGCGTATACCTGTTTATCGGGGCACGATAGACAATATAGAGGGTGTACTGTATGCCAAGGATTTACTCAAGGTTTGGCAAAGTGGGCAGCGCCTAGAGTCGATCCAATCTCTCTTGCGTGCGCCTTATTTTGTGCCAGAATCCAAGAATGCCAGCGAGTTGTTGGTTGAACTCCAGAAGCAAAAAGTTCATCTGGTTATTGTTGTTGATGAATACGGTGGCACGGCTGGCTTGCTAACAATTGAAGACCTTGTAGAAGAGATTGTCGGTGAGATTCAAGATGAATACGACATTCACGAAGAGGCTCAATTTGAAAAGATTAGTGAGATTGAGTATATCTTCAATTCACGTTTTGACCTTGATAACCTCAACCACCTCTTGGATGTTACTATCCCCACTGATGAGAGCGACACCCTCGGTGGCTATATCTTCACCCATTTAGGACGGGTGCCATTGGTGGGAGATACCTTTGTCGATCATAGTCTTGAGTTTGAGGTGCTATCGGTGACAGGCCGTCGTATTCGCAAAGTACGGGTCAAGAGCCTAGAACCAAGCGAAGAGCAGGAAAAAGAATCCGAAGCCGCGTCACCAGAACACAACAGTGGCAAAGAACTTTTCCGCTCTTCTTTACCCGATACCCCATCAGTATAAGGATAAGCCATGTCGCCGATTTCTGATGCTCTCCGCACCCAGTTAGTTGAACAAGCGATTGCTGCTCGTTTGCAAGCCTATGCACCCTATAGCCGCTATTTGGTGGGGGCAGCCCTGCTTGCGGAGGGTGGGCAAGTGTTTACGGGTTGTAATGTAGAAAACGCCGCGTCTCCCGCAGGCATTTGTGCCGAGCGCACCGCCGTTGTGAAGGCCGTCAGTGAAGGAGTGCATACCTTTCAGGCCATTGCAGTCGTGACAGGCGACGGCGGAACACCCTGCGGGATTTGCCGCCAAACCCTCAATGAATTTTCGCCAGATATATGGGTGATTATTGCCCGTGCTGATGGCGAAATCCTCTATGAACTTCCACTGACGGACTTGCTGCCGAGGAGCTTTGGCCCCGCCAACCTACGCGATGTCTGATCGAAGCCGTGTTCTCAAAACTGAGGCGGTGATTTTGCGGCGCGTCGATTATGGGGAAGCCGACCTCATTTTGACGCTTTTCACGCCGCGCTATGGCAAACTGTCAGCGATTGCCAAGGGCGCACGCAAACCCCTCGCTAAGGCCAGCGGACACCTTGAACTCTTTACTGTGGTTGATTTGGTGTTGGCTCAAGGCCGTGAACTTTATATTGTCAGCCAAGCCGAGCAACAGCAGATGTTCCTTGTACTGGAATCTAACCTGCAACTGATTGGCTATGCCAGCCACTTTGTTGAACTGATTGACCGTTTTGCGGTGGATGAGCAAGAAAACCAACAAGCCTATCGCTTATTGGTAGCTGGATTGGGCTGGCTATGTGAGACAGATATAGATTTACGCCTTGTGGCCCGCTATTACGAGCTTAAATTGTTAGAGGCGATGGGTTATGCTCCATCGCTTTTTGTATGTGCCATTAGCGGTGAAACGCTCGATGCCCGCGACCACTACTATAGTATCCATGATGGTGGGGTTGTGGCAGCCAGTTATGGGGCCGAGGATAGCCACATGATTCCGCTGCCGTTGGATGTATTTAAGATACTACGCCATTTCAGCCGCAATGATTGGGAGCATGTGCGGGTGTTGAAGGTGCGCCCCCAGCAGCACCATGTTTTGGAGCGGGCTTTGCATGGTACCCTGACCTATTTGTTAGAGCAGCGTCTGCAAAGTATTGCTTTTCTGCGGCGGGTCACGAACCTACATAATGACGCAGAATAGCATCGACCCGACTGCCATAGCCCCCACCAAACAAATTCATATGAACCATCAAGGGATAGAGTTGATAGAGCAGACGGCGCTCGGCATAGCCTTGAGGAAGCGGGTAGGCTTCATTATAAGCAGCATAAAAGTGGGAACTGAAGCCGCCAAAAAGTTCTGTAAAGGCCATTTCAACCTCACGGTGTCCGTAATATACAGCGGGGTCAATGATAGCAGGCTGCCCATTGGTTAGAGTCATCACATTACCACACCACAAATCCCCATGCAGCAAGGATGCGGGCGGGTTGTCATTCGGCAGCAAACGAGGCAACTGAGCCAGCAACTTGTTAAGCAGATTTTCGCGGTGGGATGGCAATTCACCATTGCGGCGGGCTATTGCCATTTGGGGCATTATGCGCTGATGGGCATAGAAATCAGCCCATAATGCGCTTGGCTGGTTGGTCTGCGGCAGCGAGCCAATATAGTTAGAGTGGTCAAGGCCATGATGATCAGCCGTGTGTTGGTGTAACACCGCTAATCCGTGCCCTAACTCCTCGTCGGTGTGGTTCTGTGTGTGTCCCGGCTCTAACCATTCGAGAATAAGATAGGCTGGGATCGGGCCATCTGGTTCTTGAATATAGATGACCTGCGGAACCCGTAACGCCTTGGCTTGGGCCAACACTGCCAAGCCTTTAGCCTCAGCGCTAAACATGCCTTGTGGTGAGCGTGGGTGCCATTTGATAAACAGAGGGCCATCAGCTGTGACTAACCGATCTGCTTGGCTGATGTCACCACCGCTGCATGGTTGCACCGATTGGATATTAAACTGGGCGCGGACGGCTTTTTCGAGCGCGGGTGGTAACATTAGAGACTATGGGTTTGACGGAGGACAACCAAGAAATTTCGACAGGCATCCTCAACCAAATCATAGACTTTATCAAATTCGCCTGTATAGTACGGGTCAGGAACATCACGGATTGAGGTACGTTGGGCATAATCCAGTAGAAGGGTAATTCTTGCGTTGGTGTCAGTTGGCATCATATTGCGAATCGAGCGAAGATTACTGGTGTCCATTGCCAAAATGTAATCGTACTCATGGAAGTCTACCATGTTTAACTGACGGGAACGCCCATCATAATCAATGTTATGTTTTTTGAGGGTGCGGAGGGTGCCGCTATGGGCCGTTTCGCCAACATGATAACCAGAAGTACCTGCTGAGTCGATTTGAATGTGGTCGGATAAGCCTGCTTCGGCAACTAGTTGACGGAAGACGCCCTCTGCCATCGGAGAACGACAGATATTACCCAGACAAACAAAGAGAACGTTGACCATAGTCTTCCTCAGACAGCATAAAACGCACGAGACTTCGATGGAGAGACGTGCGTTTCGTGATAAAAACGAGTTACTTAGGCTTCGGCACGCGGTGTACTAAACCACTTCAAGAGCTTTTGAACAACGGTACGCTTGGAGGCCTGCGCCTTATCAAATTCCTTACGGAGTTGCAGGGTTAGTTGTTCAAGCTCAGAAGCCGTCATCCGTGCGCCGTTGACTAAGACCCAACCTTCACCGAGATAGCGTACCTCGCGGGGTGGGCGTTGGTAGAGTTTGTTGTAGACCACTGAATAATCGGATAACAACTCTTGGATCTGCATGACACACCTCCGTGCGTTCAGATATAGTTTAGCATAATTGAGGCCACTGTAAAATCTCAAGATTTAGTCAAACTATTTACAAACCAAATGCGCTGGAGGGCGGTGAAGTGGTTGCCAATGGCGAAAACCCACAAGCCAAGCGTAGTCCAGCCTGTTACTAGCAAGGCCAATAACACCAGTGTGCGCTCCATTCGTGAGAATAATCCAACTTTACACTCAAGGTCGAGGCCCTCGGCGCGGGCACGGGTATAGCTAATCAAGAAGGCCCCAATGAGGCTTATCAATGCTAAGATGGTAATCAAATCCGATCTGGTGCGGTAACCGTAGAGGACAAATGCGCCAAACATCATGCCATCAGCGTAGCGATCAAGGGTCGAGTCCCAAAATGCGCCAAAGGGACGTGGGAAGTCATCACGCAGGCGGGCAACAGCCCCATCAAGGGCGTCTAAGGGTAGGCCAATCAGGACCATTAAGGCCGCCCACCAGAAATGCCCATAAACAATCAACGCGGCCCCTACCCCTGCTAGTAGGGTACCAATCAAGGTAATGGTATCAGGGTGTACACCCCAATGATGCACACGTGCCGCCACTGGAGCCAACAGGCCCTTGGTTAAACGTCGTGCGCGGTCAGTAAGGGTTGGTTGTGCCATAGTGCCTCTTGTCAGTTAGTTTGAACTTTGCTACACTACTTTTCACCTCATCGGGGCGTGGCGCAGTCCGGCTAGCGCGCACCGTTCGGGTCGGTGAGGTCCGCGGTTCGAATC
Source organism: Anaerolineales bacterium (assembly GCA_020634155.1). Taxonomy (GTDB): domain Bacteria; phylum Chloroflexota; class Anaerolineae; order Aggregatilineales; family J027; genus J027. The sequence goes on from JACKCI010000001.1 coordinate 55,806, forward strand.
CGCGCGCCCCGACAAGTGACTTGAGCGAAAGGCTCAGGTCGCTTTTGTTTTATAGGCCTTGTTGCTTGGCCTCATCCCACAGTCTATCCATGTCTGCTAAAGACATTTCCGGCAAGGGGCGGTTGGCCTGCTGCTCGATATACGCAAAGCGGCGCTTAAAACGCATATTGGTCTCACGCAGGGCGCTCTCTGGGTCAATCTTCAGCCAGCGTGCCCAATTCACCACCGCAAACAGCAAATCGCCAAGTTCTTTCGCTATTTCCTGAGCGTCAGGAGCGTGGTGAATTTCGTTGATTTCCTCGGTGACCTTGGCGATGACAGGTGCAATATCATCCCAATCGAAGCCGACCATTGCAGCCCGTTCTTGGATGCGAAAGGCTTGAACGAGGGCAGGTAAACTGGCAGGCACACCGTCTAAGTGCGACTCACGTTTTTTCTGTTTATGCTCTTTTTGCTTCAACATTTCCCAGTTGCGCTCAACTTGGGATGCACTATCAACCTCTATATCGCCCCAGATATGGGGATGCCGCCGAATCATCTTTTGCACAATATGTTGGAACACATCTTGATAGGCGAATTCGCCTTCATCGATAGCAATCTGAATTTGGAAAACCAGATGCAAAAAGACATCGCCTAGTTCCTCGACCAAGGACTCATTGTCCTCAGCATCAAGAGCTTCTAAAACCTCATAGACCTCTTCTAAGAAGTGCGGGCGCAGGCTTTGGTGTGTCTGAGCTTGATCCCAAGGGCAGCCATCTGGTGCGCGTAAATGTGCCAACACTTCCTGCAAGGCTTCAAAGCTGGAGCCGCTTTGCATCGCTGGGATATAAAGTGAGGTTAGGTGAGCAATGGCGGTACTACGGTCAATTTCATAGAGGGGGATTCGCTCAATGACAGCCCCATGGGTGCCAGCCCCATGCACCAACACCACTGGATACTCGTCAGGATAGAGATTCATCAGCGTTAGCTTCAAATCCGAGGCCACTGTCCGGCTATAAACTTGCGCTATCAAACTTGGCAGGTCGGGGTTAAGTGGTGGATGGTACATCTGGATGATGTCGAGCGCATCATGAATCTGCAAGCCTTCCATGCCATCAATTTGCAGGGCCGCCAAAGTCGGTTCGATGAAGCTGAGGCCATCGACAATCCGCACCGGAGTGCTATCTGCGCCTGCTACTATCAAGCGGGTGGTTTGTTCGCCTATCATAGGATGTCCGGGGACTGCATATATCACACCTTCAGGTCGTTTCCCCAGAGCGATAATTCGCTCGGCAATGGTTTGATACAATGACTCGAAATCACTTGCTGTATTATATAAGTCGTCAAAACTGGCATAGATGGGGCCTTTGGGCAGTTGTTCGACGAGTGGATGACGTTGGGTTCGCAGATAGACCTCAGTAGCGTTCTGGAGCAGGCCCCACGCTTCGAGGGTAAGTTGCTCCACACGCCCCGGCCCTAATCCAACGATGGTGATGCTCATGATGTTTGCTCCTTAAAATGCAAAAAAAGCAAAGCACTGCTGCTTTGCCTTTCTTTTACGCGATGATAGACCAAGGTCTAGCGCTTGGTATAGGTCGGGGCCTTACGCGCACGCTTGAGACCGGGCTTCTTGCGTTCCTTGACACGTGGGTCACGGGTTAGAAAACCCCCACGACGCAATGCCGAGCGCAGATTCTCGTCCCATTCGAGCAAGGCACGTGCTACACCGAGTTGGATGGCTTCAGTTTGCCCTGTGACACCACCACCATTAACCTTAATGGTCACGTTGAACTTCGCAACGGTACCCGTGGTTTCGAGGGGAGCCAGTGCCAACTGCAAATCACCGAAGCGGTTGAGGTACTCAGCAGCAGGCTTGTCGTTGATAATCACGCTACCATCCCCACCGGGGTGCAGCCGTACACGTGCTGAGGATGCTTTGCGGCGACCAATGCCTTCATAATATCGATCAGTCATGTGTCTCTATCCTTAAAATTCCAAAACTTTTGGTTTTTGGGCTTCATGCGGATGCTGGTCGCCCGCATAGACCTTGAGTTTCTTAATCATTTGACGCCCCAAGCGGTTCTTGGGAAGCATCCCGCGCACAGCGATCTCCAACACACGTTCAGGGTGGCGTTTAAGCATTTCACGCAAGGTCATGCTCTTGATACCACCGGGATAACCCGTGTGCCGATAGTAGACTTTTTGATCCATCCGACGCCCCGTGACATGAATCTTGTCGGCGTTGATGATGACCACATAATCACCCATGTCGGCATGGGGGGCAAAGGTTGCTTTGTGTTTGCCCCGTAAGACCATAGCGACACGGCTGGCAAGACGCCCAAGGGTTTGCCCCTGTGCATCGACCACCCACCAGTCACGCTGCATGTCCTCTGGGGTTGGTGCAAATGTCTTAAACTTCATCTTGATTCTCCATGTTCGCGTTGTGATAGGCGACGTGGGTTAAGGTCAAGCCGTGTGCTGGAGCACTTGGCCCAGCCTGTGACCGATCAGCCGCCCAAAACGCCTCTTTAAATTGCTCAAGGCTCATCTTGCCCCGCCCGACATCTATCAGCGTACCAACGATACTACGCACCATGCGCTGTAAGAAGGCATTGGCTGTGATAGATACCCGTATTTCATCCCCGCTAGGTTCAACCGCGATCGCATATACATGGCGAATGGTATTGGTGCCTTGGGGCGGTTGCCCAAAGGTCGCAAAGTCATGTTCGCCTATCAACACCTCGGCAGCCATTGACATTGTTTCAATAGCCAATGGCGTAAACCAGTGCCATGCAAAGCGATCCCGTAACGGGTCACGGGCGGGAGCAGTATATACTCTGTAAAGGTACGTCCGGCTGAGAGCATCAAACCGAACATGAAATTGGTGGTCTGCCACCCCTATTTGCTGAAGCGCAATATCAGGTGGCAGATAGTGATTCAATGCTTGAAGAAGACGGTGAACGGGGTGTTGCCACTCCATATCCCACATGATGACCTGCCCGTTGGCATGGACTCCTGTATCGGTACGGCCTGCCCCCATACACCCTATAGGATGATGGGCAACGGTGGTCAAGGCGTCTTCAACTGACGCTTGGATTGTAGGTAAGCCTTTGGCCTGTCGCTGGAAGCCATTATAGGCGGTTCCTTCATAGGCAAGGCGAGCCACAAAACGCGGCAGTGCTTACTCCTCTTCGTTTTCAGGGAGCAGTTCAAGCAGAACCATCATGGCACCATCACCCTTGCGTGGCCCCAGCTTATAGCGGCGGGTATAACCACCCGGACGCTCGGCATAGCGAGGAGCCAATTCGTCAAAGATTTTGTGCATCATGACTTGATTATTGCCAAGGCGCGCCCGAATGATGCGACGGACATGGATTGCCCGATTGGGATCAGGATGGGCAAGCGCACGTTTGGCCTTGGTAATGAGCTTTTCAACTTCGCTGCGAATCGCGTCGGCTTTGGCGTCGGTGGTCTTGATGCGCTCATGCTCAATAAGAGCGCACATCAGGTTGCGACGCAGCGATTTGCGGTGGTCGAAATCACGACCGAGTTTTTTTCCAGCTACTTGATGTCGCATGATCGTTAATCCTTATTTCGAGGATTCTTCCTCTTCTTCAGGTAAGAAGCCCTTCGCCCGTAAGACGCTCTTCAATTCCTCCAGCGATTTTTCGCCAAAGTTGCGGATGGCAAGCATCGCATCCGGGCCACGTTCCAACATTTCTAGCACTTCACCCACATTGGTGATACCCGTCCGCTTCAACGAATTGAAGACGCGGACACTCAGATCCAGTTGTTCAATGGGAATTTCATAGACTTCTGGTGGTAACCCCGTTTGCTCGATGATGGGTTCGGGTTCGTCGGGTTGCCCAAGGGTAATGGTCGGGTCAACCTTGGCGATAATCCCCAAATGATCGATTAAGATGCGAGCAGCTTGGCTCATCGCATCTTCCGGCGCAATGGTTCCATCCGTCCAGATTTCGAGAATGAGGCGGTCATAGTTGGTTTTCTGCCCGACACGTGCCCGCTCCACCCGATAGTTGACTTTCTTAATCGGGCTGTAGATGGCATCGACAGGCATTTCACCGATGGGCAAGCGCCCGCGTTCTTCAGCAGGTGAATAGCCACGCCCTGCTTCAACATTAAATTCCATCTGCACGGTGGCATTGGATGAATCAATGGTAAAGAGATAAAGATCGGGGTTGATAATCTCGACCTCGGGTGGGGTTTGGATGTCTGCCGCCGTAATTACCCCTTCACCATGCACAGTCAAGTTCAGCCGTGCGGTTTCGGTATTCATCAATTTCAGACGCAACTTCTTGATCTGCAAGATGAGTTGAGTCATGTCTTCTTTCACGTTGGGGATCGCTGAAAATTCATGCGAGACACCCATAACGCGAACGGTTGTGATGGCTGCCCCCTCCAACGAAGAGAGCAGCACACGGCGGAGGGCATTGCCAACCGTTGTGCCATACCCACGCTCTAGGGGGCCGATATTAAAGCGCCCGTAGTTCTGGGTTTTGGCATCACCTTCAATTTTCGGTAGCACCATGTTATTGAGTGTCACCAACCGCCTCCAAAGGGTTTATCGGGAATAGTATTCCACGATTAGCTGTTCATTAATGGGGGAGTCAATCTCACGGCGTTCTGGTAAACGGACAACGGTACCTTTGAGTGCATTGAGATCAAGACTGCACCATTCGGGCGCAGACGGGCGAGCCTCAACATAGGCATTAATTTCACGGAAATACTTGCGATTGCGGCTGCCATCACGCACCGTGATTTCGTCACCGGGGCGTAGCAAATAGGAGGGGATGTTGGTCTTTACCCCGTTAATCATGAAATGTCCGTGCTGAACCAGTTGGCGGGCATGATTGCGAGAATCTGCCAAGCCAAGCCGATAAATCACATTGTCCAAGCGTGATTCCAACAACATGAGTAAGTTCGCGCCCGTCAAACCGGAGCGGGTCTGCGCGGTACGGAAGTAGCGACGGAACTGGCGCTCTAGCACGCCATAAATCCGGCGAGCCTTTTGCTTTTCACGTAACTGTAGGGCAAAGTCAGAGGCACGCCCACGACGAAATTGCGTGTCACGGCCATGCGCCCCGGGGGGATAGGAACGGCGTTCAAACGAACATTTGGGCGAAAGGCAGCGCGAGCCTTTCAAAAAGAGTTTTTCGCCTTCGCGGCGACAAAGCTTACAAACAGGTCCAGTATATCTTGCCATTGTTAATGGCTTCCTCCACACACGGTGTGTGTTTACACCAGCATTGGTTAAATACGATTAAGAGTAAATCTAGCTAGACGCGACGACGTTTCGGTGGACGTACCCCATTGTGGGGGACGGGCGTAACATCAGCAATCGAGCGTACCTTGATACCGCAACCTTGAATAGCGCGGATCGCTTGTTCACGGCCCGGTCCGGGACCCTTAACGAGGATATCAACCTCTTGCATACCATGCTCTTTTGCCACTTCACAGGCTTGGGTAGCCGCCAAACGCGCCGCATAGGGTGTACTCTTGCGGCTGCCTTTGAAGCCACTGGTGCCAGCACTGGCCCAACTAATCACGTTGCCTTGTTGGTCGGTCATCGTGACGATGGTGTTGTTAAAAGTCGCATGGATATGGGCCTGACCGTAGGGCACGTTTTTCTTGATTTTCTTAGGCCCAGAACGCCTTCTTCCCATAACCTTTCTCCTTAGACACAAATAATAAGCCTCGAAAGGCTTATCATCTACTCACTTCAGTGACGTAATACTCATGTTTAGGGACATGAGGGGCTGTCTTCTAGCCAAACGGCAAGCCGTTGACCGAGACAGGCTGAGGTCACGTCCAACCTCAACAATAAACGAAACGATTACTTCTTCTTTGCCCCACGCCGACGACCACGCCCCGGAACAGTCTTACGGGGGCCACGTCGTGTACGTGCATTGGTGCGGGTTCGTTGACCGCGGGCCGGAAGGTTATGACGATGCCGTAGACCACGATAGGAACCGATTTCAATTAGGCGCTTAATGTTCATTTGAACTTCACGCCGCAGGTCGGCTTCTAGTACATATTGGCCGCACGCTTCCCGCAGACGAAGCACTTCTTCTTCGGTCAAGTCTTTGACGCGGGTGGAAGGATCAACGCCGGTTTGTTGCAGGATGGCTTCGCTTCTCGTTCTCCCGATCCCGTATATGTAGGTCAACCCCACGACGATGCGCTTGTTGCGGGGCAAGTCTACACCTTGAATACGAGCCATAGGATAGGTAAACTCCTCACTTTAGCATTCGGACATTATATCAAAAACGACACATGCTGACTAGGCTTGATTTCTAGAGAACCGTTAAAATGAGCGGTTCACCTTCAGTAATAGCGATGGTATGTTCAAAGTGGGCACACAATGACCCATCTTCGGTAACCACCGTCCATTCATCATCAAGCACACGGGTTTCTGGACGACCAGCATTAACCATTGGCTCCAACGCGAAGGTCATCCCCGGTTTAAGAGCCGCCGCCTTCCAGCCACGAATCTTCCGCATAGGCCACCAGTTCGGCACTTGAGGCTCTTCGTGCATCTTGCGCCCCACGCCATGACCAGTGTATTCCCGCACAACACTGCACCCGCGCTTCTCCACGTAATGTTGAATACTCTTGGAGACATCGCTGGTGTAGTTGCCAACGGTAGCGTTGCGGATACCTTCATATAAAGCGGCTTCGGTGATGTCCAGCAAGCGCTGGGCTTCTTTGCTAATCTTCCCGACACCCATCGAAAAGGCGGCATCTCCTACAAACCCTTTGTAAATCACGCCGACGTCAAGGCTGACAATATCACCCTCGGTCAAAATGCGTTGGGGGTTGGGAATCCCATGCACCAACTCATCATTGATACAAGTGGTGATATGAGCAGGAAATGGATTCTGACTGCCATAGGGATAGCCAATAAAAGCAGAGACAGCCCCATGACTCTCCATAACTTTGAGCGCAACTTGGTCAAGTTCCCATGTGCTGATACCGGGTTTAACGGCCTCACGCAGGGCTTCATGACAGCGGGCTACAATACGCCCCGCCTCACGCATCGCCATGATTTCTTCAGAGTTTTTGTAGTGAATTGCCATGCTGATTTATTCCATCAAGGTGGTATCAATCGCCGCGATAACAGCCTCCGCTACAGCGTTAATGGCTTGATCGGCGTCAATTTCCTTGAGCAAACCCCGTTCACGATAGTAGTCGATTAGGGGTGCAGTTTGCGTAAAGTACAGGTCAATCCGACGCTCAACAGCCTCACGGTTGTCGTCATCGCGTTGGATTAAGGGCAGACCATCGACATCATCGACACCCTCAACTTGAGGGGGATTGAAGTAGATATTGTAAACACGCTGCTTGTCTTGCGAATAACGCCGCCCTTCAGTGCGTTTAATCGCGGTTTCTCGGTCAAGTTCTAGGATGATGGCTGCGGTGATGCGTTCTTGGTATTGGGCTAAGAGTGTATCAAGGTACTGGGCTTGGTCACGGTTGCGTGGATACCCATCGAAAATCACGCCACTCGCGGCGTCCGGCTTTTGAATGCGCTCTTTGACCATTTCATTGGTAACTTCATCGGGGATAAGCTCACCCTTAGCCATCAGGTCTTGTACCCGACGTGCCAGCGGCGTGTCTTCTGTTTTCATCGCCCGAAAGAGGTCACCAGTTGAAAGATGGAGCAAACCGAGTTTTTCTTTGAGTATAACTGCCTGTGTGCCCTTGCCTGCTCCTTGAACACCCATCAGAACAATATAAGTACCCATCTGCATCCTTTCTCAAAAGTGGCTTGTAGGCAACAGCCGTTACCTACAAGCCAGAGGCGGCTACCGACGCAGGAAGCCGTCGTAATTTCTCATCATTAATTGCGCTTCAAGCTGGCGCATGGTGTCGATAACTACACCGACTACGATGATCAAGCCTGCGGGGCCAACGACGGCTGCCGCATTATTGGCTGTACCCTGAGTCGCTGCGGTTGAGTCCAACAGGATACCGTTCACAACCTGAATAATACCGGGCATGATTGCTACCCCGCCAAGGAACAGCGCCCCAACTAAGGTGATACGGCGCACAACCGTTGTGATATAGTCTTGGGTGCGGCGTCCGGGGCGAATACCGGGAATAAACCCGCCATTCTTTTGCAGGTTCTCCGCTAGATTCTGGTTTTGAATCATGATGTCGGTATAGAAGTAGGTGAAGGCTACGACCAGAATGAAGTAAATTGACCAATATGGCAAGCCTTGGGCATTCCCGAAGTTCTGTTGCAGGTAGTTCCCTACACTACCGGATGGGAAAAGACCAGCGATGATGGCAGGGAAGGTAATGATGGATTGAGCAAAGATCAGGGGAATCATGCCCGCGGTGTTGACCCGCAAGGGGATATGTGATTGACCACCCCCATAGACCTTACGACCCCGCACACGCTTCCCATATTGCACCGGAATCCGTCGGGTACCCTCTTGAATCAGCACAATGACAACGACGGTGAAGATGGTGAGGCCGACAAACAGAATCAAGTTGTACAAGAAGTAATTTTGCAACAACCGATAGAGGTTGGCTGGGGCGCGGGCTACGATACCTGCAAAGATGATAATGGAGATACCATTCCCAATCCCTTGTTCAGAGATCAGTTCACCGAGCCAAATCGCCAACATCGTACCCGCAGTCATCGTTGCGACAACCGTCAGGGTGAGCAATCCCTCGCTACCAAAACCGGGGATGAGGCCACCACCTGAAATTTGGGAGTTAAAGATGTTGATTTGTCCAATCGACTGCAAAATCGCCATTGGAATGGTGAGGTAGTAAGTCCATTGGTTGATCTTTTCTTGCCCACCGGGTTCACGTGCAATACGCTCCAGTGGTGGAAAGATAGGAACCAGCAATTGCAGAATAATGGAGGCAGTAATGTACGGATACACCCCATTGGCAATGATACTGAAGTTGGAGACTGCCCCACCAGACAGCAGGTCTAACACCCCAAGAAAACCACCCGCCTCGCTATCGAAGAGTGACTTGAGGGCGTCACGGTCAACCCCCGGCACTGATACATGGGCAGCAAAGCGGTAGATAATCAGGATAAAGACCGTAAACAGAATTCTGCGCCGAATGTCCGGCAACCGAAATGCATTACGTACTGCATCTAACATCGTCATCTGTTCCTTTGATGTTCAGTTGGCGAGGAGGACACCCCCTCGCCAACCGATGACTTTATTTTTGTTGCTGGCGGAGCGCCTCAAGCTGGGCTTTAGGCAACTTCTTAACGGTGGCCCGTGCCCCAGTTAGCAGCAGTTCCAGCTTTTGCATAGAACCGCCTGCTTTCTCGATTTGCTCAACGGCGCTTTTACTAAAACGGTGGGCATAGATGGTGAGCTTATGACTCAGTTCACCACGCCCCAAGATGACTACTGGCTCGTTGGCATCGCGGATTAAGCCCTTAGCAGCCAAGGCTTCGGGCGTGACCACGTCACCATCGGCGAAACGCTCTTGCAAGTTATCCAGATTGACCTCTTGATACTCAATCCGGAAGATGTTGGAAAACCCGCGCTTGAAAGGCAGACGCCGTACCAACGGCAATTGACCACCTTCAAAGTACGGGGCTTTCTTTCCACCACTACGTGCGCCTTGACCTTTGGTACCACGACCAGCCGTCTTACCTTGACCAGCGGCATGACCGCGACCCACACGGTTCGGCTTGCGCTTTGATCCCTTCGCAGGGCGAAGATCGTGTAGTTTCATCGTTAACTTTCCACTTCCTCGACACTCACCAAATGGCTGATTTTGTTAATCATACCGCGAATGGCGGGGGTGTCGTCATGTTCAACGGTTCGGTTCATCTTTCGCAAGCCCAAAGAAACCGCTGTGTCTTTTTGGCGTTGCGTGGATGAAATGGTGCTTTTGACCAGCGTAATTTTAAGCGTTTTCTTTGTCATGTTGCTTTCGCTCCCAGAATGGACGGATGTCGTCAGGGTCTTTGCCACGCATCGCGGCAAGAGTCTGGACATTCTTTAGTTGCATCAGGCCATCCATGGTGGCTTGGGCAACGTTTAGAATATTGGCGCTTGCCATGCTCTTGCTCAAAATGTCGCGCACGCCAGCAACTTCTAACACGGCACGCACACCACCACCCGCAATAACACCCGTACCGGGTGAGGCAGGTTTGAGCATCACTGTTGCCCCACCATGCGTCCCCATGACTTGATGCGGTACGGTTGTACCTGACAGGGCAATTTGACGCATATTGCGGCGGGCACGCTCGGTGCCTTTGCGGATTGCATCCGGAACGCTACGGGCTTTGCCAACACCAATCCCTACCCGCCCCTTGTTATCCCCAACGACAACAACGGTACGGAAGGCAAAGTGACGACCACCCTTGACCACCTTGGCGACACGGGTGATGTCAATCACGCGCTCGTCAAGCTCTTCGCGGCTGTCCTCAATACGTGGATCTCGTTCTCGTCTTCCCATGGTGGGTTCTCCTAAAAGTCCAGTCCGCCTTCGCGGGCACCATCAGCAAGGGCTTTAATACGCCCATGATACCGATACCCACCGCGATCGAAGACAACTTGGTTAATGCCGACTTTCTTGGCACGGTCAGCAACGACCATACCAACAATTTTGGCCGCTTCAGCCTTGGTCTTGCCTTCGACTTGCTTGGCGACCTCGCGGTCAACGGTCGAAGCTGAGACAATCGTATTACCCTTTTCGTCATCAATGACTTGGGCATAGATATTTTCTAAACTACGGAATACGTTCAAACGCGGGCGTTCGGCGGTACCATAGATTTTGGCCCGCACCCGTAACTGACGACGCTTCCGCGCTACATTACGTGATTTCTTTGCCATGCGTTCCTCTACTTCTTGCCACTCTTACCAGCCTTGCGGCGGATGATTTCGTCACTATAGGCAACGCCTTTGCCCAGATAGGGTTCCGGGGGGCGTTTCTTACGGATTTCAGCCGCCATTTGGCCTACTTCGTCTTTACGAATCCCACGCACAATAATCACGGTTCCGCGCTTGTCGTCGGGAACTTCGAACCCCAGCGTTGTGCTAGAGTGCATGGTAATCGGGTGCGAGTAACCGAGATGCAGCACAAGGTCTTTGCCCTTGAGTTCAGCACGATACCCAACACCAGTGATATTCAATTGCTTAGAGAAGCCTTCTGAGACCCCAACCACCATGTTGTTCACCAAGGCACGGGTTAACCCATGCAATGCGCGATGGTGGCGTTGGTCGGTGGGGCGCTCAACAAGCAGATGCCCATCTTCCTCACGAATGGTGATATCTGGGTTAAAGCTTTGGGTCAATTCGCCCTTGGGGCCTTTGACCTTCAATTCGTTCTTGGTGATGGTAACCGTCACACCCTTGGGGATGGGAATGGGTTGTTTTCCTACACGAGACATTCTTTTCCTCCGTCCTCATGCTCTGAGACGTCGGGCCGTGACCGCTGCGTCTGTTCAGCTTTCGGAGCAGGTTGCCTCAACCTGAGACCGACTGCGCCGAAAGCCGAACCATAACGCCGCGACCCGTAGCCTACCACACGTAGCAGAGCACCTCCCCACCGACACCTAAGCGACGTGCTTGCTGACCTGTCATCACACCTTTATTGGTGGTGACAATCGCAATACCCATACCACTTAGCACCCATGGGATGTTCTTTTTACCAACATAAATACGCCGACCGGGTTTACTCACACGCTTAAGGCCCGTAATTACGGCCCGACGCTCACGGCGTTCACCGTAGTATTTCAACTCGACGATAATGTCACGCAGATAGGGCTTGGCGGGGTCGGTGATAACTTCGTACCCTTTGATATAGCCCTCTTCTTGCAGTACCCGTGCAATCTCGACTTTAATGCCAGAATGAGGAACAGTAACCTTGCCACTGCCAATCATTAGAGCATTGCGGACGCGGGTCAGCATATCAGCAATTGGATCGCTGTGCATACTTAACTCCTACCAGCTTGATTTGACAACGCCCGGGATTTTGCCCTGTAGCGCCAGTTCACGGAAGTGGATACGGCACAACCCAAAGCGGCGAATATAGCCATGCGGACGCCCACAAATCTTGCCGGAGTGGGGATCAACGTATTGGCAACGATTCTTGACCCGAACTTTGTACTTGCGCTTGGTTTCACGTGCGGTCACGGATTTCTTAGCCATTGAGCTACTCCTTAAATGGGAAACCCAGTAATTTTAGCAGACGGCGGCCTTCTTCGTCAGACTTGGCCGTAGTCACGACAGTGATTTCCATGCCCCGAATCTTGTCGATTTTATCGTACTCAATCTCAGGGAAAATCAATTGTTCGCGCAGCCCAAGGGTAAAATTACCATGACCGTCAAAGGCATTGGACGTAATCCCGCGGAAGTCACGGGTACGCGGGAGGGCAATATTAACAAGCCGATCCAGCAGTGACCACATGCGATCACCCCGCAGGGTAACCTTCACGCCGATAGCACGACCTTCACGGAGTTTGAAACCCGCCACACTTTTCTTCGCTCGCATGATGATGGGCTTTTGGCCTGTAATTTTGGTCAAATCTTCCACGGTTGCATCAAGGGCCTTAGCGTTGTCAAGGGCTTCACCAACCCCAACGTTAAGCACCACTTTGGTGATACGCGGCACCATCATGACGTTACTGAATTTGAATTCGTCCAGCAAAGCCGGAACAACTTCGGTTTGGTATTTTTCACGCATGGATAATGGCATGAGTTACCTCTAATCAATATCTTTACCGCATGTGCGGCAGACACGAACCTTTTGGCCCTCTTCGCTAACGCGGAACCCAACCCGTACTGCTTCGTCGCATTGCGTACACACCAGCATGACGTTGGAGAGGTCAATTGGCCCTTCAAACTCAATGATACCGGGTTGGATTTGGTTACGGCCTGCTTGTTGGGCACCTTGGTGCTTCTTCAAGACGTTGACACGCTCAACCACCACCCGATTGGTCTTGGGAATGACGCGGATGACTTGTCCGCGAACCCCTTTATCTTTACCTGCGATGACCTCAACGGTATCGCCTGTTCTAATCCGTTGCATCTTGCTCTTCTCCGTTACAGGGTTTCTGGCGCAAGTGCCACAATTTTCATGAAGCCCTTAGCACGCAGTTCACGGGCAACCGGGCCAAAAATACGGGTACCCAAGGGGTCTTGGCTCCCGTCCGCCTTCAAAATAACAGCAGCGTTATCATCAAACTTGATGTAACTGCCATCATTGCGGCGGTATTCCTTGGCTGTCCGTACAATAACGGCCTTGACCACATCGCTCTTTTTGACGGAGCCTTGGGGTGTGGCTGATTTGACGGTAGCGACCACAATATCGCCGACGGTGCCCGTTTTGCGTTTGGAACCGCCAAGGATGCGGATGACCAGCAGTTCACGAGCGCCAGTATTATCAGCTACTTTTAGACGTGATTCATTCTGAATCATTGTCGGTTCCTTCTTCTTCTAGCAGTACTTGGGCTTCAAGTACCTTCTCAACTGCCCAGCGTTTGCGTTTGCTCAAGGGGCGGCTTTCCACAATTTGGACAACTGCGCCATTCTTGATTTGGTCGCTCTCGTCATGGGCCAAGTATTTTTGATAAGTCCGCGTGACTTTTCCATAAAGCGGATGCCGTTTGATGGTCGTCACTTCGACAACGACGGTTTTGTCCATCTTGTCGCTCACGACAACCCCTTGTAAACGACGACGATTATTAGTCATGGCTTATTCCTCACTGGCTTTCAATTGCTCTTGAGCAAGCTCAGTCTCACGCAGCACAGTCTTATAGCGGGCAATATCCCGACGCAAGGCTTGGATGCGCGTGGTATCTTCCAACTGACCGAGTTCTTTTTGGAAGCGCAGTTTCATCATGGCTTCTTTGGCGGCATCAATAGCTTCCTGAATTTCCTCGGTGGTCAGCTTGCGGATGTCATTGGCTTTTGACATGGTTAGACCTCTTTTCCAGAGATGGGGTCAATCCGCTTGACGAACTTGGTCTTGATAGGGAGCTTGTAGGCAGCAAGGCGCAGGGCTTCACGGGCTACATCTTCGGGCATCCCTTGCATCTCAAACATAATGCGTCCGGGCTTGACCACCGCCACCCAGTGATCGACTGACCCCTTACCTTTACCCATACGGGTTTCAGCAGGTTTTTGGGTGACAGGCTTGTCGGGAAAAATCCGAATCCAGATTTTACCACGACGTTTAATATGGCGGACGATAGTCCGGCGGCAGGCTTCGATTTGACGGCTGGTAATCCATGCGGGTTCCAGCGCCATAAGGCCATAATCACCGAAGGTAATCGTATTCCCACGTTGAGCAGTACCAGTCATCCGACCGCGCATCTGCTTGCGGTATTTAACACGTTTTGGCATTAACATGGTGGTTTACTCTGCACCTCGTATTTTAGGTTCTTCGATACCAACCACATCGCCCTTGTAAATCCACACCTTGATACCGATACGCCCATAGGTAGTCAGGGCCTCGGAGAAACCATAATCAATATGGCTTCGCAAAGTGTTACGTGGGACACGGCCTTCGACCATCCATTCACGGCGGGCCATTTCCGACCCACCAAGACGGCCTGATACACTGATACGGATACCTTGTGCCCCTTGCCGCATGGCTTGGGTAATGGCACGTTTCATTGCACGGCTGTGGCTGATCCGGCGTTCAATTTGACCAGCAATGTTCGAGGCTACCAACTTGGCGTCGATGTCAGGTTTGGTGATTTCCTCAACCTCAACCTTGACCTTCTTGCCGCCACAGATTTCTTCAAGCCCCGTGCGAATGACTTTAACATTCTCACCTTTGCGCCCGATAACAATACCGGGGCGAGCCGTGAAGATTGTGACTTGGACTTGATTGGGATAGCGCTCGACCTCGATATCGGCGACTCCAGCTCGTTCCAATTCTTTTTCAAGATGGCGACGGATTTCAAAATCCTCGAGCAAGAGATCGCGGTAGCGGGTTCCTTCCGCATACCACCGGGCGGACCAAACCCGGTTAATTTTCAGTCGCATACCAACTGGGTGGACTTTACGCCCCATGTGCTGCTCCTACTCTTCTTCGTACTCACGTAAAATGACGGACACGTGGGTGGATTGCTTGACACGCGGCTTATAGCGACCACGTGCGCCAGCCTTGTACCGATATTGCCGAGGGCCTTCGTTCGCCTGTAAGTCTTTGATGAACATATCTTGGCGGTTCAGCTCGAAGTTTTCCTCAGCATTCGCCAATGCTGACTCAATCAACTTCCGAAGAAGGTAAGCGCCTTTGTGAGGCATAAATTGGAGTACGGCAAGGGCTTCTTCCGCATCCATCCCCCGCACTTGGTCACATACCAGACGCATTTTCTGCGCCGAGATAGGGAGATAGCTGACATTAGCTCTAACATCCATAATTCTTTATCCTCAAAACCTACTTCCGCTTTTTACCTTCTTGGATGTGTCCACGGAATGTGCGGGTTGGTGCAAATTCACCGAGTTTATGCCCCACCATGTTTTCGGTCACGTAGATCGGCACATGATGACGGCCATTATGCACGGCGATGGTATGCCCAACCATCTGTGGAAAGATGGTACTAGCGCGGCTCCATGTACGAATCACTTTCTTCTCACGACGAGCATTCATATCCTCGATCTTTTTGAGAAGCTTGGGTGAAATATACGGGCCTTTCTTCAGAGAACGTGACATTACGTTGTCTCCTTCACCTCAACTACTTGCTGCCACGACGGCGCACAATAAACTGGGTAGTACGCTTATTGCGGCGGGTACGGGTACCTTGGGCGGGTTTACCCCAAGGGGTCTTTGGCCCCGGCATACCAATTGGAGCGCGACCTTCACCACCACCATGCGGGTGGCTGGCGGGGTCCATTGCAGAACCGCGCACAGTCGGACGCCAACCCATCCAACGCTTACGCCCAGCTTTACCAAGCTTCACGTTGCCATGATCGGTGTTGCCTACTTGTCCAATAGTCGCCATGCAATCTTCGTGAACCATCCGCACCTCGCTACTAGGTAAACGCAGCAACACATAGTCACCTTCTTTACCGAGCAGTTGGGCGCTAGTCCCCGCAGCGCGGGCCATTTGACCACCACGCCCCGGTTGCAGTTCAATGTTGTGTACAATCGTACCAACGGGAATACTCTTCAAGGGTAGGGCGTTGCCAGCTTGCAGTTCAGCATTGGGGCCATTCATGACCGCATCGCCAACTTGTAAACCAAGTGGGGCAATGATATAGGTCTTGTCGCCATCTTCATAGATGACTTTAGCAATCCGTGCTGAACGGTTGGGGTCGTACTCAATTGAGACGACTTCACCCGCAACATCCCATTTGTTCCGCTTGAAATCGATGATACGGTAGCGGCGCTTATGACCGCCCCCACGATGCCGCACAGAGATTTTCCCGACATTGTTACGGCCCGCTTTGCGGCGCAATGAAACGGTCAAATCCTTGTCCGGTTTTACTTTGGAAAGCTCTTCGAAGCTCAGACCTGTCATTCCGCGACGGCCCGCCGAAGTTGGCTTATAATACTTAATCGGCATCTTCACCTTCTCCAAATAGCGGTACTAGTTGCTGAACAGGTCAATGGTGTGACCGCTGGCAACAGTGACAACCGCTTTTTTCCATGCTGCCTTGCGGACATAGAACTTACGCCCACGCCGTGCCCGTTTTTTGGGCATGACCATCGTGTTAACGTTCACCACAGGCACCTCAAAGACGAGTTCGATGGCATCTTTGACCTGAATCTTGTTGGCGCTCATTGCCACCTCAAAGGTGTATTGGTTCAAGTCAGCCGACACCAAATTGGATTTTTCTGTGATGACAGGGCGTATAATCACATCATATTCTGTGAGTGCTTTCGCCATGCTATTCTTCCTTATTCACTCGCGCCTGTGCCCAACCAGATATTGATGGTTTCGAGGGCATCCAACGGCAAAATGATTTTGTCATGTGAGAGCAGGTCACGAATGTTGAGGTAGGTAACCCGCAAAGTCATGGCATTCTCAAGGTTACGGGTACTTAGCTCCACATTGGGATTGCTATCTGCCAAGAGCACCAAAGCACTGGCATCCCCGACCAGATTATTCAAGACTTGGCGAATGGCTTTGGTCTTCGGTTCATCGACACTCATGGTGTCAACAACCACGATTTGATCATCCGCCGCCAATGCAGATAAGGCACAGCGGAGGGCCTTGCGGCGCATCTTCTTGGGCATATCTTTGCGGTAGCTACGCGGTTGAGGGCCGTGTGCCACACCCCCACCCACAAAGATTGGGGCATTGCGCGACCCGTGCCGAGCACGCCCGGTACCCTTTTGGCGATACCACTTAGCCTTGGTACGATTAATTTCAGAGCGGGTCTTGGTTTTGTGAGTACCTTGGCGAGCATTTGCCATTTGGCGGACATAGGCTTGGTGCATGAGGCCTACATTGACCTCAATCTCAAAAATGTCCTTGGGAAGCTCGACCTTACCCACTTCTTGGCCCGCTGTGTTTTTAACAGGGACTTCCATCTCTTTATACTCCTCGCCTACTTGCGCGACTTCCGTGATTCTTTAATCAACAAAAGCCCGCCCTTGGCACCCGGTACTGACCCACGCACAGCTAACATATTGTGTTCGGGGTCGATGACCATCACTTCCAAATTCTTGATAGTCACACGGTCATCACCCATATGTCCAGACATACGGGTACCTTTGAAGACGTGACTTGGCGCAGCGGAGGCACCAATCGAACCCGGCGCACGTTCACGGTCAGATTGACCATGAGTCTTGGGTTGGCGATTGAAGTTGTGCCGCTTGACTGTACCCGCGAAGCCGCGCCCCTTGCTAGTACCGACCACATCAACGTGGTCACCAGTGGCGAAGACATCAACCGTAATGGTTTTGCCTTCTTCAAGGTCAGCGCCTTCGCCGTCACGGAGGCGGAACTCACGCAGCACGCGCAAGTCCGGAACGCCTACCCGCCGCAGATGGCCTTGAGCTGGTTTGTTGAGACGTGATGAGCCATTGCGCTTGGAGGATAGCTCCTCGAAACCGAGTTGGACGGCTCGGTAACCGTCGCGTTCGGGTGTGCGAATTTGGGTGACGTAGCATGGCCCAGCTTGAATAACGGTCACCGGAATAGCGTCACCATTTTCAAGAAAAATCTGGGTCATGCCGACTTTTCTGCCGATAATACCTTTCATCGTCCTTGCCTCCGGGGGACTGCAAGCATTGCGCCCATCATCCCCCTCTTAGATATGTTCGATAGGGCTAAATCTTAATCTCGATATCAACCCCAGCCGGAAGATTGAGACGCATCAACGTGTCAATCGTCTTGTTATCGGGGTCTAGTACGTCAATCAATCGCTTGTGCGTGCGGATTTCAAAGTGCTCATGTGAGTCTTTGTCGATAAAGGTAGAGCGACGTACTGTGAAGCGCTCCAACTTGGTAGGAAGCGGGACTGGACCCACCACACGGGCACCAGTCCGCTCCGCTGTTTCGACAATCCGACGTGCTGATTGATCGAGTACCCGATGATCATAAGCCTTTAGCCGAATGCGGATTTTGTTTTTATAGGGCTTGCTGCTCATTTAGGCCTCGGTTTATTTCACCACTACTCAATAATCTCGGTAATGATACCCGCACCGACGGTCAAGCCGCCTTCACGGATAGCGAACTTCGAGCCTTGCTCAAGGGCGATGGGCTTGGTGAGTTCGACAATGAGGTTCACATTGTCACCGGGAAGCACCATCTCAACGCCTTCGGGCAGTTCGACCACACCCGTTACGTCCACGGTACGGATGTAGAATTGGGGACGGTAGCCTGTAAAGAAGGCCTTGTGACGCCCACCCTCGTCCTTACGCAAGACGTAAACTTCGCTCTTGAACTTGGTGTGAGGGGTGATGGACTTGGGTTTCGCCAACACCATACCGCGTGAGACATCGGTGCGCTCAATACCGCGCAACAACACACCCGCGTTGTCACCCGCTTGGGCTTGGTCGAGTTCCTTGTGGAACATCTCGATACCCGTCACGACGGTGGTGCGGATTTCTTCTTCCAGACCCACGATGTCGATGGATTCACCCTTCTTGATGAAACCACGATCCACACGGCCCGTCACCACCGTACCACGCCCCTTGATGGTGAACACGTCTTCCACCGACATCAGGAAGGGCTTGTCGATGTCACGGGTGGGGGTCGGGATCCATTCGTCTACCACTTCCATCAGTTTCAGGATAGGAGCATAGACGGGCAGGCTGATGTCTTCGGGTGCTTCCAAGGCTTGC
The DNA here is from genome assembly GCA_020634155.1 of Anaerolineales bacterium. Taxonomy (GTDB): domain Bacteria; phylum Chloroflexota; class Anaerolineae; order Aggregatilineales; family J027; genus J027. The sequence goes on from JACKCI010000001.1 coordinate 75,042, forward strand.
AAGGCGCTCCCGCGGACAATCGGCGTGTCTTCGGGGAACCCATAGCTCGCCAGCAGTTCCGCCATCTCCAACTCGACCAGTTCCAGCAGTTCCTCGTCGTCCATTTGGTCAACTTTGTTGAGGAACACCACCATCGCCGGCACTTCCACTTGGCGGGCCAACAGCACGTGCTCGCGGGTTTGGGGCATCGGGCCATCAGGCGCACTCACCACCAAAATCGCACCGTCCATCTGCGCCGCACCCGTGATCATGTTCTTGATATAGTCACGGTGGCCGGGGCAGTCTACGTGGGCATAGTGCCGTCCGTCGGTTTCATACTCCACGTGCCGAATGTTGATCGTAATGCCGCGGGCCTTCTCTTCGGGCGCGTTGTCGATTTCATCATAGGCCATGAACTTCGCCATGGCTTTCATCCCAAGCGTCTTGGTGATTGCGGCGGTCAACGTCGTCTTGCCATGGTCTACGTGACCGATGGTGCCAATGTTGACGTGCGGTTTCTTCCGTTCAAACTGGGCCATTCCAATTCTCCTTTATTTACCTTTTATGATTTCCTCAGCAATGCTGTTAGGAACAGGCGAGTATTTCTCAAATTCCATTGAGAAGCTGCCGCGCCCTTTGGTCATGTTACGCAGGTCGGTCGCATAACCAAACATTTCACCCAATGGGACAAAGGCCCGAATATTCGAACCGCCATCACCACGAGGTTCCATACCCTGAATAATGCCGCGCCGTGCAGAGATGCTGCCGACGACATCACCTGTATGCTCGTCGGGGGTGACCACATCTACGCGCATCACAGGCTCCAGCAAGATGGGGGCTGCCTTTTGGACGCCCTCTTTTAAGCACATTGAGCCTGCAATCTTGAAGGCCATGTCGCTGGAGTCCACTTCGTGGATCGCACCATCGACCAAGCGGGCGCGTACACCCACCACTGGATACCCAGCAATAACACCGCCTGTAATGGCATTCCGCATACCTGTCTCAGTTGACTTAATCCACTCACGAGGGATAGCACCCCCACGAATTTCGTCCACAAAGACCAAGGATTCTTCGACTTCGCTCATTTCTTCATCACTGAGCGGCTCAAATTCAACCACGACACGGGCATATTGACCCGAACCGCCCGATTGACGCTTAAAGGTGGTGTCAATCCGGACAGGTTTGGTGATGGTTTCGCGGTAGGACACCCGAGGCTTACCGACAATGGCATCGACCTTAAACTCGCGCATCATACGGTCAACTAACACCTCAAGGTGAAGCTCACCCATACCTGCAATGATGGTTTGCCCTAGTTGGTCATCCACCGAGACTTTAAAGGTGGGGTCTTCTTCCGCCAACTTCCGCAGGGCTTCACCCATCTTGTCTTGGTCAGCCTTGGTCTTGGGTTCAATCGCCACTTGAATCACAGGTTCAGGGAACTTGATTTGCTCAAGCAGAATAGGCTTATCTGTATCGGAGAGCGTGTCACCTGTGAAGGTATCTTTGAGGCCCAAAGCGGCGGCAATATCACCTGCTTGAACAAACTCGACATCTTCACGACGGTCAGCGAACATCCGCACCAGACGCCCGATACGCTCTTTGCGGCCTTTGGAGGCATTCAGGGCACCTGTACCGGTTTGTAACACACCGGAATACACGCGCACAAAAGCCAAACGACCAACATAGGGGTCGGTGATGATTTTGAAGACAAGGGCTGAGAGTGGCTCGTCATTGTTAGCTTGACGCTCCAACACATCATCCGTCTTGTCGGGATTAACGCCCTTAACGGCAGGAATATCCAGCGGGGAAGGTAGATAATCAATCATAGCATCAAGGAGCAATTGAACGCCCTTGTTCTTGAGTGCTGACCCGCACATGACAGGTTGAACACGGCTGGCGATAGTTGATGCCCGCAAAGCCGCAATCAACTCGTCGTCGGTGATTTCTTCTTCCATCAGGTATTTTTCAATGAGGTATTCATCATTCTCTGCAATTAGCTCAACCATTTCGCGGCGTTTGTTTTGCACAAACTCGAGCTGATCAGCGGGAATGGGCTTACGCTCAATGGCGGTACCGAGGTCGTCACCATAGGTAACGAGTTCCATCTTCAAGAGGTCAAAAATTCCGGCGAAATCGCCACCTTCACCATAAGGCCATTGGATCGGAACAGGCTTGGCATTAAGGCGCTTCTTAATCATACCCAAGCAGCGCTCGTAGCTGGCACCAGTACGATCCATTTTATTTACAAAACAGATGCGTGGGACATGGTATTCATCGGCTTGACGCCAAACCGTCTCTGATTGTGGCTCGACACCGGCCACACCATCGAACACCACAATGCCACCATCCAACACGCGGAGACTGCGCTGCACTTCAGCAGTGAAGTCTACGTGGCCGGGGGTGTCAATGACGTTGACTTGATAACCACGCCAACTGGCGGTAATTGCTGCGGAGGTGATGGTAATACCGCGCTCACGTTCTTGTTCCATATAGTCGGTGGTGGCGGTACCATCATGAACTTCACCAATCCGGTGAATGTTCCCGGTATAGTACAAAATACGCTCAGTGGTTGTTGTCTTCCCAGCGTCAATATGGGCGATGATGCCGATGTTACGAACTTTTGTCAGATCAAGCGGAGTGATCTTTGCCATAGCGATGCAGTTTTATCCTTAATCCTTTACCAACGATAATGGGCAAAGGCTCTGTTGGCTTCTGCCATACGATGGGTTTCTTCACGCTTCTTGATGGCGTTGCCTTGGTTATTGGCGGCGTCCATAATTTCGCCTGCCAATTTATTCGCCATGCCACGCCCAGCACGTGTCCGCGCCGAGGCAAGCAGCCAACGCATTGCCAAGGAGCGCCCACGCTCTAGTTCGACTTCTACGGGAACTTGGTAGGTTGAACCACCAACCCGACGCGGTTTGACTTCAACAGCGGGGGTTGCATTCCGTAGGGCTTGCTCAAAAACTTCTAAAGGATTGCGCTTAGTACGTTCCTCAACCAAGTCGAAGGCATCGTACATTACGCTGGTGGCAACGCTCTTTTTCCCACTTTTCATCATGCGATTGATGAACATGGTAACATTGATACTGTTGTATTTCATGTCTGGGATGACTTTGCGTTTGGGGGGTTGATAACGACGGGGCATGGTTCTTTACTCCATCCTCTACTTACTTCTTCGTACTTTTGGCACCGGCTTTAGGCCGTTTGGTGCCGTACTTGCTACGCCCTTGTGAACGCTTTTGGACGCCATCGGTATCGATAGCACCGCGCACAATGTGGTAACGAACACCGGGTAGGTCTTTCACACGGCCACCACGCACCAACACAACGCTGTGTTCTTGCAAGCTGTGGCCTTCACCCGGAATATAGGCCGTGACTTCGATTTGGTTGGTCAACCGTACACGGGCGACTTTACGCAAAGCGGAGTTCGGCTTCTTCGGCGTCATGGTACGGACAAGCGTACACACCCCGCGCTTCTGGGGTGCGCCCTTGGGTTGTCGCCGACGCTTTTGGGTATACGAGTTAAACGTATATTGCAAAGCGGGAGCTGTACTTTTCTTTCTTTTTGGTGTGCGGCCTTTACGCACAAGCTGGTTGATGGTAGGCATCACAAACTCCGTAATTTTGACCTTTATTAGCACACGATTTGAGGCCACAGACGAAGGTTAGAGGTTCGTCGCGGCCTCAAATTTATACGCTTCACTCAATTCCGAAGTCATTGCCCTGTCATAGCAGGGTTGCTTCGGGATAGGTGCCTCCAGATAGTGGTGTAGGATAGTAGCACTCAAACGGGGTAATGTCAAGGTTGGGCTTGTTGATGCGATGGGGTAGTGGCCCGCCAAACCTCGACTGTGAATAATCCTCCTTGGCGTTCAAAAATGCCGAGTCGTACCCACTCGACCCCATAGCGATTAAACTCCCCGCGTTCATCTCCGTTGCGGATAATATAAGTCACCGGGTGCTGTAGAACTTCCACTGGGCTATTGGCGCTCTCTAAGCAGCCAATATCAAGCGTGGTGTAGAAATAGAGGCTCTGGCATGTCCCCCAATTGGTATAGATAATGGAAGGTCGGGGGTCTTGGGACTCGATAAGGCGGACGGCTTGCTCAATTGCAGGACCTGATTGCGTTCCAACTAAATACAGTTGAGTCTCATATGGTGATAGATTGAGCCTAAGAGGGTCAGTTGTAAGGGCCTGAATAAAAGGTAGTGCAAAAGTAAGGCTCCACACCGCCAGACCTGCAATCATAGTGCTACGTACCAGCACACGGAGTGGGGGCATTCGCCACAGATAGGTACAAGCAACTGCTACAAGTACAACCGTTGGCCCGATAGCTGGCATAAAATAACGGGGACGGGGACGGTTGGAGAATAGCAGCGAAAATAATACCACCGCGCCTATCCATGCCAACAGCCAGCCGATACGAGCGCGATGATAGCCGCACCACAAGGCCATTCCTACCACCAAAACCAGCCCAACCCAGAACAGATGACCAGATAAATCAGCGATTTGGGGATACAAGCGTTGCAGTTCATCTATTGGGGAGGCCGAATCGAGTTGTTGCAAATTATTCTCACTGACAAGACGGAAGGGGTCACCGTAGAGATGAGCATAAGCAGCAGGCAGCATAATGGGCATCCATGCCACTATCACGATACACGCCGCTACGATAAGCGGAGGCAGAATGCGCCGTCGCCAGTTAACATGCCCAATAGTGGCGAAAACAGGCACTAACGCAACAGGAGCCATAGTCAGCTTAGACATTGAAGCCAAAGCAATCAATACACCGAGAATAGCCCCTTGGCGATAGCTCGGATGGCGGGCAAATACCAGACTACGCCACCCCACCAACGCTGCAAACCCTGCCGCCAAAGGGTCAGCCATTGCCATCCGCTCAAAAAAAATAGCATAGGGCATGACCGCGTAGAGGCTAACTGTCAACAACCCGCCCCAGTGATTGCTAAGGGTGCGCCCAATTTGATAGAGGGTAGCCGCCGTGATAATCGAGAATATGGCTATTGAAGCACGCGCTACCCATAGCCCACTCATCGGCTGCGGGTCAAACAGACCCACCCAATAGTAGAGCAGTAACTTACCGTGCATGAAGCGACCGGGGTTCTGCTCAAAATGCCAAACCAGCAACGCACGTGAGACGTGAAATCCCTCGTCAATGTGAGGGACTTGGATGGTGAGGTTGTGCAGACGGAGCGCGAGATGAATAAGCAGCACACTGACTATTGATAGTCTTTTGCTCACTCCGCCTCCTCACGAGTGACCTGTGCAGCAGCCCGTTGTCGTAAGACGGCGGGGTTTGGTCTATCGGGGAAATTGGGGATTGGGAGTTCCATATTGTAAATAGAGGGCATCAATTCACCTTTAGGGATAGGCACATTACTGCCCGGCTGTCGCTTGTCTGCGGCAGACTTAGTGCGTTGTTTCGGCCCGCTATAATCCATCTTGAATCCTTTGGTGCGTTCAAGGGCATCTTCAGTGACACCCAGCAAGAAAATCACGACCACATCCAAGCCAAGGATAATGGTCAATGAGGTGGTCACCAAGCTAAGAGCATCTGTAACGGGGCCAGCAAGCGTGTCCCAAATGACTTGATCAACGCCAATCACCAAGAATACCACTGTAATAACTCCTACCACCCCTAGAATGAGCCACCAGCCAGCGCGATCTTCTTTGGTTGGAATCATACCGTTACTGATGGCAAACAGCATATACAGCCAAAACCAAAAATCAGGGGTGTTGAATTGGCCTTGAATTGCCGATGTTACTTGGGTGAGTTGACCAGTGGCTACTGCTTCAGGGATGGTATGCAGGTCAAGGATAGAGGTGCTGATGGTATAAACTAAAAATGCGGCAACCAAAAACGGGGTGCCGCCAATAATACTGGCCCGAATGCGATCAGCTTTGTCGATAACAACAAAATCATAGCGGATAGTGCCGTTATCTTGAGTTTTGGGTTGGGCCTGAATCTTCTTGATTTTGACGTTGAGTACACCCGCCACCAGATATTGGATGAACTCATGCAAAAAGATCGCAGGGAAGAAAAAGATGTAATAGAATCCAGTGGCGGTGCCTTTTTCACGAGTTAGTAAATAGCCAATCCCATAGGCGTGTTGATGAATCCAGCGCTCGGCATAGATGAGCGGAACCAAGATTATCAATAGGGATAGCCAAGGGCCAATAATGACAGTGATGTCCACCCTAGAACAACGCCTTCACCTCAATCGCAATACGGGTAAGGGCAATGAAGTCATTGACTTTAAGCGAAGCCCCGCCAATAAGTCCACCATCAATATCGGGTTGTTTCATCAAATCCGCGCAGTTGGCGGGATTCATGCTTCCACCATAGAGAATACGAGTCGCTTGGGCCACAGCTTCCCCATAGAGTTCAGCGAGAACAGGTCGCACTACACCACCAATGATGGCTTGGGCTTGTTCGGGGGTGGCTGTCCTGCCGGTGCCAATGGCCCACACGGGTTCATAAGCAATTACAATGTTCTGTAAATCGGTGATGCCTTCCAATGCGGCCCGTAACTGGCGGTCACAGACAACGGTTGTCTGACCTAACTCGTTTTGTTCAAGTGTTTCGCCAATTGCCACAATTGGCTTTAGACCATATTTGAGGGCAAGTTTAGTCTTTTTGTTGACGTCGGCATCGGTCACACCTAAGTATTGGCGGGTCTCAGAATGTCCAATAATGACATAATCAGCAAGGCCAACCAACATATTGGCCGCCACCGAACTGGTATAAGCGCCGCTTTCTTCAGCGTGTACATCTTGAGCGCCAACGCCAATATCGGTACCAGCAAGCGCTTGTTTAACACCCGCTAAGGCTACATAGGGGGGACAGACTACCCGCTCAATTTGCGAGAGGCGCTGAAGTTCATCTTTAATAGTATTTACAAATTCAACGGCTTCGGCAGGCGTTTTATTCATCTTCCAGTTGCCCGCCATCATCGGTATTCTCATTCGTTGGTCTCCTGTCTGACCTCGGTTACTGATTTAAGTTTTTCTTGAACCTGATTGTTGACCCATTGCGGTGTGTCGTCAAATGAAATGGCTTTTTCCCAATTTTCAGCAGCTAGGACTGAATCTCTGGTTGCATCATAATAATTACCCATCACCAAATAGGCCTCTGCGAGGTTGGGATTGAGTTCGATACTATGCTGAAGTAGTTGCTCAATGGTTAGGTCACCTTCGACCACTGAACACACATTCGACATGGGAGCCTGTGCGGGGCGGACGATTGTTGACAAGGCCGCCTGACCCAACATCGCCTCTACAAAAGCGTTGTCAGGATACTGATTTACCAAGCCGCAAAAACGGGTTAATTCAAGACGAGAGGCTTTAGTGGCCTGAATATAGATGTACTGCCCCCCCTTATTCCGCAACTCTGGGTCATCAGGATCGAGATTCATGGCTACCATATAATAAAGGACGGCTTGCTCATGATAGCCCTTGACCGACATGGCCTCAGCCCATTCCGCAATAAGATCAGCATCTGGTTGAGTTTGTTGGATAACACGCCCGGCATTCTGAATAACAGTGACTTCCTGCCCTGCTTCGAGTTGGGCAAGAATCAGCGCAAAATAGGCTGAAACACTGTCAGGGTAATCCTCTACATACTGCTCGGCTTGATCAACGGTCATTACCCCAGAACGAGCCTCATTTAACACCTGTTCATCAAAAGACATTGGGGTTGGCGTTTCATTCTTGATGCGGGGGTCATTAGCCGCCGCAACCATAATGCCCACCGACAGCAAACACGTCAAAATGAAAACTAGGCATCCCCCTAGCGGCCAAATCCAGCCACCAGAACGCCGATGCTGCTGGGGTAGGGTACCTGTAACCACCACACTCCCCGGCGGTACCATTGAAGTCGGCGTTGGTGTTGGCGTTGTCGTCGGGATAGGAATACTATAGGCCGCTTGGGGCTGGCTAATGGGCGGGGTACCACTACTAGCAGGAGTGGGCTGGGTAGCGACTGTCTGAAAGGCCTCTGGACGCAGGGTATGCAAGCTAATTTCTTGCATCTGGCTGCTATCAATTGCGGCATCAAAGGCTTGGGCGAGGGCACCTGCGCTGGCATAGCGGTCTTCACGGCGCTTGGCGAGCGCTTTCAATAAGACAGTTTCCACTTCAGGCGGCACCGATGGATTGACCACACTCGGCATCGGCAATGGCTTATAGATATGGTCATGGATGATGGCATAGGGAGTATCGGCACTGAAGGGGACACGCCCAACCACCAATTCATAGAGAACCACACCCAGCGAGTAAATATCGGTGCCCGCATCCAAGGGCTGGTTACCTTGAGCTTGTTCAGGCGAGATATATTGCGGGGTACCCAGCATCATATCTTGGCTAAGGGTCGATTCGCCTGAACTAGCAATCCGTGCCAGACCAAAATCGGTCAAGTAGGGGACTTGTTTGTTATCAAGCACCACATTGGATGGCTTGACGTCTCGGTGTAAAACATCGTTGTGGTGAGCATAGTCAAGGGCGCTGGCAACTGCGCTGAGGATACGGGTTACCTCTTGGAGATTGGGCGGTTGTTTCCGCATCCGTTGTTTGAGGGTTTCGCCCTCAATGAACTTCATCACCAAGTAGGGCTGGTTGTCCTCTTGCGCGTAATCATAGATGGGGACGATGTGCGAGTGTTCAAGTTTGGCAACAATTTGGGCCTCGCGTTGAAAGCGCTCAAGAAACGACTCGTCTTCCCGAAAGGCAACATGCAAGACCTTAATCGCCACATAGCGGTCAAGGTTTGCGTGATAGGCTTTGTAAACCGTCGCCATGCCGCCTTGCCCCAATTGTTGGACAATACGATATGGCCCGACATTTTGCCCTATTTCAAAGGCCAACCTTCCCGCTCCTCTCGCAGATTTGCCAGCATTATAGTTAAAAACTTGTTATCGGTTCAATCAATGATTGTAACCGATTTGTTAAATCAGTCGCGGTCGTTGAGGGCGATGACCCCCGGCAGTTGGCGGCCTTCCAACAATTCAAGGCTGGCACCACCCCCCGTGCTGATATGGGTCATCTTCTCATCAAGCCCCGCTTGCGTCACGGCTGCGGCTGAGTCGCCACCACCAATGATGGTCGTAGCCCCTTCATCAGTCAACTTGGCAAGGGTTTGGGCCAACTCAAGGGTGCCTTTGGCGAAGTTGGGCATTTCAAAAACACCCATTGGACCATTCCAGATAATCGTTTTGGCACCTGCCAATTCAGCTTGAAAAGCACGAACCGCTCCTATGCCAATATCCATGATGCGCCACCCATCTGGCACATTTTCATCGGACGGAATCGACATCGACTTTGCGCCATCTTCAAAGGCATCAGCAATTACCACCTCACGGGGGAGGATGAGTTTGCCGGACGCGGCTTCCATCAGATTTTGGGCGGTTTGTAGGGCATCGTCCTCGACCAAGGAATCGCCAATATGAACGCCCTTGGCTTTGAAGAAGGTATTTGCCATACCCCCGCCGATTAGCAACTTGTCCACCTTTTGCAACAAGGTCTGAATGACCTCAATTTTATCCGATACCTTTGCGCCACCCATAATAGCAACAAAGGGGCGCTTGGGGCTTTCGACGGCGTTCACCAAAAAGTCCAGTTCGCGTTCCATCAAGAAGCCCGCTACGGCTGGGAGCAATTCCGCTACCCCCGTAGTGCTGGCGTGGGCGCGGTGGGCCGAACCGAAAGCGTCATTAACATATACGTCGCCCAGCGCTGCAAGTTGCTTGACGATTTCAGGGTCGTTTTTGGTCTCACCTGCATGGAAGCGCGTATTTTCGAGGAGCAAGACGCCGCCTTCGGGTAGCTTGGCGACGGCTTCTTCAGCAACAGGGCCGATACAGTCGTCGGCAAAAGCCACCTCAACGCCGAGGTGTTGCGCGACGGTGGCGACAACTGGCTTGAGGGAATACTTGGGGTCGGGCTTATCCTTGGGCCGTCCAAGATGCGACATCAAAATCACAGCTTTGGGGTGTTGCTCAAGGATGTATTTCAGGGTTGGAATAGAAGCACGGACGCGGGTATCGTCGGTGACAGTTGCACCATCCAGCGGCACATTGAAATCGACACGGACGAGTACCCGTTTCCCTTTGAGGTCAATATCACGTACAGTTTTCTTGTTCATTGGCTGTCCTTTTCACAAAAGGGGCGGGTAGCTAAGACCCGCCCACATCACTTGATGTTGATACAGGTCTACAGATTCTTGCCCATCAAGAGTGCCAGTTCAGCAGTACGGCAGGAATAACCCCACTCGTTGTCATACCATGTCAACAGCTTGACCATGTTACCCGTGAAAGCCTTGGTAAAGTCGGCATCGACAATGCTAGAACGGGGGTCGCCCACAATGTCAGTGGAAACCAATGGAGCATGTTCAAAGCCAAGGATGCCCTTCATGGGGCCATCGGCGGCAGCAGCAAAGGCGGCATGAACTTCCTCAGTGGTGACATCACGGCTCACCAAGCCAACGAAATCGACCAGTGAACCCGTCGGGGTTGGTACTCGCACCGCAATGCCATCGAATTTACCCTTCAAATCAGGGATAACAAGCGCCACCGCTTTGGCAGCACCCGTTGTGGTGGGGATGATATTGGTAGCGGCATTCCGCGCCCGACGCAAATCCTTATGCGGGGCGTCAAGGATACGTTGGTCATTGGTGTAGGAGTGGATGGTGGTTACATAAGCACGCTCAATACCAAAGGCATCATGTAGCACTTTGGCGGCAGGCGCAAGGCAGTTGGTCGTGCAGGAGGCATTGGACACAACATGGTGACGGGCAGGGTCATAGTCCCCTTCATTTACACCCAACACAAAAGTACCATCCACTTCACCCTTAGCAGGGGCGGAGATGATGACTTTCTTGGCTCCACCTTTCATGTGAGCGCCCGCTTTTTCGCGGCTGGTAAACAGCCCTGTGCTTTCGATGACAATATCGACGCCCATATCACCCCAAGGGATGTTGGCAGGGTCACGTTCAGCAAGGGCCTTAATTTCATCACCATTGATAATCAGCGAGTTCTCGGTCACTTCGACAGTGCCGTCAAATCTGCCATAGTTCGAGTCATAGCGGAAGAGATGGGCCATCGTGGGCAGATCACCCAAGTCGTTAAAGGCGACGATGTTGAATTCACCGGGGTGACGTTCTTGGATAGCCTTAACTACTTGGCGACCAATACGCCCAAACCCGTTGATGCCAATCCGAATAGCCATTCAGATGTATCTCCTTACTTCATGGTTTACGTAAGGGTCATTGTAACGCAAAAATCGGGCGTGGGGGGTTGCTGTTCGTTGTCATTTTCGCTGAATAATGTCAGTAAGTACCGCGTGCAATTTGTCCGGACTATGCCGCCAAGGATATTGGTCATCGGTCAAATCGGCATAAATAACACGGTAACGCTGGTGGATGTTGTGATTGGGAGGGGCAGGCTGAACATAGACGGTATTGAGACCCGCGTTTTCGGTTGGGTAACAATTGTTGCCAATCACCAAATCAAACACCCCACGCCCAACATGATGCTCAATTGCCAAAACATGGTCAGCGAGACTATAGCCATCGGTCTCACCGGGTTGAGTGGCGATATTGCAGACATAAACCTTGGTGGCTCGGCTTAGGCGTAGGGCTTGGGTGATGTCATGCAGAAGCAGGTTGGCAAGGATGCTGGTATAGAGGCTACCGGGGCCAATGATAATCAACTCGGCTTCTTGAATGGCTTTGATAACTCCCGGAAAAGCAGGTGCATCTGATGGTTCAACAAACAAGCGCTCAATCTGCCAGCCCAATTGCGGGATATTAGACTCGCCTTCAATGGTTTGCGTTTCACCTGTTTGAGGATGGCGAATATGTGCCACTAAATGAACATTTGCTAAAGTGCAAGGAAGGACATGGCCTTGAATTGCCAGAATTTTACCTGCAACCAAGGCAGCCTCATCAATGCCTCCTTGCATACCCATCAGCGCCGCTAGAAACAAATTGCCGAAGCTATGCCCATCTAGCTCACCGCTCTCAAACCGAAAGTTGAAAAGCTGGGTCATGAGGTCTTCATCGCGTGCCAAAGCCACAATGTTGCTGCGGAGGTCACCGGGTGGGGGCACACCTAAATCACGGCGTAATCGGCCCGAACTTCCCCCATCATCGGCCATCGCAACGACAGCAGTGATATTGCTGGTTTGGCGCTTCATCGCACGCAAGGCACTCGGCAACCCAGTGCCACCACCGATGGCTACAACACGAATACCCTGTTTCAAATGCTGTTGGGTAACCCATTCGCCAAGAGAGCGGGGTGAGTTAAGCGCAGTAAACCATGTAGCAGGAACATTACGCAAGGCCACCGCAAAAAGCGTGATCCCAACAACTAATGCAGCAATGCCATACACCAGACGATTAGGGTGTTTATCTACTGAAACAACAAGATTGATGAACTGCGCGAGGCCAGTGCTAAATACCAAGATACTGAGTAAAAAAAGCAGTACCCAACGTTTGAGATACAAACCGGGTTGTAGCCACCTCAAAAAACTAGGCACAAATATGCCTACCTTTCTTTTGTTTGCTTTGCCCTAATTGTAGCAGGTGTTCTTGACTCAGGGGCAGGGCGTGTTACAACTAAGGTTGTATTGAGTGAGGAGATATTACTCATGGCAAACTTTGATTTGATGCGACAATTGGCCCGCACAAAAGGCGGAAAGATTTTCTTACTCGTAATGGACGGCTTGGGTGGATTGCCCATGACCCCCAATGGTTTGACAGAACTTGAGACTGCCAAAACACCCAATATGGATCGGCTGGCGAAGGAAGGTAGTCTCGGTGCGACGATTCCCGTGCGGCGCGGCATTACTCCCGGTAGCGGCCCGGCTCACCTCGGCTTGTTTGGCTATGACCCTGTTGAGTACCAAATTGGACGGGGTATCCTCTCGGCACTGGGCGTCGGCCTTGATGTTAAAACAGGCGATGTGGCGGCGCGTGGTAATTTTTGCACAGTGGATGAAAACGGCATTGTCACCGACCGTCGGGCGGGACGGATTGCCACTGATAAGGCGATGGAGCGCGTTGAAATTCTGCGCCAAATTCAAATCCCCGGTGTTGAAGTTGAGGTCGAGATTGAGAAAGAATATCGCTTTGTGGTTGTGATGCGTGGTGAGAGTCTCAGTCATCACCTTGCAGATACCGACCCGCAAGTTGAAGGCAAAAAACCCTTCCCTGTAGCCCCCCTTCAGCAAGACCCCACTACAGCCCGCACCGTGCGCCTCTTTGAGCAGTGGGTAGATGAAGCTTTCAAGCGTCTACAAGGGCATGAGCCTGCTAACGGCGTGCTATTGCGCGGTTTTGCGACTGACCCCAACCTGCCAAAGTACAACGATGTCTATAAACTGAACGCGGCGTGTGTGGCGGTCTATCCCATGTACAAAGGGGTCAGCCAACTGGTCGGGATGCAGATAATTGACACCCAAGGTCTAGAAACACCTGCTGAGGAGTTTGGCAAGGTTGCAGAAATCTGGAAAGACTTCGATTTCGTTTTTTGCCATATCAAGAAGACTGACAGTTATGCCGAAGATGGCAAGTTTGATGAAAAAGTCCATTTGATTGAGCAAGTCGATGCGGCCCTGCCAACCATTCTTGACCTCAAGCCCGATGTGGTGATGATTACGGGTGACCACTCAACGCCTGCCAAGCTTAAATCGCATTCATGGCACCCTGTCCCGTTGTTGCTGTGGGCACCCGCGACCCACATGCCCGACCATGCCGAGGCTTTTGGAGAACGGGCTTGTTATAATGGGGCGCTGGGCCAGCTTCCGGCCTATGATGTCATGCAATTAGCCTTGGCCCATGCCCTGCGCTTGGATAAATTCGGCGCTTAGGGTTTCCAGAAGCGCGGGAGTGCGACACAGAAACCAACACCAAGCAGGGTTAAGACACCGATACTCACCGCCGCATCAAACCAGAATTGTTCAGGATAGAGGCGAATTAAAGTATCGGCACGGCTAAATTGCCATGTCCCGTCGGCGAAAAAGACTTCGTGAAAGCCCGTAAAGAAAAAGTCCCAATTGATGAGGACGAGCAAGAAAGCCACCGCCACCAGCCCCAAGGTCAATAGCCCGCCATAGCGCAGGCTCTTGGGGAGTAGGTGGCGGGTTGGTTTTTGGCGAGCTAAGAGGATGCTGCCAGCCGCCAGCCCTGACGCCAAAATAAGCAAAATCTGGAACGCGGCAAGGGTCACAACCTGCACATCTTCCATGTGCTGTAACTCATCGGCATGGAAGGCGGGCTGACCATCAATCATCAAATCCCCCAAATAGCTGATGTCCTTATTGCTCACGATATAACGGATACCGTAGGGGCCATATTCGAGGCGGTCTTCGGTGGTAAAGCCAAAGACATCTTCAGGGAAGCCGGGGCGCTGGTATTCCAAGCGCATATATTGCTCAGTCATCACCAAGCGCACACTACCCAAAATCAGTACAAACGGCGTTGTAAGGATAATCAAGGCTTGAGCCAAGCGTTGCAACCAACGCGGAAAGGCCACTGGCTTGGTCGGGTCGTGTTCAGATTCGTCAACAGGGGGTGCATCAGGCAAGTCGGGAATCACGGGGTATTCCTATTCAACAGATAATCAATCACCATACTATCAATAATTTGCTCAACTGGCGCATGGTCGTCCGTAAAAAGGGTTTTGGACGGGGTAACGGGCACCAGCGTTTGGGTGGCGGTCTCTAGGGCATCACCAAGGATGGGATAGGTTACACGGTCTAACAGCGCAAAGTTATCTGCCAGATTGGTTTCCACCGTCGGTTGACGGGTTGCCACCAAAATGGTGTTGAGAGAGTTGGGTACATCCATGGCATGTACGGTGGGAAAGACGTGCAACATGGTGTTCGCCATGGCATCTACCAAGCGCCGATCCGATGGAGTACGCCCAACATTGATGACAACCACCCCATTATCCGTTAACTTATCCCGAATTTCCTCGAAAAACTCAACAGTGGTGAGGTGCCAAGGCACATACGGCACCCGATAGGCGTCAATGCCTACCACACTATAGCGCTTGTCGAGTTGGTTAAAGGCATAGCGTCCATCTTGAATAATCACATTGAGATTGGGCATGGTCATGCCGAGATATTTACGACTGGCTTCGATAATTTCGCCATCAATCTCAATGCCATCAATGGGGATGTCTCCATACACGGCAGTATATTGACGGGCGATGGTGCCACCAGCCAAGCCGATAATGGCAATATTCTGCACATCATCGGGGGTATAGGGTGAGGCATTAAAGTATGGCCCTATCAAGAAATAGCCCCATGTGCGCTGAAAATAGACCTGCTCAGGGTGCCACTGGGAATGGTAGCCTTGGCCCTCGTTGAGCAGCAAGTAGCGCATCCCGTCACGCTCATCTTCCACAATTTGGATGAGGTTGTAGGCCGAGTCTTTTTCATAGAGCAGGCGCATGTGGTCAGGTGCCGGACGCATCGGGCCGTTGAGGATAATCGCGCTCAGTAAGCCGATGCTGAGAGGCATCAACAGCAAGCGAGCATCTAAGCGGCGGGTAGTCAGCAGATAACCACCGAGCGCCACCCCAAATAACAGCCCCGCATAGAGCAAGAAGGTGCGGGTGGTACCAAGGGCCGGAATAGCAAAGAGAACTGGCGTAAAGGTACCGACAATACTGCCAAGGGTGCTAATCGCGTAGATATTGCCACTGACGGTACCTGCATCGTCGGCATCTTTAATGGCTAGGCGGATGGCAAAGGGTGAGACACAACCGAGCAGCGTGACCGGAACCGAGAACAAAATCAGGATGCTGCCGAAGGAGCCAAGAGCTAACCCTGCCTCCATGCCGCTGAGGTTGTCCAAATCATTCACAGCACTGGCGACGGCGGTTAGGATCGGGCGGGCAATGAGGGGAATCAGCCCACACAGGAAGGCCGCCCACAGCATGATTTTATAGAAGGTTGTGTACTGCGGGGAGCGGTCAGCCCAGCGCCCACCAATGAAATAGCCCACCGTTAAATAAATCAGCATCAGGCCAATCACATTAGCCCACACGAGGTTACTGGTGCCGTAGATGTTGCCCAGTAAACGTGAGGCGGATAACTCAACAGCCAGTGAGGTCATGCCACTGGTAAAGACTGCAAGATAGAGGTAACGTCGGGACATCATGTTTGTCGATAGCTCAAAACATCGGTTAAAGAATCGCCCTTGCGGATGGGGTAGACATGGATGCCTGCCCCTTCGACATGCTGGTGAATAAGGTCAAAATTAATGTCACTACGCCCAAAACTAGTGGCATCGACCATTACCGCCACCACCATTAAACCACGTTGGACATGGGCATAGGCCTCAGCTATCCAACCTGTTTGGAGCGACGCTGTGACCACCACAAGAGTTGTACCGCGTGTCAGGTTATGACTTTCGAGGGCCAACATTTGCCGCAGGGTAATGTCTGTTTCACTTGTGGCGGTGGCAAGGGGTTCAAGAATATCAATCAGTTGGCGGGTGCCGCGGTCGGGTGCCACATATTCGCGGTGCGGCGTGTAGCTCAGAAAGCCCACCGTGCGGTTTTGGTCGAGGAAATACTGCGCGAGTGAGGCCGCCGCAACAATAGCATATTCCTCGGTGCTGGGTGGCAAACTCAGGCGGGGGTTGAGGATATAATCATTCATGCCGCCTGTCTGCGAAATCAACGACTCACGTGAGAGGTCGAGGAAAATCCAGACATCGCCCAAGGGGTCAAGTTCAAATTCTTTGACCATCAGCTTATTGCGGCGGGCTGAACTCTTCCAATGGATGCGACTCAGGCTATCACCGGGAGCATATTCGCGCACCCCAAAGGCATTCGGCGTGACTTCATAGGTGCGGCGGCGGATGGCTTGTCCACCGGATAAAGCGCCAGCGGGGGACACAAAATCGTAAATTGGCACCGTGATGGGATAGACCAAAATGCTGGAGGTGGCGCTGATATGGCGCGGAAATTGATAGAAGCCAAAGGGGTCACCGCTAACAAGAGTCATGGGGCCGAGTTCAAATTGACCACGCCGTGTGCAGGGGGTATTGACCCGCCAGCGAAACTGATGCCGCCCACGCAAAAATGGCACAACGCGGCTCGTGCGGTGTTGGGGCAGAGTCGAATGGTCATGGACTTCTAGCCATAGTTTGAAGAGGAACGAGGTGTTGCGAACCTCGAAGGTCTCCTCGAAGCTTTGGCCGACTTGCAAGCGCCGTACATACGTCCAACGGTTGAGGCGCAACCAGTTGACGGCTGTCCATGAAAACACCAAAGACAAGAATAGTACCCCGCCCAAAGCATAAGCGAGATGCAAAAAGAACGCCTGCCCACCGATGAAGTTGGTAATCAAAGACACAATCACGAGGGCATAGACGACATTCCGATGGCTGGTCATCAGTGTTGCGAGTACCTCTGTCCAACCGTCACACCCGGAATAGGCGTGGAATTCAAGATATATTGAACGATGCTGCTGGTGGAGATGTCCTTGGTACGAGCGGTTGGTCCTAAGATGACACGGTGGGCCAGTGCTGGTTCTGCCAGTAACTTGACATCATCCGGCACACAGTAATCACGCCCTAGAACAGCAGCATGGGCTTGCACCAGTCTGAACAAGGCCAAGGTACCCCGCGGGCTGGCTCCCAAATACACATCAGGATGGCGGCGGGTAGCTCCCACAACCTCCATGATGTAGGTCTTCATGTCGTAATTGAGATAGACCTCACGCGTAGCGCGTTGGGCTTGGAGGAGTTCTTCGCTGCTGACCACTTGGCGCAAGGTCGCTAAGGGGTGTTGGAGTTGTTGGGCGTCCAGCATCGCTATTTCCTCTTGGGGGGTGGGGTACCCTAGGCGAATACGGACAATGAAGCGGTCAAGTTGGGCTTCGGGTAGGGGAAAGGTACCCTCATACTCAATCGGATTTTGGGTTGCCAGCACCAAGAACGGCTCTTGCAGCGGGTAGGTAGTGCCATCGACTGTGACTTGGCGCTCTTCCATTGTTTCCAGCAGCGCCGATTGGGTCTTGGGGGTAGCACGATTAATTTCATCAGTCAGGACAATTTGGGCCATGATGGGGCCGGGGCGGAACTCAAATTCATTGGTGCGCTGGTTGAAAATCGAGACGCCCGTCACATCCGAAGGCAGCATGTCCGGTGTAAATTGAATACGGCTAAAAGTAGCCCCCACCGAGCGAGCAAGGGCCTTGGCTAACATGGTTTTGCCCACACCCGGCACATCTTCCAGCAGCACATGGCCTTGGCAGAGCAGCCCTAGCACCACCATCCGAATCTCATTGCGTTTACCAATAATCACCCGCGCCACGTTGTCAATCAAGCGCTCGGCTACGGATTGCACAATCGTTGTCATGTGGTGGCCTCTATTCTAGAATCGCTTTGACGCGAATCTGACCCGCTTCGGAGTCTGGGGCATTGCGGAGCAGGGTGGCACGGTCAAGGGTGGGTTGTACCACATCGTCTGCCATGACATTCTGTAAAGGTAAAACCGAGGCGGTTGGGGGAATAGCATCCGTATCCAGACTGTTCAATTCGAGCGCATAGTCTAAAATAGCCGATAGCTGCTCGGTATAGGCGTCAATTTCAGCGTCGGTTAAATGCAGCTTGGCGAGTTCGGCAATGTGTTGCACTTCGGCACGGCTCAAAGCCATCGCGG
Organism: Anaerolineales bacterium; assembly: GCA_020634155.1. Classification (GTDB taxonomy): domain Bacteria; phylum Chloroflexota; class Anaerolineae; order Aggregatilineales; family J027; genus J027. Next base: position 93,714 of record JACKCI010000001.1, read on the forward strand.
GTTACTCCTTGGTTAAAATCGTTTGCATTATAGCAGAACGACTGCCTACGAACACCCTACGGTTAGCCAGCCGTCCCTGAAAGAATGCTACTATAATTACAAATTCACGGGAGATTATTGGTAGGCGATGACGACTCATCCCGATCAATTATTTCAACAGGCATATCAGCTTTCACAAGCGGGGCGGAATGCGGAAGCCCGTCAGCTACTCGAACAGCTACTTATCATTGCTCCGGAGCATGTGGAAGCGTGGGTACTCTTAGGTTACCTATCATCCCCAACCCAAGCCCGCTACTGTTTTGACCGTGCCTTGTATCTTAATCCCTATCATATTCAAGCCCAGCGGGGTTTGCTCAAGCTGGAGAGCCGTCAACAACATCGGTTGGTTGGGCTAATGGTCTTTGTCTTTCCGGTGGCGTTGGTTGCCATGGCGCTTTTCATGTTGTTGGGACTGCAACTGATTAATGAAACCGATGCAACTCCCACCTTTGAGCCGGTGGTCTTTGAGGCCACCACGACCCCAAGTGTCACCGCATCAGCAACTCTCACTGAAACAGCCGCCGCGATTGCAACCCTTAGCCCAACGCCATTTAGCACCATCGGCCCAACCCCACGCCAGTATTACCCACCAACCCCAACACTGGCACCAACATTGACTTTAGTGGCACTCGTACCCAGCGAGACGCCTACGCCTGAGCCGTCTTTAACTCTGACTCCATCAGGTACCCCTACCGAAACGCCAACACCAACCAGCACACCAACGGGCGATACTGAAACACCCACGCTTACGGCAACTGCAACTAATGACCCCGATCAGCCGACCGCTACTCTGACGCTAACGGCAACCGCGACGCTATCACCAACGCCTACTGAAAGCCCAACGGTTACGGAGACCCCAACCATAACCCCCACCGACGACCCATCTATCACACCCCCAACACCAACTGAAACCCTCACGCCAACGCTGACGTATACACCCAGTGACACCCCTACTATGAGGTTGACCCCAACAGCGAGTCATACATCAACAGATGATGCTGGACGACCAACCCTCACTGAAACGCCAACGCCAACCGAGACCGCCACCGAAAGCCTGACACCTACTGCCACTGAGACAGCAACACTCACTCCGACTCCCTCTGAAACGCCGAGCGAGACCCCAACTGAGACCCCCAGCGAAACGCCAACACCAACCGCCACCCTTGAGGATTACGTGATTTATCATGACACAACAGCATTGCTGCAACTCGTCAATGTAGCACGCTGCGATCAAGGCATCTCGCCAGTGACCATTAGTCCACTCTTGAATAGCTCGGCGACAACCCATAGTATTGACATGGCCTTGAATGATTTTGTTGGACAGACAGGTACGGATGGCAGCAGTCCGTTGGGCCGCATGAGCGCCGCAGGCTATGGCCCTATTCAAGCATGGGGTGAAGCGGTAGCTGGGGGGCCAACATCAGTCGCGGGCGTGTTCAGCCAATGGATAGTCAGCGATGCAAAGACGCTCCTTGACCCCGATTTACGCGAAATTGGATTGGGGCATGTCTCCCGCGATGGAACCTTACAGGGCCATTTTTGGACTCTTGATATGGGGAGTCGTGGAACTACCCCTAATACTTGTGAAGATTTGGGGCTAGAATAACGCCCAAAAGAGGAACCGTCTTGACAACGACAACTGAAACGCTGGCCTTGCCTGATGAGCAGATGCAGGCCAAGATGGGTGTTGCCCGTGCCAGTGGAATTATCGCACTTGGCAATATCACCAGCCGTGTATTGGGTCTCGTCCGCGAGATTATCTTGTCGCATCTGTTTGGGGCAGGGGCGGCAGTTGATGCCTTTAAAATCGCTATCATCGTGCCGCGCAGTATCTACGATTTGATGATTGGTGGGCATGTCAACTCGGCCCTTGTTCCGGTCATGAGCGATTATGCCAACCATGAAGACCGCCGCGACCTATGGGACTTACTCAATGCACTGCTGGGGATTGTAACGGTCACACTATTGGCTTTGGTGATTGTCCTTGAACTATTGGCTCCCCAAATTGTCCTCCTTGTAGCAGGCAGCGACGCTCCCGATAAAACCCTCGACCAAGCCACTGATTTGCTGCGGATTACAGCCCCTGCGCTGCTATTTCTGAGCCTTTTTGCGGTGGTTTCGGGGATGCTCTATGCCCTCAAGCGCTTCACATGGCCGGCCTTCGGGGCAAGTGTCTTTAATTTGATGATTGTGATAGTGACCATCGGGCTAGAGGAGCAAATTGGTATTACGGCTGCCGCCTTGGGGTGGCTAATCGGCGCGGTGGTGCAACTGTTCATTCAGTTGCCCGACCTGCGCGATGTGCGAATACGGCCTAAGCTACGCGGAGTTTGGACACACCCCGGCGTGCGGACGGTTGGGCTTTTATATGCGCCTGTCATGTTCTCCTTAGCGTTGGATGTCCTCATCAACCGCCCATTCAGCTACCACTTAGCGGCTGGGACAGGCATCGGCAACGTCAGTTATATGGAGTGGGCCACCACCCTCATGCAATTCCCGCACGGGCTGGTTGCCACAGCGATTTCGATTGCGGTTTTGCCAACCCTCTCCCAGCAGATTACCCGTGATATGGAGGCCTATAAAAATACGCTAAGTTTCGGCTTGCGCTTGGCAACAGTCTTGATTGTACCCGCCACCATCGGCTTAATGGTGCTGGCGACACCCGTGATTGCCTTGATTTTTGAGCATGGGGAGTTCATGGCTGATGATACAGCAGTCATGTCTCAAGTATTGCGGCTATATTTAGTCGGATTGCCCTTCGCTACCATCGACCTGCTGCTGGTCTTTGCTTTTTATGCCAAACAAGATACCGTCACCCCGGCGTTAATCGGGTTGGTTACCCTCATCGCTTATATGCTAACAGCGGTTTTGCTGTTGCCGAGCATGGGTTTTCTGAGCTTGATGGTCGCTGATTCGGTTAAACACATCTTGCATAGTAGCATCTCAGGGTGGCTACTATGGCGGCGCATTGGCGGCCTACATCGTCAAAACCTGCTTTCGACAGTTGCTAAAACGATACTCGCCTCGCTCATTATGGGGGTTTGTGCAGGGGCAACATTTATGGCCCTCGATGCACTGGTGACAGCTAATCTAGTGGGAGAGGTTATCCATGTTACAGGAGCAGGTCTTGTGGGTATGGCGGTCTTTGCGTTATTGGGTCATTGGCTGCGACTCCCTGAACTAGACTGGATGATACACTTTGTGCGCCAACGGTTGAATCGGGCATAAGTGACGAAAATCACAATTTATTGCTCTAATCATTTGGTTATGGTTACAATCTGCCGCATGATTGGAAGCAAAAGGAGTAAAACGCTTTGGAACTAAAAGGCGCAACTGCAATTGTAACAGGCGGGGCCTCTGGTTTAGGTGAGGCCTGCGTTAGACGCTTTGTCGCAAGCGGGGCCAATGTTGTAATTGCTGATTTGAATGAAGAGCGCGGGCAAGCTGTTGCTACCGAACTTGGTGCAGCCGTCCGTTTTGTGAAGACTGATGTCAGCAATGAAGACGACCCCGAAAAATGCCTGCAAACCGCACTCGAAGCCTTTGGCGGGGTGCATATCCTCGTCAACTGTGCTGGAATTGCCACCGCGCAACGGACGGTTGGGCGCGAAGGCCCCATGCCCCTCAACGATTTCACCAAAGTTATCAAGGTTAACTTGATTGGCAGCTTCAACATGATTCGGGTGATTGGGGCCAAGATGATGGAACAAGAACCCAACGCCAACGGTGAGCGCGGGGTGATTATCAACACTGCCTCTGTCGCGGCCTATGATGGGCAAATCGGTCAGGTACCCTATTCTGCCTCTAAGGGTGGGATTGTCGGGATGACCTTGCCACTGGCCCGTGAGTTCTCCAAATTCGGGATTCGGGTGTGTACCATCGCTCCCGGCATTATGGACACTCCTATGATGCAAGGCTTACCCGAAGCGGCTCGTATCTCTTTAGGTCAACAAGTTCCATTCCCGCCACGCCTTGGTCGCCCAGAAGAATACGCGCATCTTGCCAACTTCATTATTGACAACGAACTGATTAATGGTGAGGTCATCCGTTTGGATGGCGCTATCCGCATGGCTCCCAAGTAAAAACGATGACTGGCCCGCTGACGTCGCTTAAGATTCTAGATTTTACGACACTGCTACCGGGGCCATTCGCAACGATGTTCTTAGCCGATTTAGGGGCAGATGTGCTTCGCATTGAAGCCCCTAATCGTCCAGACATTGTGCGAATGTCGCCACCCTATCTCGGAGAATCCTCCATCTCAGCGGCTCATGCCATGCTTAATCGCTCTAAGCGCTCCATAACGCTTGACTTGAAAAATCCCCAAAGTACCGCCATTGTCCATAAACTGGTGCAAACCTATGATATTGTGCTGGAGGGGTTTCGTCCGGGGGTGATGGATCGACTAGGGGTTGGCTATAGCGCTTTAAAGGCCGTCAATCCTCGCCTGATATATTGCGCGATTACAGGTTATGGACAAGATGGCCCATTGGCGAACCGAGCCGGACATGACATGAACTATCTGGCGCTGTCTGGACAAATGAGCTATTCAGGCTCCCAAGCGACAGGCCCCACGCCCCAAGGCACCCAAATAGCGGATATTGGTGGTGGCTCCTTTACGGCAATGGTGGGGATATTAGCAGCCGTTATCCATCGACACCATACGGACGAGGGGCAACTGGTAGATGTCGCCATGACCGATGGGGCTATGCTGTGGAATAGCGTCACAGGAGCCGAATATCTGGCGGGCGATGAACTACCTACATACGGGAATCGCCAACTGAATGGGGGTAGCCACTACAATTACTATCGCACCAGTGATGGTCGCTACTTGTCGGTGAGTTCGCTAGAACCGCAATTCTGGCGCGGCTTCTGTGATGCCATTGAACGCCCAACATGGGTTGACCGTTTATCAGAACCCATGCCACCCTTGATTGCCGATATTGGGGCGGTCATTGAAACGCGGACTCTAGCAGCGTGGGTGGAGATATTCCAGCGCTATGATGTCTGTGTGGAGCCTGTACTCAATTTAGATGAAGTTGTGACGCATCCCCACACCCAGTACCGCCAGATGATTGTCGAGGTGCCGGGAGAAGGCGGGCCAGTACGCCAGTTTGCCAATCCCCTGAAGTTCTCAGCAACAAAGGCACATTATCCCTACTATGGGGTATCAGCAGGGCAGCATAACCATGAGGTACTCCGTGAATTAGGCTACAGTGAATCTGAAATAACGACCTTAGCCGAAACAGGGGTCTTTGGCTAATTTAGAGTGGTTCATCAGGTGAACGACCTGTCAGGCGTCGTGCTAATCGCCGCATCCGATTGACAAGGGATGGGCGATTTTCGTTTTTAAACTGGCGCACAGTTTGACTTAATAGAATGCCGCCCCCATATTGCGACTTCAGTTCGCGGTGATGTTGCATAATCCACGCAAAAAAGTCCGCAGGTGTGCGATTGGGGAAGAAAGCCAGTACCCCTTCAGCCTCGATTTTTTGGATGACGGTCTCATAAATCATGTCATACCAAATGGCGGAAGTTTCCTCAAAGCTGATGCTGGTCTCGTCAATCTGTATCAGGGCTTGCTGATAATGTGCTAATTGACAGAGCAAGTCGGTGTAGCCACCGGGACAGGTGAACAAAATGGAATGATTCGGGCGCGAGACATCCAAGCGGGTTTGCTGAAGAAACTCCAACCGCTCAATCTCTAGCAGGAACGCCTCAATATCTGCCGAAGTTACCGAATCGGATAGCGGGGTTGTGTATTCCCACACATGGGCCTCGACATCCTTCAGCTTAAGTTGCCGAGCTACCGATACGCGATGATTCCCATCTTTGACAAAATACAGCTTGCCAACCTTGAATAGTTCAACAGGTGGCGCACCCCGCCCAATAGGGTTGATATAGAGGGCAGCGACAGCCTTCCAGCGTTCGCGCTCAATATTGCCCGTTGGCAAAAAGGCGCGGGTAAAATCTTGATAGCGCCCGACACTACCGATAATCTGCTGAATTGGTACCGATTGAACACCACGGTAGATAGCGTGTTTCAGCTTGAGGCGCTTGGAGACCTCTTCAAAGCTAATCAGTGCGCCAGAATCAGAACGCAAGGTATTGAACACCCGTGCCCAAAACGCTTTCCGACGGGCGCTATCCCATTCCTTATCAGCTATGGCGCGATACATACTCATGGCTTTATTTTACCTGATTGCTTCGCCTCCATCGACGTTCAATATGGCACCCGTTATGAAGTCGTTGGTAGCAAGGAACAAACAAGCTTGAGCAACATCGGTAGGGGTACCAGTACGCTTGAGGGGCAGAGATTGGGCGAGGTTATCCCATGCGCGATCAGGTTCACCGTCAGGGATAAGTACAGGGCCGGGGATGATACAATTAACGCGGATATTGCGCTCACCCAAGCTGGCGGCACTGACCTTGGTTAACATCAGCAAGCCCGCCTTGGAGACACTATGGTGAGGGCGGCTCTTCCACGGACGTAGACCACCGTTATCGCCAATGTTGATAATACACCCGCCGTCTGGCATGAGGCGGGCAGCGTGCTGGGTGCAAAGAAAGGGGCCAGTGAGATTGACCCCTAGAACGGTCTGCCATTCTTCATAACTAATGTCGAGCAGGTGGTTTCTGTAGTAGTTGGCGGCACTGTTAACCATCACATCCAATCGTCCAAAGGTAGCGTGTATTTGCTCAAACATGACCGCCACCTCATCAGGATTAGCGAGGTTACCTTTGACAATCAGTGCTTCAACGCCTAGCGCCTTAGCATCAGCAGCAGTCTGCAAGGCGTCCTCATCGGATGCATGATGATGAATCACCACATTGGCCCCCGCTGCGGCAAATGCCAAAGCGATGGCACGTCCTACACGCCGCGCTGACCCTGTTACACAAACCACCTGCCCTTGTATCATTTGGTAAACAGATTCTTCATAATGAACCAGATATTGGCGGGGCGCTCGGCTAGGCGGCGCATGAAATAGGGATACCACTCGGTGCCATAGGGTACATAGACCCGCATCCGATAGCCTTTCTCAACCAATTCCAGTTGGGTTTGGGTACGGATACCATAAAGCATCTGAAACTCAAACTCAGTGGGTTTAACGCCGTTGGCCTCGGCATAGTCGATGGTCTCTTGGATGATTTTGGGGTCGTGGGTCGCCACCTTGAGGTAGGCCCTGTGTTGACGATTTTCTTCGGAGAGATAGGCCTTGGTGAGCTTCATGTAATTAGCATCGACATCGGCCTTTTCAGGGAAGGCGACATCGGCGGGTTCTTTATAGGCCCCTTTGCAGAGACGAATAACACCCCCTTCTTGCGCCAATTGCTGCATATCGCCTTCGCTACGATAGAGATAGGCTTGAATGACCGTCCCAATATTTTGATACTCTTGGTTAAGTTGACGGAAAATCTTGAGGGTGATTTCAGTGTAGGCCGAACTTTCCATGTCGATGTTGACAGTGGTACCTATTTCACTGGCCTTGGCGAGAATCCGCCGCATGTTATCCACACACAGCGATTCATCAATATCGAGGCCGAGTTGAGTGAGCTTAACCGAGACATTGGCATCTAGCTTGTTGGCATAGATGGCGTCTAACAAAACTAAATAGTCTGCCGTAGCACTCAAAGCGGCTTCTTTGTTATGGACACTTTCACCGAGATGGTCAAGTGAGACCATCATGCCTTTAGTATTTAATTGACGGGCGGCGGCGACGGCTTCATCCAGAGTCTCACCCGCCACAAAGCGACGGGCAGCCCGCCGCGCAAGGAAGAAGTTGGTCACAAGACTGCGTGACCAACCCGCACCTGCAAGGTATAACAAAACTGATCGCATTGTTTATCCTCAACTTGGTAGCACAAAAAAGGCTAAACCGATTATGGCGTATAGCGCCAGTAATTGCGCCCCTTCCAGCCAATTCGACTCACCGTCACGCGCTACGGAAGCGGCAACAAAGGCCGTAACAGCTAAGGCGATTAACTCATAGGGGTTAAACACCAATAAAAGTTTGCTTTCCTCGCCAAACAATAGGCTAAGAAAAACGAGGACTGGGGCAACAAAGAGTGCAATTTGCAGACTCGACCCCAGCGAAATACTCATGCTCAAATCCATACGGTTTTTGAGGGCAACTTGGATAGCCACGATATGCTCGGCTACATTGCCAATGAGTGGTACCACAATAATACCAATGAAAAATTCAGAGAGGTTCAGTTCTTCCGTCACCCCCTCAACGGCACCGACTAGCGTCTCACTCATGACAACAATGCCAAGGGTTGCCAAAGTTAGGACAATTAAGGCTTGCCGCATCGTCCAATGAGCTTTGTGTACCTCGACTGGCTCACGCTTCAATACCGACTCATCTTTATTGGTGAAGGTGTAGTACAAGCTGAGACCATACAGAACAATAAGGATAAGCGCAATTCCCTCGCTAAAGAACAACTCGCGCTGTTCTAGGTTAACTCCAGCGGGGGCATGGTCAGTCAATAGAGGGTCTTGACCCAAGACAGCGCGGTCGAAGAATGAAGGCACAGCCAGAGCCATCAACACCAAGATAATCATAGTGGCATTCAGCGATGCATGGCGTTTGTCAAAGGTTTGGGTACCATTTTTTAATCCACCTAGGAGGAGGCTAAAACCCATCACCAATAGCAAGTTGCCAATAATCGACCCAACGAGGCTGGCCCGCACCAACTCAACCTTACCCGCTGAGAGCGCGAAAACCGTGATAATCAACTCAGCGGCATTACCCAAAGTCGCATTCAGTAGCCCGCCCCATGTATCGCCAATGCGGGCCGCTAGTTCCTCTGTGGCTTCACCAATGAGGTGGGCCAGCGGGACAATTGCCAATCCAGCCATGATAAACGTCGGCACATCGGATACATGAAAGAGCTGATGCCCAAAGAAAGCGATGGGTGCAAAAATCAATAAGTAACGAATATCAAGCAGGTTGAGGTTTGCGGTTTTCATGGTTATCTTAGCTCATTCCCGGTAGGAATATCCCAAATGTGCTGCCTGTCCCTTTTTCACTTTCATAAAACAGTCGCCCACCTGCAAGACGCATGCACTCGAATACAATCGGAATACCGAGGCCATAGCCTTTGGTGCTGGTGACCAGTTCATCATCCCCGCGAAACCAAAGTTCACCCAGCCGTTCCACTTCTTCAGGGGTCATCCCAACGCCATTATCCTTGACAATAATCTCAAGACCGCCCTCAGCAGGTCTGGCCCGCACGATGATATGTCCGCCTTCAGGAGTATATTTAATGGCATTTTCGACCAATTTTACCAACGCTTGTTTAGCACGGTTGCCATCAAGATTTAAGATGGGGAGACCGTCGGGAATCTCAAAAACCAACTCGTGCTTTTGCTCGGCGGCCAATTCCTTGGTTTCCTTTTCAACAGCCAAGAGGATATTTTTTGCCATATCCATCTTATTCTCGGCCTTGATACGTCCTGTCCGCATTTTGGTGAAGTCACTGAGGTCGCTGACTAATTTCTCCATGCTGATGACATTGCGGCGGATGGTCGCAATAAATTGCCCCTGCATGTCATTGAGTTCACCCACCAAGCGCTTGTCCATCATATCAGCATAGCCGCGAATGCTGGTCATTGGCTTGCGGATTTCATGCACCATAACTGAAACAAACTTGCCCAGTGTGAAATCACTTTCTTCGACAGGCTCCAACGCTTTGGTAAGCAATTGGACCAACTCAGCAGCCTTCTCATTGGCTGCGCCATCGGTCAATCCCTGTAGTTCTTGAGCCAGCGCGAGGGCTGCTTGCAAAGGTTCCGGCTGTGTCATTCATCATCTCCTTTCAATAAGCCACAATCGTTCCCCAAACTCTGTAGCATAGGCATGTACCCGTTGTTCCATCTCGTTCAGGCCATGCCAAAAGGTCGAAAGCTGGGAATGATAACAGGCAATAGCTGCAATTTTAGCGGATAAAGCAGTTTCCGATAGTTGGTGTGTTTGCAAAGTGGTCGATGGTTGGATTTGTTCGAGCGCAGTTTGAACGGCTCGACTCCCGAATAATCGTTCTTGATTACCGGAATGGCTATGATAAACCTCATTCGTCGGCGCACTATAAGGATATTCCTCATACGCATAGACAGTGGCCCCTACGGGTAAACAAGCGAGTGCTTTGTCGCGTACCAGTCGATGGTCAACATGGTTACCAGCCCCTAGCGGGAGATAGAGTACCTGTACTCCTGATGGCAACGTGAATGGCGCAGCGTGTAGAGGGTCAGCAGGATGGATAGCGCCAAAAATGGCATCGTCGTTGGTATAGAGAGCATGTCCCGCTTCGTCTGTCCGATAAATACAATCTAACCAGTTCCCAAACCGAATATCTTGCACACCGAGGGTATGCAATGCAGCACGGTCTTCGTCACGGCGTAGGTGGCTGGGATTGGTGCCTGCTTGCCAACGCTGGTGAATAGCCCCCACCAAAGGGCTTTCAGGGAGGAGCATTGGCACATCTGCCGCCATGAGTGTCCAAACCACAACGGACTCACCACCTTGTACGAGGTCGTAGATTGTACCGCCACAACTGAGGGCGGCATCATCGGGGTGGGGTGACAGAAACAGGTGCATTAGGCCACTGGCAACCGAAAACTAAAGGTGCTACCCTTACCAACTTCGCTGGCAATATCAAGGCTACCCCCCATCAACTCAATCAAATTACGGGTAATGACAAAGCCAAGCCCCGTTCCTGATTGTTGCGCGACATGCTCATTTTCAGCTACACGGAAGAACTTGGTGCCGAGTTTGGCGACCTGTTCAGGTGTCATCCCAATGCCCGTATCTTGAATACTGAACTGTACGGCGTTCCCATCTGGTTGAATGCTGAAGGTAATCTTACCGCCATCGGGTGTGTACTTATAGGCGTTGCTCATCAGGTTGACCAAGACCTGCACCAACCGCGAGGGATCAGCCATAACTGGGGGCAGTTGAGGTGCGATATTCTGCTTAAACTCGTGGCCTCGATCTTGCATTTGGGCCATTACCCCATCAACAGCTTGGTTGGCGATATTAGCGACATCAATTGACTGAATATCAATCTTGAGTTGACCACTTTCGATACGGCTAATATCGCTCAAGTCATCAACCAATATCTTCATGCGCTCTACATTATTGACAATGACATTGACAAACTCGTTTTGGCGGTCTTGAAGGGGGCCGACCATACCCAGCATTGACGCATAGCCGCGAATGCTGGTCATTGGTACCTTCAGTTCGTGGGCGACAACACTCACAAACTCTGTCTTGGCGAGGTCAGCAGCCTTGACAGCCTGATAAAGCTGCCCATTTTTGAGGGCAATGGCGGCACGGTCAGCCATGCGTGAGACCAATTCAAGGGCATTATCGTCAAATACCACATCCTCGGCGGCGAAGACCATCACCCCAATGACCGTATTTTCAAGGCGGATGGGCACACATAATGTCCCATCTTGCACAGCACGTCCAGCCTCAATCACTTCTGCAATTAATGGATGCTGTAAGGAGATTTGCATCGTATCCGCAAAGGGGCTACGTTCCCCATAGGTCGCTGTAATGTAAATAGCACCCTCGTTATAATCGATCAAGCCCATACTGGCAGCATGAGCATGTGCAAGACGTGAGGCCCATTCAAGGGTCAAGTGCATAGTGCGGTTGGCATCCAGTGACTCATTGAGTTGGCGGTCAATCCATTGGAGGATTTGCAACTCTTCTAAGCGGGCTTGGAGTTGAGCATCGGTCTGGGTATAGAGACGGGCATTATCCAAGGCAACAGCGGCTTGGGTAGCAAAGGCATCAAGAGCATCAAGGTCTTCTTCTGAAAACAGCCCCGCCCGAATACGGTTATCAACATACACCACCCCAATAATCTGGCCTCTCGCCCGTAGTGGACTTGCCATAATACTCCGCATGGCGTGGGCGATAATACTGGCTTGTCCGGCATAGCGCGGGTCTTCTTGGGCATTGGTCGTTACTACAGGCGTACCAGTTTCGAAGACTTGGCGGGTAATGGTGCGGCTGAAGGCCATATCCTCTTTACCCAACGTTTCTTGATCGAAGTTGCGAGCGACCTTGACATTAAGCTTGCCATCGTCATCTAAGAGCATCAAGAAGCCACGCTCGGCACCCGTTAATTGAATAATTGCGTCCATCACTTGATCAAGCACGGTTTGCAAGTTTAGCGATGAGCCAATCACACGACTGACTTCGTATAGGGCAGCCACCCGTCGTTGACTTTTGACGTTCTTATTTTCAGCATCAATATCTTCAAGCAAGGTCGCCAAGGCTTCCAGACGTTGGTCAAAATACTTAGCGTCAATGCGCCCCGTCTGAAGTTGGGTACGCAACAAGGTGATATTCTGCTTGGCGTTGGATAACGCAATTTCCAATTCGCGTCCTGTGCGTTTCGATTCACTCATACGCTTTCCCCGTTTTGCTGATAGTATCGGCAGTAAGCAGTCAGCGGGCATTGGGCACACAAGGGCTTGCGCGCCTTACAGACTTCCCGCCCATGACGAATAATGTTCAAATGTGCGGCGTAGTAGTCCGTCGATGGCACAATTGCTTCAAGGACGGCATGGGCATTATCGGCACTGGTTTTTTCATCAATCAACCCTAGCCGCATGGTCACACGGTGAACATGGGTATCGACTGGAAAGGCCTCACGGTTGAAGGCGAACAGCAAAATAATAGCGGCTGTTTTAGGGCCAATCCCGTTCATGGCGGTCAACCATGCTTTAGCCTCGTCAATTGGTAAATCTCCGAGAAAATCAAGGGTGATGCGACCTTGAGTCTCGGTGATATAACGGAGAGCGGCTTGGATACGCGGGGCTTTCTGTTGAGCCAAACCCGCTGGGCGAATCACCTCCGCCAATTCAGCAGTGGGGGCATCCCGCACACTGTCCCAGTCTGGATAACGCGCTTTGATGGCATCAAACCCTCGGTCTCGATTCAGGTCACTGGTATTCTGACTCAGAATTGTCGAGACCAATTCGTCAATGGGAGGTAGATGTTGCCGCCATTCTGGATAGCCATAGTGTTCTTGAAGCAAGGCGGCAATGGCCTTATACTGCGCTTGACGTGTGCTATTCATAGAATCAAATGCTCGTACAACAAATCAGGATTTAGGTCTGGCACAACCGAGTCACGGCTATGCAAGGTCAATGAGGCCGCTGTTACCCCTAGTCGCATGGCTTCATCCAACGAAAGATCGTTCAACAGCCCATAGATTACCCCCGCCGAGAGAGCATCGCCCGCCCCTGTGGTATCCACTAGTTGAGTCTTACGGGCTTCGATATGTCCACTTTCCGAGCGGCTGGCATAGGCCACCCCATGCTCACCCAAGGTGATAATCGCAATTTCAGCACCCGCATTGACCAAGAACTTGGCGGCATTGACAGCGGAATCAGGGTCATCAGTGATGATTTCAAGGCCGCATAGTTCAGTGGCTTCGGCGGCATTAGGAGCCACCAAATATAACTGATTGATAAATGGGCTAATCTTGGGGGTATGGGCAGGCGATGTGGGGTCAACACACAACGGCACATGATGGGTATGGCACAATTCAATGATTTTCTCGATGGCAGATGGCAACAAATTGAGATCCATAATCACCAATCGTGCCTGTTCAAAGAGCGCGGCCTTGGCATCCAGCACAAGAGGGGAGAGTTCACCCATAATCTCATAGTCACTGACTGCTACCGAGAGATCACCGTTGCTGTCAAGAATAGCAATATAGCTCCCAGAACGCCCACCTGCCACCTGTAGCATATGAGTGACATCAACACCAGCGGCGGCGGCTTGGGCCATCAACAAATCACCTGCGGTATCATCACCCACAACCGATAGTAGAACTGTTGGAATCTCTAGACGGGCGAGGTTTTCTGCGATGTTGCGACCAACTCCCCCATAACTATTTCGGATATGGCCCGGATTAGAGGTCGCAGGCTGCAAGTCCGCATTACTGCGCCCCTTAATGTCAAATCCAGTTGCTCCAATCACCAATATGTGACCGTCTTCACGCATCGCCGTGATTCCTTTCCTTTGAGGGCAATTTTGCACCAGAGGACGGCAAACGTCAATTTTTGACATTCACTGCCGTCAATGGTACACATGAGCCAAACGCAAGTGATGGGTGATAGCCATGATTGAAACGATAGACCAAGCGCTGAATGAAGGTGACCTTCGCAAGGCAGAAGTATTGATTGCCCGACATTTGCGAAGCGAGAGTCTGCCAAGTGAGACCCGCGCCCAGATTTTGCTACGGCGTGCCCAAACCCGCTTGCTTGGGGAGCGCCCCGACGATGCCCTTGAAGAACTCCAGACCGTATTGGCTATCCAACCGGGATTAGCCAAGCAACCTGCTGTTAAGATGCTTTTGGGGGATATTTACTTTAGTCGATTCATGCTGGCAGAGTTCGGATTTGCAGACCGCGCCAATACCAACATGGCCTTGCAGTATTACAATGATGTTTTCGAGAGCCACCCGCATTTTGAAAAAATTGGATGGCTTCATTACCAACGAGGGCGGATTTATTTGAGCGAAGACCGTGTGGATGAAGCGATTGAAGAATTTGGCAATGGCCTCAACTACAGCAACCGCCCGCCCACCTTGCACGCTTATTGCTACGAACGTTTGGGGTTTATCCATCTCTTTGAAAAACGTGACCCACAGACAGCCATGACCTACTTCGATAAAGCAACACACCTCTATCCAAGTGGTAATAATGCGGGGTGGATTGTCCAACTCCACATTCTCCGCAGCCGTGCCCTTAAGGAACTTGATAATTATGAGGCGGCGCTGGCAGCGGCCTCCCAAGCACTCAACTCAATTGACCCCACAGCCGCCGATTACCGCCGCACATTGACCGAGGCTCATCTGGCTGTTGGTGAGGTCTTAGCGCTTATTCCTGACCGCGAAGCTGAAGCGATTGAACACTTGGTGCATTTCCTGCAAAATAGCAAACGGCCCTTGGGGGTTGATGTGACATGGAGTCGAGTCTATGAGACGTTGGGGGATTTGTCGCTGAAGTTAGAACGCTATGAACAAGCAATTGAGTCCTATCAATTCTCGCTGCAATTCAACCCTTATCACCCGTGGGAGGTCAATATCCACTATCAGATTGCAAGGTGTTACTATCGAATGCGGGCCTATGAGCGGGTAATCAACGCCATTGACCGTATGAAGGAAGCGGCTGAACGCGAGAGCCAAGTAATCTCTGATTATCGGGTCTATAATGTGCTTGCAAATGCGTATTTTGGTTTAGAGCAGTATCAACAAGCCGCCATTGCCTACCGTAAAGCACTTGAACTTGCCCCACCCGGAGCCAGTAACCTACAAAAAATTAAGACCTATCTCCGCTTTTCCGAAGAACTAGCCCTTAATTAACTTGCTCCCAGCCCTTCCAAGGGTCATAGGTGCAGGTATCATAGGCTTGCCCAAGGATAACCAAATAATCAACAGTACGGTCAGGATCAGGATGATAGATGATGTCTTCATCTTGAACCCCTAATACCCGTTGCAACGTATGGAGGCTGCTACCTTTGGTGCTGCCAGTATAGTCATAGATGATAGTGCGCTCTAGTGCATCCGCAGATTGAGCAATCTCAACTACTGGACGAAAACCCTCCCACGCCAGCCGTTCTTGGGCCACTAAATCTAGGTAATCGGTGCCACTCTGGTTGATAATCTTCAAGCGCGGATTTTCAGAATAGAGTTGATTTTGGGTTGGTGGCGTGTAAAAACGCGCCACAATATCCTGTGCGGCATCTGATTTTAGTCGTAATACCGCGCCACCTGTCTCAGTAGTGAATGGCTCCACTTGGTTAAGACCGATAAAGTGGCTCTCAATCAGGTCAGGGTTGAGTTGAACCCCAATGGGAACCAACGAGAGTATTTGCTCTAAAGCTAGATCTGTATCGATTGTGTCTGAAAAGGCCTTCCATAGGCTGGGGATACGGTCCCACATTTCCTGTGAACTGAACTGCGCCCACATTGCCCTCAATAAAACTTGATGACGGCGGTTACGGTCAAAGTCACTGGTGGTAGCCCGTGAACGTGCAAACCAGAGCGCCGTGAAGCCATCCATGTGGTGAATACCCACATCGAGGGTAATCCATTCCCAATTGTCAAAGACATTTTGATTAAGCTCAGGGTCTTTGAGACGGTAATCTGAGAGGGGGCAATCAACCATCAAATCCACGCCGCCAAGGGTATCGATAATTGCCTCAAACCCTGCAAAATTGACCTTGGCATAGCCCTGCAAGGGAATGCCGAAATTGTAGAGAATGGTCTCTTTTAGTAGCGCAATACCGCCACCGGGCCAGTTGCGCCCATCACCAGTCGAAACCGTTGTATTGATACGGTTGTAACCAACGGTTGGGATATAGATATACAAGTCACGGGGGAGCGACAACATGCTTACACTCCCCACCGTTTTATTCACCGAAACCACCACAATCACATCAGTACGCTTCGAGGGTCGGCTAGGGTTATCATCAGTACCGAGAAGCAACACATTGAAGATGTCGTCTTCGGAGCGCATTTCTGGCACCGAGGGCGGTGCGCCTGCGATGGGGGTATGGGTTGCAGACGGTAGATGTGTCGGTGAAGGGAAGGGTGTGATGCTCGGTGTGACGCTCAGTGTATAGGTTGGGGTCGGCGTTGGTGTTTCGGTGGGCGGGAGGTCGGTTGGCGTTAAAGTAATCGGTGTTGGCGTTGCGGAAGGTGGTAAATAGGGGCTGGGTAAAACGGGCAAGTTGACAGCGGTAGGGTTGGCAGTCGGGCGTGGTGCGACTTGGGCAATGGCCGTTGAGGCGGGGTTTAGCTGATTAGGGGTGTTTGTTAGGGTCGGGATTTCAATGCGTTGGGTCGTATTATGCCCCAGCAGAATGGCTCCCACAATGACCACAACCGCAACTTGTAGCACCAATATACCCGTAGCAATTTTGTAGATTAATGGTATAGAACGCACAACTCGAATGACCTCTCCACAGAATATATGGTGGAGTATAAGCCAATTGCAAGCGTGGTACAATGGTTGCATCGAAGCTGTAAGGATAGAATAGAATGGCAGTATTGCATATTATTGGCGGTGGGTTAGCGGGTACTGAAGCCGCATGGCAAGCCGCCGAGCAAGGCATCGAAGTCAAGTTATATGAGATGCGCCCCTTAACCAGCACACCCGCCCATATGACCGACCGCTTAGGTGAACTCGTCTGTAGCAACTCTCTCGGTTCTAACTTGGATGACCGCCCATCAGGTCTACTTAAAAACGAGTTACGGAAGCTCAATTCGCTGCTCATCCGCTGTGCTGATGAGACAGCCGTGCCAGCGGGGGGAGCCTTGGCCGTTGACCGCGAGGGCTTTTCTGACCGAATTGAAGCGGCCATCGTAAATCACCCCCAGATTGAACTCATCCGCGAGGAAGTGCGCCAAATCCCCAATGAGCCGTGTATCATTGCTACTGGGCCGCTTACTTCGCCTATTTTGGCAGAAGATATTGCGCGGCTGACGGGGCAAGAATACCTGTATTTCTATGATGCGCTGACCCCGTTGATTGAAGCAGATTCGATCAATATGGAGATAGCGTATCGGGCTAACCGATGGGGACGGGGTGAGTCTGAGGATGGCGATTACATCAACTGCCCCCTTAACCGTGAGGAATACGAGCGTTTTGTGCAGGAATTGATCCAAGCTGAACGCATCCAACTGCGTGATTTTGAGAGCGAAGACCCGCACTTTTTTGAAGGATGCTTGCCTGTCGAGCAGATTGCGAGTCGGGGAGCCGATTCGTTGGCCTTTGGCCCCATGCGTCCGGTCGGATTGCATGATCCACGCACAGGTAAGCGCCCCCATGCCGTGCTGCAACTGCGCCAAGATAACCTTGCAGGTACCCTCTATAACATGGTTGGCTTTCAAACCAATCTACGCTGGCCGGAGCAACAACGGGTCTTCCGCTTGATACCCGGATTGGAGAATGCACAGTTCGCTCGTCTTGGTCAGATGCACCGCAATACCTTTCTGAATGCCCCAATGTTGCTACGTCAGACTCTGCAATTCCATAACCGCGACGACTTATTCTTTGCAGGACAAATCACAGGCGTTGAGGGCTATGCAGGCAATATTGGAACAGGTATTGTAGCTGGAATGAATGCAGCGTTATTCTTGAAGGGGCAATCTCTCTGGAACTTGCCGCGTACTACGATGTTAGGAGCCTTATGCTATTATGTGACCCATGCCGACCCCAATACATTCCAACCCATGAAGGCCAATTTTGACTTGGTACCCAAATTTGAGCAGCAGTTGCGGGGGCGACAACAACGCCGCCAAGCCTATGCCGAGCGTGCTTTAGTTGATCTTGATGATTTTCTCAGAGGAACCTATGTTGAAAATGAAATATCTTAGCCTATTCTTGCTTATTGCTATGGCGCTGACCATTGGAACGGCTGCCATTGCCCAAGATGGGGGAGAAGATGCCCCAACCATCCCCCCGCTTTTTGATGGGGAGCGGGCCTATACCCATCTTGAATCAGTAATGCAGTTTGGCCCCCACCCAACTGGTAGTGAAGAAATTGTGCTAGTCGGTGACCTTATCATCGAACACCTCGAAGCCACTGGTTGGGAGGTTATAACCCAAGAGTTTGTGCATGATGCAGTGGGGGTACCTTTCCCCGTTCGCAACATCATCGCCAAACGCGGGGAAGGGCCAATCACAATGCTGGCTTCGCATTATGATAGCCGCTTGTGGGCGGATAATGACCCTGACCCGCACAAACGTCAGAACCTGATTCCGGGGGCAAATGATGGTGGGAGTAGCACATCCGTCTTGATGGAATATGCTGACATGCTCAATCAATACTATGATTTCAACGAGCAAGTCTGGTTGGTTTTCTTCGATGCTGAAGACAACGGGCGTATTCCGGGCTGGGATTGGATTATCGGCTCACGCTATATGGCAGAAAATCTTGATGAATTGGGTGTAACGCCAGAAGACTTCCGCCTTATGATTCTATTCGACATGGTTGGGGAGATGGATGCTGATGATTTTGAAGCTCCCGGTATCCCCGCCACCGCAGGCCAACAAGAATTCCCCATTGAATCTTATTCCCTGCAAAGCGCACCAGAGCATGTGGAAGCCATTTGGTTAGCGGCCTATCAACTCGGCTATGGCGACATCTTCCCCTATCGAGAGCGGGGCAGCATTACCGACGACCATCTTGGATTCATTGAACAAGGGATTCCCGCCGTCGATATTATCGACCTCAACTATCCCTATTGGCACACCGTTGATGACACCATCGACAAAGTGAGTCCCTTGAGTCTAGAACGGGTTGGACAAGTTGTAGAAATGTATTTACTTCAATTAAACGTTATCCAACAGGTGGAAACTGAAGAATGACCGCACCACGTCTACATAATCTTCCGAACTATCCCTTTGCTGACCTCGGTAAGCGTATCCAAAAATTGAACGAGCAAGGCAAAGATGTGATTCAACTTGATATGGGTAGTCCAGATTTGCCCCCTGCGCCCGCTGTGATTGATGCGCTGGCAAAATCAGCCGCCCGCCCTGACCGTCATGGCTATGCGGGGTATCGGGGTACGCCTGATTTCCGCAAAGCCGTCGCCAAATATTATCAAAACCGCTTTGGCGTTGAGGTAGACTCCAACCGCGAGGTCTTGCCCCTGCTTGGCTCCAAAGAGGGTATTGTCAACCTGACCCTTGCCATGATTGGGCCGGGGGATGTCGCGTTAGTACCCAGCATTGCCTACCCTGCTTATGCGATGGGGACACTATTGGCCGAGGGTACCGTCTTTGAAATGCCGCTTTTGGCAGAAAATAAGTTCTTGCCAGTCTTCAGCGACATTCCGACGGATGTTCTCGAAAAAGCCAAACTGCTGTGGGTGAACTATCCCAATAACCCAACAGCCGCTTTCTGCGATTTGAATTTTTACGAGGAAGCCGTGGCTTTCTGCCGTGAACACAATATCTTGTTATGCTCCGACAACGCCTATATCGAAGTCACTTTTGATGGACTATCTCATGCACCAAGTGCTTTGCAAATAGCTGGCGCAAAGGATGTCACCGTTGAGTTTATCTCAACTTCTAAGAGCTATAACATGGCTGGCTGGCGTTTAGGGGCGGCGGTTGGCAATGAAGCCGCGCTAGACGCCCTGCTCAAGGTCAAGAGTAATGTCGATAGTGGACATTTCCACTCCATTTATGACGCAGGGATTGTGGCTTTTGAGACTACTACCCAAGAATGGCTGGATGAGCGCAACGCCTGTTATGCCCGTCGGCGCGACAAAATACTCAGCGTTTTGTCGCAACTACGCCTTGAAGTCGATGAGCCGCCCAAGGGGTCATTGTATGTCTGGGCGCGGGTGGTCGGTATGAGTGACACTGAGTATACCGAGAAGGCCTTGCTTGAGGCGGGTGTTTCCATTACACCGGGGTCAGTCTATGGCAACGATGGCAAGGGCTATGTACGAATTAGCTTGGGCATTAGCGATGCCCGTTTAAATGAAGCAATTGAGCGTCTTTTGAGGCTCTGGAACTAAGGAGGCGGCCTATTTCTCCTGAATTTATACCACTCGAACAACAAGCGGAACGCGCTTATTTAGTAGGGGTTGAGCTACGACAAGCTCGCCCCTTGTTATCTGTCCACGACTCACTGGCTGAATTGGCGCTACTGGCGGATACCGCTGGAATCGAAGTCCTTGGTCAAACATCGCAAAAATTGGACCGTGTTCACCCCTCCACTTTTGTCGGTTCTGGCAAGATTGAAGAAGTCAAGGAAGCTATGCAGGAGCTAGGGGCCAATGTGGTCATCTTTGACGATGAACTCTCGCCGCGTCACCAGCGTGAACTCGAAAACATTTTTGGCGAGGAGACCAAGGTACTCGATCGCTCGGCCCTCATTTTGGATATTTTTGCCCAACATGCCCAAACGCATGAAGGGCGTCTGCAAATTGAGTTGGCCCAGTATGAATACCGCCTACCACGCTTGACCCGTCAATGGACACATCTTGCCCGTCAAGCAGGTGGGGGTAGCGCACGGGGTGGTTCTGGCGGGGTGGGTCTGCGCGGCCCCGGTGAAACACAGCTTGAGGTTGACCGTCGAGAAATCAGCCGGCGTATCAGCAAACTCAAAGCTGAACTTGAGCAAGTACGTGCCCACCGTAGCCGTCACCGCCAACAGCGTGACAAAACTGGTATGCCAGTGATTGCCTTGGTAGGTTATACCAATGCGGGCAAATCGACCCTGATGCGGACATTGACCCATGAGGAGGTCTATGTGGCGAATCAACTTTTTGCTACCTTGGACACCACTACCCGACGGATTAGCCTGCCCAATGGCAAAGCAACCCTTATCGCCGATACGGTGGGGTTCATCCAAAAATTACCCACTATGTTGATTGCGGCCTTCCGCGCCACCCTTGAAGGGATTACCGAGGCCGACCTGCTGTTGCATGTAGTCGATAGCAGCCACCCCAATATGTGGCAGCAAATCGAGACCGTAGAAGATACCCTTGCTGAAATCGAGGTGCCGGACATCCCGCGTATTTTGGTTTTGAATAAGGTTGATCAGCCCTCAGCCCTGACAATTGAGGATAATCATCCGATTCATGGCGAATACAATGCCGTTGTCAAAGTTTCGGCACTAAAAGGAGACGGCATCGCAGAACTGCTAACCACCATTGAACAAGTTTTCAAAGAAGCAATGGTGTCGGTCAAGCTGTTCTTGCCCTACCGCGAAGGCGAGATGATTAATTGGCTGCATTCGCGGGGGGTAGTGCAATCCGAAGAACACACCGAGACAGGTGTTAAGATGGAGGTGCATGTGCCAGAACGTGACTTGGCGCGTGTCCAACGGTATGAATTGCACAATACCTAACTAAAGGCATTTTGTGGTAAGCTGTTGCTACCAAAGCGTTGATGGCGAAAAGTAGGCGGTTGAGCGCTGTACAGAGAGCAGCTAAGGCTGAGAAGGCTGCCAGTAGTAATTGCCGAAGGACACGCCGGAGTGCTGGGGCCAAATGCACTGGTGTTAAGTCAACTAGGGCATAGTAGCCTCGGACGGGTACGCCCGTTAGCGCGTGCTGAGTAGACCGATACTCACCGAGGTCGAATCTCGCAAGGGTTCGACGAACCAAGGTGGCACCACGAGCGCACCCCTCGTCCTTGGACGGGTCGGGTGCGTTTCTGATTCCAGAACACAGTGAAGGAGTGCTGCAAAATGCAACAACGGATTCTGACTTCGGAACTAGCTGCCCATGTCGGGCAGCGGGTGCAACTGAAAGGCTGGCTGCACAAACTCCGCGCTCATGGAGAGGTCAATTTCCTCGTCTTACGTGACCGTAAAGGTCTCGCCCAAGCGGTCATGTCCCCCCAAGAGCTAGAACCCCTACATGGCATTCTAGCCGAGTCCATTATTGAGATAAGCGGGTTAGTTGTAGCTGAGAGCCAAGCGCCCAGTGGCTATGAACTGCATGAGGTTGAGGTCACAGTCATTAATGCTGTGACAGAGCCAACCCCGCTTGAACTCAATAAAAAACACATCAAGTCATCCTTGCCGACATTCTTGACTCATGCCGTCATTGGGCATCGACACGTCTATCATCGAGCGGTGCTGAAGGTATCAGCAGGGGTCATGCAGGCGTTTCGGGCGATTTTGACTGAGCAGGATTTTACCGAAGTCCAAACCCCCAAGCTGGTTGGTTCCGCCACCGAAGGCGGGGCGGAGGTCTACGCAGTCGAACATTTTGGGCAGATGGCCTATCTTGCCCAAAGCCCGCAGTTCTATAAGCAAATTATGGTGGGGATATTCGAGCGAGTGTTTGAGGTCGGGCCTGTGTTCCGCGCCGAGAAACATGCCACCACCCGCCATACCAATGAATACGTCAGCCTTGATGTCGAGTTTGGGTTTATTGAGAATCACTTCACGGTGATGGAGATGGTCACCAAAGTGGTGGGTGGTATCTTGCGACATCTGCAAGCCTGCTATGCCGATGAATTAGGCTTGCTGGAGGTGGTGATGCCCTCAGCGGTGGTTGATGAACAAACACGGGCCTTCCCCTATATCAACTTCCGCGAGGCCCAACAACTGGTCACTGAGCGCTACGGGGTTACGGATGCGATTGGCGCACCTGACCTGACCCCTGAGCATGAGCGACTCTTGGGGCAATGGGCTAAAGAAACCTATGGGAGCGATTTCTTGTTTGTGGTGGGCTATCCGATGGTCAAGCGCCCCTTCTACACCCATCCCAACCCCTCTGACCCGACCGTGAGCAATAGCTTTGACCTGCTCTTTCGTGGTACAGAGTTGATTACAGGTGGTCAACGCTTGCATCAATACGTTGATTACTTGGCAGCAGCAGAACGCTTTGGCTATGACCCTGAGAAATTTACCTCTTACTTTGAGGCTTTCAAGTATGGGATGCCACCGCATGGCGGTTTTGCTATTGGCCTAGAGCGTTTTGTGATGCAGCTTATCCAACTGGATAATATCCGCTGGGCCTCACTATTTCCACGCGATATTCACCGCTTAACCCCCTAAGCCAATCAAAAAGAGCCACTCCAGCGCGGGTGGCTCTTACAATTTCAATCCTATTTAGCTAGTCAAGATAGGGCAGATCATACACACGCCCCGTAATAGTCGTATAGGGCGAATAAACCCAGCCTTCGAGTTCATCCCCATAGCTGACGTAATACCAGACACTGGTGCTATTGCGACCCAGTACCAGAATCTCAACGTCGTAGGGGATAATGCCTAAAACTTCCGTGTTTTCGTTAGGTTCAGGGCGGACGTTGAGGCGAACAAGCGTTGTGCCAGCCATACCCTCAAATTGGTCGCCCGCAATCGGTGGTTGACGCACGATAATCGCGGCGCTATTGCCTGTCAAGTAAATATAACGAGAGGCAACCCAACCAGTGCGCCCATCTTTCAAGTCAATCCAATACCATGTACCTTCGGGGTTTTGACCCAAGAGCGGGAAACGCTGATAGAGATACACTTGGTCAATACGTTGGTAGTCAATGCCGGGGCCAGTTCGCACATTCAAAATCCCTATCGCCACATGGGCGAGGGGGGCATCAGCAGGAATAGGAGTCGGATTGGACTGAGCAGGGGGGGATTGGGGCGGTGTATCCGGTACATCCGCAGCCTTGGCAGATTTAGGGGCAGGTTTCCAATCGACGCTGATTCCGGCAAGGCCCTCAGCGTCGTAATACTCAACCTTGATGGTGTGTTCACCCTCATCGAGCGCGGTCTGAGCAGTATGGACAACAAAGGTGCCGCTTGATTCCCATTGGTCAATCAGCAAATCATCATCAACCCATAGGCGGATGCCATCATCAGCCCCTGCTGAAAAGAGCCATTGGCCGGCCTCAAATTCAAAGCTGGCTTTCCAACGTGCCGAAAAACCATCGACAGGTAAATCGACTGATGGGGCGTCGAGCGACCAATTGAAGTTAAGCGTCCGATCATTCCGGATAAGGGCAGGTTCCCCAGCAAGGCTGGTGTTGGCATAGAAGCTGGCTTGCCAAATGGTGCCGGGATTGGCTTGGCTATCGAGGGGTTGCACAAACAAGCCAATGACAAAAGTAACCAGTAAAGCGCCTGAAAGAATAAACGCTGTCCATTTTTGCATAAATGATACGTCCTTTGAACCGCCTTTAGTGTTACTAAACCCAGTATAATTTGAGGATAGTCAATTTGCACAACGGTTCCACTGCTTCAATTGGACGTTATTATAGCTTTTTCCATACGGTTAGACAACCCAAGCCTACATGGGCTATACTGAAAGAACGTTTGTTCAAGGCCATCGAGGATAGATGTATGGGTTTAGATGACTGGTTTCCGCGCTCACCCTCCGCTTCTTCAACGCTTAACTTACGGATTGGGGTAGTGGTCGGCGGGTCACTGAGTAAAGGGCTACAAATTAAACTAGACCGCGAGACGGCCATCGAAGACCTAGCCGTTGGGCGCTATGTGGTGGTGCGTGGTCAAAAAAAGCGCTTTTTTTGCATGGTCACCGATATTCAACTGGATGTGACCAATCCTGCCTTGACTGCTAATCCACCCGACATTGACGACCCATTTATGGGTGCCATCTATAGCGGGACGGCAGCTTATGGCACCCTGCATATTGCTCCTATGTTGGTGATTGAAGGTGAGCAGTCCAAGGAGCCGCGTCCTGTCAAGACTATCCCCAGCCATTTTATGCCAGTTGAGATTGCCACCGTTGAGGATGTCAATGATGTTTTCGGGCAAGAGGACGCCACTCACTTTAACGTTGGTGCGCCTTTGGAATTAGAGCAGACTCAAATTAACCTTGACCTACGCCGTCTAGTGGAGCGCTCGGTAGGTGTCTTTGGCAAAAGCGGCACTGGCAAGAGCTTCCTGACCCGTATCTTGCTGGCTGGGGTCATTCAGCGCAATATGGCCGCCAGCCTGATTTTTGACATGCACAACGATTATGGCTGGGAGATTACCGATGAGCGTGGCCCCAAAGCAAAAGGTCTTAAGCAACTCTTTCCTCATCGGGTCTCGATTTTGACACTGGATGAGGAGTCATCCCGCCGTCGTCAAGCCAAGTATGATTATGTGGTCACATTAGGCTATGACGAAATCGAGCCACAAGATATTGAGATGCTGCGCGACACCCTCGACCTGACTGATTCAATGGTCGATGCCTCCTATACCCTGCATAAAAAGTTTGGCGCGGACTGGATTCGGCGCTTCTTAACGCTGGACGGGGATGCCTTCGATGAGCTAGTGCAGACTTCCAACATCAATGGGTCGTCGGCAACAGCCCTGCAACGGCGCTTGGCACGTTTCGAGCGTTGGGAATTTTTGCGACCAGAGGGAGCCGTTGGGGATAGCGTCAACAAGATTATCCAGTTGATTGAAGAACGCAAGAGCGTGGTGCTGGAGTTTGGGCGTTATGGCAACAACCTCGCGGCCTATATTCTGGTCGCCAATTACCTAACACGCCGCATCCATAGCTATTATGTGGAGCAGGTTGAGCGTGCTTTGGGCGACTCAGCGCTTGAGCCACCCCAGTTGTTGATTACGATTGAGGAGGCCCATAAATTCCTTGACCCTGCTGTTGCCAAGCAGACCATTTTCGGGATTATCGCCCGCGAGTTGCGGAAGTATAACGTTACTCTGCTTATTGTTGACCAGCGTCCGAGTGGGATTGATGAGGAAGTGATGAGTCAAATCGGGACACGGGTCACGGCACTATTGGATAATGAACGCGATATTGTAGCGGTGTTGACAGGCATTAACGGGGCCAGCAGTCTGCGTGAGGTGCTGGCACGTTTGGATACCAAGCAACAAGCGATTATCATGGGCCATGCGGTGCCAATGCCAGTGGTGGTCAAAACGCGGGCCTATGATGCAGACTTCTATGCTTCACTAGGCTATGTGGACGATCATGCGTTGCCACAAAAGGCCAAGCAAGCCCGCCAAAGTTTAGGAGATGACCGAGGTTCAAGGCGATTGTGATGAGCGATTTACAAACGTTTGCGGATATGATTGGTGGAGCCAAGCGGCTGGTAGTTTTAACGGGCGCGGGCATGAGTCAAGAGAGTGGTATCCCAACCTTTCGGGATGCACTAGAAGGGCTATGGGCGCAATATGACCCCATGGAATTGGCAACCCCTGACGCCTTTGCCAATAATCCTAAACTGGTTTGGGATTGGTACCAATTTCGGCGCGAAATTGTCAATAAAACGACACCGAACCCCGGCCACTATGCCCTTGTCGAACTGGAAGCCCTGCTGCCACAAGTCATTATCATTACTCAAAATGTAGATGGCTTTCATCAGCTAGTGGGCAGCCGCGATGTGATTTGCTTGCATGGTAATATCCAGCAGGACAAATGCGCGGGCAATTGCCAAGGCGACCCGACCATTGTGGACAGCAGCCAACTGACATGGGATGACGCGCCCCCCCTCTGCCCA
Organism: Anaerolineales bacterium; assembly: GCA_020634155.1. Classification (GTDB taxonomy): domain Bacteria; phylum Chloroflexota; class Anaerolineae; order Aggregatilineales; family J027; genus J027. Next base: position 120,724 of record JACKCI010000001.1, read on the forward strand.
CACTGCAATCGCAACTATCTACGCCCCAATGTGGTCTGGTTCCGTGAGTTGTTGCCTACTGCTGAATTAGAACGCGCTCAACAAGTCTGCCTTGAGGCCGATGTGATGCTGGTGATTGGTACCAGTGGGGTGGTCTATCCAGCGGCTCAACTGCCGTTTTTGGCCTATCGCAGTGGAGCCAAGGTCTTGGAGATTAATCCAAGCCGTAGCACCATCTCCGAGATTGCTGAAATTCGGGTGGCAGGTGGCTCTGGCGAGGCCCTACCACAAGTGGTGAAGCTTATCCGTGAAAAAGCTTAAGCTATTCGGCTTGCTGTTGATCATTGCAGCGCTATTCACAGCCCAAGGTGGTCTGGCCCAAACTCCAACTGATGTATTCATCAGCCAACAGGGAGATGAGGTCAGCATCTATTTTACGAATCCGATAACTGGCCTCAGCATTGTGGCACGGATTGGCGGGTTTAGTAATGTGCCGAATATCCTTGAGGCTTTTCACTTAACGCCAAGCGGGGTGCTGTATCAGAACCCAAGCGATGGAACGCTGCGAATCGTAAGTGCCAATGGTTTGGTGAGCAGTCTTGTGTTCATACCTCAACAGCTAGAGAACTTGCGCGGCATTAGCTTTGCCCTCTCGGAAGATGGTAACACCATTGCATGGGCCGAAATGCACTCTTTGGATGGGGTGCGTTTTGAGACAAGTCTATTCACAGCCAGCCTGAATGGGGGTAACTTGCGAATGTTGCCAGTATTGCCTGTGACCCAAGGTAGCCCTTTCTCACGGGTGGCGGTGCTGGGGGTATCGAATGACGCTAGTCTTGTGTTTTTTGATTTAGAGCAGCCCAATGTTGTCCGCGGCATAACGGATTATTTCATCAACTATCAAAGCCTTTGGTTGTATATTACACCGCGCCAAGCCTACAACGCCTTACCATTGGAACCAAACTGCCACTGCCCCGCCCAAATCGCCAATGATGGTCGCACCTTCATCCGCTTAGAACGGCCTGTGCTGGGTAAAAGCTATCGTATCCACACATGGAATTTGGATAATAACACCGACCGCCTGACTCCCGCCTTCGATACCATCTATCAACAGGGTGGGGATGTGTTGGTGAGTGACGATGGGCGCTTGGTCGCTTATTCAATGGGGGGTATTGAAGGGGTGTCGGCTAACGAGGTGACAGCCTTTGCTTTGGTTGTGGCGGATACGAGCGCAGGAGAGCAGCGCATTATCAATGCTCCCAATGGTCAACGCTGGACGGCTATGGCATTTATTAATGAAAACCAAGAATTGATGATCGTTGATAGTTTAATCGGTGCAACGTATAAACTGGATATTGCAAGCGGAGATTATTGGCTGGTTGCTGATAAAATCTGGCTTGGTCAATTATCAAATTAAGGAGATATGATGCCTAACATTGGTGATACCGCACCCGACTTTGAACTCTTGAACCAAGATGGTCAACCGACCCGTCTCTCCGATTTTCGAGGACAGACCGTTGTGCTGTTCGCCTATCCCAAGGCCGCCACGCCGGGTTGCACGACCCAAGCCTGTGGTCTGCGCGATGCGTGGCCCACATTTGAGACCCATAATGCTACCGTTATCGGAATTAGCCCCGATATGCCCGACGCACTGAAGGCATGGAAAGAGGCCGAGAAATTGCCCTATACTCTGGTCTCTGACCCTGACCATCAGGTGCTAGAGGCGTGGGACGCATGGGGGGAACGCTCCATGTATGGCAAGAAATATATGGGCGTGATTCGCTCACATTGGGTAATTGACCCTGATGGCAAGGTCATTGACACGCAACTGAAAATCACGCCGGAAAAGAGTGTTGAGAAAGCCGTGAAATTGGTTGCCCAAGAATAAAACACCGCCCTTCTGGGGCGGTTTTTGTTTAGGGACACAAGCCTTCGCTGAATGAACGTGTATGGAAAAACTGGATGCCCTAGGTTATAGTGTTTGGCGCAACACACCAATTGAGGAGACAAAGCTATGCAATTAGGCATTATTGGCTTGCCCAATAGTGGCAAGACCACCGTCTTTAATGCCCTGACTGGCAGCAATCATGAGACCAGCGCGGTATCAAGCGGTAAACTCGAAATCCTGACCGCTACGGTTAATGTTCCTGACCAGCGGGTAGATCAACTGAGCGCCATCTATAAACCAAAGAAAACCACCTATACCAGTGTGACCTATAACGACATTGGCGGGCTTGATAAGGGTATCGGTCAGGGAGCGCTGAGTGGGCAACTCCGCAATGCGCTGGCAACCTCCGACGGCTTCCTGCATGTGGTACGGGCTTTCGTTGATGACAAGGTACCCCATCCCTATAACACCGTTGACCCTGTGCGCGATGTTGAGACTCTTGACGGTGAATTTCTCCTCGTCGATTTGCTCACCGTCGAAAAACGGCTGGAGCGCCTGCAAGAGGAACTTAAAAAGGGCGGCAAGGTTGACAAGCGGGCCAATGAAATTGAAACCGATGTGATGCAACGCATGAAAGCCTGCCTTGAAGATGGCAACCCCTTGCGTGACCTTGACCTCACCGAAGAAGAAAAGAAAATGGTACGTGGCTATGGTTTATTGTCGCTCAAGCCCGTGATTATCATTTTCAATATGGGTGAGAAGTTGCAAGACCCCAACGAGATTATCACCTATGACCATCAACAAGCGATGATTTTTGGCTTGCAAGCCCAAATTGAGGCTGAGATTGCCCAACTGACAGGCGAAGACAAAGAGATGTTCTTGGAAGAATACAACATTGAGGAACCCGGTGCAGCTCGTATCATCCAAGCGTCTTATCATTTGATGCACATTCAATCCTTTTTCACCGTTGGGCCAGATGAGGTGCGAGCATGGACAATTCCAGTTGGGGCGACGGCTCCCCAAGCGGCAGGTGTTATTCATAGTGACCTGCAACGTGGATTTATTCGTGCCGAAGTGGTGGCTTATGATGATTTTATGGCAGCCAATGGGGATATGAATGCTGTCAAAGCAGCGGGTAAGATGCGGATGGAAGGTAAAGAATATATCGTCAAAAATGGCGACATTCTCAATATCCGCTTTAACGTCTAGCGCACGATAATCTCCAAAATAGCCGATTCCCCCGGCTCTGTTCCTTGATAAGGGACAATCTCAATGACGTGCCGCCCCGCCTGATAGGGGCGGTAGGTTATCACATCGGATGGATTTTCAATTGTATTCACCACATAACCAAAACGTCGTATCTCTAGCTTGGTCACACCAGCATCAATGGATAGCCCGATGCTGACATCTACACCAACCGTAAATGTATCAGCCCCATTTTCGGGAAAATTGATTCGCACCTGTGAGGTACTGGGTACCGTTGGGGTTGAGGTTGGCAATGGTGCAGCTACTTCAGGGGCGAGGGCTTGGGGGAAAAAGCGGTCAGGGTCTTGGCTGGTATAGAATCCAAAACTACCAAGGGCTGCGATAATGAGAGTCACCCACAGACAAGAGCGTATTTGTGACCCGTGCTTAGGGCGTGGCGGTGGCAAGATGGGTACATAGGAGCGCGAGGCTTGATAAGGATAGGGGGTATTCGGTGCCGGAGCATAGATTGGCGTTAGTACCCCATTCTCAGCTACAGCCTTGAGATTGGATGGGGTATCGGTGGAAATGCGGCTCTGCTTACGGGGCGGGTGGCGGTGTGCAATGGTCTCCATACCCCGTAGCGCCCGTTGAAAGTCCTGCGAAAATTCTCCGGCGGTGGGATAACGGTCATTGTTATTCTTGGCAAGCGCCTTATTGATGACCTGTTCGACACCCTCGCTGACATCTGCTGCATGAATGCGAATGGGGGGCGGTGGCTCGTTAAGGTGTTTATACATTAGCGAATGCGGAGAATCAGCATGGAAAGGCGGCTCCCCCGATAGCATCAAATAGACCAACACCCCCAGTCCATAAATGTCCGTGAGTGGGGTCGCATCTTCCCCACGCCATTGCTCAGGTGCCATGTAGGTTGGTGTTCCTAGTACATTGCCCGTTACCGTTAAGCCACCGCCCGTGAGGTTGAGAATCTTGGCAATCCCAAAGTCGGTTAGGTAGGCATGACCTTTGTCATCAAGAAGAATATTCGTTGGCTTGAGGTCACGATGCACCACGCCCTGCTGATGGGCATGGTCGAGCGCTGAGGCGATTTGATAGAGCCAGCCGCCCGTCTCGTCTGGGGAAAGGGTTGTACGGCGTAAGATGTCAGCAAGCGTGCCGCCATTGATTAGTGGCGTCACCATGAAGGGATGCTGCTGGTCATGCCCATAGTCCAGTAAGGGTAGGATATTGGGGTGCCGCATAGCGGAGACAATCTTGGCCTCTTGCTCAAAGCGCTTAAAGAACATATCGCGGGTTTCTGGACTGGTGTCCATGACCTTAACGGCAACCTCGGCTTGGTCTTCCGTGCGGATTGCCCGATAGACGGCTGACATGCCACCGCGTCCAATGCGCTCTTGAAGTTGATATTGGCCTAGCTGTTGGCCTGTTAAATCTTCCATGCTTTACTCATCAGGTACCTCTGCGGATGTGGGGTCAATCGGTATCATCATCACAGAAGGTGTTTTGGTTGAATGTAAGTCCTTAAAAGCAGGATTGACCCACGTCGGAAATAGCCAGTCGGCAGCCGTCGCAAGGCGAAATTTGGGTATTTTGTTGATACCCTCAATCGCTTCTTGGGCCAATACCGCTGCCTGCATAAATCCCACTGCTTGGGGCAAGCTGGTAAAGGCCAGCACTACCGTTTCGCCCGTCGCAAGTTGAACGCCGACTGCTTCCCATTTAAGCATGTCTTTTGAATCATGCCAACTCGGTTGATTAGGAGTCTGGCGTATCAACAAAAACACATAACGAGCCTTAACGCCTAGCCATTGTTGACCTTGAATAATACCGAGCGATTCGGATAAGGGCCTATTTTGTGCAACCCGTGCGAGGGTAGATGTTGCGGGTGGATAGGGTTTTTCGCCCCGACTAAGCAGCACCCAACCATCCCAAATGGTCTCTGCCAAAAGGCGGGTAAATCCAGCCTGTTCAAGTTGTTGGGCATGGGTTGTCATGTCATAGGATGTGATGGCTTGTTGCTGAAGTTGATACATGTTCAACGCCAAGCGGGGATACTTCAAAAAGAAGGGCCATAGTTGGTGGAGACGTTTGCGAATGGTTGGGGTTAGTATCATCAAGCGACCACCTGCCCGTAGTACACGCAAACAGTCCACCAACGGGGCCTGTGAGTCTGCAATAATCGCATCCACGCTATTGGCTGGCGTAGTCGGCAAATTGGTGGGCATAAACACAACATCGGCTCGTTGCTGCTGTATGAGTGCGCCAAGCTGAGGCATCCCAACCACGAGAAGACGCAGTTGAGGGCCACTGGGTGGTAAATGTTTGGTTACATCACGAATCATAACCCTAATTTTAACCGAATGTAGCCAGAATGCCCCATCATCTCGTATAATGCAAAGGCTGTTCAGGAGTGAAGCTATTGAGTGATTTGCAATTTGATGTACAGGTAATGACCGATTTTTTGGTGAAATTGTTAAATACCCCTAGCCCAACAGGCTATTATTCTGAAGCAATGGACTACGTTCATCAAGCCTTTGCTGCCCTTGAAGTCCCAAATTTAACCCTCACAACTACCCCCAAGGGTGCCCTACTTGGGTTCTGGAAAGGGAGCCAAACTGACAAGCCACGTGGTATGACAGCCCATGTCGATACTCTAGGCTTGATGGTCAAAGAGATTAAGGGAAGCGGGCGGCTCCGTACCACTCAACTCGGTGGCTATATGTGGACCGCCGTCGAATTTGAAGGGGTGACCGTTCGTACTTATAGCGACCAGCGCTATCGTGGAACCCTGCTCCCCAGCAACCCCAGCGTGCATGTCAATGCAGGCATTCGGGACGCTAAACGCGAGGAGTCGCTGATGGAAGTACGCCTTGATGCCAAAGTTAACAGCGCTGATGATGTCCGTCAGTTGGGCATTGAGGTGGGCGACTTTGTATTCCTTGACCCTCGTGTAGAAGTTACCGACACAGGCTTTATTCGCTCTCGCCACTTGGATGATAAGGCGGGTGTGGCGGTTATCTATGGGGCTTTGCAGGCTCTCAAGGATGCGGGCTTGCGGCCTGCCCAAGACACAACCTTTTTGATTGCCAACTACGAAGAGGTCGGACATGGTGGGTCATCGGGCTTCCCTGACAACCTGTATGAACTACTAGCGATTGATATGGGGGCCTTGGGTGATGGGCAAGCAGGTGATGAGTTCTCAGCTAGTATTTGCGTCAAAGACTCCAGCGGCCCCTATCATTTTATGATGAACAACAAGCTGCGGCGCTTGGCAGAGACCTTTGAGATTGCCCACAAACTGGACATCTATCCCTATTATGGATCGGATGGCAGCGCTTATTGGCGGGCAGGCGGGCAAGCACGGGTTGGCTTGATTGGTCCCGGCGTTGATGCCTCCCATGCTTATGAACGCACCCATCAAGATAGCCTATACCACAGCGCCCACCTGATTGCACGGTATCTTTTGGACGATAGCGAGTAAGCCTCTATGGATGATTTTGTGCGGAGCGACCCCGTACCCTATCGCGTATGGGGCGAGTCCTTTATTGAAAAAGGTGCCATTCAACAAATGGTACGGGCCGCCCGTTTGCCCGTCTCCGTACAAGGTGCCCTGATGCCGGATGCTCATGAAGGCTATGGTTTGCCCATCGGCGGGGTCTTGGCAACTACCAACGCTATCATCCCCTATGCCGTCGGGGTCGATATTGCGTGCCGCATGAGTATGACTATCTTTAATGTTTCACCCTATATGCTAGGGCAAAAGCGCGAAAAGTTCCGCCAAGCGATTGAAGACAACACGCTATTTGGGCCGGGTCGTGAGTTCCAGCAGCCCGTTGAGCATCCCGTTCTCGATGACCCGCTGTTTAGTGAATTGGCTATTGCCCGTAAGATGAAAGACACCGCCTATAAGCAACTCGGCACGAGTGGTTCCGGTAATCACTTTGTCGAGTTTGGTGCCTTGACCGTTCATGCCGTGATTGAAGGTACAGGCAAGGGTGATGGAGAAGGGTCACGCTCCTATGGCACTATTCCCATTGGCAAGTATTTGGCACTGGTAAGCCACAGCGGGAGTCGCGGTCTGGGCTATACCATCGCCAACTACTACACCGAAATCGCCATACACACCCACCAAGAACTCCCGAAAGACTTTCAGCATCTGGCGTGGCTCGATATGCAGACGGGGGTGGGGCAGGAATACTGGCACGCCATGAATCTGGCGGGCCGCTATGCCAGTGCCAACCATGCCGTTATCCACCAGAAGATTGCCCAAGCCATGCGCCTTGAGGTGTTGGGGGGTATCGAAAATCATCACAACTTCGCGTGGAAAGAGGTGCATGACGGGCAAGAGGTTATTGTGCATCGCAAAGGGGCCACTCCGGCAGGAGCGGGGGTCTATGGCGTGATTCCGGGGAGTATGACGGCTCCGGGGTTTGTAGTGCGCGGCAAGGGGCAAGCAGAATCACTAGATAGTGCCTCGCATGGGGCGGGCCGCCAGATGTCGCGTAGTCAAGCGTTCAAACAATTCGATTGGGATAAAGTAGAACGCCAACTGAAAAAGTTTGGTGTGGAACTCATTTCCGGTGGATTGGACGAATCGCCGGGGGCCTATAAAGATATTCGCATTGTAATGGAAGCCCAAAAGGATTTAGTGGAAATCGTCGCCGAATTTCAGCCGATACTGGTCAAAATGGATGCCGATAAGCAGTCACGCCGTCGGCGCAGTGAGCGCCTTGATCCCGACGAACTACGCCGCAAGAAAAAGCTCAACAAACCAGACCGCAAAAACAAGCGCGATTAACGGGGAAGGCTATCCAAGCCCTCCCCAATTTTTTATCGCCTAGGCGTTGATTATTTCACCTTCTTCAAGCGGTAAGCCTGCTGCTTGCCATGCCTCAACCCCACCTTCAAGATTGATGATATTATTAAAACCGTATCTTTGCAGCAAACTGGCGACAACTTGGGAGCGGATGCCCGTCGCACAATGAACCACGACTGGTTGCGTGCGTGAAATCTGGTCAAGATGACGGGCAATATAGCCCATTGGGATATGCAGAGCATTCGGGATATGCTTCTCTTGGTATTCCGTCAGGTTACGAATATCAAGGAATTGCACTCCACCATCAAGTGCCGCCACCTGTTGGTGGGTATATTGAGGCGTTATCTCGGACAAATTTGACAGGCGGTCAGGGGTGATATAGCCCACCACCTTGTCAATGCCAATAGCCTGTAAATCACGAATAACCGCATCAAGGCGGTCAGCCTCAACAATCAAGTAAACAGGCTGCGTATAGTCTATGTACCAACCAGCATAGGTATTGAAGCCATTTGAACTAGCCGGAATATTAAGCGTACCTGCTAGATGTCCGTTGGCAAATTCCACACCATCGCGGGTGTCAATCACCATGTGACCATCAGCGATATGTTTTTCCAATTGGGCAGGGGTTAACTCAACTGGGCTAGGGAGTTCATATAACAAAGCAGGCCCAACTTTATTAACCTTTTTCATTTGGGCAAAATAGGTTGGGGGTTCGGGCTGCCCCTCTAACAACCACTCAACGAAACTATCCTCGTCTGTAAATTGAAAAGCTGGATTAAAGCGCTTTTCATAGCCGAGGGTGGTCGAAGGCAATGCACCAAGTGCTTTTCCACACGCACTACCCGCGCCATGTCCGGGCCAAATTTGCAGATAATCCGGCAGATTCAACATACGCTGAATATTTTGGTACTGTTGACGAGCACCAATTACCATCGTACCCGCATAGCCCGCTGCTCGTTCCAGCAAGTCAGGCCGTCCAACAGCGCCCACAAAGATAAAATCGCCTGTAAAAAGCCCCATCGGCTCATCAGCGGCAGCGGTATCCGTGATTTGGAAAACCAAATGCTCTGGGGTATGCCCCGGCGTAGCAAGGACTTCCACCCGAATGTTACCCACCATCCAAGAATCACCATCTTGTATCAACACGGTGTTATCATCAGCAAATTGATATTTCCAGTTGACATCGCCCATATCGCTTAAGTAGAGTGTTGCCCCTGTTTGTGAGGCCAGCTCACGGCTCCCACTGACAAAATCAGCATGGATATGGGTTTCGGTGATATGGGTGATTCGCAAGCCCTCGGCGCGGGCCGCCTCTAAATAGGGTGATATGTCACGGGCAGGGTCAATAACGAGCGCTTCACCCGTTGCCGCACAGCCAACCAAATAGGAGGCTTGTGCCAGTTTTTTATCATAGAAATACTTCAGCAGCATAGTCAACAACCTTCCTTCTCGGATTTAGGCTAATAGTTTGGCATCATTTTCGCAAGACACAAGAATCGCGTTATGATTGTGGTCAAGAGGAGACAGTCATGAGAGAACCATTTCGTTCCCGACCGCGCATTCGTCCCCAGCAACCCCCGCCCCCTGAGCCAGAAGACCAAGTTATTGATGGGGTGATTACTGAGGACATCGAACAATCCTTGGTGCCGTATACAGAGCCAGAGCCAGCACAGGCAGAACCGCGTCCCCGTCCACAACGCCCTCGTGTTAAACGGACACGCCTCGCGCATGTGGATTTATTCGTGTTGGCGCTGATGTTGTTGGTAGGAGGCACCTTCTTTACGTTGATGAACGTCGCCACCCTAGCCGATGCCATTTTGCAGTGGTGGCCTGCGGTTAGCTTAGGAGGAGCGGTGCTATGGTCGTTTATCGCGTTGATTCGGCGCGATGCAGCTGCGTTTTTGGGTGGAGCAGGAGTCGTGGGCTTAAGCGTGAGTTTGTTGCTGGATAGCAATGATGTAGCTCCATTCAGTGAATCCGTAATTGGCGTTATCCTCATCTCCTTGGGCGTAGCAATTGTGGTGCGGGGCCTTTTGCTTCGCTCAACTGAGGCGGTCTAGATGCCACATAAGCCCCTTTCTCGACGTGATTTTTTGCTGGTGGTGACAGGCTCAACAGCCGCTACCCTCGCCGGATGTCGTCCCAGCGATAGCCCGCCCCCACCAACGGTCTATAAATCGGGTGCTTTAATCAGTACACCTGTAACTATCCAAGGGCAACCCGTTGAAGCTGACCCACGCTATGCCCACCTGACCCATAACGCGCCGATTATCACCGACAACCATATCTTCTATGTGCAAGATTACCCACAAAGCGGGGATACACCTCGCTATGATGATGTGCTGGAAAACTGGCGTTTAACGATTGATGGTTGGGTTGAGAATCCCCTCGATTTAAGCTATGAAGCCATCCGCCAATTGCCCGAAGTCGAAACCACCCGCACCCTTGAGTGTATCGGCAATCCAGTCGGGGGTAGCTTGATTGGTAACGCGGTCTGGGGTGGCTGCTGGTTCAGCGATCTCCTTACACAAGCGCGGGTGAAGCCAGAGGCCAAACAAGCCAAGTTCTATGCCTCCGATGGCTATAGCACCTCCGTCGATATGGAGTGGATTACCCAAGCTGGTGTCCTGTTGGCTTATAAAATGAACGAGCAATTGCTTCCGCGTGAACATGGCTACCCCTTGCGAATCTTCATTCCGGAGCTGTATGGTCAAAAGATGCCCAAGTGGATTGAGCGCATTGAGTTTATAGACTACGAGTACAAGGGCTATTGGGAGAGTCGGGGATGGTCAGATCGAGGCGAGGTGCAGACCAACGCCATTATCCAAACGCCCCCGCATCAGACCCGCATTCAGGGCCAAGTCTATATCCAAGGTATTGCCTTTGCGGGTCATCGAGCCATTACCCAAGTTGAGGTGCGTGTTGATGGGGGTGAATGGATGCCTACCACTCTCGTCCAAGGCGAATCACCCTTAGTTTGGACCCAATGGTATGTGGCATGGCACCCCGCCACCACTGGCACCTATGAGATAGAAGTGCGCTCAACCGATGAGACAGGTTTCACCCAGCAAACCAGCGCCAATGGAGCCTTTGGCAGCGCTAAACCCCAAGGAACCAACGCTATTCATCGCATTGTACTTCAGGTGGTGTAGCTATTCGACGTTGGCTGAGTCCACTAACTACTTTCTCACGCCGCACATGGCTATTGATTGTAGGCGGAGTGTTGGTGTTGCTGGGTGGCACGGCGGGCATTGGCGGTTCGTTGCTAGAGGAGCATGACCGCAACTGTACGGTGTGTCACGTAGCAGCCGAGCGCACCTACTACAACCGCGCCCAATTGGCGATGGATGCTCAAGATGAGACTATCCCCGACCTGTCCTCCTATCATTATGTGGTCGCCCTCAATACCCCCCAGATGGAGGCTTTTCGCTGTGTGGATTGCCATCGCGGACGCCAGACTATCCCCGACCGCGTGCTGACTTTAGGCTTGGGTATCTACGACACGGCGGTTTATGCCACAGGCGGAGGCAGCAGCACCGCGATTGAATCAGCCACCCTCAAGCATTCACAGGGGATGGTCGAGAAAGCTTGTATCCATTGTCATAGCGACACGCTAGAAACGCTCGGCTTTAACAATCACTACCACAACTATTTACCCGCAGCAGAGGCGGCCTATCGGCAGACAGGCAATCTGACCGTCGAGGAAGGACTACCCTTTGCAGAAGAAAGGCGTTTGCTTTTAGAGGGTTTACAAACCGCCCAAACTGACACATCATGTACAGATTGCCACTTGGCCCATGTCACCGTGATTGGCGGTGAGCGGGTGCAATTTATCCAAGAGGCTGTCCGCAATACCGGATGCACCCGTTGCCATATGGATGTCGATTTAAGAATAGACCTAACGAGCGAGAATGACGCCGAATGAGAAAGTGGATTATTGGTTTTACGCTGGCCTTCCTTACCCTGCTGGCCTTGAATATCATCCCTGAACAACGCGGAGGATGGGGCTGGCGCTGGCCCTATGCAGTACCCACCGAATGGAACAATGTGGTTGTACTGGTCATTGTTTTGGCACTCTATGTTGCAGGGGCCTATGCGTTGCGGCGTTGGACGGTTCCAGCCTTGGTATGGAGCATCGTCGCGGCCTTTGCCCTCGCCATTAGCGTTCAGACCTTAAGGGAATATCCGCCCTTTTTTACGCTATTTTCGCATACGGTGTCACCTGTGCAGACCGGAGCCAGCCGAGTAGCCGTGCAGTATTTTGCCGAGGATGGCATCCAAGACACCTTGCACCATTGGCCTGAGTTTATCCGTGAGGCACGGCTGAAGACCATCACTCACTTTACAACCAGCCCTCCCGGTCAAGCGGTTGTTCATTATTGGATTGGGGAACTTGCCGATGAAGTTGACCCCATTTCGCGTCCTGTTAGCATGGCGTTGCGTCCCTATCAGTGTAGCACCGCCGAGGTTATGGCCTATTCACGCGGGGAATTGGTGAGTGCGGGGGCTGGCATGTTGATGCCGCTATGGGCAGCACTGGCCGTTATCCCGATTTTCTTGGCGGGGCGACAACTTACTGATGATAAGCAAACCGCCCTCCGCATTGCCCAATGGTGGCCCTTGGTGCCTTCAATGCTCATGTTTGCGCCATCTTGGAACACCTTCTATCCAGTGCTGTCTACAACGGCATTGGTCTTGTTCCAAATAGGGCTACGCCAGAAGCGAATGGTGTGGTTTTTGCTGGCGGGGGTAGTGGTCTCAGCCTGCACCTTCACCAACTTCGCTTTCTTGCCATTGATTGCGCTGTTTGGGGTATATACGCTGGTCTATACCTATGCCAACCGCAAGCCCATCTGGTGGGCCGTTTGGGTTGGAGCATGGTTCGGGATTGGCCTCAGTTCAACATGGATACTCTATACCCTCTATGCCCAACGCTCCCCACTCGATATAGTTGAGGTCATCTTTGATCAGCACTTTGATATTGAGCAGAACTACTATATTTGGGTGGTGCTGCACATCTATGACATGCTGATGTTTGCGGGATGGCCCCTTATTCTGCTGGGTATTTGGGGCGCATGGCGTGGGTTGAATGCCCTCCGCACTCGACAGGTCACGCTCATGGATGTTTTTGCCTTCACGATTGTCTTCACCATCCTTGCAACGGGTATAAGTGGGTTATCGCGGGGAGAGACGGCGCGAGTGTGGTTGTTTCTCATGCCGTTTATGCTTTTGGCAGGAGCTAGTTTGTTCCATCAACATCATGGGCGATGGGATTTGCCCTTAATGGCCTCTCAAGCGGCTTCGGTTGCGGTGATGGCCTCATTTTTGCCTGTAGTCATCTTTGACATGAAACCGCCCGTCGAAGGCCCCCGCACCGATATGGCGACACTTGCGCCCATTGAACTGACGCCGCTAAGGTACACTTACACCAGTCAACATTATGAAGGGCGCTTTACCCTTGATGGCTATCGTTATATAGCAGACCCTTCCCAACAAGCCATTACCGTTGAATTCATCTGGTCAGGCGATGAGCAAATTGAGCGACCCTATCTATTCCGCCTTGTCGCTACCTCAGAAAATGACATTGACGGAGTTGTAGTCTCCGAACCTGTATATTGGTATCCGCAAAACGGCAACTATCTGACGACCTGTTGGCAAGCCGAAGATGAAATCCGCGACATTGTTGTTATCAAAGTGCCGCCAGTTGCACAACCTGTCCAGTGGGAACTTAGCTTACAGGTTTATGATGTGCGAACTGGCGACATTGCGCTCGTTGATGGGCAACCTACCATCCAACTAGGGCCGATTAGTTATCCGTAGCCTCAGTGTCTTCGGTATACATCACTGAGAAAGAATTGAGCATCTTGCGGGCCGCAGTGAGGTTGGCATTCTCGGTATCTTCAACGAGAAAGTTCAAATCATCTTCTGAGGTGAAAATCTCAGCTACATAGAGCTTGCCATCAGCGTCATTCAAGAGTGAAGCCGCACCACTAAAAGAATCACCATCGCTGTTCTCAAAGCTAAAGCTGAAGCGGTACCCAGTGGCAAAGGGCTGTTCAACGGATTCGCTATCCAAGATAGTGATACCTGAACGATAATTCGTCAACCACGCTTGGGCCTCTTCTGTAGAAGCCAATGGGGTATCTACTGCGGTCTCAATATTGATTTGGTATGAGGCCATTTGAGCCGTACCGACGTAATCAGCCACCGTATCAGCAAGGAAGTAGCCGGGAATGACGATGAAGTAGCCTTCATCAAGATTGGACCGTGAGCGCCACCCTTGTTGGCTGATAATATCGGCATTGTAGGCGTAGGTTATAAACGCAGGCACCGTCAGGGCTTGTAATTTGTCGAGCGAAGCCTTGTCCGTTTTCATCACCACCAACCGCACATTGTACAAAAAGCCGTTTTCCATCCAGCTAATCTGGCGACCCACATAGTCGGTTGGACAGTTGCCTTCTGGACGCCCAACTAAATCGAAGTCCATAATGATTGAGGAACCTTCAAAGGTGCGACTCGTCAATTCCCACTCAGGATAAGATATCCACTCCGTTGTGAAATAGTCATCCGTGAAAACAGCTTCACTCAGCTCTTCGGGGGTATTGTAGTTGAACCCTAGCTGCACAAAGTTGTGAATAATCGCACATTGCCCCCGAAAAATCAGGTTAGCCCGATTCTCGGTAGGGGCATAGTTATCCTGATAGAGATACCAGCGGGTGCTTGCAGGCTGGAAGGCCTGAAACAACCCAGAGCCACTCAGTAGAGGTGGTTTGCCCTCAATACCAAGGATAGCAGAAACTGGAGCGCTCTGGCTCGCAGTTGTGCTATCCGGAACTACAGTAGGATTCGTAGTGCTGCTTCTAGCACGGGGGTTAACTAGCGAAATCACAAAGGTAGCGACAATAATTAACCCAATTGCGGTTGCAGCAATTTGGCTGCTTGACATCTTCCGTCTTTTTTTCATAGTGAATACCCTCTACAAACACCGATCAATCATCTGATTGAACAAATCCAATTGTTGACGCAAAGCACGGATATGGCGTTCAGTACCATACGCATCGGCAATATAACGCATCATGTCAATGAAATGGGTGCCTTCCCCAACAGGGTTATCCAAGACCCAATCGGGGTTAGTGATATTGGTATTGAGCAAGATAAACCGCGCTTCGAGCCGGGCAAGCTTAACTAATATGTCGTTATACATGGCTCTATTGCGCTGTTGATCTTGGCAAACCGATTGAATTGCATACCGCAAGCGACGAGCTTCCCCATTGCTGGCAAAATGATGCGCCATCAGCCGTGCAGCAATATACTCCATTGTGCAAATTTTGAACACCCTGCGTGCTGCCCGCCGACGGTGCATACTAGTGGTGTAGGTTGCACCAGCCGCAAAACGATGCTGCCCCAAGGGGGTATCGCGGTGTAGCGGAGGAAGCCACTCAAACCATGCCCCACTATCCAAGTTTTGGGCACAGCGCCAATTGGGGCCAATAAACGGTTGTTGGTTGGCATGGTAGCCTAGCAAACGCGATAAAACCTGATAACGGTTGGTGAGCAAATACTCACCAAAATCATCCGCCGCTTGAGCAAAGTGATCCCCGCCTTGGATATTCATTTGCAGCAAGAAGGCTACCACCGGATTTTGGGCTTTGATAATACATTTGACCTCTAGCAGCTTTTCAAAGGCTCGTACAATGCGTGCCAAACTTAGGGCTTCATTGGGGGGGACATCCAGCATCTGGGTAATGGAGTGATGCGGCAGCAGCCATCCCCCATCGTTTAAATCCCACTCAAACATATCATGCTGGGCTATATCAATCAGGTCATTGAGTTGGCTCATGGGGGTGTGTAATGGCATATCTAGCTCTAGGATGAGCAAGCCAAGGTTACACATCAACTCGAAACTCCAGCCCAATTGCACCACAATATTCATGGAGGGGATAATCGCTTGGACGCTTTGCTGAGGATTGACATGATTAAGGTCAAGGCCAGTAGGTCGAAAGACTGCTTTAAAATCTTCGGTCAAAAAAAGCGGCTGGTTGAGTTCTGGTAAGGGATGCGACGCAATTTGAACCCCATCAACAATACGTTGAATATATTGCTGATCAATCGGTTCGTCTGGATCGAGCATCCGGTAGAAATCAGGATTGATAAGAACAGGAATAAGCATAAAAAGCTGGATATGATCGGCTTCAATTGTGACCACCGTTAGTTCACCTTTTCTCCGCCATCGGGTACAATTAGGCAAAGTATGCGCGTCAGAAGTATGCCATTTGGCTATGGTAAACGATAAGAAGGTAGATCACAATGTTTAGCGATTTCGCAGAACGCCGCGCCCTTGAACAAAAGATGCGCCAAGAGGGGCGACTTCCACCGGGGCAATCCGTCACCCTCAAATTTCCGGTGCTCCACTACGGCCCTGTTCCACTCTATGATGACCTTGGTCAATGGTCATTGCGGCTACATGGTCTAGTTGAAAAAGAGCTAACCCTCTCTTGGGACGACTTCACCAAACTCCCGCGCCGCAAGGTTAACTTTGACCTTCATTGTGTGACCAAATGGAGCAAATTTGATACCCAGTGGGAAGGGGTACACTTGCAGGATTTGATTGATGAAGGCATCCTCAAACTCAAGCCAGAAGCCCAATTCTGTATTCAGCATTGTGAATTTGGGTATACGACCAACACTTCGTTGGAGGCGGCTCTATCAGAGAATTTCCTGATGGCTTTTCTGTATGAAGGTAAGCCCTTGGAGCCTGAACATGGTTATCCTGTGCGGGGGTTGATGGCCGCCATTCCCGGCAAACGCACCGAGACTGACCGCTATCTATGGAAGGGTGGCAAATGGCTTCGTGCCTTGGAATTTACGGCAGACGACCATCCCGGTTTCTGGGAGAAGGCGGGTTACAACAACATCGCCAATGTCTGGCGTGAAGAACGCTATAGCCGCTGGTAGATAACGTGAACTGCCAGTGTGAACCTGCTGGCAGTTTGCTTTTTTCAGATGGACAGTTTAGCCCTCAAACAACAGGCCGCCACCCTTGGCTTTAACCGAATAGGCATAACCTCAGCCCAGCCCTCCCCACACCTTAAAGCTTATCTAAGGTGGGTTGACCAACACATGCACGGGGCAATGGGGTATTTGGCACGCCCTGACCGTATCGCCCGCCGCCAAGATTTAAGTGTTATCTTGCCTAATGTGCAGTCGATTATCCTTGTGGCACTGGATTACACAACGTTGCAACCACCTGCGACACTGCTCAATGACCCGATGCGCGGGCGAATCTCAGCCTATGCGTGGGGTGTTGATTACCATGCAGTGATGTTACCGCGTCTTGAGGCGCTGGCGGGGTGGTTACAAGAACAAGCAGGCGCGGCGGTTCAGCATCGGTGTTATGTGGATACTGGGCCGGTTTTGGAGCGTAGTCATGCCCAGCAAGCAGGGCTTGGTTTTGTTGGCAAGAATACCATGCTGATACATCCCAAAGCGGGGTCTACTTTCTTTTTAGGCGAAATCCTCACCACATACCTACTAGAGCCTAGTGCTTCCCTTCGTGAGACCATGTGCGGCACCTGTACCCGCTGTTTGAAGGCCTGCCCAACCCATGCTTTCCCAGAATCTTATGTACTAGATGCACGCCGTTGTATTAGCTATCTAACCATTGAGTTAAAAGATAACATCCCGCTTGAACTGCGCCCGCTGATGGGTAATTGGGTTTATGGCTGTGATATATGTCAAACGGTCTGCCCTTGGAATCGCTTTGCACCCGAAACACTGGAAAACGATTTTTTCCCCACCGATGACGACCATATCGCACCTCCTTTGGCGAACTTGCTGCAACTGACTGAGGATAGCTTTCGAGAGCAGTATGCAAACTCGCCCATTTACCGTATCAAGCGGGCGCGACTGGTGAGAAATGCTTGCGTTGCGGCGGGAAATTCACGGCATACCAGCTTCATTCCCTATTTGCACGACCTTACCCATGACACGTCGGTAGTAGTGCGCGAACATGCCCAATGGGCGCTCCGACAACTCCTATACCTGTGATGTTGCGACTTATGGGGTACCGCGTGATAATGGGGCTATGCCTATTGAAACCTTACAACACAACCGGATCACTTGGACGAATATCACGCAACCAACCCCTGAAGATGTAGATTATCTACGGGAGGAATATCCGCACTTCCACCCGCTCGACCTTGAAGACATCCTCTCGACAATTGAACGCCCCAAGCTAGACGAATACGACGATTACCTGTTCTTGGTGCTACAATTTCCTGTTTGGGATCCGATACGCCTATTCAGTCGTCCCTCTGAGGTCGATATATTTGTGGGAAGTGGTTATGTCATTACGGTGCATGATGGCAAGCATAAACCAATTGAGCAACTCTTTCGTCAGTGTCAAGAAAACGAGGGCCTCCGCGACCAATTGATGAATCGAGGAGCCAGTCGTGTCTTTTATGCCATCATTGACACACTGGTTGATTATCTTTTCCCGATGCTTTACAAAATTGACGCTAAGATTCGGCATCTCGAGGAGGCTATTTTCATCGAGAACGCTCGTGATGTCCTCAAAGAATTAGCGGTGGTGCGGCGGGATATTATCTCCATGCGGCGGATTGTACGCCCCCAGATTGAAATTGTTGAGAATTTAGAGCGTATTGACCGTGCCTATATCCGTGAAGAATTGGATGTCTACTTTGGCGACATCCTTGACCACCTCAATAAAGCCATCGACCTGATTGTTTACCATAGCGAAATTGTGTTTGGGTTGACGGATACCACCAACATCCTCGCCAATCTGTACACCAATGAGATTATGCGAATCCTCACCCTCATCTCCGTGATTATGCTACCCTTGACCCTGCTTAGTGGTATCTATGGGATGAATATTGTCGTGCCATTCCAACATCACCCATTCGCATTTGGCATTGTCATTGGTATTATGGTGCTGATTGCAGCGGCTATGCTGTACTATTTTCGCCGACGTGGTTGGTTATGAGGAGTTTAATGGATAGTCCGCAAATTATCGAAACATCAGTAGGTCTATCGAACCTTGTCGATTACCTGCGCCAATTCCCAAGTATTGCCTGTGATACCGAATCTAACGGTTTGTTTGCCTATTATGAACGGGTATGTTTGATTCAACTATCAGTTGATGCAGGCCAAGCTATTGAAGATTATATCGTTGACCCCTTTGCTATTGACCAGATGCAAGACCTCGGTCAACTTTTTGCAGACCCCGAAATTGAAATTATTTTTCATGCCGCTGAATATGACATTATTTCGATGAAGCGTGATTTTAGCTTTGAATTTACTCATCTTTTTGATACTTATATCGCCGCTCGTGTTCTGGGCTACGATAAAGTTGGCTTGGGCGCACTCCTTGAACGGTATTTTGGCATTGATGTTGATAAACGCTTCCAGCAAGCCAATTGGAGCCTGCGCCCATTGCCAGAAGACCAACTGGCCTATGCCCAAATGGATACCCATTATTTACCTGCGCTGCGTGATTTATTGGCTGCGGAGTTACAAAAAAAGAACTATTTGGCAGAAGCCCGTGAAATCTTTGCCGAAATTAGCCAAGCGCCAGCCGCCTCGCGTGCTTTTGATCCAGAGGGGTTTTGGCGGATACGTACCCCGCGTCCTCTCCAGCCCACAGAAGCAGCCGTACTGAGAGACTTATATCAGTGGCGTGAACGACAAGCCGCCCAGCAGAATATCCCACCCTATAAGGTGATGAGAGATAATGAGTTGGTCGCCATTGCCATGATGCAACCCCGCCATATTGACCATTTGGAACGTATCAAAGGAGCCTCGCGCCAAAGCCTTAAGCGCTATGGACGTAGCATCATTCATCTTGTGAAGCATGCCCAGCAAAGTCCCCCCCCCAGTCCTCCTCAACAACAATCTCAACCCGATGAAGATATTTTGAACCGCTACCAAGCATTATATGAATGGCGCAAGCGGCGGGCTGCCAAGCGTGGGGTGGAGGGCGATATTATCATTTCAAAAAGTGCCTTATGGGCTTTGGCACATCATGTTCCCGCTAATTTACACGAACTCGAACAAATACCGGAGATTGGCCCTTATCGCCGCCAACAATATGCCGTTGAGCTTTTGGAGATACTAAGGAGCGTTTGATGAAAATTACGTTTCATGGGGCCGCCCAGACTGTTACTGGCTCCCAACACCTTGTAGAAGTAAATGGCTATCGGATTTTGCTAGATTGTGGTCTCTACCAAGGCAAGCGCAAGGAGGCTTTTCAACGTAACCGTGATTTGCCGTTTGAGGAAAAAAACATTGATGCCATGATTCTCTCGCATGCCCACATTGACCATTCGGGTAATATTCCTAGCCTAGTCAAAAATGGTTTTCGCGGGCCGATTTATGCCACCCATGCCACCCGCGACCTAGCTGCTACCATGTTGCCCGATAGTGGTCATATCCAAGAAAAAGACGCCGAGTTCGCTACCAAGCAGAACCTCAAACGTGGTGAGCAGCCTGTTGAGCCACTGTACACTCAAGAGGATGCTTATAATAGCTTGTCGTATTTTGAGTCCATCAATTATGGTTGGACAAAGCAAATCCTTGAAGGGGTTGATTTAACCTTTTACGATGCGGGTCATATGCTGGGTAGTGCGATTGTCACTCTTGATATTGAAGACCGTGACGCAGGGCGTGACTTCCGTTTGGTGTTTAGTGGCGATTTAGGGCGCAAGGGCTTGCCGATTCTACGCGACCCTTCGACCATTGACTACACCGATATTCTCATCATGGAAAGCACGTATGGTGGACGTGTCCATGAGGCGATGCAAGACACTGCCCAAACCTTCAAGAACATTATTCAGCATATCGTCAAAACGAAGGGCGTCTTGATTATCCCCGCTTTTGCTGTCGGGCGCACCCAGCAAGTCGTTTACATGCTCCAAAAGCTGCATAGTGCGGGTGAGATTCCGATTATCCCCATTTTTGTAGACTCTCCCTTAGCGATTGATGCAACAGCCGTTTTTCGTATGCATCCCGAAGCCTATGATGCTGATGTGCGTGAGTATATGCAAACCTATAACGATGATGACATCTTTGGTTTTGAGAAATTGCGCTATACCCGTAAGGTTGAGGACAGCAAGGCCCTCAACACAATGGAAGGCCCTTTTGTGGTCATTAGTGCCAGTGGGATGATGGAAGCGGGACGTATCTTGCATCATCTACGCAACCGCATAAGTGACCCCAACAACGTGATATTAATTACAGGCTGGCAAGCTCCCAATACCCTCGGACGGCGGCTGCTCGACCATGTATCGCCTATTCGCATCTTTGGAGAAGAACACCGCGTGCAGGCCGAAGTCCAAAAACTAAATGGGCTGTCTGGTCATGCTGATACCAACGAGTTGACGGCATGGGTTGAAGCTATGGAGAAGCGCCCGCGCCAAACCTTTTTGGTGCATGGTGAACTGGAACCAGCCCAAGCCCTTAAGAAACAATTGGAAGATACCCTTCAGTTAGAACGTATTCATATCCCTGACCTGCATGAGCAAATCGAGGTGCTGTAGCTGTGCGGCAAAAGAGTGTGTTTTATCAAGAATGGCGCGACTGTCTGCGGGCGCATTATCTACATGTGGTGCGAACCCATGACCGCGTTACTGAGCCAACCTTGCGCGTAGTGTTACTAGACGCCGGAATCACACAAGCGGAGATTGACGCTTGGTATCAGGAAGCTTTAGCCCAACAGGAGCAAAATCATGCCTAATATCTTAATTTCAAACGACGATGGTATCTTTGCGCCGGGGCTTAAACAACTGGCAACTTCAATGCTGGCACTGGGCAAGGTCTGGGTGGTAGCGCCCAAAGATAACCAAAGCGCCAGCGGGCACCGCAAGACCATGCATCGCCCACTACGCGCCAATCCTATTTACAATGTATTTCCACCAGATATTGTGGCCTATGCTGTCGATGGCGCACCCTCGGATTGTGTGGCGATAACCTTGATGGGGTTGATTGATGAGCCAATGGATATTGTGGTGTCGGGCATCAATAGTGGCCCTAATCTTGGGCAAGATGTAACTTATAGCGGAACGGTGAGCGTGGCACTAGAAGCCGCAATTTTTGGTCTACCCGCGGTTGCATTTTCGCTAAGTAGCCGTATGATTGATGCCGACTATGGCCCATCTGACTCTTGGTTACGACAAATTACAGCTCAAACCCTACAAAATGGCTTGCCACACCATACCATCCTCAATGTCAACATCCCGCCGCTTCCAGCTAGAGAACTACGGGGTATCCAAATCACACGCCAAGGCCGCCGCGACTACCGAGACATCCTCGATGAACGTATCGACCCTTTTGGCAAACCTTATTATTGGATTGCTGGTACTGAACCCGGTGGCGATGTCGAGGCTGAGGGAACTGATATATGGGCGGTTAACCAAGGTTATGTCTCCGTAACCCCCATCCATCTTGATCTGACTCGCCATGAGTTCCTTTCAGCCCTCCAAGCGTGGGAGTGGTAATGCAAGTTCAGCGTCCCAAACGGATTTTGGTCACAGGCGGGACAGGCTTCCTCGGCTTTCGGGTGGTAATGGCTTTACTAGAACTGGAGGCCGAGGTTACGCTCATTGCCCGCCCTGATCGACGCGACATCTTAGCCCCGCTACAAGGCAAGGTCACTATCACCCATGCCGATGTTTGGAACCGTGCTAGTTTAAAGGGACGGGCGCGGGGCCATGATTCCGTTGTTCATCTCGTAGGCAGCACACATACTGACCCAGCCCGTGGATTGACCTATAACCAAATTAACCTTGTTTCAGCCCGCAATGTCACCGCCATGACTGTCAGCGATGGTGTACCATATATGGTTTTGCTTAGTACCATCATGCGCCCTTTGGATTTACCGGGAGAGTATATTCGCAGCAAGCGTGAGGCCGAGGATTATCTTAAAAATACAGGTTTGGATTGGACGATCGTTCGTGCGCCAGCGTTGTTTTCGCCACGCCGACATTGGGGATTACGCTTGGCGTCAGTTTTTGGCGCTTTGTTCCCTTTCAATCTACTAGCGGGACACCTTATGCCGCTCTCTGTAGATATTACAGCACGGGCCATTGCACGAATGGCTGTGTACCCTCAAGTGATGCGAAACCGCACCGTTTATGCACCACAACTTCGTCGTGTTGCTCGTCAAAGCCGTCTACGCCAGCCGTTAGCCCGCCCCATCTTTTCGGCGCAAGGTAACGAAGATATAGATGAAGTGCCGTTTGGGTGGTTGCCGCCCTCACTCGAATAAGTCCATGATGTAATTGAGGGCGACGCCTTGTGCTTCAAGATGAGTTCGTAGCTTTTTACGGGCATCGTGCAGAAGCTTGTAAAGGGCGTTGCGGTTAGTCTCCATTTGCTCGGCCACAATATCCATCGAAATCCCTTGTAAAGTAACAGCCTCCAGTGCGGTTCGTTGGCGCTCTGTGAGGGCTTCATTGAGGGCATCGGCAATAATGCGAAGAACATCTTGTTGCTCAGTTGCTTTTTCAGGGCTAACAGGATGTTGGTGGGTGTTAGCAGAGTTATCGAGTCCGACAATCAGTTCCCCGTTGGCGTTAAGTTCATCAAGGCTAAAATCTTTGTAACGGGCACGGCGTAATTCACTGATTGCTGTGCGGGTGCCAATCTTCATGGCCCATGTCGTAAAGCGGCTATCTCCGCGGAACGAGTGCAGATTGTCTAATATTCGTAAGGTGGCATCTTGGGAAAAGTCCTCCGCCATTTGGGCCAGTTCCTCCGATGACAAAGACGCTAGGTCGCTGCGTTCTCGGCTCAAATAGTAGAAAATGCCCCGCTGCAAGTAACGGCGTAGGTCATCAAGGGCGGCGGCTTGGGTAGGGGTATCGGTCTGAGATAGTTCTTCAAACCACTGTTCGTTGGCGCGTTCCAAGTTCATCTGCTACTCGTTTCCTTGACCTATCAAAGCACGTATAGGGTCTGGCAAATTGGAGAGAATCTTCTCTAAGTCGCTGGGCTGATGGACAAAATCGAGATCAGCGGTTGGGATAGTCACCAATGGGGAGCGTGTCCAGTGGGTAGCCCATTCATCATAAAGATCGTTTAACTCGGCAAGGTAGGCAATTGAAATCTGCCGCTCATAATCACGGCCCCGTCGTGCAATGCGTTCAACCAAAACACCTACTGGAGATTGCAGATAAATGATGACATCGGGCGGGGGCAAGAAATCGCAGATGCCTTCATATAGACTTTGATAACACCGATAATCACGCTCGGTCATCTTGCTTTGTTGATATAAGTTACGGGCGAAAATTTCAGCGTCTTCGTAGATGCTGCGGTCTTGGATAACATGCCCCGGATGTGTGAGCAAGTGGTGGTGATGTTCTAGCCGTCGTGCTAAGAAAAATATCTGGGAGTGGAAGCTCCAACGCGACATATCAGCATAGAAGTCCGCGAGGTAAGGATTCTCCTCAACCGCTTCAAAAAATGGCTCATAGCCAAGGCGTTTGGCAAGGATTTGGGTAAGGCTGCTCTTGCCTACGCCGATGTTGCCCGCCACCGCAATAAAGACTTTTTTGCTCACCCGTTCTTATTCCCCTTGTTCCATGTACGTTGGAGATTGTGGTGCATCTTAGCCAAATAAGCGGCTTCAAGGTCAATGTTGGTATAGTTTGCCAGTTTAAAGATATAGGCCAGCACATCGGCGAACTCATTGGCAAGGTCAGAATCAGATGCGGTTGGGGGATTCTGCCACCAACCCACCATTGCTCGCGCCAATTCGCCAACTTCCTCTTGCAATAGTGCAAAATTCAAGAACAAATCGGTATTGAAGCCCTTGAGTTTATCAAACTCACGATGAAAACCTTGGAAATCAGCTAGGCGCTTGGCGGTGGAAGACAAATCAAAGGGGGGGGGAGCAGCATCGGCTTCGACTGAGGTACTGACCAGCCCATTAAGACCGGGTAGGGCTGCTTGCTGTGGCCCAAGCCCTAATGCTCCTCGTATTTTATTGATAATCCAATCGCGGTCGGTTTGGCTTTGCACAAAATCGAGGCTGCTGGTGTCAATTGTCAGAACTGGAGCCTCATCATACTCCGCAAAGTAATGGTCATAGGCCGCACGCAGTTGGTCAATATAGGTCACATCCATATTCCGCTCATAGGGGCGGTCACGGCGGGCAATTTGGGCCATCAGAACATCGGTATCAGCCCGCAGATAAACCACCAACTGTGGACGAGGGATATTGGGATTGAGTGCTTCATAGACTCGCTCATAAATTGTCAACTCATCCCCGCTCAAGTTTTGACGTGCGAAAAGGCGGTCTTTGGCAAAGATATAGTCGCTCACCAGCGGGCGTGGCATCTGATGAATGCGACGTTGCTGGTCATAGCGACTCAAAAGAAAGAAGACCTGTGTTTGAAAGGCGTAGCGGCTACGGTCTTCATAGAAACGGGTAAGAAACGGGTTCTCTTCGAACACTTCAAGGAGCAATTTGGCCTCGAAGACATCTTGTAAATAGCGGGCAAGCGAAGTCTTACCGACTCCAATCACCCCTTCAATCGCAATATAGTGGTGCATCTTAGTTATGGGACTCGCGGGCTAGGGCGCTGGCAAGTTGCGCGCAAATTAATTCCAACATGAGCAGTTGTTCATGGGTAATTGAACCGGGAACATCCCGACAAGCAAAAATCACGCCAAAGCGGATATTGGTGCCAACTGCAACACATGCGCCAGCCCCAAAACGTCCGCGAGAGATAAAGGGGTGATTGGGGTCATCTTGTGGCCCCACAATGCAGCTTTCGCCATTTTGGGCAACACGCCCAATGATGCTTTTTTCATAGTCCAAACGGGGTGGGGCAATGCTGGTCACGGAATTGGGGCCAGCTTGGGCAGCGACTGAGACCATGGGCGGGTCAGTGGGAGTCACCTTGAAGAAAGCTACATAATCATAGCCGATTTCATGGATAGCGGTAACGGCGGCTTGGGTCTTGGCTGGGCCGCCCTTAGCTCGCATCAAAGCCTTCGCAAAGATACGGACCGGGGGCAGGGCATCAGCGCTAAGGGTTTGGAGACGGCGGTCTTCGACCAAGCGCTTGATTTTCTTGATGAGTTCATCGTCTTTAAAAGGCTCATTGGAAATATCATCCGCTTGACCCGGTAAGCTGAAATCCGCCTCTTCGTCAACCTCAACAATGAGTAGCCGATGGTAAATCTGCCGCAAATCTTTGACCAGTGTGTAGACATCCCCCAGTTGATTATCAACCACCAGCACGTCGGTTGCCTGTGTTTTATCCGCAAGGGTGGTATGGACAGCTTCAATATTGTTTACAAACTGAAGTTGAAAACGCGGCTCAGTGTTTAGATTCTCACGGTAGCGTACACTGGCGGCAAGACGAACCGCCACCAGTACCCGAATTTTCTCCATAGGGTTTTCCTCAAAATTCTTTCTTGTGTGCCATGAATTATGAGGATTTTGGGCGTGGTTTGCAACCTCATTTCAATGGAATAACAAGGGTGATGGTTGTTCCTTGACCAATTTCGCTTTCAATTTCAAGAAAGCCACGCAGCCGTCTGGCTCGTTGTTCCATATTGCGGAGGCCATAATGGTCAGGGTCTCGAATCTGGTCGGTAGACATGCCTTGACCATTATCTTCTACCACGAGATAGATATTACGGCCCTTGACATAAATTTTGACTCTAGCAGATGTCGCGTTGGTATGTTTCGCAATATTCGCCAGTGCCTCCCGCAAGACTTGGGCGAGGGAATGACGCTGATTATCCGTTAAAGCGGGCAGGGTATCCGGTACATCGAGAGTAACATCAATCCCTGAGAAATCGCAGAAATGTTGCACCAAGTTCTCGACCTGTTGCTGAAAGGTAGTAGCGTGGGTTTTATTCGCGTTGCTGAGGTCGCGGATATAGTGGCGAATATCGTCGATAATGCTATTGAGATTCCGCAAGACTGCCTGAAATTGGGTTTGCCCCTCCGCAGTGAGTTGGGCGTTGCCCCGAATAATCTCCAGCTTCATCCCGACTGCATAAATATCTTGGATAATGCCATCGTGGAGTTCCATACTGATGCGGTCACGTTCCCCATGCAGGGCCGCCGCTTGTAGCCGCTGATGAAGCTTGGCGTTCTCAATAGCAATAGCCGCAAAAGAAGCAAACAAAACCACCATATACTCGTCAAGCTCATCAAACGGCTGTCCGTCTCTGCGGTCAGATAAGTAAAGATTACCCAGCCGCTGATTGTTGCGTCCGATAATGGGTACTCCCAAGAAGGTTTTCATATGAGGATGGTTTTCACAAAATCCGGCTGAACGGGAGTCATCTTGGATGCTTTCAAGGCGAATGGGATGGTCTGTTCGCAGAATTTCACCCAATAAACCTTGTCCCAATGGCTCATGGTCAATTTTACGAGCGTGTTCAGGTGGGATACCTGCGGTGATAAAAGCCCGTAGACCATGCCCTTCGTCGTCAGGTACCCCAACGGCGGCGTATTTAACATCTACTAATTGTTGTACCATATCGGCAATGCGCTGGAGTGTTTTGGAGAGGCTAAGTCCCTCCACAACGCCACCGGCGGCTTGTGTTAAAGCATTAATGATAGCGAGATATTGCAGCTGCATCGTGCCACCCTCTGTTTGAATAACCTGAGCGATTGTAACGTACTAATGCTAAACGATGGTATCATTTGTATAATAATGTCGGTCATCACTTGTTGACTTGACATTAGACACTTATTTCTATCAGGGGACAGACAACTGTGTCACATTTACGTATTTTGATTGCCGATGATCATGCTGTCGTGCGTGCCGGTCTAAAATCAATTTTAGACAACGAAATGGAATTTAGCGTCGTAGCCGAGGCCAGCAGCGGGGAAGAGGCAATCGAGCAGGCCTCCATTCATAAACCCGATATTGTTCTCATGGATATCCGGATGCCGGGTGGAATGTCAGGAATTGAGGCTTGTGAGCAGATTTTACGCAAACTGCCAACTACCCGCGTTGTGATGCTGACCTCTTATGCGGAGGATGAGTTAGTGATGGATGCTATTCGGGCTGGAGCCGTTGGCTATGTCCTGAAGCGAGTGGATAGCGGCAAGCTTATTGACGATATCCGTCGCGTAATGCAGGGTGAAGCCGTTATCGACTCCGCTGTTGCTCGCACGCTGATTAATGAAGTGCGCGAGGCGGCTCATATCAAAGAAGCGTCGGTTTTTGCCGACCTCAGTGAGCGCGAATTGCACATCCTAGCACTCATCGCTCAAGGGCTAACCAATCGTGAAATCGCCCAGAAGTTATATCTGGGCGAAGGCACCGTGCGAAACTATGTCGGAAAGATTCTTAGCAGCCTGCATGTGGCTAATCGCGCCGAAGCAGCCGTATTTGCGGTCAAGAACCACATTGAACGCTATGTGGCGTTGCCCGACGAAGAGTGACGCTGTATTTCGCTTTGAATCAACTCTCGACGTAAGATTTTGCCCACCGCCGTTCTCGGTAAGGCCTCTACAAATTCATAACGAGATGGAATTTCGTACCGAGCTAGTTTTTCGGCTGCGAATTCCATCAAGTCTTCCTTGGTAACGCTCAGGCCGGGTTTGGTTACTACCCATGCCTTGAGCGCTTCTTGCCCTTCTTTTTCGGGGTGTGGGATAACACCAACCGCGACTTCTGCTACTGCGGGATGCGAGTTTAGCACTTGGTCAACTTGATTGGGATAAACATTAAAACCCCCAATCAGGGCCATATCTTTTTTGCGGTCAACGATATAGAAATAACCATCCTCGCTCATACGCCCCAAATCACCTGTCAACAACCAACGTTGTCCTTGCTCATCAGTTATCAAGACATTTTGGGTCTCTGTTGGCCGTTCATGATAGCCGCGCATCAGTTGCGGGCCGCTAATGGCAATTTCCCCGATACCGCCAACCGGGACGAGTTCAAGCGGGTCTTCGGGGTTTACGATGCGGCATAAAGTGTCGGGTAGCGGAAGACCAACTGACCCAGCGCGATTTTCACCATGTAGTGGGTTGGCGTGCGTAGCTGTTGGGGCTTCGCTCATACCGTAGCCCTCAATCAACGTACCACCTGTGAATTTCTCAAAGGTCTCTTTAGTAGCACGCGGCAAGGGAGCCGATCCGCTTAAACAATGTTGGATACAGGATAGGTCGGCTGCTCCCGAAACCACTTTCTCATGAGCATTAACAGCATTATAGAGCGCTGGCACGCCATGAAAAATCTCTGGACGATACGTCACAATCACATCGACCAAATCATCAATCTTGCGGGCATCGGGCACAATCACCATTTCAGCACGGGCGGTTACGGCGCTGGCAATCACAGAAATCATGCCATAGACATGATAGAAGGGAATGGCCGCCAACATACGGGTACCGGGAGGCGATGGTTCGCTACCACTCAACCATGCGTTTTGTTGAAGGGTATTAGCAACAACGGCGCTGTGGGTGGACACCGCTGCTTTACTGGGGCCAGTGGTGCCACCTGTATACTGAAAAATAGCGACGTCCTCTTTGGTCACTTCAACATTGGGTTGCTGGCCCGCAAATTTGCTGAGTAAATCCGGCAGGCGGTGGTCATCTGCGCTCAGTTCAGCCCGATGCCCCTCTTTTCTCTCTTTGGCAATTGTAAAGAGAAAAGCGGCAAGAGCAGGAAATGCTTCTTTGATGTTGGTGACGATTACTTGCTCAAGCGAAGTCTCTTGACGGATACTCTGGATACGAGGGTAATACAAACTTAGGGTAACGATGGCTTTAGCTCCGCAATCCCGTAACATCTCGGCAAGGCGGGCAGGTGGGTAAGTAGGGTTCATGCCAACTACGACCATGCCAGCACTCAGCGCACCAAACCATGACACCACAAAAGCAGGGCTGTTAGGCAGCAAAAGCGCCACACGGTCGCCTTTTTTCAGACCCAAATTGAGCAAAGCTGCACCAAAGGCGTCAGCTTGTTGTTTCAATACCCCATAGGTGAGCGTTTTCGCCTTGCGTCCCACAAGTGGTATATCTGCCGACATTAAGATAGCCGAGGTGGTGGGGGCTGTTTCAGCCGCCCGCTTGAGAAGGTCGCCTACCGTCCAATCGGGATAGGGTTCGAGCGTCTTTGGAACATAGGAATCATAACGTTGTAGCCAAGGTTTATCCGCATACATGGTCAATTGTCCTCAAAAAATAACAAAGCGTCGGCTCAACAACCGACGCTCTAAGTTCATTTCTTTAGATGATGTGTTGCTCTTCATAGATGCCAAAGACTTCACGCATGACATCCATTGTCTCTTGCAGGGTGCAGTAGGCACGGGCACACTCCAATAGATAGGGCATGGTATTCTCGGTACCCTCACAGGCTTGGCGCAAGGCATTAAGCGCTTGAGTGGCGCGTTCACCATCACGCTCGGTTCGCAGGGTACGGAGGCGTTGTAGTTGGCGGTCATAGCCTTGCGGATCCATGTCCAAGATGGGGATTTCAAGTGCCTCACCAGTTTCTACATAATCATTGATGCCCACAATCACGCGATCCATTTTCTCGACCTCTTGAGAATGACGAAAAGCGGAATCAGCAATTTCTTGTTGGAAGAAACCCGCCTCAATTGCAGGCAATACACCGCCTAAGTCCTCAATACGGCGGAAGTAATTGTAGGCTTCTTGCTCGATGTCGTTGGTGAGCTTCTCAATAAAATAGGAGCCACCCAGAGGGTCAATGGTGTTAGTCACGCCCGACTCGTGGGCAACAATTTGCTGGGTGCGTAGGGCAATTTTTACAGCGTGTTCGGAGGGCAACGCGAGGGCTTCATCCATGCTGTTGGTGTGGAGTGATTGAGCGCCCCCCATTGAAGCGGCAAGGGCTTGAATGGCAACCCGCACGATATTGATTTCGGGTTGTTGGGCGGTCAAAGAGACGCCAGCCGTTTGGCAATGGAAACGACACAACCATGAGCGGGGGTGCTTGGCTCCGAAGGTCTCGCGCATTTCACGCGCCCAAATACGGCGGGCAGCCCGCATCTTGGCAACTTCTTCAAAGAAATCATTATGCACATTAAAGAAGAAGGAGAGGCGCGGGGCAAATTCGTCAATATCGAGGCCACGCTTGATGGCCCAACGGGCGTATTCCAAGCCGTCAGCTAAGGTGAACGCTAATTCTTGGGCGGCGGTACTCCCTGCCTCACGGATATGATAACCACTGACACTCACTGAGTTCCACTGGGGCAGATGGTGGGTCGCAAACTCAATGGTATCCGTTACGAGGCGCATAGATGGCTCTGGCGGGAAGATGAATTCTTTTTGGGCCGTAAATTCCTTGAGAATGTCATTCTGCAAGGTGCCGCGCAACTTATCCATTGAGACACCTTGCTTCTCGGCAGCTACAATATAATAGGCCCAGATGACGGCGGCAGGGCTATTGATGGTCATGGAGGTCGATACTTGGTCGAGGGGAATGCCATCCAGCAAGATTTCCATATCTTTCAATGATGAAACAGCCACCCCACACTTGCCAAATTCACCGAGTGATTCGGGGGAATCGGTGTCATAGCCCATCAGGGTTGGCAAGTCAAAGGCAATACTGAGGCCCATATTGCCTTGGGAAAGCAGATACTTAAAACGCTCATTGGTTTCTTCAGCAGAACCAAAGCCAGCGAACATCCGCATTGTCCACAGCCGTCCACGATGCCCCGACGCATGTACACCACGTGTAAAGGGATACTCACCGGGGAAGCCGAGGTCACGCAGGTAGTCAAAATCAGCAATATCAAGGGGGGTATAGAGCCGATTAATGGGGCGACTACTTTCAGTAATGAAGCGCTCGCGGCGTTCTGGCATGGCAGCAAGGGTCTTGTTGAGCGTGGTAGCTTCCCAGCGCTCTGATTCGTCGGCAAGCAAATCCATAAAGTCTTGACCAAACACAGCAATCTCCTTGGAACACGATTTGGGTCATTATATCACGAAAAAAGCCCTATCTAGTGACAGGGCTTAATGCTTAATCGGCGGCTAAAACAAGCGCTAGGCTTGCTTGTTGTCGTTCTGATTATTGTTAGATGAGGGGGGTGTCTCATCCTCACCCTGAATTCCTTTGCGGAATTCACGGATGGCTGTACCCATTTCACGCCCAACGCGAGAGACACGACCCGCCCCAAACAGGAGCAACACGATGAGCAGAATGATAAACAGTTCAGGCCCGTTCAAGTTCATTGTCAGTATTCCCTAAAGCTTGACTAAATTCTGTCTGTTGAAATTATACCATAATGTAGCGAATGTGATATAATGCCCGTCATCATATAGAACGTCACGACTATACTGGAGCATCATACCCGTGCTCAAGCGCATTCCTATATCATTTCTTGCATTTTTAGGGGTCGTAGTTTTAATTGCCATGATTGCAGCGGTAACCTTGTTTGCCTCTGCAATTATTGGGCGAACTGTTCTTGATCAGTTCCAAAGCCAACAACTCCAAGTTTCAACGGCGCTTGCCCAACAGACTGAAGCCTATTTTAGTCAATTGGGGATTGAAACCCTACGCCTAACGCAACTCGATGAGATTAAAGCGGTGGCATCATCACGCTTTGACCTCGCCAAGACTGCCATCCAAAACGACATCAACGCTAACGACCGCAACAGTATTGTGATTAGCGTTACTCGTTTTAGCTTCCGTGGTGAGCCACGTTACGCATGGCCTACGCGGGTTGATAACCAAATTAACGAAGGCGTATTTCCCTATAGCCTTCCTGAAGAATTGGTGTCACAGACTCAAGAGGGTGGCATAGTCGAAGTCGAAACAGGACTCTATCAGGTTGATAGTCGGTACCTGTTGATTGTTCCCTTTGCCGCGACCACTGGAAATATTGAGTTTTTGGCCTATGAACTCGATATAGAAGCCATCTTTAATGAAGTCTTGGCCTCGGCTATCAATGATCTCTCAGGTTCCGGCCAACTCTGGGTTTTTGATTACCAAGGTGAACTGGTCTTTCAGGCACGGGCAGAGCCACAAGTTGATGTAGACAATAGCTTGTTTAATCCCATAACCTTAGCGGGATTAACCGAAACGGTATCTGAGCGTTACGCAACTGGCGATGATAGTGAACGCATTGCGGCCTTTGCGCCAACTGAGTTATTTAATCGACAATTTGCAATGGTTTTGAGCCGCAGTACCGATGACTCCCAAGAGGTAGTTGCGGATGATCTGCAAATCATCTTCGGAATTGCAGTCGCTGCGGTAGCCCTCATTGCGGTATTGGCCTTAATTGCCCTGCGTCGCATTGTCTCAGAAACCTCTCGACGGCGCTCAGAGGCCAGTATGCGGCGTGCGACCCGTTCCTTGCTAGAGGTGTCACGGGCGCTCAATTCCAGCTTGGAATTACAAACGGTACTGAACCGCATCTTGGTTGAATTACAGAAAATTATCCCCTATTACAGTTCTTCCATTCTGCTTTTGAATGAGCGTGGGGAACTCGAAGTAGCCTCGCATCGCGGGGAAGACACTGCCGCCCACTCTGTTGGTGTCTTCAAAGCAGAAGAAGCGCGGGCTGCCCGCGAGGTCATTGCCCGTAGCCAGCCAGTCATTATCAATGACACCAGCAAGGACGAGCGATGGTCGGCAACATCGGGAAGCGAGATTCGCTCATGGATCGGCTTACCCCTACGGGTGTTTGAGCAGTCAGTAGGGGTGTTGAATATCAACAGCAGCCTAAAAACTGGTTTCTCTCCCGAAGATATCGAATTAGCGGAGGCCTTTTCTGACCAAGCGAGCGTCGCTCTCCAAAATGCACGCTTGCATGATCAGGAAGTGACTCGTATTGAACAAGAATTAACCGTGGCACGTGGCATCCAAACCAGTCTGCTCCCCGCTACCCCACCTAACATCCCTGAACTGAGAGTAGCCTTCAACTCCTTGGCAGCACGGCAGGTGAGCGGTGACTTCTTCCAACTTATCCCCCTGACCGATGGGCAATGGGGTGTTTTTGTGGGAGATGTGAGTGGTAAGGGTATGCCTGCCGCCTTGATTATGGCTGTGATGACGACTGCGCTCCGTGACGAAGTTATTCGCCAACGTGACCCCGGCAAGCTTCTTAGCCGTCTAAATGAACGCTTGTTGGATCGTTTCTTGCAGGTACAAATGAACAGCGCTCTTCTTGCTGCTGTTTTTGATCCCGCCACTTACCAGCTTTCGATTGCTAATGCGGGCATGGTGCAACCTTATTGGCGCACCGATACAGACGATGAATGGGATTTTGTAGACATCGGCGGTTACCCCCTTGGGGCTTCGCAAAATGTGAACTACACAAGCAAAGTTCTCAAACTTCGTGCGGGTTCATTGATGGTGTTATTTAGTGATGGTATCATCGAAGCAGAGAACTGGCGCGGCGAATTCTTTGGGTTTGAACGGCTAGAATACTTACTCAATGAGATGCCCGCAAACACCAGCGCAGAGGAAGCTCTTAACCGCATTCTAAATGCTGTTCAACAACATATCGGTGAACGTGACCCTGCCGACGATATGACGGTGATGGTACTACAAACAGTAGGGGTAGAACGTCCCACTGAACCAGAAATTGAAGATTTGCCCTCAATTGTTGATATGGTGCGTTCACGTCGAACAGAACGTCCGGTGTCGGTCAAGACTACTGAGGAGTTTTTGATGCCAAGAGAAAATGTAGAACTCTTTTTACCAAGCATATTAGGTTTTGAAAAGGTTGCTCGTAGCGCTGCCGAGGCCATTGCCAGAAAGATGGGCTTCAGCGACGACCGGATTGATGACCTAAAGACAGCGGTTGCTGAGGCCTGTATGAATGCCATTGAACATGGCAACCTTGAAGATAAGGCGACATCGGTTACCGTTCTCTTGAGTTCATCATCTGACCATCTTGAGGTGCGGGTGGTTGACCGCGGTCGCCAGCAAATTCCCGATCCCCTACCACCGCCCGGCAATAGTGACAGCGCACGGGGATGGGGATTGTTCTTTATCCAGAGTTTGATGGATGAAGTCGAAATAGTACGTTCACCTGAAGGCAATGTGGTTCGCATGACGATTTTCCTTGGCAAAGACCAAGATGATCTGGGTGAACCATCTTCAGATGAAGCTGAGTGGGTAGACAAAGTTGATTAAGGGAGAGGGCCATGGCTTCTAAGGAAGTCTCTTACCGACTAGAGAACAGTTTAGGATTTTTGGATTTCCCGCGGGATGTGATTGCCCAAACCCGCGAATCCGCCTACGCAGCCTACAATCAATTGGCTGTTAACAAAGTTGAGACTATCGCTATGAACTTTGAGGGAAGCGATTATCTCAATAGTGCGGGTATTGGGTTGGTGATTAGTCTAGTGGAAGATGCTACCCGTGCTGGGCGCAAGGTATTTGCCTATGGCCTGTCTTCCCATTACCGCAAATTATTCAGCATGGTGGGCCTCACAGAGCGTCTCTCATTGGTGCGAAACGAAGAAGCCATGCGCGAACAAATGGGCACTAGCAGTAGTAGCACGGATAGCGACAGCAGTGGCGGTGGCGGTAGTACAAGTAGTGGTGGGAGCAATCCCAGCAGTGGCGGCAACAGCTAGAGCCTTCTTCTAATAGGTGGTTGGTAGGCGCGGGTCAATGTCCTGCGCCCAACGCAGAATACCACCTTCTAAGTTGAAGAGGTTTTCGCTGGACCAGCCGTTCATTATCAAGAAATGGGCAGCTTGCATACTGCGAATACCCGTGCGACACATGAAGACGACTACATGGTCGTTAGGAATCTCATGATAACGCAAGGGGATGTCGTGCAATACAATGTGGGTAGCTACAGCAAGTCGGGAGATTTCGAGCTCCCATTCATGACGAACATCGATGATGGTTATTTTTTCTTGAGCATCGATTCTGGTTTTTAATTCTAGCGGTGTCATACTTCGAATCATCGAAACGGCTCCTAAAACAAAATAGCGTGACTGCTCATCGGCGGTCACGCTATGCTATTGTACAGACTTGGCTAGTAGATGGGTAGTGCGGTGTCAATCTCGCGTGCCCATGCGTTGATTCCACCAATCAGATTCATGGTATTGGTATAGCCGCGCTCTTTGAGCCACGCCACCACTTCACCACTCCGAATACCAGTGCGGCAAATCACCACCACCGGAGTATCGCGGGTAACTTCATCCAGCCGTCCCAACACCTCACTCTTGGGGATATGGATAGCGCCCTCCATACGGCTAATGTCTAGCTCATGGGCATCGCGCACATCCAGAATTTCAATGGCCTCACCCTTATCAAGTCGCTCTTTGAGCGCCCTAGCACCCAAGGTTGGAACCCGTGACAAGTCCAACTGATCTTCACCATAGGTGCTGTTATCATGGGCGGGCATGCCGCAGAATTGCTCATAATCAATGAGTTCTGTCACGGTTGGGTTGGCTCCACAGACGGGGCAGGCGGGGTTTTTGCGAACACGCACCGTATCAAAACTCATGGCAAGCGCATCATAGAGCAGCAACCGCCCAATGAGCGGCTCCCCAATACCTAGCACTAGCTTAATAGCCTCGGTCGCCTGAATGGTGCCGATGGTACCGGGGAGGATGCCCAAAACACCACCCTCGGCGCAACTTGGTACCAAACCGGGTGGGGGTGGCTCTGGAAATAAGCACCGATAGCATGGCCCTTCCTCTGCCCCAAAGACCGAGGCTTGGCCTTCAAAGCGGAAAATACTGCCATAGACGTTCAGCTTGCCCAACATCACACAGGCGTCATTGACCAAATAGCGGGTCGGGAAGTTGTCGGTACCGTCAATGACAATATCGTAGTCAGCAATGATGTCGAGGGCGTTGTCGCTGGTGAGCGGCACCTCATATTTAATCAACTTGACATGGGGGTTGAGGTCAGCAAGGGTACTTTCCGCTGAGTCAATTTTGGCGCGGCCCACATCTTTGGTGCCATGAATAATCTGGCGCTGGAGATTGGTGTAGTCTACGGTGTCATAATCAACAAGGCCAATGGTACCAATACCTGCGGCAGTCAGATAAATGCTGGTGGGGCTGCCCAATCCACCCGTACCAATCAGCAAAATTTTGGCACCCTTGAGTTTTTTCTGCCCTTCCATCCCAACCTCTGGCATGATGAGGTGGCGGCTATAGCGCAGCACCTCTTCCTTAGAGAGTTGGATGAAACTAGGGTCTACAATAGATGTCCTAATTGCCATGTGCGTTGTCCTTCGATTGATAGATGTCGTCCAATTGAAGACGGAGTTTTTGCGTGGAAGCGACCCCATAATTGACCGTTTGGGGTTTTCCATCAGGGTCTAAGATGAAGGTCGTTGGTAGACTCATCACCCCCCAGCGTTGAGCGTCTTGGGGATGCTGGTCGGTATCAATTTGGATGATTTGAATATCCTGATAGTGCTGCTGGAGTTTTTCCAGCGCGGGTCGTTGCTGGAATCGACAGGCGGTGCAATGTTCAGCCGTAAAATACAAGACGGCTGGCCTCCCCGGAACAAAAGCGCTGAGAAGCGGGTCATGTGTCCCATGTTGCCGCACCCGCCATAGCATCCACCACCGCGAAGCTTGATAGGCCCCGACTGCCAGTGCTGCAATCGCTAAACTCAAAATGATTCGCTCAAACATGGCGCACCTTAAAACCGAGGATATTGCGTTTACCGAGTTGATAATAGACAAAGCAGCCCGCGCAGAAACCCGCAAAGAGATTGAGGGCCGCCAGTCCAATCACCAGCCACGCTAAACCCCATCCTAACAACGACAAGTTACCCACCAGAGCCAGTGTTGAGGCCAAGGTAAAGACACCGCCTAGCCCTTGGGCAAAACGATGTGGCGCGGGGTCGTCAGCTTGGAAATCCGGCTTGACCCACCCTTGGGGCTTGAGCAGATGTTGATAGATGCGCTTGAATAGACCCGCCTGCGGAATAATAGTACCCATCAGCATGACGGCTGAGACGAAGGCGACCACCAGCGCAGCATTCAAGATGAAGGCCAGCAGCAAGAAGGCGATAATGAAAGCTTGGTTTACACGGAGGGCGCTGTGATCGACTTGCATGGGTTAGCCTCCGGCGATACTGGGGATAATCCGCAGTTTGTCGCTGGCACCGACTTCCGTGTCTAGGCCATCAAGGAAGCGAATATCCTCTTCACCGATAAACACATTCACGAAGTCTCGCAGTTTGTCATCGCTAAACAGGTGTTGGCGCAATTCAGGGAATTGTGTGGTGAGGTCATTGAGTACCTCACCAACATGAGCGCCGGAAACTTGCACTTCGGATTGTCCACCTGTATAGGCACGAAGCGGGGTCGGAATTTTGATACTTGCCATTGATTTACTCCTTGATGGTTAGATTAGCTTCATTAAAGCGGCTGCGGTCATCAACCAGTTCCCAAAGACGGGTCTCAACCGCGTGACTGTTTTGAACAGATACAATCAGATAAGCAAAGTGGGGCCATGCGTGAACACGGTCAAATTCGGATGGCACGGCGGGGCTGTTGGGGTGAGAATGAAAATAGCCAACCAGCGTTAACCCGCGTGTATCAGCCTCATCCTCAATGCGCTGGAAAGTCCCGTCTTCAGCTAAGAAGCGATGAAATTGCTCCTCAGACGCAAAGACGTTTTGTACCGGATGAACCTCAGTAACTACCCGCTGGTCTCCCGATAGGGTACCTACCAAGAAGCCGCCCCCTTCGTTGGGATAGGTGCCTTCAACATGGGCATGGATGATGTGGCGTAGGTCAGGTGAAAGCACAAGGTTCATTTGACCGTCCAGAACTTCTCGGAGAGATATTTATAAGCATTATCGGGAAATACCGTTACAATGGTAGCGGATTCGCCCTGCTCGGCAAGACTTTCGGCAATCTGCACAGATGCGACCATCGCCGCCGCCGCGCTAATGCCGACCAAATAGCCCTCATCACGCGCCAAGCGACGGGCCATCTCATAACTGGCTTCGGTCTCAACTGCCATCTCGTAGTCCGCGAGAGTCTCATCATAGATACCCGGTTTAATGGCGGTTGGCATGTGTTTCAACCCTTCGAGGCCGTTGAATGGGGAATTAGGTTGAATCGAGATAGCCTGAATATGGCGGTTGAAAGCTTTGAGGCGGCGGGTCGTCCCCGTAAAGGTGCCACTGGTGCCGAGGCCCGCTACAAAGTGCGTAATGGTGCCCTCAGTTTGCTGCCAAATTTCGACGCCTGTGGTGTGGTAATGGGCCAGCCAATTGGCAGGATTGTTGTACTGGTTGGCATAAAAATAGCGGTCGGGTTCAGCCGCAGCCAACTCACGCACCGCTTCAATGGCCCCATCTGAACCTTCAAGGGGGTCGGTCAGAGTCAATTCTACCCCATAGGCTTGCAGGATAGCCAAACGCTCAGGGCTGGCATTACCCGGCACAAAGAGGCGGACACGATAACCCAGCGAGGCCCCAATCATGGCATAGGCGATGCCGGTATTGCCACTGGTGCTATCGAGAATGACCTTGCTCGGTCGCAATGAGCCGTCAGCCTCAGCCGTTTGGATGATATTGAGGGCGGCGCGATCTTTGACGCTCCCCCCCGGATTGTACCATTCAGCCTTGGCCCAGATTTGGATATTGGCTGGTAGGTGGGCCGTAATGCGCCGAAAACCGACCAGCGGGGTATTACCGATTAACCTAGCGATGTCTGGTTGTGTGCTGATAGCGAGAGTCATATTGGCTCCTCAACTAAAAAGAACCAGCAGGCAGAAAAAATGGAACGCCCTAAATACTGAACGGGTTTTTCCCGTCAGGGGCGTTCCACCTTATTCGCTTACTGGTTCTTTCGCTTTTACTTGATGTGTTCTATGCGCTTAGGTGCTAACGTCCCTGAGTATCACACATACAACACATACACATGCTAAATGGCATGGTTGGTTTCCTAGTTAGGTTTTGCTTGTTTAGTCGTAGACTTGACCACTTTAGTGTCGCATATCTTACCCACCATTGTCAACAGCAGGTTCAACAGGAAAAATTACCGCTGACACCCGACCCCACTGGAATGATACATTCAGGCGAGAATGCCCCAATTTGTCCTTTTTCATCAATGGCTGCCACCGCAAAAGCCTCAAAATTACTCAGGCCGGGCCATGTGAAACTCGTGACTTGGCTAGGAATTACTTGGTCATAGACCAGTGAACCGGGGTAACGCAAAGCGATTAAATAGCGGGTAGCCCCTCGACTCGGTAGCCACTCCATCCGCCAATTGGTGGTGTCAATACTGATATTCGTGGGCGCGTTGGGGCCATCAGCCAGAATGAGGAGGCTGGCAAGGGTTACTTGGGTCACTCTTCGCATATAAGCCCCATCAATGTCATCAGTATTGTCACGGGTATTATGGGTGCGAGAGGCATCGTCCTCTTGCTCAATCAAGCGAATGGCAGGAAAGCCCGCCTCACTGAACGTTTCATGGTCACTCCAGCGCCCCGGACGGTCAATCGTCTTCTGCACATTGACGGTCATATCCTGCACAAAATATTGGCTGGCGAATTCAATTTGGCGGGCCATCTGACGCGAGACCGATTCGTTAGGCGGGGCCGAATAGACGCGCATCTGGTTATCATAGCGCTCCCCATTGGGGCCTGTAGGACTACCCACAATATCAAGATTAAGCATGGCCTTGAGTTGGATGTTGTTGGCTTGAATATAATCGGTCAGAAAGGCGTTGCTGCCATATTTACCCAATTCCTCGCCCGCGAACAACACAAACATGATGGTCGCACGGTGGGGTTGTTCAGCGAGGATACGGGCCAATTCTAAAACGACCGCTACCCCTGAGCCATTATCATTCGCTCCCGGCTGATAACTGGTGCCGTTGGTGATGTCGGCACTGGCTACGGTGTCGTAGTGGGCACCAATCATGATAATGCCCGCTTCGCCATCCGTGCCATTAATAAACATCACCACGTTATCCGCCAGCACATCGCCCCCATTAAAGGGAAAGCTAAATTGATGCGGGAATACGCCGATACGGGCTTCGGGATGCTCAGTCTGGATTTTGTAAAACTCTGCGAGCAGATAATCACGAGCCGCGTAGACCCCTTTGCTAGGGGATGGCTCCGACATGGCATGGCGATTTTGAAAGGTAACCAGTGCATCAACGGTGTTCAACAGGCGGTTACTTTCCACCAGTTCTAATTGAGCTAGCAAGGTGGGGTTGGTCGGAACTTGGGGCGTGATTCCCGTTGGCAGCGCAGGTGGGCCTTGGGTTGGAACTCCGCCTGAATCAGGTAGAGGTGAGGGCTGAAGCACGGTTGCTGCTGGCTCAACAGGCCCTTGGGGGGTAATGGTGGACATTGGAGTGCGGGGTGGGATGGTCGGCGGTGCCTCTGCTGTTAATGAGCAGGCCAATGTTCCAATAACAAGAATCAGGAATATGATAAATGGCTTATTCGTCATGTACTCTATTGTATCCAAATGAAAGCGTTGTGTGCTGGACGGTTTGCCTACCGCTGCACTATCTTAGCATCTCGGTCTCGATATTGACAGGGATACCTGTTTCCGATAAAACTATGGGAGCAATCAACGGAGAGTTTACCATGGCGAAGAAGAAGAAAGACCGTTCGTGGGTTCGCATGGTCAGCACCGAAAGCAGCCACGTGTATTATACCGAGAAGAACAAACGGAATGATACGGGGCGCATGGAGCTGAAAAAATATGATCCCACTTTACGGCGGCATGTTCTTTATCGGGAAAGCAAATAGCAATCCCTGAAACGGCGGCAAATTCATGTCGTCGTTTTTTATTCCCCGATGACAGGCCACTGACATAACACCTCATTACACCATGCCGCCAATGGCTCAGTAGGCGTTTGATAGTAATAGACTTTAACCCCAATCTCAGACGCTTGGGACTCTGTTATAGCCAATTTGCGCTCATCAAATATTAACTCCTCGGCCTCCCATGTCGAGGTGGGGTTGAGGCGTATCAGGCGTGAATCGTCTTGATTGGTGAGCAGATTTCCATTCGCATCTAGCGCAAACACAGAGACACTATAGTCAAGGGGTGGGCGCTCAGTGACGCCCCAAATTAGCTGGATGATGGCGTTATTAGACTCATAGCGAAGCGTGGCTTTATGCAAGATAAACCAGTCCCCAAAGCGTGCTAATGGGGTATCCGGTATCTGGTCGAAGCGATAAGCATAGATTTGGTCACCTGCATGGGCAGTTGGGATAGCAGCGGTACGCTGAAAGCCGCTTTCCCGAAAAACGCCTGAATAGAAGGCTTGGTCAACGGGGTCAGTTTTCCAGTAGATTAGCCAGAAAGCATCCTGACTGGCTAAATAATTAAACAAATAGCCATAAATATCTTCCCCATAGTTATCAATTGACTCGCGGATGGAGAGCCAAGGGGTTGAGGTACCCATTTGACGCTGGATATAGTAGCGGGCGGGAAAATCACCTACCCATATATCCATCAGAATCGGCTCATCAGGGTTATGATAATCCGTCACGGTCTGGACAACCTCACGCCAAGGGGGTTTGAGTTGGCGGGTATCCACGCTGGTGAGGGCTACTACGCATAGCACACTCACCATGAAGGCCCGCACACTCGGCTGTAAATTGGCGAGGCCATGCCCCACCAACAAGGCAATTGCAGGCGTAACCACAATGAAGTTGCGGATGGTCAAGAACTGATTGCGCTCATTGAGATAGGCCGTCATGAAAATATAGCTCGCCAGCCAGCCCACGGTGAATAGCGTCGGGCTAAGGGGTTGCCAGCGTACACGGGTTTGATTACGGGGATAAGTTATCCAAACCAAACCCAACGCAAGTAGCGCAAGGGTTAATCCATATTGCTTGCCGATAAGGGCATCACGCACCATCACATAAGTTTGATGGTTATTGGGCAAGGCGTTAAGGTAGTAGAGTGGGGTTTCCCAGCGAACTTGATTCTGGCGGATGACAATGGGTAGCCAAGGCAGAAACGCCGTGCAGATAGCCCCAAAGTGGAAGAAGTCCCACCAGAGGCGCTTGAGCGGACGCACCGTAATGACCATGTGCAGCGCTTGACAAATCAATACAAAACCGCCGAGATAGTGTGAGTAGAGCAAAGCAGAGGAAGTCAGCACATAGCCAAAGCGGGTGGCACGGCTTGGGTTTGGGGACTGAACCAAGCGAAAGTAATACCATGTGGATAGGATAATCAAGGTGGTCAGTTGGGCATAATGGCGCACATCTTGAGAGAGGTCAATATGGTGGTCAGAAAGGGCTAGAAACAAAGCCGCCATTAGGCCTGTCATAGGGTGAAAGAGTTGCCGCCCCAATTGATAGATACCCGCCACCGCAATGATACCCGTAAGAACCGATAACATCCGCAGGGCAAACTCGGTATCACCCGCAATATCTCGCC
This sequence comes from Anaerolineales bacterium, assembly GCA_020634155.1. Taxonomy (GTDB): domain Bacteria; phylum Chloroflexota; class Anaerolineae; order Aggregatilineales; family J027; genus J027. Next base: position 163,935 of record JACKCI010000001.1, read on the forward strand.
AAAGATGAATCAACACAAAATAGAGCGGTGGGTGCTGATCGACGGCCATACGCTGTACAACATCAGAAACAGTCGGCCCTTGGGCGAGTACCAGTGTCCAGCCTTCATCTTCCCAAAGGCTGCGAGTATCCAACTGATTGAGGCGGGTAGCGCTGGCAAGAAGCAACACCAACACCATCGGCCACCAAATGCGCCATTGCCTCACTGGTAGCTTTCCAGCCCACGCTCAATAAGGTGATTGGTCATTTCAAAAATGAACTGATTGCCTTCATCACGTTCACCCCCGCGTTGTTCCAGTGCGCGGGAGATCATGAACAACGTATCGCGGACTTGTTCACGCGGCATTGTCACACGGGCGTTGGCGATAACACCTGCGGTAATCAAGGGTAAGTAGGTGCGTGCAAACGTCAACTGCTGACCGCCAATGAGCGCATCGACAATAGAGTTAGCGTAATCTTGAATTTCTTCTGGGCTGCCAAAATTCTCATGGGTGACCGTACTGGTCATAGTAAAGGCAAGTTTGATCGTGTCTTCGAGCAAGGTCGGAAAGACCTGTTTACAAATCAAAAACACAGGTTGAGCAGCGAGGCGTTTGTCTTGCATGAGAATCCGAGCGACTTGCTTAAACCAATTGGGCAAATCATCGACATTGCCTCCGATACGGGCTTGTTCCGCTGCCCGCTCAACAGCAAGCACCAGTATTTTGGTGATGAAGATCGCCTCAGCAACATGGATTGGGTAAGTGGCTTGTTTAAAGTATTCCTGTACTGTTTGGAGGATGGGCTTAAACAAAGCGTCACGTGTGAAGTGAGGCAAAAGTTGTGCGAGTTCGGCCTGTACCCGCTGGATAATCACGCTGTCATCAAGATAATCGCGCATGCTCCAGAGGCTAACCCAGCCGGGCTTGAGTTCACGTAAACTAGCGAGTCCACCGGGTGGCTCAATGGCGAAAGTGTCTTGTAGAACATTCTTGCCGCCTTGCATAGAAAAGGAAAGCGTTTGTAAGCCCGTAATATCTTGTTGCACCTTGTCATCAAGTGTCGATTTAGTGAAAGTACCACCACCTTGAGGTAAGCGTACCAAATTCGCTTGGCGCGAAATTCGTTTAACCTCAAGGAGTTTCATTTTTAATTCGTAGTGGTCATGGGGGGTAGTCTTGGGAGAACAAGAAATCGGGATAGTAATATAACCGACTTCAGCAGGTTGCAGCCCCACCTTGATACGAGGGCTACCCGTGAAGAACATATTCTTTTGCTTTTTGATGTCGTGTGCAGGGAATTCAACCTCTACCCGCACATCAACCTCAACATCAACCATACTTTGAATTAGGAGTACCGCTTCAAAAGAGTGTCCCGCTTTGACACGATCAGGACGGGTACTAACAGCGCACTGAATATCACTAACTTGACGACGTGGGCCACCCGTAATAGAGCCAAGGATGTCAGGGTAATTTGGAGTTTGCGGTGCGTTTTTCATCTTAATAAATGGGGTGCCACTAAAGATTGCACCCATCTCCTTTCGTTATTCAGCACTATAGAGGGTAGAAAGCCACCCAATTAGACCCCCATAAAGGATATTAAAAGCTAATAAAGCGATTATATCTAAGAAAGCAAGTCCGCCCACAAGCAGACCTAGCCCTACGCCAACTAACCCTAAGACCAACGCTACAGCGATATTACCCACCAAAGGGCCGGGCATCTTCCACTCTAAGCGCCCGTTGTCACGAATAGCAATGTTGAGCCAAGGTAGCACAATCCAAACCAGACCAATAGGTAACCCAGAAGCGATATTTTGCCCTATGTAAGCATGCAACAACGCCAAGAATACACCCATAATCGCGGATAGCCGCCAAGGACCGGTACTCCATACTGGAACCATTTTGGGCATAGTTGTGGGTGCTGGCATTGGGGGTGTTTCAACAACGAGTGTGTCTTCATCCTCAATTGGCAATAGATGCGGTTCGATTGGGATAGCCTCCTCGGTGGTTTCTTCAATATCGGTACTGAAAAGCTGAAGGGTGTTATGGGCAAGGGCCTTGATGGTCGATTCAGGGTCTTTAAACGCCAGATCACGCAAGGTCTGGAGGGCAAGTTCACGGACGTCAGCATCTAATTGGTGCCGGATTGCGCCAAGTTGCTCTATACCATGTTTGCGTTGGATGGGGTCTTCGTGATCCAGCGAACTTTGAATATCGGTTGGCAAGAGTGGAGTGGGAGGGGCTGGGGGTATCAGGTCTTCTAATAAGGTGAGGACATTCTCCTCTTGGAATTCCTCGTTTGAGAAGTCAAGAGGCAGAACGCCTTTAAGCGCTCTCGGAAGTTCCTCAATTGGTCCAATTCGCAGCGCGATGATTCGCTTTTGATGTTGAACAGCCGTATCGAGCAAGGCCAATACACGCGCATCTTTGGTTGCTGCCATCGACAGTGCAACCAATACAACGGGTGCATTCTTGAAGGCCTCAATTTCTTCATGAGTATCTTTTGCAGCCAATACACATGCGACTTGATGAGATTTCAAGTCCTCGGCAAGGCGTTGAACAAAGGGGGTGTTTTCGGGTGCGTAAATCACAAACACTTGCATGGTCAAACCCTCATATGTGTTGCGTAGCATAAATAGATTATAATGGAAGCCGTATGGGGAGCAAAAAGTGGTTTGAATGATTATTTACAGCAAGCAATCGAATATCTAAAAGCCGGAGAAAAAGATAGCGCCCGCAAAGCACTGGTGCGAGTCATTAAGCAAGACCCTAATAATGAGAAGGCATGGCTTTATATGGTGGCATGTGCCGCTAACCATGCTCAAGTTGAAGCCAGCATTCGCCAATTGCTCCGTATCAGCCCCACCAACAAAAAGTACCAAGACCTTGCCCAACGTTACCATGTGGAGCCGAGTGCTGCACCACCCTTAAGTGAGCCTCCACATCCACAAAATGTCAAAGAAGCTCTTGACCAAGTTCATACGGTTTTGCAGACCACATCACCTCCGCAACGGGTTCACCAACCTCGACCAATTGAGACGCCTGAAGAGGAACCGCATGGCTTGCCTGCTTTGGTACGACGGTTGTGGTTTTGGGTGGTGATTGCCGTCTTAATTATTGTTGGCATTATCACCGCCAGCACCCTCAATAATGAGCAAGTCAAGCGCCATGAGTTATTCACCATCACAGCGGAGGCTGCCCTGATACAAGGGAGCGAGATTGCTGTCACCAATGCGGCAATTGTAGCAACGGTAGAGCGTTCAGCCACTCACTATTGGGCAACCGAAGCCTTCTATCAAGCCACTCAACAGCCTGTCAATGTGATACTGCAAGATGAAAACGCGATACAACACGGCACTTTTAAGCGGGGCGAGGTGGTCTATGTTAGGGTGGAGGGTACCCTCCCAGATTTGGCGCTGTCTGGACGAGTATCAAGTAATGGGGTTGTGCTTTTGTCGCAAGAGGGTCGCACGGATACAGAGCCAATCCTACTGAGTTTTGAGGATTTGCCAGTGGGAGAACTCCGCCTGACGATTTTCTTGCTAGGGCAACCGATTATTGAAATACCTCTAACCATCGAAAGATAACACACAATGACCCCTGAGAACTGGCGACAAACCGGACACATCATCAAGTTCAAGGACTATGACATTTATACGCGGGTGGTTGGTACACATGGCCCTGCGGTGTTGGTCTTGCATGGATTCCCCACTAGCAGCTATGACTATGCAAGGCTGATGCCACTGTTGGCTGACCATTATCGGTTTATTTTGTTCGACTTTCTGGGTTACGGCTTTTCTGACAAGCCCCAAAAGCATCCTTACTCACTCTTTGAGCAAGCAGATGTGGCCGAGGCTGTTGCCAGCTATTATGGACTTGAGCATGTTTATGTGTTGACCCACGATATGGGCAATTCGGTAGTGCTAGAACTGATGAAACGGGGACGGCTGTCTATTGAGCGTGTGGTGATGCTCAATGGCAGCGTTTTGTTAACTCATTATCGCCCAGTGGTTACTCAAAAGTTGCTGCTGCATCCAACCATAGGCCCGCTTATCACTCGCCTACGTTTAATTCGTCGCCCACTGTTTGCCCGTCAATTTGGTAAACTCTTTGCCCAGCGTCCCTCGGCTGAGGAAATCATAGAGTTTTGGAGCCTTATTCAATACCATGATGGGATGGCTAACTATCATCTTCTCATCCAATATTTGAGTGAGCGCCGCATTCATGAACTAACATGGTTAGATGCCTTGGCACAACACACAGCGCCGCTAACTGTTATCTGGGGACAACGTGACCCTGTTGCTATCCCGAAGATTGCTGAAGCTATCCTTGAGCGGCGGCCTGATACCACCTATTTTCCGTTGGATGAAATTGGGCATTTCCCGCAATGGGAAGCGCCGCAGACAGTAGCCAACATCGTCCACAAAGCTTTTTCCTAAGAAATTTTGCAAATGAATCATAAATTTATTATGATAGGCGTTGAAAGGAGACCCGTGGGGTTTTATGACAATCAGCGCTGTCATGCAAGAATATCTGGCTGAAACATACCGGATTGCTGCGTATCAAACAGAGCCATATGTCAGCACTTCAGCCCTTGCTGAAGCTATGCAGGTAACGGCTCCGGCTGTGGCGCGGATGGCGACTCGTCTACGCGATGCAGGGTATATTGAGCATGAACCTTATCATGGGATGCGCTTGACCAATGTTGGTGAGCGTGAAGCTCTAAAATCCATTCGACGCCATCGACTGACTGAGATTTTTCTCGTTAAAGTTATGGGCTTTGGTTGGCACGAGGTTCATGATGAAGCCGATGAAATAGGGGCGGTACTCAGCGATCGACTCGCTGATCGTATGGAGGAACTTTCTGGCTATCCGACTCGTTGCCCGCATGGAGAACCTATCCCTTCGGCTGAGGGTATGATGCCTCTAGTTGAGGATATGCTTCTTACTGATGTGGATCCACCTACCGATTTGGTCATTAGCCGCGTCCGCACCCATGACCGCGAAAAGCTACTCTATTTAGCTGATCTTGGATTAACACCCAACAAAACGATTACCTTAGTTTCACGTGCGCCCTTCAATGGGCCATTGCGACTACGGATTGGACGCGATGAGCAGGTAATTGGCAATGAATTGGCGGGTGTCTTACGGGTTGCACGTTTGCCTTGATGCCATTCTATGTTTGAAAATGCTACACCGACAGCATGTCGGTGTTTTTTTTGCTATAGTGAGGGCTAAATCCATTAGGATAGGTATTTGATGTCAATTGATTGGAATGCTATCCGAACTACAATCCAAGAAACGCAACAAACGCTTGAAACGGACACGCCTTCACCAGCCGTGCGGGGGGCAATTCTGCAACGCCGTGCTGACCAATTGGCAGAGCGCAACGCCGCGCCCAACACAACCGCAGACACCTTCGCTGTTTTGACCTTTACCTGCGGCAATGAGCATTATGCGGTTTCGGTGCAATCTGTCCTTGCGGTACTACCCATCCGCACCCTGACCCCTATTCCATGTGTGCCAACTTATTATCGCGGGATTATCAATTGGAACAGTAAAATCATCAGCGTGCTGGATATTGTTAGTTTATTTGAAGGAGCGGCTCCTAGCCCGCAACGTGAGCAATTTGTTGTAGTAGTTCAAGGTTCAGGGCTAGAAATTGGCCTTAATGTCAATACTGTGGGCGTTGTCACGGAAATCGCACAGCGTACCTTGGTCAGTGCTCAAACGATAGGACAAGATTGGCTGGATGGCATAAGTGCGGTCAGCGCAGAGGGGTTGACAGTATTGAACGCAGACCAACTGTTTCGTGACCCACGTATCCATATCTATGAGGAAGCCTAATATGCAGAAACGCATTGAGTTTGGTGCATGGATTGGCTTTGGTGGTTGGGTTTGCGGGTTACTGCTTATTCAAGATTTTAACTTTTGGGTCGCTGGCATTGCCCTTGTTTTTGTCACCTTACTGCCACTGATGTTGCGGCATTCCCCCTATGCTGCGCCAGTCGTTATTGGCGGACAGGCGCTTGCTTATAGCGTCGTCTTGGTGTTGGTGAAGGATGCCCAAACGTGGCTTGCTGTTGCTCCATTAGCGGCACTGGTCGTGAGCAATAGCCTTTACATTCAGGGGTATCACAATGAATGGGGATTACTGGTGCTGTGGATACCGCTATCGCAACTCATCAATCCAAATGTTGGCTTAACCATCGAGTTTTTAGGACCAGTGGTGCTATGTGTAGGTATCATTGTCTTATATCGCCAATATCCACTATCGTCTGCCTCTGTGCAAACCATTAGTACACCACGGATGCAAACTACCGCCGAGCATGTAGGGGTTTGGTTTAGCCGCCTTGATGAAGTCGCACAGAATTTGAATGCCAATGCGGGCACAATTCAACCAGTGATTAGCCAACAATCAGGGCGTATTGTCCAGCAGTCATCTGCGCTGCTGGCCCTACAAAACACCCTTAATGAACTTGATGCTAGGTATCGTCATACCCAGCAGATGGCACAAGAACTCAGTACAGCATCATATGATAACACGTCACGCCTTGAAGTCGCACTGACTGCTATTCAACACAGTGAACGCGATATTGAACGCGCCGATAAGTCTTTGCAAGATGTGGGGCAAGGCCTTGGGCGATTAGCGCTGCACATGCGCCGTATTGGGCAAGTGATTACTTTGATGAATGACTTGGCAACCCAAGCCAATTTCCTTGCTATGAACGCTCAAATTGAGGCCGCCCGTGCCAGTGAGCATGGTCAAGGTTTTGTGGTTGTAGCCGATGAAGTGCGTGATTTAGCCACCCAATCTCGTCTAGCGACAAAGACTATGAAAGAGTTGGTACAGGAAATTCAACAAGCGATGTTGGATGTTATTGATATAGCAGAAGCTGGCGATGGTACCTTAAAGGCCTCTCTACAATCGGCTCATGAAGCCAACCAGTCAGTAACCCATGTTCAGAGTGTTGCTACCACTCAAACAGTAGGCATACAATCTCTAGTAACAGCCCTCGATCAATACCGGGAAGGTTTGTTGCAATTAAAAAGTAGCCTAGAAACGTTGCAACAACTTTCGACCCAAGATCAAACCACCACTCATATGATTGACCACCTGAGCCAAACCATCGGACAATTGACGGGCAATCTTTTAATGATTATCGCAGAGGATAATCCATGAACCACTGGACACCTATTCGCAATTTTATATTGGGTATCAGTCTAGCTCCATTAGCGTTGGTTTTGCTGGTGCTATTAGTGACCGACACATGGGAACAGCAGCAAGTAGTGGGTGTCCTTATGTTAGGATTAGGTTTGAGCGGAGCAGGGGGATGGTATTTTGCTGAGAGCTTTCTACGTCCACAAGTGGTGATTGATGATGATGCTTTGATGGACTCATTTGAGCGCTTCACTCAACGCTTGCAAGCGGGCGACCTCACGGCACAACTCGACTTACCCTCACATCTCACCAATGAAACTTTTTTACACTTGGCGGGCAGTCTCAACGCGGTTGTGCAATCCCTCCAGACTGCAGTGCGTGAAATCTTAACCAGCGCGGAAGGGGTAGCAGCCAAGGCGGAAGACATTTTGCGGGCTACCAACGAACAACTAGGCATGACCACCGAGCAAGATGAGACCGTCATGGAAACGAGCAGCACGGTGCAAGAGGTTCGGGCAACTGTGACCGAGACTGCCGAGCGGGCTGCCGCCGTTGCAGAAATGGCCCAAACCTCGGTCGATGTGTCAAAAGCTGGTCAACAAGCCGTAAGTGACACGATTGACGGCATGAATCTCATTCGCCAGCGCGTAGAAAGTATAGCCGATAATATTTTAGTTTTATCTGAGCATACGCAACAAATAGGAGAAATTATTGCTACGGTATCAGCATTGGCTGATCAGAGCAAGCTTTTGGCGCTCAATGCCTCAGTTGAGGCTGCGCGTGCCGGTGAAGAGGGCAAAGGCTTTGGTGTAGTGGCCTTAGAAGTTCGGAATCTGGCGGAACAGAGCCGTCAAGCTACAAACCAAGTCCGTGATATTTTAAGTGAAATACAGCAAGCAACGAATAGCGCGGTGATGGTTACGGAAGAGGGGACTAAGGGCGTAGATGCTGGAGTCGAATTGGTAAATCGAGCGGGTTCGAGCATCCGCGACCTTGCTGGAACCATTGAAGAGGCGGCTTATGCTGCGGTACAGATTGCTGCCAGTACACGCCAACAGACGGTCGGAGTTGATCAATTGATGGCGGCCATGAACAATATCCGCAATGCTATGTCCCAAACTTCCACAACCACCATGACTGTTGAGCGCTCGGCCCGTGAGTTAATCACCATTGCCCGTAAATTAACGGAATTTGTGGAGCAGTATCGCACCTATGGATGATTATAGCACCAGCGCTCGGACATCCGGCTGGCATCACTATCCCGGTGAAGTTTGGGATGAACGCAAGCCCATCACATGGCTTGATGATTGGCCTTTTTGGGCATATTGCATCCAGCACTATGCTACCTCTGAAGCCCCTATCCTCGAATTAGCCTGCGGCAATGGTCGAATCACACGCCAGTTGGCACTGGCGGGGTATACCGTGACCGCTGTTGACCTTAACCCTCACTTCCTTAGCCGAGCCTCGACCTATCTACCAGAACATGTGCGTCCAAATGTGAATCTTATGTTACAAGATGTTATCAATCTTGACCTTGACCAACAATTTGCCATAGTCTTGATGACCGATTGGGCCTTTCCTGCGATTCTGACCCAAGACGATCAACTGCGTTTTTTTGAACGGCTTGGACGCCATTTATCACCCAGCGGGGTTTTTGCCTTTAATACACCCTTGTTGGGGGCTAGTCCAATAGTGGGTCAGTTTGACGCACTAAGCCAAACTGAAACCAAGACATCGGCGGAAAATACCATTCGCCTTCGACATAATACTTTGAGTGAGATACTGTTGCTGGGCAAACTGACAGGGTTTGAAATCATTGAAGCCTATGGTGGGGTCGATAAGCGTCCGCTGCTGGGTCAGGTTGGCGATGACTTAACATTGGTGATGCGCTATGTCGGGTGATAAACAACTCTACGAACTCTTTCAAGCGGAGGCGACAGAGTATCTTGAGCAGATGAATCAGCTGCTGCTTCAGTTAGAAACAGCAACCGATTCCCAACCAGATGCGCTGCGGGAGTTGTTCCGTGTGGCGCATAGTCTCAAAGGAGCCGCCCGTACTGTCAACCAACGCGACATCGAACAGGTCGCCCATGCTCTTGAAAACATCTTTGCTGAAGTGCGTGAGGGTCGGCTCAACCTCAATCCAACCATGGCCGATGTATTATATGATGGCTTGGATAGTATTCAACTATTGATGGCGGGTGAAGTAGAGCAATTGGATTTGGCAGGCGTGATTGCGAACCTCCACGCGATAGTGCCAAACCAATCACCCCCTAGTACATCAACCTTTGAACCAGCCCCACAACCGAGTGCTATACCTGAAGCACCCATCCGTACCACCAACGAATACCCCCCCGAAGAGATTATACGGGTACCTGTTGCCAAGTTAGATGCACTGCTCCTCGAAGTGAGCAATTTGTTGGTATCCCGTATGAATATCGAGCAGCGGGTGTCAGATCTGAAGTATCTCCGCGAACAGCACCATCTGTGGCAGAAGCAGTGGCGGCGGGTACATACTGACTATATCCGACTCTTGCGAGCAGTTGGCACCGACTCGAATTGGCAACCTATGTTAGATTTTCTACAAGAAACTCAGCGGTATATGCGCCTAACCAGTCGGCAACTCAGCACCAATGAGCAGGCGTTGAATGAAGATACCTTGGTCTTGGGGTTGTCGGTGGACGCTTTACAATCGGGAGTGCGGCAGATCCGCCTATTGCCCTTTGAGACAATGGTGGGCAATCTCCAACGCATGGTGCGCGACATTGCCCGTGAGTTAGGTAAAGATGTTTTGTTTCAAACGGTTGGTACCCGCATTGCTCTTGATAAATATGTACTAGAACGCATACGTGACCCCTTGCTGCATCTGCTGCGAAATGCCATTGATCATGGCATAGAAGCCCCTGATGTGCGTGAAGCCAAAGGCAAACCCCGCCAAGGGCTGGTGTTGCTGACCTTGATGCAAAAGGGCAACAAGGTTCATATTCTGGTCTCGGATGATGGACGCGGCATTGATGACAACTATGTGCGGCAAGTGGCTATTGAGCGCGGATTTATTACAGCACAGGACGCTTTAACCCAATCTGAAACTTTAGAATTGTTACTCCAACCCGGTATGACCACCACTGAGCGTGTCAGCACCATTTCAGGGCGTGGGGTTGGGCTGGATGTGGTGCGACAGAAAATCGAGCAACTCCAAGGCCAACTGCGTATCGAAAGCACGGTCGGGCAAGGTACCACCTTTGAGCTAGGGCTACCGATTTCACTTAGCACCTTGCGCTGTATGTTGGTGGAAGTCGGTCAAGAATTGTACGCCATTCCAACCAACGCGGTGGTGCGGGTACTCGACTATGAACCAGATACAACCTTCACAGTCAAAGGCAAAAGCATGTTTGTTGTGGATGGTCGTCCAGTACCGTTGGTCGATTTAGCTGATGCACTTGAGCGCGGCGAACAAACCTGTCAAGGTACACTGGTCATGATACTCAGTGCGTTGGAGCGCCAACACGGGTTTATTGTGGATGGCATCATCAGTGAACAAGAGGTTATCGTCCGTAACCTAAATCCTGAATTGGCACGCATCCGCAATGTCAGCGGGGCTACACTATTAGCAAATGGACAGGTCGTGATTATCCTGAACGTAAGTGACCTTATCAAAAGCGCTCAGGGTAAGCCCGTTCGTCGGCGTGAAGTGGTGCCACCGACAGCGCCTCTGGTAGTGCGACGGCGGATATTGGTGGTGGATGACAGTATCACGACCCGTACTCTACAAAAGAATATCCTTGAAGCGGCAGGGTATGAGGTGTTGACGGCTACACATGGGGCAGAAGCTCTCGACCTTTTGACCTCGCAGGCTGTCGATTTGGTCATTAGCGATATTGAGATGCCTTGGATTAATGGATTTGAGTTAACGGCCCGCATCCGCAAGCACCCAGAAATTAAGAATTTGCCTATAATTCTGGTAACATCATTAGATGCACCTGAACACCGTGAGCAGGGATTCAAAGCTGGGGCAGATGCGTATATTGCAAAGGGGGTTTTCGATCAAAATGAGTTACTCCATACGATTCAGACCCTCTTGTAAGCCTAAAACAATTGTTCTATAATTAACTATCTTGTAGAAAGGTTTTCTATGTACCAACAGATCACCATTGTTGGAAACGTGGGGCGTGACCCCGAAATGCGCTATACAGGTGGGGGTACCCCTGTTTGCTCCTTTAGTGTAGCCGTAAGTCGGCGCTGGAATGATCGCACAACAAATGAGCAGCGTGAAAAAACCACGTGGTTTAAGGTAACGGCATGGCGACAACTTGCAGAAACTTGTAGCCAATATGTCAAAAAGGGAATGCAGATTCTGGTCATTGGCGAAATAGATGCCAGCGCCTATGTCACCCAAAACGGCGAACCTCGTGCGAGTCTAGAGCTTACTGCGTCCACCGTTAAATTTTTGGGTTCACGGGGTGATAGTGGTGGTTCATCTAGTAGCTATAGCGACGAAGGCGGCTACCACCAAGACTATGCCTCGGATGCGGATGATATTCCGTTCTAAAATGAATACGCAATCAAACAGAATGCGCCTTGGCGGTTGGCACAAAGCGCATTCTGTTGTTCAGATTAGAAGGAGGTACGCATTAATTTTGATCAGGTGATTTTGCCACCCGTACAAGGAAGATTGGGCAGTTGGCAGCCCGCAAAACCCGCTCGGCTACACTGCCAAATACCCACCGACTGACCCCGCTCCGTCCATGCGTTGCCATCACAATTAGGTCGATATTCTGAAATTCGGCATATTCGAGAACACCATCCACGACAATCCCCTCCACAACCTTGGTATGCAGGGTTTTGTTGAGTTGTGGACTGTAGACGCTCGACATACGGTTAAGATAATCATGAGCCTCTTGCAAAGCGGCTTGGCGGAAGGACTCGCCTAGTTGATATTCGACCTCATAAGGGGCAAGGCTCCCGACCATGTGCATAACCACTTGGAGAAGATAGACATCAGCCTCAAACGCATTGGCTAAGGCTATCGCATGCTCAATTGCCTGTTCAGCAAGTTCTGAACCATCTAGAGGGACGAGGATTTTCTTGTACATGTTGGCCTCCTTTAACCAATGGTCAAGAGGTGAACGAGTGCTTTCAGCATATCTGTAATGGTAATAATCCCAATAACTTGTTGCTGGTCATCAACTACTGGCAAGCCGCTAAACCGACCATTGAGCATCAAGTCGGCAGCCTCTTGGAGGGGCGCATCAGGTTTGATGGTCACGGGATTACGGGTCATGCAGTTTTCGACAAGGGTATTTTCGAGCAGATAGGTGTCTTGCCAACCCTCACGCAACACATAGGGGGAGTTCATCGCAAGGCGCAGGTCACGGTCGGTGATAATTCCGACCAAACGCCCATCTTGTACAACTGGTAAACGCCGTCCCACTACCGCCATTTGCTCTAGTGCAGTTTTCAAATCAGACTCTGGCGAGATGGTGGCAGGGTTGGCTGTCATAAAATCTCGGACACGCATATTCACCTCATTATTAACTTAAGGATGACACAACCATTCTAGAAAACCTAGTGCTGAACGACGTTTTCTAAAATGACACTCGACCTAAGCCTCGATTTCGACAATGATTTTATCCAACTCCGTCCGCAAATTGGTGGCCCGTTGGCTATATCCCTTGAGTGTTTCAAGCTGCTCTTGATAGCGCTTGGTCAGGGCTTCTAGACGGCTAAATACAGGGGATAGAATCTCTTGCCCATATTGCAGCAAGCGGGTACGTTCACGGTCGGTCAAGTCTTGCAAGGCTTGGCGATAGCTCTCACGCAGTTTCTTGAGGCGTTCTTCGAGTTCCTTTTGGGCATCTTGGCGCAACTTACGCCCATACAGCAGCACACCTGCAATTCCACCACCAGCCAACGCGGGGCCGACAACAAGCGTTCCCAAAATACCAATAGCCGAGGCGGTCACTGCACCGGGGGCAGCGAAGCCTAACGCTATAGCAATTACCCCGCCGATTAGCCCCGTGATGCTGGCAGTAAAGCGCGATAGATTGAGGGCAAAGGTATCCCGCAGGCTTTCGGCAAGGTTGTTTTGGTTATAACTTTTCAACTCGGCATCGGCAATAGCGATAGCCTCCTGTAAAGCTGTCCGTTGGTCAGCATAGCTACCTGCATCGGGCGTACCGATTTCCTGCTCCATAAGGGCTTGGAGTTTGTTGAGGCGGTCTATGATGTTGCGCCAATAGCGACGGCTACTATCAACCACCGCGCTGACGTAATCCTCAGAAATATCGCTAATCTGGGTTAAGGCTGTTCCCACCACTTCTTTTTCAAACTTGGCCCGCATGACTTCCTTATCAGGGGGGCGGATACCTTTGGCGAGGGTCAGATTTTGGTTAATGAAGGTTTGACCACGCCCCGCGAGAGCATCAAACACACGGTCAAGTTCCCGCATGGTGGTTGAGAGACGGTCAGCAAGGGTCTTGGCATGAGCCTCAAGCTCCTCACGCAATTGCTCGGCGTAGGCTCTGTCAGCGCCCACTAACTGGCTATTCTCACCAAGTTTGGTCTGATACTTCTTGACGATGCTATCAACAAAATCCAGTTGGGCCGTTAATTTCTGCTTGGCAGGCGGTACTCGTTCAAAGGTATCGTAAAGATAAGCACGCACCACATCCATGCCGCTCTCATCACCAGCAACACGGCTGAATAGCCCACCACGCTTATTTTGCAAAGCCTTTTTCGCGGAGACGGCAAACATCGGCGGCTCTAACCCGACCAATTCGGAAACCTGTTGTTTGACAAAAGCCTCAACTTCCTTGAGTTCTTTCTTCTCCAGCAGGTCAACTTGATTGATGATGAGTAGGACTTTTTTGCCATAATCTCGGGCCAATTCAAGATATAGACGCTCGGTTTGGGCAAAAGCTTTTTTGGCAGAAAGCAGGAATAGTACCAAGTCACTGCGGCTGAGGAATTGCTTGGCAATGCGCTCGTGCTTCTGAAAGACCGAACCCGTCCCCGGTGTATCAACAATAACCACTCCGGGACTACCAGTATTGGGATGTGTCCATTCTCGTACAACGCCATCTTGTTTGCTGGCAGGGGCTTTACTGCGTAGTTCCCCATAGCGCACCAGTTCAATGGCCTCAGTGGTGGGAGTGATACCCGTCGGCAGAAACTCGTCACCGAGCAGAGCATTCACAAAGGTGGATTTGCCCGCGTTGAATTCGCCAACAATAACCACCAAAAAGAACATATCACGCAAATCTCCCGCATTTTGCAGGAGACGCTCTTTGTCGCTGAGGGCCTCTTCCCCATAGGCAGAAACATGCTCGGCGACTTCAAAGAGAAGTTTGACTTCTCGTTCACGGACATCTGCAATTGGGCCTTCAAGTACAATGCTAGGCATATCAATCCTTCAATAAGCCAGATAATTTTCGCTGGAGACCGATAATGATTTGTTCTTGCGCTTCCAATTCTTTCTTGAGTTGGTCAGTTTGCTCGATTTGCGTACTAATGAGCCGCGTAAAAGGGGCAGCAATATCTTGACGAAGTTGGGTACCATAGGCGATTTGCTGGTCAATGGCCTGCTGCAAAGTCTTGATGTAGCGGTCACGCAACTCACCAATCCGTCCACGATAATTGGCTTTGAGCATCCAGCCACGTACTGGAAGCATCGCCAAGCCTAAGAGCATCAGGGCTAACACAAAAACGAGACTCAACAATCCATTACCATTGCTCAGGATGGCACCTGTTGCAATCAGAATGGCAATCATGACCACCACAAACATCCAAAAAGCCATGGTTACAATTGTACCCCGTAGCACGCGGTCAATGCGTTCCGTTTCAAAATGACTGGCCTTGGCAATGATTTCATCAAGGTCATTACGGATGTTGCGGAGTGCCTTGCGATCATAGCTCATGGGCGGCTGTACCTTACCGATAACCTTATTTTGCAGGGTTTCCGGCAAGTTCCAAATTTGTTGGCGGGTATAATCCACCAACTGGTCAACCTCTTCTTGATCGCGGCCTTCAAGGGCGGGGCCGATTTGATTGGTGGTTTCAGGGATGCGCTCAAGGATTTCCCGCACATCATGACGGGTAAAGGCTTCTTGACCTTGGGTGCGCTTGCGGAACCGCCGAAAGACTGCGCTAACTCCTAAAATCTCAAAGAAGCCAGCCAAGGATTGACCTACTGCCCGCGATGCCTGAAAAAGCTCATCAATGGCAACAGCCCCACTATCACTGACTACCAGCCATTCCTTCTGAATGTCATCAATATGTTTGTGGACGAGACGCTCACGGTCATGTTGGGAGGCGATGATTTGGGCCGCGATATTGTCCACCGATTTGCGGTGTTCACTCAGAGAAGACTGAGACGTTTGTACGTGGCTGATGGCAGCACGGATAGCATTACTGGAAACCTGTAACGGGGTCTCTAATTTTTGGTGTACCCGTTGGGCATCATCCAGACTTTCGTTGAGGTATTCTTCGATGTCGGCGAAGCCACTCTCATCCCAGATGAGTTCATCACGGGGGGCATCGGGGCTATAAGCCGTGAGCGCTTGTTTTGCAGATACGAGCCAGATGGTTGGCTCAATCCCCATGTGTAAGCGCGACTGCTCCTCTACAAAAGCACGGACGGTCTCACGGTCTTCTGGCTCCAGCACATCAATTTGGTTGACGACAATGACCATGCGCTTGCCATATTCTTTGAGGGATTGCATAAAGGTCAGATTGTTAGCCGTCAAGACCTGTGTGGCAATCATCACCAAGAACACAATATCGGCACGGTGCAAGAACTTCTTAGTGAGTTCATCATGCCTTTCAAAGACCGATTCAAGGCCGGGGGTATCCACTAAACTTAGGCGTTCTAGGAGTTCAGATGGATAAAAAATAGTGCTGACGCTTCCGGTGCGGCTTTGCTGAAAGGCTGGCCCATAGCGCAAAATAGCGATATGGTCCGTGGTTGGAACCGGCCCAACTGTCAAAACTGCTTTTCCTAGAAGGGCATTAATCACGCTTGATTTGCCAGAACTGAAAGGGCCAACCAACGTTAACAGAAAGGGGTGGTCAGCGTGAAAGATGGCATCCCGTACTTGGTCGAGATAGCTATTGGGTAGGTCATCGACTTGCGTCAAGGTATCGAGTAGTTTGTTAAGCGCCTCATACTGCTCGCGGCGAAGGTCAGCATAACGTGCGAGCTGCTTTCCTTCGCGGCGAATCGCTTGTTTTGAGACAGATGGTTCGGGTGTATTGGTTTCCATCGACAATCCCGTTAAACTCAGTACAGAGAATAGTAGCACGCCTCTGTTGACCGTTCAATATTCTATACGTAAAAGGGTTGGTGATGTTGGCAAAGGGCATAATCTTTGATTTAGGCGGTACCTTGATGCGGTTCTATCCGCCCAAGGGCAATTGGGAAGATATGGAAAAGGCGGGTGGTGAGGCCCTAATCAATTTTCTCACTCGTATGGGCTACAACTTACCCCCCGATGCCCTCGACCAAACATGGCGAGCTATGCGCGAGGCTTGGGTGACCATTGGGCAGCAGCCTGACCCTCAAACGCTGACGGTGCGCTATCAATTGGAGCGCTTACTGGTTGAGCGGTGGAGATTAACGTTTTCTCATGAAGCATTGGCGGTTGCCGAACATGCGTATATTTCAGGGTCACAAGTGCATGTTCGCCCCATTGATGACGCTGTATCGACCCTTCAGGCGTTGCGTGCAGCCGGATTCCCCCTTGGGTTGATCTCTAACACCATGTGGCCGGGGCGAGCGCATGAGTATGATCTCGCGTTCTTTGGGCTAGGGGAATATTTTGATTTCACCCTCTTTTCATCCGACGAACAAGTGTGGAAACCTTTCCCAACTATCTTTGAGCGAGCAGTCGCACGTTGGGGATTCCAACCACAAGATGTAATTTATGTGGGCGATAGCTTGTATTTTGATGTATATGGAGGGCAACAAGCCAACCTCCAAACCGTATGGATTGAACAACCTGAAAAATGGTGGCCTCCGACGTTGGATGTTGATAATATTATTCCAGATAGGACAATAACGCGGGTTTCAGATTTAGTCGAATTACTCAAGCAAGGAGACCTTCAGTAATGGGAAGCCGGAAGCAGCGCCAAAAACGCGCCGAAAAACGCAAGAAGCAGCAAATGAAACAAATGATCATTGGAGTCAGCGCGGTGGCGGTTGTCGTTGTCGTGGCGTTGTTTGTCTACTATATCCTCTTAGATCGCACGGCTCCATTGCCCGATGGGGTCGATACCGCTTATGCAGGACTGCCCCAAACTACTGGTAATAGCGAAAACGGTGAACCAGAGTATGTTGGTATTCTTGGTGACCCCACAGCCCCGATTGAGGTGCGCGAATACTCTAGTTTCGCTTGCCCGCACTGCAAAGACCTTCAATCAACCATCAAGCAATTGGAACCCTATATTGAAGATGGCACCGTTAAGTTGGTGTTTGTCCCAATCTACAATATCGCAGGCTTGGGGGCCAATGAAGGAGCCAAAGCTGCCATTTGTGCTGGTGAACAAGGTAAATTCTTTGAAATGCACGATGTCATGTTCTATTGGCAAGGACGTGAGAATTACGGAACGCGCTTGATTCGATCGGCTGCCGACCAGCTAGGGCTAGACGTTGATACTTTTTCGGATTGTTTCAACTCAAGCCGCATTGATCGCCTCGTGCGTGAAGCATCCAGTGAGTTTAGGGGGCGCGACTTGACGGGTACTCCTTCAGTGTTTGTCAACGGCAACCTGTCAAGCAACCTCATCGGTGACGTGGAAGCCTTGCTCAACTAATGAACACTTCATACCCACTAATTATTGTTGATGCTCACCAAGACATCGGCTACAACTATATGGAAGATGGGCGGGATTTCCTCAAACCCGCCCTCGTGAAACGCCAGTTTGAGGATAACTCACCTGATGCGGTAAAAGGGCGTGGTATTGTCACCTGTAGCCTACCTGAAGCGTTAATGGGTCGGGTGGGTATTATCTTTGCGACCCTGTATGCTTCGCCTAAGTTCTCGCCCATGCCTGCTAAGTTTAGCTATGAGACGCCCCGCGAAGCCTATCAAATCGGGATGGCTCAACTAGATTACTACAAACGACTTTTGGATAACGACAGCCGACTCGCACTCATCCATGACCAGTCATCTATGCAGCAGGTTTTGGCAACGTGGGCAGCAGGAACTGAGTTCATTGACCGCAAACTCGGGTTGGTAATACTCATGGAGGGCGCTGACCCAGTTATTGAGCCGCGACAAGCCGAAGAATGGTATGAGCAAGGGGTACGCATTATCGGGCCAGCATGGTCAGAGACGCGCTATTCAGGAGGCACTGGACGCCCCGGCCCACTGACTCCGCTTGGCTTTGAGCTACTACAGGTGATGTCCAGCTTGGGTATGATTCTTGACCTGTCGCACATGGCAGAAAAGGCTTATTTACAAGCCGTTGACCACTATGCGGGGGTGGTGATTGCCAGCCATAGCAACCCACGAC
This sequence comes from Anaerolineales bacterium, assembly GCA_020634155.1. GTDB lineage: Bacteria > Chloroflexota > Anaerolineae > Aggregatilineales > J027 > J027. The sequence continues at coordinate 182,585 of JACKCI010000001.1, forward strand.
ACTTTGTTGACCGCGATCGAATGCTTTCCGATGAGATGATTCTTCGATTAGCCGAGCGTGGGGGTGTGATGGGGTTGGTACCCTTTAATCGCTTCATGTTGTCGGGCTGGACTTATGGAACCAACACCAAAGAACAGGTTACGATAGACCATTTTATTGATATGATTGATTATGTATGCCAACTAACGGGTAGCGTGCGCCATGTTGGTATTGGCACTGACTGGGATGGTGGATTTGGTGCAGAGTCTATACCCACACCTTTTGACACCATTGCTGACTTGTGGCTACTGCATGATGCCTTACAAGGGCGTGGTTTTGAAGCCGACGATATCCAAGCGATTTTAGGCGGCAACTTTTTGCGGATACTAAGCGAAGGACTGTAAACGTGACTCCCCAACCCGCTCGTGAGCGCTTTGCCCAACTCGCTATTCTAACGGGTACCTTGGGCATGATGTTGGCGTTGATCGGCCTGTTTCCCTCGATTACAGGTGTTGAGCCACGCACCGGAGTTGGGGTTTTGCAGATATTGATTATTTGCTTTGGGTTGTTTTTGCTGGTCTTTGGCGCATTAATTTTTGTCAAAATCACCTTTTTTACTGCAACAGAGACTAACCTTGCTCAAGACATTGCCATCCGCCTAAGCCTGACTGGGTTAATTATGACTGCTGCCGCAGGTTTGGCGGATGTGTTTGGGTTTGGCTCTCATACGCCGGGAGATTTGGATAATCTGCCATTTCTTGGGCCATGGCAGGCACTGGGGATGGCAATTGGTTTTGTGACAGCCTCCCTTGGGGTGTTAATTTTTACCATCATGGGGCCAACTGAAAAGGAGTCCCGCTAGGCATTTTGCTCAATATTGGATTGTCTTAGCGCCGCAAGGATTTCATCGTTAGTTGGATACCCCCGCTTGAAGAACACAATTTTGCCAGCCTTATTGATGGCGATAACTGTCCGTTTGACCACAAACCCCATGAGCATAATCGAATCATAAAGACGGGCAATATAGCGCTTATCATCGATAATCAATTCAAAGGGAAAGCCATTCTTATCAATAAACCGTTGATGACTCTCAGCATCGGCAGGATTCACACCGAAGACCTCGGTGTCACTATCTAGGAAACGAGGAAACTCGTCCCGAAAAGCGCAAAGTTGGGTAGTACAGTCCGCTGTTTGGTCACCGGGATACATCACCAGCACAACATTCTTAGAGCCGACAAAGTCTGAGAGCCGAACCGTGCGTCCACTATTGGTTTGGGCTTCAAAGTCTGGGGCATCTTGCCCGATTTCGATTGCAGGCATTTTTCACTCCTTGTGATTGTGATTATCCAAGAAATTGATAAGAACTGCGTTAAAATCCGCAGGTGTTTCGTGCATTGGCAGGTGCCCAACTCCCTTAAGCATAACCAGCTTACTGTCGGGTATAGCTTCAAAAGTTGGAGCGCTACTGGGCGGTACCCAGCCATCATCGGCCCCCCAAAGGAGCAAGACAGGAATAGTAACCTCATGAAGTGAGAGCGTGAGTGTATTGAGATGGGTGTCACGCAGGAGGCCAATTGGCGTAAATTCCCAGCCTGCTGTGTGCATCACCCGCGAATAATCAGCAACAAGTTGGTCAGTCACGACCTCATCACGCTTGGTCGCACTGCGTAGTTGGTCGCGCACGGCCTCTGGTAATATCCAACGTAGCAACACTCGCGTCCAGCGCTCTAGAAAGGGCAGATCAAAGACGATCGGTGGGGCTTGGGTGGTCGGCATGGTCACGATAGACGGAGCAACAAGCGTTAGGCTATCAATTCGCTCAGACTCTTTTTGATACCAGTGGAGCGCAAGATTAGCGCTAAAGGCATGTGCAACCACATGGGCATGCTCTAGGCCTAGGCTATCCATCCAATGACTGAGAAGGGTCGCCGTATAGGGTTGGCTATAATCCAAAGTAAGGCCCTTTTCGGAGAGACCTGCTCCCGGCAAATCCACTGCATAGGTATCATAGCCAGCGGCTGCAAGCGTAGGGAGAACATCTTGCCAAGACAACGTTGAGCCACCCAAACCATGAATGAAGATTACCGCATCGCCAGTTGCAGGTCGATGGTCATAATACAAAGTGACACCATCAATCTCAATAAATGTGCCAGTTGGTTCAGCTAGGCGCTGTGCCTCAATAGCTTCGGGGCCAGTCAAAGGCAACAAAAAAGGCAATATCAGGATAATGAAACCAAGTATCAATATTACAACGCTAATTACAATTAACCAGCGCTGGTGGCGTTTCAATTGGGGCAGATGCTGGTCACGAAATTCCTGCCACCGTTGTTGAGGCGATGGATTCATCGACAGTTTTTCTCCCAAAAATACTCTATCATCTTAACACCAAGCGAAAGGGGTCACCATGATAGTTATATGGAGTATTGCCTCAAGACCCTGTACACTAGAGACTGCATTAAATAGTTGCTTATAGCAGCAACCCACTTTGACAACTTATTGATCTCTATGGAGTGTTTATGACGATTCGACCTGATCATTGGATACGCAGAATGGCCCTTGAACATGGCATGATTGAGCCATTCACTGAGGGGCAAGTCCGCGATGGGGTAGTGAGCTATGGTCTATCCAGCTATGGCTATGATATTCGTGTCGCTGACGAGTATAAAATATTTACGAATGTAAACAGCGCCATTGTAGACCCTAAACACTTTGACCCCACGTCTTTTGTGGATTTGGTAGCCGATACTTGTATTATTCCGCCCAACTCTTTTGCATTGGCCCGTACAGTTGAGTATTTTCGCATCCCACGCGATGTCCTAGCCATTTGCGTCGGAAAATCAACTTATGCACGTTGTGGATTAATTGTAAATGTTACGCCCTTAGAACCAGAATGGGAGGGGTATTTAACTTTGGAAATAAGCAATACCACCCCCTTGCCAGCGCGTGTCTATTCCAATGAAGGGGTCGCACAACTTTTGTTCTTCGAAAGCGATAGTCCTTGCGAGGTATCTTACGCTGACCGCAAAGGCAAATATCAGAATCAGCACGGGGTCACCCCGCCACGTTTATAAGGATGTTATATGGATGTACAAGAACAAAAACGACAAGCCGCCGAGCGAGCCGTCGAATATATCGAGTCAGGGATGGTGGTTGGGTTGGGGCATGGTAGTACGGCCATTTTTGCGGTACAACGACTGGCGACGCTTATCAAAGACGGTATTTTACGGGATATTGTCGCTATCCCATGCTCTAAAGCTGTTGAACAGGAAGCCCGCCATCTCGAGATTCCGTTAACGACCTTTGCCACCCATCCGCATATTGATATTACCATTGATGGGGCCGATGAAGTTGACTCTAATCTTAACCTAATTAAAGGCGGTGGAGGGGCGCTCCTGCGGGAGAAAATTGTTGCACAGGCCAGTCAGCGTGAGATTATTGTTGTGGATGAAGGTAAACTCTCATCTGCCCTAGGAACCCGCTTTGATGTTCCGGTTGAGGTCGTTTCGTTTGGTTGGCAATCCCAAACGCGCTTTTTGGAGGATTTGGGGGCTGTATGGCGGTTGCGTTTGGATAATACAGAGCAGCCACTTGTCACCGACCAAGGCAACTTTATTCTTGATTGTCAGTTTGGACCGATTGATGACCCTATTCAACTTGGGCAAGCACTTGATTCGCGGGCAGTGATTGTCGAGCATGGACTATTTTTAGGTCTAGCAACTGAGGTCATTGTGGGTGCAGCGGATGGTTTGCGTTATATGCGGAGATAGACTTCTGGCGGGGCTGCCACACCCCGCCAGATGGATTTAGCTGATGATGTCGTTGCCAACTTTAGTGAAGGCAACAGGGCGCTCCATTGCAGCAGCCAATACATAAGCCGCTGATTCCGACCAATAGGCCGCCAAGCGCATTAACCGCTGGTCTTCCTCAAGGCGTCGATAGTGGGATACATTGGCTTGGTAGTCGATAACACCAGTTGAAGTCATAGAAGCCTCGGTGCGACGACGATTCAGGTCACTGGTGGTGGTGTGTTGAGTAATCGCTAAGAGAATATTCTCATCGCGGAGCGTCAAATACACACGCCATGAATGAGTGACCGTTGAAACCTCCACCAGCATGTTATTTTCATCATCTTTACGGGTATCTGAAATGGTTTCAACCATGTGACGAACTTCGATATTTCGCACCTGTTTAAAAGAAATCTCTCGACCACGAGGGCCACCAAAAAAACCACCCAAGAGGCCCGTTGGGGGTACCAACTTGATTAGTGCTTTGGTGGTATCGACTTCACACAATTGATAGGCGGGAGCAATCTGCCCAGCCTGTGAAACTGCGCCATGTTTGGGTACGCGTAGCGTTAATCCCTTACTACGACTTTCCCCCAACCATAAGCCTTCATATTCAAGTGGAAGTATAACCTTTTGGGCACGCGCCTTAGTGTTCTCGACATCAACATCTTGGCGCTCATGTTGTTCAAGCGGGCCAGTTGGACGAACCGTAGGGATTTTCTTTACGCCAAATATCTTGAGTGGGCAGCCAATAAACTCCGCAAGCGCCCGTCCAGCTTGTTGGGCGTCATTGGCATATTTGTGGTTGGGGGCTTGTTCCCAGCGAACAAGAGATACCCAGCGCGGTTTTTCTTCGGGGTTATCTGCAATATGTAATCCCAGTAACCAGCGTAGGGATTTGGGTTCATAACCAACAACCACCGCACGCACATAAGCTGTTGAGAGCCGATTACCGGGAAGGCCAATTGCATCACCAAAGGCTGATTTATAATTGAGAAGACCGCTGCCTTGGACAGTCTCAAATAGAATCGATGGTTTGAGGCGTTCGGCTTTCGGATAAAGACGCCAGACGCCGTCATTAATTTCGATATCCATGTCTTGCGCGGAAATTGTTGGCATGGCAAGGTTCCTCTACAATTTTCACGTTGCGTTACGCTAATAATAGCATTGATTTAGTTAGAAAGTCGTTATGAAGCACCCCCCAAAATCTAAGGGGGCATGAATAGCTTGTTTGCAAAAGGGTATCAGTGCGGGCTATTTATACTTATGTCGAGGGTAGGGAATGCGAAGTGTCTTTACAAAATATCCAAAGTTGGAGGGTCTAGCCTAAATAGGCTTCAATGACCTCAGCGTCATCCCGCAGATCAAATGCAGGCGCTGATTTAGCAATCTGCCCGCGCTCTAGCACATAGGCATAATCAGCGACATCCAAAGCCTTGCGGGCGTTTTGCTCAACAAGCAGGATAGTTTTACCCTCAGCCTTTAGGTCTTTGATAATTGCAAATACTTCATTAACCAACACTGGGGCCAATCCCATACTGGGTTCATCAAGCATCATCAATTTGGGTTGGGCGACAAGGGCACGGCCTAATGCTAACATTTGCTGCTCTCCGCCACTCAATGACCCTGCCTTTTGGCGACGACGCTCCCGCAGACGAGGAAAACGCTGAAATACATCTTCAATATCAGCCTGTATGTTGTCAGAAGACTCACCCCGCCAGCCAAGCCACCCGCCAGCACGCGGATAAGCGCCCATTTCAAGATTTTCCTGAACAGTCATGGTGGCGATGATTTGGCGTCCTTCTGGAACTTGAATGAGACCATGCTGGGCAATTCGATCCGCGCCCCATGTGTTAATGGCTTGCCCTTGAAATTGAATGCTCCCCATACGCGCTTTAACTAAACCGCTTATTGTGTTCAGGGTGGTGCTTTTGCCTGCTCCATTAGCGCCAATTAACGTCACAACCTGTCCCTGCTCAACCGCAAAGCTAATGCCGCGTAAAGCAATGATGGCACCATAACGAACTTCTAGGTTTTGAATGGCAAGCATTTAGGTCTCTTTTCCTAGATAGGCTTCAATAACTTCAGGATTCTGTTTGACTTCCGGCGGGGTTCCGTAGGCGAGGATTTGCCCGAAGTTGAGAACATAGACAGCATCGCAGACTTGGGCAATTAAGGCCATGTCATGCTCGACCACTAAAACGGTGATACCTCGTTCCCGCATTGCAAGGATTTGCTGACCGACTTGCTCCGTCTCAATAGCATTCATGCCAGCGGTAGGCTCATCCAAAAGGATAAGCTGTGGGTCAGCCGCCAAAGCCCGTGCAATCTCAAGGCGACGTTGGTCACCATAAGAGAGGTTACTAGCCAAAACATGCTGAACCTGTTGTAGCCCCAACTGGTCAAGAAGGGTCATGGCACGTTGGCGCATCCATTTTTCTTCGGCCCAATGACCGGGCCATTGGGTCAACGAATGCAACAACGTCGAGTGGCCTTGTTGGTGCTGTGCAACCAGAATATTTTGGAGGGCGGTCATTTCGTTAAATAGTCGAATGTTCTGGTAGGTACGGGCCATACCCAAAGCCGTGATGCGATGAGCACCTCGACGGTGAATAGGTTTATTATTGAGGGTAATCGTGCCACTTGTGGGGTGGTCAAGGCCACTAATGCAATTGAGTAAGGTTGTCTTGCCTGCGCCATTAGGGCCAATTAAGCCAATCACTTGGCCCTTGGGGATGATCATATCAACCGCGTTCAACGCTGCAAGACCGCCAAAATTTCGTGAGACTCTCTGCAATGTCAGCATTTAGCGCTCCTCCGCAGGATAGGATATCCAACCACCCAGCCCGACCAAGGCCATGCCGATGAGATGCACATAGTAGCCTACTGCGAGATGGTCTATTTTGCCCACCAACGCGAGGGCTATGAATAACACAACACCCGTAATCCCCACACCCATGAGGGGTAGTGAGAAATGCCCACCATTTTGCCGTTGACGGGTATAGCGTACCCACAGTAGCAAGCCCACAATTACCATATTGCCAATAATTAAACCCCAAAACTCGTAACCGAGTATCCGTCCGTTGTCGATTTGATAGGGCAAGACATTGACGAGCCCAACTAGGACAACGCCTGCGGTGGTAACTCGCTTGGCAAATTCATAGCGACCACCATTACGCCAAAAGCTAGGGATCATGAGGCTCGTCAGGCCACCCGGCAGGTATACGATTATCAACAAGAGGATGACACCAGTGACCACGCCGCTATATTCACGCAACTCACGCAAGAGTTCGGGGATAGCAGTTAGAGTCAATCCACCAAGTATTGGACCAAGCCAATTGCCAAGCCCCCCCAAAACAGCATAGGCCAATATATCGACAGCCTTGTCAAAGCCATAGGCCTTGGGTTCAATGGTGCGGGTAGCAAGGGCATTAAAAACTCCGGCTGCTCCGGCAAGCATAGCGCCCATCACAAAGGCAACATTTTTATAGTAGACCACATTGATACCTTGACTGGCCGCCACACGCTCATCTTGGCGAATGGCTGCCATGGCCCGCCCCATACGGGAGTGATGCAGGCGGTACAGGAAATAGGAAAGCACCAACAGGAACACCACTAAGTGAGCCGTTTCAGTATAGACCGGAATGCGCGTGATACCGCGTGCGCCAAGGGTTATTTCCAAACGACGGGCATCAACATCCTCAACCATCAACTTTAGGATAGGTCGGGCGATAGGACCAAAGATTTTTGAATCACGAAATTCGACAGCAAGGGTATCAAAATGCAAGATAATGAGACGAACAATCTCACCAAAGCCAATGGTAGCAATAGCTAGGTAGATGTTTCTCAGTCGCAGTACCGGCAGCCCAACCGGAATCGCAATAATGCCTGCGACCAACATGCCATAAAGTAGTGCTTCACCTAGGGTGGCACCGTGCTGGGTTGTCAGAATCGCGCCAACATAAGCGCCAATTGCCATAAATCCCGCATTGGCAAGCGAGAACATGCCGCAATTGAGGGTTAGGTAGATGCTCACACCCAAGATAGCGTTCATCAACATGAACTGTACAACAGGCTCGGAGAGGCCAACGGTGGCAAGACGCTCCAGCAGTGGTTCTAGTAGCTGGGTTGCTAGATCCAAGATGGGTTGCAAGAGGCTATCAAGTAATCCCCACATGATATTCTAAGCACGGTCTTCAATCGGTTGACCCAAAATTCCTTGAGGGCGAACCAGTAGGATAAAGAAAAAGAGCATAAAGACAAAAGCCTGATCGAGATAGCCATACTTGGTGGCGGTATTGATATAAACTTCAATGAGGGCAATCAAGAAGCCCCCAACGACTGCGCCCCGAATACTCCCAAGGCCACCAAGGACAATGACGGTTAAGCCCTTAAGCGCCAAAGAATCGCCCATAAAGGGGTCAACGGCAGGATTACGTGCAAGGGCAAAAAGAATCCCTGCTGAACCAGCCAATGCACCCGAAATAAAGAAGGCAATCATATAAATCAATTCGGTATTGATGCCCAAGAGGTTCCCCACACGGGCATTAAACGCAACAGTCCGCATGGCTTTGCCGAGGCGGGTACGCGCCACAACGTAACTGAGGCCAACCATAAGCAAAATCGCCACGATAATCACCAAAATTTGAATCGGGCTGATACTAACACCGCTTTCTTGAAACACTAGTGCTAGTGCCAAGCGTGCCACATCCAACGGCTGCTCAATGTCAAGCCCGTTAGGTACATTAATGGGTGTATTAGGAACATCTGCAATTGGAAAGCCCTTGCGCTCGGCAGTAAAGCGCAATTGAGCAAGGTTGACCAAAATTATGGCAACACCAATACTACTGATAAGCTGAGAGAGGCGCGGGGCATTACGTTTACGGAGAGGGTAGAACGCTATTCGGTCAATCACCACGGCTAAGATACCCCCACCAATGATAGCCGCGGGAATAGCCGTCCATAGCGCATGGTTGAGTTCAACACATTTCCCATCATAGACACTAGTGCCGCAGGAAGCCGCCAAGCCAAAATAGGCTCCCCACATAAAAATGGCACTATGGGATAAGTTGAGGATACCTAAAACACTGAAGACAATGGCATAACCTAACGCAAATAGACTATATAAGCTACCCAGCCAAATCGCATTCATCAGTTGGGCGGGGATATTGGCGTTTTCTAGACCGAGGAAGTGCAATATTTCCACAGAAAAGTCCTTAAAAAATCAGGGGATTATGCCGAAAGTGGCATATCCCCCAATGAACCTAATTATGCTTATTCGGCAAAGTAGTCGGCGTAGGCATCAGTGAAGACTTCAAACTTGCCGCCGTCCACAATTTGTACCACTGGAATATGGACAGGATTGCGGTCAACATCGAAGCTGAACGGGCCAAGCGGGCTATCAAAGCCTTCAATCGATGCCAGTTCATCACGGATAAGGTCAGAGGAAGTCGAATCTGCACAACGAATGGCAGTTGCCATTAACCATGTACCTGTGTAGGCCTGCGCTGCAAATTGATCGGGAGCAGCACCATAAGCCTCGGTGTAGGCTTCTACAAAGGAGACATTCAAAGGTGCTTGACTAACGATATTCCAAGCCGCGCCGACCAATACACCTTCCGACGCATCACCCGCATCAACCATTAAAGCGGGCGAATTAAAGCCATTACCGCCGATGATGGGGCCATTGTAACCCAACTGACGGGATTGAATGACAATTTGCACCGCGTCATTGATCAGGGCAGAAACTACGATGGCATCTGGCTCTTCCGCAATGATATTGGTTAAGGCCACTGAAAAATCGGTTTCACCCTTTTGGAAAGTGTCCTCGCTGAGAATTTCAACACCATTTTCATCCAGTGAATCGACAAAAACAGTGTAACCACTGTAGGTGAAATCGTCATCGTCACCATAGATAATCGCTACTTTTTGAATACCCAATACTGCCACAGAAACAGCGATGGTATTCGGGATCACGTCAGCTTCTGGCAGGCTATTGCGGAAGATAAATTGATTGACATCATCGGCCTCTGACATGGAGGTGATGCCATTGGCGGTATTGCTAACGCCCATCACAGGAATGCCTTGTTCGGCGGCAACTGGGTCAGCAGCGAATGCTTGGCTAGAGAGTGTGGGGCCGATAACGGCAACAACGCCTGTTTCATCTACGAGCTTAGTCATCGCAGCAATGGCGGTTTCGCGCTCACTACCACCGTCTTCATCGGCTAAAACAAAAGTGGCTGCACCCAGATAACCACTTTCATTGATTTGTTGTTCAGCCAATTTAGCTCCATTCAATTGGGTAGCACCATATGGGGCGGCAATCCCTACTTGACTAAACACGGCACCGACTGAGATTTCACCTTCGAGGTTTTCGGGGTTAGCGCATTCATCCCAAAAACCAATTTGCGGGGCATCTTCACCACCATCTTGAGCGAGGGCGCTCAGGGGCAGCATCACCACCGCAATCAACCAACAACTGACTAAAACTTTCAAGAATTTATTCATGTTTTCCTCCGTTGAAAGACTGAGACCATTTCTATTATACATAGATGGCAATTAATCGCATAAACTTTGGACGCCCCTCCCAACCCGTGCTACACTAAACAATAGATGATGGGTCAAGTGAGGAGTAACACTATGAAAGTCCTCATCGTTGATGATGAAGAAGCAATACGCGACTCATTGAGCCAAAAACTAACCCGCGAGGGCTTTCAAGTGGTATTGGCATCAAATGGGTTAGAAGGGCTGCGAGCCTTTCATACCGAACGGCCTGATTTGGTAATTGTCGATATTGTGATACCAGAGATGGACGGTTTAACCGTTTGCCAACGCATTCGGGAGATTGCCGAAACCCCGATCATGATGTTGAGCGCACAAGCCATTAAAGAAGAAGATATTGTTGAGGGCTTGAGCGCGGGGGCTGACGAATATGTTGTTAAACCAATCCGCATGAAAGAATTCATTGCACGGGTTCAGGCTCTATTGCGGCGTGCCCAAATGTCGAGCATTGAGCTTGAAAGTGGCTATGACGATGGCTATCTCAGTGTCGATTTACAGCGCCGCCAAGTGCATGTCAGTGGCAAGAAACAGCACCTAACCCCGACTGAATTCAAACTATTGGCCGTTCTTTTGGAGAATGCTGGGCGGGTGGTGCCCCAGCGCGAGTTACTGGAACATGTATGGGGGCGTGAGTATGTGGATGACATTTACTATCCACGAGTCTATATTAGCCAACTCCGCCGTAAAATTGAGCCGGATGCAACCAACCCAACTTATATTCAAACTGAACATCGCATCGGGTATCGTTTCGAGAAACAGAAAAAACAAAATTCAAATCCAGCGTAATGGTATCGTTAACAGGCATCATCCTTCTCATTAGTGGCCTAATGCTGACCCTCGCGTTAGGCTCGTTCTTTATATTTTTGCTTTTACAGGGCAACCGACAACCTACCATTACCATTTTTAACTGGTTGATGTTGTTTGTCATTATCTGGTTTGGTGGATCATGTCTGAGTCGCGTGATGGCCCAAGCAGCAGTTGACAATCAACTCACAGTGGCGGGTGTATGGTTGCTACAAGTGGGGTTTGGTGGGGCTTGCATTGCCGTTTATATATTTGCGGCGTTGGTAACAGGCAAGTTTGGTCTGTGGACAAAACTTATCGCAGCAACCAGCACAATCTTGGTTGTCATTTATCAGGGAATTCTTACCAGCCTTGATGTCTCGTTGCGCTATACCATTGAAGATGATGGCACCCTCATTTATGGCTTCCCGCGTTTACATGGATTGATTTATTTCGGGTTGGCGGGTGGTACCTTGTACTTGCTATGGAATAACCTCTCTAAAATCCGTCAACTCTCACTGCGAATTGGCCTAATTCTATTTACTTTGGGCCTATTCCTCGGAATTGCCAGCCCTAGTCTGCGGTCATTTGCTTTGCCAGAAAGCACGGCTACTACTGCCTCAGCCGTGATGATTTACGCCATGCTGCAATCGCAAATTATCCAACCATTGATAGGTCGAACCCGCCAAATTGAAGCTGTGCAGGAAGTCGTGCTGGCTATTACTAGCCGCGTGAGTTTGGATGATGTGCTGCAAACAATTGCGGCTCAAGCAGCAGAGCTACTTGGTACTGCTGCCAGCGCTATCTACCTGCGAGACGATAAAGGCCTTATCTTGAAGGCGGTCCAAAATTTGCCCAGTGAGTTCATTGAGCAAACACGGCTTTCATTGCAGCAAGGGGTAGTTGGTCTAGCAGCGTCTTCTCAAGAAAGCCAGCTTATTGGCGATTATCGGCGTGAATGGAAGGGCGAGCCAGATATGCCCTTGGCCTTTGAGACCTTTGGAGCGCTCCTGTGTGTTCCTTTGATTTTTGATGATTATGTGGTGGGGGTATTGCTGGTGGTTGAAGGCATTGATGGACGGCTGTTTGACCAAGAAGATATGCAATTGCTCCAATTGCTGGCCCCGCAAGCGGCGGTTGCTATTATCAATAGTCATCTTTTTGAACAAGAACGCCAATTGATGTCCGAATTACTCACAGCGAAGACGCAACTTGAGACGGTGCTGCTGAGTACCAACAACCCTGTAATTGCTTTAGACCGTCGTCTACGCATTGTTTTTGCGAATCCTGCCGCTGTTGCGTTAACCGCATCACCAGATACCCAACCGCGGAGTGTTATCTACAAATCCTTGTTAACTTACATTGACCGTAGTGTGCTGCCTACTAATCTGCGGTCGTTTGTGCGTGATGTGCATAAAACAGGGTCGTATGTTTACGAAATCAGTCTGCATCGGCGGGATTATTTTTGCCATATCACCCAATTAACGGAGCCGAATCGCGGATGGGTAATCGTTTTGAACGATATAACCACACTAAAGGAGGTTGACCGCCTCAAAAGCCAAGTTGTGCGGATGACCAGCCACGACTTGAAGAATCCATTATTTGCTATTATGACCTATCTGGATTTGATTGAGGATGATGGAGAAGATATTTTTACCCCCGATATTCGTCGCAATATCCAAGTGCTGCGAACACAACTGGATCGGATGCAGCGCCTTATTAATGGTATTCTCGACCTTGAGCGAGTAGGGGCCTTGACGTTGGAGACCTGTGACATGCGCCAGCTTATTCTCTCAATAGTTAATGGGTTTGAGGATATTGCCCGCACTAGCCAGTTAATACTCAAGACGGAGGTGGGGGAAGACCTGCCCCTTTTGCAAGGCGATCCCAACCAATTAGGGCAAGCACTTGCTAACCTTATTGACAATGCCATCAAGTATACCCCCAAAGGTGGCACCATCTTGGTTAAAACGATGGTTGAAGATGGTCACTTAGCGATTGCCGTCAGTGACACAGGTATTGGAATACCAGAAGCTTATCAAGCTCAAGTGTTTGACCGCTTCTTCCGTGTTAAACAAGGCCGTAGCAAAGAGGATATCGGTTCCGGTCTCGGACTAAGCCTTGTCAAAGCCGTTATTGAACAGCACAACGGTGAGGTGCAGCTATCCAGTCAAGAGGAAAATGGCTCAACCTTCACAATCATCTTGCCGCTCGAATAAATGAGCATAGAGGGCACGCACGGTCTCAATTGAGCGGTGACCCAAGAAATCTTGAATTTGATACAAGTTATACCCATCCCGAATCAACTGCGACGCACGCCAATGTCGAAAATCATGCGGAGAGACCTCACCCATCCCTAGCGCGTTTGCTGCGCGATGTACCACTCGCCACGCTACGATGCGGCTCATGCGGCTCCCGCGATAACGCTGGTCGTGGCTAATAAATAGCGGGGTAGAGCCTGAACTGGGTGATATAGGCAATGCGTCGCGGTGCTTGAGATAATCACGAATCATTGGCAAGCAAGACTTCAACACCAGACTATAAGGGTGTCCACCCTTGCCTTCTACCTGAATAGCATATTCACCAGAGAAGGTGCTTTGGGCAAAATTCTCGACATTCAAGCCCAATAGCTCACTCACACGACCACCTGTTTCCGCCATGCAGTGCAACAAGGCACGATTTCGTAGCCGCACTTGTTCCCAACGGGCATAGCTCTCGGCTTTTTTGAGCATGGTGGCTGTTGGCTGTTGGGTATCATAATAGAAGATGACCGCTTGCAAGTCGGTAACTGGATTGACGGCCTTTTCATTATCTTGATGTTGGGGGATGAGCTTTTGACGGGCTATACGGCTGGCTTGAATGGTCATAAAACCTTCAGCAAGCCAACCTTCGTCTTCCATGAATTGAAACCAGTGTTGAACACCCGCCAGCCGTAGTTCAACCGTCGCCAACGCATAGCGATGTTGCCCGACCATAAGCCAATCGACAAACTGCGCCAAAATCTCAGGGTTATCAAGACGCTTTGGATTTTGGGGAAGTTTTGTCTCTCGCGCAAAACTTAAAAACAAGTCAGCAGCACGCTTATAGGCGGCAAGCGTGTGGGCCGACTTCATTTGCACACGATTAATATATTGCTCAAAACACGCCTCTAATGTTTCAGGCGGCATCAATTACGATTCCTCGGCTAAAGTGTCAGTGGGTAATTGCACCCAGTATATCTCGGAGCCGAACATGGTATGCACAAAGAGGCGCATATCGGGAGAAATGGCTAAACCAGCCAACGGGGCAGCCAACTCCGACCATAATACAATCTCAACATCCACATTAGTGCATCCGCCTTGCTCACGGCATTGCACCGGGTCAACACGCCCAACAATACCACGAGTGCCGAGCGAATAGGCGATATACAGTAAATTATCCGGCCCCATGACAATATTGGTCGTATTTTGAAGACCACTAACAAGGGGTTGCATATCCTCTTCTTGAAGCGTGGCCGCCGTTGGGTCATAGGCTAACCACTCAATGGCGCGGCGTGCGCTCCCATTGTTGGCGATATATACAAAATTATCGACATCAACCACGACGCCTGTCGGGTTACGTAGCCCTGCTGCAACTTGGCGAATTTGGCCGTCACGCGTGATGTTGATGAGATCATCTGTGCGGAGTTGAGTGACAAAAAAGGTGTCATCTGCCGCAGCAATCCCCCAAGGTGACCCCAATTCGGTGGCAATATCAACGCGGGCAGGGGAGTTTTCGAGGTCAATGCGTGATATGGCATTCCGCTGGAAATCGGCAACCCAGAGAATAGGCCCTGATTCGCCAGATTCAATATACATGGTATGCGTGTTTTGGATACCTGCAATATAGGTGCTGGTTACGCCTGTTGTATCGTCAATTTTGTAGAGGGTGAAGTCACCCGCACAACCTGTATAGAGATAGTCTTCAAACCAAAAGATACCATTTGGACGCTGCACATTCCCAGAGATGATTTGTAAGCTGTTTTGCAGGAACGGCTCGATGGTCGGACGCGGGGTTGCATCATCTTGCCCAACCCATTGTTGATTGGTTGGTAGGGTACTCCAAGCGCCAACGCTAGTTGTTACAACCATACCCATCACCATCAGCGCTGCTAATACCGATACTAGAAAGGGAACCTTAGCTACCATTTACCCTGCCTCTCATTATCCCATGATTGCAAGGCAATCCTACCACTCCATGACAGACTTGGCTACCTTAAATTGATTGTTAATCAAGGCTGATTAGTCAGAATTGACTATGATTTTGACAGGGGGCATGATACAATCTATCCGTTTGTGAAGCCCATCACTTTCAGGAGAAGGTATGAGAGCCGTATTTAACCGTATTACGCAGCTATCGCTACGGTTTCGTTGGTTGACTGTAGCGGTCACCGTCGGATTGATTAGTCTAGGATTTTATTCCTATACACAACTAAACCAAGAACTTATTCCCGATATTGAATTTCCCCAGACCATTGTTCTGGCTCAAAATGGTGGTGCAACGAGTGATCAAATCCTCCATATGTACAGCATCCCCATCGAAGAAGGTAGTCAAGAGGTTAACGGGGTTGTCAACGTCGAGTCCAGTAGTAGCGAAGGTCTTTCGCTCCTGATCATTCGCAATGAATTTGGCCTTGTTCAAAGCGATATAGTGGATGACATCCAAGGCAAAATTGATCAAATTGATTTACCTGTGCGAACCCTAGTCCCACCTGATGGCATGGACGCTCAAGACCTGTTGGGGGAGTTGACTGCCGAGCAGTTGGCATGGCTATATCAATATTCCATCACAGAGAAACTGGGTTTTGCCCAACAGCTTGACCGCGAGGTGTGGGAAAGCTTCGCAGACGACGCCCTTAGTGGTTTTCCAGAGTCGGCTTTTGCGAATCTAGAAACAGACCTCAAGAATGAACTCTTGGCAAAACGCCCCGCCGAGGCTGTTGCTGCGCCAGAATTACCCCCAGCTTTGCCCGCCAGTTGGTCAGAGGGGGATGCACGGTTCGCAACGGTGGAGGATATTGCCGAACTTGCCAGTAGCCGTACCCTTGCGGGCGTCTTTAACGACTTTTATGCGGATGGTCATGTGGTGGGGCCATTGGTTTATGTCGATGACCTAACCCAAGCGGATTTTAACCTTTTCCTAGCCACTGAAAATCAATGTATCGATTTCCGCACACGCAGCAATACGCCACCCCCAGCCGATGGCAGTAATCCCTGCTTATTCCTAGCAGACTTGGATGCGGAGAATATTCTGGCTTTACCCACCGAATGGCTACCGGAAAATTATCAAGTCCAG
The DNA here is from genome assembly GCA_020634155.1 of Anaerolineales bacterium. Classification (GTDB taxonomy): domain Bacteria; phylum Chloroflexota; class Anaerolineae; order Aggregatilineales; family J027; genus J027. The sequence goes on from JACKCI010000001.1 coordinate 199,006, forward strand.
CTTTCTACCCGTGACCGCAATACACTCGCCCAAGTCTTTCTAGCACGAGAACTCACTGGCGAGACGATTCAACGTAGTCAGCATGTCGATTTGCCCGACTCATGGCAAGTAGAATCTCCCCAACTGTTGACCTTTAATATCAGCGACTTCCCACTTGGGGCGATTACTATTAGCTCAAATGTTTTGACTAAGGAAGAGCTAAGAGATTATGTCCAAAATGATTTGGTGCCTCGTTTACGCGATTTGGATAATGTCGCTAATGTCACTGTGGCAGGTGGCGAGATCATTCCCGCGTGGGCATTAAACCCTGAGTTGATTAAACTTGGGCTTGACCCGATAGCTGTGGTGGGTGAAGACAATGTAGCACCGGATGCCATTGTCAATGGAGATACAGAAAACGGCGCTGAACAACCCAACACCGATTCTGACAACGACATTCCCCAACTCGATGCCCAGTGGCAGGCTGTCGCAGATGGTTTCGGCGTCGGTGAGTTCGATTCTGCTGATGATATTCTGAATAGCACCGTTACTATTCCCTCCAGCGGCGAGGAATTAACCGGGATAGCTATCATCAATTGGTTAGCAGGCTATGAACTAGCTAAGTCGATTGTGGCTGACCATTTACCCGCCGATGTGATTTTGTGGATGGCCGAGCAAGACCCAACTGTGTGGGAGAACATCTCGCCTGAAACGCTAAACCTGTTACCAGATGAGGTTGTCACACAGTTTCCGTCTGAGGTACAAGCCCGCCGCGCTTGTACCCTCGAATTGGCAACACCCGAAACCACGCCTCCTGCTCTAGACCCAAGCTGGCAGGCATTAGCAACCGCCCTTGGTGTTGAGAAGCTAGATACTGCCGCCGATTTAGTGGCTTTTAATCTAGCAGGGTGCCAATCACCATCTGCATTCTTAAACACACTTGCGGGCCTGTCACAAAGCCAAGCGCTGGTAGCTACCCTTTCATCAGATATTTTGGCCTACCTCGCCGAAGTTGAGGGCGATTTCTACACCCATTTATCGCCCGCAACGGTCAATAGCCTTGCGTGGGCAGTTGTTAATGAATTGCCGGACGAATTGAAGTCGGCCTATAATCCGCCCTTGGGTGAGGCATGGGCGCAACTCTCCAGCCAACCAGAGATGGCAACAGCGGGGTTGAGCCTTGCGACTGTTCAAGACCTCATTGCGCTGGATGGCAGCACCGCTGAGAGTCTTACCTCGATTGTGACTATTTTGCGGGCAGGTAAATTTCAAGCCGTCGGGGATTTCTGTGGATTAGCATCTCAAGGTTACTGTGAATTTGCCGCCTTATTGGTCAATGACCTAAGCCCCAACACCCTTGAGGTCTTGATTACTGATGAGCCAAGTCTGTTCTCAACATTAGCTGAGGACGAAGCGGGACAGACTGTACTCACTTATCTCTCGCGTGAAGCCTTGAATACACCGTCGGTCAGTGCTTTTGTAGATGACCTTGAAGATAGCGAGCTAAAGACTGTTCTCGCAGAGATTCGATCGGGAGAACGGCTGACCGTTGCAGAAAATCTGCGGGCCGAGCAATCTGATGTTCCAGAAGCGGATCCCGATGCTCCCGCGCTGCCCTCCTCATGGCCGCCCATTGGTGGCTTTATTGGAGCCACGCTGGAACATGCTGATGACATCATCAACACCCGCTACTTGCCAGATTATACGAGTGGTGCCGATTTCATCAACTCATTGGCAACAGATGCCTCTGGTCGTGGTCAACCTCGTGTCAGTGACTTAACACTTGATGTATGGCTATATTTAGGCGAGAACGAACAAGGGTTCTGGAATGAACTTGGTGCCTCCGCTTTGCAACTCATTGCGGATGAGGTGGTACCGGGGTTGCCTCAAGAGGTGCAAGACCGCATTGCATCCGGTGGCGCACGGTTTGAGCCAGAAGACTTGGTGACGCGCACCGACGGAAACGCCAGCTTGGTTATCAGCATCTATAAAGATAAAGATGCCAACACGGTTGCGGCATGGGATGAGGTCGAAGGCGTACTCGACGACATTCCAGATACTGTGAAACTCTATGTACCATTTGAGCAATCAACCTACATTGAGGAGTCGCTGACAGGTGTTCAGCGCGAAGGCACAACGGGCGCAATCATGGCGATCATCGTCATTCTGATTTTCATGAACTTGAGCGTCCGTAGCACATTGGTGACTTCGGTAAGTATTCCGGCTTCCGTCATGACGGCATTCTTCTTGATGGAGTTTGTGCCAAGCAACGTCTATGCTTTGCTCAATCCCATCTTGGAGGATGTAGGGCGGGACTCAACACTTGGGCAGCTCCTTGTAGTCGTTATCCGCCTTTTCCCCAAGAGCTACACCCTCAACATCATGACACTTTCAGGGCTAACAGTGGCAATTGGGCGCGTGGTCGATGACTCGATTGTGGTGTTGGAAAACATCTATCGCAATATCCAAAAAGGTGAAGATCAAAAAACCGCTATTCTACAAGGCACCCGCGAGGTATCAGTTGCTATTTTCGCTGCGACGCTAACCACGATGGTTGTTTTCTTGCCATTAGGCTTGTTTGGTGGTGTGGTGGGAGCCTTTTTCCTGCCATTTGGTTTGGCGGTAACCTATTCACTAGTGGGGTCATACGCCGTAGCCATTACAACAGTGCCTGTGCTGGCGTACTTCCTCATCAACAAGGATACTATTCCAACCGAAGGTACCATCCCGATTACACCAGCGATGGGGCCGACTGCCAAACGCATCAACCAAACCAAGAACATATTTATTGTCTCGGTTGATAAATTGAGCGAATGGTATAGTGTTGCTATCAAGTGGGTTCTGCGCCACCGCATTATCACAATTGGCATAGCAACTGCCTCGTTGGTTTTTGGCGGATATTTGCTCTCAACCCGACCGACGCAGTTCTTACCCAGTTTCGGTGACCCAACCATTAACATCTCGGTTAGCTTACCTGCTGAAACGACAGATGGTCAACCCATCACCATTGGCTATACTGAAGCACGGGTACGCCAACTAGAAACCTACCTACAAGAGCAAGATGGTGTACAAAGTGTCCTGACCTCAATCGGCGGGGATACACAGTCAATTGACTTTGGGCCATCTAACATTGTAGAAACCCGTGCCGCCATTCGGGTTGGCATGGAAAGTCAAGAAGCAATTGATAATCTGCTGGTCGATTTACGTACTAAAGCCGAGGAAATCTTTGGCAAGGACGCGGTTCAAGTATCGGGGGCGGCTGCAACTGGAGGTTTTGGCGGTTTCGCGCTTGAACTGAGCGGGCCAGAAGGTATTACGCTCGCTGACCTTGCCCAATTCAACCCCTTGGTTGTCGAAACCCTTGAAGGAATTGATGGGTTAGCCAATGTCGAAAGCACATTGGGAAGCTCTGGGAGTAGTGCTGATACAACCTATATCCGTATCGACAGCATCCCTGCCATTCGGTACACTGCCGAGCTAGAAACCGATGACTCACTGGGCTTGACCCGTACAGCCATTGAAGAAGTCGAGAAAGCCGTCAATGATTACCGTGAGGCCAATGGCATTAGCGCTGAGATTAGCGTTGGTGAGGGTTTTGAATCGCAACAACAAACAGAAGGCTTTGCCCAAATCTTCATCTCGATGGGGATTGCAACGCTGATTGTGTATTTGTTGTTGGCGCTGACCTTTGGGCACGTCATCCACCCCATCACTATCTTGGTCAGTTTACCGCTATCGGTGGTAGGTGCAGCGGTAGCATTGACTGTTTCAGGACGCGCTCTCGGTCTATCAGCACTGATTGGGTTGTTGATGTTGATTGGGATTGTGGTCACCAATGCGGTGGTACTGCTTGACCGTGTGCAGCAGAATCGACGTGAACAAAACATGTCTACCTACGATGCTTTGGTTGAAGCCGGACGGGTGCGTTTGCGGCCTATCTTGATGACGGCTATCAGCACTATGTCGGGCGTGTTGCCACTGGCACTCGGTTTCTCAGAAGGCGCTATTATTGCTGCCGAATTGGGTACAGTTGTGATTGGCGGCTTGGTGAGTAGTACCTTCCTGACTTTGTTGGTTGTGCCTGTTGTGTATAGCCTGTTTGATACAGGTATTCAATGGACGCGCCGAATGGTAGGCCTCGCTTAGTTTTGTACTTGATAGGCAGGGGAAAAACATCTCCCCTGCCTAATTTTGGGATTGACATTGAGCGCTGAATCAGTATAATTTCGCGTATCAATGCCCTGGTGGCGGAACTGGCAGACGCGCATGGTTGAGGGCCATGTCCTTAACGGGGTGGAGGTTCGAGTCCTCTCCAGGGCAAATTAAAAACACACAGTATTTGCCTGTGTGTTTTTTTATTTCTATACTTAGGGAGAAGTTTTTATATAGCCGATCAGAGGAGTCTTAGAATGCGCCTCACAGTTAAAATGGTTATTTTGTTGCTGGTCTTGAGCCTTATTCCCTTGAGTGTGGTTACAGCGCAGGGCGCAGCTTCAATCACGGCACGTAATGAAGCTAATGTACGTGGTGGCCCCGGCTTGGGGTTTTGGTATGCTGGTCTTTTAAGTCCCGGCGAAACAGTACCCGTGCTGGGTGTAAGCCCTGACGGGGCATGGTGGTATATCCGTGCCAGCTTTGGCAATGGCTGGGTAGCTGCTTCAGTAGTGGATGCCTACAATACGGCTGGTGTTGGTGTATATGACCCCGGCACGATTATTTCGATTGTTGGTGCTGAAGTCAACGCACGGAGTGGCCCCGGTGTTACTGCTGCGGTACTGGGTAAAATCCAACCCGGTGGACAGGTCTATCTGTTGGGTCAAAATGCTGATGGCACGTGGCTCAATGTGCAATCCCAGTACGGGAATTCATGGATTGCCGCTGAGTATACATCAGTTGGCGGGGCAGCCAGCAGTGGTGGTGGTGTAGTGGTAACCTCCGCACAACCTTATGCAATTGTGAATGCGGCCTATCTCAATATCCGTAGCGGCCCCGGTGTCAGCTATTCTATCCTTGGTACGGTTGAGGGTGGAGACCAATTGCTAATTATTGGTCAGAATGCTGATGCTTCGTGGTTCAACGTAGAGACTGTTTTCGGTGAGGGGTGGGTGTCTGATTTGTACGTGATTACGCGCAATTACTATGGTTCATCACCCGATACAACCTATAGCATTGACCCCAGCACGATTGTTGGCCCGACGGCAGTGATTAACACAGGCGCATTGAATGTGCGGTCTGGCCCTTCAGCCGCCTATACTGTTCTCGGTGTTGTGCGTGGTGGTGACCAATACGAAATCATTGCCCGTAACGTCGATTTCTCGTGGGTAGTGATTGAAACTGCAACCTTCACTGGCTGGGTCAACCGCATCTATGTCATTATTCGCGGAGATACCAGTACGCTAGGCGTTGCCAGTGCAGGCAGCACCTTTACCGCACCCGGTGGTGGTACCGTTGATGTGCCGCCAACCGTGATTGGCCCAATTGCCTTTGTCGCAACAGGTGCACTCAATATCCGTAGTGGCCCCAATGCTGTGTTTGACACTATCGGGGTGGTCTACGCGGGTACCCGTATGTCGATTGTTGGTAATAGTCCCGATTTGCGCTGGTGGCAGGTCAGTAGCCCCTTTGGTTTGGGTTGGGTCAATAAGGCTTACATTATTGTCGAAGGTGATGCGAGCGGGGTACCGATTGTCCAATAGGAGGGCAAATGAGTAAGGAACAACTCGAAAGGGCCTTTGAACTCATCCAAGCGGATGAATATGAGCAAGCGTCCAAATTGCTCAAGGGTATTCTTGACCGCGACCCAGCTAATGCCGACGCATGGTGGTTGTTAGCGAATACGGTTGAAGACCCCCGTGAAGCAAGACGCGCCTTAGTTAACGTTCTCAAGCATGACCCTAAACATGTTCAAGCCCAAGAGACGCTTGAAACGCTTAATGAGCAATTCCCGCCACGCGATGACGAACTTGTGTTGTTGATGGAGTTGCAGGACAGCCATCGGGACATCGACTTTGATGAACCCGCTGTTTCTGAAGAAGATTTGGTCGCGCTTTTTGGCGATGAAGATATAGACTCGTTAGAACTCGAAGACCTCAAAGAACTTGAGGCACTAGAGGCTGATGACGACGATCTTTTTAGTGAATTGATGGCTGAAAAAGATAAACCAGCCAAAGCGTCAAGTAAATCTTCAGCAAAAGCGCCTAAGCCAGCTAAGGAAAAGCAAGAACGCAAACGCAGCCCCATTTTGGTGCCTCTGTTACTGATTGTTGGGGCAGCCCTGATTGCAACAGTGCTATTCTTGTTGAGTGGGGGTCAAGGCGACGATGGGGGGGATACGGTGGATAAGGGTCAAGCTGATGTAGTCGTTTTGGCTGCCTATCAACCCGAAATCCCCGAACTGGCTGCTGCTGTTTCCAATACCAGCAATGATGCCCGCCTACAGTTTGGTGCAGAGGGGGCAGCGCTCTTGACCGCCGCTGATGGTCAACAAACCTTGTATGTGGAAGCCTGTGTGTGTCTGCGGCCTGAGTGCGAAGGGCCAGCGTTTGATATGATGACACAGGTTATTGTGGATAGTTTTAAGCTCGCCACAACACGGATAACCCGCGAGAATTTTGTCGATCAGGTACCGCAAGTCGGTGTGAATATCAAGGCTTGCGGGAAAACGGATGTCCTCTACCGCGCTTATACATCAGTCGCCAGCGTGTTGGCTTATCGTAGCAACGAGAATGCGGATACGCTGAGAACCTTTCAAGCGCAGTGGGTTGTTACCGAAGAGTAGATGTTGCGGCGCATTCTAATCGTTGTATTTTGTTTCGCCTTTTGGATGCCGGAGCCTAATCAAGCTCCGGCCTTTGTGTCTCCTAGCCCTATACCAAATGCCACTGTAGAACTGGTCGATGCCTTGGGTGGACAGGCCGCTGGTGTTTATTTAGGGCATGGGTTGATACTCACTTCGTGGCAGAATGTGGCGGGGGAGAAATATCTTTGGGATGCTGCTACTGAGACAGCCCCGTCGTTGCGGTATCAACTCCCACGCTATTTGGGAAATGGGCGACCAGATGAGTGGGCGATTACGGCTTCATTGTGTCCCATCAAAATAGGCTGGATGGCAACCCAAGCACCAGATTCAAATGAGCAACCTTGCTATCCCTATAACTTAGCAGAGGGTATGCGGGTTGTTTCCAGTGATGGGCAGCAGGAACTAGATGTACAACGGCTACTTTATGCTGACCGTGAAACAGATATTGCATTGCTGATCGTAGATGAAGCCATTGAAGCGCTGTTCTCAACCCTAGCGGCAGCCCGTCTTGATGCGCGTAGTCTAATCCCACAGCAAACACTCTTGCTTCCGACGGTAGACGGTACACTTGCCGCATCCATTGCAGATTACCGCCCCCGTCCGACGGTACAGCCTAAGCATGGTAGCTTCGATAGCAGTTCTCAGGTGACATCAGTTATTCGCTTGCAGACTGCGCTCCAAGCATCGGTATCCATTGGGGCACCCTACTTTACTGAGCAGGGGGGTATAGCAGGGATAGTTTGGGCGACTGGTCAATTAGGGGGAGATACCATTAGCCCCACGATGTCGTGGTATCAATCGCTGTGGAGAGCTAATGAAACCCTCCAGAGTATGGCTCTGTACAAGGTTTTGTCTCAATCGTTGATACCATCTGCCGTAGCTGGTCTACCTACGCTTGGTGATAGTTTTTCACCAGAGCTAGGTAATTCTGGCTATGATGTTTTGCATTACAACCTAGATTTGACGATTGACCCCACCGCAATCTACTTAGAAGGGACGGCAACGCTTACCATCAAAGCCACCTACCACCATCTTTCGAGTTTCTATCTAGATTTGCGCGGTATGGATGTGCAAGCGGTTACCATTGATGGTGAAGCAGTCAGCTACAAGGTTCTCAAGCGCAAGTTAGGCATTCAGTTGCGCCAGCCAGTGAATTATGGTGACCTATTCGAGGTAGTCGTCACCTATCGCGGGAATCCCACGAGTACCGACACCCCCTATGGTGTCTTTTTCACGGTAGGCCTTGAACACACTGAGAATCCTGCTCGTTTGTCCTTTGCTAATCAGCCAGATGGCGCAAATACGTGGTTTCCATGTAATGACCATCCCATTGACCGTGCCACTTATTCGTTTGATTTGACTGTTCCATTCGATTATGTCGCGGTTGCTAATGGAGTCCCAACGGGTGAAGTGACCGATGCTACAACACAACTAACCCGTTACTCATGGGATATGAATGCTCCAACAGCCACCAGTCTGGTAGTGGTTGCCGTAGCAGATTACAGCTTGGTTGAGAGTACCACAACGAGCGGTATTGCCATTCGAAATTATATGTATCGGGGTACTGAGGAGAAGGTATCCAGCGTACTGTCTTCTACTGACCTCGCTTTTACCTACCTAGAGGACTTATTTGGGCCTTATCCATTTGAGACTTATGGGCATGTTGTGACACCAATGGCAAATGGGGCCATTGAAACCCAAACAATGGTCACCATGCCGCGTAGCATCGTACAAGCTGACAGCGAAGAAACCATGTATACCCTTGTTGTCCATGAACTGGCGCATCATTGGTTCGGGGACACGGTAACACTCAAATCATGGCAAGATATTTGGCTTAATGAAGGGTTTGCGACCTATGCAGAGTGGTTAGCGCTTGAATTGCGTTATGGCACTGAACGCCCCCTGCGCCAGCGCACCATCCAAGAACGGGCTATTGGAGCCGCACAACGCGCAACCCCATTGGCATTTCCGACACAACGAGATATGTTTGGGACGGATAGCTATGTCAAAGGGGCATGGGTACTTCACATGCTGCGCCTACAACTCGGTGATGAGCTATTTTTTGACATGCTTAAGGCGTGGGTGGCAGCTTATCCGCTGGAGCCTGTTGATACCCTTGATTTCTTCCGCTTTGTTGAGCAATCTACTAATCGTGATTTGACGCGATTTCGTCGGCAGTGGCTAGAGAAAGTTGGCATTCCCAGTTATAATCTATTGTGGACACAAACACCTGAAGGGATAAATCTGCGGGCATGTAACCTGCGTGAAGTATCATATGAGTTTGATGTCCCAATTGTGATTAGTGGAACCCAAGAAAACGATACCATGACCGTCAACTTTCATGTAACGGACAATGCCACCCAAGCCCTTGAACTTGGTTATGTGCCAAGTGCATTGGTTATTGACCCAGAGCAACAGGTATTAGGACAGCTTTCGGCACAATATACCGAAAGTACCCCCAGTTGTCTCCTTATGTTACGTTAGTTGCGTGTAGTCAGTCGAACCGCACCACAAAGCCAACAATCCCCATTTGACATGAAGGCGAGGATAAACGTGGACAATAAGAAGAGAAAAAGATTCCCATACCTCGTTTTACGCACACTGTTTGTCATCACTATCTGCACAAGCGCTTTTATTGCTGGTTATATCGCCCGTAGTCCACAACAAGAGACCAACACCGCACAGGCTCAAACAGATACTAACAAACCTTTCACTCTCTTACAAGAAGTTGACCGCCTTGTCGAAGACAATTTCTACAAAGACGTTCCATCAGCAACAACCCGCGAATATGCCGCCATCCGCGGATACCTTGATGCCCTAGAAGACCCCTATAGCTTTTTCAGTGACCCACCTGTTACCCAGAACCAAAGTGACTCACTCGCTGGACGTTATGGTGGTATTGGAGTTGATGTCAAACGCAACGAAGCTGGGTTAATTGAGCTATATCCTTATCCAGAAAGCCCCGCACTTGCCGCAGGTGTTCTCAATGGTGATATTTTAGTTGCTATCAATGACCAGATGCTGAACCCAACTGAACGTCTAGATATCATTCAGCAAATGCTACGAGGTGAGGTTACTGATGAGGGAAACGGCGTCAGTATCACTGTTGAGCAACCTGATGGGACAAACCAGCACACAATCGAAATTCCCTTTGCAGAGATACGTATACCATCTGTTATTTGGCGTGTAATTTCGGGACAACCTAGCTTTGGATATATCCAAATTACCAGTTTTACCTCCCGAACCCCTGATGAGCTAAACGATGCCATGATGGGACTTGCTGACCAAAATATCGCGGCTCTTATTCTTGATCTGCGCGACAACTCTGGAGGATTGCTGCAAGAGAGTATCCAAATCGCAGATGCCTTCTTAGATGGAGGAACTATTGTTATTGAAAAAAGCCGCAAGAGTGGCGAGAAAAACGAAGTTGCAACCGCAGGCGACATTGCAGCAGGACTTCCTATAGCCATTATCGTCAACGGCAGAACCGCTAGCGCATCGGAAGTCGTCGCAGGTGCATTACAACAAAACAGACGCGGCTTTGTTATTGGTCAACGTACCCGCGGCAAAGGCTCGGTACAATTTATCTTCGGCCTATCTGATGGATCATCCATCCGTATCACTGCGGCTATTTGGCTTACACCAGATGGCACACCGCTTGATGGCATTGGCCTAAGCCCTGATATAGAAATGATACCCGATGAAAACGGACGCGACGTTGAACTTGGTGAAGCCGTCCGCCAATTATCTCAACTTCTTGTAACAGAAAGCTAAAGTCAATGACAACCAAACCAACACCGCCTCCATCCTCCCTGAATGTTTTCCAAGCGCTAACCATAGTTGTCGCGCTAATCACAACTGGCACAGTATCATTTCTTGGAGGAATGGTCTATGAACGTCAACAAGGATTAGCCTATTCTGATGACTTTGAGGTGTTCTGGGAAGCATGGGATTTCATCGATCAAGAATACTATAAAGAACCACCTGAGATTCAAGACCGCGTTTATGGTAGCATAAAAGGTATCATTCAAACCCTAGACGACCCCTATACAAATGTATCCCCCCCTGTCCTAGCAGAGGAAAGCCGCGAGACCATCGCTGGTAAATTTGGCGGAATTGGAGCTTACGTCAGTTTGACTGCTGAGGGGGAACCCGTTATTGTCGAGGTCATTCAAGACCGTTGTATCGCTGAAACCCCAGCATCCAAAGCTGGATTACAATCCAATGACGTGATTAGAGCTATTGATGGACAGCCTGCGCCACTGAACGACACGGATAAAGTGGTAGACCTTATCAAAGGCGACCCCGGCACAGATGTGGTTTTAACGCTGTATCGGACAGCCAACGATGAGACACTCGATATTACTATTCGACGTGAGGCTATCGAGCAAATCACTGTTCTTGACAACCTATACTATGAGGATAGTGTTGGGTACTTGCGTTTGGCTCTGTTTAATGGCGTAGCAACCAAGCAAATGATTTGCAAATTAGAAGCGCTGTTAGAACAGAATCCATCAGCTATCATCTTAGACTTGCGAGGTAACGGTGGCGGATTGCTAAGTGAAGCCATTAGTGTTGCAGATTTGTTCCTTGGCAAAGGCGTAGTTGTTACACAACGCGACCGCAAAGGTAACGAAGAGAGCCTCAGTGCTGATGATGGAGATATGGGCGAAGACATCCCATTAGTCGTGCTTATCGACCATGGCAGTGCGAGTGCCTCTGAGGTTGTGGCTGGCGCATTACAAGATTATGGACGTGCTATTCTCGTTGGGGAGCAGAGCTTTGGGAAAGGTTCCGTGCAATTGGTCCACAAGCTATCCGATGGTGGTGAACTACGGGTAACCGCTGCTGCATGGTATACCCCGAATAATCGGCTTATTCATGGTGAAGGATTGACACCTGATATTGTGGTACCAACACCCCATATTGATGAGCAAGGCAATGATGCCGCACTCAACGCTGCGCTTGAGTATATCCGTGAAGAATATGACCTAGCTGTTCCATCAATTATTGGCTAAGAGTGGAGTAAATCAATGAAACAAGACGGTGTAAAAGTCGTCGCCCGTAACCGACGGGCAACCCATGAATATGAACTCTTGGAGCGCTTTGAAGCGGGCTTGGTCTTAACCGGTTCAGAAATCAAATCCATTCGCATTGGGGGAACCGTTAGTCTTCAAGAGGCCTATGTTCTGATTAGAGGCCGTGAAGCATGGATCGTGAACATGCATATAGCGGAGTACAAACAAGCAGCAATGGAGGGCCATCAACCCATGCGCCCACGCAAACTATTGTTGCATCGCAAAGAGATTATCCGCATGATTAATGATGTGCAGAAAAAGGGCTATACCCTTGTGCCACTGCAACTGCACCTTAGTCGAGGTCGTGCGAAACTTGAGCTTGCCTTGGCGCGTGGTAAGAAACTTCATGACAAACGCCAAAGCCTGCGTGAGCGAGATGACCAGAAACGAATGGAGCGAGCGCTAAAGGATTACCGATGAGCCTACTACCCGGTGTTTGGCCTAGTTCAATTCGCGGCATTAACGATCTTCCTTTGGAGCAAAAGAGGGCTATTTATCAGACGCTTGTGCCGGATTGGGTGTTTTCACGCTTTGGCCTCCATGAAGATGATGTGCAAACTCACTGCCCAACAGGAAGTCGCGCAATGGAAATCTCAATTTCCGTACCTGATTTTTCTGATCCCATTCTCTATTTAAATATGGCTGACTCATTCCTTGGGCAGCTTATGGTGCTACTGGTGGTCATGAATGACCCCAACTCTGATCGCTATAACATTGATACTTTGCCCGATGGCAGTCAAACCTATCTTGGTACATCCTCGCGTAATTTACCTGAAGAGATACGAGCAATGGAGGCAGGGCTATCACCGGGGCAAGTTCACCAAGGTATTAGGGGATTCCGCCATTCGGTACCCGTCTTTGAGCGATTCATTGAGCAGATGCACCATGACCTATTTCTGATTGAGCCACTCTCCTACCATAACGCCATCATCTTTGAACGTTATGGATTTGGATATACCGTTGGACGCAAAGAAATGGAGCGCATTCATCGTGAATTCCAGCCCAATGGAGACCTGAATAAGTTATTGGATGGTAGCACACCATTTCGTTATCCAGATGCTTGGCGCTCAATTCGGGGACGCTCATGGGCTATCCATGATGGTGTGTTGGGGCATCCGTTCACGGGTTTTCACATGTACAAACGAATTTATCATAACGCAGGAATTAGCACCTTCCCTGATGCTGAGTGGTAACATGCGGCCACCCGTTCTTTCTGCTAAAGCCCTCAAGGATACCTATAAAGCCATCCGTGATGGCGATTTTCGTAAAAGCATCTTTCACGATTTTGTCCTTGTTGCCCAGCAATTGAAAGACCCTAGTGCTTTGCGAGGTGATACGGCTGAAGACCACGCCATTTCCACGCTCCTTATTGAATTAACCACGCAGGAATATAATCAGCTTCGTCTCAAACATCAGTTTCTACCCGTTGATGACCAATGTACCCGTGACGACGCTATCGAGGATATGGCAATTATTCGTGACCACGATAGTAATCTCGTGGTTGGAGCCAGTGCCGTCTACTACTATTTCGTGCGCTATGATTTAGATTGGCCTTCACTGGAAACAGTTTACGAATACTTGGATCGACCTGACCGCACAGCACGCCGTCATGCGAATCAGTTTATAGCCCACATGGTATCCGTCGTCATGGAGCGAGAGCAGGAAGCTCGCAGCCAAGACCGCGAAACACGCTGTTGGTTAGCATTACCCCACCAAGATATTCTCGCTATTGAGTCACAACGTCAAATATTATCAAACCTAAGTAATGAATTTCCCCAAGCGGTTTTAATACGCGGGCAAACTCAATCTGGCAGAACCACCAATGCATTGAATGTAGGTCGATACTTGATTCAAGACCCCCGAATTGCTGAAGTAGTTTGGATAAACCTAGCGGATCAACCATCTCGTCCGCTTGCAGATGTTGTTTGTAACACACTACGACTACCTGTGCAGCAAGGGTATCAACCAGAGCAAGTCCTAGATGGCTATCTCCAATTGTTGTTGCAAAAAGGCCAATATTTGCTAATCGTTCTCGATAATTGCGATGATTGGAGAACATCGGTTGAGGTTGCATGGCGCTGGTTAAGCCATTGCGTGATTGTAGCAACGCTGCAACGGAGTTGGTCAGAATGGCGGGGCATCCAGATTGAGGTACCATCGCTTAATCAAGCAGAAGCTCAACACCTAATGGAGTTTTGGAATCGTGACTATCACAAGTCGTGGACACCTTATTTTGATGAGTTATGGACAGCTACAGGGGGAAACCTTGGGGTATTACGCCATGCTTTAGCCCTACTTGGTCAACTGCCCATTCCCAATATTTTTTCGTTATCCGCCCTTAGCGATTACTATCGGGACACTTGGCACCAATTATCAGAAGATGAGCAAACGCTTTGGGTACTCCTTGACATATGGGGAATTGCAACCTATCCCCAAATAAACGAAATCGGGTTTCTAGTTGTTGACCTTGACCACATATTACTAAATCTTCTTGATCTTGGATTCATTTCTGTGCAAAGCAGCATGACTTACCAAGTCTCACCCTCTATCCGTCCTAGTATCGTGACAGAGGCAGAACAATTGATTTTGCGCCTGCTACCGCAAATTCGTCAAACCGAGAGCCTTATCCTGCCCTTTTGGGCAAGCGATGATTATCACTCTTATGTTGCAGCTTATCTTAAAGAGATGATTGAACCAGCGCACGAACAAGTTGCCACTACGGGAGAATGGCAGTGGTGGCTAGAGGTGTGTCAAAATCTAGCGGGCAGCGATATTTTGCCAGCATCCGATCAATTACTATTCCGACTTGAGTCTGCCGTCGCGTTGCGGTGGTTAGGCCGCTTTAATGAGGGTCTACATGAACTTGGCATCATAATGGAGCAAAATATTGATGAAACTCTGCGTTCGCAAGTGCTAATTGAGAAATCCACACTCTACTTTTACAACAACCAGCTACCTGAAGCACTAGAAACAGCCCAAGCCGCCCATGCTTGCATGGAGAGTAACCGGAGCCGATTAGCGTTATTACGCGTTTTGAGCCGAACTGACCCTCAACGGGCAAAGGCTTGGTTCCCGCAATTAAATCAATACGATCCTGCAATTTCAAGCATGCGAGCCGAGATCGAAATTAAAATGAATAACTATCCGCAGGCGATCATGGCGGCACGCCAAGCGCTTGAGCTATTGCCAGCGCATTCACTGGCATATGCCCGTAGTCAGTGTCTACTGGCACAGGCCCTTGCTCTGCAAGGTGAATTTGACGAATCAGAAACGACTTTTGCTGCTGCTGTGAATCGATTGCACCATCAGCACGATATTGTGGGGCTGGCTCGATTCTATACCAATTATGGAGTGGCTATGATTTATGCTGGACGATGGGAAGAAGCTCGGCAGCTATCGCAGTGGGCGTTAGGGTTATATGAGAAACTCCAAGACGCCCATGGGCAACAAGCTGCCGAGGAAAATCTGCGGCTCATTGATAAGGCTAGTCGTCTGCGTTAAAGAACTCCTCCATAGGATCAATAGGAGAGTTGTTGCGACGGATCTCAAAATGAAGGTGTGGGCCAGTAGAGCAGCCAGTCGAACCCGCATAGCCAATAAGATAACCCCGCCCGTCAATCACTTGACCTTCTTCCACCAATATCTCACTAAGGTGAGCATAGTAAAATTCTAGGTCATCCTTACGAATCATCACATAATTGCCAAACCCACGCTTTGGCTCGTCGGAACCTTGCCAACTGGTGCAATCATAGGCGTCGGCACGGTCCGGCCCCGCGTGCATTACAACCCCGCCTGTCGCACTGGTAATCGGTTGACCTTGCTTCGCTTCAAAGTCGATACCAGCGTGGAAGTTCGGGCCAGCCGCATCTCCCTCACAACGTGGATCGTTATCGCGGCCTGTGGCAAACTGGTGACAGCCAAAGCCGCGTGCAATCTCATAAGGCTCACCCACAGGATATAAGGATGTTGTAATGATGCCAATCTGCGCCCCAATGAGGTTAGGGAAATAACTATCAAACTGGTCCGGAGTGGGGCAATCAGTAATCGGTTGTTTATTGAGCAAATAAGGAATGAGGATGACGTCTCCCGGCTTGATTTCAGACAGGGTTGGGTTGGCATCTGACAATTGCTTAAAGCAAATCCCCAAACCGTAAGCCACTGCCGCAGGGTTAACATCCTCTTGAGCAACATATTCCAGCATAATCTCTTCATTGGTTTCAATGAATTGGGCAGCCAAAGCGAATTGCTGTTCTGAGGAGCTACCATCCATACCTTGGGCAATAACGCGAAACGCAAAACTGCCCTCAATAACTGGCTTCCATAAGTAAGATGTCTCTAAAGCTTGCTGTCCGGGGAGAATATCGGGAACGTGTACCGATTGATCATTTAATAAGACAACCAAGCTGGCGATCCCTGCCTCATATTGGGCGCGGATGCGAATAGGAACCAGAATACCAACTTGCACCGTTGCGGGTAAGGGATCAATCGCAATGGATGGTCCTTCACCTGAAAAAACGGTGTTGAAGCTGTTATTTACAACTGGAATTGAGCCAGTTTTGGTGGAACGTGAGCGTTGCTGTTCAATGACTTGCGGAATCACGAATACGCCTAGGGCAATGACCGCAATCAGAACCAAACAACCCGCGTACCAAGATTTTGGAATGTTAATCATAGACGCCACCCTCTACAGTCTATCCATAGTATAAAACAAGTCACTAGTAAACTACTAGCCATACTCGAAGCGGTAGCTAGTATGCCCAAAGATAGTGGCTTATCCAAGAGATTTTTGAAAGGATAAGCCACTAAGGTTTATTGAGAGAGTTGGCTTAACTGGTGGATAATCTCTTGGGTAAATTCGGTTGTGCTGGTGACGGGGCCTGTGCCAGCGATGTCCGCCGTGCGAATGCCGCTTAATAGCGCCTGCTCAACAGCTTGCTCAATCTGGTGAGCAGCATCCTCCAAACCAAGCGAATATCGCAGCAGCATAGCGGCGCTCAAGATAGTACCTGTTGGGTTGGCAATCCCTTTGCCTGCAATATCAGGAGCCGAGCCATGTATCGGCTCATAAATGCCAAATTTGCCCTCATTGAGTGAAGCGGACGGCAACATACCCAATGAACCAGCGAGGATGCTGGCTTCATCACTGAGAATATCCCCGAACATATTGCCTGTCACCACGACATCCCATGCTTGGGGACGGGTAATCAACTGCATGGCAAAGGAATCTACTAATTGGTGCAATACTTGGACATCAGGATAATCAGCCGCCATCAAATCAACCGTCCGCCGCCACAATCGGGATGAGGCGAGTACATTGGCTTTATCTACTGAAGCGAGACGATGGTCACGCAAACGGGCTGCCTCAAATGCAACCTTAGCCACCCGTGACACTTCAGGAACAGAATAGGCCATTGTGTCATAAGCGCCTGCGGTTGAGTCAAGCATGAGGGTATTGGGTGGCTCTTCACGGGTACCGAAATAGATACCCCCAACTAGTTCCCGCACAAACAAAATATCGACACCCGTTAGTAGTTCGGGTTTGACTGGCGCAAACTCTAGCAAGGGTGCCCACACTTTGACTGGACGCAGATTAGCAAAAACACCGAAGTGCTTGCGAAGTGCTAGTAGACCCGCTTCAGGACGAAGGCCACCTGCCGCACTACCTGCTGGTCCGCCCACTGCACCCAGCAACACCGCATCAGCGTCCTCACAAGCGCGGCGTGTCTCATCAGGAAATACACTCCCAGTCGCGTTGATGCCTTGAATACCAAACGGGGCCTCAGTAAATGACCATTCATGGCCCTTGACTTGCTCAAGAACTTGTACAGCGGCACCGATGACCTCTGGCCCTACGCCGTCACCGGGAAGTAATGCGATTTTTGCAGTTGTCATGCACAAACCAATCCATATTCTATAGAATCGACTAAGGCTTGCCAGCTTGCCTCAATAATGTTGGTGCTGGCTCCAACGGTACTCCAGCGCTTGCTGCCATTACGGGTGTCAATCAATACCCGTGTAGTAGCCCCTGTCGCTGAGGCTCCATCGACAATACGTACTTTGTAATCGGTTAGGTGAAAATCGGTAAGGCTGGGATAAACAGGGATAAGCGCTTTACGCAAGGCACGGTCAAGCGCATTCACTGGCCCATTGCCATCGGCAACTGTGTAGAGTTCTTCACCTTCAACGGAAAGCTTGACCGTCGCTTCGGTGACCATGCCTCGCCCATGCCGTTGCTCAACCAAGACCATATAGTCAATGAGATGGAAAGGTGCTACATAATCGGAACGATAGCGATAGAGCATCATGGCAACCGATGCCTCTGCCCCCTCAAAAACAAAGCCTTGATGTTCGAGTTGTTTAATACGTTCCAGCACTTGGCGGGCAGCTTGGTCTTCGGTATCAAGATTGAGAGCCTCCGCGAGGCTGAAGATATTACCGCGCCCAGACAAATCCGAAACCAGATAGCGGGTTTCGTTACCGACCAAAGTCGGGTCGATATGTTGATAGCTGTCTACAGTGTGGCGCATAGCGGCGACGTGAATCCCACCCTTATGGGCAAAGGCACTCTTGCCAACATAGGGCAAACTCTTGTTAGGTGCTTGGTTAGCAATTTCCGCAATGGTATGTGCGATATGAGTGAGCCGTCTGAGATGACCCTCCGGTAAAGCCGCCAGCCCTAACTTAATCTCAATATCTGGAATAACACTACACAGATTGGCATTCCCGCAGCGTTCCCCATAGCCGTTCATAGTGCCTTGGACATGCGTAGCACCAACCCGAATCGCTGCCAACGAATTGGCAACCCCCGATTCGCCATCATTGTGGGTATGGATACCGATTTCAACCGATGGCACAGTTTGACGAACATGGCGGGCGATGTCTTCGACTTCCCAATACATGGTGCCGCCGTTGGTATCACACAACACGACGACATCAGCCCCACCCATTACCGCCGCTTGTAGAGTCGAGAGCGTATATTCAGGGTCTAGTTTATAGCCGTCGAAAAAATGTTCGGCATCATAGACGACTTCACGCCCTTGGCCTTTGAGATAAGTGATACTCTCACGGATAATCCGCAGGTTTTCATCAGGTGTGGTGCGAATAACTTCATGGACATGCAGCAGAGAAGATTTGCCGACCACTGTCACAACAAGTGTGTCAGCCTCTAGCAGCGCTGAGATATTAGCATCAGTGGCGGGGTCACTCCCAGCACGACAGGTCATTCCAAAGGCGGCAACCTTGGCATGTTGCAACGGTAGCTCCTTAACTTGGCGAAAGTATTCCGCATCTTTGGGGTTGCTACCGGGCCAACCACCCTCGATATAGGCTACACCTAAATCATCAAGCAGACGAGTTATCCGTAGCTTGTCATCAACGGACAGCGAGATGCCTTCGCCTTGAGTGCCATCACGGAGGGTTGTAT
Organism: Anaerolineales bacterium; assembly: GCA_020634155.1. Classification (GTDB taxonomy): domain Bacteria; phylum Chloroflexota; class Anaerolineae; order Aggregatilineales; family J027; genus J027. The sequence continues at coordinate 218,285 of JACKCI010000001.1, forward strand.
CATAAACAGCAATCTGGCTCATGGCATGTCCCCTTGAAGTGTAGATACCGCATATTGACGTTGGGCTTCATAGGTTTCGACCTCTGGTCGGAACTTCATGAGATAGCCGAGTTCATCAATGCCCTCTAATAGGCAAGTCTTTGAAAACGCATCGATTTGGAACGTCACCTGTTCACCATTGGGTAGCGTGATGGTCTGTTCAGCTAAATCAACGTAAATCGTCGCTTGGGGGTCGGTGGCGACCGCTTCCAAGAGATAGGCTTGAGTCTCAGGTGTGATGACCAGCGGCAACAAGCCGTTCTTAAGCGCGTTATTTCGGAAAATATCAGCGAAATAGGTGCTGAGAATGGCTCTGAATCCATAAGCCTTGAGCGCCCAAGGGGCATGTTCACGTGATGACCCACAGCCGAAGTTATGACCCGCCAGTAAAACTTCTGCTCCGGAATAGGCTTCATTGTTGAGAGCAAAGGCAGGGTCACGTCGCCAATCAACAAACAGACCTTCACCTAAACTAGATTTATCAGTCACCTTCAAGTAGCGGGCGGGAATGATTTGGTCAGTATCAATATTCTCAATGGGGAGCGGCACAATGCGGCTTTGAAAAGGTTGTATCGGTTCCATGATTCTTGTTTCTCCCTCGTTAACGAATTTCTACAGGTTGATCAACATTGAGCAAGGTACGGGGGTCAGTGACACAGCCTTGTACCGCCGAGGCCACCGCCGTCAAAGGACTGGCAAGGAAAGTACGTCCACCTGCGCCTTGACGACCCTCAAAATTTCGATTGCTGGTGCTGACGGCATATTGACCCGGCTGGAGTTGGTCGCCATTCATGGCAATACACATGCTGCACCCTGCCACTCGCCACTCGGCACCTGCCTCCAAAAAGATATTGTGCAATCCTTCGGCCTCGGCTTGGGCTTTAATTTGTTGCGAGCCGGGCACAACTAGCATCCGTACCCCATCTGCTACACGCCGCCCCTTGATGAGTTCAGCGGCAAGGCGTAGGTCGCTGATACGCGAATTGGTACAAGACCCAACAAACACCACATCGACCTTTTGACCTAGGAGGGGTTGACCGGGTTGCAAAGCCATATAGTTAAGGGCTTTATCAAGGGCAGCTTTTTGGCTGCTGTCGCTGATATGGGCGGGGTCGGGTACGCGCTCGGTGATTTTCATGCCCATGCCGGGGTTGGTGCCATAAGTAATCATTGGCTCAAGGTCATTGGCGTTGAGGATAATTTGTTGGTCATAGGCGGCTCCATCATCGGTGGGCAGGCTCCGCCAATAAGCCAAGGCTTTTTCCCATGCCGCACCCTTGGGCGCATGTTGGCGGCCAATAACATAATCGAAGGTAGTATCATCGGGTGCAATCATGCCCGCCCGTGCACCTGCCTCAATGCTCATGTTACAAATCGTCATGCGGCCTTCCATATTCAGACTACGGATAGCACTCCCTGTATACTCGACGACATGCCCCGTGCCACCGCCTACACCAATCTTGGCAATCACAGCCAGAATGATGTCTTTAGCGGTCACACCATTGGCGAGTTGACCATCGACGCGAATCTCAAAAGTCTTAGGTTTGTTTTGGAGTAGGGTTTGGGTTGCCAGCACATGCCCAACCTCACTGGTGCCAATCCCAAAGGCAAGGGCACCAAACGCGCCATGTGTGCTGGTATGGCTATCCCCGCAGACAATCGTCATCCCCGGTTGGGTCAACCCTAGTTCAGGGCCAATGACATGGACAATGCCCTGATGAGCAGAGCCGAGTTCAAAGACAGGGATTCCATGCTGACGACAGTTTTGTACCAATCGCTGCAACTGAGCTGCTGCCATCCCGTCGGAAATAGGGATAATCCCATCGGCATTGGGTGGCGTGGTCGGGGTGCTATGATCCATTGTCGCCACGGTTTGATCAGGACGGCGCACCTTGAGGCCGCGTCCATTGAGTTCAGTAAAGGCTTGGGGCGATGTCACCTCATGAATCAGGTGCAGGTCGATGTATAAAATAGCAGGGCTATTGGCGGGATGGGCTACGACATGAGCATCCCAGATTTTCTCAAATAGGGTCTTAGGTGTTGACATCTTGGCTTCCTTGGCTAATGTGTAAAGGATAGTTAGGGGCAGAGTAACGATTTCACTACCCCTATATATATAATGACAAGCTTAGTCACCGACTCCGACAGTGGCGATGGCCCCTTCAGCGGGGATACCTTCTGTACCGAGGGCAGTAATCATACGGTTGAGCGCGGCAACATAGGCTTTGGCACTGGCAACCACAATATCGGTATCGGCTCCATAACCGCCGAAGGTCAGCGGCGATTCTTCGATAGTTGCGCCGGGAGTAATCCGCACCGTGACCTCGCCTAGGGCATTGATGCCTTCGGTGATGCTGTGAACGCTGTACTCCAACAAGACATTGGGCATATGGACGACGCTATCAATGGCTTGATAGGAGGCATCAACAGGGCCGGTCCCTACACAGGCCGCCACCGAGATGGTGCCGTCGGGATGCTCTACCTTCACCGTTGCAGTGGGTAGTCCCATCGTGCCACAGGCCACCTGTAAATCGAGCAACTTAAAGTATTCTTGTATGCCTTGGGCGGCATCATTCATTAGAGCTTGCAAGTCAGCATCGGTCACAGTTTTCTTGGCGTCTGCTACTTCCTTGAAGCCAGCAAACACCCGCTTGAGGGTTTGGTCATCAATGTCATAACCTAATTCCTGCAAACGTACCTTCAAGGCATGGCGACCACTGTGCTTACCTAACACCAACTGGCTGGCACTCAGACCCACTGACTGCGGGGTCATGATTTCATAGGTGCTTTTCTCTTTGAGGACGCCATCTTGATGGATACCAGCCTCATGAGCAAAAGCATTGGCCCCCACAATGGCCTTGTTGGGCTGGATAGGGATACCAGTGTAGTTGCTAACCATGCGACTGGTGCGGGTGATTTGCTTGGTGTCGATATTGGTATGGAGATTGAACATACTAGAACGGGTGTGCAAGGCCATCACAACTTCTTCTAAGGATGTGTTGCCTGCTCGCTCCCCGATGCCGTTGATGGTGACCTCAACTTGCCGCGCACCTGCCACAACGCCGGCCAGTGAGTTGGCTGTCGCTAGGCCGAGGTCATTATGGCAATGCACCGACCACACCACACCGCTGCCGACGCCTGCGCCGGGTGTTTCACGGATGAGCTTGGCAATCAAGGCCGCATACTCATCGGGCATGACATAGCCAACGGTGTCGGGGATGTTGAGGGTGGTCGCACCACATTCAACGGCAATCGCTAAGATGTTGACCAAAAAATCAGGGTCGCTTCGTCCGGCATCCATTGGGCTAAACTCGACATCATCGCAGAGCGAACTGGCTAGTGAGACCATCTCGCGCACGCGCTCTATGGCCTCGGCGCGGGTTAGGCGCATCTGATGCTCGAGGTGGATGTCGCTGGTACCGAGGAAGGTGTGGATGCGGGGCTTGGCAGCAACTTTGATACTCTCCCAGCAGGTGCGGATGTCGGATTCGACGGCGCGTGCCAAGCCACAAATCACTGGGCCATCAGGGGTGCCGACATCATGGGCAATGCGCTTGACAGCTTCAAAGTCATCTGGACTGGCTGCCGGAAAGCCAGCCTCAATAATATCGACGCCCAATAGCTTTAACTGGCGGGCAATCTCCAGTTTTTCAGCACTAGTCAAGGTCGCGCCGGGTGATTGTTCACCATCGCGCAGGGTGGTATCAAAAATATGGACTACATCGCTAGATACGGTGTCGTTACTCATGATAGGGGTGATCCTTTATTGTCTAAAAATCGATTAAATGGGTTGGTATTCATTGCAAGGTCACTAAGGCCATCATCGGACATAGAGAATCACCCCCTCTCCCTTAACTAATGGGTTAATTTAGACTTCTTTGGCATTCAAGAACGGCATCATCTTGCGGAGGTCTTTGCCGACCTTTTCAATCAAATGGTCGTGTTCTTGCTGACGACGGGCATTGAACCAAGGACGACCCTGTTTGTTTTCCTCAATCCACTTGCGGGCATATTCGCCGCTTTGAATATCGTGCAAGATGCCCGACATTTCCTCGCGGATGCTATCCGGTACAATGCGTTCGCCGGCGGTATAGCCCCCATGCTCGGCGGTGTCGCTGACGCTGTACCACATATAGGAGAGGCCGCCTTGATAGATTAAGTCCACAATCAACTTCAATTCGTGCAAGCATTCAAAATAAGCAATTTCTGGCTGATAGCCCGCTTTGACTAAAGTCTCGAAGCTGGCGCGGATAAGACCAGAGACACCCCCACACAAGATAACCTGCTCACCGAACAAGTCGGTCTCAGTCTCCTCAGCAAAAGTGGTTTGAATCACACCTGCACGGGTACAGCCAATCCCTCTGGCATAAGCCAGCGCGTTGGCGAGAGCATTGCCACTGGCGTCTTGCTCAACAGCCACCAACCCCGGCACACCACCCTCTTCTGTGAAAACCTCACGCACGCGATGACCGGGAGCCTTGGGGGCGACCATGCTGACATCGACATCCGCAGGTGGCTGGATTTGCCCAAAGCGGATGTTAAAGCCGTGCGCGAACATGAGGGTATTGCTAGGCACCAGATTGGGAGCAATGTGTTCAGCATAGACTTCACCCTGTTTGGTGTCGGGGATAAGTACCATGATGACATCAGCCCGCTTAGTTGCTTCTGCCACGCTGAGAACGGTCAGACCGTCGGCTTCAGCTTTGGCACGGCTGCTACTGCCATCATGAAGACCCACCACCACCGAGACACCACTATCTTTGAGGTTGAGAGCATGGGCATGACCTTGGCTGCCATAGCCAATAATCGCCACTGTTTTATTTGCCAAGAGGGAGAGATCAGCTTGTGAATCGTAGAACATCGTTGCCATGAGTTAATTATCCTTAGTTAGAACTGCCGTTACGGGGAGCCGTAACGAACCGCTTAGATTTATAATCAGAACCTTGCATGTTTCGCACACCGCGTCCCATGCTGACCAAACCCGACCGCACCAACTCGACAATATCCAGTGGGCGGAGGGCATTAATAAACGCTTCAACGTTTTCCTCGGTACCCGTAAACTCGACAATGGTTACTTCGGGTCCAATATCGACAATCCGTGCCCCCATCTCATAACACAAATCGGTTAGGTTATTGCGGGCATAGGCGTCGGTGGTGCGAATCTTGGCGAGTACCAAGTCGCGGTCTACGGTCGGAATATCAGTGACATCTTGTACCTCAATGACATCAACCAGCTTGTAGAGGTTGACCGCCAATAACTTGGCTTGGAACGGCTCACCCTCCATCACAATTGTGATACGTGATATGTCGGGGTTATGGGTGCGCCCAACCGTGAGACTGTCCATGTTGTAATTGCGGCGGCGGAATAGACTGACCACTCGATTCAGCACCCCCGGCTTATTTTCGACCAAACATATCAATGTGTTTTTCATGGAATCTCCTTAAACGGCGTTTGGATTGTCAAAATCTTGGCTAACTTCGGCAGCGTAGTGAGGACGGCGAATCATATCGTGCAAGTCGGCACCGGCGGGTACCATCGGATACACAATATCGTCTTTTTCCACCACAAACTCAATCAAGGACGGTCCCTCAATGCTGCGTGACCATTCAACTGCTTCTTGGATTTCAGCGCGGCTGGTCACACGGCGGGCAGGAATACCATAAGCCTCCGCCAGTTTCACAAAATCAGGGTTAACCAAGGGGGTCGCCTTGTAACGGCGCTCATAGAAAAATTCTTGCCATTGGCGCACCATGCCTAGAAAGGAGTTATTCACAATAGCGATATTGATGTTGATATTCTCTTGGCGGGCGGTGGCGAGTTCGCAGAGTGTCATCTGGAAACCCCCGTCACCGGAAATCGACCATACTTCTTCATTTGGTCGGGCAAACTTAGCCCCAATCGCAGATGGCATACCAAAGCCCATCGTTCCCAAGCCACCGCTGGTTAACATCGTCTGAGGGCGGGTATGAGGATAGTATTGGGCCTCTAGCATTTGGTGCTGTCCAACATCGGTAACCGTTAGAGCTTCACCTTTGGTGTAGGTGAACAGGTCGGCAATCACCTGCGCCGCCCAAAGTTTGCCGTCTGGACGTTCTGCAAGTTGTTGTAAAATATCGCGCTGGTTGCCGTCCTCTTGCCATTCACGGATTTGGGCAATCCACCCCTGATGCTGCCCCGTCTTCAACTTGGGAAGTAATTGTTGGAGCACTGTTTTCAGGTCACCCCAGATGCCGACATCCACACGGACGTTCTTGTTAATCTCGCTGGGGTCGATGTCGATGTGAATTTTCTTGGAGTGCGGGGAGTAGGTTTTGATATTGCCTGTCACACGGTCATCAAAACGCATGCCAAAAGCCAGTAATAGGTCAGCTTGTTGGATGGCGTGGTTACACGCGGCTTCCCCGTGCATGCCCATCATGCCTAGCGCCAGCGGATGATTTTCAGGAAAGCCACCTTTACCAAGCAACGTTAGGGCTACTGGAGTCTGTGTAATTTCTACGAATTGGCGCAATTCATGAACCGCACCCGCCATGACGACACCATGCCCCGCGAGGATAACTGGACGTTCTGCCTCATGAATTAGTTTGAGTGCTGCTTCAATTTCGGTATAGTGTGCCGCGCCCGGTAGATGATACCCCGGCAATTGGATAGGGTGATTGGGGTAGTAAAACTCGGTGGTAGCATTTTGGACATCTTTCGGAATATCGACCAAAACAGGGCCGGGGCGACCTGTGCGGGCAATATGGAAAGCCTCGCGGATGGTCTCAGCCAAATCTTCAACCCGTGTCACCAGATAGTTGTGCTTGGTGACGGGTAAGGTACAACCAGTCACATCGGTTTCTTGGAATGCATCACTACCAATAGCTGAGGTTGGTACCTGACCCGTGATGACGACCATTGGCGTGGAGTCCATCATCGCGGTTGCCATCCCTGTAATCATGTTCGTTGCACCGGGGCCGCTGGTACCAACCGCGACGCCTACCTGACCACTGGCACGCGCATAGCCGTCCGCCATATGGGTTGCCCCTTGCTCGTGTCGCACCAACACATGATGCAATTGAGGATATTTGTTGAGGGCATCATAGGCGGGCAGAATTGCACCCCCGGGGTACCCAAAGACCACCTCAACCCCTTCTTTTAATAAACATTCCCAAATAATTTCAGCACCCGTGAGTTGCATTTGTTGTTCCCTTTGATAATGACTGGATTAATCGAGAAACACAGCGCCAGTATTGGCACTACTAACGAGCTTGGCGTATCGCTTGAGCCACCGCCCCCGTATTTCAGGATGATGCGGAGGAACTTGCGCCAACCGTTGAGCGATTTCCTCATTGGACAACTCAACGTTAAGCGTGCGGGCAGCTAAATCAACGTGGATAATGTCCCCATTGTTCAGTGCAGCGATAGGGCCACCTGCTGCCGCCTCTGGACTCACATGTCCAATGCAGGCCCCGCGTGTACCACCTGAAAACCGACCATCGGTGATAAGAGCAACACTGTCACCTAAGCCCATGCCCATAATCTGGCTGGTAGGCGCTAACATCTCTTGCATACCGGGGCCGCCCTGTGGCCCTTCATAGCGAATAACCACCACATCGCCCGCCTGCACTTCACCACTGAGAATGCCGCGTACTGCTGCCTCTTGTCCCTCATAGATACGCGCAGGGCCGCTGTGCAGCCACATCTTAGAAGAGACCGCCGCCGTCTTGACCACTGCACCATCGGGCGCGAGATTGCCAAACAGAATTGCCAAACCACCGCGCTCAGTATAGGGGTCATCAATCGGACGGATGACGGCTTGCTCCTGCACGGGCTTATCCGCCACATTCTCGGCAAGTGTTTTGCCAGTCACCGTAATGCGATTAGGATGTAGAGCGCCGTCTTTCTTGCTGAGTTCATTCAAGATGGCTGGCACGCCACCCGCACGGTGGACATCTTCCATGTGCCACTGCACTGTCTCACTCACACGGGCTGGACTGACTTTGCAGATATGGGGGACGCGCTCGGCAACCGTGTTGATGCGGGCGAGGGGATATTCCACACCAGCCTCATACGCAAGCGCTAAGGTGTGCAAAACCGTGTTGGTGCTACCCCCCATTGCCATATCCAGCGCAAAGGCGTCGTCGATAGCCTCGGCTGTCACGATTTGCCGAATGGTGATGTTTTCTTGAATGAGATGCATCAGAGCATTGGCGGCATCACATGCTAGTTGGTCACGCTCTGGGGTATTGGCGAGCATACTACCGTTGTAGGGGAGAGCAACACCGAGGGCTTCACACAAACAGTTCATGCTATTGGCGGTGAACATCCCACTACAGGAACCACAACTGGGGCAGCCGTAGTCTTCTAGCAGCTTCAATTCGTCATCATCAATACGGCCTGCTTGATAAGCGCCGACACCCTCAAAAACTGTGATGAGGTCAACCTTGCGCCCGTCAGGGGTTTTGCCTGCTGCCATTGGCCCACCACTGATGAATACCGTCGGCAAATCAACCCGCATGGCCCCCATCAACATCCCCGGCACAATCTTGTCGCAATTGGGGATACAAATGAGGCCATCAAAAGCATGGGCGCTCACGACCGTCTCAAGGCTATCCGCAATAAGTTCGCGGCTGGGCAAACTATACTTCATCCCGTAATGGCCCATAGCAATGCCGTCATCCACGCCGATGGTGTTGAACTCGAAGGGGACACCGCCCGCATCCCGAATCGCTTTTTTGATGACTTGCCCAAAGCGCTGTAGATGAACATGTCCCGGAATAATGTCGATGTAGCTGTTGCAAACCGCAATAAACGGTTTACCCATATCTTCGTCAGTGACACCTGTGGCCTTGAGCAGGCTCCGATGAGGGGCACGCTCAAAGCCTTTCTTAATCAGATCAGAACGCATAGCTCTCAATTCCTAACTGCGATGGGTGAGATTAAAAATTTGATTGAGTGCATCAGTTGTAGGGTTTTGTTGTTCAGAATCGGTAGGAGGGGAAGTATAAGTACCTTGGGAATGGACGGGACTAGATTGGAAGCAATCCGTCCATGGACTGGTTGGCGTTGTAGCTCGCTCGGATGGTTTGGTTTTAGGTGACATAATTAGCTCCTGTTGTGATAACTGCTTGTGTATATGGAAACAAAAACCCCGCTTGGGTGGTACTTCAAGCGGGGGTTCGGTTTCTGATTAGGGTTGTTACTGTCTTACGCGCTACCCTTTATCACCGTGCGGCCTGAAGCACCACTCTCCTCAGTCGTAAGAAGTACGACGAGGAGGCTGATAATGGCGATAATAAGGATAGATACGACAGCAATCAAAGACATGAAATTCCCTAGTTGTTATGCTTGTTAAAAAGATACGGTGAAAAGTTGATTACGTCAACCAACTACTTTTGTGCATTTCCACCAAGTCTTCAACCATGCCTTTACATTTAAAAGCATTGGGATGAAAACACTTTCGATATCTTCAGAATAGGTATAGTCAATGCAAGATTATCGCTCGACGCGATGTTTTCTTAACAATTTACTGACAATTATGACTCAATGGCTTTGTGAGTTTGGACATCATACATCCCCTGTAACTCGTTGATATGAGTCTTGGGATCCAATTTAGCTTCGCCTCGGTAGGCAGCCCTGCCAATCATATGAGCAGAGACAGGTGCTGTTAAGAAAATGAATGCAATGATAAGCACGGCCCTGACCAAGACTATCGTTGTCTCGAAGTGGAACACCGCCCCCAGCAAAATAAGACCTGTGCCCAATGTGGCGGCTTTGGTACTCGCTGACATACGAAGGAATAAATCAGGCATACGGACAATGCCCACCCCTGCAATGAGAAGTAATATGCTACCGAAAATCAGAAATGTACCGCTAATTATGGGCATCATGGGTTCTTCGCTCCAGATAAAACGCAAATGCGATGGTTCCAAGAAAGGAGATGAGCGCAAGCACAATAGCGACATCTAGAAACACCACTTGATCTGTCAAAATAGCATAAGCAGTGATGAGACTAATGCCTAACGTTGTGATGAAATCAAGCGCGACCACACGATCCGCTTGATGTGGGCCACGGTATAGGCGAATAAAACCAAGTATCATAGCAGCAACCAACACCGCAACGATGGCATTTATCATTTCAATAGCTCCTGTATCCGTCGCTCAAAGCCCTGCTTAATCTGCCTCCGAAAAACATCTGGGTCATCCACATACATGGTATGCACATATAGAGCGCTTTTATCTGGAGTTATTTCTAATGAAAGCGTTCCGGGTGTCAAGGTGATGAGATTCGCCAACAAGGTAATACCCAGTTCGGATTGAATGTCTAGAGGAATTTCCACAATCCCCGGTCGAATATACAATCTGGGAGTAATAACCTCAATTGCTACCCGAATATTGGCGACAACCAACTCCGCTAAAAAGAACCCCACAAAGAGAATAATCTGTGGTAGCTTGCGTGAGTAACGTCCTGTGCCGTTGGATGCCACTGCGATAACAACATAGCCGATGATAAAACCCGCAAAAAAATTGGTCGGATTATACGAGTCCGTTAATGTTACCCAGACTAACGCAAGGATGATATTCAATAAAAAGGAACTCATGGGTTATCTCCTAAAACGGCTGTGATATAGGCAGAACGGTCAAATAGCTGATCAGCCGCATCTTGCGATAGCCTAAACATAGGTTCGGCCCCCAAGCCGATAGCAGTAATCAACACGACAACACTTACAAGTGGGACTAATGAAGCAACCCACTCAGAACGGGTGAGCGGTTGTGTAGTGGTGATGGTAGCAGGTTTCCAGAAAACCTCCGACCAAATTTTGGTCATGGAGAAAAGGGTTAAAACGCTCACAAACAGCGCAACCGCGACGATTCCGTATTCCTTATCTTCTAGGCCCGCTTGTACCAACAAAAACTTGGCCCAAAAGCCTGAGAGTGGTGGCAACCCAGCCAATGAGAATGCTGCCAGTAGGAACAGTATGGAAAGCCAAACGTGTGAGCGATAAAAACCGCCGAGTTTTTTGAGGTCATAGGTGCCATGCAACTTGTAGACTATCCCGCTAACAAGAAATAGCGCTGATTTTGTTAGGATGACATGAATCATGAAGAATACGGTACCCGCCAGAGCCAGCGGGGTATAGATTGCTAACCCCATCAATAGATACCCAATCTGGCTAATGATATGAAAGGACAAAAGACGGCGGAACTCCATTTGGGCTACCGCGCCCAAGACACCTGTTATCATCGTGAGGGCTGCAATGATGAGTAGCAAGGTATGGGTATATTCGTTTTCTTGAACAAACAACAGAGTGAAGGACCTCACCAGTGCATAGACACCCACTTTGGTCAACAGTGCTGAGAAAATGGTCGTGATGGGTACTGGGGGGATATGATACGAGTCGGGCAGCCAGAAAAACAATGGAAATAGACCTGCTTTGATACCAAAAGCTACCAAAAAGAGCATTGCCACAACGGTTGTGAGACCCGATGGCTCAATATCTGGTAGCCGTTGAGATAAATCGGCCATGTTCAGCGTGCCTGCAAGACCATATAAGATGCCTGCTGCTGTCAGAAAAAGCATGGAGGCGATTATATTGAGCGTCACATATTTGAGCGCACCGGAGAGTTGACGCTGTTCACCGCCAAGGGCCAATAGAACAAAGGAGGAAATCAACAACACTTCAAACCAAACGTAGAGATTGAACATATCCCCTGTGAGGAATGCACCGCATACGCCCATCAACAATACATTGATGAGCGGATAGTAACCGAAGCGTTCCCGCTGTGAATCGATGTGTGCCATTGAAAAGATAATCACGCTCAATCCCATCAAGCCTGCAAGGGTAACCATGATAGCGCTGAACAAATCAGCAACTAAGGTAATCCCGAAGGGTGCAGGCCAATTACCCAGTTGTGTGACTTGAATGCCATCGCGCTCCACTTGAATCAGGATGAGGACACCCGAAAGCAGAATCAAGGCCTGTCCGATGAGGCTGATTGAGCGTTGTAGCCAAATACGTTCCCCAGCAAAGAAACACAAAATGGCGGTAATCAAGGGAGTAATGATAGGGGCCACTAATAGGAAATCAGTCATGGCTGGCTGCCTTTTCTAGTTGGTCAATGTCATCGCTACCAACCGATTGATAGGTGCGTTTAATCAAGACAATTGCAAATGCCTGTAGCCCAAAGCCAATAACAATAGCTGTCAGCACCAATGCTTGGGGTAAAGGGTCTGCGAATGGTTCAGTTGGTAGGGCTTGGCCTTCAGGGATTAACGGGGGTTTCCCGCGTGTGATTTGCCCAACGGTGAAAATGGTCAAATTGACGGCATAGCTCAAAAAGGCCAACCCGATGATCATTTTGACAAGGCTACGCCGCATAACCATATATAGCCCTGCTGCATATAGACTACCAATGAGGATTGCCAATAATACTTCCATCGTCTACTCTTCCGCTAACGCCAACATCACCGTCAGAACGACGCCAATTACCACAAGGTAGACCCCAACATCAAAAATGACGGGCGTTCCAATCTTACCCAGCAAAGGCAACTCACCGCTCCAGAGTGAAGTCATAAAGGGGTCACCAACGAACAAACCAATCATGCCACTCCCGACTGCAATAGCCAGACCGATTGCAATCAGCTCGAGCGGTTTTATCCGCAGCAGTTGGCGAACTTTAGGTGTTCCTTCTGAAATGGCATATAGCTCAAATGCGACCGCTGCTACGAGGCCACCCGTGAAGCCACCACCGGGTTCGTTATGTCCTCGCATCAACAAGAAGACCGAAAATAGAAGCAAAAGCGGGACAAGATAGTGAATAGCCGTCGATAAAATCAATGACTGGGCTTTGTTATTCATAGTTGGTCTAGCTCCTGTGTCGCGGTTGGATTGGCATGTTTCTCGTCATTGGTCGGCCATTTGAGTAAGGCATAGACCCCAAGGGCTGCAACAGCTAAAACAGTTATTTCTGCCAGTGTGTCAAACCCTCTAAAATCCACCAGTATCACATTCACAATATTGCGGCCTTTGCCTTTCGGCAGGCTATACTCCGCAAAAAAATTGGTGAGGTTAGAGGGTAAGGCCGACGAGATAACCATCAAAATTAGGGCCGTCATGATGATGCCGAAGCTTGCGGCAACAAGACCATCCCGTATCCGTACCCGTTTGCCTGAATACTCCTTGATTAGTGGCAAGCGATAAACGGCTAACACGAATAACAAGACGGTCAAGGTTTCAACAGCAAATTGTGTCATGGCAAGATCAGGCGCACCATAAAAGAGAAATATCAAAGCTACACCATTGCCGACTACACCCAATGTCGCTACCGCTGCGATGCGCGACTTCGCACGGATACCCACGCCAATAGCTACCATGATAAGGAAGAAAAGCAGACCTTCATAAACCCGAACTGAGGTTGATGCCTCAAATTGTATGGAAGCAAGGTCAGTTAATGTGACAAGGGTATAGCCAACCAAAGATGCAGTAGAGATGACAATCACTAAAACATACCGCCGCAAATAGCCATGTTGCAGGAGTCGCGTTTGGGCATCAGCGACTTTGAGCAACCCATCTAGCATCTTTTGGTAAGCCGTGGCGGGGCTAAGTACATCATTAAATCTGAGCCTGTGCATCAGAGGTAACAAGTTTTCTAACACTATATATATAATGACACCACCCGCGACGGTGATCATGCTCAACATCAACATCGTATTCCACCCATGCCAAAGCGCGAGATGGAGAGTCTTAGGCTTCTGGGTAATGCCATTTATTGCTGCTTCGACAAAATTAGCGCCAAATGCCGGGGCAAAGACTCCTGCTGCTAACCCAAGAATCCCCAACAAGATTGGCCCCAACCACATACTTAAGGGGGTTTCATGGGGGGACTTGGGTAATTCGCCTGCTTTGTTGATAAATGGGCGAATAACCAGCAACACCGCTGCTGCGACTGTCAGCATGTTGGTCAAAACTGCTACTCCGGTTAAGAGCAAAGCGGCGCTTTCTTCAAGTGTAGCCTCATAGACGACTTCCTTGGCGATGAAACCAACCAATGGTGGTATGCCAGCCATCGAACCAGTAGCAAGAATAGCCCCAACAAAGGTGAAGGGCATCGACTGGCGTAGATTTCCTAAGAGGTTAACATCACGGGTACCAGTCTCGTGGTCAATTGACCCCGCTACAAGGAATAGTCCACCTTTATAGAGCGAATGGCTCACGAGAAAAATGACCGCCCCTTTAATTGCTAAGGGTGTGCCAACGCCCAGTAAAAACACCAGCGTTCCAAGAGCACTGACCGTTGAAAAGGCGAGAATGCGCTTGAGGTCAGTTTGCTGCAAGGCAATATAGGCTGCCAATAGCATTGTTGCACTGCCAAAGCCAATGACCAGTGTGTGCCATTCAGGAGTGCCGCCAAGAATTGGTGTAAAACGAGCCAGCAAATATACGCCAGCCTTGACCATTGTTGCCGAATGAAGGTAGGCGCTTACAGGGGTAGGGGCTTCCATTGCACCCGGTAGCCAAAAATGAAAAGGCATTTGGGCTGATTTGGTGAAGGCTCCGGCCAGCACCAATACGAGTATGGGCAGATAAAGACTGTCTTTTTGGATAGACTTGGCTTCTTGGAAGAGTGTTGGAATATCAAAGCTACCACCAACAAGTCCTAGTAGCACCAAACCTGCAAGAAGGGCCAAACCGCCACTGCCCGTTACAAGGAGCGCCTGTAGTGCAGCTTTGCGTGCTTTTTCATATTCATGCTTGAAACCAATCAACAAAAATGAGGTGATGCTGGTGAGTTCCCAGAAAATGAACAGAGCGATGAGATTGCGGGCTAGAACAACCCCCAGCATTGCGGACATAAATAGAAGCGTGAGGATATAGAAATGAGGGAGGCGTTCATCCTTTGCGAGATACTCACCCCCGTAGATGATAATCAAGGTGCCAATGCCACTAATGATAAGTGCCATCAAAAGACTCAAACCGTCGATATAAAAGGAGAGTTGAATATCGAGGCTGGGTATCCATTCTATTGTGGCGGTACTAGTCTCTCCACCAGCAATTGCTGGAATGAAGGAGGCGAAATAGAATGTCAGCGCCAGAGGCAATAGGGCAATGAGCCATTTTCGCATGGTTGTTGACCTTTAACTATTCGTCTTGAACGAACACAGGTAGATAAAAAGCAACAAAGTGATGGATGATTTCATCATAGAAAGTCTACCAACACTTTTCCAGCTTTTTGCATAAATTAATCAAATCTTATGTTTTTAAGAGGATAATTGCCAAATAAATAAGCTGGCACCCCCACAGATGTCAGCTTACTGTGCAACCCATTTCAAATATTATTAGGGTTGTCAAGTTAGCGAGTACATTCCTAAGATAACAAATTTTGCGGAACCGGACACTCCTAATTATTAGGGGAGCCAATAGTCAAGGCTACTGGAATGACAAATAGCATTAAAATCTAGTAAACCCCCCTGAAGTATTTGAAAATTTACCTGATTTTTGTTATACCTTGCATAGTTTTGCTTATATTTTTAGGAGTTAAATTGACAATGCGAAAGTGGATTTTGCTGCTGAGTATCTTGCTCTTGGTTGTTCCAACTGCTTACGGTCAAGGTGGTGACCCAGCACGGCTCACCGTTGATTGGCTACTCTCCCAACAAAGCGAAAATGGTAGCTTTGGTGACGAGATTGGTGCCACATCATTAGCGGTGATCGCCCAAGCGACCCTTGGTGAGACAAATGAAGCAGCATTGACATGGCTGGAATCCTCTGTTGCCACCGAAGAAGAATTATCACTCGATGAAGCCTCATTGATGGTTATTGCATTAGTTAGTACCCAAACTGACACCAGTGCCTTTGCTGATGGTGCCTTACTCGCAACCTACACCGACTTGCTCCGGAGTGAGCGCGGTCAAGATATTGATGGACTGTGTATGGGGCTTATCGCTCGTCAAGTGTTAGGTCTAGCCTTACCACCGCAAGCAGTTGATGTGTTGGTTGGCTCGCAAAGCGAAGATGGTGGTTTTGCTGCTGTACCTGATTCCGAGTCTGACGTCGTGACAACTAGCCTATGTGTTCAGGTCTTGGCAGTTACCGAACAGGTTGATAGTTTAGGTTTGGCACTCGATTACTTGTCAAGCGCTCAATTAGATGATGACGGCTGGGCATTGGATGCAACTGCTACCGA
Source organism: Anaerolineales bacterium (assembly GCA_020634155.1). Classification (GTDB taxonomy): domain Bacteria; phylum Chloroflexota; class Anaerolineae; order Aggregatilineales; family J027; genus J027. The sequence goes on from JACKCI010000001.1 coordinate 234,492, forward strand.
GAGCGATCCCTTGGCAACAGCTTTTGTGGTACAGGCCCTAACTGCTGCTGATGAAGTTCTCGCAGATTGGGATCATCCAGACCGTGCGTTGCTCAAGTCACTAGACTTTGAGACTGGAGCGATTTTATTCGGTGATGGCGAAAACACCTTTATGAATATTGTTTCAACGGCTACTGCTGCACCTATCTTCCGCGGGCAAAATCTGATCGGATTTGCCACCAGCGGTGAGGCCGAAGTCGAAGTAACATCTTCGGATGAAGTTGGCCCGCCATTGGGTGCTGATTGGGCCTTGGTTGCGAGTGGCTTTGGAATGTCTGAACTCAATACAGCGGATGATTTCTTTGTAACGGTCATTGACCCTTTTACCAATGACGAGCTATATGGTATTGAGATTATCAACTGGACGGCTGAATACCAATATACGGGTTATATTGTGCAGCAGTACCTTAGTGGTGAGGCTCTGTTGTGGATGGCAGAAAGAGACTCCACTATATGGGATAATATCTCACTCGTCACGCTCCAAAAACTGACCCCAGAAGAACTGGCGAAATTACCCGCAGAGATTCAAGCACGGGTTACGGAGTAGCTATGCGGGCGATTATCTTATGTTTCATTTTTGCCCTCGTTCTTGTGCCTCTCTCATCAGAGGCACAAGATGATTCGACTTTTCCCATAACCATCGTTGATGCAACAGGCCATGAAGTCACACTTGAATCAATAGATGCGATTGCGTCGGGTAGCGGTGATGTTACAGAGATTATTGTGGCGCTGGGCTTGCAAGATAAGCTTGTCGGTATTGACATCAGTTCAACATACCCACCCGGCCTTGACCAAAGCATTGAGGTGATTGGGTTTGCACGACGGCTAACCGTAGAGCCGATAGCAGCAGTACAACCAACAGTCTTTTTCTGCACTGAGATTTGTACCCCGACTGTGGTGCTTGACCAATTACGCGAGTTAGGGATTCCTGTGGTGATTATTCCCGACAATCCCGAACCGGGGTTGGACCTGCCGATAAAGAAGATTGAAATGGTTGCGGCGGCCCTTGGGGTTCCTGAACAGGGCCAAGCACTTGCTGAAAAGCTCCGTACTGAAATTGGCTGGACAGCTACCGCACTCTCAAATATTACAGATGAACCACCCTATGTTCTAATGGTTTATGTCAGAGGCACCCGATTGCAGTTGATTTCAGGCGAAGGGGTGCCGGCCAATGACATGATTGAAGCAGCCGGCGGAATTGATGCGGCGGCTGATATTGGGGTCAATGGCTATACTACCTTAAACGCCGAACTCATCCTCACGTCTTATCCTGACATCATCCTGTTGATGCAAGGTGGTGTAGAAAGTGCTGGCGGGATGGAGACCATTTATGATATTCAGGGTATTGCCCAAACACCTGCTGGGCAGAACGACCGCTTTCTCGTTTACGATGATATGTATCTATTGGGCATGTCTACCCGTACTGGGTCAATGTTACTAGACCTCGCACACAACTTTCATCCCAGCATGACGTGGGAACTACAAGTTCAGTACCCATATACTCTGACAGATGCAACCGACGTCACTATCACAGTTGATGCTGAATACCCAATTGCGACAACAAATGATGAATTATTCGACGTGGTGCAACAATTAGGCTATCATCCTTTGCGGTTTGAAACCCGCACACCAAAAAGTATCGTGGTTGCCACACTCGATGATGAGTGGATGGCGCTTCGGGAAGATGGTGAGACAGTGATTGTAGTTAACAGCGCTGATGATATTGCCTCAGTTGCCAACGCTCTTGGTGTGTCGGGTCGAGGAGAAGCTTTAATCGCACGCAGGAAATAGGGATGCACCTAACAGAATGGCTTAGTCGTGCCAAGCGCTACCAACGTTCAGGAATGTTTCAAGTTGCGGTACTGGTAGCGTTGGTTTTTTTGTTGTTTAGTTTCATGATACGCTCAGTCAGCACCAATCAAGTTGCAACAACTGAGATTGATAGTCGGTTTGTCATTGACGCCTCACTAGATGCCTTAGCAAATAAGGCAGGCTTCGATTACGACAGTGGTTTAGACTACACTCAACGCTCGGTAAAAATTAACGTAGGCCAAGTTAATGATATACGTTGGCCCAGAGTTTTGATGGCTGCTTTAGTTGGTGCGGCACTGGCATTGGCTGGCAGCACCCTTCAAGGAATTTTTCGCAATCCATTAGCTGACCCCGGTCTCATCGGAGTATCGAGTGGTGCTGCGGTTGGGGCTATTACGGCAATTTTGATGGGGCTGAACTTCTCCAGATTTTTGGATGCTTTGCCCTATCTGTTTGTTATTGACCCCAGTAATCTATCTGGCGTGAGGTTTGCTCAAATGGTAGCGGCCTTTGGGATGGGATTATTGATGACTTTGCTGGTTTACCGACTATCCCGGTTGAGTGGTCGTACCAGCACGACCAATTTGCTCTTGGTTGGATTAGCCGTCAATTCCATTGGGGGCGCTTATGTGGGCTTGGCAACCTACATTGGTAATGAAAAGCAGACAACCGATATTATTTTCTGGAGCCTCGGTAGTGTTGCCAATACCAAATGGGAAGATGTGTATTTGATACTCCCCTTTGTGATCATTGGAGCTATTATCTTGCCATTTTATTCACGTCAACTCAATGTGATGACTCTCGGCGAAGATGAAGCCCATAACCTTGGCGTCAATACCGAGCGACTGCGCCGTGTGACAACAGCACTTTCCGCGTTGTTGGTGGGTGTGTCTGTCGGTTTCGCGGGTATGATTGCATTTGTTGGCTTGGTTATTCCACATTTAATGCGCCTCATAATGGGGCCAGATCACCGCATTGTGTTGCCGACCAGCATGCTAGGTGGCGCGATTTTCTTGGTCGCGGCTGATATGTTTGGGCGCACCTTACCCAATCCAACCTCCGATGGGATAACAGTTGAGATACCAGTCGGTATTTTAACAGCTCTTGTGGGTGGGCCATTATTTCTATTACTAATCTTGCAAATGAGGAGAGACTAAGGTGCTATCTGCACAAAACCTCAGCTATCGAATAGGTAAGTCGATACTGGTTGATTCGGTTAATCTTGAACTCAATAAAGGTGAAGTTGTGGCCTTAGTTGGGGCCAATGGTGCAGGCAAGACAACCCTGTTGCGGTTGCTTTCGGGCGAGTTGGAACCGACGCAGGGTGTGATATACCTTGATGGACAACCTCTGTACCAACTCTCTCCCCGTCAACTTGCTCGTAAGCGAGCCGTCATGCGTCAACATATCTTCTTAAATTTTGATTTTACGGCCTACGATGTAGTGATGATGGGACGGCACCCTCATATCCGCACAGTTGCAACCCACAAAGACCACCAAATTGCAGATGCGATGTTGCAACGCACTGAAACAGACCCGTTGCGTGACCAACTTTATGCAACCCTCTCCGGCGGCGAAAAATCAAGGGTTACTCTTGCGCGGGTTCTTGCTCAAGAAACACCTATTTTATTACTTGATGAACCAACTAGCACGATGGATTTGCGCCATCAACAAATGACCATGCGATTGGCCCGCAACCTTGCTGATCAGGGTGGCACCGTTCTAGCCGTGCTGCATGATTTGAATTTGGCGGCGATGTATGCAGATCGAATTGGTATGATGATAAAAGGGCAATTGGTGGCTATTGATACACCGCAACAAGTGCTGACAACCCAGCATATTGAAGCTGTATTTAACCTTACAGTGCGAATACTTGAACACCCTGACCACCATTGCCCGTTGGTTGTGCCGATTGCTACATAGCCAATACCTTCGCCAGTTCAAGAAGCTTGGGATCAAGTGGCTTAGGATTGGCAACAACTTCACTGAGCGGGGTTGCGGTAATTTCGCCTCTGAGTAGCCCTATTAATACACCGCTCCTCCCTTGGGCAAGTTGCTCAGTAGCTTCAGCCGCCAGACGGGTGGCGAGGATGCGGTCGAATGCACCGGGAGTACCCCCGCGCTGGACATGACCTAATGTTGTTGCACGTACATCAAAACCAAGGTCTTTGTGGTGTTCTCTAAAATAGCTTGCGAGAGTTTGGGCATTGTACTTAGCGCCTTCTGCCACAACGATTAAGCCATGAGATTTTCCGCGCTCATAAGCGTGTTCAATTTCCAATGCAATGGATTCAGGATTGACCTCGACCTCTGGAATCACGATTGCCTCGGCTCCGCCTGCAATACCAGACATGAGTGCTAAATATCCACAATCACGTCCCATAACCTCTACAAGAAACACCCGATGGTGTGATGAAGCAGTAACTTTCAGACGATCTATTGCTTCAAGTGCAATGTTTAGAGCGGTATCGACACCAATAGTCATTTCAGACCCTGTGAGGTCGTTGTCAATTGTAGAGGCGACACCAACAACAGGAAAACCCATCTCGGTGAGCGCATAGGCACCTGTTTGTGAGCCATTGCCCCCAATCACTACAAGACCTTCAATTCCACGTTGATAAAATTCACGGATTGCTTTCCGCCGACCCTCTTCGGTCTTAAACTCTAGGGCACGGGCGCTACCAAGTATGGTGCCACCTAATTGGATAATTCCCCCAACATCGCGGGCGGTTAGCGGTTTCATTACACCATCTATACAACCCCGATACCCCTGTAGAACCCCATAGACCTCAAAGCCGTGAGCAATACCCGTGCGGACAACTGAGCGTATGGCTGCATTCATGCCGGGAGCATCCCCACCACTGGTTAAAACTGCTATGCGTTGCATAGACCCTCCTTTTCTGTTCTTCGTGGAGGATTATAACCTACTTGCTCAATTCAGCGGGCAGATATATGCTGTGCGTAATAGAGGAGTGTTTCCATGACCACACAACCCCTTCTTGCAACTATTCGTTCCGGCATCAGCGGTAATATTCGAGAAATAAATGTTCGACATGGGCCAAGTACCAACTTCAGCATTACGTTTAGCGCACCTGTTCAATTGGGTGGATTACGGGTACTGGAGGTTGAGCCAGATGCGGAGTTACGTCATTTTGGGGGAAAAATCTTCCAATGGTTTAAGCTAGAATTTCCCAATCTTCAAATTGGTTGGATTCGTGACGATTTGTTGGATATCCAAGGTGATGGCACTCAGTTTGGTTATGGGGTTTTGCCCCAACCCGCGTTTGCCTTTGATCTAAGTCGAACCAGTACATCACCCGACCCTGAGCGAGAACCAGACCCGATTCCCATCCCACCTCAACCAACACCACCGCAGCCTTCAATTGATAATAGCTTAGAGCGAGTGGCAGCCGCAGCCTTCAATATTACGGCTGCATTTGAAGGTGGGGGTTATGCCAGTTACCAAAATACAGATCGCGGGATTGTGAGCTATGGACGTTTCCAATTTACATTGCAATCCAGTAATTTAGCTGCTGTCGTTGAACGCTATTTGGAAAAATCGGACAGTTTCACTTCACAAGCTCTCGAAAACGAATATCTTGTCCGTATCCGCGCTCATGATGAGATGCTGCGAGGAGACCGACGCTTACAGGATTTGTTGGTACAGGCGGCAGGTGAGCAAGCGATGCAAGATGCTCAGGATGAGGTCGCTTTTGAGCGTTTTTGGTCGGTGGTTTATAATCTCAGCATCGCCCCACGAAACATTCTGTTTCCACTAACGCAAGCGATGTGCTTTGACATCGGTATCCAGCATGGTACTCGGCACGATTTATTCTCTCAAGCGGAGACTGCGCTAGGGGTGCCGCTTAAATCACGACTTGTTGATAACGGCATCGCTGAAACCACCTTTGCCCAGAGGGTTGCCGAGATTAGACACGCTATTCTTGTACGAATTGCCGAGCGCGATAATGTTCCGGGGGTAATTCGCCGTGCTGATGCGTGGTTGAATCTTATTGCTTCAGGTGATTGGAACTTACAAGGGAATGCCGATGGTGTGATAACGGTTTTCGGGAAGATGGTACAAGTTCGCAATCCCTAAATCATGACAGCCCGAACACGGTAACCCAGTGATAAAACCCCGTTATCACCTGACTAAAAGTTGGGACACACTAGGCGCAGGGCGCATTCCAAGTTTGTAGTCATGATAACGGCCACTTATCATCTGCCGAAGGGCGCGAAGCGAGGTCTCCGTGTTTTCGATAGTAATATACTATATTACAGAAACACGGTAACCCAGTGATAAAACCCCGTTATCACCTGACTAAAAGTTGGGACACACTAGGCGCAGGGCGCATTCCAAGTTTGTAGTCATGATAACGGCCACTTATCATCTGCCGAAGGGCGCGAAGCGAGGTCTCCGTGTTTTCGATAGTAATATACTATATTACAGAAACACGGTAACCCAGTGATAAAACCCCGTTATCACCTGACTAAAAGTTGGGACACACTAGGCGCAGGGCGCATTCCAAGTTTGTAGTCATGATAACGGCCACTTATCATCTGCCGAAGGGCGCGAAGCGAGGTCTCCGTGTTTTCGATAGTAATATACTATATTACAGAAACACGGTAACCCAGTGATAAGTTGTATTATCACGAGTAATCGCATCAAGTGAGTAGACAACAATCGTAGGGTCGTGCAGTCAACTCGTGATAATTGGCTTATCAGATGGGCTGCAAGGTAGAGTTATTGGGCGGGGTTTATAAAGGCTTTGATAATTGCGGTCGTTAGCTGTGGATCTGTTTCGTCTTGAGATGGCTCACAAAAAAAATAGCGTTTTGTCTCTTTGGTGGTCAAATGAATTTTCCAGCCTGCCCCAGAATAGTCCACTGTCTCAATTTGACTAAGCGGGTATGACCAATCACGGTCACGTCCTAACAAATGAAGCGTGGTATAGGTGATAAAGAGACTCCCTGTATCTAGAGGCTGGTCGTCGGCGTTACCACCTTGATGTAAATTGACGTGAGCAAAAGTGAGATACACAGTACCAGCCGCAGGCGCGTTGGGGATAGAGACATCCAGCGGCTTCAACCACGATAAGTCACCCTGTTGGGCTTGTTGGAGGCGTTGGCGCTGGATAAAAACCTTTGTACTGATGTCAATTGCTTGGTCAGCCGCAAGCCAACCCGCTTGTCCTAGCACCTGTGCGGCGTAAAAATACTGACGGCGCTTGCTAAAACGTTGATAGGCGATTCGCCAGCCATCATCTTGCGGCTCGAATAAAGCAACGGCTTTGCATCGATTGCACACCAAACGCGGAAACCCTGATCCAAATCCAAACCATTGGCGCGGGGCAAATTCGGTAATAGTGCCTTCCGCGTGGCAGAAAAGGCATCCAACAAGCGGGGCTGGCAAATCAGGTATACTCATGGCTACGCGGATAAAAATCCCATTCTTTCTTGAACGATTGCGAGGGTGCGGTTAGCAATTGCTCGTGCTTTCTCGGCACCTTGCGCTAGAAGATCATCTATATTACGCACATCTTCGGTAAGTTCACGGTAGCGTTGCTGAATAGGTTGCAAGGACTCAATTACGGCCTCAGCTACTGCTTTCTTGAGGTCACCATACCCCCGTGCCGTTGAGAAATGGGCCTCAATAGCTTCAGCGCTCTGGCTAGTAAAAGCCTGATAAATGGTCAGTAAATTATTGACGCCTGCTCGACTGGGGTCATCGCTGAACTGGATTTCTTTGCCGGAGTCGGTAACCGACTTCATGATTTTCTTGCGAATAGTATCTGGTTCATCAAGAATGTACACGGCATGTAGTTGAGCAGCTTCGCTCTTGCTCATCTTAGCCGTGGGGTTATCAAGGCCCATGATACGTGCCCCCGCAGGCGGAATCATCACCTCTGGAATGGTGAAGGTGTCCTCACCATAAAGATGATTCATGCGTTGAGCCAAATCACGGGTGAACTCCAGATGCTGGCGTTGGTCGTCCCCAACAGGCACAACCTCAGCTTGATAGAGCAAAATGTCTGCTGCCATCAATACGGGATAGCTTAACAAGCCAGTAGATACCGACATGGCCTCTTGCTTGGCAGATTTGTCCTTGAATTGGGTCATACGATATAGCCAACCCAAAGGGGTTTGACATGTTAGGAGCCACGCCAATTCCGAATGAGCCTTGACGTGTGACTGAACAAAAATGGTTGATAGTGTTGGGTCGATACCACATGCGAGGTAAATGGCGGCAACTTCGCGTGTTTTTTCGCGGAGTTGGGCGGGGTCATGTTCAACGGTGATCGCATGTAAATCAACGACACAATAGTAGGCATCGAAACGGTGTTGATTCTCCGCCCATTGCTTTATTGCCCCCAGATAATTGCCGATAGTTAGGTTACCGGACGGCTGAATACCTGAGAGAACACGTTTTCGATTTTGGGTCATGTACTTCTTTCCTAGTTGAAAATTCGTAGTTGAATTGTAACATTAAACAAAAAAAGACGCTGCATGGCGTCTTCGATAGCGCCCCCTGAGGGATTCGAACCCCCGACCTTTGGTTCCGAAGACCACTGCTCTAACCACTGAGCTAAAAGGGCATTAGTGTATCTACTATGATAGTAACATGCCTGATTTTCATTGACAATAGGCAAAGCGTAGAGCTTCGGGATGCTGCTGCACACCTTAAGCCCACACGGATTTGGCGATCATCCGTCTCTTCGTGTTATTATTCAGGAAAGGCCACAAGGAGCGAAGCACAATGCAGATTGAGTATGTTCTAGACTACGATGTGCTTTCAGTTGAGCGCGACCATCGTGTTTATCTACTAGCGAAAATTAAGGCTAAAAGCGCACCTCAACAAAGAACTCGTCTTCCCCTAAATCTCAGTGTTGTGCTTGATCGAAGCGGATCAATGGCTGGCGACAAGCTCGACTATGTTAAGAAGGCGACCCAGTTCCTAATCCGACACCTCGACCCATCTGACTACTTTAGCTTGGTCACATATAATCATGAGGTCTATGTTGAGATACCCCCGCGTCAAGTTGAGAACAAAGACCAGTTGAGCCGTGCGGTGGATGCTTTTGCAGCAGGTGGTTCTACTAACTTAAGCGGCGGATGGCTCCAAGGCTGCCAATTGGTTACCAATAATCTTGACCAACAACGTGTCAATCGCACATTGCTATTGACCGACGGCCTTGCTAATCAAGGTATTGTTGAGCCACACCGTCTAGCAACATTGGCGCGACAAAAGCGCGATGAGGGTATCACCACCACCACAATGGGTGTAGGTATGGATTTCAATGAAGACTTGTTGACACAGATGGCTTCTGAGGGGGGTGGCGCATTCTATTTCATTGATAATCCTGACCAAACCCCTCATATTTTCGCGGAAGAGCTAAAAGACTTACTCAAAGTAGTAGGGCAAAATCTATACATTGGCCTTAAGCTGTCACCCTATATTCAGGCTGTGCAGCAACTCAACACTTACCCTATTGATTATCAGAGTCGGCAAGAAGTCAGGTTCCGTTTGGGGGACATCTACAGCGATGAACTCAAGACATTGATGGTTACGCTATCTATTCCTTCACTAAAGACACTTGGCTCCGTTGAAATTGCTCAACTAAGCTTTGAGTATGATGAAATTCTGGCGGATCGGACCGAACACCGTTCTCTGAGTTTCCCGATACAGGTTAATGTTGTTTCTGATCAAGCCGCTAAGTCCGACCCCAAGCCCGAAGTTGTCCGCGTTGCCCTTATGCTAGAAGCCGCCCGCGCCCGTGAACAAGCGATTCGCCATGCAGACAAAGGCGAGTTTAAGGATGCAAGAGACAAACTCAATCAGGCAGCCGATGCTATTGCCGATGCCCAAATTGATGATGAGGAGCTTCAAGTCGAACACAATATGCTGCGTGAGGAGGCCATGGACATGGAAATAGGCTCCCAACGCTATGATGCGTATTCACGTAAATCTAGCACATCCAAAATCCACTACTCAACGCAACGGGTACGGCGTGAAGAAACCGTTTTTGTCCATACACGGCTTAAAGCCTCACGCGAGGCATTTGAGCGCCATGGGGAAACGCCGCGCTTTATTAAATGGAAGCGTGAGCAGTTGGTGCTTGATATGGATGTCCTCCGAATCGGACGGGCTGGCGATAATGATATCGTTATTCATGAGTCAGATGTTTCTGAGTACCATTGCCAAATTGTTCGACAGGGGGATATCCTCTATTTAGAAGACCTTAACAGCACTAATGGAACGTTTGCGAATGGTGGGCGAGTTGAAAAAGCCTTTCAATTGAGCGTCGGGGATGTGGTTACCGTAGGGAAATGGCTCTTTATGTTTACCTATTGAGTTGGGCACAGTGGCAGTACACGGTATTGAGTACGCTCTAAGCACGTTAGCTCTCGAATATAGCGATTGTTAGTCGCAAACTCGACCATTTCGTCTAAAGACTGGAATGTTCGCCATAACCGAATAGTCCGATCACGCGAGGCAGAGAGGGCTGTCCGACTATCACTACTAAAAGCCACATCAAGGACAGCATCAAGATGACCATCAAATCGTGCAATTTCATCGCCAGAGCGAACGTCCCAAAGCCGCACACTTCGATCACGCGAGGCAGAGAGTACCGTTTCACCATTTGGGTTAAAAGCTACGGCAGTAATGGGGCCTGTATGTCCCACCATCTCTTGGAATATGTATCCCGTTTCGGTATCCCACAATCGAACGATACCATCAGTTGATCCTGACAGTATTTGCTGCGGATTACGGGGGTTGAACGCTACAGTTGTAGTCTCAATCTCTGTCTGCAAGGTTGCCTGTATTACGCCGGAAGTTACATCCCACAGGCGGATACTTCCATCTAGACTGACTGATAATAATTGGTTGCCATCTGGGCTAAAGGCCACGGTCTTTACTTGAGCCGTATGACCAGCTAGCACCCGAATGGTTTGGCCTGTTTCAATATCCCATAATCGAATCGTGTTGTCAGATGACCCAGACGCCAGCCATTTGCCATCAGGACTGAAAGTGACTGAATTCACTTCACGGGTATGCCCCACAAATTGACGGACGGACTTTCCCGTTTCCGTGTCCCAAAGTCGAATAGTGCCATCTACCGAGCCAGATACTACCGATGTACCATCTGGACTAAATGCGACATCTTGCACCCAATCGGTATGACCAACCAATGTATGGATGATTTCCCCCGTTTCCAGATTCCAGATGATAGCAATGCGATCGTGTCCGCCTGAAACAGCCCGCTGTCCATCTGGGCTAAAGGCCACGCTGGTAATCTCGGCCCCATGTCCACTTAACTGCTTGAGTTGAGCGCCACGTTCTGTATCCCACCAGCGCATACTTCCATCGCTAGAAATGGATAAGGCTGTTTGTTCATTGGAACGCAAGAAATCGACTTGCCATACTGAACCAGTATGTCCAACCAAGCGGCGAACTTCTTTGCCAGCGGCAACATCCCAAATGATCAATAAGCCGTCATTTGCGCCCGAAATCAGAAACTGACCGTCATCATCAAAATCCAGATCATTAATAGCTGCGGTATGACCCCGCAGAACATATTCAAGGGTACTGGCTTGCATATCCCAAAGTTCAATTTGAGCATCAGGATAGCCAGATGCAATGGTATTCCCTGTGGGACTGATAGCAAGCGCACCAATGTTATCATGGGCAATGATTTGTTTTAGCTCCGCCCCTGTTGCCATATCCCACAACCGAATAGTATTATCTACCGAGCCAGATAGGATGGTTCGGTTATCTGGGCTAAATACGAGTTGGGAAATTGCGCCCCGATGTCCGTTAAAACGCATAATGATTTGATTGTCGAACAAACTCCATAAAATAATTTCACCATCCTCCGAACCACTAAGAACCAGTCGGCCACCAATATGATAGACTAGCGCAGTGACAGGTGATGTATGTTGCTCCAACTTGCCAATTAGAGCACCCGCTGTGAGATCCCATACAAAGATAGTGCCGACGCCTGTACCTGCCATAGCGGTTCGTCCACCGGGGCTATAGGCAAGGCTGTAAATCAACGCATCATGACCAGCAAACTCCCACAATAATTTGCCGTTATTCATATCCCATAACCGCATAACGCGATCATCGTAGCCCATCAACACAGTGCGTCCACTTGAACCAATGGTAATATTGGTCATCCGCGCACCGGAATAAGTCGGCAATAAGCGACGGCTTTGTGTTCCTGTCGAATAGATAGCTTCAGCAAGCGCACGTTGAGCCTGAGATGACGGATTAGGGATGGCGTTTGCTGCCAAAGCCAAGGCAATAGCGAGATCGGGATTATTATCATTCAGCGCTTGCTGAGAGGATGTAGACAACGCTAGACTTTGAGCCTCATCAGCGTTACGTGCAGCCGTCGCGGCTGTAATAGCTACGCGTTCAGCATTCTGTTTAGCGGTTCGCTGCTCTCGTAAAGCCCAACCCATGAGAAGGCCCGCCACCACGACTGCCGCCAATAGAACAACAACAATTCCCCAGAGCCGCTGCTGGGCACGTCGTAGCAATCGAATTTCACGCCGACGGCGTTCCTCATTATCCATTTCAGAGCGTTTCCGCTGTGTAATACTGGCATTCAGATAACTTTGCTCATCTTCATTCAATAGAACTTCGCTAGTCTCTGACCATGCAATAAACTGCTCCAATCTGCTCCCACTAGCTAAGAAACTGGAATCATGCCCAGCATTTAGCCATTCAAAGGTTGCTGATGTCAAGCGGCGGCGTACCTGCAAATCTTCTCGGTTGTCGTTAAGCCAAGTTCGGAGGCGTCCCCATGCCTTAATGAGTGATTCGTGGGCAATTTCGATGGTAGGGGCACGGGTGGAGGGTTCATGATCAAAGGTTAATAGACGATATCTCCCGAACAGCATTAAGACATCTTGCAGAATATTGCTTTGGATACCTAATTCCGAACGACGCACCCGTTGCCGAGTATCTTCAGCGCTGTCGCCCAAAGACACAAGCCGTAGGAATATTTGCCGCGTTGCTTTCTGCCTATCTGCATCTAGCGATAGATACAGCTCATCGGCACGCTTTGCAGCGGCTCCAGAGACTCCGCCAATGTTTTGATAGGCTGTTAGTGTCAGTAAATTATTTTCGCGCTGATCAAAAAGCTCTGTCAGGCTGTACTGCAACAAAGGTAAAGTACCGGGCTGGTTTTGGACTTCGTTGACAATACGTGCTATCAATGCTGGCTCTAGCTGAACACCCACCTGCGAGGCGGGGCTAAGAATAGCCTCTTGTGTTTCTTCAACAGTCATCACAGGGATCACAATGGTATTGGTAGAAACAAGGCCAGCCAACTGTGGATACAAAAGCGGTCGATCATAAAAGTCGGCCCGCAAGGCGATGATAATATGTAACCGTCCATACAGTCTTGATGCTGCTTGTGTGATAAGGTCTATAAAACGGATACGCTCTGCTTCAGATGCAACGAGTGTAAAAACCTCTTCAAATTGATCGATAAACAGAAATATATCGCTATCATCCGGCACCAACTTCTCAATGATTTGCTCTAGCTTATTGGCCTTAGAAGACTGTAACTCCTCCAATAGCTCTTGATAAGGGTGAGATGCGATACTCAGGAGAACGGCGGCTAATTCCTGAATTGGGTCTGAACTAGGTACCATCTCTAACACAAAACGTTCCTTATGGCGTAACGCGGGGATAATACCTGCCTGAACAATGCTAGACTTGCCACAACCGCTTGGCCCAACCAGAGTAAGAAACGGCAAGGTCTGCATTTCTAAGGTGTGGACAATCTCTTGAATGAGGCGTCCTCGACCAAAGAAATCGTCTTTATCCGTCTCTTTGAATGAACGCAATCCTTTGTATGGATTACGAATTTCCTTGGTCGCAAATGATGTCTGTATAGAATATGGCGTGCCAAGATTTAGCGCATCACGGAGGGCGTACACAAAACCCATAGTGGTCTCAAACCGCGCTGATGGTGTTTTGTGGGTAGCTCTTTGGATTACAGAATCAACCAATGAAGAAAAGCCATAGGCCTCTAGGTTCGGTACCGATTTAGTAAGATGATGCAAAAGATAGGCCGCTGAGTCAATTTCACCAAAAGGGTGTTTTCCCGTCAAGATTTCATAAGCAACAAGGCCAAGGCTGTAGATGTCCGTTTGTGGTGATATGGGATGCTGTTGTAGTTGTTCTGGTGCTAAATAGGCAATGGTACCCTGAGTTTCGGTAGGTGTATCTCCCGTAGCGCTGGCAATTCCAAAATCAGACAGATAAGCATTGCCGATTTCATCCAGCAAAATATTGGTTGGCTTAACATCTCGATGGATAACATGATGTTGATGGGCTGTGGTGAGCGCTGCTGCAATCTGTTCAAGAATAGCAAGAACATCTCGCGCTCCATAGGTTTGCGATTGTAAATGACCGCCTTTAAGCCAGCGCATAACCAGATAAGCCCCATTCGGTTCCCGCCAGTAGTCATATAAGGGAACAATGAACGGGTGTTCTAACCGCGCAATAACTTGCGCTTCAAAATCAAAGCGCCGGATGAAGTGTGGTTGATTCGCATACTCTGGCCCAATGACTTTGATAGCAACCTCTCGCCCAACAACGGGTTGATAAGCGCGATAAACTACGCCGTTACCTCCCGAACCAATCTGATCAATGATTTGGTAACCTTTTAGATTGGAAGTGTGAACCAAAAGGTGGAGCCTCCGCTACTGGATACAACGCCGATTTCACCGCCATGTAATTCAATCAATTCCTTGCTTAATGCTAACCCCAAGCCCGTCCCCTCATACTGATGTAGAGGCAAAATATCTTCTAGTCGCTCAAAGGGTTTAAACAAGCGCCCAATGTGTTCGTGGGCTATACCAATACCTGTATCCCAAACCTCGATTTGCAGCATATGTTCTTTATGTTGATATGCTCGTATCCCAATTTGCCCATCGGTGGGTGTGAACTTCACGGCATTACTCAATAGATTAAAAATGATTTGCGTAAGCCGTCGAGGGTCTCCTTGAACAAAAACAGGTTCAGGTGCTAATTGTGTATTGATGGACACTCTCTTTTGCTCTGCTTTCTCACGGATAAGCGCAAGGCTGTGTTGAATCACTGAAATTATATCTATTGATTCTAGCGCTAAAACAATACGGCTTGATTCGATTTTGCTTAAATCCAAGATGTCGTTAATGAGCGCTGCAAGATGATTACCACAATACAAGATGTCTTCTACATTTTGACGTTGACGTTCATTGATGGCACCGATGCCCTGCATCAGCAGCACCTGAGACATCCCAATTATTGAATTGAGCGGAGTACGGAGTTCATGGCTCATATTGGCAAGGAAGGCGCTCTTAGCATGGCTGGCAGCTTCTGCTGCATCTCTGGCGCGTTGCAAGTCTTGTTCGGACTGCTTGCGCTCAGTAATATCTCGGACAACGGTCAAAATATAATCAGTTTGTTGAAACGTTTTGACCGTTGCCAATACCTCAGCTTGAAAACTGCTGCCATCTTTGCGCCTAATTTTGTTCTCAGTCGTCAAAATGGGTTCACTCGCTTCAGCCACCTGATGAACATGGGTTTGCCATTGTCCTGTTGTCTGAATTGGGTAAGCAATCTCAATTTCACGCGCCCGCATTGCCAGAAGTTCTTGACGGCTATAGCCCAACATCCTACAGGCCATCTCGTTCACATCAATAAAGTGACCTGTCTCAGCTTCTGCAATAAAAATACCCTCCCCTGAGCGGTCTAACATGGAGCGGAAGCGTTCCAAGGTTAGTTCTATTTGGTGCTGATTGGTAATATCCTGAAGCAGCACGCTGTAGCGTTGGTTAGGCAGAAATGAAACATGAATGGCGTACCATCGTTGTTGATTGCTGATAATCGCATGTTGGTGGGGGTGTTTTCGCGCCCTGTATATAGAACGCATAATCGAACGAGCTTGTTGTTGAGGGAAAATTTCCGATACCGCTTTACTACGTGCGACATCAGCAATAACAAGCTGTTCGTTAGGTGAATAGCAAGCATGAATATACCCCTGTTCATCTATTTCAAGTACCGCAGCAGGCAACCCAGCTAACACCGACTCAAGGTGGTTAAGCGTGTTTGAATCTGTTTGAGTCGTTAGGGGTTGCTCTTTCCGATACTGCTGAAGCCAATAAACGGTAACTCCCCCAACAATAAAGCTAAATAGGGCGACGATCAGGTAAGAAAAAAGCAAAAGTGGTTCCCTCACCAGCAAGACTTGACACCCAGATTTCACCGCCATGTAAACGCACCAAGCGCTGTGAAACTGATAAACCTAGCCCAACCCCCTGTTGCTGGGTACTCAAACGAACAAACTCCTGAAAGACCTTGATATAGTCAGTGGACTCAATACCTGACCCTGTGT
Organism: Anaerolineales bacterium; assembly: GCA_020634155.1. Lineage (GTDB taxonomy): Bacteria > Chloroflexota > Anaerolineae > Aggregatilineales > J027 > J027. Next base: position 250,742 of record JACKCI010000001.1, read on the forward strand.
CCTGTACTTCCACAACTACCCCGCGTGGTGGTAATAGCATAATGGGTGGATAGTGGTTTTCGGGCAAGAGATAATGCCCATCAGCAAGGTTATAACAACGCAACATAACACAGCCGCTGGTCTCAGTATATTCGATAGCATTGGTCAATAGATTGACCAAAACCTGAACTATTGCTTGTTCATCCATTGGAACGGTCTTTGACAAGGTATGCTCAATTTGCAACTGTATCTGTTTTTCTTCCGCCATTGCCGCTACCACATCATGCGCTGTTTGCACCACACTTTGTAGATCAGAATCCTGTATATCTAACACAAATTGCCCTGCCTCGGTTCTATAGTAATTCATTACATCATGAGCAAGCAGGTCAATACGCACGCTGCATGTGTTGATTCTGGACCAAATACGTTGGATTTTGGGATCGCTATGGTCAAGATGTTTGCCGAGTATGTCCATATTCAATATCAGCGCGTTGAGCGGAGAACGAATATCATGGGCTACCCCAGCCATAAATTGCAGGCGCTCGGCGGTTACCCGTTCTAGATCAAGGTAAAGACTACGCAATTTAAGCAAAGACCTCACCCTGACAATTAATTCGGCGGCATCAATCGGCTTACTCAGAAAATCATCAGCCCCCGCTTCCATTGCTTGGATACGGTCATTCACTTCGTGTAAGGCTGTGACCATCACGACAGGAATCATGCGGGTAGACGGTTGGCTCTTGATGGTTTGACATACCTCATAACCACTCATCCCCGGCATCATAATATCCAACAGCACCAAATCAGGACTTTCGGCCTCAATCAATGCTAAGGCTTCTTGTCCAGAGGTTGCTCTTAATAAATCATATGGCTCTGTATAAAGCATGCCTTCAAGCAGGCGTAAGTTTCGAGGGTCATCATCGACCAAAAGGATTCGTTTTTGCATTTTAGAGTTCAATGTTCAGAAAATAGCCATGTCCACGACTATTCACAATGTAATCTTCGCCTCCGGCTTCCCGTAGTTTTGCCCGCAGGTTACTCAAATGGGTGGAAAGCATACTGCGAGCTTCATCACGTGGGGCTTGAATGCCTTGCAGTCGATAGACGAGTTCTTCAAAAGCGACAACCCGCCCATGTGCAAGCGCGAGATAGGAAAGTAAATCGAATTCGGTTGGGGTTAAGTCGAGTTTGACATCTTTTAGTGTAGCGGTCAAACGGTATTGATCAATCAGCAGATCACGTACTTGGACAAATCGCTGCTCAGATACCATTATGTTTGGCTCTGACAACTCCGGTTTAACCATACCTAGTTGTTGTAGCCCCATAACAACTTGATCCATGAGATTTTGTTTCTGAATGGTACTAGCTCGTGTTGCAAAAGCCTCTTCTGTACTGGCAAGGATTTGCTGGCGATTAGCAGGTTTAAGGAGATAATTTAAAGCTCCTTCCCGCATGGCTTGGACAGCGCTGTTGACTTCACCATGTCCAGTTAGCATCACCACGATAACCATGGGATAGTGAATTTTAATCCGATGGAGAAGTTCTAGACCATCCATGTGCGGCATTTTGACATCACTAAAAACAACTTCAATTTGCGGATTATATTGCTGAAGCAAGTCGAGTGCTTCGGTGGCGCTACTGGCTTCAAGTACAGAGTAATTTTCATCTGCCAGCAAGTCTGCAATAGATCCACGAAACACATCGTCATCATCAACTACTAAAATCATTATCCCTCCAACAATCTAATCCGAATCACCCCTTGCTTCTTATTATACTCGGTCTTTACGCATGAACTGCCTCTTATGGAGCATCTCCAATGGGTTATTCATTCACATAGATTTCAACACGCTATCTTTCGACCATGACACACCAGTATGTTATAGTTGAGGCCACATTAAGAGGAGATAAGTAAATGAATATTGGTATTGTACAAGGTCAGCTAGTATCCATAGACTGTGATGCGCTTATTGTTGGATTATTTCAAGACACACCCCTTGTCGATAGTGTTTTGTCATTAGATCAAACACTGTCCGGAGCTATTCAAAATCTTTTGGCAACACAGGATTTTGAAGGAAGAACAGGCCAGACCAGCTTGGTTTATACCGCAGGGCAACCCAAGCGTCTTTTGTTGGTGGGTCTCGGCAAAAAAGATGAGTTTGATCTTGAGGCCTTACGTCGGGCCGTTGCTTATAGTGTCAATAAAGTCAAAACGCATCAACATATCGTTTTTTATTATGATGATATTGGCTATCTAGAAGGAGCAGCACAGGCTGTTGCGGAGACTGTGCAGCTTGTTGTCTATGAATACCAAGGCCAAAAGGCCAAACCAAAGAACGAAAAAGTTGTTGAACACTTTGACCTATTGACGGCCTCTGCACCCGTATCCATTGAGGCTTCCGTAAAAAATGGGGTCACCATTGGTACAGCAGTGACGACTGCCCGTGACCTTGTGAACCTTCCTGCTAATATCTGTACTCCGGCATATATGGCGGAAACGGCCTTAACCATTGCCAGAAACTCTGGGTTGCGCTGTGAAATTTTGGAAGAGGGTAAGATGCGTGCCCTAAAGATGGGCGCATTGCTATCGGTGTCGCAGGGAAGTGATACTCCACCGCGTTTTATTATCCTTGAACACAATCACGACAAAGCCAAAGAACTACCTACCATTGTACTGGTGGGTAAAGGAGTCACTTTTGACACAGGCGGCTATACCATCAAAACCAAGGAAGGTATGGCAACTATGAAAGGCGATATGGCTGGTGGCGCTGCCGTTATCGCCACGCTTAAGGCTGTTGCTGAACTTAACGTTCCTGTACATGTAGTGGGATTGATACCGTCGGCAGATAATATGATTAGTGGCAAGGCCTATCGTCCGCAAGATGTATTTACTGCCAGCAATGGCGTGACGATTGAAATTGTTAGCACCGATGCCGAAGGACGTATGCTCTTAGCTGATGCACTTGTCTATGCCAGCCGCTATAAACCAGATGCAGTTGTAGATATTGCTACCCTTACAGGTGGCTGTTTCATTGCGCTGGGTGGTGTCGCTGCGGGGTTATTTACGTCAGATGAGACCATCAAAACACGCCTTATACAAGCTGGAGAGCAAACATTTGAACGAGTCTGGCACCTCCCCATGTTTAAAGAATACCGAAAATCATTGGAATCAGAGACCGCTGATACCAAGAATAGTGGCTCACGGGCAGCCAGTGCATCGGTTGCAGCAATGTTCCTCCAGAATTTTGTGGACTTTCCGTGGGCACATGTCGATATGGCAGGTATTGAAGCTGGATTATCAGATGTTCCCTATGTTCCAAAGACGGCATCGGGCTATGGAGTACGCTTGTTAACTGAATTTGTTCGCCTATGGGCAGGAGCTAAATAGCTATGGAACTTTCATTGGTGCAAATTGAAAAACCTGAAATGACCAACTTTATTTTGGGTCAAAGCCATTTTATCAAAACTGTTGAGGACATTCATGAAGCGATGGTGAACACTGTCCCCGGCATCAAGTTCGGCTTGGCCTTTTGCGAAGCATCGGGCAAATGCCTCATTCGCTGGACAGGTACCGATACAACGCTGATTGAACTTGCCAAGCAGAACGCCTTAGCGCTTTCGGTCGGCCACTGCTTCATCTTATTTTTGGGGGATGGCTACTATCCCATTAATGTCTTGAACACCATCAAAACTATTCCTGAAGTGGCCCGTATTTTCTGTGCAACTGCGAATCCAACCCAAGTTATTGTGGTACAGACGGAGCAAGGGCGCGGCATTATGGGAGTGGTAGACGGCTTTGCCAGTAAAGGCATTGAAGGCGAAGAGGATATTATGTGGCGCAAAGGATTCTTGCGGCAAATTGGCTATAAGTTGGGATAAAACAAAGGGCCGTCACAACGACGGCCTTTTGCTTTCGTGCTTTATAAACTACTCATAACGGAGAACATTGAGAGGTTTCTCACTGGAGGCTCCCCATACTGAGATGATTGCAGCAACAAGGGCAATCCCGATACAGAGTGCCATTAGCAGCAAGGCGGTACCATACGGAATGACCTTGCCCAGTTCTTCATCAAATAGTGAGATGAGCATACTCAATAGCATAATTGAGCTAATGCCGACGCCAATTAGCCCGCCAACAAAGCCCATGAGGCCATTTTCGAGCAGCAGCATACCCAATACACGCCGCCGCTGCAATCCAACCGCCTTCATAATGGCAATTTCACGCCGTCGCTCCATCATGGAGAGTGCGACCGAGTTGGCAATCACAATCCCGCCTGTGAAGAGCGCTAAGGCTGCCACAATAATCGGGAAGTTGGTAAATTGGTCAAGAATCTTGTTCAGTAGGTCATTGATGACACGGGTTTCGAGAACAAACACGCCGGGAATCTCTAGGAGTTGGCTGCTAATGCTCGATATCTTATCCTCGTCAGCGTCAATAATCACACTTAGTGAACCGGGGTCAATACCCATGTTTTGCTCCACTGGTAAGAAATCCAGCGGAACATAGTAGTTGGAGCCAAAGGTCACAAATTGCCCATTACGGAAGTCCATAAGGCCAACAATAGTGAAGGTAATTGGCTCTGATTTATCACGTGGATCTTCCGAGGACACGAAACGCACTGTAATTTGGTCACCGACAGCATAGCCTAACTTCTCTGTGGCGCGGCTATAGGGAACAACAATCACCGGATGATTTAAATCGCTCTGATTGAGTTGTCGTCCCGCATAAAAACTAACATCTGGTAGATTGGCATCTACAGAACGAGCGCTTAGAGTATCAATATCGTTGTCAAAGAGTGCCTCAAAGTCCTCAAAGTCCGTTGATTTGTCTTTGAGGAATGCGTCAATTTCCTCAAGAGTCATGGTTGTGTTCTTGCTGGCATCAGTAAAGGACACATATTCGATATTGTATTCACGGGTCAGACCGTAGCTCTTGACACCATCAACTCCTGCCTCTAGTTTGGTTTCGAGTTGCTTAAGTGAATCCCCTTGACCAGCCACAAAAGCAATGAGATTGCCGCCAACCAAATCAACCACTTCATCTTCAAAGGCAGTGCGGATGGTTGCCACCAGCATGGTAATTAAACTAAGGGTAAAGATACCAACCACCAGCGCCACTAAGGTAGAGGCACCACGCCCTTTGTTTGCCAACATAGAGCGCATAGCAATTTTGAAGTCAATGAAGCTCCAACGCTGGATAACCCAACCCAGCGCCCAAATGGGGCCAACCAACACAATCAAGAGTGGTAGAAGGGGCCAGAACAAGGGAAAGGCCAGTATTAACATGGTGGGCCATAGCTCTTCGATGCGCCCACCACCAGCAGCCCATATCAGCAGCCACAACAGCACAAACAGGTAGCTGACAATTACTACAACTGCAATCATGACAAAGACAGCAGGTAGGAAGTTGCCGACAATCGCGCCCACAATGGGGAAACCGACCAGCAGAACGCCCCAACGTAGTACCCGCAAGGCAATGTTTTGCTTGGCCCATCCGACAGACACACCACCAATTAGAAGTGCCAGACCAACCAGAAAACCCATGATGCCAGATGCAATGCTGGCGTATAGACGAAGGCCATCAATATCTAGAATCTGACTGAGCATGCCTTGGGTAACAGCACTGAGGGCCAAGATAACAATAATCATGGCGGCAAATGAACGAGACCGACCAGCCGCGGGGACTATGTTATCTTGTGGACGCAGCACAGTAGCTGGACGCACTTGGCTTGCGGCAATAGTGGGCAACAGTCCGAAGATGGTGGTGGTCAATGTGCCGACAATCATACCAGTTATCATTGGTGAAGCTGCGATGCGGAACTTCAGATCTTGAGCAAGGAAGGCTTCGGCGACACCCTTGATGACAAAGACCATAGCAAACCCCAGCAGGATACCAAGAATACTGCCAAGGATACCCATAATGACAGCCTCTACAAGGAACAGCACCGAGATTTCATCAGGCTTTAGACCCAATGTCTTGAGGACTGCCACCTCATTGGTTCGACGGCGCACAATGACCAACATAGTGTTGATAATGCCAATCCCGCCAATCAACATGGAGATTAATCCCATGATACTGACCAGTTGAGTGACAACCGTAGCGATTAGCTCATTGCTATCTTCGAGGTCAGATGTCGTAATGGTGCCAAGGAAGGAATAGTCGTCCTCAAAAGCTTCGCCAATGGTGTCTACTTGGCTGGGGTCATCCAATCGGACATAGATTTGGGAGTAGCCAACCTTCTCCACATCCGAGAAAATGTCTAAGGCTTGGGCATCGACGTAATAATAACCTAAGATACCAGCCCCAAGGTTCTCTAGGCCGCCCTCAGTACGGGTTGGCACAATCCCGCGCACTGTGAAATCTTTACTAACCCCATTGAGCCGTACACTGTCACCAACTTCAACATGCAGCAAATCAGCATGGTTTCGACTGATCACAATATCGCCTGTTTCATTTTCGGCATAGCTGGTGGGATCAATCATCTCTTGGAGGGTTTTGCCGTCCTCCGACAAGACTTTTCCGTATAAGGGATAGAAATCGGTCTCAACAATGAAACGTTCAGTAATGCGGTTGACGGAATCACCATTGCCGAATGATGAGATGAATAAGCCACTGCTGGCTTCACCGAGTTCATAACGGTAGGTGATGCAAAACGGAGCATCGGCCTCGCAATTGACATCAGGACTAACATTGAAATAGTTCGCATACCACGCAATGATGCGGTCTTTGCCCTCATCTGTGAAGCTAAAATCTTCGACAAACCCCTCATCTTCGGCTTGGTCAATGTTGCTGTCAAACTCGCTGTCTTCATCACTGCCAAAAGCAAAAGGAACGTGTCGAATATCACCGCGATTGCTTTCTTGAAGCCCGCCCGACAGGGTATCCTCAATCATGACTCCGAGTGTTAACAAACTGACAATCGCTGCAACCCCTGCACCGATACAAAACAACCCAAAGATAGTGCGTATACCATTCACCTTTAGGTCGTTGAATGAATGCTTGATGTAGAACTGCAATCGTTCCATTTAGTTCGTCCCTACCGCTGACAACTCGCCTGTACTGCGTTTCTTATAAGCTTGCACCGCCGCTAATTGGGCTGTTGAGCGAGCATCATCTTTGATAATCTGTCCATCATTGAGCGTGATGATGCGGTTCACCTGTGAGGCTACTTCGAGGTCATGGGTCACAATGATGACCGTTGTTCCCATCCGCTTTTGCACATCACGGAGGGCATTCATCACCACTGCGCTAGATTCAGAATCAAGGCTACCTGTTGGCTCATCGGCTAGGAGCAATGGTGGCTCATTGGCGAGTGCCCGCGCAATAGCAACCCGTTGCTGCTGACCACCCGATAGCTGGTTGGGTCGATGGTGCATTCGATCTCCCATACCCAATAGGGTGAGAAGTTCCTTGGCACGCTTGTGTGGATTAAAACGCTTCTTACGTGCGAACTGAATAGGTAATGCCACGTTTTCGAGCGCGGTAAGGGTCGGTACAAGATTGAAGAATTGGAACACAAAGCCAATCTTCTCATTACGAACTCGTGTCAGGGCGTTCTCATCAAGGTTAGTAACATTCTGACCATCGATATGAATTGTGCCACTGGTTGGGGTATCCAAGCCGCCGATTAGCCCGAGAAGGGTCGATTTACCACTCCCTGACGGACCGATAATCCCCAGAAATTCGCCACGTTCAACCGAGAATGTTACGCCTCGTAGGGCATGCACGACGACTTTGCCCATATTGATGTCTTTATGTAAATTCTCGGTTTGCAGCACATATTGGTTTTGTGACATTGACAGTCTCCTAATGATTTTCCCTAAACCAACAATACGTAATTGTAACAGATATGGTTGCAATAGAACGTTTTTGGGTAAACTAAACGTGTTTAGGAGTAAAAAGCGATGACAATTCTTGTGTTGGTGGTTGCCTTGATTTTTGCGGTGGGTGTGACCCCTCTTATTCGCCAACTAGCCCTGCGACTCAATTTTGTAGCTATTCCGCGCAAAGACCGCGCCCATCAACAGCCTACCCCGCTTATGGGAGGAGTTGCCCTTTATATTAGTCTAGCGGGTGCCATGATTCTATTATCTATAGCATCAATGATTGAACCTGAGCGCGACGCATCCATTAGCCTTGGAGAACTCTATGTAATCTTGCTGGTGGGGACCGTCATTGCGTTGATTGGGTTGTGGGATGATTGGCGGAGTCTGCCACCGAAGTTTAAGGCATTACTGCAACTCATCCCGATTGTTGTTTTACCTGCAATGACGTCCATCAAAATTCAGATGCAACTACCCGATATACTCAATTTTGTTTTGACTGTCTTATGGTTTATGTATATTGTGAATGCTTTTAACTATATGGATAACATGGATGGCACGGCAGCGATGGTGGCAACGGTGGCCGCGATGTTCTTTACTGTCATTTCAGCTATCAACGACCAGTTTGTATTGGCGGCACTGGCGGCAGCGATTGCAGGAACATCCTTTGGATTTTTACGCTACAATCTATTTACTTCAACCCAAATGATTTTTATGGGCGATTCCGGCTCACTTTTCTTGGGGTTCTTGTTGGCTGTAATTGGAATTAAGTTGCGATTTCCGGCTGAAAGCCCTTGGATTACGTGGCCTATACCTGTGTTGGTGCTTGGTGTGATTATCTTTGATACAGGCCTTGTGTTTATCTCGCGGACACGCCGAGGCCAGAGCTTTTTTCAAGGGGGAACCGACCATCTATCGCACCGCCTATCTCGTCTGGGCTTAGATCGCTATGGGGTACCCTTTGCTCTGGGGTTGGTTAACGCCGCGCTAGGGTGTGTAGCATTGCTGATTATGCAAAGCACCCTCATCAACTCATTAGCGGCTCAAGTGCTGGTCGCTATTATTGGGTTGTACCTGCTATATAAACTAGAGTTTATCGCCAGCTACGAGTTCATTACAGGCAAATCACGCCAATAGACTTCTGTAGAGTTGATCAATATCTTTCATAAAGCGCTCAAGACTGTAGCGCTCTAGCGCCGTCATTTGTGCTTCTTGTGTAGAAGGATGATTGCCGTCCAGCACCCTTATCAAAGCATCGGCAAAAGCTTTTGGGTCATGGGCTGGTGTAAGTGTGCCAAGACTCCCACCGCCTAAAACATCCGGCACCCCACCGACCGCCGTTGCAACCACTGGAATCCCAGCAGCCATCGCCTCAATGATGGACACGGGAGTTCCTTCATTGTTGGAAGTTAACGCGAGGATGTCTATGGTGTGCAGTAAAGGCGCAAGGTCTTTGACCCACCCAATAAATGTGACATAAGATTGAAGATTGAGGGACTCCACTTGTTGCTCAAGGCCAGCATGGAGTTCGCCATCACCAACCACTACAAAATGCACGTCTTGGCGCTGTAGAATGACCTGATGCGCTGCTTCAAGAAACAGAGCATGGTTTTTGATATCAACAAGCCGTCCTACAATGCCAATTAACTTGGATGATACTGGTAAGTTGTAGTGTTGGCGGATAGCGGCGGGGTCTTGGCTTGTGGGTTGAGCAAAAACACCCAAATCAATCCCAAGCGGTAGCACCACAAAGCGCTCTTGAGATGCAATATGGTAATGTTCCACCAATTCATCGCGCAGACTGGGGCTAATGGTAATTAAACGGCTACTGAGTTTGGCACAGCCACGCTCTAACCACAAAAACAAGCATGTCTTAGCTTTGCCAAAATAACCATGAAACACATGGCCGTGAAAGGTATGAACGCGGACAGGTACCCGCGCCAGCCATGCCGCAATGCGCCCAACAAATCCCGCTTTGGCTGTGTGAGTATGAACAACATGGGGTTTATAGGTTCGCATCAATCGATACAGCTTGACAATTGTCTTGGCATCCCGAATGGGTGATATACTGCGACCTAAGTCGGGGATGATATAAGGCGTAATGCCCTTTTCATCAGCTAAATAGACCATATCACCCTCATGGGGATCGATTTGACCGCATACTAACATGGTTTTGTAGCTAGGTGGGCCAAAATGCTCGGTTAATAAGATAACGTGGGCAGCTGGGCCACCCACGTTGAGTCGTGCAATCACTTGCATAATACGGAGCGGTTCTGAAGTCATGAATATCTAGAAGCGCTTTCCGACAAAGTTGACAACTTGGAAATAGCTGCGTTCCACTACACCAAGCCAGTTCTTACCCGGTAGTATAGGCGGGAAGCGCGAGGCGTCTGATTCATCCCAATGGTTACCGAAACCACGCGCATCCCATAACAAATCGGCACCCGGTAAGCCTGCGTCTTTGACGGCCTGATCTGGATCATCCCCGTTATCTTTGAAGTGGTTATCATGGATATAGTTATGCTCAGACAATGGTCCAACGTCTCCAATTTCATCTGGTTCATAGGCTTGGTACATAGACACCAAAGCTATCCCAAAACTGCGATTGCCTTCAATGCGATTATTGTAGATTTCCGAATAATCGCTACCCATGACGAAAATACCCGACCCAATCGGGATTTTACCAACCACCGACCCCGGTGTAGCATCATCCTTGGGGCGATTATTGCCATGCACGTAATTGTCGTAGACATGAATATCACGCGAGACCCGTGAATGAAGATTAGGCAACATGAAGACAAGAATACCGCCTGTATTGTTCCATGTCTCATTGGCATACACATCGGCATTATAGGAATTCTCAATCTCGATGCCAGTTACATTATCATAGGCGAGGTTGTTGCGGACAATAATATCTTCAGATTGTCCAACATAGATACCTGCATCGGTGGTCAAGGTTGCAATTGAGCATTCAACCAGAACACCTGTACTGCGGACGGGGTAAACTCCATACAAGCCTGTGTTTTCAGTATAGAGATGGCGGAGGGTTGTTTGGGTGACGCCTTCGACTAGTACCCCATTACCTGTGTAGTTGCGAACAACGAAATACTCCATTGTGAAATTATGCCCAGACGCGATGATACCATCGGTTAAATCTTTAGTGCCGTCGTTATCAATATCCCCATCCAATATAGGCCATTCTGGTTCATTAGTAGGCCATACTCCGTTCTCTTGAACTGGACAGGCATCGGGTTCGTTTTCAATTAACCCGCGCAATGTAATATCGTTAAGGTCGATCACCACCCGTTCATGATAAACACGCGGCGGGACAAGGATAGTGTCACCGACTTCGGCACAATCGATAGCTTGTTGCAGCGTCTGGTTATCTCCAACAGTGACGGTCCGCGTCTCGCTATCTCGTAAGCACTCAGAGCGTTCATCGGGGGCCGCCGTCGTTTCAGCAATAACCGCACGAGCAGGGTTATCTATTGGCTCGATTGGTGATAGGCCTGACGGAACCGCATCGGGCAGTAGGATATGACCAGCCTCATCGACATAACTGACCTGCTCCCACATTGATTCAGGGATAGTCTCATCGGTAAGCGCATAGAGAAAGGCGATCAAGTCCTCAATTTCTTGGTCGTTGAGCTTAAAGCCGGGCGCAATTACGCGGTCAACGGTAGCTGCCTCAAAACCAGCACCGGGGCCGCCCCCATCACGATAAAAATCGATGACATCTTCAAGCGATGTGAAATAGCCGTTGTGCATATAAGGGCCAGAAAGTGCCACATTCCGCAGGGTGGGAACCCGAAACGCATAATCTACACTATTCTCGTCAATAGCACCGTGCCCTGTATCATCCCCATCAGGCACGCCGATGACCTTGAAGGCATCAGATTTAAAGGTTGGCGCACTATGGCATTCAAAGCAACGGGTGGCTGCCGAGCGAAAAATGCCCAAGCCGCGGCGCTGTTGTGCGGTAAGTGCGGTGAAATCGCCCCCTGCATAAGCATCAAAAGCGGCCCCATCGCTGATCAAGGTACGCTCAAAGGCAACAATGGCGCTGATGACATTATCGCTGGTAATCCCGTCCTCAAAAAGCGCATCAAATAAAGGAGGGTATGCTTCTATGGCATTCAGTTCGTTTACTAATGCGTCTAAATTTTGATTCATTTCATTCGGCGCAGTCAGGGGGACAATCATCTGCTCTTCGAGACTAGAAGCTCGTCCATCCCAGAAGAAAAATGTATTGTAGGCCACATTCCAGAGTGTCGGTGCATTACGGTTGATTTCCTCACCTGTAGGGCCAACGGCTACTGGTTTTCCATCGCTGAAGCCTAGATCAGGGTGATGGCAATGGGCGCATGAATAGGTGTTATCACCTGAAAGCACCGGGTCAAAAAAGAGGGTGTAACCAAGATTGGCAAGTTCAAAGTCCACTGACGGCGCATCCGGCCAAGGACGCAACAATCCAGTCCATGATGGCTCGATATTTGAGGCCCCCATACCCCAATCCTCCTTCGCTAGATCGGGGTCAGCCTCGACAGGGAGCGCGGCAAGAATACCACATGCTGCGAGCAGCAAGAGGTCTATGGCTATAAACAAAACAAGTGTCCAGCGTGGCAGGCGTTTCATCAGATTTACCTTACTACTTGAGTGTCAATAAATAAGCGATGAGGTAATTAACATCCTCAGATGTCAGCGTAGAGCCAAAATTCTGCTGCATAGACCCAGCCTGAAATGAATCAACCAGATAATTATCTGGATAGAGTATTGATTCCCTTATATAGTCCTCTGCTGACAAATCAAGAACGCGCTTGCTTGCTCGTGTAGCGATACCGTCTAAAGATGGCCCCACCACAATACGATCGCCTTTCACGGCATGGCACGTTGCACAGTGGGTGCTAAATAGTATCTGCCCTCTGCCCGCATCACTGTTGGGATCAATCTTAGTTTCTGTTGGTGTATCATTGCTTGAACAAGCGGCAAGCAAACAAACAATGAGTAGAACAATCCATTTCCCTTGCATGTTTTCTGTGAACCCCCTATCAGCGCCAAAGTGTAACACAGGCAATGCAACATGCAAATAGGTGTTGTTGCGGCGTGGTTGCGTAGCCTAGCGGTTGATTTTCAAATCGCTATTTCGGCTATGGTTAAAAAAAGGAGATTACCCATGCGAACCAGCATTCTCATTCTAATCATTGTTCTCACCATGACAGCCCTTATCCCTGAGCCATCGGCAGAGGCGACAGGCTTGGTTGGTCATCCATCTTGTGCAGCCATCACCCGCGAAACACCCATGACGCCAGAGTGCCAAGCATTGATTGCAGCACATCCCACGCCCAATGTTTCACTGGTGCCTGTCGATTTTGGCGTGGTCAGTGATACCCGTTTCCTGCGTTTTGTCGAAGATGAAGTCACTCTATTTGATGCTCCCAATGGTAACCCTGTTGAGACTGTTGTAACGGGCTATACCTACGTGACTCCTGTCGAGGTACGTGATGGCTGGGCCAAACTATCTAGTGGGGCATGGGTATCATTGAATGATGCTCGTTTTACATCGCCTTCAATCATAAGTGGAGTGCTATTAAACGGAGCCTTGGATATGCCCATTGCATGGATTTTATGGGAACACGATGCTACCACCACTCCAGCAGGATTGTCCGACCGTGAGCATGGGCATCTTGAGCGGTACCAAGTCGTCAATATCTACGCGACGGTCAATGTCAACGGCTGGAACTGGTATCTGATTGGCCCTAACCAGTGGACGAACCAGAAAAATGTCAGTGTTGTATATCCCACTCCACCCGCTAGTTATGATGGGCGTTGGGTTGGCGTCAACTTGTATGAGCAAAATCTGGTCGCCTATGAAAACAATCGGCCTGTGATGGCAGCACTGGTCTCATCAGGTTTAAAGAATGGGCGTTGGGATACACCTACTGGGACTTTTCATATTGGAGTACGTTTGGAAGCTGACCGCATGAGTGGGGCCGAGGGCCAAGCGGATTTTTATTCACTCGACCAAGTACCTTACGCCCAGTATTTTAACGGCCTGATTAGCCTGCATGGTACCTATTGGCACAGCAGCTTCGGATACCCACACAGTCATGGCTGCGTTAACCTCTCTATCAGCGACTCTAAGTGGTTATTTGACTGGCTGAGTGCTGGGTCTATTGTGTATGTTTATGAAGGTTAGCGTTTTTACGGTACACTCAGCATCAGGAGGGTATCGTGAAACGACTAGCGTGGTTAACCGACATTCATTTGGAGTTTCTTCAGCCTGAGCAGATTGAAGCTTTTCTCAAAACAGTACACACCACTAACCCTGATTATGTACTCGTCGGCGGGGACATTGGGGGCCACAGGCTTATGGGTATCTTGGAGATGATCGAATTCAGTCTCCAAGTACCCATTTATTTCGTCTTGGGCAATCACGACTATTATAACCACTCCATTGCTGCCGTCCGCGATGCAGTACGCACTTTATCACTGGTTTCAGCTTATCTTCACTGGCTGCCTTTATGTGATGTTGTCCAACTCACCGAGCAAATCGGCTTAGTTGGGCATGGGGGCTGGTCAGATGGTGGCTATGGCGATTTTATGAGTTCATCCGTGATGCTCAACGATTATATTTATATTCGGGAACTACGCGGCTTGAGCAAATCTGAGCGTCTGGCTGCATTACAGCAACTTGGTGAGGAAGGCGCTAATCATATCCGAAAGGTCTTGCCCTTGGCATTGGAACGCTTTCAACAGGTTTTTGTCGTAACCCATTCACCACCCTTTATTGAAGCAACTTGGCATGAGAACAAAACACCCCAACCAGACGACCCTTATCTTCCGCATTTTAGCTGTAAAGCAATTGGGGATGCACTACTAGAGATTGTGCCGCAGTTCCCCCACCGTCAGGTGACGGTCTTGTGCGGCCATACCCATTCGAGTGGGCAGGCCCAGATACGCGACAATTTACAGGTCTTGACCCAAGGTGCTGAATACAATAACCCACAGATAGCCCGACTGTTTGAGGTTGAATGATGATTTTAGAAAACAAGCGCATAATTCTAGGCGTGACAGGTAGCATTGCCGTCTATAAAGCAGTTGACCTTGCCAGTAAACTGACACAGGCAGGTGCTCAGGTTGATGTTGTGATGACCGAAGCCGCACTTCGCTTCGTGACTCCGCTCACCTTCCAATCCGTAACAGGTCGTCCAGTGTATACCGACTTATGGCAGACTGATCATTCTGGTGGCTTACCCACGCATATTGCCCATATCGGCCTTGGCGAAGGGGCAGATTTGCTGGTGGTTGCGCCTGCTACTGCCAACACCATTGCCAAACTAGCTCATGGCTTGGCGGATGATTTACTGAGCGTGATTGCTCTTGCTGCGCGTTGCTTATTAGTCATCGCACCGACAATGGATGGTGGTATGTATGAGCATCCTGCAACCCAAGCTAACCTAGAATTGTTGCGAGAACGAGGAGCCATCATTATTGAGCCGGATGAAGGTCGGTTCGCATCAGGCCTTATCGGTAAAGGCCGCTTGCCAGAAACATTAACGCTGATCGGAGCTATTCGCCAAACTTTGGGGTCAAATGGCTCATTGGCTGGCTATAAAGTTGTAGTGACGGCAGGCGGTACCCAAGAAGCTATTGACCCGGTGCGCTTTATCACCAATCGCTCCAGTGGCAAGCAAGGCTATGCTCTGGCACAAGCGGCTCTTGATGCAGGAGCGAAAGTAACTCTAATCAGCACAGCAAATACCCTATCTATCCCCTATGGCGCAGAGTTTGTATTGGCTCCCAGCGCTGCGGATTTGCTGGCAGCCGTCCAAGTGCAGTTGGCTGATACAGATGTTCTGATTATGGCGGCGGCGGTAGCGGATTTTCGACCCACTGCCACCGCTGAACACAAAATCAAAAAATCGGATGATCCCGACGAAGGACTCACACTTTCGCTTGTCCGTACTGTAGATATATTGGCAACCATTAGCCATTTACCTCAACGTCCCAAGGTTGTGGTAGGCTTTGCTGCTGAAAGCCAAGACTTGCTGATCAACGCCCAGTCAAAATTAACGCGCAAGAAACTCGACCTCATTGTAGCCAACGACATCAGCGCTATAGATGCAGGCTTTCAGGTAGACACCAATCGAGTGGTTATTATTGATACAGAAGGTCACCAAGAACGCCTTGACCTCATGACCAAGACCCAAGTCAGCGAACACATTATTCAGCGGATAAGTTCCTTGCTGCAATCAAGCGCAAGCCATCCAGCGTAAGCCAAGGGTCAATTTCATCGAAATAGGTTGTCAATGGGCCAATCACCGGAGAAAGCCCACCCGTTGCAATGACCTTCGCGGGGCCTATCTCGCGTCGAATGCGGTCAATCAAGCCTTCTACCATTGAAACATATCCGAGGACAAGACCAGCCTGCATAGAATGAATGGTGTTTTTGCCAATAGCCGAGGGGGGCGCGGCGATTTCGATATGCGGCAACTGCGCCGTGCGGCTAACCAAGGCATTGATGGTCACATTCAACCCTGCCGCGATAGCAGTACCAACCATAATCCCCGGCTCAATCACGCTGGTGAAGGTTGTCGCGGTGCCGAAATCTACCACAATGCAAGTTGACCCAAAGCGGTCATAGGCAGCAACCGCATCAGCGATTAAATCACTCCCCACCCGCGACGGATTGTCGGTCTGGACTTGGATGCCAAGATCAAGTTTGATGCTCAAGATAAGCGGTTTAGCGTTGGAGCGACTCGCTACCATATCGTAAAATCCGCGTGTCAATTGCGGCACTACACTGCTGATGATGGTATGCTCAAAGTGGTCGAAACTAAGCCCAACTTCGCTGAGGAGTTGACCGAATAACGCCGCATATTCATCCGGCATGCGGTCATGCAGAGTCTGGATGCGCCAATGGTGTTGCCACTCAGTGCTGTTATAAACCCCCAGCACAATATTGGTATTCCCGATGTCGATCGCCAGCAACATGCTTACACTCCCACCGTGATATTATCAATCAAGCGAATTTTCCCGATGTAAACCGCCATGCTGATAAGCCCCTGCTCAACTTGCCTCTCAATTTCGATAAGGTCAGCAGGGTCAGCTACGCTTATGTAATCAATACGCGCCAATGGTTCAGCCTGAATAATCTCTGTCATCAATGTTTTAAGATACTGGGCATTTCGCTCGCCGTTGAGCCATGCTCGTTGGGCTGTCATCAGAGCGCGATATAGCACCGTCGCAGCTTGACGCTCAACGGGATCCAGTAAAACATTGCGACTGCTCATGGCTAGACCATCGGCTTCACGCCACGTCGGACACACCATGATTTCACTACGAAAGGCCAAATCACGCACCATCTGTTGGATGACTGCTGCTTGTTGAGCATCCTTCTGCCCAAAATAGGCACGGGTTGGCTCGAAGACATGCAAGAGTTTGGAAACCACCGTAGTCACGCCCCTCATATGCCCCGGACGGGCGACCCCCTCGAGACTGCGGGTCATGAGTTCGACATCCACATAAGTCTGGAACCTCGCTGGATACATGGTTTGCTCCGACGGCACCCAAATTACATCCACGCCAAGTTCGGCAAGCATACGAGTATCTTGTTCAATTTGGCGGGGATAGCGCTCCAAATCAGCACGATCATTGAACTGGATGGGATTGACAAAAATGCTGACACCCACACGGTCGTTATCAATGAGGGCCTGCCTGACCAGTGATAAATGGCCCTCATGCAAAGCCCCCATTGTTGGCACTAACCCCCATGTCAAAGAGGGATTCTGCCAGCGGATTGCGCGTACTGCTTCAATGCTTTCAACAATTTCCATCACGCTTCTATTCGCTCACTTGCACTTATTTCCAGTGCCTTAATTAAATTATATAACATAAGATTATTGGGCGTTGGAACGCCAAGGCGCTGGCCTTCACGAACTACCGCGCCGCAGATAACTTCTATCTCTGTTTCAACACCTCGGAATACATCTTGCAACATGGAAGATCGATTATTAGCTGTTTTTAGCGCAACCGTCTCACAAGCTGCCAATACATCCGCAAATGGCAGAATAATTCCCTGTTCAGCCGCCACCAGCGCAGTTTCTCGTGCAGCCTCAGCCATTATCTGGCGTGTCCAAGCGCTTTGTAATAATACCCCATTCGGTATTCTCAGCAACGCAGTCAGCGGATTGATTGCGGCATTAATCGCCAGTTTACCCCATACTAGAGCCTGAATATCGGATTCCGTCTGAGTTTCTAGGCCACAACGATTAAAGACTTCGGCTAATGCCTGCATCCTATCATCTAGGTCAGGGCGTGTTCCTAAATAAGTAACGCCTAAACCCCCTCCCCGCACAATTCCAGCGCCTTCTAGAGTTGCACCCATCGTGGTAACGCCCACCATGGCGCGATCCGGTACCTGTTGTTCCAATAGCTCGACATTCCCAAGACCGTTCTGCAATGTAATGGCTATTCCATGCGGTTTTAATGCATTTTTTATAAATTGTGCAACATAAGACGTATTTCGTGATTTAGTCAGGATGAGAGCAAAATCATTATTCAAATCAGGCCTATCATTTACTTTAAGTTGATATTTGGTTAAATAACCATCCTCATCAATTAGGCTTAAAGGATTACCTTGAAGCCATTTTCGCTGTTCAGGCCACACGCCGACCATTTGAATATCACATACGGTACTTAAACGTGCCCCAAACAAACACCCCATTGCACCAATGCCGAAAATGACGATTTTCATGCCCCAAATTCATCTTCTAATTGCTTCCAAACGGCTTCATCAAGGGAAAAACTGTGCGATTGGGTCGGAAAGTGGCGCTCACGCACCTCATCCCGATAGGCCTCAATCGCATTTTGGATAGTTTGGGCCATATCTGCATAGCGTTTGACAAACTTCGGCGTCTTTTCAACTAAGCCCAACAGGTCATGCAAGACTAAGACTTGCCCATCGCAGCCATTTCCCGCACCAATGCCAATCGTTGGCACACTCACCCGCTGGGCAATCAGGGCAGCAAGTTTGGCGGGTATAGCCTCTAGCACAATGCTAAAAACACCTGCCTCAACCAAGGCTTGAGCATCCTCCACCAACCGACGAGCGCTCTCAATATCTTTGCCTTGAGCCTTAAAGCCATCGAATGCACTGACACTCTGCGGCGTGAGGCCGATATGACCCTGTACTGCGATGCCCATTGTGACCAATTGGCGAATAGTTTCGATCATCGGACGTCCCCCTTCGAGCTTGATGGCATCCGCCCCACCCTCCGCCAGTAAACGCCCCGCATTGCGCTTGGCATCCTCAATAGAAGTCTGATAACTCAAGAATGGCATGTCGCCAATAAGAAAGGCTCGTTGAACACCCCGCCGCACGGCCTGACAGTGCATCACCATCATATCCATTGTGACGGGTAGAGTCGTGGAAAAACCATGTACCACCATCCCCACCGAATCGCCAACCAGTACCATTTCAACCCCGCTACGGTCAGCAATAATCCCCGAAGAATAATCATAGGCCGTAATCATCGTAATGGGGTTCTTAGCTTGCTTCATCTCATGTAACAACTGAATGGTCACTTTTTCCACTGTTACACCTGCCCTAGCCACTGATTGTCGTGTTGCCGAAAAGCCGCCCTTAATGTATCTACAATGGCAGTATCAAGAGGGCCATCTTCCAGTATAGCCACATTAGCCCGCAGATGTTCAAGGCTAGTCGTCCCCACAATACAGCTATCTACACCATAAGTAAAAGCCGCAAAGCGCAATGCCACTGCTTGCCAATCCATACCGAGATTAAGGTTCATCGTTTGCCAGCGTTCCCAATAGACTTCCCCATAATGACCAGCAGGTCGCTCGGTGAACCGCCAAGGCGCATTGGCTATCGGTCTCTTGGCAATAACGCCCATACCCCGCTGCTTGGCCTCTGACAGTGGATAATCAATGACTCGTTGGTCACATATGTTGAGCGAAGTAATCATACTCCCGAAGCGTCCACTACGGACGGCATAAGCGAGTGGCTCATTGTCACCCGCGTAGCCTATCACGCGGACCTTGCCATCTTGAGCAGCCCTCTCAAGAGCCAAGATGACATCCCCCTGCTCTAGTATTGACTGAGGGCAGGAGTGCAAATGCACAATATCAATATAATCGGTGTTCAGTCGTTGCAGCGCAGCTTCAACCCCGTGCACCACGCAGTCGTAAGTCCAATCCTGAGTATTGGGTATACCATAGCCTACCTTAGTGGAGAGCACATACTCACCACGTCGCTTGGCAAGGTGTTTGCCAATGCGTTCCTCAGAAAGACCATAACCACGTGCCGTATCAATCAAGTTAATCCCCATATCCAATGCAGTATGGAGCAAGCGCTCAACCGTTTGCTCTGGTAGGTTTTCATCACCGATTTGACCCGCGCCTAAACCCAACGCCGATACCCGTAGCCCTGTTGTTCCAAAGTCACGATAATCCATCACAGCCTCTTGGCAGAAAATTCAGTGGTTTGTCATAATCCCAAAAACAATTATAAGGAATCGCTATGCAAAATCCCACATTAAGCGCAATAGAAGGTATCCGTGTGGGGCATGCCCACAACTTAGACGGCTTGACTGGATGCACCGTTATTTTGGCACCGCCAAACACAGTAGGCGGTATCGATCAGCGCGGGGGTGCGCCTGCTACCCGTGAAACCGATTTGCTACGTCCGATGCACCATATTCAGCATGTTCACGCTATTCTTCTTACAGGTGGAAGCGCCTATGGCTTGGATGCGGCTACCGGGGTGATGCAGTATCTGGAAGAGCAACAAGTCGGTTTTGATGTTCGTGTTGGTGTGGTACCGATTGTGCCCGCTGCCGTCATTTTCGATTTAGATGTTGGACGATCGAACATCCGTCCTAATTCCGCTATGGGCTATGCTGCCTGTGAAGCAGCTACCACCGCCTCTGTTACAGAAGGTTGTGTTGGGGCTGGCGCGGGTGCACGGGTTGGCGCACTCGCTGGTATTCAAAATGCCTGCAAATCGGGTATTGGCACTGCTGCTGTCGAACTGGGTGGCGGAGTTACTGTCGCGGCCTTGATGGTTGTTAATGCGGCGGGGGATGTGGTGGATGGAAAAGGTCGTATTATTGCAGGAGCTAGAAGTGAGACAGGCTACATCAACATGATGGAATACCTTAAAGCCAATCCTGTTCTCTCACCTCCCCCTATCAGCAATACGGTCATTGGTGTAGTTGTGACCAACGCGCTATTGACAAAGGAGCAAGCCAATAAAGTCGCGCAAATGGCGCACAACGGGATGGCTCAAGCCGTCCGCCCCGCCCATACCCTTTATGATGGAGACACGATTTTTGCCTTAGCGACTGGCAAGGTTACTAATGTCAATGTTAGCGCGATTGGGGCATGGGCGGCAGAGATGACAGCCCTTGCGATCCGCCGCGCCATTTATCAAGCAACTTCTCTAGGTGGATTACCCACAGGAACCCAATATGAAGATTGAGCAAATTACCTATCACGGCTGGGAACATTGCTATCGGTTGACCGATGGTCGAGTGGAGTTAATCGTCGTGGCGGATATTGGCCCACGTATCATCAGCTTCCGACGCCTCGACAGCGCCAATATCTTAAAGGAGTTCCCCAATGCGCTTGGGCTAACAGGCGGGAACCAGTGGCGCATCTATGGTGGTCATCGTTTTTGGCATGCACCAGAGTACCCGCAGCGTAGTCACTATCCCGATAACGCTCCCGTACAGGTCGATCACAAAAAAAGAACATTAGTTCTAAAACCACCATTACAGGATAATATTCAAAAAGAACTGGAAATCTCGCTAAATTCCGATTCAAGTGTTGGCCTAAAGCATACCCTTATCAATCAGACGGTATGGGATATTGAGATAGCCCCTTGGGCACTGACTGTTATGGCTAATGACGGCACCGCTATAATCCCCCTGCCAGATGCGCTATCCCATACAGAGTGTGTTACCCCCGTCAACAGCTTGTCATTATGGAGCTATACCAATCTCGCCGACCCACGTTGGACATGGCAACCTGACCGTATCTTGGTCAAACAAGACCCCGCCCTGCTCCATCCCCAGAAAATCGGCGTGCGAGTAACCAAAGGGTGGCTTGGCTACGTTCACCCCACAGGGTTTTTCGTCAAGACTTTTGAGTATCACCCCTGCGCTACCTATCCTGACTTTGGGGCGTCCGTAGAGATATTTGTAGATGGAAATATCCTTGAGTTGGAGACACTAGGGCCGCTTGTCCGCCTTGCTCCCGGTGAATCGACAATCCATACTGAACGATGGATGCTACATGAGCCACTATCAGATATTGATAAGATTCCAATGGAAACGCTCCCATCACTTGACAAAGTTTAGTCATCCGTCACAATCAGAGTGCATCACTTACAAAAACTAAGGAGATAGTTCTATGGATTGGTTCAAGCAAGCACAAGACATGTTCAAAGTGTGGACAGATACCCAACAAAGTATGTGGGAGAGCATGAAAAAGTCTTCGCAGGGGTTATCTGAACAGCCTAGCAAAGTATGGGGTAAGACGGTGCAGGCATGGGAGACTGCCGTCAAGAATTTGATTGACACCCAAGCGCTTTGGGCACGGATGTGGGCACGGGGAGCATCAACGGACGAAACTACTCAAGGGTTTATCAAAACTATTGAAGACATGACTCATATGTGGTCACAAATGCAGCAGCAACTGTGGAGCAATTGGTTTCAGATGATTCGCCAATTCAATATGGATGATATGAGCGAGACCATGAAAGTGGATGCCACCAAAGCTATGAAAAGTTGGCAAGAAAACATGCAAAAGATGATGGATACCCAAGCTGAGTGGGTTAAACAATGGGGCGAGATGTTCAAGCCCGGTTCGGATAAGAAGTAGGCCTATGTCACAATCGGATTGGTACACACAAACACAGTCTATTATGCAAAAATGGGCTGAGACACAGCAGCAAATGATGAGTGACTGGATGCAACTCGCGGGTTCTGCCTCGTCAACGATGATGAATATGTGGCAGGAGATGGCCCAACAGGGTGTGCGTCAATGGACAGCAGACTCCGACTCAACCGTGCAACAGGTCGCTGATAAAATGTTTTCTAACCAAGCGGCTATGATGCGCTTTGTTGAATTGACGATGAAGACGTGGCAATCCCTTGTTCCTAGCTTTGAGGGTGATTGGCAATCTACCCTTACTCAGCAGATGGAAACCATCCGTACCGAACTTCTTCATGCCGCCGATGAGAGTATGGCTGCCTTGAAAAATGTCAATCATTGGTGGCAAACCTATGTTGAGCAGTGGCAGTCTTTTGGCACTCCTTGGCTACAAGCTTTCCAACAAGGTCTCCCCCATATGGCGAAAGCCGATGGGTCTTCGCTAGTCGAGATGACTAGCCTCTATTGGGATGCCTATCAAGAGACATTTGGCAAACTCCTCCAAGCACCCGGTATTGGGTACACCCGTGAAGTTGATGAGAAATTACGGCGTAGTTTCGCAGCATGGCTGGATGTGCAACAAGCAAATTATGAGTATCAAGTCGTATTGGCAGACACATGGGTCAAAGCATTTGAGCAGTTGATGGTGGAACTGGTCGAATATGCTGAAAAAGGCGAGACTATTCAGAGTGTTCGTGATTTGCTGGAGAGATGGAGCGCAACGGCTGATCATGTGTTTAAGGCAGCCTTCATCTCTGACGCCTATATCTATGCCCAAGGCAAACTTATCAATGCGACTATGTTGCATCGTAGCCGTCAGCGCGAAGTCAATGAAATGGCGCTCAAACTGATGGACCTGCCAACTCGCACTGAAATAGACGAAGCCCATCGGCGGATATATGAACTACGCAAAGAAGTCAAAGCCCTAAAGAAGCAGTTGGCAACTTTGACGGCAGATAAAAAACCTGCCCCCCGAAAGACCAATGCTCGCAAAGCATCCGAGAGTTAGGGAGAGAATGGACCAATGACAATGCTTCCGTTCCGCTTTGATGAGGTAACAGAAGAATTACTCGAAATGAACCGTAAGATGGTTGAGGGCCTCAAGGTACTCAGTGGCATTCGATCTGAGGACATTCAATTTGGAACCTCAGAAAAAGAGGCCGTCTATCAACAAGACCATATCACCCTCTATCGGTACAAACCCCTCGTACCCGAAAAAGATGTGTTTCCTATCCCCCTACTCATCTCATATGCACTCGTGAATCGACCCTATATGGTCGATTTGCAAGAGGATCGCTCCCTAGTAAGGAATCTGCTTGAGATGGGCATCGACATTTACCTCATTGATTGGGGGTATCCGGCCCGTAATGACCAGTGGATTAGTTTAGAGGACTATGTGCAGGGCTATGTAGGTGGATGTGTCGATTATATCCGCGAGGCACGTGACCTCGAGTCGATTAATCTCCTCGGTATTTGCCAAGGCGGGGTATTTAGCATGTGCTATACCGCCCTCAACCCAGAAAAAATCAAAAATCTCATCGTGATGGTTGCCCCAGTCGATTTCCATGTACGAGATGGGCTGCTCAATGTCTGGATGGGTTGCGGAGCCTCTACCCCACCTGTTAATCCCGAATGGATGGTAGACGCCCTTGGCAATATCCCCGGCGATCTCATGAATTTCGGGTTCTTGATGCTCAAGCCCTTTGAACTCGGTCTACAAAAATACCTTGGGCTGCTCGATATTATTGAAGATACCCAACGCTCCGTCAATTTTCTGCGAATGGAGAAGTGGATATTCGACAGCCCTGACCAAGCGGGGGCAGCGTGGTCACAATTCGTGCAAGATTTCTATATGGGCAATAAGCTCATCAATGGTGAAGTCATTCTAGGCGACCAACGGGTTGATTTGAAAAACATCACGATGCCCGTTCTCAATCTCTATGCTGAAAACGACCATTTGGTACCTCCATCATCTTCCGTTGTCCTCAAAGATTATGTGGGCACCAATGATTATGCTGTGCGTTCATTCCCTGCGGGTCATATTGGTATGTATGTGAGCGGACGTATCCAAAAAGAACTGCCTCCTACTATCGCTGATTGGTTGAAGGCCAGACCCTAGCTTAAAAAAAGCCCCCTACCGTTGCCATGATCACATCAAGCCACGGAGGGGGCGATGATAACAACACCTAGGTTTCAGTCATCTGCCAAACGAAACCCGTCTACACCCTGAACGATACCATCTGTGCCATGCACCTGCCCAGTCACCATATAGATGACCCGCTCACATATATTGGTGATACGGTCAGCAATACGCTCCATATTGTGCGAGACCCAAAGTAAGAATGTGGCGCGTGCAACCTTTGACCTATCTTGCAACATAAGATCAAGAAGTTCATGATATACACGTTCATCAAGTACATCAACTTGCGTATCGCATTGAATAGTTTGCTGGGCACTCTCAATATCCCAGTGAATATAGGCATTAATTGCCGTGCGGAGCATATCACGCGAGATATCGGCCATTTTGGGTATATCAATTAACGGCTTCAACAGCGGTTCATTGGCAAGTTCAATCGCTAGGGTGGCGTTGCCAGCCGCATAATCACCAATGCGCTCAAGTTCTATTGCAATGTGAATGGCCGCGATAATGCCACGAAGGTCACGCGCAATGGGCTGTTGACGGGCAATAAGGGTATAGGCATCATCTTCAATCTTATAGCGGAGGTCATTGATTTTCTTGTCTTCCGCCATAATTTGCCGAGCGAGATCAACATTTTGCTGCTTCAGCGCAATGGTTGATTGCTGAATGGCATTATCAACCATGATGGATAGCATCAACACGTCGTCGCGCAAATTCTTTAATTCACGTTCAAAGGTTACACGAGAGCTGGGTGGCATTGATCGTTATCCATAAATTCACTCATTGGGTCAACTATAGAATCTTAGGATAACACAAAATTGGTTAGCCAAAGCGCCCAGTAACATAATCTTCTGTACGGGTATCCGCCGGATTGGTAAAGATTTTTTCGGTCATGTCAAACTCAACCAACTCACCTGACCGCTTATCATTTACCATCATAAACGCCGTATAGTCTGATACACGAGCGGCTTGCTGCATATTGTGAGTCACAATCACAATCGTATACTGTTCCTGCAACTCCCGCATCAGTTCTTCAATTCGCAGAGTCGCAATAGGGTCAAGCGCCGAGCATGGCTCATCCATAAGCAAAACCTCTGGCTCAACCGCAATCGCCCGCGCAATACATAAGCGCTGCTGCTGACCACCAGATAGCTCCAAGCCGGATTTTTTGAGCTTATCTTTGACTTCATCCCACAACGCGGCTTTCCGAAGGCTCCGCTCTACGATGTCATCCAATTGCGATTTCTTGCGAATACCCTGCACCTTTGGGCCAAATGCCACATTCTCATAGATGGGCTTAGGAAAGGGATTCGGCTTCTGAAAGACCATCCCAATCCGCCGACGAACCTCTACTGCATCGACGAAGGGCGAATATAGATTCTGATCTTGGAATAGCAACTCCCCTTCGACTCTCGCTCCCGGAACAAGATCATTCATACGATTAAATGAACGCAAAAGGGTACTCTTGCCGCACCCTGATGGGCCAATCAAGGCCGTAATCTTATGACGTTCCACGACCATCGACACATCGGTCACAGCGCGGAATTCACCATAATAGATATTCAAATTCTTGGCTTGCAAAGCATAATTGCTGTTACCCATAGCTTAGTGTCTCCCTAAGTTGCGTTCAAACCGATTACGCAAGAGAATCGCAATTGAATTCAAGGTTAATAACAAAGCGAGGAGAAGGATAATTGCAGCGGCAGCCACCGCCTTATCTGCATCACGGGGTTGCTCTGTCCATGAGTAAATTTGGATCGGCAATGCTGTAAATCGAGAGAATGGGCCAGATGGATCTTTGAGAATAAAAGCCGACGCCCCAACCACAACCAACGGTGCGGTTTCACCAACAGCCCGTGAAATTGCCAAGATTGTGCCTGTCAAAATCCCCGGCATAGCATAGGGAAGCACATGGTTCCACACAGTTTGCCATTTGGTTGCTCCAAGACCAAAACTGGCCTGCCGAATAGACGGTTGTACCGCTTGAATCGCCTCTTGAGCGTTAATAATAATCAATGGCAAAATAAGCAACCCCATGGTTAAAGCCGCTGACAGCACGGTATTACCATTACCTTGCCCCAGCCCAAAAACTTCACCACTTGTTATAGGACGCATGGTTCTTACAAACACCGCCAAGCCCAATAGCCCGTAAATGATGGAGGGCACACCCGCCAAATTGTCGATATTGGTCTGAATAATACGGTTGATCCAGTTATCGTTTGCGTACTCTTCCAAGTATATAGCCGCCCCAATGCCAATTGGGAAAGCGAAGAGGGCCGTGATTGAGATCATCAACAGGCTTCCTAAAATAGCGTTCCGCATCCCCGTTAACTCCGGTGCAGCATTCAAACGCTGGGTTACAAAGTTCAGGCTCAACCAAGAACGAAACTGTAGCCTTGCATCGTTCCAGTCCGGATCACTTTCGCGGCGCGAGTTATTGATCACGTCAAGCTCTTTTTCAATACCTTTATAGTCAAGCAAGGTACGGTCTAAGGTCCAAGTAGCAACCACAAATGGCTGAACAACTTCTGCTGTAACCAATGTCTCGAGGTCGGATGTGGTGAGGTTGTATGACAATATAGCGGCGACAACATCAGGTTGCTTAGACAAGTTTTGATAGGTAATATACTCAGGTTCTTGCGATGGGTCTTGGTTAGGAACATATACGGAAAGATCTTCAGGCCAATTACCTTTGCCTAGTGCCTCAACAAGCGGCTCGGACTTTCTGTCACGGGCTTCGGCATCGCCGACACCCCACACATAGTCCTGAATCAATTGGCGACCACGATTGCCTGATATATTGCCCACAAGGATTTGAGCCAACTCTGGTTCCTCAATATCTCCTAGAGAACGCCCATCTGTCAAAGACTCAGGGGCAACAGTGTTGCTAACCGCAGTCATAGTAAATGTTCCTTTGATGATATTCCACATCAAAGCCATCAACACCGTGATTGCGATTACGATAGCAACCATGAAATGAGCTTGCAAGATGCGCCCGCGAACTTGACGTGCAATCGTATTGTAGCGTAGTGCTGTTGCCTCAGTAACAGCCCCTTGCGATGGAATAAAACGCCACAACAGGTTCAATAAGATCATGCCCCCGATATACGTTCCTACCCCAACAACAAGGCTACGCAAAAAGGCGATATCACGAGGTACATCCGCCTCAATATCGAATTTGATTGGCAGAATATTCTGCCCAGCACCTAGGCTGAACGAGATTTTTAAGTCATCGGCGAAATGTATATTATCGCTGAACACGCCGAGAATAGCCTGAAGTAATTGTAGTACTAGCCCCAGCAACGGAGTGAAAATGAAAAGGCCAGCCAGCGCGCCAATCAACCCTGCCCCAGCCCCAATAACACTACCGAGTCTAGGGCTATATCCTTTGCGAGCAACAGCAATTGGGGTTGATAAGATACCAACATCAACTAGGTATAAGCTGACTAGCAACCAGTTAAGAAATGCTACATGATTCATGCTATTCATACACCTCACGGAAGCGGGTTACCAGATAGCGTCCAACAATATTCAAGGCTAGGGTAATAAAGAACAAGAGAAACGCGATGGCAAAGATGCTGTTGTAACCGACCGAGTCGTAAGGATTTTCACCACCACTAATCCGAACAACATGGCCTGTCATAGTTTCAGCATAATCAAAGGGTACAAATGTGAAATTTGGTGAAGCGCCTGCGGCAATTGCTACAATCATCGTCTCACCCACCGCACGAGAAATTGAGATAATTAAGGCCGCAATAATGCCTGAGATTGCAGCGGGAACTACAACGCGAATGGTTGTCTCTAGCTTGGTGGCACCTAATCCCGCTGATCCTTCACGGAGGCTACGGGGTACCGCACTAAGGGCATCTTCACTCATGGAAGCCATTAAGGGCAAAATCATAATACCCATCACCAACCCCGCAGACGCCATATTGAAAGTACGCACGGTATCTTGCCCCAATACATCACGCAAAACAGGACTCATAAATGTGAGTGCAAAATATCCATAAACAACGGTAGGAATACCCGCCAGAACTTCCAGAATAGGCTTCAACGTCTTTCGTATGGATGGCGTTGCATACTCGCTCAAGTAAATCGCAGCCCCTAGCCCCAATGGAACAGCCACAAACATGGCAATCAACGAAGTCATCGCAGTAGAAAAGACTAGCGGCAAGACGCCAAATTTGAGTTGGTCAGGTACCCACTCCGTTCCGGTTAAGAATTCACCAATTGTTGCGTGTCCACAAAAAACCTCTTCCGCAGTAGCACCACCCGCCTGCACACACTGTTCACGATTGAATAAGTGTAAGGATTGATTACCAAGAATTACCACAACGCCAATGGTAGTGAAAATAGAAAGAAATCCACAGAAAAATAGAATTCCCCCCATAATTGCCTCGGTCGGGCGCGTTCTCTTATTGAGCGAGGTATTAAGACGCGCAGCAGTGGGTTGTGATTGTTGGTGAGCAACTGATTGATTCTGCATAAGACTCCCCTTTTCAAAAAAGCAGGGAAGAGAAGAAACTCCTCTCCCCCACTTTATAGTGTTAAATCAAAACTAGATGTGGAATCTTATTCCATCATCATGTCTTCGTTGGCGACATACCATGAGAGACGGGCAGTATTCAAACCATCAATGCTGGCAGGGAAGTAGCCAACAGCACCGATTTCTTCATTCACAACGTTAAGGTAGTAGGCAACGTAGGCCGCCGCAATTGGATTAGCCTCAAAGGAACTCTCAGAGGAGTACATGAACAAGGGGCGGGCCAGTGGATAAGAGCCATTGTCTACATTTGCGCCGCTAGGAGTTACGCCTTCGATGTCGAGCGGTTTAACGATGTCAGAGTTCTCGATGTAGTAAGCATAACCAGCGTAGCCGATAGCGCCGGGACTTGAAGCAACACCCTGAACCAAGAAGTCATATGCGACAAATTGAGCGCCAGAGTTGTCAAGGGCAGCACTATCGTTATCGAAAACTTCTTCGACGAAGTACCCATAAGTACCGTGTTCAGAACCAGGGCTGTAGAGTTCGATATCGCCAAGGTCAGCCAAGGAAGGATCAATTTCGCCCCAAGTCTTGGCTTCGCCAGAGAAGATTTTAGCCAAATCTTCGATAGTTACACCTGTTAGGGAGTTAGCGGGGTTAACCATAACGACCAAAGCATCGGTACCAATACGGAACTCGATCAAATCACGACCAATACCTGCACAATTTTCGTAATCACTATCTTTGGCACCACGTGAAGCATTGGCGATATCAGACTTGGCTTCAACGCAAAATGCCTCAAAACCAGCGCTGGAACCGGGATCTTGCAAGTCAATGGCAACACCATTGCCACCTTCGTCTTCCCAACGTTGATTGATAGCTTTAGACAATGGATATACAGTACCACTGCCGATAATCACTAGGCTACCTTCGTAGTCGAGGGGGTCGATTTCGGGCAGTTCAACGGGAGGAATGACCACACCATCGATGACGTGTACCACCCCATTGCTGGCTTCCAAGTCGGCGGTAGTCACAGAAGCGCTATTGACAGTCACACCAGCATCGCTCTTGCAGATTTTCAAGGTTTCGCCAAGCAAAGTTTCAACGTCATTGCAGCCTTCAGCGATGTCAGCAGACATAATCTTGCCAGCCACAACGTGGTAGGACAACAAAGCGGTAAGCAGTTCAGTGTCGCTCAACGCAGCGTTGGTTACATAGGGAGACACACCGCCGAAAGCGGCATCAGTTGGGGCAAAAACGGTGTACTCAGCATCGGCGTTGGAAAGCATATCCGCAACGCCCGCCAAATCGACAGCCAGAGCCAAAGTGGTGTGATCAGGGCTACCAAGAATAACATCAACAACGGTACCATCTTGAGCAGAAACGCCTATCACAGGTACAACCATGACGACGGCCAGCGCCATCACCAACAACTTAGCCAAACGTGACTTAAGCATGTAAAAAAATACCCTCCTGAGTGAGTGTAAACGGAACAGGGGGCATAGTAGCCTGCCAAGATAAAATACTTGACAAAGGAGTATTAAATTTCAGCGAGTAGACAATTAAGCTTTATTTACTTTATCGGAGAGGGGGAGGGTGAAAAAGAAAGTCGAACCCTCATTTTCAACGCTCTCAACCCATAATTTACCACCATGCGCCAGCACAATATGCCGTGCAATAGCTAACCCCAGACCAGTCCCATCATGACGAGATTTATCGACTTGATAAAACCGTTCAAAAATACGTTCGCGTTCCTCCTCTGGAATACCAAAACCTGTATCAGAGATACTAATCAGTACCTCATCAGCTTCGATGGTCGCTCGGATATGGATAGAACCACCTTCAGGCGTGTATTTAACCGCGTTATGCACAAGATTTCGCACAACTCGCTCGATATGTAAACTATCTGCCAGTACCAAGACATTGTCGGGAACTTCGATTGTGATATGTTGTTCTTTGGCCTCGGCTAAGGCCCGATGAGGCTCGGTGCCGTTTTCTATTGGCATCGAAAGCGGAATAGGTACAAGTTTAATCGGCATCTGGCCCGATTCGATCCGCGCCAAGTCCTGCATTTCTTGGACTAGTTGCTTGAGCGTTTCAATCTCACGCTGGATAGTCTCCAGCATCTTGCGTCCACGTTTCGATTTGCGGATGGAGGGGTCTAGCAGCGTTTCAGTGAGTAGCCCTATATTGGTTATCGGATGACGCAATTCATGAGAGATGTTGGAAACCATTTCATGCCTAGCACGTTTGGCGCGGTTTAACGCTGTTACATCGTGCAAGGTGATAAGCGTTGCATGACCTTGTGAGGTTGCAAACTTGGATAGCTTGACTTGACAGGTGCCTTCTCGTGTTTCGAGCAAAGTCTCGTTCTCATCGTTTTTGGCTGTTTGTTGCATCAAATTCTGAATACCATGATGTCGCATGGCGGCCACCGCAGTCTCGCCAATCATTTGGTTCTTAAAAAAACGAGCCGCCGCAGTATTAGTCGCCACAACTTTCTGCTGCTCATCAACTAAGACGATACCATCATGACTTGCATCCAAAAGCCGCTGCTGAAGAGCCTGCATCTGTTCGATCTGGACTCGATATTGTTTATTAAGAGTTTCAGTTTCGGTCTTCGAGCGTCGAGCATCGAGTAATTTCGCACGAAATGAAGCAATACCCCCAAGACAAGCGAGGCAAGCCATTAACAAGAGAAGATTAATAGCCATATTTGTTAATCCTCAAATCGATACCCAACCCCGCGTACCGTAACAATACGCTTGGGTTCAGAAGGGTCCACCTCGATTTTCTCACGTAGCCACCGCACATGAACATCAACTGTTTTGCTCTGCCCGCTATATTCATAGCCCCAAACGCGCTCTAGCAACAAATCGCGTGACAGCACCGCCCCCTTATTCCGCATTAACGCTGCAAGTAAATCGAACTCTTTGTGTGTCAAACGCAATTCCTCATCATTGAGAGTTGCACGCCTTGCAATCAAATCAAGAGTAAGGTCTCCTGATTGCAAACACTCAGGAGAACCACGCTTGGAAGGTGCCCGTCGTAAGACCGCCCTCACCCGTGCGAGAAATTCACCGAGGCTAAAGGGTTTAACGATGTAGTCGTCTGCCCCTGTTTCTAAGCCGATAATGCGATCAACCTCTCCGTCACGTGCAGTTAGCATGACAATTGGAATGTCAGATTCATTACGTAGAATACGACAGACTGAGAAGCCATCTAGCCCCGGAAGCATGACATCAAGCACAACCAGATCAGGGCTGTGTTCGCGGGCAAGGGCAAGGGCATCAGCCCCATCCCCTGTTTCGACTACTTTATAACCCTCCTTCTCAAGGTTGAAAGTAAGGGTCTTGCGTAGAGTCTTATCATCTTCAACCAGCAATATTTTCATGGCAGATTTTTCCTCCTTATTTGAAAGTAACCTAAAAGCACCACTGTTGGCAATGCTGGGTTTGAAAAAGAATACGTAAGATTAAATAATATTATTACTTTGTCGGATGATGTATTTGGTTTGAAGTGTTTGTGTGGATAATTTGTAGTTATCGCTCCCTTTTCTGTGAAATGACTATACGAATGACAAACAGAAATTTCGTGACAACTACTAGAGGATTAAATCGTCAATCACCGATCATGCGTCTATTCGAGAAAGCTAAACGGCTTGGCGTATGGAACCCAACCGATATTGCACTACAACAGGACATCGAAGACTGGAAAACCCTTCATGAGGACGAAAGAGACTTGATTCTGCGCCTCACATCGCTTTTTCAAGCAGGTGAAGAAGCAGTCACGCTTGATCTTCTTCCGCTAATCATGACCATTGCCCGCGAAGGCCGCCTCGAAGAAGAAATGTATCTCACCACATTTCTATTTGAGGAGGCCAAACATACGGACTTCTTTCGTCGTTTTCTTGACGAAGTTGCTGGCGTATCTGGTGACCTTAGCCACTATCTATCGCCGAACTATGCCACCATTTTTGACGAGGCCTTGCCTACCGCGTTACAGAGACTCCAATCCGACTCATCGCCAATGGCGCAGGTACAGGCCTCTGTCACCTACAACATGATTGTCGAAGGAATCCTTGCCGAAACCGGTTATCATGCCTATTTCACGGTTTTGGAGAGCCGCGACCTGCTCCCCGGCACTCGCCAAGGTATTGCCCATCTCAAGAAAGATGAATCTCGCCACATTGCCTATGGGGTATTCTTGCTGTCGCGCCTATTGGCAGAACATCCAGAGTTGTGGAATATCATTGAGGCCACCATGAATGCCCTGCTCATGCCTGCCATTGGCGTTATCCAAGATGCCTTCTCAGCTTACGAGACTATCCCATTTGGTCTAGAGGAATCTGCATTTACAGGTTATGCCATGATGCAATATCAAAAACGCTATGATCGCCTGATGAAGGCACGAGGTGCAAGTCTCGAGGATGTTTACCGTGTGACACAGATCGTTATCGATGAGGATGATGCCTAGAATCCCCCTACCCCATTAGTGGGGTAGGGTTCCGTTTTCTTCTTGCTATTCGTTATCGAAAAAGCCCGAAATTCTATCCTTGGGTAATTGGTAGGTTGCCAAAGCACGCATGTATTGAGCGCGTTCAAATGCCGATGGGTTATCTACATGAATCTGGCTCATACTGCCTTGCATTTGCTTCACAGAGACATATTCATTGGTCTCAAGCCATTCTTGCAGGCCAGATTCCATAGTCCGCAGATAGTCCACCCCGTGATGGAACAATGCGGCAGCCATCATGGTCACATTTGCACCCACCATCAAGACCTTGATGACATCTTGTAACTCATGTATCCCACTGGTTGCCGCAAGGCTCAATGAAGTACGTCCATACAGAATGGCAATCCAGCGCAGCGGCAAGCGCAAATCATATGAGGTACTGAGGAGGATATTAGGTACCACCCGCAACTCATCCAAATCAATATCTGGCTGATAGAAGCGATTGAACAACACAAGACCATCCGCACCAGCTTCCGAAAAACGCTTGGCCATATTTGCCATGTTGCTGAAATACGGCCCTACCTTGACAGCCACCGGAATGGAAACCTTGGCCTTCACATTCCGAACCACCTGTAGATAACGTTCTTCAACCTCCGCACCTGTCAAATCCGCATCAGTCGGGATGGCATAAAGGTTTAGCTCCAACGCATCCGCGCCGGCCTGCTCCATCAACCATGCAAAGTTGGTCCAACCACCCGTTGAAGAGCCATTCAAGCTGGCGATAATCGGTATATCGACCGCTTCCTTGGCCTTCCGAATATGATCTAAATAAGCATCTGGCCCTAAACGAAAAGTATCTGGCTCTGGGAAGTAGGACAATGCTTCGGCAAAGCTATCCGTTCCGAAGGTCATGTGATGGTCGAGTTCCAAAGCCTCTAGCGTGAGTTGCTCCTCAAACAAGGAATGCAACACAACTGCCCCAGCACCAGCATCTTCCATCTGTTTGATGGTATCGATATGTTCAGCCAAAGGTGATGCCGAAGGAACCAATGGGTTCCGTAATGTCATACCAAGATATGATGTTTGCAAATCAGCCATGATGACCTATTCCTCCGAATTCCCATTGCTTTTACGATAAGACCGTGATGCTAAGTAATCGTAAAGCCCCCAGCGCACACTCACATCATGCTGGGCATCGCCCAACAATGTACGTGCGGCTTCGGGGTCACTCTTGGTAAGCATCTTAAACCGATTTTCCATGTACATGTATTGCTGTACTGGTATGCGCGGGGCACGAGAGTCAAGAATAAGCGGATTTTGGCCCTCTTCAACTCGGTCTGGGTGATAGCGATATAGCAACCAACGACCAGCATCGACTGCTGCCTTTTGATTCTGCATGGCAGTCCGCATATCAATGCCATGTGCAATACAGTGGCTATAGGCGATAATGAGAGACGGTCCTTCGTAGGCTTCGGCTTCAAGGAATGCCCGCAAGGTGTGTTCGTCCTTAGCACCCATCGCCACACTTGCCACATAAACATTGCCGTAGTTCATTGCAACCATGCCGAGGTCTTTCTTGGAAGCCCGCTTACCACCAGAGGCAAATTTCGCCACTGCTGCACGCGGAGTTGCTTTCGATGCTTGACCACCTGTGTTCGAGTAAACTTCGGTATCAAGCACCAAAATGTTCACATTTCGCCCACTGGCTAAAACATGGTCAAGACCACCAAAGCCAATGTCATAGGCCCAGCCATCGCCACCGATAATCCACAAGCTGCGCTTGACAAAATTATCCGCCAGATTAAGCAAGAGTTGGGCCTGTGCCGTTCTAACATCGGCAAGGCGCTGCTTTAATATCGCCACCCGTTCTCGCTGCTCATAAATCTCCGCTTCATTCGTTTGTGGCGCGGTCAGTAAAGCATCCACTAAGCCTGAACCGACACTGTCGCTCTGTTGACGCAACAACTCACCAGCGAACTCTAGCTGCTTATCAAGCGCAACCCGCATCCCAAGGCCAAATTCTGCATTGTCCTCAAAGAGCGAGTTAGCCCATGCCGGTCCACGCCCGTGAGCATTATGCGTCCAAGGCGTTGTCGGCAAATTACCACCATAAATAGATGAGCAACCAGTCGCATTCGCTACAATCGCCCGATCCCCAAACAGTTGGGTCATCAGTTTGACATAGGGGGTCTCACCGCATCCCTCACAGGCACCAGAGAACTCAAACAAGGGTTGCTGCACTTGCTGTTGGCGAATACTGCTAACCTTGATGTGACGACGATCCATCTCAGGTAGGCCCAAGAAGAAGTCCCAGTTTTCACGCTCTTGTTCAAGCAGCGGAGGTTGCGCCTCCATATTGAGTGCTTTACGTCCAACTGCTGATTTGTTCTTAGCGGGACAGACATCCACACATATACCACATCCGGTACAATCTTCGGGAGCCACTTGAATGGTGTATTGCAGCCCTTCCCAATCCTTATCCCGCACAGGTGTCGCAAGGAAGGTTGGCGGCGCAGACTCAAGAAGGCTTGGCTCATAGGCCTTAATGCGAATCACCGCGTGTGGGCAGACCATCGCACACTTGCCGCACTGAATACATACCTCTGGATCCCAGACTGGAATCTCTAGGGCCAGATTGCGCTTTTCGTATTGGGTGGTACCCGATGGGTAAGTACCATCAATAGGCATTGCGCTAACAGGCAGCATATCACCCTTGCGAGCAATCATGGCACCAATAACATCTTGCACAAACTCCGGTGCCGTTGCCGAAACAACTGCTCCTAACTGCACATTGCTTGTCACACGCTGCGGTACGGTTACTTCATAGAGATGGGCCAAGGTTTGGTCAACCGCCGCCAAGTTCATCTCCACAACCACCTCACCCTTCTTGCCATAGGTGTAGCGGATAGAGTCCTTAATCGCCTCAATCGCTTGGTCTTGTGGCAACACCCCAGAGATAGCGAAGAAGCAGGTCTGCATAATGGTATTGATACGCTTACCCATCTTGGCCTCATTCGCCACTTGGTAAGCATCAATCACATAGAACTTGAGATGCTTATTAATGATTTGCTCTTGCACATTTTGGGGCAACGTATCCCATACTTCATCCGGCCCATAAGCCGTATTGAGCAAGAAGGTACCCCCATCCTCAAGTTCATCTAACATCTCAAAGCGTGTCAGGAAAATAGGCTGATGGCACGCCACAAAGTTCGCACGACTCAACAGATAACTAGCGCGTATCGGCTTCGGGCCAAAGCGCAGGTGAGATATTGTCACCGCGCCTGACTTCTTGGAGTCGTAGACAAAATAACCTTGTGCGTAATTATCCGTATTTTCACCGATAATCTTGATGGAGTTCTTATTGGCCCCAACGGTTCCATCTGCCCCTAGACCATAGAAAAGCGCCCGTGTGACCAGCGGAGACTCGATGCTGAAATTCGGATCATAATCAATGCTGGTGTGGGTCACATCGTCGTTGATACCAACCGTAAAATGATTCTTGGGCTGTTCCAACTTGAGGTGGTCAAATACGCCTTTAATCATGGCTGGCGTAAATTCCTTGGAGGACAACCCATAGCGACCACCAACTACAACAGGTAGTGTCGCCAAGCCACTCTCGTGCAGCGCCGCTACACAGTCCAGATATAGGGGTTCACCACTGCTACCGGGTTCCTTGGTGCGATCCAACACTGCAATAGCTTGTGTTGTCGTTGGTAGCACCTCAACAAACCTACTCACATCAAAGGGGCGATACAAACGCACCTTTACAACGCCAACCTTCTCGCCCTGCGCCAGCAACGCATCAACAGTCTCATGGGCTGCCTCACACCCTGACCCCATCAGCACAATGACACGCTCGGCATCGGGTGCGCCATGATATTCATAGAGATGGTATTGGCGACCTGTCAATTCGGCAAACTGGTTCATCGCCGTTTGCACGATGTCTGGACATTGGGCATAAAAGTGGTTAACAGTCTCACGCGCTTGGAAGAACACGTCGGGATTTTGGGCTGTCCCACGAATGACGGGATGCTCCGGTGAAAGCCCATGTTGACGATGGGCCATCATCAACTCATCATCAATCATGGCACGTAAATCATCATCATCGAGCAATTCAATCTTGGCAACCTCATGCGAGGTGCGGAATCCATCAAAGAAATGGACAAAAGGAATACGCGACCGCATTGTGGCGGCTTGTGCGATGAGTGCAAAATCTTGTGCCTCTTGTACCGACGCCGAAGCCAAGAACGCATAGCCCGTCATACGGGCCGACATCACATCACTATGATCGCCAAAAATGGAGAGCGCTTGGGCTGCTACAGAACGCGCCGCAATGTGGAACACGGCTGGCGTCAACTCGCCCGCAATCTTGTACATATTTGGCAGCATCAACAATAGACCTTGGGAAGCAGTAAACGTCGTCGTTAGCGAACCTGCTTGCAACGCACCATGAACAGCGCCAGCCGCGCCGCCTTCACTTTGCATTTCGACCACACTGGGTACCGTTCCCCAGATATTCGGGATACCGCTTGCTGACCACGCATCAGCCCACTCCCCCATCGCAGAGGAAGGAGTAATTGGATAAATTGCGATGACTTCATTCAAGCGGTAGGCAACCTGTGCTACAGCTTCATTGCCATCAAGGGTAGCAACTGGCCTTGGCATGATAATACGCCCTTTCTACAACTAAGCATGAACAGTGCTATTGTAGAAAGAAACGAGAGCATGTGAACCTGTTGAAATGCCCATTGTTGGGAGCAACTTGTCACTTTTTGGCAAAGTGACACAAGGCCACCCGATGTGATTAGGATGGCCTTGCCTGCCCTAATGGGTGCTGATTCGCACCTGAATAGAAGAACTTTCAAAGATAATCTCGCTGGTCAGGCGCTCTTGTACAATACACACATTCCTAGCGCGGGTCACACTCTTGAGGTCTGCGATTGCATCATGCCAAAGTTTCATAGCGCTACCGTCAGCAGCCCATATGTGAAGTTGCTCCAATTCGGTGGTCAATGACAGTTGGCGGTCGCTCTTGAAACGTCGGACCGCACTCGCCACT
Organism: Anaerolineales bacterium; assembly: GCA_020634155.1. Taxonomy (GTDB): domain Bacteria; phylum Chloroflexota; class Anaerolineae; order Aggregatilineales; family J027; genus J027. Next base: position 289,637 of record JACKCI010000001.1, read on the forward strand.
TCAATCAGTACATCGCCAAATTGGTCGAGGCTCTCATCAGTAAGTCGTGTATCTACCGCAGGCCATGCCGCTATATGTACCGACACAGCACCATTGTGCATCGCAAAGAGCGCTTGATAAATAGCATCTGTAACATAAGGCAAGATTGGAGCCAACAGCTTGACGAGCGTCAGTAGCACATGATACAAGGCAAATCGCGCTCCCTCACCGTCGCTTTCATAGAGGCGTTGCTTGACCATCTCCAGATAGTTATCCGCCAAGTCACGCCAGAAAAAAGTCTCGATAGCGCTCTTAGCGGCTGCATGTTCATAACCCTCAAAGCAGCGCGTTACCTCATCAATAAGTCGTTGTAGCCGAGCCAATATCCATCGATCGGCAGTCGATAACTGCGGAATTTCATCAGTCACTTGGTAGCCTTCAAGGAATGGCTCACTGAAACGAGCCACATTCCATAATTTGTTGACTAGCTTGGCTCCAAGCTGCACCTTGTCTATACTAATCACCGAGTCTTTGCCCAGTGCGGTACTCGCGGCCCAATAACGCACAGCATCCGCCGAGTATTGCTCTATCAAGGCCATCGGGGCAATCGGACCACCACCTTTGCTCTTGCTAATTTTGCCCGTACCTTCGGGTGCCAACCCCCATCCTGAGATGGCTACCGCACGCCACGGCAACGCTCCGAAATGGTGATAGGATTTGACGATAGTATAGAATGCCCACGTCCGAATAATCTCATGCGATTGCGGGCGTAAGGCAAAGGGAAATGCCTGTTGATATAGGCTACCCTCCCCTAGCATCTGACCCGCAATTTGGGGCGTCATGGACGATGTTGCCCACGTATCCATCACATCACGCTCCGGCGTAAACTTGGTGCCTCCACAGGCCTTACAAAGGGTATCTGGTGAATGGGTGGATGGGTCGATTGGAAGGTGTTTCTCATCGGCCACAGCAACCGCACCACACCCATCGCAGTACCAAACCGGAAATGGCACCCCAAAATAGCGCTGGCGTGAGATGCACCAATCCCAACTCAGGTTCTCCACCCATTCACGGTAGCGGTTTTTCATTTGCACGGGATACCACTCAATCGCTTCACCAGCATCCAGCAATGCAGCCTTATGCTCCAACACATTCACAAACCACTGTGCCGCTACCACATATTCCACTGGCGTATCACAACGCTCATGGACACGCACAATCTGTTGAGACGGCACGTTGCCAATTAACAGACCCGCTGCTTCTAGCATCTCTACTACCCGCCGCCGTGCTTCGACCACAGGCAAACCTGTTAATTCACTGGCGGCATCGGTCATCTTACCATCACGCCCTATTGCTTCGATTAATGGCAATTCATGTGTGTACCACCATTGCACATCATCGGTATCGCCAAATGTGCAACACATAACTGCGCCTGTCCCCTGCTCTGGATTCGCTGCCCTATCTGCCAAAATCAGCACGGTTTGACCAAATATTGGCACTGTTGCTGTCTGACCAACAAGATGTTGGTAGCGTGCATCATCAGGATGAACAAATACCGCCACACAAGCAGGCAGCAATTCAGGACGAGTAGTGGCAATTAGAAGAGTCCCGTCATCCCCTACCCTAAAGGCCAACTGCCAATATACCGTCTCACGTTCCACAGAATCTAGCTCGGCTTGGGCTATCGCCGTTTGGCATTCTGGGCACCAAATCGTGGGGGCTTGTTTTCGATAGACCAAACCCTTACGATACAAGTCCACAAACGACCACTGTGAAGTACGGCGTGCCAATTCGCCGATGGTACGGTAGGAATAGCGCCAATCCACCGAAAGACCTAGGCGCTTCCAGAGGGCTTCGTACTCTTGTTCCGCCTCTTCGCTCGCCTGCAAGCATTCAACAATAAACCCCTCCCGCCCGATTTTGCTGGCGGTCAGGCCTGTACGTTTTTCTACCAGTCTTTCGGTTGGCAGGCCATTATCATCATAGCCCATTGGATAGAAGATGTTTTTGCCTCGCATCCGATGGTATCGTATGCTGATGTCTGTATGACTATACGAATAACAATGACCTAGATGAAGATATCCAGACACGGTGGGAGGGGGGGTATCAACCGAGTAGACTGGCTCTCCCTCGTGGAAATGGTAAATCCCTTGTTCCGCCCACTGCTGCATCAAGTCAGCTTCCATATGAGATGGCTCGTATCGCTTCGATAAACGCATATTGGTCTCCTCTCGAAGCCTAAACCCACGAATCAAAAGCGCCCTCTCAATCCATGAGGACGAGAGGGCGCAGCCTTTCGCGGTACCACCTCAATTCGCTGTGCATTGCTGCCACAGCGCTCTCCATACCCCGACACCAAAACAGGGCTTTGCTATAACGGGCTAACCCGTGCTGGTCTACTTCTCATCAGTATTGATAAGTTTCTTCAGCAACCAATCTAAGCGACCTTCAGCGGGGACTGTTGAAAACGGCTTGCACCCGATGACCGTTTCTCTCTGGCAACACATCACACCACCTACTCCTCTCAGATATAGGTGTTAGTAAGGTAAATTATACACGGTATAATTGGCAAACTCAACTAGACAAGATGACGAAAGATGATGAGGACACTATGTTCAATACACTTCCCCATGCAGTAGATTCCTTTATGGACTGGGAATGGTCACAAATCCAGCCGTATATTGAGAATCTCCTGACCCGTGAATTGACACCCGATTCGATACAGGCGTGGCTTGCAGACTGGACGACACTTAGCAACTTGCTCAGCGAGCGCTTTACCCGTCTCCAAGTAGCAACTACAGTCAACACCAAAGATACAGAGGCAGAAACACGCCTCAAGTCCTACCTTGACACTATCTATCCCCATGCCATTGCATCTAGCCAACAACTCGCCGAGAAGCTCGTCACTAGCGGTCTCTCTGCAAAAGATTTCGATATTCCGTTGCGGAACATCCGCGCCCAAGTTGAAATCTTTAACAAGGCCAATATCCCGCTTTTCACTGAACTCCACAAGCTTGGTCAGGAATACGACAAGATCGTCGGTGATCAAACCGTCGATTGGAACGGCGAAGAACGCACTATCCGTCAGTTGAACCCCATCCTACAAGAGCAAGACCGCGCCATTCGTGAGCAAGTGTGGCATCTCGCTAGTCAACGACAACTCCAAGACCGCGAGGCATTAAATGGGCTTTGGGCCAAACTCCTTACCATTCGCCGTCAAATTGCTGAAAACGCAGGCTTTTCCAACTATCGGGACTACCAATGGAAAGCCATGCAGCGTTTTGACTACACCCCCGATGATTGCTTTGCTTTCCATGAGGCAATAGAGAAGGCGGTGGTACCCGCTGCCCAGCGCATCTATGAGCGCCGCCGCCAGCAACTTGGCGTTGAGGCACTCCGGCCATGGGACTTGAGCGTTGACCCCAAGGGCCTAGCCCCACTGCGCCCATTCAATGAGGTCAGTCAACTCGAAAAACGGTGTGCCACTATCTTTGAGAATGTTGATCCAGAACTTGGAGCCTATTACCACATCATGCAGCAAGAGCGCCTGCTGGATTTGGATAACCGTAAAGGCAAAGCTCCCGGTGGCTACTGCACCAGCTTCCCCATCAAAAACCAACCCTTTATTTTCATGAATGCGGTGGGCATTCATGATGATGTCCAAACCATGCTTCACGAGTCTGGACATGCCTTCCATGTTTTCGAGAGCGCCCAATGGCCTTATTTCCAGCAGATGGATGTTCCAATGGAATTTGCCGAGGTCGCGTCAATGGCAATGGAACTTCTCGCTGCTCCCTATCTCAACGATACGCACGGTGGGTTCTACAATAACGCTGATAGTGCCCGTGCGCGAGTCGAGCATCTTACAGAAATCATTACCTTCTGGCCTTATATGGCGGTAGTTGATGCCTTCCAGCATTGGGTCTATGACGACCCCGACCGTGCCATGAATCCTGCAAACTGTGATGCCCAATGGGGCAGCCTGTGGGATCGCTTCATGAAAGGCATTGACTGGTCAGGTCTTGATAATGAGAAGGTAACTGGCTGGCATCGCAAACTGCACATTTTCCAAGTACCTTTCTACTATATTGAGTATGGTCTTGCTCAACTCGGTGCAGTCCAAGTTTGGAAAAATGCCCTTAGCGACCAAGCGGCTGCCCTGCAATCCTATCGCCATGCCTTATCGATGGGTGGGACCCGTACCCTGCCAGAGCTTTATCAAGCTGCAGGGGCAAAGTTCACCGTAGAGACCGAGACGCTTGCCGAAGCCGTTGCACTAGTTGAAGAGACCATTGTGGAATTGGAGGCCTAAGTTCGGCCTTTACAAATCTAGGCAATAATTTTAGAATATCTAAACATAACAAAGGGTCATAAAAGACCTTTCTTGTGGAGTGTGGTTGTGTGCCAGATTGGGGAAAAGGGGCCAACCATCAAACAAAGGCGTAGAACTTAACTTTCTACGCCTTTTCGTTTTATAATTAAAAATAAGCAAAGGGGGACTTTTTAATGCAATTTGAAGGAATCGATACACCACAGCTAATTGCCGTGTACGAAGAAGACACCCATTATGTACACGTTACCTATCGTGGTGAGCTAACGCCACAAATCACTGCCGAGTTTTATGACTGGCTGGGCAGGCTTGCCGATACCATAGGCATTGAAACCGTACACGGCGCAACCATTGACTTCCGTCAGGTAACCAAATTCCATCAACAAAATCTCTACACAGCCTATCGTGAAAGCCGCAGTGCCAATCGCACGATGGACATGAGCCATATCGGGGTTGGCATGATTGTTGAGAGTAAGCAAGAACCTATGGTCAGGCTGTCCATGAACTTGACAGGGCAACTTGATCGGATGCGAATTGTATATAGCCCAGAAGAAGCGCTAAAATTCATTGAAGAGTGGTCTCAAAAGAAGGGAAAGCCCCAATGAAAGAGCTACCTTCATTCCAACAACAAAATTTCCAAGTCGTGGAAGATTTGCTCGCACAGGTTCTCACTAACCACATCAGTGATGAAACCCATCTAACGACCTTGATTGAACGTGCAGATGGATCCTATCGGGTACTGTTTGATCCTGCTTATTTTGTCTTGCAAGAAGGCTACACTGCCCCAACAAAGTCACAATGGGCTACACTCAAGAAGAAACTCAAACGTCATGACAATCGTATCTTTGTCTTCAAGGAAATCGGCACCATCGACAATCAATGTTTCCTTGATTTCGGCTATTTTTCAACTTAGTTTTTCATTTTTACTTAAGGCATGGTATTATATCAGAGATATTTGACTCGTAGACAAAGAGTGGCAGCATGAGGAAAAGCAAAACCCCTCAATCTTCAATTGTGAATAAGGATAACGCATGAGTACGGTTCTAGTAATCGAGGATGAGCAAGCCCTCCGCGAAGAGATTGTAGCAATGCTGAGTTTTGAGGGGTTTAGTGTCCTCGAAGCGAACAATGGTGAATTTGGCATCCAATTAGCCTTTGATCATCTGCCAGATATTATTTTGTGTGACATCTCAATGCCTATCCGTGACGGCTATGAAGTCCTCCAAGCTCTTCAGGAAAACCCACAAACTGTTTCAATACCGTTTATCTTCCTCACTGCCCGTGTCACCAAACACGACATGCGGGCTGGTATGTCAATGGGTGCCGATGACTACTTAACCAAGCCATTCACACCGGACGAGCTTATTGGCGCTATCCGCGGTCGTTTGACACGCCAAGCCGCTGTACGACAAGCTAGCGCCGAGGAACTCGCTCGCGCAAAGGAAAACCTTGTGCGGTTGGTAACGCACGAATTGCGAACACCCGTTATCTCCATCACGACCGTCTCCGAAATCATCTCCCGTCAAATGGGCAACCTCTCAGTCAAGCAGACTAAACAGCTGCTTGATGATCTTGTTTATGGAAGCCAGCGCTTAACGCATCTCATCGACCAGATGGTCTTTCTCACCCAATTGGAAGCAGGTTATCTGGGTCTTGATGCTATTCGCCACGATGGGCACCACATGCCAATAGCCGATATTCTCACGGCCAGTATCAACAAAGCGCGTCAATCTGCTCCCAAAAACAATGGCGTAACTGTCCGTGTCGATACCCATGATTATGAAGTCATGGCCCTCTGTGATCCCCCTGCCCTAAAACATGCCTATATCGAAATCATCAAGAATGCGCTCATGTTTGCACCGGACAATACCGAAGTCCTTATCAACCAATGGTCAGCCAATGGCTTCATTTGGGTAAGCATCCTTGATCATGGGGCGGGCATTCCAGCCCAACAACTTCAAAAAGTATTGGAGCAATTTCATCAGGTAAATCGCCTTCATCATGAGCAACAAGGGCTTGGCCTTGGTTTGCCTCTGGCGTATCGTCTCATTCAAGCACATGGTGGTACTCTTGAAATTGATTCTGTTATTAATAAAGGAACGCAGGTAACAACCAGTCTGCCCATGGATGGTTAAAATGCAAAAACTTTTGGTAATTGAAGACAATGTAGCTTTACTTGAGGAAATTCTCACTGCACTTGAATTTGAGAATTTTGAGGTGTATGGAGCCGTTGATGGTGAACAAGGCGTCGCAATGGCGCTTCAACATCTACCGGATTTAATCGTATCCGATATTATGCTCCCAGTAATGGATGGCTTTGGCATTTTGGAGACACTTCGCCAAAGTCCCTCTACATCAACCATCCCCTTTATCTTTTTGACAGCACGGGTCGAGCGCAAAGACATCCGGCGTGGTATGGAGTTAGGAGCAGATGATTATGTCACCAAGCCCTTTACCACTGATGAACTCCTTAAGACCATTCGTACCCGATTGCACAAAGAAAGCGAGCGCAATCGCCATTATGAAGAAGCTATTACTGGCCTACGCCAAGTTATTGATCACACCATCCCACATGAATTGCGTACTCCCTTAACCCTCATTTTGGGCTATTCCGACTTAATGCTGGCCGATTTCGAGAGTCTAACAGCCGATCAAGCCCTCACCATGATCCAGACCATCCACAAAGCGGGGATGCGTCTCTTCCGTCTTATCGAGAATTACCTGCTCTACACACAACTTGAAATCGTCGGTATGCAACCTGACAAAGTACATCTATTGCGCCAGCAAACACTCTCTAATCCACAGTATGTTATTGAAACCGCGGCCACCATGAAAGCCTACGCAGTCAATCGTTCTGAAGATCTGATTTTGGATTTGGAAAATGCCCCTGTGAATGCTACGGAGAACGACCTCCGCAAAATTGCAGAAGAACTCATTGATAACGCCCTAAAGTTTTCAGATAAAGGTAGCCCTATACAGGTCAACACCTTCACCAACAACGGGCATTATGTGTTGCGTGTTACCGATCAAGGCTTCGGAATGTCACAAGAAGAGATGCGACGCATTGGGGCCTATATGCAATTTGAACGGGCTGTTCATGAGCAGCAAGGAATGGGCCTAGGGCTGGTTATTGTCCGTCGGCTCGTTGATGCGTATGGCGGCTACATGACCCTAGACAGCCAGCCTCAATATTCTACAACTGTAACCATTGGCCTCCCAATGGGCTGATTAGTCTACTTGCCGATTATTTCGGTATATCAAAGCCAACAAAATACGACCAGCCCTCGCCAGCGGCCAACTGGCGTTCTTCACCGGTCAGCTCAAGCACAAGATCGTGATGACCAGAATGTAGTTCAATGGTCAATAGTTCACGGCCATCATCTTCTAGTTCCTCAAAACAACGTCGTTCATACCCAAGCGGCTCACGCAGAAATTTCCCCAAACAGAGTTCACAAAACGATAGATGAGCTGGACAAACATCACGATTGATTTTTACACGCATTTCCTCATCTCCTCATTTCTTACCCTAGGGCGGATTCATCGTTGCGAATAGTACAAAATGTCATAAAAACATCCGCTAACTAGCCCTGCCCCAGAGTATCTATGCTATAATCCCGCAGGTACCCAATGGGAGGATTGAATTCGACATGCTATCCACATTCACTCATCGTCACCGCTGGTTCTGGCTCTTTGGTGCAGCGTTGCTGCTCGCTGGCTGCATTCAAACTTCAGCAGAACCCGAAATTGTATCGACACGCATTTTGTCCCCTGTTCCCACTACCGTTGCACTGGATGCCAATAATGTACCAGCAAGTTTTGACCTCGACGCAGGGCGATCCATTTTTGAAACCCAGTGCGCTACTTGTCATGGCGAAACTGGAGACGGTGACGGGCCAACCACTGTGTCTATTGAATGCGAAATGCCTGTCTTCGCCCTACGCGAAGAAACAGTAACCCTTAGCGATTGGTTCTTGTCAATTGCCAATGGAACCCGCATTCCACCTGACCCCACATGCCCTATGCCATTCTGGAGAAATACCCTAACTCAAGCACAAATGTGGAATGTGGCAGCATATGTTTATCAGTTTGGGCCAAATGGGGACACAATTGTAGCTGCCAACCCAGCACCACAATCCACTGAAGAGGTCACAGACGAAACACTGGAACCAACGCAGGCGGTCCCCCCTAGCACAGAAGAAACACCCGCTCCTACCCAAATCATTGCAGATGAAACACCTGCACCAACGGTAATAGAACCTGTCGCAACTGAAGAGGTAGAAGACTCTGCCACGGCCACACCAGCAACTACATTTACCTTGATTGGCGCAGTAAGCAATGGGACTACTGGGGAGCCACTCACAGGAGAAATCCCCCTCTCAGTCTTCATCGTCGGTCTCGACACGTCGGGCAACCCCCAAGACCTTTATGAGGCTGAAACGACCTTAGATGAAAACATGACCTACACATTTGTCGATGTCCCGCTAGTGCGTGGTATTCTTTCCGTACAGGTCACGTATGCAGGAATTAACCAATATTCCGATTTCCTGCTGCTCCCCAACGACATTACCAGCACTACGCATTCAATGGACATTACGGTCTATGAAACTACCACCAGCGACAGCAATATCGTTATACGCAGTAGCGAATCGCTCGTCGATGCGGTTACTTCAGAAGGTAGTTCACTTATTTACCAAACCTTCGAGTACGTAAATACCGGAGACCGCGCCTACATCGGTGACAATGGTCTAACCATCAAAGTTCCATTCCCAAGCAATGCCGCAAATCCTGCTATCAATAGCCTTGGAAGCGATTCGACTCGTTTCGCCCTTGAAGGTAATACCTTCCGTGACACCTTCCCCTTGCTCCCCGGTGAATCCAATGCAATCACGCTAGAAATCTCGTATAATGTTCGTTATTCTGGCAGCATGACAGTGCAACAGACCTTCCCCTATACCGTTGAGAGTCTCGGTGTCTTTACCTATCAAGCCCGCGCCCTTGAAATTACCAGCGAACAGCTATCGCCTGCGGGTACTGTCACTGCCAACAGCAATGTGTATGAAGGCAAGCAAACGACAGCCCCCTTAAGCGCCGGAAGCAGCATCACCTATACCATTCGGGACACAAGCAATACACCATCATCGACAGTCAGCAACACCACCACTACGCAAACCGCTGATGACGATACTTCACCATCCTTATTACAAGATAACGCCAATCTTATCCTTGGCATAGGCGTTCTACTGATTGTTGCTGGGGGAATGTATCTGATTTACGACCTTCAAAAGACCCGTATCCTCGCCCAAACCAGTCAGGCAAAGGTTACACATGGCACCCATCAAAGCAAGGACGACCTCTTGAGCGAAATTGCGGAACTTGATGATGCCTTTGAACGAGGAGAGCTAAAAGAGGAATACTATGAGCAGCAACGGGCCGCACTCAAAGAAAAACTACGTCGCTATTTTTAACTATAGCGTCTATAAGGGAGCGCCAGTCACCTTGACTGGTGCCCCTTAAAATCCTATCATCGCGGCTTCTGGCGACGAGTAATTGCGGAAAAATTGACGGAACCCAACCACCTCTAACACGCGACGCACAATCGGACTTAGGCGAACAAGGCGTAGGTCACCACCTTGCCATTGGTTAAAGGTGCGATACTGAGCCAATGTGTGCAGGCCTGCTGAATTCAGATATTGCACACGCCCCATATCCAAAACAACCTTGAATTGCCCCGCTTCAAAGGCATCCTTCAATGTCTGGTCTAGGGCAGCTACACCATCGACATCAAGCCGCCCATCAAGGCTAATCAACCGTACACCATTTTCATTGCGTTGTGTAATTTTCATGGTACACCTCACTGTCTCTAGCAATCTATACGCAAAAACTACCCGCAAGTCGCACTTCTTGTTTCTGCTTGTATTAGACACCGTGAGGCTGAGTAGAAGATGAGAAAGTTGTAAAGTTCCTATGTTATTTTGATTAATTTGCCTTAAAACTCACGGAAGCCATTAATGGCATCGCGCCAATGCCGGGCCGCCTCTGCTGGGTTATCCGCCCAGATGACGGCACGAGCAACATTGGCAATCAAACCCAAACCATTGTGATTACATCCCCATCGTATAACTGATTCTAGATCCCCTCCTTGTGCTCCCACACCGGGCACCAGCAGTGTCAACTCACCAACTAGTTGACGCACTTCACGTAGCACAGCGGGCTGAGTAGCCCCCACCACCAGCATACAATTTCCCCTTGTGTTCCATTGGTGCGCGACCCGTTCTGCAACAACCTGCCATAGCGGACGCTCACCTACCATCAAATTCTGAAATTCATCCGCCCCCGGATTGGAAGTTCGACAGAGAATAATGCACCCTTTGTCACCGCGCTCCAGAAACGGCACTAGCGCCTCTTGCCCCAAATACGGGTTGAGAGTCACAGCATCAAAGCCCATCCAATCAAAAACACTCCGCACATAGCCCAAATTAGTTGAGTCAATATCGGCTCGCTTGGCATCCGCGATAGTCACAATATCGGGATGCTGCTCATGTAAATAATCCAAGGTCATCTTAAGCGCCGCCAAGCCCGCATCTGTTTCATAAAATGCTAGATTGGGCTTATAGGCGCTCGCATACGGATAAGTCTGTTCAATCATCCAACGATTGAATGCAAATTGGGGATAGGGGTCATGCCGAAAATGCTCAGGAAGTCGCTCAATATCCGTATCCAATCCCACACACAGCAATGATTGGACCCGCTGGGCACGCGCTATATATTTTTCAATCATTACACTCATCCGTATTTTTGCCCCCACCCTTCTGGGTCTCCTAACCAATCGCGTATCATCTGTTCGGCTTTGGTATCAAACATGGCTCGTTGAGTCGCTTCCCCCAAAATCACATCAAACGTCACCAAGGGCCGCAACAGAATATCTGCCGCTGCAAAACGTGTCCATGTCTGTTGAAATCCATAGGTCACAATACACAGGCAATCGGTAACAACCGCCCCCGCCTGTTGCAACGCATCAATGGCATCAAGACTACTACTACCTGTCGTCACCAAGTCTTCCACGAGTACCACCCGCCGCCCTAGGACATCGCCGCCCTCAACCCGTTGCTGGGTGCCATGGTCTTTAGGCTGTTTGCGTACAAATATCGACGGCTTGTTCATGGCGTAACCAAGGGCCGCGCTATGGGGGATACCTGCCGCTTCGACCCCAGCAATAACGTCAAAGAGTATGCCTTGGTCAGCAACCATCTCTTGAAAACCATCGAGTATGACGCGCCATGCTTCTGGGTGAAAAGGCAAACGACGGTTATCAACATAGATGGGTGAACGGATTCCCGATTTAAATGTGGTCGGGTGATAGGGATTAAACCGCACCGCCTCAATATCCAACAAAGCCCCCGCAATAGATTCCTTCATGAGCGTCGCTCCCCTTCCCTCATAATTTGTGCCGCAGCCAGTGGTCCGCGATAAATCAACGCCGACCAATACTGCATCGCGTCCACCCCAAGCTTCCGATAAGCATCATAACTCGTACCATCCAAGACCCCCCCACACCCAATCACATCCACGAGATAACCATGACTGACTTTCGCCTCCATCAAGTGATGCACTGCGGTCAAGGCTGCCGCATGGAGACGCCCTCCGCCGATACCTGCCGTCAAACCTTGACTGTCAGGCGTTGGCGCACCCTGTGTATTGGTAGCAATCACAGCTTTAACGTCTACCTCGGCGAAGGCTCGCATTAGACTCTGATACTGGGCTGGGCTAAGGTTTGGGCCAACCTTGACCCATAACGGAATCGCGTCAATAGCGGCTACCACCGCCGCGCACAAATCACGGGCCTTATCCTCGGTCTGATTGCCCTTGGGGTCGTCCTCCGTATTAGGACAACTCAAATTGAGGGTAAACCACGTTGGGCGTACTCCCTTATCCAGAAAGGCTGCCATGCTCGCCAATACCTCTTGGCGCTCTATTGACGGGTCTTCAACACCGGGGCTAACCGCTATATTAATACCAAATTGAAAAGGCAATGGTTTACGTGATAGAAACTCTGCCGCCGCGACTACCCCCGGATTCTTGAGACCAATGCGGTTCTGAGTGGAACGGGTCGGCACATCGCGCCAAATTACTGTTCCACTATTTCCTACACGCGGCCAGCGCGTAAATGAGCCATACTCAACCAGTCCCACCATCTGTGACATACTCCGCCAACCGGGGACAATGTTCTTTCCTGCTGCCACCGCCGCGAGTGCTGCCTGTTCGTCAGCAAAGCCGTGTCCCTTAACAAAGCCCGCCGCCAATATTAGGCGCTGCTGCAATTGGACGCCCCCCACCGCGACAGGCGTATTTGGCAAAGTCCAGTTTGCTATTGGGGGTATCGTCCATCGGTCAAAAAACGCTAACCAGCGCAACGCCACGTCATGCGCTCGTTGCGGATTGCCACGAAACAATAGTGGACGGATGAGATACTCATAGCCAATCCGATGCAGCACTAACAGAGCATTTGGTCGAGCTTCCACACACCTAATCCATTTCTCGTAGCGTCAGCGTCGCCAATATCAATACCGCGATACCATAGATAGGCAACACTACAAATCGATCTAGGCTATCTAGCAAGGTCTGATTAGGCAGAATAATCTCTTGGATAACCTCGTTGGCATAGTACAGAGGCGTGAACCATCCCAAGACCTGCGCCCATTCCGGCATACGGTCAACTGGCACAATGATGCCTGACACGAACACATTTGGCACAATCACCATCGGAATAAATGGAAAGACCTGCCCCTCGTTGCGTGCAAAGTTCGAGACTAATATCCCCAGTGCGATGCTAATGATTGCCAGCAGCCAAATCACCACATACAACGACAAGAGGGTGCCAAAACTATAGCCAAGGTCAAAAAGCACATTAAGTTCAGAGAGTACAATTAGGCTTTGTACCGTTGCCAAGGTTGTATAGGCCAGCACATAACCAACAATAATCTCGTGCTGACGATAGCCATTCACAAACATACGTGTCAAGGTATGAGCTGTCCGTTCTCGTACCAGCACAATCGCACACAACACATAAGTAATAAAATGCACCAGAAAAGCACCCACTGGAGCAACAAAACTTGTTGGGTCAAAAAAGGGCGTTTCTGCGCTTTCAAAAAATACCTTCAACAGATAAATTACGGTAAATGGCGCAAGCACCGACAACACCAAAAAACGCCTGTCTCGAATCAGTTGTGCTAATACACGCCGCATGACAGCAAAAGTGCGCTCAATCATGGTCAACACCTCGTATCAGACTCAACACCACATCCTCCAAGGTATCTTGCTGGATGTCTATGCGCTCGGCTTGTGGATAATACTGCATCAAGGCTGGTAATTCGGTGGGGTAATTTTGCAAGGTTGCCTCATGCGTCGCCCCGCTCTGCTGGATCTTGACCCGTGTTTGGCCGCGTTCCATAACCTTCTGTGGCGTATCAGAAACCAATACTTGTCCCGCCCGCATAATCGCCAGCCGATTACAATGAAAAGCCTCATCCATCTGGTGGGTACTAACCAAAATCGTCACACCCTCAGCCGCTAACTGACGAAAATGCTGCCAAAAGGTCTCGCGCAATTTAGGGTCAACACCAGCAGTTGGCTCATCCAATAGCAATACCTTGGGTCGGTGTACCAAGGCACAGGCTAACGATACTCGCTGCTTCATCCCGCCTGAAAAGCCATAAACGGCATCATGTTGGCGCTCACGCAGGTCTACAAAATCTAGCACCTCATCAACTCGATCCTCCAAATTGTCGAGTTCATGGGCACGGGCAAAAAATCGGATATTGGCACGGGCTGAGAGGTCTTCATAGAGCGCTGGAGCTTGGGGCATGTAGCCTATCTGCTTCCTGACCTGCCGTGCATGTGTCATCGGATTCAGGCTAAACACAGATACACGGCCTTCAGTGGGTCGGGTAGCGCCTATCAAAACGCGAATCATCGTGGTTTTGCCTGCGCCGTTGGCCCCCATTAGGCCGAATATCTCACCAGAATCAACAGTCAAACTGACCCCTTGCAGGGCCACCACTTGTCCAAATCGCTTGTGTAAGTTCTCTACTGTTATCATGATTACCCATTATACTACGGGCTTATGTCGTTCAAACAATAGACTTGGGGCAGCAATCCCCACTGCAATCCCCGCCAATATCAGCGCTGTCTGAATCCCATTCACGCTCGCGTCCAAGAGAGCTTGTTGGGCAATAGCGGTATCCGCAGACGTAATGCGAATGGCATAAATCATAGTTCGATACGCAAAAACTCCCGGCACCATTGGTATCGCGCCGCTAACTGTAAACACTGCCGAGGGAACCTCATAGTAATGTGCGAAAAAATATCCCATAAAACCCACTGCGGTTGCTCCCGCCAATGTTGCAGGTGCGATGGTCATACCAAAGTATTCCATCATTAAGGTGCGAACTGCATGGCCCACTGCCCCAGCCGCAACGCATGCAATCAGAACCCGTTGCGGCACATTGAACAGCATCGCAAAGCCCATTGCAGCAATGCCAGACCAAAACGCATCTTCAACCAATGCCCGCACCAATTCAGTAAAGGTCATAGCCCACTAACTCCCATTAAGCTCATCGCCAGCAACAGGCCAAGGGCAATACTCAATGAAATCAACCCACCCACTATTGCCCGCACAATACCCGTAACCATATGCCCCTTGATTAAGTCCTCCATGGCATTAATCAGCGGTACCCCCGGCACCAACAATAGCACCGAAGCTGCCAGCGCCGTCTGTGGTTGGTCGCTCAGATGCCAAACTGTCGCAAGGCTGGCAATCAACCCCGCCACAAATGCGGTCGCAATGACCAGCAGAAAACTGTTGAAATGCCGTCGTCCTAATTCCTGTCGCACAGTCATCGCCAGTGAAGCTGCAACTAATGTCACCCCAAAGACCGCCCAATCTCCATCAAATAATCGACTAAACGATGCACACGCCAGACCGACCATCCCCACCACCAACCAGCGGTTGTACTGCTGGGGCAGATTATCAATTCGCTCCAATTCAGCCCGCAAAGAGAAACGGTCAAGCTCACCCGCCTCTAGCCGAAATTTCAAGTCATTAACGGCTGCCACCACCGCCATATCGACCCCCATCTGAACCACGCGCCGCACCTTGGTTCGGAATTCCTCGCCACTGGTGGTGGTAATAATCAATACATTGGGGGATACCAAAATATCAATCCAATCGCAGCCTAAGCCAGTCCCCAAACGATGTACCGTCTCTTCCACTCGTTGGCTTTCGGCACCACAGCGCAATAGCATCTGACCTGCCCACAGCGCCAAATCCACAATATCGCGCAGTTCACTACGGCTCAGGGTCATCTTTTCCCCATTGACATATGAAGGCTTATTCACAGACTCATCCTTCTCCAATGTACTTATGGCATGATACTAAACGTGAACAGTCTATGCTTTGTGCAAAGGGCCAAAAACAAAGTGAAATCATCTGTACTAATTACTGGAGCCTCAACAGGAATCGGTGCCGCGTGTACCCACTATCTCGCCCAGCGCGGTTTCCATGTTATTGCAGGAGTACGTCGCACCGAAGATGGCGAGAGTCTACGCCAAACCTCTGCGGATATTAGCCCTATCATCCTTGATGTAACCCACCCAGATCATATCACCGCTGCCGCCCAATCTGTTCAAAACATGGTCAGCGAAAATGGCTTGGCGGGACTTATCAACAACGCAGGCATTGCGACTGCTGGGCCGCTTGAGTTTCTTCCGATTGATGAGTTACGGTATCAATTAGAGGTCAATACGATTGGTCTCATTGCGCTTACCCAAGCTGTGCTACCCTTTATCCGCCAAGCCAAAGGCCGCATTATCAACATGAGTTCATTCGGTGGCAGTATCTCTAGCCCATTCCTTGGCCCTTACCATGCCTCAAAGTTTGCGCTCGAAGCCCTCTCCGATGCATTGCGGATGGAACTTCGACCTTGGGGTATCCATGTTAGTGTCATCAAGCCCGCCGCGGTCTCCACACCTATCTGGAACAAGGCCATTGACGACAGTAGTCGTTTTTCTGAAAAAGTGCATGACTATTATGGTTACGCTTTTGACACCCTTACCCGCAATGCACAAGAAGCTAGTCGTGTAGGCGTGGAAGCCAGCGCCGTTGCTGCTGTGGTTCATCGCGCCTTAACCGCCCCCAAGCCAAAAACGCGCTACCTCATCGGATTTAATCCTTTGGTCTATGCCGTCCTTCAAATGCTACCTGACCGATGGCGTGACCGTCTCATCTTAAAGAATTTGGGGCTATCAATTCCTTGATGTTTCAGTCAATTCATGGTACATTTTCACGCTTAGGAAAAGATGATGAAGCAACTCTATTACACTAACACGCAATCAAAGGCCACCTCATACTAAAAGGGGTGGCTTTTTCTTTGACTAGGAGCATCCATGAGCGACCTTCGACCAACTGAAGCCTATACTCAAATCTATACCCCACCCACCATCAATGGCGATTTCAAAGGCAAACATATCATCACCGTTGATCAATTCAGTAAACAAGACTTACAAACTATCTTTGATGCAACCGTCTCTATCCGCAAGCGGGTTCGCCAAAATGATCGCGGGTTGTCTGAACTCTGCAACGGTAAAGTCATGGCAAGCCTTTTTTTTGAAGCCAGCACCCGCACCGACCTCTCCTTCCAAGCTGCCATGCGCCGCCTTGGTGGAGATGTCATTAGTGCCAGCAATGGCGTGCAATTCTCCTCTGTCTACAAAGGCGAAAATCTTGCCGATACCGTGCGAGCAGCAGGTTGCTATGCCGATGTCATTGCCTTGCGCCATCCACAGGTCGGCTCCTCCTATCAAGCCGCTTATTATCTTGACTTGCTCAATCAACAAATTCAGAACCCAACCGTAGTTATCAGTGGCGGGGACGGCATCGGTGAACACCCGACTCAAGCCCTGCTTGACCTCTTTACCATCTATGATTACAAGAAACGCATTGAAAACCTTACCGTGACGATGGTCGGTGATCTGCGGCATGGACGTACCGTACATTCTCTCGCCAAACTGATAGCCATCTACAAAGCTACTAATACCCGCATCTGTTGGGTAGCGCCCGGCATGCTGCAAATGCCTTCTGAGATTATCGAATTCGTCAAACATGAAGGAATTGAGACTTACCAAACCGAAGACTTATTCGAGGTACTGGGCGAAAGTGATGTCATCTATTGGACACGGATACAAGAAGAACGCTTCGGCAACATCGACGACTACGACGCCATCAAGGATAGCTTCATCATGCTTCCTAGCGTGCTTGACCAAGCCAAATCAGATGCTATCCTCATGCACCCGCTCCCCCGCAAGCATGAGATGGGCGGGCCGGATGACCATGACCAACTCGACGCCAATCCGCGTTCAGTCTATTTCCGCCAGATGGAAAATGGCATGTTTGTACGGATGGCTTTACTCGCCAAAGTTCTAAAGGGTGTTTATGTCTAGGCTTGTTAAAATCTCCGGCATGGTCGATCCTCATGTCCATCTGCGCGGACTGGAGTGGTCGCACAAAGGCACATTTCATAGCGAAACCTCAGCAGCGCTTGCGGGCGGATATTGGGCAGTTCTGGATATGCCCAATACACCCCCTTCAACAGTGAGACAATCCGGACTGCAAACTAAGTTGAACGCAATTGATGCAGAGGCCGTCTGTGATTGGGGTCTATATTATGGAGCCACTGCCGATAACAACAGCGCAACCTACCCTTCCATTATCGATGATGTATGCGGCCTCAAAATCTACAATAATGCCACCACAGGCGATTTACTTATCGATACCCAAACGATCCGAGAACAGCACTTTCGCTATTGGCCTGCCCACAAACCGATCGCCGTCCACGCTGAGGGTGAAACAGTAGTTGATATACTCCAATTGGTGCGCCAATACCGGAAATTTACCCATTTCTGCCATATCAGCACTGCCGAAGAAATTGGTTACCTAAGTGCCGCCAAAGCCGAGGGTTTGCCTGTCTCTATCGGTATTTGCCCCCATCATCTCTACTTATCAGAAAACGACGTGCCACACCTTGGAGCCTTGGGGCGAATGAAGCCCGAACTCAAAACAAAGGCTGATGTTAACGCCTTATGGCAAGCCATTAGCGAAGGCGTGGTTGATGTCATCGAATCCGACCATGCCCCACATACCCTAGCCGAGAAATTGATGCCAACACCCCCATCAGGAGTCCCCGGCCTCGAAACAACTCTTCCTTTGCTCGGTCTTGCCTTGCATGAAGGACGCCTAACCCTTGAGCAGATTGTGGCACTTGTCGCAGACAATCCTCGCCATATTTTCCACCTCGCCTGTCCACCTGAAACTTACACGCTGATTGATTTCGAGTATACTTACATTATTGATCGTCAAAATCTGCATACACGTTGTGGCTGGTCTCCATTTGAAGGTATGCGCGTCGTTGGAAAAATCATTGAGGTTTGGATACGCGGTCAAAAAGTCTATAATGGAGAGCAAATCTTGGCACCATCCGGCTTTGGTCGAAACTTATGTCACAACTCCTTGATACCTTAGCTAGCTATGTACCTTGGCTAATTGCTCAACGGTTTGTCCATAATCCCACCCCGTTGGTAGAACCCACTGCCGAGCGTTTTCCGGCAGCGGTTTTCTTTGCTGATATATCGGGATTCACCAAACTCTCCAGCGAGTTCGCCAAGCGTAGCTCCGATGGGGCCGAACTCCTCACCCGCGTGCTTAACACCTATTTTGGTGCTCTAATTGATCTCATCCAAGGTCATGGTGGTGATATTGTTAAGTTCGCTGGTGATGGCCTCTATGCAATCTGGCCCACCACCGCCCACCACGAAGACCTTGGTACCATGATTCACCGCGCCGCCCAATGCAGCCTTCTTATCCAAAAACAACTCGACAATTACCCTGTTACGCCTGATCATGCACTCTCAATGCGGATCGGGCTTGGCGCAGGTGAGGTACTGACAGCAGCAGTTGGGGGTGTTCTCAAGCGCTGGGAATTCCTGATTGCGGGTCAGCCCATTGGACAAATCAACCTTGCTAGCGACATCGCAACAGCAGGCGAGGTTGTTGTATCACCCGAAGCATGGGAGCTTCTCAAAGGCTTCAGTTATGGTGAACCCGTGCGGAATGACTTTGTAAAACTGCTAGACATCCAGCAATCAATCCGCCCTCGCCTCTTAACACCCGTTGTACTCCCTGCCGCAGCCGAGGAAGCTATTGAAGGCTTCGTTCCTAAAGCCATTCTCGACAAAGTTGAAGCAGGTATGAGCGCTTGGCTGGCAGAGAACCGACGGGTTACCGTGCTATTTGTGAATATCACTGGCCTTAACCACAACAGCCCTAATATGCTCGAACGACTCCAAGAAATGATGCAAGCCATGCAGGTTACCCTCTACCACTTTGAGGGAAGTGTCCGCCAATTCATTGTGGACGACAAAGGCACCGTGTTTATTGCTGCTTTCGGCTTGCCGCCCCGTACCCATGAGGACGACCCTGTACGGGGTGTACAAGCAGCACTGGCTATCCACGTTAAACTGCGTGAGCTTGAGTTAGAGAGTTCTATTGGGGTCGCAACAGGCATGACCTTCTGCGGGCCTGTTGGCAACCAACTTCGCCGTGAATATGCAATGGTGGGGGACATTGTGTTTCTCGCCGCTCGTCTGATGGGAGCCGCTAATCATTCCATTTTGTGCGATGAGGCTACTTATCAAGCAGCACGTTTACGGCTCAAGTTCACTTCCCTCAACGCCATTCGGGTCAAGAATCGTTCTGCGCCCGTCAGCATCTACTCCCCACGTGGTCGCGCCCAAGCCGAAAATAGCTTGCGGCCTATCATCGGACGTGAAAACGAGCGAGCTATCCTTAGCCATCAACTCCAAGTTCTACAACATGCCCAAAGCAGCACCGTAATTATCCAAGGCGAAACGGGTATTGGCAAAACTCGCCTCATAGCTGACTTGATAGAGCAAGCTGAAGCCCAACGAGTTGAAGTTCTCCTCGGTGAAGCTGACTCAGTAGACCGCACCACCCCTTATCACGGCTGGCGGGGTGTTCTCAGCAAGATGTTCCATATGGATAGCTTCACCCAAACACGCTCCCGCAGCCTTGCCATCATTGCTCGTCTTGCTGCTGACTCTGAATTATCACGCTTGGCCCCACTATTGAATGCCATCTTACCTCTCGATATTCCCGAAAACGAATTCACATCTCCAATGTCCGGTGAGGTACGAGCAGAAAATACCCGTCACTTGCTCCTGCGTCTGCTCGAAATTAACAACACCAAATCGCCCAGCGTGATAATCCTAGAGAATGCTCATTGGTTAGATTCGGCTTCTTGGGCCTTAGCTCTTACCATCAGCCAGTATCTAACCTCCACACTGCTGGTTATTGTGATGCGTCCTCCCCCTGCGCCAATCCTTGAAGTTGAGCAACTCCGTGAGCAAACAAAAACAGCGTTCATCGAGTTAGGGCCATTGACCTCAAACGAGACCATGAACTTGATATTGCAGCGCCTGAGTGTAGCCTCTATTCCAAAATCTGTTGCGACACTCATTCAAGAAAAAGCCGAGGGAAATGCCTTTTTCATTGAGCAACTTACCGACGATTTAGCTGACTCCGGTTACCTACAAACCACCGACGGTGAATGTCGCATTGCTACGGGTATGGGTGACCTACGCGACATCAATCTACCCGATACTATCCAAGGTATCATCACCAGCCGCCTTGACCGTCTGTCGGCTCAGGAACTCCTGACACTGAAAGTCGCCAGTGTATTTGGCCCATCGATTCCATTCCGCGCCCTTCAGGATGTGTATCCACTCGCTTCAGAGAAAGGTCATCTCCGGAAAAATCTTGATTTTCTGATAAAACGCGGACATCTCCAACTTGAAATGCCTGAACCTGACCTTGCCTACCACTTCAACCATATCATCACCCAAGATGTTGCCTACAATCTGATGCTTTCCTCCCAGCGCCGCGAACTCCACGAGGCAATCGCCCGCTGGTATGAGCGCAACTTTGTTTATGACTTATCGCCCTTTTATTCCTTCCTTGCTCACCATTGGAGCAAAGCAGAGAACCCCAACAAAGCCATCGACTACCTCGAAAAAGCCGCCCTCCATGCTTTCCGCGGGGGTGCTTTTCGTGAAGTTATCAATTTTCTCAATGATGCCACCACCCTTGCACCAGTCAGCACTACCAACTCGCGCATAATTCGTTGGTCAATCTATGCAGGTGAGGCCCATTGGGGATTAGGGCAATTACAGGCCAGCCGTCTTGAGGCTGAAAAGGTACTCAATCTGCTCAACAGCCCAATGCCAAACACCCCTCAAGCAACACGGGCAGGTATTCTTAGACAAGCCCTTCGCCAGATACGGCACCGTTTACAAATCAAAAAAGATACATCTCAGCCCATCAAGAGCGCCAGTTCAGAATTACAGGCAGTCCGGGCCTATCGTCGGCTCCAAGAAATATTCTATTTCCTAAATGAACTATCTCCAGCTATTTACGCGGGACTTAAAGGCATCAATGTAGCTGAGGCAACTGCGCCTGCATCCTTAGAAATGGCTAGTGCCTACGCCAATGCCTATGTTGGCCTAGGTGCGATGCGGTTGCACCGTGTGGCAAAACTCTATATCAAATTGGCTCAAGATACCACTCAACGCCTCAATGACCCAGCGGCAACCGCCATTGTATCTGGACGGCTAGGCTTATACTACGCCAGCAGTGGTCAATGGAAAGCAGCCCGTAACCATTTTGAGCAAGCCATCCACCTCTATGAAACCCTCAATGACCGACGGGGACTAGGTGACAGCATCACAGCCCTCGCCATCGCAGAATATCAACACGGCTACTTCAAAGTGAGCGAACACTGGTATCAAGAGCTTCTTAAAGTGTCTACTAACAGCAATAACCTTGAACATCTAGCATGGGCCTACAATGGGCAAGGATCCATCGCCCTTATCCAAGGCCTGTTTGACCGTGCCGTAGACCTCCTTGAATCCAGTCAAGATTTACTCCGACAAACTGAAGACCATATCGCACTTATCGACACCCAAGGCCTTTTAGCCTATGGTTACTTTATGCAGGGTAAGCATCAACAGGCCGAGGCATTAGCACAAACTGTCCTTGAAATTACCCGCAAAAAACGCCCCGTTGGACATGCCACCCTTGGTGGGTATCACACAATTCCAACCATTTTTCTTGGCCTATATCTACAAAGCTGTGATCAACGTTATTTGAAACTCGCCGAAAGCGGCCTACGCCAACTCAAACTCTACGGAAAAATATTCCCCATCGGCAAACCCCACTACTTGCTTATCAATGGTCAATACCTTTGGCACC
Organism: Anaerolineales bacterium; assembly: GCA_020634155.1. GTDB lineage: Bacteria > Chloroflexota > Anaerolineae > Aggregatilineales > J027 > J027. The sequence goes on from JACKCI010000001.1 coordinate 312,322, forward strand.
ACAAGCAACCCCATCAGGCCCTCAAACAGTGGGAACAGGGCATCAAGCTTTCGGAAGCAATGGACATGCCTTATCTAAAGGGCCTTGCTCATCTTATGCTAGGCCGCCACAGCAACCCACATCATCGTCAACAAGCCCAGCATATCTTTGAACACCTTGGAGCCGCCGAGCCACCACCACTATTCAACGAGTGATGTTGCTCCACAGCCGATTTTGATTACAATCAACACTATATCTACTAAGGAGGTGTAGTGAACCCCTGAGATTGGACATGAGGTTAAAGTAACATAGTCCATAAGTGGAAAGGTTCACATGAAGAAGAAACGGAAATTTACACCGGGATTCAAAAGCCAAGTCGTCCTGCAATTGTTGTCGGGCGAGAAAAGTATGGCAGAGCTATGCCGTGAGCATCAACTGACCTCTCAGATGGTTGGTAACTGGAAACAACAATTTCTGGCAGCTGCACCGCAGGCATTCGAGAAAGGCGGCGAGAGCAGTGGGGAGCAAGAGCGGATCGCCGAACTGGAACGCATGATCGGGAGGCTGACGATGGAGCTAGAGATTGCAAAAAAAGCATCGAGCTTGCTGAATGGGACACGCGAGAGAAACGGGAAATAGCCATGCACTTGAAGGACGAGTATCCCGTGAGCACGATCTGTGCGGTGCTGGATTTGCCGCGTAGCAGCTTCTACCATCAAGGAGTTGAGCTGGATGACAGCGCGTTGCGCGTGGTCGTTCAAGACCTCGCCGCCCAGTACCCGACCTATGGCTATCGGCGTATCACCGTTTTGCTCCAACGGACGGGGTGGACGGTCAATCATAAGCGCATTCGGCGTATGATGGCTCAAATGGGCTTACAACGCCCCCAGAAACGCCGCAAAACGCGCACCACGAACAGTCGGCACGATTTTGGACGCTATCCGAACCTAGTCAAAGACCTTGCTGCCGCTCATCCTGAACACCTCTGGGTCGCGGATATCACCTATGTACGGTTGCACCGTGAGTTTGTGTATTTAGCGGTCATTATGGATGTGTTCACGCGGGCGGTACGTGGCTGGCATCTCAGCCGATCACTGGATCGCACGCTCACCCTCACCGCCCTGCAACGCGCACTCCTAGAGCGTGTCCCAGACATCCACCATAGTGACCAAGGCTGGCAGTACGCCTGCGATGATTACACCGATTTGTTGCAGCACCATCACATTCAAATCAGTATGGCGGCAGTGGGCAAGCCCGAAGAAAACGGCTTTGCCGAACGCCTCATGCGAACCATCCGGGAGGAGGAGATTGATTTATCCGAATACGAGGATTTTCATCATGCTTATCGGTCTATCGGGCGTTTCCTAGAAGATGTCTATACCCATAAACGCATTCATTCTGCCTTAGGGTATCTCGCTCCTAGCGAATTTGAGGCACAATGGGTAGCACCGTTATCTTAACTGACGCTAAAATATGTCAGTGTATTTTTGTGTCCAATTTTTTGGGTTCACTACAAGGGTATTCGTTTTGCAGCCACTTAAACGCTCCTCGCATTCCGAATCACTGGGAAGTTCATTATTTATTGCTGCCATCTGGTTGGGCATCTCTTGTTTTATATTTGCGATGTTTGTCCTCACCGATGGCCCCATCTTTGGCATCTTCTGTACATTTGCCTTTGTCCTCATCGGCTTGGTTTTGGGTCTCCAAGCCGTGCGCCTCATGATTGCCAACACTAAATTCGCTCAACCTGAAATTAACATCAACAAGACCGAGATTCGCGTCGGGGATACCTTCAAATTGACCTACAGCCAACTTATGAAAAAGGACATGGAGATTAAATCGTGTACCCTTGATCTGGTTTTCCGTGAATCCGCCACATATCGGCGTGGAACCGATACCGTGACTGTAACTCACGACCACATGATTGAATCCATGAGCCTGCCAATCATGAGTTTTCAAGCAGGTCAAGTTTTCCAACATGAGCAAACCTATACCATCCCCATAACCGCTATGCACAGCTTTGCTGCCAATCGCAACAAACTGACTTGGTTCTTTCGTATCAAGATTGATACGGAGGGATGGGCTGATTTTGAGCGTTCCTATGATTTAGTCGTGTTACCAACCGTATAGGGAGACAATAATGGCAACTGAAATTCTACTAACGCTACAATCAGGCCAGCAGACCCCTATGGGCTACCGCTTTACTCCCGGTGACACGGTAAAAGGAACCGTGCAGATACTTCCTGATAAAGACCTCAATTGTCGCCATCTTTATGTACGTTTACAATGGCACACCGAAGGTCGCGGAGACCGTGATTCTGCCATTGTTGGCGAACAAGACCTTTTCCAAGGCACTTTGAGTGGGGGCATGCCAACCTATCACGATTTTTCACTTGTTGCACCACGCGGCCCTTGGAGCTATTCAGGCCACTACATCAACATTGTGTGGGAAGTCATCGCCTCGATAGATGTACCGATGGGGGGTGACCCCAAGGCAGAAGTTCCCTTCATTTTGTCGCCTGAAGGTCGTTAGCTACAGCACACAACCCATCCGCTGTCAAAGCACCACAACTAGGAAAGCGTTGGAAGACCTCGTACAGAAAGTATTGGATAGCCCGTAGATTGGCCCCATAGCTGTCCTCCAAATAGGCGATAGCATCAGGAGCGAGGGTAATGGGTGGGGGGTCCTCCAACGCAAAGTAAGCCAAGCGATGTTGCAGTATCTCCGCCAAACACACCGAGTAATCAAGTGGGCATGTTGTTAACTTCAACCTTATCAGTTGAAACGCAAGCCGCATATCAACATGACTGCTGAAGATTAGACGATGCTCAGGTTTTTTGGCCCAACGCAACAATCGCCACCACTCCCACGGCCATAAGCGCTGGGCTTCATCCAATATCAACGCTGATACATCTTCCAACCGCGTTGTAAGCCGATGCTGCCCACGCGGTATGTATTCCAGTTCCACCGCTTGCCCGCTTGCCACCATTCGCACTCGGGCTGCCAGCAAGGTGGTTGATTTACCATGACCCATTGCCCCTACTAGCTGGATGTGGCCTGTAGTTTGGCCTATCATTTTTTGGAGTGAGGACGGAATAACCGCAACTTCAACCCATTCCTCATCCGTTAGCACTTGAAAAGGGTTAGCGCGAAACCCTATCGCATAAAAGGGGAAATGGGCATACGTCATGATTTACTGGCTCCGGTGAATCAGAACTGATTGCACCTCTAGCCCAACCGGAAGGCTGCCCGATTGCAGTTGAATGGCTAAAGTCTTGGTTTCTTCTTCTGTAAAATCACCAGCAATCACTCCAAAGCCATCGATTCGCGCATTGATGATAGGCACAGACAACACCTGACCATCTAGAACTATCGCTAATGAAGAACCAATGTGCGACTGCGTAAACGCAGCAAATACCTCACTTGCATCATCAGCAATCTCAAAATTGATCTGCCAGCGACCATCAACTAAATTAGCTTCAACTGTCTCCAAATCATCCCCGCTAATCACCGTTAGGAATGGCTCACCGCTCGGTTGTAGCTGGCAATCATCCGAGACAATACCACGCTCAAGTTGGCCCGTGGTTTGGACGCAACTCCCCTCTAACATGCGGTTTATCGGGCTAGATTGCACATCCACGAACTCCAGCAGTGTAATAGGCCCCAGCACATCAATCAAACGCTGACTCAGACTAAGCGCTTCATCAAATTCCATCATTGCCTCAGTCGTAATAATCAGTCGATTATCGCCTTGCTCAACTGTGTAATTCAGCAACCCCAACCCATTAACCCGCTGCTCAATTACCCCTTGCGCGGCATCCCAATCCACATCAGGTTCCGAAGCCACCAGTTCTACTCGTATCCGCAGTGCTACCAGCGGTTCTTGGGCTAAGACTGGCTGAACCAACAACAAGATACACCCTAGAAGAATGAGCCATCTACGCATAGCCTTAGTCCTTAATCTCCACATACAAGCGCTTATTGGCAGCACCCTTGCTCTTATAATCGGTGATTTCAATATGTCCAATCTCTGACGTATTCGCCACATGGGTGCCGCCATCAGCCTGTAGATCTAGCCCAATAATCTCGACCACTCGCACTTCTCGAATGCCTTCGGGCAATAGGTTAATTTTGGTGCGGATAAGGTCGGGAATTTGAAACGCTTCCTCACGCGGCAGGATTTTGACTTGCGTCGGGCGACTATTCCGTACTTCTGCATTAATTTTCTCATTGATTTCGGCAATCATCTCGCGGCTCAATTCCGCAAACTCGAAGTCCATCCGTGCCGCCAAAAAATCCATGTTCCCACCCGTGACGCTTACCTGATAATCACGCCAAATCACCCCACATAAGATGTGCATAGCAGTATGGGTTCGCATGGCTTGGTAGCGGCGCTCCCAGTCCAACTTGCCTGTCACATGCTCACCTACACTGGGCAGAACACTACCATCCACAATATGGACAATATCGCCGCCTTCTTTTTTCGCTTTCACTACAGGATAAACCACTCCGTCAACACCGATAAGCTCACCCATATCATGTTGTTGACCACCCCCACCGGGATAGAAAGCAGTTCGGTCTAAGGTCACAGTCTTGATTTCAGCATTCACCGCCGTCACTGTCGCGCTGAACTCGCGCAAATAAGCATCGGTTGTGTATAAGGCATCCGTCACAAGATTCCTCCTATTCAGAAATTGGCATGAAAAAGGCATCGCGTTGAGCAGACGTCAACGCATGTGTCGCGTACTCAGTCGCCATACTAATTAAATCGTCTAAAGCCCGTGTGCGCCACACCACCACAACGCCATCATCACTTGCTGTCAAAATAGAACTTTCGTCTGTGTCCCATGTAGCGACTCGCACCCGCTCGGCATGACTAAGGCGTTGTATCTCTTGACCTGTTGCAACGTGCCACACACGGGCTGTTCCATCCACGCTACGGGTCAAGACTCGCGTCCCATCTTGGTTCCACTGCCCATCGGTCACATTATCACTATGACCCTCAAGGGCCATCAACATAGCACCAGTTCGCGCATCCCAAATACGCGCTGTACCATCACGGCTTGTCGTCAGAATACGTTGTTCAGCAGCATCCCAACTGGCACTAACGATCCATTCGCGATGACCCTCTAAATCGAGTAACATTTCGCCTGTGGCAGCATCATATACCCGTGCCATCGCATCAAGTCCCGTCTTGGCTCCCCACACCAACAAGCGCGTTTCGCCTTGATTCCACCGTGCGCCAAGGGCAGGTACTTCACCAGTCTGAACACTCAGAACAATAGTCCCTGTCTGGGTATCCCAAACCTGCATTAAGCCATTATCACTCGTTGCCAGCACCTGTGTCTCATCTTGATTCCAAAGTGCTGAACCGACACCAATCCCCGGCTCACTCATCTGGAAACGCATCAACTCAATGCCGCTGTTCGCATCCCAGACACGGACACTACCATCATCACTAAAGGTCAACATCTGAGTACCCGCCGCGTTCCAAATCGCGCCATTCAAAGGCCACTCATGGGCAACGCTGACCAAAGCTGTACCTGTTACCACATCCCACACGATAGCCTGCCCATCATCGGAACCCGTCAGTAAACGCCGCGAGTCCGGACTCCATACAACACTGGTAACTTGGTTGTGATGCCCACGCAAGATAATTGGTTCAGCAGCTTCAACACGCCAAATCCATACCAGTCCATTCTCATAACCAACCGCCACCCGCGACTCATCCTCATTCCATGACGCCGCCAGTGCCCGCCCTGCATCAGCAAACCAACGCTGTTCAATAATAAGGTTGTTGTAAACATCCCAGATACGGGCTGCTCCATCTTGCCCGCTACTAAGAACGAACTGACTATCTTGGCTCCACTGAGCGCTTTGAATATCGGCGTTGTGTCCAATCAAACCAACTTCCAAACCACCTGTCACAGCGTCAAACACACGAATCACACCATCACGACTATAGGTAAGTACCGCCTTTTCGTCGGGACTCCACAGCGCGTTGCGGATAGTAGTACCGGCTTCATATTCGCTGAACAGCACATTATGGGTCTCAACCTTTGGCAAGTGCCGCAGATTGAAGGGTGTAGTCACACGGGCAACACCATTCATTAGATCTGACATTAACACCCCTTGAATATCCCAGATTCCTAAGACCTCGCTGGTGCCAAAAACCAACACGCGTTGCCCATCAGAAGACCAATTAACTCCATCAATAAATGCGCCAACCGTCTGTTGTTGCCATATCGCCTGCCCATCCTGCCATAATACCAATCGACCATCGGAGCCACCTGTGATAATCCAGCGCTCATCGGGTGACCACGCCGCTGTGTTAACCGCATTTTCATGCACACCAGCTAAGGTATATAGAGGTGTCATGGTCTTAACATCCCAAACGATAGCATTGAAGTCGGCACTCCATGTCAGGAGTTGAGTATCGTCCCCATTCCAAGTTGCACCACTAATACGGTTAACATGTCCGCGCAATTCGCCCAACCGCCTCCCATCCGAAGCATCCCAGATGATGATGGCATTATCCCGATTAACAGTTGCTACCTGCGTGCCGCGATGGTTCACATAGGCTGGTGTACCTTCTAACATTGCTACAGATTCACCTGTGAGTATCCATAGCCCCGTGAAGCCATCATCACTCCATGTAATGATGCGCTCTGCCCCCCACGCAATCCCATTAACACGCCCATTATGCGCTGTCACCTGCCATTGCAGTTCACCTGTTATGGCATCATACACATAGAGGCCGCCGTTGGAGTCACCCGTTGCAATCTGGCGCTCATCTGGTGACCATGCCACGACCAAGACCGCACTCGTTTGGTCATCAAGACGCATCAGTTCCTCACCTGTACGGGCATCAAATAGGCGTGCTGTGCGGTCCACGCTCCACGTTAAAACTTGCCTTTCATCCGCTGACCACACCGCCCCATTAACGCGCTGCTCACTGGGCATATAAACCCGTTCTTGGATTCCCAGTAGTGCTTGATTCAGCGCAAATTCAGCCTCAGCAACATAAGGTCTATCAAGGGGTGTCAAGGCCGCCAACGCTAAATTTAAGCTTGTCATAGGGTCAATCGTGAGTTGTTGCTCGGCAAGATCAGCCAATCGGCGCGATTCAGTGCTGCGGCTGACATCCCGCTCGGCGGAAATACGGGCTTCGGCGGTTTGAGCATTCTCTAGGCGCTGCTGCCGATTTGCCGATTCACGTATAGCCGCAAGCAGCCCTAGTGCCAGAATCCCCACTACTCCAAACACAGACGCCATCGTCAAGCCAACAATCCGACGGCGCTGACGTCGAAACGCTTGCTCGGTGCGGGTAATCAATTCTTGAGCGCGGCCTTGCAGCACCAGTTGTTTTTGTTGGGCCTTAATAATCTCCAATTCCTCACGGGTTAAGAGCGCTCCATAGTCCTGATACGCCCGCTCCCGTTGCTCTAATAGCTCTTGGGCAGCTTTACGAGCCACCGTCTCAGGGTCAACTTGTACTTGCTCGGCCAAGTAATCATGCACCAACTCATAGGCTACACCTGCATCGGTATCAACCATCCGCAGCACATGATTTTCATGCAAAATGGTTACGATAGACTCAATATCAGCAGTCGCTACACCAAGCGCCTTCAAATCGCCTCGAATACTGTCAACGGTACGCACATCACGGGTTTGGTCTGCCCGCACAAGACTCTCAATAATCAAACGAGCAGGACGTCGGTAGTTGCTCGGCAAGCGCTCCAGCAGTGTCTCCAAATAACGCCGCAGCACGCCCTTAGCCCCACCAGCCTGCTCATAATCTTCTCGTATCACCTGCTTGCGTCCCAACGGCAAGCGATCAATAAGCGCCGTACCCACCAACTGTAATTGTGGGGGAGCCACCTCGCCTTTTTCATCAGCCAAGTCTGCCAATAATTCTGATACAAGCCCTTGTTCGTAGGTAAAACCATGTTCCTCAGCGGGGCCAAGCAATGCCCGTTCAGCCTCTTCTAGCTTCAGCCGACGCAACAGAAATTCTTTATCAAATGGCTGAGGAATAGCGGGCTGAAAACTTGCCAGCAGACCAAAATACTCCGTCCGCATGGCTAAAGTTACACGCACTTGCAACGATGAATCGTCCAGACACTCAGCTAACTGGCTTACAAAGGTCGCACGCTCCTCATCAGTAAAAACATCCGTAAAAAAGGTCTCAAATTGGTCAAAAAAGAGGAAGATTTCGCGCTTCTCACCAACCGTCTGTGCAATACCTTTCAAATAGGTATGCAGTGAAGACCCTGTCAGCGCCGATTCATTCGGCATCAAGGCATGTTTAACTGCCTCATGAGGCAAGCGCCGCCGCACCGCTACATATATCGGCAGAAATCCGCCCGCCAGCAGCCTTGGCATCAAACCTGCTCGTATCAAAGATGTTTTGCCCGCTCCACTCTCGGCATGGAGTACCGTAAACTTGGCGAAGGGGGCACGTGCCAACATCGCATCAATGGCAGTTTCACGCCCAAAAAACAGCTTATTATCTGCTAAATCGTAGGACTCAAGTGCCTTATAAGGGCCACCCGTCGGCATGTGTTTGGCTTGGTCACTCAATGCTTGGATATAATGAATAACCGCCTCTGCCAACACCGCCATTTCACCCTGCGTTTCACGCGCTACCTCACGGGCTTTGGAAAGCAATGACTGCACCCCTACCTCAAGGGCATTATAAGTACCTCGGTCTACGCCGAGCGACGTAGTTGCATAGGTAACCGCTTCACTCAACGGCTCCACCAGCGTCACCGCCGTCGCACGAGCCAAAAACGCCTCCTGCAACGCTGCTCCAAACAGACCCGCCGAGGGATAACGACGCTCTGGCAGCTTGTCCATTGCACGTTGTAGCACACTATCCACGTACAACGGCAAATCAGGATTCAATTTACTGGCGAATGGCGGAGGCTCGTCCAGATGCTTGTACATCAAGCTAAAGGGGGTCTGCGCTTGGAAGGGCAATTGCCCCGTCATCACTTCAAACAACATCACGCCGAGTGCATAAATATCTGTCCGAGCATCAACAGGTTCTGTGCGCCATTGTTCAGGAGCCATATACGCGGGCGTCCCAATAACCATACCCGTCAAAGTCAAGCCATGTGTTTCATCACGCCATTTGGCAATCCCGAAATCAGTGAGATAAAGATTGCCTGCTTGATCAAGCAGGATATTGGCAGGCTTTAAATCTCGGTGGATAACCCCTTTGGCATGGGCATGGTCTAATGCACTACAAATTTGCTCAATGTAGGTGGTACTCTGCAACAGCGGGTCATGACGGGCTACCACCACATCCGCGAGTGACCCGCCATCCAGCAGCCGCATCACCAGATAAGTAACATCCCCCTCCTTGCCATAATCATATACAGGCAAGATGTTAGGGTGAGAGAGCGAGAGCATCAGTTGTGCTTCACGCTCAAACCGATGCAAGAACTCCTCATGTGACGAGAATTGGGGCGCTATAACCTTAATAGCAACAACTGCCTCATCTCCATCACGAATAGCGCGATAAACCGTTGCCATACCGCCCTTACCTATCCGTGATTGAATAAGACAGTTGCCAAGTTTCCGTCCAATCAGTAAATCATCAAAATTGAGCGTTACTGCCATCTACCCCCCAGTACATATAAGTGACCCGACTGCGGTCACCACTAAATTCGGAATTGCCCCAGCACTGCCATCCAGTTCCGCTATTGCGGTTACGACCCCAATAGTTGCTGGAATAGATTGATTAATCATGAGCGTAACCGTATCCGAAACCGTTGCTCCCGCCGAAACATTAATCCGCATACCCTCGCTCACATGGCGGACTCCATCCGTTAAATACAGCGTGAAGGATTCCGCATGTATGCCGATATTCACCGCTGTATACAATACGGTCACACTATCCCCAACTGCACACTGATGGGGTATAGGAGGCACAAGGCTAGGCAATGGGTTAGGTGCGCCACCGCTCCCATCGCTAGGGCGTATATCCACAGAAGGAACAATCGTTGGAATAATGCCATCAGGTCGTGGTGTACCTTCGTTATTAGAACGAGGCAGTATGGGTAGGTCTAGTAAGCCGTCAATATCGAGATGGAGTATCTGACCCAGATAGTCACGCAAGCCATCCAATGGCATCGCATTGAGTGGATTAAACTCAAGTGGGGTTGGAATCTCTGGCTTACCCCATTGCTCAATAGCCTCTTCCAGCAACGGAATACGGGTCTGCAAACCAGCAGGTAGTAGAACCATCTCACCCGCTGATCGAACACGAATCTCGCCCGCTAACCCTGACACTCGCAACGCGCCATCACCATCTATGGACAAAAACCCTGCGCTGGCAAACTCCATCTCGATACCGTTAACCATCACATGAGCGCGTTGGCCTTCTGGTGATTCAATCAACAATCCATTCGGGGCTGCCGCACACGCGCTATCACCACCACTTTGCAAGGTAAACGCCTGCATTGGCTTGTCATAAAATCCCGTTAGTGGAGCATCCTCGTCGGTGACGCGCAGTGTTTCGATCTCACAGTCCAATTGCATATTGCGGACAAAAATCCACCCTAAGCTACCATTGTAGAGTATACGCACCCAATCATTATCATCACTACGCCCGACAGCCTGCCCGGCTTCGCCACGCGGGAACACACTCGTAATCTGGCGATTCAACCCCGGCCCAGAACGCATATTCATATTGCTTAAAGATGCATTTTCAATCACGCAGGTTGGAAAATCCGCCGTGTTTAGATCAACGGCATTCGTCACTTCAGTATCACCAAACAAAATCAATGTCATTGCGGAATCGGGGTCACTTTCTGGCAAGTCAGCCTGTAGCCGCATCAATGCTACGCCCCATGTACCAGCATCCATATCCAATGGCTCAGTGACCAGCGCCTCCAGATTCGTCAACGCGGTAGTATCTCCACTGGTGGCAAATGTAACGCCATCAACATCTTCGCGGAAGGTAGCGGCTACACGGCTATGCCCATAGCATGCCTCATTGCGGCCCACTTCGGTGCAGGCAGTGCCAAGCACCTGTAAAGCTTCCGTCACTAAGGCGTCACAAGCCACATCACCGCTGTCCTGAGAGTGGGCTGCTGGTTCTTGAGTAGATAGAGCCAACAACCCAACTAGACTTATTCCCAAAAGCAATCGTTTGAACATGGTGAGACCCCTTTACTTACGCTAGGGTCATCCTAACACGATTTACTGTTTTTCACAGAAAGGTTACACAGACTTTACAACCTGTTTGTTCCGATGCCGCATTTGCAGGAAGGGCTTGGTAAATTCAGCGACAACTGTCGGCAACAACAAAAGCGGTATCAACACCGCCCAATGCTCTAAAGTCAAAAGTTCTGTTTCAAAAACAGTCCGCATAAACGGCACATAAATTGCCAGCAACAGACCGACCGCCGAGGTCAATACCGCATACTGCATGTATTTATTGGTAAAGAACCCGATTTTAAAGAGCGTGAAAATCTCAGAACGTGAGCTATACGCACGGGTTAATTGTGCCCCAGAAAGAGTAATGAAAGCCATCGTTCGACCTAGCGCTTCGCTGGTTTCCCGTCCAATCGCAAAGGCCAAGAGTGTGACGGTGGTCATAACGATAGTCTGCACCACCATCCCTATCCGCATATCTTCATTGATAATCGGCTCATCAGGGTCACGGGGCGGGTTATCCATAATATCAGGGTCACCCTTTTCAACACCCAAGGCCAGTGCCGGAGCGCCATCAGTTACCAGATTAAGCCACAGTAGTTGGATAGCCGTCAGCGGTGTCGGCCATCCCGCCAAGGTCGCTAGGAAAATAACCGCGATCTCCGCCAGATTACAACTTAGCAGAAAATAAACAAACTTACGGATATTGCCATAAATGACACGCCCCTGCTCTACTGCCGAAACAATAGTCGCATAGTTATCATCCATCAAAATCATGTCGGCGCTTTCCTTGCTGACATCGGTACCTGTGATGCCCATCGCAACACCGATACTAGCCCGTTTAAGCGCTGGCGCATCGTTGACCCCATCCCCAGTCATCGCTACAACATGCTTGCGTTGACGGAAGGCATCCACAATCCGCACTTTGTGGGCTGGTGAAACCCGTGCAAATGCGTCTACTTGGTCGAGCTTCTCCTGCAACTCATCATCGCCCATCTGCTCCAAATCCACCCCGCTAATCACCAAGCCACCGGGGCGGAGCAGGCCGATTTCATCAGCAATTGCCTTGGCAGTATCACGGTAGTCACCTGTTACCATCACCGTCTTAATGCCGGCACTTCGCGCCTTAGCAATCGCAACCGCAACTTCCGGACGGGCTGGGTCACGCAAAGCCACTAGCCCTATAAGGGTCAAGTCATGCTCAACCGTATCGGCATCTACCTTCGATGGTATAACATCAAGATGACGCTGGGCTACTGCCAAGACCCGTAGCGCTTCATTCGCCATTGCCGTATTTTGTTCATGCACATGGCGCAGACGTTCACCCGTCATCGGCACTGCTTGACCGTTTTCCAACACATGACTACACAGATTTATAAGAATATCCGGCGCACCTTTGACATAAGCAACATACTTGCCACCCTCCGGCAGTTGATGAATGGTACTCATGCGCTTACGGGTGGAGTCAAAAGGCACTTCTGCCACACGCGGGTACTTCTGCTCCATCTCCGCTCGCCAAAAGCCAGCTTTACCCGCCGTCACCACCAACGCCCCTTCAGTAGGGTCGCCAATCATGCGGTAACCATACGCCCCATCATCAGACGGCTCTAGCTTGGCATCACTCGCCAGCAGCCCTGCCAAGGTCAACTGCTCAAAGTCAGGATATTGGCTCAAGGGCTGAACTTTGTCATCTACTTTAAACTCACCAACTGGGTTGTAGCCTTCGCCCGTCACATCCATCCGCTGCGAGACCGTTACCATCCGCACCATCGTCATCTGATTCTGAGTGAGGGTACCCGTCTTGTCAGAGCAAATGGCGGTGGCGCTCCCCAGTGTTTCCACCGCCGGCAGCCGCCGAATGAGGGCATTGCGTTTAATCATTTCGCGCATCCCGATGGCGAGGTTTATGGTTACGACCGCAGGCAAACCTTCGGGTACCGCTGCAATCGCCAAGGAAATCGCAATGATAAAGCTTTCTTCAATGGCAGTAATCAGTTCCTCATCGTGCTGGATGGCCTGCACCGTGCCAATCACAAAAATTAACCCGCAGATAATCAGGGCCGCAATACTCAAAGAACGACCCAGTTCATTGAGACGCTTCTGTAAAGGGGTTTCCTCTTCGGGGGTGGCTTGCAGTTCACGGGCAATCTTGCCAATCTCCGTCTGCATACCCGTCGAAACAACAACACCCTTGCCCCGTCCATAGGTGACAACCGTACTCATATAGGCAATATTATGGCGGTCACCCAAGACAGCGTTCTCGCCAACTGTTACATCCGCTTGCTTCTCAACAGGCACCGACTCGCCTGTCAGAGAAGCCTCTTCAATGCTCATATTGACCGATTCAACCAACCGTAGATCGGCAGGGATACTGTCACCTGCCTCTAACACAACAATATCACCCGGCACGAGTTGGCTGGCGGGAAGGGACTCAGTACGTCCGCCCCGCAAGACCCGTGCTTCAGGGGCTGCCAGCTTTTTGAGTGCAGCCAACGCTTGCTCGGCCCGTCCTTCTTGAACAACCCCCAGTGCAGTATTCAACGCCACAATAGCAAGAATGGCCGCCGATTCATACGGAACATGGTTCTCTCGTAAACTGATAATGAATGAAACAACCGCCGCAAATAACAGAATGTAGATAACAAAGTTATTGAACTGAGCCAATAAGCGCTTCCAGAAGCTGGTAGGCGGTGGCTCATAGAGTTCATTAGTCCCATATTGCTGCAACCGTTTGGCGGCTTCGTCATTGGTGAGACCCATTGCAGATTGGACATTCAATTCCTTAAGCACATCTGTCGCTGGCAGTGTATGCCATGAATTTCCTGACATTTCATTTCCCCATGATCGGTTTATCGGAATGTTATTCATTTTAATGGCTGCTATAATTGGCGCTAGTATAAGCGACAACCATACCCACTAGAAACTATGAGATTCCTTGAAGGTCCCGCCGGAACTGGCAAAACAACAACAGCAATCACCCATCTCTCTCACTTGCTAATGAACGGTGAGCGTCCACAGTCTATCCTTGTGTTGGTGCCACAGCGCACCCTTGGACGCCCCTACCAACTCGCCCTCAATCAACAACCCAATGCTGCGGGTGTTGATGTGGTCACAATTGGGGGTCTTGCTCGTCGCAGCTTAGAGCGTTTCTGGCCGTTGATTGCAGAACAAGCAGGCTATCCACGTAGTGAGCCAACCTTTCTGACCATCGAAACCGCCCAATATCACATGGCACAGTTTATTGATACCGCCATTCAGACCGGACGCTTCGATAGTGTCAGCGTGCCCCGCGCCCGTCTGATTGCCCAAACCCTCGACAATCTCTCCAAAGCGGCTATCAACAATTTCTCTTTGGCAGAAGTCACCGAGCGATTAACAGGCGCGTGGTCAGGACATTCTAGCCGCCACATGGTCTATGAGACATGGCAGACCACCGTTGAGCAGTTCCGTGCCTATTGCCAAGAGCATAACCTATTAGATTTCTCCATACAAATCGAACTGTTCACCCAACATATTCTGAATGACCCACAGATAGCCGCCCATTTGCGTGATACCTACCAACACTTGATTGCCGATAATATCGAGGAAAACAATCCCATTGCGCTCGACTTTATCCACTGGCTCTGGCCCTCCCTTGATTCAGCGCTCTTGATTTACGACTCGGATGCGGGCTATCGCATCTTCCTTGGGGCCGAACCAGAGGCAGCTTACAGTCTGCAAACTCTGTGCGATGAACACGAGGCTTTAACTACATCACGGGTACAGTCGCCTGCTCTGCAAAACCTTGAGCAAGCTATCACTAATGCCTTCACCAATGAACCCCAAGCACAAAGCAGCCTAGTACAAGAAGCCTTCACCTTCACCTTCCACAGCTTCTATCCTCAGATGTTGGATTGGGTCTGTGAGCAGGTCATTGACTTGGTGGAGCGCCAAAACGTCGAACCCCGCGAGATTGTTCTAATTGCCCCTTTCCTCAATGACTCCCTGCGTTTCTCCATCATGAATACGCTGGAGAATGCGGGGATTCCCATTATCTCGCACCGCCCATCGCGTGCTATCCGCGAAGAACCCATCGCCCGCGCCTTGCTCACCCTTATGCAATGGGTCAATCCGGTTGAGCCAAGCCTGCCCCCTGCTGCCGATATGGCAAATGCCCTAGAGCAATTGATTGATGGCCTTGACCCTATCCGCGCCCGTATCCTAACCGAGATAGTCTATGGCAGCGCAGGGCGTCGTGAACTTGGCTCCTTTGATGACATCAACCCTAAGATGCAGAGTCGCATTACCTACATCTGCGGTGAGCGCTATGAGCAATTGCGACAATGGTTGATAGACATGCGAACCACCGTCTCTGAGATACCACCGGACCACTTCCTCCGCAGTCTGTTTGGGGATATTGCCAGTCAAGTTGGCTTTGGACTTCATCGCCAGATGGATTCGGGTACCGTTGCGGCCCAGTTGATTGACTCGGCCTTTGATTTTCGCACCTCACTCTATCCTGAAGGCACGGACGACTGGGCACCTGTTTGGCGTGATTACCGCGAATTGGTCAGTGAAGGACTACTCGCGGCCTTTCACCCCCTTAGTTGGCAAAAAGAAGAGACCAATGCCGTCTTCATCGCCCCCGCTTATACCTATTTGATGCGAAATCGGCCTGTCGAATACCAATTCTGGCTTGATGTTGGCAGCCAAGCATGGGGTGAGCGCCTTGAACAACCTCTTACCCATCCCTATGTCCTGCGCCGTGATTATCCTCTCCATCGAGTCTGGACCGATGAGGATGAGCAACAATCGAATTGGGCAACTCTCTATAAGCTGATGGTGGGTCTGGTGCGACGCTGCCGTAAGCAGATTTATCTAGCTATTGCCGACCTAGGCGAACAAGGCTTCGAGCAACGTGGGCCGTTGCTGCATGTATTCCAGCAAATTCTCCAACAGGATGAGGCATGAGCGAGTTTAAGTTTCGACAAAGCCAATGGGACATTATCGACAAATACCGTAATGGCTTGATGGGCATCAGCGCGGTACCGGGTAGTGGCAAGACCTTTACGCTCTCCCATCTAGCTGCCCATCTTGTGCAGCGCATCAGTGGTCGCAACCTTACCCAAGAACGAGAAGTCCTTGTCGTGACCTTCACCAATTCCGCCGTCAATAGCTTCAAAAAGCGCATTGCCGACATCCTGCAACGCGAGCGCGGCTTGATGCCCTATACGGGCTATCGTGTCCGCACCTTACATGGTCTCGCCCATGACATCATTCGGGAACGCCCCACCCTTGTTGGCCTACATGAAGACTTCCGCATTGTCGATGAGCGCGTCGCCCAAGCCATCCAGACTGAAGCGGTTAACGCCCATCTCCCTGAGTGGCGCGAGCGTCTGGCATGGATTATGAAGGAGGATTTGAGTGACAAACAACATAAGCAAGTCTTCCACCGCGACCTCCCATCCCTATTTGAGCAACTGGTGATGCGCTTCATTAGCCATGCCAAAGCCCACCGACAAACGCCTGATACCCTCTTGCACGCCGTGGAACCCTACGACGAGACCTATGACTTCACCCGCTTCGCCGCCACCGTTTATCGTGATTATCAACGCAGTTTGGCCTATCGGGGAGCCATTGACTTTGACGACCTCGTGCGCTTGGCCTTTGATGCCCTGCAAAGTGACCCTAAGTATTTGAACCGCCTGCACGAGAAATGGCCCTATATCCTCGAAGATGAAGCCCAAGACAGCAGCAAACTCCAACAAGAAATGCTTGAATTGCTGTCGGGGGGCAAAAACTGGGTGCGGGTCGGCGACCCCAACCAAGCCATTAACACCACCTTCACCACCGCCGAGTTGCGCTACCTGCGCGAATTTCTCACCCGCGAGGGTGTAGCACAGCGGCCCTTACATACGTCAGGCCGTTCCTCGCGCAAAATCATCAATCTGGCAAATGAACTGCTACGCTGGAGTATCGCCGACCATCCCGTGACGGCGCTGCGTACCGCCTTCTTTGAGCAGACCATCACCCCCACCGAGCCGGGTGATGTGCAACAAAACCCCTCTGACGCTGCATCTAATATCTACATTCAGCCGACCGACAAACCCCTCACACCCGAAGAAGAGGTCAAGATGGTGGTCAATAACCTGCTCGGCTGGTTGCCCTCCAATCCCGACAAAACGGTGGCGGTGCTTGTTCCGGACAACAATCGTGGAATTGCCATCGCCGATGCCCTCCGCAGCACCAGCCTCGCCTATGAGGAACTGCTACGCAGTACAGCCGAAACCCGCCAAACCGCCAAGGCCCTCAGCTTTACCTTGGATTATCTAGCTGACCCGCGCCAACCCCGCAAATTAGCCCAACTCTATCTCATGGTCTGGCTTAAAATGAAATCCCCTCTCGGCATGGAAGACGACCCCGAAAATCCACGCCCCCGCCTTGAGAAAATCCTTCAGCGCGTGCAACAGGTCGAGAATTTAGTCTGGCCCCAAGATGAACCCGAATTTGATGAAGACACCATTCCTGAAGCATGGATGATTGACCTGCGGGCTTTCCTCGCACTGGTTCGGCGCTGGCTCGATGCTCTCAGCCTGCCCATAGACCAACTCATTTTGACCATCGGGGGTGATCTCTTCACCAATCCGGCAGATGTGGCCTTAACCTATAAAATCGCGGTTGTCCTCAAAGCCATTGGCCGCGACCACCCCGATTATCGGCTACCCGATTTTATGGAGGAGCTACGCCGTATCAGCGAAAATGAGCGCCGCTTCATTGGCTTCGATGATGCGGGAACAGGCTACGAACCGAAGGCAGGCGTGATTACCATTAGCACCATGCACGCGGCCAAAGGCCTTGAGTGGGACAGAGTCTACCTATTAGCCGTCAATAACTACAGCTTCCCTTCGGCCCTCAATACTGAAGAATACATTGGCGAAAAGTGGTTTGTGCGCGATAACCTCAACCTTGAAGCCGAGGTTATGGCCCAACTCGACGCCTTGATTACGGGCAACCCCTATGAACTCGGTACAGCCTCGCGTCAAGACCGCTTCTTGAATGCCGCCGAGCGCTTACGACTGCTCTATGTCGGCATCACCCGCGCCAAGTCCGAGTTGATTATCACGTGGAATATGGGGCGCTTCTATCAACAAGGTGGTAACAAAGTTAAACAACCCGCCATTCCACTTATTCATTTGATGGAGTACCTCAATGGGCGACATTAAAATTGACCCTCATATGGGCCTCCCAGCGGGCTTTCACTTCAGCCAATCCAATCTCCAAGATTTTGTGGATTGCCCGCGTCGTTTCTATTTGCGCCACATACTCAATCAACAATGGCCCGCCCCAACCACCGAACCCCAGCGTGAATTTGAACAAGCCATGCAAAACGGGGAACGCTTCCACCGCGTAGTCGAGCGCCACCAACTCGGCATCCCCTTGTCACTC
The DNA here is from genome assembly GCA_020634155.1 of Anaerolineales bacterium. Taxonomy (GTDB): domain Bacteria; phylum Chloroflexota; class Anaerolineae; order Aggregatilineales; family J027; genus J027. Next base: position 330,893 of record JACKCI010000001.1, read on the forward strand.
ATGTCGGCTCTTAGCCCTTTAGATGGTTGGTTGACTCGCTATGAGCAACACCTTGCCACCCTTGGCCCCTTCGACCAAGTATGGGCAGAGATCGCCTTTTCCAGCCTCATAGGGAACCACACCCTTGTCGCCAAATTCGACCTGCTCGCCCTCAAAGGGAATACCATCATCGCCATCGACTGGAAAACAGGCAAACTTCCCCAACGCCCGACTCTCCAACGACGGCTCCAGACCCTTGTTTACCTATACGTCCTGCATCAAGAGGCCAGCCGCTACCTTGGGAAACCACTAGACACCTACACCCTTACCTACGCCAGCGTAGCCACAGGCGAAATCCAGACCTTCGACTATAGCCCAAGCGAAGGCTACACAGGCCGCCTGACCACCCTACTCAACAATATACAACACTCAGCTTTCCAGAAAACCGACGACCAACGACATTGCCGCTTCTGTGCTTATCGTAGCCTGTGTGAACGCGGCACCACCCCCACCGCCCTGCCTGATGAATATGATATAGATGGTGATTGGGCTATCCCACGCGATACTGAGAACGAGGTGGAATTTTGATGCTCGATTTACCGGGTGGCCCGTTACCGCCTGAACTACTCCAAATACTGCATACACGCGGCTTTCATGAACCCGAAGCCATTGCCGCCTTCCTAGCTCCCGAACATTACCACCCAGCGTTGCCCTCCGCCCTACCTGACCTAAATAAAGCGGTCAGTCTACTAAAACGCCTCCTCCAACAACCCAGCCCGCATATCCTGATTTGGGGCGATTTTGACGTAGACGGACAGACCTCTACTGCCCTTTTAGTTGAGTCCCTCATCCAATTAGGCGCACACATCATCTATCATATACCTAACCGTCAGCGCGAATCGCATGGGGTACACCTCGCCAGTCTGCGCCCTCTATTGGCTGAACACCACCCCGACCTGCTGCTCATCTGCGATACAGGTTCAGCCCATCATGAGGCGATTGAATATGCCAAAGCCAGCCACATCCCTGTCATCGTCGCTGACCACCATGAACTAGCCGACACGCTGCCCTCTGCCGATGCTTTTATTAATCCCCAACGCCTCACCGATACCCAACACCCCCTCCGTACTCTCTCCGGTGTGGGCGTCAGCTATTTACTGATACAAGCCCTTTACGACTCACTAGGTCGCAACCGTGAAAGCCGCGCCTTCTTGGACTTTGTAGCACTTGGCTTAGTTGCAGATCTCGTGGAGTTGGTCAAAGATACCCGCTATCTGGTTCAACTCGGCCTCAACGCCCTCCGCACTACTAACCGCCTCGGCCTTGTCGCACTTTGCCAGTTAGTCGATGTTGACCTCGCCCACATCACCGAACAAGACATTAGCTTCAAAATCGCTCCCGCCTTAAATGCCCTCGGTCGTCTCGATAGCGCCACTAAAGGAGTCGAACTCCTCACTACCCGTGATGTCATCCGCGCCCAAATCCTCGCCCAAGAAGCCGTCACCCTCAACCGCCAACGTCGCCACCTCACTAGCCAAGTGCTGGCCTCCGCGCAAGAACTCATTGAGCATGACCAAACCCTGCTCAATTGGGATGCACTGGTGTTGTATAGTCCCAACTGGCATAGCGGCATCGTCGGCATTGTAGCCGCCCAGCTTGCCGACCAGTACCAAAAGCCAACGGCTCTACTCGTCGTCAATGAGGAAGGCGCGGCGCGAGGCTCGGTTCGCAGCATTACAGGCTATCATGTCGGGCAAGCTCTCGCCGCCACCGCCGACATCTTATTGAGTCATGGAGGGCATGAACTGGCTGGCGGATTGGCAATTGATGCCGACCATTTGCCCCTTCTACGCCGCCGCCTCTCCCAAGCCTTTGCAGCCACTTATAGCCCACCCGCCACGCCTGCCCTTGCGGTCGATGCTGAACTAAGTTTAGAGCGCCTATCCCTTGATTTTGCTCATCAAGTACGGCGTCTAGCACCTTTTGGCCCCGCCAACCCGCTGCCCGTTTTCATGACCCGCAATGTCAAACTCGCCAGCGTCGCCAAAATCGGCAAAGATGACCAACACCGTCGCCTGACCATTCAAGACACCGAAGGCTACCGTCAAGCCATCTTATGGTGGCAAAGTGCCAACGAGACCATGCCCAGTGGTCGCTTCAATATTGCCTATACCTTAGACATCACCACCTATAAAGACGCGCCACAAGTCCAAGCTATCTATCAGCACTGGGAACAACTCGAACCACCCACGCCTGACCCCCTTGCCGTTGCCGAGGTCATTGATTGCCGTCAGGGTGTGTCTCTTGATGACATCCGCCGACAGGAACCCTCACTGACTATCTGGGCTGAGGGCTACGCTGCCAAAAAATCGCCCGGTCTGCCCCTAAGTGAACTTACTCCCGCCGCTGCCCTTGTGGTACTGACTCGCCCCGCCCGCTATCAGCACTTAATTCAAGCAGTCGAACAGGTTAAGCCACAACGGGTCTATCTGATTGCGGCCACCTCGCCAATCTCTGACCTCAAAACCTTTGTCAGTCTCTTAGAGGGTTTATTGAGAGTGGTGGTTGAACAACAAGGCGGAGAGACATCTATCACTCAATTACGGGAGCGCCTTGCGACTACCGAGAAAGCTATCCGCCTCGCCGTGCAGCAAATAGCCCCCACTGCCCAAATCGGCAGCCGTGGCAAGATAAACCTTGCTGCTGATGACCTCACTGAAGCCGATGATTGGGGCGCTCTCCAAGCCGAACTCAACGAGATTGAGGCCTATCACCGCTATCTGCTACGGGCCGATGCCAACCAATTACTGATGGATTAAGCCATGTCTAGCTATTTTATACCCAAGCAAACTGCCCGCATTGAATACAAGGTCGCCAACTCGCGCTTTATTGGCACCATTGGTCGTGCCGATACCGTTGAAGCCGCCAAAGATTTCATCAAAGCCATCCGCGCTGAAATGCCCGATGCCACCCACCACGTCTATGCCTTCAAAGTCGGTTATGGGGCCAGCATCACCGAAGGCATGAGTGATGACGGGGAACCCTGTGGCACATCCGGCCCGCCCACCCTCGCTGTGCTACGTGGTGCGGAAATTGGTGATGTGGTGTTGGTCATTACCCGCTATTTTGGCGGCACCAAGCTGGGTACAGGGGGCCTTGTCCAAGCCTATAGCCAGACCGCTCGTGAAAGTATCGCAGCCCTGCCCATTGAGGAGAAAATCGCCCGCCTCACCTTTGGTCTCGAAGTCCCCTACTCCCTTTATGAGCGCATCAAGCGGGTGCTAGGTGAATATGAAGGCGAAATCTTGGATGAGGAATTCGCCGCCGATGTGACCCTCATCTGCCAAATGCCAGTGGAGCATCTCACTCCCTTTAGCGCCATCATCCGCGACCTCTCAGCGGGGCAACTTGAGCCTACCCTTCTCGAATGAGATTTTTTACGCTTCTCTGATGATTTCTACAACACCTCATACGCTGCTCTATAAAAATTCATACACAGCGAGACTACACTAGCATTGAAATTTGAGAGTAAGCTTGTCATTCAGTACGGAGGTGTATCAATGTCTCGTCTCATTCGTGTCAACCCTTGGCGTGAAATGGTCACTATGCAAAATGCGCTCGACCGCATGTTTGATGAGGTGTGGCGTCCAAACGAAGGCGCTGTGATGAGCAACTACAGCCTCGCTATTGATGTGGATGAAACCGATGCCGCTTACACCATTCATGCCGATCTGCCGGGCATTCAAGAAAACAATATCCAAATCCGGCTAGAGAACGACTACCTGACCATCGAAGCCGAAATCCCTGAACAGGTTGTTGAGAAGAAAGAGGCCAAGGCCCTTATCCGTGAACGTCGCTACGGTAAATTCACACGCCGCATTCAACTCCCCCAACCGATTGACGGTGAGCATGTCGTAGCCGAGTTCGAGAATGGTGTCTTGAGTCTAACCTTGCCCAAGGTGCCAGAAGTTCAACCCAAGTTGATTGCCGTCAAAGCCAAGAACGGCAAGAAATAAACCAGTCTCCTGAATTGGTCTACGGCGGCGGGTCATTGGCCCGTCGCTTGCTTTTCCAATAGCTCGGCAATCCCAACCAGTGTTGGCCTCATTCCATCAGGTCGCATAATCGGCTGACCAGTAACCGCCAAACGCCCCACCAACGCCGCCGCCGTCTGTGTGCCATTGCACCGCGCATAGCTCTGCTGCACTCGCTGGGCTGCTTCCTGATAGTGCGGGTCTGTCAAAACCGCCTCAATCGCTCGCCTCAATCGAACCCGCTGTGCCAGACCCGGACGCATCCGTATACCCACACCCGCCGCTTTGATTCGCCCCGCCGATTCGGGTTGGTCTGCGCTAAAGGGAATCACGACAAGGGGCAAGCCGTGCATTAGGGTCTCCGTCACGGTGTTATTGCCCCCATGGCTGACCACCGCATCCACCCGCTTCAACACTTCTAGTTGCGGCACAAAGTTGCGGATGAGAACATTGTCGGGGACATTCACAAACTGGCTAACATCGGTACCCATGCCCACCGCCAGCACTGCCTTCCATGCCGCACCACGTGCCGCCTCAATCACCTCTTGAAAAACCTGCTGTCCACCAACAATTGTCCCCATCGACACATACACCGTCGGGCGCATATCATGGTCGAACCATTTCCACGGAAAGTCATCATGCACCTCACCGCGCTGGGACGACGTCACGGGTCCAACATACATGATTTGCCGAGGTAAATCACGTCTTGGGTACTCATAGGTCTCAGTGGTTGGCACCAACGACAGGTAGGGCGAATGGTCTAACAATCCGCCGCGCACAGGCTCCAATCCAAACTGACGTCGTACCGGATTCAGCAAGCGGTCATGCCGCCACAGTATCCACCGCACAGGCAGGTTGAGAATAGGCCATAGCCAGCGTTGCCAATGACCCGATGGAACCCAATCAAGGCCAAGGCCATAGGGTGGCGCATCCGGTGTATTCAAGGCTGCAACAATCGCGCAGTAAGTGGCATAGGGCAAATTACAAGCCTCCGCTGCCACTGACCCTGCGTAAAAATTTAAATCGGTCAACAGTGCATCGGGTTGATAGCGTCGAATGGTGTCAATCAGGCCCTTAGTCAACAAGTCGAGATGGTCGAAAAAATAGCTTTCGGGGGGTTTTCGCCGTAACTGTGCCATCCAGTGCGCGGGTTTCTCAAACATCTTGATAGTGGTATCCACCGCGCCATCGGGATAGGGTAAGGCCTCTAGGGGTAACCCAACGCGCTGCAATTGCGCCCGATAACGTTCATCCGTTGCAAACATGACCTCATGCCCTTGCTCCACCAAGGCCAATCCAATCGCCACCAATGGATTGAGGTGGCCCTTAGCTGGCAAGGCACTAATCAAAATCTTCCCCATACAGCCTCCGTTTGATTTGTTGACAGGCTTTTGATTGAAGCATAAACTCAACACTATGGATTTAACAGGGCGTACTATCGCAAACCGCTATTCATTTGATATTCGTCTTGGCGAAGGCACATTTGCACGGGTCTATCGTGTTCATGACACCCGTCGCAATGTTGACCTCGCCGCTAAAGTGTTGCGCCAAGATATTGCGCTGGAACCAACTGTCCTTGAGCGCTTCCGCCGTGAAGGGGATGTACTCTCACGCCTCCAACACCCCAATATTGTGCGCTACTATGACCTCATCGAAGAAGAAGATACCGTCTTCATCTTAATGGATTATGTACCGGGTGAAACCCTCCAAGCCAAACTCTACAAGGCAGGGCGTCCCTTCAACGTGCGGGAGGTCTTTGATACCCTCAAGCCATTGACCGCCGCCCTCCATTTTGCTCATGGTGAAGGGGTTATCCACCGCGACCTGAAACCCGGCAATATCCTTATTCATGAGAATGGCAATTTACTGGTTACGGATTTCGGCATTGCACGCCTCCTCAATGACTCAACCTTTGCCTCTACTATCGGACAAGCGATGGGTACCCCGCTCTACATGGCACCAGAGCAAATCACCAGCGGCACCATCACCGCCGCAACCGATGTCTATGCCCTTGGTGTAATCTTGTATCAATTGCTATCGGGGGTCGTACCGTTCTCTGGTAATCATCCTTCAGCCCAAGGCAGCAGCATGTCAGAGCGCATCACCTATGAGCATCTGCATGTACCGCCTACACCCTTACGGGCCATGCAAAGTAGCTTCCCCGAAGCCGTTGATCAAGTCGTGATTCGTTGCCTCGCCAAAGACAGCAGCCAACGCCCCGCCACTGTGCGCGAGGTCTATGATGACTTGGCCGAGGCCCTTGGTGCCGCACCATCGGACTTTACACCTCTCGCCAAAGATACTCCTGTCATCCCAGCCCCCAATCATGTGAGCTTGCCAGAAGTTTCGCAGTTTATCCAAAACGAATCGCGCCCCTTGCAAGCCATCACGATGGAAGCACCTGCGCCACAGACTTTAGTAGCACCTCCACTCGTTGCGTCCCCACCCATCACACCAACGGGTAGCCAACCTGTTATCCCGATTCAAGAGGCCACTACCCCGCCTCGCCATCGTTGGCATCCCCCCAAGCCACGCGGCCCACGCATCGCGCCGTTTACGATCCTTGGGATTGTGCTGGTCATGCTGTCTTGCTTGGCGCTGGTTGTCTATGCCTTATCGGATAGTCCCAAAGACAACAAGACAGTTGAACCCAATCCCACCGTCAACCTCGACAACCCCACCGTCACACCTCAACCCATTGTCGATGAAACCCCTACAACTCCGACCGCCGATAATACCATCCCCGCGACAACCGCTGACACGCTAGAAGGCTATATCGTATATGCCTCCTCACGTTATGGAAATCTCGACATCTTCATCACCGATGTCACCGCCAATAAACTCCGTCAACAACTCACTACTGACGAACTCAATCAAACTGGCCCTTCATGGTCACCCGACGGCAGCAAAATTGCTTTCTATGCTTATGAAGACCTCGCGGGTAATGCTGACATTTATCTGATGGATGCCAATGGAGAGAATGTCGTTAACCTGACCAACTCGCCCGATGCCAACGACCGTTATGTTTCATGGTCGCCCGATGGCAAATATCTCATATTCCATAGCAACCGCCCCGGTGACCTTGATGGCAGCCGTGATTATGAGTTGTATACGCTCAACCTTGCCACCCAAACCATAACCCAAATTACCCTCAACAATGTTGATGACCTTGGCCCAGATTGGTCACCCAATGGACAGTTGATTGCCTTCCATAGCTACGAAGCAGGCAAATATCGCATCTTTACCATCAACCCTGATGGTACCAACCGCCAACAACTCACCACTGACGATATAGACAATGCTTATTTCCCCACATGGTCACCAGATGGTCAAAAACTGGCCTTTCATGTCAATCATACCACCCATACCCAAGTCTTTTTGATGAACGCCGATGGCTCCGATGTGCGCCCATTGATGGATGACAGCATTGATGACCGCTTCCCCGACTGGTCACCCGACGGTAGCCGTGTCATTTTTCAGCGTGAACAGCCCAATGACCAAGGCATAGAGGTCTACGGCCTGTATTACTACACCATTGAGACGGGCACACTATCAGCAATCGGAACCCCGCTTGGTGACTTCCTGCCTGACTGGAGCCTTGCCCCCAACCCTTTCCAGTAAACAAAAACAGGGCAGACATAATAACGTCCACCCTGTTGATTGATTGAGTAGTATAGCGGCTTACTGCCCCAAATCGGATGGCAAAACAGGCACTTCAACTTCATCGGAGCTACTTCCGCGCAGGCACGCGTTGTAGCTACGCCCCACCACTACACGATAATCATATTGGCGGTCTGGGTCGGGTTGTTGAATGATATTGCTTTCACCGACCCGCAGAATCTCCTGCAAGCGAGTCAGTTCACTCCCTTTGGTGCTACCCGTAAAGTCAATAATGGTGGTAACGTCTTGTTGGGGAGCGCGGGTCTCGGTCAACACAGGCGAAAAACCTTCCCATGCCAAACGTTCAGCCGCAACCTGCCCCCACCCCAAGCCATAAAGGGTGGCATCATACACCTCAATACTCGCGCCTTCACGCGCCAAGCGCTGAGGATTAGAGGGAGTCACAAATTGACGGGCTAACTCATGGATGGCGGGCCAATTGCCTACAAACACAAAACGACCATCATCGGGGGTTGTCCATGATTCCATGTGGACGCCCTCGCGCAGGCTATAACGCTGAATGTCCGCCAAATCTAGTGACACCGCCAAGGGAGCCAGTCCCAACATCTCTTGCACGGTCATGTTGGTATCCACAATCTCCAACGCCCGTGGTCCCAAGGTCAATACTTGGTCGAAAATACCGTTGGTCTTGGCCTGCTGCCACATTGCTCGCAGCAAGTCCATTTGCCGACGGCCTCGGTCGAGGTCGCTGGTGGTCACACGGCTACGGGCATACCACAACGCCATATAAGAATTGAGGTGCTGAACACCCACACGCATAGTGTATTGCTCCCAATAGGGTGCCCAAGCATCATCAGCCTCTTGGAAAGCTTCAGGTGGAGAATTATCCGGGTCAATCAAGCGCCAATCGGTAATCTCGCAGTCCACCGACACGGTCACCCCGCCCAGTTCATCAATAATGGCACGGAAGTCATCAAAACTCACACGGGCATAATAATCAATGGAGATGCCGAAGTTATAGATGAACATTTCCTTCAGCAGGGATGGCCCACCCATGCCGTTCTGCTGCCCAATCTGAAAGGTGAGGTTAATCTTATTCACAGTGTCGTTGGGAATATAGACCAACAAGTCACGTGGGATATGCCACATAGCCGCTGTGCCAGTCGTCTTGTTGATTGTCACCAGAATAATCACATCCGTCCGACCTAACGAACTCGCCACATCACTACCCAACAACGCGATATTAATAATGTTCGGGTCGTTTTCGACCAATTCCGCACGCGGCAAGATTTGGGCAACCGGGGTATAAATGGGTGTGATATAGGTCCCCTCAATCACCAACGTCGGTGGGCGTGTTGGGGTAGAGGTTGGTGTATTCGACGGCGTAAAGGTCGGTGTGGGTGTATAGGTATTGGTTGCTGTCGGGGTATCCGTCGGCAGGGGTGTATTGCTAGGGAACGGTGTGTTAGTTGGCAACGCCGTTGGTGGCATTGTATTGGTTGGGAATGCCGTTGGCGGGTCTTGGGCCACAACCGTTGGGCTTTGGGATGGCACTGGGGTTGAGGTTGCGCCTTGTATCATCAAGAATGGCCCCCCGCGCCCTGTCAATTGCGCGGTATCTTGTGTTGGCTCAATAGACGGCTCTGGAGTCGTAGGCATCGTCTCAATCTCCAACTTAGGGGTTACAGTTGGTAGCGGAGTAGCCTCAACCTCGACCGCTTGCTCAACACGATAATTAGCCAAGGTCTCTGCCTCAGCTTCGAGCATTGGGGCAATTGCAGTACCCGTCTGGCGACGCAAGGTATCGCGGTCTTTTTGCTCTTGCCGAAATTGAACTTCATCCGCAATTCCGGAAATGGTCACGTACATATAAGCGCCTGCCCCAGCCAAAATGCCGATGATAAAAATCAGCGTCAAGAGACGGCGTAACCCACTAAATAACAACTTCATAAAACAAACCTCACACTGTTTGGGTTTCAAGCCTCCCTAGTATAGCGATGTTCTGCCAATCGACTAGGGTGCATCCCTGACGTTCACCCCACGCCAGTTGATTTTGGCTGAATACCACAGCCTCGCGTATACTTGAATTCAAATAGTCCTAGCCTTATTGAAAGGGTACCTATGCGACGTGCGATTATCCTTTTAACTGCATTCTTTCTCTTGAGCATTGCGCTAATTCCACCAACCTTCGCTCAAGAGGGCAACACCGTCACGGTTGTCAGTCTTGGAGCCAATATCCGTAGCGGCCCCTCGACTTCGACCACCATTCTCGGTAGCGTCCCCGCGCACGCTGTGTTGCCTGTTACAGGCCAAAGCGGTACAGGCTGGTGGCGCGTTGAATCGGCCTACGGCACGGGCTGGATTAGCAACCGTGTGGCTGCTTTCCGTGGCGACATCAACAGCGTGCCAGTCGTGACTGAACCAAGTGGTGTTTTTGTTCCAGACATTGTGACAGTGGTCGCCGCTAACGGCCCCGCCAAAGTCTACAGCACCCCCAACTACAGTTCGTTTGTAACCACCATCATTCCCACTGGTGGCTCGGCAACGGTCATCGGGCAAACTGAAGATGGTAACTGGTATCAAGTCATTGCAGCGGGTGGCTCTGGCTTCGTCAACGTTGGCACCGTAGTTCATCGTGGCGACCTCTCCAGCATTCCTTTTGTGGGCGACCCCGGCCCTACTTTCCGCGGCCCCACTGTCCAACTTAACACCACCCAGAACGTTGTAAATGATGCAGGGCAGATTATTGGGCAACTCCCCGCAGGAGCCACTCTACCCATCATTGGGCGCAATGCCGACAACACCAAATGGATGGTCATTCCCGATGGCGTCGGGATTGGGTGGATTAATGTCGCCAATGTCAGCATTGCAGGTTCCGCCGAAGGTGTGCCCTTACGCGGTGCAGAAGGTGTAGCTGGACCTGCTTTTGATAGCGCGGCCCATGCCACCTTAACTATCATCTCCGACCGCAAGTTGCTTTACAACACCAATGCTTATAGTGTGGTCATGCTTGATGCTCGGCGTGGCGAAGAAATTGGCATCATTGGGCGTAGTCCTGATGGCCTCTGGCTCAAAACCATTATTCGCTCTAATGTGGTGTGGGCCGTCTTCAGCGGCATCACCTTCAATGGGGATATGGCAGCCCTGCCCATCACCGATGACACGCCTCAACCCGATAATCATATCATTGCCAATGCCTACAAGCTCAACGTCCGCAGCGGCCCCGGCCCTGAGTACACCATTCTTGCCGTTGTCGATGGCGGAACCAAGCTCACCACAACCGGTGTCAGCGCTGACCGCGTGTGGTGGCGGGTAGAAGGTGATTTTGGTGTCGGCTGGGTACGCACCCGCTACATCCTCTTTCGAGGTGATGTCAGCATGATTCCGGTCGTCAGCGAACCTCTGGGCGAGATAGCCTCAGCAATTGCCGTCTCCCAATACGCCACCAAGTATTATGCTGACCCCAATGCTGTCACCGAACTTGGTACTCTACCCAGTAACGGGGAATATGAGATTACGGGCGTCAATAGCGAATGGACAATGTTCCAGATTGACACGCCTTATGGTCGGGTGTGGGTCAAGCGTGCCCATGTGTATTTCCGTGGCTTCTATGAGGTTGTGCCTGTCATTGGCTAATGTCATCGGTCAAAGGGGCGTAGGCAAAACGCCCCTTTACGATTCCCCCACCCTTGAGTACCCTTTAGCAAAACATGGATGGAGAAGACTACAGACGTATGAAGCGCCTGCTTGCTTTTGGATTACTGGTTATCACCCTAACAACCCTCATTTCCCCTACCTATGCCTTCCCCGGTGGCCGCGATGACGAAAAGTGCGATGAACTTGTCGCCCAATCGCTTGCCGCATTAGAGGCAGGCCAAGAAATAGGCGACATCAACTGCCTAACCGCACCGGGGCTGTCAGCGATTGAGTTGCGAGCCGCCAATGCCGCCATGCAGACCTACGCCCCACCTGTGCAACAAGTCGCTATCCAAGACGACATCCTCTTTCAACGCCGTTATCGTCGCATTGTGGGCGATGTGTTGGTCTATGATGCTCCCGGTGGCAATGTTGTGCAGTCCATCACCAAAGGCTACAATTTCGTCTCCATTCGCCAAGTCACCGACGGCTGGGTACAGATGAGCAATGGGCAGTGGGTCAGTTCGGAGCATGTTCAAGACGCCCAAGTCTCAGCCCTCTCTGGCATTGAAATTACAGGCGATCTCACCTATCCCGTCGCGTGGATGGTTCGCACTGCCCGCCCCAGTAGCTTCCCCGGTGGCCCTGAAGACACCAACCTTGACCGCATCCAGCAATATACCCTGCTGACTATCTATGCCACTGAGGTCGTCGATGGCTGGGAATGGTATCTCGTTGGCCCCGGCCTGTGGCTCCAGCAGACCCGTGTCGCCAAGTTGAAGCCCGTCCAACGTCCCGCCGATGTTGGCCCCACCGAGTTATGGGTCGCCATTGACCTCTTTGAGCAAACCGCCGTTGCCTATGAAGGTGACCGCATGGTCTTCGCAACCCTTATCTCTAGCGGCCTGCCCCAATGGTCTACCAATGAAGGGCTGTTCAAGATGGGTGTGCGTGCCGTCTCCACCCCGATGACAGGTGCCAGTGGTCAAGCCGACTTCTACTTCATTGAGAATGTGCCTTGGGTGATGTACTTCGATAACGACATCGCACTGCACGGCACCTATTGGCATGATGCCTTTGGTTACCGCCAATCACATGGCTGTGTCAATCTCTCGATTATGGACTCGTGGTGGATTTATCGTTGGTCAGAAAAAGCGCCTAATGGCGCAGCATGGGTCTATGTCTATAGCAGTGGTGAATACCGCAACGACCTCCCCGCATGGGCACGGCGTTCTCGCTAGACTCACACGTTAAATAGAAGCTGGCATCGTCCAGCTTTTTTATTGTTTGACACTCCGAACATTCGTTCTTATACTCATCCACAGAGGTAACGCCCATGACTGTTTATTCATTAAAGACACTCCGTACCCTTGCTCTGCACACCCAACGCCTAGCCAATAGCCAACCACCTGCCCCAACCGCTGACGCCATTTACCAAGTGGTTGAGGATATTGGCTGTGTGCAAATCGACACCCTGCAAATGGTACACCGCAGCCAATACCTTGCCATCTGGAGTCGGCTTGGTACCTACAACACCCACGATTTTGATGACCTGATTTTTGACCCCACCCAACGCCGCCTATTTGAGTATTGGCTCCACGCGGCCTGCATTATCCCCCTCAATCAATACCGCTACCGCATCCCAACCATGCAAACCTTTGGTGAACGCAATGGGGTGCAGCGCTGGTTAGCGCAACAAGACCACGCCGAATTGATGAAACAGGTCTATGCACGAATCGAACAAGAAGGGGCATTGAGAAGCAGTGACTTTGACTATAAAGGCCCCAAGCGTGATAGCTGGTGGGACTGGAAACCCGCCAAACGTGCGCTAGAGATTCTCTTTGACCAAGGCGACTTGATGATTAGCAACCGCATCAAGTTCCAGCGCAGTTATGACCTGCGTGAGCGTGTGCTGCCTGCGTGGGTCGATACCACCGCGCCCACCTTGGAAGAAACCCGCTGCCGCCTATTGGAACAATCAGCGCGGGCCTTGGGCGTAGCTGCCCCCAACCAAATTCCGAACTATACGCATATGCCTATCACTCCCGCCCGTCCCATTGTGCAGGAGTTGGTCAATGAGGGCATTCTGCACGAGATTAAGGGCGAACTCAGCAACGGCTCCACAACCACCTTGTTGGTTCACTGTGACAACCTGCCGGTCCTACAACAAGCCGCTGATGGGGTCATCACTGCCGAGCGAACCACCTTTTTGAGTCCCTTCGATAGCCTTTTTTGGGCTAACAAGCGTGACCAACAACTCTGGAATTTTCGTCAGACGCTCGAGGCTTACAAACCCGCCCCCATCCGCGAATGGGGTTATTTCTGCTTGCCCATTTTGCACAAAGACCGCCTGATTGGTCGCTTTGACCCCAAGCTAGAACGACGCGCAGGCATCCTCCGCCTCAAAGCCTTACATCTTGAACCGGACATCGACCTGACCGATGAAATGGTCGCCGATATTTCTATCGCCATGCAGGACTTCATGCGCTTCCATAAGGCCAAGGAATTGGTGATTGAGCAAAGCAACCCGCCCGCCTTCGCCAAGCGGTTGCTTCAACAGATGACTTCTATAGAGGCTTAAACAACTCGAAGGGTTGATGACAATTATTGCAATAATAAATGGCGCGGCACAACGTCGGGCCAAAGGGGCTTTCAAGGCGGGTATTGGTCGAGTCACAGAAGGGGCAACCTATCGCGTCTAGGAAAAGCAACATCGCGCCATCAACGCCGCCTTGCATGGGTGGCGGGGGTGCCAAACCGAACTCTTTGAGTTTGCGCCGTCCCTCGGTACTGATACGCTCACTTGTCCAAGGAGGGTTTAGCACCACATCAATCTGCACCCGCTCATAGCCCGCTCCTTCCAGCGCCGCACGAATATCAGCTTGCATCATCTCTAAGGCAGGACATCCAGCAAAGGTGGGTGTCATACTCACTTGCACCGTGCCATCCGCACTCACCGCCACCCCTTGGATGATACCCATATCAACCACTGAAATCACCGGAATTTCAGGGTCAGACACGCTTTCCAATAGCTGCCAAATCTGTGCATCCATGTCACTACCATTCTGCGTTGGGGTCAATCCGATAGACTTTCTGCATTGCCGCTAATAATTCGATACGGTCAGGCGTCGGGGCTGCATACCGTGAATAGATGGCTGTGCTACTCGGCACCTGATAGCCTGCCTCCACCAATATCGGCGTTATCAACGCTAACCATGCCTCCATGATACTGGCCTCGTCAAAGGGAGCGTCTTGCTCAGACTGTCCCGTTTCAAACATCCCCAGCGCATGAGGCCAGAGAATACCAATTGCGACTTGCATCCGTTGACGGCTTTCGTCAGTTTGGGCAAGGCGAGTCATCCATGTGCGGGCATGCAAGAAATGATATTTTTCTTCACCATGTATCTTGCGAGCAACATGCGCCAAGGGTTCAAAGGGGTGTTGAGCATAGCATTCCAGTCGAACATGTTCAGCCGCATCATATAGAAATTGGCGCACAATGGTCTCTGACCAATCTCGACGTGGCAAAGCAGTAAGGGCGGCATTGCGAAATTCATGCGGCTCACGCAAAAACGCTAGTTGGTCGGGGGGGGCTTGCCCTAGGCGTTCATGCAAAATCGTGTAATAGGCCAGCGCATGCCCCATCTCATCTTGGGCCATGCTGGAAAACGCAATGTCTTCTTCAATAATGGGCGCAACGCCTGTCCATTCTGAGTTGCGATGACCCACCAATAACTCATCATCCGCCAATCGAAACAATAGGTCAATCAATGCTACTTGGTTCATGCTTCCTCTGGGATGTCCTCTTGTTTATCTTCATCATTGAGATTAGCCGCCCGCACACGGTCACGCACCTTGTAACCAAAAGCCTCACGGTAGCTTTTGTCCGTTCCATGCTCAAATATATCGGCGTCCTCATAGGGCGAGGCGTAAATCGCATGCGTCGGCACCAGCCACAAATTAACACAGGCCTGTCGTCTAGCAAATTGCTCCTTAGCCATCAGCAGCGCCATTTCCGCATCGGGTGCATGGACACTGCCTACATGAATATGGGGTGCGCCGCGTTGGGTCTGATGAAAAACTTCCCATGTTAGCCATTGTGTATCAGTCACAAATCTGTCGTCCTTTTCACATAGATACTGAGGGATGTTTCAGATACACGCGATAAGAAAACTCCACCGCCTCTGATAAAGTAGGTGTGAAGTAATATGCGTGTCGCTAGTGGACGGGAATCGATTCATTATGTTCAGCGGCAGCTAAGGCACGACGCACCCATTCACCGTCTTCATGCGCCATCCGCCGTACTGCGATTCGCTTGGCGTTGCATGGGCCATGCCCTTGAATAACCCGCTTAAATTCGTCCCAATCCGGCTCTGTATAATGCCATACACCTGTCTGCTCGTCTTTGCAAAGCTTTGGGTCAGGCAAGGTCAAGCCTAGCTCCCATATCTTGGGAACATATTGATCGAGGAACTCTTGACGGATAGCATCATTGGTTTTCAATTTCACCCGCCAACGCATCAACTCGCTGGTATGCACACTGTCGTTATCGGGTGGGCCGAAAAACCCCAATATCGGCTCCCACCAGCGATTTAATGCATCTTGCAACATCTCACGCTGTGTAGATGTCCCTAACGCCAAGGTGACGCAAATATCATAGCCATGCTTGAGGTGGAAGCTCTCCTCATAGCAAATTCGCTTCAAAGCGCGGCTATAAGGCCCATAAGAGCCTTCGCGCAGCAACAACTGGCGGATAATTGCGGCGGCATCAATCAACCATGCAATCACCCCTACATCTGCCCAAGTTTCGGGTGCATAATTGAACACATTGGAATACTTAGCAGTGCCGTTGAGCAACTCCTCAATAATTACCTCACGCGGCTTGCCCAAGGTCTCCACCACCCGATACAACAATTGAGCATGCCCGACCTCATCTTGTACCTTAGCAGTCAGGGCCAGCTTGCGCTTAAAGGTTGGGGCGTGGGGTATCCATTCGCGTTCTGGCAAAGCACCGACAATCTCACTATTGCCATGATTTTGCACCATCCGCATCACTTGTTTGCGATAGCGCTCTGGCATCCAATCGGTTGGCTCAATCTTCTCGCCACGATTGATTTTAGCTTCAAACGCAAGGAGCTTCTCTTCCTCGCTCCGCCCATCATCTTCCACTGTACTGTAATAATTTAAAGGCAATACACTCATGCTTGTCTGTCCCCTTTCCTAAACCCGTCGATATAATCCATTGAGAGTCAAATCAGCTAGTGTGTGTGCAATTTCATCAGCGTTCATCGGGCCATCTGCACGATACCATTGACTCACCCAATTCAATGCGCTCAAGAGCATCATGGTTACAAATTTCTCATCGACTGGCGCAAATACCCCCGCGTAAATACCCTCATGAACCAGCGCACGGAACTGGGCTTCATAAGCATCCCGACGTTGGCGGTACTCGGTCTGTCGTTCCGGCGACAAAAAACGCCACTCGTGCATATACACGTTGGCAGCAGGGCGATTATTCACAATCACATGAATATGGGCCATTATCGCATGACGTAGGCGGTCATCAATGGGGCGCTCAGTAGTGACAGCAATTTCCAATGCAGACTGAAAAGCCTCCGCAATCCGCAAGGCACTTGCCCAGAGCAAGTCATCCTTACTGGCGTTTACAGGTTCTCCCACCGCTGCCGCAATATCGTCAAGGGTGGTTGCCAGATACCCGTTTCGGCTAAAGAGCAATTCAGCGTGTTTCAAGATGTGTGACACAGCAAACCCCGCACAGCTTTTTCCTAATTATACACGGTGAATCAACGCCGTATCAAAAGCGTGGATATACCCAGTCGCCGCTAACAGCTCGGCATTCAGGATTGAACAACCTGCCGCCCCACGAATAGTATTATGAGCAAGAGCCAAGAATTGCACTCCATCTAATGCCGCGCAATCCCGCAAGCGCCCGACAACCGTAGACATCCCATTACCAGCCATCCGATCGCGGCGCGGTTGGGGGCGATCTGCCGCACGGGTATAAATAACAGGTTGCGGGGGTGCCGAGGGCAGGCCTTGTACAACATTGGGCGCAACAAACGCCTCCCACGCCGCCTCAATATCTGCCATGGTGGGGTTGGTCGCAAAGCGCACCGCCATACTCACCAAATGAGCATCTAAGACAGGCACACGGTTGCAGGAGGTGCTGATGGTTGCGGGCATTAGATGAACCGATGATAAATCATCCGCCAATATCCCCAACATCTTACGTGGCTCAATAGCGAGTTTTTCTTCCTCTCCGCCAATATACGGGATAACATTATCCAAAATATCCAGCGACGCCACGCCGGGATAACCCGCCCCACTAATCGCCTGCATACTCACCAACTGCAAATGGGTTGGCTCAAATTGCAGCAAAGGTGCCAAGGCCATTGTCACGGGCATACTCGTGCAATTGGAATTGGTCACCACCGCCCCGCTCTGCCAACCTCGTTGTTGACGCTGTTGGTCGATTAAGCGCACATGGTCAGCATTCACCTCTGGAATCAACAATGGAACATCATGCACCATCCGATTCGCGCTGGCATTGGAACACACCACATGCCCTGCTTCTGCCAAATGAATTTCAATCTCACGGGCAGTATCGCTGGGCAAGGCTGAAAAGACCAATGGTGATTCCAGCGGTTCCCCTAATTCCTTAACCGTCATCTCAGCAATCTCACGCGGTGGCTCGCCATCCAATACCCAATTGGTCGCCTCGCCGTAAGTCCGTCCTGCACTACGGGTACTGGCTACCAACTCATGAATCTCAAACCAAGGATGACCCTCCAGCAATTGAACAAAGCGCTGTCCGACTGCACCTGTCGCGCCAAGTATGGCTACTTTTAGCTTCTGCATAGTCAATAAGCCCCTTTCATTGGGATACCATTATAGTGATTTCGAGAAAATCGCCAACAGTGGGAACCTTTTTTTGAGTTAGGTCGTCTTCATTCATGTAGACAGGGAGGGCGCGTAGACCAAGCGTCATCGAAGCGTTGAAAACACCTACGCGCCAATCTTGTATAGTTACCTATAACTCATTCAACTCTACTAAGGAGTAGATAACAACAATGTCCATTCGCAAGACTATCCTCAGCATTCTCACGATTGCTATTCTCGCTGCTGCTGTCGTCGTTGGTGGTTACGCGAAACCCACACAAGCCCAAGACAATACTCCTGCTGCCAGTCGCTTCATCCGTGTCACGGGTCTAGGCGACGCCGCAGGCGCACCCGATATTGCCTATATGGGTATCGGTGTCGATAGCTCAGATACCGACATCAATGTCGCGCTCGCTGATAACAACACCCGCATCGAAGCCATCAAAGCCGCCCTTGGCGAACTGGGTATCGAACCCACCGATGTCCGCACCGATTACTTCAACATTTGGCAAGACAAGGGTTACTATGACCCCTCTATCACCAGTGATGCACCCCCTGCAACCTTCCGTATCAACCACACCATGGTTGTGGTTGTGCGTGATGTCAGCAAGGTCGGTCAGGTACTTGGTACGGTGATTGATGCTGGCGCGAATGTTGTGAACTATGTCAATTTCGACATTGCCGACCGCGCCGCCTTGGAATCCGATGCCCGCGTGGAAGCCCTTGCCGACGCCCGTGACCGTGCCCAACAACTCGCCGACCAAATTGGTGCCGAATTGGGTGAGGTCATTAGCGTGGTGGAATACAGCAACAGTGGCTACTATGGCCCCGCCTATAACATGGTTGGCGGTGGCGGCGGTGGCGGTGGCGGTGCCAGCAACCCACCCATCAGCGAAGGCACTCTGGCTGTGAATGTTCAGCTAGAAGTCACCTTCAGCATCCAATAACAGACAATTTCTCCTACCCCTACTATCTCATAACAAAAGAGGTGGCGCTTGTCACCTCTTTTGTTTTGTGGAAGATTCATTGCAGCCATCTGTGAAAACATGTACAATCAATTCTGAACGTTTACAACTTTTTGAACGAATTGAACATAAGGAGCAAGCATGAAACGCCCATTGCTGTTGTTGCTGATTGCAACCCTGCTAATCCCCACCCTCGCTCTTCCACATTCGCAGGCACCGTCTAGCGCCAACGCTCAAGAAGACGACCTGACGCTGGTTCGCGTTGGGGCCGTTCCAGTTATGATCTTTGCCCCTCTTTTTGTAGCCGAAGCCGAAGGCTACTTTGCTGATGAAAACATCGCCATTGAGGTTCAACGTGTAGCTGGTGGTTCCGAACCCCTTGCCCCCTTAGCCACTGGCGAACTGGATGTCGTCTTTGGCGGCGCAGGTGCGGGCCTTTTTAACTACGCTAATCGCAACCTCGGCCTAACGGAAGACCCCGGTTTCCGCATCGTAGCAGGTGTCCATAGCGAAGCCCCACCCGTTACCAGCCCGCTAGTCGTCAGCAAAGAACGCTATGACAATGGTGAAATCACCACCGTCGCCGACCTTGCTGGCGGGCGCGTGGCTATCAATGCCACTGGTGCCGCTACCGAGTATTGGCTGGCTGAGGCCCTCGCCAAAGGTGGCCTAAGCATTGATGATGTGGAAGTGGTCGCGGTAGCTTTTCCAGATGTGGCTGCTGCACTCAATAGTGATAGCGCCGACCGTATTGATGCCGCTATTTTGGGCGAGCCATTGGTCTCCTTTGCCGAGCAGGAGGGTCTTGTGGTGCGCCTTTCTGAAGATTTTGTTAATGGCTTCCAAGCCACCTTCCTCTACATGAGCAATGATTTTATCGCCAATAACCGCGAGGCAGCAATTGGCTTCCTCCGTGCTTATGTCCGAACCGTGCGCTTCCTTGCTGACAATGAAACATGGAGCAGCGATGAGGTAGCGACCATTCTCAATACCTATACCAACGTCCCGGTTGAAATCAACAAGAGCGCATCACGTCCGTATTATCCGGTCGATGGTACCGTTAACATCGCCGACCTTGAGGCGTTGCAAGCGTATTTCTTCGCCCAAGATGGCGTCCTTGGCTACGACGAGCTTCTCGATGTCAATGTTATGATAGATAACACGCTCCTCGATGAAGTAATCGCGGACTTGGGTACCTACGCCGACACCATGCCAGACATGGACAGCACCCCTGAAGCATCCGAATAGTCATCAAAGCACTGGGGAGGGGCCATCCCTCCCCGCACAACGGAGACATCATGAGCCATATGATTCCAGTTGAACTACACCTCAACGAACAAGCCATCTACAAAGGCGAATTTGAGCCGCTACAAATTGTCCATGAAGCCTTGGTGAAGCTTTTGTCATCCGATGACCTCACCAAGCGCAGAATCAGTATCAGAACCGCCTCTAACGACCTTATCTATGCCGATATGTTTTTAGGTGAAATCCACAAACATTATGGACATTGCATCCTACATGTCACCACCTCGCCCCTCACCTTGACCAACCGTGAATGGCGACAGGTCGGTTTTGACCACCTCGCCCTCAGTATCCAAGACCGCGCTCTGGCACGTGATTTTTTCCACAAGGGCCTCAAAATGGACATTGTGCGCGATGACACCCATATCACCGTCGTGACAACGGGCAATACCGCACTCTTCTTCTTCGCTGCCGAACCCGGTCAACCTCTCACCGACGGCATCCCTAGCCGCATTCATCATATTGGCTTTGTCGTCGATGACCTCGAAGCCGCCTATAGCCACCTCCAAGCCAATTTCCCAGAGTTCGCCAGCGAATTTACGCTACTAGAGCGCCTTGAACGCTGGTCGCTCTATGGGCGTGTGACCATTGGCGACATCACTTTTATGATTCAACTCTCGCAAATCAAAGAGAAGTTTCGTGGTTTTCCATCGCCTCAAGACTTTACTGACATCATGTACAACTATCGCAGCCGCCCATATGGTGTGCGCTTCCAACCGGATGAGTAATGATTCACGCCGATAACCTGACTGTCCAATATGCTGGCTCCATTGGCCTTAGCACCATCACCGCTATTCAAAGCCTATCGATTACTGTCGAAAAGGGTGAATTTGTGGTTGTGGTCGGGCCAAGCGGATGTGGCAAAACCACCCTTCTGCGAGTTTTGGCTGGCCTTGAGCGCCCTGCTTCGGGCAATGCCACTATCACCCCCACCGACACCCACCGCCCACCAACTGCAATGGTGTTTCAAAATGCGGGCCTCTTTCCGTGGATGAGCGTCCTCGAAAATGTGGCTTTCGGGATGCGGATGCAGGGGATACGTGGCCCCAAGCGCTATGCCCTCGCTCAAGAATGGATTAATCGTGTGGGATTATCTCGTTTTGTCGATTCTTTCCCGTCCCAGCTATCAGGTGGTATGCAACAACGGGTGGGCTTGGCGCGAGCTTTTGCTCACAATCCCGAAGTGCTGCTCATGGATGAGCCATTTGGCGCTTTGGATGCTCAAACGCGCCTCGTACTACAAGAGACTTTGCTCGACCTGTGGAAAAACAGTGATACCACCGTCCTCTTTGTGACCCATAGCATCGAAGAAGCCTTGACACTTGGCGACCGCATCGTGGTAATGTCGGCCCGTCCGGGGCACATACTGGCGGAGGTTGCAGTCACATTCCCCCGCCCCCGTAACGTCATGGCTCTGCGTGCCAATCCCGATTTTGGCAAGCGTTATGCTGATATTTGGGAAATCTTGCGCGAACAAGTTGATTTAGCCCAAAAGGAACATTGATGAAAGCTACATGGATTGACTTCGCCCGCACTTTGGCAC
Source organism: Anaerolineales bacterium (assembly GCA_020634155.1). GTDB lineage: Bacteria > Chloroflexota > Anaerolineae > Aggregatilineales > J027 > J027. The sequence continues at coordinate 352,873 of JACKCI010000001.1, forward strand.
GTATGCTACAAGGGGGCATTGCTTTGCTCGCCCCCATGATTCTAGTTATTGTTTGGGAGGCTTTGGTACGCGGGGATTTTCGCATCGGGAGTTGGGTGCTGTTCAGCTTCGAGCCTGTCCTAGATGCCCGCTTCTTTGCCACCCCCACCGAAACATGGGATAAACTCAAGACGCTCTATGAGGACGGCCTGCTCGTGAGCAACACATGGGCCACCATCTATCGTGTGATTTATGGATTTGTCTTGGGAGCTACTCCGGCCATCGTGTTGGGTCTGCTCATGGGGTCAAGTCGCACCATCTACACCCTCTTCCAACCCCTTGCCGAAGCGCTCTATGCCACGCCAAAGATTGCCTTTCTACCACTAGTCATCTTCCTCTATGGCCTTGGTGAAAAGGGTCTTGTGCGGATTGTAGCTTTTAGCGTCTTTTTCTTGGTGCTATTGAGCGTGGTTAAGTATATGCAGCAGCTAGACCCAAAGCACCGCGAAATTGCCCGCAGCTTTGGAGCCAATCCCATCCAGATATTCTTCAGTGTAACTCTACCCGCCAGTATGCCGGGGATTATCAACAGCCTGCAACTGGGACTTGGCTTCGGCTTAGTGGTTATCGTCGGTGCCGAGTTCTTTTCGGGCGACAAGAATGGCCTTGGCTACCAAATTTGGCAAACCAAAGACCTCTTCCTCATCCCTGAATACTTTGCCTACTTGGTCGCCATTGCAATTGTGGGGTATTTGCTGGCTCTCGTTTTAGCCCGCGTCAACATCCTCTTGATGCCTTGGCAGCCCGCCCCACGCCGCCGCCAACCCACATGGCTCCAACAGCGCATCAACCTCTACTGGATTGCCACCCGCCCTTGGAGCTTTATTGCAACTCTGGTACCCATCTATCTGGGTAGTGTCATCGCAGCCTACCACCGCACCACCATTTTCAATGGCACCTATACCCGCCTATCCATCAACCCGAAGATTGCCATTGCAGGTTACGATTGGTCATTCAATTTCCTGCACTTTGGACTGGCGCTCATCGGCGCAGTAGCCTTCCAAGCCGGTACCAATCTCGTGAATGACTACTATGACCACATCAAGGGTGCCGACAACGAGCATTCATTGGGCGTGGGTGGAGTTATCCAGCGTGGCGATATGGCCCCTCGTGCAGTTCTCATCTACGGTCTACTGTGCTTTGGCTTGGGGGCAGGCATCGGCCTATATTTGGTTTCGATTATGGGGCCGTTCATTCTATATTTAGGTGTCTTTAGCCTGCTTGCCGGATTCTTCTATACAGCAGGGCCAGTAGCATTGGCCTATGTGGGTTTAGGGGAATTGACAGTGGGTATATTCATGGGGCCAGTCATCGTCATTGGCGCTTACTTTGTGCAAATTGAGTTGGTACGTCCGGAGCCACTCTTGGCATCTATTCCTATTGCGATGCTGGTGGCCGCCATCCTGCACGCCAATAACTTGCGCGATCTTGAACATGATCGCGCAGTAGGAAAAAGAACTTTAGCAACAATGGTGGGGCGTCGATACGCCAACCTAGAATATTACGGGCTGGTTGGTGGGACATATGTTGCACAGATTATCTTGGTATTTGTTGGTTACTCTCCAGTTTACACCTTAATCACGCTCGTTACAATCCCATCCGCCCTCGCGCTGTGTTATCGCGTAGCCGCCAACACTGAACCAGCCGCCCTAAACCCTGTATTACGTCGCACGGCTCAATTGCATATGCGCTTTGGGCTACTGCTGTCAACGGGCTGGTTTTTTGCTATTATTCGCGCCGCGTATATCGCAGCCTGTGGCGATCATTGTTGATCATCTGGCTCAATATGGGTAAATTTGGATGAGTTGCGGATTTCCTGAGTCAACAACGCATCGCGGGTCATTTCTTCGGTGGTAGGGGTAACCTCAGCACGGTTGACCTCTCTAGCTGACAACCCTGCCACCAAGAACAACAACCGACGCACATCGACTGTAGTTGTATCTTGCCACGATAAACCCCGCAAGCACAGCAGCGTTAAGGCAAGGTAGTATTCTTGCCAATCGTCGGGCCGAACGAGATTTTCAATCACAACTTGGCGCACTGCCTTGATGGCCTCAATCGCATCAGCCACGGGGTTGTTCATGTGGTAACCACGTAGACGGCCTTCATTGAGTTCGTTCAATAGGTTAACAGCACCCCACACACCGTCCCAACCACTGGGGATACGTGGTCCAACGACCGATGTCAGTAGGCTGATTTCAAGCAAAGCCCAATCAAAGAGTGTATGCCCTTCACGGGTCAGGCCAAAGTCTATCAACCACGCATCTCCGGCTGGGCCAACTAATACATTCCCTAAATGAAGATCGCCATGAATAATGGAGAGATACCCGCTCAACTGACGATCAAGATAGCGTTCGTAATGGTGCAGCGGGTTAGGCAAACTATCGAGTGGAGACGGGGCTGGAATCGTCGGATACTGGAGATTAAAACTAGGCTGCAAATCCAATGCCTGTTCTAGCAAAATGTCATCGCGTGAACGATTCACTCGCCCTGCAAACCGTTCAACTACATCCCCCGGACGGAAATTTGCCACGCCCTCTCCCAACCCAATAATCTCAACTTTGGATGATCGGTTAACAGCCTCTGGCCCTATTCCCGCAGCGAGTTGCACCGAGCCTTGCTTTGGGCGCACCTTTTGGACTGTAAAACCATGTAGTTCAACCAAATCCCCTTGATGCAAACCGGGGCTTCGACTCCAAGCGCCCATTGGCTCAAGGATTTCTTGGGCGGTGGTTGCCGTATATTCTGGATAGATTTCGATAGCGGCAGGCAACACATGTTCATATTCACGCCATACACCAAACCGATAGCGTTGGCGTTGTGACCACCATGTTGTAGCGTAGGTATCGTAGATGCTACGTCGTATGATTGAACTCAATTCAATACCAGATATTTGAAGAGCATAGGCTTTCAAATCTACGGGGTCAGGGCTATCCGCAGGCTGTACCAGTGAATACTTGAGGCCACCCAGTCGGCATCCATCAGGCAAAGAAGGGTTATCTAGTAAGCGGGCAGTGGTTGGCGGTAGTGTATCTTTCACATAAGAATCATAGTGGCGTTTCTCATGCAAGATAACTGGATGCTCATCAATTTTGACCACGCATCGCGCTTCGACCCGTTGAGGACGGTAAGGACGCACTACCAGCAAGCGTGCCCCGCTGTAGCTGCCACCTAGTTCGCGCTCGACCACAATTTTCTCATGAGTACGGAACATACGCCGCAAAACCATCTGCTCATCAGCATTCAGCGCCAACGTGGTCTCAATCGGCACCCTTGGAACATCGGCACGCGATAAGGTTGCCCAATTGGCTGCCGCTGATCGAAGCACGGCTAAATCAGCACCCATCTCCCGCAGGATGCGGAGTGGGATACTGTCGCCTTCTTCCAAAATCGCCAACAGCACCTCACGCTCACTAGGCTCCTTAATGCCCGCCAAGTGTTGGGCATACTCTTTCACACGTTGGGTACGGGGAGTGTCTTTGAAGCTAGGCCAATAACGTCGATTCTCCGAGATACCAATGGCTTGCCGGATACTATAGCGCACAAAACGCGGCTCCATATCACAGTGTTCAAGAACCGCATTGCACAGCCCTCTATCAAGTTTGGTCATCGCAATAAACAGATGTTCAATACCGATGTAGTAGTGATGACGCCGCGCCGATTCTTGCTCGGCAATACTGACAATCTCACGGAGGGTAATTACGCTCATTGTTGCTACCTCACTTCTTGAACCCGCAGCCACGTATTGCCTACACGGAACATGTCGCCTTCACCAAGCAACTCCACTTCTTTGATACGACGCCGACCAATAAAGGTTCCATTGCGGCTATCTTCATCCTTCAGGAGCAACACTTTGCCGTTGATCACCAAACGGGCATGCTCACGCGAGACTGCGGTGTCAAAGGGGACACAAATATCGCATTGTTTGCGCCGCCCAATAGTGAACTCTACACCTTCGAGTTCTACTTCTTTGCCATCATCTGGCCCGCTCATCAGCATCACTTTGATACCCATTGATTTGACCTATCTGCAACCATTCTACATGACTAAGTTTATAGGCCAACCAAACTAGTCGTCAAGCGCACCTTTGCGATATACTAGCAAACAAATCAACATCGAGGAGTAAGCATTGGCTAACCATTCTCTGCATGGCTCCAGCAGCCGTTCAGTTCACGCAGGCGTTAAACGGAACAAACCCCATCACGCCATTACAACACCAATCACGCAAACGGCAACCTACACTTTCAGCGACACGGCTGATTTGGTTGAGTTCATGCAGCAAAAAACATGGGGCGGAGCATCAGGTGACCGCGAAGACTATGCGCGTTATGGCAATCCTTCGGTCTATGCGGTCGAAGAACGCCTCGCGGCCCTAGAAGGTGGCGAAAGCGCCCTGCTCTTTGCATCTGGTATGGCGGCCATCACTACTCTGCTACTAGCAACCCTGCCCACCGGAACCCATATTGTTATGACAGATGATTGCTATCGGCGTACCCGCCAATTTTGCGAGACCTTTCTCAAACGCCTTGGTATAGAAACCAGTGTGGTACCCGTTGGTGATTATGATGAACTTGAAGCTGCAATCATTCCTAAGAAGACCCGTTTTATTATTTCGGAAAGCCCTACCAATCCCTATCTACGATTGATGGATTTTGAGCGCCTTGGTGCCATAGGGCGCACCCATAAAATACGCACCGTAATTGATAGCACCTTTGGCACACCCATCAATCAACAGCCGCTGGCACACGGCATTGATTACGTTTTGCATAGTGCCACCAAGTACCTCGGTGGACACCATGACCTTTTAGCAGGTGTCTTAATCAGTACGCGTGACCGCATTACTGCTCTACGTCAAGCCCAAGGGGTCATGGGGGCAGTGCTGGCCCCGCAAATTGCCTATCTCTTGGAGCGTGGCTTGCGGACGTTAGCCTTGCGTGTTGATAAGCAAAATGAAAACGGCCTCGCAGTTGCCCGCTATTTGGAGGATCACCCCAAAATTGAGCAGGTATGGTACCCCGGGCTGGCTTCGCACCCTGATCATGCCTTAGCGCTTAAACAAATGTCAGGCTATGGTGGGGTTATCAGTTTCACCGTGCGGGGTGATGCGTCATGCTTAATTGACGGCCTACGGATACCGTATATTGCACCTAGCTTAGGCGGTATCGAGAGTTTGATTGAGCAGCCCGCTATCATGTCCTATTATGAAAAAGAACCTGAAGAGCGTCTAGCACTCGGCATTCCTGATAACCTTATCCGATTCGCCATTGGTATTGAAGATGCTCAAGATTTAATTGATGACTTAGAACAGGCCTTGGAGAAACTATGAACGAAGCGGTTCGCGTTTATGCCCCAGCCACGGTCGCCAATCTTGGCCCCGGCTTTGATATTTTGGGTATGGCGGTGACAGAACCCGGTGACATTGTGACAGCGAGCTTCGCCGATCAACCGGGTACGTTTATTACCCGCATTACCGGAGATGGCGGACGGTTGCCACTGGATGCAACACTCAACACAGCAGGCGTCGCTGCCAACCATGTACGCCGCCAGCTTGCCCCGCACCTTGGCATCAATCTAGAGATTGACAAAGGTCTACCGTTAGCTAGTGGCCTTGGTAGCAGTGCAGCAAGTGCAGTCGCTGCTGCTACCGCGGTCAACCTGCTACTTGGCGCACCCCTGACACCGATGGAACTACTGCCAGCTACCCTTGAAGCTGAAGCCGCCGTCAGCGGTAGACATGCCGATAATGTAGCGCCCGCCCTACTAGGAGGCATTGTGTTGGTTACAGGGGCAACAGCATCCAACTTGCACCCTATCCCGGTTGGCCCCAACATCGCCAGCCTTAACATCACTCTCATTACGCCCAATGTAGCCGTCCCAACCGCTGAGGCACGGTCCGTCTTGCCCCACCTTGTCCCATTCCCAACTGTAGTACACCAGATCAAGGCAGTCGGGCAGTTGGTGCATGCTCTCCATAGCGACGATATTGACCTATTCACCAGCGCCATGATGCAAGATGCTATCGTAGAGTTAGCCCGTAAGCATTTGATTCCCCACTTTGAAGCGGCCCGCGATGCAGCCCTTGGGATGGGTGGTCTTGCGGCTGTTATTAGCGGGGCTGGCCCCACGCTATGCGTACTCACCCGCTCCCATGCGGCGGCAAACCATATCGGTGAAACCCTCTGCAATGCCTACGCCGCCCAAAGTATCAATGCAGTTTTTCGAGTGGTCAATATCTCTCAGCAAGGGGCTGCACAACTCCCCTAATCAGTGCTGGCAGAGGTTGGTTTTGCCTGCCAGCGTAAGACCCATTTCCAAAACATGACGGGAACCACGCTGGCAACGCCAAACCACGCCGCCAACAAGCGCGGATCCACGCGCAACGTATCAGTAAAAAGACCTGTCGCAAAAACCGATAAAGCATAGCATAAGGTAAAAACGCTAAAATCAAGCGCGAAGACCCGTCCCAAGTATCGGTCGGGTACATTTAGTTGAAGCAACACATTGCTATAAGTCCAATTTATCGAGCCACCCATCCCCCGCACAAGAATAGATGATGCCGCCAATATCAACACTGGCGAAACTCCGTAACCAAGCCAACCCAGCATCGATAGTAAAAATCCAATCCATACCCAACGGCGGAGTGCCAGTTGGCTACCATCACTCAAGGAATTACCCACCACAGGCCCAATTACAGCCCCAATCCCAAACATGGTATAGAGAATCCCTAGCGTAATAGCACCATCACGCCCCACCACAAAGATACTCCCTGCGTATAGCGCAAACATCGTATCGACACTGCCGATCTGCGCCAAGCCCTTCACCAAAACAAAAACACCAACACGCGGACGCTGCATGACATAGCGAAAACCATCCACCATATCCATCCACCCGCTCGATTTTGCTCCCTCACGCAGCACCCGCCCCGAATCCGCAATCCGCGCTATCAGGAACGCCGACAGCAAAAATGTCAGCGCATCAATCACCAGTGCAATGCCTACCCCAAATTGGGCGGCAGTAATTCCACCAATGGCAGCTCCAAACGCCAGCACGGCTGACCATGTTGCACTACTCAGGGTATTGGCAGTCAACAATTCGGTTCCACGATCCACTATACTCGGTAGAATTGCGGCACGGGCTGGTTCAAAAAACGCTGATGCCATAAATTGTAGGGTGGTCAAAACATATAACAGCCACAAGCGGTCTGAACTGTTGACCAACAGCAATCCAAGAACAATCACCATCCGCAGTAGGTCACTAACAATCATTATCACCTTGCGGTTGAATCGGTCAGCGACAACTCCTACCAGCGGCCCCATCAAAAAGGGAGGTAATCCACGCGCTAAGAACAAGGCGCTCACCGCTAACCCTGACCCAGAATAACGATTTACCAATACTATGGTAGCAATCGTATTGAACCAATCACCTAGGAGGCTAACGACCTGTGCTAACCACAGGTAACGGAAACTTGGACGGTGGGCTAAAAGCCGCCAATACGCATTATTCATCTTTGGTCAACAATAAAATATAGGCTACTGTTTGTTGGTTATATTGAGATACAACAGGTAGAAGTTGTGAAGCAAGGTTGTCTTCAATCAGCGGCAATAGGTCATCGTAGCGGTCAGCCGCTGCTACAAACGCATAATCATCTGGAGGATATTCCGCAAATTTTTTGTACTCTTTCATATATTCCACTCCACGACGTTGCGTCTGATAGCGGGTCAAATTCGATCCAGACAAGTTTAGAGATGAGGATGAGAGATAGAGTATCTCACGCTGGTCAATATCGTCAATCATATTGATGGCACGGGCGGTTACGTTCAGATTGACGGTGCGTTCCCCATAAACAAGCTGTTTCGGCAGGTAGTCTTGCGTATAATCTGCGAGATTAAGAACTGCAAAGACGACTGCGACGCCTATCAACATCGTTGTTTGGATACGCGGACTTTCCCAATAGTGATTATGGGGGAATTGCAAACGACGCGGTATATCTTGCACCATCTCTACGCAGTAAACAATTCCTAAACCAATTAGAACAGCCAATCCGGGCATGACACTCACAAAGCGTGGGTAATGGGGTGGGTCTACCAATAACACCCCCCCCAAAAGCCCTGTTAAGGCCACCCAAATTACCATTGTCGCCCAACGCGGATCATAGTAACGCCGCAAGCCAAGCGCAATGCCAATAAGGAATGGGGTTATCCCAAACCATCCCACAAGGCTGTTATATGCGCCATAGAAACCGCTCTCATCTACGCGCTGGACATAAGCACCATAAGAGTGCTGGAACTGGTATTTCCAGTAATCTTCCCAGCGATTTTCTGCAAGAGCAGCCTCAATATCACCCGTTTCAAAGATTGCCACTTGCTCCAAACGTGGGTTAAGAGGCTGTGTCTTATCTTGATAAACTGAGTAATAGACTGGAAAAGCTACCACCGCCGAAAGGATAACGGCAATCAACACTAAATCACCCCGTTGCCATATCCAACGTCGATTCGCAAGAGCATAAAATAGGACATATCCGACAATCAAAATGGGAACAATGCGGGATGCCGAATAGAAATACTGAGATAAACCTAATGACACCCCTGCAAGCGCATATTCCATTTCATCGCCAGTTCGTAGCGCTTGGGTCAAGAAGGCAAAAGTAAAGGCCGTGAAGAGTGGATCACCGACCTGATTAATCGAAATGCGACTGAAATGGAGATGGACTGGAAATGTAACCATCCAGACGGCAGCCACAAGCCCCACCCGCCAATTGAACATCCGTCGTCCCATCAAATACACCGCTGGCACTGTGAACGTACCCAGCAGGGCTGATGGCAGTCGTGAAGCCAGTATCGTTTGCCCTAACGTCTCCACCGAAGCCGAAATCATCATATGGTATATCAAGGGATGATGCCACACCCCGAAGCGAAACGGGCTATCAATCCAATGCGAGAAACCTACCAAATCGACCGCTTGGATAGCAAAAGCAGCTTCATCCTCCGCTTGGATATAAGGATTGGTTTCTAACCATGCAACGCGCACCACCAACGCCAGCGCCGTCAATCCTAGAACAACAAGCCACTCGCGGTAGTCGTGCCGAAAGCTTCTCCACAAACGCATAAACCAATCCCGCAACACGCACAAAGGAACTAAACCCACTAGGGTAATGCTTATCCCTAGCCACCACATTTCCACAATCCGCACAGCATTGGTTTGGCGCAAATCCGCCCGCCATCCCACATATAGACAGTAGCTCACACCCCCGATTACCATCATCCACTGCACAATAGGAATAATGACGTGCCAGTTGAGGTCAGGCCGTGGTGTGCGATGGTAAAGCGATTGCCAGTAAGTTCGTGGTATCTGAGTCGCTACTACCAGCAATAACGCAACGATCCAGCCAACAATAGTCATTGACGAAAAGAACTGTTCGTGGATGATTCCCTGCCATGTTGCCCCTACTCCAATAATAAGACCAGCAATGGCTAACCACCATCGACGGCTTCCAAGCAAATGGTGATTCCCATTAAGTTCCAAGAGGGGTTGCCAGTCCTGCCGATAGCTGTGCCAGCCCTGCAAAGCAATCAAAACAGTACCAACAATAGCAAAGGTAAATGAGGTCTTAGTTGAAAGGTATGGCTCATGTATCCAGCGACGGTGTGCTTTGATTAGATAGTAAAAACCGATTAGCCCAATAAGTGGAAAAGAACGCCATAAAGCTGCCCAACGTCGTATCAATAGACTACCCCTTCCAGCCACAAGCCTCTGCAAGAATAACCACTGGATGTTTCGCTTGTTCACTTATATGGGACACTTGCTCACGGCAAGATGTTCCACTAGCTGCCAAAATTGCATCAGGATTATCGCGTAGAGCCGGATAGAGTCGTTGTTCGGCTATTGCCATCGACACATCATAATGTTCATAGCCGTAGCTCCCCGCCATCCCACAGCATCCAGCATCTAGCTCGCTCACAACCGCATTAGGAATCGCGCTCAATAACCGCAAGCTATCAATGGTGCCCCAGAGCGCCTTCTGATGACAATGCCCATGTAACAGTATGTTTCGCGGTTGCTCATCCCATGCTAACGATGCAGTTGGCAACCATTCCGCTAACCACTGCTCCACGCTGATGGTATGCTTGGCAACTCGCACAGCGCGTTCTTGATACGGACGGTCAACTAATGTTGGGTAATCATCAATCAAGGCCGAGGCACAGGATGGTTCTAAGAACATGAACCGCACGGTAGGGTCTTCCTCATCCCATGCTCCAAGTTGCGTCACATTCTGAGTCGCCATCTGTTTAGCTTGGTCAAGCAATCCCTTGCTCAAAGCAGGACGCCCACAGCAACCCTGCCCCGCCAAACGCTCCACTCGCAGCTTGTAACCACCTTGAGTCATCAAATAGGCCAAGGCCTGCCCGATTTCTGGATGAAAATACTCTGTATAAGTATCCAATATCAGGATAGGAGCCGTCTGCCCCGCTATTGGGGTAACTTGGTGTTGCCACCATTGACTAAAGCGCTGATAAGCATAGCGTGGCATGGTGCGTTCTGGCGCAATGTGCATCAGGGGCTTCATCAATGAACGCCCCATGTTACTCAGGCGCGGTATCAAGCTCGCCAAGCGACTCAGACGATGCACATTGCCCACAAGTCGTGCTGCCAAAGGGATGCCATGGTGGTCATAATAATTCGCCATGAATTCAGCTTTGAGACGAGCCATATCCACCGAAGATGGGCATTCTACCTTACAAGCCTTGCATGACAAGCACAAATCCAGCACCGATTTTGCCGCATCGCTGTGCATACCATCTAAGCCGAGCCTACCCGTTATCGCCAACCGCAAGATATTAGCACGCCCTCGTGTCGAATCGCGCTCCTCACGGGTTGCCATAAAGGAGGGACACATAACCCCGCTCTCCTCTTTGCGGCATACCCCCGCCCCATTGCACATCTCAATCGCGCCAGCAAATCCTTGGTCGCTTGACCAGTCATAACGGGTATCTACTATCGTCAATGGGGTGGCATAGTCTGGCCCATAGCGCAACAAAGCAGGATCATCCATCGGAGGTGTATCAAAAACTTTGCCGGGGTTCATCAATCGCTGTGGGTCAAAGAGGCGCTTAATCTCTCGGAACGCTTGGGTTAACTCTGAGCCAAAGAACCGCTCACTAAACTCACCCCGAACTAACCCCTCACCATGCTCACCGCTAGTAGTTCCCCCATAGGCTAAGACTGCTTCAACTGCGGCTTCACCTATAGCTCGGTATTGCCGCAAGCCCTCCGCTGTTTTCAAGTTCAGTAAAGGCCGTACATGGAGGCATCCAGCGCTGGCATGGGCATAGAGCGACATTTCCGCCCCCTCACCTGCAACAATAGCCTGAATTTGCTGTATATACGCAGGCAGAAGTTCAACAGGTACCGCCGCATCCTCAATAACAGGCACCGTCTTCCAATCACTGCGGTTGCTAGAAAGGAGCCCTAACCCAGCTTTCCGCACTGTCCAAACGTTGGCCTGCTGTGGAGCATCCATTAGCACGACAACGGATTGTCGATGGCCCAAGGTCTGTAATTGCATTTTAAGTTGCGTAATATGGTGAGTAAGTTCTGCCTCAGACACACCATAATACTCCACGGCTAACAGCGCAGCAGGGTCACCCTCAACAAAGGTCAAGCGACGTGCAAATTCTGGCTGATGACGAGTGCGGTCAAGCAGCAGCTTATCAAACAACTCAACCGCCGAAGGCTCAGTCTTTAGGATAGACGGAACAATTTCCAGCGCGGGCATCAGTTCATCAAAATGGATAATGACGAGGGCAGTTCGTTGTGGACGCTCTACCAGAGCCAATTCAGCTCCCACAATACTCCCTAATGTACCCTCCGACCCAATAATCAGTTGCGCCAAATCAATAAGATTAGGGTCAAGTCGATTCAGCGCATAACCAGCCACCGTGCGCCATGTCTTAGGATAACGAGTAGCGATGAAATCTGCATAGGTGGTAAGAACCTGTTTGACGCCATCCACAAGCCGCTGAAGAGTCGTGCCATAAGCCTGACCTGCCGCCAGATGGACTTTTTCACCTGACGCCAAGACCACATCTAATGAGCGCACATGGTCAGCCGTCATCCGATAGAGGATACTATGGGTACCGCTTGAATTGTTGGCAAGGCACCCACCCATGGTGGCACGGTTAGCACTGGCTGGGTCAGGCCCAAACATCAGGCTCAAGGGCTTGAGTTGATTGTTCATCTGCTCAAGGACAAGGCCGGGTTCAACCCTGATTATGCGGCTTTCAGCATCTATCCCCGTAACACGCCGCAAATGTCGCGTGAAGTCAATCACAATCGCTTCACCGACGGTCTGCCCCGCCAAACTTGTGCCACCACCACGTGGCACAATAGGGACACCATACTCAGCGGAAATCGCATGAATGGCGCAAACATCATCTACATGGCGTGGAAAGACCACCCCAACAGGGACTATCTGGTAGTTACTAGCATCCGTGCTATAGAGGAAGCGCGTAATGGTGTCAAAGGCGACATTATCTAAGCCAATGACCTTAGCAAGCGCATCAACAAGTGGAGTCATAAATCAAGCCAAGAACCGCCCAACCACAAGTGTTAGGCGGTTTTGTTTGCAGATAACTCTGGCAAAGACTAAAGCGTTTCGCCAGTTTCAGCATCAAACAGGTGCATGTTGTTCATATCAAACACCGTACCTGTTGCCAAACCAACATGGACATCAGAACGCGGGTCCATACGCGCCAAGAAATTGATGCCACCCTTCTTAAGGTAAACGACCTTTTCATTACCCATCAACTCAATAACATCAACCTCAGCCTCAACCATGGTTGGGACAATATCAGATGGTTGATATTGATGATTGTGGATATGCTCCGGACGTAGACCAAAGGTAACTCGCTGGCCTGCATGTGACCGATACCGATCATACCGATCTTTTTGAACCTCTAGTTTATCGACACCAATATCGACAAACATTCTGCCACCTTCTTCAATCAAAGTAGCATCAAAGAAGTTCATGGACGGGCTACCAATGAAGCCAGCCACAAATTGATTAGAGGGGTGCATATACAGGTCGGTCGGGGTGTCAATCTGTTGCAATTTACCCGCACTCAACACCGCAATGCGCGTCCCCATCGTCATGGCTTCCACTTGGTCATGGGTCACGTAGATAAAGGTCGTCCCCAGACGTTGGTGTAGCTTGCTGATAAAGGCACGGGCCTCAACACGCAACTTGGCGTCAAGGTTAGAAAGCGGCTCATCCATCAAGAATACGGCTGGGTCACGCACAATCGCACGGCCTACTGCCACACGCTGGCGTTGACCACCCGATAGTTGGCGCGGGCGGCGGTCTAGCAGGTTCTCAATACCAAGGCTTTGAGCAGCCTCGCGTACTTTCTCATCAATAACCTGCTTCGGCACCTTACGCAAGCGCAAACCAAAGGCCATGTTGTCATAGACCGTCATATGGGGATAGAGCGCGTAACTTTGGAACACCATCGCAATATCGCGGTCTTTGGGCGCGACATTGTTGACCACACGGTCGCCAATGATGATACGGCCCTCCGTCACTTCCTCTAATCCCGCCAACATCCGGAGGCTAGTTGATTTGCCACAACCGGAAGGGCCTACAAAAACCAAAAATTCTTTATCTTCAATCTCGATATTCAAATCGGAAACGGCTTCGACGTTTCCCCAACGTTTATATACATGTTCGTATACTACCTTCGCCACGTCATCCTCCTGCAGCAATAACAAAGGCTTCGTCGCAAATTTTATTAAGATATGAAGCTTGTGTCAAACCAGATTATCCCACTATCCATCAATTACGGCAACCATTCAGAAAACCAATTAGGTTGTTTCCATCAAATAGAGCACCCTCCATTATTCCATTGTCACCTAAAATCAGGCGCAATGTACCACCAGCAGCATAACCGTCATCATCCTTTATCAAGCGGTCTTCCCGTAAAAGAAGCCAGCCTTGCGGTTGCCCAACAACTGGTATCCTTGCCCAGTCCTGATCCAATCGGCTAGGGTCTGTCAGCCATACACCCGTTAGCTCTACAAGTGTGTCGCCATAATCTGGCAACAGCCCAGTCGCCAGAATAGTATCCGCTGCCGTTGGGGCTTCGATAATGACAAGATAACTGAAGCTGAGATTACCCACTAACGCTGCACAGCGCCACACTCCTGTCAATGGCTCTAGGGCAGCTAATGTCGCAGATGGTATTTCACGGGTGGGCGTTGGTTCATTATCAAAGGGCAAAAACGTCGGAGTCGGAATCCCCGTCTCTGTAGGTGATGGCGTCGGAGATGCGGTTGATGTCTGACTTGGTGTTGGCGAATGAGGATTTAGGGTCACGGTTACCGTCGGCAAAGGTGTCAATGTCACATGTCGTGTTGGCGTAGGCGTCGAAGGCTCAAATATCATCTCTGGGGCCGCAAACCCCGGTAACCACCATTGGTTGACAGGAAGCTCAAGCCCGATACCTAAATTGGTCAACGCCATAATATTCCCCCGAACACTATTGACTGTCGTCATCGGCTCAGAGGGTAACTCACGCACCCTTAGCGTTGGATCCACCGCCCAACTCACCCACTGCCCAGCCTCAACTGTACGCCCAATATCAGAGAAATTAACCGAACCGCGCAAGACGACTGCTTTCAAGCCCGCCGCTGCATCCACTTGAAAGAAAACAGTACCCACCATATTCACCAAGGCTCCATTGATGGTAAATTGGGTTGATTGCTCAGTATCAATCAGCACCCCTGAAGGTGGCACCGTCGGACAGGCACTCACCACAGGGTTGCTACTGAACACAAAACTATCGAGGTTGGTGTCGAATTCCGATAGTCGCACGCCAGCCGTGACCACCATCAAACGCTCTGGAAGTTGAAGAATCAGTGCCCCCCACCCCATTGTATCCATGTTAAATGATGTGGTATTGATGAACTGGATAGCCTCAACTGGCACGCGGTCACCCGCAAGTGCGAAGCGTTGTGCATCTCCACGCCACCCAACTTCAATGGGCACATTGCCAAGACAAGCCTCACCCGTATTCAAAAAGCCACAACGAGCTGCCAAGCGGTCAAGGGCTGATTGAACAGATATAGCACACGCTACTAAGGGGTCGGCAGTTGGGGCCGTTTGAATAACAGGTGAATCATCAGGCTGCAATACGAGGTAAGCGCCTAGCGCCCCAGCGCCGACAACAGTCATCACCATCAATAGATTGAGCAAAGACCGAAGCATATGGTTGCCAGCAGCACGACGTTGACTAGGTGCGTTTTCTTGGCTGGTCTCGCGTGCAAGCTCTACCGCCAAGCGCCGCGCTTCCACATGATCCGGGTTGATACGCAGTGCCTCACGCACAGCCCGTGCATACTCCTGCCGATCGACCGCGCAGTGGGTCAGTAGCAGCCATGCCTCCAGATTGTTGTACTCCTTGTACAAAATCTCCACAATAATCTCGCGGGCTGCGTCGAAATCTTCAGCTTCAATGAGGCTAATCGCCTCGTTTAAGTCACTCAAAGGCACAAACCCCCATGCCACAAAAAAAGGAGCCAAGTAGCTCCTTATTTTGAATCACTTTGCCGAAGTTTGCCAGTCTATTGACGCGGTGAATGCAGCAGATAGAAATACAGCATACGCGGCTGCCCACTGGCATTGAAGATGCTATAGCCTGCCTGCTCTTGGCGCTGCTCAATAGCCCCCTCCAACATGGCGAAGTTGAGATTCCACAGGAACGCCACTTCAACAAAGTCGCTCAAGGGTGGCTGTTGCAGCAATTGAAAAGCACGAATAGTGTATTCCGCCTGCTGCTGCTCAGTCAGCAACGAGAAGAATCCCGCCTCATCGGGGGGAATGCCATCAGCCCCATTGATACCCACATTGTCATAGGTTCCCCAACCGAATTCCGTGACCCATATCAGGGTGTTGTGACCATTGCGCTGGATAATATCGCGGTAGTCAAAGAGAGTGTCTTGGAAGAAAAATACGCGGTTATCGGCCCAGCCACGAGCCGTATTACAGCACCGTTCATCAGGGGGATTGGCCCAAGGGAAGGGATGCGCCCCTACTTTGACGTCGGCATAATTAGCGAGGCCCGCATCGTACATCTGCTGTAAATAAGTGCGGTCACCAACTGACCCCGCCACCCCATCACCCACGGGCGCTAGACCCGCCGTCACCACTTGGATATTGGGTGCCATTGATTTGATGGTGCGATAGGCTACATCAAATAGCTTCATGTACTCGGCCCCGTTCATCGGCAAGCCGTTCCACTCGCGCTCAAGATTCGGTTCGTTCCAAACTTCAATCGCGGTGATACGGTTATCTTCAGGCTTAACCAAGGTCAATAAGGTCGTGATGAAGCGAGCAAGGTCTTCTGGGTTGGCAGGCGGGCCATCTAATTGGTCGTTATACCCTGTGGGTCGTGCCCAATTGGGGGCCTTGGCAATACTTAGCAAGATTTTGCGCGGGCCTGCAACATAAGACGCCCATTGTATACGCTGGGCATATTCATAGAAGATGGGATTGTACACATTGGGTTCACGCTCCATCTCATCCCACGCAACCTGTATTTTTATCCAATCAAAGCCCAACTCTGCCACGTCGGTCAAACGCTGATTCCAATTATCACGGCTAATAAAGGGATGGAACTGAATTCCCATCCGTGATTGAGTGAGTGACGGCAAGTTGTCAGGAACCTCTGGAGGCACCACTGGAGCTGTCGTCGGTGTTGGATTTACTGGAACCGCGCTTGGCGCAGGGGTGTCGGTTGGGGCAGGTGTGCCTTGCGGAGTCGGCGAAGGCCCCGGAAAAGCGGCCATATTCCGCACTACTGATGTTCCGGTTGGTTCGGGCGTTGTCGTAATCATGACAATTATTGGCATGGGTTCTGGCCCACACCCACCAAGAATGACGGCTATCCCAAGAATAAACAGCCACAGTAAATGACGCTTCACAATAGACCCCTTCCTTCCCTCTACAAGTTATAGACCCCTACACACGGCGAAAAGTTCCACAAAAAAAGGGGGTCTGCAAGGTAAGCACACCCCCTATTGAACGTCAAACACAAAGCGGACTAGCCGCCTTTTACAACATCGAAATTGCCGCCACCACTGGTAGCACCACCATCCCCTTCAGGATTAGTGCTGGGGTTTGTCGAAACGGGTGGGGTTATGGGTGCAGTTGTCGTTGCAACAGGTGTGCTAGGCACTGTACCACCACCAACGGGCCGTAGTAATTGACCTGTTACAGGGTCAACCGAACCGGGCGGTAGAATCTTGATTTTCTCACCAATCAGAATCCAGCGCGGGGCATCTTCCCAGCCATTGAGTTCATAGAGATACTCACGGGTTACGCCCAAGAAACGATAGGCGACATAGATGCTATCGAAGGTATCACCTTCAACAACAGTGTGAACAACACTACCGTCGGGTTGAGCTTGCTGAGGGGTCACAAATGGAACAGTATCAGGTGGAGGTGCGGTAGTGCCACTATCCCCAGTACCTGTTCCACCGCCTGAATTGGGAGGTGCGCCTTCACCTTCTGCCAATTCAGCCAATGACGCATCATCCCAGTAGGTCTCACGCAGTTGTGGAGCAGCCGCAACCGACGTATAGAAGAATACGGTCATCCGCGCCCCTTCAGCATAAGCATCAATTGAGATAGCCTTCAAAGGCGGATCATACATAGCCGTTGGCGACGTCCAGTAGACGGTAGCAGCATTGGCATCGGTCCCACCAGTTGGGTCGAATCCGACTTTGACAGTGCTACCAGCAGAGGTATCTGACTTTGGCTGACCGTTCTCATCGCGGCATGATGTCGCTAGGTTATTACAGGTAAACGTGAAGGCATAGATTTGGAAACGGTAGACTTTTCCTTGAGTAACATTGACTTGTTGTAAGCCACCGCCTGTCCATGCACCAGACCCACCGTAGGAACCGCCTTTTAGTTGCCACGAGCCGGGTTGGGAACGCGCAAAGTCTTGGAACTGATTGTAGTTGGACTCAAAACCTGTTCCCCATACATCCCAACCACCGGGAACTTGACCCGAAATACCCGGCTTGACGTACCAAGGTACTAGCTGGGCATTAAAATTGGGGTTGATGAGCAGATTGGTTCCAACTTGTGCTTGGGCTGATTGTGATGGGGTTATCACGAGTGGAACCACCAAAGCCAGCACGATCAAGAGCACACTTATCTTCAAAGCAACACGCATAAAGCAATTCTCCTAATTTCGCTTTCGGACGCGATTGTAGCATGGGGCTATTTTGAAAGTCAACAACGCCTACCCACCGCTAGGCCATCTGAAAATTAAGACCCTCAGCCTCTTGTTCAGCAAGTGCCACCATATCCTCAATCAGAGACAATCCACCTTGCCAGAACGCGGGGTCTTGCAAATCGGCCCCCAAAGGTGCAACAGCATCATGCGGCCACACGGAGCCACCTGTCGCTAAGGCATCCAAATAGCGTTGTGGAAAATCGCCACCCTCGGCTTGATAACGTGCATACAAAGCCCATACCAGCAATTCACCAAAGGCATAGGCGTAGACATAACCCGGTGAGCCAATGAAATGCGGGATATAGCTCCACCATAGACTGTATTCATCACGCAATGTTAAGCTATCACCAAACATGGCCTGCTGACTAGTCATCCAAAGTTCCGAAATACGGGCCGTCGTTAATTCACCTTCTTGGCGTACCGTCGTATGAAGCGCATGCTCAAAGCGATTAAGTGAAATCTGACGGAACACGGTAGCAAAGGTATCCGCAATTTTCTCCATCCGCATGGAAAGACGCTGTTTGGGGTCGTCAGTCTGTGCCATGATTGCATCAAAGACCAGCATCTCGGCAAAAGTCGAAGCCATCTCCGCCGTCGTTAGCGGTGAATCCGCTTGTAGATACCCACGACTCCGAGATAGGAATTGATGCACACCATGCCCCAATTCATGGGCAAGAGTCATCACAGTACGGGGTTCACCTGTATAGTTCATGAAAATATAGGGATGCACCGAAGGCACAACAGAGTGACTATAGGCTCCACCGCGTTTGTTGGGTTTGAGTGCGGCATCAATCCAGTTCTTTTCAAAAAATTGCGCGGCAATCCCTGACATTTGGGGTGAAAAGGCATTAAAGGAACTCAGCACCAATTCGCGGGCATCACCCCATTGCATCACCGATTGCTCAAATTGCATCACGGGTGCGTAACGGTCATATTCATACAGGGTGTCATATCCCAACATCTGCCGCACAAGGGTATAGTAGCGTGCGACAATATCATAACGACCTGTAACGCTGTCAATCAGGGTCTCAACTGTTTGGTCATCGGTCTGATTCCACAGATTGCGCTCGCTAACCCAAGTCGGGAAGCCGCGTACTTTATCAATGCTATGCTTATTAAGTGCCATCTGGTTAAAGACGAAGGTTGTGGTATGCGCTAGCGTTTGGAGGCCCGCCGTAAAAGCATCCGCAGCCCCTTGGCGGCGTGTCCGGTCGGGATGATACACATTACGCAAAATCTCAGATTGATTGAGGCGCTCCCCTTCAAACTCATAGCGGGCTGCGCTCAAAACTTCCCCAAAGTAACGCTCCCAAGCCTCCATACCTGTCAATGAAAGCTCAGAGACCAATTGCTCTTCTTTCTCACCCAAGGCGTAAGGTGCGCCAAGGCGTGTCAGCTTGAGATAATGTTGGTAATGGGCTAACACGGGGTCATCAGCTAGGGCTGCCGTTTCCTCAGACGCCTTCATCCACTCAAGGCTAAAAAAGACCAGCAACTGAGTTACTTCGGATGCCCGTCGTTGTGTCAATGACATCAGGCGACCATAGTCTGGATTAAGGGTATCAGTCGTCCAACTCAATGAGGCATACGACGCCATGCGGCCAGACAGTTCTTTAATCGCCTCATATTCCTGTAATGCGGTCAAAAGTTGGCTTGCATCAAGCCCTTCCACTCGCCCCTTATAGTTCTGGGCAAATTGTTGGGCCTGTTCCAATACACGTTCAAGGTCTTGCTGAAGGGTGGGGTCATCAACTCCGCTGTACAAATCACCCAAGTCCCATTGGACATTCTCCGCACCTGTTACTTGTGCTGCACTCATCGACTTGTTTTCCCTCGTATTGGTTACTTGATGGACACAACTATAACATAGCTTTCCTCAATTGCATAATCACGCAATTGAAGAGAGTAATCAGTCATTTGCGTCAAACTGAAAGTTACATTTTTCACAATATAATATAAAGGTATCACCCCTTTAATAAAAGACTTATCTCGAAATATATGTTTGACTCTTTAGATAGTTTGTGCTATAGTGTTTATACAGTTGCACAATTAAGCAATTGAAGAATTTATAGGAGGGTGACATGGCTGATCGTCTACAAACAACCAAAGTACAATTTCAACCACAAATTAGTTGCCCCGTACAAATCTTGGTCATTGATCGAGAAAGTGGCGCGGCTGAAATTCTGATTGACACCATCAGCCGACTCCTTGACCAAGACATAACGGTTACACTCGTTAATGACCAACGCGAAGCCCTCCAGCAAATTGAGTGCTGCTATTTTGATATGGTCGCTATCGGTCTTGAACGTGACCGCCCTGACAACATCGCCCTTGTGCCGTATCTACGGGAAAATCGCCCCGGCCTACCTGTGGTCATTGTTGGACACCAAATTCATCACCGCTCCCGTGACCGCGCTTTTGAATTTGGGGCTAATGAAGTCATTATCCTTCCTCGTCGTGCCAGTGAGCTAAAATCATTGGTATCTACAATCGCCGAACACTATCTTGACCCAATTGAACTCTAAGGGGATGGGTGTGGCCCTCCCCCAGTTTTCGCCTATCCATGAACCGAAAGCTGAATTTATCCTTAATCTAATAAACGAACTTCCAAAAGACACTATAATCAGGTAAATTCAACCATTGAGGTAACCATGGCCCCACTCGAAGTAATAACAGATGATACGCTTTCTACCATGATTCGGTTCCAAACATCAGCCGTCTACGAACTGATTATCAGTTTGCATACCTTGCTTTTCCCGCGCCGACGCACGGCATGGGCCAATCAGGTACGGTCTGAACTCCCCGCCGAATTTATGGAGGAACTCGCAGTCGTCTATGAACCTTTCTACAATGGGGTCGAGTTTATTGAGTTGCCTGTTGATTATCCCAATCAGCACGATGTACCGGGGTTTATCGACTATGTTCGCAATATGGAAGCAAACCGCTTTGTGTTCTACATTCTGGGCCGACGGCTCCCTCTCAGCCAAATCGAGACGATTGGATTCAATACCGAAGCTTTATTAGAAGCCATCCAAGTCCAATTTGAACACTATTGCACCGAGAAACCCATCCCACCTTGGGCAACCATCCTCGAAGATGTGCAAGGCTTTCAACACCGACTAGCGAATCTTTGGGAGGATTACTGGCAACGTGTCTTCCAACACATCGTTGCTGATTTACAGCCGTATTGGGAAACAGGCCTCAATGAGAATGAGCGCATCTTAACCCATCAAGGGAGCGATACGTTATTTGAGCATCTGTTGGGGCGCAAGCTGAAGATGCCCAAGCCACTCCCTTCCAACCAACCCATCACTGAAATTGTGTTTGTGCCGTTGTATCTGATTCCACATCGCGCCTTCTTCTTCTATGGCTATGGCAATATCACCATCTTGTTCGATTCTGAGCATACGATGGCTCGTGCCCAACAAGTTGAAGAGGGTAAGGAGTTTGCCCTGAATGTGGTACGCGCCCTTGGCGATGCCACGCGCATTCGCATCTTGCGCCTAATTGCTCACCATGAGGGCAAAATTAACGGCAAACTAATCGCTGAAAAAATGCAGTTGTCGGCCTCAGCGGTCTCACGTCATCTCAGCCAACTGCGTGATAGCGGTGTCATCATTGAGGAACCACTTGACCACCGCAATATCACTTATCGCCTTCAACGTGAGGCTATCACGTCATTACCTGACAAACTGTTGGATTATCTCTATACCTAGGGAGCTACTATCATGACCGACCTTGACCAAAACCTGATTGATGAATTTGTGACCATCTCACATACAGCTAATTTCGGCAAAATCCGCCAATTGCTCATCAAACACCCTGACTTGGTTGAAGCCGAATCGACATGGGGTGAAACCGCCCTTGCTGCCGCGCTTCACGCTGGACAAGAACATATTGCTGAATTTCTGCGTTCTGCGGGTGCCGAGCATATTTGCACCGGTGCCTGTCAAGTCACAATTAAACGCCTCCCCAATAACTACCGCGAAATCTCTTAGCCTATTCAAGCGCCCCTACTATGTCTGCAAATCTCCCTAAAAACACCCTATTTCATGTTACAATAGGGTGCGAAGGGAGGTCTATATGCCGCGTTACGATTATCGCTGCAAAGCTTGTGACCATCGGTTCGAAGCCCAACATGGTATGAATGAAGACCCACCGCCCTGTCCAGTTTGTCATCAAACGGACTTGCAGCGGTTGATTACCTCAGCTCCCACGATTGCACGAGGTATTTTGACGCCTGCGGGTACCGCACGTGCCTCCAGCAAAGAGGAACTCCAGTCCAAGTGGGCCGAAGAAACTCCCAAACTCCGTAAAAAACTTGTCGATAAACTCGGTGAAGATACTGTCAGCCGCATGGCACCAAGCCTAAACCCCAAAACTGATTAGAAAACATGCAACCATTAGAATCCAACATTAATCCCAACGACGACCTATTCAAACACAATACCGCGCATAACTGCGCCCTTGTCGAAGAATTAAACCAACGCCTTGCCACCATCCGCCAAGGGGGTGGTGAGCAATATCAAGAACGCCACCGCAATCAAGGCAAGCTCTTTGTCCGTGACCGCATCAATAAACTGCTTGACCCCGGTACCCCGTTCTTAGAGATCGCCCCCCTTGCTGCATGGGAACTATACGAGGACGATGTACCTTCAGCGGGTATTGTGATGGGTATTGGGCGTGTATCGAGTCGGGAATGCCTCATTCTCGCTAACGATGCCACCGTCAAAGGCGGGAGCTATTACCCCATGACGGTTAAAAAACACCTCCGCGCCCAACAAATTGCTTTGCAAAACAACCTGCCCTGCATTTACCTTGTGGACTCCGGTGGAGCCTTCCTGCCCATGCAAGATGAGGTTTTTCCTGATCATGACGATTTCGGGCGCATCTTCTACAACCAAGCCGTCATGAGCGCCGCGGGGATCCCGCAAATCTCAGCCGTGATGGGTAGCTGTACGGCGGGTGGAGCCTATGTGCCTGCCATGAGCGATGAGACCATCATCGTCAACAAGACAGGCACCATCTTCCTTGGCGGCCCGCCTCTTGTCAAAGCCGCTACAGGCGAAGAGGTGACGGCTGAAGACCTTGGCGGGGCTTATGTGCATACTCATGTCTCTGGCGTCGCTGACCACTTTGCCGAAAATGATGAACACGCCATCCAAATCCTGCGCGAGATTGTGGCAAGTCTCAACACCCGCAAAAAAGTTGACCTTGATATTGTCCCACCGGAGCCACCCCTTTATGATGCCGCCGAACTCTATGGCATCATCCCACGCACATTCCGCGAGACCTACGACGTGCGCGAAGTCATCGCTCGTATTGTCGATGGCAGCAAATTCCGTGAATTCAAAGCCGATTATGCCACTACCCTCGTAACAGGCTTTGCCCGCATCGAGGGCTATCCCGTCGGCATCATTGGCAACAATGGGGTGCTGTTTAGCGAAAGCGCACTCAAAGGCGCTCATTTTGTTGAACTCTGCACCCAGCGCCGCATCCCCCTGCTCTTTTTGCAAAACATCACAGGCTTTATGGTCGGGCGCGAATATGAAGCGGGGGGCATTGCCAAGGATGGGGCCAAGATGGTTCATGCCGTCGCCAACGCCCAAGTCCCCAAGCTGACGGTTATCATCGGGGGTAGCTTTGGCGCAGGTAACTATGGCATGTGCGGGCGGGCCTACAATCCGCGCTTCTTGTGGATGTGGCCCAATAGCCGTATCAGTGTCATGGGGGGCGAACAGGCTGCCAATGTGTTGGCAACCATCAAGCAAGACCAACTTGCCCGCCGCAATGAATCTCTGATGAATGAGCAAGCGCTTGCCGAGTTTAAGCAGCCCATTTTGGACAAATATGAGCGCGAAGGTAGTCCCTATTATTCGAGCGCCCGCCTCTGGGATGATGGAATTCTTGACCCTGCTCAGACTCGCCGAGTGCTGGGATTGGCGCTAAGTGCTTGCCTGAATGCACCTGTTGAGAACACCGCCTATGGCGTTTTCAGGATGTAGGGATGCAACTGGTATTCTTTCCTTCACCCACACCAGATGACACACCCTATACCACAAGCCCAGCATGGGCCGAGCGACCTTTGAGCTATCAACTCGGTGATGAGCAGGGTCAGCGCGGCTGGCACGATGACCACTGGGAACGCCCCCTTGAGGTACCAAATGTGGCCCCAAGCTATATCTTTGAGCAAGCCCGCGCCCGTCTCATCAACTTCGATTTTTTGCCCACTGAGTTGGTGCAATTTACCACACGCTGGAATACCGAGGGTCGCCTGCCCCAAGTAGGGGATGTCGTCTTTCAGCGCACTCACTTCCTGCGCTTAGGCCGTCACTTAATGGATGTCCTTTCCGCTACCCGCATCGCGGAAGTGATTGATGAGCCGCAACGCTTCATCCTGCGCTACGTGACGACACAAGGGCATCCTGAGTGTGGCACTGCCTACTACCAAATCATCCAAGAGGACAATCGTGTGTTCTTCCGCATACACGCCGTTTCCCAGCCCGCCCTTTGGACAACCCGCCTTGTCAAACCCATCATCACCCGCCCTCTACAAATTCGCATCACCAAGGGCATTCTGGATGGTATGGCAACCAGCGTACTCCTTGATTTAACCGACGAAGGGTTTAACCACAATGTTTAGCAAAATCCTCATCGCCAATCGCGGAGAAATTGCCGCCCGCTTGATTCGCGCCTGTCATGAACTGGGTATCAGCACGGTGGCGGTCTATTCAGAAGCCGATGCCGACGCCCTGCATACTCGACTTGCCGATCAAGCGGTGCTGATTGGGCCACCTGCCCCCAATCAATCCTATCTTAATGGCAAAAAATTGATTGAGGTTGCACTCCAAACAGGTTGCCAAGCTATCCACCCCGGCTATGGTTTCCTCTCCGAATCGCCCGACTTTGCACATGCAGTTACTGAGGCTGGTCTGGTCTTTATTGGCCCGCCTGCTGATGCCATTTACCAGATGGGCATCAAGACCGAAGCGCGTGCCATCATGGAAGCGGCGGGTGTACCTGTTGTTCCCGGATTCCAAAGCGACAACGCCACCGATGCTGACTTCATCCGTGAAGCCGAGCGCATCGGCTATCCGGTTATGGTCAAAGCGGCTGGGGGGGGCGGTGGTAAGGGTATCCGCGTGGTACATGACCCCCATGCTCTACCCGATGCGATTGCCTCAGCCCGCCGCGAAGCCGAGCATGCCTTTGGTGACCCCACTATCTTTTTAGAGCGCTATATCGCACAGGGGCGGCATATTGAGGTGCAGATTCTGGCGGATAATCAGGGCAACACTGTCCACCTCTTTGAGCGTGAATGCAGCGTACAGCGCCGTCACCAGAAAATCATTGAGGAAACGCCCTCCCCCTTTATCTCGGACGAAGTACGTCAACAGATGGGTGCAGCAGCGGTCAATGCGGCTAGAGCCGTCAATTACGTGAATGCGGGCACGGTAGAGTTTATCGTCGATGAGGACGCCAATTTCTATTTCCTCGAAATGAACACCCGCCTCCAAGTCGAGCATCCCATCACTGAGTTGGTGACAGGCATCGACATTGTAAACGCCCAAATCCAAATCGCTGCGGGACAGCCGCTGCCCTTTACCCAAGCCGACATCTCCCAGCGCGGTCATGCCATCGAATGCCGTGTCTATGCTGAAGACCCCGCCAATAACTTCCTGCCCGCTATCGGCCCGGTCTTGCGAACCGTTAACCCAAGTGGGCCGGGTATTCGCGTTGATGCGGGCGTGGTAACAGGTGATCAAGTATCACTACATTACGACCCCATGATTGCCAAACTGATTGTCTTTGCCGAAAACCGTGCCGATGCCATCCGCAAGGCAGATTGGGCCTTAGCTCAATATGTCATCTTGGGCCTGACCACCAACCTCCAATTCCTGCGTGATGTCATCCAGCATCCCGTCTTTGTCGTTGGGGAAGCCAACACCCATTTTGTCGATGATTATATGCAGGATTGGATGCCGCCCGAAGACACACCCTCGGATGCGGCGCTGATTGCAGCGGCCTTGGGTGAACTACTCCAAAGCGCAGCAACCATCAGCAGCCCCAACCCCGAAGCCCTTGGCGACCCCTACAGTCCTTGGAGTCGCCTAGATAACTTTGGAAGATAATCTGACATGAGCAACCGCGCCCGTTTACGCGACTTAGGCATTACCATCGGCAGGCACCCCGCTGGCCCGTTAAATGCCATCACCGATGTGGCTGGTGTGCAAGTGGGTCATATAACCTTGATTGAAGATAGCCCGCGTATCCTCCGCACAGGTGTCACCATGATTCTGCCCCGTGAAGACATCTGGCAAAATGCCGTTTTCGGCGGCTATTTCTCATTCAATGGCAACGGTGAGATGACCGGTATCCCTTGGTTGGAAGAAGTCGGTATGATTGACACCCCCATTGGCATTACCAATACCCTTTCAGTCGGTATTGTGCGCGACGCCATTGAACGGGCTGCCGTTGCTAAAGGGGTGCTGGATGGCTTCCTTCTGCCCATTGTCGCTGAAACCTACGACGGCTGGCTAAATGACATCACTGCCTTTGCCATCACTACTGAACACGCCCTAGCCGCGATTGAGAATGCCGCCAGTGGCCCTGTGTTAGAAGGCAATGTCGGCGGGGGCACGGGCATGATGTGTCACCATTTCAAAGGTGGTATTGGCACATCCTCGCGCATGGTCGAAACTCAAAGTGGGGTCTTTACCGTGGGGGTTCTTGTCCAAAGCAACTACGGTTCACGCCACACCTTCCGCGTGGATGGTGTTCCTGTTGGGCAGGCCATCCCCTATGAACACACGCCACCCCCTTGGGGCGCACCCGAAGAACGTGGCTCGATTATCGTCATTGTCGCTACCGATGCTCCGTTAATTCCCATCCAATGCCAGCGCCTTGCTAAACGCGCCACTACTGGGCTTGCACGGGTAGGAGGCTATGGAGGGAACGAAAGCGGAGATATTTTCTTGGCTTTTGCGACAGGCAACCCATTGCCTATCAAGCCAAGCGTCCCCTATACCCTGACCATGTTCCCCAATGAACATATCAATCCGCTATTTGAGGGTGTTGTTGAGGCTACTGAGGAAGCCATTATCAACGCCATGACCGCCGCCGAAACCATGACAGGCTTTCAAGGCCACACCGCCCACGCCCTGCCAGTAGATGAACTTCAACGCATCATGCAACAAGCTAACCGAGGCTTATAAAACCAATGGAATTTCGCTACGAACACGCCGATACCCTCTACACCGTTCAGTTGGAGCCACAGCCCGATGGGAGCTATCTCGCCACAGTGGGTGACCGTACTTACACTGTGACTCTGCAACGCGCCCAATCCGGTCAATTCAACCTCCTGCTGGATGGCAAACGCCTACATGCTTACGTCGCCCACCAAAAGAACCAACAGACCGCCACAACCTACCACTATGTAGCGCTCGTTGACCGCACTGCCCGCCACTATGAATTGACCACCGCCCGACCTACTGCCAGCCGTCGGGGTGGCTCAAGCGCCCAAGCAGGCAGCCTGCGCTCCCAAATGCCCGGTCAAGTCATGCAGATTTTTGTCCAAGAGGGCCAGCAAGTCGAAAAAGGCCAAAATCTCCTGACCCTTGAGGCTATGAAAATGGAAATCCGCGTCACGGCCCCAGCAGACGGCACCATCACGCGGATTTATGTGCAACAAGGTGAAACGGTTGAGCGCGGCCAGCAACTCATTGAAATTGACTAACGCCCTGCCCGCGCCAAGACTCGCTCGGCGGCCCGAATCATCGGCATATCGACCATGCGCCCTTCATAGGCAAAAACGCCTGTGCCTTGCGCTTGGTGGGCATCATGGGCCTCAATCAGACGACGGGCCGCCTCGACTTCAGCCTCAGTCGGCGTAAACACCTCCACAATCGGCCCCACCTGCTTCGGGTGAATCGCCAATTTGCCTGTATAACCCATCTGCAAGGCCTCGGCTGTCTCAGCCCGCAAACCGTCCAAGTCGCTCAAATCGACAAAGGGTGTGTCAATGGCCTGCAAATCAAAGGCTGCCGCATGGATGACAACCGCACTACGGGCATAGTAGACCTCTTTGCCTTCACGGGTGCGGGTCGCGCCAATATCACCAGCAAGGTCTTCGGCACCAAACATTAAGGCCACCAATCGCTTGTCCGCCTGTGCAATCTCGCGCAGATTGACAATCCCCTTGGCCGTCTCAATAATTGCCATGATTTTGATGGCCCCCACCTCCATCCCCATCAGCAACTCGCGCTCTAATAGGGTATGGGAGAATTGCTGAATCTCACGAGCCGACTCCACCTTGGGCATCACATAGCCATCCGGACGGCCTTGGATGGTCACCGCCACATCTTCGGCCTGCATCCCCTTGCGCGGTTGATTGACCCGCACCAAGCGTTCCGTTGCGCCATAATCAATCTCTTTGGAGGTCAGAGCCTGCAAAACCGTATGCCGAGCCGCCGCCTTATTATTGAGCGCGACCCCATCTTCCAAGTCCATAATGATGGAATCGACGCCTAAGCCTGCCCCTTTGATGATTTTCTTGAGGTCATCGCCGGGCATAAACAGCAACGCCCGCCGCAATCGCCGTTCACTCATGGTCGCCTCCTGACTTCTTTAAGAACAACACCGAGCGCTCTATCTCACACACTACCTCACCGCGCTGATTCTTGCCAAGATGCTTCAAGCGTACAATGCCTCGGTCGGGCTTGGATTTCGACTCACGCTTTTCCAAGACCTCGGTCTCCACATACACCGTATCGCCATGAAAAACCGGATTCGGATGATTGACCCGTTCATAGCCCAGATTAGCCACAATCGTGCCATCGGTAAGCTCACCGACGGTCAGGCCCACCACCACCCCCATCGTAAATATGCCATTGACAATCCGCTGCCCAAATTGGGTCTTACTGGCAAAATCTTCATTGAGATGCAAAGGTTGAGGGTTCATCGTTAAGGTCGAAAATAAAACATTATCCATTTCAGTGATAGTACGCCCCAAAGAATGCCGAATGGTCATACCCACTTCAAGCTCTTCAAAATATCTTCCAGCCATTGGATACCTCCTGACTCAAGCCTACCGCCTTTGTTCGCAGGAACCAAGTTTTTGGGCTATAGTTCCCTTGATTTATTGGTGAAGTGTTAAGCGAGATCAACCATGCTCTTAGAAAATAAAGTTGCCATTATTACCGGAGCCTCACGCGGAATTGGCGAATCAATCGCCCTTGCCTATGCCGCTGAAGGAGCCACCATTGTCGCCGCCAGCCGCAAGATAGAAAACCTCACCATTTTGGTGGAAAACATTACTGCCCAAGGTGGCAAGGCCATCGCTATCCCAACCCATACGGGCGATGCTGAACAGTGCCGCGCCCTCGTCAATCGCACCATTGAGGCCTTTGGACAAGTGGATATTTTAGTCAACAACGCCGCCACTAACCCTCATTTTGGCCCCATCTTAAGCGCCGAAGCCAGTCATTGGCAGAAGATATTTGATGTCAACGTCATGGGTTATTTTTGGTTGAGTAAGTTCGCCGCTGAGAATATGCAGCAGCACGGCGGGGGTAAGATTATCAATATGGCCTCCGTTACAGGCATGTCTCCCGGCCCCTTTATGGGCGTCTATAGCGTGAGCAAAGCGGCAGTGTTGATGCTCACCCAAGCCCTCGCCCAAGAGCTAGGACCGTACAATATCCAAGTCAACGCCATCGCTCCCGGCATCATCAAGACCAAATTTGCCGAAGCATTGTGGAGCAACCCATCCCTCAACAAGCAATTTGTTGAGCGCACCCCCCTAGGGCGTATTGGCGAACCGGGTGATCTTGTTGGCGCAGCAGTCTATTTGGCGTCGGACTATTCACGCTATCATTCAGGTGATGTGCTAATTTTAGATGGCGGCAATAGCACCATGGGCTTTTAGAGCAAGCCTTTGCGCTTGAGTTCAGCCTCTAGACGCTCAAAGCCTTTGGCGACATCCTGCACAAAGTCGATATAGGGTACCCCCATTGTCAACAATGTGGGTTCCATCTCCCGCGCCTGCAATAAGAAAACGGGTGTCTCAACCTGCTGTGAAAACATGTACTCCTTGGGTGCCCACACTGACGCCCGCCAATCAGGGGATAACACGCTTAGAGTCGCCGCCGCCTCGCGGATGACATCTTCCAACTCCAGAAATAGCTGATTGTGATAATCACGGTTGCTCTCTTGATAATCCCAATAGCTATAGCCCCGTTCCCGCAAGAACTGGCGCAGTTGTAGCACAAAAGTCGTATCTTCCTCAGCATAGCTGATGAACACATAACCCCGTGACTGCGCTAATTGAGCCACAATCGGTTGGGTTTGGCGGGATGTGCTGGGTACGCGTTCCAGCAATAGTCGAAAAGCCTTTTCGCGGTCTTTACGAAAATCAACCCAATCAATGCCATACAAGGGACGGGGCATGTGCCGAAAGCCGGGGAAATCCAGCACCACTGGAATCACTGGGATATTGTTATCGAGCGCCAAGCGCAAGTCCTCGCCAATCAGCTTTGAGTCCGCCGCATAACGGCTGGATACAAAGATAAAGACATCAGCATCAGCAATGGCCTTTTTGAGCGCCTTGCCCCAATCTTGCCCCGCCTCAATCGACTGCACACCCCAGACCTCGACACCAGCCGCTTGTAAATCCGCCGCCAGTTGGTCGGCAAAATTCTTATCTTGCTTCATATAGCGGATAAAGACATAGCCGCCCATGCTCACTCCCGTATGTGTCCGTTGCCAACGATAATCCATTTATAGGTGGTTAATTCCTCTAATCCCATTGGGCCACGTGCATGCAGTTTTTGGGTACTCACTGCGATTTCTGCCCCTAACCCCAGTTGCCCGCCATCGGTAAAGCGGGTGGAGGCATTGATATACACTGCCGCTGAGTCTACCTCATTCAAAAAACGCTCCATTGAGGCCGCATCTTGGGTGATTATGCCGTCGGAGTGGGCCGTGCTGTGCTGTTGAATATGCTCAATGGCGCTCGTCAAGTCTGGTACCACCCGAATACCCAATATCAACGACAGCCATTCGGTATCCCAGTCCCCCTCGCCTGCCAACTGGATGGGCCACTCGCCATCCACGAATGAGGCAGCCTGTTCATCAACCCGAAAGCTCACCCCGTCAAGTGCCAAGCGCTCAACCACACGCGGAATCAGCGTAGCCGCCACACGGTCTTGCACCAGCAGCGTATCCAAAGCATTACAGACCGATGGACGTTGCACCTTGGCATTGTGAACGATATTGACGGCTGCTTCTAAATCAGCGGTCTCGTCTACATAGAGATGGCAAATCCCAATCCCGCCCGTGATAACCGGAATGGTACTCTGCTCACGGCACAGTTGATGCAGACTCTGGCCCCCACGCGGAATAATCATATCGACATAATCACCCAAGCGCAGCAACTCAGTTACATAGCGACGATCACTATCACCGATGAGTTGCACACTATCGGCGGGTAAGTCCACCATCTGCAAAGCCGCTTGAATAGCATCAACCAGCACACCATTACTTCGCAGCGTCTCTGAACCACCCCGCAAAATCACGGCATTGCTGGTCTTGAGTGCCAAAGACACAACATCTACTGTGACATTAGGCCGTGACTCGTAGATAACACCCAGCACCCCAATCGGTACCCGTCGCTTGCGAACTTCAAGACCATTCGGCAAGGTTTTCTGCTCAAACTCAATCCCCACCGGATCAGGCAAATTGACCACACTTCGCACATCGGCAATCACGCCGTCCAAACGCTTTTGCAGATTGAGTCGGTCAAGCAAGGCCTCTGACATGCCATTGCGCCGTCCATCTTCAATATCCGCTGCATTTGCCGCCAAAATCTCATCGCGTCGTTGTTCGAGTACATCGGCAATCGTCAACAGCGCTTGGTTCTTGGCAGCAGTCGTCACCTGCCGCAGTTCAATAGCTGCTGCCTTCGCCCGTCGTCCGAGTGCTTGCATATCAAGTGTCATCATCAATTTCCTATCATTACTAGCTGGTCACGGTGGATAGCTTCATCACCGTAGGTATAGCCCAGTACATCGACAATCTCGCTAGAACGCCGACCACACAATTGGCCCAATTCGGTATTGCTATAGTTCACGAGGCCTTTGGCAATCTCACGATTCTGGCTATCTTTCACCACCACCACGGCCCCGCGTTCAAAAATACCGCTTACCTGACTCACCCCCACTGGCAACAAACTAGCGCCCTGACGGCTCAACACTTCGACAGCACCTGTATCAATATACAGCGTGCCTTGAGGGCGCTCGGCTAATAACCAGCGTTTGCGACTTTCTAGGTACGAAACGGTTGGCAAAAAGGTTGTGCCAATCCCCTCCCCATCTATCAAACGCAACAGGACATCTGGCATATCTCCCTTGGCAATGACAGTACGGGTGCCGCTACGGGTTGCCAATTGCGCTGCTTGCAGCTTCGTCAACATACCACCTGTGCCCAATCCAGTCACTGAGCCACCCGCAAGTGCATAGATATGCTCGTCGATTTCGGCTACAGTCGTCATCAGTTGAGCATTGGGATTAGCGCGAGGGTCGCTATCAAAAAGGCCTGCTTGGTCGGTCAATAGCACCAGCAAGTCGGCCCCCAACAACACAGCAATCTGCGCCGAGAGGTTATCATTATCGCCCACCTTGATTTCCTCCACTGCCACAGTATCATTCTCATTCACAATCGGCACAATACGGTATTCCAGCAGAGTCGAGAAAGTATGGCGAGCATTTAAATAGCGGGTGCGGTTAGCAAGGTCCGCGTGGGTCAACAACACCTGCCCGATCTGCACGTCATATAGCCCAAAAAGTGTGCTATAGACCTCCATCAAATACCCCTGCCCCACTGCACAGAGCATCTGTTTAGTCGGCAAGTGGTTGGGCAGATTCGGCTGGTTGAGTTTCTCACGTCCAGCGGCCATCGCCCCTGATGATACCAAGACGACTCGATAACCAGCATGATGCAACTGGGCCACCTGCCGAATCAAATCGACCATGCGCGGACGGGAAAGACGTTTGGTGCCACCCGTTAGCGTGCTGGTACCAACTTTGACAACAAGGGTTTGGACTGGTCGAAGTGCTTGCATGTCAGCTATTATAGCAATATCTGCTATCGAACATGAATGTGCATTTCCCCTAGAGAGTTTTTAACCATGCAAGCGAAGATAATAACAGCTTTTGAACAGCGCTTTGGCACACCCCCCACTTACTTAACTCGCGCTCCGGGCCGTGTCAATCTCATCGGTGAACACACCGACTACAACCAAGGCTTTGTGCTACCGATGGCAATTGACCGCCATGTGTGGATTGCCGCAGTTCCCCACGCCGATCCCCTTCTAACCATCCATAGCCTTGATTTCAATGAGACCATCTCGATTGACCTTGATTCCCTAGCGGATAACACCTTGCCCCATTGGACAAGCTATACCCGCGGGGTATGGTATTATGTTGGTCAAAAAGCCCCGCAATTAGGCGGCGTTAAGATGGTTATTGGGGGGAATGTCCCGATGGGTGCAGGCCTATCCTCATCGGCAGCTATCGAAATGGCAACCGTCGAACTGGCGCTGGCTTTGATTAATGAGAAATGGACAGCCGCGGAAAAAGCCCAAGTTGGCGTCAAGGCCGAGCATGATTTT
Source organism: Anaerolineales bacterium (assembly GCA_020634155.1). Taxonomy (GTDB): domain Bacteria; phylum Chloroflexota; class Anaerolineae; order Aggregatilineales; family J027; genus J027. The sequence goes on from JACKCI010000001.1 coordinate 386,875, forward strand.
GCCCATGTAAAGTGCGGCAATATGGATCAAACTATCTCAGCCGCCGCCCTCGAAGGGTGTGCGTTGCGTATCGACTGCCGAGCTTATGACTTCCTACCTGTGCATCTGCCTGATGGGGTATCGGTCGTGGTCATGGATACGCACAAGCGCCACCAATTAGTGGAAACCGAGTACAACGTCCGCCGTACCCAATGCACAGAGGCCGCCGAAATCCTCCAAGTGGAAAGTCTACGCGACGCTACCCTTGAGCAAGTCAAGGCCACCCATGATGAATTGGGTGATGTGCGCTATCGTCGCGCCCATCATATTGTCACTGAAAATAAGCGGGTGTTGGATTTTGCTGAGGCAACGGAAGCCAAGAATCTTGACCTTGCAGGCCAGCTTATGAATGAAAGCCACTTTAGCCTGCGCGATGACTTCGAGGTGTCCTGTACTGAACTTGACATCATGAGCGATATTGCCCGCCACCAAGCGGGATGCTATGGTGCACGCATGACAGGTGGCGGTTTTGGAGGGTCGGCGGTCGCGCTTGTCCAAAGTACAGCCGTTGCTGAATTTATGGCTGCGGTTGCCCCTGCCTACGAAGCCGCAACGGGCCTGACGCCAACTCTCTATGAATTCAAGCCAGCGTCAGGCAGTACGGTCATCTTTCGACCCTAGCCGTTATCTTTTTTCTTGGTCGATTTTGTAGACTTACGCGGCTTCTTCGTGGTCTTGCTCGGTTCTTTGCTATCGCTCGTTTTCGATTTGGTCTTGCCCTTGGCGGTTGTCCCTTTCTTGGGAGCCGCCTTTTTTTCTGCCAAAAGCTTCAAGGCCATCTCCATCGTGACAGCCTCCGGCTCAACTCCCTTGGGTAAGGAGGCATTGGTGCGTTTGTACTTGATATATGGCCCATAGCGTCCACTATTGACTGTGACGAGTTCGCCATCTTCGGGATGCGGGCCAATCTCGCGCAGGACACCAAATTTCTTAACTTGCGACAACAATTCTAATGCACGCGGCAAATCCACCGACAGCACATGGTCAGCCTTAGTCAACGATTTGTAGTTATCCCCGCGCCGCACATAGGGGCCAAAGCGCCCAATGCCCGCATAGATTTCATCGCCCGTCTCAGGGTCTAAGCCCAGCTTGCGCGGAAGGGCCAGCAGTCCCAAGGCCACCTGAAACGATACATCTTCTGGGTTCATACCACGTGGCAAAGATGTACGCTTGGGCTTTTCCTCATCCGAATCGCCAAGCTGCACATAATAACCATAAGGGCCACGCAGCAAGAACACAGGCAACCCTGTCTCAGGGTCAAAGCCGATGGGTTGCGGCCCTTCATCTTTTTGGCGCAAGAACTGCTCGGCCTCCTCAATGCTTAAATCACCGGGGGGCATGGTTGGCGGCAGACTCGCTCGCACGACACCATCACCATTTTCGCGCTCTATATAGGGACCATAACGTCCAATCCGCACCTTGGCCCCAATCGCATCCAGTTCCAGCGCATAGATAGCACGCGGGTCAATGCTCTGTGTCTTAGCATCAACCAACGACTCCAAGCCCGCCTCACCGCAGTAGAACTCACGCAGATAAGGCAACCAATCCACCTCACCCGCTGCAATATCGTCAAGCGTTTGCTCCATGCGGGCTGTGAATTGGGTATCCACCAAATCAGGGAAATGCTCCTCCAGCAGACGGCTGACCGTGAAAGCCATAAAGGTCGGAATCAGACGGTTGCCATCCTTGATCACATAGCCGCGCTCTTGGATGGTGCTGATAATAGTGGCATAGGTACTGGGCCGCCCAACGCCCTCTTTCTCTAGAGACTGAACCAACGATGCTTCAGTGTAACGAGCAGGCGGTATGGTCTCATGCCCAACAGTCAACAATTCGCGGCATTCAACCCCATCCCCAACCTTAAGGGGAGGCAACGGCGATTCTTGGTCATCTAAGGCCGCGTCAGGGTCATCACTCCCTTCTACATACGCCCTAAAGTAACCGGGGAAGTCAATACGCTTGCCCGTCGCTTGGAAAATGGCATTATCCACTTGCACACTGGCATCAAGGAAGCGCACCACCGCCTCCGCCATTTGGGTAGCCATTGTCCGTTTCCAAATCATGTCATAAAGCCGATACTCAGCCCCGCTTAGGCCTAGCTCATCGGCAGTCTTCATCTGGTTGCCCGCCGGACGAATCGCCTCATGCGCCTCTTGAGCAGCCTTGGATTTAGTGGTGTATTGGCGGGGTGATTTACTGAGATATTCCGCGCCATAACGGGCCTTAACTGCTGTCCGTGTCGCGTGAATGGCCTCATTAGAGAGATGCACGGAGTCAGTACGCATGTAGGTAATGTACCCGTTTTCATAGAGACGCTGGGCCACTCGCATCGTCTCTTTAGATGACAGACGCAGCTTGCGGTTAGCTTCTTGTTGCAGAGTACTGGTGGTAAAGGGTGGCGGTGGGCGACGATTCTGCACCCGCTCATTGACATCCACCACCGACCATCGCCCTTGGTCAAGCCGCGCCTTGAGTTCAGTTGCTTGTTGTTCGTTCAGCAGAAGGACTTTGGCCCCCTTACGGATTTCACCCGTGTTCTCATCAAAGTCTTTACCAGAAGCAACCCGTACCCCACCTACTGAGGATAGAGTCGCTACAAAACGTTGACGATAGGCTTCAAGGGTTGCACGCAAATCCCAATAACTACCAGAGCGAAAGGCCAAACGTCGCTGCTCACGCTCAACCAGAATATCAACCGCCACCGACTGCACCCGCCCTGCTGAAAGGCCCGGTGAAATCTTTTTCCACAGTAGTGGGGACACTGTATACCCCACCAAGCGGTCAAGGATACGACGGGTCTCTTGTGCCCGCACCAATTGCTGGTCGATTGTGCGCGTGTCTTGTAAGGCCGCTTCTATGGCCTCACGAGTGATTTCATGAAAGACCATACGCCTGATGGGTACTTTGGGTTTAAGCACCTCAGTTAGATGCCAGCCAATACTCTCCCCTTCACGGTCTTCGTCTGTTGCCAAGATCAATTCATTGGCATCTTTCAGCAAATCTTTGAGCTTCTTAATAACTGATTTTTTGTCGCTCGGTATCACATATAATGGCGCAAAATCGTTCTCAATATCCACCCCAAGCCGTGCCCAAGGCAAATCCTTGTACTTTTGAGGAATCTCTTTTGCCGATGGAGGCAAATCGCGCACATGCCCCATGCAGGCTTCTACTACATAGTCATCCGGCAAGAATGAATGGATAGTCCGTGCTTTTGTCGGTGACTCTACAATTACCAAACGGCTCATTCGATCAACATCCCTTGTCGATATGTTTTGCAGGCAATAGGCTATATGACATGCAATACAATTGTCAAGTCGTCAAATGTCACAGGATGGCGTCAATGCTAGGGCCTGTTGATGTAAATTTTAGAGCTTGGGCTGACATCAAACAACACATAGAGCAGCAATTGCCAGATTCATCACGTATTGGATGATGATGTTTTAAGGCTTCAACAAAATCTTAAGAGTACCGGATTGTCCTGCATGAGTCAGCGCCTGAGAAGCTTCTTCCAAAAGATACACGCCGTCAATCATCGACTCCACATCAATGCGACTATGTGCCAACAGGCGAATGGCAACGGGGAATGGCCCACATCGACTCCCCACGACGGTGATTTCGTTAACCGCCACCTTCGTCAACTCAACGGCTGAAAGTCCCTCATACGTACTCTTCAACACCAGTGTGCCGCGTGGTCGTACCAGCGCCAATGCCGTGTGAAAGCCCTCCACATCTCCAGTGCAATCCACAACCACATCCGCTTGTGCCAGCGGTACATCTTCAACGCGACTAGCATTAATCCCCCATTGTCGGAGTAGAGCGACTTGTCGTTCATGGCGTACTACCCCCGTGACCTCAGCAGTAGTATGCGCCAATACTTGCACCACCAGTAACCCAAGCCGCCCTAGGCCAATCACCACTACCCGCTGCTGGGGTTGAATATGGATTTGCTGAAGTATCTGCGCGGCAGCCGCCAACGGTTCAACAAACACTGCTTGGCGATCAGACACGGAGTCGGGTACCCGATGCAGGTTTGCAACTGGGAGGCGAAACACATCACCAAAAGCCCCATCATAGTTGAATATGCCCAATGCCCGTCTCTGCCGGCAATGACTCTTCAGCCCTCGTTGACACATATCACAGACACCGCAACCAATGTTGATTTCACCAACCACCCGTTGACCTAGCCATGTATCTGGCCCGCTAATAACTTCTCCCACAAATTCATGCCCCAACATCCCATGAAAGTCCTTATAACCACGCATCAGGGCCAAGTCTGTACTGCAAATTCCAGCCAATCGCAACTGAATCAGTACCTCATCAGGATTCGGTTTGGGTGCAGCTTCCTGTTGAACTATCACCCGCTGTCCATCAAACTCAACAACCCGCCGCATTAATCAGCATCCTTCGTTATGAATTCATAATAGCGGTCACGAATATGATGATACTCAAAATCACGAGAACGCCGTCCTGTCTTGAATGGTTCGTCGCCAGTTACAACGCAGGCCAAACCAAAAGCTTGGTTTTCGTCACCGAAGTCAAAAAATACGGTGGTGCTTTCGCGCCAAGGACTATAGTCGCTGAGAACACCTAAATCGGCTGCTTCTAAATCAATGCCTAATGAGCCTGCAGTTGACCATTCATCGCATAAGGTGGTAAAGGTATCTAACACCTCCCCATAGGAATGGCTTGTCTCATGCTGAACCGCCCCTGCAAACAGGGGGGGCTTAAGAGTCACCCACAGACTAGCCATCGCAATAGCCGCACAGACTACGACCACATTCAAGACAGCCGCTTTTTTGCGAACCGCCATCCATGTCAACCGCAGCAATGTATAGGCCATCATGATCGCCAAAACGACATTGGCTAATGCCCATATCTGCTCCACAGGACGAAGCTTAAAATAAGCACTCAGACTCATCATCCTTGGCCCGAATAAGGCCATACCCCAAAGCGCAGTTGAAAAAACAATCATCATTGCCACAATCAGCACTGCCCCTCGCGCCAAGGGGTGCAAATCTTCCCATGCTGACCACCAATTGCGTCTAATCTGTCTCATGGATGTCCTATTCTTTGTGGCATATACGCCCACTGTAAACCTTGGTAACCAACAAACAGACCTAGTTTAACACGAACTCGAACACGAAGGGGTTGTACCTTGTAATTTATGTAGCATCAAGGCATACTGCACAAAATTCAACTTTATGAGGGGTAATGAATGACACAAAAACATAAGAGCGCAGTGCGGGATAACCTCCTGCAAAACCGCTGGTTCCGAAGTGGGGTTTTGCTGCTCATTGGTATTGCAGCAACCATTGGCCTATCAATCGCCTTTTTGAGGCTCAGTGATTCAAGCACAACTGTTACGTTCATCAATGATGGTCAATGCCCAGAAGTCACCTTCACGCTCGGTGATAGCAACACCGCCATTGAAACCGTCGTCCTTAAACCGGGCGAAAAAGAAGTCGTCAAGGTTATTCCCGATGCCGTTTATGTCTACACCATTCGTACAGGCTCTGATCCTGACGCCAGCAATCGCACCTGCTATGAGCAAGATACCGGTACCATCTCCCTACCCCAAGGGAGCAATCTCACAGTATATGCCCGCTCACAGACCTCACCCACGGTGCGGCTCATCAACGATACAACTTGCCCCCGAGTCATCATTGAACTTGATAACGGACGGGAAACACTACGTGCAGATTTGGCAAAAGGGCTAGAGGAACTTGTCGAACTGACTGTAAACTCTGAATATGCCTACACCGTTACAGGCATGGGAGATGACCCCGCCTGTATTGATGGCGAAGGCACTATTGAACTAGACCTTGATGAAGCCGCAACTATTCGCGTTAGTGCGGTTGAGCCTATCGAGTAAACCAGCAGGGGTACCCCTTACCCCTGCCATATAAACCGCTTCGTCAGTGAGCGTCCACTTACAGGCACATAAACCCCAGACGCATCGCGCACCGCAACCTGCACTGACCAGACAATCTGCCGTTGTTGACCAGCGGCAGGTATCCATTCATCCGGCCAGTTAAAGGTTGTGTCGCGGGTCTCATAATACAATTGCTCTCCCGTCAACTCATCCGTAGCTGTCACCACATAGGTCTCATTGCTGCGAAGCTGGCCTCCGGGTAGAACCCACGCCAAGCGTACACGCCCTGTCTCCACCGCCCCACTCTGCGGATAGATCGCTTGGGGTGGTAAATAGGTTGGGGTCGGGGTAGCGGTCTCCATACCCGTAAAGGTTGGCGTAGCAGTTGTCGTTGGTGTAGGTGCAGGCACCTTGTAGCATTGATTGAGACTAATTTGAGGCGGGTTAGGGCAATAACCTACAGCAGACTCGCTAAAATCACAACCACGACAATCCAAACCATCGGGGCCATCGTTTAGCTCACAGATACGTTGATTAGTCGTGTCGTTCTTGAGCGAGATACTGGTTAGCGTGTCATCCTGTACTGGACAATAGGTGCCGATTGCAAAAGGCGTTACATTCCGCATGTTGGGCGGCAAGGCTTCATAAACCGCTGTCTTGGTTTCACCTAGGCCCTGCGGCGTTGGGGTGGCACTTGGATGCGGAATCAACAAACGCTGGTTAATTTGCAGTACACAACCGCTACCCAGCCCGTTCAGTTCTCGAATCGCGTCCACACTTACCCGATACCGGAGTGCTAACTCTAGGCAAGTTTGGCCTGATTGCACCACCACCTCGAAAGGGGCTGGTGTGTCTGTGGGTGGCAAAGGTGTATCCGCTGCAAGTGTCGCCAGTGGAGGAGGCTGAGTTGCAATAGGCGGAAAGGTTGGCGATGGAGTACGAGTTGAGCCACCGGGAGTAGGCGTATTCGTTCCTAGAGCAATTACTGTTGGTTGGTCAGGAGGCACGCTCGTTGGTGCTGGGGGGTCATCTTCCTGACCACAAGCCGCCAATAGCACCACCACAACTAGCAAAATCAGAAATTGGGTTCGCATCAATTCACTTTCCTTGCCACGAGAACTGACGTGGGGTCGTCGGACGGCGTGTTTCCACAATGCCACCGTTCTCATTAAGCGTCGCAATACTCACCGACCACTCAAAATCCTGAGTTCTGTCACGTGGAGGTTGCCACTCATCGGGTATCACCCATAATAAATCTTGGGTCAGACCTTGATAAATGGTGTCGGTATCCAGATTCGTCACGGTCACAAGATAAGCCTCATTCGCCGCCACCGAACCAGTCGATGACCAACGCAGGGTTACCAAGCTATTGGAATCAAAATTAGCCCCATCGGGTGGGCTATAGGCACTTGGCACATTGAAAGTAGCAGTTGCTGTCGGGGTTGGGGTTTCACTTCCACTCGGTGTCGGTGGTATCGTCGGGGTCGAGGTTGGAGCCGGAACCCGCACCCGTTGACCCGGTACAAAAATCACCACACACTTGTCTCCACCATATTTGGCGCTGAAGTCACACTGCTGAAATTCAATCTCAGGGTTGATGTCAGAAATAATCTTGGCATCAGCACTGTGCTGCGAGGCAATGGTAATCAAATTATCACCATCTTGCACAACATACCACATCAAACCGGGGCGCAAGGTTGGCTCTACAAAGTATGTCGCCACCACATCTGGCGTCCCAAATTCGTTCAAAATGACATCAGGTTGTGTATCATTGGCAACCACCACCGTGTCACCAGAATCAGTATCTGCACCTTCAGCAGGCACCACTGCCCCCGTATCTCCCCCCGGTGTGGCTGTAGGCCAAGGAATAAGAATAGTCTGCCCTTCTTTGAGACACGTGCTACAGGACAAACCGGGATTCTCCTCAACAATGACATCCACTATCGACAAATGACGATGCCCGCAGGTTTGAGCAAGTCCATAGACTGTATCACCCGCTTTGGCTGTGCGTTCACACGGTCCCGGTAGTGGTGTCGGGGTCTCAGTGGCAGGCATTGGCGTCACCGTAGGAAAAGGCAATGGAGCAGGACGGGTATTCGTTGGTAACACCGTTGGACGCAGCGTGTCTGTGGGAGTGACACGGGTTGCTTCAACCGTCACGCCGCCGCCTTGCTCCTCATCCTGAATAAAGAGGTAAACACCGATTGCAGCAGCCACCAGCAATGCAAACAAGACCACTGCTGAGATCGCACCCAGTACGGAATTGTTTAGGCCACGAATCATCAAGTCATCTTCGCCATAGGCCGAGTTATACGTGCCATTGGGAGCAGATACTCGACTTCGAGTCGTGCGTTGCCGAGCGGGTCGATTAGATTTGACTAATGGGGTGTCGCAGATTACACATTGCTTGGCCCCATGCCTATTCATTGCCCCGCAATTGGGGCAGCGTTGCGATTGTTTTTGTTGAGCCATAGGGCGGTTATTATAGCAGTCCCTTGCTGAACCGGACACGGTACGTCGGCATGACGGTGGTCGCTAGTAGGGCTTGAGCCAATTATCTAGCCAATCATAGGCGCGATGCCGTGCATGGAGTGTGAAGTACGGTTCATCTTCTTCTGCATCATAATGATAAAAACTGAGACGGTTTGCCACTCCCATGCGGGTATAGGCCCGCAAGGCCTTGGAATAGACATCAAAGGCATCAACACTGTCGGGATCTTCCTTGCTGGCAGAAATCAGGAACGGTCGCGGGGCAGCTAGGCTAATCACTCGATCATAGTCTGCCACTTGCAACAAGCGTGGCACCGAGAATTCGATTTGGATAAAGTGTCCAGAGCGCAATGACTGGTGCATACTCCCTACGCTCCCATGCGCGACACTTGCCGCAATCCGATCATCAAAAGCGGTCACCCACATTGACATCTTCGCCCCGTAGCCATGCCCCATAAAGCCAATGCGCGATTTATCAAGTTCTGGACGGGTTTCGAGATAGTCAACCCCCCGACTGGCATCCCAAATCACGCGTTTCAGCAGCGTCTCCCCACGCAACAGACGCGAAGCCAATTCATTAAAATTATTCATATATGGAGCTAGAGGGTCATCAAGGTCAATATCTGGCGGACAACGATCTTCAAAAGCAATAGCGTCTGGCGCAAATACGGCATAACCCCGCTTGGCAAGGTCAACCCCAAAAGCCTCTGTCGAATCGCCGCGCAATCCAACAACCTCGCTCTTGCCAAGCTGCCATTCACGATTGTGGCGATGATGAGAAAAGATAACAGGCAGGGGTTCGCGCATCGGCCAAGGCATCAGCAAATAAGCATAGCCCCATTCATTGATGGTCAACTGATAGCGTATCTTCTCACGCCGAAAACCCTTATTTTCGACCACCTCCAACACCTGTGGATTCAGAGGGCAGTCATCTGGTGGAGCGCCAAGAACAGACTTAAGAGATTGCCGAAAGGCATCTTGTAAATTCATAAAATCGTCGCCTCAGATACAATTCCCCTTAATTCTACACTAGGCTGCCATCCAATCCCAATTCTTGCGCGTGGTCTTGCATAGCCCGCAAGACCAATGGAACATGAAATTCCCAGAGATCAACCCCAAGGTCATCGCAATGATGCTCAATTTCAGCATGGTCTACCCCAGCCGCAAAGGTCTTATCCCGCCATTTTTTCCGAATGGATTTAGTCTCTACATCACGTATATCCTTGCTAGGTCGTACCAACGCAACAGCGGTAATCAAGCCTGTCAGTTCATCAACAGCAATCAGCACCTTGTCCCGTAATGTCACCCGTTCACCAAAGGGGCCATGACTCAAAATCGTGCGGATGTCCTCTTCCGCAAGCCCGCGCTCCCGCAAAATAGGCGCACCATCCATTGGATGCTGATTAAGGGTGGGGTGAATCTCCCAATCAAAATCGTGCAGTAGCCCGACTAACCCCCACGAGTTCACGTCCTCACCATAATGCTCGGCATAAGCTCGCATAGCGTACTCCACCGATAGCATATGCTTACGGAGGCTATCGGATTGGACAAACTCAGTCACAATTCCCCATGCTTGGTCACGTTGCATCATTATACTCCTTTCCTCTCCCTAACCGACCGCAATACGCCGATCACGCATTGCAATCACATCACGGCATACCTCACCTTTTGCTACAACCGTATTACGAAGCACAATGGTATTGGATAAGCACGCCCCTTCACCAATGGTGGAGCCTGCCTCCAAATAAACATATGGCCCTATCTCAGCACCATCCCCAACCTGTACACCAGCGTCAATCCGCACCGGAGGATGAATCACAACATGAGGTGGCGTCTCACTGAGGATATGGCTATCACGCCCCTCATCTAGATAGCGATTATTGAACTCAAGAAAATCGCGGTCGTTGGTTAAATGTAGGCGATACTTGGCAACTACATAATCTACACGCCCGCCTTTAGCGAGCAACTCTCGCACAGCGCTGACCAATTCGCGTTCCCCCCGCTGCGAAGTCGGGACATTCGGCAAATACTTCAAAAAATCTTGGCTACAGGCATACAACATGAATGCCGCCTTATCTCCACGAGGGCTAGTTGGCTTTTCCATAATGTCAACTACTTGCCCGCCATTGATAATGACATCCGCCGATGCTTTAATTTCGTCAGAAGTGGCATTGACCAGACTAAGTACAAAATCCGCCCCATTTTGGTTAAAGTGACGAATCAAGGCAGGGATATGTTCAGGGGAAGCAAGGTTGTCAATAGAGGTTAATAAGAAATCACTATCTATGTATTTTTGGGCCATCATCAATGCATCAGCGGTGCCAATTGGATTTGGCTGCAAAACATATTTGACCTCAATGTTAGGGTACCAAGAACTATTGAGATAGGCCGCCAACTCACCCTCTTGTGACCCCATCACCACCACAAAGCGACGAATGCCAGCCTCTCGAATCCGATCCATGACCCGTATCATAATCGGCTTACCCAATATTGGAAGCATGGCCTTTGTTCGATTACGGGTAATCACACCTAGACGACTTCCCCGCCCTGCGGCTAAAATGACAGCCTGTTTCAGCATATGCAGTGCCTCACTTTTTCACAATAATAGCCCGTTGGTCATGTGGGATAACGACAATTTTTCGTTATACTTAACTTAATGGTTGTTCCCGAAGGAGTATGCATCCAATGTCGTCCAAGGAGAAAGTCATCCAGTATCACATTTCTCGCTTAAAAGACAAAAATCCTGAAGTATTGCTTAAGACCATTCAGGAACTGGCCCAATTTGGTAAAGATGCCGCCGACGCACTGCCCCTTCTTGAAAGTCTTTTTTGGAACTCAGAAGATGTTTCTGTCAAAAAAGCGGCTCAGTACGCCGGACGAGTCATTCTGCAACAAATCGGGGGTAATCAAGAGGCATCATAACCTCTTGATTATCCTTACAAACTCTTGAGACGCTCTGATACAGCCTGATAGCTCGCTCTTAAGTCCTGTAAGCGATCACGCTCACGTTGGACAATTTCCGGTTTTGCCTTCTGCACAAAGCCATCATTTGCCAATAGCCCCTCAACCCGCGCAATCTGTTGCTCTAAGCTCGTCTGCTCTTGCTCCAAGCGTTGGCGTTCGGCTTCCACATCCACCATACCCACTAAATAAAAGGCCACATCAGCCGCAATCACCACCGCCGCATTTTCTGGCGCGGCATCAGCAAATTGCAGTTCATTGACATTACACAAGCGGGCAAAAATGTAGCTATAGGCCTCCAAGGTCTCACGCATGGTCTCCGTGATAACCACACCCGTCAATTTCTTGCTTGGCTCGATTGCGTACTCATTGCGCGTGTTGCGAATACCGACCACCAACTCCATGATAGTCTGCATACTGGCCTCAGCCTCAGCGTCCAAATAGCTGACATCCACTTCCGGCCATGATTCCACAATCAGCGCTTCGCCTTCATGGGGGATAGCCTGCCACAACTCTTCAGTAATGAACGGCATATAAGGGTGCAACAACCGTAAGCAGGTATCCAACGCATAGCACAAAACCGTGCGCGTAAGGGACTTGGCTGCTAAATCATCACCATAGAGGGTATGCTTGCTGATTTCGACATACCAGTCCGCCAATTCATCCCACACAAAGGACAAAATCTGACGACCAGCCTCACCATATTGATAATTGGCAAACAAGCGGTCTACCGTTTGCACAAGGCTTGTGAGGCGGCTCATAATCCAGCGGCTTGGTAAATCGAGCTTGGCTTGCTTAGGCCGCCCAATTGGAGCCTCGTCTTCAAGGTTACTGAGAATAAAGCGCGTGATTTGCCAAAGCTTATTGCCAAAATTGCGGCTATGTTCCACCCGACTGAGGGCCAGATTCATATCGTTACCCGGTGCCGACCCAGTGAGCAAGGTAAACCGAAGCGCATCCGCCCCGTATTCCTCCACAATCTCCAAGGGGTCAATCACATTCCCCAAGGTCTTGCTCATCTTACGCCCGTGTTCGTCACGCACAAGGCCATGTAAGTAGATGGTCTCAAAGGGTGGCTCATCGGTGAACCACAAGCCCATCATAACCATCCGCACCACCCAAAAGAACAGGATGTCGTAGCCTGTTTCCATCATGTGAGTAGGATAATAGCGCTGCAAGTCAGCCGTGTCTTTGGGCCAGCCCACTGTGCTAAAAGGCCACAGACCGCTGCTAAACCACGTATCGAGTACATCGGGGTCTTGTTGCCACTTGCCGGAGTCATCGGGCGGGCTATCTTCGCGGCGCACCACCACCTCACCCGTCTCAATATGGTGCCATGCCGGAATGCGATGCCCCCACCACAATTGGCGGCTCACACACCAATCTTGGATATTCTCTAGCCAGTGGTAATAGACCTTCTCAAAGTGGTCTGGCACAATCTTAATGCGCCCATCACGTACTGCCGCAATTGCTTTTTCTGCTAAAGGCTTTACGTTGACAAACCACTGCTCGGAGATAAGCGGCTCAATAATCTCGCCGCCCCGTTGACTGACTGGCACCGTCATATTGTAGGGCTTGACCTCAATCGTCAGGTCAGCCGCTTCCATATCTGCCCATAGTTTTTTACGGGCTTCAAAGCGCTCCAGCCCAGCATACGGCCCCGCGTTCTCATTGAGGGTCGCATCACGATTCATGACATTGATGATGGGCAAGTTGTGGCGCTGGGCTAAATCATAGTCATTGAAGTCATGACCGGGTGTGACCTTGAGCGCCCCAGTCCCAAATTCGCGGGTCACATACTCATCCGCAATCACAGGAATAGCGCGGTTGAGCATGGGGACAATTGCCATTTTGCCAATATAGTGCTGATAGCGTTCATCTTCAGGATGCACGCAGACCGCCGTATCACCCAAGATGGTCTCCGGACGAGTGGTTGCCACCGGAATGAAACCACCGCCCTCAATCTGATATTTGAAGAAATAGAGCTTGCCTTCAATATCTTTGTTCTCAACTTCAAGGTCACTAACAGCCGTCTTCAGCCCCGGTGACCAGTTAATAAGGCGGGTACCCCGATAAACAAGACCATCTTCCCATAACCGCACAAAAGCCTCACGTACCGCTTCCGAGAGACCATCGTCTAAGGTAAAGCGCTCACGCTCCCAGTCACATGATGCTCCTAAACGGCGCAACTGCCGTTGAATGTGTCCGCCATATTTGGCTTTCCACTCCCATGTGCGACGCAAAAACTCATCGCGCCCAACGGCCTCGCGGCTAGTACCCTCATTGATGAGCATTTTCTCGACTTGAAGTTGGGTAGCAATACCCGCATGGTCAGTTCCCGGCACCCACAGCGCAGATCGCCCAGTCATCCGTGCGTGGCGAATCATCAGGTCTTCAAGGCTCACGAACATGGCATGTCCATTGTGTAGCGCACCCGTAACATTTGGCGGCGGCATACTAATCACGTAAGGGGCCGCTCCATGATGCATTGCTTCGGGTTTAAAATAGCCGCGTTCTTCCCACCATTGGTATAAACGGGCTTCGGCTTCATTAAAATTAAAGTTCTTTTCTAGGCTCATTCACTACTCCGGTTTGCGTGCAAGCATGACCAATTCTAGGCGGTCGCGGATACTTTCAATACCTTCAAACCCTGCTTCTAGCAGAGCAACTTGAACTTCGGTGGCAGTCAAGGCACGGCAAATCACCGGACGCTTGACAATTTGATAGTCAGTCTTCGCCCCACTCACGATAAAGCTATTGATGGTGACGGTCAACGGGGGGCCATCGTCCCAATCCCATATGTCAAAGGTGATGACTTGCGGCTCATTAAGTTCACCATCGTGAACACGTCCGGGGATGAAGCGGGGACGGTCTTCGATAAACGGCTCAAAGTCCTGCATCCCAACAACCACTGTGCCACCCGGTCGCAAAACCTTATGAAAGGAAATGAGTGCCGCTTCAATTTCTTCATCGGTAATCAAGTGGGGGAAAGCACTCCCCTTGGTCAAAAGGGCATCATACCCTTCTGAGTCAAGCAGGCGCGATAACTCGTGGAAGCTGGCCTGTACAAAAGTGATTTTGTCAGCTACCCCATACTGTTCAGCATAACGCCGTGCGCGTTCTAACATTCCTGCGCTGGGGTCGGCAGCGGTGACTTCATAGCCGAGTTGGGCCAAAGCGATTGATTGGGTACCCGGCCCGCAAGAAGCATCTACAACGCGCTTGACACCACGCTCCCGCAGCCAACGCCGCAGTTGGAGGCCCTCACGTTCTATTGCGGTCTCCCAATCTCGATACCAGAGATGGTAATCATCAGCCACAGCATCATAAAATGTGTTGGTACGGTTAGAGGGGTCTGTCATGGTGATTTACCTCTGCTAATAAGCGGCATGAGTTTAGCAAAGGGTAGCAAAACCTGTCAACAAGCAACAAAAAAAGCCATCCATGGGACTTGAACCCATAACCTATCGCTTACGAAGCGATTGCTCTGCCAATTGAGCTAGGATGGCAATCAGGGCTAATCTTAGCAGTTTGAATAGGTTAGGGCAAGGCCAATTTTTGTGTTAAACTCAACCCCGATTGATGGGTTCTACAACAGGAAAGGTAATGGTAGATGCTCAAAAAATATAGCCTACTCGTCCTGATCGTCCTCTTAGGAATGACCAGCATGAATCTAACACCCCCCAGCCACGCCCAAGACAATGCCAACCCCTTTGGTTCTGAATGGTTCAGCCAAGGAATCATGTATGAGGTCTTCGTGCGTAGCTTCCGCGATACCAACGGAGATGGCATTGGTGACCTCCAAGGTGTAATTGAGGGCCTCGATTATATCCAAAGCCTCGGAGCCACTATCATCTGGCTCATGCCCGTCCACCCCAGCCCCACCTATCATGGTTATGATGTCACTGATTATTATGGTATTAATCCCGACTATGGCACCGTAGACGACATGCTGCAACTGATTCAGGAAGTTCACAACCGAGGCATGTATATCATTCTCGACTACATTGCCAACCACAGTTCTAGCCAACACCCCTTCTTTCTAAATGCTTACAACAATCGTCGCTCTATCACTTCAGAATTCTACAAGTGGCGCAATGAGGGTCAGACTTCATATGAAGGTTTCACACCCGCCATGCCAGAACTGAATTACAATACCCCCATTGTGCGCCAATACATGATTGAGATGGCGCTCTACTGGCTTGACCCCAATGGTGACGGTGACCCCTCTGATGGTGTTGATGGCCTACGCTGTGATGTGGCCGTCGGTCCACCCTTGGGTTTCTGGGCTGAACTTCGCACGGCTATGCGTGAACTCAATCCTGAAGCCATTTTATTGGCTGAGGCATGGCTGCGGGATGCCCCTGCACTCACAAATTACCTACAAGGCAACGCTTTTAACGCCGCCTTTGACTTCCCTACCTTCCACGCCCTTATCTCTGACCACAACTTCAACGATGACGGGCTGGTATCAGGTCAATCATCGGGCTATCTTCTTGAAATTGCTGTGAATGGGGCGCAACATGTCTATCTCCCCGGCGCTCATCTGGTGCGCTTCATCAATAATCACGACACCAACCGCATCATGAGCGAGGTTGAAGGGGATATGGCACGCGCCAAGGCTGCCGCCGTTTGGCTTTTCACCGCACCCGGCACACCCATGATTTACTACGGCGAAGAAATCGGTATGCTCGGCTCCAAAGGCGCGGGCAACCCGTACTGGGATGAAAACCGACGCGAGTCAATGGACTGGTATGCCAGCACATTCGGCCCTGCCATGACCACATGGTTTATGCCAGATGACACCGTGAATCTACCTAACGATGGTACTAGTGTGGAGGAAGAAGAGGGCGACGACGCCTCACTGCTCAACCACTACCGCGCCCTTGCGACCTTGCGGAATAGCACCCCTGCCCTACAGACAGGCGTCACGGGCACCCTCAACCTCTCGCCCGAAGCGAAAGACCTCTATGCCATGTGGCGCGGGGATATTGAAAATGTGTTTTATGGCATCATCATCAACTTTGAGCAAGAGACAGTGTCCGCTACCTTCCAACGCGACTTCACATCCAATGAAATTGTGATGAGTAGTGGCTTTACTCTCGACGGCAACAGCTTCACAGTTGAGCCAGCGGGTTATGCTATTCTCGCCATGACCTTGCCCAAAGATTAAGGTTCCACAGGGGAAGGGGTTGTGGCCTCTTCCCCTAACGAATAGCCTCAAGGAACTCATCCGCGACTTGCTCAATATCTTCAGTGCGAGCGCGTTCCAAATATACTTCAAGCTGCGGCAAAATCGTCTCATAATAGAGGGGATAGGGTGATACCCCTTGGCTACGCTCAAACATAACCGCCATTGTCCACTCAACATCGGAACGAGAGCCAGCAATTGGCGGTACCCAGCCCGATGCATCAATAAAGACTTGTTGCCCGCTTGCACTAAGTACATAAGCAAAGAAGCGTGTCGCCGCCTCCACACTGGTATCCGTCGCATTGGCACTTAGGAGCAATGGTACAACTTCAACAAAGGGTCGCCAGCCACTGGGTAGCGTCACTACCGTCAACGCATCACCGAGTTGAGCCTGAAGTGCTGGATAAGCCGAGGCATAACCAATATACTGCTGAACATCACCATTGATAAAATCGGCGGAGTCATCACCCCAACGCACATTGTCATTTTCCATTATTTGCCGATATTCCCGTAAATAGGACATCAAGTCCAACCGCAGAAAGGTAGAGCGTCCATCTGCATCAACCATTGATAATTGCACCCCATGATAAAGGGCATAGATACCCGCTGGGTCAATCAAGGTGGGTTGCGCTAACAGGTCGCTTTCCTCTGTCAGGATGGTGTCGTTGAGATATAACACCAGCGTATCACCCATTAAGGGTACACCCCATAAGTCACGCCGATACTCTAAACTCGAGGTCAAAGCAGCAGGAATAGAATCTTCTGCTGCCGACCGAAACTCAGCGCTCAGTGGATAAATCAGCCTATTATCGGCTAAGGGTGCAATCCATTGATAGTTACCAACAAGAATATCTGGCCCACCCCCGCTCCGAACAGCCAGTTCATAGTCAGCCAACATCGTTTCAGCCCGATGATACTCCAACACCACCTCAATTTGATTTTGGCTGGCATTGAAGGCCTCGGTTATAGCTTGTAGACCATTCAATGTTGTATCAGTATAGGGATGCCATAGCGTCAGTTGCACGTCAAATGGCAAAGCGGGAACTGAGGTATGGGTTGGCAAAGCCGTTGCTTGTGGTTCGGAACCCTGCCCACCACAACCCACTAACCACACCATGAACACCGCAAAAATCAAGGGTTTCCAAGTAGCGCTATCAGCCCTTCGCATGATACACTCCCAACATAAAGAAAGGGTTTCGAGATGCCAGAGGAACTTAATGCAGTTGAATTGTTAACCAAAACCTTCCCCGATGTAAATAGGGATGTCTTAGTTGCAATTGCCCAACTGGCCCACATCAAATCCTACCCCCCCCGCACCATATTATGCAACGAAGGTGAAACAGGAGACACCTTCTATCTGGTTGGTACTGGTGAGGTGGACATCACCAAGAAAATGGGGGATGCTGAGGACAAGATTCTCCGCAAAATGGAGCCGGGTGAGTTCTTTGGGGAAATGGCATTGCTGCATGACACCGTGCGAAGCGCTACTGTCCGCACCGTAACCGAGACCACTGTGCTAGAACTTGACCGTAGCACCTTCACCGCTGCCATCCAACAAAACCCCTCTATGGTATTGACCCTTATCCGTACCATGATTGACCGCATGAGGGCCAACGATGCCCAAGCCCTTGCGGAACTGGCCGCCGAAAAGGAAAAGGTCGAAAACGCTTACGACGAACTCCGCCGCCAAGAAGCCAAGCGTGACGAATTTCTGGATACGATGGCTCATGAACTGCGTACCCCGCTTACCGCGGCTAAGGGCTATATCCAGTTGATTAAAGCAGGCATGCTCCAAGGGCCAGCCCTGCAAATGGGCATCGAGAAGATTGATTTCTCATTTAACCGCATCATTAGCCTTGTTAATGACCTACTCTTTGTACAGGAAATGGAGCTTCTTGATTTTGGCTTTACTAAGGTCAATCTCCGTGAGGTCGTGACCGAAGCCCTCGACCAAATGTCCCATATCACTACCGAGCAACGGGCTGCCATCCGTGTTACAACGGGAGACGATATTCCGTCTATTGTAGCTGACCACGACGGCCTGCTGCGGGTCTTTGTTCATTTACTCGACAACGCTGTAAAGTTCAGCCCCGAAGGCGGTGAAATTGCCGTGAGGATGCGTGCCAGCACCAAACATGTCGAAGTTGATTTTACAGATCATGGCATTGGCATCCCGCCGGAGTTCATGCCCCGTCTATTTGAGCGCTTTGAACGGGTTGAGTCATACAAAGAGTACCTTTTTGGTGGCCTCGGTTTGGGCTTGCCCATTGTCAAGCACATTGTTGAGAGTCATGGCGGCAAAATCAGCGTACAATCCGAACTTGGTCAGGGTAGCACCTTCACCCTTACTCTACCCATTGACGCCCGACGCGCCACCATAACCCTCAACGTCAATAGCAATGAATGGGTTGATGTACCTGAAGACAAAAAGAAAACAAGCGAAACCCAAGCCCTAACACCATCACCAGAAAGCACACCCGATACCCTCGAATAGGGTCAAAGGCTACCAACCTAGATGCTCGGCGCAACTCGAAAGAGGATTTGATCGTTCTCGTCATAACTGACGAAGGCGAAGAACGGAATAGCGCCATCACGGAAAATCATCGGCAACACAATCGGTAAATCCTCAACCAATAGCAAGTCATCACGGCTCAACACCTCTGCTAGTGATAGCCAATGCAATGTACCTTCATCAGATTCGATGACCTCGCGTGTAGTTGCTTCGGCCTTGAAAATATACAGTAAGATACCCGTATCTTGCCCAGCATCAACGTGTGTTGAACCGCAAAACTGAACATTCTTAACTGTCAAGCCGGACTCTTCTTTGATTTCCCGTATGGCCCCCGTAAGAGGGTCTTCATCGCGTTCTAGATGTCCGCCAAGGCCATTATAATAACCCGGAAAAATACGCTTATGCGGCCCACGTTTCATCAACAAAATATCTTCCCCATGCGTCACAAAACACAGCGTGCGGGGAACGACCTGCCAACGTTGTTGCGTCGCCTGTGAGTCGGCTCCTTGGTCTTTAGCACCCATCCTTCACCTCCTAACGATTGGGACTGGTAGCATTGCCTGTAAAGTGTATGCTAAACTGAGGTATCCTACACACAAACGCACAAGGAGGGCAATATGGACGATCTTTATAAGAAAATCGTTGAGCAACGGAGTGGAATGTCGTGGCTGGCTGGCAAACTCCCCGGCTTTCGTGGCTATATGGAAAACACCACCCGCCGTACCGCTGACCGGATGCTCCGTGACCATATCACCGATCAATTCAACCAACTTTTACAAGAATTCATCAATATTGAAACCAAACTGGTGCGGGCTGGTGGCCTTAGCCATATGGCTACCACCAAGAGCATCAAGACCAAATTCCAAACACTGATTGATCGCATTGCTACCGATGCCCCCGGTTATTCAGGCTTCTTAGCCGCCAATAAAATTACCCCTGATGACCTTGAAGCCATCTATGCCTTTGATGAAGCCATGATTCGCTATACGGAGCAAATTAGCGACGGATTAGCTGAACTCAACACAGCCGTAGTTAACAAAGAGGGCATTGGCACCGCACTGGATAACCTTGACACTATTATGCTGGAAGCTAACCAAGCCTATGACTTGCGCGATGATGTCATTCGAGGCATAGTCTAGGCAATCAACCCTTATCCTAATTGAGGAGGACAAACGCATGCCACGCATTATTGATGTTGTCGATCATCCCAATGTAATGGATGACGAATTGGTCTATCGGGAGCCACAAGGCGGGGCTGGAGATTTCCGCATGGGTTCCCAATGTATCGTCATGGAAAGCCAAGCGGCAGTTTTCGTTAGTCGTGGTCAAGTCCTTGACGCCCTTGGGCCGGGTGCCCACACCCTCAGCACCGCCAATCTACCCCTTCTATCTGGTTTGGTGGGTTTGGTAACAGGTGGCCGCAATCCCTTTACGGCGGAGGTCTTCTTCGTTAATATGAAAGACTTACCCCAAGTCCGCTGGGGTACCAATCCACCCATCACCATCTACACTACCCAAGGCATCGGTGTTATGCAATTGATGACCAATGGTGTAGTCGATATTAGCATTGAAGACCCAGTGCGTTTTGTGAAACAATATGCGGTTGGTAAGCCCATTCTGCGTCTTGATGACCTCAAAGAGCGCATCCAAACTCTGCTTCTAGGTGAAATCTCCCAGATTCTGAGTCAACAGGCCGTTCAAACTGACCAAGATGCCAATGCCATGCTCTCTGAGCTAGAAGGTGCCTCATTAGCACTTTTGAATGACGGCTTTAAGGCACTGGGGATGCGGATTAAGGCCTTTGAAGCGCGGCCTTTCCAACGTAAGCAACTCACCCGTGAAGAAGCCCTCAATCTGGTCGGGAATAAGGAAGACTTCTTCCGCATGGAGCAGTTTGATGTAATGAAAACTGCTGCCGCCAATGAGGGTATGGCGGGCGGAATGGCTGGGGCAGGCCTCGGTTTTGGGATGGGGCAGCAAATGGCAAACCAGATGAATCCCCAACAACAAGCCATGCAAAACCAGCAACAAATGATGATGATGCAAATGATGCAGCAGATGCAACAGCAAATGCAGCAAATGCAACAACCCCAGCAGGGTCAACAGCCAGCACAGGCAACACCTCCAGCCGTCAATAACAACCCAACCTCACCCGAAGAGATTCAGGCGCTGATTGACAACCTAGACACCCGTTTTGCCAATGGTGAAATCAGCGAACAAGCCTATAATCGTCTTGTCGAAAAGTGGGAAGCCCGCTTGAAGGAATTACGGGGCTAGGCCATTCGTAACTTCGCAAGGGGTCGTTGTGGCGGCCCCTTGTATGGCTTTCCAGCACACACAAGGAGAGAACACATTGCAAAACATTACTTGTACCCGCTGGTTCCCCCACCCCACCAGCACCATCTATCAGACACTCACCACCCCTGACAAACTTCCCCAAATTGTCAAACGGCTCCAAGCTGTTGATGTTTTAGAACGAGCCGAAGAGCAAGGGCGGGTCTGGGCTAAGATTGATCTTCCCGGTGGCAAGGTTATCGAAACCGAGGGGACGGTCACCGGAACACTCAACCAATATCTTGCATTTGAGACCGAAAAACCCTTCCCGCTTCAAATTAGTTGGCGTTTATCACCAGAAAGCAATGGAACCGCCGTCCAGTACACCATCGGGGTCGATTTCAGTCCTGTTATAGAATTACTATCCGGCTTAGTGCTCAAGGGTTATCTCCAACCTGAGATGGAACAAGACCTCAGCAAACTAGAGTCCTTGTTAGGGGTCTATCCTCCGGCCTAAGAGCCACCATCCACATAAACAAACTCATTCTCAAGTGCCTCAACCTGCTCTGGCGTCAGATTTGGACGCTCATTATCACGCATAGATTTCAGAAAAGGTTTTAAGGTAGGCTCCAACGCCGCATAGGTTATCGGGACAAGGGGTTCAACTTCATCACTATCAACCTCTTTAGCACGTTTACTGGTGAAAAAGA
Source organism: Anaerolineales bacterium (assembly GCA_020634155.1). GTDB lineage: Bacteria > Chloroflexota > Anaerolineae > Aggregatilineales > J027 > J027. The sequence continues at coordinate 408,924 of JACKCI010000001.1, forward strand.
TGATCGGTTGAACCTCAATACCACTATCAGGAAAACGTGTATCCAATAGCCGCTGCATAATCTCAGCCTCAGCTTTAGCTTCTCGGAACGGGTCGCCGATATTCTCTTGGCGCATAAAAGTAAAGATAGCGCTAAACAAACTCCCCGGCATTGACCAACGATTGTTCTTAATCCGCAACGGACGCTCTTGGAACAAAGGGTAAATGACAAACACGCCTGCTGGTGCGATTAAGACATGGCGTGCCGGAAAAACAAAATGATACAACCGTGCATTACTGCTCAAGCCGCGCAGGGATTCTTGTATGGCGTCCCAAGGCAGCGGCTCCCGAATCCAATTATTCGCCATCCGCACAGAAAACAGAATCACCAAAAATAGCGTGGGCAAAATACCACATTGAAAATAAAAAGCAGTGTTGGGGTCATTCCCTGCCAACGCATTCCCAAACAAAAACGCCGCCAATAGGGCCACAAGGCTGAACAAAAAGCTTGCTTGCGATATTTTGCGGTTGCGTTGAATCATGGCTTCATGTGTGATTACTTGCATTCAATACCCTCCATCATCGGCTAGGGATACTAACACAGAATTGCAGGGCATGGGAGTGTTATAATTGCCCACTGAATGAAATCAAGGAGCAATGTATGGAGATTATCTTTAGCTTTTTTATCATCTTGGTGATTGTGGTCGCCTATTGGGCCTTTTTAGTGTTTCCCCGCCAACGTGAATATAAGAAGCATATTCAATATGTACAAACCCTCCAGATTGGCGATGAGGTCATTACCTTTGGGGGCTTGATCGGCACCATCACCCACATTGATGAGGCATACGGCTTTGCGCGTTTGCAGGTTGCCGATGGTCTCGAAGTACGGGTCATGATTTTCGCTATTCGCCAAGTGTACAACCCTGAAGAGATTGCCCGCAACATCCGCATGGCCCAAGGCCAATCTGAAGTAAGCGAGATATAGCATTGGCAAAAATTTTCACAGGTGGTAAGATTCCAACCCGCTGTAATGGCTAGAAGATATTTTAAGGACATCCAAATGACGCAGTTTCGTTTCTGGCTGGTGGTGATCCTAGTCATCACCTTAATTTCTGTTTGGATAGATTTACCCAACAACTCCGGCCTCCATATCGATTTTAATGGAGACGGCGAAGATGACATATCCGCCGATTTTAAAGTTGTGCAAGGGCTTGACCTTCAGGGTGGTTCACGGGTACTTCTCAAATCCGCCATCGGCGATGTTGGCGAAGATGAAATCAGCGTTGCGCGTGACATCATTGAACGCCGTGTCAATGGCCTTGGCCTTAGTGAAGCCGTCGTGCAAACCCAAGGCGGCAGCCGCATCATCGTTGAACTTCCCGGTGTAAGTGACCGTGATCTAGCACTGTCCACTGTGCAAGAAACAGGTTTGTTGGAGTTCGTAGACTTCGCCAACCTGAGCTTCACTCCGGGCGAAGGCGACTGTATTATCACCACTGAGCAACAACGAATCGCCCAAGAGCGGGCGGCGGCTGAGGCTGCTGAAAGCCAGCAAAATCAATCCGCCCCCCCCCCTACCTCCGCCCCTACGCTCGAAACCCAGATCATCGGCAAATATGCCCCACCATCGCAGACACCGCGCCCAAGCCAAGACGATAATGGCAATGCCAAATGCGCGAATGGGCAACCCGTGGGGCAAAACGGGCAACCAGACGGAACGCCCTTCCGCACCGTAATGACTGGTAGTGGCTTAGATGACGCCGCTGCTGTAATCGATCCCAACGGCACCCGCTGGCAAGTCAATTTTGTGTTGACTAGCGAAGGCAGCGACGTCTTCCAAGCACACACAGCCGCCAATGTTGGTCAACAAATGGCTATTGTCTTGGACGGTGTTGTGCTATCGGCCCCTGTTATCAACCAAGCCATCTCTGGTTCGGGTGTTATCCAAGGCAGCTTCACTAGCGATGAAGCCCGCTCCCTCGCGGTGCAATTGCGTTATGGTGCGCTACCCGTTCCACTAGAGGTCGAGGCTTATGACCAAATCGGCCCAACGCTTGGTGAAATCTCCATCAACCGATCCATTCGGGCGGGTGTCATTGGGGTTATCGTCGTGCTGCTGTTCATGATGATTTACTACCGTGTACCGGGGATTGCTGCCACGCTTGCCTTGTTGGTCTTCACGGCAATCAACTTTGCCTTTTACAAAGCGCTACCCGTTACGCTCACCCTCCCAGCTATCACAGGGTTCCTGATCTCCATTGGTACTGCTGTGGATGGTAACATTCTCATCTTTGAACGTATGAAGGAAGAGCTGCGCGATGGTAAGAAGCTAGACAAAGCTGTCGAGCTAGGCTTTTCACGGGCATGGACATCCATTATCGACTCGAACCTTTCGACCGGAATTGTCTGCGCGATTTTGTTCTTCTTTGGGCGGACATTCGGCGCAAGTGCGGTACAAGGTTTTGCGATTACGCTTGGGCTTGGTCTGGCAATCAATCTCTTCACCGCAATGATTGTCACCCGAACATGGCTAACCCTATTCATGAACCTGTTCGGTAAGACTCTTAGCAACAACGACAAATTGATGGGGGCATAAGTCATGTTTAGTCTTGTAGAACGACGACGCTACTATTTTCTGTTTTCTGGCACGATTATCCTCGCGGGTATCGCGGCCCTAATCATCTCAACACTTACCACAGGCACCGCCCTGCAACTCAGCATCGACTTCACGGGTGGCACCCTGCTCTCCCTGCAATTTCGTGAGGGTGTTGATGAGCAGTCCATTCGTGATGTCCTCAAAGAGTTTGAACTCGATGACATTATCGTTCAAAAGCTAAGTGCCGTCGAGCAAACGGATTATCCAGAAGATAGTCGATGGTCAATTCAGACCGCAACGCTACTCTCCGATGCTGATTTTGAGGCCTTGCTTAATAACCTTGATAGTATTTCAACCGTTGACCACGACATATCCGCCAATACGATAAACCGACAAGTTGAGGGCGCGGGTATCATCATTGTTCAATTTAAAGATACCGTTACCGCCGACCAAATCAGTGCAGTGCTTGCCGAGCAAGGACTGGAAGGCGCAGAGGTTCAAACCGTAGCCACAACTTATCCCGACGGCAGCCGTTGGTCAGTGCGTACCAATGAACTCACCACCGATGAAGTCGCCGCCATTGAAGATAAGCTAGAGGCCGACGTTGCGCCGCTTGACCGTGCATCCACGCAGGTATCACAGGTTTCTGCCTCTGTTGGTCGTGAAGTAACCCGTGCGGCCTTCCTTGCGACCCTTGCCGCAACAGCGGTTATCCTTGGCTTTGTGTATTTTGCTTTTCGCAAAGTTCCGAATGCCTTCCGCTATGGCGTGTCGGCCATCGTCGCAATGTTGCATGACATCATGGTGATGGTTAGCGCCATCTCAATCTTGGGTATGCTCTTCGATTGGCAAGTTGATGCCTTGTTCTTGACCGCATTGCTGACCGTCGTCGGCTTCTCAGTGCAAGATACCATCGTCGTGTTTGACCGCATTCGTGAAAACATCACCCGTCGGCGTGGCGAAAGCTATGAGTTGATTGTCAACCGTAGCGTGTTGGAGACCATCCATCGGTCATTAGCAACACAGCTAAACGCTATTTTCGTCATGATTGCGATTGTGCTGTTCGGTGGGGAGACCATTCGCCAATTTGTCATCATCTTGCTCATTGGCTTGACCAGTGGTACCTATTCCTCAATCTTCATTGCTGTACCAATGCTGGTGTCATGGTCAAAGGGTGAGATTCCCTTTATCAAGCCTGCCGAACTTTACGAGTAAGCTCTCTACGCAAATGACTAGACCTCAATGGAGCGATTATTCCATTGAGGTCTTTTTCATGAATGGTTTATGTTCGACCAAATTCGCGTTCCAATTGGTCACGGCTCAAATGAATAAGTGTCGGGCGTCCATGTGGGCAAGTGTGGGGGTTCTCACAACGCTCCAATTGGCGAATTAGGCCCTGCATCTCGGTATGGCTCAACACTTGTCCTGCCTTAACTGCCGCCGATTTGCACACCCGTCGTACCAATTTATCCTCAATGGTTTTAGCGGCTGGGCTATCCCCGCGCTCGGCGTCTTGGAGAACCGACTTCAGTACCTCAGCAGGGTTGCGGTCAGCAAGAATGGCTGGCACCGACCGCACCTGATAGGTATTTTTGCCAAAATCTTCAACCTCAAAGCCCAGTAAAGCCAGTGCCTCGCGGTATTCTTCTAAGAGGCGGGCTTCCATCGCGCCAAGGCTCACTGTAACCGTCTCCATCGCAAGCTGTACTGTCAAATCTTGGGCTGCATACGCCGCCATGAACTGCTCATACAAGATACGCTCATGGGCCGCATGTTGGTCGATCAAGTACATGCCCGCTGGCCCCTCGGCAATAATATAAGTAGCTGCCACCTGTCCTACCACTCGCAAAATAGGCAAGGTGCGCGGACGACGTGGGGTACCCATCCTTTCGGGCAACTCATCATCGGCCTGCGGCGGGGTCGGTGCAACATAAGGTGGTGCAGCAGGCGGGAAATAAGGTGTAGACTCTATCGCCTGCTGTTCATCATCATCGGCAATCTGATGTCCATAACGGCCCGGCGTCCAATCTAGATCCAATCTATTTTGGCGTGGCTGGCTTGGCGGTGTCTGAACAGGTCGTGGTTCATAATTGGGCTGCTCATCTCCATCCCATTCAGCTTGCTCTGGACTTGATTGGAACGAAGGGGCCGCCGTCGCATCAACCACCGCCCGTCGCACCGCCCGCTGTACCGCAGAAAAAACTGCATCAGGCGACTGAAACCGTACCTCGGCCTTGGTCGGATGCACATTGACATCCACATCCTCTGGCGGCACTTGAATCATCACAACACTCAGCGGATAGGTTCCCACTGGCAACAAGGTGTGATAGGCTTGCACCACTGCATAGGTCAGGCGTTGGTCGCTAATCAGTCGTCCATTCACAAATAGATGTATTTGGGTACGATTACTGCGGTTGAGGCTCGGCAAGGTAGTGTAACCATAGACCTGTATTGGCGGCAAATCGGCTCTCAAAGGAGACAATGGTACCACTTCGACCATCTCGCGGAAGGTTTCTAGCCCCATCACCGCAATAATAACATCCGCCAGATTGCCACTCCCCGTACTATGAAAAGCCTCACGCCCATCGACCATCAAGCGCAAACGGACATCGGGATAGGCCATTGCATATTGAGAAACCACCTGCACAACATGACGACGCTCAGTAGCATCACTCTTAAGGAATTTGCGACGGGCTGGCACATTGTAGAACAAATCCGCTACCTCAACGACTGTTCCCACCGGAATCCCGACGCCGCGTACATCCAAAACCTGCCCACCTTCAACCACAATCCGCGCCCCCACACTGGCCTGATAATGGCATGAAGTCAGCATCAGACGACTGACAGACGCAACACTATGCAACGCCTCACCTCGAAAACCCAGCGTCTCTAGATGGGACAAATCATCAATCGCATTGAGCTTACTAGTCGCATGACGATGGAGAGCCAATTCGATTTCGTCAGCAGGAATACCTTGTCCGTTATCCCGCACACGAATCAGTTGGCGGCCTGCCCCGTGAATCTCAACCTCAATCTGGGTAGCGCCTGCATCAAGAGCATTTTCAAGCAGTTCCTTGACCACTGAAGCAGGGCGCTCGACCACCTCGCCCGCCGCAATTTGGGCTGCCACTGTCTCCGTCAATATCTGAATAGGCATGATTGCACCTTATAGAAAATAAAACGCCCGTTGTCGCGGGCGCTTGGCTAGGCTGAAGTCGGTTATCGGTCTAGTCACCGCCCCCCACCATATTCTCACGCGTGAGGGGGATGTTAATCGAGAATATGCTACCCTTACCGGGTTCGCTGTCCACCGTCGCTTGGCCGCTATGCTTGCGAGCCACATTCCGCACAATAAATAGCCCAAGGCCCGAACCGCGTATACCCTTATGTTCCTTGCGGCGCACCCGTTGACCACGTTCAAAGAGACGGGCCAAGTCCTCTGGGGCAATTCCTAGGCCATTATCCCGCACCGCTAAAATGAGGGTATTCTGCTCAACGCGCCCTTCTACAACCACCTCACCCCGCTCTGGGGTGTATTTAATGGCATTCTCAACCAAGTTGGTCAAGGCACGCTCAGTCATCATTTCATCAATAAACATAATCGGCAAATTGGGAGCAATCTGAGTTTTAAGGGTGATATGTTTGTTGGCCGCCGCAGTCGCTAACGTAGAAACCACTTTGTTAATCATGGCAGCAGGGTCACATGTCTCGCGCCGGATATCGTAGACATCCATCTCGGGGTCAAGGCGACCCGCATCCAAGACCTTTTCCACCAAGTTGCTCATATCATTGATACTGGTCAAAATTTTGGCAATAAAGGCCGATTGGGTTTCATTGACTGACCCCACCATGCCCAACATATCAACATAGCCCTTAGCAGCCGTCATCGGTGAACGAATGTCATGCGAAACCGTATGTAAAAAGTCGCTCATGTTCTCACTTAAGCGCTTAAAGCGTGTGACATCCCGCAAGACCATCAACCACCCACGCGGCTCTCCTGCCTCACTCCGCACCTCTGAAACATGCGGAGAGAAGGTCCGCTCATCGTTGGACGCAAACTCAACATCATGACGAGCATTGGCACCAGCACGAATCAATTCTTGGAGGGCCTCACTCTCGACCACCGCATTAAATGGCTTGCCAACCGCATCACTAACACCAAATAATATCTGGGCGGCGGGGTTGAAAACCTGCACATTGTAGTGGGTATCCACAATAATAATCGGTTCAAAGTCATTAGCAAGCAACGCGCTCAACTGCTCACGCCCGCTACGTTCCTGTTCCTGCATATAGGCCTGATTAATAGCAAGGGCAGTCTGCTGGCGCAATAAGGCCAATAAACTGTCTACCTCAGCTGTCAATGTTGGAATTTCATCAAATCCCAGCCAAAGGGTTGCGTGAAGTGGTGCATGAACAGGCAGAGCAAAGATTGAAACCATTTTCAGCGGTAGTGAGGGGCAATCTGGAATCTGCTGAAAATCCACAATATCGCCATCCCCAACTTGGCGACAAAAGGCATCAACCGCCGAATCAGCGTCTGCCAAAATGCTCGCTTGAACACCCACTGCTACAACAGTTTGTTGCATGCCTTCATCTAGCAAAAGACGGGCGCTTTCAGCCCCCATCATCAGGCAAATGGTCTCAAGGCTTTCACGGAGGGTCTCGCCAATCTCGTGTCTATTGGCAAGCAATTGCTCATAGGTTTTCGATAGTCGGTTGATGATAGCAAGCGTCGATAAGCTCACGGTTCGGTTATCTCACACTCTCAAAATATCATTGCGGGTATAGTGCGTTGAAATTATAGCACTCCGTCGCCTCTGGGCAAAATATCAATCCCCATGTAGACTCTTTGACATGAAGAAACTAACCTTACTCCTGACCATCCTAACATTTATCATCCCTGTTCAACATTCACGCACCAACGCCCAAAGCAATACTGTGCCGCTTTATGGTTTGTTTGAAGCAACCTTCGCGGTACGGGGTGACTACACCAACCCCTATAATCCTGATGAGGTCAATGTAACCGCAACCTTAACCTCCCCCACCAATAAGACCTTCGTTATTCCCGCGTTCTACATTCAGCCCTACCGTGACACTTGTCGGGGGACTTGTCCTTCTGAACAATTGGAGATGGATGGCGCGGGTGGATGGCACCTCCGTTTCACGCCAACTGAATTGGGCGAATGGCGCTACCGAGTCAGCGCCCAAGTCGGCAATGAAACCCTCAATGTGACCAGCGGGCAATTTGAAGTGGTGGAAAGTGCTGCACCGGGTTTTGTTCGGGTAGCCCCCAACCAACGCTATTTTGAATTTGATAATCAAACGCCCTATTTTCCGGTTGGACAAAATCTAGGCTGGTCATGGCAAGCAGGTGGTGGAATCTATACCTATCTCGAATGGCTCACCAATTTGGCGGATGCTGGAGCCAACTACGCCCGCATCTTTATTGATGTACCTTGGTTCATTGGGCTGGAATGGACTTCACCCGCTGGACAATATGAGGCAGGTCAACAGGCCGCATGGCGCTTCGACCAGATTTTGGACGCCGCCACCGAACAAGGCATTTATCTGCAAGTCGTTCTGGTATGGGATCAGGCCTTCCGTGAGTACACAGGGGTTCCGGTCAATGTTCCTACCAACCCACCCCGTCCCGATATTGGGGCCGACTTTGACAATCACCCCTACAATGTACGCCAAGGCGGTAGTCTGCAAGGCCCCGGTGAGATATTCCTCAACAGCATCGCACAAGATTGGTTGGCAAACCGCCTCCGCTATATCGCGGCACGCTGGGGCTATAGCCCGCAGATTTTTGCATGGGAAATCGTCAGTAATTTTGACCGCATCGCAGGCTTTACCCCTGACCGTGATATAAACTGGCTGATGGGTGTTATTGAGAATTTCCAGCGTAATGACCCCAATGACCATCTCATGACAGTCAGCACCCGCAGCTTCTACGCCTCCCTGCAAAGCAACCCGCTCATAGATTTCAGCCAAACCCAAGTCTATCAAGCCCGCCCAATCGAACAGGCTGCCGACCAAACCACCAGCGTATTTGCCACCGTTTCCCAATACCGCGCACTGGTAGAGCATCCCGTTTTATTGACTGAATTTTCGCTTAATCCTTGGTTTGAGCCTACCGCCGACGACCCAACGGGTATTCACATCCAAAATAGCATCTGGTCTGCTGTATTTTCAGGAGCCGCGGGAGGGGCTATGTCATGGTGGTGGGATACCTATATTGCACCCCAAAACCTCTATCACCTTTATACGGGCCTAGCATTCTTTGCCGATGGCATCCCTTGGAACACCAGTACCTTTATTCCTGCTGAGGTTGGATTTGTCAGCAGCGCCAGCATCGAATATGAAGCACTACGCATCACCGATTTTAACCGACAATTTCGGAGCGCGTCCCCCGACGGCCTAATCTATCATTTAACAGCAGACGGCGCGGCTCCGCCTACGACACAGATGTCCAGTTATCTCTATGGACAACAATTCAACACCACCAACCGACGTGCGGAAACTTTTATTATCACGCCCCCCGTCGATACCACTTTCATCGTTGGTATTCGTAATGTTTCGACCGCAGCCGATGCTCAGTTGACTATCTCGGTAGATGGTGATGTCGTGTTTATTTCTGACCTCTCTGCCAATACGGGTGAAACAACCTTTCGACTACCCATCAAGGCAGGTCACCACACGGTTGTACTCGAAAATACAGGTGCCGACTGGCTTCAACTCGAATACTTGGAGGTCAGCGCCTATCGCTCACCCCTCCGCAGCCTTGCCTTGGTCGATTCAGAGGCAGGTATCGCGCTCATATGGCTCCATCACCGCGACTATACATGGCAGCAAGTTCAAGCTGGCACCGATATCACCCCCCTCAATGGACGCCTTGACCTGCCCAATATGCCAACTGGAAGTTATCGTATTGAGTTCTGGGATACCGCCACTGGAAACGTAGTTGGCGAAGATCATGTACAGGTGCTAGAGGAAGATCACAGTGTGTTACATATCGCCCTCCTACCCATCAGCACGCAGCTCGCCTTGCGTGTCTTCCGCATCAACTAGACAGAAAAAATCCGACCCCAGCTAGATGTGGGGTCGGATTCGATGAGCAAGGCTAAGGGCTTATTCCTGCGGGGTGTTAATCATATCACGAATAACAAGAAACACCGGACGGGGATTACCTTCAGGGTCAAGCATACTCCAATAGCATTGGTAAGCCACCAACCCATAAACTTGGCAATCATTCAAGTTCCAGATAAACATTGGACCAACATAGTCAAGTGTGCGCCCTAATGTAAAGGCACGCATGGTATATTGAGATTGCTCGTCTAAGGAAACGGCCTCGACAAAGGAGAAGTCGGGGCTAACTTCTACCGGGAAGTTATCTGATGACCCCCAGCCAAATTCAGTAACCCAAATGAAGGTAGCCGTATCTTCGTTCTCTAGCATAATTGCATAGTAATCTTGCAACGTCTCAAGGAAGAAGAAACTTGGGTGATTGTCCCATTGCGAAATCACAGGATTATTGCCGCAGCAGGTGCTATCCGGCGGGTTGGCCCAGCCATAGGGGTGAGCGCCGATAGCATCAGAATAATCTGCAACTCCCGCTTGGTACATCTGGCTCAGGAAGACACGGTCGTCCACAGCATTGGTACCATCATTTAAGCCTGTTGGCGCAAGACCCGCTGTAACCACAATAGCATTGGTATCAGCCGCTTTAATCGCCGCATACGCTAAACGCAGCATACTAACGTATTCGGCTCCACCTAAAGGCTTATTGTTCCAATTTTGGCGCAGGTTCGGCTGACGCCAAATTTCATAAGCATCAATTCGGTCACCATAACGCGTTGCAAGTGCCGCTACAAAATCTGCATAATCTTGGTAATTGGTCGGCGGGGCCTCTCCATCACCAATGTAGTTATGTGACCAACTCGGCGCAGTCGTGACCGTCAACAAGATATTGGCACCCGTTGCGTCCAACGTATCAATCAACGTATCAAGGCTGGCATAATCAATCACGCCCTTGCTGGATTCGTAGGCTTCCCAGCGAATCTCTTGCTTCACCCATGATGCCCCTAGCTCCACCACGCGCTCGGCAACCCGTGCCATATCTAGATTCTCACCCACCACCTCCACATCAACCCCATAAGCAAAGGGGACATTGGGCGCGGTGCCACCCGTGGTATCCGCTGGAGTGGGTGGATCGGTCGGCTGGACTTCGGGTGGTACAGGTGTTGTTGCTACAGGTTCGGGTGTCACTGCGGGTTGCTCAATAGTGGTAACCCCCGGACGAATACGCAACTGCTGCCCAATCACAATCTGATTGGGGTCTTGCAAGTTATTGAGCGCTACAATAGCCGCAACCGTCGTATTGTAATTGAGCGCTATTCGATAGAGATTTTCGCCTTGAGCAACGGTATGGATGATTTCAGCAGGGGTAGCAGATGGTGGTTGACCACCGCCATCTTGCGCCATCGCAAACTGCGGTAATCCAACCAGCAATATCACAATGGCGATAATAAACAAACGTTGCAAACCTTGCATCGTGCTGGCCTCCTAAGCATGCATAAGTACCTTAGTTGAATGATAGTCTAGTTTCATTAGAAACGCCATTATTCTTCGACATGGGGAGAGGGCAAGGTAAACAAAAATGTAGACCCTACACCTAGCTCACTCTCTAGCCACATACGACCACCATGCGCTTCTACAATTCGTTTGGCAATGGCTAATCCAAGGCCCGTTCCTTGAGTGCCTTCTGAACCCGGTACACGAAAGAACTTTTCAAACATGCGACGTTGATGTTCTTCAGAAATCCCCGGCCCTGTGTCTTGCACCGCCAATCGCACCCAATTCAGTTGGTCATCGGGTGTAACATGGCAGATAATCTCGCCGTTCTCTCGATTGTATTTGATGGCATTCGTCAAGAGATTCAGTAATACCTGCTTGGTCTTGCCACGGTCGGCCTTCAAGGTCAGCACATCACCTTCAAAACGCATCGTAATATGTTTCTCGGCGGCTTGGTGACGTACAATCTCAAGGCTTTCTTCTACCAGTTGTCGCCCTTCAAATACTTCAAGTTCTATACGAGTACGACCTGACTCAAGACGGGCTAAATCTAGAAAGTCAGTAGCCATCCGGCTCAGGCGCTCGGTTTCGCTTTGCATTGTTTGAATTATGGTAGAACGGCGGTCATCTGGCAAATTCGGTCGCAAGAGTAAAACGGTGCTGGCCTTCAATGCAGCAAGGGGCGTCCGCAATTCGTGTACCATCTCGGCAATAAAGTCACTTTGCTGAAATAAACGCGCATTTTCAATAGCAATTGCCGCTTGGGCTGCCAAGGTGCTGAGGGTATCCATATCTTCTTCTGTCCAAGGACGGTCATCAATCTTATTCAGGGCTTCAACCACCCCAATGATGCGTCCATGCGCTTCCATCGGTACCCCAAGCAAATTGCGTGTGTTAAAACGAATAATTTTATCAACTTGGCTAAAAAATCGCTTCTCATTGCGGGTATCTTCAACCAGAACTGGCTCACCCGTTGTTGCAACCCACCCCGCAAGACTGCCCTCAATTGGGACCGGTACAGCCGCCATCGCCCCCGGACTCATATTTGTCGAAGCCTCAAAACGTAGCTCCCCAGTGGTTGGGTCAATCAGCAGAATAGATGCCTCTTCAGTCTCCGTTAGTTCCGTCGCTGCTCGGCTAATCTTATTCAGCAATGTCCCTACATCAAGTGTCGAATTAAGTTGACGGCTAATTTCCATCAAGCGTTCATAACGCGCCATCAAGCGCATATACTTGCGGGCGGGGTCTTCATTGGGATTGTTAGCGGGTACATCGAGTCTGCCACTCATCAAAATATCAGGCGCGGATAACCCTAGCGTCAGCTATGGGAAGAAGCGCCATCTCTCCTTTCACGTAAGTGTAACCATCCGATTGTGAAAAAACGGTGATGGAGGCCTTGTGGTGTGCCTGTTGCGGTGGTGATATTGAAACTCCCACTCGCACAAACAGCAACCTTCCCCGCCTTCAATAGTTGCTGCACCCGTGCAGGGCTACATGGCATCAAGGGTTCTTTGTTCTTGTCCAGTACAAACACGCTCTGCATTGAAAGTTACCTTCCAGTCTCGCCTTACGGCATCACCGCGTCCATGTTAGCAGGTGGTTTTATATGTAACCGACACTGGCTGACTCCCATATCGTCCTGTTTAATCGTCTACCGCAGGGTTCGGGGCTGGTGAAGCAACCCGAAATGCCTATATCTATTCACCCGTAACGTAGCCAATTGTTTCCGACGGACTGAGACTGGTAAGCATTGGGGAAGATCCACCCGCCTTTATGCGTGGGGATGCTTACTCCCTTACATCTCACTCTCAACTTGGCTCACGATGCGGGGCAACACGTCTGCAACATCACCATGAATGACGACATCAGCGGTTCTATCGTAACTTGTTTCCTGCAAATCGACCAAAATTAGCTTGCCCCCGTGCCGTTGCACCAAACGCGGCAAATCTGCCGCAGGTTGTACCACCAACGACGAACCTGCTACCAACATCACATCAGCTTGGCGCGAATCTTGTTCGGCCTTAAGAAGCACCCGCGCTGGTAACTGCTCTCCAAACAGCACTACATTGGGTTTCAGAACGCCCCCACAGGCATGGCATAGCGGGACTTCCCAAGGATCACTTTCCAAAAACACTTTTAATATTGGTGCAGCATCATAAACACGAAAACATGAGATACACGTCATCTCACGGATATGACCATGAACTTCATGAACGGTTGCTGACCCAGCACGCGTATGCAATAAGTCAATGTTTTGGGTAATGACACTTTTTAAAATACCCAATGTCTCTAGCCGAGCCAGCGCAATATGAGCAGAATTTGGGGATGCTTCGACAATCCTTTGTGCCAAGGGACGAATCCATTCAAAAAAAGCACGCGGTTGATACCGAAACCCAAACAATGATGCGACTTCAAAAGGGTTAGCATTGGTCCACAATCCAGATGTTTCCGAGCGGAAATCGGGAATACCCGATGGGGTGCTTATTCCGGCTCCAGTTAAGGCCACTGCATACCGAGCCTCGCGCAATAAGCGACTTGCCGCATCAATCAAGCCTTGCATGAGCTAATCCCTGCTCCGCTTCACCAATTCCTCTAGCAATTTCCCGACTTGGCTGACCATAATGGCATCTGGCTGAAACTTCACTATCGGTAATCCAGCCTCAGCCGCTTGATAAGCAACTTCTGGAACAGGCGAGATAATCGCGGACACTGGCGAAGAGAGAATGCCCTCTGCCTCTTGCCAAGAAATCTGTAGGCTAGACGGAGTACGGTTGATAATCACAATGTTCACAGCATGGTCAGCCACGCCAATTTGCCGAATTTCCTGCAATAAATTGCGGGCCATAATCAGTGAAACCCGATTTGGCTCAACAGTCAGTACCAACTGATTGACTTCACGCACTAGCCGCGCACTTAAGCGATTTAGGCCAGCTCCAAGGTCAATCATCACATTCTTGGTCAATGTCTGTAGAGCACGGATAACGGCCACTGCACCATCAGGTGATACATTCAGTTGATTCTCGCGGGGGCGTCCTGAAGACAGGAGTAACTTGAGGCCAGTGGAGTGGCTTGCCAGTTCTTGCTCGACGGTTGGGGGTGTAATTTCACCTGCAGGGCGGCTCAATACATTTGCCAAGCCCGTCGAATGCGCCAAGCCAAGGCTCAAGCCTAACGTCCCCTGCCCCAAGCGAAAGTCAACCAATGAAGTAGACTCACGACTTGCCATCAATGCACCAGCATTTGCCGCCAGTGTTGTTGTACCGATACCACCTTTGGCCCCGATGAAGCCATAGACCGCACCTGCATCGTCGCCACCACGCTGATTAGCCGCACTTCGTGCCAAGACTGCCTTCACGCGGGAGGCCAGTTCTGCCGGATGGGTTGGCTTTGTGAGGTAGTCATCTGCACCAGCCTCGAAGCCCGCCACCTTGTCGTCTATCAAAGTCTTGGCCGTAAACATAATAATCGGTATACCACGTGTGCGATCACTACCGCGCAAATGACGGCAAACCGTGTAGCCGTCCATATCCGGCATCATAACGTCCAGAATAATCAGATTTGGCTGATCAGCCATAGCGCGTTCAATGGCTTGGGTGCCAGAATTCGCGCCACTTACCTCGTATCCCTGCCGTTGAAGCATTAACCCAATTAATTTTAGGCTGTCAACATCATCATCGACAACTAAGATTTTTGTAGACATGTGTTCATTATCCGTGCTTAATTCACTAAATGTCGCCAATGGGGATCATGCGGGCAGTGTATCATGGATAGAGGTTCTTCGCAACAATACCCCCTCATCAAAATCATAGAAAATTCTTAGAACCTGCCTTACCTTCCTAAATTATAATAGGTAGGCATGTGCTTACACGAAAGGTTCTGGTTTGATTATCGAATTATACACCTCAGACGCTGTATTTGATACCTTAGCTCTGGAATGGAATGCGCTTCTCGGCCAATCGCAGAGCAATCGCGTGTTCATGACACAAGAATGGCTCGCGGCATGGTGGAAAGCATACCACCCCGGTGACCTTTGGGTGCTGGCTGTCCGCGATTCTAACCATCAATTAGTCGGCCTTGCTCCTTGGTTTATTGCCCATAGCCAAGCGGGACGACTCATCCACAGTATCGGGTGTGTGGATGTTACAGACTATCTCGAGGTCATCGCCAAGGTAGACTGCGAACGAGACGTCTTTGAAATCATTGCGGCCTATCTTGCCGAACATCAAGCGGACTTTGACGCCCTTGATCTATGCAATATCCCAGAATCGGCTCCACTCCTGCGCTACCTTCCTGATGCCCTGCGCCAACACGATTTCACCGTTGAAACAGAATTTCAAGAGGTTTGCCCTGTCATCACGTTGTCCGATAGTTGGGACAGCTACCTTGAGGGCTTGAGTAAGAAAAATCGCCATGAGCTGCGTCGCAAATTGCGCCGTCTCGAAGGGGATACCGAACATGTGGCATGGTATGTCGTCGGGCAAGAACATGATCTTGATGCTGAAATTGAGCGATTCTTTGCGCTCATGCGAACAGCCAGCGCTGACAAGGTCGAATTCCTACAAAATGAGCAGCATGTCACCTTCTTCCAATTGATGTGCAAGGCCATTCTACCTACGGGCTGGCTGCAATTAGCATTCTTGACAGTCGATGGTGCTTATGCAGCAGCCTACCTCAACTTTGACTACAACAACGACATTCTAGTCTATAACTCCGGCCTTGATTTGAATGTAGGGGCTTCATTGAGTCCCGGTATTGGATTACTCGCTTATCTTATCGAAGATGCCATTAGTAAAGGGCGACAACACTTCGATTTCTTGCGGGGCAACGAGGAATACAAATATCGTATGGGGGCCGTTGATACCCAAGTATTGAAGTTGACCGCAACTCACTAGACCTTAAATTACCCTAGGGGAACTTGCTTATGCTACGGATTGCCATGCTCAGTGTCCATACCTCGCCGCTCGCCCAACTCGGCGGCAAAAAAACAGGCGGCATGAATGTTTATGTGCGTGAAGTTGCACGGACACTGGGCGAGGCAGGTCACCATGTGGATGTCTTCACCCGCGAGGATTCACCCGCAACCCAAGGATGTATTGTCTCTATCAATAGCAATGCACGGGTCATCCATCTACCAGCCGGCCCGCTACAAACCCTTGACCCCGCAGCCATCTATCGGCACCTACCTCAATTCCGTGATGCGCTTTTGGCCTTTGCTGATGAGCATAAGCAGCACTACGATGTCATCTATAGCCACTATTGGCTAAGTGGTTGGGTTGCATTGGCACTCAAGGAAACATGGAAGATACCCGTTGTGCAAATGTTCCATACCCTTGGGCGTATGAAAGACCGCATCGCTGGGACAGAAACTCCTTTAACACCTTCGACCATCATGTTACATGAGCGCAATATCAGGGTAACGGTTGAAACGGAAATCATGAATCTCAGCGACTGTCTCATTGCGGCTACTCCTGCCGAGCAGATGCAAATGCTGTGGCTGTATCGCGCCACTCGTCGCCAGATTGCCGTCATCCCGCCGGGGGTCGATTTGGAACACTTCCACCCTATCGACCACAACCTTGCACGATCGCGCATTGGCTTGGCTCCTCACCAACGCACTCTGCTATTCGTCGGACGCATTGAACCACTCAAAGGCGTGGACATCCTCTGTAATGCCCTTGCCACACTTAAAGACAGCCAACCCGATTTATTGAGCGACCTTATGATTCATATTGTAGGAGGGGAACCAGACAATGCTGAGGTTGGACGCCTACGAGCGCTCTGCAACACCTTGGGCTTAAATGATTTGGTCTGCTTCTTTGGAGCCAAGAGCCAAGACGAACTACCCTATTATTATAGTGCCGCCGAAGCGCTCATCATGCCATCCGATTATGAAAGCTTTGGGATGGTGGCACTGGAAGCAATGGCATGTGGCACACCAGTCATTGCCTCACAAGTGGGGGGTCTTGCTTTCTTAATACAGGATGATGAAACTGGCTATCATGTGCCTGTCCGTGAGCCGAAGGCCCTCGCCCAACGCATTGCCACCCTGCTTGCCGACAAAGAAAAACGACGGACAATGGGAATCAATGCCCGCCGCGTTGCTGAAACCTATAGCTGGGAGACCATCGCCCAGCAGCTTACTGAAGCCTTCTGTAGTGTCCTACCAACGGCCTGCCATTAGCCCCCGTAGGAATCAACCGTATTTATGGATGGTGCCAATATGTACGGTTCTTTTTCCTGTACAGCAATCGCCTCATCCTCGTCCATACGGGTCTGGCCCTTGTGGTACAGTACATCCGCAAACGCATCATACCGATAGCGACGATTCACCCATCCATAGCGGGGATGATAAAAAACGACGTTAAACTGAATGGCATCTTCATTCGGGATAGGTTTCTCAGCTACCAACCATAGCGGCGCATACTGGCTCAGGTGTTCTCTGGCTTTCTGATCCCGCATCGCCGCGATTTTCTGAATTTGTTCGTTATTCATCGTTCCTAATGCCTATTGTGAATTTGCCTGCTCTTTTGCTATTGTTAGGAAAAGTTTAGCCAAAAAAAGGGAAAAACGCTATAGGCCGCTATCGACCATTAACGCTCTGGGGAGGGGCCGCCACCCACCATGCCTTTCCCGAACAATCATTTGATGACAAACTGCTTGACTTGGCATTTTCGCAAGAAGGGGCAGAACGGGTTGCTGCATTGGGATTCACCTGTATTGAATTGCCCATCAGTTGGGGGCTACCACCAGAGCTTGAAGGCAATCACCTCAGCCTCTTCCAAAGTGCCGTTCAACACTATCATCGCGCAGGTGTCCAAGTCTATGGCTGGCTACCCATTGCCACCTGTATACCGCGTGGCAGTTACGCCACCCAAGCATGGTATGCTCTCGATCCCTATGGACAACGTATCCCCAACCAGCGTGGGTATTACTTCACCGCTTTGCTCAATCCAATATGGCAAACAGTCATCACAGAAAAAATCCAGCAACTTACCGAAAGTAACGCTGATGGCCTTATCATGGGTGGCTATACCGCTGGTGGAACAGGCCTCCTATGGCGTGGCATCCCCCTTGGCCCAATTGGGTCATATGATGCCATCAGCCAAGAACAATATGCTCAAGTCTTTAATCATATGGCTATTCCAACCACCTTTTCTTCCAAAGACCCAGCCAGCCAACAATACCTAAAGTGGCGCATTTCCACTGCTACCCAAGTTATCCAACAGTGGGCTGAAACTGCCCGCCATCAAAACCCTGCCCTTGTGGTTCAACTTGGCGTACCTGATGCTATTGCCGCTAATCACTATCTCATCTCTGGGCTTGACCTT
Source organism: Anaerolineales bacterium (assembly GCA_020634155.1). Taxonomy (GTDB): domain Bacteria; phylum Chloroflexota; class Anaerolineae; order Aggregatilineales; family J027; genus J027. The sequence goes on from JACKCI010000001.1 coordinate 427,400, forward strand.
GATGTGCTACCTGATGTTGATATAGTGATTGAGCCACCAATATGGTCGCATCACCCACCCGAAAGCGCCATCATTACACCAACTATCAGCATTAGCGCCAGTCACACCCGTCTCGCCTCTGTAATACCGATCTATGGGGGTGAACGCATGGGGTCAGCGCGAGAGTTTCAGCGTAATCTGAGCGAGGCCGTTGCCCTTAATACATCAGCCCGCATACAGGGGATGGGTTATTACTATAAGAACACCTTGACGGGCCTGTTGCACAGTCGCTATAAGCCTCAACACGAGGCCCTCCAAACCTTCAATCTATGGCTTGACCAGCAGCATAATTGGCTCCACAGCCGCACCAACGCCAGCCCACTGGCAGTTTACTATCCGTATGAGGCTACCCATTGGCAATGGAACCCTACCAGCCAGCAGTTTATCGCCATCTGCCAAACCCTGCTTCTAAATGGTTATCCTCTACGGGTAGTAGGTGACGATAAGGCGTGGGATGATGTTCGAGTGTTGGTGGTGCCCTCTGGAAGTGTAGTCGGTCTTGATGAGCGGCTTACCCAATTTATAGCCCAAGGCGGACGGATAATCGCTGTTGGGCAGAAACGCCTTAAGCAAAGCCCCCTCTGGCGAGACTGGCGACCACAACGCCTAAAACCACCTATATGGCATTGGCTACATGGTCGCATTCAACGAGTATTCATCGTGGCACGGCGCGGCTATCAGCGCTATCGCTGGGTACGTCGCGGGATTAGCTACCTCAACAAGCGGCGTCCTCAATCTGTATCCATGCCACCACCTGCCCTGCAGGGTGAGCTTATCAAAGCAATTGGTGAAACCTTTACCCCACGCCTTGAAAGCGATTCGCCTGCGCTTCTTACCATTTGGCGTGAACCAGATGGCACCCAACAATGGCATATCGTAAACTATAATGAGGCAGAGCAACGCATCACGCTCCATCTCGGTGATTTGACGCATGGCGAAGTCTATACCCCCGGAACCCTCAGTCCACCCGCTTCAGTGGTGGGTTCATCGTTGATTTTCACGGTGGATAGCGCCAAAATTGTGCGAAGCAAAGGATAGATAGGCCGTGACCGACCCAACGAGCCAGAGTATTCAGCAAGCCCAACAATTGACCGCGCTTAATCTCAACCTCATGCTGCAATCCAGCGGAGATTTGACACACATGCAGCTTGAGGACATCACCGAAATGGCGAATGAGGTTGCCCGTGTTATTCCGGCTGGCAATGTCGTGAAAATGGTCTTTTCACAATTGCGCTCAATCCGAGGCCGCCGTGTAAGCGATGACGAAACACGCCGCATGTTGAGCCTACTCAATCAAGGCATGGCAACATTTTTGGATAAAGCCGCCTATATTGCGTTTTACTCAACGCCCGCCATCCTCATTAGTGGCTATCAAATGCTGCTTAAAGCAGCCGGAAGTGACCCTCAAGCCGCCTTCCCACATGGTGCATGGCAGTTTTATCTCGAATTTGGCTTGCGCGAAGATACTGCCCGCCATGCCTGCGAGACGATTGGGTTTCAGCAATCCATTGTCGATGAGGGCTTACTCGTTGCGGAAGCTGACCAACTCGCGGCATGGATTATGGCGGTCAGTCATGTGCTGCTGACTTATCAAGATATGCTCTCTCAAGAATGGCATGAACGCCTTTTGCTGAAGCGCTTAGGGGTTCGTTTGGGTGATAGACGCTTGCAGTCACGGTGGGTGGCACGGCGTCCGTATGGCGTACCCAAAGAGCGCAAGCAAGAGTATATCAACTATCGGCGCGAAATGTTTGCCGCCTTCACCCGCGAGAACCTCGCCCAGCATCTATCTCCGCGCCAAGTTGACCAGACGATAAAGCTTTGGCATGACGAAATCACCCTCAGTGAGGCTGACCGCAAATCCTACCTGTCGCAGATGTCACTTTTGTCGATGTTGGAACCGGGAGCCTTCAACGATAGTCGGGTGCCCATTGCTCCTCAAGATGCTTATGTGGGAGTCATCTACAACAATCAATATCATCTGGTGCCGCTCCTCCACAACGGCAAGGCTCTAGATGTTCCTGCTACACGGGCAATTGCAGCAGGTATTCTCAATACATCCCCTAAACGTGCCATCACCCTCGACGATTTCCTGATTCAAGTCCCACGCAACGAGCAGCATGTCCAGCGCAATCAGTTGCCAAGCGAGGTACAAGAGCAATTGGCCCGCCTACGCCTTGCCCCTGTACTCATCAATTGGGATCAAACCGACTCACAATTGCCTTTGGCGGAGATTCGACGCGGTAGACGCGGAATCGGTGACCACACCTTAACCCTAACCCGCACCACCGATAGCATGGTTTTCGACCAATCCCATATCTTTTTTGATGCTATTTGGGGGATGGCAATTGCTGAGATTATCACAGGCGAGGCTACCCGTAACATCCGCATGATTAATGGAATGCCGCCCATCCGCACGGGCCTGCGTCCCACAATGATTGACTTGTCGGTCTCCACAGCCATCAGCCGTGAACTGGCCTCTCACAAGGCAGGTACCCCTGAGATCAGCGCTGAGGTTGAACTACCAATTGTGCCAGACATTAATGGCCTACGCCGTCTGCTCAATCAACGCAACAGCGAATTGATGCTGACCATCAATGATTTTTTGATTTTGTACCGCTCGTTGTTCAACCAATACTACCAACCCAGCCCACACCTTGGAAAAATCCTACACGATTATGAACGCTTAGGTGACCGTCAACATCAAACCACGCTCGCCGTTGTTAGCCTGATTGAGGAAACACGCAAAACCCGCCCCGCCTTCCTCATCCCGATTGATGCAAGTTCCGTAAATCCTAGCGCCCGTATCTTCCCCATCACCTACTGCCCCTATCCACCTTGGACTGAAATTGGGGCTACCCATGAGACGACTTGGGCGGCGTTGACTCAATACCAAAACAACCCCACACCTGCCGATTGGCGTGCCTTTAATGAACAGCGCACCCACTATTTTGAGATGCTGCGAATGTTTGGCTCCCTTATGGCACGCTATAAAGAAATCGCCTTAGAGGGCAAGACCATGAGCATCGCTACCCTCCAGATTTTGGGTAGTGTCCCCAAGTGGCTTCAGCCTACCCTACGGAATATCCCTGACAAAATTGACATTCTCAACGACATGCTCAAAGGTACTGAGGTGTTTAGCAATGTAGGTGCTGTTGCCAAGACTTCATCGCTCAGTCGTTTTATCACCGCCAAAGATGACAATCAAAAGAAAGAGTTATGCTGGGGTATCATGACCCGCGCCGACCAAACAATGGTCATTTCTTTGCGTGATTTCCGCAAGCCTGTGACAGCCCTCCCCCATGAACTAGGTCAAGCCGTCACCCAAGATTTTCTCTTTAGCTATGCACACGGCTTGCACCAATACATCGCCGAGTTATCCGAAATCGTAAAGGCTCAGAAGTGACCCACCACAACAGCTATCAATCCCCTTTTAGTTGGCGCTATGGGTCGTCCACCATGCGTGGTATTTGGAGCGAAGTCCACAAGCGTACCCTCTGGCGTCGGCTCTGGGTCGCCCTTGCCGAGGCCCAAGCTATCGAGGGTCTTGTCACTGAATCCCAACTTGCCGAACTCCGCTCCAATATGGACAACATCGATATCGACGCCGCCCTTGCTATCGAGGCCGAGATTCACCACGACCTAATGGCCGAGGTGCATGTCTTCGCCAGCCAATGCCCTACCGCAGGCGGCATTATCCACCTCGGCGCAACTAGTATGGATATTGAAGACAATGCCGAAGCCCTCCGTCTCCGTGAAGCTTTGAGGTTGGTGATGAATGGCGTAAAGACACTCTTACTAACCCTCTGTCAACGGATGGAGCAATGGGCCGACCAAGCATGTATGGGCTTTACCCATATCCAGCCCGCCGAGCCAACCACGATTGGTTATCGCTTGGCTCAATACGCCCAAGACCTCTTGACCGATTGGCACGAACTACAACACATCCACAGCCAGATTCGCGGTAAAGGCCTCAAAGGAGCCGTCGGCACTTCAGCTTCTTATGGCGAGCTAATCACCGATAGCCAAGCTCTTGAAGACCGAATCATGAATGCTATCGGACTACCTGCCTTTATGGTTGCCACCCAAACCTACCCCCGCAAGCAAGATTGGCTCATTTTGAACACATTGGCAGGGGTTGCGGGTAGTATTTACAAGTTTGCGCTCGATTTGCGGCTGCTCCAATCCCCCCCCATTGGCGAATGGGCCGAACCCTTTGGGGCCAAGCAGGTAGGGTCATCAGCTATGCCCTTTAAACGCAACCCAATTCGGGCCGAGCGTCTTTGCAGCTTAGGGCGTCAGGTGGCTGCTCTACCACGCACCATGTGGGATAACGCGGCTCATTCGATGCTAGAGCGTACCCTTGACGATTCAGCCAATCGTCGCACTGTACTACCGGAAGCATTTCTTGCGACCGATGAAATGTTACGATTGGCAACAAGCATTATTGAGGACTTACGCGTCAATCTAGAGGCTGTACAGCGTAATCTGCGAACCTATGGCACCTTTAGCGCAGTTGAACGTGTGTTGATGGCCCTAGGACGGGCTGGGGCTGACCGTCAAGCCATGCACGAGGTTCTCCGCGAGCATTCAATGGCAGCGTGGCAAGTCGTTGCTCAAGGGGATGAAAACCCGCTGATAGAGCGCTTGATGCAGGATACTCGGCTGATGGAGCATTTGAATAGTACGCAAATCGCGGCGCTCATGGATGCCAGCGATTACATTGGGGACGCACCCCAACGTACCCGTCAATTGATTCATGTTATTCGGCAAACGCTTGAGGAGGCGTCATGAAAAAAGGTCTATTGATTGTCTGGATAATCTGTAGTGTCATCTGGACGCCATTGCAGATGGCTACCGCCCAAGGAGGCGATAATCCCCCGCCACCAGTCGCGCCACCGCCTGACACCAACCTACCCCTTACCGAACTGATATTTGACGCCGATTTCAATGACACGGATTTCTGGTTTAATGGGGAATCCGATACCGAAACTGCAACTTTTGGTTTAACTGATAACGGCTACCAAATCAGCAGTACCAGCGCTGAGAACGGGCTGAGTTTTGTCCCACCATTGAACGTTCAGATCGATAATTTCTACGTTGAGATTGGTTTCACCATTAACGACTGCGCCATACCTGAAAGCGCACTCTTATTCTTTACCCGCCTCGGTGTCTCCACGCAAAATGCCCTCAATAGCATGGTGTATGTGGTGCAATGCAATGGCAGTTACCGTGCCCGCCCCATGATTGACTCCAACATCGGCCCCATTTTGACTAATGGTACAACTATCGCACTCGAAGAAGGCAACACCTACACAATGGGGCTTCTTATGTCGGAGAAAAACGCGGTCTGGTACCTGAATCAAACCGTTGTGGCTGAGTTTGAAACCAGCAATGATGTCTTGGCTAGGGGCTTTATCACCCCCGGAGTACAAGCTGGCTTGACCTATACCCTCACCAGTTGGCGTATGTGGAGCCTTAAAAACACAACCGCTGAAGCCGTCGCCATGGGTGCCTCCACCGAAGCAGACAACCCCACCCCAATCGCAAGCGACAACCCCTTAGCGGCGGGAGCCATTGGAATTGTCTTATATCGCCCCACAACTGACAACCCCAGCATGTTACCATTGGGGCGGGCAAATGCTGCCGCTGCCTATATCGTAGGCGATTCCTTCAACATTTATAACAGCACCCCTAGCGCCATTCTGCCCTTCACTGGCTTTGAGGGTGAAGACTATTACTTAGAAACAGTCTTCCGCATACGGGGTTGCGAAGATACCTCGTCGGCGGGTTTGGTTTGGCGAGCGAATACAGACTATAGCAGCTACTACGCCTTCCAGATAACCTGTGACGGCAATTATCGCGCCACGCTAATGCAAGATGGCACCGCTACTGAGCTTGTCAGCGGCACCATCACGCCTTCTCTCCAAGACACTACTGGCAATCTTACAGTAAGTGTCTATGTCAAAGGCAGTACCGCATGGCTTTATTTCCAAACCAATTTGCTAACATCTTTTGAAGATGACACCCTCGTGCAGGGTCACGCAGGGCTAATCTTGGAATCGGGAGTGAATGGCGAGAAGATGGATATTCTCGCCAACAGCATTGTCGTTACTGAAACTCGTTAACCTGAACAATAGCTGGAATAGTCAGTCGCCACTACAATTAGTGGCGGCTATTTTTTTTGAGCGGCAGAAATTACAGATTGATGAGGAGATGTCATGCCCCGCGCACTGTTTAGCGTTTCTGACAAAACTGGATTAGTTGAACTCGGCAAAACCTTGACTGCATTAGGATGGGATATTGTCGCTACAGGTGGCACAGCCCAGATATTAGAACAAGCTGACGTTGTGATTACTCCCATTGAGCAACTCACGGGTCTACCTGAAATGCTCGGCGGGCGCGTTAAGACCCTCCACCCCGCTATCCATGCCCCCATCCTCGCTCGTGACCGCAGCAAGGATTTTGCCGAGCTGAGTGACCAAGGCTATGCTCCCATTGATTTGGTTGTCTGCAACCTTTACCCCTTTCAGCAAACTATCGCCCAAGCTGGGGTTAGCCTTGCCCAAGCCATTGAGCAAATCGACATCGGCGGCGTAACCTTGATTCGGGCGGCTGCCAAAAACTTTGAACGAGTCACAGTAGTGATTGACCCCACCGACTATGACATGCTCCAGCAGATCCTAGTAGAACGCGGCAGCATCTCCCTAGAAGAACGCCAGCGCCTTGCTACCAAAGCCTTTGCCCACACCATGACGTATGATACGGCTATCCATGCGTATCTCAGCAACGAGAACATTTTGACCCAAGATGCACCTGTTCTCTCAGAAACCTTTACCCTCGGTATGACCCTTGTCCAGCCGTTGCGTTATGGTGAAAACCCCCACCAACACGCAGGGCTATATGCCGCAACCAGCAACGCCGGCCCACTCGGTGGCGCACTATTGCACGGTAAACCCCTCTCCTATAACAACCTGCTCGATGCAGACGGAGCTTGGCGGGCCGCCCATGCCTTTGAGGAGCCAGTTGTAGTCATCGTCAAGCATGTCAATCCTACAGGTATCGCTATTGGCAGCAGCATCGCCACTGCCTTCCCCGCCGCCCTTGCCAGCGACCCCGTATCGGCTTTTGGCGGGGTGATAGCTGTCAATCGGCCTGTCGATACTGCATTTGTACAAGCGCTCGGCAGTCTATTTGTCGAGGTCATCTTAGCTCCCGCCTTTGAGAATGAGGCGCTGACGATGTTGCAAGAGAGTCGCAAAAATTGCCGTTTACTTGCCATCACTCAAAACCAAGCACCTCACCTCGATTTCCGTTCCATCATTGGCGGCGTGTTGGTGCAGCAAACCGACCTTGGTGACCCCACTAATCAAGATTGGCAAGTAGTAACCCGTCGTCGGCCCACTGCAACCGAAACCGAAGCGCTCAAATTCGCATGGAGGGCTGTGCAGCATGTCAAAAGCAATGCCATCGTGCTTGCTGGTGCATCGGCAACAGTCGGTATCGGTGGTGGTCTACCCAGCCGCGTTGATTCTGTGAAATTAGCCGTTACTAAGGCAAGTGACCAAGCCAAGGGTGCGGTACTGGCCTCCGATGCCTTTTTCCCGTTTGCAGATGGTGTCCAAGCTGCTGCCCAAGCTGGGGTCACCGCTATTATTCAACCCGGTGGCTCAATCCGTGACCAAGAGGTTATTGCGGCAGCCGATGCGGCGAGTATTGCCATGATTTTCACAGGAATTCGTCACTTCCGTCACTAGTGGGGGTTATATTTGGCACAGTGACCGCATCTAATAAACAGTGATCCATAACATTTTGCGAAAGGATATTTCATGGCAAGTCACCAATCCAAACTGATCTGGCGTGGCGGCATGACTTTTGACACCATTGTTGACGGCAAACAAAACCTCCCCTTCATCTTTAGCTCTGGGTTTGAAGACCCCGCCGAAGGTGAAAAGGGTTATACCCCAATGGGTGTCTTGTTGGCATCGTTGGCGGGTTGTACTGCGATGGATGTGGTCAGCATTTTGAAGAAAAAGCGCCAAAACTTGACCCATTTTGAGGTTGAGGTCGAAGGTGAACAACAAAACGAACATCCCCATGTGTATCGGGAAATCACCGTAACCTATCGTGTCAATAGCGAGGTCGAATCCGACGCCCTGCAACGTGCAATTGATTTGTCCGTCAACAAATACTGTTCGGTCAACGCCATGCTCAAGGAAGTTGCCACTATCACCTACCGCCACGAGCAATTGGTGCCAGATTCGCAATAGCGATCAGGCACGGCTGTAGCTGTGCCTGATCTCCTTTTTCAGCACGATTCTTTGATTCTGTATACAGCAACGTTTAGTTCGTTTAGAAAGTTCTAAACGAATTGACGCTTGTCAGCCTTTTTTGTATACTAAAAAATATTGAGAAAGGTAACTTAATGACCTATTCCTCCAATGCTGCCACTCCAACCAAAAGTCAATGGCTCTCCGCAGTTGAAGCCGATCTCAAGCGGGTAACACGCAAAATTCGTGACGCCTCTTTCCTCAACGATCAGCTTCTAGATGCTGCGGTAACGATGATTTTAGAGGCAGGAGGTAAGCGACTCCGCCCCACCATCACCCTTTTAGTTGGGCAGGCTTGCCATGCCCCCATCGACAAACTTATCCCTGTGGCAGCCTCGGTGGAACTACTCCACACCGCGACTCTGGTGCATGATGACCTTGTAGATAATGCCAATGAGCGCCGAGGTGCGCCGACCCTCCACACTCAGCTACCCCTAGGGGTCACGGTACTGACCGGAGACTTCCTATTCGCTCAATCCGCAGCCCTTGCTGCCGAAGCGGATAATGTCCGTGTCGTTAAAAATTTCTCAGCCGCGCTTGTCAGCATCTGCAAAGGCGAAATTTTGCAGGCGCAGACAAAATGGCAAGTCCCCTCCTCTGACATCTATCAACAACGCATCTATGGTAAAACCGCCGCCCTATTTGAGGCCGCTGCGCTTGCTGCCAGCCTCTTAAGCGATTTACCGGAGCCACTCATTCAGGCCTATGGGCATTTTGGGCGAGAATTAGGTATGGCCTACCAAATTATTGACGACGCGCTTGATTTTGTCGCCACCAGTGATCAACTTGGCAAACCTGCTGGTCATGACCTGCGCGAAGGCCATGTAACCCTTCCGGCCATGCTGTATATAGAGAATCACAAAATTGACCCTGTCGCGTTTATCGAACAGGTTCGCAATCCCAAAGGTGTTGAGGAAATCATTCATTCCATTCGGGAAAACGGGGCCGCACGCGCCGCCATCCAAGCCGCCCGCAACCATATTCAAGCTGCGGAAGATGCTTTAGCCGATGTCGAGCAAGGGCCAGCTATCGAAGCCTTGTTCAGCCTTGCCAGCTACGTAATTGACCGCGATTTCTAAAAATATTGGGCATGCCGCACCTTGATGCACTCGTCCATCACCAAGGGAAGGCCAGCCGCTGCTGAACGTGCGGCAGCGGCTTTGTCATACACACCAAGCTGCGCCCATACCCCCTTAGCTCCAACAGCTATAGCTTCCTCAACCACCGCCGCCAAGTATTCAGAACGCCGAAACACATTCACAATATCAATCGGTTCCGGAACATCAGCGAGGCTGGCATAGCTGCGCTCACCATCAATGGTTGCTACAGTCGGGTTGATGGGATAGACCACATAGCCCATCTGCCGCAGATATTGGGCGATTTGGTAACTGGTGCGGTGCGGCTGATCAGAATGGCCGACTACCGCAATCACGCGGGCATTGGCGAGCATGTCGTACATCATTCAGCCTCCGGTTGGATACTGACTTTAATCTCTTGAGTGTCTTTGACCTGCATGGGGGGTGGTTCGATGGCATCTTCCTCGATAGGGTCACGGTAATAAACCATCGCATGAAGTCGATAGTGACCCCAAGGCTCCGTAACACCGCGCACGTGCATGGTAAATTCCATCCGAGGATGCATCGTCTCAACAATACTTAGCGTCGAGACAGGTACAGGATTATCTCCCTCACGCACCAATGCAATTTCGAGATTAGGGCGCAATTGAAAAGGGGTAACATGCACGTCAATCTTCACCCGCCAACCATCCGCAACAGGGGTCGCCGTCAAGTGCGTAATCTTGACCTTATCCGGTGGTTGCGGGACATCCCCCGGCTCGAAAAAGCTAATTGTCATATTCTTATCCTTCCTGTACAGACTTCAAGGCATCCCACGCCTGCTGAAATCCTGCCTCTGGCACCAAAATATGGTCACGCGAAAAGGCCCCTAACGGGATAATCGAGACTTGTACCGAGGCGAGAATCGTGGCAACCAGCGCCATAAAGCCTACTACATCAAAATCGAGTGTGATACCAAAGGTAATCAGGCGAAAAGCACCCTGCTGGACAGCCAGTGGCAAGCGTGATTCATAATCCTCCCACGCCTCCAATGGCAGAATAAGCGAGACCTCATCCTTGTCCGCAATAAGAGCGCTAAAAGGTTCGCCCCAATCCGCCAAAATACCCGCCGCCGCCCAGATTGCCGCAGGGGGCAGTTTTATCATGGTATAGACGGCCTCATCGGTCTCCAGATTACAAGCACGCAGCAAATCCTCAACACTCATGACGCCCCCTAATCATCAAAGGTATAGATTGATTCGGCATAGAAGCGCACCGCCCGTGCTTGGGTGCGTTCCACAACCCATGCCTGCAAGTGTTCGTTCTTGACCTCAAGCGGGGTAGCTGGATCAATCATCGCTTCCAATGAATACAAAATCCGCATCGCCCGCCCATGAATGATATGGCGCGAGATACCGGGAGGGAGCAAGATGTCCTCACGGGCCGCATACAAAATCTCAGACGGTTCATAATGGGGAAAGACCATCACCGCCGCCACATCGGGAAACATCTGCTCAACATGGCTGGTATTGACTGAACTAATGCGCTCCAAGACCCCTTGCCGCTTATAAACATCCACCACCCGTCGCAACAACCGCGTGCGGGTGCGAATATCACGTTCATTGCCCGTAATGAGATAAACCCGCTTCTGGTCGGTATAGTCGATGAGATAAGCCAAAGCATAACGTTTGGCAAGTTGAGCTTGGGCCGTCAATAGCTCCGATTCTTCAATCGTGATATCGTCCGTTTTGTGCAGCGCCTCGACGATAGTCTGAGGGTCAACCTCAGCAATCACATGGTTCCATGTATCTAGCTGCACCTGACCCGTATCATACTGGACAACCTGCACCAAGATATGCGGATAGCCCAAGCGTCGCACAGCATTACAACGATTGGCCCCATCCAGCACCACCCACTTATCAGCCATATTGGGCATGGAGGTGACTACGGGCGGATGCAGCCAGATATTGGACTCCACAATGCGTTTCATCAAAGGCTCAAGGCGCTGGTCGTCATGTTCTTCATGGGGCAAAACCGATTCAATCGGGACAATCCGCAACTCAGGCGGGGGTACTTCTAACACAGCTTCTTGTTGGGGCAAGATTCAACTTCCTTATCACTCGTTAAATACCAGTCGAGTGTACTGAAATTATCCCTCACTGTCGATGGGTGCTATGTTGCGGGAAAGAGGTTTAACATGAAATTGATGTAGGCAACCCTCATCACAAGAAAAAAAGCCCCATTGCTGGGGCCATAGCTTGTCTATTTCTCCCACATCGGGATGCGAATATGTTGCTCACGCGCCGTCTGCTCGGCAATCTCATAGCCTGCGTCAACATGGCGGAAAATGCCCATTGCGGGGTCATTGGTGAGAACACGCTGCAAACGAGCCGCGGCTGCGGGTGTACCATCTGCCACAATAACCTGTCCGGCGTGCTGGCTAAAGCCAATCCCCACCCCGCCACCATGATGGAAGCTCACCCATGAGGCACCGCTCGCCACATTGACCATCAGATTCAGCAAGGGCCAATCACTCACAGCGTCGGTGCCATCTTTCATGGCTTCGGTTTCGCGGTTCGGGCTGGCAACGCTGCCCGTATCAAGGTGGTCACGTCCGATGACAATTGGCGCTTTGACCTCACCCTTCGCCACCAGTTCATTGAAAGCCAAGCCCGCCTTGGCACGCGCCCCCTGCCCTAGCCAACAGATACGGGCAGGCAGACCTTGGAAGGCCACTTGTTGCTGGGCTTTGGTAATCCAGCGCTTGAGGGCCTCATCTTCGGGAAATAGGTCAAGGATAGCTTGGTCGGTACGATAGATATCTTCAGGGTCGCCGGATAGCGCCACCCAGCGGAATGGCCCCTTGCCCTCACAGAACAGTGGGCGCACAAAAGCAGGCACAAAACCGGGGAAAGCAAAAGCCTCCGCATAGCCATTATCATAGGCCCGCTGGCGGATGTTATTGCCATAATCAAACACCACCGCGCCCTGCTTTTGCATCTCAACCATGGCCCGCACCGAGCGCGTCATGGTGTCCAAGCTGGCCTTTTGATAAGCAGCAGGGTCACTGTAGCGCAGCTTGGTGGCATCTTCATAGGTCATATCAGCAGGCACATAGCTCATCACATCGTGAGCCGAAGTTTGGTCAGTCACCACATCAGGGATGACTCCGGTATTGAGGAGAGTTTCATACAAGTCTTGAGCATTCGCCAGCACCCCGATACTAACGGCCTCACCGTTGTTCTTGGCATCAAGGGCGCGTTGAATGCCCTCCTCAAGGTCAGCCGTCCACTCATCCAGATAGCGTGTTTCCAAGCGGCGTTGAATGCGGTGTTCATCAACTTCAGCAATCAAACACACACCATCATTCATCGTCACCGCCAGCGGTTGAGCGCCGCCCATACCCCCTAGACCCGCCGTGACCGTCAAGCGCCCCTTGAGGCTCCCCCCAAAGTGCTGACGGGCGGCCTCAGCCAGCGTTTCATAGGTGCCTTGCAGAATGCCCTGCGTGCCAATGTAAATCCAGCTACCCGCCGTCATCTGACCGTACATCATCAGGCCCTTAGCAGCCAACTCGTCAAAATGTTCTTGGGTGGCCCAATGCGGCACCAGATTGCTGTTGGCAATCATGACCCGTGGCGAGTCCGGCGTGGTCTTGACCACCCCCACAGGCTTGCCGCTTTGCACCAACAGCGTCTCATCATCTTCGAGGGTACGGAGGGTGCGAATAATCGCGTCGAAGGCTTCCCAATTGCGAGCCGCCTGTCCACGCCCGCCATACACAATCAATTCTTGAGGATATTCAGCAACGTCAGGGTCAAGGTTATTCATCAACATCCGCATAGCTGCCTCTTGCAGCCAGCCCTTACACATCAAGGTTGTGCCACGTGGGGCACGGATTTCTCGCGTCATGTCAAGAATGCTCCTTGTCTAATCAAAGTCACAAGTTGTTCAATATCGGGGGTCGGAGGGCGGTCTTCGGTCAAGCGGGGAATGTGCTGGCGGATGAGGTCGTGCACACGCTCAACCCCTGTCCCGCTATGGAGTGGACGCTGATAGTCCAAGGCTTCTGCGCTACACAGCAACTCAATGGCAATCACATGCAGCGCCAAATCGAGCGCCTGCCATGCTTGATGGGCCGCCGTTGCCCCCATGCTGTTATAATCCTCCATGCCCGCACTGGTCGGGATGTTATGTACACTTGCCGGAGCTGCCAGCGTTTGAATCTCATTGCAGGCCGCCGCCGCCGTGTATTGGGCAATCATAAGGCCGCTATGCAACCCCGGTTGTGGGCTGAGATAAGCATTCAGCGGATTTTGCTTGTCCGAAGCACTTAGTAGGAAATAGACCCGTCGCTCGCTAATGCCCGAAATATGGGCAAGGGCAATCTTGAGGCTATCCAAGGCAATCGCCAAGGGCATACCGTGAAAATTCCCTGCGCTGATGATGTCCCCTTCGCGGAACACCAAGGGGTTATCAGTCACCCCGCCCAATTCACGGGCCACCACCACCTCAACATAGTCCAGCATGTCACTGGCAGCCCCTAACACTTGTGGGATGCAGCGCAGCGAGTAGGGGTCTTGGACACGCGGGTCGTCGGTCTTGTGACTTGGCAGGATGGTACTACCCTTTAGCAAGCCCCGCACATTCTCAGCCACGCGCATCTGCCCCACTTGCCCGCGTATCTCATGCACACGCGGGTCAAGGAAGGTATCGGTAGCGCGGCATGCATCAATCGACAATGCCGCCGCCTGCATAGCCGCATCCAGCAGCAAATGGGCATCTGCCACCAACAGGGCTGCCATGCTGGTCATCAGATGGGTGCCATTGATAAGCGCCAGCCCCTCCTTAGCATCAAGGGTCACAGGTTGAATGCCTGCCTGCCCCAAGGCCTCCGCACCCGCTACGATTTCACCTTCAACGGTGGCCCAGCCTTCGCCAATCAGCACATGTGCAATATGCGATAAGGGAGCAAGGTCACCACTCGCGCCTACCGACCCCCGTGATGGCACTACTGGCACAATATCGGCATTAAGCAATTGCACCAGCGTCTCGACTACCACCGGACGGACGCCGGAATAGCCTCGTGCAAGGCTGGCCGCCAAGACTACCATCATGGCCCGCACCACTTCCACAGGTAGGCGTTCTCCAATACCCGCGGAATGGCTGCGAATCAGGTTGCGCTGGACTTGTTGCACTTGGTCTGAGGGGATACGGACGCGACTCAAGCTGCCAAAGCCCGTATTCACCCCATAGGCCACTTGCTCACGTTGAACCACATCATCAACCACCCGCCGCCCGGCTTGGATACGCGCTAGAGCCGCCTCATGCAAGGCAACAGGTTGATTGGCACGAGCCACCGCCACCACATCAGCAATGCGGAGCGGCTGCCCATCCAGCCTAATCACGTCCATAAATCACCGTTAATTCGCTCAAGCGCCGGATAATCTCATCCGACAGTTGATCGGCACGCAAACGCCACTGCCAATTGCCATGATTACTGCTGGGGAAGTTCATACGGGCTTCATTGCCAAGCCCCAAGAGGTCTTGCATAGGAGTAATCGCCATATCTGCTACAGACATCCACGCCAGACGAATCAAATCCCAATGAGCCTCGTTATCTTCCAAAATCTTGGCGTAAGCCCGCGCATAGTTGCGTTCACGGGCCACCACTTCCGGCGAATCGGTGGTACCAGTCGTATCGGAGCGGCGGAACCAGCCCATGGTCGTCTCGTTGTCATGGGTACCCGTATAAACCACCGTGTTCGAGTCATAGTTGTGCGGCAAAAAGTGGTTGGTCGAATCATCGCCAAACGCAAATTGAACAATCCGCATTCCGGGTAAGTCGAATTGAGTGCGTAAAGCCGTCACTTCCTCGGTAATTACGCCAAGGTCTTCGGCAATCAAGGGCAGTTCACCACCAAGGGCTTCCCGAATTTTGATAAAGAAATCAGCCCCCGGTCCCTTGACCCATTCGCCTTTGACCGCCGTCTCTTCCTCAGCCGGAATTTCCCAATAGGCCTCAAAGCCTCGGAAGTGGTCAATCCGCACAATATCAACCATTGTCAGCATGGCACGGAAGCGCTGAATCCACCAATGGTAGTTATTGCGCTTCATCACATCCCAACGATAGAGCGGATTGCCCCAGCGCTGGCCTGTGGCGCTGAAATAGTCTGGTGGAACACCTGCCACCACCGTTGGCTGCCCATCCTCATCCAAATAGAACAAGTTCGGATTGGCCCACGCGTCGGCGCTATCATGTGCCACAAAAATCGGCACATCCCCAACAATCAATATTCCTTTGTCATTAGCAGACTTCTTGAGCGCTTCCCATTGTTCAAAGAAGCACCATTGCATGAACTTCTGATAATTGACTGAATCGGCTAATTTTTCGGCAATCGCGGCTAAGGCTTCTGGCTCACGGCGTACCAAGCCGCTGGGCCAATTCACCCATGAGCCGCCGCCATGATGAATCTTGATTGCCATAAACAGCGCAAAATCATCAAGCCAAGGGGCGTTGGCCGCGCAAAAAGCCTCAAAATCAGCCGAGATATGGTTCTTGAAATTACTATAGGCCAGTTGCAAACGCCCTGTCTTATAGTTGATGACTTGCCCATAGTCCACTCGATTGTTATCAAACGTGGGGCGATCATGATTCAAGTCATCGGTCTGCAAAAAGCCTTTTTCGGTTAATCGATATAAGTCAATCAGCATCGGGTTACCCGCAAAAGCAGAGAAACATTGATAAGGTGAATCCGCATATCCTGTCGGTCCTAATGGCAAAACCTGCCAAAGTTGTTGACGGCTCGCTTGCATAAAATCAAGGAAGCGGTAAGCGGACTCCCCTAAATCACCAATACCAAACGCACTCGGCAATGAGGTGGGGTGTAGCAATATACCGCTTGAACGTTTAAACGCCATTGCATTATCTCTCCTAGTAAATATTGGATTGATGATACCAAAATGTTACAATTTCAGCAGCATCATTAAGGGGAAACCATGCCGATAATTGCTGAACGTTACGAACTGCAAGAAATGATAGGGCGAGGGGGAATGGGTACTGTCTACAAAGGCTATGATACCCAAACCCGTCAAACCGTTGCGATAAAATCACTCGATGCACTGGTGGTTGCCCGTGACCCCGGCCTCGTGGAACGCTTTCGCCGTGAAGGTGAAATCTTAGCAGAACTCAAACACCCCAATATTGTGCGGGCTGTTGCTGCTGTTGAAGAAAATGATGAACATTACTTAATTATGGAGTACGTCAGCGGCGGCTCTTTGCAGGGAATACTAGAGCGCGAAGGCCGCCTGCCTGTGAAACGTGTCGTTGAAATCGCGCTTGACTTAACCGATGCCCTAACCCGCGCCCACCGCCTCAAAATCATCCACCGTGACCTAAAACCGGCCAATGTCCTCATTGCCTCCGATGGTACCCCACGCCTAACCGATTTTGGCATTGCTCGCATTACGGATGGCACCCGCATCACCGAGACGGGTTCACTCATGGGTACCTATGCCTATCTCAGTCCAGAGGCTTGTCAAGGCCAGCGCCTAGATGCCCGCGCCGATATTTGGTCATTTGGCGTCATGCTCTATGAGCTACTCACAGGCCAAACGCCATTTGAGACTGACAATGCCGCCGCAATTTTGATTGCTATACTCCAACGGGAACCAACCGACATCCGCGAACTCAACCCCAGTGTCCCCGAACCCCTCGCTATCCTCATTCACGCAATGTTGATAAAAGACAGGGAACAGCGCATTAGCAGTACAAGACGCGTAGGTGCCGAGTTGGAGGCGATTCTTGCCTCACTAGACGGTGAAATTTATGAATCGTCTTCAACGCCATTACCGTCGCGCTTTGCTGATACCCCCACCAACGATGAACCGATTGTCGTAACCACAGCAACAACCACTCCAGAGCCGATCCTGACACTTCCAGAAATCAAAGTCTATGCACCACTACGCTCGGTGCGTTCCCTATTGAGTATCGGCCTATTGCTGATAATCGCCGCTATTGCGGTTGGAACATGGACATTAGGCCGCAAGGACAACGATGACAACGAAACCCAACCTGATAGCAACATCCAAGTGGTTGTCCCCAATGATGCCGCCAATTACGCCGTCCTCATTGCTGAACTCGAATCATTGGACGGCAGTGAACGCGATATTGTACGCTTCATTGTCGATGACCTTGAACAGAAATTTGAGCGTGAAATCCCCTTTGCCAATATCAAAATCTATATCTACCCCGGCATCATTCAAACGCAAAATGATGCGCTTGCGGTAGCTGAAGCCAACAATGCCCCCATCATCATCTGGGGTAACTACACGACTGATATGATTGAACTAGACATACAACTTGGCTCCCTTGCCAACTACCCCGACATACAAATTGAACGTGACCAAATCGAAGAACTGACCGATGTACGGGTTCATTTGCAAGACCCACGCCAAGAGACCATCGCGCACTATATCCTTGGAATTATGGGGATGCTGCAAACAACCGAGGGGGATTCATATGGCTTGTTGCGAACCCTTGCGATTATTGCCGAGGTTAAAGGGATGCCCGCCCAGATTGTTGGAGAGAGTACCGCCGCGCTTACCCATCGTTTTTACAGAGGATATATCAGCGATACCGCATACGCCTTACAAGCCATTGCAGCAGCCCAACGCATGAATCCCGGCAACCCCATACTCTACATTTTTAGTGCATCAGCACATCTACGGGACGGCAACCTCACCCAAGCCAAGCGCGATATGGAAACAGCCATGCGACTCGATGGGGCAGGCCAAATCAGCGCCACTCGCTATGGGCTTTTAGCAAATATCGCCATATATGAAGACAACATCCCGCAAGCAATTAGCTACTACAATGAAATCGTTGCCCTACGTCCCGATGATTGGTTCCCCTATAATTTTCGGGCGGCGCTGTACTATAATATGGGCGATTATAGTCAAGCAGAAGCTGACTATTCCAAAGCCTTTGCCCATCACCCTACTGCCAGCTTCCCTTACCCCTACTCCACTATGATTGCCCTGCGCCAAGGCGAACCGGAACGTGCGAGAGACCTCATCGAAGAATCACTTCGGCAGTTCCCTGACTCCTCCCTTGCGGCACGCACCTCACAAGCGATATTTGGTGAGAATTACCCACTTCCTTTTGGCCCGCTCTTTTCTGCCTATGGTAACCTCGCTCTGGGGCGCTATGAGGAAATGCTGGACAATGTTGCCGATGGATTTGCCGTCGATCCAGATAATGTGGAGTTGTACTTCATGGCTGGTTTGGCACAGTGCAACCTAGAAGATTATGATGCAGCCCTTGAAAGCCTCAATACCGCCATTGAGATTGATCCTGAATTTGCTGTTTTATATGTTATACGTGCTGGCATTTACTTCAACCTAGGGGATATGACGGCAACCCTCCGTGATGTAGAAACTGCACGGGAAATCCTACCCACTGAGCAAATGGACTATCTGATTCAGACTGGACTTGAGGGCGAAATCAACTGCACGAACTACTTCAGTGTGCCGAGGGAGTAGCCCCAAAAGTTGCTACCCCCTCATCAATACACCTTAGCTCTTGGTCATGGTCATGAGGAAGCTAAATGAACAGCCGCTATGATTGATGGTAACGCTCATCGTCATATTGGTTGGTGAATCGACACGTAGCAACAAAGAAGCGGGATAATCCCCATCTTCTAGTGAAAGCGTATCGGCTCCCGCATAAACCTGCGGTTGAGTACGGTTTAACTGGGTGCCATCAACTAATATCGACGCGCCTGAGAGGGTAACGGTGAAGGGTACTACCTGCCCGCCAAATTGAAACTGCGAGTCATTACAAATGTTGGAGTCACCCAGCACTGCCGTCCATGCCCCTTCCTGTGGAACCACCTCACCCGCTTCTGGCGCACCAGCGCCACCGCCAACCGTCTGCCCCGGAGCTACCGGAATGACCGGAGGAGCAACCGCATCACCTACCGAGGCACAGTCCCCGACAGTATCCACATCATCCGCCGCAACCCACAGTTCACGCGCACCTGATTCGGGTGCAATTACATCAACATCCAGTTTATACCACAGGCTATCATCATTGGCCTCGGCTTGCCCCAGCACCTCAAATTCCTCGTCAGCGGGCAAAAACAGGATTGAACTACGGTTTTCACCGGGGCCAACTCGCAACGGTATTGCCCCCTCTTCTATCGTGCTAATCTGGCATGGCTCACCAGAACCAGCATCCACCG
Organism: Anaerolineales bacterium; assembly: GCA_020634155.1. GTDB lineage: Bacteria > Chloroflexota > Anaerolineae > Aggregatilineales > J027 > J027. The sequence goes on from JACKCI010000001.1 coordinate 447,068, forward strand.
TATCCCTAAGCACATCAAATGTAAATGCAATATCCCAAATCAAATCTTCGTAATCGTCATAGGTACCCGTCGGCACATAAATCTCCAAGAAGCCAAAGGCCCCATCACTCATTTCAATCAGTAGTGAAAGCCCTTCTTCGTCATCCTCGGTGGTGAACCACACCAACGCAACATCCCGACGGCCTAGCTTTTCCAGCACAACTTCATCATCTGGCACTTCGACCTCGAACAACTGGACATAGACTTGTTGCATACGCTCGGCAATATCGGAGTCAGCATCAAATTCAAATGAGTCTTCTAGCAAAAGAGGTGGCGCGATGAGCAAATAGGCTTCATCACTACCAATATAAAATATGCCATCTTCCTCACTGACTTCCCAGTCATCTGGCACTGAGATGCCATAATTCCCGTCAAATTCAACAGACTGGAAACCATCTTGCGCGAAGGCCGTAAATACAATAGGTACCAAGAGACAGGTCATCAAGATTAGTATGAGCCGCTTCATTGAAAATCTCCTTGTTATGCTCGTAGGGTGATTAAAGTGGTGTTATTATTGTCGTGGCGTTTGCCAAAAAGGTGTTAGACAATGAACAACCCTAAACAAATTATTGCAAGCCGTTTTGAATTAGGCGAACTTATTGGCATGGGTGGCATGGGTGAAGTCTACAAGGGCTATGACCGTCAGACCACTACCACAGTAGCTATCAAACGCCTCAAATCAGACATTGTGCGAAATGACCCTGAGTTGGTCAAACGTTTTGAGCGTGAGGCCGACATGCTGCGGCGTCTCAACCATCCCAATATCGTGAGCGTGATTGCCAGCATTACCGAAGCGGATAACCACTACTTGGTGATGGAATATGTCAGCGGCGGCTCACTACAGGACATCCTCCAACAATCGGAACCGCTTCCGATCAAGCGCATCCTAGAAATAGCGCTTGACCTTGCCGACGCCCTCACCCGCGCCCATCGCCTGAACATCATCCACCGTGACATCAAACCCGCCAATGTACTGATTGCCGAAGACGGCACCCCACGCCTAACCGATTTCGGGATTGCCCACATGGGCGACAACAGCAAGCTGACCGCCACTGGCTCCATCATCGGCACCTACGCCTATCTCAGCCCTGAAGCCTGCAACGGGGAGGAATTAGATGAACGCGCTGACATTTGGGCTTTTGGGGTCATGCTTTACGAGTTCATCGCGGGATGCCGCCCCTTTGAAGGGCAGCAAGCAGGTACCGTCATCGCCAAAATATTGACAGAAAATCCGCCAGATATTTTGGATTTGCGACCCGATGTTGCACCTGCTCTCGCAACTCTCGTGATGAACATGCTTGAAAAAGACCGTGAGGCGCGTATCCCAACCGTGCGACGGGTCGGGACAGAATTGGAATCCTTGCTCAAAGGTATTGATACCACTGCTCCACATTTGCATACCCCGCTAACCCCGGCTCCATCACGCTTTGCAACGCCAACCCCCAGCAATCGTGACGACAAAACGTATATCGCAAAAGACACATCAGTCGCATCTCCATCAGCACTTTCACCTACACGCAAACGGTTGTTACAAGGGCTTGGCGTAGTTGGGATTATCATCTTGTTGCTACTGGGCTTGAACATGGTGGTAAAGTTTGAGACCAAATCTAAGGATGAAAACAAAGATGAAGTACCCTCATCGCAAGTGGTCGCCTATGAAGGTACACCTGTTGACCCAAGCGAGTATCTAGTCTTAGTCGCCAAGTTAGAGCCACTTGACCCTGAAGCACGCGATACCACCCGTTTTATCGTTGACAGCCTTACCCAAGAACTCGAAATCGGCATCCCCCAGTCACATATCTTTGTGCGGTATTACCCCCAAATCGTCTCATCCTATGACCAAGCCCGCGCCATTGCTGAAACCCACCAAGCAGACATCATTATCTGGGGAAGCTATACTGATACTTTTAGCCAGCTCGAAATCCAAGCAGGGGCATTCGACACCACGATGCCCTTCTCGCGTAGTACCGTTGAGCAAGTAACCAACCACCGTGTGCGGATTACTGACCCCTTCAATGAAACGCTCTCAATTAATGTGGCAAGTAGCCTGAACATCATAGAGGCCGCTTATGGGGATGCGTTCAACTCACTCCTACTGGGGTCGGCCACACAGCAGTTACCCCCTACTGCCGCCCCCGTTATTGGTGATACCGTTGCGGCACGTTTCTTCCGTGCAGGGGTTGCGCTAAGTCAAGGAGATAGCGATGGTTTTCTATCGGGGATTGATTCCGCCCTTGAATTAGCACAAAACCCGCTCGTCTATATTCAACGCAGCACATGGTATCTCTCCCAAGGGCTGTATGACAATAGCACCCAAGATTCCATCACAGCAGAGCGTATTGCGCCAGCCAATTGGGTATTACCGCGCTATATTCGGTCAATTGACGATTCAAACATGCCAACATCTACCGCCATCAAAACCTTTACCGACATCATCGCGCTCACACCTGATGACTGGTACCCCTACTATAATCGCGGAAGCCTTTATTATTTCATAGGAGAATGGGATAAAGCTCAAGTTGACCTCGAATATGCAATTGGCCTAAATCCACGAGCAAGTTTTCCCTATGCCATTGCCGCATTATTGGCCCTCCGCGAGGGGCGTATGGGAGATATGGTTAGCTATATGCAAACCGTCGTGCGCGAGTTCCCTGATCCCAATTTTGGGCAACGGTTACTACAAGCCACCTTCGGCGAAAATGCTATTGACATCACCAGTATCCTCCTCTCAGCTTTCACTAATCTCTCTATTGCTCAGTATAGTGAGGTTATCGCCCAAACCGAAGATGGATTACAGATAGCCCCACTCTATGATTTTTTCGTCATGCGTGGCCTCGCGCAATGCAACCTCAACGACCTAGAAGGTTCGCTCGAAACCTACACTACCGCCCTCACTTTCTACCCCAATGATACCATTCTGATTTGGTTACAATCAGGGGCTTATCATGACTTGGGCGATGCACAGGCTGAAGAGAGTAATATCCGCATCACCAATAATGACCTTGACCCTCAATTTACCGAGGCCCTTGCAGCTTCTTACGCAGGTAAACTCACGTGTCAAAACTTCTTTACTTACCATCAAGGAGATTGAAATGCCCTATCGTATCTTATCGACCATCTTGGTCATTCTACTATTGCCTCTGAGCATTGTATCAGCGGTGTCTCCCGCACCAACCATCCCTCTTAGCAATACCCAAGAAGAAGCAGCTCCCCATCTCAAAATCGGTGAGGTACAGGGAAGCGTCTCAGGCAACCCACAGACCTTCCGCTCCCCCTACCGCAATGAACAAGTGCGTGTCTCTGGTGTCATTACTAATCTGATTATGCTCAATACTGATAGCCGAATCGTCAACGGCTTTTTCTTGCAAGAGACCCCTGAAAATAGCGATGGTGACCCTACCACCTCCGACGGCATCCAAGTCATTATCGGGGCCAGCAGCACGATAGGTGAATACACACCCGTCGTTGGTGATAGCATCACCATTGAAGGCAAAGTCGAGGAGTATTATGATAATACCCGCCTCACCCGCTTGACCTTCATTAGCCTCGATGGGCATATTGATGACCTTGATGCCGCCATCCCCGTCATTGAGATTAACCCCAATAGTGGTACCCTTGACGAGGTATCCTTGATGTACGAGCAGTTGGAGGGCATGCGTGTCATGGTTCCTGCAGGTGCAATAGTTGTCTCAGCCACGCACGTTTTCACCTCCACCAATGACACTGAAATCTATGTCATTCGCCCTGACCATCCTGTTGCCCAACGTGAGAATGTCTATAGCCGCCGCGTCCATCGTGACCCCCATCCGCTTGATGATGGCCTTCCGGGGGAAAACCCCTACCGCATCTCCGTAGAAGCAAACATCCTCAAGGCCTATGCAGGCGATTATGAGATGAACCTACCCGCCATTAGCTCCTACACGGTCTTTACTGAGCCTCTGGTGGGTAATCTGGTGTATGCTTATGCCCGCTATACCCTGCAAATCGAGACCCTGCCCCCCATGGAGATAGCTGCTGAACCCAGCGACAACAATCCCGTCACCGCGCCGGAACGTGACACCCAATTCAGCATTGCGACCTTCAATGTCGAAAACCTCTATGATTTCTACAACGACCCCTTTGACTCCCAAGACAGCCCTGACGACCCCCGCCTGAACTATGTACCTGATTCACTAGATGAATACCAGCAGCATGTTGATAAGATAGCACTCGCCATTCTCGAAGACCTACACACCCCCGATGTCATCGGCTTCCAAGAGATCGAAGATCAAGATTTGTGCAGTGGTGGTGGTCAACTGTATGGTGTATGCAACGACGCAACAGACAACGCGAATGGTATGCCTGATGTTCTTGAGGATGTTGCCTACACTATCTCAATGATGAGCGATGGTGGGGTTAACTATGCGGCTGCCATTGACCGCGACAGTGCCGATAATCGTGGCATTAGCCAAGCCTATCTCTATCGTGTGGATCGGGTTGAACTCGTCCCTGCCGACGCTAATGATCCGATTTTTGGCGCACGCCCCGATGACCCCGATGCTCAATACTACGAGTTCAACCAAGAGGTCAGTAACCCGAAAGCCTTTAACCAACGCTTTGGCCCCGGTACCCCCGTCTTTGAACGCCCGCCCGTGATTGCGCTCTTCCGCATCTATCGCCTTGGCATCGGCACCGAGGAGTATGTGGATGTCTATGTCTCCAATAACCACTATAAGAGCAACCCCGACGAGTTCAAGCAACTCCGTGAGCATTCGTCGCTCTACAATGTCGGCTTGGCGGAAGCAGCAAGCTCTGATGCTTACTTTGTGGTGCTAGGCGACCTCAATTCCTTCCATGAGTCAGAAGAACTGGCCGCTCTAGAACCAACCTTCGATAGCCTCTGGGATGAGATTCCTGTTGAATCTCGTTACACCTACACTTATTCAGGTCAGAGCCAGACTCTAGACTATATCTTTGCCACCCCTAGCCTTGTTGAACATCTGGCGGCGGTACGGGTCGCGCATATCAATAGTGACTATGGCTATAGCCTTAAACTTGATTCCACGACTAGCCATCACTCTACTGACCATGACCCCGTTGTCGCTACCTTCAATTTCCCCGAATAGCAATCAAAAAGGGGTCATCAACACTGATGGCCCCTTACAATAAACCTCATTATGTCTTAAGCACGGCGCAGCACATTGATAGCAGCCAACAAAATAACCGCACCAATGGTCGCTGTTGCCAAATAGCCAAGCACACCACGACCAAGACTAACATCCAAAAGACCAAAGACCAGATTGCCAACTACACCGCCAATGATGCCAACCAGCACATTGCCTATGCAGCCGAAACCTTTACCTTTCCAAAGCTGCCCTGCCAGCCAGCCTGCGGTACCGCCAACAATGATTCCCACGAGTATGTGCATGATGCTCTAGCCTCCTATAGTAATCATACCCAGATTAATAGGCGAGACCATCATCGAGGTCACCCATGGTTGTCATGCGGCTCATGGCATATTCCGCCAATGCAGTAATCGTCAGGCTTGGGTTAACCCCCGGATTAGCTGGAACTATCGAGCCATCAATCACATATAACCCCGGATAGTTAAACACCTCACAATTGATGTCTACTACCCCATCTTGGTCAGAGCGCCCCATGGGACAACCACCTAAGATATGTGCTGTCGAAGGGATATTCAATAGTGTTTCAGGAATCGAGTCTTGGGGTATACCGTTGGTTTTCTCAGCATAGCGGCGGGTGATGCCGTGCGACATCTCCGTAGACGGCGCAATTTTCTGCCCGCTTGGCACATGACTGATGAGATCACGCCGAAAGAGTGTAAACAGATTACGGCCTAGGCGCATCTTCATCATATTGTCTTCGGTCTGCATAATCAGCAGCATGGTGCTATAACGCGCCCAGCGTGCAAAGAACTTGGCATACAGAAAATCCATCGGATGACGGATGCCTTGCCACAGCATTTTGAGGGTACGCTTGAACAAGCCGCCCCCACCCTCGACCATCGGAATCGCTAAGAGACGGATAAATGATGAGCCATCCGGATAACGCACAGGTTCAACATGGGTAATGTCATCTACCTCAAAAATCGAAGTAATCGCAATGCCTGTTGAGTAATCCGTATCACGGCTGCGACTAGTGGAGCCGGGGATAGTCTCGCTGTTGGTGCGTACTTGCTCCCCCAATTGCGATGAAATCTTCGGTAGGGAACGAGTAATGTCGCGGCACCGATATAGCAAGCGCATCGTCCCTAACGCTCCCGCCGAGACAATCACCTGTTTCGCCCGCACCGTCGTCTGTTTGGGTGACCAGTAGAACCCCGTTGAGCGTTTATAGTCCACCTCGTAGCGGGCACCGTCAGACTGATTAGGTGGTAGGGGTCGAATATTGGTAACTTCGGCTTCAGCACGCACTTCCGCGCCATACTTCTCGGCAAAATAAAGATAGTTTTTCACAAGGGTATTTTTCGCATTGTGCCGACAGCCGACCATACAGCCCCCACACTGAATACAACCTGTGCGGGGTGGGCCATCCCCACCAAAGAAGGGGTCGGGAACGGTCTTGCCGGATTCACCAAAATAGACTGCGACAGGCGTTGGTTTAAAGGTGTCTTCGCGCCCTAGCTCCCTCGCAACCTCACGCAGAGCCACATCAGCGGGTGTGGTGTAGGGGTTGTGTGCCAAGCCCAGCATACACTTGGCGGTATCATAGTGGGGTTGTAGGGCCGTCTTCCAGTCCTGCAAATCACGCCAGCCGGGGGTATTAAACAACTCGTCGCTGGGTTCCATCAACACACCCGCAAAGACCAGACTCCCGCCCCCAACACCGCTGCCATGCAGCACCATCACATCGTTGAGCAAGGAAATCTGTTGCACGCCGAAACAGCGTAAAATCGGCATCCAAACATATTTGCGGATGTTCCAATTCGATTTGGGGAAATCCTCATCACGCCAGCGCTTGCCCCGCTCTAAGACCAACACATGCTGACCCTTCTCCGCAAGTCGCATGGCAGAGACACTGCCCCCAAACCCTGAACCGATAATCACAGTATCGAAGGTCATAACTCCCTCCTATAAACTTTTATCATACCGCCCTTTGGGGTTCAGGGGTCAGTGAGTTTCATCATAAAATCTTGCTAAGAAACGCCTGTGTCCGTTCATGTTGGGGGTGGTCAAAGAGATTATCGGGGTCATTTTGCTCGATAATCTTACCACCATCCATAAAAATAGTACGGTCAGAGGCAGCACGCGCAAAGCCCATCTCGTGTGATACAACCACCATCGTCATGCCTTCCCGTGCCAAGTCCTGCATGACATCCAGTACCTCGTTAATCATTTCTGGGTCAAGAGCAGAGGTTGGCTCATCAAAGAGCATTATCTTAGGGTCCATCGCCAAAGCACGCGCAATCGCCACCCGTTGTTGTTGACCACCCGACAATTGACTAGGATAGGCATCCGCTTTTTCAGGTATACCGACCTTTTGCAGGAGCATGTGAGCCTTCTCCGATGCGACTGATTTCCGGCGTTTCCGCACTACCCGTTGGGCCAACATAATATTTTCGAGGACAGTCTTGTGGGGAAAGAGATTGAAACTCTGAAAGACCATCCCCACCTCAGCCCGAATCTGATTAACATTATGCTTGCCCTTGAGGGGTATGCCATCGACAATAATATCCCCACTGTCGATAGTTTCAAGGCGGTTGATACAGCGCAAGCAGGTGCTTTTTCCCGAACCACTAGGGCCGATAATCGTCACCACCTCGCCCGCAAAAATCTCAAGATTGATGTCATTGAGGGCATGAACAATCCCGCGTGAGGTACGGAAGCGCTTATGGACTTGGTGCATTTGAATAATGGCTTCTTGGCCTTCTTTTTTCATCATCTGCTCCTTACGGCAACCGCGCCCAGCGTTCAATTTGGCGGACAATTAGGGATAGCAACAGGGTCATTGCCACATAGTACAAGGCCACCCCTGTATAGACATCAACATAGCGGAATGACTCGCTGGCATAAGAGCGCCCTCGGAAGAACATATCCGGCAATGCCAAAACCATAATGAGCGAGCTATCTTTCAACAGGGCGATAAAGTCATTGCCCAATGGTGGCAGCACAGTCCGAATAGCTTGGGGTAAAATCACATGGCGCATGGATTGGAAATAGGACATACCCAAGCTGCGTGAAGCCTCCATCTGTCCCCGATGAATGGACTGGATACCCGCACGGAAGACTTCGCCCAAAAAGGCCCCGTAGCCAACCGCCAAGCCAAGGATCGCCTCACTCAAGAAACTCTCAAAGCCCAGAATTCGCACTTCGATGCTATTCAACTGCTTATAGAAGCCACTGATAAAATCACTCAATATCGGTATATCCAGACCAAAGAGCCGACCATCGCGCATTTCAGGGCCAATCACGAAGGCAAACACAAATAGCAACACCAATAATGGAATACCCCGAATTAGCTCGACATAAAGTGTAGAGAGATGGTAAATGACAGGATTGTGCATCACGCGCCCAACACCAACCATTAGCCCAATCATCAGCGCCAGCGCATAAGCCGAGAACGTCACGATGAGCGTCAAGAAAATACCTTCATTGCACGCACGCGGATTATTCAAGGCACAGGTACTTGGCACCCGCCGCGAGGTCTTAGTAATATCATCTTTTTGGATTTTGAAGACCTTCTCTGGCACCGTCTCTAGCACAATCATGTTGTCAATCTCTTGAATAATACGTCCCCCCAAGGTCGTTTCCTCAAAGCGGATGACAATCATACAGGGTGGGTCTTGGTCGGTAGCGGCGCAGTTTTCGGGGGTACGAGTTTCTTCCACAATATCGCTACGACGATAGCGAATAGCCTCTTTTTGTCCGGGGGGCTGGATGCGGTAATGAGTACGGTCTTCTAAGGTCAAGCGTCCCTCAACTACCTCCCCTTTGACATCCACCAACGTGCCTTCAAAGTTCTGGCAACGTGGGTCAATATCCTCATCGCATTCAACCGTCCCCATGTTTATGTCAAGAATGCGGTTCCGAGGTATCTCAATTGTCTCTTGAGCCACCACCCGCACCCGCACATAATCACGTTTGCTTTCAATCTCAACGCCTGTGATACGCTCCGGAATTGTGACATACGTAGCAGGTATTTCTACACAATCAGCAGGAGCATCGTCATCACATGAAAGCACCCCCTCGCGTGTTTCTTTGATAAACACCGGACGGATGGTGCGCTCATAGCCATCTTCCAAAAAGCGGATATGGGCATCACCACGAACTTCGATCGCTTGGGCGATAACATAAGGGCGCTCAAAGGTAACCACACGCCCTCTAAAGTTCTCGCAGGTGGAGTTAGCTACGCGATCGCATGCCAACAACCCTTCCCGCTCGGCAGTTACCCAAGCCGTATCAATCTCCAGCGTATCCCCCGTAGCGAGGCGAACCGTCAGCATATTCTCTTGTTGGTCAAGAACCCCCGCATCAAAAGAGTAGGTGTCGCTCGGCTCGGCTCCAGTAGGAATATCATACTGACGATAGGTGATCACTGTCCCCCGCTGGCTTAGACAATCAGCAGGCGCATCAGCCGGACACTCCAGAACACCTTCCTCACGGGAAATAAGGTCTTGTAGAAAAACAGTTAAGCGGTCATCATAGGCATCAATCACCAAATACGACTCGCTCACTAACAATACTTCAGCATCAACTTCATAGGTCACATCATATAGTTCATCGGTGTTCAGCACTGGACGGTCAATAAGATAGTCCATTACGTCGCGGCGTTCATCACTCACAAGCATAGAGTAGCCTACTAAAACAAGGCCTATTACCAAGATGATTGCCCACCAAGGGAGTGTCTTTGCTAAGAAAATAACCCGGTCTATGAATGGAACAGGCGGCTCAACAAATTGATTTTCGGACATCAGCAAAACCTATCTTTTGAATAAAAGGCCGGGGCTTGGTACCCCGGCTATGGATGAACATTTATACAGAGGGGATTAGGAAGCAGGCTCTTCAGTGGCCTCCATATCTTCCATGTCCTCCATATCCTCATCGTCCATATCTTCGTCTTCCATGTCTTCCTCATCCATAGGACGGAAGTCTTCAGATGGTTGGACATCGAACCAATCTTCGAAAATCTCGGCATAGGTGCCATCTTCAATCAGATTCGCTAAGGAGATATTGATGGCTTCCAAGAGTTCAGGATAGTCTTCGTTAACCGCTATACCATAGAATTCTTCGGTCAAGGGATCGCCCACAACAACCGCTTCCAGTTCAGGATTAGTCGCCAAAATTTCTTCGGTGGTGGGGGTGTCCACAATAACCGCATCCACTTCACCCTCAGCCAAGGCTTGGAAAGCAAGAGGGGCCGTGTCAAATGGGAAGATTTCGACGCCTTCAAGTTCTTCGTTGGCATAAATCTCACCAGTCGTCCCGAGTTGTACACCAATACGCAAGCCCTCAAGGTCTTCTGGCCCAGCCACCATTTCCTCCATATCGAGACCAACGGAGATGCTTTGGCTAGAAACGAAATAGGGATCAGAGAAGTCAATAATTTCCTCGCGCTCTTCCGTGATGGTCGAGGCAGAAATCACAGCATCAAATTCGCCCTCAGAAAGCGCTGTGAAAATGGTGTCGAATGGGGCATTCACCCACTCAATCTCGAAACCCGCATCTTCGGCAATGGCTTCCATCAGGTCAATATCAAACCCGACATATTCGCCATCTTCGTCGATTTCTTCAAAGGGTGGATAGGCGGCATCCGTACCTACACGGATAACTTCACCTTCGACCTGTGAAGCGCGATTGGGTTGAGTCGATTGGGTAGCGGCCATGACCGGAAAGACCATACCCAAAGCCATAATTCCCAACAGCAAGAGTACCAGTGTTCGGCGTTGCATAAGTAATAATCCCTTCGCACTACTAGAGAGGTTAAATTGATTTACCGTATAAAAGTCTATGTCCAGACTAAAAATAAGTCAACAAAATAGGTATACTCACCGTTGGAGGTTTGAAAGAAATCAGCTATGCAGACACGCCGTAACCGTCGTTCACGCTGGGGTCTGGTGTTGCCCATCCTTGGGGTTTTCGCCTGTGCCGCCCTAGCCATTGGGATTGCGATTATTAGTACCATCCTTTCAGAAGATGACCCTGACGAAAACTCCAATGGGAACACCCTCGTCTATGGCCTCACCTTGCTCCCTAGCGGCTTCGACCCGCACCGCAATAGCTCCGCCGAATTGGGCCTGCCCATGTATAGTGTTTATGACACACTGGTCTATCGGCACCCCCAAACCAAGGCTTTTGTGGCGGGCTTGGCCGAATCATGGGATATTAGCTCCGATGGGCGCATCTATACCTTCCACTTGCGCCAAGATGTGAAATTCCATGACGATACTCCCTTCAACGCCGATGCCGTCGGCGTGACTATCGACCGCATCCTCAACCCTGAGACACGTTCCCAAAAGGCCATTGCCCTGCTTGGCCCTTATTTCTTGGGCTACGTGATACTCGACCCCTATACTATTGAATTTCAACTGAGCCAACCCTTCACCCCCCTATTGGATGGCCTCAGTCAACCTTACTTAGGGATAGCCAGCCCAACCGCCCTCGCCAACACCAACGACAACACCTATCAATTCCACCAAGTTGGCACCGGCCCTTACCGTATGGTGGAATATGTACCAGAAGATCGTCTAGTTTTGGAGCGCAACCATGATTATGCGTGGGGGCCACCCTATTATGCCCAACCTACCGACCAGTCGATTGAGCGTGTTATCTTTCGCTTCTATGAGTCACCTCCTACGCGGCGGATTGGCTTAGAAGCTGGTGATGTGGATGTAGTCGGGGAATTACCCCCTACCGATGCCGAGTTGTTGCTGCGAAACCAAGATTTTCGGGTACAGGCCCAGCCTATTCCCGGCCAGCCCCTGCAATACTATTTCAACACGCAGCGCTTCCCTACTGACGACCTACGCTTCCGCCAAGCCCTGCTCTTTGCCACCAATCGAGAGGCCATCGTCGGTACCGTTTTCTTTGACCAATTCTCGCCAACCGCCTATGGGCCAATTTCAGCCTCGACCCTGTATTATGACCCAATGGTGCAAGACCTCTACCCCTATAGTGCCGAGCGAGCGCGTGATTTATTTGAAAGCGCAGGCTATACCGACAGCGACAATGATGGATTCCTTGATAAGGGAGGCATTCCCATTGAGTTGACCATCGTCTCAATGGATTTTGGGTTCTTGCCAGAGGTTAATCAGTTGATTCAGAGCCAGTGGGCCGAGATTGGCATTCAAGTCAATTTCATGTCGGCGGCGGGCTTTCCCGATTTAATCGCAATTGCCCAAAGTGGTGAATTCCATCTCTTGGCTCTCAATGACTTCGGCGTTGATCCTAGCTTCCTCAACCGTTATTACTTGTCTAGCGGAGACAGCAACTGGTCACGCTATAGCGACCCAGAACTCGATAACTGGCTAATCGAAGCCAACCAGTCCACCGATAACACTACCCGCCAGCAGCTCTATGCTAATGTGCAAAAACGCATTATGGATCAGGCTCTGATATTACCGATTCGTGACTACGTGAATCTGGTTGGGTATCACACCAGTGTAGATGGTTTGATTTTCGCGGCGCAGGGCTGGTGGCCGCTCTTGCCCAATCTGGTGCAGCGTGATTAGACCGCTTCTGGTGCTGTGGGTGGCAGTAACCCTTGTATTCTTTGCCCTGCGCGTCTTGCCGGGTGATGCGGTACTAACCACCCACCGCAATAGCTCCCCCCAACAACTAGAGACCATTCGCACCGAATTAGGTTTAACGCAACCCCTGTCGGTGCAGTATGGAGGTTATCTCTTGCAACTCGCCCAAGGTGATTTAGGCATCTCGTTAACATCCTATCAGCCTGTCACTAAGGTTATCGCCGTCCGCCTAGTCCCTACCCTAGCTTTGGGGCTATCGGCCTTTGGTGTGGCAACCACGTTGGGCATGTTATTGGGTGTAATCAGTTCGCTGGGGGGATGGCTGGGGCGCTTTGCGGACATGGCTATTCTCTTCTCACAAGCTGTTCCCTTCTATATCACCGCCATTGTCGCCGTCATCATTTTCAGCGTCGAACTGCAATGGCTCCCTGCATCAGGCAGTAGCAGCCCTGTTCACCTGATATTACCCGCTGCAACACTTGGCTTTCATACCTCTGGCAGTATTGCACGGGTACTGAGCGCCAATCTACGCGAGGCGTATCAACAGCCCTATATGCTGACGGCCCAAGCCAAGGGCCTGCCACCGATTGACCTTTTTGACCACGCCTTTCGTATCGCCCTCTTGCCAACCCTCAGCGTTTTGGCTCTCCAAGCGGGCTTCCTGCTGAGTAGCACCGTCATTGTCGAGGTCATGTTCAGTCGTCGGGGGGTTGGTAGCCTGCTCTATCAATCGGTGCTTGACCGCGATTATCCGGTGGTGCAAGCCCTCACCCTGTTGGGAGCCAGCACCTACCTTGCTGCCAACGGTGTAAGCCAACTTGCACGCCGCCAACTTGACCCACGGCTATGAAGCTACCCGTTATCGCCCTGCTATGCCTCTTGTTCATGATGGTGATTGCTCCCTACCTCGCCACGCATGACCCTATCCATGCTGAAAGTGGACACGAACTCGAAAGCTATTCTCATGAGCATTGGTTTGGGACTGACCGATTGGGGCGCGATGTGTGGAGCCGTTTTGTGGTGGGGGGTCAACGCACCTTGAGTAGCGCTTTATTGGCAACACTGATTGCAACTGGTGGAGGTTTACTCCTCGGCAGTCTCGGCAACTTTGGGCCGCTGCAAAGTATCATCCGCCTATTAATTGATGCCCTGTTAGCCTTTCCAGCCATCCTCTTGGCGCTGGTTATCCGCACCCTGCTGGAAGGCAATTTACTGACCTTAGCACTGGCGGTCGGGGTCGCTAATCTCGCCACCTACAGCCGTGTGACAATGGACGCTTTACAGGTCGCCCAGCACCAACCCTATATCGAAGGCGCACGCAGCATCGGGGCCAGTCAATGGCGTCTTGTGACCCGCCATATCATCCCCGCTGCCCTACCAACTTTGGCTTCATTTGGCGCGGTGGTATTCGCATGGTCATTATTGTATGCGAGCGCATTAGCCTTTTTGGGGCTAGGCGGTGATCCTACCCAACCGGATTGGGGAATCATGCTACAACAGGGCCAAGGTACCATTGTGCAAGCTCCGCGCTTGGTTATCTTGCCCGCCAGTGCTTTAGCCTTGAGCGTATGGCTGGCCTACGCAGTGGCAGATACCTATTCAATATCGATTCGGAAGCGCAGTTCGCGGCTTTGAGCCGTCCCCACCCAAACACCTTGGTCTTGAAACATAGGGGTAGCGGTTGCACCGGGAGCAACTATCATCGCCCCTCGGCTGTAATTACGATAATAGACTCGCACCCGATACTCGCCCGGACCCCGCAGACCCATCACATTCAATTCATCAACACTAAACTCAATATCCATGCGGCAACGGCTGCCTGCGGGCAACATAAACTGGTCTTCTAAAGGATAGGTCGGTAACTGATCTGCAATGGTGCGGTTAGTGCCTTGGTCGTTCAGTTTATTGTTACTGCCTACCACGCTAATCTCAAAAATCAGGCCCACGACACCTGCGGTTTCATAAGTCTCAATGGGGCCAACATTCTTAATGTCCTCGAGCAAGTACAAAGTCAGTGGGCCAATGTCTTTGTTGATGAATGTCACCCGCATTTGTAGCGGCTCACCGACCTTAACCACCGGATCCCCCAAACTAGTATATGTATCAGTGATTATTTCCAAATCCAGTTCTAGGCGCTGTTGGTCAAGCACAACATTGGCATCATTAGAGGTGGCTTTGGGATAAGCCAAAAGCGATTGCCGATTACCCCCCGGCGAATTGGGTAATTTCAGGCACACCGCCCCCGCCTTGAGTTGCGGTAAAGCCAGTGGTAAGCCGTTAGAAGCCACCGCCAATGCCAGCACAAAGAAAACAATGAGCTTGATATTCTCTGTTTCAGTAAGAAACCGTCGTGTTCGTCTCATAATGGTCACATGACCTCTAGTATTCGTTCAGCCGCATGTACATCAGACTCAATCCAGATGGCATCTGCATTGTATTTGCGGAACCATGTGTATTGACGGCGAATAAATGATCGCGTGGCACGGCGTAGCTCCTGCACTGCATCATCTAATGTCATCATGCCGCGTAGATAATAGCCAATTTGTAAATACCCCAACGCGCTCATCGCGGGCAGGGTCAAGGCATAACCCCGCGCAATGAGACTCTCAACCTCATCAACAAAGCCTGCCGCCAGCATTATATCAATCCGTTGGTCAGCCCGTTGATAAAGGGTCTCGCGCTCAAGCGTTAGCCCAATGGTCTTTATTGTATAATCAGGCGGAGTTTTGCGCTGGAAGTTAGAGAACGGTTCCCCGCTTTCGATACACACCTCTAAGGCACGCACCACCCGTCGGATGTTACGCCCGTCAATCGTCGCAGCGGTTACAGGGTCATGCGCCCGCAACCATTCCAAGAGCGCCTCCCAGCCCTGTTGCTCGGCATAAGCTTCGAGTTCTTGACGTAGCGCCATATTCGCCTCCACATGCGGGAAGCGCCACCCCTCGACCACCGCTGTGACATATTGCCCTGTCCCCCCGACCAAAAATGGCAAACGCCCTTCGGCATGGAGGCGGTTAATCATTGTATAAGCATCATCTTGAAAATCGGTTACATTATAGCTTTGGTCGGGGTCAACAATATCAATGAGATGATGGGGCAGGCGCACTTGTTGCTCTGGGGTGGGTTTGGCGGTACCAATATCCATATAGCGGTAAATTTGGCGGCTATCAGCGCTGATAATCTCCCCGTCCAAGGTTTGCGCCACAGTCAAGGCTGTCTCGGTTTTGCCCACTGCGGTTGGGCCAATGATGACCATGAGGGTTGACTTACCAGACAAGGGCATCTTTCACCCACTCAATATGCGCCAAGCCATCAGGTAAAGCCGCGACCCCCACCACGTCAATCCGTACAGGCACGGTGTCCTTAATCTGATGCGCGGCACAATAATATTGTACTAAGGATGCCAGCTTTGCTTGCTTCTTGTGGTCTACACTCGCAAGGGCACGCTCAAGGGCCGCCTTGCCACGTCTGGTACGGACTTCGACAACGACTAGCGTATCCCCGTCATAACCCACAACATCCAACTCACCATACGGGCAGCGCCAATTGCAGTCCACCAACCGCAATCCGTTATTCTCTAAATACGCCGCAACGAGGGACTCCCCCCATTGTCCAATACCCATAGCCATCCTTTCTATACCGCTATTATAACCCGACCGTGCTATAATGGTGCAAAAAGGAGCCAAAATGTCGGTTGTAGACATTCTGAAACAAGCCGATATATTCTACGATTTCACGCAAAGCCAACTGGAGCTTATTGCGTCTATTTGCTCTGAAAAAGAATATGAATACGGCGATACCATCTTTGCGGAACATGGTGCCAGCGACGAGTTGTATATTGTAGTTGATGGTGAGGTAGAGATACAGGTTGATCCGGGTCTCATTAAAGGCAAAGCAGGGTCATCGCAAACCATTGCAGTGGTTCGGCGTGGGCAATCCTTTGGGGAAATGGCTCTGCTCGATGAAGGACGACGTTCAGCCTCAGCGCGGAGCGGGGCAACGGGCGCACGTTTGGTGGGTATCCCCCGTGACAAGCTTATCGCCTTATGTGAGGCCTACCCAAAGCTGGGTTATCGCCTAATGTATAACGTCGCGGTTGACTTGTCGATGAAAATCCGCAATGCCGATATTCAAATTCGTGAGCAGTTGTTATGGAATAAGGAAAATAAACCCGGCCAATGAGACCGGGTATGAATTGCCTCTAGCGTGCGCTGCGGCTATGTTTACGCCATGCCTGCATACCACCCGCCAAATTAGTGACACTATACCCGGCTTTGAGCAACATATCCGTTGCTTCACGGCCCCGTGTCCCATCTTGACAGACACAAACAATCGGTTGATTCTTGGGGAGGGCCTTGAGTTTCTTGTCTAGCTTGCTGAAGGGAATGTTAATTGCACCATCGATATGACCACCGTCAAACATATTGCTGTTGCGGAGGTCTACAATAATATGTTCCTTATTCCCATAGCGTTTTTCATAACCCACAGGAGAGATTTCTGGCACCCCGCCCAAAATAGCGCGAACCAAGTTCATATCCATTTATTCCTTTCTCGGTTAAAGTTGACTATGCTATTCTAGCATACGTATAGGGTATAAATAAAGATGAATGCAGAAATTGTCAGTATCGGCACCGAACTACTCCTCGGCGAAATCGTCAATACCAATGAGGCCCATATCGCCCGCACCCTGCGCGATATCGGTGTCAACATCTATTTCATGACCACCGTCGGGGATAACCAACAACGCATCACCGAGGTATTCCAACAAAGCCTACAACGTAGCGGCCTAATTATCACCACTGGCGGTCTTGGCCCCACAGTTGATGATGTGACCCGTCAAGCCGCCGCCGCCGCAACCAACCGCCCACTAGTCTTCCAGCAACAACTCTACGACCAGATTGCTGACCGTTTCGCCCGCTTTGGCTCGCGCATGAGCGAGAATAACCGTCAACAAGCCTTTATCCCTGAAAACGCCATCCCCATCGAAAATCCGGTTGGCACTGCACCCTGTTTTATTGTCGAAAGCGAGGCAGGCACCATCATCAGCTTACCGGGTGTCCCGCGTGAAATGAAGTTCCTGCTCACCCAAGCCGTTATCCCTTATCTGCAAGAGAAGATGGGCGCTCCCCAAATCATCAAAGCCCTCGTCCTCCGCACAGCGGGGATTGGCGAGAGCCACCTTGATGAACATATTGCCGATCTGATGACCCATGCCAACCCCACTGTTGGCCTTGCCGCGCATACGGGTCAAACCGATATTCGTATCACTGCCCGTGCCGATAGCCAGACCGAGGCCGACCTCATGATTAGCGATATGGAGAACGCCGTCCGCCAACGGGTCGGCAGCTTCATCTATGGCATGGATAAGGATTTACTGGAAGCGGCTGTCGTCGCATTACTCCACAAACACGCTGCTAAACTCGCCATCAGTGAAACAGGTACAGGTGGCACCTTGCGCCAGCGAATCGATGCCATCGACCCTAGTGTGCTGTATACCACCCACCTTTATGGCGATTTTACCGAACTAGTCACCAACCTCAATCAACCCGACATTAGCCTTGAAGATGCCGCCCAAGTCGAGGCCAGAGCATTACTTGCCGATTCCAACGCAGCCATCGCCATTTGCATCGTAACCCATACCCAAGGCACCACGATTGCAGTGACAACGCCAACCGATACTCGTCGGCGCTCCTATGCCTATGGGGGTGATGAGAATCAAGCATCAGAATGGACGACTACATGGGGTCTCAGTATGGCATGGAGGCTCTTGCGTGAGCAGGACATCAACCATGGCTAGGATTGCCTTTGTCGCGGAATCCAGCGTACAACAAAAAGGCTCCACACAAGCCGAGCATTTATATCGTTCTACGCTCTTTCAAAGACGTCGGAGTTATGCAATTAAGACTTGCTCGGCTTGGTATATCCTCTCAACTCAACACCGCTTACTCAAGCCAGATACCGTGATTCAACCCTATGACACCACCTTACGGCATTTAGATGATACTGCCCGCTTCAATTGGGCGCAGGTTGTCCTACAGCTGATGTTTCAGCTCTCTATCAAGACCTATGACACCTTGATATTCCTTGCCAACCCCGCCTATCTCCATCACCTTGTCCCGGTCCTACAAGCCCGCCGTTATGAAATTGAAACCCCGCTTGCGGGTATGAATGTGGTGAAGCAGATTCAGTGGTTAACTGAGGTTACCCAACCATGAACCAAGCTCTATTTATCGAGTATGCCCATGTGGGTATCATTCAATTTGGACATTTTACGGGTGGCGTGCCAATCGCTTTCCACCTCACCCTGCTGCCATCCTTCCCGCGTCTGCTACATGACACCGCCAGCGCCCTGACGCCATATTTCATCAAAGAGACACCCCGTGACCGTATCTTAACCACCCGCAACACCATTGCCCTCGGTGCGGTCTTGGCGACCTTAACCGACATCCCCCTGCTCTATCCGCATGGTGACCCGCTCGACTATACCGCCGCCTTTGCCATCGAAGGCACCGCCGATGTTGGCAATCCTGTGGTGCTGTTGACAGATGTCTACACTGATGGACATGTGGAGAATGAAATCAGCAACCGAGCGTCACGGGTGGGCTTGCCACCGCATCACACGGTAGCGGTCATCAATGCTAATCCAAAAAGTAGTGTCGAGGCCTTATTTCAGCTTACCGAAGGTCTAACGTGGTTAGTCGAGGCCGAAGTGATAACCCTCACCATGCAGGCCGCCATCCAGACATGGCAAGCGGGGTTAAGCGCGTCATAGCTCATTTTCCTCAATGACGAGGTTGTCACTATCAAAACTCACCACCATGATTTGCTCCACCCGCACCCCGATGCGGTGTTCAATCAATAGCTCGGTGAGCTTATCGCCATTAATCAAAATGATGGGAATGGTATTGGGTAGCCGTGCCACGTCAAGCGCCCCTTTGGTGAAGCCTGCCGTCGTTAAGATCATCCCTTGGTCAACATCTTGCATCGCCAGCATATCACCCCGGAACTGACTGACCACGGGCCGCCCGACATTCGAGGCCGTGCGCTTGACCTGTATCGCCGTCCGCACCGACATGATGCCGACCACCACATCCGCCACGACATCAATACCCTCATCAGCGGTACGGCTGGTGACGATGATGTTGTTGTAGCCTAACTTGCCTAAGAGCCGCCCCACCACATGCTCAAAGGCATAGGGATCCATATGCTGAAGAACATTGAGGAGTTGTTGCTTGGCTTGTTGGCGCTGGCGTTGGGCCATCTGGGTTAAGGTATCGACCTCGCGCTCCCATTCCGCCAGCCCAAACAGCCCCGGCCCCTCGCGCCGAAAGCGCGACGCCAAGCCCAATTGTTGAATATCTCGATACAGTTGAGCCGAGAGCGAGGCATCGGGTGTCATGCTGTTGGGGTTAATCAGACCCCACTCGCCTGCCAGTTGGGCAATTTCAGCATAGGGCATCGGGCGGCCCTCAGTCTTAAGAACTTCATAGGCCGCCTCTTTGTAGGTCAGATATTCACCGAATTGCTGAAAGATAGCATTGTCGAGATAGCGCTCTGGCAGGGGGTCGTCGCCTTGTCGCAAGCGATATAGCCCGCGCTCCACCCGAAAAAAAGGTGAAAGCTCCCCGCCCTCTTGCTCACGCCGCAATGTTGCCGTGATAACCGCCGACATCGCTTGACGGGGAGTGCGTCCCATGCTCTCAATCAAACCTTGTTCAAGGGCAAGGCGCGTGATTTCCCAGACTGAGAGTGGGCGTTGGGCTTGTTGCAGTACCGCAACCGCCGCCTGTACGAAGGTCATAGCTGCGTTTAGTCTTCGTCACCCAAGCGCAAGACCGCCATAAACGCCTCTTGGGGAACTTCCACGCTCCCAATCATCTTCAGGCGCTTCTTACCCTTTTTCTGCTTTTCGAGCAGTTTGCGCTTACGGGTGATGTCACCACCATAGCACTTCGCCAACACGTCTTTACGGACGGCCTTGACGTTAGCACGGCTAATGATTTTCTTGCCTACCGCCGCCTGAATCGGCACCACGAACTGCTGGCGCGGTATCAAGTCTTTAAGTTTAGAGACCAACTTCTGCCCTTTATGAAAAGCATGTTCGTTATGCACAATCATCGCCAAGGCATCAACAGGGTCGCCATTGACCAAAATATCCATCTTCACAAGGTCATCGGTGCGGTATTCCTTGAACTGATAATCGAGACTGGCATAGCCTTGAGAGACGCTCTTGAGACGGTCATAGAAGTCGATAATCAACTCGGCTAAGGGCAATTCATAGGTAATCATCACCCGTGATGGGTCAAGATACTCCATGTTGACATATGTGCCGCGCTTGCCCGTCACCAAGTCCATAATCTTGCCGATATAGCGCTCTGGCGTGAAAACCTGAATCGTCATCCAAGGCTCTCGAATCTCGGCAACCGTTGACTCATCGGGCAGGTCAGCCGGACTATCAATCCGCAAGACCTCCTTACTCCGCAATACGACTTCATACTCCACACTAGGGGCCGTCATCAGAATATCGAGGTCATATTCACGCTCTAGGCGTTCCTGCACAATCGTCATGTGGAATAAGCCCAAGAACCCCACGCGAAACCCCAGATTCAAGGCCTGAGAAGTCTCTGGCACATAGGTCAATGAGGCGTCATTTAATTGCAGCTTTTCCAGCGAATCGCGCAATTCGTGGTAGTCATCGTTCTCTACCGGATAAACACCAGCGAAGACCATCGGCTTGGCAGGTTCATAGCCAGATAAGGGGTCAGTTGCCCCACGAATAACCGTTGTGGTGGTATCCCCTACCCGACAATCTCGGACCGTCTTGAGACCCGTCGCAATGTAGCCTACACTCCCCACCGTAACCTCATCGGTTTTAGTCATGCCGGGGGTGAAAACACCAACCTCTATTGGCTCATAGCTGACGTTGTTGGACATCAAGCGAAGTTTCTCACGGTGTGTAATTTTGCCATCCACTACCCGCACATAGGAGATAACGCCCCGATAGCTGTCATAGTGGCTATCAAAGACTAGGGCACGCAATGGGGCATCGGGGTTACCTTTAGGGGGCGGCACATGGTCAACTACCGCTTGTAGGATTTGCTCGACATTTTCGCCCGTCTTGGCGCTAACTTTGACAACCCAGTCTTCAGGGCAGCCTAGCAAATCGACGACCTCTTTGGCAATCTCATTCGGTTGGGCCGATGGTAGGTCGATTTTGTTGATGACAGGAATAATCACAAGGTCAGCATCCAGCGCCAAATAGAGATTCGCCAGTGTTTGGGCTTCAATCCCTTGGGTCGCATCTACCACCAAAATAGCCCCTTCGCAGGCTTGCAAGGCACGGCTCACCTCATAGGTAAAGTCCACATGCCCCGGCGTGTCAATGAGGTTAATCTCATAGCTCTCCCCATCAGCAGCTGTCCAGTTCATACGAACCGCCGAAGCCTTGATGGTGACACCCCGCTCACGCTCTAGTTCCATATCATCCAGCAATTGCTCTTTCATCACACGGTTATCAACGGTATGGGTGACCTGAATCAAGCGGTCAGCCAGCGTACTTTTGCCGTGATCAATATGGGCAATAATGCAGAAATTCCGAATCCGCGAAATATCCATTCGTCTGTCTACCTCTATGAATTGAACGACACTAGTATAGCGAAAGGCAGGGGTGAAATGAAGACTGAGGCGGACAGCAGCCATCCGCCCATCGAATTAGTATTCGCCTTCGACCCATTCTACATCAGATTGAGAGGCGGTTGACCGTGAATCACCCACATCATAGGGTGAAGACCCCATCCCGACTTGGGCAGGTGCGCTACGGCGCTTAACCTGCTGCGGGGCTTTACCTGTATTGGATCGCACAGCGCCCTCCTCATAATGCTCAACTTGAGCGGTACCACAGGCAGGGCAAAGTTGCCACGACAGTTCGAGCAGTTCTTCACAATGGTAGCAGGGCTTCTTGAGCTTGGTATGGCAATAGGGGCAGAGTTGCCAATGTGTTTTGGCGGCTCGTCCACAACCGGGGCAGGTTGGCTTTTCCTCGATTTCTTGCAACAACGCTTCCTCTTCCAATGAACGCTCATAAGCGTCGGCAAGTGTTTCACGAGGGCGAAGCATCACATAAATGATTAAGCCAAAGATATTAAGAAAAGCGACCATCAATGCCGCCGCAATCGGTGCCAGCGGGTCACGGGAGCGCGACCGCATGTCGTTATAAGTCCATACGACAAATGCCACCGCAAAAGCCGTAAAAACTGCGCCAAAGATAGTGACACTTGCTAAAATAACATTGTTAAGCGTTGCTTCATCCATATATCATTCCTGCTCATTGGTACGCCGTCAGTATAACATAGGTACCCTTATGCACGATACCCAGCTTGCCCTTGCCCGTGAAAAAGCCCTATCGGATTTTCATAGCCTTACCGATACCGAATTATTGAGTATCCTTGTATCCAGTAGCCAGCTTGCCGAGCGGCTCCTGAACCACTATCACACCCTCATCGAACTTAGTCTAGCCTCTTTAGAGGAATTAACCACGATTCCGGGCATTGGTGAGGCCCTTGCCCTACGCCTCAAAGCAACCTTTCAAACCGCCCAACGCCTTAGCCAATTACACATCCAAATGCGCCCCCAAATCCGCCGTCCATCCGACATTGTACCGTTGGTTCAGCCCTTGTTGCAGCAACTCCCCCAAGAGCATCTGCTGGTGGTCTTGTTGGACAACACTAACCATCTGATTGACATCATTACGGTGTATGTTGGCAGCCTTGATACTACGGTTGTCCGCAATGCCGAGCTATTCCGCCCTGCTATTCAACGCAACAGTGCAGGTATCATCATTGTCCACAATCACCCCTCTGGCAATGCTACCCCCTCCCCCGCCGATACCACCTTCACGGAAGCCCTGATTGAAGCAGGCAAGGTACTGGATATTGCGGTACTCGATCATCTCATTATTGGGCGTGGGGAATGGGTCTCCATGCGGGAGCAGGGGCTAGGCTTCACTCCGCCAAAATCGACACATCGGTAACATAGACCTCGTATTGGTGCCCCGATGCATAAAACCGGATATTAAGAATTTCAACCGGACGCCGATTCTGAAAGTCTATCGGCACTTCCATCAAATTCTCGGACTCAAAAGTATACCATGTGCCTCTGTTAACGCGCTCATGGTCGGTTGTGCAAGTATCACACCGCAAACGCCAGCCCGTAGTCTCATCATAGAACGTATAGAAGCCATGTATCCACTCGCGCACAACATTCTCGGGGTCATCCGCACTACGGTACTTGATTCTTAACATCAAAGCACACTCTGAGGCTTGTTGACCACAGCCCGGCACCGAATGGCTCTCGACGTAAAAGTTAGCCCGCACTACCACGCGTTGAAACCCCGACACATCGACATTCAACGGTTGCTCACAAAACGTTTCGCCATGATTGAGAGACAAGCTTGAGACGCGCTGAATATGTAGCACAGGTCGTCCTTGGAAGGTGGTACGTTCATAGATGCCCCGTGGCTGTGGAATAGAGTTCCCCTCAGAATCATACACAGGGTCGATAATATTGTTGCAGCCCCATATCGCGGGCAAGGACGGCTCTGAGCCGCCCTCCGCAAAATTGGCGTTTTGGATTAAATTAAGCGGGGGGACTTGAACCGTGAAGTTCCCAAAGCCGTCAAGCGTTCCAACTTCATCATCCTCAAGCAGCTTGGTCTGGTTGGCAGGGCTAATGAGCAGTGCTATTCCACGCTGCACCGTCACCCGAAACACGTTTTCATCGACATGTATCAAGTAGGTACCACCTTGATCAAGCCGCAAACGTCGCCCACTGCTCTCAACCTCCAATAACACCTCACGCTCTAAATCATTAGAGACCACAATCTCAAAGTCACCCATCGCATCTGTGAGCGACACGGAAAAGGAACCCTCGCCAAAGAAACGAGGCCTTGTCGCCTTTTTCAAGTTAATCTCACTGCCGGGCAACAACTGAAGAGTGGCAATGACACGGTCGGCGTGGAGTGGATCGTTGAAGCTAATATGACCTTGTGACAAGTCATCCGTGCTAATGCGGTCTCCATTGTCAATATCAACTTGGTCACGCACACTCCGCTCAGTCGTATCACTCAGCGCCAACACGCCAATAGTGCCTCGGCTGACATAGACCACCGTGTTCAAGTCCATCGGCAAATCAAACAGTACATAGCGAATGAGCCATAACGCCGAAACACTGATAACACAAAAGAGGGTGAAGCTCGTTATCAGCGTTACCCATGCCAAATGGTGGGGGTTCTTGATTAGATTAGCCATAGCGTACCGAGAATTGAGCGAAGCGCGAGATTAGGGGCTGAGTCGTACTTTCGACATGGGTCACCTCCGCAGCGGGAGACCCACGATATAGAAATTCAGCAAAAGCTTGTAGTTGGTCGGGTGTTCCCTGCGCGGTAACTTCGACTGTGCCATCGGGCAAATTACGCACCCACCCCATGATACCCAGTCGTTCAGCTTCCAAGACAGTGTAATAACGGAAACTCACACCCTGTACCCTACCATGCACAACGGCATGTACCTGCTGCAATGTCTCGTCTTCCATTTCAAGACTTTCTTAACCAGTACAGACGCCATCATCAACGCCTGTACCTTATGAATGTAGACTAATTGAATGACGAGGGGTCGTCGTCAAATTCATCGTCGTAATACTCATCGTCATCCGTATAAAAGTCATCATCGTCTGAGAAATCAAACATCGGCAAGATGAATCCGCCAACTAACGAGGCCACTTCCAAGGCTTCCTCAGTAGCCTCAACAAGGTCATCATCTTCATTCTCCTCAGCCCAGTTTGCGATGGCCTCTAAAGAGCGTTGCGCCTCACGGGTACCAATTTCACCCAAGGCCCACACCGATGCCAGTTGCACTTCAACGTCAGTCTCATAGGCCAATTCGGTCAGCCGTGGCACAGCCTCACTCAGACTCAATTGACCTGCGGCGCGGGCGGCCTCAAAACGCATCTCGTCAACGTAATTATCTAGCTCTCTCAGAACAGTATCGGCCCAGCGGTCGTCGCAACTGGCCCCCATCGCAAAGACCGAGCTGACCTGCATCAAGATTTCATCTGATTGATACGATTCTTCAATCATTTCAGGCACTCGCGGGTGGCTACAATGTGAAATCGCCTCTAATGCACGCCGTCGGACTTCGAGGTCTTCGTCCCAATTGTCATAATGATCGACGGTAATACGCTGGAGGGCTTCGGCCAATTGCAGATCAAATTCCTCTAACTCACCTAAATAGATGAAGCGCCCCATTGCGCTCATCACCCGTGCCCGCACCAGTGGCGAAGGGTCATCCGCCATCCGCACCATCGCGTTATAGATATTCATGGAGGTGCTATACCAAGGCAAATCAACAGCGGTGCTACGGACTTCATCATCGTCGTCATCAAATAGCACCAGCGCAATCGGCTCGTAGTCCAGTTCAAAGTTCATCTCGCTGATTTCAGCAAGTTGATCAATCAAAGTGCGCCGACGCTCGACGCTCAATTCACTCCATGTAGAACGAAACGCCTCAAGATCGGCCCCAGCTATCATATCTGATAAGCCATAGACCGCCCCCGCGGGCAAGACCGCATGGTTCTCATCGCTCAATGCAGCCAATGTGTCCTCTAACGAGAATGGTGTTGGGCGGCTCAAACCGTCGTCGTCAATCGGGTCAAAGAAATCGTCGTTCATATACCTCAGCTTCACTAGAATATCTTGTAGTTTAGGGGATCAATAATATCCCAAAAAACTACGATCACCATCAGCGAGAGCAGAAACAGAATGCCAATCATGTGTACAAAGCCTTCACGCTCTGGCTCCATTGGCTTTCCGCGCAGCAACTCGATAATCACAAAGAGAATACGTCCACCATCAAGGCCGGGTATCGGCAACAGATTGGTCACAGCAAGGGCAATGCTAATCAGGCCAATAAGACTAAGAATGGGGTACCAAACACCCTCATCACGGCTATATTTGATGACTTCGCCACCAAACTGTGAAATACCGACGATACTGACCGGACGGGCTTCTGCCCAACTAAGCTCACCACGAGCCAACATACTTGGTACCTCAAACATGGTCTCAATCGCGTTTTGGAATGAGCTAAGGCCATACTTAAAGGCTTCCCAGAGGTTATCCGCAGGTTCTGGCTTCACCTCTACTGAGCGATTGGCGGTAATCGCCCCCATATTTTCATCCAGCGGTGCCCCCGTAATGGTCACGCCAATCCGTGCGGTGCCATCAATCTCCACAGGAGTCATGGTTAGCACCAAAGTCTCATTACCGCGCAGGATGGTATAGGCAGTTTCTTGCCCCTCACGTGCCTGTGTCTTCTTTTGCAGGTCTTCAATATTCTTAATCGGTTCACCTTCCAGCGCGATAATCAGATCATCCAATTGGATGCCTGCACGCCCTGCTGGTGAATCGGTAAGATATTCAATAACCAGCACACGCTCTTCGACTCCACCCCCTTCAAAAGGAGCAGGTGTGACAACCGCGTCAAAGGACTCATCACCACGTTTGATGGTAAGATTGAGGGTGTCTTTACCATTGGTAGCATCTTCAAATTCCTCAACACTCTCAACCACCACCCCATCGACATGGGTCACCACATCACCATCTTGCAAACCTGCCGCTGCTGCCGGTGAATCTGGAAAGACTTCAGCAAGGCTCACCTCACCGATAGTCTTGGGGATACCGGTCAACCCAATGACCATGAAAAAGAAGATAGCGGCGATGAAATTCGCCAATGGCCCTGCGAACATGAACCATATTCGCTCCCAAGGGCCAGCATCAAAAACGCTCTTGGGGTTTTCGATATGACGTCCTTCAATCTCTTTGAGGTCTTCCTGCATCTCCTCTTCAGACTTCGGACGAACAAAATCCTCCCCGTAAGGGCGGACAAAGCCGCCCAAGGGGATCCAATTCAAGGTGTATTCGGTATCACCAATGGTAAAGAGTTTGGCGATACGCGGCGGAAAGCCAATCCCAAATTCCAATACAGTGATCCGCACACTTTTCGCTGCGAAGAAATGTCCCAATTCGTGAATAATCACCAAAGGAATAAGGACAACAAAAAACGCTAGAAATGGCAATGCTACCGTCCTCTAAAACTTATGAACCAATTCGAACTACCGACCCGCAATAAGCACACTCTAGCTGAGTCATGCCGCGCACAACGTCTTGATTAAATGTGGCACCACAGACTGGGCAAGTCGTTGGCAGTTCAGCGATAGCATCCACCAAGGCTTGATTACGCTCCACACCACGTTCCTTTTCGATGTCGCCATTGGCTACTTGTTGGAGTTTGCTGGCAAAAACCTTCGCATCAATTCCGCCCTTCACTTCGATGGTTGTATCCCCAAAAGGGCCACCAGAGCCGAACTGAATATGGATGAGGTCAATACCACCCAGCATCCCTTTTTTCTCTGAAGAGACTTTTTCAAGGGAGCCAGCAGGCGCTTCCCAAAGTAGGCCCTCGGCTTTCTTGCCGCCAAAGCCCATGAAGCCACCCTTTTTCTCATCTTGCTCCATAATCAGGCGACGATTCGTGATATAGAGGAAGCCGTCAGGGTCATCCTTACCTTTGCCCGTCTTCTTCCACTCGGCTTTGACGACCATATACAGGTCTTCATCAGCCAAGAAATCAAAAGTAGCACTCTTGGCCTGTTCCAAGTAGCCCTCAATATCACGGATTTGACTATAGGTTTGGCTCACATTAGAGGGAACTTGCCCATAGAGATTATGGATGCGCTGTTTAGCAGCATTCAAGGCATTACTGACACGCTCGATGGTGCTTTCAATTTGACCCACAAAGGCCTCAATCTTGGACTCATCGGCCTGTGATGCCATTTGTGACATGGCTGAACCGAGTGCAGCGCCTAGACCGCCGGAAGGCTTGGCTTCCTGCGCCTGACCACCACTCAAGGCCGCTGCTGCTGCTCCTGCCAAACCCGTCGGTTTCTTGGCAGATTCAACAGATTTGCTCAAGCTACCCAACATGCCACCGCCCGCAGACTTGGCTTCCTCTTTCTCCTCAAGCGCAGCCTTGAATACCCCACTCAAGCCTGCCATACCAGTGGGTTTGCTGGCGACTTCCCGTCCTTCAGCTTTGGCAATGGCATCATCCAATTGATCCCACAAAGAATCGAGTTGCATCACATCTTGCTGAGATTTTTCGAGTTCTTCACGGATAGCGCGTTGAATTTGCTCCCGCACCTCTATCCATTGCTTATCGAGGGTTTCGGCCTTATGCTCAAGGTAATTGGCATATGCATAGCCTGCTGCCCGAATCTCCTGAATTTTGCCCGGTAAACCCGCAATCTGAGTCGCTGTATCACCAAGTTCTTTAGTGACCTCATCCATTGCTACTGCTTTGAGCAAGTCGTTGTACTTTTGACGCACAGCTTCGATTCGTTGTTGGAGTGCTTCGTTCATCTCTATTCCCCTGTCTATTGTTATTATTGTCCAACTCTATAGCGCAAATAGGCTTCCATAAATTCGTCTAATTCGCCGTCGAGTATGGCGTCCACCCGACCTGTTTCGTGTTGGGTGCGTAGGTCTTTCACCAATTGGTAAGGGTGCTGTACATAGGAGCGTATCTGGTTCCCCCACCCCGCGCTGACATGCTCACCTTTGAGTTGAGCAAACTCTTCCTCACGTTTTTGGCGTTCAATGTCGAGCAGGCGTGCCTTTAAAACTTGCATGGCACGGTTTAAGTTTTGTAGCTGACTTCGTTGATTTTGGCAAGAAACCACAATACCCGTTGGTAAATGCGTGATTCTCACCGCCGTATCATTTTTCTGGACATGCTGTCCACCCGCCCCACCAGCACGGAAGGTATCAATTTGCAGGTCTTTCTCGTTGATGTCAATCTCAATCTCATCTTGAATATCCGGCCAGACCTCGACCAACGCAAAGGAGGTATGCCGACGGCTATTGGCATCAAAAGGGCTTATCCGCACCAAGCGATGTACTCCGCGCTCAGACTTGAGATAGCCATATACCCAATCCCCCTGCAATGCGAGCATGATACTCTTAATACCCGCTTCTTCACCAGCAGCCTCGTCAACGATTTCAATCTTGCAGCGGTGCAACTCAGCCCAACGTAAATACATACGGGCCAACATCCCCGCCCAATCTTGGGCATCGGTGCCACCTGCACCGGCATGGATAGCAAGGATGGCATTCTCGTTGTCATACTCGCCACTCAACATGGCTTGGAAGGACATTTTTTCGACTTGATTCGATAGCCGCTTCACTTCCTCAGCAATATCGCTCTCAAGACTCGTATCGCGCAATTCAGCCAGTTCGAGTGTCTCACGGATGTCTTGCACCATGTGTTGCCATTGCTCAACCTCACGGCGTAGTTTGGCAATACGTTGCATCGCCGATTGCGCCTGCGCCGCTTGGTTCCAGAAATCCGCTTGGGTAGATTGCGCCTCTAGTTCATTCAGTTCATGTTCCTTTTGAGGGATGTCAAAGACGCTCCATGAGATTTTCAATACGCTTCCGCATCTCATTTAGACGCCCAATTAATCCTTCCATCCGTTATTCCTCATCTCCGTCTTCAAATAGGCTATCGATAAAACGATCTGGGTCAAAAGGAACCAAATCATAAATAGACTCACCCAAGCCGATATAGTGAATGGGTAGCCCTAGTTCTTGTTGAATGGCAAAGACCATACCACCCTTGGCGGTGCTGTCAAGTTTTGTGACAATTACCCCTGTAACGTCAACAAATTCTTGGAACTTCTTGGCCTGATTCAAGGCATTTTGCCCCGTTGTACCATCTAGCACCAAGAGAATTTCATGGGGTGCATCCTCAACCACCTTAGCGATGACATTCCGAACCTTACGAAGTTCCTGCATCAAGTTATAGTTGGAATGCAAACGCCCGGCGGTATCTACAATCAAAATCTCGGCACTCCGCGCCCGCGCAGCTTCTACCGCATCATAAACGATAGCACCGGGATCCATGCCCGGATTACCGGAGATAACAGGCACATCAGCGCGGTCACCCCAAATCTTGACTTGTTCAATAGCCGCCGCACGAAAAGTATCACCAGCAGCAATGATGGTCTTGCGATTATTTAGTTGCATACGGCGGGCCAGCTTGCCGATTGTCGTAGTCTTGCCAGAGCCATTAACGCCTACAATCATCACAATCGATAACGGGCGTCCACTCACATTCAGCGGGGTTGGCGTATGCAGCATTCCCCGTAATTCTTCTTT
Organism: Anaerolineales bacterium; assembly: GCA_020634155.1. Taxonomy (GTDB): domain Bacteria; phylum Chloroflexota; class Anaerolineae; order Aggregatilineales; family J027; genus J027. The sequence continues at coordinate 478,057 of JACKCI010000001.1, forward strand.
TAGAGCCAGCTTTAGCTGCTCGGTACGCGTAATGCCACGCTTGCGGAGGTGTTCTAAGACCGCTAGGGTTGTCGCCACCCCCATATCGGCCTGCAAGAACATCGCCTCTATTTCATCCCATGTATCTTCAGTGACATCGGTACGCCCAAAAGCTTGTGCAATTCGCCCAAAGAAGGTCGTCCGTGTACGTGATAAACCTTTACGTAATGAACCCACAATTTGCCTCGCCTGATTTTGTTTGGTAGCCTCAACTACTATACTAGCAGGTTTAATCGGTTTCAACTTAGGGTATAATTATGCACCAAAGCCGACTAAATATGTAGGCAATCTTGAGTAGCATGAAAGGAGCCTTGGCATTGCGCCATCACATATGATGATCGAATGTCCACAGTGCGGAGCCAATAACCCAGAGCAGAGCCTGCATTGTTATCGATGCGGTACCTTGCTGCGTTATGATCGTTCTACCAAAGTGTTCGACCAAGCTGACGAATCGCCTGTTATCCCTAAACGACGTTGGGGTACGGCGCGGTTTGACCGCGAAACCGTCATTTTGTTGCATGTACGCGGCTATAATGACCCGGTGCGGATAGTCTTTAGCCAAGATGAATTGGTCATTGGGCGAACCCATGCAGATGTTACAGTAGATATTGATTTAACCGACCTTGGAGGTGTTGAAGCGGGAGTATCGCGCCGTCATGCCTTGCTTCGTCGGCAGAATGACACCATTGTTGTTATCGACCTTGGGAGCGCCAACAGTACCTTCTTGAATGGTCAACGAATTATCCCAAATGAGCCACGCATCCTCCGTGATGGGGATGAGATGCGGTTAGGGCGTTTAGTCATGCGAGCCACCTTTGAAGACACTTATGTCCCCGAAGAACGCTGATTCCCTCACCCACCTTGATGGGGAAGGTAATGCTCGCATGGTTGATGTTGGGCAGAAACCCGATACTGAACGGCACGCCGTTGCGGTTGGTCGTGTGCGAATGGATGCCCCAACCCTTGCAGCCATTCAAGCAGGGAACACCAAAAAAGGTGATGTACTAGCAGTTGCACGCATCGCAGGGATTATGGCCGCCAAGAAGACATCCGAGCTAATTCCATTGTGTCATCCATTGCCCTTGAACCATATCGACGTAGAATTGACCATTCAAACCGCGTCCAATACCATTGATATACGTGCCACCACCCAGACCATTGGTAAGACTGGAGTTGAGATGGAAGCCCTCACAGCCGTTTCGGTTGCAGCACTAACCATCTACGATATGGCAAAAGCCCTTGATCGCAGTATGCACATTGAAGACATCCATTTAGTCGAAAAATCCGGTGGGGCCAGCGGAGATTACCGTGCTGAATAGAGGAGCGATATGGCAGACATCACAGTAACCATCTTGTTCTTTGCAACCCTCAAAGATATCGCCGCCACTCGGCAGTTGACCCTTACCTTACCGGAAGGTGCAACCATTGAGGTCGTGCGCCAGCAGGTAGTCGTACAGGTTCCTAAACTTCAGGCAGCGCTCAACAGTGCTATCGCCGCAGTTAACAAAGAGTATGTTTTTGCAGAACACTCTATTCAGGATGGAGATGAAATCGCTTTTTTTCCACCAGTGTCGGGAGGAAGTTGGCCTACTGTCTTGCATGTCGCAGCCACAGCCATTGACCTCAATGACCTCACCGCCCAAATCGTAACACCTGCAACAGGTGCGGTAGCCCTTTTCAGCGGCTATGTACGTGGTGAGACATCCAAGCAAGAACAGATTGTGCAAACTGCCTATCTTGAATATGAAGCCTACACCGATATGGCGCTGGAAAAAATGCAACAGGTCGCTACTGAAATTCGTCAACAATGGCCTCTTGTCCAAGGTATTGCCATTGTCCAACGCATTGGCACCCTACAAGTCAGTGAACCCACCGTGTTAATCGCCTGCGCTGCGGGGCATCGTGATCAAGGCTGTTTTGAGGCAGCACGGTATGGCATTGACCGTCTGAAACAAATTGTGCCTGTTTGGAAAAAAGAGGTACAACCCAACGGCACACAATGGGTCGAAGGCACTTATCGCCCTACCCCTAATGACACACAACCATAAAACAGGTATACTACACAGCGTTGATATGTGAGTAGGTCAGGCATTAGCGCGTGACAAGAAAAACACTTGGGAAATACGAAATTATTGAGCGGATTGGGCGCGGTGGCATGGCAGAGGTCTACCGAGGCTATCATGCCGCGCTTGATCGTTACGTAGCCATCAAGCTATTACATCCTTTTCTGGCTGACGACCCTGAATTCAAAGACCGCTTCGAAAAAGAAGCCAAGAATGTCGCCCGTCTGCGGCATCCCAATATTGTACAAGTTTTTGACTTCGACTTTGACGAACAGGGCGAAAGCTATTATATGGTGATGGAACTCATCAATGGCCCTACCCTTAAAGATCAACTCTTTGAGGTTGCCAACAACGACCATCCCTTTCCTCTCCGCGAGGCCTGCCGGATTGTAGCAGATACCGCCGGCGCTCTCGCCTACGCCCATAAACGCAATATGATTCACCGCGATGTCAAACCCGCCAACTTGATGCTCGATGAAGATGGACGGGTAGTCTTAACCGACTTTGGTATCGCTAAAATCGTTACTGGTGGACAATTCACGGCCAGTGGTGGTATGGTCGGCACCCCAGCGTATATGGCTCCAGAGCAAGGGTTAGGTGAACCGGGAGATGAACGTTCTGATATTTACTCATTAGGGGTTATTTTTTATCAAATGATCACAGGGCGTCTACCATATGACGCCGATACCCCCCTTGCTATTATTTTGAAGCATGTGAACGATCCGCTACCCAATATTCGGGAATTTTTGCCTGATACGCCAGACTGGGTGGTTACCATCATCAACCGCACCCTCGAAAAAGAGCCAGAGAAACGCTATGAATCCGCTGACTCTTTCCTAGAAGAGCTACGGCGAGGGATGCATCACCTGCCTGCCAGCACACATAGCAGCGTTCCCCTGATTAAGCCACGTTCATTGCTGTCTCAACTGGATAGCAAACATAACACTGCGACCATTACACAGACACCACCAAGCAGCGTGCTTGACCCTTCCCGCAAGCCATCCAACCAAACCTTGCGCCCACCGGATAAATATCGCACGCAAGAACTAGAAACGCCTGCTATACACCGTACCAACCCACCAATTACATCGACCAATCCGCGCATTGAGACACGACGCGAGGGGCAAACATTATTGTGGGCGACCTTTTTCCTATTCGTTGTTGCACTAGGTGTACTTGGCTTCATCATTGCTGGGCGTGATGGACGTGGACCATTGGCCTCCATCTTCGCCACAGAGACCCCTCTAGCCACACAAATCTCGGAGGCGGAGATGACCTCCACCACCGATGCCCTCATCGCCATAGCGCAATTGACCGCCCAAGCATCGTTCACCCCAAGTCTAACACCAACGCCAACCATAACGCCAAGTTCAACCCGTACCCCAAGTCCAACAAAAACCGCGACTAACACACCAACCGATACAGCAACCGCAACCAGTACACCAACGAATACACCAACCCGCACTGTGCGTCCTTCACGCACCTCAACATCAACGATTACCCCAACTCCGAGCCGTACACCCAACTATACACAGACTCAGCGGGCCAATGATCACATGACACAAACGGCGGCTGCTATCCAAAGTGCCACTGCCGCAACTCCAACCCTTACTCAGCGGCAAATTGTCGAGGCCTGCGACTTAGGCTATGTTGTCATTGAACCACGTAACTTATCACGCCCACCAACATTGAATGACAGCCTTAACCCGCGCCTCTTGCGGGCCAATACCGAGTTCACCTTGACCATCCAAGTTGAAAATGCCAGCACCTGCGACTGGCCTTTGGAAGGTGGCTTAGAATTGACATTTATCAACGACACCACCGAACTTGACATCAATTATGATGAGCTAACAGGCAATTGCGATGTGAATCCGGTATTTACTGACCGCAATTTCAGCAACCCTGAACGCCCGCGCATCTTCCTTGACCAACAAGTACCCCGCGCTGGCACCTTTGAAATCATTTTCGATGGTATCGCGCCTCGCACGCGGGGTTGTTATCTAGGGGCATGGCAGTTAGAGTTTTCCACGTATGACCGTCTTGCCATCAGCGCCCCTATCATTATTGCCATCCAAGTCTTTGGCGGTGGTGGTAACTAAAACAAAAACCCCTCCACACCACGCGGAGGGGTCAAGTTCAGGGCTAGGCTCCGGGGCCAGCCTCAGTCGAGGTTGGCTCCGGTGTGTTTTCTGGTTCGGAACCTGCACCCTCAGTCACGGGTTCTGCCCGAATGACCAAGCGGTCTGCAAAAACACCTCGCGCCCGATCCCAGTTGGTACAAGTCAACAATGTGAGCATTGGGTCTAAGCTCGGATACGTCACCTGCACATCATTTGGTGGCACTGTATCAATCTCTGTAACACGGAAGACATGCTGTTGGGCACCTTCCCAGATAATGATTTCATCACCAACTTCAAGATCACCCAAAAAATAGAATGGGCCGGGGTCATTATCATCGAGTTGAACATGCCCCACCAGCACCGTATTACCCCATGTTGGCTCTAGCCATGTCGTTTCATCTAACCATCCCACATTGTGCCCCAAGCGGCTCACGTCCCACGAATCATCCGTCAGAGGTACCCCAACAATCGGGATAGGGCGAGAATAGCCTAAACGTGGAATGTCCAAGCGGCGTGGGCCTGTCGCGGTCGGGGCAATATAGGGTGTTGGAGAAGGACGCAAGGTTGGTGCAAATGGCAAGGTCGGGGGAGGAACCACTGGCCCAGCATCTGTCGCCGTCGGTTGAGGCGTCAACGTCGGACGCCGAGCCAGTGTTGGTCGGGTAATCGGCTCTACTGTATCAGTAGCGACTACCTGTGGTTCGGATTCATCATCTTTTTTTTTACCGTCATCACCACCGAGCAATAAAACAAACCCGATTACTACGACCAGCAAAACAGCAGCCGCACCACCACCGATTAGCAAGCGTTTGCGGTTGGTTGATAGGCCCGCCAACATCAGTAGCAGGCCTATGCCAAGGAACCCCGGCAACCCAGAGAGGCCCTGAGTTGTCGGGGGTTGATTACCATAGCCAGTAGTCGGCAACGTGCCATCACCAGAGCCAAACGAACCAATCGGCACCTCAACCTCAGAGCATACAGGGTTGCGGTCTTCGACATTAGCGCAAGCTTGATTTGACAAGACCGATGGTACCGATACTGTATCGGCAACCTGCGCCACAATGGTAACAGTGAAGCGCCCACCGGGTGCGAGGGTATCCAAACTAACCGTCACCAATTGACCAGTCACAACCGCTGCTCCACTAGTCGTGGTCGCAGATACTACTGTAAACGACTCTGGAACCGGATCGACAAAGGTGATATTCGACATGGCGTTAGTGCTACCATTGGTCACGTTAATGCTAAAGGTGATTTGGTCACCCGGTGCGGCTCCTTCAGTATCAACCGTCTTGGCAACAGTGGGGTCGAGTGCGTTGGGGTCAAGCGGGTTACCGTCGGGGTCGGTACCAGTGCCTTGGGTCGTCGTAAAGGTCGCTTCACTAGTAGCCGTTACGGTTGGCACAGTACCACCTGTCGTTGTCGCAGAAGCGCTTACCACTGCACGAATGGTAGAAGCACGGTCTACAGTCCAAGTTGCGGTCGCCGTTGCTTGTCCACCTACTGCAATTGTTGTGCTACTTAGCGTCATTGTCAGTGTGGTAATGGCCGATTGTTGGTGCGTGCCTGTTAAGAAGACACCCATTGCCTGCGTGGTCAAGACATCTTGCAGCGCCAAACTAGCTGCCACTCCAGTTAGATCGGATGCCCCATTGTTGACAATCACAGCGGTAATCGTCACTGGTTCGCCAACAACACCGGGGTTCGGTGAAACCGTGATGGACTGAATAGCCATTGATGGCCGCAAAATCGTGATACCCCATGTGTCTTCTTGAGCGATGGGCACATCAAAATCATCATCCCACAGCGTAACCCCCACCATCGCCATTAGCTCGGTTGGATGGGTTGCCAGTGCGGTATAAGTCATGTCATCGCCATCAACAATCGCGTCACTATAAACCACCGTACACACTTCAGTCGTATCAAGCGGCCAGTTACAGGTATCCGCAAAGTAGGTATAGAGATCGCCTAAATTGCCTACCGTAGTGGAGGGGCTAGTGACGCTAAAGATGGAACTCTCAAAGGGATCTTCGTCTTCAGGCGGCAACACCAATTGAGACTGACCTAAGTTGCGTATTTGCAACGTAAATCCGATTGTGTCGCCTTCTTCAACTTCACTACCATCATCATCTTCATTTGGTTGCGTAGCTGTAAGCGTAACGGACAGAGCAAGGTCTACCACATTGAATTCACGACTATCTTGCCCATTAATCTCATCAATCCCCAGCATACCCGTTGCAGTAACCACCGCCGTCACTGATGGGAAGTCATCGTCGCTAACCTCATAGGTGCAATGAACAAAGATTTCATCATCGGGGTCAAGCGTACCATCAAAGGATGTCGGAATGCCGTTCCCATTATAGAAGGAGACATCCGTGCAGGAGTCAGGCACCACCACATTAGACTCAATGTCTGTGATGGGTGTTGTCAAGGATGTGTTGTACAGCCGATAGATAAAAGTAATGTTATCGCCAGTACGCCACACTTTGGGGTCGGATTCTTGGATTTCGACCTTCAAATCAGTTTCAGGGAACTCAACTGGCGTCTGAACCGTTTCTGTATCCACGGGTGTATCGGGTTGAGTACCATCCACTACCGAAATTGTATGATCAACGGTGGGGTCACTGTAGTTAGCGGCAATCATGCAGGTCGCGGTTGCAGTAGCGTTGGTGCTGGGTTGAATAAGCGCACCGTCTCCCCACATGTCTTCCGTTCCCTCAGTATAGGTTGTACAGGTATCATCCTCCAAAAGCAACAGTGCTGTAACAGCCGTTGCTGATTGATTCAGAACCGTGTAGGTATAGGTTACAGTACCACCGGGTGACACAGAAGCCATATCCGCTACAACTGAGAGGTCAAGTTGGGTACCACTACTCACCGGAGTTTGAATCACGACACTGTCTTGCGGTGTTGATGGTTGAGCGCTGTCGTAAACCTCAACCTCATGATCAACTGTTGGATCCACGAAGTTCGTATCAATCGCGCATGTTGCAGTTGCAGTTGCTGGTTGGTTAGGCAGCAACGCAACCCCAGCACCCCAGAGCGCCTCACCACCCTCGGTGTAGGTTGTACAAGTGTCGTCCACCAGTTGTAAGGTTGCTGTTACTGTTACATCGGAGATATTCCAAACGGTGTAGGTATAGGTCACTGTACCACCGGGAGCTACAAATGGCGCATTCGCCACTGCATTCAGCGCCAGCGTTGCACCAGCCGTTATAATCGGCACCGATATGCTGTCGCTGTGGGAATAGGGTGTCCCAAGGGCATCTTCTGCTGTTACTATCCATGTGCCACTTACTGGATCAGGAGTAGTTGGCGTGATGTCGATGGGGCCTGTGTTACCCGCAAACAAAATTGAGCTTCCGGGAGCCAAAACACGCCCAACCGGATTCGGAACAAAGCCCGTGTACCAAGGCGTTAGGTCTGCAAAGCTGGTAATTGTCAATTGGCTATCACCAACATTCGTAACAACAAAGTCAATGTCCAATGAATCGCCAATCTGGACAGTAGTGGCAGATGGGATTACCTCAAGGCGAATGTCACCTGCACCCAACGGCACAACGGTGATAGTACGGGTTACTGCCTGTGCCAATGGGCCACCAGCGCTGTTTGCCGTACCAATCGCCGTGCGCGAAATCTGCGGCACATCACCCGCTGTTAAGGTAATGGAACGAACTGCATTGAGACATTGACCCGGTACAAGGGTTGTCGTTGGCAAAGTGAAAGCGCCATCATCATCAGCCAAAGTCACATTTGTGAGGTCATCGGTTGGACTGAGTCCCTCACTGAGGTTACAAATCTCATAAATAAAGCTTACGGTAGTACCAACCGTCGCGCTGGCGGTACTGGGTGTATTGGTCACTAACAGGTCACTATCCGTGATAAACACTTCAGCACTGGCAGAAACAACAATTGGTGAGCCGGAAACGGTGCCTTGCACCAGTACAGTGTTTACAAGTGGGTTACCATCGCTATCGGTGACCGTGTAATCATATTGCCGCGTGATGGTATCGCCTGCCGCAATGCTGGTCGGCCATGGTGGAGTGATGTCCAGTAATGAGTCGGATACAGCCAATCCGGTGATGGCAGTAGTTCCTGTGTTATGGACTGAAATCGTGTAGGTGATGGTATCCCCAACACGTGCCACACTACGATCTGCCGTCTTAGTCACACTCATACCTGGCACAACTCGTGTCACAGTCCATGTATCCGTATCAGAGACAGTGAAGCCACCCGCAAGAGTACCTTCAGCGAGTACCTCAAAGTGCATAATGGTATCGCTACCCGTTACGGTATAGGAACGTGTGATCTCTACAGGTTGACCACCCGTCGCAATCGTGAAGGGTGCCACTAGCGGTGTCACGCCATCTGTCAATGGGAGTAAAACCGTAATGCTAGAAATATCTGAAGGGCCGAGGTTGTACACCGTGACGGTGAAATTAAGCTGAGTACCAGCTACCGCCTCAGTTCGTCCATTATCTTCAACAATGGTAACAGCCAAGTCACCACTGGATACAATCGCTGTAGCGCTATCCGAAACAGTCAGCCCACTTGAACCCGCCATTGCATCAACAATGGCCGTATTGGTAATGCTATCATCAGCACCTGATACAGGACCAACGCTACGGTAGACATAAGTTGCGGTCGGGCAATTGTCGGGTGGCGTCCAGAGCGGTTCTTCGCAGGGGGGCAAGGCACCTTCACCTGCAGGCCAAACTACAGATACACCCGAATTTTCGGTGTTGCTGAGTATCCCAAACAGTGTATCCGTCACTGTGATGTCATTGATCTGAATCGCCGATGGATTGACGATCGAAACTTCATACCACAGGTAGTCACCGGGTTGGGCAAAGGTTGTCGGCTGAACACAAGCGCCAAAGTCGGGAACCGTCACATCATCGCTAACGCAAACAACTTTGCTTACACTCAAGTCTGCGGGTTCAATGAAGATGGTGTATTGAGCGCTACGGGGCGGCGTCAACTCACCCGGTTGCCCATTGTCATCTTCAACACCCACAACCGTCGCTGTGTTGGTATAGGCATTGGAAATACCACCAGTATCCGCCGCAAGATTGGCCGTGTGCGGATAGGTAAAGACGTACTCCTCATCGGGGTCAAATAACGCATCGTTGTTGCCAATAGCGGTAAAGTCAGAAATAACCTGCACCTGCCCATCTAAATAATCTGGGTCATACAGATTCAATTGATGCATCGGCACTGTAGTAGAGTTAGTGATGGTAATGCGATACTCATAGGTGTCGCCTTCCTTAACTTCAGTAATGCGTTGAGCAACCGCACACCCCGGACTTCCAGCGATACAGTAAGCATCCTTGAAGACCAGTAAGTCGGAAGAGCGAATGTCAATTTCGGCACTGGCCCCGTCCACAAGAGACTGTGGCGCAACATCAGGATTACCCGTTGCCTCAACGCGCACCGTATTCACAAACTCAGTAGTTCCAGCTTGCGGTTGGCGAACCACAATCGGGACAATGACGCAAACAAACGCTTGAGCAGCCAATCGGTCAGTCGAGGCCGGGCCAATTTCAAAGTCAGGGGCACCAGCATCACAGCTATTGAGCTTCATGGTGGTAATCGGTGTCCATGTGCTGTCACCGGGGATGACATCATACACTGTGTCAATCCGAAGTGGATCCGTACCCGTATTGAAGACCTGAATGGTGTAGTCAACCGTCTCACCGATTGCCGCTGCCCCAACACTCGCTGATTTGGTAATCCGAATACCGGGATTAATCAAGTCAACAATAGCAGTGTCGGAACCGGGAGCCGTTGAGACAAGCGTACCAGAACCATCTATCGTCACGTTACCAATGGCATAGGCTGTATTGATAAAAGGATCAAGGCCGGGATTCGTCAAGATATCTCCAGCCGATGGCATCACCAATTGATAGGCGTTAATCACAGCGGTCCCAAACGGAGCTAGGCTCGCTTGAGCGCTAATAGGTACAATCTGCGAGGTAAGGTCTTGCCCACCAAAACCGGGGCTAAATGGCTCAAGGTCTTCATCGCAGGGGACAGGCAAATTAGGATTACAGTCAACAATCTGCAAACTGGTTACCGGACGATCACCAACATTCGTTACCGAAATCTGATAATTGACCGTTGACCCAACTAGCGCCGCACTTGGCGTAGCGGTCTTGCGTACCAATAACTGCGATTGGGTAATAGCCACAAGCGCCTGTGTCTCATCATAGGGTTTGACGGGCTGACCTTGAGTATCGGTTACAAACTCCCACGGGGTACTGGTTGAGTCATAGAGATAGGCCTCTACGCCCGCCACATTAACTAAGGGGTCGGGGTCGTTAGGCTGCACTTCATACTCATAAACAAAGATAGCTTGGTCACTCGGTGGAATAATCCCCGGTGTGGCGGTCGGCCATGACCATCCGTCATCATCAAAGCGAATAGAGGTAATGGTTGGATCGCAATCACTGAAGTTAGGTAGTTGATTGCCACCTGCCACACAGGTCTGATGATAGTCAGGTGGGCCGGGCAAGCGCCCCGTTATCAAGGTATCCCACACATCAGCAAGAACAAGGGTCAATCCCTCTTGATTACGGTTGGTAATTACCAGCGTGTATTGAACAGATGTTCCCGGAAAGGCCACATTGCGGTCGGTACGTTTACCAATTGAAATGTTTTCATCAACAACATCAACGCTGACCTCACTCTCGACACTAAAAGCATCTTGCCCCGCCATAGCATCTACCGTTACGGTGTTCGTCAGAACAGGATTTGCAAGGGCGGCTGCTGTTACGAGATACGGCTGACAGATAACCACTTCTGTTGCTGGGTTAAGGGTTGTCGAATCACCATTTGCCGCAAGAAAAGCCGCTTGCATCTGATTCGAGAGGTCTGTGTTGTCGCTTGTCACATCCGTAATCGCTATTTCAGAAAATGGTTGCGTTGCGCTCTCATTTGTGAAAGTGATTTGGTAGTAGACATTGTTGCCAATGGACACTTCTCCTAAGCCACTCCCATCTTCATCCGGCAATTCAACCGTGCAGGTCGCATCTGCAAACGCCAGTTTCTCAATAATCAAGTCAGGCGGCAAGATATTGATTGTTACACAGGTCTCTACTTGAGGAAGTGGTGTTCCAGTGCTGGCAATATCTCCTGTCGCCTGTGCACAAATCTCCAATGTACTACCCGCATAGTCAATGGGTATCTCATAGTATGGATCTGTTACCAAGAACGACTGCGATTGGGCTGGTCCAAGTGGACCAATCGTCGGCACATAACCTGCCGCGGCTAGACCTGCCGATAACTCTGTATCACCAGAAGTCAAAGCGATGTTCTCAATCGTCAGGTCAGCACTAAAGTTAGCCACACTGACATCAATGTCAATGAGGGTACCCGCTGTTGCATCGAATGTACTCGGCAAAAGCGTTAACACCAGTGGATTCTGAGTGCTAACAGATGCCTCATCTACATTCGACATGGGGTAATCTGGCCCCTTCTCCATAGTTGGCGGGCCACTATCTTCAGTCACATAGAAAGTTATAGTCGCAATGTTAGACAGCCCAAATGGGTCATCAGGAGCAACGGTATATGCATCTTGGATACCATCTTCAAGCATCCAAGCTTGGTCATCAGTCGCATCTGGAACATCAATATGCCCAATGACCCCCGATGGGGCAACATTCCCCTGTTCAAATTGCATCTGCAATGGGCTAGTCGTCAACAAGCTATCATCAAGCTGTTGCAGGAACATATCAGCATGTTCACTGCGGGCCAACATGTTGATGCTATAAAGCACGCTATCTCCGGGGAAGATCAGAGAGGAGCCATTCCTCACCGTCTTTTCAATTTGAACCGGATTGGTGATTTCAAAGAACCACGTAATTTCAAACTCAGCGCAGCCTTCTGGAGCGTCCCCACCCAAGAAGATGGTATTGTCCCAACTCAGAATCGTATTATCTGCGGGTACCGTAAAGTCAATGGGGCGGATGATAATCGGCATTTCATAGCTGAAACTCTCACCGGGTAAGAGGAATCCCGGATTGCCGGGGTTCGGCCACGTAATATCTGCGTTGACATCAAGCGGGCGGCCCACTTCGCGCTCAAAGATTTCATCCGTAACATTGTCAACGGATATGTTTTCGGAGCCAAAGTTGAAATACAACAGCAAGACCCGCTTTGACTCACCCACTGTAATGGGTGGAATGGTGTCATCATAGGGGTCTGGATTATCGATAAACAACCCCATAAAGCTGATCGGACAGGCGAAATCAACCGATGCGCTATCGGTAGCTGAAATCTCACGACCTGCTACGCTTTCACCGGAACCATCAGGGTTAGGTGCTGTTGTTCCGATAAAGGTCGCCGTATTGGTTAATCGATCAAGATCACCAAAGCCATCTAAAGGCGGGTCTACCGTTGCGATTCCAACTGCGGTACTTGCAATCGGAAGTTGATAGACACCACCACCGATGTCTGTCAGACCCGAAAACTCAGCCAATGTCGGAGCATCTAGGGTGCCCACTTCGGGTGAAATTGCATCTATAAAGCCGTCGGGGGATTCAAAATCCACTGGCTGGTAGAGAGAATTATTCTCTATGCTAATTGTAAACTCAATCGAGCTATTCACGGCTGAAAAACCGGGGCCTAGTTTCTGCACCTTAAGGTGTTCACGTTCCGAAACGTCCCATAACCCGATAGCAATCACTTTTTGGTCAGTTCCAGACAGTCTACCCACAACCAGAACTTGCATCTGGAACATGCCACCGGGTATCCCGTCATGATAGGTCAGCCTACATTCCCCTGCAATTGACGAGCCATCAAGCACATCACCATGAACATTGCAGACTTCATAGTAGGTATCAGATGGGAAGCCGGGTATACCCACGTCCTCATACACGCCTTCTTCATAGGCATCACCTGTTTCCAGAAGGTTGAGGACACGGACATCATTCAGCAAGGCCTCGGTATTATTGGTAAAGGAATAGGCATAAAGCGCGGGGCCATCTCCACGTACCAATTGGTTGGGGCCGGAGAGTATACCACCTTGGAAGTCGTCGGTTAGCAGGGGGAATACATGCAAAATGCGGACTTTAACAGTCTTACCAGCCTCATCGCCAGTCAACACCACCTGTATCCTCAACGGCGTTGGTTCATTACCCGTTAAGCCCGTTGAAGAAACGAGAGTTGAGGACCGATCAGAGCGTGTTTCAAAGGGGAAGAATAGTGTATCTCCCGGTGAATAGAAGTCTAAGTCGTCGGCGGGGAAATTCTCAAGTGGACAATTCCCACTCGCTTGGTAAACACAGTATTGCAGGGACAAAATCTCAAAGGTTGTCCCAACATTGGTTGAACTCAGTGTGAACTTATACTTCAGCCCCGGTTGACGGAAGCCAAAATCAAGTGGAACACCCGGTTGATCCTCAGCAAAGACCGTGATGATATTGTTGAGTTGGATATTGGATATATCCGTCACAATCGCTACACGGTCAATATACGGCTCAGGGAGATTCACAGAGCAGTTGCTTGGTGCATGAGCCTCAAAGATTCGATACAGGGGGTCTGGCGTATCGCCAGTAATAATAAAGTTCACGTTGCCAAAGGCGTCTTGCCCTGCCGCGCCGTCAGCCTCAAGCCGTCCGTTTATACCAGAATTCCAGATAATCTGGCTATTGGGAATAACAAAAGGATCGCCCGGCACAATATCACCAAGGCCATTGCGAATATAGTGCCGTATCTCTACGTTACATAGTGGCGTAGCGGACTTATTGTCAACTTCAAAGTGATAATAAACAGTCTCGCCACGCAGGGCAGCGGTGTCTTCACCGAGCGGCGTACCCGGATCATCAACACTGTAACGATAGGCGGTAATCTCGACCTCATCGCTGACAAGGTTGGTGATAAGTGTATTCTCTGCATATTTGAATGACCCCGTTGGGCTGGTTGCCCGCACGCGGATGGAATTCACCACAGGGTCTTCAAAATTAGGGCTAGTAATGGCCGGCACTGTGTAAGTAAAGGCTGTTCCGGGCGTCAGATAACATCCGGGGCCAAAGGTTCCATCAAGGAGTGAAGAATCGACAAATGTAGGTCGTGCCCCATCAATAAGCGTGGGGTAACCAGCCACATAGCGTAACTCACTAAAAATACCTGTACTTTGGTTGCAATACTCGACGCGATAGGTGAGTATACTCCCTGACTTGGGGGCAGGTTGTCCGGTACCGGGGTTGTATGGCGTGCCATCAACCGCATATAAGACAAGGTTAGCCTCAATCTCTGAACCACGAATAGTAATGCTGGTGGCAGATGTATCCTGAACCCGATAACTCGCGGGGGTTGATACAGGATGGGCTTCAACCGTTACGGTATTCACCAGCGGTGAACTATCGGACAAGGCAACCGTGTATGGATAATCCACACGGAAATTCTCACCGGGATCAAGAGTGGAAACCCCACCCGCCAGTGGACCAACCAAACTATCAAATAACACAAAGCCATCAAGGGTTGTTTGCCCTGTATTCGTGACCGTTACACGATAGGTAACTTGCTCACCAATACCCACCCCATCAGATGGATTGGTGGGCGAAATAATAGTCTTAGATACCGAGACAGATGCATCCGCAATAACCACCCCCGGAGCCTGAACATGAAGTGTCGCATCCAAGCCAAGGGTATCGTATGCCACTAAGTCACCAGTCAATTTAAAGGCGTTATTGATTGGGTCATTGATAAGGGCCGGGTTCATCTCAACTTGGAATTGACAAATCAGTTTGTCACCATTCTCTAGAACCCCATTATTAGAGGTGGTAAGATCGGACGAGTCCACGCGCAATAGCGTACCACCGACATCCTCATACCATCCTGCCGTTGGGTCATCCGGTGGCGGATTGCCGAACACCGATTCATCACATTTAGGGATAGGTGCATCGTTGCTATCCGTTAAGCGCTGAATGGCATCGGCTCCACTATCGCGGCTTGTGACTTCGATAACATAAGTCACTACTTCATACGGTTGGGCAATGGTGCCACTAGCTGGCTCCAACACGGCAACATCTGCACGTGGGCCAACGACTTGAATAAAAACATTGGTATCCCCGCCATAGATATTGCCATAACGTTGGTTCGGGAAATTCGGGTCATCTGGCAAAGCTCGTAGGTCGGGACTTGGATAGAATTGCGAGTTAGTGAATGGCCCAGAATCACACGCCGCAATACCTGTACAACTGAATTGAACATCAACGTATACTCGATACGTTATGTCGGTAACATCAACGTTGAATGAGAATAAACCTATCGTAATGTCATCGGCCAGCAACAAACCCGGTTGGTCAGTATGAGGCCATTCAACTGCCTCGAACATTGAGCCTAGAACCGTAGCACCTTTCCTGACCGTGATTGATTCGACAGTCACTTCAACTGGTGCGCCAGTACAAGGCGTAATTGGAGGATTTCCCAATGAACGATTAAAGAGTTCAAGATACACGACCAGTTGATCGCCCACCTTCACATTGCGGCTTTGTCCATTAGGCTCAGGATAAGCAACATCAAAAAAGCCATGCTCGGCTAAACCATGAATGCTCGATGGATAATACTGGTCTGGATAATCCTCATTAGTGTTATAGACCAAGTGACCTACCGAGAGCGCACAAGAGTTCGCCCCCTGTAAGACAGGAGTCTCCAGTGGCTCCTGCGGAGGGCTTTCAACTTCAGCAGCCTCCACAATGGGAAGTTCTTGAGGCAAGGTCATTGTTGCAAAGCTCGGCAACAAATTCCCCATAAGGGCAAGAACTATAACAAGATTTTTCATGATAACGAAAAGATGTTTGGTCATCAATCATCTCCAAACCAGTTTCGACTGGTCGAGTTTTTCCATATATACTGTATTGTACCTATAGCCTAGATAGGATGCAAAAGAGATGCAAACCCGCAATTTCACGGTATTAGCGGTGATTACGATGCTGCTGTATGCCAGTCTATGGACATCTGCCCCCTACAGTTCTCCTGACACACTGGACTACCAAGCAACAGCAGATGACCTCCGCGACGGCACGCTGGATGTACTACCCTTGCGACCTATCGGGTACTCCGTGTTTCTACTCTTTTCCGGGTCAGGTCGGTGGCTATATTACACACAAATGGCCTTATACCTCTTAAGCATCTTTTTATTGGTCAAGCTGGTTTGTCCTCAATACCAACTTGTATTCATCCTGATTGCCATTCTCCCGCCCTTCTTTGAGCCAACCGCCCATATCTTGACCGAGACCCTTACTCAGTTCATGCTGGTAGTTGGCGTCCTCAGCCTCTATCGGTGGTATCAGGAAAAGACGGTCTCAGTATTGCTGTTGGGCAGCGTTGCAATATGCCTGAGCGGGTTGATACGCCCCACCTATCAGCTGCTGCTGCCTGCACTAGCCCTAGCCGTTTTATGGTTGACCCACCAATGGAAACCTGTTCTGTTGATGCTGACCGTGACAGTTGTCATGATTGGCAGTTACTCCCTTTACAATTTCAGACAATTTCATTACTTTGGAACAAGCCCACTACTCGGCATGTCCCTTTCCACCAAGACGCCACGTGTCCTTGAGCGGCTGCCCGATGAATACGCCGTGGAACGAGACCTGCTACTTCGCTACCGCGATGCAAGTCTCCTTGCCCCTGATAACCCCAATATGCCCGGCACAGTTCACACTGGAAAGTGGTACATCTGGGATGCCCTACCTGAATACCAAGCGGTAACAGGGCAATCCACCGCCGAAGCATCTGCACATTTGCTCAAACTCAATCTTTACCTCATTCAACAAGAACCACTTGAATATTTCGTAGAGGTCGGTGAAGCAGCTGCGCTATTCTGGATGCCTGTCTCCAATTTTGCTAATTTCGATTCGCGGATCTTCTATCTTTTGTGGGCTATCGCTCATTTTGCTTTTATTGGCAGCTTCTTTGTGGTACTCCATCGTCGGCCTGCCACCGATTTTCTGTCACGGATAATGTTGGTCACAATCGCCTATACATGGGTAATATCCTCAACAATTGCCATTGGCGAACCACGTTATCGCCAGCCCGTGGAGCTATTTATTCTACTCATTCTTCTCAACCAGATTTCCCCAAAGATTGAACCCAAGGTTGTCAGCTAGAGTTTGTCAAATATGTTAAGATGGTTTAGCATGGTAAAGCGTCACTTAATCATCGAAAGGGATAACTCATGTTTAGAAAGCATAACAAGAAACTACTTGCCGCTTCCAACCCAATGACACGCCGCGACTTCCTCCGCCTCACTGGTTTTGCAGCCGCCACGACCTTTATCCCCGCTGAATTCTCACGTACAACCCAATCCAAATTCCGCCGTCAAGATTCGGCTATCTTGCGGGTCGCTTGGGAACAACCTGTAACACTTGATCCCTCCAATCTTTCGTCCGACAGCGAAGTGGCGCTTGTTAATGCCGTCTATGATTATCTGTTAGACACCAATGCCTCTGCACAACTCGTTCCTCGGCTCGCTCAATCATGGAGCATGAGCGACGATGGGCTATCCTATACCCTCAACCTTGTTCAAAACGCTGTTTTTCATGATGGTAGCCCCTTCACCTCTGCCGATGTCGTGTGGACATTCGACCGCCTGCGGAATCCTGATCTTTCCAGTGCGGCAGGCTTATTCGGCAATATTGTAAGTGTCGAAGCCAGTGACCCCTATACGGTGGTCTTTGCGCTAGACAACACAGCGCCAGACTTCCTTTACAATCTCACAGATAACCGCTCCGTCATGCTTAAAGCAGGCACCGAAGACCCTGCGGCAGCATTCAACGGCACTGGCCCCTACAAAGTTACAAGCTTTGATGCCGAAGACCGTGCCATTTTGGAACGCAATGAAGCCTACTGGATGGAGGGTGCGCCGACAGTCGCCCGTCTTGAGTTCATTTACTTTGGGGATGCCAACGCCAGTGTCAATGCCCTGCGTGATGGCGAGGTCGATGTTGTATTGCGGACACCCACCCGTGTCTTCCAATCACTGCGGTCAAATTACAACGCCATTGCGATTGCCACCAATGGCTACAACCTTGCTCGCTTGCGCCATGACCAAGGCTTTGGCACTGACCCACGTGTTTGGAAAGCCTTCAAACTTGCCACTGACCGTCAGAAAATTTTTGACATCATCAGTGCGGGTTTTGGTGCGATTGGGAATGACACACCAATTGGCCCGCTCTATGCTGACTACTATGATGCAAGCATTACCCTACCCTCAGCAGACCCCCGTGCTGCACGTGAACTACTTGAGGCGGCGGGTTATCCCGATGGTATTGACCTCGATTTGCACGTCCCGAATTCGGGTGACCGTCCCGACCTCGCTTTAGCCTTTAGCTCGTTCTGGCGCGATGCCAATATCCGCGTCGAGATTAAGCTGCGTGATGAGGGGATTTACTACAGCGATGTCGAAGACAACTGGCTGCAAGTTGATTTGGGTATTACGGGTTGGGGTTCACGCCCAACACCGCAGCAATATCTTGATCTGCAACTGAAGACAGACGCGGTATGGAATGAAGCCCATTATAGTGATGCTGAATTGGATGCACTTATTGACCTTGCCGGCACCTCACTTGACCAAGATGCCCGTGTTCAAGCCTATAAAGACATCCAAGCCCTGCTCGTTGACCGAGGCCCGATTATCGTGCCGTACTTCTTCCCACAATTTGCCATCTTAGAAACTGGTATTGATGGTGTTCAGGTTCATCCTTTTGCTGGGCGTACCGACTTCCGGTTCGCTGCTAAAGGCTAGGCATGCATTTGGAATCGAATCAGAGGGTCAGGCACTGGTCTGACTCTCTGCCTGTTCAAGCCATCAAATGGCTCAGTCAATTACTCCGTACTCCATTGAGCGCATTGGGCACCCTTGGTGTTGTATTTTTCGTATTGGTCGCCATTTTCGGTGACCAACTCGCACCCTTCAATTTTGATGAAAACGCCTTCAACAACAATGACCTTTATCCGCCATATAAAGCACCCGATTGCTTCGGGGATGGGGCTATTCATGTCCCTATCGTTGATTACCATACCCGCCTCTTTGACCCCCTCAACGCCGAATGCAAAAATCCCTTTGGTACCGACAAGCTAGGCTACGATGTCTACAGCCGTGTGATTCTTGGTACCCGTGAGATTTTTCGGCTGGCGGGCTTGGGTACACTAGTAGCAGTCTTAATCGGTACCACAATCGGCTTATTCATTGGCTATTGGGGCGGCTGGCCGGATGAGATTGTGAGCCGTCTATTGGATAGCCTTCTATCAATTCCCGCCTTATTATTAGCCCTCATATTGCTCGGCACCTTGCCTGAAAGCGCCACCCTGCCAGTGATTGATTACCACCTACCCTTGCTCAAGAACAGCATTTTGATTGTGTTGGTGGTCGTCTATTCCCCGATTGTAGCGCGGGTAGTACGCAGCAATGTGTTATCGGTAAAGACTCAAGGATTTGTGGAGGCGGCCCAGTTGCGTGGCGAATCAACATTTTATATTTTATGGCGCGAGATTTTGCCGTCGGTCATTCCAGCCTTGGTCGTTGAAGCATCCCTGCGCTTTTCTTATGCGATTTTCTTGGTGGCGTCGTTAGGCTTTCTCAGTCTAGGAGCTAATCCCCCCACCCCCAATTGGGGGCTAATGGTCAATGATGCCTATAATAACCAAGACTATATTTGCAACGAGTTTCAGTGTTACGACTGGACACTTATCTATCCTGCTGCCGCTATCGTACTGCTGGTAATTAGCGTTAACCTCATGTCCGATGGCATCAAACGATTGGTACAACGCAGTGGCTGATTCAATTCTGCACATCGAAAACCTAGAGATTAGCTACCGTATTGGACGCCGTTGGCATAGTGCGGTACGGGACTTCAAACTGGAAGTTACCGCTGGACAAATTGTTGGTATCGTTGGGGAATCTGGTTCAGGCAAATCGACGGTGCTTAAGGCCATTGTGCGCTATCTCGGCAAGAAGGGACGTATTTCGCAGGGTCAAATCCACCTCAATGGGGATGAGTTAACCGCCAAGTCCCGCCGTCAGATGCGAACCATCTGGAACTCACGGGTACATATGGTTCCCCAAAACCCCTTTGTAGCCATGAATCCATCTATCCGCGTGGGGGAGCAACTCGCTGAGGTTATCCGCATCCACAGCCATCAGCGCAATGTGTGGCCGCAAGTGTACAGTGCCTTAGAAATGGTGCGCTTGGCTGATCCGCAGAGCATCAGCCAACGCTATCCTCACGAACTCAGTGGCGGGATGCAGCAGCGTGTCATGTTAGCGATGGCCTTCAGCACCTCTCCCCAACTGCTGCTCTTGGATGAGCCAACCACCGCGCTTGATGTCACCACTGAGGCCACCATCCTTGACCTTATCCGTGACCTTATTGACACTACCCAAGCAGGAGCCATGTATGTAACCCACAACCTTGGCGTAGTAGCGCAACTCTGTGAGCGTGTCACGGTCATGTATGCAGGCGAAGTGATGGAAAATGCTGCTGTTGCCGACCTGTATCATCGTCCCCTGCATCCCTATACCATAGGGCTATTGGCCTGCGTGCCACGCTTTGGACAAAGCAAGCGCGATGCTGCGCTCCGCACCATCCCCGGACGCCCCCCTGCCATTGACAAGATACCATCAGGCTGTGTTTTTGCCGAGCGCTGTCCAGTCGCACTTGAGCATTGCTTCACCATACACCCAACCGTCGAAACCGCACCTAATGGTCAACTAGTACGGTGTCACCGTTGGCAGGAAATTGCTAATGGTTCATTAGTAGTGCAACAAGCCTATGAAACAGGTCTCCCACCTATTGATGCTGTGGAGACTTCGACATTACTCACCATCGAGAACTTGACCAAGTATTTCGAGATCCCACGCGGCTTGCTGGAGTTTATGCAACGCAAGCCTCCTCAAAGCGTGAAAGCTGTTGATGGTATCAATTTATCGATCCAAAAAGGCCGCACCCTTGGCCTTGTCGGGGAGAGCGGCAGCGGAAAAACCACCCTCTCACGTGTCATCATGGGCTTAACTGACCGCACAACAGGCAAAATCGACCTACTTGGCATCGACATCCCCAACACTGTCCGGCAACGCAACAAGAAAATCCTACGTCAATTGCAGATGGTTTTCCAAAATCCACAGGCCTCGTTGAATCCCTATCTAAGCGTTGGGCAAACTATCCGGCGTCCGCTGCAAAAACTAGCTGGTATGAAGTCCCAGCAAGCCAATGCCGAGATGCGAAGGCTACTGCACGCGGTCAATCTCGATGAAAGCTACGCCCATCGTTATCCCGCTGAACTCAGTGGAGGTGAGAAACAACGGGTTGCCATTGCCCGTGCCTTTGCCTCCAACCCCGAACTGATTGTCTGCGACGAACCTGTCTCGGCATTGGATGTATCCGTCCAAGCTGCGGTATTAAATCTATTGGCACGCCTACAAGAAGCAAATGGCACATCCTATTTATTCATCTCTCACGATTTGTCGGTAGTTAGCTATTTAGCCGATTATTTAGCAGTTATGTACTTAGGAGAGTTGTTTGAGGTAGGCTATGGGAGTGACCTTAGCGCCCCACCCTATCATCCTTATACTGAAGCGCTGGTATCCGCTATTCCTATACCTGACCCGCATCATCAAAATGATGCGATCCGCCTCAGCCAAGACATCCCTAGTCCACGCAACCTCCCCACGGGTTGCCGTTTCCATACCCGTTGTCCGCGTTTCATTGGGGATATTTGTGTGCAAGAAAATCCACCTTGGCGCGATGATGGTAATGGGCATTGGATTAAGTGTCACCACACCCTAGAGGAACTAACCGACATGCAAACCCAAGGTAATCCCTCATGACACGGTATATCCTACGCCGCTTGGCGTTTTTCGTGGTTACGGTTGGATTCACTTCAGTTCTGATTTTCATCCTCACTCGCATTTTACCGGGGGATGTATGCCGTATTAAATTAGGCGGCATCGAAGCCACCCCACAGGCGGTTGCTACCTGTGAGCGTGAGCTAGGTCTTGATAAACCCGTTATTGTTCAATACGGAGAATGGTTGGTCGGTTTTGTTCAAGGTGATTGGGGAAATTCATTTATTGGCGAAGAAAAGCCTATCTTCCCCGAAATCATACAACGGCTGGAAAACTCAGGTCGTCTTGCGCTCGTAACACTAACGATTGCTGTACCCATCTCTATTGTGTTGGGTGTGATAGCGGGGTTGAATGAAAATAACTTAGTTGATGCTGCTATATCGGTCATTACCCTATCCTTTGTGAGCCTACCAGAGTTCGTAACCAGCATCATCCTCATCAACTTTGTGGCACTGAAATGGGCACCCAATTGGGAGTGGCTACCCTTTGAGATTCGCGCCAGTGCTACTCGTTTTGACCCCAGCATGTCGCTATGGGAATCAATGCCTTATATTATCCTACCTGCCATAGCCGCCACTCTTGTGTTAATGGGCTATATCACACGCCTCACTCGTGCAGGAGTCATCGAAGAACTAAAACGTGACTATGTTCGCACCGCCGAATTAAAGGGCTTGCCTTATTGGAAAGTGATTATCAAGCATGTGCTGCGTAACGCCCTATTACCAACCGTGACCATCATTGCCATTAGCATTGGTTGGCTCATGAGTGGCTTGGTGGTGATTGAATGGATATTCAATTATGATGGCATCGGGGGATACTTAATTTTTGGGGTGAAAGCCAGAGACTTACCCCGCATCCAAGGTATTGTAATGATGACGGTGATGATTTTTCTGGTGGTCAACCTGATTGCTGATTTGCTATATGCCTACCTCAATCCACGCATCCGTCTTGGATAAACAAAACGACCCCGTGGAGAATGGAAGGAAGAACGAAAGGAGGAGAGGGAGGGGGTGTTGAAGGGATGATGTGGAAAGAGAGTGTGTGAGCGGTTGGCAATGACCTACTCTCCCACGACGTCGCCGTCGCAGTACCATCGGCGCTGACGGGCTTAACGACTGGGTTCGGGATGGGACCAGGTGGACCCCCGTCGCTCATATCACCAACATCGCCCGTGTTCTCTCTCTCACACTTCGCGCTTCGACTTATCCCCCACTCCTCCCCCGGTTCAGCCTTGCAGCCTCACATCGGGGTCGGGTAGGTTGTCACCTTGTATACTCTGTTTATCTGGGTCTACTCACTCACAGACCACCCAATTTCTCTCGACCACTGCTCCCCTTCTGCTCACACTTCCATGTAACAGCTCGGAAAGCCCTCGACCCTTAGTATCGGTTTGCTCCATCCATTACTGAACTTCCACATCCGACCTATCTAGCTGGTCGTCTCCCAGCGGTCTTACCTGTTTCCAGTCAGATATCTCATCTTGGGGTCAGTTTCCCACTTAGATGCTTTCAGCGGTTCTCTGCTCCGAAGGTGGCTACCCGGCCATGCCGTTGGCACGACAACCGGCACACCAGCGCTTCGTCCATCCCGGTCCTCTCGTACTAGGGACAGCTCCCCTCAAATATCTTACGCCCACAGTAGATAGAGACCGACCTGTCTCACGACGGTCTGAACCCAGCTCACGTACCGCTTTAATGGGCGAACAGCCCAACCCTTGGGACCTGATCCAGCCCCAGGATGCGATGAGCCGACATCGAGGTGCCGAGCCTTGCCGTCGATGTGAACTCTTGGGCAAGACTAGCCTGTTATCCCCGGGGTAGCTTTTATCCGGTAAGCCACGGCCCTTCCACTCAGCGCCGTGGGATCACTATGCCCGACTTTCGTCTCTGCTCGAGGTGTCTCTCTCGCAGTCAAGCTGGCTTGTGCCATTACACTCTTCGATGGGTTTCCATTCCATCTGAGCCAACCTTTGGGCGCCTCCGCTACTCTTTAGGAGGCGACCGCCCCAGTCAAACTGCCCACCTGCCACTGTTCCCATGCCGGCTTCACGGACACAGGTTAGGGTCAAAGCATCATCAGGCTGGTATTTCACCATTGGCTCCACCTAAGCTAGCGCTCAAGCTTCCTCGCCTCCCAGCTATCCTACACAGACCATGCCCTAACGCAATAGCAAGCTACAGTCAAGCTCCACGGGGTCTTTTTGTCTTACTGCGGGTAACGCGCATCTTTACACGTCCTTCAATTTCACCGGGTCCTTCGTTGAGACAGTGCCCTGATCGTTACACCTTTCGTGCGGGTCGGAACTTACCCGACAAGGAATTTCGCTACCTTAGGACGGTTATAGTTACCGCCGCCGTTCACCGGGGCTTCAATTCAGAGCTTCATCTTTCGACTTACCCCTCCTCTTAACCTTCCGGCACTGGGCAGGTGTCAGCCCCTATACGTCCGCTTGCGCGTTCGCAGAGACCTGTGTTTTTGTTAAACAGTCGCCAGGGCCTTTTCACTGCGGCCTATCGCTAGGCGCTCCTTCTCCCGAAGTTACGGAGCATTTTTGCCTAATTCCTTAACGAAGGTTCTCCCGTTCGCCTGTGGATACTCACCTCGTCTACCTGTGTCGGTTTGCGGTACGGGCGGCTAGCTTCTTCGCCAGTGCGCTTTTCTTGGAGCTTGGACTCATCCACTTCTGGCCCGGAGGCCCGGCTTCACGGCTCTTAACCGCTTACCACCCCATTCCATATAAGGGCTGGATTATCCCCGCTCGTCTCGCCTGTGCTCCACTAGCCGGTACGGGAATATTCACCCGTTGTCCATCACCTACGCCTCTCGGCCTCGGCTTAGGCCCGACTAACCCGACGCGGACTGACCTTCCGTCGGAAACCTTAGACTTGCGGCGAACAAGGTTCTCACTTGTTTCTCGTTACTCATGCCACCATTCTCACTCGTAGCCGCTCCACAAAACCTTCCAGTTCCGCTTCTTCGCAACTACGACGCTCCCCTACCACATACCTTTACGGCACATCCCGCGCTTCGGTGCTAGGCTTGAGCCCCGTTACATTTTCCGCGCAAGTGCGTTTGACCAGTGAGCTATTACGCACTCTTTAAAGGGTGGCTGCTTCTAAGCCAACCTCCTGGTTGTCTACACACACTCACCTCGTTTCCCACTTAGCCTAGTCTTGGGGACCTTAGCGGCAGGTCTGGGTTGTTTCCCTCTCGACAACGAAACTCATCTCCCGCTGTCCAACTGCATGGCTCCCCTGCTGGCATTCGGAGTTTGATTGAGTTTGGTAACCTTGCGGCCCCTAGCTCATTCAGTGCTCTACCTCCAGCAGTTTCCACCACACGCTAGCCCTAAAGCTATTTCGGGGAGAACAAGCTATCTCCAAGTTCGTTTGGCATTTCACCCCTACCCACAGGTCATCCAAAACTTTTGCAACAGTTACTGGTTCGGTCCTCCACGAAGGATTAGCTTCGCTTCAACCTGCCCATGGGTAGCTCACCTGGTTTCGTGTCTAATGATTGCAACTATCCGCCCTTTTCAGACTCGCTTTCGCTTCGCCTTCGGGTGTTGCTCCCTTAAGCTCGCTACAACCATTAACTCGGTGGCTCATTCTCCAAAAGGCACGCCATCACATCCCTAAGAATGCTTTGACTGCTTGTAAGCATACGGTTTCAGGTTCTCTTTCACTCCCCTCACCGGGGTTCTTTTCACCTTTCCCTCACGGTACTGCTCCGCTATCGGTCATCGTGTGTATTTAGCCTTGGAGAGTGGACTCCCCCGCTTCCCACCGGATTAGCGTGCCCGGCGGTACTCAGGCTACACACCCCTCCGCTTCGCATTTCACCTACGGGACTTTCACCCCCTCCGGTCGGCTTTTCCAAAACCGTTCGGTTATGCTCCACTTCGCTTCGGTGTGGCCTACAACCCCGACTTGCGTCGGTTTGGGCTTTTCCGCTTTCGCTCGCCACTACTCGCGGAATCCTTTCTTTTCCTCGGGGTACTTAGATGTTTCAGTTCCCCCGGTTCCCCACCCATATCTATGTGTTCAATATGGGTTACGTGGGCATGCCCCCACGTGGGTTTCCCCATTCGGACATCCCCGGCTACTCACGGTTACACACACCTCACCGGGGCTTTTCGCAGTGTATCACGTCCTTCTTCGGCACACGATGCCAAGGCATCCTCCGTACGCCCTTACTTACTTTCTCGCCCTGCATTTTCATGTCAGTGCGCTTCTGTTCGCAGTGATCCAGAGAAATTGTTTGGCCTGCTCGTTTTCCCTACAGAGTATACAATTGTTAAGGTGCTTCCTTGCATCTGGTGTCGCTCACCAGTGGCTGTCAACAAAACGTTCCCGCCTTCCTGACACCCACTTCTTCACCACACCGTGGAGATAAGGGGGCTCGAACCCCTAACCTTCGCCTTGCAAAGGCGACGCTCTCCCAGTTGAGCTATATCCCCGCTTGGGAATGAAAGGACTCGAACCTTTGACCTCTCGCTTATCAGGCGAGTGCTCTAACCAACTGAGCTACATTCCCCCTTAGCTCCCCAAGCGTGATAACAAACACGTCCGTTCCTACTTCCTCAAAATACCTGCGTCTTTCTTCTCTTAGGGTAGGGCGCTTGCGCTTCCCTTATCCCTTCAGGGTTCCGGCTCGAAGCCTCTTACCCCTTCGCTTGGGTCTACCCCTTGCGAGGTCTACCTAAGTCTCTTAGAAAGGAGGTGATCCAGCCGCACCTTCCGGTACAGCTACCTTGTTACGACTTCGTCCCAGTCACCAGCCCTGCCCTCGGCGGCTGCTCCTTTTCAGTTCGCTCACCGACTTCAGGCATGACCAGCTCCCATGACGTGACGGGCGGTGTGTACAAGGCCCGGGAACGTATTCAACGCGGCGTGGCTGATCCGCGTTTACTAGCAACTCCGACTTCATGCAGGCGAGTTGCAGCCTGCAATCCGAACTACGACCGACTTTCTTGGATTCGCTCCACCTCTCGGTTTGGCTGCCTATTGTATCGGCCATTGTAGCGTGTGTGTAGCCCTAGACATAAAGGCCATGCTGACTTGACGTCATCCCCACCTTCCTCCCAGTTTCCCCGGGCAGTCGCTGTAGACACTTGTAACTACAGCCGAGGGTTGCGCTCGTTTTCGGACTTAACCGAACACCTCACGGCACGAGCTGACGACAGCCATGCAGCACCTGTCACGGCTCCCGAAGGTCGGTCACCTTTCGGCTCCCTACCACCGCGATGTCAAGCCTAGGTAAGGTTCTTCGCGTAGCCTCGAATTAAACCACACGCTCCGCTGCTTGTGCGGGCCCCCGTCAATTCCTTTGAGTTTTAGCCTTGCGGCCGTACTCCCCAGGCGGCAGACTTAGCGCGTTGGCTTCGACACCAGATACCTCTCGGTATCCAACATCTAGTCTGCATCGTTTACGGCGTGGACTACCGGGGTTTCTAATCCCGTTCGCTCCCCACGCTTTCGCACCTCAGCGTCAGTTTAAGCCCAGCAGATCGCCTTCGCCTCTGGTGTTCCTCCGGATCTCTACGCATTTCACCACTCCACCCGGAATTCCATCTGCCTCTACTTACCTCTAGTCCGACAGTCGGGTACGACCTCTCCCAGTTGAGCCAGGAGCTTTCACGCACCCCTTATCGCACCGCCTACGTGCGCTTTACGCCCAGTAAATCCGGATAACGCTCGCCTCCTACGTCTTACCGCGGCTGCTGGCACGTAGTTAGCCGAGACTTCTTCCTGTGGTACCGTCCTGCCTCTTCCCACAGAAAAGGAGTTTACGAGCCGAAACCCTTCATCCTCCACGCGGCGTTGCTGCCTCAGACTGGCGTCCATTG
Organism: Anaerolineales bacterium; assembly: GCA_020634155.1. GTDB lineage: Bacteria > Chloroflexota > Anaerolineae > Aggregatilineales > J027 > J027. The sequence goes on from JACKCI010000001.1 coordinate 505,972, forward strand.
GGCAATATCCCTTACTGCTGCCTCCCGTAGGAGTCTGGCCCGTGTCTCAGTGCCAGTGTGGGGGGTCACCCTCTCAGGCCCCCTACCCGTCTTCGCCTTGGTAGGCCGTTACCCTACCAACTAGCTGATGGGCCGCAGCCCCCTCCTTTGCCGCTTCCAGCGCTTTCCTCGTCAGGCCTCTAACCCCAACGAGCTTACGCGGTATTAGCAACCCTTTCGGGTTGTTATCCCCCTGCAAAGGGCAGGTCAGCTACGTGTTACTCACCCGTCCGCCACTCTCATCTGTCCGAAAACAAATTCCCGTTCGACTTGCATGTATTAGGCACGCCGCCAGCGTTCATCCTGAGCCAGGATCAAACTCTCCATCCTGTTTTTTGCTCGCTTCACCAGCATCGCTGCCAGTGCTTTAGTCTCTTCTTACCGCAGGCGTTATCTCAATTCGGTATTTACGGTTGTGTTTCTTATCACGCTTCGGTTGTTAAGGTGCTTCCGTCTTCCAAACAAAAAACCGACTGTCTCTCCACAGTCGGCTCCCGATACCTGACCCACTACTCTTTCTCGTAGCTCAGTTTGCCTTGCCTCGGTTGCCGAACCGTTTGTCTTGCGTTCGCATTCAGTTTTTCGCCTTCCGACGTTGTTATCTTATCGCTGCCTTCGCAACGGTGTGTAGATAATAGCACGCCAACTTTTCCAACGCAAGACCTTTTTTTAACTTTTCTTAGATTTCCTATTTTCTCCGCTTAACAAAAGGATTTCGTTACGATAATAAACCACTAACGCTACTATCCAATAGATTATCAAAACACCTGTCCAGTAGTAACCCAGTTTGATCTGAGACGCTTGGCTATTTGAGATAAATGTCGCAATGGGAAAATCAAGCAACAATATCAACATCACCCCTAAAAATGGACGCAACAAGAGAAATGGAGCAGCAACAAGCGCCATGGCTATGACCATACCGTGTCCGTTGGTATAGGGCGACACAATCATCGACGCGACAGTCAGCATTCCAATCTTCAGCGTTGAGAATACTGGCGGCCCCTTTAACGCCACGCCCAGTGTTATGCCGCCAATGAGCAGTTGTACTAAAACTATCAAACCTTGTGGCACATCTAGCTCACTCAGCAACCCCGGTAATGAAATACCAGACGGTAGTGTACCCACAGAAATGGCATCGAACCACCCTCCCCCATAGGCCAGCAGGCTTATCAATACCACCACCATCACTATTCCTGCCGCTCGTATCCAGATTTTGGGCACAAGATGTTGCCAACAATAAACAGCCAAGATGATCAATAACAAGGTGACCGCTTGTGGCTTGATAGTAGCAATCAACACTCCTAGCGCCATCATCCAGCTAATCCGACGATTATAACCAGCGACAAGGAGCCATATCCCAAGAATCACAAGCGCGTCAACATTCGCATCACCATATAACCGTAACGCAGGGTATGCTGTCGCAACCAGCAAAATACTGACAAATCTTTTCCAAAATGCCTGCGGGGACGGTGATTGTACACTCATAACTAAGGTCGCAAGGGTAAGAAATGTAAATATGCCCCAGCCGATTTGTACGGGAACAAAGCCCAAGGGCAATAGAAACAACAATGCCCATGGCGGATTATAGAGGCCATTTCCATAGGTAATCGAGCCATTGCGAATTGAATGCCAGATAATCTTCCAATCAAATGCCAATGGGCCATCTTCGACATGCAATTGCACACCGAGAAAGATGAATAACCCGATAACTAAGGCCAAACTTGCCGCAAAAATGAGTTGATCACGGCGAACATTGGATTGGGTCATCCTAGCTCAATCCTTGGATAATGTTGATACAGTGGCTTAAGTGGTTACATAGAAAATATCACGCTATCATACCATCAACACAAGGAATCGCAAAACCGCTAGATGACAGCATTCTTCTCCGCCCTCCCATGTCTCGATAGTTGACTTGCGCCCAAACTATTTATCAACATAAACTAGCGTCATCCACGTTCACAACCACAGGGAGACATTCATGAAAAAGTACATCCTCATCGTTCTTGTATTCATATTCACTTCCACGCTTTTTGTTGCTCCGGCTGCAGCACAACTCGGTCAGACCAACTATTGCGACGACTCAGTTAGTGTCGTTTACGGTGATTCAGTCACAGGCCAAATCACCAATGCCAATTTCGCTTCCGGATTCTGCTTTGAGGGACGCGCCAATGAGCAGATCGTGATAACGGTTACCGTCACGAATGGAAATCTACAACCATTCGTCTTTGTCAGCGACCCCAACCTTATTGAGGTTTTTAGCAGCAACGCTGACACCGCAGGCACTGAACAAACTGTCGTCATTGGTTGGACAGTTCCTGAAAACGGACAATATCTCATCGGGGTATCACGCGCTGGGGTAGAATCAGGCACAACCACAGGTGGCTTTGAACTCAAACTTGACCTCGGCAGCGGCTCCAGCGGAACTGGCCTCGGCAACCCTGAAGATGACCTAGTATTCAACGTAACCTGCACTATCAACGGGCAAACCAGTCAAGAAGTACGTGGGGGAGTACAGTTTTCGTTTATTAACGTCAATCCCGGCTACCCTTATACTGTCACTGTTTTCGGCCTAGATGATTTCGACCCTGTCCTCGCTGTTGAATATGGTGTCGGAATCGGCACCTGTAACGATGATGAGCCAGCAGCAGCAGGTAGTGAGTTAGCAGTTCCCGGCTTTGGCTATGTATCATCCAATCGCCTCACCTCACAAGTTCGCTTTACAACCCGCAATCAAGGCGACCCCGTGAACATCACGGTTGGGGCACTTGGCGGCAATAGTGGGCAGTTTGTGATGGTACTAGAAGGGTTGGCAATTTCGCCCTCTACTGAGCTAGATGGCTTCGTCATTCGTGTTCCAAGTAGCGTGGCACAAGAGACCCTTGGAGTTTATATGGTCAGCCGTTACGCGGACCTCGACCCCATCCTCAGTGTTTGGAATGGCGAAGGGCTGAATCAAGCCTTTGACGAGTTTGGTGAGTTCTATCCTGATTACATCGACTACAACAACCTCCTACAGGTCTTTGAATGTGATGACGCAGGAGCAGGTACCTGTGCAGACACCCCACCGTTCCCAACAACAGGCGGGACAGGGGTTCGTATCGCCAATGGCTCCAGCTACATCGGCGGCGAGTATGATGCAGGTATTGCGTTAATACCAGAGACCAGCGACCCCTTACTCTATGTCTTCGGCTCCTATAATGGTGCCAGCGCAGGAACCTATGCCATCATGGTTATTGGCAACGTTCCCGGCGAGCGCTAAATCAAAAAGCGCCTCTCAAATGCTGAGGGGCGCTTGCTGCTTCAATTTTATTGCTCAACTCAATTATAGAACCAGTTTTTAGCATAGTAGCCTGTCGCGGTACGAGCCTCAACTGCGACAGTTGCGGCGCTTGCCAATGCCGGAGGCAGGTTGATCAAAACGTAGAATTGACCGGAGGCATCCGTTGATGCTGTGTAATAAGGCACATATGGCAGATTCCCCAAGGTTGTCAAGCCAATGGTAATGCTGGTATTGGCTGGGAAGTTATAGCCACGCAACTCAAAGTTCTGATTGAGCGTCACCTTGGGAAAATAAATACGTGGTTGGGTCGTAGGCCCAAATGGGTTACCGGGATAAACTGCCCCGCCACCCGCGTTCGCTGGCACAACAACCTGAACGGGGTTCGGCCCCGACACACATAAAACTTGCCCCACATAAATCAGATTCGGATTTGCCAAGTTATTCCATTGCGCCAATAAAGGCCACTGAACGCCATACATTAGTCCGATACGAAAGAGGTTCTGCCCTACCTGTACCGTATGCGTTTGGGCACAGGCTTGAGGACTCGGAGCCGCCTCAGCGCGATGGAAAGGCACCATATTCAATCCCAGTGCCACGATGACCACTACGAACAAGAATCGCTTGAGCATAAGGTTCCCTTTCTTTATGCTGATAAAGAACTTTAGATTAGCTTTGAACATGTACGGGCGTACCAACTTCAGTCCAACGGAAAAACCATTCCGCCTCATCCGTTGGCATATTCACACATCCGTGACTCATGGGCTGCCCAAAGTTGTTGTGCCAGTAGGTGCCATGCAGCGCATACCCTTGGTAAAAATACATCACCCAAGGCACACCCGGTAGATAATAGCCGGGGCCGGACATTGTTTGAGAAGTGAGCTTCCAATAGACCCGATAATCTCCTAATACGGTTGCTGTACCCGGCAAACCACTCGACACTGATGTTGACCGCAACAAGACGCCGTTCTCATAGGCATAGACCATCTGATCCGAAAGATCAACCACAACCTGCTTGCCTGTTGCAATCGTAGGTGCAGGAACCGATGGCACACCGCCAGTCGGCACAAAACCTGTGCCTAATGCGTCATCAACCGCGGGGATAATCAACACTTGACCAGCGAAAATCTGGCTGGGGTTACTGAGATTATTGACACGGGCAATGGTTGTCCATGTCAGGCCGAATTGTCGCGCAATACTCGATAGGTTATCACCACTCTGTACCGTATAGGTGCGGTCTCCAGATGGCGCAGCCACCGCGGGAGGTGCCGCAGCAGGCGCAGTTTCAACAATAGTCGGGCCAGCCACCGCTGCTGTCTCTGGTTGAGTAGCACTAGCAGGATTGTTGACCACCAGACGCTGACCTGCATATATCTGATTTGGGTCACTAATGCCATTCCATGATGCGAGGTCAAGCCATCCGACACCGTATTGCCGCCCAATACTAGCAAGTGTCTGCCCCACTTCCACAATATGGTAAATGGCTATATCGGGCGCGGTGACAACAGGAGGAGCCACTGGTGCAGCACTTTCCGGCTGAACGGGCGCAGGAGCTACCGCAGCACCTGTCGGAATAATCAATTGTTGTCCAGCATAAATACGGGTCACATCGGTAATACCGTTGGCTGCCGCAATCGCATCTACAGTGACACCATAGCGTAAGGCAATCCGAAATAGATTTTCACCCGCTTGCACCACATGAATAGGTTGGGTGCCATCTTGGGCATCGGTAATTGCCAATGGGCTGAGGATTGCCACCGCCAGCACGAGTACGGGTATAAAGCGCAATAATTGCTTATGTTGTCTTATTTGCATCCTAAACGCTTCCTGCACCTTTACATATCTGTGTTAATTATATGCGAGGACAAGAAGATTATGCCAATTCAATGATTGACAATCATGCAAAATCCTGCAACACTTGAATTTGCATAAATTCGCATATTTGCAAGTACAGGATAATGGTGATGGAACTCATTGTCATCCCACCCAAAATATCTGTGCGGTTTAGGGTATCTCTGACTCATGATTTGCTTACACTAGCCCGCCTATTGCCAACCGCCGATAGTGTCGAGGGATTAAGTGACTGGACACGTCGGGCCGCCACCCACCTCACACCTGATGGACGGGCCATCCTCAACCGTCTCAGTATGTGTATGCTATTTGCTGCCGGATTGCAGGGGTATTTTGTTGAGCAAATTCCGGAAGAAGAGGATACGGATTTCGAGGCAATTTGGCTGCATCTGAACGCGCTTGACCCTGCGCTCATTCAGGCAGCCGCGCAGCAAGGTCTAGCGGAGTATCTTGTGCGTGTCGAAATTATGGGTAAGAACATGGCCCTCCCCCAATCACCTGCGCTTTTAAGTGATTTGGTTACTCAGGCCCAGCATCACCGCGAACTCAACTGGCAAAATCCCACACCCTTGACCATGAGTAGCGATGAATTTGCGGAACTCTTGCTGAACGGGCAGGCTCTAAAACAAGCGATTCTTGATGGCCTAGCATATTTATGGCATCACATTTACCAATATGAAGCCAGCAATAGTCTTGAGCAAGCAGTTGCGGCGGTTCACTATCACCACGCTCAAAATTATAGTAATGATTTAGTCCCTGTCTTTCGTGCGGTTACAGGGCGTAATCTGCCCGACCACCTGAAATCACAGTTAGCCCAAGTGCGCCAAGTTGAACTTATCCCCTCTTGTCACCTAGGGGCCTATATCACAGTCTCGCAGTTCGGCGAAAAGTGGTGGATTGGCTTTAACGCAAATCTGGTTGACGCCAGTCAAAGCACCCTCCCTTCAGTAGCAGACCTCTATCCTGCCCTGAAAGCCTTAGCTGATGAGACCCGCCTCAAAATCGTGAAATTATTAACCCACCGCGAACTCAATGTGGGCGAAATTGCTGACGCCTTGAACTTGACCCAATCCACCGCGTCACGGCACTTAACGTTATTGGCAAAAACCGACATCTTACAACTGCGGCGGGATGGCACGATGCGTTATTACCAAGTTCATCCTCAGACCCTTATTGAGATCAGCAATCGCCTAAAGGAGTTAGCTCATGAGTAATTTCCAAGCATGGAAGCGAATGATGCGCTATCTGAAAGCCTATCAAAAGTGGGTTATCGTAGCCTTCATCAGCTTGATGGGCGGCAATGCACTGCAAATTGTCATCCCACGCATCTTGGGGGATGTGATTGACATCGGCATTGCCCGTCAAGATAGCCAATATATGCTGGCAGCGGGTTTGCTCATTATTGGGCTGGGGATTATACGTGGGGCCTTTGGCTTTTTCTCACGTTACTATGGTGAGCGTCTGTCCCACTTTGTTGCCTATGACATCCGCAACGAGACCTATGATAGGGTACAGAATCTGTCCTTCTCTTACCACAATCAAGCTCACACGGGCACGCTTATCACTCGCGCCATCAGTGATGTCGATGAAGTCCAGCGCTTCTTTGGGTTTGGGGTTATCGACGGCCTAAATACCCTCATGCTACTCGTCGGGGTGATTATCGCCATGATGCTAGAGAGCGTTCCCCTCACCTTGATCACCATGCTACCCTTGATTCCGCTGATGTATTTGTCATATCGCTTTACCTCCGCGGTTGACCCGCGCTGGAAAAAGGTGATGGAGCGCATACAAGTTCTCAGTGACCATTTGCAAGAAAATGTCATCGGCGCTCAGGTGGTACGAGCCTTCGCCCGTGAAGGCTATGAGATGAAGAAATTCTCAGATGAGAATGCCAAGCTCTATGAAGAACAGCTTGACCTTATCCATCAATGGACATTGTTTTTGCCACTCAGCCAGTTCATTGTCGCCCTAACCACTGCGCTCGTCCTATTCTTTGGCGGCATCATGGCCCAAGAAGGAATCGGCGGGGTCACAGTTGGCACCATTGTGTCGTTCAATGCCTTCGTGCTGCTGCTGGGTCAGCCACTGCGTTTTGTCGGATTTGTCATCCTGCAAATGACCCAAGCGATTACCAGTTCTCACCGTGTTTTCGAAATCATAGATGAACCAATTACGGTTGACGACGCGCCCAACGCAATCGAAATGCCCTCCATTCAAGGTCATGTCTTGATTGAAAATGTCAGTTTTGCTTATGAGGACACTCCAGGTAAGCCTGTATTGAGGAACATCAACCTTGAGGCCAAATCGGGGCAGATTGTCGCGTTGTTGGGCAAGACTGGCTCCGGCAAAAGTAGCCTAATTAACCTCATCCCTCGCTTCTTTGATGTCACCGAAGGGCGTATCCTAATTGATGGGATCGACATCCGAGATGTCAAGCTCAATAGCTTGCGCCGTCAAATAGGGGTTGTTCTCCAAGAGTCCATCCTATTCTCAGCTACCATTCAAGAAAACATCGCCTTTGGGCGACCCGACGCCACTTTAGAGCAAGTCATTGCTGCTGCCAAAGCTGCCAATGCTCACGACTTCATTTTAGAATTTCCCGAAGGCTATCAGACCGAAATTGGTGAACGGGGCGTCACGCTTTCTGGCGGGCAACGCCAACGGGTCGCTATCGCTCGCGCTTTGTTGATTGATCCCCATATTTTGATTTTGGATGACTCAACCAGCAGCGTGGATACCAAAACCGAGTATGAAATTCAAGAGGCCCTTAGCCGCTTGATGGAAGGCCGTACAACCTTCGTCATCGCCCAACGTCTCACCACAGTACAAAACGCTGATCAGATCATCGTACTTGAACAAGGCGAAGTCGCTGAACACGGTACGCACCAAGAATTGCTCGACCTAAACGGCCTTTATGCCGAAATCTATCGTTTACAGCTTGCTGACCAAGACCGCCTTAAGCGTGAATTGATGGCACTCGGTGGGTTGTTAGAAAAAGAAGAAAAACGCGCCACTGGCGAAGTCCGAAAAATGCGAATGTCATTCGGTGGGAGTTAAACATCTATGCGTGCATCAGCATTGGAAGAAGCAAAAAACTTCGACTGGGAAGTTACCAAACGGCTATTCAGCTACCTCAAGCCCTACAAGCGTCAAATTGTGATTGCTCTACTGGGAGCCAGCTTGACCGTAGCCGCCAACCTCGTCGGGCCACCTTTAGTCGGGTATGCCGTCGATGAGGGCATCAATCATAACAACATCTCAGTCATTGGGGTCGGCGTTTTTGGCTATATCATTGTACAGGCGTTTGGGCTATTTGGATTTCGGCTGCAATTATGGAATATGGCCCAAGCTGGACAACGGGTCATCCAAAAACTGCGTGATGAGCTATTTGAGAAAATTCAGAGTTTCTCGATGTCCTTTTTCTCAAATTATGAAACCGGACGTCTAATTGCACGGGTCATTAGCGATGTCAATGTACTGCGAGAGGCCATCACTTTTGCCGTTGTTGGAACCTTCCGCGATTTCATGATTCTAGTTGGTATGCTCTTGACCATGAGCTTCATCAACCTACCCTTAACAGGGGTCGCAGTCACCACAATGATTGTCCTGATCATCATCGCCAATTATTGGCGTGTCTTCGCACGTAAAACCTATCTGCGTGTCCGCGAGACCAATGCCACCGTCAATGCCGAACTCTCAGAAGCCTTTAGTGGTGTGCGGGTGACCCAAGCCTTCGCCCGCCAAGGCTACAACTACGACCGCTTCCATGACAAATTAAATGAAGATTTACGGGCTGCCAATGTTAAAGCCACATTGGTAGCGGCGCTCTTCTTCCCTAGCATCGAATTGGTTGCAGGGGTTTCAACAGGCGCATTGGTGTATATTGGCGGCATCCTAGTAATAGAAGGCCATCTCAGTGTCTTCACCTTAGTTACCTTTGTCCTCTATATTGGGCAATTGTTCTTCCCGATTCGGATGTTGGCCCAACGCTATAACATGTTCCAATCGGTAATGGCTGCTGGCGACAAAATCTTCATGCTGCTCGACCGCCCCATTGACATCCAAGATGCGCCCGATGCCGTCGAACTGCCTACCATTCAGGGCCATGTAAAATTTGACCATGTAGGCTTCACCTACAAAACAGACTCCGAAGATGAGATGGTGCTGCATGACGTCTCACTCGATATCCCAGCAGGCCATACCGTTGCCCTCGTCGGGCATACCGGCGCAGGCAAGAGTACCATCATCAAACTGATTATGCGGATGTATGATATTACCAGCGGTAGTTTAACAATTGACGGCTATGAAGTCAGCAAAGTGACTCAGCAAAGTTTGCGTCGTCAAATGGGGGTTGTCCTTCAAGAAAGTCACCTCTTTTCTGGCACCGTAATGGATAACATCCGCTATGGTCGGCTGGAAGCCACCGATGATGAGGTTATTGAAGCCGCTAAAGCAGTTGGGGCTGATGAGTTTGTCGCCAAGCTGGAACAAGGTTATCAGACCGAAATCCGCGAGGGTGGCTCTAATCTCTCCGCTGGTCAAAAACAATTACTAGCCTTTGCCCGCGCCCTGCTTGCTGATCCACGCATCCTCATATTGGATGAAGCCACTAGCAGCATCGACACCCAAACCGAGAAGATTATCCAAACGGCTCTCCAACGCCTGCTAGAAGGCCGTACCAGTTTTGTGATTGCCCACCGCCTGAGTACCATCACCGCTGCTGACTTGATTGTGGTCATGGATCATGGCGAAATCATAGAGATGGGCACCCATGAAGAGTTGCTAAAACTAGGTGGTATCTATCATGGTCTTTATACGATGGCCTATGCACGCCCACTGGAAGGCACATTACTGGAAGAACCTGCATCAGGCGATTAGCCCGCGTTTGACCAACCAATAGCCCGGCAGGTTGTCGGGCTATTTTGTTTTCCCAAAGCGCTGGTAAACTTGTAGGGCAACATAAAGGAGACATGGGTTTGCTTGAGTATCAATTGCTCTCGCCCGAAGAAGAAATCGAAGAAACTTTCCCCTACCGACGGGTATGGCGGGCATTGGCCCTCGAAATGGGCCTTTTACTGCTCATCGTTGGGGTTATCTATGTACTGATTCAAGCGGGTGTCCTTGCTAATCAGTACACTCCAACCCTCAGCTTAGTAGTGGCGGTATTACCCATCGGTTTGTTTTATGCTGTCTCAGTGCGACGTGAACTTCAAGCCATCCAACCCCGCTCCCAGCTATCGGTTATTCTGTTGCTGAGTATCATTGCAGCCAACGGGGTGGCATGGCCGTTCATTCATTTGGTGATTACCCCTGACCACTGGCTACCCGAGGCAGGCTTTTTCTCCCGAATCATCGGCTACACACTGACTCTCGGTATAGTGGGAGAAATCACAAAGTATCTTGTAGTGCGCTATACGATATGGCCGCAACAGATACGAATGCGGCTAGATGGCATCGCTTACAGTGTACCCGCTGCCTTGGGCTATGCCTTGATAATGAATGTGCAATATATTTTGAACGAAGACCCCTTGCTAACATCCGCTATCTTTCGGGTTGTCATCAATGTGTATTTGCATATCGCCGCTGGCGCAGTTATGGGCTACTTTCTGGCGGAACTCGCTATCAATCCCAATGGGCCGTTTTATTGGTTCCCAATGGGACTGAGTCTTTCAGCATTTCTAGGCAGTCTCTACTTTGTTTTTCGCCGTGTGTCCATCTCAAGCGGGCTAGGCAGTCGTCCGCTGGGCGGCATTCTACTCAGTATTGCCTTTGCCATATTGATACTCGGCATTCTTAGCTTCATCATCGAAAATGCTGAAGAACGGGCTGCGGCCCGTCAAGGAGTACGGCGTATCCGATGAGACCATTTGAACCCGAATCCACTAACCCTTCACGTAGCATCGAACTCAATAGCATTTTTGCGATTGTCACAGCCGTTGGCATGTTGGCACTTGGGCTACTCATGCGAAGTAACACCCTTGGATCCAGCATCCTATTCCGTGACCAGACCAACGGTATCCGCGCTCAAATCCCAGCCCAATGGCTCCTTGATACCAATGGCGGCACAAACTATATCTTCAGGGCCGAAGACCCCAACGGCCAGCCCTTCAAAACCCTCATTCAGGTTTCGATTCGCACCGTTGGACCAGATGCGAATCCGCAAAACGTGGTTGACTCGCTCAATGTAATTGGCCCCTCGCGCCTATCCAATTATGGGGTACTTTCAACCGAACCCAGCCGTCTTGGAGAAGATGAAGCTATCGAAATTACCTATTATTATGTACAGACTGAGCCAAACCCCTTTGTGCAGGCCGTGCCGATAGTGGTTCAAGGGGTTGATTTGGTGGTGACACGCGGCAACCAAGCCATCATCTTCACCTACCGTGATGGTCGTGATGTGTTTGAGCAAAACCGCTTCTATTTTGAGAACTTCCTTGCAACGGTGGAGTATTAGCCCATGTCACGCTATCGTTATGGACTGGTCTTGGTGCTTGGGCTACTGAGCCTGAGTTTCGGTATCTGGCGATTGACAACGAGTCAAGCCCAAGATACAGGCGACCCATTGGTTATCCTCAATGAGGATAATATCAAAAAAGCCACAGTTCTCGTGATGCAGGTTTCAGATCGAGGTAGTACCCCCATCATTAACTGTGTAGGAACGGGCACTTTGGTCAATGCGAGCGGCTTGGTACTTACCAATGCTCATATCGTCCAAGAAACCGATGAATGCACCTATGACCGTATTGTGATTGCACTGACCATCCGCGTTGATGAACCCCCTGTGCCAACTTACAATGCCGATGTCGTTGAACTCAATCGCGGCTATGACCTTGCCGTGCTACGCATCACCAGCTATCTTGACGGACGGCTCATTGAAACCAACACACTACAGCTACCCTTTGTCGAACTCGGCAACTCTAATCAATTGCAGCTAGACTCCACGCTCTATTTCTTCGGGTATCAGGATATAGATAACAAAGTCGTGCAAGTCCAACGCGGTACCGTAAGCGGCTTCACCGCCGAAAAACAAATCGGTGACCGTGCATGGATTCGTACTGAGGCCAATCTTCCCGGCCTGATGAGCGGAGGAGGAGCTTTTGACCGTGATGGGCGGCTCGTCGGTATTCCTACCATCCTCCCAGAGCGTGTGGCGGGTACTGTGGTTGACTGCCGCCAAATCTATGACACCAATAACGACGGGCAGATTGATGACGTGGACCGTTGTATCCCGATTGGTGGCCCTATTAGCGCCCTACGTCCGGCACGCCTCGCACGCGGTCTCGTACAAGCCGCTACGCTCGGTATTCAGCCCGGCCCCTCGCGCAGTCAATACGAAGACCCCCTATCGGTTGACCCGCCGACCATCACCAACCTCTTTGTTGCGACGGGTATCAATGAAGCCGAAATGCCGATTAACGTCGTGCAGACTGCCCCAACAGGCATCAGTAACCTCTATCTATTTTTTGATTATGCCAATATGACCAATGGCATGATATACGAGCTTCGCACCACTATTGATGGTCGCCGTGAGCAAGCCCTCAGTCTACCGCCTGTCGCATGGAACGGGGGGGGACGTGGCATGTGGTACATCGGGGTGAGTGCGCCTACCCTTCCCGTTGGGCTATACGAATTCACTTTATTCATTGAGGGACGCCAAGCTGCCAGCAAGAGCTTCTTGGTGGGTGGTGACACCAGTAATACCCCTCAGTTCTCCGACCTTGTATTTGGCATTGATAACGCACTTGGCGAGTTAACTGGCACCAATTATGTAGTACCCGAAGGCAACATCATCCGCGCCCGCTTTGCCTATCGCAATATGGCAGTTGGCACCGTCTGGGGTTTTCAATGGTCTTTGGATGGCGTGCCATTGGCAGGCGAAGGCGGGGCCAGTACCCTCACATGGGAAAGCGAAAACGCCCAAGGCACCTTTACCGACCTTGCCATTAGCAGTGAATCAGGCTTCACATCGGGTACCTATAGGTTGACCCTGTTCATTCAACCCAACCCTGATGCTGACCTGCAACTCGCCGCACTGAGTGATTTCATTGTGGCGGGGGGAGCAGGTGGTGCCAATAATGCTGAAGCGCAGATTTTCAGCGAGTTTCGCTTTGCCCAAGGTCAGCAAGCCACCCAACCCGTTAACGTAGTCACAGGCAATTTTGCCGCCAATGTCCCCGCCATTTATGCGTTTTTCAACTGGCGACAACTAGCTCCCGGTACCCCATGGACTTACCGCTGGCTCGTCGATAATGATGTTCTGCTGGAGGAACATACGCGCTGGCCCCTCGAAAATGATGGCGAGAATTTCTATCTCGCGCTGATTGGTAGCCCCACCTTGCCCGATGCCCGTTACACCCTTGAAATCGAGATTAACGGTATCCCCTTCACCTCCAATGTTTCCGCAGGGGTTGGGTTGGGTCAACTTCCTGTTGAAGCCTTCGCTAGTGCCGAGGGTATTCAGATGACCGGTACTGTCATTGACGCCGAAACAGGCCAAGGTGTCCGTGATGCGTTCTTTATCGTCTTGCGCTCGGATTTTAGTGTGGAGGATTTCACATGGAACGCCAACCAAGTCCTTGGTCGTGCCCAAACCGACCGCAATGGTTTTTTCCAAGTCCCTATTCTTGTACCACGCGGTACCGAAGAATTGCCCCTACTCTACAGTATCCTTATCTACGCTGAAGGCTATTATCCCGCTACAGCAGACGGCATCGGAGTGACGGATACTACCCGTAGCCCGCTAGATATTCAGGTTGTCATGAATCGAGATTAGCCAATGACATTCAAAACGCGTATCATGTTACTAGCATTGGTGGCTCTATTATTGGCAGTCGGCATCGTTGGGATGTCCATCGCGGTGTTACCCAACCCGCCGATTAGCCCAACTGCCACCTTTCCCGAAGGTATTGATTATCCCAATGGGCGGATGGTTCCCCGCCGCTAAACTTAAAGGTTGGATATGACACTACTTAGCATTCTTTTGGCACTTATCGTCGGCTTTTTGGCAGGGGTGCTAGTCAATGCCCTAGCTGACTCTATGCCCTACTTTCGCCGTCCACGCTTGCCGCTCTATCCCCCAAGCCTTAAAGCTGAGGGCGAACTCCCGTTACCCCCACCGCGTCCCTACATCGCGTGGTCGGGCTTAATCGCCTACTTGACTGGCAATCAAACACATACGGCGTCTGGCAATGCACTCCGTTTACGCCATCCCATAGTGGAAGTTTTTATGGCTTTGTTCTTTGGCTATGCCGCCGCCAACTGGCCCAATCATGAACGGCTGGTGATATGGATGATTTACCTCACCATTTTGATGCTGGTTACCATCATCGACATTGAACACTACCTTATCCTCTTTCCAGTCATCATCCCCGCTCTGCTGATAGCCTTGGTCGTTGCTGTCGTCTTTCCTGAAAGTGACCGCCAAACCAGCGACTACCTCATCGGGGCTGTCGTCGGGGGTGGGCTGTACTTGGTTATGTTTTGGGGTGGTGGCCTCTTTGCGGGATTCGTCTCGTCGGCACGCGGTCAACAACTTGACGAGGTAGCGTTTGGCTTTGGTGATGTGCTATTGGCGACCCTGTGCGGTCTGATGATTGGCTGGCAAGCCTTTATCTTTGCCAGTTTAATTACGGTCATTGCGGGGGCGGTTGGAGCCTTGCTATTTATCGTAGGTCGTCTGCTCGTCAAACGTCAATATGATTTCTTCACTCCCCTTCCTTATGGGCCATATATTGTGCTGGGTACCGTCATTATGATGCTCTGGCGGGAGGAAATTCGGAACTTTTTAACAGGTGGTTAGCGCTCGATAATGCCGCTGCCAAGGCACAAATCATCTTGATAGAGGACGGCCCCTTGCCCCGGTGTAACATCGCGCAGGGGGTCATTCAATTGTAGATGCAGACGCCCGCCATCAAGGGGGGTTGCTAGGGCTGGCACAGGATGAGCCTTATAACGAATCTTGACCTCAACCTCTAGCGGAGTGATGGGTACTTGACCTGAAATCCAGCTCATCTGCTTGGCTGTTAACCAATCACGCCCCAGCTCATCGCGGGTACCAACAATCAAGCGGTTGGCCTTGGTATCCAATTCCAGCACATAGAGCGGTTCAGCCGCCGCAACCCCTAAGCCCTTACGCTGCCCGATGGTATAATTCGGCAATCCCGTATGAGTACCGAGTTCCTGCCCATCAGTCGTCACTATCGGCCCCACCTCAAACATCCCTGCTGGGCCATTTTCACGTAAAAAGCGCCGATAGTCTCCATCCCCTAAAAAGCACAAGTCTTGGGAATCGCTCTTGGATGCCACAGGTAAGCCAAAGGATGCGGCCATCTCGCGGACTTGAGGCTTGGTATATTCACCTATCGGAAACATCGCCCGTTGCAGCTTTTCCTGCGTCAAGACGCTCAATACATAGGACTGATCTTTTTCAGCGGTGTAAGCCTTGCGAAGCTCAACCGTGCCATCCTCGGCATGGGTTAGCCGTGCATAATGACCAGTTGCCAGATAGTCGGCCCCCATCGCCAAGGCATTATTCAACAACCATTCAAAACGAATATGCCGATTACAGGCAAGGCAGGGATTGGGCGTTACCCCTTCAGCGTGTTGGTCGATGAAGAATTGCACAATATCGCGTCGAAAGACCTCGCGTGTATCCAGCACATAAAAAGGAATACCCAAATCCGACGCAATACGCCGCGCATCGGCCATCTGGTCAGGCGTGCAACAACGGTTATGCCCACCATTGCCGACAGTTGTATCCTCGGCCCAAAGGCGCATCATCATCCCAATAACAGTGTAGCCTTGTTGAACCAGCAGGGCCGCTGCAACCGAACTATCAACCCCGCCACTCATGGCAACGACAACGGTGGTCATGAATTTTGCAAATCCTTGTTGAACTTATTCATCCTTATGGTAGCGAGGTTCACAGCCGAGGTCAATAGCCACGCCCAAGGGTGTTCTTAATCATAGTGGTCAGTTGCCACTTCTCCCAGAAAAGGGTACCTATCATGATTGGGCCAATAAACAGCATAAAGATAATAGGAAAAATGATACCGCTTGAATCTTCCTCTGGCTGGAAGGTAATCATAAATGCCAAAAACCCAAACATGAAAATTAGGATGAAGCTCATAAATAGCATCGACAACAGCGGAATATGCGGCTCGCCTACAACTAGTGTCGAATAGTCGTCTACCCGTTTGAGGTAGCCTTTAATCTCAATATTATAATAGGCTCCCCCTAGCCATGATTTAGGGGCCTTCCAAGCTCGATAGGCATATACATAAGAGTCAATCTGATGGATTTTGACCACCGTGCGACGTTGACCCTTCCACGCCCAAAAAGTCGCCTCTTGATGCTGATGCTGCAAGGTACCGACCGCTTTTTCTAACGAAACAGGCGCAATAAACTCAATCGGCATCTTTTTCTGGTCAATATCAAAAGCGTCATAGGTCCTCATGCTGTCACCCACAATTGCCGCACTGCCTTGACTGTTTCGGGCAGTATCTCCAATACACTATCAATATCAGCGGCGGTCGTTTGCCGTCCTACCGTTAGACGCAAGCCGCCCAATGTCCACGCTTCATCATAGCCCAGCGCCTGCAATACCGCCGACGGCGCTGGATTGCCTACCTTACAAG
Organism: Anaerolineales bacterium; assembly: GCA_020634155.1. Lineage (GTDB taxonomy): Bacteria > Chloroflexota > Anaerolineae > Aggregatilineales > J027 > J027. Next base: position 522,775 of record JACKCI010000001.1, read on the forward strand.
CACTCCCCGACGAGGCCGCAATCCCACGCATATCCAATTGCATCAGCAACATGTTGGCATCGGTATGCTTGAACACGAAACTGGCATGAGAGGGCAAACGTCTCTGAGCATCGCCCGTTAGTTCGACATCCGGCAAATGTGCCAATATGCCTTCAATCAAACGGTCACGCATGGCCTTGTAATGGGCGGTGTGAGTCTCAAATTCAGCATCAGCAATCTCAAGCGCCTTGGCAATCCCCACAATCAGCGGCACATTATGGGTACCACTCCGCAACCCGAACTCATGGCTCCCCCCTGATTGACTCGGCACCAACGGCGTCCCTTCCCGCACATATAGCACACCTACGCCCTTTGGCCCATAAAATTTATGCCCAGAGAGGGACAGCATATCCACGCCCAAAGCCTGCACATCCAGCACAACCTGCCCACCCGCTTGCACCGCATCGGTATGGAAAACCGTCCCGTGTGCATGGGCAACCGCCGCCAATTCCGCAATGGGCAAGAGGGTGCCAATTTCATTATTGGCAAGCATCAAGGAGACCACCGTCGTATCATCACGCATGGCGTTCTCTAAGACTGTTGGTGTAATTTGCCCTTGTGAATCGACAGGCAGATAGGTACAGTCAAAGTCGAAATAGGTTTCTAGTTGACGACAGGTCTTGCCAACTGCGCTGTGTTCGAGGGGTTGAGTAATGAGATGACGCCCCTTGCCCGCGTGTCGAGCCGCCACCGCCGCTCCCCGTACCGCCAAGTTGTCGCTCTCAGAGCCGCAACTGGTGAAGATAATCTCATCGGGTCGGCAATTGAGAATGCCCGCAATCGTCCGTCGGGCGCGTTCAACGGCAGCCTCAGCCATCTGCCCCCATTGATGAATCGATGAGGGATTGCCATAGTGTTGGCTAAAATAGGGCAACATGGCCTCCAGAACACGGTCATCAACAGGTGTGGTAGCGCTGTGGTCAAGATAAATGGACATGAAAAGGGCCTCCTAGTCACAATGCGAAAAATCTACACATGGCACCTGACCGTCCGATCATATGAAATCGGGCGCTATGGCGCTCTCGATAATACCAGCTTTATCAACTATTTAGAAGAATCCGCCATCCGCGCCAGCACCCATGCAGGGTATGGTAACGAGTGGTTTGAAAGCCACCAATTACTGTGGGTCATCCGCAAAATGAATGTGCGTTTCTATACGCCAGTATTGGTCGGGGAAGAACTCGAATGCCGTACATGGGTCTCCGATTTTCGGCGCATCCAATCCCACCGCGAATATGAGATTTTGCGAAATGGGGAGCGCGTCTTGCGGGCAAGGGCCAATTGGGTCTTCCTCGATTGGACAACCCTACGCCCCACCCGCCTTCTACCGGAGTTCTATGACGCCTACCAACCCTCCAACGAAGACCTAGAAGACTTCTTGCCACCCTTCACCCGCAACGAGCAGCCTCCTGCACCCATCCTCTATCACCGCACCGCCCACTATCACGAGTTAGACAAGGTGTGGCATGTCAACAACGCCAACTACGTCCGTTGGGCGGAAGAAGCAACCCATCGTGCTATGCAGACTGGTGCAAATAGCACCATGCGGATTATCAGCCATGAGATAGAATATAAACAAAGTGCCCAAGCCGACGACCCTATCTGTATAAAAAGCTGGCCGCACCACACCGATTCAGAAGGCCGCATGTGTTGGGTTCACGAAATTAGCCATTCAACAACAGGCGATATTTTCGCCCTTGATTCTGTAGTTGTTCAACTGTGAAAGGACAAACCATGACGATTATCGACAATATTATCGGGCGCGAAATCCTTGATTCACGCGGCAACCCCACCATTGAAGTCGAAGTCACCCTTATGAATGGTGGCTATGGACGGGCGATGGTTCCCAGCGGCGCATCCACTGGTGATTACGAAGCCGTTGAATTGCGCGATGGTGACGCCAAGCGCTACGGCAAAAAAGGCGTGCTGCAAGCCGTTGCTAATGTTAACGGGGAAATCGCGGACGCCATTATCGGCTTCGACGCCCTCGACCAAATGACCATCGACCAAACTTTGATTGAACTGGATGGCACTGAGAACAAAGGTCGTCTTGGAGCCAATGCCATATTGGGCGTCTCACTGGCGGTCGCTCGTGCTGCTGCTGATGGTCTGCAAATCCCGCTCTATCGTTATCTTGGTGGCACCTATGCCCATGTGCTACCCGTCCCCATGATGAACATCATGAACGGCGGCAAACACGCCACCAACAGCACCGACTTCCAAGAGTTTATGGTCATGCCTGTTGGAGCCGAGTCCTTCCGTGAGTGTCTGCGCTGGGGTGTAGAGATTTATCATAGCCTCAAGTCTATTTTGCATAAACGCGGTCTCTCCACCACTGTAGGTGACGAAGGCGGTTTTGCCCCTAGCCTGCCCACCAATGAAGGCGCAATTGAGGTCATCCTAGAAGCAATTAAGCAGGCTGGCTTCAACCCCGGTGAAGATGTCTACCTCGCACTTGACCCTGCTACCAGCGAGATTTATGAGGGCGGCAAATATCACCTCAAGACCGAAGGCCGCGCCCTCAGCAGTGAGGAAATGGTCGAGTTCTGGGTCAATTGGGCCAGTAAGTACCCCATCATCAGTCTTGAAGACGGCCTCGACCAAAGCGACTGGGAACACTGGGCCATGCTAGTTGAGGCCATCGGCGACCGTGTGCAAATTGTCGGTGATGACCTGCTCGTGACCAACCCCGCCCGTGTTGAGCGTGCCATCCAAGGCCGCAACGCTAACTCCCTTTTGTGCAAGGTCAACCAAATTGGTACGCTGACCGAATCCATCGCCGCCAGCCGTATGAGCCAACAAAATGGGTGGACGGTGGTCGTGAGTCATCGGAGTGGTGAGACCGAAGACAGCACGATTGCCGACTTGGTGGTGGCCCTTAATGCAGGCCAAATCAAGACAGGTGCGCCCGCTCGCAGTGATCGGATTGCGAAGTATAATCAATTGTTACGGATTGAAGACGAACTCGGAGCCACTGCTCGCTTTGCTGGCAAGAGCGCCTTCCCGAACTTGAAACGCCAACTTTAATCCAACAACTCAAGTGGTCTCCGGCCTCCCACTAGGTCGGAGGCCCCAATCAATAACCGCAAAGGTCAATTTATGCTAGGGTTTAATAAACGCACCAAAATTGTTGCTACACTCGGGCCAGCCTCCAGTAACCGCCAAACCCTCACCGACATGATTAAAGCAGGGTTGAACGTCGCCCGTATTAATTTCAGTCATGGGAGCCATGAGGAACACGCCAAAACCATCGCCCTCATCCGCGAAATCTCAGCGGAGTTAGGCATACCCGTTGCTATCTTGGGTGACCTACAGGGGCCAAAAATTCGCCTTGGTATTCTTGATCCAGAGCCAGTTCGCCTGAAAGCTGGTGAACAAGTCGTTTTAACCTCACGCCCAGACCCTGACCAAAAGAAACGTCATTTGCCTCTGCCCCACCCCGAATTTATCCGTGATATTCGGGTCGGCAACCGTCTCTTGCTCGATGATGGCGAGATTGAGTTGGTGGTGCGGGCGGAAACCAATGATGACCTCACCTGTGAAGTGTTAATCGCGGGTGACCTCAAGAGTCGCAAGGGAGTATCGGCACCCGACGCTCGCCTCACCTCCCTTTCGGCGCTGACCACCAAAGATCGTGAAGATGCGGTCTTTGCCCTTGAGCAAAATCTAGATTTTTTGGCGATGTCTTTTGTCCGCAGTTCAGACGATATGCGCGAACTGCGTTGGCTAGTGCGACACCATAGCGGGGATGTCTGGCTCATTGCCAAAATCGAGAAATTCGAGGCTCTTGAATGCTTTGACGAAATTCTGGAGCATTCTGACGGCATTATGGTGGCACGCGGTGACCTTGGCGTAGAAATTCCCGCCGCCGAAGTTCCCATCTACCAAAAAGACATCATTCGCCGCTGCAATCAAGTTGGCAAGCCTGTCATTACCGCAACCCAAATGCTGGATAGTATGCAGCGTATTCCCCGCCCCACCCGCGCCGAAGCCAGCGATGTTGCCAATGCCATTTTTGATGGGACAGATGCCGTCATGCTTTCAGGTGAAACCGCCTCTGGTAAGTATCCGGTGGAGTCCGTCCGAACAATGGCTGAAATCGCCGAAATCGCCGAGGCCCATCTCCGTGAAAATGCCCCAGACCGTTCATGGCGCAGCGACAACAGCGGGGATGAACTCGTTGCGGATGCTATCTGCCACTCTACCAGTGAAATCGCGGAAGCCATCCAAGCCCGATTGATTGTCACCAGCACATGGACGGGTTATACCGCCCGCCGTGTGGCCCGTGAACGCCCGATGACTCCTATCTTGTGTGTGACCCCCAACCCCAAAACATATAATCGCATGATGCTCGTCTGGGGAGTTGTGCCAGTAATGGTCGAACAATTCCATACCATTGATGAAATGATTCAAGTAGTGATACAAGCGGCATGGGAAAACACCCGTATCGAAACAGGCGACACCCTTATCATCATCGCGGGAGTACCCTTCGGAGGTGGCGGGCAAACCAATTTCCTCAAGATTCATCAAGTTGGGGAACTCGGCGAAATTGTTGGGAGCTAAAGCACGGCTTCAATCAAAGGGGTTAGGTCAGCGATGGAGGTGCCTAACCCAAGCCATGCCAAGAACTCGATGTTGCCTTTAGAGCCAGTAATACTGCTCTGCACAAGACCGCGCACTGTATAGCCCATTGCCTGCGCTTGCGTCAGAATATCGTTCAAGACCCGACGGTGTACCTCGGTGTCTTTAACGATTCCGCCTTTGCCAACATCAGCCTTGCCAGCTTCAAATTGGGGTTTAATCAAGGTCACAATCTCGCCATCAGGAGTCAACCAACCGCGAATAGTAGGTAGCAACAACAAGATAGAGATAAAACTGACATCCATCACCACCAAGCGAATTGGCTCGTCAAGAGTCTCCTGATAGCGCACGTTGGTGCGTTCCATGCTCACCACACGGGGATCAATTCGCAGCTTATGGGCAAGCTGTCCATAACCCACGTCTAACGCATAGACTTTGGTGGCACCCCGCTGCAATAAGCAATCGGTAAACCCACCTGTACTAGCCCCCACATCAGCACAGCACCATCCCTTAACATCCAAGCCAAAAGTAGCCAATGCGCCTTCAAGCTTTTCCCCACCTCGGCTCACAAAAGGTGCAGCCTGTTTCAAAACAATCTCAGCCGTTGTAGAGACCTTGGTGCCGGGCTTGGTTTGAAGCACCCCATCAACGGTGACCTCCCCCGCAAGAATATAGCGCTGGGCCATCTCGCGGCTAGGAGCCAATCCCTGTTCATGAACCAATACGTCAAGGCGTTGTTTTTCTTGTGGCATAATCAATCCCAAAAGCAAAATTTGAACACAAGTTATCCTACCGACAAACCCATCCCACGACAATACCCTTGCCATCTACCCCTGTCCTGTTACTTACGCACGCACATCCTTCGCATGACTGTTAACCACCGTTTGCGGTACCAAATATGCTATAATGCCCCGTTGGGTCTTATCACAGGAAAAGGAATCATCTTGAACGGTATCACAACTTGGCTCCATGGTTTATTGCGAACTATGCGCCCCAAACAATGGGCCAAAAACGGATTTGTTTTTGCAGGTATTTTATTTGACGGCAAAATCCTAGAGATTGACGCCCTTGCACGAGTATTAGCGGCCTTTGCCCTCTTCTCGCTCGTTGCCAGCGCCGTTTACCTGATGAACGACATCATTGACATAGAGCGTGACCGTCTGCATCCCAAGAAAAAACACCGCCCCCTCCCCTCTGGTCAACTCCCTGTCCGCATTGCTCTAATCGCCGCCATTGTGTTGCCAGTGTTTTCGCTGGGAGCCGCATTTGTCATTAGCTGGCCGTTGGCAGTGGTCTTGGCGGGTTATTTTGTCCTACAAATCGCCTACAGTTTCTATTTGAAAAATGTCGTGATTGTTGATGTGTTCTGTATCGCGGCGGGCTTTGTCCTTCGCACCATCGCGGGCATTGTGGTCATCAGCGTCACCAACTTCTCACCTTGGCTCTATGTGTGCGCTGGACTGCTGGCATTGTTTATGGCAATCGGCAAACGCCGCCAAGAACTGATCTTGCTACAAGAGGCCCTCGAAGCTGACCAACTCGACAAAGTTCGCAATACCTACAAGGGCTACAACTTGTCGCTCTTGGATGACATGCTGCGGATGGTTGTCACCAGCACGGGCTTGGCCTATACCCTGTATACCACCGAAGCCAAGACCATCCTTGTCAAAACCGACCCTGAATACATGCTCTTAACCGTACCACTGGTCTACTACGCCCTTTTCCGCTATCTCTTCGTCATTCATCGCAAAGGCAAGGGCGGCGACCCCACCGAAGTTTTGTTTGAAGACCGTCCCCTCCAATTCGCCATAGCGATTTGGCTCGTAATAATTTTCGTGCTGCTGTATGTGGTGGAATAAGCCATGGTCGAGGCCGTCGCTTTTGGTAAACTAATTCTCTTTGGAGAACACGCGGTAGTACATGGGCAGCCAGCCCTTGCTGTACCCCTCAAGGCACTACAAGCCACTGTCACCGCCGAACCCGCCCCGTCAGGTAGCGGTCTACAAATCCTGTTGCCGGATGTCGCAACTCCCCTACGCCTAGAGACCCACGACGCCCTCTCAGTAACAGCCCAGATGGTGCTAAATCACCTTGGCGTTCCTGAGCCTGATATGGTACTGCGATTGACCTCTACCATCCCCTTACAATCCGGCTTTGGCAGTGGCGCAGCGGTCAGTACCGCCCTTGCCCGCGCTTTGAGTCTGGCGCTTGGTCACCGAATAAGCCGCGAAGACCTCAACGCATGGGTGTACGAAGTTGAGAAAATCCATCATGGTACCCCCAGCGGTATTGATAACACCGTGATTGTCTATGAGCGTCCGGTCTTCTTTATTCGGAACCAGACGCTTGAGTCGTTTGATATTGCCAAGCCCTTTGAGCTATTGGTGGCGCGTCTCGGCTATGCCACTCCTACCCATATCACCGTTGGGGATGTCCGCACCCTCTATGAGCATGACCCTGCTGCAATCCAACCCATTTTCGACCAGATAGGGATAATCAGCCGCCAAGCCCGCCAAGCTATCGAAAGTGGTGATTTGACCCCACTCGGACACTTGATGAATGAGAATCACGCCCTGCTGCGTAAGCTCACCGTATCGGATAACACCCTTGACCGCCTTTGCCAAGTCGCGCTTGATGCGGGTGCGGAAGGTGCCAAGTTATCTGGTGGTGGACGTGGTGGCAATCTCATTGTGTTGGCAAATAAAAACCGCGCTGCTGTCCAAGAGGCCTTGTTACAAGCGGGCGCGGTTGAGGTCATTCATACATGGGTTGATGAAAGCTAGTCGTCGTCACTCGCTTCAAAGCCATTATCAGATGGATGGTCTTTGCCGTTATCGCTGAATTCATCCTCTAGGCCATCTTCCATGTCAAAATCTGGCACAGCCAGTGTTGCCTCCGCAGGTACTTCGGGTAAATCTGGCAAGGTGAGACGCGGCTGGATGAGATTCAAGCCAACAATCGACTCCCCAGCAATAACCCCAATAAAACGCTCTCCACGAAAGTCGCGCTTAAACTCTGGGGCTTTATCCAAATCGGTTAACAACGTATGGCGCTGATTAGTCAAAACCAATGCTTGGGTAGCAAGATCCACGACCGTCGCAGCCACCAGTTCAGCAGGCTGGCCTTTGCTGGGGCGGAATGTCCGCACTCCACCGCCTGCACGTCCCTGCAACGGGTACTCATCGACCGAGGTGCGTTTACCATGTCCATCATGGGTCATGACCACCACTTGGCGATCAGCCCGCACAACAGCCGCCCCAATCAACCAATCGTCATCCTCTTTGAGGCGCATACCACGCATACCACCTGCCGCCAACCCTGTCGGTCGTACATCGCTAACCTTGAAGCGAATAGCTTGGCTCTGACGGCTAATCAACATAATTTCATCGTCTTCTGTGACCAAATCCACCGTAAAGAGTTCGTCACGCTCGGCTATGTTAAAGACGCTAAAATTCTGCACCCGCATTCCCGGTAAGTCTTCCAACCGAATGCGCTTGACCTCACCAAGACGCGATGTGAAAAACAGATAGCCCTCATCAATCGTCGGGGGCAAGCTGAACATCGCCACAACCTTGTCGCTCTCGTTGAGGTCACAGAGACGATGGAAGGGGTCGCCCTCGGTAGGGTCCATATTTTGATTGAGTTGGCTGACGGGTACCGTTGCCACCCGCCCATCGGCAGCACACAAGTATAGAATATCAACGGTGGTACTGGCGTTGATATAAACAGGCGTATTGGTCGAGTTCTTGCGGAACTTCGGTACCTCAAATTCATAGGTACGGCTGAGTTGCCCGCCCCGTGTCATGACAATATAGGTCTCTTCTTGCGGAAGCAGTAAATCGCCCGACCGCACATCGGAGGGGATGTCGTTCACAATGACTGTGCGCCGATAGTCGGTATATTTCTCACGAACTTCTTTCAATTCGCGCTTAATCTCAAGGCGCATCAACTGCTCACTAGAAAGCAGGGCTTGAAGGTCGCGGATGAGGGCCACCAACGAGTTGTACTCTTCTTGCAAGGTGTTGCGCTCAAGAGCCGCCAGCCGTCGTAAACGCATATCCAAGATAGCCCGCGCCTGCACCTCACTAAAGCCAAAGACGCGCTGCAACTCCTCGCGGGCAGCATCAGGGGTCTCCGAATTGCGGATGATGGCAATCACACGGTCAATATCGTTAAGGGCTGTCAGCAATCCTTCCACGATATGAGCGCGAGCTTGGGCATTCGCCAAATCGTATTGGCTCCGACGGCGGATAATCTCTAGACGATGCTCAACATAAATCCGCAGCGCTTGCTTGAGCGTTAACATACGCGGTTCGCCATCGACCAAGGCCAGCATAATTACCCCGAAGGTAGCCTCCAGCGGCGTGTATTTGAATAGGTCAGCCAGCACCTTAGCAGGGTCAGCCGTCCGCATCAGTTCAATCACAATCCGCAGACCCTCGCGGTCAGACTCGTCGCGCATGTTGGCGAGGCCTTCAATCTTGCCGACTTGCACCAATTCCGCAATCCGCTCAAGAAGGTTGTTTTTGTTGGTCTGAAACGGGATTTCAGTGATGATAATGCGAACCCGTCCGCGTCCGAGTTCTTCAAGATGCGCCTTGGCCCGCATGGTAATTTTGCCACGTCCGGTGGCATAGGCCGAAAGGAGTTGATTCTCGCCGTTGCTGCTTTGGGTATAAATCAACCCACCCGTCGGAAAATCTGGCCCTTTGATAAATTGCATCAGGTCATGGACATTGACCTCATCAAGGCGCTCCCAATTGTCCAGCATGTACATCACAGCATCGCAAACTTCACCCAAGTTATGAGGCGGGATATTGGTACTCATCCCAACAGCAATGCCTGATGAACCGTTCACAATCAAATTAGGAATGCTGGCAGGCAGCACGATTGGCTCTTGCAGCGACCCATCAAAATTATCACTAAAATCAACTGTCTGTTTTTCTAAGTCATCCAATAAGCGTGAGCCAAGGTCAGCAATGCGAGCTTCGGTGTAGCGCATCGCTGCTGGGCCATCGCCATCTATACTGCCAAAATTACCTTGACCATCAATTAATTCATACCGCATTGAAAAGTCTTGGGCCATGCGTACCATCGCGTCGTAGACAGCAACATCCCCATGTGGATGATATTTACCCAGCACTTCACCGACAATACGGGCGCTCTTGCGATAAGGCGCACTTGGCCCTGATCCCATGTCATGCATCGCATACAAAATGCGGCGATGCACAGGTTTTAGGCCATCACGGGCATCAGGCAAGGCCCGTGAGACGATCACGCTCATCGCGTAATCCAGATACGCCTCGCGCATCTCATCATTAATGCTTCTTTGGCGGATTACACCAGCTTGCATTCGTTTAACCCTTCCGCACTATACAGCGGGCAACTATAGAGAGCCAACCGCATTCTGTCAACCAGAACATGGGTTCTAATTATAGCATGGATTCCGGAAATAAAAAAGGACGTGGTGGGGTTCACCGCGCCCTTTTTCTGTCGTCAACTAGAGACTAATGGGCCATGCCATCATCAAATTCGGCTTCATCGAGCAGTTCATCGTCGAGATCATCGTCGTCGTCATCGTCACCACCATGATCGTCATCATCATAGTCGATGTCGTACTCGTCGTAGTCGTAATCTTCATCCTCTTCCCCGTCTTCGGCGTCCAAGGCACCTTGGTCAACCAAATCGACTAACGGGGCCACGCTGTCACGGTCTTTGTAGGTATGGAAGCCAGTACCTGCCGGAATGAGCTTACCGATAATGACGTTTTCCTTCAGACCAAACAAGCGGTCAACCTTGCCTTCGATAGCTGCACCCGCCAACACCCGAATAGTGTGTTGGAAGCTGGCCGCGCTTAAGAAGCTATCGGTACTTAAGGCTGCCTTGGTGATACCCAGCAACACAGGCACACCCGCCGCAGGTTCAAGGCTTTCGGAGATTAAGCGCTCATTCAAGTCGAGCAAGGCCAATTTGTCGATTAGCTCTCCCGGCAGCATTCCACTATCAGCGCTACGGGTCACCTGCACTTTGCCGAGCATCTTGCGAATGATAATCTCGAAGTGCTTATCGGCAATGTTCACACCTTGGTTGCGATACACCATCTGCAATTCTTTTAGCAGATAGAGTTGAGTCTCATCTTGGCCCAACACACGCAGAATACGGTGGGGATTCTTGGCACCTTCTGTTAACTGGGTGCCGGGTGCAAGCTCAATGCCATCCATGATGCCTTCGCAGAGGCGTGCGCTAGACGGTATCTCGTATTTAGCCTCTTCAACCTTTTGGTAGTTCACATGGATAAAGTGGCCTTCGATATACCCTGTGCCGGGGGCCTCGGCCCGCATCTGCGATTCCCCATCCGGTGAAACCGCCAGCACTTGCCCTTCCTTAATAGTATCCTCATCCTCAATCTGGACTTCCCAGCCAAAGGGAATCTCATACTGCTTGTTGAAGACTTGGCTGTTGATGACATGGGCCACACGGATACCACCCTCACGGACAATCCGCAAGATACCGCCAATGTCAGTCATAACCGCTTCACCCTTGGGGTTCTTGCGAGCCTCAAAGATTTCCTCTACGCGGGGAAGACCCGTTGTGATGTCACCGGAGGCCTGCGCCACACCACCTTGGTGGAACGTCCGCAAGGTCAACTGCGTACCGGGTTCACCAATGGACTGGGCCGCTACAATACCGACGGCCTCGCCAATACTCACCAACTCACCCCGACCAAGGTCACGTCCATAGCAGTAGGCACAAATACCATGAATGAGCGCACAGGTCATTGGGCTACGAACATAGGCCCGCTCAATCTTGTGGTCGGCAAAGGCATCCGCGACCTCTTCGGTAATCATCTCGTTGCGGTCAACAATCAGCTCACCCGTTTCAGGGTTAAAGACCGGTCGTGCTGCAATACGCCCAATAATCCGTTCTTGATAGGTCTGTCCAGCCACATCAGCGGCGGGGTTGTGGATGTGGTTGGGATGCGCTGGATTCAAAATCCAGATACCTTGCTTCGTACCACAATCCAAGCGGTTTACAATCACATCTTGGGCTACGTCCACCAAACGGCGGGTCATATACCCCGCGTCAGCCGTCCGCAAAGCCGTATCCGCTTGACCTTTCCGCGCCCCGTGTGTACTGATAAAGTATTCAAGGGCTGTCAGACCCATACGGAAGTGGCTACGGATAGGCAAGTCGATGATACGACCAGAGGGGTCAGCCATCAGACCGCGCATACCCGCGATTTGGGTAATCGGGCCAAAACCACCTTTGGTGGAGCCAGAGATTGCCATAATCGCAATCGGGCCGAAGGGATCCATCGCGTTGCGGATAACGTTCTGCAAGCGGTCTTTGGCGGAGTTCCAGCTATCAATGGTAATTTGATACTTTTCCTCATCGGTCAACAACCCGCGCCGATATTGGCGCTCGGCATCATTGACCGTTGCCTCGGCCTCTTCCAAAATCAGTGCCCGCTCTTCAGGAACCGTCACATCAAAGATAGACATGGTGGTACCCGAAACCGTCGCATAGTAGAAGCCCATGTTCTTGATTTCATCGACAAAGTTGGTGGTGCCCTCTGGCCCATATTGTTGGTAGATGGTTGCCACTAATTCTTGGAGTTGCTTACGGGCAAATGTCCCCTGTACAAAGCGCAGGCTCTCAGGCACAACCGTATTGAAAATGGCACGCCCAATCGTGCAGGGCACTGGTGCATTGGTCGCAGATCGACTGGGGTCATCGTAATAGTTACCCAAGATAATCGGCGTATGCAAATCCACCGCACCAAGTTGGTAGAGGCTCTCAACCTCATCCAAATCAGTGACAACCCGCCGCTCATGGAGATTAGCCACAACCAATGGGAATTGGTTTTTCTTGATGATACTTTGAGCATCAAGCGCATTGTGAACCACCACATCAATCTCGCGGTTCAGCAACGCCTTGAACATGAGAGATGTCGCGTCTTGTCCCTTAACGGTACGCCCACTCTCATCAACAACATCCGCAAACATAAATACCTGATTGCCATTGTCAAGTTCACGCTTGATGGCTTGGACAGCACCAGATGTATTACGAGCCACACCAATCCGCAAGCCTGCACCTTCCAGCGTAGACCATGTGCGGAACTGCTCGACTTCATCGGCATGGCAAATAATCTCTGCGGATGGATCCATCGTGAGGTAGTAAATTCCCAGCACCATATCTTTGTTGGGGCTGACAATCGGTGAACCGTCAGCAGGTTTCAACAAATTGCGGGTACTGAGCATGAGGTCGCGGGCTTCACGTACCGATTTCTCGCTCAACGGCACGTGCATCGCCATTTGGTCACCATCAAAGTCAGCATTGAAGGCCGAGCAGACCAACGGATGAATCTGGATCGCCTTGCCTTCTACCAGTTGCGGCTCAAAAGCTTGGATACCCAAGCGGTGCAGCGTTGGCGCACGGTTCAGCAGCACTGGACGGTCTTTGATCACCTCTTCCAGCACTTCCCATACTTCTGGCTTTTCACGCTCGATAATGCGTTTGGCACCCTTGACGTTGCTGGCATAATTCTCGGCCACCAAGCGCCCAATCACGAAGGGGCGATAGAGTTCCAAGGCCATCGTCTTGGGTAGACCACACTGCCCTAGTTTGAGATTGGGGCCAATCACGATCACGCTACGGCCAGAATAGTCCACACGTTTACCCAACAGGTTACGGCGGAAGCGGCCCTTCTTACCCTTGAGCATATTGCTCAAAGACTTCAATTCGCGGCGTCCTCGGCGGCTCAAGGCACGACCACCGCGTTGACTGTTATCAATCAAGCTATCGACAGCCTCTTGCAACATCCGTTTTTCATTGCGGACGATGACATCCGGTGCGCCCAGTTCCAAAAGACGCTTCAAACGGTTGTTGCGGTTAATCACCCGCCGATAGAGGTCATTAAGGTCACTTGTGGCAAAACGTCCGCCATCAAGTTGCACCATTGGGCGCAAGTCGGGTGGGATAACAGGCAGCACCGTCAAAATCATCCATTCGGGGCGGTTGCTGCTTTTACGCAGGGCTTCAACCACGCGCAGCCGTTGGGTAGCCTTTTTGCGACGTTGCTTAGAGCGGGTAGTGCGGACTTCAATCCACAATTCTTTCGAGAGAGTTTCCAAGTCCATCGTCTTCAAAATTTCATAGAAGGCCTCGGCCCCCATATCCGCTTTGAAGACTTGCCCATAACGCATTTTAAGGGAGCGGTATTCTTGCTCACCCAAGAACTGCACAGGCTTCAATGCTTCCAATTCACGACGGGTCTGGATAATCTTCTCACGAAAATCGTTCAAACCACCGTCTGCTTGGGCTTGGAGGTCATCAATAGCCTGTGTTGCAGCGTCATTGAAACGTTCGGCCTCGATATCCAAGTGAGCCAAAGACTCAGCGCGTTGTTCCTCGACTTCTGCCACAATCTCGTTGATACGGGCGGTTGCTGCCGCCTGCACCAATTCAATGTGATGGTTGTTGAAGGTCTCATTAGCCCGTGCAATGATGGTATCAGCAGCCTTGAAGACCAAATCTTCAGACAACTTGGAGTTGATGTTGTTGCTGATTCGGCTCTGGAGGCGCTGGCCCTCTTCTGTTACCGCATCAGAAAGCCGCAACTGTTCCGCGTTATAGTGTTCATGGATAGCGTCAATCTGTTGTTGCAATTCAGCAAGTTTGGCATCACGTTCTGCTAGAATTTCTTGGACTCGCCCATCCAACTCACCAAGTAGGCCACGTTCTTGACGTTCCTCTTCTTCACGCAGGCGCTGCAATGCACGGTTGCGTGCATCGTGATCGACATGGGTAATAACATATTGGGCGAAGTACAGTACCCGATCCAAATCGCGTCGGTTGACATCTAGAAGTAAGCCCAAGTAGCTGGGGACACGACGTGTATACCACACATGAGCAACTGGAGCCGCGAGTTCAATATGCCCCATCCGCTCACGACGGACTGAGGCCTTGGTGACCTCAACCCCGCATTTGTCACAAACAATACCCTTATAGCGGATATTCTTGTATTTCCCACAATAACATTGCCAGTCTTTTGTGGGGCCAAAGATCGCCTCACAGAAGAGGCCATCCTTTTCTGGTCGAAGCCGACGATAATTGATGGTCTCCGGCTTCGTGACTTCACCATACGACCATGAATGAATATGCTCTGGTGAAGCCAAGCTTATGCGTAAAGCGCTGAAGTCTTTCGCCTCCAAGGGGTGCCCTCCTGCTTGTTTAACTTGGGTGGAACCATTCCAATACTGAGGTACTTTCTTGAGACAGCAAAAGCAGCGCCTTCCACCTTTGAAGGTTTGCGCCGCTCTTATGCACTATTAAAAGAATCTTCAAAGAATTTTCTCGCTGACTTTGTATTGTAACAGTTTACCACAGCCTGTCAAGGAAGAATTCACGTATATTTTGCGCTTACCAGAGGACTGATTCGGTTTGTACCTATAGGCAACACTAGCGCATCGGCGTGTAATGCGTACAATTCAAAAGAATGTTTCTTTGGGAAAGCGTACCTATGCAATTAAGACGTGACTTATTACGTTCAGTTGAAGCGGGTATCATGGGGTTATTTTTGATCCAAAGTATCCGTTTTCTTTATGCCACTTTCTATGCCCATATCAGCAGCGCTGACCTCGTGCGGCGCGTGATTAACAATGACCATCTCCTCAGCCAGCCGGGCTATATTGAGCCACTTACCGTCCAGCGTGAGGTACTCGCCATTGGCATCGCGCTCCTCGCCCCGCTGCTGGCTCTCATCCTCTCGCGCACAGTATGGAGCATTCCACTGGCGGTGGCTCTCGGCGTCGTTGGGCGCAGCATGGCCCTGCAAGTTCCAGACTCAGCGGGTATCGCAGCGGCGCTGGTCGTTGGCGCAGGTCTGCTCTATATGACGTTGATGATTATCAGGCGTCCCAATCACTTTCCCGCCATGTTACTCATTGGAATTGCTCTCGACCAGCTTATTCGTGCCAGCAACAATTCCTTTGATATGTCATGGGAGCCAGCCTATCAATTCCAACTCATGGGGCAAACCTTTCGCAATGACACCGCCTTTTGGGGCGTTACCGTGTTTATGGTCTTGCTCACAGGCTATGTCACCCTACTGGATTTGGAGATTAGCCGTGTCTTACCCGAACCAGAACGACGGGGGATGTTAACAGGTTGGGGTAGTTTAGCCTTGGGAAGCTTCTTTTTCCTTGAACTCACCCTACTTGGTCTCGCCAATGTCGTCGCCCGTTGGGCACATGCCGACTATACCGATGCCGTCCCTTGGCTCCTTTTAGCAACTATCCTACCGTTGGTGCCGATTGTGCGTGACCAAGCCCGTATCTTCCTTGGAGCCTTTGATGGTGTTTGGCGCGGCTGGCTCTGGACTCTCCTACTCGGTCTGCTGATTGTCTTGGGGAGCCGTTTTGACGGTACTCTATCGCTGGTGGTGCTGGTCATGGCTCAATTTGTCGCCAGCCTTACCTTGTGGTGGATGATTAAGCTACGTGACCCCAATAAAGAGCGCACCTTGCCGAACCCCACCCCTATTCTGGCCCTGATTGCACTTATCATCTTTGGCGGCCTCTCAGTGGGCGATTATTTCACCTACGATTATGCCTATGTGCGAGACTTTGCTGCGCCATTTGCCAGCGTCGATGGCC
Organism: Anaerolineales bacterium; assembly: GCA_020634155.1. Taxonomy (GTDB): domain Bacteria; phylum Chloroflexota; class Anaerolineae; order Aggregatilineales; family J027; genus J027. The sequence continues at coordinate 539,052 of JACKCI010000001.1, forward strand.
TTTTGCGCTCACTCGAAGGTTGGGGTCTTCAATTGTTCCTGCTGGCCTCGCTGATTGTGTGTATGCCAATTATCCTTGAACGTCGTGTCATCCCTTGGCACAGCGGTCGCAAGGTCGAATCATTTTTCACAGTAGTGCTAACTGTTGCCGTTAGTCTAGGTAGTATCCAGATGGCTCTACCCCCTCGTATTCAAGGCCCCAGCGACATCAATTGTCTCCGTATTGGATCGCTTAATCTGCATAGTGGCTATACCCTACTATTTGACAACAATCTGGAAAACGCTGCCGATACCATCCGCTTCAATGGCGTCGATGTGGTCTTGTTACAGGAAGTCGATACAGGTCGTCTCTCTAGCTTTGGGGTTGATCAAGTGGAGTGGTTAGCCCGTGAATTGCAGATGGAATCAGCCTTCTTTGCTCAAAATGAGACCCTCCAAGGGTTAGCCATTTTGAGTCGAGTGCCGATTCGGAGTGTGAGTGGCGAAAAACTCACTAGCACCGGCCCCCAAGCGGGTGTTATCCATGTTGAACTTGGTCTTGATGCCGAGGAGTTCCATGTTTACAACGTGTGGTTGGCCTTTGAGACCGCCGATGCCAGTGGGTTACCGTTGCCATCAGAACTCCAAGATCAGGTCATTCAAACCCGCGAATTAGAGCAACTGATTGCCCAAAATCATAGTCCTGATTTCACTGACCGGATTATACTCGGCGGCACCTTCAATTATGACCGCAATTCATCGCTATACAGTTACTGGGACCAAGAAACTACCTTTGTTGACCCCTTCCGTAACCTCGCCATTGAACGAGCCAAGACGATTTTCCTTGCGGATAATACCAGCGCTCGTTTTGACTATATCTGGCTGATGAACGTCGAACCGACTGGGGTCAACATCGACCTTGATCATGTGGTATCCGACCACCGCCTCATTGTGGCAGGGGTAAGTCGGACACCCGATCAGGTATGTCGCTAGTGGCACCCACAAAAAGGCTACCCATCCGCGCATAGACCAAGGCTTGGGTAGCCGCATCTTGCTCGGCAATTTGCTTATTGTGGGCAGTACCCCACCCTACCCCAATAGTACCTACGCGCAATTCAACGGCATACATACGGTCATGTTCCGTACCCAACGCCGCAAGGGTATGGTAGGAAGGCGTGATGTTATACAGCGCCTGAATCCATTCTTGGAATAGACTCTTGGGGTCTTTGTCCTTATCCGCCGCCAGTGTCTCAAATAGCCCTTGTTCCAAAAACGGCATGATAAAATCACGGGCCGCCGTTAAGCCACTATCGAGATAAATCGCACCGATGATAGCCTCAAATCCATTACAAAGCAGCGTTTGACGGTCACGACCGCCCGTGTCCTCTTCTCCTTTTGCCATGCGTATCATTCCACCAAGGTCTATCTGACGGGCAAAGCCGGCCAGTGTCTCGGTGCGGACCAGCCACGCCCTTAGACGTGTCATACGGCCTTCTGGCATGGTGGGGAAACGCTTATAGATGAAGTCGCTGGCAATAAAGCCCAGCACCGCATCGCCAAGGAACTCAAGGCGCTCATTATGGTGATAGGGATAATTGGCGTGTTCGTTCAAGTAGGAACGATGGGTAATCGCCTCTTCAAGCAAAGCTAAATTCTTAAAGTGGTGGCGGAGTCGCGTTTGTAATTCGTCGAGCATTGTTTAAAACATCCAAGAAAAAAAGTCCGGCTTGCACACCGGACTTTGCGATATCCAAAGTTTTACTGGGCAATTGCTAGTGGACTGGAGCAAACCTTCCAATCATCACCATCTTTGACCAATGATAATTCAATCAATGGTTTATCAGAACGGGATGCAGACTTCAATTCACGATCGACATCATCGGTCACTTGGCGGATGGTTGCATGACCATAGACTTTCACGGTAGCAGAATTATCTTTTTTGTCATCGGTCACATATTGGAAGTTGAAATCATAGGTAATTTCAGAACCCTCGCCCGCTTCAAATACGGTATCGGCAAAATCTTTCTGTTCATCGCAAAGGGCTTCTTTAACCTTGTCTTTATCACCATTTTCCATTGCATTATACAAATAGGCCGCCGCACCTTCAGGTGAACTCAGGCTGGCCCCGCACGCACTCAACACAAACGCCAATATTACGACGATTAGTACCCCAAGCTTCTTCAAGCCATTTCCTCCTTAAAATATGGTGCTAGTAATCGCGCCAATTATACAGCACGCCAAGTTGCCAGCAAACTACGAATCCTGTACAATCGCGTCGGTATGGATTACCTAGAGGAGTATTACGGCAGATGCTAATTCGCGTCTTCCGGCTTACCGACAAGTTTAGCAATGCCTTGCTCAAATTGAGCGCATGGGTGACCAATAGTATTGTCAACCAAGTTGCCCAATTGCGGCTCTCAATTGAGACTCTTATTGTGGCAATGGTCATGGCGCTGGTCGCAGGAGCTAAGGTTTCACAAGAGGCCTCTCGCAAAGCCGTTGCGGTTGTCCAAGTAACGGACCAACGCCGACGGGCGGTTATGGCCCAGCGGGCGGCGGCCCTAACCAAAGTTACCGAAACACGGGCAATTGCCGCTAAAGAAACTGTCGTTGAAGACCCCCTCAAGAGTCAAAATCGTCTCTTGAGTGCCTTTACAGTGTTGTTGCTTGTTAGCCTGATTGGTATTGTCTTGTGGGCTACCCAACGCAATTCCGCAACGGAGACTCCCAACACCAATAGCGGATTTGCGGGTGTTCTTCCCCAAAACACCGCCGCCAATATCGACCCTACGACAGAATCTCGCCTGCCCACCCCTGCCCCCACCAATACCGTCCCACCGCCAACCTTTTCCAACTGGGGTGGCACCTTGATCTTCTCAGTACGGGAAGCAGGGCAAGAGGATTTGTTTATCTTACAGCGCGGTGATACCCAACCCCGTCGCCTGACCAACAACCCCGCTGATGACCGCGACCCGACATGGGCACCCGATGGGCAAACCATCGCCTTCATCAGCAAACGAGACGGCCCTTGGGAATTATATACAATGGATGTGGTCACCAAACAGACCACCCGCCTTACCTACAACCCCCACTTCATTGGCGCACCGACATGGAGTCCCGATGGATTCTTTTTAGCCTATGAAGCCTATACCCCAGAAACCGAAAATCTCGATATTTACATCGTGGCGGTGGATGGCTCACAGGGGCCATATCAGTTGACCAGCAACCCTAATCCTGACTTTGAACCCGCGTGGATGCCTAATAATCCGGCTGACCCCAATAGTGGTCGCCGTATTGCCTATACCAGCATCCGCAACCAGCAGCAAGATATTTACATCATGGACTTGGGCAACCCCTCTGATAGCGCGGCAATCAATCTGACCAATACTCCTGACATTGATGAGGATTACGCCACATGGAGTCCTGATGGACAAGCCATTGCTTATAGCGCTGTGTCATCCGGCATCGAAACTGTCTCCTACCGTCGCCTTGATAACTCCAGCCAAGAAATTGTCATTGGGCGTGGTCGAATGCCAACATGGAACCCCATTGACGGCAGTCAGATTTTTTATACCCAACCCCGTCAATATGCTGAGTACCTCATTACCGGAGTGTATGCGACAGGCTTTGCTGACAGCACCAATGCCATGATTGTGAACGGGATTGTATCGGATTTGGATTGGACGGCTGCCGAGCCACAAATCAGCGCGGTGGTTGCCAATTACCCTCCCATTGATGTTCCACCTAACATAACACCTGATGCCAATGGCCTCTACACGTTGGCTGGGTTGCAAGGGATAACGGCACCTGACCCCTACCTCAATACCCGTGTTTATAGCGCATTCAACGCCCTCCGCACGGCAGTATTAGACAAGACTGGACGCGACTATTTGGCTCAACTTGAAGATACCTTCTGGGACTTGAGCCGATCGCCTGAAATTGGGCAGCCCCGTGAAAGTTGGCACTACACTGGACGAGCCATTGGTCTTGACCGCAACCTTGCCCTACGCGGCAATGATCTAATTGTAATGCGCGAAGACCAAGAAATTGGCACGACATGGCGGGTCTTCTTACGAGTCTCACCCCAAGGTCAAAATGGGGTACTAGGCGAGCCGTTGCGGTCAATCCCGTGGGATTTTAATTCGCGCACCAGTGGTGACCCCCAAGCCTTTGAACAGGGTGGTCAGCGTATGGAGCAGGTGCCGAGTGGTTACTACATCGACTTCACTAAAATCGCCGCCGACTATAACTGGTTCCCGATTCAAGCTGACCGCACATGGCGTCAAAACTATGCGGGAGTTTTGTTCTGGGTATTTGTGCGTACCGATGGCCTCAACTGGCGGCAAGCGATGGGTGAAATCTACTCTCAAGACCAAATCAATCGCTTCCTCAACAACGAACCGATTGACACCCCAACCCGCGTCCCTACCGAGGCTCCAACAGAGGAACCTACCGCTGGGCCTACCCGTACTCCCACCCCTCTCCTGCCAGATGCTCAATGAGGTTAGCCTATGAATCCTTTACGTAACCCAAATGTTCAAGGATTGCTGGTACTCGGTCTGGTGATTGCAGTTGGAGTGGTGTTGCTCAACCAAAACGGTACCTCAACCACTGAGCGGCGCTTTCTGGCACCTGCGGCCCTTAGCCCTACCAATTCGAGTGAACCCGCGTGGCGTGAGGCGCTGGAGCAGCAGCTTGACTATGCCCTAACCCCTCTGCCTACCGATACCCCTACGCCTCGCGTTGAAATGCCTGCCACCATTGACCCCAATCAACTTGGGAGTACCCCCGAAGTCTTTAGCGTGACCCAAATCCGCCCCAACCCATTGCCGACGATTACACCGCAGCCAACCAACGCCTTGACCGCTACCATTGAAATACGCGGCTCCACCCCCATCCCCAGCCCAACAGGGGTAGACCCTAGCATTTTTGACCCTGAAGTGGTTGCCCAATTCCAGCCCCCGCCCGAACAGGTGCCTTTGAGCCTACAGCCCTTCGATCACTTCTATTTCCGCCGTCCAGTTGATGCCAGCGCCAACAGCCGTTCCATTTTCTATTATCCCTATGGTTCGCGTTATCTCGGCACCACCCGCATCCATCACGGTGTCGATATGCCCAATGATATTGGCGAGCGTGTGCTAGCGGGCAATGATGGCACAGTGGTATGGGCGGGTAGCGTTGACCGCGAAACAAAAGAGGGTGATTTAGAACTCTATCCCTCCTATGGCAACTTTGTGGTGATTGAACATAACTTCACCATTCAAGGTCAAAGTGTTTGGACACTCTATGCCCACATGTCCGCCATCACAGTCGAAAAAGATCAAAACGTCAAGATGGGTGATGTGGTCGGGCTGGTGGGCGCAACTGGTGTAGTTACAGGTGCCCACGTTCATTTTGAAGTCCGCATCGGTACTGATAGCTATTGGGACACACGCAATCCTCTATTGTGGATTGTCCCCTACCTTAATCATGGCGTGATTGCTGGACGGGTCATTGACAGTGAGGGCATCTATATCGATGAGGTCAGCCTCCAGATTAACCGTGGGGGACGGCTAGTAGACCGCACGACCACCTATGCCCAACCCTTGGGAGGCCGCACCCGTCAGCATCACGTTGTACCCGATAATAACTGGGCTGAGAACTTTGCCTTTGGAGATGTTCCAGCGGGAGATTACCAAGTCGTAGCCGTCGTCAATGGGCGGCGCTTTCAGCAAACTGTGACGGTTAATGCGGGTATGGTGAACTGGGTTGAATTTCAGGTCAATCCTGACACAGAATAGTTAGGTAATCGCCCGAAAGTCGTTATATTCAGGTTCCAACGGCCTATTTGAGCCGCTTACAGGCCGTCAGGGTGATGTTTTGGTCAGAACCTTGCATTGCTATCCTGACAGGCTTTAGCTACACTCTGTCGTTGTTAAGGTTGTTTCGATTGAGGAGGAAATCAATCCTATGCTATGGCAAACACTCCGGCGCATGATCCCCCTGCTGCTGATGCTGGTGGTGATCGGCGCGGTCACAATGGGCGCACAAGCCCAAGACAATGGCGATCGTCGCCTGTCAGCCAACCAACCCGTTACCAGTTCTTTAGATGCAGAGAATTTTGCAGAAACCTATGTATTTGAGGCATCAGCAGGCAATACCATCACCCTAACCGCCACCACCGGAACACCAGAGCTATCACTCGCTCTGATGCTCACTGGGCCGAATGGGGCGATCATTGCCCGTGATGGTGACCTTGCCACGCCTCAAGCCGCCACCCTTTCTAATATTGCATTGCCCCAAGATGGCACCTACACCGTGGCCATTATGCGTGGCACGGGTGCCGATGGTGATGCCAGTGGTGACTATACCTTGATTTTGGCGGGTCAAATCACAGCCCCTTCTGGCGAAGAGGTCACAGCCCCCGTATCACCCACCATCCGCGAAGGCGATAACATCTATGTTATTCTACCCGATGGTGGCGTTGACATTGGCCTAACATGGTCATCAGCGGTTGACCTCAACCTCGAAGTACGCGACCCCGTAGGTGGCACCCTATTCTTCGATAGCCTCACCACCAACAGCGGCGGCACCCACTCCGGTAATGCCAATGGCGTTTGTAGCGATGCGACGGCTGAACAACCCACCGAGAGTGCAGTCTGGACAAATGATGGCTACATCCCCACTGGCAGCTATGAAATCATCATTTACTATGAACAACAATGTAACGTTGGTGGGCCACAAGCCTTTACCTTGACGTCGGATGTCAACGGTGAAGACGCGCAAAGCATCACTGGCGTTGTCAATCCGGGTCAGAATTACCTTGCACGTTTGACCCTTGATGTCGATCAAAATTGGCGTCTGTTTAATGGTGGCGTCAATGCCAACCTTGACCTTGCCCCGGTTACGCCCCAAGAGACCAACCCCGGACAGACCATCTTCGGCACCATCACCAATGACAAACCCAAGGACGCCTATACCTTCACTGCTGCTACTGGTCAGGTCATTACCGCTGATATGCAAGCCACATCGGGCAGCCTCGATACCCTTATGATTTTGCTTGGCCCTGATGGTCGTTTGGTGGCCGATAACGATGACCGCCCCGATGGTGGCACCACCGACTCTTATATCCAAATCACCGCTACTAGCACTGGTACCTATACGCTAATCTCCAGCCGTTATGCACAGGTCATCGGTGGCACTGAAGGACGTTATACACTCTTTGTTGATGTCAGCACCCCCGTCGCCGATGCAGGTGATACCACCGACACTACCACCCCTGAACCTTCCAGCACGGCTGTCCTACCCAATGGGAGTATTGAGGTGACCTTGCAGTGGTTCACGGGAGCCGACCTCCAATTGCAGGTACGTGACCCCAACGGAGCTACGGTCTTTGACGATGTGCCAACCATTGGGAGCGGCGGTATCCTCGACCAGAACTTTGTCGGGAATCGTGGCTGTGTAACATCAACGCTCGAAAGTCCAACCTACTACATCTATTGGCCGACCAACCGTGTCGCCCCAACAGGCACTTATGAGGTTGAGGTCTGGTTCCAAAACGACTGCGGAGACACCTCACCCGTCAACTTTGGCTTGTCGGTTGTGGTTAATGATCAACTGCTGACAACAGGCTCCAATACCACCACTGCAACGGCCACCGCCACCGCTATTGGCAACCGCTATATGACCACCTTCACCCTTGATAACAACGGTACCGTGACCTTGGGCGAAGGCGGCTTCTTTGATATGAACAGCGTGGCAACAGGTCTCGATTACCAAGCGGCCCTACCCACTGCCCAACGAATTGAGTTCGACTCGATTGTCGATGGTCAAATCACCCTCGATCAAAAATTCGTCGTCTATCAATTCGATGGATTGGCTGGTCAACGCATTGGTGTGGAGCTTTCCCGCATTGGGACTGGCTCATTGGATACTGCCGTCTATGTCCTAGACCCCACAGGTGTTCAGGCCGTTGGCAATGATGACATCATCCCCGGTGAGAATACCAACTCACGTATCCAAGAGTATCAATTGGCCTTTGATGGCACCTATTACATCGTTGCGACCCACTACGGGCTACGGTATGGAGCCACTCAAGGTAACTTCCGTCTGCAATTGAGTCTGTTCCCCTAGTTCGTTCCAGAATCAACATACAACCTCCCTCGCTACGTGTGAGGGAGGTTTTTGTTTGCCTATCACTGGCGTACCCGATTTAGGTTGAATATGCTATACTAAAATAACATAACCCTCCTCAATCAAATAAAATTTGCCTTCGCCACACAAGGATTTTGTTAAAGGCATCTAGGGGTAGCCGAGGGGGAGTTCTGCTGTTGAACATCTGTATAGCCTTGACTTTCTTGTTGGCGAAGGTTAAAATTTAGAACACTAGTTCTATCCCCCAAGGATACAATATTCAATGGCAAAGAAAACAACTAAAAAAACCAATATCATCACCAATGATCCCAACCTAACTCCTGATCAAGAAAAAGAGAAACGGTCAAAAGTTCTCGAAGCCACTATCGCTGATCTGACCAAGCGTTATGGGGAAAACACGGTTATGAAACTTGGTGATGCTGACCACATCATCAACATTTCTGTCATTCCAACTGGGTCACTCGCCATTGACCTTGCCCTTGGGATTGGCGGTCTTCCACGTGGACGCATCACCGAAATCTATGGTCCCGAGAGTTCGGGTAAAACCACCCTTTGCTTAAGCGTAATTGCCGAGGCTCAAAAGCTGGGTGGCCTATGCGCTTTCATTGACATGGAACACGCCCTCGACCCTCTCTATGCCGATAAAATCGGGGTGGACATTGATAACCTCTATATCTCCCAACCTGACACTGGCGAGCAGGCTCTTGATATTGTGGAGGCGTTGATTCGCTCCGGTGCAATGGATATTGTGGTTTTGGATAGTGTGGCCGCACTAGTACCCCGTGCTGAAATTGAGGGCGAAATGGGGGCCTCCCATGTAGGTTTGCAAGCCCGTTTGATGAGCCAAGCCTTGCGTAAGATTGCGGGGGCTATCCAACAAACCAACACTGCTATGATTTTCACCAACCAATTGCGTGAAAAAGTTGGGATTATGTTCGGCAATCCTGAAACCACCACTGGCGGACGTGCCCTTAAGTTCTATTCCAGTATCCGCATTGACATCCGCCGTATTCAGTCCATCAAGCAAGGCCAAGACATCGTAGGCAACCGCACCCGCGTCAAAGTCACCAAGAACAAAGTAGCGCCCCCCTTCCGCCAAGCCGAGTTCGATATTATGTACGGTGAAGGCTTCAGCAAGTCAGGCGACATCATTGATCTCGGTGTAGAACTGGGTGTTGTGGAGAAACGTGGCGCATTTTATCGCTACAATGACGGCTTAATCGGGCAAGGCCGCGAAAACGCCAAAGTCTATCTCAACGAGAATTCTGAATTGATGTATGAGTTAGAAATGCTCATTCGAGAAGCCGCGCAAATGATGTCTCCCGCACAAAGTCTGACCAGTGGCGGGGATGATGAAGATGGTTCTGATTTATCCTCGGATGATTAATTCTCAACCAAACTATGCTACAATACGCCCATTAGGGCGTATTATTTTTTACCGACAGGACACCCACCTATGAAACGTTTCCCTTTGTTGTTGCCCATGCTCATGAGCATCGGTGGCAGCCTTATTCTTATTGTCACCTTGTTTTCCACCAGTGACGCAAACGCAACCAATTCCACCACTTCCAATCAACACGCCTATCAACAAGCAACCAGTACCCTAGACATCTTTCTTGCGACCAGTTTTCCTGATAACTACGACGCCCAAGCCACCGCCTATGCCATCATCCAAAACCAGATTGATAACGCTGTGCTGGCAACCTTGATTGCCCTGACACCCTCCCCTACGCCGCTGCCTACCAACGTGCCTGTTGACCTAACATTTGCCGACCATAGCCCGCGCCTTGGCCTTGATGATGCACCTATCACCATCGTTGAATTTTCAGATTACCAATGCCCCTATTGTGGGCGCTTCCATACCAACACACTCATGCCATTGCTCGACCACTATGGTGATTTAGTACAATTCATCTACCGCGAATACCCTATTATTGGGGGACAGTCGTCGGCAGATGCTGGTGCAGCCGCCCTGTGTGCAGGTCAACAAGATTCCTATTGGCCTTTTGCAGATTTGGTATGGGCAACAACCTCGGAGCGCGGGTCCCTCACAAGCGAAGTGCTGACTGGCTTTGCAACCCAACTTGAACTCGATATGGATGCCTATACCATTTGTGTTGAATCAGGCGAAGGCCTCAATATGGTACTTGTTGATTACCAAGCAGGCCGTGATTTTGCCATTACAGGAACCCCCACCTTTTTTATCAATGGTGAAAAAGTCGTGGGTGCCCAGCCGATTGAAGTCTTCATGAGTGTCATTGATCGCCAGTTGCGCGAGAAGGGAATTGAGCCACCCGAAGCATCCAGCTAAAATTTCACATTGCCACCACCCAGTAACAACGCTATAATCGCCCGCGAGATACATTTTGAAGGAGAATCTTTACATGACAAGCGATGCAAACGCCGCCGACACCTCACTTGAAGGACTTTCGGCAGCACCAACCACCTCTGAAACTCCCACCGCTACGCCGAGGAGCATCGCCGATCTAACCCTAGATATGGAAGTCAAGGGTAAGGTCGCCAAGGTTGAGCTTGCTGGTGCTTTCATCGACCTCGGGCTAGAGCGCCCCGGTTTCCTGCACATTTCCCAACTCAGCACTGAGCGCGTCAACAATGTGACCGATGTTGTCAAAGAGGGCGATGACGTCACCGCCTATATCCAAGACATCAAAAACGGGCGTATTAGCCTGACCTTGATTAGACCACCACAGTTTTCATGGCGAAAATTGACGGAAATGATCGGCGCAACTGTACACGGTAAAGTTGTGCGGCTAGAAAAATTTGGGGCCTTTGTCGATATTGGTGCGGAGCGCCCCGGCCTCATCCATGTCTCCGAACTTTCGGATGAATATGTTGGCTCCCCCGAAGCGGTGGTCAGCACAGGCGACACCGTGGAAGCTCGCATTATTGGTGTTGACCCCAACAAACGACAAATTGACCTCAGTATGAAGTCAACAATTGTCGAGGTAACCACCGAAGCCGAAGAAGAAACAGGCGAAGAACTGACTGCGATGGCCTTTGCCCTTCGTCGTGCAATGGAGCAATCTGATAAAGACGATAAGCGTCGTCGTCGTGATAAGAAAAACAGCAAAACGCATAGCCAAAGCGATATTCTCAATCGCACCCTGCAAATGCAGTCTGACAAGAAGAATTAAAAAGGCGGCCTTTGTGCCGCCCTTTTATTTTCACAATTATTAGTTAGGCTAATCATCTTCTTCGTCATTGAAGAATTGCATGACCCGCACCAATGATACTCCAAAGAGACCCGTCATGGTCAAGGCCGACGCCACACACCACAAACACCATTTGTGCAGAACAACCCCCTCAATGTAGCTTAGATAGCCTGAATAGACCACTCCAAATAACCCTATACTAAACAGCAACACCCGGCTGTATTCGCTCAAGAAAGCGATGCGGTCTTCTAGTGCATAAAGGGCAAAAATCGTTAGATATGCGCCAAGTCCCAATATGGCGACAGGGATACCGAGAATCTCGGAATAAATGCTATTTTGCACTGCACCGCAATCAATCGTCTCGGTCTCCGCACAAATCACCGAGGTATCGGTTACTTTCACATAGGTCAAATAGCCACTAATACCTATTCCAATAATTGCCAACGCTAACCCAAGCCACCGCATCCAATCTAAGGATTGTGGCACCGCGATTGTCTTGGCTGTTGTTGTTTTCGATGTCATGTATGCACTCCTTGTTCGGGTAGAAGTTTACCTGTTCAAGCGCCAAACTTCTAGGTACTCTCCAGCTTTAACCTGTCGCTTATCCGCTGGAATAATCAATAGGCCATCGGCTTTGACTAGCGATGATAGCGCCCCGCTGCTTTGGGTACCCGTTGTGTAAGCCACCCATTCCCCACCTTCCTCAACCAAGCGTATTCGCACAAAGGTCATACGCCCATCGCTACTCATGGCCTCTCCCACGCGCACGGTTTGGGTATCCGTCACTGCTGGGTCAAGGCCGAGCATAGTCGCTATCACGGGACGCACAAAGACCATAAACGTCACCATCGCTGAGACGGGATTACCGGGTAAGCCGACAAATGGAATGCCGCCCATCTGCCCAAAAGTTAAGGGCTTGCCGGGGCGCATATTGACCCGCCAAAAATCGACGGCTCCTAGTTCATCCAGAACTGTCTTGACCACATCAAAAGCCCCGACAGATACCCCAGCGGTACTGAGTATTAAGTCGCTCTTGAGATCAATTGCGCGTTGAAAGAGAGACCGTACTTCGCCCACAGTATCACGGGCAATACCAAGGCGCACTGGCACCCCACCCCATGAACGAATAAGAGCCGAGAGGGTATAGCTATTGGTGTCGTGTATCTTGCCGGGGCGCAAGGGTTGGTCGCTGGTCAACAATTCATCGCCTGTTGAAATCAGCGCAATACGCGGTTGGCGGATAACCGAAACCGCCGTATAGCCAAGCCCCGCCAGCATCCCCAAGTCTGCCGCCCGCAACTGACGACCTTGTGGTAAGACAACCTCACCTTGCTGCACATCTTCCCCACTATGACGCACATTTTCCCCACACGAAACCGTCTGCATTATTGTAACCTCAGCAGGCGGCGTTGGGCCACGCAAGACATCATTGGTAAACTCGACCGGCACAACGGTATCGGCCCCAGTCGGTAATGGAGCGCCCGTCATAATACGTGCGGCTTGTCCGCGCTCTAGGACCTGCTCTGGCGCATGTCCAGCAGGGATGTCTTGTACCACCTGTAGCCTAACCGGAATCGGCTCAAGGTCAGCACACTGCACGGCATAGCCATCCATTGAGCTATTGGCAAAGGGTGGCAACGGATAGGATGCTACGACATCCTCACTCAAAACACGCTCAAAGGCGTCCTCTAATGCAACCGATTCCGCCTCTAGGGTGTCAATATGTTCTAAGATACGCTGTAGTGCTTCGCTTACAGATAACATTCTCACCTCCACAACACTCGCTAGTGTATCGAGATTATCCAAGTTGCGCTAAAATGAATGCAGCGCCTTGCGGATGGGCTGCGTGTTATCAGGACAAAGGAGGACCAAAGCGATGTCAGAGACTTCCGACAAACCCATACTAGTGATTACCGAAGGTGAGCAAGCAGGTCAACGTTGGGTCATAGAACGTAGTGGGTTTACCATTGGGCGTGGGGGAGAATGCGACCTCATCTTACCTGAACGCCAAGTGTCACGGGAGCATGTCAAAATTCACCGCGAAGGCGATGATTATTATTTGGAAGACCTTGATAGCAAAAATGGCACTTGGGTCAATGAGATTCAACTCAAAGCCGATACCATCCGGCTGCGTGATGGTGATGACATCTCAATTGCAATGGCTGTCCGCATGACCTTTGTCGGCAGTGAAGCAACGGCTCCCCTTGTGTTGAACCGCCTTGCCGCCCAAAAAGGCCGCCTGCAACTTGACCGAGATGCCCGTCGTGTGTTTATTGGTGATATTGAAGTTGACCCGCCCTTGAGCCTACCTCAATACCGTTTACTGGAGATGCTCTTTGATGGCGTCGGTGCGGTACGTACCCGTGAAGAGGTGGTGGCCTATGTTTGGCCCGAAGCCGCTAGTGATGGCGTGAGTGAACAAGCTATTGATGCCCTTGTGCGTCGCCTACGTGACCGCTTAAACGAGTTCGACACCGAGCATCAATATGTCGTAACAGTACGCGGGCATGGCTTCCGCTTGGATAACCCTGAATCATAAGCGCGGTGCAGGGATGTACCGCGCTTGCGATTCAGGCGATAGTTTACTCGATAGCGGTTGCTGCTAATTCGACATATTCAGCTGCTACCCGCTCGGACTCATCAATTTGGAGTACATCGCGCATAATTTCACTAATCAACGATGCCTTGTACTCCGCATCCCTTAATGACCATGTGCGCGACTTAATCTCCAAATAGCGATTACGAGCATCGGGGTGCAAAATGGTATCTACATTGACATAAAACTGCACACCCTTATAGAAAATCTGCCAACGCATGCGCTCCTTGTGAATTTCGCGCTCCTCGGTCGCCTTGAAATACTCCCGATAAAAGCGTAACGGGCGATCCGCAGGTGCGTAGAATTGTGAGTGTGAGAGCAATACAGCTTTGTCAAACTCACGTTCCTTAGTGGGCAAGGTATAGGTTAACCGTGCCCGCACGTTGGTAACGTTATCTTCAGCATCAATGTAGTCATCTTCACGATAACGCACTCGCCCTGCTTCGGTACCACCAAACAAGAAATAGGTGTCATATTGCCGATAGTGGGAGTGCTTGACAATCTCCACATCAGGGTGACTCAATAGCTCTTGTACATGGTCAGGCTGATTGAATCGCACCTTAAGCTGAATCTCGAAACTCTCTTGGCGTTGGAAACTCCCAATTAGCATCAGTTTCGCCATGATATTGGTGGAGTATTCGCGCACAAACTCATCAATCTTGAGGGCCAGCGCACGGGCTTCCTGCAAAACAGGCTCAATATCAATCGTCAATAGCTGACGGTCACGCAAAAGCCATTGCCCATTGCACATCACATGCTGCACATCGGTACTCTTAGCCGCATACACAATTTGGGCATAGATATTTTCGGGGTCATACACAAAGCTTGGAGAATTGTGGACACGGTTCAGGTCAACCACAATAATATCCGCCCGCTTGCCCACTTCCAGACTACCCGTAATGTCCTCAATATGGCAGGCTTTGGCTCCCAAGCGCGTTGCCATCAACAAGGCTTGTTTGGCAGGAACAGACGTTGGGTCATTAGTAGCGACCTTCGCCAATAACGCTGTCAGATGAATTTCCGTAAACATATCTAAGTCGTTGTTGCTGGCAGCCCCGTCGGTACCAATGCCGATATGCACACCTTGTGTCAGCATCTCATGCACAGGGGCAATACCGCTCGCCAATTTGAGGTTGCTGCTGGGATTGTGCGCCACCCCTACGTTATGATTACGCAGCGTGCGGATTTCACCGGGGTCTACATGGACACAATGGGCACATAAGCACTTGCCATCAAATAAGCCATGCTTCTTGATACGCGGCACAGGCGGCATTCCGTATTCAGTGCGGCTATCCTCGACTTCCTGCTTGGTTTCTGACACATGGATGATGAGAGGCACATCATATTTTTGTGCCAATCTAGCGCATTCCACAAGAATTTCATCGGTGCTGGTATACGGTGCATGAGGCGCAACCGCAGGAATAACCAACGGATGCCCTTGCCACTCCTGTATAAACTGCTCCGTATATTCAAGGCTCATCTCATAAGTCTCGGCATCTGGTGAAGGGAACTTCAGCACCGTTTGACCACATAGGCCGCGCAAGCCAACCTCAGCGGCTGCACGAGCCACCTCCCCCTCGAAATAATACATATCAGCAAAAGTTGTGGTACCACCAAGGATAAGTTCTGCTGCCGCTAACTTGGTGCCCAGATAGACAAAGTTCTTGTCCACAAAAACGCGTTCAGTTGGCATCAAATAACCCAGCCATACATCCAAGCGCAGGTCGTCAGCAAGACCCCGCACCAGCGACATGGGTAAATGGGTATGGGCGTTCACCAAGCCCGGCATAATTACCTGTCCAGTACAATCAAGGGTCTCGGTAGCGGTATAAGTCTGGAGGATGCTATCAGAATCGCCAACTGCGACTATATGGTCATCTTGTATTGCAACCGCGCCGTTGCGATGAATAGTCCAATCAGCATTCATTGTGAGGACGATTCCCCCAACCAGCAATTGATCTACGTGTTGCATTTTCTGCTCGTCCCTTTTGGTTTAGAGAAAAATTTGGGGGATTATAGCAAAGTAAAGTAAGAAACGCACCGCATAACGAAGAATCGCTTGTTAGCGGACTTGGTTATTTCTTGTATTTGCCCAACATTTGATGCAGTAAGTCGGTTGTTTGGGGGTCAGGTGTTAAATTGTAGACACGACGCAGAGTCTCCTTGAGGCGATCATAGGTCTCTACCACCCGCTGCGCTTGACCCAGTTTGTCGTAGATCATCATGACGCCACGCGTCAAGTCTTCACGGGTTGGAGAAATACCCGCACCGCGCATGTACATTCCCAGCGCACGAGGAAAGTCACCACGATTTTCATAAATGCGCCCCAGTGCATAAATTGCATCAATATAATCCGAACGCATCTTCTCGCGCCGTTGAATTCCCCACTCCATATCGGATGGTCGCAAAAACTCCTCCCGATACAGATTTAGAGCCATGCGATACAAGACTTCCGCTTCATCATCATCAAGTACGGCGGCATTTTGCAGCGCTTCTTGAAATTGCACCACATCATAATACAGGTCAATATCAGAGGCGATTCGATAAAAGCCACCCCCATATACCGTCAACTTGAGGTCATCGAGAATATCACTGATTTTTTTCTTGGTGACGTGGAAAACGTTAGTGGCTTCTTTGATACCCAGATGAGACCAAAAAATCTGAAAAATCTCATCGCGGGTGGTCATGGCTTTGTCCACAAAATAGAAGAATAGTGAACGTGGCAAGCCACCTTCCCATTCACGAACCAACCGTCCGTTGACCCAGACCTGCCCTTCACCGAATGCCCGCACCTCAAGGATAGGTCGGCCATCTGAATTTGCATAATCAAGCCACATCCGGTGTGGATCAATGGGGATAAGTGCAACCTGCCCCCGCAAATCTTCTAACAAAGGCAAGAATAGCCGACGACCACCAACCACCACACGGCTACCTTCAACCAATTGGTTCACTACTTCAACAATCAATTCATGGAAAACTTCAGCAACTTGACTATCGTAGCTTTCCAAATAAAGTACCGTGTCATCACCCAATGCGTTGCTAATTGCAACAGCAGCAAGGCGGGTGTCAGCAGTCAAGTCAACGCTCACGCCAAGTTGTGCCTCCAGCGCGTGGGCAATCAGAGCCAAACCTGTTTTGAGGTCTAGCTGCCCCAAATCGACATACACAGTACGCGGCTGCATCAAGAACAACTGACGCCAGAAGCGATGCACACGACGTGCCTGTGGATGTAAGACTACAAGCTTGGTTTGTGTAGATAGTCCGTTATATTGCTCTGCGAAATCATTCAGCATTCTATGAGGTACTCATAAAGCAATCTGGTAACTAATAGGTATTAAGTATACAAGATGGCCGTAATATAGGGCAACTTGGAATTCACTATACGGATGTTATTCTATCCAAATTCAAACATTACCCACCCAAAGGAAAGGGTCTTGGTGTGGGGGTAAGCGTAGCGGTCGGAGCCAGCGTAGGCCGTCTAGTCGGAGGTGGAGCGTCGGGTGATCGTAATGTAACGCAAGCCATCACGCCCACCCCCATCATGAGTAGTATGAAAAATAGCGTTAAGCGTTGTGTTGTTGTCATCATTCTATAAAGTCGGCGCAACCCGCTCTGTTGGCAAGACACGCCGCACATGGATTACTTCTGGTAACATATCAATCTTGTTCAAAATAAGGCTCAGTTGGCTGATATGAGCCACCTCCATCACCAATCGGAAGGTTGCTACTTGGTTATCGGATGTGATATTCACATTGGTCATGTTGATATTTTCTTCAGCAATCACGGCTCCAATATCACGCATCAGCCCCTCACGGTCACGGGCCTTAATCTCCACTGGCACGGGATAAACATGGGTCTCAGAACGCCCCCAACTGACTTGAATCAAGCGCTGGGGTTCTGTTGTGTTTGCGATATTCTTGCAATCTTTCCGATGCACGGTCACACCACTGGTACGGGTAACAAACCCAATAATATCATCACCGGGAGCAGGATGGCAGCATGTCGCTAGTTTTACCAGCAGGCCACTTAGACCCGCAATATCAATGCCATGGTCAGCGGTCTTGCCATTGACAGTTGGGGCTGAGGCCACTAACTCATCACGTTTGGCCTCTTGTTCACGCTGCTCCAATTGCACAATACGGGTCACAATACTAGGAGCCGTGACATCACCATACCCGATAGCAATCAGCATGTGGTCAAGCGACAAAAAGCCTGTTCTTTCAGCAATATCAGCCCGTACATAGTCATCCATACCCAAGCGCTTAAGTTCACGCTCTAAGGCATCACGACCAATAGCAATGGCCTTCTCGCGGCCTTGTTTACGGAACCAATAGCGAATCTTCTGGCGGGCGCGTTGGGTCTTGGTAAAACCAAGATTCTCGTTCATCCAGTCAAGACTAGGGCCACCCCGATTCGAGGTCACAATTTCCACATGGTCGCCCGTTTGCAATTTGTAGCTGAGAGAGACCATCTTGCCATTGACTTTGGCCCCTCGACAGCGGTGCCCAACTTCAGTATGAATATGATAGGCAAAATCAATTGGGGTGGAGCCGTCGGGCAAGTCGATGATGTCACGGCGCGGGGTGAAGACATAGATGCGGTCATAGGACGAAATGTCCTGCACGACCATCTCGACAAAGCCTTCAGCATCTTCAGGGTCATCGTCTTGGACGTTTTGCAAAATACGTCGCATATAGTTGATGCGTTTATCAAAGACATCGTCGGTTTCGCTCTTATTTTCTTTGTACTTCCAATGAGCCGCAATACCGTATTCAGCATCTTGGTGCATCTCATGAGTTCGGATTTGCACCTCTAGGGTTTTGCCACCTTCATCAGAAATCGCAGTATGCAAGCTGCGGTAGCCATTTTCTTTAGGGGCAGCGATATAATCATCAAACTCGCCCGACACAGGTCGCCAAAGATTGTGGATGATTCCTAACACTTGGTAGCACTGGGCCACATCATCCACCATCACCCGCACTGCCCGCACATCGAAGATTTGGTCAAATTGCACCTGTTTGCGGGACATCTTGCGATAAATACTATAAATGTGTTTAGGACGGCCAGAAATCTGCGCTTTGATACCGTGTGCCTTAAGGGTAGTTTCAATTTGATGGGTTAAGCGGGCAAGGTCTTGTTCACGGCTGAGACGGCGCTCGGCAAGGTGCATCGCTATTTCACGGTATTTTTCTGGCTCCAAATACCGAAAGGCAAGGTCTTCTAGCTGCCACTTGAGATGCCCAATACCAAAGCGGTTGGCTAATGGGGCAAAGACATCGAGTGTCTCCCGTGCATTCTTAATCTGTCGATCGCGGGATAAAGCACCCAAGGAGCGCATGTTATCTAGACGATCTGCCAATTTGATGAGAATTACACGCACATCATTGCCCATTGCCATAAATATCTGGCGAAGATACTCGGCTTGGCGTTCACTGCCACTGGATCGCTGGCGGCTATTGGCTTGGGTCGGTAATTGCTCAATCTTAGTAACCCCATGCACCAATTGAGCCACTTCCTTGCCAAACTCCTCCTCAACATCATCAATCGTGATGCTTTCACAGTCCTCAACGGTATCATGCAAAAAAGCAGCCGCGATGGTTGGGGCATCAAGACGCATCTCTGCCAGAATGAGTGCCACATTGAAGGGATGAATAATATAAGGCTGTCCCGATTTACGAGTCTGCCCTTCATGAGCAAGCGACGCAAACGTAAAGGCCCGTTCAATTAAGTCGTGGTCAGTTTGGGCCAGCATTGGCAAGTGAACAAAAATGTCGTCAATATTCATACAATACCCCACCACCTCAAGATTAAATCAATGATAACCTAAAACTATCCCCCTGAAAATTAGGATTTCGCTTGTGGGGTCATCTGCCCTATCTTATAATTGAATATGAAGAGTAGGGATTAGGCTATGGACTCAGTAACTGAATGGTTTGCAGGAAGTACCATCAATTGTGTATACGGAGCCGCCTTAGCACTTGGCCTCGCCTATAGCCTCATGTTGGTCATCTTTCAAGGTTTTGGTGATGCACTTGATGGTCTTGGTGATGTCGCCCATGTTTTTCACATTGACCTCAACCTTGATGCAGATGCCGGAGGACATGATGGCCTTGGCGTCAGTGTCCTTGCTATTGCGGTTTTTATTGCCGCGTTTGGCGCTTTTGGCCTCGCCTCACGCGGGATTTTTGAGGCAGGTGTCGGAGCCAGCATCATCGTAGCGGCCATTGGTGGTTTTCTATTTGGAGGGGTAGCGCAAGCCTTTTTTATCTTCATCCTCTCCCCCACCACCAGTTCCCTCGTCAGCCAATCTTCCCTAGCGGGTCAAGTTGCGGATGTGGTCATTCCTATTCCCGCTGAAGGGCAAGGCCAAATCATGGTCGTCGCCCAAGGGTCGCGGCTAACTTACAGCGCCCGTTCCTACAATAAACAACCGATCACTAGAGGTACCGAAGTACGTATCGAAAAAATTGTTGGAAGTGTCGCCACAGTTATACCTGTGGATGACTACGAACTCTAATAAGGAGATTTTGCATTCATGGGAGCATCAATTGGCATCGTTGCCGCCATCCTTTTACTGGTCATTATCGCGCTATTGATTGTGATCTATGCCTCGCGGGTCAAGAAAGTTGGCCCCAATGAGGTGTTGGTCATTTCTGGTCGCACCACCACCGATGCTGAAACAGGCCAAAAATCCAGCTTCCGCATCGTCAAAGGTGGGCGCTCCTTCATTTGGCCCATCATTGAACGCTGTGACTCACTCTCCCTTGAGCTATTTACCATCGAAATCAGCATTGAGAATGTATACACCCAACAAGGTGTCATGATTTCAGTGGAGGGCGTTGCTCAAATCAAGATTGCCAGCGATAACGTCAGTATCCGCACTGCCTCTGAGCGTTTCTTGAGTAAGAGCGTTAACGAGATTAAAGATGTGGCCCATGAAACCCTCGCGGGTCATTTGCGGGCCATCGTCGGTACCCTCAGCGTTGAGGAAATCTATCGTGAGCGCGATAAATTTGCCCAGAGCGTGCAAGAAGTCTCTGGCTCCGATCTCGCCAATATGGGTCTTGGCATCGATAGCTTTGTAATCAAGGACATCCGCGACAGTGAAGGCTACCTTGAAGCTCTTGGCCGCCCACGCATTGCTGAAGTTAAGCGTTTTGCAGTGGTTGCCGAGCAAAATGCTCAAATTGAGGAAGAAGCCGCCCGCCGTGACCTTGGCCTCAAGAAAGCTGGCTATGATGCGGAAGTCCAACAAAGCCGCGCTGATGCTGACCTTGCCTATATGCTCCAGCAAAACATTACCAACCAGAAGGTCAAGGCTGAGGCACTTCAAGTTGATGTTATTGAACGCAAAAAGATGATTGAGGTTCAAGAACAAGAGACCATCCGCAAAGAGCGCGAGCTAGAGGCCACTGTGCGCCGACCCGCTGAGGCCGAGCAGTTCCGCATTGAGACCCTCTCCAATGCCCGCAAGTATCAATTAGAAGCGGAAGCGGGCGGTCAAGCGAGTGCTATTCGCCTTGAAGGTGAAGCAAAGGCCGATGCTGTCCGCGCCCAAGGTCTAGCCGAAGCCGAAATCATCCGTCAACAAGGGTTGGCCGAAGCTGAGGCGATGGAAAAGAAAGCCACAGCATGGCAACAATACAACCAAGCCGCCATCATCCAGCAACTCATCGACGCCCTACCCGACATTGCCCGCGCCATTGCCGAGCCACTCTCTAAGACCGAACGCATTGCCATTATCTCTACTGGCGGAGACGGTCATGGTGGGGGGGCAGGTGCCAGTCGCTTGACAGCAGACATCGCCAATATCGTCACCCAAATTCCTGAGACCGTCGCCACCTTAACAGGTATTGACCTGCTTAAAAGCATCAAAGATCTTCCCGGTGTCATTGATAGTGACGAGGCCACTCCTAGCAAGTAGCACCTGAGAATCCCCTCTTCAAAAACGCAAGCCCCATGCCTAAATGGGGCTTTTTTGATCCAAAAGCATTTTTTTATGGTATACCTGTTGAGAATTTGCTTGCATCTAGGAGTTTATTGCATGCTGCGGAAACATTTGCTTATTTTGCTCCTCATGGGGCTAGGCTTACCCTTTCTAAACACTAACCACCCGTCTCTTGCTCAAGATAACACCATCACCATCGGCATGATTGATGTTCCAGTAAGACTTGATCCCGCCATTGCTGATGACTTCACCACATGGGAAGTCCTGAGTCACCTCTATACAGGTCTGACTCGCCATGTCTCTGGCACCAACGACTATGAATTGGCGCTGGCAACCGATTATCAAATCTCGGAAGATGGCATGACTCATACCTTTACTTTGCCGGATAACGCAACCTTTGCCGACGGCACTCCGATTACCGCTGAGACCTTTGCAAACAGCATTAATCGTGTCATCACCCTTGACCGATCTGGCGCGGGTATCATGCGGAATGTGGTTGAGCAAGTCACTGCCACCAACCCCACCACCCTAGAATTTACGCTTTTTGAACCCGTCCCTTACTTCAAAGCGCTGGTATCACTGCCGCCTTTCTTTGCAGTACACCCCAATGATTTCCCCGCCGACGACATCAACCGTGAACCTACCCAACTTATTGGGAATGGCCCCTACACACTCACTTCATGGGCAGTGGGGTCATATATCAATTTGAGCGCCAACCCTGATTATCAATTTGGTGAACCTGCCCGTACCGAGAATATCCATATCCAAGGCTATGCAACGTCGGAAGACCTACGTTTGGCCCTTGTCAATGGGAATGTAGATGTAGCATGGCGTGATGTGATTTTGGCAGATGCAGTCACCACGGCTGCCCAAGATGAGAATATCTCCTTAATATCAATCCCCAGCGCACGGATGTGGTATTTCTATATCAATAGCGACACCCGCTTTGAAGAAAGCAGCGACCCGCCCGTTCGCCATGCAATTATGACCGTTCTTGATCGCCAGCGCGTCGTGGATAGCTATTTTTCTGGTCTCACAACACCCGCCTATAGCCTAGTGCCATCAAGCCTTGAAGCCTATACACCGCTGTGGGATAGTGTGCCCGACTCGGAGCAGGCAGAACAGATTCTGGAAGATGCAGGTTATCGGATTAACCAGCGCAACAACATCATTGTGCAAATCCAGAGTTCGCAGACAGCCTATGGAGATGCCTATACCCGTGCTATCACAGGCATGCGCCGTGATTTCATCTTTTTGCGGATGAATATCACGATTCAAACTAACAACGATGCCGTTACCTTTATGGATGCCCTACAAGAGGGACGCTACCAAGCAGCCGTCTTTGCGTGGACACCCGTTGTATTACATCCTGACGCCTATTTACGCCCCCTGCTGCATTCCGAATCGCGGATTGCCAACTGGGGAGGCTATGCCCAACCAGAAATTGACACAGCCCTTGATGAAGCACGCGCCGCACCCGACCTCGCCTCCCAAACGGAGTTTTATCAGGAGGCCCAAGCCCTGATACAAGATGAATATCAACTGGCTCCCCTCTGGCAAGATACAGTCTCAGTTTTGTATCGGTCAGACATTCAAGGCGTTACCATTGAACCCACCTATTTCTTGCACTATGACCTACTAGAGCGGCAATAATACACGGCGCAGATGGGGTGTATGAGCCTATTCACCCCATCTCGATCAATTCCACCGGAAAAACTTGCCCCCGTCGAATCGACCACGCCGCCACCGTAGCGCCCCACCAAATCAAATAAACCGCCTCTGGATAGGCACAGTCACGGATGTCCGTCTCAGATGGATAGAGCGGTCCGTGCGGGTGGCTATGATAAATCCCAACCAAATCAAGACCCTGCTTTGCCAATGTAAAGAGTTCAGTAATCTGTTGCTGTGGTTCCATGAAAAAATAGGATTGAGGGTCAGTTGCGATATTGGCTATCGGGGTCACACGCTTAACAAGAACCGTGTTTCCCTTCCGACGCCCGCCTACTAGCCCACAAACCTCTACAGCAGACATTTGCTCAACGGCCTGTTGCATCAAGATTAGGTCTGCCGATTCTATGCAAAATCTTATTGTTTTCATCTGCCTCAGTCGCTATAATTGCGGTAAACTAGAAAATTAACCGAGGTTAAAACTCGATGTCACTCATCTCAACAGCCTCAGCACAGGCTACCCAATCTAACCCAACAGAGTCACCTCCCTTCATTACCCGTGAACGGCTTGAACCCTTGCTGGTAGTGATTACCGCCTTTGCCATCGGCACCAGTCTCGCCCTTGAAGCCAGTGGCGCATCAGAAGGGCTTATCCTTGTCGTGAATATCATTAGCTATCTCGCAGGCGGCTATTATGGTGTGATTGAAGGTCTGCATAGCCTCAAACATCGTGAAATCAATGTTGACCTCCTAATGGTACTCGCGGCGGGTGGGGCCGCCCTTGTCAATCAATGGCATGAGGGTGCAATCTTACTCTTTCTTTTCAGCCTATCCAACGTCCTACAAGCGTATGCCCTTGACCGCAGCCGACGCGCCATCCAATCGTTGCTCGACTTACGCCCTGATACCGCCACCGTGCGGCGCGGTGATACCACCATTACCCTTGCGGTTGATGCCCTAAAACCGGGTGATGTGGTTGTCCTGCAACCCGGTGAACTCGTTCCCATTGACGGGCGCGTGATAAAAGGTAGTGGTACGGTCAATCAAGCCAGCATCACGGGTGAATCCATTCCCGTACTTAAACAAGTGGGTGATGATGTCTTTGCTGCGACCTTAAATGAGCATGGCGCACTCGACATTGAGGTCACCCGCCCAGCCAGTGAAAGTACCCTTTCGCGCATCATCAAACTTGTCGAAGAGGCCCAAGACAACCGTGCCGAAACCCAGCGTTTTCTGGATACCTTTGAGCAATACTACGCCATGATTGTTATCGCCGCGACCTTGCTCTTGATTGCCCTGCCTCCCATCCTAACGAATGTGAACTTCAGCGACAATTTCTATCGAGCGATGGTCGTATTGGTAGTGGCCTCCCCTTGCGCCCTCATCATTAGCACCCCCGCCAGCATCCTCTCCGCAATTGCTAATGGGGCGCGGCGTGGTATCTTGTTCAAAGGCGGCGCTCATCTAGAAACAATGGCTCAGATTAAGGTTGTGGCGCTCGACAAGACCGGTACCCTGACTACTGGTGAACCCGGTGTCACCGACATCATCACCACCAGCAGCCTTGATGAAGATAGCCTGTTACAACTGGTTGCCAGCGTCGAGTCACGCTCAGAACATCCTCTTGCACAATCCATCGTGCGGGCTGCCCACAAACGCCAATTAACTATCGAAGAACCCAGTGAGTTCAAGGCCATTCCGGGTCGTGGTCTGGAAGCCATCTATCATGGACAGCGCGTGTTGGTTGGCTCCCGCCATCTGCTGGAGAATGACGGTATTGCTATACCCGATGAACTATACAAGCAACAAGTCACACTAGAAGACCAAGGCAAAACCGTACTGTATGCGTGGCGTGACCACGTTCTTGGTCTAATCGGCATGGCCGACACCGCCCGCCCTGAAGCGGTAGCGCTTGTGGCTGATTTGCATAAAGTTGGGGTCGAGAAAGTCGTAATGCTCACCGGAGACAATGCCCGCGCTGCGGCATCCATCGCGCAAGCCACAGGCATTGATGAATACTGTGCCGACTTGTTACCAGAGAATAAGGTCGAGAAGCTCAAGGAGCTACGCGATAAATACGGTGCTGTGGCAATGGTTGGGGATGGTGTTAATGATGCACCTGCTCTTGCAACAGCGACTATCGGTATTGCAATGGGGGCCGCCGGAACCGATGTCGCGCTCGAAACAGCCGATGTGGTGCTGATGTCGAGCGAGTTGAACAAAATCCCTTACGCCATCGCCCTCAGCAAACGCGCCCAACGGGTCGTGTGGCAGAATATCGCCTTTAGCCTATCTGTGATTGTAGTCTTGGTGACAGCCGCCCTGCTACCCATAATTGAGTTGCCGCTACCGATTGGGGTAGTAGGTCATGAAGGCAGCACGCTTATTGTAGTCGCCAATGGGTTGCGCTTGCTCGTCTTCAAACCCAATTAGCTTATAATGGGGGCAAGAGGAGGGAATCCCATGCCCCCAATTCATACCCTTGTGCTTGCCAGCTTGATGCTGTTACCTGCCAGCTACAGCATCGCACTCTTGCTTCTGGATACCCACACCCCGCCTTATCAACGCACCGTGCGGGCTTTGGGCAATAGCCTGCTCATCAAGGCAGGTATTGGCGGCGCGTTGGGGATGTTAGGGCTGTTCATGGAACACCGCGCACTAACCACGCTACCCCTTGTCGTTGTCGTCCTTGCAGGAGCCATCGCCCTCCGCATCATGCAGACCGAGGGTGTCTAATCCGTCCACTCCAATTCCATATCGCCAATATGCACGGTATCCCCGACTTCAACACCCGCTTTCTCCAACGCAGTCGAGACACCCATCGCCTCCAGAATCCGCTGGAAGCGCATCAACGAGTCATCGTAGTCCCAATAGGTCATTGCCACTGCCCGCTCAATGCGTTTGCCACTGACACGGTAGACTCCTTCCCGGACGCGCTCCACTTTGAAGCCAAGGTCTTCGTCTTCCAAGTCATAGACTGGTATCTCATCACTCGCCATTGATTCCGGCACAAACTCGAAGGGTGGCAACTCATCCAAGGTCTGGAAAACACGCCCCACCAAATCGCGGGTACCCTGTTGGGTTGCGGCTGAAATGCTCATCGGCTCATAGCCCAACCTCTGCAACTCGGCCTGTAGATGGGGCCATGCTTCTTTGGCTTCGGGGATATCCATTTTGTTGATGACCACCAGCATCGGCTTTTCCTTCAAACGTTCATCAAAGAGGGCCAACTCGGTGTTGATTTGATGGAAGTCAGCAAGGGGATTCTCGGCGCTCCCGTCAATCAAATGGATGAGAATACGGGTGCGCTGGACATGGCGCAGGAAATCATGACCTAGCCCTACTCCACTATGCGCCCCCTCGACCAGACCGGGGATGTCGGCCACCACCATATCGCGGTAATCCATCTCGACCACCCCTAGATTGGGTACAAGGGTTGTAAAGGGATAATCGGCAATCTGGGGCTTGGCGTTGGAGATAACCGAGAGCAAGGTACTCTTACCCGCATTTGGTACCCCCACAATCCCGACATCGGCTACCAACTTCAATTCCAGTCGAATCCAAAACTCTTGAGCAGGTTCACCCCGCTCGGCCACATGCGGCGCTTGGTTGGTGCTGGACTTGAAGCGGGTGTTACCTTTGCCACCGCGACCCCCTTTAGCCACGATGGCCCGTTGATTAGGACGGGCAAGGTCAGCGATAACATTACCTGCATCGTCGCGTATCACCGTTCCGACAGGTACTTCAATCTCTAAATCGTCACCACATGCGCCCGTTTTGTTGGAGTTGCCGCCGTGCTTACCTGCCTCAGCACGAAAATGGACTTTGCGTCCAAAAGCACGGAGGGTATTGATTTTCGGATTAGCAACCAAAACCACATTGCCACCATGCCCACCATCACCACCGTCGGGGCCACCTCGCGGCACATACTTCTCACGACGGAAGCTGATAATACCGTTGCCCCCGTCGCCACTTTTTACGAAAATACGTGCTTCATCTAAGAAATGCTGACTCATGTTCCACCTGCTGCTACCAACACAAGCGCGATAAATAACAATCCGCCTGTGATTAAATTGTTAACAAAATGCATCGTAATCGGCACCCACAACGAGCGACTTCGCTCATAGACCAGTGCCAAGACTACCCCCATTATGCTGTTTGCCAGCGCCATTCGCACATCCAAATGCGCCAAACCAAACAGAATACCGCTGACCAGTGCTGCCCCAATCATGCCACCTGACCGCCGCATCCATCCATAGAGAATGGAACGAAAGACCAATTCCTCGGTTAGGGGGGCTAGAAAAACCGCCGTGAATAAGAACACCATCAAAGCCAACCATAACCAATTATCCACCGTCATCAATTGCTGTTCATCGGCAGATGCAGCCTCGGTAGAAGGTATTCCCAAAACAATTAACACGACTAACAAACGGATAGGCAGCAACATCGCGCTCAAAAACACCCCACCTATCAACCAGCTTGTTGATGGACGACGAAAGCCGAGGTCAGTCCAACTGCGCCCAATAGCCTGCCCAACAACAAGGGTTCCGACAAATATAGCCAAGAACACCATCATCCCCGCGCACGATAGCGCCACCAACTCACCATTTGGACTGGGGTCGCTGACAACCAACATCATCAAATACGTTGGTACACCAAACACGCCAGAGACCAATATCCCACTTATAACAAGGATAACAATCTCCCGAAAACGCCAGTGGGGAATAGGAGCAAGGGGCTGGGGTTTTGGGGGTGCAAAAGTATTGGCATAAACGGCGGTTGCGTAGACCATATTAGGGTCATCAAAACCAACCGAAACGTCCGGAGATGGTTGCCCGATTACACGATCAGACCATTCATTATACACGACTCAACTCTTGTGTGAAGATACGACGTAAAATGGCAACTGTGGCAGCATACGTCGAGTCCATGCCTTGATACCCTAAGCTGCCTGCCCCCAAATTATGCCCTTTACTAAACGGAGTATCACTCCCATAGTGGATAAAGCCAATATCAAACGAAGCAGGATAGAGATTAACAATCTCATCTGATGGGTGGCGGATGGGGCGCACCATTTCATAAGCCGCTGAGAGATACGGCCCCGCCTCCATTTCCAGCACGGTATACCCTTCCCGATAAAACACATCCATATAGGTGCGGTTCTGCAAAAAGGTGCCACGGGCAGTCACGGCCTTCTGGTTATCCAATAGGGTACCATAGGCTAAATATGGCATGATGTCAGAAGCACAAAAACAGTTATTGAACAAATAGGTATTCTGTGAATGCTCATCGTGTACCACATTGACCAACATCACATCCCCGATTCGCCCATTGAGGGTGGCGGCCTTACCCATCACGTAAACACCCAGCACACGGTCACAGCCTTCTGTCACCCGTGACAGCAACTCAAAGGCGGCCAAGCCGAGAGGATAATCAATATTGATAATCAGTGCGTTGCTCTGGCGTAGGCGCTCAACATCCAGTCGCTCAGTAATACGTGGATCCAATAAATCCGGTTGCAGCTTGTTGAGTTGGATAATCTGGGTCTCAATGTCGAACCCATGCTGGGCAGGTACCCGCACCAACCCGACATGTTCCTCGGTCTCAATCATCTTCTGCAAGTCAGCAGGGTTCGCCGATTGGTACTTCTTGAGCAAATAACAATAGAAATTGGGCCATGATTTGCGAGGTTCGGTTTGCAGCGCTTCCCATTCGCGCATCAGGTCAGGGCTTTTCAGCGCGTGCATAAACTGTACCAAGTCGTCTCTGATGGTGATGGCATAACCCGATAACAAATTCGCTAATGAGTGGGTGTTGCTCGATACAAAATAAACGGGCCGTTCCCACAAAGGAATATCACGCTCATCAGCAGCCCGACTCAAATGTCGCCACCAAAAACTGGTTGCCTTGCGGTAATTCACCAACGACCCTGCCAGTAATTGCAGCGACATATCCATCCGTCGGGAAGCCATCGCTCGCAGGTACGGCATAAAGTCAGCTTTCCATGCCGTTTGCAGACGGGTCAAGTCAGCCACATCCATATTGAGATTTTCAGCTAGGCCAATGAGGTGATTGGCCCCCATTTGGTCGCCTGCTGCGGCTAATATGCGCTGTGCCTCGCGGTTGAGTTGAAAAGCGTGATAAACCTTGTTCCACTCAATCTGGAATGCCGTCAGAATTGGAATAATATCATCAATATCGGAGCGACTGGCAATCATGACGGCCAACGTTTTATTGCCATCATAGTGCGTGCGCCGTCGCCGTCCGGGGGCATGAACACGTTGCCATTGCTCCACATTGGTATAGCCTGCCCGTTTGAAATCGGCTTCAAGTTGCCCTAAAACAATCAATTCAACCTGATAAATAACACTTGGCAAGCGCAACGAACAGTAGGTAAGGGCTGATACATCTATTTTGTAGGGTGAACGTGCATAGATATGCAAGGCGGAATCCATCGCTGTATGGGATTCAACAAGTGATTGTATTTTAATAGCATCCGTCGTCCGCAATAGCGAATAATACGTCCGCATGTAAAGTTCAATTTCTTCGGAAATGGTATCGGGTACCGTCCGAATCATAAGTCCTCTTCCCCCTCTTGGTTATCATCAAAAAACTGTCCAAAAGCCAAGCCCCGCCCATGATCCATCAGGCTAGTAAGAATCACCCGCGCCAATCGGAAGAAATCAGAGAGTTGGTCGATACGGGTAATGTAATGCTGGGCAACTTCTTTTTGTTCATCATCCATACTGGGCATCCGTTGACGCAGCTTGCCAATATTGCTTTCCAGCACATTCAACGCCCGATCCACGTCCCGCAACTCACGGCTACCAAGGACGTTGGTCAAGACCTTCCATAGGTCGCTCTCCGCCTCGTAATATTTGCGTCGGGTATCCCGTACCCAGACCTCACGCACAATCCCCATGTGCTCAAGTGTGCGGACATTCATGCTAATGCTGGCCTTGCTCTTGCCGAGTTGGTCTACTAAGTCATCCAAGCTCATCGGACTAGGACTCAGGAGCAACGCACCATATAACTGCCCTAACACCCGGTTATAGCCAAAATAGTCTGCTAATTGACCCAAGCCCTCCATCATACTATCGTTGACGGCTTGGAGTGTTTCCTGCAAATCGTCGTTTGGATGACTCATCAATCCCTCGCTACATACAACAATCTTTATAGGTGACCGCATCTATAGGTGTTGGGGTGATGCGTTGCTCTTCAGGCTGAATATAGCCATCAATTCCGCGCTGGAGCGACGCTACCGCCGCGATTTGGTCTAAGTGTGGATATAAATTAGCTCCGGGGCAAACCGTAATAGCATTAAATTCTCGATGTCCCGCAAGATGGGTTAATTGCAGCCGGAGCGCTAACCAATTAACCAAGCCTTGAGTCGCATCGAGTTGCGGCTGAGTTGGTTCAATCTCTTCATAATTCCCCAGCAGACACACCCCCAAACTTCCGGTATTGTATAGCTCAGTATGTGTGCCGCGTGCCGACATCCGTCGTCCCTCAAAAACCGTACCGGATTGGCCTATACAAAAATGATACCCTATATCCGCCCATCCGCGATTGCCCATATGCAAATCTTGTATCGCGTGCATGGTTTGCCAATCATCGGTTTCATAGAGTGATGAGTGGTGGATAACGACGGTTTGGTAAG
Source organism: Anaerolineales bacterium (assembly GCA_020634155.1). Taxonomy (GTDB): domain Bacteria; phylum Chloroflexota; class Anaerolineae; order Aggregatilineales; family J027; genus J027. The sequence continues at coordinate 570,208 of JACKCI010000001.1, forward strand.
CGACCCGCAAGTCTTCCGTGTACTCGCGCCAGCCTTCGGGATTCTCCAACGAATAGAAACCTGCCTCCTCCGTCGCCTCATAATTAACCGCCCTTGCCCCCCATTCCTCACGACTGACAATAGCTGGGCGCTCGACAGACTTGATCGTCTGGGGTCGCTCGATTGCCACAGACTGAGGACTAGACGGGTTATCCGCCAACAGCCAATACCCGACTAAGCTTGTGCTGCCACAAACAAATGCAGCCCCGCTGGCTCCCATCACTAACAAGAATTCACGCCTTGATACACCCATATGACTATTGTCATACAAAAACCATCCCCTGACAACGGTTGTCCACTAGCCTTGAGTGCGATAAACTTTGCCTAATTTTGTACTTACAGGAGCAAAAAAAGTGACTGATTACCGTATCGAAAAAGACTCGTTAGGTGAAATGCAGGTTCCCGCCGACGCGCTGTATGGTGCCCAAACCCAACGCGCCGTGATGAATTTCCCCATTACAGGTGGACGTTGTTACCCCGCCTTCGTTTGGGCAATGGCAATGATTAAGCGGGCTGCTGCCGAAGTCAACAACGATCTCGGTCTGTTTCAAGACAAAGAATCGGTCAGTGGCGGCCAAATCGCCGAAGCTATCATGCAAGCTGCTGATGAGGTAATTACTGGAAAATGGAACAACCAGTTTGTGGTTGACCCCTTCCAAGCAGGCGCTGGCACCAGCCAAAACATGAACACCAATGAAGTTATCAGCAACCGCGCCAACCAAATCCTTGGTTACGCCATTAGCGATGCTAAAAAGCCCGTCCACCCCAACGACCATGTGAACATGGCCCAATCCACCAATGATACCATCCCCACCGCCATCCGCTTGGGCGTATTGTGGCGCTTGGATGAAATGATTGATGTTTTGAAGGGCTTGCAAACCTCTCTTGAAGACAAGGCTCGTGAATTTGATGGTATCGTCAAGAGTGGGCGCACCCACCTCCAAGACGCGGTACCTGTGCGCCTCGGTCAAGAGTTTAGTGGCTATGCGAAGGCCATTGAGCGCGACATCGAGAAAATCATGATGGCGGCTGAAGGCATGCGTCGCCTCGGCATTGGTGGTACAGCAGCAGGTACAGGCCTCAACGCCCACCCTGAATACCATAGCCGCATGGTCAAGACCCTCCAAAATCTCACAGGCATCACCCTCTATGAGAGCGATAACCTCTTTGAGAGCATGCAAAGTATGGGCGATGCGGTGTTCTTCTCCAGCGCGATTCGCACCCTCGCCCAAGACCTCATCCGCATTGCCAATGACTTCCGCTTGCTCTCCAGCGGCCCCACCACTGGCCTTGATGAAATCCGTCTCCCAACTGTGCAACCGGGGTCGAGTATCATGCCCGGTAAGGTCAACCCCGTCTTGGCTGAAATGCTCGATATGGCGATGTTCCATGTCTTGGGCAATGACTTGACCGTTATGCTGGCAGGTCAGGCCGGTCAACTTGAATTGAATGTGATGATGCCCATTATTGCCCACAATCTTTTTGAGATGATGCATGTGGTCATTGGTGCCGCTCAAGCCTTCAATGATAAGTGTGTGGTGGGTCTGGTTGCCAATGAGCAAAAGACAACCCAATGGCTTGCCAACAACCCGATTTTGGTCACCGCCCTTAACCCCATTATCGGCTATTTGAAGGGTGCCGAAGTCGCCAAGAAGTCAATGGCAACAGGCAAGCCCATCATTGATGTCGTTGTCGAATTGGGTTATATGACCCGCGAAGACGCCGTAGCAGCCCTTGATGCCTATCGCATGACCGAAGGCGGCATTACTGAATAACGTCAGTCAATCGTAGATTTTACGGAGTGGACAGGCCCCACGGCCTCTGGCATTCTTGTCAACGTCCACTCCGTTTTGTTATGAAACCGAGGACATCGTGGGTATTCAAAAACTAGGCATTTTCGGCGGCACCTTCAACCCGCCCCATTTAGGCCATTTGATCTTAGCTGAAACCGCCGTCAACGATTTGCGCCTTGACCGCGTGTTTTTTGTGCCAGCCGGACAACCTCCCCATAAAACAACCATTCCATTGGCTCCGGCTCAAGACCGCTTGGCGATGGTCAAACTCGCCACCGCCCATAACCAGCAATTGGCGGTCTCTGGCATTGATATGGACCGTCCGGGGCCACATTACACCACCGATATGGTGCGTATCTTTCAGGGCTTCTACCCCTCAGCAGATATTTATTTTCTGATGGGCAGTGATTCACTGCGGGATTTGCTGGCGTGGTCGCACCCTGACCAACTTATCCATATGGCAAAGTTGGTTGTTATGCAACGCCCCGCTATCTACCCCGACCTCGCCAGTTTGAGCCGCGCCCTACCCGGTCTGCTGGAGCGTGTCTACTTTTTGGATGCCCCTGAAATTGAAATCTCATCCACCGCGATTGTGAAACGCCTCAAGCGCGGTGAGTCGGTGCGCTACCGTGTGCCGGATTCAGTCTTAACTTATCTGATGGAACGGAGGCTTTATGTCCGTAAATCGTAGCCTAATCCTACTGCTGTTGGCTTTAAGTATCAGTAGCCTTGTTTTGGTGCCAATCGGTGGCTCGCTTGCCCAAAGCGGCACCTCAACTGCCGCGGCTCCTACCCTGATTCCCCCTACCAAGGTACCTATTGCAACTGAGGAGCCAACCACTTTCACTGCATCGACCCAATCCGGCATTGTAACACTCCAACAAGAGGGCATTATTCGGGTCGGAACCCTCTATAATGTGCCACCATTTGTGTGGCTCGATGAAGCGGGCCAACTTTCCGGCTATGAGGCTGACATCATCCGTGCCATTGCCGAGGAGATTGGTGTGCAGGTCGAGTTTGTGCAGGTCACAGGCGAGACCTACCAACAACGGCTCCTCAGCGGAGAAGTCGATATTCTGATAGGTGAGCAAATCCACACCCGCCAAGCCGAGGAATTCTACGAGTTCTCCCACACCTACTACTACAACGAGCAACGCATGGTTGTCCGAGAACCGGACATGAGCCTCTATCCTGACCTCACCAGCCTTACCGACCATCGTATTGCGGTCGTCGCTGGTAGTCGGGGTGAAGAAGCGCTCAACGTCTGGATGAGCCATACAGGACGCAATTTCCAACTGGTGCGTTTTCTCTCCGAAGATAAAGCACTTGATGCCCTTGCCAATGGCGAAGTTGATGGTACCGTTGGCGAATTGGATGATCTCAGCCGTGCTGGGCGTGTCCAGATGAGCCTTGTCCCTGAATCAGTGCAGCTTGACCCCTATGCCATTGCTTTTCGACGCTACGATGTCAACCTCCGCAACCTGATTAATCGCTCGTTGCAGCGCCTGTATGTCAATGGAACGCTACCCAGCCTTGGGGCCAAGTGGTTCCCCGGACAACTCATCAACTATGCCGCCTTCATCCCCCTCTATGGCAATCTACAGGATGACGCCCGCACGGTGGCGGACTTCCCGCCCGATATGCCTATTCCATCGTCGTCCACCATCGACAAAATCCTCGCGGGGCAACCCCTCTTAGTGGCAGGCTTAGACATGGTAGAAGGCGGGTTCTATTATGAGAGCTTCCTTGATGGCGTAAGTGAAGACATCGTGAATGAATTAGCACGGCGCTGGGGAATTTCAGTCACCATCTTGCCCAACACCTACAGCACCGCCGCTGATTTGGTTGCTAATCGTCAAGCTGACATGGCAATGAATGTCCGCGCCCGCTGGGATGGGGCCGACCGTCTTGATTACACCTTTCCCTACCACTACACGGGTGACCGTATCATTGTGCTGGAAGGGAGCCAGTGGGATTCCTTTGATGACTTCCGGCGTGGGCAATGGATTGGCTACTTCCAAGATAGCCCTGAAGACAAGACCTACCTCGAAAGCCTTGGGCGCACCTATAGCGTCTACACTTTTGCTGATAGTGAACAAGCCATTGCTGAACTAGTGACCACCCGTAATGTAGATGCTCTCTATGGTGATTCGGTGCGCCTTTTGGCGTTCATGGAGCGCTACCCCTATGGCTGGCGATTCTTACCAGAGGGCTTTGGGCCAGACTCCTTCCAGCCCATTGTCATTGGCTTACCCCGTAATGATGCCGATTTTGTGTCGCTGGTCAATTGGACGCTGGGGGAGATGTACGCTGACGGCACCCTCAAGCAAATCTGGGCCGACAACTTTGACATCGGCAAGTGGTTGATTGAGTACGGGATTGATGTCCCCCACTGGATGCCGAATTTTCCGGGTTATGGGGATTTTCTTTACAACCGTCAATAGAGCCATAAGGTCAACAAACGCGATGGGGCTGCCATGAATTGGATAGTCCCATCGGTCTCTATGGGCAAGGTGCCACCCGTTGGACGTTCATCTAAACGCACCACCGCGCAATGTTCAAAGCGACGCCACAGCCGCAATGTAACCTCTATGCGCTCGTCGCTGAGATTGACTCCCCGCACAATCACACCCACTGCCCCATCTTCACGTGGCTTGATGGCCGTGATATGAAATGAATGTGTTGTTTCAATCAATGACGCTTGCTCGGTCTGCAAGATAGTCTCTAGCGCCGCCCGCATCTCCACATCGTGATAAGCCTGTTGCAGCGCCAGAAACGGCACGGTTGGCGTCTGTCCCTCAGTCACCATTTGGGCATAGGCCGCCTCCACGCCCCAATAGACTCCCCATACAGCAGGTTGATGGGGTGTTACTATCTGACTTGGCTGAATGGCCCCCAATGTGGTGGGGTTGGTTATCAAAAAATCATCGTGAGGTAAAGTTGCCCGCCACTGTTGGATTTGTTCAATAATCGCAAATGGTCGTCCATACACCGCAACCGCCATATGCTGACTATCACCCGCCTCGGTTGCACGCCACCGCACAGGGTCAGCAACCATCTCCATGCAGTTCATCGGAAAACCATCCACACCAACCACTTGCATAGACACCCCACCACCGAGTCGATAGACATAGCGAAAGCCGAAACCCGCCGCCAACGCGGGTAGCACCACATCATGCTCTGGCAACCCTGCCAATCCGACCTCCTCGACTACGCCAAACACCCCTGCCGAGCGTCGCCCTAACAACAGGTTGCGGACAAGCTGTTCAACGGTATCGCTTGAATGGGGCGTCCAATACCATGACCCTATCCATGCTTGGCGCTGATTCAGCAGATGTGCCAAGGTATCAAACTGTTCAGGACGCAACCGCAAATAGCTATCAACCTCCCGCCAATCACTCCCTAGCATCAGCATCGGCAGGCGGCGCTGTTCCAATGCTGCAATGCTGTCATCCCACAGCAGCACACGGTCAAGGTCGGGATGATGACTAGCCTTACCAACCAGAACAGGTAACACATGAAAAATGTAGCGGGCGAATTTAGCGGGCATGTTTACGCTTAGGGCGGAGTTGGTCTTGGGTAGCGGTGGCAATACCCAGCAGAATCAAAGCAGCCCCGATAATTTGTAACCACACCGGCCATTCATTGAGAAAGATGGCTGCCAGTACCCCGCTCCCAATCGGTTCCCCTAAAACAATTAAACTCACATAGGCAGCAGGCAAGAAGCCAAGAGCATAGTTAAACGAGGAATGTCCAATAAGTTGCGGCACCAAACCCAGCATCACAATCCAGAGCAGCCCTAGACCTGATACCTGTGCCAGCGAATGCCCCCATAGCAGAGCCACCACCAACATAAAAACCGCCGCCGTACTGTAAACCAGCCAAATATAGGGGATTAAGGGTAGCCGTGCGCGAAGCCGTCTTCCAATGATGAAATAGATAGCAGCCATCACCGCCCCAAAGAGCGCGAGGCCATTGCCGAGGAGTGGATCGGAGCGCGTTGGAGCCGTGCCCGCCTCACCACTCAAAGCCACCAGCACCCCACCCCCGAAAGCCAACGCTAGACCTGCAATTGTCCAGCGGCTGATGCGTTCGCCAAGGATGAACGGGGCCATCACCGCCACCCACAATGGATTGGTCGTCACCAGCACCACGCTGTTAATCACTGAGGTGTATTCCAGCGAGCTAATCCATGTCGCAAAGTGCAAGCCCAGTACCGCCCCCGATAATATCCCCAGCCGAATATCAGACGGACGTAGGTGCTGAAGCTCAACCCGATAACGCTTGAGAGCATAGGGTGTCAAGACCACCGCCGCTACTGTCAAGCGCCCAGCGGCCACCAGCAATGACGGGGTATTTTCTTCCTGTGCCAAGCGAATAAAAATCGCCGCTGTAGATACGGCGAAAAGCCCAATGAACAGTGCTATAAAAGGTTTCCATCTCTCTGCCATGCGCCACATCTTACCACACAAACCTGTACAAAGGTACAATTCGATAGATTGACCGTGCTGTGGTATTATTGGAATAATCATTGACAAAATTCAGCCCATAGGAGGATATATGGCTTTTGAACTCCCCCCCCTTCCGTATGCGTTTGATGCACTAGAACCGCATATCGATGCCCGCACCATGGAAATCCACCATGACAAGCACCACGCGGGCTACACCAACAACCTCAACAAAGCCCTCGAAAGCGCCCCCGAACTGGCGGGCAAATCCATTGAAGACCTATTGCGCGGTATCAACAACGTTCCCGACAGCATTCGGACTGCCGTGCAAAACAATGGCGGAGGTTATGCCAACCACAGCCTATTCTGGACCATCATGAGCGCCAACGGTGGCGGCGCACCCAGTGGTGAACTGGCGGATGCCATCAATGCTGCTTTCGGCAACTTCGACGAATTCAAATCCAAATTCAGCGCTGCTGCGGGTAGCCGCTTCGGTTCAGGCTGGGCATGGCTAGTAGTCGATGGTAGCGGTAACTTGAAAGTCTACTCAACCGCCAACCAAGACAGCCCCTACATGCAAGGTGATACCCCGATCATGGGCCTTGATGTCTGGGAACATGCGTATTATCTGAATTACCAAAACCGCCGTCCCGACTACGTTGCCGCCTTCTGGAATGTCGTCGATTGGAATGTGGTCGCCCAAAATTACCAAGCCGCCAAATAAGACCACTTGTGGGGCGGGGACAACTCGCCCCTTCCAAACCTCCTATCATTGGATAATTCCCAAAATAGATTGACACCTTGCCTGAATTTGTTATATTTACGAGTAAAGATAAAACTTTACCCAGATTAAAAAATCGGCAAACAGCGCAAGGAGCGTATTGGAATGACTCATATAATTACCGGCTTGTGCCTCCGCGACGGCGCATGTGTAGAAGTTTGTCCCGTTGAGTGTATTATCCCCGGTATCCCCGAAGCCGAATGGCCGTGGTACTTCATCGACCCTGACACCTGCATTGACTGCGGTGCCTGTGTTCCTGAATGCCCCTACGAGGCCATCTTCCCCGAAGAGGAAGTGCCGGATTCATACCAACTCAAAGATGGTCAAGCTTATGTGTCCTTCGCAGGAGAGCGCACCGACGGCACGGGCAGCGAAGTCTTTGACCTCACCGAAGATATTCAACCCAACTACGACTACTTCTCCGCAGGCCCCGGCTACAGCGCCCTGCAATAACGCTAATCTGCTTTCAATGAGGAGCCGCTGTCAGCAACGCTGGGGGCGGCTTCTTCGTTGTTGGGTGGGGAAGGTGCGGGAGGAAGTGGCGGTAATTCATCTAATTCTAATGAAGTCAGGGGCAATGCAGGTGGGCGCTTAACCGTTGGTACCGGAAACAAGGTCTGGTCTTGGCTCTCATGGGATGACATTGGGAGTGCATCGTCCGTCAACGGCAGCCAAAACCCAAAGGTGCTACCCTGCCCCGGCGTACTTTGAAACCACACTTCGCCATCAGAACGTTCAATAACAGCCTTCACCAAACTCAAGCCAAGCCCCGTTCCCTCGATATGCTCCGTTCCCGGCTCCTTAGCCCGATAAAAACGCTGAAACAACCATTTTTGGCGCTCCGGTGAAATACCGTAGCCGTTATCAGTTACCTCAAAGAAGGCGCGTTCTCCATGTCGCTCCAGCCGCGCTGAAATGATGCCTTTATGGGGAGTGTATTTGATAGCGTTGTTAATAAGGTTAACCATCGCTTGTCGAAAGTACGCAAACTCACCGCGTACCACCAAAGGCTGGTCTGGAACTTTCAGAGTCAAGGTCTGTGACTTACTCTCTGCATCAGAGTGCGTGCGCTGCACCGACTCAACCAACACATCACTCAAATTCAGTGGAGTTGCCTCCATCTTTAGCCCTGACTCCAAACGCTCCAAAGTCAGTAACTCTTCTAACAATGTCCGCATCTGGTGGGCTGATTGCTCAATGCTCTGAACAAAACTTAAGGCTTGGTCGGGGATTTTGCCTTTGAGCCGTTTGAGTAAATGCGTCGCATTGACAATAGTATTGAGGGGATTACGCAAATCATGCGCCACCATCCGGATCATATCAGACTTGAGTTGTTCAGCATTGTAGGTTTGGGTATAGAGTTCAGCGTTACGCAATGCGACGGCTGCACGCCCAGCAATATGCTGAATAAAGTCACGCATGCGCTGGTTAAAATGGGCCGGATGGCGGCTCTCTAAGTGCAAGATACCAATAGTTTCATCATGAAAAATGAGCGGTGCCGTATAATGTGAGCGTGTTTTCTCATAAATCAACTGATGGTCGGATGTATTGGTTACATAGGCCATGTAGACGGGTTTGCCATTGGTCGCAACACGGCCTAAAACGCCCGTTGCTAGGGGCCATGGTTCACGCATCAACTTGGTCGCATACTGATAGGCATAACCAGTTACCCGCATAATCTGGAGGCTGTCTTCATGACGCTTGGCAATTAACCCCGTATCGGCTGCGGTACGCCGCATAGCCCAATCGAGGGTAATATCCAAAACACGATCCGAATCGAGGAGGTAATGCAACTCATGGTCAAGCCGTTGCAGAAACTCTAGCTCATTCAGACGCTCTTCCAAATCATCGGGATTCGATGGCGGTGGTGATTGTAAAGACATATTTGCTTCGCCTTCAACCCTGACACAACTAACTTGGGCTGCTATAATCTGCCAAACTCTTATTAAATCACAAGATGGGGCATTCGCAAAACGATTTTTTGACAGAAATCGTCGTTTGTTCTATCTTTAACAAGCAAAGAATCTAGCGACATAAACTGTCCTCACGGAGGCTTATTGGATGACGAATAACCTGACACAGGGTCTTTTAGACCAAATTACCGCGTTCAAACGCGAATATACCGCCGTTGAGGTTGGTACCGTATTGGAGATCGGTGACGGTATCGCCCGTGTAAGCGGCTTACCGAGCGTCAAAGCTCAAGAACTCGTTGAGTTCGCCAATGGCACCCTTGGTGTGGCCTTCAACCTTGAAGAAGACAACGTGGGTATCATTATCCTTGGTGATTACGAAGGCCTCAATGAAGGTGATGAAGTTCGGGCCACTGGTCGTATCAACTCGGTACCCGTTGGCAACGAACTGCTTGGGCGCGTGATTGACCCCCTCGGTCGCCCGCTAGATGGCAAAGGTCCTATCTCTGCCACTGGTGGTTATTATGAGGTGGAGAAAATCGCCCCCGGCGTAATGGAACGTCGTAACGTGTACCGCCCTGTGCAAACGGGCTTGCGTGTGGTTGATGCCCTTATCCCGATTGGGCGCGGGCAGCGCGAACTCATCATCGGTGATCGTGGTACGGGCAAGACCGCCATGTGCCTTGACACCATCATTAACCAAGCCGATAAAGACATGATTTGCATTTATGTCGCCATCGGCAAGCGTGCTTCTGAAATTCGCCGTGTGGTTGCCACCCTTGAAGAATATGGCGCAATGCAGCATACCATTATCGTGGTCGCTTCGGCCTCTGACCCCGCTGCCCTTCAATATATCGCCCCCTACGCGGGTTGCGCGGTAGGTGAATACTTCATGGACAATGGCAAAGATGCCCTTGTAGTCTATGACGACCTTTCCAAGCACGCATGGGCCTATCGCCAAGTATCCTTGCTGCTGCGCCGTCCCCCCGGACGTGAAGCCTACCCCGGTGACGTGTTCTATCTCCATAGCCGTTTGCTGGAACGTGCTGCCCAGTTGTCCGAGGAAAAAGGTGGCGGTAGTTTGACAGCCCTGCCGATCATCGAAACCCTCTTGGGTGACATCTCGGCCTATATCCCCACCAACGTGATTTCCATCACCGACGGCCAAATCTTCCTTGAGCCAGACCTGTTCTTCGCGGGCCAACGCCCAGCCCTGAACATCGGTATTTCGGTGAGCCGCGTGGGTGGTGATGCCCAAACTAAAGTTATGAAACAAGTTGCGGGTCGTTTGAAGCTGGAATTGGCACAATTCCGCTCCTTGGCGGCCTTCGCCCAATTCGGCTCTGACCTTGATGCTGCCACCCAACGCCAATTGGATCGTGGGTTGCGCTTGACGGAGATTATGAAACAACCCCAATATCAGCCTGACCCCTTGCATCGCCAAATTGCGGTCATCTATGCGGGTACCAAGGGCTATCTGGAGAAAGTTGCCGTCAATCGCATTAAGGAATGGGAAGATGGCTTCTTGCGCTTCTTGGATGCTCAATATCCAGAATACGGCAAGAAAATCTATGAAACCTACAAGATTGACGAAGCTGAGGCAACTCTGGTCGAAGCCCTTGAAGCTTTCAATTCAACGTGGAACTAACCGATGGCAACAGCAAGAGAGATTAAACGACGCATTGGCAGCGTCAAAAATATTGCCCAAGTCACCCGTGCTCTAGAGGCGGTCTCGGCCAGTCGGGTGCGCCGTGCTCAAGAACAGGTACTCAATAGCCGTGCCTATTCGCAAAAAGCATGGGAAGTTCTAGTCAACGTGGCCCAAGCTACCGGAGCCAATGAACATCCCCTCTTGGCGACCCATGACCGTGTGAAGGCTGTTTCCGTCATTTTGGTGACCTCGGATCGCTCTCTATGCGGAGCTTATAACGACAACATGATTCGAGTTGCCAACCGCTTTGCCGAAAACCTATCGGTTGAGGGTGAGGAAATCCGTTGGATTGCGGTAGGCCGCAAGGGACGCGACTTCTTAGTCCGTACCAAGCAGAATGTCATCGCAGAATTCAGCAAACTCCCAACCCCGCTACGGATTAGCGATATTGCCCCAATTGGTCAAATCGTAGTCGATGAATTTCTGTCGGGCATAACCGATCAGGTCTTTATTGCTTATACGGACTTCATCAACACCCTTGCCCAAAAACCAACCGTCATTAACCTGTTACCCCTGCGTCCATACCAGCCCGAAAACACGGTACAGGCTGACTATTTGAAATCTGAACCAGAAGCCACCACCGGGGGGCGTGACTATCTGTATGAGCCGAATGCGGCCACTATCCTTGATGAAGTAATCCCCCGCTTCACTACCCTGCAAATCTATCAAGCCATGCTCGAAGCGCTCGCCAGCGAACACAGCGCCCGTATGATTGCCATGCGGAACGCTAATGAAAACGCCAGCGCCCTTGCTGATGACTTGACCCTGCTCTACAACAAAGCGCGGCAGGCCGCCATCACTGGTGAGATTCTCGACATCGTGGGTGGGGTAAATGCGCTGCAACAAACCAAAAAAGACAAAACCAAACTCAAGAACGCTGATCGGTTTATCGCAGCCGTCGGCGGAGCATTACGTGAATAAGGAGATTATCACCAACGATGAGTGAAATTAAAGGCCGTGTCGTACAAGTGTTAGGTAGCGTGGTAGACGTTGCCTTTGCCCCCGGCGACCCCCTACCCGACATCTTCCATGCTATCCGTATCCCCGTTGCGGGCCAAGAAGACCTCATCCTTGAGGTGCAGAACCACATTGGCGACCATCGCGTCCGTTGCGTGTCAATGGACACCACCGACGGCTTGGCTCGCAATGTGGCAGCTTATGCAACGGGTAACTTCATCCGCGTGCCAGTTGGCGACAAAACTCTTGGGCGTATCTTCAATGTGTTGGGCCGCCCAATTGACAACAAGCCCGCCGTGACCGATGCCCCCCGCTACCCCATCCACCGCGAAGCCCCCGCCTTTGCCGAACAAACCTCCAAGATTGAGGTGTTCGAGACAGGCATTAAGGTCTTCGACCTACTCGTCCCCTTCACTAAAGGTGGGAAGATGGGTATCTTCGGTGGTGCAGGTACAGGCAAAACCGTGATTATCACCGAGTTGATTGACTCCATCGCCAAGGAACACGCGGGTATCTCCGTGTTTGCAGGTGTGGGTGAGCGTACCCGTGAAGGTACCCAACTCTATGAAGAAATGCACGATAGCGGCGTGTTGAACAACGTGGCGATGGTCTTCGGTCAAATGAACGAGCCGCCCGGCGTGCGCTTGCGCGTGGCCTTGAGCGGTCTGGCAATGGCTGAATTTTTCCGCGACCAAGGCAAAGACGTGCTGATGTTCATCGACAACATCTTCCGCTTCTCACTGAGTGGGTCGGAAGTGTCGGCGCTCCTCGGTCGTATGCCTTCCGCAGTGGGCTATCAACCCAACCTTGCTGAAGAAATGGGCCGTCTGCAAGAACGCATTACCTCGACCTCAACGGGTTCTATCACGTCCATGCAGGCCGTGTATGTACCTGCCGACGACTACTCTGACCCGGCACCTGTCGCAGTGTTCTCGCACCTTGACGGTACCATTGCCCTTGAACGTGCCTTGGCTGCCCGCGCTCTCTACCCTGCGGTTGACCCGTTGGCCTCTACCTCCAAGATTCTCGATCCTCTCGTCGTTGGTGAGGAACACTACCGCACTGCGACGGAGGTACAAAATGTGTTGCAACGCTTCAAGGAATTGCAGGACATTATCGCCATCTTGGGTGTGGAAGAACTCAGCGAGGAAGACAAGCAAGTGGTAGCCCGTGCCCGCCGTATTGAAAACTTCTTGACCCAACCCTTCAAGGTTGCGGCGCAATTCACGGGGCGTGATGGCAAGTATGTCCGCCTGCAAGACACCCTGCGCGGCTTCCGCATGATTTTGGATGGTGAGTTGGATCACATTCCCGAAGTTCACTTCTACATGGCTGGGCCGATTGAGGACGTGCTTGAGCGCCACGAAGAAGCCCTCGCCCAAAATTAGTTGAGGGGTATCGAATGCCTATTCATGTTGAAGTTGTCTCTCAAGAACGCAAGCTTTTTGAGGAACCCGAAGCCGATATGGTTATCATTCCGGGCAAAGAGGGGGAATTGGGCGTGCTGCCACGCCACACACCCTTGCTGACCACCATGTCCTTTGGAGAATTGCGAATCAAAAAAGGCAATGCCGAAGAAAGCTTTGTGATTTATGGGGGTGTGGTTGAGGTGCGGCCTACCAAGGTTGTGGTGTTGGCTGATGCAGCCGACTTTACCTCGGACTTAAGTCTGGATGAAGTCGAAGCCGCCCGTGAACGGGCCGCCAAGATTTTGGCAGAAGGCCCACCACCGGAAGAACACACCCTAATCGCTTCGGAACTACGACGGGCCGAGCTTGCGGTACATGTGATCCGCAAGACCCGCAGCCGTGCAGGTACTATCCGCATCCGTAGCCAAGTTGATGAAACCGATGACAAATAGGTCAACTTAGGAAATTTGCCAGTCAGATAAGCGCCCCGTTCAATCGGGGCGTTTTGTTGCTATAATGTTGCCTGTTACGAAAGGAAGCAACATGGGGATATTTGCCAAAAAGCTCGGCATCGACTTGGGGAGCGTCAATGTGATGGTCTACAGTCGGGGCCAGATACTACTGCAAGAGCCTGCAATGGTGGCCCTGACCACCGATGAAATCCAGCCCGAAGTGCGGGCGCTAGGTCAAGAAGCCCGTGATATGTGGGGCCGTCATGCCGATGACATCACGATTGTCCAACCGCTCAAGGATGGTGTCATTGCTGATTATGAAGTGACCGAGGCCATGCTGGGATACTTCATGCGAAAAATCCACGCTCGTGGTTGGTTTCGTGGGCCGGATGTCATGATGTCGGTGCCTTATGGTGTCAATAGCGTCGAGAAGCGGGCCGTACAAGAGGCCGCCATCCAAGCTGGCGCACGCAATGTCTACCTCATTCACGGGCCATTGGCGGCTGCGATTGGGGCGGGGCTGCCTGTCCACACCCCAGCAGGCAATATGGTCTTTTCGTTGGGTGGAGGCGTGAGCGAGGCTGCTGTCGTCGCTATGGGCGGTGTGGTGGCCGCTTCAACTATTCGCGCAGGCGGTCAACGGCTGGATGATGCCATCATCAATTATGTGCGGCGTAAGTATAGCCTTATCATTGGGGAACCCACCGCCGAGGCCGTTAAGATTCAAATTGGGGCCGCCGTTGACCAAGACCAAGAGCTATCCATGGACATCCAAGGTCGTGACCAAGTGACGGGGCTACCGCGCACCATCACCATCACCACCAGCGAAGTGGTCGAGGCTATCCGTGAACCGTTGATTATGATTGCCAACGTCGCCCGCCAGACGCTAGAGAAAACACCGCCTGAGTTAGCCTCCGATGTTATTGATCGAGGTATTGTGCTAACAGGTGGGGGAGCGCTCTTGCGAGGGATTGAAGAATTTATCACCCGTCATACCAATGTACCCGCCTACCGTGCCAGTGACCCATTGGTAGCAACGGCAGTAGGGGCTGGACGTGCCCTCGAAAACCCAAGTCTGCTACGGGGCATTATTGAACGCGCCTAAACAAAAACCGGACGGTTGAACGTCCGGTTAAGGTTGCTGATTGCCGAGATAAAACGTCATGTGCTGGAGTTCAATCACAGGGTCAATGTATTGGACATGCACCCCCTCTGGCACAATCAAGTTAATAGGAGCATAGTTCAAAATCGCCCGTATCCCGGCCTCAATAATCAGGCTGGCAACGTGTTGGGCATGTTCAGCAGGTACCGCCAACATTGCCACCCGTATGTTTTTGGCTTGAGCGACCTCTGGCAGCATATCCATTGGATAAATGGTCAGTCGCTCATTACCGTCGATTTGCTGCCCAATTTTATGCGAGGCACTGTCAAAAACCGCACACACCTCAAACCCGCGTGCTTGGAACCCGCGATAATGCGCGAGGGCACGCCCAAGGTCACCTGCTCCTACAATCGCTACCGGCCATTGCTCGTCCACATGCAAAATTTGCTGGAGTTTGCGGCGTAGGGTCTCGACATGATAGCCTGTCCCTTGCTTCCCAAACCCCCCAAATAGCGAGAGGTCTTTGCGAATCTGGGCCGAACTAATGCCGAGGTACAGTCCTAATTCACGTGACGAGGTAATCTCTTTGCCCGCATTGGCGAGTTGTGTCACTGCCCGTAAATAGATAGGCAACCGACCAACCACAATATCTGGTATATCCTCAGACAGCATTCCCTCGCCACCTCTCTTCGATGAGTTAAAGATTTAGTCTAGCTTACAAAAGACAGAAAATCTATGTTACCTTTGCTCAGATGTCCTTATCAAGCTCCGTCCCCGGACGGCCTCCCAAACGCTGGCTCACCTTCTTGCCGCCACCGAGCGCCACTGAGCGCTGATAGGCCGCCCATATTGCCCGTGACAGCACCGTGCGGAAGCCGCCTTTCTCTAGATGATACAAGGCTTCCGCTGAGGTACCACCCGGGCTGGTCACTTGGTTCCGCAAGGAGGCGATATGCTCGTCACTCGCTAGGGCATAGGCCGTCGCTCCCAAGGTCGTCTTCAACACTAATTGACGCGCCACCCGCCGTGAAAAACCCAGATGCACGCCCGCATCAACCATCGCCTCTAAGAACATGAAGACGTAAGCAGGGCCTGTGCCACTCAGGGCCGTTGCCATGTCGAGATAGTCTTCTTTGTCCACAAAAACTTCATCACCAAAGGCGCTCAACATCAAGCGTGCCTGCTCTTGTTGAGTCTCGGATACGGCTGGCGTTGCCGTCCAGACGGAGATACCCTGCCCAATCTTGGCGGGGGTATTCGGCATGGCGCGTACTACCCGTGTATTCCCAAAACGCTCGACCAGATGGGTTAAAGTCACACCCGCCGCAATACTCAATATCAGGTCACAGTGTTCAATCCCGCTCCGACCTTCGGGCAAGACCTCATCAATCATTTGTGGCTTGACGCTCAACACCACCACATCGGCCTGTTCAGCAGCTTCATGGTTATCAGTCGTACCTTGAATACCATAACGAGCCGTCAGTTGATGGGCGCGTTCCTCACGTGGACCAGCAGCAATAATCTGTTCGGCCTTGATGATGGATTTATCCAAAAGACCTGCAATCATAGCCTCAGCCATCTGCCCGCTCCCTATGAAGGCAAGGCGTTTATTCTCAAACATGGGCATCCTCTTTCTTAAAGGTCAACGACAAAGCGTGGGCCGTCAAAACTCAATACATAAAAGGCACGCGGACGGCCTTCATAGTTCTCATGTAGAAAATCAGTGACCACATAGCCATGCTGCAACACCGTCAAGAGAATGGTGCGGATATGACGTTGCCATGCCTCAAGGTCAGCCATCATCTCAACCTCAGCCGGAATTTCTAGCAGCAGCATTGTTGAGTCTGCTACCGCTATATCATGGGGATAGGGCAGGATTTTGCGCGTATCAGGCTCAACCTCTGGAATATTCAAGATAGGGGTATTGGCCTCTAGATAATGGTCGAGGCTCAAATGACTGCGCTGCTCTCCCATCAAGCGTTGACGCACACGGTTTTGGGTTAACCACAGTTCAGCCACAAGGCCGTCCTCATCACCATAATACCCCGGCGTAAATACCTTTCCAATCGCGCCTAGTTTACGAATCAGCAGATAGGCTTCACGGCTGCCGAGAGGGTTAAAGGTGTAAGTCGCCAGCCGTACCCCTTGCTGATCAGCAATCTCAATAAAGCGCCCTATCATTTGTGTTGCTGCCCCACTATTTCGATAATCAGGATGCACCCCAACGCGGCTAATCACCAATTTGAGATTTGCCATCGCAGGACGGCGCGAGTCACGAGAATTGGTGCCGAAAAACGCGACCAGAAAACCCACCAACAAATTGCCATCAAATGCGCCGATGATATGTCCGCCGTTACGGGTGAAATCGATCAGAGTATAAAGCGCCATTTGGCGATGGTCATCATCTCCATAGACCAAGCGCTGCAAGTCCATGACCCATTTCAATTCATCGACCCGCGTTAAGGAACGTATAGCATACATGATGTGAAACCCTAGAAACGTGTACCCGGTCTGCGCCGGAAAATATACCGAGAGAACTCCAAGCCATATCGACGGCGTGGCATATACGTCAGCAGTGTATCCTCAAAACGTACAGGCCGTACACCTGTGTAATGATACAGATTGCCCAATTGCGCGGTGCGATTACCCGCCAGTATATCAAACCATTGGCGGGTAACGGGCCAGCGCGGGAAGATGGTATTCGCCAAGCCTACCGTCCAACGCACCATATAAGGTGGTAGGGGAATAATAGCCCGTCGCGCTCCTGAGACTCGCATCACGGTGCGGATTAACTCATGAAAGCTGAGATACTCCCCACCCCCAATATCTGCCGTTTCATCCACCAACGAGATGGCCTCAAGACTGTTAAACAACGCTTGGATAAGGTCACCAATGAAAATAGGATGCAGCAAATTCTCGCCTGCTCCCGGCTGGAAGAAGAACACTGGATTGGCCCGTAGCATCATCGCCAAGTTGTTCACGAAACTGTCATCTGGCCCAAAGACCACCCCACACCGAAAAATGGTATAGGCGACTCCACTGGCCCGAATTAACTCTTCAGCTTGTCCTTTGACCCGCAGCAGGTTATAGGCGGATGAAGGTTCGGCTCCTAAATGGCTAAGGCTGATGATGCGTCCGACCCGTGCAGAACGAGCCGCAGTGATGACTTGACGTGTGCCAACCAGTTCCACATGCTCTAACTCACGCCGATTGCCCCACCATTGGGCACCCGCCAAATGAAATACGGTATGGGCACCCTGCATGGACTGAAACAAAGACTCGCCATGAAAGATACTCCCGCGAAAAATCTCGGCCTCGCCCGCTTCGGCCCAAGGCCAGCGCCGATTCCGTCGAGTATAGTAGTTGATTACTCCCGGTGGCACCAAAACCCGCACCGGATTGCCCGACTCTATCAGTTGCGTTACAAGATGACGACCAATGAAGCCTGTCGCGCCAGTTACAACAATCATAAGTGATTCTCCGACGCGCCATTATAGTTGGCGTAGATTGAAGTTAATAGGGGTAACCTGCCCCCACTCAGTGAGGGCAAGGCTGTTTAGGACATCTGGAACAGTCCCAATTCTAGGGAGGCCAAACCGCCCATCACCAGAATCAAGACAATAATTGGAGCCAGCAGACCAACAAGGCGTTGGTATTTTTCGACTGTCGCCTGATTCTTGACGGCTTTGCCAAAAATGGTATACGCATGGGCCACCGGAGCCGCCAACAGCATTGGCATGAAGTGCCCGAAATGACGCCCTGCATCAAAGTTACCATCAATGATAACGATGATGAGCAAGATAATCCCCAAAGTAATTTGGATGTCTACGCTGACGGCGAAAAGCGTTGACACCAATTTGTCACGCTTGGGTTGCTTGGATTTGGTTGCCAGTGCATAACCGAAGTAAATCACATTGACCGCCAATGCCAGCAAGACCAAGAAACGCCAGCCAGAGTGGAAATTGAAGACAAAATCGTACATGAGACTCCCCTTGTTCAAATAGTCAAAATTGACTAATCACACGTGAATTATAGAAAGACTTCCCACCCTGTCAAGTAACCTTTTTGAGATTTCAGGGTTATAACCAATGCTGGTCATGATATAATGCGGGCAATTTACAACGTAATCACGTTCTAATGAGGAGTTAAACTTGCAAGGTCGGCGAGTTGTAGTCACAGGATATGGAGTTATCTGCCCAATTGGCAATAACGCAGATGAAATCTGGGTGAGTGCCAAGAACGGCAAATCTGGAATCGGCCCTATCACCCTTTGGGATCCATCAGAAATTCGCGTCAAAATCGGTGGTGAAGTCAAGAACTTTGACCCCGAAGCCATCTTCGGACGGCGTGATGCTCGGCGGATGGATCGTGTTACCCAATTAGCCATGTATGCCACTCAAGAGGCTATGACCCATAGTGGTCTAAAAGTCACCGACGAGAACCGCTATGATATTGGGGCGCTTATTGGCTCCGGTATCGGGGGCATCCGCTCGGTGCTGGATGGTATGATGAGTTTTGTTGATCGTGGACAAAAAGGCGTTAGTCCCTTGGTTGTCCCCATGATGTTACCTGATAGCCCCACCGCACGGGTTAGCATTGAATATGGTTTTCGTGGCCCAACAATGGCGGTTGTCTCTGCCTGCGCCACTGGTAACAATGCCATTGGTGAAGCTGCCGCTATGATTGGGCGCGGGGCAGCTGAGGCCATGATTGCAGGCGGTACTGAAGCAGGTATGATTGACCTTGCCTTGGCAAGCTTTGACAATATGGGCGCTATCTCCCGTCGTAATGATGACCCCGAAGGCGCATCCCGTCCCTTTGACAAAGATCGTGACGGTTTTGTAGTCGCGGAAGGGGCTGCTGTACTTGTGTTGGAGGCCTATGAACATGCTGTTGCCCGTGGGGCCACTATCTATGCTGATATTGCGGGCTATGGCAACACCTCTGATGCCTATCATGTAACCGCCCCACTCGATACCGCTGAAGGTGCTGTTGTCGCTATACAACGGGCGCTCCGCGATGCGGGTATGACCATTGAAGACATCGATTATCTCAACGCGCATGGCACCAGCACACCTTTGAATGACAAAATGGAAAGTGTCGCCATCAAGAAGGCTTTTGGTGAACGTGCCTACGATATTCCGGTTAGCTCAACCAAATCGGTAACCGGCCATCTCTTAGGTGCCGCGGGCGCGGTGGAGGCTATTCTTTCCATCCAAGCCATGCTCAACAGCTACATTCCGCCCACCATCAACTTCCATGAACCAGACGAGGGTTGTGACCTTGACTATGTGCCAAACGTGGGGCGTGCCCAAGAGGTCAACACCGTCATGAGCAATTCCTTTGGCTTTGGTGGTCACAATACGGTGCTGATTCTAAAGAAACACACCGAAAACGGCGCACAATAACAACCCATTCCGTTGGGGGGAAAGCATGACCCAAGAAAATGGACATAGCCGTCGTTCAGTGTTGCCGTGGTGGAATAACAATGGTCACCATGAAAATGGCAACGGTAACGATTCAGGGTTGCGGCTGCTCGGACGCGGGCCGAACACAGGTCGGCGTTATGCACACATCACGGGCTGGGGCATGGCTGTCCCTGACCGTGTGCTGACCAATCATGACCTTGAAGCCATTGTGGAAACCAACGACCAGTGGATTCGCACCCGCACAGGAATTGCGGAACGGCGCATTGCCGACGAAAACGAATCAACGGGTCATCTGGCGCTGCGGGCTGCCCAAGCTGCCATCAAAGTCGCGGACATCCTGCCTACCGACATTGACCTAGTGATTGTTGCCACCTCTACCCCAGAGCATATCTTCCCCAGTACCGCCAGTCTTCTTCAAGACTGGTTAGGGGCCAAATATGCTGGTGCCTTTGATTTGAGCGCGGCCTGTTCAGGCTTTGTCTATGCTATGGACATGGCCGCCGCCAAAATCCGCCTTGGCGACATTGACACCGCCTTGGTAATTGGGGCTGAGACCATGAGCCGCGTCATGAATTGGTCAGATCGGGGTACCTGTATCCTCTTTGGGGATGGTGCAGGTGCAGTAATTTTGACAGGCAGCAATCAACCCGGCGGAGTTCTTAGCAGCGTGTTGCGTTCCGATGGCTCTGGTTGGGATATGCTCGGTTTGCCCACTGTTGGCAGCCGCGATACCTACTTGCAGCCCAAAGAAGAGATTGATTGGGACAACTACGACGACAATCACCCGCCGCGCTTCATGCACCGTCTACACATGAACGGGCGCGAGGTGTTTCGCTTCGCTACACGGGTTATCAATGAGAGTATCAAAGATGCCCTCAAAATGGCAGATTTAGAGATTGAGGATATTGGCTTGGTCATTCCGCATCAAGCCAACCAGCGTATCATCGAGTCTGCTGCGCGGGGCCTGAAGCTCCCGACTGAGAAGTTCTACAGCAATGTGGCCCGTTATGGCAACACCTCGGCTGCCTCTATCCCCATTGCACTCTGTGAAGCCATTGATGAGGGTAAAGTCAACGCAGGTGATAATCTGGTGTTCTGTGGCTTTGGGGGCGGACTGGCATGGGCCACCATGGTTGTCCAATGGGTCAATGTCCCAATTAAGCGTCAACCCATGACAGGTATTCGCCGCCAAGTTACCTATGCCTATGCCCTACAGCGGCGCAAGATTGTGCGAAGTTGGCGACGGCTCTCTAGTCGGTTGGCGGGTTCCCCCACCCCCGATGCGACCATGCGCCAACTCCGTCAGCAGTTAGCCCAAAAGAATGAACCCACCGAGGAAGAAAAAGTTCCCGAAAAGTCCTAGGGGCCGTAATAGCGATATTCAAGCACAGGTTGTATCACCTCATCGACTGCCGATTTAAGGCTAAAACTCGGTGAGGTGAACAACCGAAACAACTCGCTAAACCCAAAAGGATACTCTTGCACACGGTAGTCGCCCATGCCTGCCAATTGAGCCGCATAATCTAGCGCATCTTTTTCGTAGCCGAGACTATCAATCAGCCCCAGTTGCAGCGCATCGGGGGCAATCCACGCCTGCCCTGTCGCCAATTCACGCACCTGAGCCTCGGTTAAGGTTGATCCGGAGCGGTTGGCAACCACCTGCACAAAATGGTCAAGGACAATCTCCAATTGCCCTTTCCAGAATGCACGCTCTTCTTCGGTCATCTCGCGGAAAGGGCTACCAAAGTCCTTGTTTTCACCCGTGATAATCACATCCACCGAGACGCCAACGTCGTCTGCCAATTCCTCCACGTTGAAGAAAGTGGAAATCACGCCAATGCTACCGACTACGGTATTGCGCGAGGCAATCGACTCATCGGCGGCGCTGGCGACATAGAGGCACCCCGACGCGCAAGTACCGTGCATATAGACCACCACAGGCTTGCTAAAATCCTCTACCGCCTTCCAGATTTCATCGCTGGCGTTGACTCCACCACCGGGGCTATCGGCACGGATGACCAAGGCTTTTACATCCTTGTTCTCGTCCATCCAATCAAGTTGTTCCTTGATATATGCGGGATTGGTACCAAAGCCGCTACCCTCGACAATCGGGCCGTAGAGGTCAATGACTCCCACTGCTGGCCCCGTCTCTTGTTCAGCACCTGACAAATCGCCAAGGAATACACCGAAGCCCGCCAAGGTCGCAAAGACCAAGCAGCTACACGCAACCACAGGCAGCATCCCACCAACAATAAAGGCGGCAAAGATACACCCCATTGAGCGTGAAGCATTAGCGGGTTGGGTCGAATAGCGTGGGTTGTCCATATTGCCTGTCATCATGGGTTAACCGCCTCTCACCAGCCGCACAAATTTGCGCTTGCCGTATTGCAGCACCACAGGCAACTGGTCGAGCGTCACACGGTCATCAATACTCTCGACCTTGTCGCCATCACGCCGCACACCACCGCCCTCAATCTGGCGTCTGGCATCACCCTTGCTCTTGAGAATACCTGTCTCTACCAGCAAATCGACCACCGACGCATCGGCACTGATGGCATGTTCGGGAATATCATCGGGGATACCACCCTGCTGCATGGCTGTCCGTGAGAACTCACGACCTGCGGCTGCCGCCTCTTCGCCATGAAAGATCGCCGTAACTGCAAAAGCCATGTCTGCTTTGACATCTTGTGGTGCCCGTTCACCGCGCTCAATCGACGCCATCAAGTCATCGACTTGGGCCTGCGTCCAGCCCAACATCAGCTTGTGATAGAGCGGCATGGTTGAATCGGGCAGCTTCATTAGGCTGGTGTACATCTGGCCCGCGTCGGAGAGCAAGGGGATATGGTTGCCCTTGCTCTTACTCATCTTCATAACACCATCGGTACCCGGCAAACTCTCACCCATCGCAATCACCACTTGGGGCTTCATGCCAAGGCCCTTCATCAGTTGACGGCCTGCCATTAGGTTAAAGAGTTGGTCTTGCCCACCGACCTGCACATCAGTATTGAGGGCCACCGCGTCATAACCCTGCATCAGGGGATAAAAGAACTCGTGTAGGAAAACCGGATCGCCTTCGTCAATACGGTTGCGGAAGGTCTCCCGCGCCACAAACTGCTGCACCGTGAAGTTACGGGCCAAGCCAATCAAATCCGCAAAGTTCAATTGCGACAGCCACTCGTGGTTATATAACACCTTGGTCTTGGCAGGGTCAAGAATCTTGAAAGCTTGGTCAGTGTAGGTCTTGGCATTGGCCTCAACCGCCTCTGGTGACAGCACATCGCGGGCAGTGGAACCATCAGGGTCGCCTATCAAGGATGTAAACGAGCCAATCAAGAACACCACCTCATGCCCAAAATCTTGAAATTGCTTGAGTTTCCGCATCGGGATGGTATGGCCCAAATGCAGATCAGTGGTGCGTGGGTCAAAACCAGCGTAGACCCGCAAAGGCCGCCCTTCTTGTTGGGCCTCAATCAAACGCGCACGCAACTCTTGGCGCATATTCTCACGGGTTTGGTTATCGCCATAGCCCGTGCTACTCATCAACACTTCAACTTGTTCATCAATTGAAACCGTGACTGAACCAGTCATCAGCAATCCTCACTCTACCCCAATAGGGAATATTGAATGAGGGCGATTATAGCATGGTTTGGCTCAATGCCCATGCCGCCGTGCGGCGGACTTCTGCCTCAGAATCATGCTCGACAAGTTGCCTCAATATGTCACGGCTCCGGTCATCTTGGATAGCCCCCAACGCCACCGCGCCATATTGCCGTACATAGCGGTTAACATCAGTTGTTGCTACGATGAGCAAGTCGAGCGCTGGTTCCCCTAGTTCTCCGAGTGCCGCCGCAAACTGGTCAAGCACATTGGAATGCGCGAGGCCATAGCGGGCATTCTGGCTCAAGAGCAACCGTTGGTTATTCTCCACATCCCATTGGTGCAAGTCAGCCTCTAAGGACATGGCATAGCATCGCATCGCATCCAACAGTGGCTCCGCTGCCCGACTATCACCAATCCGTCCGAGCGCAAAGGCCACCATCGTTTGCACCCCCAAGTTGGGATGCTGCAAAGTGACAATCAACGGATCAACGGCTTGGCGATTAGCCGTTTTCGCCAGAGCATGAGCCGCCCGTATCACCACCCTTGCCTGTGGATCATTCAAGCAGGCGATGAGTGGATCTAAGGCTTGCGGGTCACGCAACAACCCCAAGGCATCAATAGCCGCCATCCGCACCTGAGCATCCCCATCATTCAAGCGCCCTATCAAAGCAGGAACCGCGCTTTCAACCTTCGCTAACCCCAAGACCCGCGCCGCCCCTGCCCGCACCAAGGCCACCGGATGCTTCAGCGCTTCCAGCAAATCCGGCACATCGGGTTCACGGCTCATGAATTGAATCGCTGCCGTGCGTAATCGGGGATTAGGGTTGTTCAGGTGTTGTATCATGTTCCAATTGCTCCAAGGCCCACACAACAGTGGCCCGCACCCCTTCATCGGCATCCTCAAGGAGTGGCTTCATGGTTGTCACCATCTGCCGAGCGCCAATTTCAACCAACGCCACAATCGCTCCTTGGCGGATAAGCGCCTGTTCATCCTCAAGGGCATGGCTCAAGCGTTCCAAGGCGGGTTCTCCAAACTCGGCTACCGTCAAGATGACCCGTCGGCGCACCCACTCGTCTTCGTTGGTGAACAAATGCAACAATGGCTCAATTGCCACCGAGTCGCCAATTCGCCCTAACGCAACCGCAGCATTAGCGCAAACCGATTTATCCGAATCATGCAGGGCCTCAATCAGCGCATCCACCGAAGAAGGGTCGGCAATCTTGCCGAGCGCGATAGCCGCTTCACTGCGTACCCACTTATCGCTATCATCCAAGGCGGTCTTGAGCGCCCCAACTGCCCGTACATCGCCAATCTCACCCAATGCTGACGCCGCCAACTTCCGCATCCCCGCGCTTTCATCACGCAGGGCCAGTGTTAAGGGTTCAACCGCCCGCGCATCGCCAATCTTCGCCAAAACCAAGGCCGCGCCATGCCGTACCACCGTATTCTTGTCATTGAGCGACGACATACAATACGGCACTGCAAAGTGGTCGCGCAACAGGCCGTGCATGAAGCGATAGACCCCTTGGCGCACCGGACGGATATAGTGCAAACGCACTGCAAACTCGATAAACTCATCGGCGTTCTCACTCAGCACATGCCGAAAAAGTGATAATTCCAGTTCTTGCTCATTACCCCATAACAGGGAAGTCATCGCAACTTGCCCCAAAATCAAATAAATCTGCCCAATGGTATAGGATAACGGTGCAATCACCTGTTCAAATTCATAGCGCTTGGTGACATAGACCTTAAACACTTGGTCGCGGAGCAAACCCGTCCGATTATCGAGCGTCCATAAAGCATGTTCGCCCGCGTCTTGATAAGCCACCGTTAACAAGGTCAAAATCAAAGGGGTACGGGCCAATTCCATCAACTGCAAGTCGGCACTCAGTGCCTCCCACAACCCCGGAAGCGGCTCTAGGTAAATCTCAATCTGCCTATTACTCAGTGGTTTGAGCAGCACTGCCCCATTGAGCGGCACCATCACATGCTGGTCGCGCATAATCGCCTCGAAGTTGTTATAACGACATGTGATGAGTAAGGGCGTTGTGCCAAATTGCTCAAGAGCCGCCATGAACGCCACCCGATAATCAGTCGTTTGTCCACCTTCCATCCGCACAGGTAGCTCATCAAGCCCATCGAGCAACAACACGGCGCGGTCGGTCTCCAGCAATACCTGTAAATCATGGCGCTCCAAGTCGGTAACACCTGCCAGCCAATCTAGCAACGGCATCTTGCCATCCCATGTATGAATCGGCGCATAGATAGGCAGCGGATGGTCGGAGTTTTGGAGACGAGCATTCACCAGTTGTTGAGCATAGGCCAAGAGGGTAGTCGTCTTGCCTGCCCCCGGCTCCCCCAAAAGCAGCAAACGCCGTCCATGAAATTCAAAGGCTCGCTCAAGGGTACCAAACTCTACGCGGGTATCATGGTCAACAAACCAGCCCGCTCGTCGGGACTGATAGGCGATGGGCTTGGCTTTTTCCACTGCTTCAGGTGCATCCAACATCCGCAGCGTCAAGACTTGAGCGTTGAATACCGTGCGCCGTAGTTCTTCGAGAATATAGGCGTTTAATTCCTCCAAATGGTCGCGGAATAAATCCAGTGAAGTCTGATAGGCCGTCAGTGGTTGGCGCAAGCGCTCCAGCAAGATACTCATCCCGCGCTGATAATCATTAAAGTCAATCCATGTGAGGTGGTTGACCAGCGTCGGAATTTTGCCCTGTGGGAAACCGGGTAGCAGTATCGGAATAATTGGCTTTTGGCAGCCTTGGGCATAGAGGATTTCCCGCCGCACAAAACTATCCTCATCATCAACCAACGAGGGGGATAGCACCACCAAAATATGTGAGGCCTGTTTAATCGCGCCTTCAATCATGGCGCTAAAATCTTGATAGGGGTTCAAATTGCGCTTATCGCGCCATACCGGAACCCCATTAGCACGCAAGGTTTCATACAATTTTTCAGCAAAGTCTTTGCCGTCGAACCATGAATAACTAATAAAGACAAAACCCATGTTACCGCCCTTCCATTACGTACCCTTAATGATACGCTACTTGGGGGTATTCCACCAACAGCACCACAGGACTATCTATTGAGTTTCAGCCCTGCATCCCCTATAATCGCCATGCAATCATCACATGAGCAACCACAGGATTGAGTGTCCATGAAATATATGACCAGCGCCGAAATACGTGAGGCGTTCCTTGACTTTTTTGAGGAATTTCACCACAAACGGGTGGCTTCCTCTTCACTGGTTCCCGGCAATGACCCCACCCTGCTTTTTACCAATGCCGGTATGGTGCAGTTTAAAGATGTCTTCCTTGGCAACGAGAAACGCGACTATGTCCGGGCCACCACCGTGCAAAAGGTGATGCGTGTCAGCGGCAAGCACAATGACCTCGAAAACGTTGGCCCTAGCCCGCGCCATCATACCTTTTTTGAGATGCTGGGCAACTTCTCGTTTGGGGACTACTTCAAGCAAGACGCCTGCAAATATGCCTACCAGTTGGTGACAGAGGTTTATGGCCTCCCTCCGGAACGCCTCTATTTTACCGTTCACCATGACGACCAAGAGGCCCATGATATTTGGGTCAATCATGTTGGTGTACCCGCTGACCATGTGTGTACCTTGGGCGACAAAGACAACTTCTGGATGATGGCTGATACTGGCCCTTGCGGCTATACCAGCGAGATTCACTGGGACAAAACGCCTGAACTCGGTACCGTCACTGCCCAAGCCTCCTTTGACGCTGACGATGGGCGTTTCCTTGAGTTCTGGAATCTGGTGTTCATGCAATTCGATGCCCAGCCTGACGGCACCCGTATCCCCTTGCCCAAGACGGGTGTTGATACAGGTCTTGGCTTTGAGCGCATTGTCACTATCATCCAAGAAAAAGACCACAACTACGACACCGACCTCTTCATGCCCATCATCCGCGCCACGCAAGAGATGACGGGTCATACCGATGCCGAGCGTGAAGCCAACTATATCCCCTACCGCGTGATTGCCGACCATCTGCGCTCGGCCAGCTTTTTAATCGCCGATGGGGTACGCCCCGGCACCCAAGCCCGTGACTATGTATGCCGCATGGTCTTGCGTCGCGCCATGCGTTTTGGCAAGAAATTGCCCTTTGATACCCCGACTTTCCTTGCTCAATTATCGCAGGTGGTGGTCAATATCATGGGCGACGCCTACCCTGAACTCAAATCCCATCGTGATACCATCTACCGCACGATTCAACTCGAAGAACAGCGCTTCTTGCGGACGATGGATCGCGGCTTGAACGAGTTAGAGGGTATGCTGGACGAGCTAGGCGAAGGTGGTCAACTCTCTGGTGAACAAGCCTTCTATCTGCACGCCACCCTTGGCCTACCGATTGAAGTCACCCGCGACATCGCCCAAGAGCGCGGCTATTCGGTTGATGAGCAAGGCTTTGTTGCCGAGCGCGAAAAGCACGCCGATGTCTCACGCCAAGGCAGTATGTTCGGCACCATCGCCACTGAAGAAACCTACAATCGCGTCTTGGCGACCCTACACACCGA
This sequence comes from Anaerolineales bacterium, assembly GCA_020634155.1. Taxonomy (GTDB): domain Bacteria; phylum Chloroflexota; class Anaerolineae; order Aggregatilineales; family J027; genus J027. Next base: position 598,385 of record JACKCI010000001.1, read on the forward strand.
TGGCTTCATTGGCAGTGTTCAGCACATCTATGGCCCTGATGAGGTCTTCGGCACCTATGAGATGCCCAGCCATGTGGTGGCTATCCTGCGTGATGGTGAAATGGTCGAGACAGCCACTGTCGGTGACCGTGTGGAAATCATCTTGCAAGAAACGCCCTTCTATATCGAAAGCGGTGGTCAAATCAGCGATACAGGCGCAATCGAGGGAGATGGTTGGCTAGTCGATGTGGAGGATGTCCGCAAACCTGTGACAGGGCTGATTGTACATATCGGGGAAGTGGTGCAAGGCACCGTCAGTGTGCAAGCAACTGCCAAAGCCAGCATTGATGGGGAGCGTCGTTGGCATATTATGCGGAACCATACCGCTACACATCTGCTCCATGCTGCGCTCCGCAATCGGCTCGGCACCCATGTTCATCAGCGCGGGTCATTGGTCGCGCCTGACCGTCTACGCTTTGACTTTAGCCATGACGCAGCCCTGACCTTCGATGAAGTCAATGATGTCCAACGCGATGTCAACCTCGCTATTTTGGCAGGTATGGATGTTGTTGCTAAGTGGAAAAGCCTTGATCAAGCCAAGTTTGAAGGGGCCATGGCCCTCTTTGGCGAGAAATACGGTGAGCAAGTCCGCACTATCTCCATTGCTAATGGAGAGCGCTATAGTTATGAACTCTGCGGCGGCACCCATGTTCCCAATACCGCCATTATCGGCTCGTTCATCATCACCCAAGAGACGGCCATCGCTCAGGGTATCCGCCGTATTGAGGCCATTACAGGGCATCAAGCATTCTTGGCAACGGCCCATAACTTGATTATGGTTCGCAACCTGTCGCATCAACTCCAAACGCCCGCCAATATGCTGCCCGACCGTATTGCAGGTCTACAGCAGCAATTGAAACAACAAGAGCGTGAAATTAGCGAAATACGCCAAAAACTCGCCAAGGCTGAATTTGATGAACTCATCGTCCAGAAGACAGAAGATATGCACGGTGTCAAGGTACTGGTCACCGAAGTAGCAGCCACTGATGGCGATACCCTGCGGAAGATGGCCGACTGGTTCCGCGACGTGGTACCTGTTGGCGGGGTACTCGTTCTCGGCATGGTCAGCGAAGACAAGCCTCAACTACTGGCTGCCGTAACCAAGGACTTGACTGAGCGCATCCACGCGGGCAATCTGATTAAAGCCATTGCTACGATTGTTGGCGGGGGCGGGGGTGGACGGCCCAATATGGCCCAAGCGGGTGGCAAAGACCCCGATAAACTCAACGAGGCCCTTGCCCAAGCCAATCAATTCATTCAACAAGCCTTGAGTTAAGATACCTAACCCCCGTCACAGGGGGTTAATTTTTACCAGAAATCGGGATTATACTCACAGGCATAAATGACCGCACCATCCAGTTCGCCAGTTGGTCTACAAAAATCTTCGACAAATTCAAAGACCTGCTCTAAATCGACGGTATCAGTACGCCCACCTTCAGCTATCCATTTCTCGCGGTCATCTTCACCCAATGGTGGCACCCAAGGCCCATCGCTAACCGCCCGATCAATAATCATCGGCGGTTGGCTTTCCTCTAAATCCTCAATGAACTCCTCAATATCCGATTCCTCGGTGTAATCTGGCACAATCAGCGCATAGGCATAATGATATTGCGTGGGGCTGTCGCGCTCGGCTTGGAAGTTCAATTCGCTCGATGCCCCCCACACCAAGACTGTATCATTTAAAGCGGTATGGGTCTCGATATAATCTGCAATGGCTTCCTCTTTTTGTGGGCCAAAGAGCAAACCATCGCCACGCATGAACTTCTCAACCGCGGCATTGGCAGCCGAAAGACCCATAATTCCGACGTAGAGCCACGCCCCAGCTAACACCCATCGACGACTGGGCAGCCGTTGAATCGCCAGTACAATAATCAACGTCATCGCTGGTACAAGGGTAATGTAATAGTGGGAATAGCCGCGGTTGCTGATATTGAGGAGGGCCACATCTACCAGCGCTGTCAGCAAAGCCCATACCAGCATCGGCTGGTCGCGCCGCACCCGCAAAACCGCGTAAACTCCAAAAGGCACTAAAGGCAAGAAAATCGCCTTAAAGGTCTGGGCACGCAGGGTGCGCTCTATGGTCTCCCATGAATAATGCTGGGGACCACCTCGCCATTCGTGCAGTTTTGATGGTGAGACAAAAGCAGCATTCAGCATGTCATCTAAAATACCTTGGCTGGCAAAGTACACAGTCACCATGCCAAGTGTCACCAAGCCACCCGACATTACAGCCGTCAAGTAGTACCAGCGCTTTGGTGAGCGAATAACAGGATGACTCGCTAGTACAAGGGCAGGAATAAGGGCAAAAGCCATGCCAACCGTGGTTTGTTTAATCAACAAAGCCAGTGCCGCGCTCACCCCAAACCACCAAGCACTCCATAGCTGTGGTTTTTGTAGGAACTGATAGCCCAAAACGAAGCAAATTACCTGCGGCAAGAGTGCATAATTTTCAGTAAGGTTGCCGTGCCCAACCATATTGGTGTGGCGGGCATATAGCAGGAAAAACACCGTACCGCCAAGCGCCGACCATTCATCTTGCGTCGCATTTTGCAGTAACCAATGAAACAGAAGGGTCATCATGGCAACAAAAAGCAGTTCCATCACCCACAATGACCAGCGATTGACACCCCACAGCTTAAAAGCTAGTGCATCAATATAGTAAATTCCGGGGGGTTTGTTATCCCACGCATCCTGATAAGGTACCCCGCCATCATCGGCAATGACCTGTGCGGTATAGGCATAAATGCCCCCATCACGCCCTTGATCGACACGTGAAGGTAGAATTGGCAGAAAACTGACAAATACTAGGACAACCAGAAAGAGTTTGATCATGTGATTTCCTTGAACACAGGGAAATCATTATATTGAGATTGTGGCTAGAGACAATATGCGATTATTGATTGAACCTTGCCCGACCAATTGACGCTAACATCTCTTTATAGCTGAAACCCACATTGCACAAAATCGGACACTTGTCTACACTATCCAACGATGACAGAAGAACAACAATCCTCACGCCTACGGCGTATCCACCGTATACAACTAGAGACCTACGATGATGTGGTCTCGGTCAAAGACCGCCTGCAATTTGTGGAAGCAGGGCGGGTTATTTTGGTGTTGCCTATCAAAGGCAAGATTTTGCAGCGCAAACTTGACTTGGTGTTGATACAGCGCGAGGCTGCCCGTCGGGATTTGCGCCTAGCACTCGTCACCAAAGACACAATGGTAGCGGAAAATGCCCGTGACCTTGATTTATCAGTTTTCTATACTGTTGAGGAAGCCCGCACCCGCCGCTGGAAAACACCCCGCAACAAGGTTTTTGTTGACCGCCAAGACCGCCCTAAGTCTCAACATGAAGCCTATGATTTGATGATGGCGGCCTCTCGCCTGAAACCGCCACCGGGGCGTGCCCGTCAACTCCAAGACCGACTAACACGTGGCTTGCTTTTCGGCATCACGCTGTTGGTCATCCTATTTGGCACCTACGCAGTCATCCCTAATGCGACTGTCACTATCGCTCCTGCCCGTGATGAACTGAACATTACCATCAATATCGTAGCTGATCCCACCATTGACCACACTATCCCTGAAAGCCTGCGAATTCCCGCCACCGTGCAACGCCGCTTAGAAGAGGCCACCGTTACTATTGAAACAACAGGCCGCCGTCCTGCCCAGAATTCCTTAGCTGAGGGGGTTGTTACCTTCACAAATAATACGGCGCTTGCCCAATTTATTCCGGCTGGCACCTTGATTCTGACCAGCACGGTGCCGCCCGTCTACTTTGAAACCCAAGAAGATGGTGCCTTGGCCGCACAAGTAGGAGCCACCGTCAATGTCGCCATTCGCGCCCTACCCGACAATCCGCCGCTATCCGGCAATCAGCCCGCCAACACGATTGATAAGATACAAGGTGAGTTAAGCGAGAGTATTTCAGTACGTAATCAGAACCCAACCTACGGTGAAGGCGTGCGCGAGATTGCCTTTGTCACCAATGTTGACCAAGAACGCCTACAAAGCCTTGCCCGCCAACAAGTGCGCCAAAATGCTCGCAACAATCTCCTTATATCACTGGATGAGTCGGAGTACCTCATCGTACAGGACTCGATTGCGATTATTGAAGAACGCGACTTTTTATATAGTGCTGATGTCAACCAACCCGCTGAGACTGTTGCCTTGACTCTTAAAGCTGTTGTTGAGGTCACCATTATTGATCTGAAACAAGCCGAATTGGTGGCTTTTGCCAATCTTGGCAAGTATATTACCGAAGGACGCATCCTCAATGAGCGTCAACTCACCTATCGGCGTGGCGAGATTCAACAGGTGTTCGATGATGGGCGGGTCGCCTTCCAAATGCGTGTAGAAGGTACTACCTATGTTGAAATCAATGAGCAGCAAGTCCGTGACCGATTGACGGGTCTTTCTAAGACCGAAGCACTTGCCATCCTAGAACAAGAATATTTACTTGACCCTCAACAGCCTCCCCAGATTGACGCATGGCCCGCCTTCTTCCGGCGCATGCCCATTATTCCAATCCGTATTCATGTCGAGGTAGTGCAATAATGGACTTTCCGGGACGCTTACTCGGCATTGACCATGGCCTTCAAGTTCTAGGCTTTGCCACCTGTGACGCCATCGGCCTTATTGCCACACCTCACAGTATCCACCACCGCACATCCAAACAAGAGGATTTTGCCCACATCAATCGGCTGCTGGAACAAGAGCGGATTGCCGCTATTATCTTGGGCCTGCCACCCCGCCCGCCTGACTTTGAAGGCTATAGCCAATCCGATACCGTGCGGCTATGGGGTCAACGGTTGGCCGCAACAATACAGGTGCCGATTTATCTATGGGATGAAGGGCTATCGAGCGCCGACGCCGAGGAGAATTTGCACACCATTGGCAAACGTGTTCCAGAGCGCATTGATGCTTACGCAGCGGCGGTTATCCTGCAAACCTTTCTCGATGCCCTCCGCGAGGGCACATCTTGGCCTGACCCACTAAGCGCCGACTAACCGTCAGGAGAATTGCCCCCAAGCCTGCTATAATAAGGGGCGTTTGGTCATCGGTTGAAAAAGGACTGTTATGTACGCCCGACGTTTACTTGACCTTGCCCCTGCCATCATCCTGCCAATCATCATGGCAGCCTGTCTCATCTGCGGCATCGCTGGCTTTTTTGTGGTTGCCACCACGCCCAACGGTCTCGACCCTATTGAAGGCCTCGGCTTGCGGCTGTATCTCCTGCGTTACAACGACGACCTCAACACACCCGCGGGGCTTGACCCCACCCAAGTACGCTTTGAAATCAGCGAAGGCGAAAACGCTAACATCATCGGCATCAACCTTGTCACCAGAGGCATTATTGACAACGGCACGTTGTTCGCCCGCTATGCTCGTTTTGAGGGGCGTGATGATGACTTAAAACCGGGCGTCTTTTTCCTGAGCCAAAGCATGACCATCCCAGAAATCCTTGACCGCCTGACCGACCCGACCCCGACCACCATCAAATTCTTGGTGCGCGAGAATATGCGCCTTGAAGAAATTGCCGCCCAAATCGACGCTACCCCACTTCTAACCTTTACGGGTGAGGATTTCCTCGCCCTTATACGGGCAGGTGCGCCGATTCCGGATGACTTCCGCTTGCGCTATGGCATCCCTGAAGGCGCTTCATTGGAAGGCTTTCTCTACCCTGCCACCTATGACCTTGATATTGGTTCAACCGCGCAAGAGTTCCGCGACTTGATGTTGGCAACTTTCTCCCAAACTGTAACCGACGACCTCATCAGTACCGCCACCGCCCAAGGCCGTACCATCTACCAAGTCGTAACTCTAGCCTCCATTGTTGAGCGTGAAACCGTCTTGGATGATGAGCGCCCTGTCATCGCTTCAGCCTATCTCAATCGCTTGGCAGCAGGCCAAAAATTGGATGCTGACCCGACCGTGCAATATCAACTCGCCAACAATCGCCAAGACGGGACATGGTGGCCTCAGATTGTTTTGAGCGACTACACCAACACCACAGGCTCTTACAATACCTATCTCAACTTTGGCCTACCCCCCGGCCCAATTGTCAGCCCCGGCTTGCGCTCGATTCGGGCCGTCATTTATCCTGCTGAGACGAGCTATCTGTACTTCCAAGCTTCGTGTACTGGTGGGGGCAAACATGAGTTTTTCGCCACCCTTGCCGAGCATGAAGCCTATTTCCAGTTGCGGGTGAATGGGTGTCAGTAGGCGATTTGAACAAAGAGGGTTGGAAATCGGCCTGAAGGCACGTATAATCTTCGGGCTTGAGAGGAAGTGCCTGTTTATGGATTTACTCATTACTGGTTCTATCGCCTATGATTACTTAATGCGTTTTCCGGGACGCTTTAAAGAAGCGCTGGTGTCGGACTCGCTCGACAAAATTAGTGTGAGTTTCTTGGTGCATGACATGACCCGCCACCAAGGTGGAGTCGCCGCCAATATCGCCTACAGCGTGGCGTTATTGGGTGGGCGTCCACGCTTGATGGGTACCGTCGGTCAAGACTTTGGCGACTATCGCCGCAATCTTGAGTTGGTTGGGGTCGATACATCCACTACCATTGAACTCGCCCATCTTTTTACCGCTTCATTCTTTGCCAATACAGACCTTGATAACAACCAGATCGCATCATTTTATGCAGGTGCGATGGGTGATGCAGGCAAATTTAGCATCACAGATGTCACCGACCACGCACCTGATTTGGTGGTTATCTCTCCTAATGCCCCAGATGCTATGACCAATATCGCCCGTGAGTGCCGTGAACGGGGCATCCCTTATCTGTATGACCCCAGCCAACAAACCCCCCGCACCGATGGCGACACCCTGCGAGAATGTATTGAGGGTTGTACCATCTTGGCAGTCAACGAGTATGAGTGGGAGTTGGTTCAACAGAAAACAGGGCTAACCCGCGACGACGTAATGCAACACGGCGCAACCTTGATTGTGACCAAGGGCAAGCATGGCGCAGACATTTTCACAGGCGACATTCATGTGTATACTCCCGCCATTGACGGGGTAACTGTCGCTGACCCAACGGGTGGCGGCGATGCCTTTCGCGGCGGGATTTTGCGCGGCCTTCAACTTGGTGGCTCATGGGAACTCAATGGGCAAATTGGCTCTTTGCTGGCGGCCTATGCTATTGAGGTGGTTGGTACCCAAAACCATCGCTTTGACCGTCACGCTTTTGTACAGCGCTTCCGCCAACACTTTGACGATATGGGATTTTTGGACAGTCTGTTGGATGAACATCACGGATAAGACCTTACTCCGCCACATTTTTCACCAAGACCCACACCTATACGCCTATGCCCTTGGCGACCTTGAGCCAGCCATGTGGTCATTGAGTAGCTTCTTTGGTGAAATGGACGCGGATGGAACAGTCTTAAGTCTTGGGTTGGTCTGGCAGGGTGTGACCCCGCCTGTACTCTTGCTATTTGGGCAACCCTCACCTGCATTCTATGATAACTTCCCGAACCGTGTATTCTATATGCTGCCCGATGAGTTGTTATCTGGCTTTGAGCAAGTTTACGAAACACCGCATAATATACCCTTGTGGCGTATGAAGGTCTTACCCACTGAGTTCCAGCCCATTGCCAATCCCCCAGCAGGTCTTCAGCGTCTCAGCGGTGCAGATATGGGCTTGGTGCAACAACTCTTTGAGCAAGACGGCCCTCGGCCTGAAGAAATTGAAGCCATTAGCGCCAGCCAGATTGACTCTGGCGTTTTTTTTGGCATTGTTGAAAATAAGCAACTGGTCGCTGTCGCGGGGTCGCATGTTTGTTCGACGAGCGAGAGTGTTGGGACTGTCGGCTATGTCTATACCCGCCGACAAGCACGCGAGCAAGGCTATGCCACCGCTACCACCGCCGCTGTGACCCAAACCTTTTTTGAGATGGGTATTAACACCGTTATTTTAAACGTAGCTCGGCACAATACCCCAGCCATTCGTGCTTATGAAAAGCTGGGCTACACCATTCATGCTGCTTTAGCTGAAGGATATGGGAACCGATGGACAAGCAACTAATACACTCTCTCCCAATCCCCCTAACCGAAAAACCCCTGCTGCGAAGTTTTCTGGAACAAAACCGTGCCCTGTACGCTTACGGTCTTGGCAATCTCGAACTACTAGAGAGTGAAGTCGTAAGTTACAACGGCGTCTTTGTAGACAATCAACTTGATGGTGTGGCCCTCCTTTGGCGAGGAGAAGTAACCCCCGTTCTGGTGCTATGTGCCAATGAAACGGCGGCTCACGCTCTCCTAACCGACGAAGCCATGCCGCATCAAGTCCATGTCATGACTCCCGCCAACCTCCAGCCTGCTTTGGAGACCCATTTCTCCACGCTTGAGGTTGACCGCTTGTGGCGGATGGCCGTTACTGCCCCCGAATTTGAACGGGCCGCCCCCCGTGCGGGTCTCCGTCGATTAACAGTGTCTGACCTTGACGCCGTCAACGCCCTTTACCGTGCCGAGCATATCATAATGTCTGCCCAACGTCTTACAGAAGGCGTCTTTTATGGTTTTGAGGATAAAAACCAGCAGTTGATCGCCATTGCTGGCACCCACGCCGTCGCCCCTTCCGTAAATATCGGTATTGTCGGTTCGGTCTACACCACCCCTGAAGCACGCGGGCAAGGCTTGGCAACGCTAACAACGGGTGCCGTTACTGAAGAGTTATTCCGCTTAGGTATTGATTTGGTGGCCCTCAATGTCCTCCAGACCAACACCCCAGCGATTCGTGCTTATCAAAAACTTGGGTATCGTATTCATGCCCCGATTATCAAGGGCATAGCCTACAAGGAGCAATAGATGAGTTCAGATTTCCATGTGAAAGACCTCGGCCTCGCCAATGAAGGCCGACGCCGCATCGAATGGGCGGAAAGTGATATGCCTGTCTTGCGACAAATCCGTGAGCGCTTTGCCAAAGAGCGCCCCCTCAAGGGCTTACGGGTTTCAGCCTGCCTACATGTCACCACCGAGACCGCCAACCTCATGCGGACACTACAAGCAGGTGGAGCCGATGTTGTGCTGTGTGCCTCAAATCCACTCAGTACCCAAGATACGGTAGCTGCCTCGCTGGTTGCTCACGATGAAATTCCCGTTTTCGCGGTTCGCGGTGAAGACAATGCCACTTATTTCTCACACCTTAATCGCGCCCTTGACCATCAACCCCATATCACGATGGACGATGGTGCTGACTTGGTGAGTGAACTGCACAAGCACCGCAGCAATTTGATTGAAAACGTGTTGGGCGGCACCGAAGAAACCACCACAGGTATCATCCGCTTGCGGGCGATGGCTGCCGATGGTGCCCTGCGCTTCCCAGTGGTTGCGGTTAATGACAGCATGACCAAGCACCTCTTTGATAACCGCTATGGTACAGGCCAAAGCACCATTGATGGCATTATCCGCGCCACCAACTTGCTGATTGCAGGTCGCACAGTGGTTGTGGCTGGCTACGGCTGGTGCAGTCGCGGTATTGCAATGCGTGCCAAAGGTCTGGGTGCCCATGTCGTTGTTACTGAGATTGACCCCGTTAAGGCCTTGGAAGCAGTAATGGATGGCTTCCAAGTCATGCCCATGGTCGATGCTGCTCGTGTTGGGGACATTTTCGTCACCGCCACTGGCGACATCAACGTCATCGATACCCATCACATGGAGCGCATGAAGAACGGCGCAGTCATCTGCAACTCTGGTCACTTCAATGTAGAGATTAATCTACCCGGTCTTGCGGACATGTCTACGGGTGAAATTGTGCAAGTCAACGAACACACCCAAGGTTATGTTATGCCAGATGGTCGGACGCTCTACGTCTTGGGCGAGGGTCGCCTCATTAACTTAGCCGCCGCTGCTGGACACCCCGCCAGCGTGATGGACATGAGTTTTGCTAACCAAGCCTTGGGTGCTGAATTTGTTCTCCGCAATCAAGGCCAACTTGAAAACAAAGTCTATACCATCCCCGAAGAAGTTGACCGTGAAATCGCACGGTTGAAACTCGAGGCAATGGGCGTTAAATTCGATACGCTAACTGATGAACAGGTCAACTACCTGAATCAGTGGCAAGAAGGCACATAGACGAAACAAACAGTAGAATGTCGGGAAAGCGTCAGTTACCACAGTCTACGGGCTGTGGTAAACTGGCTACCCACTGAATTAACGGAGGTTCCGCGAATGATTAGAAAGCTTATGCTTATCATAGCTGTAATGGCGTTGGGTCTAGTCGCCATCACAGCCCCAGCACCTGTATCCGCCCAAGGTGCGGAGACCAGCCAAGTACGTTTTGTACATGGTATTCCAAGCGCAGGTGCTGTGGATATTTATCTCAACAGTAATCTTATTGTGGCGGGTGCGAACTTTGGTGATGCCACCCCTCATCTTGCGCTTCCGGTTGGTGACTACGAACTAGCGCTACGTGCCGCTGGCTCAGATGCAGCCAGTACCCCCCTCTTGGGTGGCAAACTCAGTTTGACTGCTTTGCGCCAAGGCATCCAACAGACGGTTGTCTTCCATGGTGACATCTCTGGGCTGCCGACATACACCCTTATTGAGGATGTTGTCAACCCTAGTCAATTGGGTCAAGCACGTCTGCATGTCATCCATGCCGCCAGTGGTGTTGGATCTGTTGACCTGTTTGGTACCAATGGTGCGCCGATTACCCAAGGTCTAACCTTTGATGTACCAGCAGGTACCGTAAACATACCCGTCAGCAGCTGGGATTTGGTACTCATCAACAGCGGTGGCGATGTCGAAAACCCGCTCGTCTCCATTGGGCGCGTCAATTTCAACACCAATACCCTCTACACCTTTGTAGTAGTAGGCGATGCTGCTGCACCACGCGTATTGACCCTCAACACTCGGCTCAGTGCTGACCCTGCGGTATCAACTGTCTTCACGCAAATTGGACACGGTAGCACCGATGCCCCTACCGTTGATATCTATGCCAACGATGTGAAAATCATCGCGGGTCTGAACCCCGGTGAAGTCACCCAGCATCTCCCATTGCCTGCGGGTGAGGTCGCGCTGACTGTCCGCGAGGCTGGCGCTCCCCCCAACAGCACACCTGCGGCTGAGGCAACATTGAATTTGACCAGCACAACAGGTGCCGCCAGCGTGATTGCGGTTGGTGAATTGAGTGGTGGTACCTTCACCTTCTCAGTATATGAGAGCAATATCGCCAATATCGACCCCAGCAAGGCTCGTATCCAAGTCATTAACACCCTTGCGTTGGGTTCGGCCTCTGCCTCACTCAGCAATGGTACCATCTTGAGTGACAACATTGCCGTCTTTGGGGCCAGCACGCCGCTTGATGTCACTCCCGGTCAATACAGCCTCAATGCCAAAATCGCAGACAGTGAGTTTGTTCTGCCTGCACAAGCCTACAATGGCGGCACCTATTACACCGCCTTGCTCTATGCCAATGTGGACGCAGGATTGAGCCTTGGTGCAACTGCTTTGAAGCTGGAGCAAAACAGCCTTCCCGGTTCGGTCATCAGCGCTAATCGTAACGATGCCTTGGTGAACAGCAACGGAGGCAGCTCCACCGATGAAGTCGCTGCCAACCCGATTGGCACACCCCCACCACAGCCTACTGCCGTTGCCCAAGTTACAACCGTCGTTGCACCTGCCGCACCTCCTGTTGCGCCAGCCCCGCAATCTACCTTGGACACCAAAGTACGCGCTATTGTGAACTTGAATGCAGGCGCAAATCTGCAATGCCGTGAATACCCCTCTGCAGAAGCCTTCTCTTTGGGTCTAATCCCCAATGGCTCCGAGTTGGAGATTCGTGGTTATGCTGGCCCTGCTGACCCTGAAGTTGATACACCCTTCATCCCCGTTGACCCTGAACTCTTTGAAGACCCTAAGTCTGTTGAGGACTTCGAAGATTTGTGGCTGAGTGCCTATTGGACGGCTGGTGATGGTGGTACCGTTGACTGCTGGGTACGTGCTGATTTCTTGATTATGAGCTTCCGCAACCGCACCTTGCGTGACCCTGAAGCGTTCTTTGCCCTTGAAGAAATGGATATTCCGATTCCGGTGATCCGCGAAATCCCGCACAACTATCCCGGTGAAGTCGTCGATTCAACCATCGTCACCCCACCCACCCCCGTCAAGCGCGAATCGATTGCAACGGTCAACGTCAATTCAGGTGTGAACCTACACTTGCGCCGTTACCCCGACCCTACCAGTGAATCATTGGCGCTTATCCCGAATGGCACCGACGTCATTATTCTGGGGCGTACTCCTATCACCACCAGCGAAATTATCCCTGAAGAAGATGATGGTGAAAACGAAGGTGAAGCAACGCCTACACCCGAACCTATCCTGCTAGAGACAGCATGGCTGTTCGTGGAATTCACCAACTTGGCGGACGGCTCAGTAACAACGGGTTGGATTTCCTCAGAATACACCATCTTGAGCAAAGCAGGTCGTACCCTTGAGTTGGAAGAAATCGAAGCCATCTCACCTGCAACCTTCGGTGAACAGGTCAGCGGCCCCAGCGTCGTCAGCACAACAGCACCTGCCAATCCTGCTGCCAGCGGCCCTGTGACGGGTGTCATCAACATCCCCGCAGGTGCCAACCTCAATATGTACGATGCTCCCAGTATCAATGCTGGCCTCGTGCGTTCATTGGGTGCAGGCTCAACGGTAGCTGTGCTAGGGCGGACGGCTGATAACAATTGGCTCAATATTCGCTATGAGGTTATTGGCGAAGGCACTTGGGTTGGTTGGGTTTCCAACACGGGCGGATGGGTCGTTATCCCCGTTTCCGTTGATAGCCTTCCCATTACAGGCTAGTTTCAAATCCAAACAAAAAAAGACCTTCACTGACGTGTGGAGGTCTTTTTGATTCTGAAACACGTACACGTTTAGGGTTGAGCCGCCAGCACCGCACTACGAATCTCGCTATAGCTGGATGCCGCACGCGCCCATGTCTCGCCGCCATCATAGCTATAGAGAATGGTTGGGGTACCCGTTACCCCATTGCGCGATGCCAAGTTTTGGGTAGCAGTGATGCCTGCACGCGGGCGATTAGAATTCATGCAGGATTTCAATTCATTCCCATCCAAGCCCATTTCACCTGCCATATCAACCAGCTTATCTTGGGTGAAAGCACGCGGGGTTTCAGCCTCTTGAAGCTCAAATAACTCTGCTTGGAATTGCCAAAACGCATCTTGCTCGGCGGCACACAAGGCAGCCCGCGCTGAGGTCTCAGAATAGGGAGGTTGTAGGCCCGACATGGTGCGGTATTCAAAACGAGCTTGCCCAGTACGAACAAGGTCTTCAATCAAGCGATCCGCTGTGCTATGAAATTCAGCACAATGGGGGCAAGAAAAATCAGCGAATTCAGTAAACACAACTTGGCTCTCAAGGCTTCCGATATAAGGAATACCCTCCTCAGTCAGGCCCGATTCAAGGCCCAAATAGGTACCATAACATTCCTCATCATCGTATTGACATACTTCAGTATTGGCTTGGCTCTGTACCAAGAAAATGGCGGCGGCAACCAAGATAATTGAGACGGCAGCCGCCCCCACAATAATCATCAATTGTTGCTGTTGTTTTTGTTGTTTCTTACGGGTAGTTTTCTTTGCCATGAAGGTGCGCTCTCCTTAGTGTAGGGCATAAATTATTGACCCAATTTATCATGCTATGATGAAAAAGCAATGAGAACACAACAGGTATCTCTCATTCGTCGCTCATCTTAGCCCCATCGGATAAATGGGACTAACCAAGGCACCCGTTGTTGATAGCGCTGATAAGCATCTCCAAATACTGCCCGCAGTTTGCGCTCCTCAAGGCGTGACCCCACCATGAAATAAACTGTTGCCGCCACACAAAAGCCAAACCAGCCCGACAGCATCACAGGTGTGGGCCAAATCAGCAGCAAGCTAAACAGGTAAAGAGGATGACGAGAGATGGCATAGACGCCCTCAGTCTGTAATGGCTCCGGTGGTAAGGGTAAAGGGTCGCCATTCAGCCATGCCAGTGCTTGACGCACCCCAACAAAACGCATCAGGTCAATTTGCAGCCCAGCAATAACCAAACCCAATAACCCTAGGCCTTGTATCACCATCATAATCCCAGCCAAGACTCCGGATACCTGCCAGATCACAGGTCCAGCATCGACCGCCAAGCCCCACAACACAGGCAACAACGTTACCACTGACAGCACATTAAAACCCAAGGCATATAGCCCCAAATAAGCGCGTTTACCAACGACATCCAAGACCAAGCGTTTGGTAGACGATGCCGCCAGCAGGCTATGAACGCCCCCATATACCAGTACCAATGCCATAACACGGAGAAATGCTTGCATAAATCAAATGACCTCAACTATACTCGTGATGCTTTTTTGGAAGGGGGTATTACCCATGAAATTTAAAGAATCGATGAAAACCCTCAATGCTATTGAGATTATTGTCCGCAAGCGCGATCAAGTCGAACTCTCAACCGAACAAATTTACTGGTTCATTCAAGAATACACCAACGGACACATCCCCGACTATCAGGCCGCTGCATGGCTGATGGCGGTTCAACTGAATGGAATGACCCGCCGCGAGACGGTTGACCTAACCATGGCAATGGTCGAAAGCGGTGACCGCATCAATTTATCCGGTATTGTGCCATTTGCCGTCGATAAACATTCTACAGGCGGCGTCGGTGATAAAACTTCACTGGTAGTCTTGCCTATTGTAGCAGCTTGTGGGGTACCCGTTGCCAAGATGAGTGGACGGAGCCTTGGGCATACGGGCGGCACCATCGACAAACTGGAGTCCTTTCGCGGCTTTCAGGTCGAACTCTCACCTGAGCGCTTCAAACAACTCGCCAAAGAGAATCACCTCGTCATCGCCAGCCAAACCAGCAACATCGCCCCTGCTGACAAATCACTCTATGCCCTGCGTGATGTCACCGCCACCGTCCCCAGTATCCCGCTCATTGCTTCTAGTATTATGAGCAAAAAGCTGGCAGGTGGAGCCGATGCCATCGTCTTAGATGTCAAAGTTGGCGAAGGAGCCTTTACCCGCACCATTGATGAAGCCCGCACCCTCGCCCAAACAATGGTTGATATTGGGGTCGATGCTGGCAAAGCGGTCACTGCGGTTCTTGCCGACATGACCCAGCCCTTGGGGACGACGGCTGGCAATGCTATCGAAGTTCATGAGGCGATTGATACTATGCGCGGAGAAGGGCCGAGCGATTTTCTAGAGCATTGCATTGTGATTGCAGCGCACATGCTAGAGTTGGTACCCAATACCGACTATTACCACAATTTCGAGGCTGCCAAGCAAGCCGCCCGCCAATCAATTGATGATGGGAGCGCCCTCAGCAAATTCCGCCAACTGGTTCATGCCCAAGGCGGCGACCCCAATCAGGTCGATAACCCCTATCTGCTGCCCCAAGCCCGCATCCAAGATACCATCGCGGCCTCCCAAGCAGGCTATGTGACGCGCATTGATGCACGGCAAATTGGACGAGCAGTGGTTGACCTTGGCGGTGGACGCGAGAAGAAGGGCGAAATGATTGACCATGCAGTGGGTGTGGAGACTTTGGTCAAAATTGGCGACCATGTGGACGCGGGCGATTTGCTTTTCCGCCTCCATGCCAATGACGAGAACCGCATGGCAATGGCACTAGGCTGGATTGAGCAGCACGTCATTACCATCAGCCCTAGCCCAACTGAATCTCTCCCGCAGTTTTATGGCACTATCAAAGGCCATCCCGCCTAGATTGTGCGACTAATCACCCACTGCTGACATCGATTCAGGCTGTTGTACGACACCTTGGGGACGCTCAACCCGCTCAAAATGCGGTACCTTGGGCATCCCCAATTCTTTGGCAGGGTCAGGCGGGTTAGCAATGGAGATTGCCGCCAAAAATAGCCCGACATAGAGCCAAAAAATCAACGAGGTGGCTTGATATTCGATGTTAAAATAGAAGTGGTCGAAAATACTGCTAAACATGGCTCCAACAATGCCACCCAATAGCCCGAACCAAATATCATTAATGCCATCATCCATTACGACGGCCTCACGTTGCACGTACCCAAAGCCAAAGGTACTCCCCAAGGCAGCAAAATAAGCCACTAGGCCCACTACGCCTGCATTGGTCGCAATTGTCAAGTAAGTGCTGGCAACCCCTAAATAGAGGTCAATATCTGGCGGAGCGCTGAAGCCCACCCCTAGCACGGGATAGCGGGCAATCAAGCGCAGCGCATCTTGGTATTCACCAAAGCGCATTTGGGTCTCAAGGTCGGCCCCCGACAGCCCTGCGATGAGGCGTCCGATGAAGCCTTGGGTTTGCGGCAATAACAAGACTAGCACCCCCACTACCGCCATCAAGCCAATCAAGCGCCGATAACGCAGAAGTGCCACTAGCCCTATCCCTGCCGCTAACCCTAGCATCGACCCCCGTGAGTCCGATAAAAACAAAGCAAGTCCAATGGCCCCTAAGAACGGATAAGCCGTCCAGCGATACTGAAGCACCGGACGCTTGGCGAGCAACTGCGGCGCAGCAAAGGCCCCTACCATCATGAGGAAGCCGCCATAGGCGTTGGGGTCAATCCACGTCCCAATCGCCCGCTCATTGAGTACCGATACGCCATCTTCACGGTAACGAATAACACCACCGACGGGATAGCCAATACGCCCCAAGCGGTTCAAAATACTCTCCGCCGTAAAATCATTCAAGAACCACAGGCCAATCCCGATGACTGCCGCCGCTGCTCCAACCACTATCCACCACGCCGCTATATGGCGCAACATAGCCCGCGTCCGCACCACATCCACGATCACAAAGGCCAACAAGATATTGCCGATAAGCCCCACGAAACGGCGCAACGTCCCCGGTGTTAAGGGCGCATTGGGCATCCCCATGATAAAGGCCCCCAACAGCACAAGGATAAACACCCCAATCACCAGATGCACAGGCGTCGTCCGTAGCTCAGTTCGACGACCCGTCATCCATTGGAATAAATAGACGAGCAAAAACAGACCGAGGGTCGCATCAATCAGGGATGGCGTGAGGGCAATCTTCACAGGCATGGCCCCAAATGGCAGCAAGGCCACGGTTGCTAACAACACCACCAAAGCAAATTCAAGACTCGTTAAGGCCAGCAAGCCAATCCCCAAAGCGATGAGGCCCGCAAAGGTAAAAACGGGGCCTACCAGCACCAACAACAAGGCCGCCCCACCTGCCAAGCCCCCCAAGGCCATCCCTGTACCTGCACTCATCAGTTGTTGCTTTGCCATAAAGACCCTTTCGTTTTGACTTATCGTCTTTATAATACTAGCGGTGTGTGGATTAGAAAGGTTGATTTTTGGCACACAGATTTGATCAAATTGTTGTGATTGACATTGAAGCGACGTGTTGGAATTCCCCGCCGCCCCCCGGACAAGTCAATGAGATTATCGAGGTTGGCGTCTGCACCCTTGACCTCCAGAGTGGTGAACGTCTAACCAAAGAAAGCCTCCTCGTTAAGCCCATTCAATCAACTGTTGGACCCTTCTGTACCGAACTGACAGGCATTACCACGATGATGTTGGTAGAACACGGTCAATCCTTTGCCAAAGCCTGCTTACGCCTGCGAAAAGACTACCTTACCAAGCAACGGGTTTGGGCCAGCTATGGAGATTACGACCGTCGCATGTTTGAGAAACAATGCGCTGACCGCAACATCCCCTACCCTTTTGGAACCACTCACCTCAACGTCAAAAGTCTCTTTGCGCTGATGATGGGCCTATCACATGAAGTCGGCTTGAAGGAAGCCCTTGAGCGATTGAATCTACCACTAGAAGGCCAGCACCATCGCGGGGACGACGACGCGTGGAACACCGCCCAAATCTTGGCAACCTTGCTTATCCCGATTCGGGTGATGCTGCAAAACCAGCCATAAACGCGCTCACCTCAGAAGCGATGGTCTCCCAACGAAACTGCTGACTCAGATATGCCGCTGCTTGTCCTAGCCGTTGGCGTTGAGCAGAGTCACGCGCCAACTCCCACAACACATCACACAATTGCTGGGGATTATTGGCCTCCACCATCCGCAACGCCCCACCATCCACCAATTCTGGAATGGGTTGGGTCGGGAGGGTTGTGACGATTGGGCAACCATGCGCCAACGCTGCCATCAGTGTCCCACGCCGAAACGAGACCCCATCCTTAAACGGTAGTGCCACCACATCACAAGCCATCAAATAGGCGCTGACCTCAGAGGGCGCGACAAAGCCCGTCCAATGCACCCGCCGATTAATGCCCAAGCCGCCTATCAAACGCTCGGCTTCATCCAGTTGCTGCACATTCGTTTGGTCGCTATCACCCGCCCCACCCCCGATGACAACCAACTCAATAGCGGGTTCCTTCTCCGCAAAGAGGCGCACGGCATGGGCCAAGGTATCCACACCTTTAGTCGCATTGATAAAGCCAAAATAACCCACCAAAAAGATATGAGCAGGCAGGCGCATCCGTTCCCGCCACGCCTCGCGGCTATAGCCTTGGGGGGGTGCAACCGCGATATTCGAGCCGATGGGAATCTGTACTACAGGCGGCATCTCACCCACCGCTTGTAATTCGCGCTCATCCGCGATATTGGTAACAATCACCCCGCTGCTGTGACGAGCCATCTGATAAACAGCGCGTTTACGGAGTGGCCCCGCCTTGGGGAATAAATACGGTACCATCAAATCATGAAAAGTGGTAAAGACAGGCACCAGTGGGCGCAAAGTACGCGGTAGGTCATTCGCCGCCGCGTGCATTTGATAAGCCGCCGCTTGATATTGGATATTGACCACATCCAACCGATTGTCCTTGACCCACCGCACCGCTTGGGCTTCACCACGCGGGCCGTTGTGTTTACCCCACCGCCCCCAGCCATCAACCGTTGCCTGTACATGAATGCCCGCTTCGCCTTGTGTTTGTTGTGCCTTGGTGCTGGTCAAGACAAAGACCTCATGACCCAAACCCACCATTGCACGCGCCAACTCGCGGGTATAATCACCCACCCCGCCTTGCATAGGGGGATATTCGCCAGTAATTAATCCAATCCGCATTATCGCATCGCCACCTGTTCCCCTGCGCCCAATAATGAACGCAAGACCACCCAATACGTCCGCACACGCTCCCGTCGCATTGGACGTTTATTCCCAAGCAACCACTTGGCCCCTTCGAGCGTAAGTTGCCACATATAATTCAAGACAATCACCGTCCATAGGAACAACGCCGCGCCTAGTCCATGAAATTTGCGGAAATAGCGCAACTTGCTGTGTTGAAAATGTACATGGCTACGCGTTTTGACTTGGGCGGTACTCTGTCCGCTATGGTGTATAATCCGTGCATCCCCAACATAATAGATTTTCCAGCCCGCGTTATGCACCCGCTTGCAATAGTCCAACTCCTCCGAGTACATAATATAACGCTCATCAAAACCGCCCAGTTCATCCCACAGCGCCCGATAGGTCAGCAAACATGAACCCCGTACCCATCCCACTGGATAGGTGCCTTCATTGGGCAGGTCGGTCACGCGAAACTGGGACATCATCTGCTTGGGGGCATAGGCTTCTAGCCATGTGCTTTCAAAAACACCTGTCCACACCGTCGGGAAGCGATGGCGGCTTGGCTGATGGGTGCCATCACTATTGAGGGTGTGTGGCCCCAATGCCCCTATCGTAGCATCCGATTCCATGACCTCGACCATGCGCTCTAAGGCACCCGGCAAGAGTTCGGTATCAGGATTGAGGAGCATTAATAAACGCCCCGTTGCTTGGCTGGCTCCTAAATTGTTACCCCGGACAAAGCCGATATTCTCATCGCAGGCGGTCAACTTGACCCAAGGGAACTGCTCACGCACCATTGCCACGCTGTGGTCACGGCTGTCTGAATCAATCACAATAACCTCATAGCGCAGAGAGGTTCCTTGGCTTTCGATACTGGTCAAACACTTCGCCAGTAAATCTGCTACATTCCAACTGATAATGACAATTGATAGATCCATGCCACAATTTTACACATAATCTCCCAAACGATAACACTTTGTTTACAACCCTGCCCCACAATCAATACTGAACAGCGAATTGAACTCTAAAGGAGAACCTCATGTTGAAACGATCCGTCATCCTCATGTTAGCACTCGTTATGGCCTTCAGCGCCATTGGAAGCATCTACGCCCAAGACCCTACCCGTCCACAGGCTGCTGCCGACCAAGCACGCGCCCGTGCCGCCCTCAACCGACTTGTCGTTGAGACTGCAGCTACTGCCCTTGGCATGACCCCTGCTGAATTTATCGCCACTGTCGAAGTTGGGCAGTCCTATGCAGATGTCATTACAGCTAATGGGGGTGACCTTGCTCAAATCACCGCCGACGCCAAGGCCGCTGCAATCGTCAGCATTGATACAGCCCTTGCTGATGGCAAGATTACCGCTGAACAAGCCGAGAATATGCGGGCTAACTTGGATACTGCCCTTGAGCAAATCCTTAACCACCCTCGTGCCGACCGCGATATGCGTGACATCGCCATTGTCAATCTGGTGCGGATCACCTATCAAAGCGCTGCGGATGCCTTGGGTGTCCAACCCCTCGACATCATCCAAAATGCCGAAGATGGGCAAAGCCTGAATGACTATCTCGCCGCCCAAGGTGCCGATGCCGCCGCGGTCAAAGCTGCTACCGTTACCTCCGCAACTGAGATTATCAATACCGCCCTTGCTGATGGCAAGATTAACCAAGAGCAAGCTGATCGCCTGATTGCAGGCCTCGATGCCGCCATCGACCGTATTCTCGACGCGCCAATTCCAAGCCGCTTTGATGGACAACATGCTGAAATGGCACTCGATACTGCTGTCATGAACCATGCCGCTGAGAGTTTAGGGGTTACTCTGCGTGAGGTTGTTGAAGCCCGCCGTACTGGGCAAAGTGTGGCCGACTTTGTGATCGCCAACGGTGGTGACCCCGCCGCTACTGCCGATGCGACGATTGCAGCGGTTACTGAACGGATTAACACCGCCGTCGCTAACGGTAACTTGGAGCAAGCCCAAGCCGATGCCATGATTGCCGACCTGCCCGCCGCCGTGGATGCCGCCATGAACAGCACTGCGCCATTGGCTAATGTGCAACCCCGCCCTATTCAGCCTACTCCTCAACTGAACTTAGGGGTTGGTGAAGCCGTCGCGGAAGCATTAGGTTTGGATATGCCCGCGTTGATGGAACAACTACAAGCGGGCAAGACTCTGCGTGAAATCATCCGTGAAAACAGTGGTGATATTGACGCCATCACCCAAATCATCAAGGATACTGTTAGCGAAGCCGTTCAAAATGCCGTTGCTAATGGCGAAATGCTCCAAGAACGTGCCGATAATATCCTCAACAACCTCGAAACCTTCGTTCAGGAAGCGCTTGACCGCACACCCCTGCGCGATCGCCTTGGACGCGGTGGCTTTGACGACAGCGGTGAAGGTACTGGCGTCCTCGAATAGCCAAATACCTCCTTTAGTCACCAAGGGTGCTGTAGGTTAGCACCCTTTTTGTTTTGCTAATGGGAGACGTGATTAATGGGGTCTTCGCGGCCTTGCTCGGCACGTCGCAGGTCTTGGGTGCCTTGTTGAACCATATAGCCTTGATACTCGGCCCCATCACTGAGAAAGACCTCCCAGCCGCTGAGTAACATACGGGGAGCGCTCAGGCCAGCCGCACAAAATTGGCAGTCAACGGGAATCCATTCCCCATTATAGCGTCGTGCAAAGTGGAGATGGGTTGCCGTTGAAAAGCCGCCTTCACACGAGGGGTGTCCAAGGTTATCGCCTGTATTGACACGGGTACCCGCCTTGATGATGTCGCGGGTCGCCATATGTAAATAAACAATTGTCCATCCGGTATGCTCATTGCTATCATAATCGAGATCAAGCACCACATAGCCATAGCCACTACGGGCTATCACACCGGGGGCCGCAGCCGTCGCCCAATAATCCGACACATAGCAATAGCCCTCTGTCGCCAACAATTCGTCAGTTGGAGCAGGTGGGGCAAAGTCAATCGCGGCCCATGCGCTACCTGTGTTATAGCCACCATGTGGCCCACCCGTGAAATACCATGTTTCGCCTGCTGCGAAGGGAAACGTCAAGGTTGGTTGCTGCAAATCAGGCGGGGTCAATGGCTCCTTAGCAGCACGGAAAGGATCGCCAAACAAGGATAGATAGGTTTGGAAAAAGCCTTGCTCACTGACATCAATGGCCCATTGTGCAGCAGTGCTGGTTTTGGCGAAAAAGTATTGCACCGCTACTGTTCCCGCATTTAGGTCTGGCGCAAACACTAAGGGTGAGCCATCAATATAGGTCGTTGCTTCGAGGCCGCGATAGCGCCAGCCATAGTAGCCCTCATTGAGGATATTGGCTGCAAACAACACCTGACGCAACATCCCTTGGCGGGCGGGGTCTACATAGTTCATGGGGTAAATCGTGACTTGAGCCTCAAGGCTCGGCTGCGACAACCAACCCCCTTTGTACTCTAATAAGGCCAGTAGCAGGCGCGGATTGACACTGTAGTCCATCGCCACTTGATCGATAATCTGCACCCCACTCCACAACTCTTCGCCAAGTTGCTCACTATAGACTCGCAAGAACCCCGGTTTGAGCTTGATGTAGGTAAAGATGTCAAACCCAACTGTTGTTGGGCCATATACCAACTCACTATCGGGAATGATTTTGAAGCTCGTTCCCGTGTTTACCGCGGATACCGATGGAATTTGCAACAACTGCCCAACCTCAAGCTGATTAGCATCTGCAATCCCGTTAGCTTGGATAATTTGCTCCAATGAAACGCCAAAGCGGGCAGCAATCATCGCAAGCGTATCACCAGCCTGCACAGTGTAGACTCCATTATTGATTTCCATTGGGAAGCGAGCAGGATTCGGCGTGGGCTGAATCGGGGTGGGCGTCGGCTGCGTGGGTGTATCCGTAGAGAATAACATCATGGGGGTAGCGGTCACTTGAATCACATTCTCAGAACCGGGACGCGAACACGCAAACACCGCCCCCATCATCAATAGCACCACACCGATTACCTGTTTTCTCATAACTTACAACGCCTTTCCCAACAATGGGAACGCAACATCTAACCGATAACTGGTATTGCTATGACCGTCGGGGAATTCCTCAAAGTGGTGATCAATACCCAAGGTCTCTAAGCGCTGGTGTATCAGCCGTGCGCCCACCTGCAAATGGTATTCATCATAGCTCCCCACCTCCAGCACAATTGCCCGCATCTGACGCAAGGCCGCTTGATGAGTGGGTTGCTCAATCATCCGCACGGGGTCAAACTGTAACCAGCGTTCCCACACCGATGGCACTAAGGCACCTGTCTCTAAGTCTATCGGAGAATCAAAGCCAAGGGGTGCTTCAGAATTGGGGCCGTAGGCCATACACTGCATAAGCGTATGAATTGCTTCCCAAAAATCACCCCGCTTAGGGTGGATGGTCGGAATATCACGCAGGAAAGCCTCATAGCCGCCCCACTTTTTCATCTGGCCCTGCAAATGTGCCAAGGCCGGCATTACGGTATATTCCCAATAGCTGTCCGGCGCACGCGCCGCCAACGCATGGAACACATCAGGATGACGCATCGCCAGCGTCAAGGCACCATAGCCTCCGCTGCTATGGCCCAATACCCCTCGCCGTGAAATATCCGTGCGGAACGTAACATCCACAAGGGGCATAATCTCCTTGAGCAAGTAGGTCTCATAGTTGCCAATTGGGGAATCCATGAACTGAGACCCACCCACCCGTGTCCAGCAATCGGGCATGACCACAATAACAGAAGGCATAGCCCCACTGCCGATCAAGCGGTCAAGGCGGCCACCCAATGGCTCATCATATTGATTCCAGCCCACATAATAATAGTGAGTACGCCCATGACTGCTTAGGAAGTACACCGTCGGATAATGGTGGGCGGTGTTGGAGTCGTAATCAGGCGGCAGATATACCGCTACCTCACGCTGGGTGGGGTCTTGGAAAGCATTACCCTGCAAAGCTTGACTATCCAATTGTAGATATTGAATTGCGGACATAAAACACTACCTTTCCAAGCGCGATTCTAACTGCCTGCTTGGTCAAGAGCAAGTTTCAACCTTGCCAATCCCCCCCTTTTTACGGTAAGATGTTGCCCGCATAACAACCTTCCGTCCGCGAAACCGGACAAACCCATGGAAAGGATATACAGTTAACGTGAAGCGTGCTTACGAAATCACCTATATTTTGCCTGCTGGTATTCCAGAAGAAGAGCAAAAGACCGTCGAAGAACGGGTTGCCGAATGGATTAATACCGCAGGTGGGGAACTCACCAAAACCAGTCATTGGGGCCGTCGCCGTTTAGCTTATAATATCGGCACCAACCGCGAAGGCTACTACATTTACCTCGAAGCCAATATTGACCCCGAACAACTCAAAGATTTTGATCGACGCATGACACTCGAACAAAATATCATCCGCTATTTGGTGGTGCGTACCGAAGAATAGGTCGTTATGAGCCGCGGACTAAACAAAGTCATGGTCATTGGGCATTTGGGGCGTGACCCCGAAATCCGTTATACCCCTAGCGGTCGCCCCGTCACGAGCTTCAATGTGGTCACCAGCCGCACATGGACCTCGTATGAAGGTGAGCGCAAAGAAGAAACCGAATGGTTTAATGTGGTAGCATGGGGTCCTTTGGCCGAAATCTGCAACCAGCACCTCACTAAGGGCCAACAGGTCTATATTGAGGGTCGTCTTCAGACACGCGGCTGGTCAGATGAACAAGGTCGGCGGCACTATCGAACCGAAGTGGTAGCACAAGAAATGATTATCCTCGGAGACCGTAGCGGCGCTCGGTTCTCTGAGCCAGAGTTTCCAGATACTGACCCAGATGATTACGCCTTTTAAGCAAGGAGAACACGCATAAATGGACAACGAACGCAATTTGTCCGATGAAATGGATTTTGAAGATCAAGAAGATGCCCCAGAAACCGGGGGACGTAGCCGCTCCTCACATGGTGGTGGTCGTAGCCCACGTGGTGGAATGCGACGTGGCCGTCGGCGCGGGTGTCCTTTCAAAGTCAATGGCAAATGCAAGGTCGATTACAAAGATGTAGAGACCTTGAAAATCTATCTTACTGAAACGGGCAAGATTCGCCCACGCCGCCAAACAGGTGCCTGCGCCAAGTGCCAACGCAAACTTGCTTTGGCTGTTAAGCGTGCGCGGTTCCTCGCTCTGTTGCCGACTTCCCCGCACCAAGTGCGGAAATAATTTATTCGTTTCCGTGTTGTAAAACACGGTTTATTTTTGTGACGCCCTAAGAGAGGTTCTATGGCAAAGCGGAACACAACCGGTATGCCGCGCAAGGAACGTGACCTCGAAGCGCGGAAAAGAATGTCCAAAGCGGAAAGAGACCGCTATTATCAACAATATGCTTTGATTGGTGCCGCTGCTACCGTCGGGATTATCGCGTTGGTCTTGCTCGGTGCGCTCATCTGGGACTTTGTGTATATCCCACAACAGAGCATTACCGAAGTCAACGGTGAAGGCATCAAGACCAGTGCTTTTCAAAAGCGGGTCAAGGCCGAGCGCTGGCTCCTTTCTGACCAGCTACGCGAATACTATGACCAAGTTGGCAGCGCTGACCTTGTGCGTCAGCAACTCGAACAACTGGATGCCGTCAGTATCGGCACCCAAATCCTGAACGACATGGAGTTGCAGGTACTCTTAGAGCAAGAAGCCGAGCGACGTGGTGTTAAGGTTGACGAAGACTGGGTGCAGTCACAGGTTGATAGCTACATCACAGCCTTGACCAACCGTAGCCTGACACCAACCCCCACCAGTGAACCCACTGAACCCACCACACCCACCGCGACCTTGCTCATTACGGCTACTCCATCCAACACGCCTGCGCCTACCAATACACCCACCAATACACCGCTGCCAACTGTGACGAATTGTGAGGGTGACGATTGCGCGACAGTGACACCGTTCCCGACAGCCACCATCACCCCCACCGCCACCGAGACTCCCGACCAAACCCCCACCCCAACCGAAACACCATTGGGCTTCAATGATGTCAAGGCTACCGTGGAGAAGTATGAGTCTAATCTGTATAACAATGCCGATGATGATGCCAGCATTGACAGGGACACCCTGCGTGATATTTTCTACTTCCGCGCCTTGCGTGAAGCGCTCCAAGAAGATGTCACCAACGAGTTGATTGCCAATGGTGAACTCCAAGAGCAACGACTCTGGGCCAACACCCGCCACATCTTGATTAGTGTGCCAACCGAGTTACAGCCAACAGGCGAATTTGACGCCTCGATTTGCAGTAGCGAAGAGTGGGCACCCTATCGTGATGAGACCTTGCAAGTATTGGAATTGCTCAACAATGGCGAACCCTTTGCGACGCTGGCTGAGGCCATGTCTGACGACCCCGGTAGTGCCGCTAATGGTGGTATGCTAGGCGAAGAGGCTGATGTAGAAGGCACCTATGTAGCACCCTTCGCCCAAGCGATTAAGACTGGCGAAATCGGTGCTTACATTGGCCCAGTCTGTACCCAATTCGGCTACCATATCATCCAAGTCTTTGACCGCGAGATTCGGGATATTCCCGAAGCGGAAATGGACAGCCTTAAAAGTTCCGCCTATAGTGAGTGGGAAAACAACTTGCTAGCAGGAGCCGATATTCAACGGGTCGATGATTGGCTAGACCGTATCCCTGAAAAGCCGGATTTCGAGAAGCTGCTAGACGATATTCTCAATCCATAGGCTATTCGCTCAATAACTTGAAGTCTCAAACACGCATCCGAATCCCTTGGGTGCGTGTTTACTTTTTGGAGTTTGCACCATAAGAAACTATCCCCCCCCATTCGCACCCCTTAAGGTATAATGTGGCGCGATTAATCACTCGTTTGACTTGAAGGAGTCATAATGTCTAAAGAAGAACAACGTCAAGTCGCTGCGGAAGGTCTTGGTACCTTTATGTTGGTACTGGTTGGGGCAGGCGCAGTGGCCCTCAATCCGGGAAATCTGGTTGTAGCGGCCCTTGCCCATGGCCTCATTCTTGTGGCAATTATCGCTACCTACGGGCATATCTCTGGCGCTCATGTGAATCCTGCTGTCACATTTGGCCTTTTCCTCGGCGGCAAAATCGAATTTCGACGGGCAGGCTTTTATTGGATTGCACAATTTATTGGGGCGCTGGTTGCCGGGGTTATCCTCCGTATTATACTTCCTGACCCCTCCACGATGGGGCAAACGGTGCCTGCCGCAAATATCAATTCTCTTGATGTGGTATTGGTAGAGGGGATTTTGACCTTTTTCTTGGTGAGCGTGGTCTACCAAGCTGCTGCCTATGGCAAGGGTGGTATATTGACCCCTGTCCTTATCGGGTTAACCCTTGCAGGGTGTATCTTGCTTGGCGGCCCCATGACGGGTGCATCACTCAACCCAGCCCGCACCCTTGGCCCAGCCCTGCTTGCTGAAAATGGTCAGAACTTGATGGAAGTCGGTACGTACTGGTTCGGCATTTTCCTTGGGGCGGCCTTTGCGGGCTTCATTCAAACGGATATGTTTGCGCCCGAAGAACACGCACCCGTCAAAAGAGGTTCAAAGAAGAAATAAGCTATGCGCTTATTGGTTTGGGGAGCGAGTCCGACCGCTGCATGGTTAGCGGCTCGCTTCCATCACCTAGGCTACGAAACCATTTGGCTCACCCAAGAACCGATTGCTGCTACCGTAAAGCGCTTCGGTCTTGAACTCATTAGCCCCCATTACCGCGAGACCTACAGTGACCTAACTATAGAAACTCATCCCGAAAATGTCCTCAAGCCGCCCCTTGCATGGATTATCCTCGCTATGCCAACATGGGCGCTTAACGAAGCGGTGATGCAACTGGGCGCACGCATCCCCCCTAATAAATGCCCTGACATTCTGTTAGTGCAGCATGGCATTGGAGGCGTTGAAAAACTCACTACTTTTTTTGCTGAAGATAAGATTCTGTCCGCCATTTCAACGCGCACCTTTACATGGCCTATGCTGCCTAATGGTCAGATCGCCTTTGAATCTGTGGTCAGCGATGGCCTCGGTGGATTTGCGTTGAGTCAGCATGCTCACGCTCTCAAGATGGCCCACATGCTACACGTCGCTGGATTAGGCAATGCGCCAATCTATGAGCGCCCTAGCCTTCAATGGAGCCATCTTTTTTGGTCTATCCAAGCCAACGCCTTAGCCGCCATCTTAGACCTAGCTCCCCATGCCATCTATCAAAATCCAGAACTATTTGAGATTGAGTATCGCCAATTGCGTGAGGCAATAAGCGTAATTGACCATGAAAAAGTCCCGCTTGTGGAGCTACCGGGGGTGGATGTGCCGCGCTTGGCATGGCAAGTACGCCTGATTCCCAAGCGCCTATTGGCTCCCATCTTGCAAGTCAACGCCAAACCATCAAGCCTTAGAACCGAATTGCACCAACAGTGGAAACGGAGCGATGCAGCATATTTAAATGGGATGGTCGCTAAGGCCGCCCATGACTATGGGATTACCGCCCCCATCAATCAAGCCCTTGCCATTAGCGTTACGGATATTGCCGAAAGGCGTGCCTTATGGAGCCAATTTAAGGGCAATCTCGATTATCTGCAAACAATTATCCGTGTGACATCCCGCCATGTGCGGTAAAATTAGCCAATCAAGTCAAGTAAGGAGATTTCAATGTCCGATAAAGCCTCATCTATTGCCGAAGTGTTCCAAGCCATCCCTACCCGCTTTAGCCCCAGTGCCGCGGCTGGTGTTGATGCCATTTTTCAATTTGATTTGAGTGGGGATAGCGGCGGCAAGTATTGGGTAAAGGTTGTCAATCAAGAGGTCGAAGTCCATGAAGGTGAGACCGAAAGCCCGTCCATCACGATTTTGGCAACCGCCGATGACTACCTCAGCATGGTCAACGGTGAAATCAACCCAATGACCGCTTTTATGCAAGGCAAGGTCAAAGTCAAAGGCAATATGGGCCTCGCAATGAAACTACAAAGCATTTTCGGCCTCTAGTCGAAGCCGACGGACGCTACTAATGATGGCGTCCGTCTTCCCTATTCCTCACTTACAGGCTGCTCTGTCACACCCTCAGTCTCTGGTGAAATTCGACTGAACACATAAAACCCAAGAACATCCGTCCAATCTTGCTGGGCATAATTGACGGATGGAGCAAAGTGGCTTTCGCGCTGGGGATCAACCACAATGAGCATGCTATCTGTCGCCTGACCAAAGGTCTCGGTTAGCAATCGCAGCAATTGCGCCGAGGCACTCCCTACATACCAGTTGCGCTCAGTATTGGTTGGGATTTGATAACGTGAACTCCAATTGGCAACTGCCCGCGATGTAGCAAGTGAATTGATATTCAGATTCAAATACACAATCGGCGGAGCATCACCCACAATAGTTTGAGCAATTGTCCATAGGTTTTGATGTGATACACCGCAAGAATCACAGTCTGGGTCAAAAGTATGGATAATCAGCGTCATATCTGAGAACGAGTCCAATGAGTAGGTATTGCCATCTGTCGCGGTAAACGTTCCCGCTAACCAATCGGTTGGCAAATAGACATTGCCAAGCAAATCCTCCTCAGACTCGACAAATCGGGTTGGGGTTGGGGTGCGGGTAACCACTCGCTCAGGGCGTGTGGGTGATGGTGGCGGAGTCAGTGTCTGCCCAATAATCGCACGGATAGTCTCAAAAGCGGCTGCTGTCATGGTCGGTGGGGCACCTGTTTGTACCCGCAGGGTAGCTGCACGGGCTTCCTGCCCCGTCAAGGGGTCAACTCGCGGCGTCGGTGGAGGGTCAGGCTCACATGCAGCGAGCATCAATAATGCCAGCAACAACCATAAGTGGATTTTGTGCATATGTCTTTTACCTAATGCTGATTGTTTCGACCACAAAATAATCATCCGTTTCAACGGGCAGTATAGCACCATCTGTCGAATTGTACACCTTCACTGCCAATTGATATTGCCCTAGTTCAACAGCTTGGGTATCCACTTGTTGGCTGTCAAAGTAGATTTGGTCAACCACCCAACCACTCGTTGGTGCTTGTCCCCCTTGGGGTGGACCATCTGGCCCTTGGACAACCAATTGCCCCGCTGCATTCAATAAGAAGATGGATACACTGTAGCTAATGGGCAACTCGGCAGCGGTACTCCACCACAAACTAACGGTCAGCGGTTCTCCTTGCTGAATCTCGTGCGCCACCTTCACCCGATGCAAACGAATGGACTCGCCAAACAAAGCAATTGTCTCTTCAATAGCAGGTACCTTGTCATAATGGTAAACATCAATGGGGTAGCCGAGATGATAGTCTCGATGGCTGGCGGTGCGGACATAGCCATTTCGTGACAGTGGCTCCTCAACATCCCATACACGGTCTTGGTTGACCCAATAAGCAATCCAAAACCCATCATGCTCTTGCAAAAAGGTTTCCAACACACCGAGAAAGTAGATTTTGTAGTCCAGCCGCCATTGATGCAGAGAGATAATATCCGTTCCTGTTGGCAACAACTCACGCAAATGGTAACGCATGGCCTTATCTTCGCCTTCAACATCCATCAAGACAGGTTCGCCCGCAGGATAGTGGTCAGCAATATACACCGATAATTCGCGTACAGGCGGATGGTCAAAATACGAGTCAAGGCTTGTAAGGCCGTTAGCCACTATTATCAACGCCAGCATACCCCGCCCCGGTGCAGGAAATGCCGCAATCCCACGCCCCATCACAAGCGCTAATGGTATCAATACCAAGGAAAGATTGCGGTCTGTAATCAGTTTAACCTGTGGATAGACCACCAATGTAACGACAATTGGTATGCCTAGCCAGAATAGAACATAACTAGGGGTTGGTTTATGCCAGCGCCAAAGGAATCCAACCAGTAACAATCCTATCCCTAGCGCCACTGGCCTACCTATAAAATCAACCACCAGAAAATCGAAGGTATCCCATGTGCGGGGCCATGAGTGCGTTATGCCCTCTGGTCGGATGAGTAATTGATAATAAGCCACTGCCGCCCATGGCAAGAATGCCAGCATCGATATACTGGTAACCAGCAATAGACGCCCTACGCGCTCCCAAGGGCGTAAGACAAAGACAGCATAGAGTATCTGAACCATGACAATCAACGCCGCGTAGTAATGGGTATAAACACAGAGCATTATCAGGATGGCATATTGAAGCGTATGGGCGCGGTTCGGCTTCTTGATCCACTGAAAATAGGCCACACTGCACCACGTCATCCACATGAAAGCGAGTGGGTAGTGTCGGACTTCTTGCGATAGGACAATGTGTTTATCGGCAATAGCCAACATCAGTGCCGCCAAAATGCCAGCCGTTGGATTAAACAAGGTGCGGCCCAACCGTGCAACAAGGGCAACAGTCAGTACCGCCGGAAACACACCCAGCAGGCGCATCGCCACCACATTATCGCCCGCGACCTGTCGCCAATAACTCAATAGAATAAAATACAGGGGGGGATGCAAATCGTATACTAGCTGTTCGGTTACAGCGTGCGGGTCGTGCGGATCAGAAAACTCCACCGACCATCCCTCATCACCCCATAGACCTTGTTGATTGAGGTGATAAAGCCGCAAACACGCCGCCAATAACAGCACGAACAACAAAAACCAAAACGGTTGTCGATTCATAGAAAGGTTATCCCATGTCCAAGTTTGCCATTATACCAGCAACCCTGTTGATTATGATTGCACTTTTCTTGGCGGTTATCCACCTGCCAGCAACCGCACAGGGTAGCCCCACCCCAACCCCCTATATCGAGAATTGGTATCTTGAGGCCACCGATTCGTGGAACTTACCCTATGCCATCCCCGGTACCGAAGAGGGTAACGCCACTTGGACGCTCAAACAAGCCGAGTTTTCGAGTCGCTATCCCAATGGGTTTAGCTTTAGCATCAACGCCAGCAGTGACCAAGGCGAGGTTGTCCTTGCCTCTGTCATCTGGTCGCATACCCCCAACCAACTCCATCGCCTTGAAACCACAAACATTGAGGCTGGTCAACCCATTACCATTCGATGGTTTGCTGATGAATCACTGCCACCTTGGGTTGCGGTCAATTATTATTGGAGCTTAGTAGACAGTGCAGGCAATCGCTACCGCACCGAGTGGGTACTGGGTAACGAATATGCCGACAACGCCTCTAGTTGGACACGCAAAGAGTCTCAAGATGTGATTATCTTTTTGCAAGATGGCCTGCCTTACGACACCATTACTTACACCCTTGAGGCGATGGAAGCGCAACGCGAGACCTATATTGAGGCATGGGGCGGCCCGCTCAGTTACAAGCCGCGTGTAATCCTATTTGCCAGTAGTCGAGACTTCCAAGAATGGCGACGCGATTTTGCCGGAAGTGGGGTCATTGGGCAAACGGCACCAGAATGGGGGGCCACTGTC
Source organism: Anaerolineales bacterium (assembly GCA_020634155.1). Lineage (GTDB taxonomy): Bacteria > Chloroflexota > Anaerolineae > Aggregatilineales > J027 > J027. The sequence continues at coordinate 630,885 of JACKCI010000001.1, forward strand.
CAAGTCATTATTGAAGACGATCCGTTTGACTTGGCCTATGGAACCGTGCTACATGAAATCGGTCATCTTTATCAGTTCGAGTATATCGGCACTGATTTTGGCGGTGGTGGTCTCAATTGGCTGAGTGAGGGCAACGCCACCCTTTTTGAACTGCATCAGCAATATGACTATGAGCAACGAGTACGCAGCCTTGCCGCTAATGGCGAATTGCCACTGTTGTTACAAGGAAGCGGCCCCTTTGCAATCGCGGCGGGAGCCGATGGGCGGGGGCGCTTGGGATATGATGTGGGCTATACGTTTTGGAAATGGATTGTTGATACCTATGGTTTGTCGGCCCATCGCACCATTATTGACGGCTTACGGTCGGGACTTGACCGCGATCTCGTACTAGAGCAGGTGACAGGCATGCCCGTTAACCAAATTGAGCAAGAATGGGCACGGTGGCTGGGGGCATCATCAACCGCCCCAACCTTGGTTCCAACATGGACACTCCCCTTCCGCCCATCGCCAACGCCCTTCCAGTTCCCCACCCGCGATGCTGGCTAAGGGATAGCTTTTGCAGGGTGTGCTGTCCTATAACTGACTCATGACTGCGGCAATTAGTTGTTGGGCAGCACCCTCACGTTTGATAAGACCAACTTCATGCAAGCGGCGTATCAAATCCAGCCATTGTTCACGGCGGGGTTGATCACGCAACATATTTACGAGGATAGCGGCTCCGGTAGCTAGGTCATTATATTCATCCACCAGTGTAATAGCCTGCCAATAAGCAATCTCCTCTAATTCAGGTGCTAGTGTACGCGCCTCCGCCCATAGTTTTAGGCCAGCTTCACGGTCACCTTCTTCGAGTTTGCGATAACCTTGTTCATCAATCAACTGGGCATGGCGCAAGCCCACCAAACGCCCTAGTTCGCCCAATGGCGCTTGATGCTCATCGACCCGTAAGTCATAAATTGCACGCCATTCGGGGCCATTACGGTCGGCGGGTACCACCTTCAATGCTGCCGATTGCATACCCCGAATATCGCCGTCCTCTGCTTGGGCAGCCCGTAATGCGGCCATCATGCGATGAGCAAGGTCACCCGTAGTATTTTCAAAGACCCGCGCCATCGCTGGCACCACACTCGGAAAGGTCATCATATTGGCTTGAACGCTGTACCCGCTCCCGATACGATGATTGGCTTCACGAATACAGCCCTCGCCCGTCCATGCCGCCGACCGTCCGAGTGAGTCCACAATGCCCACTTGACGACGCCCAGCCTGTTCATCAGACGCAACCAGTGCTTCAATAATCTTGGCGGGTTCGACACCTTGGCGCAACATGGTCAGGCTAATCGGGCCAAAATTATAATTGGTCAACGATTGGGTCACCACGCCCCCGACACCGGGTTGCAGCCACAAGATGCGCCCCACCGACATCTGATGGGTCTGAACCGCCGCCCCAATATGGCCTGTATCGTGGTCATAAGCAACAATGCTATAGGTAGAGAACAAATCCTTCATGCAGACCTCCTGTTTCGTTCCCCACTATAGCATAGTTCGTTGGGCATAGAGCAGAGCCTTTGCGAGCAGTGTGTTGTTAGATACGTCGTTGCCGCAACCGCAGACTATTGCTGACCACGCTCACACTGCTAAAGGACATCGCAAAGGCCGCCAACATAGGATTTAGCTGCTGGAGGAAGTCAGGCATAAAGGCGAATATCGCCAGCAACCCCGCCGCCGTTGGGATGAGTACCGTGTTATAGCCAAAGGCCCAGAATAAATTCTGTTTAATGGTCTTCATGGTCTCATGCGAGAGCTTGATAGCCTTGGGAACCGCCCGCAAATCTCCACTCATGAGGGTCACATCAGCCGTCTCCATCGCCACATCGGTGCCGGTACCAATCGCCATGCCTACATCGGCCTGCGCCAACGCCGGAGCATCGTTGATACCATCGCCCACCATTGCCACCTTGAGGCCCTCGGCTTGCAAACGGCGAATCTGTTCGGCCTTCTCGCTCGGCAACACCTCCGCCAATACACGGTCAATACCCGCTTGGGCGGCGATAGCTTCGGCAGTAGCTTGGTTGTCACCCGTCAGCATGATAACTTGCAAACCCATCTGCTTGAGTTGGCTAACCGCCGCCTGTGAGCCTTCTTTGATGGTATCAGCAATCCCAATCAAACCGACCGCCTCTTGCTCCAATGCCAGCCATACCGCCGTCTTGCCTTGATGCTGCAACTGCTCGGCCTTAGCCTCCAGCCCATTCAAGTGAATGTTGCGCTCAACCAACAAACGCCGACTGCCCACCATGACCTGCTGACCGTTGAGTTGCGCCAAGATGCCATGCCCTGTGACCGCCTCAAAATCTTGCGGCTCAGTTAATTCTAGCCCGCGTGCTTGGGCAGCCTGCACAATGGCCTCACCAAGGGGATGCTCACTCCCGCGCTCGGCACTTCCTGCCAATGACAGCAGATAGGTCTCATCTAAGGTATGGGACTCACTCACCACCACATCCGTGACCGAAGGTTGCCCGCGTGTCAGCGTACCTGTCTTATCCAGCACAATCGCCTGTAGCAAATTGGCTTGTTCGAGCGCTTGGCTATTGCGGAACAAGATACCCGTCTCGGCCCCTTTGCCGACACCCACCATAATCGCCGTCGGGGTTGCCAAGCCCATCGCACACGGACAGGCAATCACCAGTACCGCCACCATGCGAATCAAAGCAGCCGTGATGTCGCCCGTTGCCAGCAGCCACACCACAAAGGTCAAGGCCGCCACGCTAATAACCGCAGGCACAAAAACCGCCGCTACGCGGTCAACCACTGCCTGAATAGGGGCTTTGCTGCCTTGAGCCTGTTCCACCAAGCGAATAATCTGAGCCAGTGCGGTCTCTTTACCAACACGGGTGGCCTCAAACTTAAGGCGGCCATTCTTGTTGAGGGTGGCCCCTGTCACTGTATCACCAACGGCCTTGTTGACGGGCAACGATTCGCCTGTCAACATACTCTCATCAACAGTGCTATGACCTTCAACGACCCGCCCATCAACGGGAATCTTCTCGCCGGGGCGCACAATCACCACATCGCCTGTCTGCACTTGGTCAATCGGGATGTCCTGCTCAAGGCCGAGACGAACCACACGCGCCGTGCGGGGTTGTAGGCCGATCAGCTTTTTGATGGCCTCACTGGTGCGCCCTTTAGCGCGGGCCTCCAAGACTTTGCCCAAGACAATCAGCGTGATAATCACCGCCGCCGTCTCAAAATAGACATGCTCACCCAGCGCTGTTACCCCTAACACTATTGGGATGCTATAGAAATAGGCCGCCGATGACCCCATCGCCACCAGCACATCCATATTTGCGGCTCCATTACGAAGTGATTTATAGGCTCCGACATAGTAATCCCAGCCAACATAGAATTGCACAGGGGTCGCCATCAGCCAGAATAGGTAGTTGACCCACCCCTCATGCGCCCACATGCCCAGCAGCCCCAAGTCACGGGCCATACTGATGAACAGCAGGGGAAAGGCAAAGGCGGCCCCTATCACCAAACGCCGCATTTGATGACTCAACTCAGCAGCACGCGCTTGGGCTTCGGCATCCTCTAAGGTGCTATCGTCGGCAACCTCGACTACGCCATAGCCCGCCTTCTCAATCGCTGCTACTAAGTCAGCCTTGCTGACGGCTCCAGCAGTTAAGGTGACGCTGGCATGTTCATTGGCATAATTGACATCAGCCTCTAACACGCCATCGACTCGTTTCAAGGCACGGGTCACTGACTTGGCACAATTAGCACAGGTCATCCCTGTTATCGGCAAATCAAGGGTGATGGTTGGCACATCATAGCCTGCTTGGCGAATACGCTCAATGATGGCTGGTAGATTGGTTTTGGTAAGGTCGAAGCTGACATCTAATTTCTCAGTGGCATAATTGACCGACGCCACGTCAACGCCTTCGACCTTCTTAACATTGCGCTCAATGGTTTTGACACAATTGGCGCAGTGCATCCCGCTCACAGGCAGGGTAATTTGTTGCTGGGTCATGTTTAACCCCCTTCGTTATTCATTGTTGCTTCTGTCCGTTCCAATTGAACAGTAAGGCTTTGCTGAGACCACCATGTTTTGATATAAGCCAATACAGCGATAATCTCATCGGGTGTTAATTGAGTCGCAAAACTTGGCATCACACCTGCTACTGTGCGACCTGTCCAGACTGTCTGAAAGTTTTGCTGGTCAGGATGATGCCATGTGTGTCCCACATCGGTATGCGGGGGAGCCATGCCGAATGCCAAGGGGTCAGGTTGCTGGCCCTCACCATTCAATCCATGACACGAGCTACAGTATTGCTCGTACAGCGCACGCCCCGTGTCATATTGTGCCTCGGCTGCGGGCATGATAGGGAAACGGGTGTCATCTAAAGCTAATGGCATAGGCGGCATTGTCATCAACGGTGGTACATCTATCTGGTTGTTCGGGAATGGGGTCGTGCTATTACTCGCATCGCAAGCCGTTAGCAACCCAAGAGTCAGCAGCAGTGATACAACGACGTTTCGCACCTAAGAACCTCCCATGATAGCCTGTATTTGCGCCTCAAGTTCATCAAACTCCACCACGCCTTCATGACGCCACAACTCGCGTCCATCTGAGGCAAACAACAAAAGGGCGGGGTGTCCACGCAGTTGTCCCTTCTGGAAAGCATCGCGCCCGTCCTGTTGGGCATTCAGCCGAACCACCACCACCTGCCCCTTATATGTATCCTCTACCCTATCAACGATAGGAGTAACGATCATTCAAGGCGGTCAGTTATCGGTATAGAAAAAGACCAGTGTTGGTTGCTCATCATCGAGAGGCAGCAATTCGGAAAAGGTCGTGGCAGTATTCTTACAGGCCACCAGCGACATCAAGGCGACGAGCAACCCAATACTTGTACGGCGCATTAGTCAGCCGCCGGATATTCAATCTCAATCAACAAGTCGCGGATTTGTTCCCACGTTGCAGGGTTATCCCATTCGACCTTGACCTGTTTAGTTGCGACGTCCGCTTCCACCTTGGCAACACCTTGAATCTCCCCCACCTCATTCTGAATAGTGTGGGTACAGTGGTGGCAACTAATGGCCGGTACCGTAAATGTTTTGCTTTGCATGATTGGCGTTCTCCTTATTTGCTACGGTTCTCAGTCCGAAAGACTTCTAAAATTTCACGCATCACCCGCTCACGCTCATCAAGGTCATCGCCTTGCATAGCAGCCGTGACACAAGTATTGAGATGGTTCCCTAGGATGATTTCACTGGTCCGCGCCAGAGCCGCTTGCACCGCTTGGATTTGCTTAATTACGTCAATGCAATAGCGATCATCCTCAACCATATTGACAATGCCGTTGATATGACCCCCTACACTTTTGAGGCGATTCACCACATTACGGCGGGTTTGGTCGTCCATTGGGTTCCTTTCCATCCCACCCCCCTAGGGAGGGGGTATCTCTAGCAAATTATAGACCGCAGAGTGCGGCATGTCAAGATTTTAAGAAGCCAAACGCTTTTGAGGTCGTATGAACGTCATCCAAATCGCTCCGCCCAGCAACACAATCGCTAGAAGTATCCATATTGCTGCCCAAAGCGTTGCTGAAATCCCCGTCACATCCGCCATCGCAGAGGCATCATTGCGAATAATCAGTCGGTCATTACGGACAATCCGCAGCAAAAACCACGCATCAGTAATGGCATTGAGGCCGACCACAAAAGCCAAGAAATTGAGAGTAAACAAGGTCACATCACGGTGCCCCAACACGCCCAGATAGCCAATGTAGACAAGCAACACGCCCGACAGTACACCAACAATCACCGTTAGCGAATTATCACCTGCGGCCCAGAGCAAAAAGGTCAGCAGTCCCACCAGCATGACACCCAAGGCCCGCCAACGCCCCAAGTTATTCGGCGCAACCAAGAAATAGCCGCCCCCGACCAGCATTAGCCCAAGAACCACCACCCGCTCAAGGGTATTGAGGTGTCCAATAGCTAGGCCGCTATATAGCAGAGTCAAGCCAGCAAACGCAATCCCTAGCCCCACTGCAACCATCTCAGGACGCCGCACGCGATTGCTGGTAAACAGCAACACCGCGCCAAAGATAGCTGTCCCAACATAGCCCGCCGCAATGATAATCTCTCGAATGCCCCCGCGTGAATAGGCCAAGCCCGCGCCACTCGACTGCACCTCAAAACGAACAAACTCACCACCTGTTACAATCGCAGCCAGTCCGTGTCCGAGTTCATGCACGGAGGTCACAAATAAGCGCAAGGGATAGACGAGGGCTACTAATGGACTAAATTGCCATAAAACAAAAGCACCACAAAAGGCCAGCAAAGCCAACGCAACATCACGTTTGGGGGTTGCCATCGTAGCAATATCCTTTCCTTATACCAATCTATACGTAAAACGTGCAGCAGCCGTCGCAAACGGTAGTGTATCCATTTCGGTTGAGCTTCTACGGGCGCAAATCCTTGACTAGCACTGATCTGAGGCGTATATTCATCTTTGAACGTGATAGGCGGTTATGATTCTGGCTGTTTGGTCCGGTGCCTTCAAGGGCCATGTAAAACCACGTTCCAAGGTTCGGTTAACATTCAACCGACTAGGATACTGAAACTCGCAAACCATTGACACCGTCCCAGACCATGCTATACTGATGGGCGAGTTGGCCTTGTAGCTCAATGGCAGAGCAGGTGACTCTTAATCACTTGGTTGGGGGTTCGAGTCCCTCCAAGGTCACCAACAATCCCTCTCAAAGAGCGTCCACGTGACGCTTTTCGTTTTCTAGAAGGGGAGGCGTATGGCAGCACGGTATTTACTCGTGGTGATACTGATAACGTTACTGGTGAGTTGTGGTAGCAACACCAGCCCGTCCATTCTGCCACCACGCCCTACCAATACCCTAGCCGCACCTACAGCTACCGACACCCCCGCCACTCCTACCGAAGTCGCGCAAGAACCAACCAGCACACCAGCACCAACATTGCCACCCTTAGCAACGAACACCCCCGGCGGCCCTACCCCAACCCGTTTGTTGGGCGAAACCTTTACGCCTGCACCTCCCACTATCGCACCAACACAAGCAGCAGATGCCACCAACATAGGCCTAGAGGTTGTGTTCTTCACTAGTACCAGCAGCTTGATTAGCCCCGGTGATAATGTGATTCTGGATTGGCAAGTCGTGGGAGCCGATACCATCACCTTGCATCAAATTGATGCCGAGGGCAACCGCGACCGAGGACGGCCTGTTGATGCTGAGGGGCCATTGGTGGTTAGCACCGACCCCGCCATTCTAACGGCTGCCAGCTTTGTATTGGTCGCAGCAGCAGGGCAGGACATCATTGAGGAATTTCTCGCTATTCCGGTCAACTGCCAAGGCACATGGTTCTTCACCCCGCCACCCGACGGTTGCCCCAGCGCAGAGGCCTTAGCCAGCGCCCAAGTCGAGCAACGCTTTGAGCGTGGGGCCATGATTTGGCTTGGCAGCACCCGTGAAATCTTTGTCCTATTTGCGGATGACACCAGCCCGCAATGGTTACGCTTAACCGATAGTTTCGAAGATGGACAGCCAGAAAGCGACCCCAATCTGGTGCCGCCTAGCAGCAACTTGATTCAACCCGTGCGGGGGTTCGGCTTGGTGTGGCGCACCAATACCAGTGTACAACAGCGTTTGGGATGGGCCATCGAGTCGGAAGTCGGCTATGATGGGATGTACCAAAGCGATACCAATGATACAATCTATATGCGAAATCTCAGTGGGGGGATACTTGAATTAGCCGCCGATGGCAGCACATGGCGTGTCATCCCACTCAACTAAGGACTATGGATGTTCAACGAAACCACCACCAATAGCAGCGAATATCAGGCCAGCCGCCCTACTCCACCCCTTACTCGCACCGAGTCACCCCTCATCACTAATCTCAATCAAGCCGTGCAAGGAGTTATGCTCATTCACCATACCGTTCCGGCGGCGGTTCCCCAGATTGTGGCTCAATACGCTGGACAACTGACCTTACCCAGCGCCGAAGCTTATGACAAACTCGAACCCACTCTGGAACAGCTTGGCGTTCATGCCTATTTTGACCACCATGAAGACCGTGACCACATCACCATCATCAAAGGTCGCTTCAACCCCAAACCGCGTCCGTGGTGGCCCAATGCACTGCTCCTTGTGTTAACACTGCTCAGTCTGCTTCTCGTTGGAGCAAGCATCCAAGCAGGTATTGATGACCAAGAACTCAATAGTCTTGCTGACCTGCAACTCTGGAAGGGCCTCCCCTACGCCCTAAGCATGATTTTGATTTTGGGAGCACATGAACTCGGTCATTATTTTGCGGCCCGTCATCATAAGGTCAGTGTCACGCTTCCCTACTTTATCCCGATGCCCCTTACGCTCTTTGGTACCCTCGGCGCGTTTATCCAATTACGCGAACCCATGCGGAATCGCCGCCAACTCTTTGATGTCGGCGTAGCGGGGCCGTTAGCGGGTCTATTCTTTGCCATTCCGATTCTGTTCATCGGCCTCGCCACCTCCAATGTTGAGACCATCCCCACCAACATTGACACCATGCGCGAGGGCAATTCGCTGTTTTATGCCGCTGCCAAATACACCATCTTTGGGCAACTCCTGCCGGATGGAAATGAAGATGTATTCATCAATCAACTCGCCCAAGCTGGTTGGACAGGCTTATTTATCACCGCCCTCAACCTCATCCCCCTTGGTCAATTGGATGGTGGCCATGTGCTGTATAGCCTCTTTGGGAACCGTGCCCGAAAGCTCTATTGGCCCTTGCTAGGAGTTTTTGCGGTTTTGGCTATTCTTAACTCAGCATGGATATTGTGGACGGTGCTGTTGTTCTTCTTTGGCCGCGTTCATGCCAAACCGCTGGAGGACATTACCCCTCTCGACTCAAGGCGGCGCTTGATTGGCTATCTAGCCTTGATTATCCTAGTGCTGACCTTTACACCCAATCCCATTCAGATTGTCTCAGCCCAATAGCGCTTATGGTAAAACCAAAAGCAAAGCAGAAAAAAAATAGTGATACCCCGCCGAGCAAATTCAAACATGCCCTGCGCTATTGGCCTTTGTGGTTATTGTTCTTGGTGGCGATTATTCTTGGTATCTTAAACGCCAATGACACCCGCACAGGCATCCCCTTTGCAGGCAGAAGCAGCAACGCCAACACATCAGCTAACTATGGCGGACTATATAATGCTGATGCACCCTTAGCCTCCTTGTTCACTACAAGCGTAGAGTATTGGGAACCAGCCATCCGCGAATGGGCACAAGAATTTGACCTTAATCCCAACCTGATTGCCACCGTGATGCAAATTGAATCATGTGGACACCCCTACATTACCTCACCCGCAGGCGCACAGGGGCCATTTCAAGTCATGCCCCTACATTTTGACGCGGGTGAAAATCAACTCGACATCGACACCAATGCCCACGCAGGCTTGAGCCATATGAAAGACTGCCTCAATTGGACGACAGACCTCGACCTTGATGGTTTTGCTGAAAGTGTGCCGAATGTAGGACTGGCCTTGGTCTGCTATAACGGGGGGCCGGGCATGATTTACGATGAAGGGTTATGGGTGGACGAGTCTTACAATTACTACCGCTGGGGAACAGGTATTTGGAGCGATGCCGCTAAGGGCAGCGGCAGCAGTGAGACCCTAAATATATGGCTCAATAGCGGGGGCCTTGGCCTCTGTCAACGCTCAGAGGTAGCCATTGAGAGCCTTGACCCCCTTCAACGCGGCTAATCTCTTAATAGTGTCTCTGGCAAGACAACTGCATCAACAGTAAAGGGCAGCGAGGGGTCTATCACCCATCCAACCAACGGCGCGAGTGACAAACCGTCAAAGTTGGTGACATACACCACCCCATCTAAATAGGCTACATCGCTTGGCTCTCGAAAATTCTTCGCCAGATAAATTAAGTCGCCTGTAGCAGGGTTATATCTGGCTACTTTATTGAGGTCGAAAAAGGTCAAGTAGATATACCCTTGGTCATCCAGCGTCAAACCGTCCAATTCGCGGGTATCTTGCTGATACAAAATGGTTGCTTCGCCTGCGCCACGTTCCGCCGTGAATGGCACCCGATAAAGCGTCCCCGACTGGGTATCGGCTACAATCAGCGAATCGGTTGTTGCGTCATAGGCCAACCCCGTTGGGCGTGCATTATCATTATCAACATCAGGCAGACTCCACCATGTCAAAAAACGGTCACGCTCGGCATCCCACCAACGCACCGTACCATGTTGGGTATCGGTCAGATACAACACGCCATTGGCATCAAAGGTCAAGGAGTTGGGAATATCCTCCTCATCAATATCACCAATAGTCTCAACAGTGGTGCCATCTGCGGCAATACGCTTGAGGGATGAACGGCTCCGGCGTGGATTACAATCACCATGATCAGCAACGTACAAGGCCCCATCTGGCCCAAACGCCAACCCCGATGCGGCCTGTACACGGTTTTCCCCGCCTGCTGACCAGACTGAAATTTCGCCCGTTGGCGTCACTTGCCATATATCGCCCGTGCAAAAACCCGATACATAGATATTACCATCCGGCCCAATGGTCAACGCTTCAGGATAAGCCCGCTTGCCAGAGAGTTCAATAAGGGTGCGAACTTCAACACCTTCATACTCACCACTGGGGTCGAGGCGCTCACCCATAATCGCACTCCGAATCAAGACAACGGTCAGACCACAAATCAGGGCTACAATAGTCACGGTACCAGTCGCAAAAAATATGAGCCGCCGTCGTTGATTCTGTTTGGTCATTGTCACACCATCCTTGGTTTGCTAACAAAAAAGCAGGATGATGAACCATCACCCTGCTGGTGCGGAGAGGGCGGGATTCGAACCCGCGACCGAGAGACTATCCCGGTACTCGCTTTCCAGGCGAGCGCATTAGGCCAGACTATGCTACCCCTCCAAATGCGGAGTTGATTATAGCAAAGCCCACCCTAGGGTCAATGGAAAAATGTTCATTTGCAGATTTCAGGTCAAATTGCACTAGGACTGGGTGCGGGAGGTACTGGCAGAAGGCTTCTGCGAGGACACAAATTGCTGCTCTAGCCACTCGATTGCGGCCTTCCGTGTATAGAAGAACTCGCGGCGCATCCGCTTATTGACGACCCGCATATAACGTTGACCGATATTCTTCATCAAAAAGCCAATGGGATTATGCGGGACAACAATGGCCGTGCGTCCGAAAATATCAGTAGGAATTGCAGCATAGACATCTTCAGAGCGTTTGCGACTATAGGGGGTTACGCTGGCATGGGAGAGGTCATAGATGATGAGAAGCGGCTTTTCCTTGTCCCATGTAGTGACCGTCCCGATGATGGCATCGCAGAACACGTCAACGTCTGTCCGACGCCCGCCCTGCAAGGCAATACACACGATTCTTTGTTCAGAAAACCACTCAATAGTTACATTTTCGCTCATCATACTTGAACATTAGCATAAAACCTTAGATGCCACAACTAGCCAGTTGACAGATATTAGCTAAGAGATACAGGGTGAGGGCCAGCGTGTGACCCTCGCCCTGTGTATTTAGCGTTTAGCTACAGCGCATCCGCCACAATTTCCGCCACGTCGCGGATTTCAATATCCTCAACGCTGATGGACTGACGGGCGCTATCCAACATCACGGTGCAGAAGGGGCAAGCCGTCGCAATTGTGCCGGGCTTCTCCACCTTCAATTGAGTGCCAACTTCGCGGGGGGCTTGGGTATGGTCTTCGGGAATTTGACCATTGAGCGCATTCACCGCCTCGGTCAAGCGCACCATGTTGACTGGCTGAGTTTGGTGGGTCTCCATGAAGACCTGCGCTCCGCCCCCACCACAGCACAGACCACGATCTTTACTGCGGGCCATTTCCACCAACTTCACACCCGGTAACGCCTCCAACATCTCGCGGGGGCCATCATATTCATCGTTGTAGCGGCCTAGATAGCATGAGTCATGATAGGTGATTTGCTGCACAGCGGCGGCCATTTCATTCCCATTCTGACTGTAGTCAGGCTTAATTCTGCCCTCAGCAATCAGCTTGGCAATGTATTGGCTATGATGCACCACTGTATAGTTACCGCCAAAATCGGGGAACTCATTCTTGATGGTGTTGAAGCAGTGCGGACAATGGGTGATGATGAGATTGAATTCATATTGATTGAAGGCCTCAATAATCGGCATTACGCTTTCATAATACAGCGCTTCATTACCACCCCGTCGTGCCCATTCGCAATGGCATGATTCTTCATCGCCCAATACACCCCAATCGACTCCCGCAGCAGTAAGGATTTTAGCAACCGCACGGGTCGTTTTTTGCGAGTTGGGGTCAAAAGCACCCGAACAGCCGACCCAATACAGCACATCGACCTTCTTCTTTTCCGCCATTACTGGTACATCAACCGTAAGGCCTTCTGTCCAGCCCAGCCGTGAGTCCCGATTGCCCCAAGGATTACCGGAGCGCTCGGCGTTGGTAAACGTATTACCCAGCAAATCAGGCGGCGCACCTTCCATCAAGACCAAGTGGCGGCGCATATCCACAATGCTATCGACATGCTCAATCAACACCGGACATTCATAGACACAGGCCCGACAGGTCGTACAAGCCCACAGTGCATCGGGACTCAGCAGCGTCCGCCCGTCAATCTCAAGCCCAATAATGGGCATGTCGTCAGGGTTAACGGTATGCGCGGCTTGGGCGGCAGGATGCAGACCTGCACCGAGATTACCCGCATAATGGTTCAGACTGCTGCGAATATCGAGGATAATCTGCTTGGGGTTGAGGGGCGTTCCACTTAAATAGGCAGGACAAGCCGCTTGGCACCGTCCACATTCCGTACAAGCATCCCCGTTCATCAATTGCGCCACCGAGAAATCAGTCAAACGCCCCACGCCAAATTGTTCGATACTCTCATCTTCGAGGTCAATAGCTTTAAGGTGGCCGGGTTCGCGCAAGTTGCTGAAAAAGATATTCAAGGGGCTATAGATGATATGCTTCAAAGGGCTATCGACCAGCGTGACGATAAACACCGCCACCTGCAAAGCATGGAACCACCAAAAAACTTGGTGCCATGAGCGCCATACTGAATCGCTGTCCTTAATTACTAACAAGACTTGGGCAACGCCCCACCCCGCAAATGACCAGCGGCCCCATGTATCACCAATAACATCATCGAGTACCGCCAACCGGAAGGCCTCAACCAACAAGCCCGTCAGCACCAATAGCCATAGCTGAAATAGGACAACGTTAAAGCCCGTGTTGAGGGTCAATTTGGCTGGCTTCTGGCGTAACCGCCGATAGAGGGCATAGCTCAGGCCAGCGATGAAAAATAGGGTAAATAAATCTAGCGACAATTCATAGAAACGGTAAAAAGTACCCTTGAGCAATTTCATGTCAAAGAGTTTAAAGGCAATATCTTGATCAACGGTTGCCAACGCAGTACCAATAAAGAGGGCCGTAAAACCAAAGAAAATGCCCGCGTGCATGAACCCCGGTACACGGTCACGCAACACCCGTGACTGACCCAGTGCATATTGCAGCACCCGCCGTAGGCGCTCTACAGGTTGGTCAAAGGGTAAATCGCCTTGTCCTTGACGCCAAAGTTGAATCCGAATCCACAGCCGTCCAAAGAGGAATAGGGACGCCACCAACATGAGCATGTACAAGTACATCTCTTGGCCTTCCAGATTCCACATGGTCCAACGGCACGGGGTATCGAGACTACCACATGCTTTGGCAAATTCATCAGGCATGAGTTGTGTCTCCATTCAATAAAACCAATACTTCTGGGGAAATATAGCACTTGTTCGTTAAAAACCCAACTTATTGATAGGCACCTTGGGCATACTTGAGCAGGTTTTCTTCAGCCGCTTGTAGGGCATGTCCACTATCTTGCAGACGGGTGAGACGTTTACGGGCACGGCTCAACAGACGTACTGCCTCATCTTGGGGTGAAAGATCAATAGAGGCTTCCAGTAGCACAATGGCTTGCTGCAATTCATCGGTATCCATCAGCAGTAGCCGCCCAAGGTCGAGGGTCAGTTGGGCGATGGCGCTCTCATCCCCCACCTCAAGGCCCAAATAGAGCGCTTGACGGTTGTAGAGAATAGCCCAGTCATAATGCCCCTCGGCCTCGGCAACAAAAGCCAAGTTGCTGAGTTGGTATCGTTCTTCGTCCACGTCTTCGAGTTCACGAGCGATCTGCAAAGCCAGCATGTGGCGCTGACCAGCCTCTTTCCAACGCCCCATTCGCCCAAAAGCCGTGCCGAGATTACCTAAAGCCTGACCTTGGAGGTCGCGCCGTCCAGCTTGCTCAAAGAGCGAAACCGATTGCCCCAACACGACTGAGGCTTCTACGTATTCGCCTTGGTCGAAAAAGATAATTGCCATCTTGCCCAGTGCCAATCCAGTTGGCACCCATTCGCGCTCTCCTTCTAAGAGGTCTACTGCATGACGATAGGCGGTCAAGGCCGCATCTTGGTCACCGAGGCGTTGTTTGGCATCACCCAGCAGCACCAACAACTCACCTCGTCGGCGTGTGTTTTGGGTCGCAAGGCTGATAGCGCGGTTAAAAGCGTCGCTCGCCCCGGCAGGCTCATCGGTATCAAGATACAACTCGCCCAGTTTCTGCAATACAGGCAGAGCGTGGTCAACAGCAGACTCGGCTTGAAACTGCTGGGCAGCTTGGCGGTAATAACCAAGGGCTAACGCGAAATGCTGTTGAGCAAGGTGCCAATCCCCTAAACTAACCGTTATCTGGGCCGCGCCCATGACATCACCATTCTCTTGGGCTGCCTGCAAACTAGTCTCTAGTGAACTCTGTGAGCGAGGTGCCTCAATGATGGGCGTGGTAGCTATCGCTTCAGGGGCTTGGAGTGCCAAGTTCGCCTCAAACTGCAACGGCTTGCCCGACATCACGCGTCCCAAGCGATCATAGAAGCCTTGATAACCTCGCGCATGAATGACGTTTTGCGTCCCATGTTGGCCTAAATTACGGAACAAATGATGAAGTGTATCTGAATCGTTCTGACTAGCAGCATAGCGGGCCGCACCTAAGATGTGATCCATATCCAAAGTAAGGGCATCAAAGGAGGCTTCAACTGGAGCAGCCGTAAAGTTCTCCACAAAACGACGGATACCCTTAATAATGCGTTGACGTGTGGCGTCTAACTGCCCCGCCATCTGCAAACGACGACGGGCATAAATACGCCCAAGGTCATCGACCCTATAGAGTGACGGTTGGTCAGGCTGCGGAATCTCCGCACACAGCCCACGTTGCACTAAAGTCTTAAGAATGGGTTCAATAGTCGCTTCTGGCAAGCCACTGATAAGCGTCAACAGACGACTACTAATCCGGTCAACGAATAGGGCACCCATCAGCAAGAAAAGACCTTGTGCAGCCCCTTCAAGCAAGGCATGGGTAGCGGCGAATATCCCCAATGCCCGACTCTCAACACCAGACGGAGCTTTGGGTAACAGACTTGCCAAATGGGTCGATGACACCCCGACATGGACATGATGTTGCCCCGCAATAACCAATGACAACGGATACCCCTCCACATAATCAAGGAGAGGAGCCAAGAGCGCAGTACGTCGGGTTTCTTCGATATGTCCAACCCGACGATATAACTGCTCGGCATGCTTATCCGTTAATGGCTCTAAAGCCAATGGCCGCCAACGGGCCTCCCCCTCGGTCGCTTCTGAGGCGATGATGATAACTGGCACCGACGGCGCTACACAATAATGCAGAAACTGGCTAAGAACACCCGCCGCAATCGGCCCTTCGATAATCAACAGGGGACGGTTTTTATCCAACAGTGCCCGCACAATCTCTAGTTGGGTGTTAAGGTCATCGGCAGAAAGCGCCGCTACCCCATATGCACGGGCTACCCGCTCGGCAAGCATCAAGACATCATCATGATAGACTGCAAACCACAATACACCCCGCTCAATCCGTCCAGCGGCATAGGTGGCCGCCACAGCCCGCCGACCAATACCGGGCGGGCCATACAACCACACAGGCCGACCATCATCCAACAAGTCACGTAGGTCATCCAATACCGCTTGACGTCCATACAAGGTTTGCGGTACGGGTGTTGGCAACGCTGCGATGGTGGTAATCGGTCGCTCAATCATGAATATTCTCAACTAAATCTCAGGGCTGTCGGGTAATTCAGCTTCTGGGGTGCCTCGATAGCGCTCGCCAACTTCGGGCAACATGACAGGCAAGCCATTGGTTATGGGATACTTGCAGCCAGTCTCATCACAGATAAGCCACAAGCCATTTTGTGATAGACGTAACCGACCGGGGTCATCCACTGCATCTGTGCCTTTGTTTTGATTTTCCTGAAGCGCAACAGGGCAGCGTAACAATTGCACTAGTTCATCATTAAGTGCTGAATTAGTCATGAAATCTCCTCTAGCAATTTGACAGCTTTCAATCTCAGTTATTGTACCCGTATTGACAAACGTAGGGCAAACCTTGCATCATGGGAAAGGGTTGCTTAACTATTTCAACCGGGTTGGAGATGCCTATGTCAAATATACTGATTGTTGAAGACAATACAGATATAGCTGTCCTTTATCAACGCGCTCTCATGCAACATCAAAACACTGTTGCTTCGTCTGCTGAAGACGCTACGCGACTGCTGGACCAGCAGCATTTTGATCTCATCATCTTAGATATGCACCTGCCAGAGCGCTCTGGCCTATATCTACTGGAGTTTATTCGACACCATTCCTCATCAAGCATCTCGACTACCAAAGTCTTTGTGATCTCAGCCGATGACCTGCTACGGGAGCCATGTCGTGCCCTTGGTATACAAGCATGGATGACCAAGCCAATTGAGCTAGATGAACTGATGACAACGGTTCATAAGCTCCTCAGTTCTCATCATTAGACTGGACAATTACGTGGCAACGTGTACAATCGGCCTTCGGTTTTGTTAGCCATTTACTGGAGGAACAGCGCATATGGTAAAGTATGGTCGGCATACATGGCGGCTTCTATTAATTGGATGCCTGCTATTCACCATGAGTATGCCAGTTTTTGCACAAGATTCGGCAGAAGACGAGGCTGTCGTCATTGTCGGGTCGCGCTATATGGAAGAACTCATTACAAACCTCATTACCGCCTATGAAGGCGATTTCCCCTATACACTTGAAGCTGAGGGGGTTGAGGATGGTTTTGCCCGTCTATGTGACGGAACTGCCGATGTTTCCATGTCTACCCGTCCCATTACCGATGAGGAAATGCTCAACTGCGACAATGTCGGCATTCAATTTGTGGAAGTCGTGGCCGCACTAGATAGCCTTGTGCTGGCAGTCAATGCCGACTCCCCACTCAACTGTATCGCCGTCGAAGACCTCGGCACCATTTTCCAACGCGAGACTCCCCTAAGTTGGATTGACCTTGATCCCACAGCAGAAGATGTAGAGGTCAACATCTACGGTTCTAGCAGCACAGGGCGGGCTTTCAGTACCTTGCGTGCCCTGCTCAATGAAAACGAACCACGCACCGCCTATGAAGTATTTGAAACCCCCGCCGATGTCGTTGAACCCCTGCAATCGGCTGATATTAATGCTTTAGCTTTTATGAGCCTTGCTGAATGGGAGACGCTAGACAATCCTACGAACACCCGTTTGGTTGAGTTCCGTACCGCGGCAGCGCCGACTTGTGTCGCGCCCAGCACTGGTACCATTACCACACGGGACTACCCTGCTGCACGTTTGCTGATGTTGTATGTCAACGCTACAAGCCTCGGCAAAGGCGGATTGATTGATGTGTTGCGCTTTGGCTTCGGTGACGCTGAAAGCCGTCCAGTTGCTGGTATTGCGACTGAATTAGGCTTCTCTGTACCCCTTGAAGCTGCCATAGACCGCAACATCAACAATGTCACGGGTGCCATCACAGGACGAACCTTCTCACGCGGTGATTCACCCGTTACCATCAACACAGCCATTGAGGGCAACATCACCATTGAGGGTTCAGGTGCAGCCTACGCCGTTACCCAAGGCGTCTATGCCAGCTTCGCCAATGATTTCCCAAATGTCACCGTCGATGTCAAAGCACTAGGGAATGACCAAGCATGGGCTAATTTCTGTGCGGGTACCACAGCCGTCATCCAAGTCACTCGCCCTGCCACTGATGAAGAAGCAGCCGCATGTGCAGAGATGGGAATCAACCCCTATCCGGTGTACCTTGGCTCACAGGCAGTTGTCATGACTGTCAAGGCCGATGCTGGTTTGCCTCAATGCTTGGACTACAGCCAAATCCAACAATTGCTCGTCGCTCAATCGGCAGCCACTGAGGACTCCAGCGATAATACGCCTGCTGGTGAGACCACCGAGAGTGAAGATACCTCTTACAACCCCAACGGCGGTGTTGTGCTGGTACAAGATGGCGCAACTCCGGTTCCTGATGAAGAATCAGGCGATGGAGAAGGCGAAACCCCAGCAGATGACACCGAGAGTCCCGTGGAAGAACCACTACCGCTTGACCCTGCACTTCTGCAAGGCCCAGCCCGTTGGAATGAAATCAACTCAGCGTGGCCTGATCTGCCGATTTTGGTGTTGGCTCCTTCGCTCGGCGCGTTTGAGACCGACATTATCTTGTCCCACGCAGCAAGCGGACGGGGTGTCCTGCGTCGTACCGATGCACCGATTATTCAAGAAACACCCAGCACTTCCGGCTTAACCGACGTGGACTATCGGCTTGGTGCAACTGGCAACTTCGACGGAGCCATCACCTATGTCTTTTGGAATCAATACACCGCGGCAGATAATCTTGCCCTTGTCGAAATTGACGGTGGTCGTGGTTGCGTAGCCCCCTCTGAAAGCACCCTTCAGGATGGTAGCTACCCCTTCGCGCTATCATCATGGCTAGTCTTCTCTGAGAGTGGAGTGTCTGACGAATTGGTTGCATCCTTGCTGTGGCAAACCCACAGCCTTGATGTATTGAATATTCTCAGCGCAATGCAACTGGTTGGATTTGACCGTGCAGCCTTTGAAAATGAACGCGACGATCTCTTTACCCTGATTGAAAACGCCTTAGCAGCAAGCACCGATGCACCTGTGGGTGAGGATACATCTTCAGTTGAAGATGAAATAACAGGGGATGAGACTCCTAGCGAGGATAGCACTCCGGCTGAGGAAACCGACGACTCCACCACTGACGAAATAGAAACCAACGGCGAGACAGGCGATACAGAAGCCACTCCCGCCGCAAGCGAGTAAACACTTGCTTGAAAACTATAGCCCGCCAGTAACTGGCGGGCTGTATTTTAATGCTCTTACTGTACTAACTGAACTTCGACCTCTAGCATTCCTGTCAAGGCACCTTCAGTGCGTGCCGCAAGGTCTTCCGTATAGCGCACAGTAGACACCAAATCTTCAGGATACAACGTATAAGTCAACGCGTGAGACTGACTGAGCATCGGCCATAGGAAGTCCGCTTGTACCAACTCCGCATCGGCCTCATCAGGTGTGCATAGGATACGAAACGGTTCTAGAAGACCCGTTGTTTGTGGCACCAATTCGATGTTCAATCGAACACGGCTCCCGTCATACGTCATATAACCTTGGACATCGAAAGCATAATTAGCATCTGAACCAAGCGTTGTTACCCGACATTCATTGTCAATTGGAGAAGGCCACAAGATGCCACTTCCACTAGCCGAGCCATCAGTTTGAACATTGAGGGTAACCCTACCTGTATAAGCCCATGTGTCTATCCTTGGGTCTATTCCGCCTCCGGTCACTACAAAGCGCAAAGCTAAAGATTTTTCTCCCGCCACTTGCTCAATCTGAGGTAGCGGGGTTTGGGTAGCAGTCGGTTGCGGAATAGCGGTCGGAGTTCGGTAAACTATCCGCGTAGGCGGCAATTCTACTGTTGCTGTTGCAGCATTCAGACTAGTAGGTTGCGGCGAATCTTGCTTTTTCTGCTCCCCACCACAAGCAACCAATGCGAAAGCTAAAAGAAACACCCAATATCTCAAACTGACCTCCATTTACTGACTTGGGGTTGCGCTTGGCGCTGGCCCAAGTTCGACAATTCGACTTCGGATTTCACGACGCAAGTCAGAGTCATCGGTCATATCCTCAGCCCGCATATAATCAGCACGAGCATCTTCGGTGCGGCCTAGCTCCACAAAGTAGTCACCACGCTCCAAGTAAACCTCCGCGCTATAGGGCAAATCTGCATAGAAAGCCAATGCCTGTTCGGTATTTCCCATTTGCCGATATGTGCGGGCAATATCTAGGTTTACGGTATGCCCAAAGCGTTGATTCAAGAACGGATACTCATATTGCCATGTGTCAACCTCGACAAGACCCTGCAACAACGTCAACGCCGTTTCATAGTCACCAGCTTGGGTCGCCAGCAACGCTTGCAGATAAGTGGCAGCTGCACTCTCCGGGTCAATTGCACGCGCCTCCTCAAGCCATTCATTAGCCCTGTCATTATCACCAGCGGCATACGCCACATAACCCAACGCAACCCAAAACCGAGGGTTATTTGGCTCTAGGTTGGTATGGGCTTCAGCAACTTCTAGTGCTGCTTCAGGTTGTTCCATGACGATGTAACTACTCGTTAATTCCCATAGTGCCTCAGTGTTGGGGTATAACGACATAACAACCGTCCAGTCCTGAATAGCCTGTTCATATTCACGCGCTCCCGTCATATAATCAGCACGCTCTTCCATAAAACCAAACAGGAAGAACCCATCACCTGTCATGGTCTTATAAAGTGGAATGGCTTCATCATCGCGGTCATTGACCCACAACGCACGCACATAATTGAGCCGCACTTGAGGATGCTCGGCCTCACGCTTATTGGCTTCTTCTGCCGCCGTCATCATATTCTCAGGTTGGTCAAGGAAATAGTAGTATTCACTCAGGCCAACATAACCAGCCGGATGTTCAGGGAATTGTTGTTGAATCTGGCGAATCTCGCGGAAGGCCGCTTCACCATCTCCCTGTATCAAATAGCCCCGCACGCGATACAGTAACAGCCAAGGGTCATCAGGATAGGCTTCCAATGCCAATTCCACATAGCGGAATAGCATGTCCGGTTCTTGATCCCAGACATAGTAGTCGGCACCTTCCAACATCACGTTGTAATCAAGGTTGATAACTTCTTGCATCAGCACAGCACTGTCGCTGGGAGCATCATAAAAGTGGTTGTAAATTGCCGTGAGATAGTCACTCAAGGCACGGTCTTGGTCACCCTGTTGCCAATACCAATGCGCTCGTTCCACATAGGCAAAGAAACCGTAGTTATCATTTGCAATCGCTTGGTTAAGCATTTCTAGCGCTTTTTCGTCGTCACCTTGGGCGATATAGATGTGGGCCATATCCACGTACAGGGAATGCCCATAGCGCGAATTAAGGTAAGGCCAATCGTACTGCCATTCCTCAACTTCCTCCAACGCCATTAGGGTGTTCAGGGCAGTGTCATAGTTGCCTTGTGCTGCTGCAATCAAGGCCAAAACATAGTTGGCAATCACTTGGTTACCATCAAAAGCAAGGGCGGTGTTGGCCCATTCGGTTGCGAGTTCATAGTCACCAGCCCGATAAGGTACGTAGGAGGCACGGGCATAAAACTCTGGCGTGTCATAATTGACCACCCCTACCCGCATAAGCTCAAGAGCGGATTTGTTATCCCCCGCCAACATGAAGGCACCCGCAGCATAAATCCGGGCTTCATAATAGTCGCTGATTTCATCAATGTAACGCACATAGTCCGCCGCTGCACGGTCATATTGGGAGGCATTCATCAAAGCATCACCCCGCTCCCAAAGCAAGGTAGCAAGCGGCGCACCTGCGGCCTCAGCGCGATCATAATACTCAACTGCCCCATCAAAGTCTCCATGCCACTCTAATGCTGTTGCATAGTGCAACAAGACTTCGGGTTGGTTGTGGGCTAGATCATAAGCCTGCTGGACATACTCAAATGCCTGCTCACCGTCATATTCCACGAAAAAGTAATAGCGCGACATTGCCAAGTAACTTGCAGGATGTTCAGGGTGCATATCCAGTGCAGTTTGGGCATCTTGCAAGGAGTCTTCAGTACGACCCATATCACGGTAGATGTCGGAGCGCAACGATAGCAAGATTGGGTCATTCGGGAAGTCGGTGAAATATTGGTTAATCAGCCGCAGTGCTGGTTCACCCCCCTCATTAATTGCGACCTGATCAACCTCATTGGCAGCCTCTAGAACCGCCGGGTCATCGCTTGTCAAATAAGGCATGAAACGAGTGTTGATATTCACCGTCTCTGGAACTTGAGGAACCTGTGGGCCAACCCGCTCTACAATCTCTGTAAGAGCGTCATCGCCTGCCAATCGGACATACTCTCCAAAAGCAGCCAGAGCATCCTCCGTCTGTCCTAGGCTATCGTAAACATTGCCCAATGCCAAATATACATTGGCATCGGTGTGACCCGCGGCAATAGCTTCCTGCAAGACCCCTTCAGCCGCCTCAAAATCACCCGAATCTTGATAAGTCTCAGCCAGCAGAACATAAATCTTGGGTGACTCATCTCCCTGCGTGATAGCCTCACGGAAATCCGTGATAGCCTGCTCAGTATTGCCTTGGAGTTGGTAAATCTGCCCACGAGTTTTGAATGCTTCGGGAATAGTAGAGTTTCGATCAATGGCCTCATTGAGCGCCGTCAACGCACCATCATTATCTTGATTGGCGAATGCCAACCACCCCCGCACCACATAAGGCCACGCCAAACCATCATCAAAGCTGGTAGCGCGGTCAGCATCAGCAAGAGCCTCATCAAAGTTACCCAAAGAGAACTGGACTATCGCCCTATGTGTCAGCGCTTGGGCATTGTCAGGTTCTATTTCCAGCCATGCGCCGAGGTCAATCAAGGCCTCCTCATAACGCTCTACTGCAATATACGCTTGTGAACGTCGGTCAAGCCAGTAGGCTGCATTAGGGTCATTATTGAGAGCAATGGTCAAATCTGCAATGGCAGCATCCCATTGATGCAAGCCAGCATAAGCCACACCACGATCCGCAAAGAAATAGAAGTTGTCAGAATCAATGCGAATGGCTTGATCTAAGTCCGCCACAGCCTCTTCATAGCGCTCAAGTTCGATATATACGGCCCCACGTTCCGCCAGCACAACGCCATCAAGTGGCTTTTCCTGAAGATAACGATTGAAATAAGATAAGGCCTCTTCATAGTTACCATTGGCACGCGCCACTTGGCCCAGAATCGAAAGGGAATCTACTGCGTTGGCATCTAGAGCAAGTGCTTGTTGAGCATCAGCCTCGGCGTTGGCATAGTCTGTCTGTAGTAGTGCCACATTAGCCCGTATTTGGTAAGCCCACGCACTGTCAGGAGCTAATTCGATGGCATGATTGACATCGACCAACGCAGACTCCAAGTCGTTTGTAACCATGTAGGCAAAGCCGCGATAGGTAAGGCCAATAACGTTGTCGGGGTCAATTTCCAAAACACGGTTAAAATCACGCAATGCTTGCTCGTGGTTCCCAACCTGTAATCTCGCCCAACCCCGTTGGTTACGATAATCAAGATTGTCTGGCTCATACTGAAGGGCTACCGAATAATCGTCAATAGCCTCCGGCCAGTCTTCATCTTGCATATAGATGTCAGCACGAAGCGGGTAGACTGCACGGTTTTCGGGGTCAAGCGATACCACAACATTGAAGTCATTGAGTGCCTCATCTTGGTCACCGCGGTCAGAGTACAATATGCCCCGCTCAAAATAAGCCTGTGCGAGAGCCGCATCCAACTCAATAGCATCCGAGAAATCGTCAATAGCCGCCTCACTATCACCCATTTCAACCAATGCTTGCCCGCGTGCAAGGTATGTCTCCGCCGAAGCATTGCCGTTGTCAATAGAACGATTCAGGTCGTTAATGGCAGCTTCAATCTCACCATCAGTCAACGATAACCACGCACGGTTGAGTAAAGCCATGTTATTATTGGGGTCAATCGCCAAGGCTGCATTGAAGTCAGCCAACGCTGCCTCATGATTGCCAGACTTGTTGTAGGCAATACCCCGTAGCGCCAACGCCTCAACCTGAACCGACTCTGGGGGCCGCGAGTCCAGCAGCGTCGTAAGATCACGTGTCGCACCTTCCCAGTCTTCAATCTGTGTGCGTGCCTTGCCACGATCAAAATAGGCTTGGCTGATACTATTATCCATTGATAAAGCAGTGTCCAGATTTGTCAAAGCAGCCGCTAGGTCATCTGCTCCCAGAAAAGCACGCCCTAACAAAGCATAGGCCATTGCGTTGTCTGGATCACGCTCAATTACCCGCTGCAAAACCTGAATCGCGTCATTGAATGCGGCGTCCTCTAGGTAGCGCCGTCCTTCATCTAGCAAATCATCATTTAGGCGATCAGCTACCACCGTAGGGGGGCCATTTGGGCCATTCGGAGACAGTGTCTCAGGAGTAGCATTTTCTGTGGTTGCATCTTCAGTCGCCTGCAAGACAATCGCGGTTCCTGTAGCCTGAACTTCTGCGGCTGATGGTGAGCCGTCGCTGGTCGCCTCATTATCATTTTCATCGCCATTACCGCCCAAAATGAGCGCTACCAGCACCAACAAAACGACCGCCGCACCTACCCCACCTGCTATCAAGGTATAGGGTATCGACTTCTGTTTGGTGGGGTCGATTGGGGTTGTTCCCCGCGCTGACTGGGAGGCTGTGGATGACCATTTTTCATCAGTCAAAGTCCGTTGCTCACCCATCCCTGCCACCACACCCGCTGTCGTCGAATCAGCGTCCGTGTATGAGCCTAGGTTCTCACGTACTCGCTGCAATGCTACTCTAAAATCAGATGCTGTTTGAAATCGGTCTTGAGGGTCTTTCGACAAGGACTTCAACAACACAAGTTCGACTTCGGGCGGCAAGTCCCTAATCACCTCTCGCATAGAGGGTAAGGGTTCATTGACATGCTTCATGACCACCGCAAAGGGCGTATCTGCATCAAAAGGGACACGGCCTGTCAGCATCTCAAATAGCATGATGCCGAGGCTATAGATGTCAGCACGTTCATCAACTTTTTCACCCCGCCCCGCTTCTGGACTCATATAAGCCGGGGTTCCCACAAAAGCACCGCTCATCGTCAACCCAGCATCACCCAATAGGCGTGCAATGCCAAAATCGGTTAATACGGGGTTTTTATGCTCTTTGTCCGTAAACATCACATTAGCGGGTTTAATATCGCGGTGAACCATGTGCTTCTTATGAGCATAGTCCAAAGCGTCGGCTAACAATTCTGCCAAGCGAAGGGCCTCGGCAATGGGTATCGCTCCACGTTGGCGAATATAGGACTTGAGGGTATCGCCCTCAATGTACTCCATCACCATGTAGTAGACATTTTGCTCAACATCAAAATCGAAGACTTGCAAGATATTGGGGTGTCGCAATTGCCCAACACTTTGGGCCTCGCGCTTGAAGCGTTCTACAAAGTCTTCAGAGCCTGCCAAGTGCCCATGCAACACCTTGACCGCCACAAAGCGATTCATACCGGGTTGATAAGCCTTGTAGACCTCTGCCATACCGCCGCGCCCCAACTGTTCGATCAGTTCGTACTTCCCAAACTTTCGCCCAGATAAATCAGTCATTTGGCACACCTTATGCGCTAGATCGGTTCGATTAGCAGCATAACACTAACCCGTGTGCAGGACAAGCGGTGGGCTATGTTATAATCGATGCTTTAACCGCACGTGAGGAGTTCATTTATGCGTGGCGAAATTGTTGCGCTCGACTTAGAAACCACAGGCCTAGACTACGAAAACGACACAATTATTGAAATCGGCGCGGTGCGTTACCGTGATGGCGAGATTGTCGATGAGTTTAGCACACTCATTGACCCCGGTATCCCCATCCCTACTCGCATCACGATGTTAACAGGTATCACCGACGATGATGTCACAGGAGCGCCACGCATCCGTGAAGTCATCCGTGAACTCAAAGACTTCCTTGGCAATGACCCTATCGTCGGTCACAAAATCAGCACCGACATGACTTTTCTGCAAAAGTACATCTCTGGCCTAATCAACGAACTCATCGACACCTATGAACTGTCAGCGGTACTGTTACCCGATGTTCCCCGCTACAACCTTAACAGCTTGACAGAAACACTCGGTATCGAAGGCCTTGAAAATGCCCACCGTGCGCTTGATGATGCCATTGCTGCGGGCAATCTGTATTGGGTGTTATGGCAAAAAATCTTGGAACTCCCACTGCCGATTCTGCATGAGATTGTAACCGCCTCCCAAGATTTTGATTGGGATGCTAAACTTCCCTTGATTGAAGCCCTCAATATGCGCGTCAAGACCGCGATGAACGACGGCGAAAACCTGCGGATGAAACTGCCGTTCAAGGGTAGTGAACGACGTGAATGGGATAGTCTTCGCCCCAATGACCATACCCTACCACTAGATGTCAAAAAGGTAGCGGCCCTGATTGAACCCAATGGTCAACTGGCCCAAGAGATTCCTAGTTATGAAAGCCGCAAGCCCCAAGTCGATATGCTCAAAGCAGTCACCGACGCCTTCAATTACAGCCAACACACGATGGTTGAAGCGCCAACAGGTACAGGCAAAAGTATTGCATACCTGATCCCCGCCATTTTGTGGGCAACAACCAATAACCGACGGGTGGTTGTCTCCACCGCCACCATAGCCCTCCAAGACCAATTAATGGACAAAGACATTCCTCTCCTCCAGCAAACGCTTGGAGTCCCCTTCACAGCAGCCGTCGCCAAAGGGAGGGCCAACTATCTCTGTCCACGTCAACTCGAAGCCATGCGCCGACGTGGCCCCAACGCTGAGGACGAACTGCGTGTACTCGCCAAGGTCTTAGTTTGGCTCCATTCTTCGCAGAGTGGTGACCGCGCCGAAATCACCCTACGTGGGATAGGTGAGGAGATGGCATGGCTACGCCTTTCAGCACAAGATGAGGGTTGCACCCTAACCCGCTGCGAAAAACAAATGGGCGGCTCCTGCCCCTTCTTCAAGGCTCGACGCAAAGCCGAGACCGCACATATCCTAGTCGCAAACCATTCGCTACTCCTAAGCGATGTACAGTTGGATAATCGGGTGCTGCCAAACTATCGCTATGTAGTTATTGATGAAGCTCATCATTTGGAAGAAGCCACCACCAACGGCCTTTCCTATCGCCTTGACCGCAACGGTTTGAAGCGACGTTTTGCTGATATGGGAGATATGCAGCGCGGGCTATTTGGCGAGTTATTGACAGCCCTCAAAGGCGCAATTCCAGCGAAATACTACGAGCAACTTGAACCCTACATACAAAACGTCTCCAGTGCCGTTAAGGACATGGGGCACCACATCGATGCCTACTTCAAAGCTCTCACCGACTTTCTAGAGCAAACGGGTGAAATTCAACAAACCGATTACCTTGCCCAAATACGGATCGTTCAGACGATGCGCCTTAAACCACAATGGAAGTCCCCCCGTGAGACATGGGGCAACCTCAAAGACTTCCTAACTGTTATCTCTAAAGCACTCGATAAGCTTGCTAGTGCCTTGATTGATTTTTCGGGGTTGGATATTCCTGACTACGATGACCATCTCAACAGTGTCCAATCAGCCGCACGATACCTCCAAGATGTCTACCAGCAGCTTGAAGCCTTCACGACTGATCCTGAAGAAAACATGATTTACTGGTGCGAGGTCAATATCAACAACCTGTACCTGACAGTCAACGGTGCGCCGCTTCACGTTGGGCCGCTCATTCAAGAGCATATCTGGGAACCTAAAGAAGCGGTTGTCCTTACCAGCGCCACCTTAACCACCGCGAAATCTTTTGGGTTCATCCGGAGTCGCCTCAACGCCTTCGATGAAATTGCCGATTACACCGTCGATACGCCCTTTGACTACAAGAGTTCGACGCTCATCTACATCCCAACGGATATCCCAGAACCCAACAACCGCGAAATCTACCAAACGATGGTTGAGCGTGGCATTATTGAACTCGCTACTGCCCTAGATGGGAGGCTTTTGGGCCTTTTTACCAGTTATTCCCAACTGCGCGAGACAGCCAATGCCATCGCCCCTCGCCTCGCGTTAGGGGGTATCCATGTCCTTGACCAAACGAGTGGCAGCAGCCGTCAATTACTCATTGAGAGCTTCAAATCCACTGAAAAAGCAGTGTTATTGGGAACGCGCTCATTTTGGGAAGGCGTTGATATTCCGGGCGAAGACCTCCAAGCGGTTGCCATTGCCCGCTTACCCTTTGCCGTCCCCAGTGACCCCATCTTTGCAGCCCGCTCCGAGACTTTTGAGAATAGTTTTCTTGAGTATGCGGTACCCGATGCCGTGCTGCGCTTCCGTCAAGGCTTTGGACGGCTCATCCGCCGTAAGACCGATCGGGGTGTGGTAGCGATTTTCGACAAGCGTATCATCTCCAAACGCTATGGCAAGGCCTTTCTTGATAGCCTACCACCTTGCACTATTCAGCAAGGGCCACTCGCACGCCTTGGTCAAGCTACTCAAGAATGGATGGGGCGTTAACTATGCAAGGTAGCTTCATCATCAACTCAGATGTTGAAAGCGTGCGTGACCGCTTTGTCATTGAATTTGTGAAGCGCGGGTCAGCCACCGTAGGTCGTGAGGTTGGGGTCGCAGGTATTGTTAACGCCCGGCGTCAATTTTCCCTTGCCATTCAAGGCTGGGAAGCCAATCAGTGGATTAGGCCCTTCCTTACACGCCTAGAGGGACATTTTGAACGCTCAGAGCATGATGACTACACCCGCGTTGTATTTAGCACGCGTGGCTTGAGTGGGCCGCTTACATTCTTGTCCTTGCTCATTCCTTATACCGTAATCCGTGCCGTGTTACCCACATGGGAAGGTGTTGAACCTGTTTTGTCAAGCATCGCGCTGTTGGTGTTCTCCATTGCAACAGTGCCACTTGTTGGCGGGGTGTTGTACTGGGTAGAGCGCCGTACCCATCGCCTTCTCATTCAAACACTGCTCGCGGCCTATGACGAACCACCCTTGGAGTAAACAGGCTGGAGGTTTGGTGTTCTCAAAGAACTAGCCGTTGTGAGACACCTATCACCTTTGCTATAATGTCGCCGTTCCCTAATTTTGGTTATGTGAGAGACACAATGATTGATGTGAATCAACTCCGTAAAGGCACCACCTTTACCTTGAACAACGAACTTTATAAAGTCATCAACTATCGGCACCACAAACCGGGCCGCGGCAAAGCCACCATTCGCACCACCGTCCGCAACCTTCGCAGTGGGTCTGTGACTGACCTCACCTTTACCTCTGGTGACCGTGTTGAGGATATTCGCGTGGAAAGTGTTGAGGTGGAATATCTCTACGAAGAGGGCGAATTCCTAACCTTTATGGATTTGGAAACCTTTGACCAACCCCACCTCCGCAAAGATATATTTGGTGATGATTTCCTGTACCTAAAAGCCAATCTCCAACTCGTTCTCAATAAGTTCGAGGATGAAATTATTGACTATACCTTGCCTACTACCGTAGACATGGAAGTCATCGATTCTGAAATGGCCGTTGCAGGTGATACCGCCAACAACCCCACCAAGAAAGTCACCCTTGAAACAGGCTTGGTTGTGCAAGTTCCCATGTTCGTCAATGTCGGCGATACTATTCGCGTCAAGACCGAAGATTCGGCCTATATCACCCGCGTCTAATCACCACGATGGCACTCCGATGATATGAAGGGCGCACAAAACGCCCTTTTTTCTTTCTCCCCAACCTATTACACTAAACAGCGGAGGGAAGGTCACTATGCGAACACCTGCTGGTACTGAGTGCAATTTCTATTATGAAGATTTCCATCGAGGGCGTAATGTGCAAGAATGCCGCGTTCCTAAATCCACTCAATCCGCTATCTGGAAACCCGAACACTGTGCCAAGTGTCCCATTCCGGCCATTTTGCGTGCCAATGCCAGTCCTCATCTTCATTTAGAGTTAACCATCAAACAGACCATGCTTGGCTTCGGGCGCAAAATGCAAGTCAAGGCATGGTGTAATCGCCACGATGTTCGGATTGAAGACCCCTATATTGGGTGTCCCGAATGCAACAATGAACGCCCCGGTCTAAATCTCTTTGCGGAAGCCCTCGACGATGATTAAAGCTGTTCTGCTCGATCTCGATGAGACCTTAATCCATAACCCCGCCAATCGGTTTGTTGAGGCGTACATCAAGCATCTAATAGACTTCATGGTTCACCATCGCCCTGATTTAGCGGTACCCCAACTCACCAAGGCCATCCTCAATGCCACCCGCCAAACCATCACCAATTGTGAGCCAACCACAACCAACCGAGATGTCTTTTATGGATACTTTACCGCTGCGATGGGATTGCCTGCTGACGATATGACCCCGCTCATGCAGGAGTTTATGGAGACAGCCTACCCTGACCTCCGCCCCCTAACTGCACCTATCCCTATCGCCGTTGAACTCGTCGAGTGGTTACTCCAGCATCAAGTCGCCGTTGCGGTTGCCACCAACCCCTTGTTTCATCGTTCGGCAATTGAGCAACGTATCCAATGGGCAGGCCTCGACCCCACCAAGTTCTGGTTTGTGACCACTTTAGACAATGTGCATTACACCAAGCCCCATAGCCAGTATTATGAAGAAATCCTAACCCGCCTTGGGTTTGAACCCGATGAAGCCTTGATGATTGGTGATGATTGGAACAACGACATGGTTCCAGCATGGCAAGCGGGCCTCAACACCTTTTGGATTAACCCACAAAACCCAGCCCCTAATCACCTACAACCTGATGGAATTGGCAGTTTAGAGGATTTATATACCCTCATTACCCAAGACGAATGGCTAATGACCTTGCAACCCCGCCCAGTGCAGGTAGCCCAGATTGAGCCGCGCTTCCAAGGGAATATCAGTGCCTTACTGGGTATGGTGAGTGAGATACCTGACCATTATTGGCACCAGCGTCCCGACCCCAATGAATGGTCACCACTTGAGATTATTGTCCATCTCCGTGACAGCGAACGCACTACCCAGCGCAGCCGCCTCCAAACTATCGCCCACGAAGATAACCCTTTCCTGACCTCGCCACCAACTCCGCCTGATCCCGGCACTCAGCATCTCATCGGGCTAGATGGCATGGCTGTGGCGCTTGAGTTTGCGGCGGAACGGGCAGCAACTATCATGTGGCTGGGAAGTCTGTCCGAAAAAGATTGGATGCGACCCGCCCGCCATAGTATCTTCGGGCCAACCACCCTTTTGGAAATGGCGGCATTCACAGCCCGTCATGACCGCCTACATATCAATCAACTCTGTCAAACCGTAGGCAAATGTGAGTAGTTTCGCAGGAAAACAATCTACACTACAATGGCATAGGTTATTTAACAAGGTGTAGTGAAAGACGTAACTATGAGCCATATGGATCCTATTCAGACGGTTCATCCTAGCCATTCCGTTGATGGGCCGCGCCTGTTGATTGCCCATACGGATCTGCAACGCGCAGCCCTCCTTAAGCACTATATGGAGCGACAAGGATTGGCGGTATGTACGGTTCTCGGCGGGCAAGAGGCGGTTGCGACGGTCTACCAAGATAAACCCGATGTCATAATTCTCGACATTCCCGACCATGAGAGTTTACAGATTTGCCAAGGCCTTAAACAAGACGCAACGTTGGGCTACTTGCCTATTATTGTTGTGACAGAGCAGCATGAGCGCCGCAAAGAACTCACCGCACGCTTGGCTGGGGCCGATGATTATGTGTCCAAGCCTGTGAATGAGCAAGAGCTTTTCCAGCGGGTCATGACACTGGTGCGAATCAAATTTCAAATTGACCGACTAAACACCGAAAACCAAAACCTTAACCACCACCTCCAAGATCAAAATGAACGCCTCCAACAAACGCTTGATGAACTCAAAATGGCGATTGAAGCTGCTAAAGAAGCTGAATTGCTCAAGAAGCACATCATCGAGAGTGTTGACCACGAACTCCGTACCCCTATGCTCCAAACCAAGTCGGCAGTTGCCATTCTGGTTGATGTCATCCGTGACTTAGCGCCTGATGAAAAGCAAGATACAGTTGCCCGCATGGCAACCCAAGCCGTCGCTCGCATGGAAGAACTCATACAGAATATCTCACAGCTACACCTCATTGACCACATCAAGTTAATCCCCATGATTGCCAACGACGCTGTGACCCAGAGTATCAATGCTCTACGTCGAAGCTGGGCGCAGCGTGATAAGCTGGAACGAGTACGCCATAACCCGCAGAAAAATTTGCCGCCTGTTGTTGGCGACCGTCGGGCAGTAGCGCGGATTCTGTTCCTCTTGTTGGACAATGCCCTCAAATTTAGCCCACCCGACAGCCCTGTTGAAATCCTTATTGACGTCAACAACGACTCGCTGACTTTCGCTGTTCAAGATTATGGTATCGGCATCCCTCCTGAGTTCCATAGTCGTATTTTTGACGCCTTTTTCACAATTGACCGAGGCACCCAAAAACAGTACGGGGGTGTAGGGGTCGGTTTGGCTTCCGCACAGATTTTTGCACGCCAGATGAACACCGAGATTTATGTCAAAAGCAAGCCGAATAAAGGCAGCACTTTTTACTTTAGCCTCCCCATTGCTGACCTCAATAGTTAGCCCTTTTCATTTAGGCGAGTTCCTGCTATAGTGTTGCCGAACTGGGGGAGTGGCGGAATTGGCAGACGCGCATGACTTAGGATCATGTGGAGAAATCCGTGCGGGTTCGAGTCCCGCCTTCCCCAAAAAAAAGCGGCGTGGGCAATCGCCGTTTTTTGTTGCATAAGAAATCCATCAGAACCAGAACTGGTGCTGGCTTTGGGGAAAATGACCTGTGTATAATAAACGCCCCCGGTTGGGTACTAAAGGATAAATAAACCTTGGACATGAAAGTTGAACACCTCGACAACCATACCGCCGAAATAACGGTCACAATCGAGACTGACCGCATTGAGGCTGCCCGCCGTAAAACTGCCCAACGTCTTGCAAAGAAATTGCGGATCCCCGGCTTTCGTCCGGGCAAAGCTCCTTATCAGATCGTTGTCAATTATGTTGGCGAAGAAGCCCTTACTATTGAGGCTATCGAAGACATCAGCAACGACCTCTATCGAGATGCCCTTGATGAATCCGGCATTGAACCCTATTCGATGGGTGAGATTACGGATGTTAAACTTGAAGAGAGCGTAATGCTGACCTTCGCAGTGCCCAAGCGCCCCACCGTCGATTTGGGTAACTACCGCGAGAACTTGCGCGTCGAATACACTGAACCAACTGTTACTGATGAAGATGTCGAAAAAAGTCTCGCCCGCACTCAGGAAAACATGGCACTGACTGAAGAGGTCAAGCGCCCCGCCGCCATGAACGATGAGGTCGTTATGGTAACCCTACGCGGGGTGTTTGCTAATGAAGACCCTGACGCGGAAGAGGAAATCTTCATCAATCAAACTATGATGAAATATATGCTGCTGGACGATGAAACCCGTGACCTAATCCCCGGTTTCTCTCAAGAGTTAGTGGGTCTTGCGGACGGCGATTCTAAGTCCTTTACACTGGTCTTTCCCGAAGATGAAGAGGATAAAGAACTACGCGGGCGCTCCGTCAAATTTGATGTTGTGATGCACCAAGTCAATCAGACTATCTTACCAGTTGTTGATGACTTGATGGCTGACATCGCCAGCGATGGTGAGTTAAAGACCCTTGAGGAGCTACGCACCAAACTCCGTGAGCAAATCCTTGAACATAAGCAAAGTGAAACCAGTGAGACCTATACCGAAGATGTTATCGATGCTTTGGTAGACGCGGCAACCTTGGCCTATCCACCTGCTATGGTCGAAGATTACCTCAACGATTTGATGACCGAACTCAACGAGTATCTGACCGAGCGTGCTGGCATGCAACTCGAAGACTACGCCCGTATCATGGATAAGCCAGTGGAAGCCATCCGTGAAGATAACCGTGAGCGTGCCATCAAACGCTTAAAGCGCTCACTAGCATTAATGACGATGGCTGAACAAGAGAAGCTAACGGTCACCGACGACGATATTCTTGAAGAAATCCACCAACAAGCCACGATGTTGGGGGGCGAACATGCCAGTGCTTTCTTAGAAATTCTCAACACCGATGAACACCGCGAAAACACAGCCCTGACCCTTATCAATCGTAAAGTCTTGAATCGCTTAACCGACATCGCCAAGGGGTTGGCAGTAGATGAACCTACTGAAGAAGCCCCTGCTGATGATGAGCAATCTGAAGAGTCATCCGAGGAGTAGCCACGAAGGAGGCTAGGTGAACGACTATGAACATGCATGATATGTACGATACCTTCGGCAAGAATCATGAACAAGGCGTCTTTAATGGCGTAATTCCGATGGTTATTGAGCAAACTGGACGCGGTGAGCGAGCCTATGACATCTTCTCGCTTTTGCTCAAAGAACGCATTATCATTTTGGGTAGTGGGATTAATGACCAAATCGCTAACCTCATCGTCGCCCAACTGCTGTATCTCAACGGGCAAGACCCCGAAAGCGAAATCAGCATGTACATCAACAGTCCCGGTGGCGTCATCTACTCCGGCCTCGCTATCTTAGACACCATGCGCTCTATCCCCAACCCTGTTCGGACTGTTGCAGTGGGGTTAACGGCCAGCTTTGGTACCATTCTGTTGACTGGCGGCGAAAAAGGCCGCCGTATGGCCCTCCCCAATGCCACTATCCACATGCACCAACCATGGTCATCGGGTGGCGGTGGTCAAGCCTCGGATGTCGAGATCCAAGCCCGTGAGATTTTACGCCAACGCGATCTGCTCAACCGCATTTTGGCTGAGACAACAGGCCAACCCCTAGATCGTATTGAATCAGATACCGACCGTGATGTGTATCTGACCGCCCAGCAAGCTGTTGACTATGGCTTGATTGATACCATCTTGGAAACTGCTAAGAAATCGAAGTAATAGAGCCGCCCGCTTGTCCCTCTATAGTATAATACACTGTAGAGGGATCGGTCATATCTGGGAGGTATGCGTGCATACAGGAACCACCAACGGCCCGTTGCGTTGCTCGTTTTGTAGCAAAACCGCTGATGAGGTCAATCGTCTCATCGCAGGGCCAGATCATGTTTTTATCTGTGATGAATGTGTGCGGCTTTGCCAACACATTCTCGATCAAGAGCCACTAATCCCCAAAGATGAGGATTTCCAACTGGAGCATATTCCGTCTCCCCGTGAAATCCACAATTATTTGGACACCTATGTCATTAGCCAAGAACGAGCCAAGCGCGTCTTGAGTGTGGCCGTTTACAACCACTACAAACGTATCAACGCGGGTGGTTCCATCAACGATATTGAAATTGAAAAAAGCAATATCTTGATGGTGGGGCCGACGGGCTGTGGCAAGACCCTGCTGGCCCAAACACTGGCCCGCCTATTGGATGTGCCATTTTGCATTGCCGACGCCACCGCTTTGACGGAGGCGGGTTATGTTGGTGAAGATGTTGAAAATATCCTGCTGCGTCTTATCCAAGCGGCAGACTTTGATATTGCCCGCGCCGAAAAGGGCATTATCTATATTGATGAAATCGACAAAATCACCCGCAAAAGTGGCGATAACCCCTCTATCACCCGCGATGTCAGCGGGGAGGGTGTGCAGCAAGCCCTGCTGAAAATCATTGAAGGCACGGTCGCTAATGTTCCCCCTCAAGGTGGACGCAAGCACCCCCATCAAGACTTCATTCAAATCGACACCAGCAACATACTGTTCATTTGTGGCGGTACATTCTCTGGCTTAACCGATATCATCTCCAAACGCCTCGGATCCAAGAACACCGTCGGCTTTGGTAGCACCGCTGCCCCTAAAGAAGGCGACAATGTGTTGCGTCACATGAATGCCGAAGACTTGATGCAATTTGGCCTCATCCCTGAATTGATTGGTCGCTTGCCCGTCTTTGTCAATATCGACCCATTGGATGTTGAGGCTCTAATGCGGGTCTTGGTTGAACCCAAGAATTCGCTTGTCAAGCAATATAAGAGTTTATTCGCTCTCGACAGCGTGGAGTTGGTCTTTGAAGACGATGCGCTGCGTGCCGCTGCTGAAATCGCCCTTCGCTATGAAACAGGCGCACGCGGTTTACGTGGTATCCTTGAGCGCGTCTTGCTGGATGTGATGTTTGAAATCCCATCCCGTCCTGACATCGCCAAGGTCATCGTCACCAAAGAGACCATTGAGCAAAACGCCAAACCCCGCATAGTCGATAGCAAAGACACCCCCGTTAATTGGGAAGCGCCCGACAAGCTCGACACCGCAGCCTAAAAACCCGATAATTAAGCGGTGATCTTGAACAAGGTCACCGTTTTTTATTTGAAATGGAGCAAAATCTGATGATTGGTGTTCTTTCTGATACCCACGACCAAGTACAGTATTTGGAGCGCGTCATCCGTTTCTTCAATGAGCGCGAGGTTAGGCGTGTCATCCACTGTGGAGACTGGATTTCCCCCTTCAATCTACGTTATTTCACTGAACTCAAAGCGCCTATCTATGGCGTGTTTGGCAACAACGATGGGGACAAGTTCGCCCATGCCCGCCTTGCACTTCAACTCGACCTCGACATCACCATGCAAGACCAACTCCTCACCATTGAACGCGAAGGTATCCGTATGGCAGTCTATCATGGTACCGCCCCCAAGCTGGTGGATGCTCTTGTCAAGTGCGGGGACTACGATGTCGTTTTCTATGGGCACGACCATATTGCGACCATCGAGCAGGTGGGGTCAGCCCTCAAAATGAATCCGGGGACATTTATGGCAGGTGGGCAAGGGCCATCAATCGGGCTTTTTGACCCTGCCACCCGCCAAGGTGAAATTATCCCGATTGCGACATTAGGGGATTAGGGCCTCTAGCCAAACCATCTCAGCCAGCCCTTGGATAGCCGTCTCAAGCGCTTTAGCTTCTAAACGGGTACCACCCTCTGCCGTTCCATAATGGCTGGGAATCACATGCGTGGGTTTCATGCTGGCAACGAGGGCCTTGGCGTGGTCAACCGTCATCAAGCCCTCTTTGGCGCTTACGGGTAAAATCGCAATATCACAGCCAACCCGCTTCAAATCTGGCACAAAGTCAGTGTCGCCTGCATAGTAGATGTCGTAGTGATTGAGCGAAATCATAAACCCAACATCCCCACGCGAAGGGGGATGATAATCGTCAAAAGTATAGGCAGGCACCGCTTTGATGTTGGCACGGTCTACATTGACACTTTGCCATGCCCGCAAAA
This sequence comes from Anaerolineales bacterium, assembly GCA_020634155.1. GTDB lineage: Bacteria > Chloroflexota > Anaerolineae > Aggregatilineales > J027 > J027. Next base: position 668,183 of record JACKCI010000001.1, read on the forward strand.
CCTCGACCTTCGGGAACTCTTCACGAATAGCCTGCGCCGCCCCTTCCCCCGCAATAATGCGGGTATGGGGAGCCATTAGCTTTTCGATGTCACGGGGTGAACAATGGTCATAGTGTTCATGGGTTATCAAGATAACGTCAGCAGGGGAAATGGGGGGGACAATACGCCAAGGGTCAATATAAATGCGAAGGCTGCTCTCTATACAAAAACTGGCATGGCCTAACCATCGAATATGCTCTATCATTCCATTACCTCATTCAACCACTCTAAAGCCGCTTCTCGCGTAAAAAAGACGTCGCGTTGCCGATACCGATTATTTTGCCGTTTGAAGAACAATCGAATACGATGAGAAGCGTGGTTATTGGGCAAAATGACTGCGATACGCCCCTGAAGTTCAGGATAAGCGTCTTGCAATGCTTGGCCCCGTTCCTGAGAATAGGGGGTCTGCGTCACGTTAGGATGCGACAAGTCCTGAATGATTCGAACTGGGGTATGGGTATCGACAGCCGTTCGCATAAGTGTATCACAAGCATCGACCCAGATGTCAACTGTAATACGCGTCATATCGGTCAATGTGAAGATTGTGACACACCCATCTTCCAGTGTTTCGCAGGTGATACCCGCACCTAGCACTTGGATTGCACGAGGTGGAACCATGCTCAAAAGCCTTTTAAGCTATATTTTATATAGATTTTAAGTCCAAGTACCGTAATCATCAAATAATTCGGAGGAAAACCTACCATGACATACGATGTTGTAACCCTACGCCAACGCGAATTCCCCAACACTGGCCCCTATCTCAACCACGCGGGTATCTCTCCTATTCCCGCCCGCACTGTTCAAGCAGTGCAGGATTGTGTGCAACACCTTGGCGCTGAACCAAGTCACTTTTTTCATCACCATTTCTTCCCCACCTACCAACAATTCATGCAAGATATTGCCGCATGGATTAACGCCTCCAACCCTACCGACATCTGCCCCGTAACCAGCACCTCTCAAGCCATCAGCATGGTCGCCACCGCCATTGACTGGCAGGCTGGAGACCGCATTATGTTCTGTGATATTGAGTTTCCATCCAACGCCTACCCTTGGATGTCATTAGAACAAACCCATCAGGTCAATGTTGTCATGATTGAACCCGATGGCGGCACCCTCACTGTTGAGAGTCTTGACCGTGCCATTCAGCAACATAGCAAACCACGCCTTGTAGCCGTCAGTGCCCTCCAATTCTTCACAGGCGCACGGGCCGACCTCAGCGCACTAGGTACCTATTGCCACGAGAATGGGATACTGTTTGTGGTAGATGCCATTCAAGCGATTGGGCATATCCCAATTGATGTCCAAGCCATGCACATTGATATACTTGCCACAGGTGGGCAGAAATCGTTGATGGCATTGGCAGGCATCGGCTTCCTGTATGTTGAGCGCGAATTGGCAGAGCGTCTTCAGCCTGCTAGCATAGGCCCCAATGCGGTGCAAGGTTGGGACCATTGGCTGAAATATGACCTCACCCCCCTCGCAGGTGCGGCTCGTTTCGGTTCTGGTACACCAAATGTGCCGGGGATTAGTAGCGTGGTCAGCAGCCTCTCACTCTTGCGGGAACTAGGGCGCGAAGCCATTGATGCCTATACAACTAGCCTCAGCCATTACGCCATCCACGAACTCGACCAACGCGGCTATCAATTGGTTACACCCCATGATGTACAAGGGCCAATCGTTACTTTTAGCTACGGTGACCACACCACGACGGATGCACTCCTCCAACGCTTAACCGAAGCGGGGGTATCGGTAACCAAGCACTTAGACCGGATAGGAAATCCTTACGTGCGATTATCGGTTCACTGCTATAATAGAGAAGACGATCTACAATGCTTTCTTAACGCATTATAAATGGAGTTATCATCATGTCATCGGCACGCAAGCAATGGTCACCGCCTGCCATGCGAACCATCGAAGACACTGGCCTCAATATGGGCTTGTTGACCGATCTCGCTATCAAAACAATTTATTTCGCGGGCTATCTTAGCGGGCAAAGACTCGCTGAGAAAATGGCATTACCCTATACCGGAGTTGTTGACCGTATTATTGATTTCATGAAGCGCGAAAAATGGATTGAAGTTCGCGGTTCAGGTGGCATCAGTGAAGCGGCATATGAGTATATCATCTCTCAAAAAGGCTCGACAAAGGCCCAAGAAGCCCTAGAGCGTAGTATGTATGCAGGTCAATGCCCCGTTACATTGCCTCAATATGTTTACGCGATGAAGGCTCAATATCGCCGCCCAAATGCCCAACGGGACAGCCTTGTTGCAGCTTTTGAAGGCCTAATCGTAGATGAAAGCATCCTCAATAAAATCGGCCCAGCGATCAATTCTGGCAAGGCTATCTTTATGCACGGCCCTCCCGGCAATGGTAAAACAACCTTCGCCACCCGTGCTGCCCGCTTCGTGTTAGGGAATGAGTTATGGATTCCCTACGCTATTGACATCGATGGGCAAGTTATCCGTATCTTTGATAACGTTCTCCACGAAGTGCTTGAGGTAGCAGACGAGGACAAAAGCTCAGGCACAGGGGTGCGCCGTGACCCTCGCTGGGTATTGGTCAAACGCCCCGTTATTATGGTCGGTGGTGAACTCACCATGGCAGGGCTTGACCTTGTATATGATCCCATCAACAAGTACTATGAAGCCCCCTACCAAATGAAGGCCAATGGCGGCATGTTCTTCATCGATGACTTTGGACGCCAGATGATGCGCCCGCAAGACTTGCTCAACCGCTGGATTGTGCCTCTTGAAAGCCGTATCGACTTTTTGACCCTCAACACAGGCCGCAAGATTGAGCTTCCCTTCAACGTACTCATCATCTTTAGCACCAACCTCCCACCGAAGGACCTAGTTGATGAGGCATTCTTAAGGCGTATTCCCTACAAAATTGAGGTCAAAGACCCCACCTTTGAGCAATTCCGTGAGATTTTCAAGCTCATGTGTCAAGTCAAGCGTATTCCTTATGATGAGAAGGGGTTGGCTTACCTGATTCAGGAATGGTATCTCAAAACTAACCGCCCTCTGCGGGCTGTGCATCCCCGCGATATTCTTGACCAATTGTTGGACATGGCGCGTTATCTCAATCGCCCACCGCAGTTGACCAAAGAACTGATTGACCACGCTGCTGAGTCCTACTTCGTTGATTTGACAGGCGAATACAAAGCAGTCACTACAGGCGGTAGTAACCGTTAGGGAGTATATACATGCCTTCAGGCTCTACCACCATCGCCCGTAGCCGATTGTTCACCCTTGAGGATGGCTCATGGGTGATTCAACGAGGTATTGACCGTGTGCAAGAGTTGCTTTCTGGCAAAGAGCGCAGCTTCAGTAGCATGGACATTACCTTTGAAATCACCGACCCAGAGCTGGGAATCCTACAAGCGAGGGGTATTGTCGAACAATTCGATGATTTCTTTGTGTGGGTGACGAGTGACTTGGTAGATACAGTCGATAGCACAACTCCCGGACTGATTAACTACTACTATGTGCAATCGAACCTTGGCCGTGATCAAGTTGGTTTTGTGCAGACTCAGTTAGAAGCGATTGGTTTATCCGATCGATATGCCGCCGCCAAGCGCTTTGAACGGGTGGTAATTATGCGCCTCAATGAGGAACCCTTTACGCGGTTAAGCCATGCCGAGGATGCCCAAATCCTTTTGGCTCCAGTCCTGCAAGGTGCAGAACTGAGCGTTGAGGTTGTCTGTTTTCAGACCGCCAATATTCCACCCGCTTGGTTGGCGGCTGAACCCACTACCGACGACTATGCACCCCTGATTCGCCGTCTCGAACCAAAGGCCAAGGTCAAGACAGTAGTTTGCATCGATGGAGCAGAGACAAGCCATCATCTGATTCGGCAGATATGTAGCGAATTAGGAGCAGACATCGCCTCGGCTCACAATGGACAAGATGGCATCACCTTGATTCAAGATGCAGACCCCACACTCATCATCATGGATTTAACCTTGCCAGATATTCACGGATATGAGGTTGTCGCCTTTGTCCGCACCAATCCTGAACTCGCCCATATTCCAATTATTGTCGTTACCGCACTGGCCTCGGAGACCGATTGGGTTTTTGCCCGCACCGTTGCCAATGTTGAGGACTATGTGGTAAAACCTCTCCACACCCAAGACATGCGCCGACGGATATGGCGCGTGTTAAATCGTTATTCCCTCTAGGAGCAAACACTTGATATTTGTGACTGGCGGTACTGGATTTCTGGGCCGCAACCTTGTACCGATGCTCGTTGAGCAAGGCTTTACTGTCCGTCTAATTACACGCCATCCATCTGACCACCCGTGGTTGCAAGATTACCCCAACCTGCAAGTTATCCAAGCTGATGTGACCGACCGCCGAGCCATGTTTGAAGCGGCTGAAGGATGCCGTTATGTCATCCACGCTGCGGGTAAATTTAGCTTTTGGGGCCAGCGCGATGAATTTGAGGAAACTAATGTACGCGGCTCTCAAAATGTGATGGATGCCGCTGTCGCCGCTAAAGTTGAAAAATACATTCATATCTCGACAGTGGTCGTTATCGGACACCCTACCACCGATGGGGAAATTGATGAGACCCACCCCGCCACGCCTGCTGACCCTTACCAAAAATCCAAATACAAAGCCGAGCAGGTCGCTCTCAGTTATTACCATGACCAAGGCCTGCCCGTTGTGGTCTTGCGCCCCGGAGCCTTTTATGGCCCATATGGTCATTATGCGTTCAATCAGATGTTTTTTGAGGATCCCTTGCGTGGCCTACCGATAGGCGTCAATGGCGGGCGTTACTACACCTTTCCCGCCTATATCAAAGATGTGGCAGCATCCGTTATTCTGGCATTGGAACATGGCAAAATAGGCGAAATCTATAATATTTGCAGCCAGTATATGACCCACCGCGAAGTTGACCGTGTCATTGCAGAAGCGGCGGGTATTCGAGATTTTCACATCTATTTCCCCCAAAAGCTCATGATCCCTTTTGCACGTTTTTTGACCATATTAGGTAAACTTACCAAGCGGGAGCCTAAATACCCCATCACCCTACGCTCCTATATTTTGAACAATTGGTGCGTCTCGACCACCAAAGCTCAACACGAATTAGGCTTTAACCCAACATCTTTTGAAGAGGGTGTGCGTGAAACGTTAGAGTGGTACCGCGAGATTGGCATCTGGAAAGGGAAGAAAAATGGTTAAGGTTGTTACAGTCGAAGAAATGCGGGCAATTGAGCAAGCCGCTGATGCCGCAGGCCATAGCTATAGTGATATGATGCAACTCGCTGGACGGGCATTGGCTGATGTCACGCTGCAGGTTATTCTCGAAAAAGCACTTGACCCATTGATTGTAGTGCTAGTCGGCCCCGGCAATAATGGGGGTGATGGTCTGGTAGCCGCCCGCTACCTTGCTGAGGATATTGAGGAAGCCCAAGTGGTTGCCTATCTCCTTAAAAACCGTGATGATGCCGTTTTTCATGCCGCCCAAAAAGCTGGGGTCGCCACCATCTCAGCAGAACAGGATGATGATTTTCAAGAACTTGAGAACTGGCTCGGCGACGCCAGCGTGGTACTGGATGCCCTCTTCGGCACAGGTACACATTTACCCATCAAGGGCGCGGCTGCCAAACTCCTAAAGCATGTTCATAAAACGTTGACTGAGCGCCAAGCCTACCATACCAGTGTGACCAACCCTACCCGCCCCGTTGCCATCATTGACCGCCCCTATGTCATGGCTGTCGATTGCCCTAGTGGGTTAGACTGCGATACGGGCGAACTCGACCCGCTCACGCTCCATGCCGACGCAACAATTACCTTTGCCGCCGCCAAACCGGGGTTGTTAACCTTTCCGGGAGCCGAGGCAGTCGGTCAATTGCATATCGGGGATATCGGCTTGCCAGACAAACTCAAACCTTATGATGCGGTCAAAATCAGCCTCGCTGACGGCAATACCATCCAAGGTTTGCTCCCCAAACGAGGCCGTGGCGGACACAAAGGCACCTATGGCAAGGCTATGATTGTGGCGGGCAGTGCTAACTACATTGGAGCCGCCTTTCTCGCGGGCAGCGCTGCCTATCGTAGCGGGGCAGGCTTGGTAACAGTCGCCGCGCCACATGGGATAGTTCCCACTCTCGCCGCCATGCTGCCCGAAGCGACATGGCTCCTATTACCACACGATATGGGTGCTATCAACGAACGAGCAATTGAAGTGGTCCGCAAAGACCTCGACACCTACAGCGCCTTATTAGTGGGGCCGGGTTGGGGGCAAGATGAAGTCACCCACAAATTTCTACATGGGCTACTCACACCTCTACCGAGTGTCAAAACCAAGCCTCAAATGGGCTTCCAAGTACACACTGAAGCCACCGAAGCCGCCGCGGACGCCGCCGCCCTCAATCTCCCGCCACTGGTGATTGATGCCGATGGCCTCAATCTCTTGGCGCAAATGGATAAATGGTGGCAGATGCTCCCCAAAAACACCATCTTGACCCCTCATCCGGGTGAATTTGCTCGTCTCGCTGGTATTGACTCGATTCAGACAGTGCAAGCGGATCGTCTAAAGCTGGCGCTGAAATATGCCAAGAAATGGAGGTGCATCGTGGTCTTAAAGGGAGCCTTCACTGTAGTTGCCCAACCCAATGGACAGGCCACTATGATTCCGTTTGCTACAAGCGCCCTTGCAACCGCTGGCACAGGTGATGTCCTTGCGGGAACCATTGTAGGTCTTCTGGCACAAGGTGCGGACGCCGCCGCTGCTGCTGTTGTTGGGGCATGGCTACACGGCTTTGCTGGAACCCAAGCCGAAACCGCACTTGGTACCCCAACTAGTGTGATGGCAAGCGACGTACTGCGTCAACTCCCCACCGCACTGGCAATCACAGAGCAACACTAGCGCTCACTCCTGTGATGACCGATTGCGCTGAGGAAGCAGGGCTGCAATTCGCTGCTGGATTAAGCGGCGGGTTTCAGCCCCACTACGGGGAGCTTTCCACAACGCCACCAAAACCCCCATCAGCATCCCCCAAATCATCCCATTCTGTAGAGACCGATTCGGTTGTTTCTTCTTCCCCATCCTCACCCTTCTCTTTCGGATGAACAGCCCGTTGAATCGCTAACATTTCACGAATAAAAGCACGGCTACCTGTCACTACCGCCTTAGTTTGTACCAACGGCCCAACCGCATGTTTGCCAACAAATAGGGCCGTCCCTTTAGCAGTATCAGCGGCTTGTTGAGTCGAGTCCACGATAGGCCGCAGTTCATTCTTCAAGATATTGGTCAAAGCGGATACCTGTAGCACCAAGAGTATGAGCGCGACACTAATCATAATCCCCTGAAGCACCAGTAAGATTAGAAAAAGGTCACGGACAATCGCCACAAAATGTGCGACATTCTCCCACTCACCGCTTACGGCAGCTACTCCTACCGCGAATAGAAATAGCACCAAGCATAAACCAATAGAGCCTAGCAGCACCATTATGATATAGAATTGGGCACTACGGTCCTTTTTTCCCTTTTCCTCTGACTCTGCCTGTGGCTCGTTGAGATTTTCTTCAAGTGTTTCGGGTGTTGTCATCGTATCTGTGTCCGTTGTCGGGTCAAAATCCACGCCACTGCCAGTGCGATGATTGCCCCAATGGTGGCATTGAAGACATTGAGTGGCCCATAATTCCAGATATTTGCATTCAATAAATCACCAGTGATGTGCCCCAAAGCAAATCCAATCCAGCTAGCCAAGAAAAATAGCGCCAACCGACGGGCATCCCCACCACTGATTAAATGAAATAACGCGCCATATAATGTGGCAAAAATTGCCCCTAGCGCCAACGATGGACTTGGCATGAAAGTTGCCTTCAATGAAATTAGCAGTATCCTACTAAAGTACAATGCCTGCCTAGTGTAGCACAGTCTCGATAAACCGACGACTCATCGGCATTTATGACGACTTAAATTCAAAACACATTATTTTGGAGCAAATCGGTGCTAGTACCACAACTCATTTTTGCCCATCTTTTAGCCGACTTCATCTTCCAGACCAAACGCATCGTTGAGATGAAAACCAAAGGCTGGTATGGTCTATTCCTGCACGGCGGCACCTTTTACATCACCGCGCTCTATGTGCTACCGAGTCACCTCAAAACCGTCTTCATCCCTATCACCCTCCTCTCCATTGAGCATACCTTCCAAGACTGGGTAAAAATCAAACTCAGTCGGCTCACCCCACGATTTGGGGTATTCTGGTACTTCCTCGACCAGCTTTGCCATTTCTTGGGGATTTTTATTCTCAATGCATGGGTAGGAGACAAAGTTACCTCCAACAACACAGAAATCTTGTTGTTCATGATTGGCAGTTCTGTCATTGTCCTTACGCGTGCATGGGAAATCACGGTCATGTCCAATTGGGCGCGGCTCCGTCAGCATGTCCAACAATGGAACCGTTGGGCAGATGTTGAGCGGTTAGCAGCCCTCGCGCTTGTTAGCCTCGGAGGGCTTATTGCTGTACCTTTTGGGGCGACCTGTGTCATTCCTCGGTTTGTGATGGCACGTCGCCAAGGAATCAAATTCCAAAAACTCGAATACTTGGAGGTGGGAGGCGGGATTATTTGCAGTATAATACTAGGGTTAGGGATTTGGAATTTGTTGCAATATATTTAAGGAAGTTCAAAGTTGACGCTGATTGATCAGCGGATATTAATTCCCGCACCCGCTCAAGCAGTCTGGCAAATCATCGCTGACCACCGTCTTTTACCCCAATGGCGTAGTGATGTACAGACCACATCTATCCTCACCACGCGCTCCGACTCACGTGGCACACGGCGGCGTATTACCCCACGCAACAGCCGCAAGGACATTATTGAGGAAATCACGGTCTGGTATGATGGAGTTGGCTATGAATACCATATTGTGGATGGTAGCCCCTACAAATCATTCTTCTCACGGATTCGGCTCCAAGCCACCCCTGACGGCACTATTGTTCAATGGACAATGACTTTTGAATTGGGCAATTTGCTCAAACGCATCTTGCAGGGGCGGGGCCACCGACGGCGTCTTGAAAAACTCGCGGTCGAAAGCCTCCGCAATCTCCGGCGCTATGTCGCCTCTAAGGGTATTACGATTGATGCTCAACACCGGGAGAAAACCCGCATCAAAGAGGCTCCTGACGCCGATGCTCGTGCTGAATACGGTGCCAAGATTATCGCTACCAAAACGACTGATGAAATTGATGAGCCACCTATCCGTATCGAAGATACGCCAAGTGTGCCACGCGTGGTGCCGCCCTCGTTCCTTGCCGAGGCCATGAAGGATGTCGCCCCCCCCCCACTCGCTGAGGAACCCAAAGAAGACACGCGCCCTGTCCAACCGATAACGGATGAACAATTGGCAGCTGCCCAACCACCAACAGAAACACCCCCATCTACTCCGGTGATACCTGAACCAGCTGTTGACCCTGTTTCTGATACTAAACCCAAAGCACCCGTATTTGCGCCGCGCACAGAGACACCTGCCGCGTCTTCCCAAGACGACGACTTACCACCACCCACCGACAAGCGTGATACAGGACAAATCAGCATTTGGGAAGTCTTTGGATTAGATCGCCCCAAAGATGAACTCACCAAGATTATTGATGACCTCAAGCCGCCTACACCCGACGGTGTAGATTCAGCACCCAAACCCACAGAGGCTAAAGCCAGTAACTCCGCCCGAGAAGCGGATCACTCAATGGAACCCTTAGCCTTCCAACCCAAGACTCTTTTAGATGACTGGTTAGCCGCTAACGAGCCGCCTATCCCATTGAGCGCCAGCGGTACTATGCGAACAGTAGCGCGTTCATCTCAACAAGCACGTGGTGGGTTGCGTCGTATCCAGCAACAGCAACGGCTCAAAGTGCGTCGGCCCTTGCAAGATGAAGATAACAAAAAACCACCCCAAGATTAGGAGTGGTTTGAGTGGGGTGGGAGAAGGGACTTGAACCCTTGACCTCTTGTTCCACAGACAAGCGCTCTGACCAACTGAGCTACGCCCACCATATACATACGGCAGTTTACCATAGACAGTGGGTGATGTCACTACCCAATTTCAGTCCAATTTCTCCATGAAATCCTTGGCGGTTTCCTCTGGAGAACGCCATTCTCCGCCAAGCTGGTCACGCAAAATAGTCTGGTGTCGGATGAGCCATACATACAGGTCGGCTTCTGTACGGTTGGGGAATTCCTCTAGCAAATTGCATTTGCGGATGGCCTCCATCATTGGCATATACACATTGTCGTACCAACTCACAACCGCTTCAGGCCATGAAATATCCCGTTGTTGGTCAAGACCCATGAAATACTTATGGACATCAATATGCTGGATAATTTGACGATACATGCCCGGTTCCGTCAATTCGACATTGCTAGTCGGGCGCAGCACATCAAGTTTGGTATGCTGTAGAAACTCTGCATAGGCTTGTTTAAGCGTCAATTCCTCATCAGTGACGGTTTCGTCAAAGGGAATAGAGGTCGGAATCTCGGTAACATAAGCCTCAATAGTGGGTTGCCCCAACTGACGGGCGACCGATACACGATGATTGCCGTCAATCACAAAGTAAGCATCGCCTACTTTATAGACTTCAATCGGCGGAAAGCCCTTTTCCCCGCGTGCAAGGGCGCTAATCTGCTTCCAGCGATCTTCATTGACCGACTTGCGCGGCATAAAGGTGCGAGTAAAGTCATGATAGCGGCCTACGGTTCCGATAATCTTATCCAGCGGGATATTCTGTAGGCCAAGATTACGCTGTCCATAGAGACGTAAGCGCTGCTGCACTTCCTCAAAACGCAAGAGATTGGTAGACTGTCCAGTCATTGAGGCGACCAGTTCAGTCCAAAACGCTTTCATGCGGGCACGGGCAAAATCCCGTTGGGCTGCTATCCAAAGATTCGGGCGGTCATCCATATTCCCTCTCCTTAGTGATCTGCAATGTCCAAAACAAAATATGGGTTGATGTTGATGATTTTTGTTTTTAAGAACAGGATGTCTTTAGCCTTGCGGCGATCATAAATATCAACATGCCCATGAATAAAATAACGCGGACAAGCCAGTCGCAATAACCAACGGAACGTCCGGAACCCTCGATGCGCCCAATCATCGGCATCATTAAGATGGCACGGCGGGCTATGAGCCACCATGATATCAACTCCATACCCACGCACCAGCCGACGGAGCATTAATGCTGGTAAAATTCGCAAGCTCTCAGCAAACATTGCTGATTCACTGTATTGAATATCCCCACGATTGTATCGAATCGACCCCTCTAACCCCGCCAAGGTAAACCCTTGGAACCGTTTGATATGGGCATGGAGGTTCGTTCCTCCCGGCCTTGATTCGTTGTAATGGTGGTCATGGTTTCCCCGCACGAAATACAACGGCAGATTAAGTACCGATGCAATGAAATCTAAGTAGTCGGGTTCCATATCCCCACAGCTAATCAAAGCCTGCACATCACTAAACTGCCGCTTCAAGAACTCGCTATTGCTGAACTGCGGCAACTGATTGTCACTCACTGCCAATATTTTCATTATAACGTTACACCTATCGTTGACAGGGGAATTATAACAAATTGCACAAAAATAAACGGCTATCATGTCGATAGCCGCAAGTATATTGATAATTGCAACCTTACTCTATTGATAAGTTTGGCGTCGGCGCTTGATAGAGGGTGGCGGTGTTGCTTCCCACCCATCTGGGTAAAGGGCCAAATCCAATGCAGTCCATAACCGACGGGTCTCAAGGTTATCAAGGACAATATCCCAATGCACCTTGCCCATAATCCCATCGACCAAATAGCGATTGTTCTCCAACGATTCAACCTTAACATGGGTCGTTACGGTTGGATTCAACACGGTTGCATCAAGCGGCGCAGTCGGTACCATCGCTGTAACCATTCCTGCCTTTTCTGGAAAAAGCAGCATGGTGAGACGAAACCACAGCAAATGAGCAGCACGCTTACTCAACATGCGTGACCACTCTTTCTCAGGGGTGCCAATTGTTGCAGCAGATACCCCACCTACCACCAGAGCTTGCCCATCGGGGCGACTACTGACAAAAACATCGCGCAGACCAAGCGCTCTATCCTGAGCCATTCATGCCTCCTAACGTCTACATGCTTGCCCGTTGCTGACCCTAACATAAGCGATATGGGCAGTCGAGACACAGTGCGACTCTATCCGGACTACACTCAACAACTCCATACTATTAACCATGGTTCTCGCCAAATCCATACTTTAACGCCAGTATAAAAGTACACCCTCTATGTTTCAATAAAATTTAACATCTTTCAACAGAAACATGACGTTTTGCTATAAAAATATCGCGTTTTGAATGCAATAACTCCCCAAAAATTAGGGGAGTTATTTGGCAAAGCTCGATTGATGTTGTATCAACCTTGGGTCTCTCAGGCCACCCGTCTTGACAACTTACACACTCAAAACATACCGTCTCAGCGGGTGTATTCCTCCATCCAAGTCCAAAAGAGTGCTGCTGAGTCAGGAGGCCATTGATGCCCTAGACCCACAACCATCACCATCCGCACCGGAGCCAGACAGTCTTCCCAAACCATAACGTTGTTTTCAATAACAGGCGCATCTTGGCACCCATTATGCTCCGCCCATGCCTCGCCCCATGTGGTAAAGCCAACCCAATCGGCATTCCCACGATAGGGAATTACCCCATCATCACTGGCATGGATACCCAGAATCGGGACGGGCTGACTTGGCTCACACGGGTCATCCACAAAGGTGCCACCGCCCACAATCACCGCGGCTGCCACCGTATCCGCCATTTCACAAGCAACACGGTAAGCCATACTCCCGCCTAGAGAAAATCCCGTTACATAGATACGGCTGGTATCAATCGAGAGATGCGTTTGCAGATGGTCAATCAACATTTGTGTGCTTGTCACATCTGGCGACCCTGCTAGTGGGTCAAAGATAAACCCATCGCCCAACGCTTCAGGATAGACCACAATAAACCCAAATTGGTCAGCGGCATCTGAAAAACCCGTCATATTGGCATTTTCTAGCGGGTTAACCCCGTAGTCATGATAGCTAATCAGCAATGGTAACGGTTGAGTCAAATCTCGCCCGATTGGCATGTGCAGCAAGTACCGCGTACCATTCTCTAACCACCCAATATGGTTACCGGGTGGTACATAGGGAATCGGCGCTTCAGCAAGGACTGGCATGTCTTCCAAATACTGCGGCGGTAACACATGGGAAGCGAAGAAATCCCAGATTAAATCTGGCGCGGTTTCAGTAGGCCACTCATGCCCCATCATTGGATACGTCATCAAGGTCACATCTGCATCGTCCGCACACCCACTATGCGAGGTAACGCTATAGTCATCACCCTCGGTGGTATCAACACGGGTACAACCGTTGCGGACAGCCCACTCATCGGCCCACTCAGGGATGTTGTTTAACAAGGTCAAAAGCCCATCATAAGGCGTGGTTGTATCCTGCTGACCGTGTATTGCCAAAACAGGCACAGGGCGACGGGGTTGACAGGAATCATGATAAAACAGATTCGCTGACACAGGAGCCACTGCCGCCACCACATCCGACAAATCACAGGCAACGCGATTCGCCATCCCGCCCCCATTCGACATACCAGTCGCATAGATGCGCTGCGGGTCAATATTCAACTCGCTCTTGAGGTGGTCGATCAGGTCACGGGTAAACTGAACATCATCTAATCCATAAAGTTCAGCGCTGGCAAAAGTAAACCACGCCGCTGGATCACCCTGTCCATGCGGAATCGCTAAAATATAGCCTGCACTATCGGCCTTTTCCCGCAAACCAGTATATTCGATATGAATATCGGGGGTGCTGGTATAGCCATGATAACTAATCACCAAGGGAGTGGGCGTTGTCGGGTCATAGGATTGAGGGATGTACAGTAAATAGCGCCGTTCATACCCGCCCGACACCAAGCGCTCATCATAGGTACCCGGTTCACCATAGGCACCCCCTTGCGCTTCAACCCCACCAACCCAAACCAGCATAAACAATATAGCAATGAAAAATCCACGTAATCGATGCATAATGGCCTCCTGCAAGACTCTACCCGTAGCCAACCTGCTTTGTTCAGGCGCGGAACCCATCAGATAGAGTAGGTGTCTATTGCCACAAAAGGAGACCCCACATGGATTTGCAACAAACACTGTACTTAATTGCTGATGAGCTACGTAGTATTGCCACACTGGGCCAGTATTTTGCCACTAATCCTTATGAGGCTGACCGCGCCCATCGCTCCTTGCAACTTGCGGCTCGGATTGCCGCCCTTGCTGATGAGCAGCCACTTGAGGTCATACAAGCCATTTTCGAAAATGAAGCGTGGCTCCGTGCCAGTCCAATGATGGGTGTGGATGCCGCTGTATTCAATGAAAAAGGTGAGATATTGCTGATAAAACGCCATGACAATGCCCATTGGGCGATGCCGGGTGGATTGGTCGAGGTTGGCGAAACGATTTCAGAGGCAGTTGTACGCGAACTGTGGGAGGAAGCGGGCATGAAGGGCGAGGCCAAACAAGTCTTGGGTATCTTCGATGGGCGACTATGGCAATCGCGCTCGAAATTCCACATCATGAATTTCGTCTATCAAGTGGAGTGCCAAGACCTCACCCCCAACATTGGCACCGAGGCTCTTGATGCTCGGTTTTTTGCACCCGACCAACTGCCTAGCCCCATGCACCCCGGTCACGATTTGCGAATCCCCAAGAGCATTGAGGCACTCAAAACTGGCAAGGCCTTTATTGACCCTGCCAGTGCCCACGATATAGAATTACAGAATTTCCAACAGAATGGAGATACTCTTGCCTAGAAATCACACGGTGAAACCAGTTCAGGCTCCCATGTTGGCACTGTATCGATAAACGAAACATCATCAGCCCGCAAGTCATCTACCCAATCAAGGATGGCAGCGGGTTCAACCACTTCGTTTTGCAAGAACAGCACCCAGTCGATCTGTTCCACATAGGTACGCTCGGTGCTGGCATGGATAAAGCCGCCATTGATGAACCACAGGTTAAAATTAATTGACATCGGCACTTCGGGGTAATACTCATCGCTGTGGTTGGCGATGAGTTCCCCATCAATATAGTAGCGGGTCTCCCCTTCGGCAATGTGGATAACCAGCACATGCCAGCCCGAATAGTCCGCTTGGCTAATGCCGCTATCATTATCAGCAATCCAAGGCTCTAGTTGGAAGGTCTCCCAAGTGGTGGCAAAGAGTGTCTGTGGACCAGAACCCCATCCGCCATTGGGCAGATATTCAAAATCCAATTCGCTATAGTTGGGATCCATGTCATATTCTTGTGGGCTAATCAAGTAGAAGGTCTGCACAACCTGATCGCCATCACGCCCGTCATCTGGTGCATTACTGAAGCGCACACGGGCTGCATAGGTACCCTCATAGTATTTGCGGGCGTGGCAAATCTGGGTTTGATAGGTATCAGTGCCATCGGTGGTTGAGGCCATTTGCAGAAGGGTGTTGGCTTCATCATCTGGGTCAGGCACAAAGCTGACATTCTCGGCCCGCCAGACGGCATCAGGCACGCCGGGCCAACCCCCTCCTTCGCGCACGATCCAGCCGTTGTCGATAAGAGTCTCATCATCATACGCGGTGTAATCAAAGTCATCAAACAAAAATATCAGCTCATCCGTTGCGGGGTCTTGGGCGTAGGCAGTAACAACCACCACCAAACACACCACCAACACCATCAGGCTGCGGTTCATCAATGTTATTCCTTTCTGGCAAATTATGGGGGAGATTATACCCAAAAAGCAAAGCGTGAGGCCGTTTGACCTCACGCTTCACCAAACCGGGCAGTCACTAGAACAGGCCCCAATCATCGGCGGCCCCTTCTTCCATCATGGAGGGGTCCCATATCTCAAGGCCCATTTCTATGGTAGCAGGCAACCCTAGAGCTTGGCCCGCAGCACGGCGAGTTTGTTCCATTAATTGGGGGGCATAAGGGCAGAAGGGAGTCGTCAAAATCATGATAACATGGACGCGTTCTTCTTGAATGTCTATCTGCCGTATCAGCCCCAATGTAATGACATCCATCCCAATTTCAGGGTCAACCACCTGCCGCAGGGATTCACGGACTTTTTCCTCTTTGGCTTTAACGTCGGTCATATCGCTCATGGTTGAACGGACACTCCTCATGGCTGATAGCTATAGTGTCAGTGTACCATAAGGCCAGAATTATTCCAACCAATTTTCAATTTATTCTCATCAAAGTCCCTTAGATAGCCTCTCTACAGCCATCTAAGAATTTTTCTAATATTGATTAGTTTTATTGACACCCCTTTCCCCCACATGGTATACTCGTCACCAAATTACCCCCCAATGTTCCAAGGAGGAAGTCAATTCGTCATGGGTGCAACCCTTGAAATCCGAAACTTGCACGTGAGTATTAACGACACCCCCATTTTGAAGGGCGTCAACTTGACCATTAATCAAGGCGAGACTCATGCCTTGATGGGGCCAAATGGCTCCGGCAAAAGCACCTTGGCCTATGCCCTGATGGGGCATCCTGCCTATACTGTCGATAGCGGCGAAGTCATATTTGACGGGGTTGATATGCTAGAATTGGAAGCCGACGAGCGCAGCCGACTTGGGCTGTTTCTAGCCTTCCAATACCCTGTCGCTGTGCCGGGCGTAACTGTCGCCAATTTCCTCCGCAGCGCCATCAATGCTCGTCGTAAATCTGAAAATCCTGAAGACCCCGGTATCACTATTCCCGATTTCCGCCGTCTGCTGAAGAACAAGATGGATTTGCTGGGGATTGACCACAAATTTGCGGGCCGTTATCTCAATGAAGGCTTCTCGGGTGGTGAGAAAAAGCGCAACGAAGTGCTACAACTCGCAACCCTTGAACCCAAAATTGGCATCCTTGATGAAACTGACTCCGGCCTTGATATTGACGCCCTGCGGATTGTTGCCGATGGCGTGAATAAGCTAAAAGGACCGCAACTGGGTATTTTGGTCATCACCCACTACAAACGGATGCTGGAATATCTGCAACCAAGCTTTGTCCATATGATTATGGATGGACAGATTGTGGAAAGTGGCGGGCCAGAGCTTGCCGACGAGATAGAAGAATATGGCTATAAGCCATTCTTTGCCAAACACGGGGTTGAAGCCACCGAAGATTAGGAGAGAACACCATGAGTGATCGCCAATTAACGGCTGAAGAACGAAGTCTGCGCTACATCAACGAAGAATACCTCGAAAAATACGGCTTTCATGACCCTGATGACTTTTATGCCATTAAAAGTGAACCGGGGTTGAGCGAAGATGTCGTCCGCTGGATTAGCGCCATCAAAGGCGAACCCACATGGATGACCGAGTTTCGCGTGCGAGCCTATCACGAGTTCTTGAAGAAGCCGATGCCCACATGGGGCGCTGACCTCAGTCAAATTGACTTTGACAAAATCCGCTACTACGTGCGGGCCACTGAGCGCCAAGAGAGTAATTGGGACGATGTGCCGCCCGACATTAAGCAAACCTTTGACCGCCTAGGCATCCCTGAAGCCGAGCAAAAATTCCTGAGTGGTGTTGGCGCTCAATACGAGTCTGAAGTGGTCTATCATAAAATCCGCGAAGACCTTGAATCCAAGGGCGTCTTGTTCTTAGATATGGACTCTGGCTTGCGTGAACACCCTGAAATTGTGCGCGAATACTTCGGCAGCGTCATCCCTTTGACTGACAACAAGTTCGCGGCCCTCAATAGCGCAGTGTGGTCAGGTGGGAGCTTTATTTATGTACCACCGGGGGTTCATGTCGAAATGCCCCTGCAAGCCTACTTCCGCATCAATACCGAGAACATGGGTCAATTTGAGCGGACGCTTATCATTGTCGATGAAGGGGCCTTTGTCCATTATGTCGAAGGCTGTACGGCTCCCATTTGGTCAACCGATAGCTTGCATAGCGCGGTGGTTGAAATCATCGTCAAGAAGGGCGGGCGTTGCCGCTATACCACCATTCAAAACTGGTCCAGCAACGTCTATAACTTGGTCACCAAACGCGCTGTCGCCTATGAAAACGCCACCATGGAATGGGTAGATGCCAACCTCGGCTCTAAAATCACCATGAAATATCCGGCGGTCTATCTGATCGAACCCGGCGCACATGGTGAAATCCTGAGCATTGCCTTTGCGGGTGATGGTCAACACCAAGACGCTGGCGGTAAGGTGGTGCATGTCGCCCCCAACACCACCAGCCGCATCATCAGCAAGTCCATCTCCAAGGATACCGGACGCAGCAGCTATCGCGGCCTCTTGAAAGCGCATAAGGGTGCCCGCAACATCCGCAGCAATGTGGTCTGCGACGCCCTACTGCTAGACCCCGCGGCCCGCTCCGACACCTACCCTTATATCGAGATTGAGGAAGATGATGTCACGGTTGGGCATGAAGCCAGCGTCAGCAAGGTTGGCGAGGAACAACTCTTCTACTTGATGAGCCGTGGACTGAGTGAAGCCGAAGCCAATTCGATGATTGTTAACGGGTTCATTGAACCCCTCGCCCGTGAGTTACCCGCTGAGTTTTCCTTGGAGCTACGTCGGCTCATCGAGATTCAGCTAGAGGGTTCTGTTGGCTAGAAAAAACACCACAGGGCGGGTTAGCCACACCCGTCCTCATTCTGTTTTACCTAATGAGGAAACGAGATGGAGCAGACAATGACAACGGTACGGCGACGCCGCACCCGTGAATTTGTTGAACCCCCCATTACATGGGAATCGATAATAGAACGCGCCCAAGCCAACCAAGAACCCGATTGGTTGATTGAGCTGCGCCAAGCTGCGTGGGCGCAATACCAAGCCATGCCAATGCCGACTCTGAAGGACGAGTCATGGCGACGCACCGACTATAGCCATATCAACTGGGACTCAGCCGGGATTATCACCATTGATGAGAATCCTGACATTGCAAGCATCCCAGCCGCTAACCGCGCTCCCCTAATTGGCGATGAGCAAGGGGCATTGCTGGCGTGGGTCAATGGCACCGTTGCTGGACAGGAGTTAAATCCCCGTCTTGCCGAGCAAGGAATCATCTTCACCGACTTGCACACCGCCTGCCATGAATATCCCGACCTTGTGCGTGACAACCTTTTTCAAAAGGCCATGACACCCAACGAGGGCAAGTTTGCAGCCTTGAATGCGGCTGGCTGGACACACGGCTTATTTGTGTACATCCCCAAGAACACCCGTGTTGAACTTCCCTTGCACAGCATCTTCTATCAACACAGTGGAGCCACCCTCGGTCACGTCTTGGTAGTTGTTGATCGCGGCGCGGAAGTCACAGTCTTGCAAGAATACCTCTCGCCCGAAGGCGAAGAACACACAGGCTACATTGGCGGCACCGAATTGATTGTCGGGAATGGGGCCAACCTGCGCTATGTCAGCTTGCAGGCATGGGGCCACAACATGTATGAGTTCAGCCATGGGCGCGGTCATGTCATGCGTGATGGTCAATTGGATTGGGTAGTTGGCAGTATGGGGTCAAAATTGACCAAGTCCTTCATGCAAATCGCCCTTGATGGCGAAGGTGCGTGGGGACGCATGAGTGGCATGTTCTTTGCGGATGGCAATCAACTGCTCGACCATGACACCTTTCAAGTCCACAACCAACCCAACACCACCAGCGATCTGCTCTTTAAGTCCGCGCTTAAAGATGAGGCCCATAGTGTGTGGCGTGGTATGATTCGGGTGATGCCGGGTGCTATCAAAACTGACGGCTTCCAAGCCAACAACAACATGCTCATCAGCAGCACTGCTCGTGCCGATAGTATCCCCGGCCTTGAGATTGAGGCCGACGATGTACGCTGTACCCATGCCGCAACCATCGGCAAAATGGAGGAGGAGTACATCTTCTATCTGATGACACGTGGCGTCCCGCGCATTGAGGCCGAGCGATTATTCACCAATGGCTATTTCTGGGATGTGCTGGAGCGCATACCGTTTGAGGATGTCCAGAACCGCCTCTTAGCAGATGTTGACCGTAAGATTCTCGGCCATCACAACCAATAAGGAACGACCAGTGTCACAACAATATGTTCATTCTGAAGCACTGGTAAGCACCGAATGGCTTGCCAAAAATCTGGAAACGCCGAACATCCGCATCATTGAGTCAAATGAAGACCCGCTACTCTATAGCGCGGGTCATGTTCCCGGTGCTGTCCATATCGACTGGGTAACTGACCTTAATGACCAAGTGCGGCGAGACTACCTCGACAAAGAGGCCTTTGAGCAATTGATGTCCAAGCACGGCATCACCAATGAGACCTTGGTCGTTTTCTATGGCGATAAAGGCAATTGGTGGGCGTGCTATGCCTTTTGGGTTTTCCAACTCTTTGGGCATCCCCATGCCGCGATTGTGGATGGGGGACGGAAGAAGTGGGAAGCCGAAAAGCGCCCCTTAACCCGCGAGGTACCCAGCTACCCCCCCACCACCTACAAGGCCAAGGAGCGCATGGATTACCGAATCCGTGCCTTCCGCGACCAAGTCTTGCAGCATGTCGAACTCCAAGGCCGCTTGATTGATGTCCGTAGTGTAGGCGAGTATAAGGGTGAATTGCTCCATATGCCCGATTACCCTCAAGAAGGGTCATTGCGTGGGGGGCATATCCCCGGGGCCAATAATATACCTTGGTCAAAGGCCACCAACGACGATGGCACCTTCAAGAGCATTGACGAGTTGCGGCACCTGTACGAAACTGAAAACGGCTTTAACCCTAATCAGAATATCATCACCTACTGTCGGATTGGAGAACGCTCATCCCATACGTGGTTTGTTCTGTCCTATCTCTTAGGTTATGATAACGTCCGCAACTATGACGGTAGCTGGACAGAATGGGGCAACCTTGTACGGGTACCGATTGAAAAGTAGGCCCGCCTACCACGTGTAATCGAAATTCATGCAGGCGATGGCGGTGTTCATCGCCTTTTTTTAACCACAAGGGGGAATTGATGGCTGACCTCAGCGATTATCCTGAAGCACTCCGTGACATCCTCGAAACCTTTGCCGAAGTCGAAGAATATGAACGGCATGAGATTCTGCTGGATTATAGTGACCGCTTCCAAGAGGTACCACCACCCATTGCCGAGCGTCCCTTTCCAGAGATCAACCGCGTCCAACGCTGCGAGTCCGAGGCCTATGTCTTTGTCGAAAAGACGGAAGACAACCGCATCAATTTCTATTTTGCCGTTGAGAATCCCCAAGGGGTATCCGCCCGTGCGCTAGGGGCTATTCTCCAAGAATCGCTCTCTGGCAGCACTGCCGAGCAAATTGAACGCATCCCCAATGATATTGTCATTCGCTTATTCGGGCCGCGCATCTCCATGGGCAAAGGGGAGGGCTTGCTGGGCATGGTTTCCCTGCTGAAGTATTTTGTGAAACAGAGTGCATCATGATTGACATCAACGCTATCCGTGCCGATTTTCCCATCCTGCACCAAGAGGTACACCCCGGCAAGCCGCTAGTCTTCCTCGATAGTGCCGCCAGTAGCCAAAAGCCAACGCAAGTCATTGAGGCTATGAATGCCTATTATCGGCAAACGCACGCCAACGTCCATCGGGGTATCTATGCTTTGAGTGAAGCCGCCACCACCGCCTTTGAAGCCGCCCGTGATAAGGTGCAGCACTTCATCCATGCCGCCCACCGTGAAGAAATCATCTTCACCACCAACACCACCGGTAGTATGAATTTGTTGGTGCAAACATGGGGGCGTGCCAACCTCGGTGTGGGGGATACCGTCATTCTGAGTCAATTGGAACACCACGCCAACCTTGTCCCTTGGCAAATTTTGGCTCAAGAAAAAGGCTTCACCATCGAATACATCCCCATCACCGAGCAATATATCCTTGACCTTGAGGCCTATCAGCAGATGCTCAACGCGGGCAATGTCAAGGCCGTCAGCGTGGCCCATGTCAGCAATGTGTTGGGAACGATTAGCCCGATTGCGGAAATCGCCCACCTCGCCCATCAAGCAGGCGCAATTGTGATCGGTGATGGTGCCCAGAGCGTGCCACATATGCCCGTTGATGTGCAAGCCTTGGGGGTTGATTTCTACGCCTTTAGCAGCCATAAGATGTGCGGGCCAACGGGTATTGGTGTCCTGTATGGTAAGCAACACCTCCTCGAAGCCATGCCCCCTTGGATGGGTGGCGGGGACATGATACGCAAGGTCACCTTTAGTGGCAGCACATGGAACGACCTGCCTTATAAATTTGAGGCTGGCACGCCTGCCATTGCGGAAGGTATCGGCCTAGGGGCGGCCATCGACTACCTCAGTAACTTGGGCATGAACAATCTACACACTTACGAAGCCGACTTGACCGAATATGCCCATGAACGCCTCATCGAAGTCCCCGGATTGACACTCTACAACCCGGAACCAGTAATGTGCGGTGGGGTAGCAACCTTCACGCTTGAAGGCGTCCATGCCCATGACCTCGCCCAAATCCTCGATTATGAAGGGGTCGCAGTAAGAGCCGGTCACCATTGCGCCATGCCCTTGCATCGGGAATGTCTCAAGGTAGCCGCCACCACCCGTGCCAGTTTTTACCTCTACACGACCCGTGCAGAAATTGATAAACTGGTAGAAGCGCTCTACACCGCTAAGACGCTCTTAGGAGGCCACTCATTATGATGGATATGTACCAAGAAAATATCCTCGACCACGCCCAGCATCCCCGTAATTGGGGGTTATTGGAGGCTTGCCATTTTCATGCCTCCGATGAAAACCCGCTTTGCGGCGATATGTTAGAGGTCACGCTACGGGTCGATGAGAACGACATCATCGTTGCCGTCGGATGGGAAGGCCAAGGCTGTGCTATCAGCCAAGCCGCCGCGTCCATGCTCGGTGAAGAGGTCATCGGTAAGCCACTGGAAATCGTCAAGGACTACGATAAAGAGGCCATCCTCGAACTCTTGGGCATTCCCATCAGTATGAGCCGAATCAAGTGTGCCTTGTTGTCGCTGAAGGTGATTAAAGCCGCAGCCTATAACCTAGAAAACGCGGCCTCTGACCATGATTAATCTCAGCCAACTGACACCTGATGCCGTGCATTGCCTTGATGTAGCAATCCTCAACGCCCGTGAGCGCCATAACCTCTATTTGGACACTGAGCATCTGCTCCTCGGTGCCTTAGAATGCGAACTGGTTGAGAAGGCCCTCGGTGCCAGCAGCATATCGGCTGAGGCGTTGAAAGAGGCCATCATCCGCGAATTGAGTGTTATACGAGAAACCCCCTTAGAACGCCTCAAGGGGATTGCCCGCCCTGCCGAGATGGTCTTTGCGCGGGCGGCTGCTGAGGCCCAAAACGCTAACGTAGCCTACATCAATTCGGGACATATCATCCTTGCGCTACTGGGTACCCCTGAACCCTTTGTGCAGGATGCCCTCAAGCAATTCCCCCAATTGGATATTGAGGCTATTCGACGCTATGTCGGTTCCCATAGCACCGCACCGTCGGCAACCTTTCAGCAAAAATGGCGGCCCAACACATGGGAAAACGGCTATCTTTTTGGCACACCCAACAAGAAAGGGGTAATGGTTAAAGGCACTCCCCGCCCCTTAAAGCCTGTCCAACCCCGCGCTGTTAAACGTCCAACAGGTCAGCGTGACTTCACAGGTCTCTGGGCGCTACTGATGCTGCTGGTCGTCGGGGTCTATGGCTATGTTGTGCAGCCCGATATTGCCGTTCCGGTGATTATCGTTCTAGGCGGGTGGGTCGTCTCGCTGGTCTTCCATGAATTTGGACATGCCATTGTCGCCTATTGGGGTGGAGATCATACGGTGGCTCAAAAAGGCTACCTTTCCATGAATCCACTGCGTTATATGCACCCTATGTTGAGCATCGGTCTGCCAATTCTCTTTCTCGCATTAGGGGGCATTGGCCTGCCGGGTGGGGCAGTATATATTGAACGGCACCGTCTGCGCTCGCGCTGGTGGGGCGCGGCAGTGTCTGCTGCTGGGCCATTCGCTAACTTTCTATGTATGATTGTGTTTTCCATCCCATTTTGGACGGGATATGTCACCATTGAGCGCTTCATTGCCAATCCCAACCTGTGGGGGTCAGTGGCATTTTTGGTTTGGCTCCAAGCTATTGCGATTTTATTTAATCTCTTACCGTTGCCACCCCTTGACGGTTTTGGCATTATTGAGCCATTTTTGGACGCAGGCACAGCTGCCCAGCTACGCTCTTTTGGCTCAATTGGTCTCTTGCTGGTAATAATGATGTTCTGGATACCCTCGAACAACAGTGGCTTTAATCCAGCCCGCGAGTTCCAAGGCCAAGCCGACCGGATTGCTGCCAACTTTGATGTCCAAGACTGGCAAGCAGCCTTTGGGTGGTATGCGTTTCGATTTTGGGATCAGGAGTAGAAATGGCTGAGTACATAACTATTGCAACGGTTGACCAACTCCCTGCAGGGGAACGGATTGTAGTTGAAGTCGGGGAAACCTATATCGCGGTGTTCAATGTCGCAGGCACTTACTATGCGATTGAGGACGTCTGCACCCACGACGAAGGGCCACTCGCCGAAGGCACGGTACTTGCAGAAAATTCTGACAACCCCAAAATTGAATGTGAACGGCATGGGGCGACCTTCGAGTTTAAGACAGGCAAGCCTACCTTTCCCGCCGTGCTACCTGTCAAGCGTTTTCCAGTACGGGTTGAGGGAAACGAAGTTCAAATTAACATTGATGAGCCGCTCTAGAAAAAAGGCCGTCATACCAACGACGGCCCCTCCATGTTGCTAGAAAATCTCGGACTGCGACTCCGCTGCTTTGGCCGCATCATCGACCATACCCAGCTTGGCAAAAATCAGTGTGGCCTGCTGCAATTGCCGCGCCGCTGGAACCCGTTTGCCGCGTTTGGCGAGACTACGGGCAAAGACATGCAACGTCCGTGCCACTTCACCTTCAGCATCAAGGCTACGGAAGGCCTCTATGGATGCTTTGAAATAGTCATCGGGGTTGGTCGAAACATCGCTGTCTAGCGGCGCATTCTGGTAAGCCGTCAGCACTTCGCCGAGGGTACGGTTAGCATAACCGATTTCCAGCGGTTGATTAAACTCTTGGGCTGCACCCAGCGCTTGCTTGGCCTCTTCCCATGCTGCTTCTACATTGTTTTCATTGAGATAAATCACTGCCAGCGCATGATAAATTTCGCACAACAAGCCTACCAGACTCTGACGATGCTGGGGTTCCCAACGCTCTGCCAGTTGAAGTGCCTCCTGCAAAATCATGCGTGCAGAATTCATCTGCCCCATACTAAGGAGCATCTGGCCCTCATTGGCGCGGGCAATAGTTTGCGTCCGAATTTCGCCCAGTTGCATTGACCGCTCATACGCAGCACGGAACAACTCACGTGCCCTAGTGAAATCGCCTTTGCGACGGTGCGACTCCCCTAGATTCAGGTCACAACTCAGCACCCGCCGATCATCCTTGGCGATCTCATAAAGTTCGCGGGCACGCTCAAAGTGCTTAATACTCTCGTTCAAGTTGGAGCGATAACCTTGCATATAGCCCCATGAAAACTCAATGCGGGCTTGATTGGCAGTATTTTGCTCTTGAATGGCTTGTTGACCCAAAGCCTCTAGGTATGAGGCCGCGTCCCGAAACGGCAACTCACCCGCTTGCCATCGGCGCAGAATCAGCGCACATTGTTCATTAAAATCAGGAATACTCTCTTGACCTGTCACGTGATTAATATCTCCATCAGTAAGGAATTTTTAACATCATAGCGTTACCTTCCACGCCTGTCTACACTTACTTCAAATTTCATTACCGTCGTTTTTTGCCTCAAGTTCAGTTATAGTTACCCTAGAAATGCGATTTAAGAAGTAAGAAGGAACCTATGCCTCAACTTATTGTCAATGGTGATGACCTTGGCTTCAGCCCCGGTGTGAATCAAGGGATTCTCACCGCCCATCAACATGGAATTGTCACCTCTACAACGGTTATGATTAATTTGGATTATGCGGCTGACGGCTTGGCACTAGTTCAAAAAGAGGCTCCTGCGCTCGGTATCGGGCTACATATTAACTTAACCTATGGCCGCCCTGTATCCCCTCAAGTTCGCACATTGGTGGATGAGAATGGCTATTTCTATCCAGAAACCCGTTTACTTGAAGTAGCGCTAGGCTTTGACGAAGATGAGCTTTACGAAGAAATTGCAGCTCAGATTGAGCGATTCGTGGCGCTGGCAGGACAGCCGCCCACCCATCTTGATTCACATTACCATGTCGCCTTTTTACATCCACTCGCGCTCAAGGCTACCTTAACACTTGCTGAAGAATACGGTGGTCTCCCCCTACGCGAGTCCAGTTTTTCTCAATCCGATGAAGAATTAACAGCAAATATTCAGCGCTTTTTGCCAGAACTACCCGCAGACCCGTTGAGAGCCTTACTCCCTGCCCTGAAGGCCGTATATGCTGAAATGCCCCCTCCCAATATGCCCACCCGTTTTGATACAAGCTTCAGCGGACCAAATATTACGCTCGGTGACTTGTTGGTCTGTCTGATGGATTTGCCCGAAGACCGTCCAACAGAACTATTATGTCACCCCGGTATTCTGAATGATCCGCTCAACATCAAAGCCGAAAATCGTCAGCGCGAGCTGGATGCCCTGACACACCCCACTACCCGCGAGGTGGTTGAACGCTATCAGATTGAGCTTGTTAACTACACGGTCTTTCAGCGAGGCGCTCATGACTAACCATACCCAAAATAACGACCAAGTTGAACACGATGATGAACTCGACCCTCAACTCCACCAATTATTGGATGACCTTGATAATCCAATGGACGAGTCCTCGCATGATGAAGCAACCAAGCAGTTACTCCAGCGACTTGATTCTCTGAAGCCCCAGACACTCAATAGTGGTGAGGTTCTAGATGGAGTTCCCGATCAAGTGCAGGAGTCCATACGGCTAGACCGTCGTGCCCAACAGCGGCTTGACCACCAGCACGATGAAATTGACTATGATGAGTCAGCTACATCAACAACCGACAAGGATTCAGCATTCAGTGATACCCGCCATGACCCAACGTTTTTATCGTTGGGAGAGTCGAAAGAACGTCTGACGCCTCTCCCCACTCTCCTAACTGAACGCCCAGTAGGTGAATTGTCAGATGGGGTGGAAGACACTATGCAAGAATCTGATGAACACAGTAACCAAGGCATCATCTACGAGTACCAGATTTCGGCAGTTCTACCAACAGTTGTTCAGCAGACTATCCAAATGGCGCTCGACCATATCCATTTTGGCGAGTCTATTGACAGATACCCACTACTCGCTTCATTCCGTGTCGATACCGAAGATGTTTTAGTTGCCAACCTCAGAGAGTGGGCCAACAAATACCTCCCCATCAACACTGGGTTTGAGCGAGTCTATAGCACAGTCGTTGGGCAAAACACCTATATCGCAGGCTGGCAATTAACCAACAGTCAGGCCATCCAGCGTGCCCAAACCGCACTGACTATCCAACTCGCTTCCTTGATTACCACTATACCCAGTCCAGAGGCTATCTATAGCGCCATTTTGCCGCTTATGCCGAGCATTCCGGTCGATCTATTCCCCACTGTGGTCACATTCCTGCAACGCCATTTCCATGCGACATCATGGGATATCGAGGCTATTGTGCTACACCGTCGCCAGTCTGAATCCAATGGCCCATGGGAGGTTATATTACATACTCCATGAGCAAAGTCTTGTTGATAGTTGCAATAGTCGTTGGAGGTGGATTGGTCTGGTGGGGTCGGGTTGAGCGCCTAGAATATGGCCCTGCCGCGCCCCGCGCAGGCGCACCTGCCCCCAATTTTACCGCCCAAAGTTTAGACAATGAACCGCATACCCTTGCCGATTATCAGGGCAAGGTCGTCATCCTCAATTTTTGGGCCACATGGTGCCGTCCCTGTCGCGCTGAAATGCCCGCTATGCAAGCCCTCTATGAGCAATACCATGACCAAGGTCTTGAATTGCTGGCTCTCAACGCCAATGAAGACCCCGCTACTGTGGAAGCTTTTGTCGAAGAATATGGGTTGACCTTCACCATCTTGCACGACATCGGCTTCGAGGTCAGCCAACTCTATGAGGTAGAAGCCTATCCCAGCACCTATTTCATTGACCGACGAGGGCGTATTCAAGCCGTTGCCTTCAGTGGCCCCATGACCGAAAGCTATATCGAAAGCGAAGTATTGGAGTTGCTCGACTAGCCCATGTTGCGCCATATTCATCTCGGCCCCGCGGCCATGCAGACCGCCATTGTGCTGTACCTTGTCGGCTTTATTCTAGCGACCGAGGCCATCCGCCGCCTTGCTCCCAAGCATGGATTAGACAACAATCGAATGCAAAATATCACCATGTTCGGCTTTGTGGTAGGGCTACTGGCAGCTCGCATTACCTATGCCTTGGCGCACTGGACGGCCTACCATGATGATTGGCAAGCATGGTTATCCTTGACCGCCCAAGGCCTAAACACACTTGGTGGTGTCGTCGGCGGCCTCATCGCTATCGGTCTTGGAGCATGGCGCTATCGCCTGCCCGCACGCCCCGTCTTGGATACCTATGCGTCTGGCCTCGGCATTCTGTTAGCCGTGATTCCACTGGCGTTCCTCGCTGATGGAAGCGTTATCGGCAAGCCAACCGACCTACCTTGGGCCATTGACCTGTGGGGTCAAGAACGCCACCCGACCCAACTCTATGCCGCTATCGGAGCAGCGGTAACACTGGCGGTCTGGTGGTTCTATCGCCCTACCATCAGTGGAACAGGGTTCCTCATTATCACCATCGGCAACACCCTAACATGGCTAGTCGTGGGTTTCTTATTAGCCGAGCCAGTGCTGATATTCGACCAATACCGCCAAGTTCAAGTTGGGGCGTGGCTTATCCTCATGAGTAGCCTATTGGTGTGGACCATCTGGCAAGACCAAGCCCAACCGACCTAAGCAATTGGCATCGTCTTGAGGGCATGAGGCACAATCAATACTCGCGGGTCGTCTAGTTCAACCATCGCTTGAGCCGTTGCCATATCGGGTGCGGATTCAATGCCGATGTCGCTCAGAAAGTCGGGTTCATCAGCCTCCACCACAATCAATCGAAAGCGTTGTAGCAATTGGGCAATCATAAAGGCTCGCTGCTCACCCGGACGACACCCAACTTGCAACAAGTGGTCAATTAAGGCTCGGCTAGGGCCGAAGCGTTGCAAAGCATCCAGCGTGTTGGCTTCACCCGCGCCTTGTCCACCCTGCTCTGGTAAAGGAGCAGGCAAGAGTATCACTCCTCCATCACGCAACACAGGTTGAGTCGTCAAACCGATATAGGTTGCCGCCCGTGAAGTCTGATAGAAATTGGCGTCCTTGGGAGCACCGCCCCCTGCAATCACCACATCGTAAGGGGCATGAGGTACCGGACACTCGTACAAGCGACGGGCTTGCTCAACCAGCTTATCATGCACCACATCGGGTGCGCCCATTTCCAGATAGACAATCTCGCCCTCAGTACCCATCACCACATTGACGGCGTATTGATGCCCAATGAGGCGTCCGGCTTGGCGCACTAACTCTTGAAAAGGATTGCCGTGAATATTGCCGAGTCGCGTGCCAGCCTTGTTGAGATACTCTGGGCCATGTGTACGGGCAATGGTGGTTGG
This sequence comes from Anaerolineales bacterium, assembly GCA_020634155.1. Taxonomy (GTDB): domain Bacteria; phylum Chloroflexota; class Anaerolineae; order Aggregatilineales; family J027; genus J027. The sequence continues at coordinate 697,905 of JACKCI010000001.1, forward strand.
CCCGCCACAGCCAATCACCGCCGTTTTCGACCCACCACTATAACCCGCATATTGGTGCGGCTCAACCACGCCCACCGTTAGGATAGTTGTGTTCAGCAGTAATGGGTTAATCTCAATCGGTACCTCGTCAACCTCGCCCACTTGCACGACTTGGTTGGGGTCATGGTCGAGTATCTCGTAGTGCTTCGCCAAATACGGCCCTAGCTTGGCAAGTTTCTCAGCCGCTGTCGAAGGGCGGTGCATCCCAATTGCACACAAGAACCGCACCTCCCCACCACGCCGCTGGACAACCTCGACAATCGGTTCTAGCAACATCTGGTCAGGTGAGGCACGGGTAGCATCCGTAAACACCGCCATAATCGGACGCTCAAGGGGCAAAGTCTCGGCAAAAGCCATCAGCCGAGTATGAATGGTAACGGGGTCAAGGGCGGGTGGCTGCTGTTTGTGAGTCGCCACATCGACCCGTGACCACTTCAGTTCAAAACTGAGTTCACCATCGCCAAAAGGAACCCGATAAAGCATAGTCTACTCATCCTAGAATCTGGTAAATCTGAGGAAACTGCCCTGCTGCCAAGTGTCCTAAGAAAGCCCGTGAGATGGGGTTAAAAGGTTCATCACGCACCCAAATGAGCTTGATAGTACGCCGCAGAGTCAAGCCTTGGATGGTCAGCATGTGCAGCATGCCCAATGTGAGTTCGGGCCGCACCGTGTACTCCGGCAAAATGCTAATCCCCATCCCCGCAATAACGGCCCGCTTGATGGCTTCAGGGTTCGCAAACTCCGCAATGATATTGAGGTCAACCTTTTCAGGTTGCAGCAGTCCCTCTACCCATGCCCGTGTATGGCTTTGGCGCAAGCGGGAAATGAAGGGTTGCCCACTTAACATCTCCAAAGTAATGGTGTTAAGATTGAACCAAGGATGATTGACCCCGACGATAATAACTTGATTGACTTCTTGTAGCGCCAACTGCCCAAGGCCGTCATCTGTCCCTAGTTCACCTTCAACCACCCCCAAATCGATAATGTGGTTCATGACATCCGACACAATGCCAGAGGTGATGTCGGTACTCAATGAAACAGTCAGCAAGGGGAAACGATGCTGAAACGACCCGACCCAATCCGGCATCAAATAGACATCCGCGCCGGGAGTGGCCCCGATACGTAGCTGCCCTCCAGCTAATAGCTCGACATTGGTGACCGCATTCTCAGCCTCACGCAATAACTTCAGGATGGTATTGGCATAATCTAAGAGGACTTCACCCGCCACCGTCAAGGAAACACCCCGTCGGCCCCGATGAAACAACTGGGTTCCGAGGCGGCTCTCAAGGTCTTGGATATGCTGGCTCACAGCGGATTGCGTGAGATACAGACGCTCGGCAGCCTTACTAAAACTACCTGTCTGCACCACCACCGTAAAAATCTCTAATTTATACAGACTAATCATCTTCTATAAGCCTCAACTTATGGCTGATTATAAGCGATTGGCGCTTTTTGCGCGATATGATGACTCGTATCCTATAGACACTAGGTGTATTCCAAAAGGTGGGGTAAGAATTGGCCTTACCCCGCCCCTCATTCTCCAGATAAGGGTTAAACACAATGAATTTTCTAAAGCAACTCATGGGTGGCGGTGTCCCCAGTGTCACGGCACGCGAAGTTCAAGAGAAATTAGACGCTAATCCCAAACCCTATATCCTTGATGTGCGTCATCCCGGCGAATTTGGTGCAGGGCATATCTCAGGCGCAACCCTCATCCCCTTGAATGAACTGAGCAAAAAAATGAGCAAACTCCCCCGCAACCGCGAGATTATCTGCGTGTGTCGCTCCGGTGCGCGTAGTGGCATGGCTGCCCGCCAACTGATTGCTCAAGGTTTTACGGCCTCGAATATGAGTGGTGGCATGTTGGCATGGGAACGTAGCCAATTGCCAACCAAGAAGGGTAGCAAGTAACGCATGTTGCTTGTGCTTGGGGTCATTCTTGGCGGGGTTATCGGCCTCACCTTGGGCCTATTAGGGGGTGGCGGCTCCATTTTGACAGTGCCCGCCCTTGTCTATCTTGTTGGTCAAAGTCCCCAAGTCGCTGTCACCACCTCGCTCGCTGTGGTAGGCACCAATAGCATGATGGGGGCCTATTTCCATAGCGGGCAAGGCACCCTCAATTGGCGGGTAGCCTTCATGTTTGGCGGGGCAGGCATGGGTGTTGCCTATCTAGCAGCAGGCCTCTCCAGCCATTTCTCTAAATCCACGATGCTAACCGCCTTTGCCGCACTCATGTTAGCCGTGGGGGCGCTCATGCTCCTCTATAAACGTCCAGAAAAGACAACCGAGACCAATCCCAATTGGTTGGTAATATTAGGTAGTGGGATTGTCGTCGGATTCTTGACGGGTTTACTTGGCGTGGGTGGTGGCTTCTTGATTGTACCCGCGCTGGTTATGTTGGTTGGGTTGCCTATCCAACAAGCGGTCGGCACCTCACTGGTGATTATCGCCATGAATAGCGTGGCGGGGCTACTAGGGCATTTACACGGTGGCACGCTTGACCTGCGGCTGACGGCGGTCTTTATCGCGGCAGGGCTGCTCGGTACCCTTGCTGGAGCCAAACTCGGCAAGCGCCTACCGGCTGCGTACCTTCGGCAATTATTTGCCATATTCGTTATTGGTCTTGCTGTATTGTTGCTATATGACAACGTATTGTAACGGAGGAAATCTGTGTATCTCGAACAATATTTCATTCAAGGTCTAGGGTGTGCATCCTATATTGTCGGATGCGAAGGCGAAGGCGTGGCTGCCGTCGTTGACCCCGACCGCGACATCCAAAAATATCTGGATACGGCTGCCGCACGGGGCCTAACCATCACCCACATTATCGAAACCCATCTGCACGCCGACCATATCTCCGGCAATACTGAGTTGGCACAACGCACGGGCGCGAGCATCTATGTTCATGAAGCAGGTGAAGTTGAATTTGAGCATCACACTCTGACCGATGGAGATGAACTGGCACTCGGCAATATACGCCTACACGTCATCCACACTCCCGGTCACACCCCTGAGAGCATCACTCTGCTGGTCAGCGATACCACCCGCGCTGATACCCCTTGGATGGCGCTCACGGGTGATACCCTGTTCGTGGGTGATATTGGACGACCCGACTTGGTAGGCGTTGAAGCCGCCCGTCAACTGGCGGGTGACATGCACGACTCGTTGCATCACAAACTACTCCCCCTCCACGATGGCTTAATGATTTATCCGGGGCATGGGGCTGGCTCACTCTGTGGGCGCTCCATCGGCTCAGTACGCAGCAGCACCCTCGGCTATGAGCGTCACAACAACGACGCCCTGCAACCGCGTGAGCGCGAAGACTTCATTGAGTACGCGACCCATAACCTGCCTGAGCAACCGGGTAATCACAAACGTATCAAGGCCACCAATCGGCGTGGGCCACGTCCGTTGGGTGTAGTAGAACCTAAGCCTATGACCGTGCAGGCCTCCATCCCCTACTTCCAACGTGGGGCCGCCCTCTTGGACATGCGAACCAAGGATGCCTATATTGAGAAGCACATCCCCGGTTCCGTCCACCTTGATGCCGACGACCAAATCAGCAACCGCATCGGCTTCATTTTGTCCCCAGATGTTCCAGTCGTGTTGATGCTAGACACTCCTGACCAATACCGTGAAGTCGTCTATAGTCTGGCCCGTGTTGGTTACGAGCAAGTGGTGGGCTATCTTGCCGATGATTTGTCGGTGTGGGAAGCGATGGGCCTGCCCGTTACCAGTGGCGATGTGAAAGATGTTACCGCAATGGAGCTTCATGAGTTGCTGCAAAACAACGGAAGCAGCCCATTGGTTATTGACGTGCGTGAGCCGTGGGAGTATGCTCAGGGTCACATCCCCGGCGCACTCCTCATGCCACTTGGGGAATTCCAACGTCGCTTTCATGAACTTCAAAATGAAAAGCCTATTGCGGTGGTTTGCGCGACTGGTGCCCGCAGTCAAACCGCAGCAGCCCTATTGGGTCAACAAGGCTTCAAGAAAGTCTATAATCTGGTCGGTGGCACTAGCGGCTGGATGATGAAACGCTTACCGATTGAACGTTAGGAGCATATAGAAACATGGAAAAGCCAGCCCTTGGCCTGACTGTTCTGCTGCATCATGACTTTGAAACGGCCCAACAACGGGTCACCGAGGCCCTTAAGAATGAGGGATTCGGAGTCTTAACTGAGATTGATGTCAAAGCCACCCTCAAGAAAAAACTAGACGTCGATTTTCGGCCCTATAAAATCCTTGGGGCCTGCAATCCACCCATTGCTCATCAAGCCCTGACTGCTGTGCCAGAAATTGGACTCTTTCTGCCCTGCAATGTCACACTCTCCTATGTCGATGAGCAAACCACGGAGGTTGGGATTGTCGATCCAATGGCAATGATGAGCTTCATGCAAAACCCCGCCCTCGATTCACTCGCCCAAGATGCGGCTGACCGCCTGCAACGGGTTAAAGAAGCTTTGGAGTCTTAACCGATGCCGATTTATGAATTTGACTGTACTGATTGTGGTGAAGAATTTGAGAAGCTAGTGCGGATGAGTGCCATCGACGATGTGACCTGCCCCAATTGTGGCGGCAAACAGGTCAAGAAGAAGCTGTCAATCTTCGCCTCATCGTCCGGTAGTTCATCGTCATCTGCCTCTAGCTCGGCTTCCAGTGCCAGTTGTAGCACTGGTGGTGGCTGAGGCATCCGCTGGAACTAGCCGTGTGCTAGACACTTCTCCAGCCCTGTTAGCAAGCCTAATGGGGCTGTTTGTTTTTTATAGAAATACCCCATCTATTGCCCCAACGCCTTAAGTCGGTTATTGTAATCCTCATATTTAGTGCGTATGAGGAGATTTTACAATGCAAATCGTGTCCGATGCTGGCATGGATCTATCGCCAGAACAAGCCAAAGATATACACGTTCATTTGGTTCCGCTGTCTTTCACGCTCGACGGTAAATCGTATCGTAGCGGTATCGACATCCAGCCCGATGAGTTCTACCAATTGCTCGCCAGCACCAAGAGCTACCCCACCACCTCCCAACCCGCTGTCGGTGAAATCGCGGAAATCTACCGCAGAGTTGCGGCTGAAGACCCCGATATTCTCTCCATTCACATCTCATCCGGCTTGAGCGGTACTTTCAACGCTGCACGCTTGGCTGTCGCAGAAGTCCCAGAAGCCAATGTGACCCTTATTGACACCAAGACCCTGTCCGGTGCCGAGGGTTGGCAAGTCGAAGCCGCTTACAGAGCCATGAAAGCAGGTCGTAGCAAAGAGGAAATCTTGAAAATTGTGCAACAGGTCTCTGATGCCACCAACACGGTCTACACCCTTGCTACGCTGGACTACCTCATTCACGGCGGACGCATCAGCCATCTCAAGGGTTTGTTAGCCAACGTCTTGGACATCAAGCCGTTAATCGCTGTTGAGAAAGTCGGTGGCACCTATGTTCAAGAAGACCGCGCCCGTTCTTTGAAGAAGGCCACCCTCAAAATCACTGATGTCGTCGGCAAACTGCACGCTCCCGGTACCAAACTCCGCGTCCAAATCATGCACGCCGCCAACCCCGAAGGTGCCGAGCTACTCAAAGGCCGATTCAACGAGGTTTATGATTGCGAATGGCTGCCCATAGCGCCGATTGCCCCTGTGTTGGGCGCTCATACAGGTCCGGGGCTGGTGGGGGCTGCTTATGCCGCTGTGGACGCTTATCCGGTCATTTAGCAGTAGAATCACCGACAAACGTCTATTGTTTTTCCCTTGATTCTCGGTAGACTCACCTTGCTAAGTATGAGTATCTTAAGGAGTTAGTGATCGTGAAAAGTCCAATCCGCGTTACTGTGACAGGCGGCGCAGGGCAAATTGGTTACAGCTTATTGTTCCGGCTGGCAAATGGTGAAACCTTCGGTCCCGACCAACCGGTGATTCTCCAAATTCTCGAAATCCCCCAAGCGATTGACGCCCTCAAGGGTGTGGTGATGGAACTGCAAGACTGTGCGTTCCCCCTCCTCCATGACATCATCGCCACTGACGACCTCAAGACGGCCTTCCAAGATACCAACTGGGCACTGCTCGTTGGGAGCCGCCCCCGCACTGCTGACATGGAGCGCAAAGACCTGCTCAACATCAACGGCAAAATCTTTGTTGGGCAAGGCCAAGCCATCAATGACTATGCCGCCAGCAATGTGCGTATTCTGGTGGTGGGGAACCCCTGCAACACCAACTGCCTTGTTGCGATGAAGAATGCCCCCGACGTTCCGGCTGACCGCTGGTTTGCGATGACCCGCCTCGACGAGAACCGCTCCAAGAGCCAAATCGCCCTCAAAGCTGGCGTGTTGACCCATGAAGTGACCAATGTCGGTATCTGGGGCAACCACAGCGCCACCCAATTCCCCAATTTTGAACATGCGCTGGTTAAGGGTAAACCCGCCCTCGATGCCATCACCGACCGTGAATGGTTTGAAGGTCAATTTATGAAGACCGTGCAACAACGCGGCAAGGCCATCATCGAAGCGCGTGGCAAGAGTTCCGCCGCCAGTGCTGCCAGTGCTGCCATCGACACGGTTCGTAGCCTGATTAACCCGACACCCGCAGGCGACTGGCACAGTGTAGCGGTCTACTCGCAGGGTAATCCTTACGGCGTTGACCAAGACCTGCTCTTCTCCTTCCCCATCCGCACCAAAGCTGATGGTAGCTGGGAAATGGTTGAAGGACTCAGCCTAAGCGACTATGCCAAGGGCAAAGTTGCCGCCACTGAGAAAGAACTGCTCGAAGAAAAAGAAGCCGTCCAAGACCTTTTCGCCTAGGTTAATCGTCGGTAATCAAAAAGGTGTGACATCTCAGCAGGTGCCACACCTTTTTTGCTGTGTTGTTAGGATTAAACTAGTGCTTCAAGGAGTCTTGGTAAGCCTTCAAACCACTCAAATCATCCGCTACGATAAATTGGGCTTGCTTGGGCCATGTCTCTGGCGACATACTCAATCCTGCCGCCTCTAACGCCTGTTTGAGTTCATCAGGGCCGGCGGCTGCAATATCGTCAAAGCTGCGATATTTGGCCTCATAGAGAGCTTCTTGGGCCTTCTCGCCAATACCTTCAATCAAGGTCAGTTCATCATATAGATAGCCGCCCTTAATCCGCTTCTTGAGTTCATCCAATTCGGTCAGTTCGCCCGCTGCCAGCAACTTGGCTTGGCTAACCCATGTTGAGGTGCTGCCCACCAAGCGCACACCTTGAGCCTTCACCTTCTCCTCAAGCTCCGCCGCATTCATAGCACCTATTTGGGCAAACGTCGATATGCCAAGCGCGTTGAGCGCCTCCTCGGTCTTAGGACCAACCCCCTCAATCAATTTGAGGTCATCAGGTTCAGCCACCGGAGCAGGTGTTGCCACAATGGGAGCCTCAGCTTCCGCGACTACAGCCTCAACCACTGGAGGAGCTACCAAAGCTTCTACTGGATGTTGACCGCCGCCCGTCTCAGCAAAATGTTCATCCGCCACAGCATGAGCCACATCATGGGCATGGTCATCATGGTGGTCATGATGATGCCCCGTGTAATAGGCTGTCTTGAGGTCGTCAAATTTCTTCCACGGTTGCAGCAAGACCATCCAAATCGAGGCCGAAACCACAACCAACATCACCCCCACCGTCGCAAACAACGAGGTAAGGTCACTACCTTCGCCAAAACCCATCAATAGCCCGCCAAGTATCGCCAAGAAAATTCCTGATCCACCAATAGCGGCGACGAGGTTTTCTTCCCACGTTAATTGATCCCGTGCAGCCATTTTTCCTCCGCTTGTTAAAATCTAATTCTAGGCCTATTGTGCCACATCCAACGCAAACTTGCGACTAGTTTTTTAGCGAGATGATGATGATTGAAACACGACACCTCTTTACCTATGCTGACCTACAAGCCACCATCACCATTCAACAAACCATGTGGACTGACCCGACCATTCTGGTACATCCCAATATGCTGCTCTCGATTGCTAAGAATGGCGGGGCCATTATTGGCGCTTTTGATGGCGATCAAATGGTGGGCTTTGTCTTTGGTTTTTTGGGAGCCACAGGCAACCCTGCCCATACCCATCTCAAGTTCACCTCACAACGTATGGCTATTCTGCCAGAGTACCGTGACCAAGGCATTGGCTACCAACTCAAACGCGCCCAACGAGAGTACGCCCTGAGCATTGGCCTCGACCATATGACATGGACATTCGACCCCCTGTTTAGCCGCAACGCCTATTTTAACTTTCATAAAATCGGGGCTATTTCACGCATTTTTGCCCCCGACTACTATGGCGCAGCCTCGCCCCTTGCCCGCCTCGGCACCACTGACCGTCTCATCGTAGATTGGCACCTCAATCAACCCACCCGACCCCGTATCCACAATCCTCAAGATTTACCCTGTGTCCATACTGCCCCCGACATCCCGCAAAGCCAGCCATTCCGCTTTGAGATTCCCTATAGCTACCCCACCGACCCAACATGGCGCAGTGTCATGGCTCGACTCTTTGAAGGTGCCTTTAGTCAAGGCTATGCGGTGGTTGATTTCTATGTGGATGAGGATAAGCATAGTTTTTATGTATTCGCCCCCACGCCTGTTATACTCAATCAAGAGTAATCAATAACGAGGAGTATCGTATGGACTATCGTAGTTTGGGTAAATGTGGCACTAATGTCAGCGTCTTGAGCCTTGGGGGGTGGACAACCTTCGGTGAAAGCGTGCAAGACCGCCAATTAACCCAAAGCATCATTCGCTACGCCTATGATGCTGGCATTAATTTTTTTGACATTGCCGACATCTATGCGATAGGCGAATCGGAACGTATGATGGGTGAGGTTTTGCGGGAGTTCCCGCGCCATACCTTGGTCATCTCATCCAAGGTCTTTTGGCCGATGAGCGATGACATCAATGACCGGGGCCTCTCACGCAAGCACATTATGGAAAGTATCGACAAATCGCTACAACGTATTGGCACGGACTATCTCGACATCTATTTCTGCCACCGCTACGACGAAAATACCCCCGTCGAAGAAACCTGCCGCGCTATGGATGACCTTATCCATCAAGGCAAGATTCTGTATTGGGGTACCAGCGAGTGGACAGGCGACCAATTACGTGAGGCGCTTGATATCTGTGAGCGCTACAACCTTTACAAACCCCAAGTAGAGCAACCCCATTATAATTTGTTGGTTTGGGAGAAAATGCACACCGATGTCATCCCCACTGCTGAAGATAATGGCCTTGGTCTAGTGATTTGGAGTCCGCTCGCCAGCGGCGTCCTCACGGGCAAATATGACAACGGCATCCCCGATGACACCCGTCTCGCCCGCATGGACTGGCTGCGAAACCGCTTTGAAGGCGACGCAAGCAGCCCCTTTGAGCGTGTGAAGGTCTTGAAATCTATTACCGATGAACTCGGCATCACCCGCGCTCAACTGGCAATGGCGTGGACAATCCGCCGTACTTCAATTTCCAGCGCCATTACGGGAGCCACTAAGCTCGAACAACTCCAAGAAAATCTCAAAGTGCTCGCCCTCCAGATTGACGAGGCGGTCTGGGCGCAAGTCGATTCACTGATGGGCATTCAATAATCCATCAATGGGTGAGCAGCCTCTACACAGGTGGCTGTTCACCCAAAATTACACCATCCATCTGAGCAAAGCCATTGACGACATCCGCCGCAGTCATCGCTTTGCGGCCTGCCATTTGCAGCATGGTTGGCGCATAGAGGCCCTCGCTCGTCCCAATCACTAGTGGAGCCATCCCCGATTTAAGCGACACCTGTCCGGGGAGAACACGCTTCCCACCTCCAGCCACAATTTGCCCTGCTAGGATTTTGAGCAATTGCCCATCCCAAGCGGTAAATGTACCGGGCCAAGGGTCAAATGCCCGCACCCGTCGGTCAATCTCAACAGCAGATTGTGACCAATCGAGTTGTCCATCTTCCTTCTGGATACGAGGCGCGTAGGTCGAGAGCGCCTCGTCTTGGGGTTGAGGCTGAATCTTACCCGCAATGAAACCACGCACAGTATCAACCAACAATGGGCCGCCCACTGCCGCTAGTTTGTCATGCAGGGTCTGGCCCGTATCCGTTGGCAAAATAGGCACAGCAGCCTTGCTCAACATTGGGCCAGTGTCCAAGCCCGCATCCATCTGCATAATGGTGATACCAGTCTCTGCGTCCCCACCCAAAATAGCTGCTTGGATGGGAGCCGCTCCACGCCAGCGTGGAAGCAAAGAAGCATGCACATTGATACTGCCATAGCGTGGCAAATCCAAGACGGCCTGTCGCAAAATTTGACCATAGGCCGCCACCACATGGACATCGGGCTGCCATGCGCTAAGGTACTCCATGACCGCCTCACCGCGCAATTTCTCCGGTTGAAAAACCTCAATCTGACGTGCCACAGCCAGTTCTTTGACAGGGCTAGGGCGCAGTTTATTGCCCCGTCCGGCAGGTCGGTCAGGCTGTGTGACCACGCCCACCACTTGAAAATCAGGAGCATCAATCAAAGCTTGCAGTACCGGAACCGCAAATTCCGGGGTTCCCATAAATACCACACGAGTTGTCGTCATCTCATTGCATCCTTCTGATAAAATAATTGCAGGAAGCCATGCTCTATTGTAAAGTAAACGTTAAGGGGTGTTATTGGAGGTAGTATGCGTAATCCATTTCGTCAGATTAAGAACATTGAAGCACAAATCAACCAAGGCATCAATAAGCCTGCCAGTAAAATGCGCCAGATGCAATCCCAAGGTCGGCGGGCAGCACGACAACCGGGGAATCAAGTCCGTTCTATGAAGGGACAAGCCAAACAAATCGCGGGTACACCAGGACGCGAGATGCGTCGCGCAAAGAGCCAAGCCCAAGGGGTTGGGCGCTCATTACGCCCCAAAGGAGGCCGCGCTCAGAAGTTACAAAAAGCATCGTCTGGTGGCAAACTCCAAGGTATGCGAAATATGTACCCCGGACAAGGCCCAACCGCCCAAGGCATTGTCCAAACTGACCAACGCGGACGACGCTATAAGCGGCGTGCTGACCGCATGGCCCTGACCGACCTTGCTATCGGCGCTTTATTGTACCCACTAGGCTGGTGGTTAACATGGTTCGGCAACTTGATAGCGGACTGGGATACGGCGTTTATTCGATACCATTTGGTGCATGCCCGTATGCTTTCACTGATTGGCTTTCTCTTTGTCCCGATTTCTGCCGTTCTGCTGCTAATTGAGCCACCCCTCGCGCTCTTGAGCATCATCCCGATGTTACTGCTATGGGGCTACACATGGTATCTAGGCTTCAAAGCGTATAGCGGTCAACTGGTTATCATTCCTCTCTTGACCAGAATTGCAGAGCGTCGCAATCTGTTAGACTTTGAAACGTTGGAACGGATGCAAGGCGGCGGAGTACAGCAAGCGGGATATCCCAATCAGCCACCGCCTCCGTATGCGCCGCCCCCCCCGCCACCACCCTATCGTTAGCGGTTGCGGCGGAACAAAAAGACTTCGGTATATGAGAATAGACCCGCCCCGATGATGGCACAGAGGCCTGTAATCAAAAAGGCCTCACCATCATCTGCACCTCGGGACAAACTCACCATTAAACCGACCAATCCCCCGGTTAGGATACCGAGATTTAAGACTATACGAGATGGCTGTTTCAACATAAGCAGTCTCCGATAAACGGGCGTTGTCAGCCCTTGCTATCACATGGTAACATCAAACAAATCCAAACCGAGAGTGAGTACAGTGCTGAAAGATACAGTAAGCAAACAACCCAAACGCTGGCTACACGCCCCCGACCCGCCCTATGATTTTACACAAGCTCTAAGCGATTTGGGGCCAGTATTGGCGAAAATCCTGTATAATCGGGGTTTAACCACACCCGTGCTGGCACGGCAATTCCTCTCAGATGATGTAGTTGCGTATGACCCATTTCTTATGAAAGACATGGCAAAGGCGGTAGCACGTATCCGCAACGCCATCCGCCGCAAAGAACCCATTGTGGTATACGGAGACTTCGACGCCGACGGGGTGACCAGCACAGCCCTGCTTATTCAAACGCTAAAAGCACTCGGCGGGCAAATCGAACCTTACATTCCAGATCGTATCGATGAAGGCTACGGCCTGAACACACTGGCACTACAAAAGCTGGCAGCTAAAGGCATTAAGCTAGTCGTCACGGTAGATTGTGGCATCCGCTCCGTCGAAGAGGTCAAAGCCGCCAACGCCACAGGTCTTGATATTATCATCACTGACCATCATTCGGTTGGAGATGTTATACCACCAGCTCTAGCTGTACTCAACCCCAAGCAAGTTGACTGCAAATATCCTGAAGACATGCTGGCTGGCGTTGGTATTGCCTATAAACTCGCCACAGCACTTATCATCGTCGCCCGTCAACAAGACCGCAACGCCCCCAATCTGAGTAGCGAAGACTTGCTGGACTTGGTGGCGCTCGGCACCGTTGCTGACCTTGCCCCGCTTGACCGTATTGAAAACCGTAGCATGGTGAAGCTAGGTTTGGTCGAACTAGCCCGCGCCCGACGCCCCGGAATCTATGCGCTAATGGATATTAGCAAGGTCAAGCCAGAGAAGGTTAGCGCCACCTCAATTGGCTTTGCTTTGGGGCCGCGCATCAACGCAGCAGGTCGCCTTGAAAATGCCCTGATTGCCTATCAGTTACTCATGACCAGCGACTTGACCGAAGCTACGCGACTCGCTCAAGAGCTACAAGAAATCAATACCCGTCGCCAAGACTACACAGCAGAGTCTTATCGAATAGCCAAAGACCTTGCCCAACAAGATGGGGGTATAGATAACCTCATTTTTGCTGCCGATGTAAGTTTTCGACCGGGTATTGTCGGATTAGTAGCAGGCAAGCTGACTGAGGAATACTATCGTCCTTCGGTGGTCATCCAAATTGGTGAGGAAGAATCACACGGCTCCTGCCGTAGCACTCCGGAGTTCCATATCACCAATGCCCTTGATGAATGCGCTGACCTATTGGTACAGCATGGGGGGCATGCCCAAGCAGCAGGCTTCACCATCCGTAACGAGAACATCCCCGCCTTTAAAGAACGCCTTCAAGGACTCGCTGCTCACGAACTCATTCACCACGACCTACGCCCCTCCATCAGCATTGATGCCGAAGCGGAAATGATTGACCTCACCCTAATGCTGGCAGAAAACATCCGCAAATTGGAACCGATGGGTACCGATAACCCCGAACCGATATTCATGACCCGTCGGTTGCGGGTGATGGAATCACGGCGGGTAGGCAATGATGGCAGTCATCTTAAACTGCGATTGAGTGATGGCCCATTGACAATGGATGCTATTGCATTCCGCTTTGGAGATTGGTATTCACACCTGCCACCCTATATTGATGTTTTGTATAATCTGCAAATCAATGAGTGGAACGGACGCATCACCCCACAAATGAATGTGGTGGACTTGCGCCCTTCAGAACGGTAAAGGCAACTCTGTGCGCCGATTACGATTGTTCTTGCTGGTTCTGTTTGTTTGCACCCCGAATTTTATCAACGCTCAATCCAATCACCCCAGCCAGAACCCGTTTGGTATTGTGGAGGGGTACTGGCGTCCCCAAGCCACCCAAACGCTAGGCGTCAGTTGGGATCGCCTGACTTTTGACTGGTCGAGCATCCAACCCGAAGGGCCGGGCGATTTCATGATGGAGGCGGTGCGCCCTGAATGGCTGCTATATGACATCGAAAACGGGCGCGAGATTGTGGGCTTAATCCTCAATACTCCCGTTTGGGCATCCAGCAGTGGATTACCCTCCGCCGTGCCAGATGGTCTCTATCTTCCATCTGATAGTCCAGAGAATTATTGGGCGGTTTTTCTGCGCCAATTGGTCAATACCTATGCACCACTGGGTGTTCACCAATGGATTATTTGGAATAACCCTGACTTGCCGAATACCTTTGACGGTGAGATAAAAGACTACTATCGTCTTGTCAAAATCGCCTATCTGACCATCAGGGCGGCGGACGATCAAGCCCATATTTGGACAGGCGGCTTGGCGTGGTGGGATGATATTGGCGCAGGCCGTGAGCCGTTCCTCACACGCTTCCTAACCACCACACTAGATGACCCCACCGCCGTAGACAACAACTATTATTTTGACGGCATCGCACTTAACATCACCATTCAGCCATTCCCCTTCAGTGGCCTCAACAATAATACCGACACGGTAGGCGACATCACCAGCACCACGCGCCGCCTACTGGATGAGGCTGGTTTGAGTGATAAAGGCATTTGGGTAACCGAACTCAATGCAGTTCCCACACTTGATATTATTGGCGGCCTACCTCAAGCACCTGTTGACATCAACCTCCTGCAACAAGCTGATTTTATTGTACAAGGGTGTGCCTTAGCCTTGGCAGCAGGCGCAGAACGAGTGGCAGTCTCCAAACTATTCGACTCAAATTATGTGGCGGGCGAGACCCCTCCGCTCGGCCTAATTCGCTATGACAACAGCCAGCGCCCCGCCTTCGATGCCTACCGCTATGCCGTTAGCACTTTCAGCGGCTACGAATCCGTTAGCGCAGGCCGGACTCCCAATGGGCGGTTGGTCGTCTTCAATTTTACCGACCGTACTGTTTTTGTGATGTGGTCAGCCGCCACTCAACCCATCAGCTACTGGATTGAAGCGGCCTATAGCGATGAGTTTACGCTAACAGATGGCATGGGTAACCCGCAACCAGAACCGCGCTATGGGGTGGGGCCGGGGAATAGTACCGTGCTAGTGGTTGAGACAGAACCCGCCACGCCTGATTTAGCAGGAACGGTTTACGTCAGTGGTCCACCATTGGTACTCACACTTTACACCAACGAGCCGCGTGATGTATGGGCCTCATCCGGTAATGCAACAGGTGTCCAAATTCATTAATACCGCGCTGATATGTTGCGCGTTTTGGTGTATCTATCTGCTCTCAGTGGCGGGGCCGTTTGCCAGTAGCGATGATGTAGTCATGATGCAAACGGCCTATCAACTAGCCAATGAAGGACATCTACACATCCCCTCCAGCGACCTTCCCCAAGTCATTAATGGTCAAAACGGCAAGTTGTATAGCAAATATGACCCCGGCCTGCCATTACTCACGGTGCCAGTGATGTGGTGGGCAGCATGGATAGCCGACCATAACATAGGTGCGAATTCCTTTGTGGTGGGAGCCTATTTTGCCATGCTGATTCCAACGGGCATGATGGCCTTGGCAATGGCGGGCCTGTATCGGTTAGGGCTGCGGCTCTATAGCCATCGACGGGCGGTCTATATCACAGTTGTAGCGGGACTGGGAACAACCGTCTGGCCTTACGGTCACATCTATTTTGCAGAAGGGGTACTGACGGCAGCACTGGTGTGGGCTGTATTCGGGCTATTGGTCGATAAACGGGCGTCATTGAGTATGGCATCAGCAGCGCTGGGAGTGGGTATACTGACGCGAGCCAGCTTTGCGATCTATTGGCCCAATTTGTTGATTTTGGCGGCTTTTTGGCGCGACCTCCCCCGCCCCGTTGGGGCGACATCGCCCGCGCCCCGCCGCCGCTGGCTGTACCTGAGCATTGGCCCCATCCTTGCCATCGGTGGCTTACTCATACACAACACCCTGCGCTTCGGCGACCCATTCACAACAGGTTATACCGATGAGGGCTTCACAACCCCCGTCTGGGAAGGCGTTATCGGCCTGTTACTCAGCCCCGGCAAGAGCATTTTCATCTATGCTCCTCCCCTGATTCTAAGTATCTGGGGTTGGCGACGCTTCTATCGTCAATACCCCAAATTTACTAGGGGTCTTTTACTTATCAGCAGTATAGTCATCGTCTTTTATGGCTCGTGGTGGGCATGGCACGGGGGCTGGGTCTGGGGGCCACGTTTTTTGGTGCCATTGATGCCACTCTGGTGCCTAGCGATTCCGCCAATAACCCGTCGCAACATCATCATTTTCGCCCTCATCTTTTTCGCAGGTGGGGGTGTACAATACTTGGGTACGTTTACGGATACCACCCCAGCCTATACCGAGGCCTTTGCCAACGCAGACCCCGATGACGAAACCCGTTATGCTATGGTACACTATCAACCCACCAAGACGCCGCTTGCCTATGCTATTCGGCGGGCAAGAGTAGGCGATTGGCAGCCTCAAGCCGTGTATAATCTGGGGCATACTCATTTATCAAAGGCGTGGGTATCCGGTATACCGACAACTATTAACATCATGCTCTGGGTGAGCAGTATAGGTATTGGATGGAGTTTATGGAAAAACCGAAGTTCAACTACGGCGGACAGGCCGTCATGGAAGGGGTCATGATGCGGGGAGCGCATATTGCCGCCATTGCGGTGCGTGACCCCCAAGGCAATATTGTCATTCATGAAGAGGCCTTAAATGCCGCCCTCTATCGGGGACGGATGAGCCGTATCCCCTTTGTGCGTGGGCTGGTCGGGCTGTGGGACGCCTTGGTACTTGGCACTCGTGCGTTGATTTGGAGCGCGAATGTGGCCTTGCGTGAAGAGGAAGAAGAGTCCGAACCACAACCCGCCACCGAAGCCAAAGAGGGTTTCCTGAGTAAAATCCCCTTGCTGCGGCGCTTCACCAATATGTTAATCCTGAGTGTTCGCACTATGAACATGGCACTCGGTATGGGTGGCTCACCCCAACCCACTGGCAACAAATCCACCGAAGCATTCTCCGATATTGCGGTGGTGGGGATTGTGGCCCTATCTCTGAGCATGGGCATTGGCCTGTTCTTTGCCTTGCCTGCCGCGGCCTCCAACATCGTCCAAGACGTGTTCAATATCAAGAGCCGCCTTGCTGTCGATACCATTGAGGGCGTAGTCAAGCTGGGGATATTCGTGGGCTATATCGCGGCAATTGGTTTTATGGAAGATGTCAAGCGACTATTCGGCTATCATGGAGCCGAGCATAAGACCATTAACGCCTATGAAGCGGGCAGTGAACTCGTCCCTGAACAAGTCCAAACCCATTCTATTGAACACCCCCGCTGTGGTACGGCCTTCCTGTTAACCGTTATGCTCCTCAGCGTAGTGGTTCATGCCATCACCGGACGGCCTGATAACATCGTCTTGCTGATTATAGCGCGGGTCTCGGTGGTGCCGATTATCGCGGGGCTGGCCTATGAAGTCATCCGCTTCACCGCCCGCCACAGCGAAAACCCCATCGTTAAGCTCATCATCATTCCCAATCTAGCCCTACAACGCCTAACGAC
Source organism: Anaerolineales bacterium (assembly GCA_020634155.1). Lineage (GTDB taxonomy): Bacteria > Chloroflexota > Anaerolineae > Aggregatilineales > J027 > J027. The sequence continues at coordinate 715,178 of JACKCI010000001.1, forward strand.
ACGCCAACCCGATACATCCATGCTGGAGGTCGCCATTGCCGCCCTGCAACGGGTACTACTGGCCGAGGAAGCAGTTGCGCGTGGTGAAACCCTCAACCCCCAAGAAGAAATCATCCTACCTCGTCTAGAAGGAGCGGCCTATGCTGGGTAATGACTTACTTAAAGGCGAATTGGTCTACCTCAATGCCATCACCCGTGATGATGTGTCGCAATATGCCAAGTGGTTTGCTGACCTCGAATTGCTCCAATACCTGTGGATGCAGCCACTCTTCCCTCTCACCCTTGAAGATGAGATGGAATGGTATGACCGGATGCGAAAGAGCGACGTCTATAATTTTGCCATCCGCACCATCGACCACATCATCTTGATTGGCTCCGGTGGTCTGCGCTCGATAGATTGGAAGAATCGCTCGGCTGAACTCGGTATTTCGATAGGCGATTCCAGCTATTGGGGTAGAGGCTACGGCACCGACGCCACACGGGTCTTGTTGCGCTACGGCTTCCTCGAACTCAATCTTAACCGGATCGGGCTAGAAGTCTATGGCTACAATGAACGCGCCATCAAGAGCTACCAAAAAATCGGCTTTCGACTTGAGGGTACCCGCCGCCAAGCTCTGTTCCGCGAGGGACGCTATTACGATACCCATCTCATGGCTGTCCTCCGTGAAGAATGGCAAGATAGCGCGAATGCTGACTAGGATTAAAACGCAACCCCGTCGGGCGCTCATTGTGATGGGGCTTCCGGCGGTGGTTGCAGTGCTATATCTCACCCTTGTCGTACTCCATACCACTCACCACAATCAAGGAAATGTTGGAGCGTTGTTGGATGACACATGGATTCATGTGCGCTTTGCTGAACACCTCAGCGATGGCAAAGGCCTTACCTATAACGAGGGTGTGCTGACCGTCGGAGCCACCAGTCCGCTGTGGGTCCTGTCGCTAGCGATTCCCTATACTCTCTTTGACCCCAGCATCTTTAGCCAAGTCGATATTGCCATCGGCCTCAGCGCGGTATGGCATGTGCTATCAGTCATTGCTATTAGTGGATTTGGTTTGTGGGCGACCCGTCGCGCATGGATTGGCTTGGCAACAGGCCTTATCACCGCCGTCACAGGTCGCTATATCTGGATGGGCCTTAGTGGGATGGAAGTCACAGCTTTCGCCACGCTTATGATTGTGACCCTCTGGAGCCATCTCGATGACACCCAACACCGTCGCCCTCTCGGTTGGCGCACAGGATTATTGCTGGCCCTAGCCAATCTCGCCCGCCCTGAAGCCTATTTACTGGCAGCGTTGCTTTTCTTAGATGCACTGGTTGTTATACCCTTGCGTGATGAAGGGCGCGGATTTGGCGTCATCATTGGGCGCGTTAAAGCCAGTTGGCGCGGTTTGCTAGCGTATGGGTTACTGGCGGGGTCGTATCCCCTCACCACCCTAGTCATCAGTGGTTACCCGTTGCCCAATACCTTCCGCGCCAAGTCAGAGCTAGGCCATTTCCTCCCAACACCACACACCTTCTTTTGGATGACCCGCGTCGATCATGGCCTCATCTTCATTGTGTTTGCAGTGATTGGCACAAGCTGGCTGCTGTGGCAAGCTCGACAACCGCATAACATTAGCTTTTTGTGGGGGGCATGGCCTCCCTTGTTCTTGCTCGGTGTGCAGTTAACTGGCGAAGACCGTTATATTGTCAACCATGCCCGTTATGTGGCCCCTATCATCCCATTGGTGATTTTGGTCGCCATTATTGGGGTTTGGCGATTGACTCAGGTCAAATGGCTACAAACTGGTCAGCACTGGCTCCCGTTAGGGCTGACGGCCATCCTTGGTATCATCACTTTTGGCAATGGCCTACCATCCGGCGCTCAGGTTTCCAATGATGTCCACCAACTGCGAGCCATGCACGTGCAGGCGGGCTTGTGGGTACGTGATACACTCGCTCCTGATGAGACCATCGCCCTTAATGACGTAGGAGCCATCACCCATATCTCCAATCGGCGGGTGCTTGACCTCGAAGGGCTAGTCTCGCCCGAAGTCATTGATGCCACCCGCGACACTGAACGCTTCACTTGTGACCGTGACCTCGAATTGGCCCGTATCATCCTTAAAGAGCGTCCGCGCTTCATCGGCATCTTCCCTTGGTTCTATCCCTGCTTGAGTAGTTGGCCCAATGCACTACAGGCTTACAACGTCTTTGAGATTAGCGGCCCAACGGTTATCGCGGGCGGGGAGATGATATTCTTTGAACCTGTATGGTCAGCATGGCCCATGCAACCTTCCCTGCCAAGTGACCTTAACCCTATAGCGGCACATTTTGAGCAAGGCATCGACTTAGCGGGCTACACAACAAAGTTGGTCGAAGACGGTTTGGCACTTACCTTGTGGTGGCATGCTCATGACCGACCTGCTGAGGATTACCATGTTTTTGTTCACTTGGTAAATGCCGAGGGGCAATTGGTGGTGACGGATGGGGTAGCGCTGCAACACGACAGTGAACCGCAGCAACAGGGATTTGGTAAGCAGTTTTCCACCTCATGGTGGCGGGCGGGTGACATCATCCGTGACGAACATCGCATCGTTTGGGATGACCTCACCCTATTTGAGCAATCCGGTCTTAGCCTGAATGTTGGCATCTACCGCTACCCATCGGGGCAACGGCTACAACTTCAAAGGGGCGGAGATGTCGTAAATCTACCGCTTAAGCTGTCCCCAAAGTCTGAAGCACCATATCTAATTGGTTGACATATTCACCCAAGCGCAGCACCTCAAAGATATGGCGCGAATACATGATTTGTTGTTGGGTCTCGTCTGGCATATCGGAAGAACGCTTGGCTTGGATACGGTGAATACGTACCAAAGACTCTGCCGCTTGGCGCTGAGTGAAGCTATCCCCAATTTCAGCAGCGATTTTCAGAGCTTGGCGCACCCGCTCCACCGCCCCCAAGATATTGCCGTTCTTCAGCATCAATATCTGTGCGAGTGTAATTTGCGAGACAGCAAAATTACGCCGATTGCCAGTCCGTGAGAATAGTTCACAACTCATCCGCACATGGGACTCAGCCTCATCCAATTGCTTTTGCTGGGCTTGATAGCGACCCAAGTCATGATAAGCTACTGCTAATTCATTGGTCTCCGGTAAAGTCACTAAGATAGCAATAGCTTCATGCAAAGCATCCTCAGCCTGCCGCTGGTAGTCGTGCTTTGCGGTGTCTTGTTCGGTAGCCTCCGCACGAGTCTGGTTGAGATAAGCCCGTTGGCGCAAGACCTTGGCCCGCAACGCTATTAAGCCCAACGTTTGGCTTGTTTCAAAAGCCTTTTCCAAAAACTCACCAGCTTGTCCCAAGCGCCCTACTTGTATCAGTGCCAAAGCATATTCAGCATAGACCTCAGCAAGCGTCTGGGCCGCATCTAACTGGCGTAAAGCCGCCACTGCCCGTTCAAAAAATGAGATGGCCTTTTCAAACTGACCCTTCTCCATCAAGGCACGCCCCATCCCTGCTGCAATCTTGGCGGCAGCTTCAGGGTGGTTCGTAGCTAAGTCCAAAGCCTTATTATAAGCCGCCGCACCTGCTGGCTCTTGATTGTGACGCAACAGATAATCACCATAGGCCGCATACGCCAAAGCAAAATCAGCACTGGCAGGCTCATATTGGGCATAGAGCGTCAGGGCTTGGCGGTAGCGGGCTTCTGTCTCATCCTGCAAATCACTCAGGATGTCCATAGTGGCGGCCATCTCAAGAGTCAACTTGCGATAGTGGCTATCACCCGAAGATAGCAACTCGCGGGCCGTCATCAAGTAGTCCAGCAACTCCCGTGCGAGAGCCGCCGCCCGCATCAATGGCGCATGCTGCAAAACATAATCGGCCACCAAACGCGGATCAATCCCACTCATAGGGCGGAGTTGGCGCTTGACGACCGTCCGAAAGTTGTTCAGATCCGCTTGTTGCTCGGCTGAAAGATACACAGGGGTTGTCATGCCGATTCCATCTCCAATTTCATCAAGAGGGCATCTATTTCATCAAGTTCCGCTTGGCTCAAAGGCCGGGTAGTACGCATTAGAGTAGTCACATAACTTGGCAAATAGTAGAGTGTGCCTTCACGTCGTAGGAGACTCATCCGTGCCAAGACCCGCAAGTCGTGTAAGGTACCGCCAATTTGCTCCACCAGCACACGACTAAAACCATCGGATAGGGCTGTCAAACGCCGCAGGAGAGCCTTTGGTTCTGGAGCCAGCCGATCCATTTGCAGACTCAGATAATGCTCATAAGCATCCCCGACTTCGTTGGTCAAGTCATCCAATTCCTGCAAAGCCACAGCAAAGCCCTGCGTCTGAACCATATCAACACCCGCCTGAATCAACCACGGGGCGCTAAGGGTCTCAGTTAAAAAGGTATCCATCGCATAGAATTCAGCCCCAAGTTGGCGTTGCTCGACCAACCGCATAATCAAACGCTTGGCTTCATCGGGGGCAAGGGGCTGGATGGTATTTTCTTCGGTGCCACTCGTAAAGGTTAAGGGCTGTACTGGCCCCCATGCCGTCAATAGGAAGCGTGTGCCACTATCTTGGTCTAGCCGTGCAATGAAATCGGATAGCTCACCTGCCTCTAGGGGGTCGCTCCACGCATCGGCTTGGTCAAGTACCACCAGTATCCGACGGTCACGCAACACATCAAGCAAGGTGGCCCAGTTGGTAACGGCGGGCATCTCCAGCAATGCCAGTATCTGCCCCACCACATCCTCTGATTTAGAGAGGCGGCTCATCCGCATCCAGAGTACGCCATCCGGATAACGCCATGCAAAACGCCGAGCATATTCCGCCGCCAGCCAACTCTTGCCGATTCCCGACGGGCCATAGAGTGCAATCTGTCGAAACTCAGTAGAGGCAATTTCGCGGCTCAGTTCATCTAAGGAAGCACGCTGCCCTACAAAGCCGCGATGCCAAGGGACATTAAGCATAGGTGGCAAGCCATTATCAATTAGGCATTGGCTGGCACGATGTCCCTCTGCGGGCAAATCTAGGCGGAAGTTATCAAGGCCTTCCTTGAAAATGAGCCGTCCAGATGTATAGCCCAAGGCACGATTAGCCGCATCAAAGGCATCACGTACCCCATAGACCAGATTAGCGTAGAATTCCCGCACAAATAGATAGTTATGCGGGGCAATCACTACCCCACTCAACGAGGTCTGTTCGAGGAGCATGGCAATTGTCTCATCTGGCAAATCGGCGGTTACGACCAACACTTGCGCGGAACTGGCTTCCAACGCATCTAGCAGTTGCTGCCCATCAATCGGGTCTTCATGACCCCATCCATCTTCAAAATGAAGCTTGCCTGCTTGATAGGTACAGACAATATGGACGATTTGATGACCACCTATCATGCCCTTAAGATGGTCAATGGTCGGCGGCATCAAGCGTTGTAAGGCAATCGGCACCGCCCGCACTGTTTCAATAGCGGTCACAATCTCTTGCCATGTCTGGTGAGCATCCCGAATGACCAGCGGCTCTTCTGCCCCAGAAGCATCGGCATAAGGAGCCGCAATCAGCGCTAAGACCTGTAAATAGCGCTGTAATTGGGCGGGGTTGACCACACGAGTATCATAGACCGCCGGCCTGCCGTAGGCACGCCCTACTAAATGATCCTTCAGTAGCAGAGAATTGGTCTCATAAAGGTCTTGTGTACTCAGATCAAAAACAGTTTCCCAATCCGCATCGGCATAGGCCGCATAGACGGCTATCTGATCTTGACCACTTTCATGAGCAAAGGCTAGGTCGCTGAGTACCTTGCGCGATTCAGCCGCCGCAGGTGACCAAACGAATAAGACCACCTCGGCTTGATGAATATGCTCCACAGGCTGGAGCGCTAAGTCAGCGACTAACCGACGTACAAATTCACTATCTTGTTGGGTATGGCTAATGTAGAGCATTGGCACTCCCATTGGTCATCATGCAAGTGCTGCCCATTATACCCCAATTTAGAGAGTCGCCCGAATCTCGCCACCATCCACAGGTAACATCGCCCCGTGCATAAAACCCGCCGCGGGTGAACACATAAACACCGCTACATTGCCAAATTCTTCGGGCGTCCCCATCCGCCGTAGCGGGATAGCACCCACACGGTTAGCATGTTCGATTTCAGGGGTGGAGTTATTGGCGGCGGCCCGTGCGTTAATCAGCACTCCGACGCGCTCGGTGGCCGTCCACCCCGGCAAAATCGCATTGACCCGAATCCCTTGAGGGCCAAATTCATTCGCAAGCGACTTGACCAGCGCCGCGACGCCTGCCCGTATCACATTCGACAAGATGAGGTTATCCATTGGCTGCTTGACCGTTAAGGAGGTCACGGCCAAGATTGCGGCCCGATGGGACTGCTGCAAATAGGGCAGAGCCGCTTGTATCATCTCAATGGTACTCCCCAGCAAAAGATGATAAGCGCCCTCCCACTCGTCTAAGCCAAACGCAGTGAAGCTCCCCGGTGGAGGGCCGCCTGAATTAGTGACAAGGACATCCAAGCCCCCTAGCCGTTGAGCAGCCGCTTCGATAACACGAGCAGCCTCCCCGCGCTGACTGACATCTCCTGCCACTGCCACAACTTGTCCGCGTGTCTCAGCATGGATACCATCAGCAGTTTGTTGCAGAGACTCGGCATTACGCCCATTGATGGCAACCATGGCTCCCTCACGGCTAAATTGACGTGCCGCCGCCGCGCCTAGTCCTGAGCGGCTACCTGCGACAAAGACCTTAGCCCCTTGCAGTCCCAACTCCATGCTAGACCTCCTTCAAGAAATCGAGGACAAGCTGGTTAAACTCGTCAGGCTTCTCCATATTGGGCAGATGGGCGGTATTGCTAATTACCACCTTCTTGGCCCCTTCGATCCCTGATGCCAGCATTTCCGCAATCACCTGCATATCGGGTACATCATGATCACCAATCAGCACCAAAGTCGGGCATTTAATCTCGCTCAAGCGGTCAATGGCGGGCGGCTCTAGTTCCTCCTCGATACCTTCGCCGCTAGGGATGGTATAGGAGCGCAGAATCATCTCGCCAACCTTGAGTTGAATAGCATCATCGACTTGGGCCTCGGTGCGGTTCGACCCCACTACCCACAGCATGACCTCTAGCTCAACCCCACGCGACAAATCACCCGCCTGTAGCGCCTCACCAACCTCTTCCCAAACGTCAATGGTGTCCTCATCCTCAAACTCATAGCCACCCACTGCCGACCCTGACAGCACCAATGATTTGACCAACGCAGGGTAGGTAAGCGCTAGATTGATAGAGGTCTCCCCACTCATTGAGGCCCCCACAAAATGCGCCTGATCAATACCCAAGTGCTGGAGCAGGGCATAGACATCACGATAATGGGCAAACTCACCATTGGGGATTTCAGTTTGCCCAAAGCCGCGCAAATCTGGCGCAATCACCCGATAGTGTTCAGCAAAAGCCTTGAGTTGCTTATCCCACATGCGGCTATCAGCAATACCCGCATGAAGCAGTACCAGCGGATCGCCTTCGCCCATATCGTGATAAAACATATTGATTCCATTGATAGTCGCAAACATAGCATATCCTAGATGATTAATGATTGATGGAATGGAGTGTAACGAAAAAAGAAGGGTAGAGCCAAACGCGCCCTACCCCCTTGTAGACTAGGCCATTTCAACGATTTCAGGTGCTTTAGCAGTATCGGCACCCAAGTCACCATGCCAGAGCCGCCGCATCTCGTCACTGGTCAGCAGCAGGGTATCCAAATCACCCTCAGCCTCGACCTGCCCATCTTTCAGCACAATGATATGGTCAGCCTCTCGCAGCGCCGTGCGCCGATGCGAAACCACCAAACAGGTGACATCTCGCTCAAAAACCCGTGTCCAGAGTTGCTTCTCGGTCTCGACATCTAGGGCGCTCGATAGGTCATCAAAGACCAGTAACTCGGCATCGCGCACGAACATGCGGGCCGCCGCTGTACGCTGAATCTGCCCACCCGATAGGCGCACCCCTTTGGGGCCAACCAAGGTCTCAAGACCATCCTCAAAGCTATGGAGGTCTTGCTCCATAACCGCCATGCGAATCGCTTCATGGATTTCAGTATCACCGACAGGAAAGCCCATTAGCATATTGTCGCGCAAGGATTCGCTAAAGAGACGTGGTACCTGTCCGGTATACGCACAACGCGGAGGGATGAAAAAGGTGGCGGGGTCATCAACCCGTTGCCCATTCCAAAAAATCTCGCCGCTATCTTTCTGCAACAGACCCAGCAAAGCACGCAGAAGCGTTGTCTTGCCCGCGCCAATCCGTCCGGTAATAACCACAAACGAGCCACGCTGCACCTCAAAACTGACGTTTTGGACGCCTTTAGTGGATGAGGCGTATAGATAGCTGAGATTCTCGACCCGCAAACGCTCCAAACGGTCAGACGGAGTTTTGGACGCATAGAAGGTACTCGGCTCGTAGACCGTTGGGCGTTTGACCAATTGTTCTGGCTCAGAACCCTGCATCAGTTCAGTTAAGCGCTCATTGGATACTGCCGCCTGCCGATAGCGAGCTAAAACTAACCCGAAGAAGAAGGTGGCATCTGTTACCAGCATCAAGTAGTAGACAAAGAGCGCAAAATCCCCCACTGTGAAGCTACCCGCTTTAATGGCACTAGCCGACAAAAGCAAAATCAGGCCCGTGCCAATACTAAGTGTGTTCCAAAACACCGAGTTCAGCAGTTCATTAAAGAGACGGTCGAGCAGAGCCGCCTTGCGCCGCTTATCATTGATGCGCTCAAATTGACCGATGGTCGATTCTTCGGCGGTGGCAACCTTGACCGCTTGGGCTGAAGTGAACAACTCGCCAATAAAACCCATGACCTCACCCGCTGCCTTACGGTGGGCACGACGGTACTGCTCCACACGATAGCGGGCCGCATTCGAAATAGCAATTACCACCACCAACGGCGCAAACACCACCAGCGTGATGACCCAGTTGATTTGCAGCATGATGATAATGGCAATCAGTGACGATACCCCCACCCCCAGCAGGTCATTCGTCCAGATGATGAAGACCGGAATCTCGTCCACGTCACCATCAAAGCGGCTGATGGCTTCACCGGGAGAGCGGGGGATAGAACGTGCGCCGGGGCGCTGCAAAATACGATTGAAGACGTTCCGCCGCAATAGGTCACCAATCCCAAAGAAGAAATGTGTCCATGCCCCAAACGCCAGCAATCGCAAGAATTCACGCCCAATCGAGACCGCCGCAATCAAGGCAATAATCGACCACACCCCTAAACGGACTCGCTCGTCACCCGTGAGATTATTGAAAAACTCACGCAACATCAACCCCGGCACCTGCCCCAGCACATAGAATAGCAGTAGCGAAGTGCCATTTAGGAGATAGAGCCAAACGCGATAGCGGGTTAACCGCCCCATCATCTTCCATGTCGGCATCATATTCATGCCAACACCTCCTCTAAACCGACTTTGAGCAACTGAGCAAAACGCGAGTCTGGGTCGTGTTCCAAGACTACTCGCTCACCATGTTCGGCAATGCGCCCATCTTCCATAATCATGATTTCATCGGCCCGCTCAACCGTTGCCAAGCGGTGGGCGATAATGATACCCGTGCGATTTTCCAGCAAGCGGTCAACAGCCCGTTCAATTAGGGTTTCGGTTACGGGGTCAAGGCGTGATGAGGCCTCATCCATAATCACCAATCCGGGGTCACGCAAGAAGACACGAGTAAAGGCCAGCAATTGCCCCTCACCTGCGGAAAGTCCTTTGCCGCTGTGTTCCAGTTCGGTATCCAGTCCATTCGGCAACCCCTCAATCCATGCGTGCAGGCCGAGCGTGTCAATCACCCGCATAATGGTCTCATCTGAAATGGTGCTATCGAAAAAGGTGATATTATCACGCACGGTTCCCCGAAAGAGTTGCACGTCTTGGGTCACCATCCCCACTCGCTGGCGGATATGCACTTGGTTGTCGTCGCGTATGTCGGTGCCGCCTAAGCGAATAGCCCCTTCGGTGACATCATAGAGACGGAATATCAGGCGGGCGATGGTCGATTTACCTGCACCCGTCCGCCCTAGCAGACCCAAGACCTTGCCGGGTTGCAGTGTAAAATCGACATCACTCAACACACGGTCTTCGCCATTATAAGCAAAAGTGACATGATCGAATTGAACTTGCAACGACCCAGTGGGAACACTTGCAGAATCACCATCTATCACTTTACTGGTGCGCTGATACAGTTCTTGAATACGGATGATGCTGCCACCCGCCCGTTGCAAGTCTTGTAGTTGCTGGGTGATTTGCTCAAGGGGGCGAAAGAGGATGTCGGTATAATAGACAATCACATAGGCCGTGCCCAATGAAATCAGATTGCTGTCAAACAGCCAATAGCCAACCGCTAAAGCCAACAGCAAATTGAAGGCCCGCATTTCACGCAAGACAAAGATTACCGAGAAGTTCACCCACCATGCGCGTTGCCAGCGCCTCACTCGGTTATCCAGATGTGCCCCAAAACGATGCTGTACATAGGGTTCGGCCCCGCTGGTGCGAATGTCCTCGGTACCCGCCAAACGCTCCTCTAAGAAGCCAAACACCTCCGCGCTTGCCTCATGGGCAGTACGCCAATAGGGAACGGCGATACTTCGCATTTTGGCGAGGATGAATAGCGTCAAACCCGCAAAGAGGCTGAAGGCTACCCCAACCCGCCAATCTTCCGCGAACAGTACCACCAGCGTCCCCGCTATCAGAATGAGGTTACCCAAAATCCGCACCGTGAATTGCGAAAAGAAGTTTGCTAGTGCGGTGACGTCGGTCTCAATACGCTCAATCAACTCGCCCGGCGTCATGGTGTTATGAAAGGTCATATCCAAGTCAAGGCAATACATCGCCAAGTCGCGGCGCAAGTGGTTGGTGGCCTTCCACGCCACATCCTCGCTGAAATAGCTTGCTGAAACCGCGGTAACTTGTTGCACCAAGGCCATCGCCAAGAACAAAACCGCCGCAATCGTCAACGAGCGACCACTGCCGCCCTCGGTTGCGGTATCAATGAAATAACGAATAATCTGCGGGTTGACAATTTGCAGTGCAATACTTGCCAGAAGTAAGCCTGCCATCAATGCCGCCCGCCGCTTCAACGGTTTGAGATACTTGACCAGTAACTCCCAATATTGTTTCAGCGGAATGTTCATATCGCTCCATGCTATACAGTTGTCAAAAGCGGATAAATCAGAGATCAAGAACGACTCTGCGCTACGCAAGCAGCCGTTTGGACATGGCTACCGACGCAGGCCCGCGTTCCGTAGCCATGAATAAATAAGGCATCAACTACGGATGGATTATGCACCCCAAATATGGAGAAGAGGATGGAACATGGAGACTTGCCTTCCAACTATTAAGGAACGTTAAGAGGTTAACACAGGTCATAAGCGCCTGTCAATGAAGCAAATAAAACAATGCAATATCCTATAGTCCGCCATCAAACGACAGACTACGCTTTACACTCTAATTTACTGGAAAGGCTGAGGTTCAATTACAAAACGAGGCGCTCATATTCATTCTGATTCGGCAGCCCCCATACCCCCCACAACTCGCGGGTGGCAGGTCGCATAATCACCGCCCCACAGGTCTCAGAGTAAAAGGGTGGCTCTGACATCGAACAAACACTATAGGAAGCATCACTACGGTCACGGGTTAGCGTCATTAGCGTTTCGACGGTTACTGGGTGCTGATTAAGGTATTGCTCCGTGCGCTGAATACGGGTGTCCGAATCCTTGATCCAATCCTCCGCTAAGGGACGCTCAACGCTACGGCTCGGCGCATAGCGGCAGATGTTGGCATGGGCATAAACATCAATTGGCTCCACATGACAGACCGTTGGCATGGCCTCCACATTATAGCCGCGTCCTTCTGCATCAGTGATCACATAATTATGCCCACCTGCCAACTTCGCGGAGGTGATACAGGCCAGCGCATCCTCAAGGTTAGCCTGCATCAAGACCTTGCGACAAACAAAAGGCCATGTTACGCCGACTTGCCCATTCGCACTGGCAAGGTTATTGATACCAACGGCAATCCCCGCCTCGTTCATGCCAATCATGGCAAGGCACCCCGTCAATGTGAAGGCCATAAAATCTGGCTCCCCTTTAGGCTTGCCATGCAACATCAACACATAAGGTGTCGCTGTGGCATGCATGTCCCACGTTTGGCCTAGCATGGCCTTGCCCTCCGCCGAGACATCACCGTTTACAAAGAATGTGGTGCATTCATTTCCGTAGATAGGGTGTCTGGGGGTGCGCTCAAGAGCATTATAGATAGTGTCAGCAATGTCGGTGAAGCCATTGGCAATGATTAGTTCGGGGAGAGTCAGGTCAGTTGCGGCTGCAAGCCCCGCCAATTGTTCCATCAACTCCGGGGCATAAGCGCGGTGGTCTTCGATACTCGCTTCAGCAAGCTCAAGCACATAATCAGTGGGGAGCGAGCGCCCTGTCCATGCTTCATCAGAGCAAAGGGCTACTCGCTCATGGGTCAATTCGCGTATCGAATCGGCATAGGCTATGCCGTGTTGGTATCCCATCTCATAATGGGTGCCGTGTATCTCCAGTATTCGCAGCCTAGGCATCTATACCGCTAATCCCATCCTCTCATAGTGGGGGTTGTCCCAGACAATCAACATGGCATTGTTATGCGGTGGGGCATCTGTAGTGTAGTTCTCAATAAAACCACCAGATCGGAAGCCACGATTCAATTGCATAGTAATCGTCGGGTCTTGTAGCTCACCTCGTGTGACCTTCTCAGCATAAACACGCGGGGACATCTGGCGTTGATATTTGTGGTAACCTGCCAGCATTCCACCTGCAAAAAAGCCACGCAAATTAAGGCGTTTGACCAGATTAAAGCGGGCACGATACATCCGTGTGCCAATTCCACGTCGTCGATAGTTGGGGTGGATAAAAAAGTCAACACCATACAGCCACTCCCCACGAGAGGCATAATTGCGGAATGCAAAGCCGCCGATGGCCTCTAGCCAAGATTGTGGACGTTCATAGGGAGTATGGCTGGTTCGCATGGTAATAGCATAACCAACCACCTGCTCTTTTTCAAGCGCCACAAAAACCCCTTCAGGGAAGCGGCGGATATAGGCAGCGATGGCCTCGGCGGGCATTACCAATTCATGTGTTTCATCAGGCGCGAGGTCATACCACAGGCGAATAAGATTATGAATAGCATCCCCGTGCTGGGAACGCGCATTTTCGATGTGAATAGCAAACATGCGTTGTTCTCCTTGAACAGACAGGCAGTTATAAGCGCTAGAATTGGACGGCAGTCGGAAGCGAAAACGATAGCTGATTCAGGCTGTTGTCAGGGAGAGCAAACAATCACGCAAAGTGGGCAGGGTATTTGTGGAGATTCTGCAATTGGCGAATCAAAGAACGGGCCAGTTCTGATGTGGTGCCGAAGGTACGAACAGTCCTTCGGGGTCGCAAGCGAAGCATAAATTCCTTCTTTTTAACTCATTCTGCACCCACACCCATCTTACCCAAAGGCAGGGCTGGGTGTCAAAGCATTTTGGGCGCTTGCACAAAGCCACAAGCGCCCGTTGATTTCATTCTTAAGCAGCAACTTCAACCATCAATGGCTTGTAGTGGGGATTATCCCACACAATCAACATGGCATGGTTGAAGGGTGGAAGATCCGGCGTATAATTTTCAATCAACTGCACAGCGCGGAACCCTCGGTTCATCTGCATACTGACAGTTGGGTCATAAATTTCGCCCGTCATCACTTTGTAGGCATACTCGTGGATGTCCATATGGGGATGATATTTTTTATACCCCATCAGCATCCCACCTGCAAAGAAGCCACGCAGGTTCAAGCGTTCAATAAGTTCAAAGCGCACCCTATACATCTGGGAGCCAATGCCCAATTTGCGATAATCAGGGTGAATGAAAAACTCAACCCCATATAGCCACTCTCCGCCTGAGTCGTGGTTGCCGAGGCCAGTGTTACCAATCGCCTCTAGCCAAGATTTAGCAGGGCCTTCGGGATGTTGATTGGTTCGCATCGTAATAGCAAAACCAATCACCACTTCACCATCAAGAACCACAAATTGCCCTTCGGGGAAGCGACGAATCTGCCGCGCAATGCTGCGGGCGGGCAAAATGCCCTTTTCATCATCATTGTCCTCGTCCATATCGCTGCTCCACCAGCGAATGAGTTGGTGTATTGCCAGAGCATGTTTAGGATGTGCGTTAGTAATGCGGATATGTGTCATGATAGCCTCTCCGTAACCAACGAAGATTGAAAAACAGATATAGGTAAACTTAAAATCGAACGACAGACGGATCGAATATCGAAAGATATGACGCTGTTGGTTAGGAAAAGAGAGCTATCTCACGCGAAGTGATTGGGGTATTTGTGGAGTTGTTCAAGCTGGCGAATCAAATAACGGGCAAATTCTGATGTGGTGCCGAAAGTATGAAACGACCTTCGGGCTTTAGAGGGAAACATGATAACCTTCTTTGAACTTGTTTTCTCCCTACCATATGATAAGCGAATTTAATATTTAAAGTCAAGCACCCAATCTGGCTTATTTTAGACCAGTTCGACTAATAGCCGAACCCGTGCAAAACCAATCACATCACCAGACGTTAACTGGGTGGGCTGTTCAATCTGTTGGCTATTCAATAACACCGTACCATTCAAGATTTCCAGCCACCATTGTCCACTGCGCCATGTGACTTGGGCACGGTCATCGGATTGCTCATCAGGTACTAGGGTGGTCATCGGCAACAAAGCCCAACTCTGCCCGACGCGAATGGTCGCCACATCACTAGTCAAGACAATTAAACGGCCTCGACGCTCATCAGCTTGGGCCGCCGCCAATTGCTGGTCACGCCATAGCATAAAACCTACTGCTCCAATGAACAGCAGCAGGCAAGCACTTGCGCCTAGTCGTAAAATGAGCAAGACCCATTCCATTATCACATCCTCACCACATCCTTAACCTTAGCACACTTTCTTCAACAGAAATGTGTTAGAAACCTCCGACATGCTTCCGTTCACAATCCGCCGAGTGATACAATGAGAAACATGATTATCTTACCAGATTTCCGCATCCACCAACGTGATTATTTGCTGAAAATCTCACGGGCCATTACCGCCCAATTAGATTTGCAGGTCGTCCTCCGTATGGTACTCGACGCTTCCATTGCCATGCTCGGTGGTGAGGTAGGCCTGATTGCGCTACGTGACCCCGATGGACAATTCAGCATCCAAGCGATGGTGGGAGTTGAGGCCGACCAAGCCGAACTCTTTGAGCCACTCTTGGAACTTGCCAATAGCGACCCTGCTGAGTTTGAGTCGAATGAACTTCAACTACGGATGCGGCTGGTCTCCCGCAAACTGGATATGAATCTGCGGCAGGCCATCTCCTTGCCCATGAAAATCTCGGATAAGCCACTGGGGATTATCTACGTTTTCCGCCCCTACCCCGGCACCGCCACCCTTGATGACCTCCATATTCTGCAAAGTTTTGCTGACCAAGCGGCCATTGCCGTCCATAATGCAGGCCTCTATCAAGCCACCATTGCCGAAAAACAGCGCCTTGCTACGATTCTAGATTCAAGTGCCGACGGGGTACTCATCCTCGACGCAGGCGGCAAAGTCTTACGCATCAATCCTGCCCTTGAACGCATGACCCAATGGGATGCACACTACGCAGTTGGGCGTAAACACCGCGACATCATCCGTTGGGCTGATCCAGTACCCAAGCATACACTAGAAGCAGCCCTGCAAACCGATTGGCCCTTCAGCACCGACTATCCTAACCGCAGCACCGAGCCACCTGACACCTTTTATGTTGAAGGCGACCTTGAACGACTGGACGGCATGACCTTGAGTGTGGAAATCAAATATGCTCCCGTCTTCTTTGAAGATGGCAGCCTCCGTAACATCATCGCCAATGTGCGAGACATAACCCGCTTCCGCGAAGCTGAGGAGATGAAAAGTACATTTATCTCGGTCGTCTCCCATGAACTCAAGACCCCTGTTGCACTCATTAAGGGTTATGCTGAGACCTTGCAACGCGATGATGCCCAATGGGATACAGCAACCATCAAGCGCGGCATGAATATCATCGTTGATGAAGCCGACCGCCTAACCGAATTAATTGAAAACCTGCTGATGGCCTCCAAGCTGCAAGTGGAAGGCATCGTTAATCTCAATGTCTATGAGGAAGTCGCCGTCGATCAACTGGCTGCCGCCGCTGTTGAGCGCTTCCAAACCCAGACCAATAAGCACACCTTTGTGCTAGATTTTGAGCGCTACTTCCCCACCATTGAGGCCGACCCCACCCGCCTACGCCACGTGCTGGATAACCTGATTTCCAATGCTATCAAATACTCGCCAGACGGTGGCACCATCACCATCGGGGGGCGCTTTGGCAGTGACCAAATCCAAGTCTATGTTCGTGATGAAGGTGTGGGATTAACACCAGAAGAGACCGAGCGCGTCTTTGAGCGCTTTTATCGCGCTAACCATGCCCGTACCCGCCACACCTCTGGAACTGGTCTTGGCTTATATTTGGTGCGTGCTATTATTGAGGCACATGGTGGGCGTATCTGGGCCACTGCCAGCAAGCCCGGCACCACCTTCACATTTACGTTACCCCTAAACGCAAAAAGGAAAGCGAATGGCAAGACCTAGAGAAACAGCCGTGAGTTGCCCAAATTGTGGCAATCAGTACACGACCCAAGTCGAACAAATTTTGGATGTGGGGCTTGATCCACGTGCTAAGGTACGCCTGCTCTCAGGACAGGTCAATGTAGCCCACTGCCCTAATTGTGATTTTGAACTCGCCCTTGGTACTCCCCTCGCGTACCATGATCCCGCCAAAGAACTCTTGTTGGTGCATGTTCCTTTTGAATTGAACTTGAATAATGATGAGCAAGAACGGGTCATTGGTCAGTTTACACGCGCCATCACCGATGCTCTCCCGATGGAGCAACGCAAAGGCTACCTCCTGCAACCGCGCCGCATGTTTACTATGCAGACCTTGGTCGAAACAGTCTTAGAGGCCGATGGCATCACCAAAGAAGTTATGGAAGACCGTCGCAAGAAACTTGAATTGGTCGAAACCTTGCTGCAAACCCCGCCCGATGTATTGCCAAGTGTGATCGCCCAACACGACGCTGAAATTGACGAGGAATTCTTCACCATGTTAAGCGCCACCGCCGAGGCTGCCATGATGGACGGGCAACGAGCGATGGCCGAAGCCGTGCTGGGTCTACGCGACCAACTCTTTAACTTAACGACCTACGGCAAAGAACTTCTTGGCGAGATGCAAGAGCAAGAGGCTGCTATCCAAAAGGTTACCGCTGATCTCAACAAACTTGGTCAGAACCTTACCCGTGAGAGTGTCCTTGACCTTGCGCTCGATTACCAAGAAAATGACCAATTTGTGCAGGCCTTAGTGGGTCTTATCCGTCCGGCAATGGACTACACTTTCTTTGGGTTGTTGACCGAGCGGATGGAGCAAGACCCCTCCAAGAAAACCCGCCGCGAACTCAAAGCCCTGCGTGACCGTCTCTTGGAACTCATTGAAGAGATTGATCAACACAACCAAGCCAATATCCAAGCAGCCGTCAATGTACTTAGCCAAATCGTGAACAGCACCAATATTGAGCAAACAGTACGCGAAAATGCCAATTTCATTGACAACCTATTCTTGCAAGTCCTTGAGGCCAATTTAGAGGATGCCCGCGAGAAAAATGATGCATCGCGCGTGTTACGCCTCCAAAAGGTGCATGACACAATCAACCGCATGATTATGGAAAGTACCCCGCCCGAAGTCCGCTTTATCAATGAAGTTCTCAGCGTAGAGGATACCCTCGAAGCGCGTCTAATGCTGATTGATAAAGCACCACAATTTGGCCCGCAGTTGCTGGAATACCTTGACGCCCTCATTAACCAACTGCAAGGACGTGGCGAAGATAACTTGTTGGCTCGCATCAAAGAAATTCGAGATGAGGCTGCCAAAATCATTCCTCAAGAGTAGCCAGATAATCAAAAGCGCCCTGTGCCACTGCCACCGCATCATAGGGCGCTTGAGCATCTTCCACCACAACTACCACAACCCATGTCAACCCGCCTGATTCGGTACTGAAGCCAAGATACCAACTCAACATCTGATGCCCTGCGTAGGCTACCCCGGCATGACCATAGACACCTGCTTCAATTGGCATTTGGGCAGCACTCTCCGCCATGACTTCCCGCATAGGAGCCACCCATTCCAACGGGAATAATTGGGTGGTGTGGTGAGGAATGGCTAAAGACCGCCACACCCGCTCCGATGGCATTCGGTAGGCATCTGCCAAGTAGAAATCTGGCACCCGCCCTTCATTAGCAATGGCTACCGTCACCCGCGCCATTTGTAGCGGGGTTACCGTCAATTGACCTTGACCCAGTGCCTCTAGCTTCACATCTCGCATCTTTATTGGTGGGTAAGCAGCGTTGGGGATACGGGATAGTGGCACAGACTCAAAAAAACCTGCATCTGCAAACAAGATAGGGTCAAGGTCGTAATCTGCAAACGGCTCTGGACAGCCTAGAATAAAAGCATCACGCAATGTCAAAGAATCGGAAGCCGATTGCATGCAGGTCAGTGTGAAACCATCAATGTAGATGGGTGATTGTGAGAGCGCTATAGGTTGCTCAAGCCGATAGCCGTCATTGAGCATTGCCATCAAGATCAAAGGCTGTAGCACACTTCCGGGTTGATAACTCACATTCAGCACACGATTGACCAAGGGAGATTGCTGTTTATGGTTAGCTTGTAAATGCGTCCAGTTCAAATCCAGCGTATTGGGATTGACCGCAGGAAGACTCACCAACGCCCGTATCGCCCCCGATGGCAACTCTACCACCACTGCCGCCCCACTACGCTCCGCAAAAGCATCCACCACCGCCAGCTGTAGCCATACATCCATCGTACTCCGCAAGTCTGCACCAACGGAGGGGCGACTCAATAGCTCGTTCTTCCACACCTCCCATGCACGAGGTGAAGGCCCCCATTCCCCAACCAGCACATCATTAAAGGCCAATTCTAAGCCATCTACCCCGTATTGATAACTATAGTAACCTGTGGCGCTTACCACTTCGGGATAAGGATAATTGCGCTGGGGATAGGTTGTGCCAGCACGAGGGCTGGTTATCGCTAAGGCTATGCCATGACGGTCAACAATCAAGCCGCGTGCAAAATGCTGGTCGGCAAAGACGCGGCGTGGGTTATCCTTGCGTTGAAGCAAGCCTTCGTGCTGAAGCACGCTCCAATAGGCACTACTGATGATAATAAGTAGAAAGCCAAGGAAGATGACTTGGGTCAGGTTGCGGAGTTCTCGCGCCATGTCTCCTCGCTAATCATCAACAACAAGCCCACTATCACAAAACTAATCACCAATGAGGAACCGCCATAGCTCACAAAAGGTAATGTAACCCCTGTTAAGGGCCAAAGGCGTAGCGTTCCCCCAATAATCAGTAGGCTTTGGGTTGCAAGCAGCAAGCTCAATCCTGCCGATAATAACGCCAAAAAGGGATTGTCTTGATTCAGAATCGCCAACCGCATCCCGCGAAAAATCAAGACGCCAAGCGCTACAATCAGACCCAACACCCCAACTAGACCCCATTCCTCGGCTATCGCGGCAAATACAAAATCAGAATGCACAACAGGAATAAAGGTGGGAAGGCCCTGCCCAATTCCAGTACCTGTCAAGCCACCTGCTGCGACAGCCATTAAACTTTGCACAATCTGAAAGGCCCGCCCCTCGGATTCTTGCCAAGGGTTAAGCCAGACATCGACCCGCAGTGCCACCACATCAAACAGCACATAGCCCACCAACCCCGCCAGCACCAGCAATACGCCGCCGCCCACTAGCAATAGCCATTGACCACTGGCGATATAGAGCATCAACAGAAACACCACAAAAAATATGGTGGCAGCCCCTAGGTCGCGCTGCCAAATCAGCAAGACCATACACAAGCTGAACATCAACACAATTGGGGTAAAAAAGGCGGGGCTAGGAATAGTCAACCGCTGCCCAATAGGGATATGCTGACGGCGCAGCACCCGCCAATGGTCAGCAAAATAGCCCGCTAGAAATGTGACCATCACCACCTTGAGCAACTCCGATGGCTGAAAATAGATACTCGCGCCCAGCCACAAGCGCGGCCCAAAGCCTGATGGATTCACACCATAGATAATGGTTGCAGCCAAAAGGCTCATCCCCACCACCAACCAATGATAATGATAGCGTTTGAGCCAAGCCAGATCAGTTGTGGTATGCACTAAGCCGACCAGCACCACAACACTGAGTGCTAGCCAAAGGGCCTGTCGATTGCTAAAGGATGGAGCCAAGCGTGTCACCAAGTTCAGGCCCCACCCCGTCAAGAGCAACATCGCGGGCAGTAAATAGGGGTCATGATGGGGTAAACGCCGTGCCATGATACGCTGTAGACCCACCACTGCTCCCAACCAAACCACCATCGGCCACACCATACGGCTATGAAAGCCCTGCACGAGCGCCAAGGTTATCTGATTGAGGATGACAAAGGCCGCCGCAATGAGCAGCAAATAGCGCTCTCGACGGCACTGCTCCACGTTCATTATCCCAACAGACTCTGCATGAATAGACTGAGGGTTTTATGACGTTCTGCGGGAATAGCATTAGGAGCAGTAGTCAGGGTACCTTGC
This sequence comes from Anaerolineales bacterium, assembly GCA_020634155.1. GTDB lineage: Bacteria > Chloroflexota > Anaerolineae > Aggregatilineales > J027 > J027. The sequence goes on from JACKCI010000001.1 coordinate 735,916, forward strand.
AATGCGCTATGGGCAGCAGGTGCGGTCTTAAAAGCAGCAATCTTGGGCATAATCCCGACCAGCACCGCTTGGGCAAGCGATAAATTACGCGACATGGTCTGCATCACCATCTCAACCGTCACTTCTTCTTCATGCCAGCAATCATAATCAGTGACCATTGCCATCACCGCATAGCAAATTTCGGCTTCACGGGCGAGGAAGGCCTCCGGTGAGGTGGTCATACCAATGATGTCCATACCCCACTGACGGAAAAGCTCACTTTCGCCGCGGGTGCTGAAGCGTGGCCCCTCGACTGTGATATAGTTACCGCTGCGATGCACCGTCCCCCCCACCGCTTGGATGGTATCCGCCAGCACATGCCGCAACTCATCGCAGAAGGGTTGAGCGGCACCAACATGCGCCACCAAGCCATCCTCAAAAAAGGTACGGTCGCGCTTGCCCTTCGTGAAATCAATCAACTGGTCAGGCACGACAATATGGCCCGGCGCATAGTCTTCCCGCAACGAACCACAGGCACTCACTGCCAAAACATACTGAACACCAAGCTGTTTAAAGGCGTAGATATTGGCGCGATAAGGCACCTCGGTGGGGGTCAAGACATGCCCACGTCCATGCCGTGCAATAAAAGCCACGCGTTGATTACCAAGGTTGCCAACAATAATTGAATCGCTAGTGGGGCCAAACGGGGTGTCAATTTGAATTTCTTCTTTATGCGTTAGAGCATCCATCTGGTACAATCCAGAACCACCGATGATGCCTATGCGTATTTCGTCAGACATACAATCTCCACTCAAGACTTGTCGATTTAAGATACATCTCGTAGGATTATTTTAACATCGTTCAAAGGGCTGGCCTATGCAAGAACCAACTTCAGAACTTCGCCAATTAACGAGCCAAGTATTCAGTACATGGCAGACGGGTGAACTCCCTTTTCTCAAGGCCGTTGAACAAATCAAAACGTTACTTCAAGACCCAATGGCAAAAGACCACCCCGCCAACCAAGGGCATATCCAGTACATATTGGGTTATCTGCACTTTCAGCATGGACACTATAACGCCAGCCTCGAACATGGCAAGCAGGCCCGCGCCCATTTTGAATCCGCTGAAAATACCCGTTACATGACCCGTTGCGACATCTTTCTGGGTGAGGCTTACCGTCAAAAGGGTGATTTCATCCGCGCCCGTGATTATTTTCGGATCGCGCATGAGGAAGCCGCCCGTTTAGGTGAGACTGTCCTTCAAGCGATAGCTTACACCAACGAAGGGCAACTCAACCTCAGCCTTGAGGGTTATTCCAGCGCACGAGAGTGTCTTGAAAAGGCGATACAACTTGTCGCACAATTCCCAGCCGACTATAGCCCTACCGGACGTTCCGAATTACTGTGCGAAACCTATCATGCTCTGGCCGTCATCCATCTTCATGACCAATTGTTTGAGAAAGCATGGGAAACAGCCAAGCAATCTCTGAACCTAGCGGAATCCATTAACCACTTGCGGACCGTAGGCCATGCCAACCGCACGATGGGTGAGGTACTGATGGCGCTCGAACACCCGCCTCAAGAACCGGATGAATCGCTTTCAATTAACCCTGATTTTTATTTCAAGGCGTCTATCGAAGCATTTAAGGAGGCCGCTAATGAGGGAGAAATGGCCCGCACCATGCACATTCATGCCCGCAGCCTCGCCAAACGTGGGCAACGGGTCTTAGCCGCACGAAAACTGAAACAGGCGACCATGATTTTTGTCAAATTGGGTATGCTCGATGATGTCGCCAAAACTACCGAAACCCAGAATGGTATTTTTTAGTAGGAAGGTTATTGATCTATGCCAACGCCTTATGATGGCAAGGTTGCACTATGGCAATGGAAAGGCTCATCCGTTAGCGAAGATACGATTGAGGAATTTGTCCGTACCATTCGCCAATGGGCACCCCATGTCAAACAAGTTTGGGTCAAAACCACTGACGGGAGCGATTGGATGGGGAAATTCGATACCAAGAAATCGCTTTCAATTGATGGGCCAGACTCGATTGCTCGGTGGGTACAAGTCCTTGAAGCCAATGGAATGGAATTCCATGCGTGGTGTGTACCCAAAGGAAAAGATATTGTTGCCGAAGCCGATATTATTATTGAAACTTGCAATGTGGCTGGAGTTCAGAGCGTCATCCTTGATGTGGAACCCTATACAGGCTTTTGGCAAGGTGGGCGTGAGGCTATCCGTCCCTTTATGACACGGCTACGGCGTGGGGTCGGCGGACGCTTCCATATTGGCATGAGCGTTGACCCGCGTCCACAGCACTTCAACCGTATTTATCCCGAAGAGTGGCGGCCTTTTGTCAATAGTGTCCACCCCCAATGCTATTGGGTCACCTTTGAACGCGACCTTGAAGAAGTCTTAGATGAAGCCTACGAAACATGGGAGAGTTATGGCCTCCCCTTGATACCCGCTCTGCAAGGTAATGCCCCTGTCAGTGAGATGGAGCAAGCCCGCAACTACTCCGTGACCTTTCATAATGCACCGGGTCTGAGTTGGTGGCGCTTTGGGGTAATCGGCCCAACCCAATTTCCTGCTGTCAATCATCCTATTGGTGAAATTGACCCGCCTGATAGCACCCCCCCCGAGGGTGGTTATTTCGGCAGCGAACTGGTCATCACCCCCGATGACCCCGGTTTTCGCTATGGAGTGCATGACTCTAATGAGGGTTTTAAGAGCTTCTTGGGAACATGGGGCTGGAATGTCAAATATAAGAACACCAGCGCCACCAGCAGTAAGGTGTGGGCGCTCTGGGACCCCAATTTGACCGAAAGCGGGTGGTATGAGGTCTCGACATTCATTCCTGCCCGCCACGCCAGCACAACCCGCGCCCGTTTCAAGATACATGGAGCGCAGGCCACCGAGCTAACGGTGGAAGTGAATCAATCACAGTATTTCAACCTGTGGGCACCCTTGGGCATCTTCCAATTTGATGCCAACAACCCACGCGCAGGCATCGTTTTTCTCAATGACCTGACCTATGAAGCCGATAAAGAAATCGCCTTTGACGCCATGCGCTATCGGCGTATTATCGGACGCACTCCGACAACAGGCTATGTGTCAGATGGCTTCGACCCACCAATTGGCACCCGTGAAGAGCGTGAAGGCTCCAAGGTCTGGCCCGGCTATTGGTTTGATGCAACAGGTTTTGCGGTACGCTACAACAAAGGTACGGCTCAAGAGGCTTATCATACAGGTTCTGACCTCAACCTCAACCGCCCTTATTGGGATGCCGATGCTCATAGTCCGGTTTATTCGGCGGCATCAGGTGTCGTGACCTTTGCGGGACGACTCACAGGCTGGGGCAATGTCATCGTTATTCGGCATGACCCCTTGGTAACAACAGGGCAACGGCTTTATGGACGTTATTCGCATGTGGAGAATATCCGCGTCAAAGTGGGTGACCGTGTACAACGTAGCCAACAGATTGCGAGTGTGGGCAATGCTGAAGGGCTATTCCCCTATCATCTGCACTTTGACTTGAGTCCGACGGAGGCGTTGGAAAGTACGCCTTGGGATTGGCCTAAACTGGACTTGAATCGGTTATTGCGGGATTATGTAGACCCTCGCAAGTTCGTGGAGGAAAATCGGCCACTATCGCGGTAAATCAGCAGCGGCGCGGGCGCGACCTCACCCCTTCAGGTGACCTCGCCCGCGCCCCTTCACGTCCCCGTTACCAACTCTCTTCCATCATGCGGTTAAATTGGCGCAGACTATTGACTTGAGGCTCTAGTTGGTCGGCACGTGATTGATAAGTTGTCCAGCCATCGGCAAAGATAATCGCAAAAATCAGCAAGGCCACCACCCAATACAAGCGCCCTCCCCACGCATCGACCACTGGAGAAGGCAAAAAGAGGCGACGCTTATCCCAATACCACCATGCCACAAAACTTAAGAAAACGAAAGCCACACCCGCCATAACCGCAGAGACGCCACTAAGCATGATACGGGCTGCCGTTGAGGTCACATAGAGCCGCATGGATTCGATCAACAGAATCGCAGGCGAGACCACAAAGCCAGCCGCCAGCAAAATCACAATGAATATCATCAAATTAGCGGCCCAGCGTGCATGGCTACGTAGACCAATCACCACTGCTGTGTACAGAACCGCTTCAATCAAATTCACCAGAGCAGCAAGTGGCAAGCCAAGCGATATGGCACCGCAGAAAGACAGAAATGATAGGCTGCTGAGAATAACAAGTGCGAAAGTAGTGGTTGTGACACACCCACGATTAACCGCAGGTGCGGCCTGTGGCACAGGTTGCTCGATCCGTATCACATCCGGTATAGGAGCAGGGGCTTGTACCTCAAAGACCTCGTGGGTGTGTTCGTGACTATATTCGTAGCGCAAGATTTAGCGAATCCCGTGCGCTTCTTCGGCAGCCGTCAGCGCTTGGTCAAAAATGTGGAGGGCTTCGTCGGCCATTGGCTTTTCGAGATTAAGGGGTGGCATAAAGCGAATGGTGCTAGTGCCACAACCAAGAATGAGCAGCCCTTCATTAAAAGCACGATGCACAACTTCATCCCGCAGATATTTGGCGGGTTCACGGGTGCCTTGGTCTTTAATCAGTTCAACACCCAGCATCATACCCCGACCGCGTATCTGCCCAATGCTGGGGTGGCGTGGCGCGATTTCCTCTAGGGCATCCATCATATACTGACCGACCTCAGCGGCGTTCTCAATCATACCTCCCTTGCCATGAGCATCACCCAACAAATCAAGTGTGGCAATCCCCGCCGCACACGACACAGGATTACCGCCAAAGGTTGTGCCATGCGAGCCGTATTCCCAATGACCCATAATGCTCTCACGGGCGATAATGGCCCCTAGAGGCATACCACTAGCGATACCCTTAGCGCTGGCGATAATGTCTGGCTCAACGCCAAAATGCTCAATAGCCCACCATTTGCCAGTGCGTCCGATTCCGCTTTGCACCTCATCAGTAATCAGCATAATGCCGTAGCGGTCACACAATTGGCGCAGAGCAGGGAAGAAGCCGGGAGTGGGTACCACATAGCCACCTTCACCTTGGATGGGTTCAACCAAGACACCCGCCACTTCTTCGGCAGGGATGATGGTCTTAAACAGTACATTTTCGATATAGTCCACCACACGCTCACCATAGTCGGTGAAGCCGTCCATATTCAGCATCGGGCGGTAGGCATTGGGATAGGGAACATGGGTAAAACCGGGGATGAGGGGGAAGTAATGAGCGCGTTGCACAGGCTTGCTCGATGTTGCCGAGAGCGCCCCCATTGACCGCCCATGAAATGAGTTTAAGAAGGCAATGATTTGCGGGCGTTTGGTGTGGTAGCGGGCCAGTTTCAAGGCACCCTCAACCGCTTCAGTGCCGCTATTCGCCAAGAACACCCGTGCCGCTTCTGCAAAGGGGGCTGTCGCGGCTAGTTTCTCGGCAAATTCAATCTGGGAGGGATAGTAGAAATCTGTCCCTGCCATGTGTAAGAATTTTTCAGCCTGATCTTTGATGGCCTGCACAACTTTCGGGTGAGCATGCCCCGTTGAATTAACTGCAATACCCGTTGTCATATCCACATAACGCCGACCATCGACATCCCAGACCTCAGCCCCTTTACCATGCGACATCACAAAGGGATAGTCACGGGTATAGGAAGGGGAGACGACTGCGTGATCGCGTTCAACATATTCCAATGCTTTAGGACCGACGTTGAAATCAACGCTTTTTGCCATAGATAATTTACTCCTTATGGGGATTTTTGCCTGATTATCCATCTAAAAGCCAAGTTTTGCCAGAGCCGTTCTAGGCCCGCGGCTGAAAACGATAGCCTGCACCAGCCTCATTCAGCAAATATATAGGGGATTTGGGGTTAGGTTCGATTTTATTGCGGAGATGCCATACATATACCCGTAAATAGTCTACATCATCAATATACTCAAAGCCCCAGACTTCTTCTAGCAAAACACGATAGCTAACTACTCGCGGTGAGGCTTGCAGCAAAACCTCCAGTATCCGAAATTCACGTGGTGATAGTTTAACAGGCTCGCCATTGACCAAAATACGCCGTGTTTCGAGGTTGAGTGCTAGGTATTCATCAGTATAAACCAGCTTGGCTTGAGGATTGACGGGTTCAGCCGAGGCCCGTCGCAAGTTAGCACGGGTTCGCGCCACCAGCACACGGTTATTGTAGGGCTTGGTAATATAGTCGTCGGCCCCCATATCAAGACAGCGGACGATGCTTTCAGGTTCTTCACGGGCCGAGACTACAATAATTGGCACGTCGCTCACTTCACGGATGCGCTGGCAAAGGGTATAGCCGTCCATAACGGGCATATTCAAATCGAGCAACACCACATCCGGATGATGTAGATAAAGCTCCCGTAGCCCAATCGCCCCGTTATGAGCAATCACCACCCGAAACCCGTCTTGCTCCAGCGCCCACTGCATCGTGTCGCAGGCAGCTACATCATCTTCAATAAGCAAAACAGTAGCTTGCGTCTGGCTCCCGTTCATGCCTGCACATTCCCCCTATTCGTTGTTAAAATACATTATAAAAACAAAACCACTAGGAATCTATGTCAAAAAACATCTCCCCTTCACGCAAGCAATATCTTGATATTAAGCGCCAATTCCCCAATGCGATTGTGTTCTTTCGTATGGGTGACTTCTACGAGACCTTTGATGACGACGCCGAACTTATCGCCCGTGAACTGGACATCACCCTCACCAGCCGTCCCTTTAGCAAAAATGAGCGCGTGCCGATGGCGGGGGTACCCCATCATTCTGTCGAGAACTATATCGCCCGCTTGGTCGAAAAAGGCTATCATGTCGCAATGGCTGACCAGCTTGGCAGTGAGGCCATTAACGGGTTGGTGCCGCGTGAAGTCACCCAAGTCGTCACCCCCGGTACCGTCACCTCTCCTAACATGCTCTCCGACCGCCAAAACAACTACCTCATTGCCCTCCTGCCCGAACCCGATTACGCAGGCAAAACTTGGTCATACGCGGGACTAGCCTATGTTGATATTACCACAGGCGAATTTGCTGCCACTGAATTTGAAGGCGACAACGCCCCTGTACTAGTTCTCGAAGAAATCTCGCGTCTTGCCCCCCGTGAAGCCCTCATGCCGCAGACATGGGTCAGTCAAGGGGCCTCCATGCCCTGCCACCTCACCCCGCTGCCCGATTTTCGCTTTGATTTAAGCGCGGCCAAGTCTACCCTCCTCCACCATTTTCAAGTCGCTACCCTTGAGGGCTTTGGCCTCAATGATAAACCCTTGGCATTGCGGGCGGCAGGAGCCATCATCCAATACCTGACCGATACCCAACCCAGCGCCCTCACCCATCTGACTGATATTCACACCTACGCCACATCAGGCTTCATGGCACTGGATATGGCAACCCGCACCAATCTGGAATTGACGCGCTCCATCCGCACAGGCAATACTCACGGTACCTTGCTGGAAGTGCTAGACCGCACCACCACCGCCATGGGCGCACGCCTGCTACGGGCATGGCTTGGGCAACCCCTACTCAACCTTACAGAACTCAACCAGCGCTTGGATGCCGTCGAGACCTTCACCCAACATGGCACCTTGCGGGCCGAAGTGGTGGCTCTTTTGCGCCAAATTGCTGACCTTGAACGCCTCACCAATCGCATTGTCATGGGTAAAGCAGGCCCACGTGAGGTGCAGACCCTTGGGCATACCTTAGCGCATATCCCCACTCTACAAGAAGTCATCAATGGCTATCCTGCCCTGCAGGACCTCCAACTAACCCCGCTACCCAGTCTGGTTGAAACAATTGCCACCGCGCTAGTGGATGACCCACCCGCCCTCATGAACCAAGTGGGCGTTATCCGTGCGGGCTTCTCTGAGGAGCTTGACCACATCTATACCGAATCGAGCGAGGCCAAGGAATATGTCAGTAGCCTAGAAGCCAAGGAACGGGAACGCACGGGTATCAAAAGCCTCAAGGTTGGCTACAACAAGGTCTTTGGTTATTATTTGGAAGTCTCCAAATCCAATGCTGATTATGTACCAGATGACTACATCCGCAAGCAAACCTTGGTCAATGGGGAGCGCTATATCACCCCTACCCTCAAAGAATACGAGACCATCATCCTCAACGCTGATGCACGGGCGCTCGATATTGAAACCCGTTTGTTCCGTGACCTATGTACTTTCATCGCCGGCCATAGCAAAACCCTCCTCAGCATGGCACGGGCATTGGCTCATCTTGATGTATTTGTAGCCTTGTCAGAAGTGGCTGCCCGTGAAGGCTATGTACGGCCCTTGTTGGTCGAGCAAGATGTCCTCGATATTCGAGGAGGACGCCATCCCGTCGTTGAGCGCACCCTGAAAACGGAGCGCTTCGTTCCCAACGATACCTACTTCGATACCAACCAACGGGTGCTGCTCATCACTGGCCCTAATATGGCGGGCAAGAGCGTCTATATGCGCCAAGCTGCCATCATCGTCCTCATGGCCCAAATCGGCTCCTTTGTTCCAGCAGAATCAGCTACCATCGGCCTCACCGACCGCGTATTTGCACGGGTTGGCGCTCAAGATGAGATTCACCGCGGGCAGTCAACCTTCATGGTGGAGATGACCGAGACTGCCGCCATCCTTGCCCATGCCACCCCGCGTAGCTTGGTGCTATTGGATGAAATCGGGCGTGGCACCAGCACTTATGACGGCATGGCGATTGCACGGGCGGTGATTGAATACATCCACAACAGCCCACGCCTCGGCTGCAAGACCCTCTTTGCGACCCACTATCACGAATTAACCGAACTGGAAAAAATATTGCCGCGTGTCCGCAATTACAACGTGGCGGTCGCTGAAGATGGTGAGCATGTCATCTTTTTGCATCGGGTGGTTCCCGGTGGAGCCGACCAATCCTATGGTATCCATGTTGCTAAGTTGGCCGGTGTCCCCAAGGCTGTTATCAATCGTGCCAATGAAATTCTCGGTGAGCTAGAACAACAGGCCAGTGACTTCCAACCAAAGAAACGCTCCAAGGTCAGCAAGTACCAATTGTCGATGTTTGATGACAGCCGCCATCCTGTGCTGGAGTTACTACGGAAGACCGAAGTGGAGAGCCTCAGCCCAATTGATGCCATTACCCGCCTCTATGAATTGAAACGTATGCTGGAGGAGTAATCATGGATGAGTGGCGTTTTTTCTGTTTGATAACCAGTCGGGTTCCGGTGTTTGAGCAACCGAGCTTGGCGCACATAGCCCTCACTCTCCTGCAACACACCCTTGCCCAGCATGGCGCTCAACTATGGGGCTATGTCATCCTGCCTGATTCAGTACAGGCGGTACTCGAAACCGAGCATGAGGCGGCCTATCATCACGCCATCGAAGCATTCAAGACCGCCAGTGAAACCGCCATCTGTGAGAAAATCAGAGCCGACCACCCTGATTTGGTCGATGCGATTACGTTTTACAATCCAGCATGGAGCAAGCCTGTTTATCTCATTTGGCAGGGTGGCTACCAAACCCAACTGCTCCCCAGCGCCTATGCCCTCTCCAATAAAATCGCGGATTTGGTACAGCGTCCGGTGGAGTTAGGCCTAGCTGCCACCCCTGCCGATTGGCCGTTTAGCAGCTATCAGCCGCCAGAATAAGCCTATTGCCCGAAGGGGGTGGGGCTAGGTGGTGGTTGATAACCCAACGTTGGCGGTACATAGGCCTCGGTGGTCAAGCCGAGATATTGCCGCCATTGGTATTCGAGTTCGGAGAATGGTACGCCCGTCGCCCGCTCAATGGCTTGGTCAAGGATGGTATTGGCGGCGGTCAGTTCCACAATCTTGAGGTGGGTTGCATAGCCGCCATGTGTCGTCACCAGCCAATTGATAAACGACGCGCCCATATCGTAGCCGAGATGTGTACATCCATCCAAAGCAGGGGTACCAACTTGACCGCTTGGCCCTTGTCCCTGCAACGTCGCCAAGTCTTGATCCAGCACCGTCACCAAATGGCGTAGCCGCTCATCCACTGGCCCCATCTCCAACTCAAAGAAGGTCGCCTCGCCTTCAATCCACCATGCTGGGCCACGTGAGCCATAGGCGTATTGGTAGAGGTGGGCTACCTCATGTGTTGCAACAGAGGCCGCATAGCGCATTTGCCACTCAAGGTCACGCGGTTCATTCCAAATACATTCAGTCCGGATATCCTCAATTTCAAGACCGCGTACCCGCAACACCGCCGAGTAAGTTTCGCCGTTGGCTTGGCCCGTCGTGCGGGGATTAATCTGCCCGCCCGCTTGGAATTCACCCATCGCGTCACCGGGCGGGAAGATAATGACGGTTGGCTTAAAGGGCAATAAATCGCCAAAGCCTTGAATAAATCGGTCACGCACACTGACGAAGGCATCCGCCAACACCTCGCCAAATTCATCGGGAAAGTCGTACCAATACACAATCACATCTTCGCTCTCAATGCGTGACCATGTACGGGTGGGGTCGATATACTGGACATGCACAGGTGTAGTTTCTGCCACGCCCGTCTCACCATAGGCCACCCGCCACACAACATCCATCGTCATCCAAGGGGCCAGCCCACGTGTATCATACGGCACCGCTTGCCAGCGGCCATCATCAATTTCTTGGGCACGCGCCCGCCCCTGTGACCCCGCTGCAAACCGATACATTAGGCTTACTGAAACAATATCCTCAGTAAAATCAGGCGGTGGGGTAATTTTGACGGTAAAATCTAAACCCAATGGATACCGTGTAGTATAGGTAAAATCGGTGAAGGTAAATCCATCGACCGTCTGGTCATCGTAAACGATGGGGTCTGCCGTCATCTGAACCGTATCAAAGGTATAGGTAAAATCGCTGGGGATAGGTAAGTAGGTTGAGGTTGGCACAAAACCCTGTTGGGTGGCATGGTTCGGTGAAGTAATACTGGAACCTGCCCACACCACCGATACCATCATCCCTAAACAAGCAAGGCTAATGATGAAAATGCGTCGCATCCAAAAACTCCTTATCGTTTGTTGTATTACATGCAGTTTTGTGTGGATGTTCACACCCGCCACCGCACAGCAGGCCGATGATACCGTAAGCCTCAGCTTTTGGCACCCATACACCGATGAACGCCAAGTCGCCCTTGAAGCCCTTGTCGCAGAGTTCAACGCCGCCCATCAAGGCGAGATTAGTGTACAGGCCGTTAGCTTCACCAATAGTGGCCTACTCTATGACCAAATGCTGCTCCAATTGCAGAATCCGCTCTCGCTGCCGAATGTGATTCTGGCATGGCCCTATGAAGTGGCGGTCTTTGACCTTGCTGATGCGATGGTCGATTTGGCAGCCTACACCGATGCACCTTACCCCCAAGGCACTAACCTCCTCACCAGCCAATTACTTGGCATACCCGACCGTGCCTATTATCCTGCATTCATCGTCAACATTGACGCCCTACACAGCATGGAAGTTGATAACCCACCCACTACCCTTGATGAACTCCAAATGCTCGCTTGTCAATTCCGTCAAGCAGGCGGCTGGTCAGGTGGCAAATTCGGCGTAGCATGGGGCTACCAGTTCCCGCTGGATGCTGAGGTTTGGCTGGGTCTGCTATCCAGCCAACCTGAACGCCTTTTCACCGATACTACCCTCCAACTCAACACACCAACTGCTTACCAGACCATTCAAAGCCTATTGGACGCTCAAGCCGCTGGCTGTATGACGCCGGTGACGCTCTCGACCGATGCTATTGTCCCCTTTGCCGAGGGGCGGGCGCTATTTTATCTAGGCAGTTCATCGAGTGTGGATTTAGTGCGCCAAACCATAGCTGCCACTTTTGCGACACCCTTTGAAATCGGCGTCTATCCACTCTGGGGTGATGCTGTTGTCACCTATGGCCCAGTGCTCAGTATGGTTAATCATGATGACAACACCAATGCCGCCGCATGGACATTTATTGACTGGTGGCAGCAACCCGCCCAACATCAACGCTGGTTGACCACCACAAACACCCCGCCCATACCCGCCAATTGGAACACGCTCCCCTTGCCTGCATGGGCGGGCTATGATGTGGCGCGCCTCCAAATCCGTTTCACGCTGCAACAACTCTTGGCGGGCACTCTATCAATCGAGGATGGACTTGCCGACCTCCAAGCCAATATGGACCAGATTTTCAACGACTTTGCAAAGGAAACCGACTAATGCCCTTTCAACCCCTCGCCTTTAAGCGCCTGCACCCTGATGAGCAACGCCAGCGTTCCCAGACCTTTCTGGAACACATGAAAACACGCCGCACCGTGCGCGACTTCTCCACCGAGCCAGTGCCGTTGGAATTAATCGCCAATGCCATTGCCACCGCAGGCACTGCCCCATCAGGTGCCAACCAGCAGCCTTGGACATTCGTGGTCATCAGCAATCCAGACATCAAACGCCAAATCCGCTTGGCAGCCGAGGCCGAAGAGCGTGAAAATTACGAGCGCCGCATGAGTCAAGAGTGGCTCGATGCCCTTGCCCACTTAGGTACTGACGCCAACAAGCCCCACCTTGAAGACGCGCCCTATCTCATCATCGTCTTCGTGCAACCTTATGGCCTTAGCATTGACTCTGCAACGGGTGAGACTAAGCATGTCAAACATTACTATGCCACTGAGTCGGTGGGTATTGCAGTAGGGATGTTGCTTGTCAGTCTGCACCAAGCGGGACTTGCTACCCTGACCCACACCCCCAGCCCGATGGGTTTTTTGGCCGAAATCCTCACCCGTCCGCCCAATGAGCGAGCCTATGTCGTAATTCCAGTCGGCTATCCAGCAAAAGACGCCCAAGTGCCTGTCATTACGAAGAAATCTCTGGATGAAATTATGGTGCATGTGGAGTAAGCCAGCCACGCAAATAAGCCAGCAGTGCTTGCTCGAAGACCGTTTCGAGACTACCGCCACGCTGAAATTGCTGAGAGAGTTCCAGCATCACAAAACCATGAATGAGCGCCCATGCCCCCCGTAATGCCGCCAAAGCATTAGCCTCGCCCACAATAGCCATCATCTCAACCTGCAAAGGCAGCGCTAAGGCTTCGGCAATCTGCGGGTCAAGTCGCAACTCAGGGTTTAGGGTGCCATACAGCAAGCTATAAGTCGCGGGATATTGCAATGCAAAGTCCCGATAGGTTCGCCCCATTGTTAACAACCGTTGTATAGGGTCATCACTCGCAGACTCTAAAGATTCTTGGATAGTGTTCACCAGCAAAGCACCCGTGCGGGTATTGACCGCTTGTAGGAGCGTCGTCTTATTCTTGACATGCTTATAAAGCGATGGTGCCTTGATACCAAACTCATCTGCCAAGCGTTGCAGCGTCAACTGCTCAACCCCACTCTGCTCAATCAGCGTGCGGGCCGTATCTATGAGGGTCTCAATATCGACTTGTGATGGATAGGGCATGGCTACACCCGCTGCAAGTGTGTATCTTTGAAAGCGGTCGGATACTTGAGGCCATAGCCCAGTGTGCGGTCGAGTGCAATATGGGTCACCCAAATCAAGGCGATGCTTATACCCAATTCCCACTCACCTGCCAAACCAATACCCACCAGCACAAGCGGCCCAAGAAATGTGTGGACCATGTTGTAGGTCATGCTGCCGATACGCTCATTCGCCAAATAGCCCACCATTGAAGCATCCGGCACAAAGAGCAGCGCGAGAAAGAGCCACCCGTTCAAACCAAGTTGTTGATAGGCAACAAGGGTAGCAAGTAATAGCGCGAGGCTTTCAAGGTGGAGCATGGTTTTAGGTGAATTCATGATGATGTCCCTCAAGGTTAATTCCATTAGCTTTCAAAGCTAATCGTATTAGCTTTTGGCTTTGATGTCAAGAATCAAAAACGGCACGAGCCATCTTGCCCATGCCGTTTGATGATGCAGGCTACTTGACCCTAGTTCACTTGGAACCAGCCCTCAATATCTACAATCCAGCCACTCTGACCGTTGGCGTCCTCATATTCCCACCAAATAAAGTATTGGGCTTGATAAGGGCCACCGACCACCGTCAAGGTCTCGCCAGCATTGACCAACCGAATGATGTTATCCTTACCGGGCAATACCGACGCGGTAGAGCGAAAATTGGCTTGATCACCAAGGGTGGTCACGGTTACGGTCTTGCCAACAGCCATGCCGGGGGTGGTATAAACCGCGCTGCTAATCTTGACCTTAGAATTTGCATCGGCAAAGTTGGCAATCATCCAGCCAGTTTTACCTTCAGCCAGCGCCACAAAAATCCAGCGGTTGCCTTGCGAGTCATTTTGGGTCGTAACCCCATCGTACATGACCCGGTCGCCCCACAGCAGAACATCCACTTGGTCAATAGTGGGGCTAGTCAAGTCGGGTGTGGTATAAACACCCGTTGGGCTACCACCCTCTAAAATCTCAATCACCTGATTCGAATACCCATCATGGGCAGTATCAGCGTTGGCAAATCGCAAATGATTGACAGCCATCCCCGCCGCAAAAGCCACGACGACCAAAACAGCCATCACCAAACGTTTCTTCAACACTATCAAATTCTCCTTAAATGTCTCTAGCAATGTCAGCAAGAGTCTAGTCGATACCCGATACGGATGCAAGGTCTATCAACCAACCAACGGCAGACCGTCAAGTTAGCGGATAATCCGCCCCCAAAATAGCTCTGGGCTGACAAATTCTAAATTGGAGCCGTCCGGTTGAATGCGATAAGTGCCACTAAGAAGCGGACTCAGAGCGCCGGGTTGCTGCGAAATATGGAAGTAGATGCCCTCGGCATTCCACGCTAATTCACCGGGGCGCGTCGAGAGAATGTCTCCTCCATCGAATTGCAGCAAGACCCGCTGCTCATCAGTCCCCGGCACATAAATCACCAAGCGCAAAGGGTGCGTTGTCCCCCATGCACTCTCCACCTCCGCCCAATAGACAATGGCTGTCTCATCAGGAGCCATCACCGCCAAGCGTGCCACATGTCCCAAGGGCGCAAGCGGGAAAGTGTTGTTGTTAGCTACCAAGTCGGTCAAACGTAGGCTGCGGTTAAAGACCTCTACTCGTTGCGCGGGCATTGACAAAACAAAACGCTTGCCGACCTCCTCCAGCTTCAATCCGCCCACCGGATAGCCAACAGTAGCGTTATCCAAATTGGCAAACAGTTGCTCAGAGAGGGTTCCTTGAAAGCCAAGGTCGAAGCTAACCACCGAGTTGGATATCCAACCTTTGGGGAAATAATCGCGGTCATCCGTAACAATCGCCCCGCCAATATCCGCACTAGGAGTAGGCAATGGTCTCAGTATTATCGTTTGGCCTTCATGCCGCACACCAAGCGCCGAATGTCCGTTCTCGTCACGGGTCTGGAATAAAATGCGGGTGCCATCTGGCGACCAAAAGATGCTGCTCTTGTGGCATCCACCAGTGGTGTCAAACTGATCAACTGTGTTAAGGGTCAGCAAGTCAATTATGCCGCAAGGGATAATATCAGTAGCACCTGTTGGCACAGGATAGATGCCATATTGCCCATTGGGGCTGACCGAGTGAATGCCATATTGATAACTGATGTTATAGGCATATAGACGGCTATCCAGCGTCACATTTAAGATGCGGTAGCCGTTGCTGAAATCCTCGATATTGAATAAAAGGGTATCAACTTGCAAGGGTTCAGGCAGGGGTAGTTTGGGCATCACCGCTACATCAGGTAACAAGGGCGGGTTAGTAGGCATCTGACCTGCATTCAGTGGGGCAGACCATTGATACCCAGTACCCCCCTGCCCCATCGCTGGCACAACCATCATCGCCAGCACACACACCATCAAACCAATCACTAGTCGTCTCAACAGTCTTACTCCTCGTGGTCACAATTCGGCGCTATTGTAGACGAATAGCAGGGCAAAAGCAAAGCACCCTAGTCGGGCAACTGCCACAAGCGAATCACGCCTGCCTCATCACCAGAAGCCAGCCATTGCGTATTAAACGCTAGGCTCAAAACTTCTGCCCTATGCTGGCGAAAGGTAATTGCAGGTCGGCTGAAATCATCTTGGCTCCATACCACCACCCGTGCGCCACCAGCAACCGCTAACCAGTGACCATCGGGACTCCACGCCACGGCGTTGATGGGTTCGGTCTGGCCTGTGATGGTCAAGGTATGCTGCGTCATCCCTGTTGTGACATCCCACAACCGAGCCGTGCCGTCAGCGCTCACGGATGCCAGCAGACCACCTGCCACGGGTTGAAAGGCAACCCCCTGCACCCAATTGCTATGCCCCGTCAAAGTCTGTATCCGCGCTCCCATCGCCACATCCCAAAGCCATAGGGTGTTGTCCAGACTACCTGTAACCAGTAGCGTACCCTCGACGTTGAAAGCAAGACTTGTCAGACGAGAATGATTAAGGGTCAATTGTTGGATGAAGGTATTATTCTCCACAGTCCATAGCTGTACCAAGCCATCCTCACTACCTGTTGCCAACAGGTCACCCGCTGCACTAAAAGCCACCGCTTGAATCCGAGTTGTGTGTCCGTCAAGAGCCGCTATCTCAATTCCATCTCGCCAAATATGCACTTGACCATCCCAGCCACCCGACGCCACTACGTCGCCATTGGTAGCAAGGCTCTCCGTGCTGTTGGTCAGGCCAGCCCATGTGGTAATGAGGCCACCGTCACTCCAAAGCCGAATATCGAAATCGGCACCACTGTTGAATAGGCCACTGTTGCCTACCCCACCAGCTGATACCAAGCCAGATTCCGCAAAGGTCAGTGCATAGACTGGCTCAGTATGGTCTTGCAATACAGGGCCAATCTCCCAACGGGCAACTTTCGCGTTATCATCACCCTGTCGCCAATTGGGTACGACTTCGGTCATAAAGCCAACAACCCCAATGCCAATCAATAGCACACCGGACACGCGGGTGAGCAAGCCATGATTTTGGGTCATCCAGCCAATAAAGCGTCGTTGAGACTGCACCGCCACAAGTGGTAGAACCACCAAAGGCCACCCAAAGCCTAGGCCAAACGCCAAAAAATAGAGGATACCGTCAATCAACTTCCCCGCATCGTTGGCTCCCAATGCAAAGGCCGTGATAATCAGTGGTGCAATACACGGCAAAGTCATCGGGCCAAGTAGTAGGCCATAGCTAAAAGCAGTGAAATAAGGGTTACTCAGCATGGGCGCACGCACCGATTGAAATCGTGCCCAAGGATTAAAGCCCAAAATCATCAGCACGCCTAATAAGATGACCACCCCATAAATGGCAGGCAACAGTATCGGTAAAACATCTTCAGTAGCAGCATTCAGCAGGTGCAGCAACAAGGCCACTACAATCATCATCGTCAGAACACCGAGCAATACAATCGACCCCAATAGACCCATCCGCGCTCGGTTCTGTTGCTGTGGCCCGGCATTGCCCGCTAAGAAAGCGAGCAAGCCGGGATACAAGGGCAATAGACACACATTATTGAGAATTGCCGTATTGCCGAGGCCAAAAGCCGTAACCAATTCGCCCATTATTCACCTGTCACTAGGGTGGTTAAAGCTGGTTCACGCTCAATCCCTGTATTCAATGAGGTAAAAGAGCCATCGGGACGCACCACAAAATGGGGTGTCGAAGGGGGATTGGTAATGCTCCGCCCAAACTCATCAACCAATTGGGACAGCAAGCCATCATTCGCTACTACAAATACCCAAGGGAACCCCTCGCGGATGGCATAACTGGCAAGTTGCTCATCAGAAAGGGTAGTCTCCACACTCAACGAGATAAACACATAGCGGCTGCTATCGAGTTCATTAAATACGTTGCGGAGAATCTGTTGTTGAGTACGGCAATTGCTGCACCATGTCGCCATCGGTTCTACATACACTGTCTGACCTGAGTTGGTCAAATCAGCGATGGTAAAAACCTCACCAGTGCTGGCATTGCGAAGTTCCATCGTCTGCCATGCAGGGAGATCGGTTGCTGTCTCGCCGCTGGGGGCCATCACCACACCATCGGTCACCACCGCCAACAGGACAGGGCTACCCGGACGCGGGTCATAGCCTGCCGCGTTGCCATCGGTCTCTGCTGTAATCAACACCGCATCATAGGGGCTAAAATTGGTGTTGGGAAAATGCGTCGTTAGACGATAGGTACCATCTGCTTGAGGGGCAGCAACCCCCGCACTCAAGATATAAAAATTGCGCTCAACGATACTATCAAAGTCCGCATTGCCAAAGGGTACCCCATACACTTCATCCGCATCCGAAACATTGCTGGTACCGGGACCGTTAGTTTCTAGGCCAGCATCGACTAGCCACGCCTCTAGTACAGTGTTAGCAGGTAACACCGCGCCACTCAGAGTCAAATCAAAATAAGCACTATCGCTATAGAGTGTTGCGGAGCCTGTTAACCCCGCCAGCACAGAATCAGTGCTGACATTAGCAAGGCTTAACTGCACTCCACCCCCCATATCCATCACATCAGCCTCATCCATCAGCATCGTTGAATCAGCCGGAGTACCGTTAGCAATCTCACCTGCGAAAACAGGCGTACCGGGGCGCGGGTCATAGCCCGTTGCAACATTACCATCGGATTCAGCAGTAATCACCACCGCATCATAGGGGCTAAAATTGGTGTTAGGGGCATGAAAAACCAGTTCCCACGTTCCACTAGTGGTTGGGGCTAAAACACCCGTACTTAGCGCATAGGGAGCCGCCTCCAACAATCCTTTGAAGGTATCGCTGCCCATAGATACGCCAAAACCCTCATCAGCATTACTAGCATTGGTCACACCGGGGCCACCTTGGATGCCGCCATCCACCAACCATCCCTCCAGCACAGTGTTAGCAGGCAAAGTCGCGCCATTCGGATTTAAGGTGATGTGGATATAACCGTCATCGCTGATAACATGGGCTGAACCCGATACCCCACCCAAACCAACAGCAGTCTCAAAGCCTGTACCCGCGAGTTGCAGAATAACACCTGTTGATTGTTGGGCTGTCGTGCGAGGCAATCCTACCGTCAGCAACGCCAACAGACATAACAGAATACCTAGTCTACGCATTGAGAAGCCTCCTCGTATTGTTTTACATCCTATAAGAGGTAGTTTCGGGTATAGACCTTACAAAACCATAACGCCCTCGGCGATTACACCAAGGGCGTCAGGTTTCAAACAGAGGAGTACAGAAAGATTATGCTTTGGGGCCAGCCGCCAGCAATTCAGCACTGGCACGGTCTTCAAACTTCTTGAAGTTATCGCGGAACATTTGGGCCAGTTGATGAGCCTTAGCGTCATAGGCAGCTTTGTCTGTCCATGATTCACGCGGGTTCAGAATTTCGCTGGGTACACCGGGAACGGCCTTGGGAATATGCAGTCCGAAGAAGGGTTCCTCAACCAATTCGACGTTATCAAGTTCACCTTCAAGCGCAGCATGTACCATGCGACGGGTATAGGGCAAATCAATACGCGAACCAACACCATAGGGGCCGCCTGCCCACCCCGTGTTAATCAGCCACACATTGCTACCATGCTCGCGGATTTTCTCGGCCAGCATCTCAGCATAAACGGTGGGGTGCATAGGCATGAAGGGGCCACCGAAGCAGGCACTAAATGTCGCTTGTGGCTCAGTAACACCGCGCTCAGTACCAGCAAGCTTGGCAGTATAGCCACTGATGAAATGGTACATGGCTTGTTCGGGAGTCAGTTTCGAGATTGGAGGCAGCACACCAAAGGCATCTGCCGTCAAGAAGATGACATTCTTAGGATGCCCACCCATGCCCGTATCACTAGCGTTCGGAATAAAGTGAATCGGGTATGAGCAACGGGTATTCTCCGTCAAACTGGCATCATCAAAGTCAGGATGACGGTCTTCATTGAGGGGAACATTCTCTAGAATGGTACCAAAACGACGGGTAGTGGCATAGATCTCAGGTTCTTTATCAGCACTGAGTTTGATGGTCTTGGCATAGCAGCCACCTTCCATATTGAAAACACCATCATCACTCCACCCATGCTCATCGTCACCAATCAGGGTACGGGAAGCATCTGCTGAAAGGGTTGTCTTGCCTGTGCCGCTCAAGCCAAAGAACACGGCTGCACCTTCGGGGCCAATGTTGGCAGAACAGTGCATCGGGAAAATGCCCATCTTCGGCAGGCGGTAGTTCATGACGCTGAAGATACCCTTCTTGACCTCACCTGAATAGAGCGAACCGATAATGATAATCAAGGATTTCTCAAAATTCAGGCCGATAAAGGTGGGGGTACGGGTTCCATCAGTCGCAGGGTCAGCATGCAAGTGTGGCGCTGCCAAAATCGTGAATTCCGGTTTCAAACTAGCAAGCTCTTGTACGCTAGGACGAACAAACATATTCCACGCGAACAAGCCATGATAGGCTGCTTCACTTACGAGGCGAATAGGCATACGGTAATTGGGATCGGCACCTGCATAAGCATCCATCACATACAGGGGTTTTTCGCGCAGGTAGTCTACAACTTTTTGTTGCAACCGATCAAAGAGTGCTGCATCAACAGGTTGGTTGACTGAACCCCACCAAATGTCATCATGGACAGAGGATTCGTCAACAATATATTTATCTTTAGGGGAGCGTCCGGTATATTGACCAGTCAAGACGCGCAAAGCCCCTTCGTCAGTCATCACGCCTTCACCATTGCGAACCGCGTGTTCGTAATATTCAGCAGGGGTTAAATTCCAATAGACTCGCTTGGCATCACCTAGACCATAAGCATCCAAACCAATCGAGCTATGAGCATGTTCAACATTCGCAACATCTGGCATTGTGGTATCGGTCTCCTTAAAATTACTTTGACGGCTTGAGTGTAACATACTCGCGTAGCAGTTCCCACTGACATCTATCACGTTTTTCTTCACAAATCGGCAAGGTGGGCTGTCTCCCCAAGGGTCACCAATGACCACTTTTCGGCTTCATGATGCAGTTCTGTCAGCGCAGCATTTTCATTTGTGAAATTTGTATCAATCGCCAACCCTAGGGTCTTGAGTATAATCCGTATCACGCCACCGTGCGTCACCACTAACAGGCTTTGCCCCGTGTATCGCGCCACGTATTCCTCTAGTGCTGTCCGCACCCGTTCCGCCACATCCGCCCAACTTTCGCCTTGGGGCCGACGGGTGTTGATAGGGTCGGCTTTCACGATGGCATAGCGTTCAGCATCCCAAAGTTGGACTTCTTCACTAGTTAGCCCTTGCCATATACCCACATGAATCTCACGCAAGCGGGGGTCAGGCATGATAGGTACCTGCACATAATCGCCAACCAATTGGGCAGTCTGTGCCGCACGAATAAGGTCGCTCGTAAAAATACGGTTAAGACCAGCACTTTCGAGGTGTTGCCCCGCGAGATGAGCTTGTGTCCGGCCCATAATATCCAACGGAACAGGTGCTTGACCTTGCCACCGATTGCCTACATTCCATTCTGTGCGCCCATGCCGCATCAAAATAATCCGCGTAATCATCACTCTCCCCTTGCTTGAACTTGACACATCTTCATTGAGTCATATAATCAGTCGTGACTAGTCAATACTGACTATAAGGATTAGGTTATGGAACGTGAGCTATTGCTGCTCGGCCTCTTGCGTCAACAAGACACACACGGCTACCAGCTTCATGAATTTATCAACCGCTATCTTTCGACCTGTACGGATATGAAAAAACCCACTGCATATGCTGTTTTAGACAAAATGGCAGCACGAGGGTGGATTACGATAGACCATGAAGGCCGTGAAGGGAACCGCCCACGTCGGCGCGTATATACCATCACCGATGCGGGTGAGGCCGAGTTTCAACGTCTGCTCCGTGCAAACCTCAGTCAGCATCACCCCGTCTATTTTACCAACGATATTGGTATTGCTTTCTTAGATGCCCTGCCCCACACTGAAGCGCTACCTTTGCTTCAAGAGCGACGGGCTGCTATTGACGAGCGGTTGACTTATTTACGGACACTCCAACCACCGCACGAAAGCCCAGCCCTCATTCTAGATCATTATCTCTGGCACTTGCAATCCGAACTTAAATGGCTTGATACCCTATTGGAACGGCTCAATGACTGAAGAAAAACTCAACTTCAAACAAATTCTTCCCCTTGTCATCATCGTTTTCATCGACATGCTTGGCTTAACCATCATTATCCCCCTCCTCCCACTCTATGCAGCATCCTTTGGAGCCACGCCTTTTCAGGTAGGGTTGCTGGCAGCGGCTTACCCCTTAATGCAATTTATTGGCTCGCCACTACTAGGGGGTCTCTCCGACCGTTTCGGACGTCGCCCGATCTTGCTGATTAGCCAAACGGGAACCTTTATTGGCTTTTTGATACTAGGTGGAGCCAACGGCCTCATATGGTTATTTGTCTCACGTTTGATTGATGGTATCTCTGGGGGAAACATCTCAACCGCCCAAGCTGCCTTAACAGATAGCACCAGTGAGCGCAACCGCACTCAAGCCTTGGGCCTCATTGGGGCTGCCTTTGGTATTGGCTTTGTTATCGGCCCTGTTATCGCCTTCTCAGCCCTCGCCATCAGTGGCAACAATTACCATGTGCCCGCCTTTATCGCCGCTGGATTCTCGCTTGTTTCTATTGTACTCACCTATCGCTGGCTAGAAGAAACCCTCCCCCCTGAAAAACGCAAGCTGGAACATCCCACCGCCATCTACAACGTCTTTGGGCGCATCATCCGCGCCGTGCGTCATCCCAAGGTCGGGGTATTATTCGTGCTGTTATTCGCCTATCAATTAGCGTTCTCCGGCTTCGAGCATTTCCTCTCGCTGTTCACCCTAACCCGTATCGGCTTAAATGCCTCTGGCAATGCGCTGATTTTTGTCTTCGTGGGGGTCATCTTGATTGCCATACAAGGACACTATATTGGGCCTTGGAGCCGCAAATTAGGCGACAGACGACTGATCTATATGGGTTTAGGCTTGCTCACACTTGGCTTTGTTTTGACTGCCACCACCCCGCGCTTGCCAGTACCTTGGTATGACAAGGCCGAACTCCAAGAAGAATTAAAGCGTGATGATGACCACGACGGAACATCTGCTGAGGAAGTCCAATTGCCGGATGATGAGAATCATAGCTGGTTTGGGATAGGCTGGTTACTCATAGCGATGGTACCCATGTCCATAGGAGCCAGCGTTCTCCAGCCAAGCATCAACAGCATGATCACCAAAGGTGTTGACGCCACCGAAACAGGGGCCTTCTTGGGAGTCAGTTCGGCGCTACTCAGCAGCGCCAACGCTATCGCGCCAGTGGTCAGCGGGGCACTTTTCCAAAGCATTAGCTCCACTGCGCCATTTTGGGCTGGTGCAGCACTTGTGGCAATTTTGTTTATACTGGCCCGCCGACTCATCCAATAATCACGTAATCTTTTTGTTAGATTCATAGTTTATCCTGAAAATGAGACAATCTCAGGAGGGATGATTATGAAACGAACAATTTTAGCAGGGGCGGTGCTTTCAACACTCATTACTGCCCCCCTTGCTGCTATTATCTTTCTCGCCAATCGAGCGCTGAATTTGCCCTTTGTGCCAACCAACTTAATGGACTGGCTCATTCCGATTATTCCGGGTGGGCTAATCACTTTTGGCATTGACCGCATGATTGACCTCATTACTGCGCTCGACCTCGGACGTGTGGATACCACCGCTAAACTGGCTGAAGGTATTATGGCGGTGTTTCTATTTATGGGCCTCAGCATTGGCGTTGGGACACTCTATGCTACATTTGCAGAGTCACTCAGGCGCATCCCCTTTACAGGGGTCATCATCGCTGTTATTTTTGCCATTCCATTGGCAGTCGTCAGCGATTATGAGCTAACAGGAAAAAATGCCTTTTATAGTGGCCCTTCTTTGGTAGCCCGTAGCGCATGGATTATTGGAGCCTTCGCGGTGTGGGGCTTGGCCTTGCAATGGGTTTGGCGTCGTTGGAACGCTACACCTGTCATGGACGCCACACCCAGCCTTGCAGATACCTCAGCGTCTGCTTCTAGTGAACCAGCGCTACCCCCCACACCTGCACCAATCAAAGCCAAAGTCACCGCCATCCCTTATCAAAAAGCTCAAACTTTGAGCCGTCGTGAGTTTCTCATTCGCCTAGGCGGTGCCACTGCTACTATCACGGTTATTGGCGCAGGCTTAGGACGCTTGTTCACCTCAGAAGAGGAAGCGGTTGCCGTCGAGACACCCTTCAATTTTGCCGACTTTCCTAACCTAGCATCCACAGTCGTCCCGGCCCCCGGCACTCGTCCAGAGTACACTCCGCTTGACCAGCACTATCGTATTGACATCAACTCTGGCAATCCGCCCGAAATTGACGGAGAGGCATGGCGCTTAACCTTCGGCGGACTGGTCGCTAACCCCATGACCTTCAGCTTGGCAGAACTGCAAAACGACTATGAGCCACTCAATCAATATGTCACCCTCTCCTGTGTCTCGAATCGAATTGCGGGTCGGCTCATCGGTACCACAGGCTGGACAGGCGTCAGTATGCAAGACGTTCTCGCCAAGGTGCAGCCAACTGAGGAAGCGACTCATCTACGCATTACCTCAGCCGATGGTTTCTGGGAAGTAGTAGCGCTCGACCTTATCCGCGAAGACGAACGTGTGATGCTATGCTACGCATGGGATGACCAACTGCTACAAGTCAAGCATGGCTTCCCCCTCCGCATCTACATTCCAGACCGCTACGGCATGAAGCAGCCTAAATGGATTACCGAGATTGAAGCCATCCCCGAATGGGAAGAAGGCTACTGGGTACGGCGTAACTGGGACCGCGATGCCATCATGAAGGCCACCTCGGTGATTGATACAGTTGCCCTAGATGCAGTCTTTGAGGAAAACGGGCAGCAATATGTCCCAATTGGCGGCATCGCCCATGCTGGCGCACGCAGTATCTCCAAGGTTGAGGTACAGGTTGATGGTGGAGACTGGGTAGAAGCCCAAATCCGTGAACCATTTTCGACCACCACATGGGTCATTTGGCGCTATAACTGGCCTTTCAGTGACGGCGAACATACCTTTGCCGTGCGCTGCTATGATGGCAATGGTGAACTGCAAATTACCGAAACCCAAGGCTCACGGCCCAGCGGCGCAACAGGCATCCATACTTACGACATCTAGCCAAACATCCCCCTAGAATCAAATCGAGCAGCCATCACAAGCTGCTCGGTTTGATTCTGAGCTAGGCGAGAAACGGATTAGTTCGCCGCAAAAAGGCTGCTCATGGCGTCTTCAAGCATTGCTTGGCTAGGACGCAAGCGGCTCTCTGGCAGGTGTACCAACGGCTCATCCGTCATATTCTCAATATCCACAACAGTGGGTTGATCCGTGTTGATATAAATCAAGCCCGTAACAATTTGTTGGGTACTGTGGGCTTCGTTCAACACGCGGAAGGCGCTCTCTTTGTTGGTCGGATCATGATCAGCCGTCAACTTCTTGAGGGTAATCCATGTGCCATCGTGCATCTGAACGGGTTGAACTTCACCTTCATCGTATTCAACGGCGATTTCATCAAAGGTTTGAACAAAGCCAATCTCATTGAGGATATCGCGGTGAGTCTTGCCCCAATGATAGCTCTTAGTCGAGTCATCACGGTCGTTAAAAGTCACGCACGGGCTGATAATGTCAATCAAGGCTGTACCTCGATGCGACATCGCCAATTTGAGCAATGTCCGCACCTGCTTGGCATCACCTGAGAAGGAACGGGCGATGAACGTCGCACCGCCGATGAGAGCTTCAAGGCACAGGTCGATGGGGGAAAAGGGATTATGACCCGCATACTTGGTTTTCTGGCCCTTGTCCGCTGTCGCTGAGAATTGGCCTTTGGTCAAGCCATACACGCCGTTATTCTCAACAATATAGACCATCGGCAGATTACGGCGCATCAGGTGTTTGAATTGACCGAAGCCGATATTGCCCGTGTCACCATCACCGGATACCGCCAGCGCATGGAGAGTATGGTTTGCCATCACCGCACCAGTCGTCACCGACGGCATACGCCCATGCACTGAGTTAAAGGCATGGGAACGCCCAAGGAAATAAGCAGGTGATTTAGAAGAACAGCCAATACCGCTCATCTTGATGATGTGGTGCTGGTCGAGGCTTTCTTCAAAAGCGACCGCCATAATTTGGTTGGAAATCGAGTTATGACCACAGCCGGGGCATAGCGTTGAGTCGTTATAGCTGTAATCACCACGCTCTAGACCAATTGCGTTTGTTTTGGTGCGACCCATGTTTATTTACCTTCCATACTCAAAATTGTGTTGCTAATCCATTGGGCGTCAAGGGGCAAGCCATTGCAACGGGCCACCTTGCGAATCTTGGCGGCAATTTCAGGGAAATCCATACACAGGATATTCGCCATTTGCCCATCGAAGTTATTTTCAACCACATACACATGGTCGTAGGATTTGATAAACTCGGCAACGTCTAGATGGGCGGGCAAAGCCATCATCCGCAGATAATCAGCTTGAACGCCTTGCGCTGCCAGCATATCAAGGGTCTCAAAGACCGCATACTCATTGCTACCATAGGTCACAATCGCTGTCGTTGCACCCTCTACCTGTTGAATAATCGGCGCGGGTAGTTGTTGGCGAGCAGTCTCCATCTTGCGGTGGAGCCGTTGCAGATTCTCTTCCCAATCTACAGGGTCTTCACTGTACTTACCGTTAGCGTTGTGACCTGTACCTCGTGCGAAATACGCGGCGCGAGGATGGTCGGTGCCGGGGAGGGTACGGTAAGCAACCCCATCATTATCCACATCACGAAAGCGGCCCCAATTACCCTTAATGTCTTCTAAGTCTGCCGCCGTCAACACCTTACCGCGTTGCATGTGGGTTGTGGGATACTCAAACTTGTTGGTGACATGCAAGTTCATGCCTAGATCAAGGTCACTAAGGACAAAGACAGGGGTTTGGAATTGCTCGGCATAGTCGAAAGCCTGCCAGCCAAACTTGAAGCATTCTTCCATGTTAGCTGGCAACAGACAAATATGGCGGGTGTCCCCATGGCTAAGATAATGGGCAAACATGACATCACCTTGAGAGGTACGGGTCGGGAGGCCTGTACTTGGCCCCATCCGTTGGATGTCCCATACCACAATCGGCACTTCTGCGAAATAGGCCAGCCCTGCAAACTCCGCCATAAGGGAGATACCGGGACCGCTGGTAGCCGTCATAGAACGGGCACCTGCCCACCCAGCGCCAACAATCATACCAATTGCCGCCAACTCATCCTCGGCCTGCAAAATCGCATAGGTTGCCTTGCCATCTTCGGTATGGCGATATTTGGCAGAAAAAGCTTGCAGTTCTTCCGCCACGCTACTGCTGGGTGTAATCGGATACCATGCTGTGAATTGCATGCCACCGAAAACCGCACCGAGTGCCGCCGCTGCATTACCATCCATCAGGGCTGCGTTGGGGCCATAGGTGTGTTCCATCGCTTGACACATATAGGGGTCAACCTTTTCGAGGTTTTGCTCACACCACTCATAGGCAATCTTGACCAAGCCATAGTTTTGGTCAATCAGTTTTTGCTTGCCCTCAAAATGATAACCGAGGGCTGCCTCAATTTGCATCATATCAATGTTGAACAGGTAAGCGACGGCTCCAACATAGACCATGTTGGCAATGTATTCCTTGACTGCTTGGGCTGGCGCAGGGTCTAGGCGACCTACCAATTGGTCAACGGGCAGACGGTAGATATAGATATCCTCGCGGGAAGTGGTAATCACATCCCATTTCTTCTTATTGCTGTCAGGGTCATCCATCGGGTAAATCAACACCCCGCCAGCAGGCACGCTCGCCACGTCCTTCGCAAAGCTATCGAAGTTATAGGCCACCACCACTTCCGACTCATTGCGGTGGCCCATATAGCCATCTTTGCTCACGCGAATATGGTACCATGTGGGCAAGCCGTAGATATTGGAGGGAAAGAGGTTCTTACCATTGATGGGAATACCCATCCGGAACAACGCCCGCAAGATGGTGTTGTTCGAGGTCTGGCTACCTGTACCATTACGGGTGGCAATCTTAAACGAGAAGTTGTTGATAATCTTGCCTTGGTCGTGAACATGGTTCGCTGGAACACGGTATAAATCAATAACTGTCATAGGGAATGGGGTCTCCTCAACTTAGGGTTGTTCGTTTCGTTCAGCGAAATTCTTGAGTAATCGAGTATGTTCATCAAATGCTTGTAAGCTGTCCTCTATATCATCTGCAATAATCGCCTCGGCGATACGCTCATGATATTGCCAAACCTGCATAAGGTAATCGTAATCAGCAAAGGTGTGCAGTTCAACAGCCTCGTATGCCTCCCAATAGGCCTCCAAGATACCCCGCACAAACACATTATCAAGTCGCTCAAAAATGGCGAGATGAAACTGCCGATGTTCGGGATGGGGTATCCGAATCGGATGCCCTCGCAGTTTATCCCATGCTTGTTGCACTAATGACCGTAATCGGAGCCGATCTTCATAGGTCAACAGTGCGACTGCATCGCGCCAATACATCTTCTCAACACGGCGGCGCAACTCGCTGTAAGCATCGAAATTGATAACGTCGTCTGCCAAGGCGAAGAACAACCCTAACCGCACCGCAGGCATAAAACTATAGTCTTGGCGGTGGATACCTGTGCGCGGGCGGACCGAGACCAGCCCTAAGCAACGGGCCACTTCAAGCTGTTCACGGAGTTTACTGACGCTAACATGCAGAATATCACTGAGTTCATTGAGAGAAGGAACGCGGGTATCGTTTTGCTGGCTTTGTTTCACCAGAAAGTCAAGCAGTTCGGAGTCTAGGTGTAGGTTGGTCACACGTCAAATCATCTGATTAATCAAATTATTCGATCACAATTATGATACCACACCGCACTAGAGGCTGTCTACCGCTTCAGCAATCCTATGAGCATTAGAAAATAGGGTTAGCCCTCATTAGACATATCATCTTCACTACCAGCATCACTGCCTGTTCCGGCATTAATCACGAAGGTTGTCCGTACCCGAACAATCCCATTAGCAACAAGTTCAGCAGTGTAAGTTCCCGGCACAAAGGGCATTGTGTCGCGGTCGATACCATACCAGATACAAGTATCATCATAGATGACGTCGCTTGTCCAAAATTCTGGATCGTTAGAAATTTGTTCATTTTGACTCAAGACCCGTAGGCCAAACGTTGTGCCGGGGGTCACATTCAGTGCCCGCACAATGAAATAGATAACATCGGTGTTGGCATCAAAAGTGTTCTGCACCCCAACCGCGCACCCTGTGTCTTCGTCTTTGCTGATACTGGTGGTGGTTTGGCTATAGCGGGTACCTGTATCAGGTGTCGGCTGTGGGGTAATAGAGGGCACCGTTGGGGCGGTTGTCGAAAAGACACTCCCGCCGCTGTTGCCAGTGTTACCGCTACCTGACGAAGCCACACCCGGATTCCGCGACAAGGCGTTATTAGTCGCCCGCAGAATCCCGACTTGCAGAGTCGCCTCGGCCCATTGGGTTTGATAAATAACAGCGTTATCAGCAGTCTGTCGTAACGCAATCATAGTCGATTCTTGGGTTTCGAGGGCATGGACACGTGTCCATAAAGCTGTATTCTGGGCATTTTGGGTAGCACGTTTGCTGGGGTCTTCAAAAGCAGCACAAGCGCTTATGAGCAAAGTGAACAATAAGGCCCAAATAATGGCGCGTTTTGTTTGCATCCGGTCTCCTTACACGCTACAGTTTAACACAATTTGGCAGCGTTACCCCACGCTTCCCCTACACAAAACTAATAGGAGCTATTTTCCCTATTTGTGATATATTGTACATAATCAAATTCAACTTGGAGTAGCCGTCGATGCGTAATTATCAGATTCTCAACACTGCCCATGTAGACACCAACGGCACCTTGCAACTCACCAATTCCGAGGATAATCCAGAAAAACCTTGTCTATCGATGAGCCGCGAGGGTGCCTTCATCAGCCTTTCTGCTAGCTTTGGCCCCTTAGAAATCGCCTTACGCTTACGGTACGAAGACCTCGCGTGGCGCTTGGAACAATTGCAACCCGTCCCCGGCCTCGCCATTACCCGCCAAATTGGAACCGTCAATTCCTATTTTGCGGTAGGCTTGACAGAAGATAAACGCATTGTTATGCGCCCCACCCTCGTCACAGACGCACATGGGCATTTGAGTTTCAATCTAGTTGGAACCGCTGACGTCTACAAAGCTATCTTAAAATGGCTAAGTGCTGCACCCGAAAACTTGTGAATGCGGTATACTTTGTTTTATTGAACTTAATGGAGGTTAAACCTAACAATGGCGAAGTGGAAGTCACCTTCGGGTTATAAATATTCCAAGTCAGATGAATGGTACAAAGTCGATGGCGATTTGGTGATGATGGGCATCACCGACTACGCCCAAGACCAACTCTCTGATATTGTTTATGTTGAATTTCCAGACGTGGGCACCAAACTTGATGCTGGTGACTCCGTTGGCTCTATCGAAAGCGTCAAGGCCGCCTCAGATGTCTACACAGCTATCGGCGGTGAAGTAGCACGCATCAACAGCAGTCTCGAAGACAGCCCAGAGCAAATCAATGAAGACCCTTACGAAGCTGGATGGTTGGTCGAAATCAAAGTCAGCGACCTGAGTCCACTTGATGACCTCATGGACAGCGATGCTTACGCTGCCTACTGCGAAAGCAGGCAATAACCCATGAGTTATATTCCCCATACCGATGCTGACCGCGAGGCCATGCTCAAAGCCATTGGGGTGGACTCAATAGAAGCATTGTTCGATGCGGTACCTGAGACCCACCGCTTCCCCAAACTTGACTTGCCCACCCCCCGCAGTGAACTGGAAGTCAGCACTGAACTCGAAGCCCTGAGCATGTTTAACATCTCGGCTAAAGAGTATGCGGTCTTCCTAGGGGCAGGTGCTTATAACCATTTCTCGCCCGCAGCCGTCAATCAACTCTTGCTGCGTAGTGAGTTTTACACCGCCTACACCCCCTACCAACCCGAAGTCAGTCAAGGAACTCTGCAAGCCATCTTTGAGTTCCAGACCATGATTTCACGGCTGGTTGGGATGGAAGCCGCCAATGCCAGCCACTATGATGGTGCGACGGCACTCGCTGAGGCTGTCACGATGGCAGGTGCTATCCAGCGTGGGCGTAACAAGGTTGTGCTATCACCGGGCATTCATCCCCAATACCGTGAAGTTGTCCGCACCTATCACCAAAACCGCCCCATCAAATTCTCAGGGGATCGTGGTGGTAAGGCGACCCTGCTTGACCTCATTGACATGATTGACGACAACACGATGATGGTCGTGGTGCAATACCCTAATTTCTTTGGGCAAATCGAAGACCTTACCGAAATCGCTAAAGCTGCCCAAAGTCATAAAGCGTTGCTGTGTGTCGTTACTGACCCCGTTGCCTGTGCGATTCTTAAGCCACCCGGAGCCTTTGGTGCCGATATTGTGGTGGGTGAAGGTCAAAGCCTTGGCATTCCCATGAGCTTTGGTGGTCCTTATTTGGGCTTCTTTGCCACCCTCGAAAAGCATGTCCGTAAGATTGCCGGACGTGTCATTGGCGAAACCCTTGACATTGACGGCAAGCGGGCCTACACCATGACCCTGCGCCCCCGTGAGCAAGACATCCGCCGCGAAAAAGCAACCAGCAATATCTGCACCAATCAAGGCTTAATGTCATTGGCGGCTTGTATGCACATGAGTTTCCTTGGCAAACAAGGCATGCAACGAGTCGCAGAACTCTGTTGGCACAAATCGCACTATGCCGCCGATGAAATCGACAAATTGGAAGGCTATAGCGTCGATAAGGGCCAACCCTTCATCAAAGAATTTGTCGTCACCTGCCCGAAACCCGTTGCCGAAACTAACGAACATCTCTTGCATCACTACGGCATTATTGGCGGGTATGACCTTTCTCAAGACTATCCCGACCGTCAAAATCAAATGCTATTGTGTGTGACTGAAATGAACACACGCGAAGAAATTGATATGCTGGTCGAGGCCTTGCGTACAGTGAATGAGGAAAAACATATCCATGTCGAACTCAAGGCTTGAACCACTCATCTTTGAAATTAGTCGGCCCGGACGGCAAGGTGTCCGAATGCCTGCTCCCGATGTCCCGACCACCGAGATTCCCGCCACTCTTCGCCGCGATAACCTCGACTTTCCTGAAGTGGCAGAAATCGACGTAGTGCGCCATTTTGTGCGCCTCAGCCAACTCAATCATGGCATCGACATCGGCTTTTACCCATTGGGGTCGTGTACGATGAAATACAACCCCAAAGTTAACGAGGCCGTTGCCCGCCTCCCCGGATATGCTGCCGTTCACCCGCTTCAAGGCGAAGGCACCACCCAAGGCGCTCTAGCCTTGATGTACATGCTGCAAACGTGGCTTGGTGAGGTGGCAGGTTTTGAGCATGTCAGCATTCAACCAGCAGCGGGCGCTCATGGTGAGTTTGCGGGTATCTTGATGATTCGCAAATACCACCTTGACCGTGGTGATGAAAAACGCACCAAGATTCTGGTACCCGACAGCGCACATGGCACCAACCCAGCCACCACCAGTATGGCAGGTCTAGAGGTTATCGAACTCCCCTCTGATGAGAAGGGTGACGTTGATCTCGACGCTCTCCGCAAAGCCTGCGAAGAACACAAAGACACTATCGCGGGTATGATGATTACCGTACCCAGCACCCTTGGCGTCTTTGAAGAACACATCCTCGAAATCGTTGAAGCTGTCCATAACGTGGGTGGCTTAATGTACATGGATGGGGCCAATCTGAACGCGGTGATGGGTGTCATCAAACCTGCTGAATTGGGATTTGATGTCATGCACTACAATTTGCACAAGACCTTCTCGACCCCGCACGGTGGTGGTGGTCCGGGTTCTGGACCCGTGCTGTGCAATGAGAAATTGGCTCCCTTCCTACCGGGGCCGATTGTCGCCATCGTTGAGGAAGCTGTCGATGAAGATGACGCTCCACTCTACGGCTGGGAAATGCCGGAAAAGAGCATCGGACGGCTCAAGGCCTTTCATGGCAACTTCGGTATGCACGTCCGCGCCTATGCCTACATTGCCACCTATGGCACCGACCTTGCAGAGGTCACCCGTTACGCCGTACTCAATGCCAACTATGTGCGGGTCAAACTCAAAGACCACTACCACGCCCCGTTTGACCGGATGTGTGGTCATGAGTTTGTGCTAGAGGGCCACTGGCCTGAGAAAGCGCCCGGTATCCATGCCCTTGACATCTCCAAACGGTTGATGGATTACGGAATTCACCCCCCCACCAACTATTTCCCGTTGATTGTGCCAGAGGCTCTGTTAATTGAACCGACCGAGACCGAAAGCAAAGAAACGCTGGATGAGTTTGTGGAAATAATGTTGAAAATTGCGGAAGAGGCTCAGACTAATCCTGATTTGTTGCATGATGCACCTCATACCACGCCCGTCCGTCGGGTGGATGAGGTCAAAGCAGCCAAAGAGTTAGTCTTGTGCTGTCGTCCCATCCTGCCCGAATAACCTATCTATTGCGAGGGGCGTGCTTTGAATTCAACATAGAAGCACGTCCCTTGTGCCAGTTTGCTCTCCACCCAAATACGCCCTCCATGCTGCTCAACAATCTCTTTGGTAATGGTTAGGCCCAAACCCGTCCCGGTAACCTTGCCTTGACTGGCACGAAAAAACGGCTCAAAAATATGGGGCAAGTGTTCAGGTTCAATCCCCGGCCCTTGATCTTCAACACAAAACTGAATCCACCCACCCTCAATTTCTCGCAAGCGCACTGTGACAATGGTCTCCTCTGACGCATAGCTAATAGCATTGATAACAAGATTGGTCACCACTTGCTGAAATCGGCTGGCATCTACAAAAGCGATCAGAGACGCTTGGTGGGGAAAGTCACGCTCCACCGTAATCCGCTTCAAATCCGCCGCCGATTGATGCAATACCAACATTTCGTCAATCAGAGCCATCAGGTCAACCTCGCTACGTTTTAGCTCACGCCCGCCAGCATGATTACGGGTCAAATCTAGCAAGTCCTCGGTCAAGGCTTGCATACGGCGGATGGTGCGCTCAATCACCTCCACATGCTGCTCCCATTCATCGGGTTGCAATCGGAGCAAATAAGTGCGGGTGATGAGGTTGCTCAACGGCGTCCGCAGTTCATGGGAGGCATGGGCAATAAATCGCTCGCGTTGAGCCTGCAAAGCCTTCTCCTTGCTGATGTCACGGAACACCGAAACCGACCAAATCTGGTGCGGGGTGGCAATGACGGTTAATGTCAAAAACACCTCTACAAGATCGCCTTGAACAGTACGAAGCTGTAGCTCGCCGCGCCACACATAACGCGATTGGTCTTGAGGCGTGTTGTTGATAATCTCGGCAATCTTTTGCAATTGGTCGGGTGGCATCAGCAACGCACGAACCTCATGGGTCGGCTTACCAATCAAATCCTCTGCGGGATGACCTGACATACGTGCTAAGGATGGATTGGCATACAAAATCACCGAGCGGGTGCCTATCCCCTGCTGCTCCGTATACATCACTCCCTCATCCATTGACTCTAAGATAGATTGCAGATAGAGCCGTTCATGCGCCAACTGGGCCGTGCGCTCAATAACCTTCATCTCCATCTCTGCCGCTTGTTGCCGAACCTGCTGCAAAAGCTCTGCATTCTCCAACACAATCGACAACTGGGCGGTCAATGCCTCCAAAATTGGGATATGCTGAGGGCCATAGGTGCCAGCTTGAGTATGGTCAAGCGCAACTTGCCCATATAGCCTACCACCAATCACAATCGGCGCACCTGCCCATGACCCAATCCATCCAAATCCGGGGGGACGCCATGCTGCATCACGGGTATCGGACAAGACAACCACGCGGCGCGTCGCAAATAATTGCTGCATAGGGGCATTATTATCAACCGTCAACCTAAGTTCACGAACACTGTTCTCCAAATTGAGCAATTCATAGCCAATACCAACTGCAAAGCGCGACTGGCCGTCATGGTCAATCAACCATATTCCCGCTGCGGTATAGGGTATGACCCGCGCCACCTGCTCAAGGAAGCAGCGCAGAATATTCTCTTGTCCAATAGCGCGTGTCAATACAAGGCCAATATCACGCAAGGTCTCGGCAGTTTCACGTTGGCGTTGCTCGGCCTCGAACAACCGCACCTTTTCAAGGGCAACTCCTGCCAAGTTTGCAAAGGAGGTCAGCTTAATGGCATCTGAATTGACAAAAGCGTTGGGACGCCGAGCGTCAAGGTTTAGAAAGCCCACTACTTCGCTATTCCGCAAAATTGGCGCACACATATGAGACTGGATCCATTCAAAGTGTGGCACGGTCACCCACTGAGAATCATGCACCACATTCGGGATAATCAGAGCCTGTTGTGTCTCACAAACAGCTCGCAAGCTCGGTATTTTGTTGAATTCAATGGGTGGAACGGCAACGTAAGGAATCTCTTGGCGGTAGCCTTGGTATCGAGCAATATGAGCAACCTGCTGCTGCGCGTCAATTTGCATGATATTCATGCCATCATGTGGGATGATTTTATCCACATGCTGTATCAGTTCTTCAAACACAGCATCAACGCTCAAGACCCCACTCAACGCTGCGGCTGCCGCTCGAAGGGCCTCAGCTAGTTCACGCTGTTCTTTTTCCGATTGAAACAAGTCTACATTCTCAATAACCACTGCCGCTTGGCTTGCCAGCATATCGGCTAAAGTCTCGTCCTGTGCCGAAAATGCAGCTAACTCCCTTCCACAGATTGAGAGTGTCCCCCATTGATGTTCGCTTGTACTAATTGGCACCACCAACATCGACTGAAACGGTATATGACGATGGGTCTCATCTGGAACAAAACGTGGCTCTTGGGTAACATTTGGCACATTCATCAAACGCTGATCTTGAAAGACACAGCCTGCAATACCATAACCGGGTCGGAACCCAATGGCCTGCATACCCTGCAACCCAGCCGATACATATAAAGTAGGCAAAGTTTGGTGCTGGACATCAAAAAGTTGAACACTTACCCCCACCGCTTGGGGGAAAATCTCAACCGTCCGTTCTGCCAACACACCCAGCATATCATCTAGATTCAAGGCACCCGCTAAAGCCACACTCACATCATGTAAGGCAACCATCGCTTGGTTGCCCTCACGTAAGGCCTGCTCAACCTGTTTACGCTCGCTAATATCGCGGGCATTCACAATAAAACCCGCCACAATAGGGTCTTTAAGTAAGTTGATTCCCATGACTTCAAGCATCCGCCATGTCCCGTCTTGATGTCGAAAACGAGCTTCAATTGAGTTCACTGTCGTTTTGAAGTGGGTTTGCCAGAATGCCT
This sequence comes from Anaerolineales bacterium, assembly GCA_020634155.1. Taxonomy (GTDB): domain Bacteria; phylum Chloroflexota; class Anaerolineae; order Aggregatilineales; family J027; genus J027. Next base: position 772,247 of record JACKCI010000001.1, read on the forward strand.
GTAGGGTATGCTGCCGATCATCAGGGTGGATTAGCTCCACAACGTTGATATGGGTACCTTGGGGATAGCCTAACACTTGCTCCACACTGGGGCTATGATAGCGAATTAGCCCATCGGGGTTAATAATTGCCACAATATCAAGTGCATTCTCAATCACTGAGCGAAAATAGGCTTCGCTGCGCCGTAGCACATCCTCTGCCTGCTTCAGTGAACTAATCTCTCGGCTGATAGCGACAACACCTTGCACCTCACCGGATTGCGAGGTATACGGAAATTGCGAAGTCAGAAAGACATAATGACCAACACTGTGTTCTGTCGTTTGGGTAACCCCAGCAATAACCTGCTGATAGTCACCCTCCTTGTCTAACATTTCAGCCAGTTCAGGATAACGTTGTTGACCAGCCGAGTTTAGTAGCAGCCGCTGCCCCACGGTATTTTTGATATAAACCACATCAGTCGTATTTTCAACCACTGCCGCCAACATCTCTTGGTATTGTCGGCGGCTGGTTACGTCGCGCACCGCGAGGGTATAGCGCCCACATGGGTCACGATAGCTATGAATCTCTAGTAAAGCACGACCGCCATCATGTCTGAGAGCGGTGGCATCCACTGGCCCTTGCCACTCATCAACCCCACCACTCAATTCAAGGTTGGGGAAAGGTCGCTGCCCAATGAGGGCATCCGCCGTCTCGTAGCCTAGCAAACGGGCCACCTTTTCTGTCACATCCACTACCGTACCATCTTGAACCACCATAACCCCATCAAAAGCTGCCCTCAGCAATTGCTGAAGACTCTCATCATGTTGAAACAATAGTGCTTGTTGGTCTGCCGCAACGCCTCGTTGGTAGTGGATAACAACCATGAAAAGGAGCGCCATGAACCCAACATAAAACAGAGCATAAAACACCTGCGTTTGTTGAGCAGGAAATAATAATGCCAGAAAAGCCGTTACACCAAGAACAATTCCAACAAAGACAAACGCCGCCCGATGGGTAAATAGCACCGATGCCAGCAACGTCGAGATTGTGAGATAAATTAAAAAACCATCAATTGCATCTGAATCTTGATCAGCAAAATAGACCGCTAAAAGCAGAATAACGCCCGACATTAGGAGTAAGGCCATCCAAGCGGCCAGCCAAAACCGCCCCCGTCGATTAAGGCCATAAGCTACCCCCAATAACATGACGACCAGCGTCCATGCGACAATAACACTAACCGCTGCCGCATTGTCAATTCGCCATGATACAATTGCCAGCATCAAAAACAGAGCCAACGAACTGGCTACCAACGTAATCTGTAACCACGCGTCAAGAAAGCGGCGTTGGCGGATATTCTGGCTATTGGGGTTTAGTAGCGGATTCATCACATTACTTTACGCGTGGCACCCGTGCAAGGATGGTGCTTACCAATTCATAATTAAACGTACCCAAACGCTCGGCAACTCCCTCGGCGGTAATCACTTCACGGCCTTGCTTACCAACCAAAACAACCTCATCACCAATCTTGATATCCTCAACATCTGTGACGTTAATCATGGTCTGATCCATGCTCACACGCCCAACAATGGGGGCCTTCTGACCATGCACCAACACATAGCCCCAATGCTGTGGAGAACGGCGGAAGCCATCGGCATAACCGACAGGAATCACCGCAATTTTTTCGGCGCGGCGCGTTTGATAGGTGTTGCCATAGCCAACATACGAACCACTAGGCAACCGTTTCACCTGTGCAATTGTCGTTTTCCATGATAAGGCTGGAACAAAGCCCTCTGGCAGTGGGCAAGCGGGGCTAGGCTGAAGTCCGTGCATCGCTATGCCTGTCCGCACCATTGAAAAACGCCCGTGTGGGTACTGAAGCGCCCCCGCCGAATTCGCGGCATGGATGTATTTGAAGGAGAAGCCGCCCGCAATCAGTGGGTCAATCACACGCTTAAACACAGCAATTTGATACTCTGTATATTCAGAGTCTTCATCCGCAACTGAGAAATGTGTAAAGATACCCTCAACGTCAATATGGGTCATACGGGTTAAGGAACGGAAGAACACCGTCACATCTTCGGGCAGGATACCCAAGCGCCCCATACCTGTATCGACCTTAATATGCGCCCGCACCGTAAGATTCATTTCACGAGCAGTACGGTCAAAGGCACGCGCAATCTCTAAATCGTAGAGCGTTACGGTAATGTCATAACGAATAGCCAAGCCTGCCGCCCACGCAGGCGTATAGCCTAGCACCAGTATTGGCGCAGTGATACCCGCATCCCGTAATTCAATGGCTTCATTAATGCTGGCAACACCTAGATAGGTCGCCCCATTGAGGAGCGCGGTGGTGCTGACCGCTACCGCCCCATGTCCATAAGCATTGGCCTTAACCACCGCCATCAATGCCACATCCTCGCCAATAATAGCCTTGAGTTGTCGCACATTATGAGCTACGGCGTCCATGTCGATATGGAGCCATGTGGGACGCGCGGGACGATCCATCCACACGCTCTCAAAGGCCGCCTCACTGCGCGAGAGCAAGTCCACATCTTCGGGTCGCTCCAGCAATTCACGCACAACCCGCTCCATGCGTGCCGTTGCACCGCCCTTGACCAACACCACATCATTGGGTTGTAACGAGCGCCGAATGGCCTGCACCGCATCCCCCGCCGAGAATGTCATGAAAATATCGGAACGCGCTAGACCACCTTCCTCAGCACTCACCCCCGCCTGTACCGCTAACTCGCCCTTGGTCACCAGCACATCGACCACATGGGCGGCGTGTTCCCCCACATCTCGATGCCCACGCAAACTAGCGGCCCCCAAGCCACTCATATCGCCCATCACAAAGTAGATGCGCCCGACAGAAGCGGTGGCAGGAATATCTAGCGCAGTTTGGTCAACCACTGGTGGTGTACGGTCAGCTTTCAGGGCATTCAGCCAATCCAAAGCCGCCAACGCACTTTCGGGGTTGGCTGAGTGGCTATCATCAACCAATTGTGAGCCATTGACACCATTTAAAGAGCGCATCCGCCCCGGCATGGCTTCTAGTTCGGTCAGCACCCGCAGGCTATCCTGAATTGGAATATCAAAGCATAAACCCGTTGCAGCAGCCAGCAAACCACAGTAGAGTTGATGAGCGCCCAGCAAGGGCATCCAACGCCCCACAAAACGCTGATTGCCATAGCGCAGGTCGAAGCCTGTCTTATAGCGCCCAACCAGCACATTATAGGCAATCAAATCGGCCCCAAACGCATCCCCCTGCAAATCAACACTCACGGTAAAACTGGAGCCTTTCGCCCGTGAGCGCATCTGGCGCACAAAGGGGTCATCATAGTTCAAAATAGCAATCCCATCGTCGGGGAGACTCTCTACCAAAATACCTTTTTCGCTGGCGACATTTTCAATGGTGCCAAGGCGATCAAGATGAGCATGCCCTACATTGGTAACAACCCCAACAATTGGATTGGTCGCGTCCACCATTTCCGCCATTTCACCAAACTGGTCGGTGCCAAATTCCAACACCGCCAGTTGATAATCAGGGGTAAGCTTGCCTAATGCGAGGGGCAAGCCAAAGCGCCCATTGAAACTAGCAGGGCTTTTATACACCGAGTATTTGGTACTCAATACCGCAGCAATAGCCTCTTTGGTGGTCGATTTGCCATTGCTGCCTGTGACACCAATCACACTGGTGCCAAAACGCTTGAGGATACGTGCTGTCCAACTCAACAACGCCCGCTCGACATCCCGCATCACAATCACTGTGAGGCCATCCGTGTCAAATGTGGGGGGTGTTGTACACATGATGCCAGTAACGCCATGCTGTACCGCATCTTCCATATAGTCATGCCCATCGCCTTGGTTGGTCTTGATGGCAACAAATATCTGACCCGGCTCGGCACGGCGGGAATCAAAGCAGAAATCGCTAAATATCTGGCTGGCTGGCTCCCCAAACAACTGTCCATTGGCAGCTTCAAGGAGATCATACAAATCAATCATGTAACAACCCCTCGTATCCATTTTCTATTGAGTTTAGCAGCGGATGGAACTCGGCGCGAATAATCGCTTGCGTATGCACCGTGCCTTCGCTAATCTAAATCCTAAATCACAAGGAGGTAACTGTGATGACTGTTCCATCCAATATCTTTAGAAAATACGACATTCGCGGAACCGCAGTCGGTGACGACGCCGAACTGACCCCGCATGTGGCTGAACTCGTGGGCAAGGCCTATGGCACCTTTGTGCAACGCGAATTTGGCCTTAAGCAGGTCTTCATCGGTGGCGATAACCGTGTCACCACCCCCCCCCTCAAAACCGCCGTTATCCAAGGGCTGGCCTCAACAGGTTTGCATGTTGTCGATATTGGTGAGGTGCTGACCCCCACCGTCTATTTTGCCGCTGCCACTCACTCCGACGCAGGTGGGATTATGATTACAGGTAGCCACCTGACCACCATCTACAACGGCATTAAGATGGCCTACCGCAAGCTCGCCCTCGCCGATGAGCAAATCCAAACCCTTTTGCAATTAATTCTCAGCAACGACTTCATCGTCAAAGAAGGTACTATCGCTGAAGACCCCAGCATGATTCACCAGCACATGCAAACCATCAAAGGCATGGTCAAACTAGGTGATCGCAAATTAAAAGTTGTGGTAGATTCAGGCAATGGTTTGAGCGGTACTTACTTCCCACCCATCTTGGCAGCCCTTGGCGTTGAGGTCATCTGCCTCTATTGCGAATCCGATGGCACCTTCCCCAATCACCTCCCCAACCCCGAAGACCCCGAACTCACCAAAGACCTCGAAGCCAAGGTCAAGGAAACAGAGGCGGACTTTGGCATCGGCTTTGATGGCGACGCTGACCGCTGTGGCTTGATTGACAATCACGGTCATCATGTCTCGGCTGACCGTCTTATCGCCATCCTTGCAAAAGACCTGCTCACCCGCCATCCCGGTGCCAAGATTGTCTATGATGTGAAGGCCAGCCAACTACTTGAAGACATCATCCGCGACCATGGTGGCGAACCCGTCATGTGGAAAAGCGGGCATAGCCTGATGAAACTCAAGATGAATGAAATCGGCGCATTGCTCGGTGGTGAGGTCAGTGGGCATATCTTCATTGGCGAAAACTATCATGGCTTCGATGATGCCCCGCTGGTTGCCCTCAAAGCGGTTGAAATTCTCTCCAAGGCCGATGAGAGCTTGAGCGATATTCTGGAAGCCATGCCCCACATGCTGGCTACCCCTGAAATCATCCTGAAAGCCTCCGATAGCCTCAAATTTGAGATTATCGCTGCTGTAAAGACCAACCTCGAACAACAGTACCGTGTCAATGACATCGACGGCGCACGGGTACAGTTTGGGGATGGGTGGGGTCTGGTACGTCCCAGCAATACCCAACCTGCCATTACCCTGCGTTTTGAAGCCCACACACGGGCGCAATTGGTCCAGTACATGCAAACCTTTGACGCCCAACTCCGCCACTACCCCGAAGTTGACCGCACCAAGCTAGAAGCGCAAATCGAGGCCTTTAGTGATAGCGAATAACCCTGTGTCTCCCCCGTTGGTGGGGGAGACGCCCTCCAATAAATGGTTGGTACTGGCGGCGGTTTCGATGGCAATCTTCCTTGCCGCCATTGATGCCAGCATCGTCAATATCGCCTTACCTACCCTCGAACAAGATTTGAATACCACCTTTGCATGGGTACAATGGGTCGTCTTGGCTTATCTCCTCACCATCACCGGGTTAGTCATGACCTTCGGGCGACTGGGAGATATGCTCGGCAAGAAGAAACTCTATCTGGCGGGGTTTGTGGTGTTTACGACTGGCTCGGCCCTGTGCGGTATGGCACCGAATATCCATTTCTTGATTGGCTTTCGGGCGCTACAAGGCATCGGTGGAAGTATCCTCCAAGCGCTAGGTATCGCCATCATCACCGAAGCCTTCCCTAGCCATGAGCGTGGCAAGGCCCTCGGTATCGGCGGCACTATGGTGTCGGTAGGTATCGCCCTCGGCCCTAGCTTGGGCGGCATCCTAATTAGCCTATTCGGATGGCGGTCAATTTTCTTGGTCAATGTCCCGATTGGCATTGTGGGGGTTTTTGTAGCCCACCGTTACATTCCCGTCAGCCAATCCAAAGGCCGCCAGCGCTTCGACATCTTGGGAGCCTTCTTACTCACCATCACCCTACTGGCCTTCTCGTTGGGCATGACATTGAGCCAAGAGAACGGTTTCGATGATGCCTTGGTGCTTCTCTTGTTGATTGGGTGCGTGGTCGGGCTTGGAGTCTTTCTCATGGTTGAGAATCGTAGCCCGCACCCCATCATCCGTCTCGAAATGTTCCGCAACCGCAATTTTACGCTGAGTTTGGCGGCGGGGGTCAGTGTTTTTGTGGTAGTTGCCACCAACTTTATTGTGCCGTTCTATCTTGAATTTGGGCGGGGCTATGAAGTACAGCAAATCGGGCTGATGATTGGGGCCTTTCCTATCATGTTAGGGGTACTCTCGCCACTGGCAGGTAGTCTCTCTGACCGCTTCGGAACCCGCCCAATTAGCTTACTCGGTCTATGTATCAGTATCGTGGCCTGCCTTGGTCTCAGCACCCTCAACGACCACACCTCAGTACTCGGTTTTGTCCTACGTTTAACCCTGTTAGGCGGTGGTATAGGTGTCTTCCAGTCCCCCAACAATAGCGCCATTATGGGGTCGGTCCCCAAAGACCAATTGGGCGTAGCATCTAGTTTACTCGCAACCAGCCGCAACGTGGGGCAGTCCATCGGGTTACCGATTCTGGGTACCGTCTTTGCCACCCGCACCTTCGACCTTGCAGGAAAAACCAGTGAAATCTCGCAAACACCCGCCTATGCCGTGATTGGTGGTATCCAGACCGTTTATCTTTCAGCCGCCATACTCCTGATGATGACAGCCGCCATCTTTGCATGGAACTTGCAACAGATTAAGCGCTAATGCTACAGTTAAAGGCAGATCGGATTGTTCAAATGAGGCTATTACCATGTCTATTGAGCTTTTGCTGGCAGAACTACAAAGTCCAGATAAACGCACCCGTCTGCGTGCGATTTATCAAGTGGCGATGGATGGCAACCCAACGGCGCTGCCTGCGCTACAGGACATAGCCAACAATGACGAATACCGCGAGTTAAAGGTGATTGCCAACTCAGCGATACAATACATCCAAAAAGGACAGCAGGCAGATACCGTCACCGACGCCAAGAATGATGTTGTTTGGTCACAGACACTGATGAAAGCGTTGGAAACCAGCGCCAACTTCTCCCCTGACGACATCCGCGACCTTGTGCAGCTTCGGGTTACCCAAGCTAAAGACATTGTCTCAGGCGACACCCAACCCCCTACCACAAAACCGACCGCATCTGCGCCACACCCTACAGGCAAGTCGGTGGTTGGCACCTATGAGATGCTCTGGGATTGCGAAGCCTGCGGTACCAAGAAATTGCTTGGTGTGACTCATCGGTTTTGCCCTAATTGTGGCGCAACCCAAAATGCCAATGCCCGTTACTTCCCCGCGGAAGGTGAAGAGGTCGCGCTTGAAAACCATGTCTATCACGGGGTAGACCGCATCTGCCCAGCGTGCGGAACTCCGGTCAGTGCAGCCGCCCACTTCTGTGGCAATTGTGGCAGCGACCTTGAAGGGGCAGCCACGGCACGTATCAATGAAGAGCAAGCCGAAGGTGGCTTTGTAGAAAATAAACGCGATTTTGTTGCCGAGCGCTTCCAAGCCGATGTCGCAACCTCCCTCGCCCCGGCTAAAGCCGCCACTACCCGCCGCAATCGTCGCCTGCAAATCGGGGGTTGTGTTGGGATATTGGTCACGATGGTAGTCAGTCTTTTCGGCTTCTTTGTGGTCAAGATGTCCGAGGAAGTCACCATTCAACAGCATACATGGGAGCGTGTCTATCAAATCGAAGAATACACCAAAGAAACCGAAACCCGTGATTGCCCAGCCCCATCTGGGGCCTATAATATCAGTCAACGCACTGAGCAACGTTCTCGTCAAGTTGCCGATGGGCAAGATTGCGAGCAGGTCTGCACCAATCGGCGTGTTGACCAAGGCGACGGCTCCTTTAGAACTGAGCGCGATTGCCGAAACGAATGCACCACCCGCTATCGGACGGAGTATTACAATGTGCAGGTCTGCACCTACAACATCAATCGCTGGGTAGGGCTTGATGAAGCAAAAGACGCCCCTTGGGCCATTGCCAGCGGTCAGGGCACCAGCCCCTATTGGCCCACCGTTGATAATCGAGTCGCCTCCTGTGATTCCGCGCCAGACACGCTTGGCGTACAATGCTGGAAGAACCGCGAGGCCACCTATATATTGGAATTGCTGCGTAAGAATGGCAAAATAGCCACTTGCGAACTGGATGAAACCGAATGGAGCCAGTACCTTGATGGGCAAAAAGCACGGGTACAATTCACCATGTTCAGCAAAATGCAAAACCGCGCCCTATGCGATGAACTAGAGGTAGTCAACTAATGCAGATATTTTTAAGCTATGCCCGCGAAGATGAAGCGTTTGTCAGCACCCTAGCCACCAACCTCAAAACCCAAGGCGCTCATGTGTGGTTTGACCTTGCTGATGCCGCCGTAACTGACCACGCCGCATGGGAAAATGCAGTGCAAGACGCACTCGCAGTCTCTGAAGTGCTGCTGGTGGTCTTGAGTCCCGCCGCCCTTGCACAGCGCTATATTGAAATTGACTGGAGTAGCTTCCTCAATCTAGGGCGTCCCGTAGTGGTTGCCATTGCGGAACGCTGCGAAGTTCCAGACGATTTACGCTCCCGCCCCCGTGTTGATTTCTCCAATGTGAGCTTTGCTGAGGCCTTTCATCGCCTTCAATTGCTGCTCATCGAAGAATCCACCCGCATCTCCTCCAGCAAATGGTATAACACCGATGGGAATGACCAACCATGATGCCCCTCAACGAGCAAGAAATTGACCGCATTGTCCAGCGGGTGATGCGTGATGTCGGCACCGAATATCAACCCTATGGGCGCACGGTCCCCACGGCCCTACCAACAATGGCTGATGCTGTATCAAGCGCTGAACTACGCGGCCTAGGTACATCATTGGGCGATGGCCTCTTTGCTACCCTTGATGATGCTATCCGTGCGGCTGAACGGGCCTTTATTGAATTACAGGCCATGCCCCTGAGCATCCGCAACAAGATGATTAGCGCCATCCGCCACATGGGAACCGATAACGCCGTGCTACTAGCCCAACTCGCGCATAGCGAAACGGGCATGGGACGCGCTGAGGACAAGGTCATCAAGAATTGGATGAACGCCAACCTGACCCCCGGCCCCGAATATCTGGTTACGGAGGCCTTTAGTGGAGATGGCGGTCTTACCATCACCGAATATGCCCCTTTCGGACTGATAGGTAGCATCATCCCCAGCACCAACCCAACCAGCACCGTGATTAACAACACCATCGGCATGGTCAGCGCCGGTAATGCCATCGTGTTCAACGCTCATCCATCCGCCAAGCGGGCCAGCAACACCACCATTCAATTACTGAATCGGGCTATCATGAGCGCAGGTGGGCCAGCCAATCTTGTGACGGCCTGCATTGACCCTAGCATTGAGACCGCCACCGCCCTAATGCACGATCCCCGTATCCGCTTGCTGGTGGTCACAGGTGGGGCTGCTGTTGTCCAAGCCGCCATGAAATCAGGCAAGCGGGCTATCTGTGCTGGGCCGGGTAACCCTCCAGCAGTGGTCGATGAAACGGCTGACCTTGAGCAAGCTGGCCGCGATATTGTGCGCGGGGCCTCCTTTGACAACAACATTATCTGTACCACCGAAAAAGGCACCTTTGCCGTTGAACGTATCGCCAGCGATTTGGTGGAAGCAATGGCGGCGCACGGCGGCTATGTCGTGACCTCATGGCAATTGCGACGGCTTTGGAATGCCGTTTGCCGTGAAGACCATGGCCCCGGTCAAGCCGCCTACATGCACAAAGAATTTATCGGGCAGAATGCCAGTGTCTTGCTACGGGAGATTGGCGTCAAAGTTGGGCCAGAGGTGCGGCTGATTATAGCCGAGGTCGAACCTGACCATCCGCTAGTTTGGACGGAGCAGATGATGCCCCTTATGCCCGTCGTGCGGATGCCCGATGTCTATAGCGCTATTGATTTGGCGTGGCGCAGTGAGCATGGCTATCGACACACCGCCACCATGCACAGCAAAAATGTTGACCACATGACCCACATGGCCCGCCTGATGAACTGCTCTATTTTTGTCAAAAATGGGCCGAATTTCGCGGGTCTAGGTATGGAGGGCGAAGGCTACTGCTCTTATACCATCGCCAGCCCAACGGGTGAAGGCTTGACCACCTGCCGCACCTTCTCGCGCCTACGCCGTTGTACCCTGAAGGACAACTTCCGCATCGTATGAGCCAGCCACTTGTCACCCGCCCTCAACTTGTAGCTGACCTCCGCGCCTTGGGTGCTACGGCTGGACAAACCGTGATGCTCCATGCCTCGGTCAAAGCCATCGGTTGGGTGGTGGGTGGCCCCGATGTTATTCTCGATGCGCTGTTAGAGATACTCACGCCCACAGGCACCCTCATGATGTATGTGGGCTACGAAGACCCCATTCATGGCTTGCAGGAGTGGACACCTGAACACCAACAAGCCTATCGCGCCGCCTATCCACCTTTTGACCCCGCCACTACCCGCGCCTATCGGGAATGGGGCATTTTAACCGAGTATCTAAGAACGCGCCCCAACGCCCATCGCAGCCTCAACCCCGGTGCATCCATGGCAGCCGTTGGCGCACAAGCCCAGTGGTTGACCCAAGACCACCCTCTGCAATATGGCTATGGGCAGGGGTCGCCGTTGGCGAAGCTGGTTAAACTGGAAGGCAAGGTGTTGATTCTTGGCTCACCCCTCCAGCACTTAACGCTCATCCACCATGCCGAGCATCTTGCCAACATCCCTGATAAACACATCGTTCATTATTCCGTCCCTATCGTCGGCATGGGCTGGGTCGAGATTGAAGAGTATGACACAGGTGATGGTATCCGCCCTTGGGCAGGTGTAGATTATTTTCAATTGATTGCTGAGGCATATGTCGCAACGGGCAAGGCACAAGTCGGCACCGTTGGTCAAGCTCGAAGCTATCTCTTTGCTGCACCCGCCCTCACCACGTTTGCCGTTAATTGGCTAGAAAAGACATTTAACTCCTAGTCAAGTCTGCTATAATGAGGCGCTTCCTATCAAAATCAACCAAGTAGAGCAATATGGAAACCGAACGCAAGAACTATCAATACTATGACCTGATTATGGCCCTGTTTGTGACGGTACTCCTCTTGAGTAACCTCCTCAGCAGCGCCAAAATTATCGACCTTGGCTTCTCATTGGGGTCTATCGCTTTTATCTTCGATGCCGGAACCATCGTCTTCCCCATTTCCTATATCTTTGGCGATGTCTTAACCGAGGTCTATGGCTACAAACGCTCACGCCGCGTCATATGGACAGGCTTCACCGCCACCGCCCTCATGGGCTTTTTCGTATGGTTGGTTGGCGTCCTCCCCGGCGAATCGGAATGGCAGGGTTACGCAGGCCAAGACGCCTATAACAACATTCTTGGCGGCATTAGCGGTCTTGTCATTGCCAGCCTGACCGCCTATCTCATCGGTGAGTTTCTCAATAGCTATGTTATGGCAAAGATGAAGGTACGCATGGACGGTGCCGTCTTGCCCGCCCGTACTATTGCCAGTACCTTAGTGGGACAAGCAGCCGATACCAGTATCTTTTTTGTGATAGCGACAGCCTTGGGTGTCTTCCCACCAGAGTTGATGGTCTCGCTCATTGCCACCAATTACTTGTTCAAAGTCGGTATCGAGGTCTTATTCACCCCCCTCACCATTCAAGTGGTCAACGCCCTCAAACGTGCCGAACATGAGGACTACTTTGACCGCAATACCAATTTCAATCCATTCAGTATGCAGGTTTAGGTCATGAGCGACAATTTGTTTGAAGTTCCAGAAGGCCACCGCAGCGGTTTTGTAGCGGTGGTTGGGCGACCCAATGTCGGCAAAAGCACCCTGATGAATGCCTTATTAGGGCAAAAAGTTGCCATTGTCAGCCCCAAGCCCCAAACCACCCGCATCCGCCAATTGGGTATTTTGACCAACGCACAAGCCCAAATCGTGTTTGTGGATACACCGGGTATCCATAAACCCAAGACGGTTTTGGGTGAGTTTATGGTCAATGTGGCGGTACAGGCCCTCCAAGATGCCGATGTGGTGCTATTTGTCACCGACCTCAGCGAACAGCTTAACAAAGCCGATGAAAATGTTGCCCACCTTGTCGCAAGAGCAGAAGGCGTCACCCTGCTACGTGTACTCAATAAGGCCGATATTGGCGACCAAGAGCATCTACAATCGCACCTTGACCTCATCACCCCTTACACTGCCGCCATCACCACCACCGCTGCCACTGGTGAAGGTGTCCCCGCCCTGTATGACCTCATCCTCGCCAATCTACCCGAAGGGCCGCGTTTCTACCCACCCGACCAAGTATCTGACTTGTGGGAACGCGACATTGCAGCCGAAATGGTGCGAGAAGCTGTTTTGCTCTACACTGAGCAAGAGATTCCGCACGCCGTCGCAGTGGAGGTTGAAGAATATAAAGAACGCGAGAATGGTGTGATATATATCAGCGCCACCTTGTATGTTGAGCGCGATACCCAAAAGGCCATCGTTATCGGCAAACAAGGCAGTATGATTAAGCAAATTTCCCAACATGCACGCGAACAAATCGAACAACTCGTAGAGCGCAAAGTCTACCTTGAGTTATTCGTGAAAGTTCTCAAAAACTGGCGGCAAGATGAAAACGCCCTACGCCGCTTAGGGTACCGTATTGACCGATAACAGGAGTAATCTCTATGCAAGCTCAAATGCCCTATGTTGTTGAACAAAAACGCTCTTCTGGATTCCCCAAAATCTTATTGGCCTGTTGCTTGGCACCCGTGATTATTGCTGCATGCCTAATGCTGTGTGCTTGTGGTGCTTTGTTTGCCTTTGCGAATGGCGGCCCCGACCCGCTCTATGCTGATTTCAAACCCGATAGCACCCTCGCCGCCCAATATGAGAACCGTATGGCAGCCGCGGTCGCTGATGCAGGCAGTGGTGGCAATTTCACCGTCTCCTTCACCGACAAAGAATTTGCCTCATGGCTCAACCTCGAACTTGATCAATACCTTGATGAGAATGAAGTTCAAGATGAAGATACATGGCGTCAACTCGACCCTGAATTTCAAGCCAAGTTCGACAACAACGAGATTCACTTCTACGCCAATTTTGACCTTCGAATCACCAAATTTGCGATGCTGGTTACAGGTACAATCTCGCCTGTATCATCAACCGCGTTTTCCGACCAATTGCTGGATATCCAAATCACGGGCATGGAGTTTGGGGCTTTTGATGTAGGTCAAGAAAACATTGATAACAGCCAAGACCTCGGTGATACCCTTTCGGAAATCTTGACTGACCAATTGGTCGATTATGCCGAACTACAGGGCAAGACGGTCACGATTACCAGTGTAACCGCTGAAGGTGGCACCCTGACCTTGCAAGGGAGTGTCAACTAATGCCTGATCCGTTGGTCTTTGAAGACCTCAACACCATCCCACGTCGGCACCTCTTCACCCTATTCGGTGTGCCTTGGAATGCAACGCCATCGGTATGGATTGGGCGTGTGGTCTTCTTGGCAGTGGGTGTCCTTGTGGCCTTGGCCTTTGGACAAAACATCCTTACAGGCATCGCCTTCGGGATTGTGTTGGAGCTATCGTATTTCTTCCACGATGTTGGTCATGTCCTCGGTGGTAAAGCCGTTGGCAGCCCAATGGATGAGGCACTCGTCACTACCATTCGCCATGTCAACTATTATCGTGGTGTGCAGGATTTCCCCAAACAAGTCCATCTAGGGCGAGCATTGGGCGGGCCACTGCTTAACTCGACCATTGGCCTCCTTATGTTAATCCTCTGGCAAAGCACCGATAGCCCGATATTCCTCTTTGCCGTGTTCATCAATCTCGGCGTCTTTGGACTAGGCAGCCTCTTGCCATTACCATCCATTGATGGTGAAGTCATCTGGCGCGAGCTACGCCGCTAAAAAAAGAGCCTCCCAACGATACCCATCGGGAGGCTCGATGCTATTCAATTATTGATTTTATTGACCGTAGCCCGTTTCCAGACGACCACTACGTAAATCAGCCGCCAGCATGTCAATCTCAGCCTTCAGGTCATCCGGCACCGTTGCATCAAAGTCATGGAAAGATGCCAACCCAACCACGCCATAGGTATTGCCTGCTGCAATGCTGCCTTGCGCGATTTGCACAATCAGGCTGGCAACCCCAGCATCAATCAACTTCATGGCGCTGGAAATGAGGCACGGATGCGCTTCAGGTACCGTGAGCCATTGGTCGGTATCAACCCCGATGCAATAGGGTGGATTGCCGTCAGAAGCAGCCGAAGCCACCTCAATCAAAGCACCGTTACCCGTCTTACCACCTGCTCCAAAGACCACATCAGCCCCTTGGTCAAGCACTTGGCGAGCCGTCGCAGCGCCCCATTGCGGGTCAGTAAAGGCTACATCAAGGCCACCGGGATGATAGATAGCATTGGCGGTGATGTCCTCGTTGGCATAGAGCGCCCCATTCTTGAAGCCCTCACCAAAAGCCACCACGGGCGGCACTTGGTCGGTACCGAGAACGGCAGCAACTGTGTTGGTCTCAGTCAAGCGTCCAGCAAGGAAACCAGCAAGGAAGCCCGCTTGATCTTCATGGAAAACAAGGCCTGTCACATTATCAACCGCATCCCCTTGAAACTGGTCAATCCCAACGAAGTACACATCTGGATAGGCAGCAGCAGCCTCAATTGTGGCGGAACCCAGAGCAAACCCAACGGTCACAATGATGTTGTAGCCATTGTCGGTAAATTCAGCGATATTGTTGGCGTAGTCGGTCTGGTCTTGGGTCTCAATGTAATCGACCGTAGCTCCACACCGCTCGGTTGCCAACACCCCATTCCATGCACTCTCATTGAAGCTACCATCATCAATTTGACCAACATCGGTCACAAGACCAATGCTCAAATCGCTGAGGTCAAGGTTATAGCAGGTCAAAACCGATCCAAGGCGCAGGCCAGTCTCAGCGTGATGCACCAAATTGAGAACATCGGCGGGAATCTGCCCGTCAAAATCATGGAAATCAGCTAGACTCACATCACCCAAGAAGTTACCGCCTTGAATGGTGCCATCCAAGTAGGCTTGAATAAGTTCTAGTACACCTTCCGTAATCAGTTTCTTGGCGCTGGAGACAAGGCAGGGGTGGGCATCGGGTACCGTCAGCCATTGGTCAGAATCGACCCCGATGCAGTAAATCGGCTGGTCGGAACGGGAGGCATTAAACGCCACTTCGACCAAGGCCCCATTTCCTGTACCACCTGCTGCTGCAAAGACCACATCGGCCCCGTTATCAAGCGCAACAGCGGCGGTAGTCGCACCCCAGTCAGGGTCAGAAAAGGCATCGGTGGCAGTGCCGGGATGATAGGTGCTATCGACCGTGATTTCTTTGCCGAGGATGTCACCTGCCCACTGAACACCCGACTCATAGCCCTCTCTAAAGGCCACAACAGGCGGGACTTCGGCGGTGCCAAAAACACCACCCACATAGTCATTTTGGGTCAAACCCGCCGCTAAGACACCCGCGAGGAACCCTGCTTGGTCTTCGGGGAAGATAAGCCCTGTGAGGTTATCAATCGTTTCCGCTTGGAACTGGTCAACACCAATAAATTGAACATCGGGGTAGTCTTTGGCGACGATCACCGTCTCCGCCGCGACATTAAAACCAACCGTGACAATCACATTGTAGCCGTCTTCGGCGAGGGAGCGAATATCGGACTCATGGTCGGCAGGGTCAATGGAGTTTAAGACGGTGATTTCAGCGCCATACATCTCCTCGGCTGCGACCAACGCATTCCAAGCACTTTCATTAAACCCACCATCAAATTGCTCTGAACCCGATGGCACCAGATGAGCAATTCGGAGGGGTTGGTCTTGGACTGCCGCATGGTGTGGTGTAGACGGGGTATCCGCCGCTGCCACAACGCTAAAACTTGAAACAACAAGAACAAGAATCAGAAACAATCGTCTCATTATGAATCCCCCTTCGCTAACAGTTGAGGGATTTTAGCTCAAAACGCGCCGTCCGTCTTCCACATCTTGGCGAATTTGGGAAATTAGTGTCTCAATGCCGCTAAATTTGACCTCACCCCGCAAGCGAGCCACAAAAGCCAATTCAACCTGTTGCCCATAAATGTCGCGTTCAAAGTCCAAAAGGTGGGCCTCAACCGTTACTCCCTGCCCTGCAAAGGTTGGTCGATTGCCGATATTGGTGACTGCCATAAAGGTCTCACCGCCCACAGTTGCCCAACACGCATAAACTCCATGCTGCGGGATAATTTGCTGCGGCCATATATCGAGATTAGCAGTTGGGAAGCCAATCTTGCGACCACGCTTCTCACCATGCACCACCTCACCACTGACCGAATAGGCCCGTCCTAGAAAGTTGTTGGCTTTAGGTAAATCACCTGTCTCAAGGGCCTGCCGAATAGTCGAACTGGCAATAATCTCGTCATGCTCAGTGTGTAACAAGCTGATGGTTTCGACCGTGAATCCTCTGTGCTGCCCCTGCTCCCGTAGAAAGTCAATCGTCCCCTCACGCTTATACCCTAATGCAAAGTCAGGTGTCGCCCACAGCGTCGAGAGGTTGAGATACTCACACAGTTGGTCAGTAAATTGAGCCGCCCGCATCTGGCGCACCTGCTCATTGAAGGGATGTGTCACCACCACATCAACGCCTAGCCCACCCAACAGCCGCGCCCGTTCATCGGGGGTTGTTAGATAGTAGCGGTCGGTGATGCCACGAATGACCACATCGGGATGGGGGAAAAAACTTAAGACGACAGCGAGACGGTTGGTCGCACGGGCTTCATCCACAAGGCGATTAATAAGCAGTTGGTGTCCGCGATGCACACCATCAAACACACCTATAGTCACAATGCTGGGTCGTTCTAATTTCGCTTCAGAGAGTTCACGGATATGCAACATTAAACCAACACCTTCATCGGTTTCCAGAGCGAATCATAGGGTTCTAAAAGCGCAATCAACAGCCCGTCTGAGTCATAGGCTCGCACCACCGCCCCTTGGCAATCGAGTGCCAAGAAACGGCCTTGTTGCACCATCTGGCTTTGTTCGACAGACAAGTTCACACGGGGTAAATCGGCAAGGGCCACCTCTGGTGAAAGCAAATAGCGCTCCCAATCACCCGCCGCCATTGCCTCCCGTAGTGTATCCAACGGCACTGCGTTTGCAAGGTCAAAGTTGCCACTCTGAGTCCGTCTTAAATTTGCCAGATGCGCCCCTACCCCAAGCCCCTGCCCAATATCATAGGCCAAGCTACGGATATAGGTACCTGCCGTGCATACCACCCGCACATGAGCATGGGGAAAGCTCCAGTTGAGCAACTCTAGAGTATAGATGGTAACAGGGCGAGCCGGACGGTCTACAGTCTGGCCTTGGCGGGCGAGGTCATAGAGTTTTTTGCCATCTTGTTTAATAGCGCTATACATAGGGGGAATTTGCTGAATATCACCAACAAAACCCATCAGTGCCACCTCAAATTGTTGACGGCTGATGGGGCGTTCATCGGTGCGGGTAATGCTTCCCTCGACATCATAGGTATCCGTCTCAATACCGAGGTGAATATCGGCCTCATAGGTTTTGGTATGGGCCATCACGAACTCACTTAGGCGAGTGGCTTTATCCACACATACAATGAGGATACCCGTAGCGAGAGGGTCGAGCGTGCCAGCATGACCCACCTTTTTGATGTGCGTCCCCCGTCGGATAACCGCCACAACATCATGGCTAGTCATGCCGACGGGTTTATCAATGTTCAAGAAACCTAACATCAGTCGTAGAGGCGGCGGCCCCGTGCCGATTCTGCTTGTAAGAGAGGCAGCACCTTGGCGATAGTCTCGTCCATGGTTACCCCTTTGAGCGTGGCCCCACTGGCAAGTACATGTCCACCACCGCCTAGACTGAGGGCAATCTGGCTAACATCAAAGCCCGGTACCGCCCGTAAGCTGATTTCGACTTGGCTATTGCCCATCGGTTTCATTACGCAAGAGATGACCGCTTCTTCGACTTGAATAAGATAGCCTGACAAGCCATCATACTCACCCGAACTCATCCCCACCCGTTGGTAGTCATCCTCATTGAGGGCAACCCAAATCACGCCATTGTCAATGTGTACCCGACTCAACACTTCACCATAGAGACGAATCAGCGCCGCAGGCTGACGCGACAAGGTGCGTTGGACAATGCCTGCCAAATCTGCGCCATATTCCAGTAAGCGCTGGGCCTTGCCGAGCGTTGCAGGCTGGACATTGCTGGTACGGAAGCACAAGGTATCGGTGACAATTCCGGTTAACAGTGCTTGGGCAACGTGCTGCGAAGGCTGCCAACCGAGTTGGTCAAGCCAATCCAGCACCCCTTCAGAAGCAGCCACCGTGCGGGCATCAACAAGATTCACATCCGCAAACATCAGATTCGTCTGATGATGGTCGAGTTGAAGAATAGGGCAGCCAATCTGACGCGCTGCCACCCCATTCTCGCCCAAACGTTCCCAATCACTGGCGTCCGTGGTAATCACCAAATCCGCCACAAAGCCATCAGCCGATGGTTGAATCATCTCTGAACCCGGCACAAAACCGAAGCGTTCTGGCAGCCCACCATCAACCACAGGGCATACTTGTTTACCTTGTTCTTTCAGCGCCAAGGTCAGACCCATCAGCGACCCAATGGCATCCCCATCTGGAAAGACATGGGTGATAAGAATGATTTTCTGGGATTGGTTGACCAAGGCCGCGGCAGACTCCCACTCCAGCCGCACAAGCGCATCATTCGTCATCATCTAGACCTTCTTCTTCATCGCGCAAGGACTCCAGTAATTCTTCAATATGAGCGCCGTAGGCCAGCGTCGAGTCCCAATGGAAATGCAACTCTGGCATTCGACGCAACCGCAGGCGTTGGGCAAGCTCACGCCGCAAGAAACCAGTGGCCTTGTCCAACCCCTGCATGACCTCACCACGCCGTTCCTCTTCGCCAAGAGCATTGACAAAGATATTGGCGTGTTCAATTTCACGGTCAAGCTGTACATCCGTCACAGTAATGCCAGCCAGACGGGGGTCACGGGTTTCCATTAACAACAGTTCGCTAAGGTGGTTCAGAATCAGTTCAGCCACCCGCTCTGATTTGATGGTCACGGTTAGGGTTCCTTTCTTAAATCAGCACCCGCTCACGCACAACAAACTCAATGAGGTCGCCTTCATGGAAGTCATTGAAGCGGTCAATGGATATACCGCATTCAAAACCAGAGCGGACTTCACGCACATCTTCCTCGAAGCGCTTGAGGCTGCTGACACTCAAATTCTCAGCAAGGGTCTTACCATTCCGTAAAATCCGCGCCTTGGCATTCCGCCGTGCAATACCATCGCGGATGTAGCTACCAGCTACCTGCCCCACCTTGGAAATCTTGAAAACCTTGCGAACCTCGGCAAGACCGATAACCTTGTCCTCGTAAACCGGATCCAGCATACCCTTAAGGGCTTTCTGGACTTCCTCAATCATCTGGTAGATGACGCTATAGGTGCGGATTTCAACACCAACCGAGGCTGCCGCCCGTTCCGCCATTGTGTCAGCTTCGGCATTGAAGCCAATCACAATCGCACCCGACGCGCTGGCAAGGTTGATGTCGTTCTCAGTGATATTGCCAACGTCCGCATGTAAGATGTGGACTTTGACTTCGTTGTTCGTCAATTCTTCCAACGAGTTAACCACAGGCTCCAATGAACCTTGCACATCGACCTTGATAATGAGAAGGAGTTCTTTCGCATCAGCCTGCTGCATCCGACGGAAGAAGTCTTCGAGCGTCAATGCTTGCGGAGCCGAGGATTCGCCTGAACTAGATTCTTGTTGGCGAGTTTCGACCAAGGCTCGTGCTTCCTTGACATCTTTCGTGACCTCAAAGCGGTCTCCAGCATGAGGCGGCGTATCCAGTCCCATAATCGAGACCGGGAATGACGGCCCCGCCTCTTGGATTTGGCGGCCCCGCTCGTCAAACATCATTTTGATGCGACCAGAACTCAACCCTGCTACCACCACATCACCACGCCGCAGGGTACCGTTTTGCACCAACAAAGTCGCAATTGCACCTCGTCCAGTCTCAGTACGGCCTTCCAACACAACCCCACCACCTTTGGTATTCGGGTTGGCTACGATGTCAGCCTCTTCTGAGACCAGCAAAATGGCTTCCATGAGGTTATCCAACCCCATTTTGGTCTTGGCGGATACTGGCACAACAAGGGTGTTACCACCCCACTCATCCGGTGTAAGGTCAAGATCAGACAGTTGTTGTTTGACCACCTCTGGGTTGGCATTGGATTTGTCAACCTTATTCAAAGCCACCACAATCGGCACACCAGCCGCTCGTGCATGGTTAATCGCTTCACGGGTAGTCGGCATAACACCGTCATCAGCAGCCACTACCAAAATCGCAATGTCTGCACCTTGTGCCCCGCGTGCCCGCATCGCAGTAAAAGCCTCATGGCCGGGGGTGTCTAAGAAGGTAATGGTTTGACCATTGTGGTCAACTTGGTAAGCCCCAATATGTTGGGTAATACCACCTGCTTCACCTTCCGCGACCTTGGTTTTACGAATGGCATCCAAGAGCGATGTCTTACCATGATCGACATGCCCCAGTATCGTCACCACTGGCGGACGGCGTTGGAGTTTAGTACGCTCCTCGGCCTCATAGAGTTCTTTACGCCACTTGGGACGTTGGGCCTCCAACTCAACACGACGCGCCTCTTCTTCCACCTCACGCAAGGGACGTGCGGTGAAACCCATTTCTTCAATGATGATAGCTGCTGTGTCATAATCAATCTGTTGATTGATTGAGGCCATAATACCATTGGCAATGAGTTGTTTCATGACTTCAATCGGGCTGGCGTGCATTAATTCCGCCAACTCCCGCACGGTCATATAATCAGGCACATCTAGGATTTGCTTCTCTTTGGGCATTCAGATTCCTCCTCATTAGTAAACACAAACGTCGCAGGTAAGGCATAGCGGTGTCCTTAAAGGCCTGCGACGTGTGTATGAAACCGTAATTAAACGGGTCGGATTATTGTTTAGGCATTGCGGCTCTAATCCGTTCCCGATCTTCAGCAGTCAAGGTTGTTCGCAATGCTTTGGCAAGTACATCGGACTGAATTGCCCGTTCCCAACAAACAGGATTGTCGCACAAATAGGCACCCCGTCCGTTGGCTTTGCCCGTTGGGTCAAGCTGTACCCCCTGCTCGGTGGTACGTACTAACCGCGTCAGTGTCCGTTTCGCAGTAGTCTCATGACAGACTACACAAGTGCGTTGCGGTGTATGTTTGCGGCGACCAGACTGCTTCTGCTTACTCATCGTCACCAAGCCTCAATTGAGTGGCTGAGACCTCCTGCTTAAATTTCATCATCAAAATCATAGAAGTCGTTACGGCGACGGTTACCCTTACGCCGACGCTTGGCAATCATCTCACCAAGGTCTTCATCATAAACCAATTCTACGCGCTGCTTCTTAGCTGGTTTCTTACCACGTTTGCCGCGCTTGTCCTCATCATCATCTTCATCTTTAGCAGGAATGGATTCATCCCACTCTTCAAGGGTGGGTTGCCGCCGAGCGACATCAGCCTCATCTACCTGCAATTCCGCCTCCATATCAAGTTCGGGGAATGCTGGCGGAACCTCGTCTACAGTTACTACCTGCTCAAGAGGTTCAAGAACTTCGGCAGATTCAGCACTATCACCGTCGATCAACTCTTCTGGCTCAACGGCCACAGGCTCAACCTCAGCCACCATCTCCACTTCTTGAATATCAGATGTCTCATCTTCCTCCTCATTCAATATCTCAGGAAGAACCAAGTCATCCAACGCATATTTGATGGCTTCTAAAGCATCAGGAGCAGCTTTATTCGCCGCCAAGGTTGCCGCTAAATATTCCTCGTCAGACAGCACGCGGATCATCAAATCCCCGACGTTATCAATACGGCCAAGGGCTTTGATAATATCCTCCGCCAACTCCAAACGCGCCAAAGGCATATGAAAAGCAGCGTCCGGAATCATCGGGCGAATAGCCTCAAGGCGTGCCATCCGCTCGGCCCGCATCTTGTCACTATGGTGAACCTTCGTGCTTTGGGTAAGGGTCACAAACTGGACAAGAGTGCTGTATTCTTCGGGCATGACTGGGCGACCACTGCGCTTCTTTTCGAGAATACGCCCAACTTCTTCAACCAATTCAGGATGCAGATACTTAACCTCACTGAGTGGGTCATATTCAAGGCCAGCGAAGTCTTCATAAGAAGTTTCGGTAATGCTCTTAATGTCAATCCGCCAGCCAGTTAGCTTCGCGGCCAGACGAGCATTTTGGCCTTCGCGCCCAATCGCCAATGAGAGCTGGTCTTCAGGCACGACCACAGTTGCCGTCCGCATTTGGTCAAGTTCATCATGCAAGAACACCCCACTCACCCGCGCTGGTGAAAGAGCCTTGGCAATGAATTTGGCAGGGTTGGCGTCCCATTCAATCACATCAATCTTCTCATCATTGAGTTCTTTGATGATGTTTTGAATCCGCATCCCGCGAATACCGACACAAGCACCCACTGGGTCAATGGTTTCTTGTTCGGCATAAACCGCCACCTTGCTACGATAGCCTGCCTCACGGGCAATGTTCTTAATTTCTACTTGCCCATTATAGATTTCGGGGACTTCATACTCTAAGAGGCGGCGGAGCATGTCTTTGTGGGAGCGAGAGACAATAATCTGCGGGCCACGGGTGCTGCGGTTCACGTCTACAACATAAACCCGTACCTTATCATGGGGACGAAACCGCTCATTAGGCATCTGGTGTTGGCGCGGCATTACGGCCTCCGCACGACCCAGAAGATTGAGTGTCACCCCTGCTGCTGAGGTACTTTGTACCGTACCCGTAATCAAGTCACCTTGGCGCTCAATAAATTCCTCATAGAGCGTTTCACGCTCGGCCTCACGGATGCGTTGCAAGATGACCTGCTTGGCCGTTTGAGCCGCAATACGCCCAAAATTGGAGCTGGTTGTCTCGACTGGCATCATCACCATATCGCCCATTTGGCAATCGGGATAGAGCTTAATAGCTTGAGTTAGCGGGACTTCCGTGCGGTTATCTACCACATCATCAACCACTTCTTTCTCAAGCAAGATTTGGGTCGCACCATTGGCGTCAATGGCGGCTTCGATGCGCTGTTGGCTGGAGCCAAGGCTCGCATCGCGGCGGTAAGCAGACACTAAGGCCTGTTGAATTGCCTCAATGACTACCTCCCTCGGTAATGACCGAGCTTCTAGAATTTCATTAAACGCCAGCGCGAAGTCGCTCTTCATCTTGAACTCCACCAGTGTCTCAAGTTTTTTGGTATATAGATAGAAAAAGTGGGGGACTCCCACTTTTTCACGCGCAGTATAAGTGCAAAAGCTACCTCAAAGTATAGCACGCCCCTAGGGTGGAATCAAGGTCAACTCATGAGCAAATAGTCAGCAGCACCAAGGCCTGATAAGGCTGCTCCCTCAATCCTCGGCCCTCCAAATGCATCACCGGCAAACACCATTGGAACGGAGGTAGATGCAGGCAAAAAAAGATGGGGATAAGGCTGGGCTGGCTCTGCATACCGCCAACGATGCACTTCATACGCCACAATCTGACGCTCACCAAACCAAGGACGAGCCGCATCCAACAAATACTTGGCAATAGAGTCCGTATCACTCTCAAAATGGGTACGGCTAAAATCAGGCGTGGCATGAATAGTAACAGCAGAGGCGTGGGGTGAAACGCCTTTCTGCATATTATCACCCATCCATGTAATCGGTTCGCTACGGAATGTAACCCCGCCCGGTGATTGGATGCTTGAGGGGCCATCAAGCACAACCATCAATGCAATACAGGGAAAATATTGAATGCGGTCTAGCGCGGTACGGATAACACCAAGTAGTCGCACCTCGCCTGCATCAAGCAAAGCAAGGGATTGTGGCACTGGGGGTGTCATCACAACAGCATCCGCTTGAAAAGTCGAACCCCCGTCAATCTCTAGCTGCCACTGCGGAGTCTGTAAGCGAATAGCCGTCACTTTGGTATTGAGCCGAACATCTAGCCCTTGCGCCAACCACTTCGGAATCGCGGTCATGGTTGGCACACCCCGATAGCGCGAGTGGTTGTTTTGGTCAGCGCCAAAACCGTGCGTCCATACCTCAGCCACGCCAGCTTCTACCCATTGCTCTACCCACTGGGCAAAGCGTGCATCCCGCACCGAGAAAAATTGCGCTCCATGATCAAAAACGGCATTCTCAATGCGACGGGTTGCCATGCGCCCCCCCACCCCACGCCCTTTGTCTAGAACCATGACTCGATAACCGCGTTGTTGCAATGTCTTAGCCGCAAGCAATCCCGCTATTCCTGCACCGACTACAATAATTTGCATAACTTATTCCCCTTCGCCCGTAATCAAGCGGGCCGAACGATTGCGCGTCACATAATTGTAGGCCCACTGCACAAATACAGATATTCGGTTTTCATAGCCTACCAAGCGCATCAAATGGACAAACAGCCATGCCAACCAGCCCCAATAGCCAGTCAACCGTAACCAACCCATATCAGCCACCGCCCGCGCCCGCCCAATTGTCGCCATCGAACCCAAATTGATATAGCGGAAAGGAGGTGACGTTGACTCGTTGTTCAACCGCTTGATGAGAAGCCGAGCAACATACTTACCCTGCTGAATAGCTACTAACGCTACACCCGGTAAAGGCTGGCCTTCGACGTCTGGTCGGTTTGCCAAATCACCGATGACGAAGACATGAGGATAGTTAGGCAGACTCATATCTGGCTCAACCAATACCCGCCCTAAGCGGTCAACCTCAGCATCTGCTGCGCCAGCAAGTTGTTTACCCAATGGCGAAGCCTGAACCCCCGCAGCCCAGATAATCGTTTTGGCCTGTATCTCTTGGGTTGACGCACCCGACTTTAGAACCACATGATCAGCTTGAATATCGGTTACCATCGTATTGAGGTGAACATCTATCCCCATTTGTTGCAAGTCATTAGCTGCACGAGCCGCCAGCTTAGGGCGGTAATTTGACAAAACTTGGTTTAGACCTTCAACAAGATAGATTCGGGCTTGGGAAGGGTCAATAGAGCGAAAGTTGTTGCGGAGGGTAAAGTGAGCAATTTCACCGATCGCCCCGGCCATCTCAACTCCCGTTGGGCCACCACCGACCACTACAAAAGTTAACCACGCTTGTACCAGCGCAGGGTCAGTCTCACGCTCGGCGGCCTCAAATGCGTACAAGATACGGCGGCGAATAGCCAGCGCGTCCTCGATAGTTTTGAGGCCCGGAGCATGATGCTCCCAATCCGTATTGCCAAAATAGTGATGGCGCACGCCAGTAGCCACAATCAGGCTATCAAAATGGATTGCATGGTCAGCGAGTCGCACAATATGGTTAGGCAAATCAAAACCCGTTACCTCACCCAGTACCACATGTACATTCTTCTGATGGCTCAATATGCCCCGTAATGGAGAGGCTATGTCTGCGGGAGATAACCCACCCGTTGCCACTTGATACAACAGGGGCTGAAACAAATGAAAATTGCGACGGTCAATCAGCGTGACCCGTACTGGTGCCCGCTTCAATGCTCTTGCCGCGTGTAGCCCGCCAAAACCACCACCAACGATTACAACATGATGTCGTGTTTCCATGTGCAGCACCTCATAACAACTGTGATATTAACATATTCTGACATGAAGGGTAACCAAGTCCCGCCAGATTTGTGATATGCTATAAATGTCGGGCCGCAGGTTATGGGTTATCGTCAAAAAAACGAGGGTTGCGGGTTCGAGTCCCGTCCACTCACGAGTGGTAGCTCAATGGTAGAGCGTCATGTCCATGCCGATTCTTTGCCCGACCATGTACCCCGCAAGGGGTATATTTTTTGATATAGGATTGTATAGGTATGAAAACAGCCTTTTTATCCGTCAGCTATAAACACCGCAGCCAGCTAGAAGCCGAGTTTACAGCAATAAACACCTCACTTCGAAAATTTGACGTGCAACCCATAGATTTTGTGACAACCTACCGATTTGAATTGGGACAAGAACGCGAAATGATGGCTTTGTCATGCGCTTTAATTCGTGCCGCCAATTTATTGATAGCAGAAGTAACGCATAAAGCCATTGGCGTAGGTGTGGAAGTTGGGTTTGCAGCAGCCTTGGGGATACCTATCATTTATGCGCGACACGCTGAGGCAGAATATTCGACAACCATTGGTGGTGTCGCAACCTATAACATTGCGTATCACCATCCAGCAGAGTTAATGACGCAATTGGCTAATCTATTGGAGAAGTTAGGCATATAAAAAAACTCCATCGAAATGGAGTTTGTGTTGGGGGGGAAAGTCGGGGTGCCGGGATTTGAACCCGGGACCTCTTGCACCCCATGCAAGCGCGCTAGCCAAGCTGCGCCACACCCCGTATTGCGTGTTGTATGATACACACGCCCCCCACTATCGTCAAGGCTGACGTTCCAAAATCTTCAAATCTAGGGTGCCATCTCCACGGTTTACCAGAATCATATCGTAGACCTGTCCACCCTCTACACGAAGGTCAGGATACTCCGCCAGTAACGCCAAAGTTTCCCGATCCAGAATCTCGAAACCGTTGATTCCCGCCGAAACATCGAAAATACCCGACACTTCTCCATAAGTCAGTGTAGCATCCATGTCATCATCAGGGTCAGTAGTTCCAATGTATACAGGTGAAATACCCTGTGCAGCGTGGAAGAAGCGAATCCGTGCTTCAAGCGCGGTGGGCAGACTCTCAATCTCACCATTGGTAACAATCGTCGTCGCATCCACCACATAGATTGTGAAGGTTTGTTCCCCCAACCGCATCAAGACATCGCTTTCCAATAGCAACTCACCTGTTGTTGAGTTGTAAAGTTGAATGGGATAGTAATCAATGGGCATTGTAAAAGGCGGTGAAATGGTCAGGTAGGCAAGTCCAAAAACCTGTGTTTCCCCATTGAAGTCAAGACGGATTGGTTGTTGATAGAGATTAACCACATAGACTTGGGCCAAACTCAGACTACCACTACTAGATGGCTCACCATCACTGGCGTCAACCACAGCAGTCCGAACATCAGACTCTAACAAAATCGATGGACCATCGGTAGTGCCTGTGACAATATAAACATAGGAGCGCCCACTTTGCATCGTTAAAGCACGTCCAACATTCTCAACAATCTCATCATTTGCATCAAAGAACAGGTACTCAGCCGTGATAGCACTCATATCAAGCGATGCTGCCCGTCCATAGCGAGCCGACAAACCGAGTTCATCACCAGATATAGTCGTCATCTTCACAATATCCACCCCAATAGCGGCATTGATGAGTGTAAACCGACTATCACCGCTATTCACTGGCGTGGAATCCATCTCAAACACGCCAATTTGCAGGTCATCATCCCGGCCATAAATCACAACATCCGCTTCTACATAGGGTGGTAGGCGCAAGCGAGTGCTACCGACAAGTACCACGTCCGTGCCAGCCTCCAGTATATTCACAATATACTCACCAGAGTCAAATAGTTGAAAATCTTGAGTTTGACCAAAAGCAAGGCTTTCAGCAATCAAGCGATTCTCCAAAACAAACCGTAAGGGTGGCGCGTCTGGCGCAGCGTTGGTAATGCGAATAGCCGTTTGAGGAGGTGTCTCTGTTTCTAGAACAAGCGTAGCCGAGTGGTCAGCGCTGCCGACTACCACTAGCGTGTAGAGGAGACCTTGTTCAAGCGTTAAGTTAAGGCGCTCTGCAAGCACCCCATTCACCAAGACGTAGAACGTATCGCTATCGGGAACAAGGTCGATTAATGGGCTACTTTGTCCTGTGCGTTCCACGCTCGCCAACCCTTCATTATTGAGGATGATGGCCGCGGGAGTATCATTGGCAACATAATTCACCAGTTGCAACTGGCTCTGACCCAGCGGGAGTGGCTCTACGGCATGATTTAAATGATAGACTTGTATGTTATCCCGCCCACCACTAAGGACTAGAATATCGCCATCAACTACCGTAACCGACGTCTCATAAAAAACTTCGATATCCGTTTGACCACGACTCGTGACCTCCGTAACACGCAGATTATGCTCACCTGCGGTAACTTGAGCTTGGCGGCTCAATTCAAATGGTGCAATTGCAGCAGCAATCTGGCGGTCATCGAGCCAAATATGAACAGGCTGCCAGTCAGCAACCCCCTGAATGACTTGGATACTCACCATCTCCGCTGTGTTGGTGTCAACAACTGCCGTTGGAAGTACCGACACTGAATCAGGGAGGGTTGGATTCACAAAAGGAGTAGGCGAAGGTTGAGGCGGTGCAGGCTCTGGGGTATTGTCATCTCCTCCACCACAGGCCGACACCAGTAACACCATACACCACACAAGTATAAACATCCGGCGCATAAACCCGTTCCTTTTCTACAATTCTATTATAGCGGCAAGCGCTATGGATAACGCAAATTTGACAATTAGAAAGTCCCCATGATACCCTTTAAAAGATAAGTTCAATAGATATTGAAAGAATTCAAGCGGTCTATGATTCAAGAGACACGAGCACACATTCTTGAAATCCTCAAGACCCAAGGTGCATCAACTGTCGATGAAATTGTCGAAGCCCTGCATCAACGCACAGACAAGCGGGTTACCCCTGCCACCGTGCGCCATCACTTGGATGTCTTGCGAATGGATGCCTTGATTGAAGCGCCGGCTGTTCGTCGGCGTGATACTCCGGGCCGACCTCAATATATTTACCACCTAACTGATAAAGCACTCGATTTGTTTCCCACCAACTATGCAGGGTTGGCGCATGTACTCCTCAACCAAATCAAGCAACAACTGCCACGTGAGTCAGTCAATGTCATTTTAGAAGGAGCCGCCGAGCAACTCGCTGCGAATGCCCTCATCCCTGAAGTGTCCATTGGCGAGCGTCTTGATATGGTCATCGCCTACCTCAATCAACAAGGCTATCAGGCAAGCTATGAGGCCATTACAGATGGGTACCTACTGCACACCTCTAACTGTCCTTTTGAACGAGTTGCAACCTCACATGATGACCTTTGTCAGCTTGATTCACACCTGATTGCTCATTTAACAGGTGTTGTACCGCGACGGGTGGGCCGACTAGCAGCAGGTGATGCAAGTTGTACCTATTTCATTCCGTTGAATTAACCAAATCAATATTTGCATAATTTTTGTTGACGGCAGTCCGGTTTGCCGCTACACTACAGATATTGAACGATGAAGGGGATTGAGCAATGTCTGATATGATTAATTTTGACCTCTCACTAGGTCAGACCGCCGAAGATACAGCCATCTTGACTGTGACACCGTTGGCAGCATCCAAAATCAAGGAATTGCTGGCACAGAAGAACATCCCTGACCACGCCCTGCGTGTATTTGTTGCGGGCGGTGGTTGCTCAGGTTTGCAATATGGCATGGCCTTTGAGCCGAACATTCAAGAAACCGACACTGTTGTAGAGGCCACCGAAGGTGTGCGGTTAGTTGTTGACCCCACTAGTTTGATGTATGTACAAGGGGCCTCGATTGATTTCATCGATAGCCTCGTTGGTGGTGGGTTCCGCATTGACAACCCCAACGCGGTCTCTAGCTGCGGCTGCGGGAGTTCCTTCCGTACCAAAGACCATCACGCTGATGGCGATGGTGGTTGCAGCACCTGTAGTCACTAGTTCACTTTAGCGAAAACACTAGCCCTGCTTCTATCAGGGCTAGATATTTTCCTCACAATGAAAGCCACTTTCTGGACACTCACCACCACAGCCGTTCTTGCGGTTATTCCCTACCATTTCCTCTATGATGAAACCGCTATCAGTGGACGTACCTTGTTGGTTATTGGTGCGTTAGGTCTGCCATTGTTTCTGCTCTATCTACAATACAGTTGGTCATGGGATGAATTGCTTGGCACCAACGTTGACCCCGTATCCATCGCATTGAGTGGGTTGGCAGGGTTAGCCATTTGGCCGATAGCTTGGTGGCTCATGGGCTGGCTCCAAGATGAAGTTCTCTTTGATCTCACAGGAGCCTATAGCTCACCCGCTATCTATCGCCCCACCAACCTCGAAAGCATCTGGACACTCTTGGTCATCACAGATGTGGTTATCATTCCTCTCGCACTGATGCTGCTATTATGGGGCGCGGCCCGTTGGCAACTCCAACGTTCCAACAAGCTACCTGCAACTCTCATACTGGCCTTCTATGCAGGGGTGCTGGGCATGCTTCTCTTTAGACAAGGTATCGTTGGCTTTGTGGGTTATGGATTGTGCGGACTGGTCGCTGCTGTCGTCAGCCTACAAACCCGCAGCGCATGGGCAGGACTTGCCACCCAAGGGGTCTTTGTCTATGCCGACCTCGATTTGTTAGATAATCTCACCACTCAGATGGCAAAACGCTCCGAAGACGGCACCATTACAGGCATTGAACCCTACTGGGGGATGCAATGGTTAGCATTGGTACTCATCTCAGCCTTGGTAGTGGTCGCTTTACTCCAAGTTATTCGTTTTCGGCATGAACGCCAAACGAACAAGGCTGAACCTCTCAATTGGACGTTGGGAACGTCGGCGGCCTTTGGAGTCTCGCTACTCGTCGTCGTATTTGTCTTTACCGACGAAATTATTCGCCGCGTCGGCGGCTCATAAGCGACGGAAAATCGCCACAAACAACCCCAACAGCCCCAAAGATGCCAACCCCAATATCGGAATCGCGGGTACAAAGCTACTGTTCCCCGTATCAACCGTCACGGGTGCAGCCTGTAATTGCTCGACGGGGATAGGCGTATTGGTAAAGGGCGGAAAGGTAAAAGTCGGTAAAACCTCACCCGGCGCAAGGGTACGGCGTTGCTGTTCACCATCAGGCGTAGTGGTAAAGATGCCTTGGGGGGTAATTGAAGCTTGGGCGGTCAACGCCAAGATACCACCGGGAGTTAAGGTGGCCGCAATCAATGTCCCTTGGGCATCCAATTCGGCAGGGTCAATCGTCGGCAGTTCATCCACGCCCAACTCAGGGATTTTAGACTCATCACCGATGATATTGACCACCCCCAGATAAACCCATCCCACCCGCGTAGGGGTTAAAGGATAGTCAATTTGCAGCCATTCAAAACGCCGACCCCGTACAATATAGCGTTCACCGGGTTGTATTTTGCCGATTTGGGCGGTATCAGTGCCGGGGCCAGCCCGCACATTGGTATCCGCGCTCTTAGCCTCAATCAACGCGGGGCCAATATCAGTAGGCGTGCGGGTCGCGGTTGGGGGTGGCGGCTCCGGCGTCCATGTCGAAGTGGGTAAAATCACAGCGCCGGGAGTAGCCGTTGGGGCACCTTGCGCTGAGGCATCCGACGCCACATAAGCGCTCAAAGCCCATCCACCAAGAAACACCATCACCGCCAAAACTGCTGCTAATTTTCTCATTAACTGTTCAACCCAAATAACTTCTCTGCATTGGCAGTTGTTTGCGCTACAATGCCCTCGTAATCCATACCGCGCAGGGTTGCCAAACGCTCGGCTACAAAGCGCACATAGCTCGGCTCATTGCGTTGACCTCGGTACGGATGCGGAGTTAGAAAGGGGCCATCCGTCTCTACCACAATGCGGTCAAGCGGTACCTGCGCGGCAATGGAACGTAACTCGTCGGCTTTTTTATAGGTGATTGGCCCTGTAAAGCCTAGATAAAAGCCCATCACTAGTGCCGCATCCGCAATTTCCGGTGGAGCCGAAAAGGAGTGTAGCACACCGGGGCGCTCTTTCAACTCAGGCGGCAAGGTCGGTAACCACTGTTGCAGTACCGCAATGACATCCTCACTGGCCTCGCGGTTATGGATGATAATCGGCAACTTGAGTTTTGTCGCTAAGGTCAGTTGGGCCTCAAACGCTGCCCGTTGCACCGCCTTGGGCGATTTATCCCAATAGTAGTCCAACCCAATTTCGCCAATCGCCACCACTTTGGGGTGATCCGCCAACATCTCTAAGGCAGCAATTGCTTCTGGTGACCATGTTGCCGTAGAGTTGGGGTGCAGAGCTACCGCCGCATACACCCCATCGTTGGTCTCAGACAGCCGAATAGCTGCTTGCGAGGTCTCAATATCAATACCGGGGTTGATGATACGGGTTACACCTGCATCAACTGCCCGCTCAATAATAGCCGTGCGGTCATCATCGTAAGCCTCAAAATCGAGGTGGCAGTGGGTATCAATTAAGGTCATTAGTAAGCGCGTTGCCCCTCGCGGAGCGCCTTCAAATCAGCCTCAACCATCATCTCGACCAACTGTTTAAAGGTTACTTGAGGCTCCCAACCAAGCTTGGCACCTGCCTTGGAGGGGTCACCTACCAGCAAATCCACTTCAGCCGGACGAGTATAGCGCGGGTCGTTGAAGACTACATGCTCCTCAACATCTAGTCCCAGCGCATCAAAGGCCAGCTCAACAAACTCACTCACCCGATGGGTATCACCGCTGGCAATCACATAGTCTTCTGGGGTATCTTGCTGAAGCATCAACCACATCGCTTTGACATAATCGCCTGCGAAGCCCCAATCACGCTTGGCATCGGGATTGCCCAAATGTAGTTTCTCCACCTGCCCTAGCTTGATACGGGCGGCGTTCCATGTAATCTTGCGGGTCACAAACTCGATCCCGCGTCGGGGCGATTCGTGGTTGAATAAGATGCCACTGACCGCGAACATATCATAACTCTCGCGGTAATTGACGGTATTCCAATGTCCGTAGACCTTGGCAACTCCATACGGGCTGCGGGGATAAAAGGATGTCGTCTCCCTCTGTGGCACTTCCTGTACCTTGCCAAACATCTCAGAGCTAGAGGCTTGGTAGAAGCGCACATCAGGCTTGACATGCAAAATAGCATCCAAAATACGAGTCACCCCAAGAGCGGTCACATTACCCGTGAGCGTCGGTTGCTCCCATGAGGTCTTGACGAAACTTTGAGCCGCGAGATTATAGACCTCATCGGGGTTAGCCGCTTTGATTGCCGACTGTAGTGAAGTCTGGTCAAGCATGTCACCGGGTAACAGGGTGACTTGATCTTGAATATGGTCAATACGCCCGAAATTGATGGTACTGGTACGCCGCACCAGACCAAACACTTCATACCCTTGCTCTAGCAAAAATTCTGCAAGGTAAGACCCATCTTGTCCGGTAATTCCTGTAATTAATGCACGTTTCGACATAGTATCCTTATTCTAGTCATTCGCCTGCCATCCGGTCTCAGGCGAGTAATAAAGCTCATGGTTTTCAAAGGGCCACCAGCGCCGGATATGTACTTGTTTATCCTGCGGGGTGGCTTGCATGACCACATACTCCTCAAGGCTGGCCCATAACAGCGCCACAAAGAGTATCATAGCGAAAAGTGAAAGGGAACCCTTGACTACCGATACTCCCTTAAACCCCACAAAGGGTATCAAAGTCAGCGGCAGTACAAAGATAATTCCTGTCAAAACATGGGTCCCAAGGTATTCAGTCCCAATTGTCTGGGTACGGAAGCCTGCAACTACCCACCAGCCAAAAATAAAGATGGCAAGAGCCGCAAGGCCACGAGCTATCATCATGATAGTCCTTAGCTTTGGTTTGTTAAACATGTGGTCGTCTACTCTCACGTTTATAGCTTACCGCAGAAAGGTCAAGCCAGAAGGCACGGCTCTTCTACGTCTTACTGACAGGCGGCTAAGACATCGCGCAAGGTCTGTTCAACAGGTATCTCCGCCTGCCAGCCTGTCTGAGTTTTAATTTTGGTCGGGTCCCCCACCAATATCGGCAAATCTAGGGGACGAAGCCTTGATGCTTCGACCTCAATTTGGACAGGGATGCCTGCCAAATCAATGAGGGTTTCCACTAGAGATTGTAACGGGTGAGCCTCACCCCGACAGATATTATACACTTCGCCTGCTATACCCTTCTCAGCCAATAGGCGATAGGCTCGCACCACATCTCGCACATCCAAGTAATCACGTTGGGCGCTGAGGTTGCCTACTCGCAGGATTGGCTCATGTTCACCACGCTGCATGCCCGCAATCTGCGTCGCAAAGTCGGCAACCGCAAAACGGGTACTCTGACCGGGGCCGATGTGGTTAAAGGGGCGAGCAATGATGACATCTAGCCCATACGCCATGAAGTATTGACGGCTGAGGAGTTCGCCAGTAACTTTGCTAACACTATAGGGGTTACCGGGGTTATAGGACTGGCTTTCGACCAATGGTAGGTCACCCGCTTGCACCACTCCATAAACCTCGGATGAGCTAATTACCAAGATGCGGGAATTCGGTACAATATCAAGGGTAGCTTGGAGGAAGTTGAGCGTGCCTTGGATATTGGTCTCTAGTGTATCCCAAGGCGCTTTAAACGCCGTCGGAACGTGCGTTTGAGCCGCCAGATGAAAAATCACATCGGGTTGAACCGTCGCCACGAGGTCACGCACTGCTGCTTCGTCTCGAATATCGAGTTTATGCAGAGCGGCGAATTTTTGGTGGCTGTTGGTAGTCGCTTCGGGCCAATAGGCACCAATCGTCTCATAGGTGCTGCTGAGTTCATCGGCAAGATAATGCCCAACAAAGCCAGTAGCTCCAGTAATGAGTGCTTTCAAGGGTCAACTCCTCCATGATTAATAGCGATAGTATAGCAGGGGAACAGGGAGGTTCCTATGGCAAACGACAACGGGAACGGACAAAATCTGAGTGGACGCATGATTGAAGACCGCTTTGGCAACCGCCAATATACCTTGGATGCGCTCCGCGAAAAGGCTACCCAACAATTCCTTGATGAAATCAGCGGGCGTGCCGATATTCTACAAGAACTCAATACCCCCGCCAAAAAACGTGACGCTATTGCCGAAGCCGTCGATTATGTCTTGGCGGTGCAGTATGTGACAGTCACCTCTGTTGAGAAACTGTGGCTGGTTGACCGCATCTATCGGGACATCTTTCGCCTTGGGCCGTTGGACACCCTGCTGAGTGACCCCACCGTTACAGAAATTAGCATCACTGGCCCGACCGAGGTTGCGGCGCGGCGTGGCTTTGGCGAGTTAGAGCGCTGGTCAGGTGAGTTTGAAGATTCTGACCACCTGAATCTTCTCATTGCAACCGCCCTAACTCCTTTCGGCATTGATACCAGCAATCCCACCCTAGAGACCGCCATTCAACTCGGTGGGCGTGCCTTACGCTTCTCATTGATGGGGCCACCAATTATGCCCTTCTACAATGGACTGATTCGCCTTCATCCCGCCGCACCGCTTACATTAGCGGCCCTTGCTATACCCACCATTGCACGCGACTTACTGCAAAAAATTATCGCGGGCGGCCATGGCCTGCTCATCGTTGGCGAAGGTGGCATGGGCAAGACCACCTTACTCAGTCATTTACTTGGCTATGCTCAAACCAATAGCGCATTGGTGCAACGCGGGCATGAAATCCACCCCTCGCGGATTCCAGCCACCATGACCGACTATACTGAGATGCCCAAGACCGAACACCCCACCGCTGTTTTTGAGCGCCGCCTGCACGAAGCCCTCAATCAAAAACCCACCGCCGTGTTTGTCGATGAGATTCAAGGCGATGAGGGGGGCAGTTTCTGGCGGCTTTTGACGAGTGGCGTGCAGTGCGTTGTAACCTTTCGCGGCAAGACCAACGCCGCCCGCATCCATAGCGCCCTCAGCATGGCGATTCGCAAGGTACACCCAATCCTCGACCAACCTGATATTGATGCCGCCCTGCAAAGAGCGCTACCCTTTGTGCTGATTGTGTCACAGGTCACCCCTCATACCATCCCGCGCATCGTCCAACTTGGGCAATGGGTGGCAGATGGTAAGAGCTTTGAGGCTCTGATTGAATGGGATGGGGAGGAGCCACACCGCACGGATGTCATACCTTGTCGAAATTTATGATGCAAAAGCGGGTGGCCTTGATAGCACCACCCGCTTAGTTGCACAGTCAAAAACTCTAGCTTAGTCCCCGATAGCTGGTACAGGCTTGGCTCTAATGCCTTCGGGTTGCTCGGCTTCAACGGACATTTCATCATAGCTTCGCACCCGATTCGGCAAGATAAACAGCACCAAAATCGACGCACCAACCATCACCAGTGAGGCCACAAACATGGCTTCAGACATACCCGACACAAAGGCCTGATTCGCGGCATCAATGATGGCTTGCGAAACTTGTGCCGCTCCCGGTGCGCCAGATGCTGCAAAACCTTCCGCCACTGCATGAGCGCCTTGGATGCTGCTCTCAATCGCTTCAACTGCCGTCGAAGGCAACTGGAATTGAGCGCCTAGTCCATCAACGCCGTTGAGGTAGGCGGTGTTCATGACCGTCCCTAAGACCGCTACACCCATCGCCCCACCGAGTTCACGGGTGGTGTCATTCATGGCCGAACCAACACCTGCCTTGGATGGTGGCACCGACCCCATAATCGAGTCGGTAGCAGGACTCATCGCAGTACCCATGCCCGCACCGAGAATCGCCATGCCTAGCAAAATCGTGCTGTAGGGCGTCTCAACATCATACATTTGGGACATAAACAACATCCCCATACCCGCGATGAAAATACCCAAGGCCACCGTGTACTTGGTACCAATCCGCTTCGCCACCTGAGCCGAAAGCGCCGCCGCAATGGTTAATACAAAAGCCATCGGCACCACCCGCAACCCTGCATCAAAGGGACTATAACCATGCACGGATTGGAAGTATTGGCTGAGGAAAAAGACCGAGCCGAACATACTGAACATGACCAAAGCCACCGCTGTATTGGCACCTGTAAAGGACATATTGCGGAACAACTCCAAGGGTAGCATGGCGTTCTTGCTGCGGCTTTCCCAAATGGCGAAGATACCGAGTAAAATCGCCGATACCGCAAAGGAGGCGATAACGGTGCCATCTGTCCATGAGGTTTCGCCTGCTTTGATAATGCCATAGACCAAGGCAAACAGGCCGGGGATCGAGAGCAAGACACCGGGAATGTCGATTTGAGGAGCCGCCTCGTCCTTAGAGTTTGTCAGGAGCATTTGCCCGCCAATCAGTGCGAAGACAATCACAGGGAGGTTGACAAAGAAAACCGCGTTCCACTCATAGCGCTCAATCAACCAGCCGCCAGCCACTGGGCCAATCCCGACACCGAGACCGAAGACCGCTGCCCACATCGCAATTGCCTGTGAACGTTCATGGGGTGGAAAGGTGGAGGTAATCAGCGAAAGTGTCGCGGGCATGATGATGGCAGCCCCTGCTCCCAAGAAAGCACGTGAGCCAATCAGCATTTCGGTTGAGGATGACAATGCTGCCGCCAAGGAGCCAACCGCAAACCATGCCAACCCAATTTGCAGGGCAGGCTTGCGACCAAAGCGGTCACCCAAAGTACCCATTGTCAACAGCAAGGCAGCAAAAACCAAGGCGTAGGCGTCAATAATCCACTGCAAATCACTGGCACTGGCTTCGAGGTCACGCGAGATAGATGGCAAAGCAACGTTGAGGATGGTGTTGTCGATGGCAATCACCAGTAGCGATACACAGATGAAAAAGAGACCCCACCAGCGGTTCTTATAGCCCGGCAGTTGGGTATAGTCGGTGGCGGCATCTTGCGGTGTGAGATGGTGCATGTTTGGTTTCCCCTTTTGTGCAAATTTACTAAACGCTCACTAAGTTTCGGAGCGCTAAAAAAACGACCCCTTGCAAGAAAAGCCTATTTATTTGAAAAGCTTGGCTATATCGTCGATAAATTCCGAAACTGGGTAATCCATTTGGCTTTCCATGTCCATCATCCAAAAAATAACCCCATAGCCCATGACCATTGACAGCAAAATACGAGCGATACGTGCTGCCTGTTCATCGGACTCAACAAAGCGACGCACCCCAGTCGCTAGTGCCTGATGAAAGCCAAGGTGCTTTTGTTGAATGAGCAACCGCTCATCTTCACTCATATGGGGTAAATCAGCCAGAAACCAGCGCATACGCTCCATCTTGTTCCGGCCTACTCGCTTGAACTCCTCACCCACTCCGATGATAAGTTCACTCAGTGATTGAGCATCCTTTGCCGACTCAACAGCCGCGAATATATCAGGGGCTTCACATTCAACGACCGCTTGCAACAACTCGCGCTTGCCATCTTTGAAATGGTAATAAATCGCCGCTTCTGTACAGCCCACCGCCTCGGCAATCTGGCGAATGGAGGTCGCACTGTACCCCTGCTCTACAAACAGGTCAGTGGTCTTCTCTAGAATTAGTTCACGGCGATTGACGCGCTCAGTCATCAGCTTGCCTTTTACTTAACGAGCGTTAACTAATTCTATAATAGTGAATTTTTGCACAGTGTCAAGACCTCAAAAAGTCTAGCGCGTCAACTCCCATGCCAGATGCTGCAATTCGGGCAGAATGAGCTTGGTCATCGCTAGCGTTACCGCATGGGTACTGCCGGGCATCGAAACCAACACCTTGCCCCGATAAACGCCCGCTATCGCCCGCGAGAGCATCGCCGCCGCGCCAATCTCCTGATAGCTCAACATGCGGAATAACTCACCAAAACCGGGAAGGGTCTTTTCAAGACGGGCACTGACCACATCATAGGTGCGGTCACGCGTTGAAATACCTGTGCCACCATTAATCAGGATTACACGGGCGCGGCCTTCTGCCAGTTGGTCAAGCAGTGGGCCAATCTCGTCGGGTTCATCCTTGACAATATGGTAGTCGGTAATGCGATGGCCGTCTTTTTCCAGCAGGGAGCGAATGGTCTGCCCGCTGGTATCGGTTTCAGCCGTGCGGGTATCGCTCACCGTGACAATCGCACAGGGTACAAGGGGGACTTTTTGGGTGGCGGTAGTACGATGTTTTTGCGTAGACATAGACTCCCTCGCAGGTAGCAAAAAGGGGCAAGCTAGGCCGCCCCTTTTCGTATTTCAATAGGCTAAGTTTACCAATCAATTCCCGCTTCTTTAGCGGCCTTCTTTGCTTCAGCAATTTGCTTGCGGTCGGCACTCGTCAGCTTGATTTCCTTGTCACGGCCTTTGCGTTCTAGCTCACGGGCCGCTTCAATTTGGGACATCAAGCCACTATCACCGCCAGCAGGGGCCGCCGGGGCTGCCTCAGCTACAGGTTCAGCAGGAGCCGTGGGTGCGACTGGCGCTGCGGGGGCTGCCGCGGGAGCAGAGGCCACCACCGTGCCGGGAGTAAAGCCTGCCGCCGCGTCTTCGATGATGGTTTCGGCATCCGCAGCCGCTTTCTTAGCAGCAGAGATAGCCTTGCGGTGGGTTGGGGTTGGCTTGAAGGTCTTGTCACGAATCATGCCATCCAAGCGCACAGCGGCGGCGGCACGGGCTGCTAATGGCAGGCCTTCATTACCCGCCCATTCTGCCAATTGGTCAGGGCTACCACCCTCAACATCTATCGACACACTAGCGGGAGCCGCTGGGGCTGTTGCTGGCGCACTGGGAGCCGCTGCTACAGGCACTGCTGCTGGGGCCACAGGCGCAACCGTCACGGCTTGTCCCGACTTGAAGCCCGCCGCCGCATCCTCAACCGTCGTATCAGCAGCCTTGGCTGCCTTCTGAGCAGCAGAGACGGCCTTGCGATGATTGGAGGATGGCTTGAAGGACTTGTCATTGCGGATGAGGTCACCTAAGCGCACCGCTGCCGCTGACCGTGCCGCCAAGGGCAGACTTTCGTCAGAGGCCCATGTCGCCAGTTGGTCAGGTGAAGCACCATCGACATCCAGCGAGATAGACACAGGCGCAGGGGCCGCCGCTGCGGGAGCTGCACTTGGGGCTGCTGCCGCTGGGCGCGGGGCTTGCTTGGCCGCTACGATGTCAGGGTTGTGTTGAGCCGCCTCGCGGTTCTCCCAAACTGGCTCGGACATGGCGATACCCGCCTTCTTTGCCACCTTGAGGGTGTCTTTATGCTCCCATTGCCCGCGTGTAATCGCTTCTTCAAGGGCAGTGGTGGGGGCGATATTCTGCCAGTAGCGCACTTCCTTGGACAACCGAGGTTTATCAAAAATGTGGTTGGTGGTGCGGTCATACGACGCCAACTCGTAGTCATGATCCATCTTAATGGCGTCGAAGGGGCAGAACTCCGAGCAATAGCCACAGTTCATGCAGATATCAATGTCAATGAAGAAGGCTTCCGGCTCTGGCTTAGGGCGTCCAGTATTGGGGTCAGACCCGCGCACAATCCAAATACATTGGGGCGGGCAGACCTTGGCGCAAATACCGCACGACGTACACCAATCATGACCGGGTGCATGGGGGTCATCATGGTTGTTGACGACCAAGAACGGCACAAAGCGGAAGCGCTCTGGTACCGCGATTTTTTCTTCGGGATACTCCACTGTCCAGACACCTTCAGATTGCATGCCTTGGCGGATTTCAAAAGTTTCTGGCGTAGAACGACTCCCCAACCACTCTAAATCGTTGGTAAAGGTGTCGATAAAATGCTTCAGCGTGATGCCAAGTCCGCGTAAAATTCCTGTTCCGTACATATCGGCTCCTCTTAGCGATCCACTTCGCCCAACACGATGTCAATACTACCCAAAATCACCACAAGGTCAGCAACCTTATGACCTTTGCTCATTTCTTCCAGCGCGGTCAGGTTGATGAAACTTGGGCTGCGGACATGGTACCGCCAAGGATTCTGGTCAAATTCTTTGCCCGGACGCCCAATGATATAGTAGCCTAGCTCACCCTTGGGATTTTCGACACGCCCGTAGGAGTCACCGCCCTCACCCATACGCGGGTTGTAGGCATCTAGACCAAAGACGCTCATCCCTGCCGTATCCACCAAACGCGGATAGATTTGTTGGAGGATACGCAGGCTCTGGCGAGATTCTTCTAAGCGCACCAAATAGCGGTCGTATACGTCCCCATTGCGCCCGACAGGAATATCAAAGTCCAGTTCGGGGTAGAGGCTGTAGGGTTGGGCGCGGCGGATGTCATAGGGCACCCCGCTCCCCCGCAAGATGGGGCCAGCCACACTGTAGCCAATCGCTTTATCAGCAGGCAGGATACCTACGCCTTGGGTTCGGGTCACGACGATTTCATTTTGGGTTAGCAGGCGATTAAACTCATCCAAGAAGCGCGGTAGGCGTTCATAGATAAGTTGCTTGAGGAATTGCATCGTGTCATAGTCACGCACAATGTCATTTTCCAAATTGACCTGTGAACGCAAGCGGGTGGGGATGTCTTTGGAGACGCCACCAAAGCGCATGTAGTTGCACATCATACGGCTACCCGCCGTGGCCTCAAAGAAGTCGAGGATGAGTTCGCGTTCCCAGATGGCATACAGGGCAGGCGTAAAGAAGGCTCCAAGGTCATTGAGCAAGAAGCCAATCGACCATGTATGGCTAATGAGACGGGTCAACTCAACCATCATCACGCGCAGGATTTCGGCCCGCTCAGAGGGTTGGGTGAAGCCCTTGATGCTGTTCTTCGCCATCAAGTTCTCAACCGCAAGGGCATAGCCGTGATTGTTGCCCATGCTCGAAATATAGTCGAGCCGATCAGTAAAGGGCATATTCATCGGCCACGTATTGCGCTCACCGATTTTCTCATGGTTGCGGTGCAGATAGCCCATCACTGGTTCAAGGGTCTCGACCGTCTCACCGTTGAGGGTACACACCATACGGAACACGCCATGGGTACTCGGATGATGCGGGCCGAGATTGACCACCAGACGGTCAGTGTGCATCCCGCCTTCGATATGGACACCCAGATTCAAGCCCTCATAGTGGTCTTCTTCCGACACATCATAGGCTTGGGCAAGGGTAAAGCCTTCGGGATAACGCACATTGCGCCCAAAGGGCGTATGTTCCTCGGCACGGGTGACATTCCCCTCCGGCCAACGCGTGCCAAAGGGCTTATGCTCATCTTCGTAATAGGTCTCTTTCCAATCCTTCCGCATGGGGTGGCCTTCAAAGCCTTCCCACATCAAGATGCGCTTCAGATTGGGGTGTCCCGTGAAGTGAATACCAAAAAGGTCATAAGCCTCGCGTTCTTGAAAGTCGGCACCGGGCCAGACGCTCACCACGCTAGGCAGGGTTGAGACATCACGGGGGGTGCGGGATTTCAAAACTAAGGGGT
Organism: Anaerolineales bacterium; assembly: GCA_020634155.1. GTDB lineage: Bacteria > Chloroflexota > Anaerolineae > Aggregatilineales > J027 > J027. The sequence continues at coordinate 814,589 of JACKCI010000001.1, forward strand.
CACCGCCAGTAGTGCGATAGCAGTGATAGACCATTTCGAGGTGGTCACCCCAGTCCAAATAATCGACGGCGGTAGCACTGGCAAGATAGTCATAGCCAAGCTCATCGCGCACCGCTTGGGCGACATCCGTGAGTTGGTCACGGTCAACCACCAAGCCGTCGAAGTTCGTGCGTTCATCCAATTGAACAGCGTCGCCAAAACGCGCCAAGGCTTCAAGGGCCTCTTGGCTCGGATTAGCAACGATTTGCTTCGGTTGGTCAGTCATAGCGGCTCCTCTTATTCAGCAACTCGCGCCGCAGCTTCGGCTTGCTGGCGCAGGATTTCAGCTTGGCGCGGGTCGATAATGTCCGGCCCCAAGACGGGAATCGGCACTTCGTCCGCAGGGCCACGACTATACCAAGGCATACTGTTGCGTTGCCCGATACGTTGGCCTTCCATCTTTTTGTGCAGCATCAGGAACCCATGCAGCAAGGCTTGGGGGGTTGGCGGGCAACCGGGGACATAGACATCCACCGGAATGTATTTATCAATCCCACTCACCACATTGTAGCCCTCTTTGAAAGGGCCACCGCCGGATGCACAAGCGCCCATGGCAATCGCGTACTTGGGTTCTGGCATTTGGTTCCAAATACGAACAATCGGCACCACCATCTTCTTGGTGACGGTACCAGACAGAATCAGCAAGTCGGCTTGGCGGGGGGTTGCACGCATGACCTCCATACCAAAACGCGATATGTCATAGCGCGAACCAGCCGCCGCAATCATTTCGATCGCGCAACAAGCCAAACCGAACAAAACGGGCCATGTTGAGCGGCTCCGCGCCCAGTTATACACGCGGCTGAGAGATGTCGCCGCGAAGTTAGCCTCGAACCCCTCTGGCAAGGGGATATCGGGGTCGTGTAATTCCCTCAGATCAAAAGGATCATATGGGGTTGTCATAGAACAAAGCCTCCTCGTACCAAACCCTCAAAATATCAACCAATAAATCCTCGTTCGCCAAAACGGGGTCATCGGCAAAATTAGGTAAAGCTAGAACCATCTCCAGCAATTGCTGTATCCCAACCTGATCGGGGTCAAGCTCAGGATAGGCCCCAATCAGGTTCAGTACGATTTCATAAGTTGAATCCCAGTACAGTGGGTTAATATTTGGCATCGCCGTCAATTTTATTCCATTGCGCCAAATTGTACAAATGTCCTACTCCAACTTGCCCAGAATGTCTTCATTATCAATCTGAGCGCGTTGGAGCCGACCACTGTAATCAACATAGACTGACTTCCACTCCGTGAAGGAGTCGAGACCCGCTTGGCCAGCCTCACGCATACCGTTGCCTGTACCGCGTGTGCCACCAAAGGGGAATTGAATCTCAGCACCCGTTGTGCCGTGATTAATGTAGACAATACCCGTCGACAAATCACGGATGGCACGAAAGGCCGCATTCACGTTCTCGGTGAAGATGCTAGATGACAAACCGTAGGGCGTGTTGTTATTGACCTCAACCGCTTCCTCAAGGCTACCAACCTCAATCGCGGATAACACTGGCCCAAAGATTTCCTCTTGAGCAACCCGCATATTGGGGGTCACACCATCGAACAAGGTCGGCTCAAAAAAGAAGCCCTTGTCCATATTGGGGCGCTCACCGCCAGCCACAATCTTGACGCCTTCGTTGCGGGCCACGCTCATGTAGCTGGCAACTTTTTCTAAGGCGCGTTGATTGACCAATGGCCCCATCTGCACCGCATCCTCAAGGCCATAACCAATCTTGATGCTGCGTGCCTTCTCAATCAAGGCTTCCATCAGCTTGGGTTTAATGCCTTTTTGGATAATCAAGCGGCTACAGGCCGTGCAGCGTTGACCAGTAGTACCATAGGCGCTCCATGTAATGGCATCCACCGCCAATTGGAGATTAGCGTCATCCAAAACGATGATGGCATTCTTGCCGCCCATCTCCAAGGTGACTTTCTTGCCTAGGGACGCCGCTTTGCTATAGACCGCCAAACCCGTCAACGTTGAGCCTGTGAAGGAGATAATCCGCACGCCGGGGTGTGTGACCAAGGCCTCACCCGGAACACCCGCACCTTGCACGATGTTTAGAACACCGGGCGGCAGGCCAGCATCTTCAAAGACCTTAACAAAGGCGGCACCAGTCGCGGCGGTATCTTCACCGGGTTTGAAGACAATTGTATTACCCGCAATAAGAGCAGGCAAAATCTTCCAGCTTGGCACGGCAACGGGGAAGTTCCAAGGGGTGATAACACCCACCACGCCTACACTATCACGCAGAGCCATGCCGAACTTGTTGGGCATTTCTACAGGTGCGGTATAACCAAAAAGACGACGCCCCTCACCCGCCATATAGAAGGCCATGTCGATGGCTTCTTGCACATCACCGCGTGTCTCCGCCAGAATCTTGCCCATTTCTTGGGTAGCGATACGGGCGATGTCGTCTTTGCGCTCTGTCAGCAATTGCGCCACGCGGTAGAGAATTTCACCACGACGCGGGGCGGGCATCAAGCGCCACTCTTTATAGGCTTCTTTCGCCGCTTTAACCGCAGCATCCACATCGGCAGGGCTGGCCGATGAAATATCGGCTACGGTCTCTTCGGTGGCTGGGTTAATGCTGGCATAAACCCCACCACTCCCCTCTACCCATTGCCCGCCAATAAAATTACGAACCAAATCACTCATTTTTTCACCTAACCTATTACATCTTCGACAGGGGCTTCACCGTCACCGCTTTCGGTTGTGCCGTCGCTAGAGGTTTCATCAGCAGGAGCCTCGCCTTCTGCCTCACCTGCTGGGGCTTCTTGGCCTTCAGGCGTATCGGTTGCGCTGGTATCAGCATCCGTTTCAGTTGAGGCTTCAACGCCTTCCACTTGCAGATTCGCCAAAATCGCGTCGGTGGTCGCTTGCAGTTGTGGCAAACTGGCAGGATCGCTGCTAATCAAACTAACCACATAATCGCCCGTTGGGAGTTCCAAGATACCAACTTCAATGACATTGAAGGTATCAGGATGTTGACCGGGTGGTACCTGCCCGAAGATGGCAAACGCAACACCTGTATAGTCCCCAACGGTATAGGGTGCGACAGGTACTGCCACTGAATTATTGCCCACCAACAAATCAGCAATCGCCTGTGGAGTAATCTCCTCCATCGCTGGCATGCTAAAGGCTTGCACCACCAAATCTGGTGCACCGACAAGGAATTGGATCGGGGCCGCTTCACCTTCAATCAGCACCAATACAGGGTCGCCGCTGGCGTCAGCCGTCCAGCCATCGGGATAGTTGAAAGTTACACCTGCGCTGGCAAGCGTAGCAGTCTCAGCAGCAAAGGGCAATGGCTCAACGGTGTCACGCGCTGGCAACTCACCTAAGATCAACGGATTATTCTCAACGGTCTGGAGAATAGCGTCAGTTGTGGCAACCGCCGCCTGCAAATTCGCCACTTCTGCGGTCAACACATAAGAGAGATACAGGCCATCGCTATATTCAAATACGCCATGCTCAGTGGCGGTTGTAGTACCCACCTCGCCACGAGTCAGCAATCGTGCGCCACTGGCTTCACCAAAGGTGGCGGCGGCAGTCGGCTGGGCAATCAAAGACCCTGCCAGTGACCCCTGATAGGCGTTCAAAATCGCTTCGGGGGTGGTTTCCTCAGTCTGGACACCCAAGTGTGCGGCAGTAATAGAAGGACTCAGCAAGAAGACTTGCAGCGCGGTACCATCTTCAGCCACAGCTTGCAGGCCATACACGCCACTATCATTCATCGCTTCAGCCGTCCAGCCATCGGGATAGCTGAGGTTAACCACCGTGCCATTGTCCTCACTGGTCTGTGTTAAGGCCAATGCTTCAACGCTATCACGGGCCTCAAGGGTAATTTGGGGTAGCAAGCTAACTTCGAGACTATCCAGCATATAATCCAGCGTCTTACGATAGCCGCCAAGGTCATTGGCACCAGCCGTTACACGCCCTTCAAGTGACCGACCATCCGGTAGCTCTAGCACAACCACATCGGTCAGGACTTCTGCCTCACCCGGCTCGCGGCCTTCGCTGACCGTATAAGATGACCCCGCCAACTCGCTATAGAGCGGGTTGTTGTAGGCTTCAGGGTCGCTATGCAGACGGTCTGGATTGTAATTGGTCGCCAATTGGTCATAAGAGCGCGGGTCTACCACAATTTGTACGGTAGCTTCATCTTCATCAGCTTTGAAAATATAGCCATTATCGAGGGCTGTTGCTTCCCAGCCTTCGGGGTAATGGATCGTCAGTTCGGAAGCGGCCTCGGCATCATCAGCTACCGGAACCACTTGCGACAACAAGGCCTGTTGAGCGGTCACCCCACTGGTTCGAATATCGTAACCCGTCACCACAAGCCCTACACCCAAGGCCGCCACAATCAGAACAACAAAGGCAGCCACAGCGGGTGATAATGTGAAGTTTTTATTCTCCATACCCGGTATAAATCCTCCGGTAAAAATCTCTACGGTCTGGTTAAACGGGCTATAGTTTAGCCTATTCTGCGGGCTACAGCAACGAGTTGTTTATGGACACAATTCTTTGACTTTGTTAGAATCACGTTAGCGCCTTCCCCTAAATCTATGAGGAGCAAACCCATATGCTGCACCAATCCGATACCGATATTTTATTTCCTGTACGGGCTATTCGGCCATTGCGGAATTTGCGTGGCCCTGAATGGCGGGCATTGGTTGACCGAGTAAGCCAGCACCAAAGTGAACAGCATCCCGATGTTTTAGCCTTTATCCTCATGATGGTTCGTCAAAATAGTTGCCTAACCTGTCATCCGCATACCTTCCGCGCCATGCGGGGATGTACAATCTGCGCTCAACAAATTATCGCCCGTTTTAAAGGTACCGACCAAGAACTCATACAGATTTGGGAAACCACCAGACAAGAGATACTCTCACTTCATTTGAGTCAGCTTGCCGAACAATCTTAGTATTGGGCAGAGATGGCTGTCCTATGCTACAATTATTTCAATGTCCATTTGTTTTATTAGCCAGTGAGGTAAGATGAGTATCTACGATCAGGCGATGGCGGCCCTGAGTACGGTGATTGAGCCAGAACTCAACCGCGATATTGTCTCGCTGAATATGGTCAAAGATTTGAAAATTGAGAACGGGGTGGCGAGCTTTACCATTGTCTTAACGACACCAGCTTGCCCCCTGAAAAATGTCTTCTTGGAGCGCTGCAACGCGGCATTGTTGCCCTTGAACGGCATTGATGAAGTCGAGATTCGTTGGGATGCCAATGTTCCCAAGGGGCTACATGGCAACCTGAGCATGCCTATTCAGAACATCATTGCAGTTGCTTCCGGCAAAGGGGGCGTCGGCAAGAGTACCGTATCCACCAACCTCGCCGTGAGCCTTGCCGAACATGGGGCACGGGTGGGCTTGATGGATGCCGACATCCTTGGCCCCAATATCCCGACCATGATGGGCCTTGGCTTTGCCCGCCCACGTGTCGCTGACGTTGACGGGGTGTCCAAGATGGTACCCTTTGAAGCCTATGGTCTTAAAGTCATGAGCATGGGCTTTTTGGCTGACCCCAACACCCCCATGATTTGGCGCGGCCCGATGCTACACAGCGCTATCCGCCAATTCTTCACCGATGTGATATGGGGAGATTTAGATTATATGGTGGTGGATTTGCCACCGGGGACAGGTGATGCCCAACTCAGCCTTGCCCAATCCGTACCGCTAACGGGGGCGGTGATTGTCACCCAACCCCAAGATGTAGCCGTTGAAGATGCCCGCCGCGCTTGCGTGATGTTCGACAAGCTCAATGTACCACTATTGGGTGTTATCGAGAACATGGCGGGTGAGATTTACGGTATGGGCGGTGGTGAGAAGCTGGCCCAAGAGCGCCAACTCCCCTTCATTGGTCGCATTCCTTTGCAAGCCAATGTGCGCGAGGGTGGCGACAATGGCAAGCCTGTCGCGGTGGTTGAACCCAATAGCCCCGCAGGTGAGGCCTTTCGCACCATTGCCCAATCGTTGGCCGCCCGCGTGAGCGTGGTCGCCATGTCCAAGGCCGACGTTATCCCCTTGAACATCATTGGCTAAAGCGAAAACAGGGGTAGGGCCAAACCTTGCCCCTGATACTCATTTCACATGGATAGTCGTCAATAGTAGAGTATCGCCCTCACCTACCATCAGGCGTTGCTGGTCTTCCCAATAATAGACCGCCAGAACCAATTGATAGTCCCCACTTGGCACATCTTCCATCAGCCACAAGCCATGATTATCACGGTAGGTCTCGTTGACTCGCCATGTCGAAGTTTTACCAAACGTGCCTTGAGGTACCCCATCCCGCTGGGTAACAGGCAAGCCGCTTGCATCAAGCAAATACAGCCCAACGTTATAATCACGTGCTAAAGGTAGAATAGGCTCCCATACCAACGACACCGCAATCCCCGCGGGCGGCTTGATAGTTGCTCCGCTTGGCAAATCATAGCCTACCAAGCGCAATTGCTCTCCAAAGACTGCACCACTAGCTATAGCAGGTGGTTGGTCTATCGGTGCATCAATAGTTAGGTAACTAATCGCCCGCGCCCGATAACTGACCTCAATCGACGACACCGGGAAATAGTATTCAGCCAAGTAGTGTTCAATCGGGCGTATCTTGTTCGGCTCAAAGGGGCTACTACTCGCTACCAGCCACAATCGCGGATAGCGGTCAGCCGTCCAGTTGAGGGCATACACCGCTTGTCGTCCAGCTTGTTTGGTTAACGGTTGGTCGCTACCCACCTTCGCCCCACCACCATAGTCTTCACCCGGTGCATAGGGCAATGTAACCACCAACGCGGGTGTTTTGAAGCTGTTCATGAAAGGCGCGATATACTGGCTGCGGTCAATGAAGATAGCATCATTGCCTGTCGCCGCTTCATCTAGCTGGGCAATCAGCATTTTTACCTCTGCTGGAACCTCGATATAGTAGCGTGGGTCATCTCTTAAACCATAGAGGGTCAGCCCTATGATACCCACCAGCAATAACGGCCCTAAACTGGCATAACTCACCGCCCAACGCGACGGGAGCCGACGAGAGAGCGCAACATAAGCAAAACCAGCCGTCAGTGCTATTAACGCCATTAACAATCCAAGCGCCATACCTCGAGGTTCAACGACCCGCCATATGAGGTCACTACGGTCTAGGCGCAAATGCTGGAGATGATAACGCAGCGGAGACCACTGCCACGTCCAGTTGCCATCCATCCAGCGCCAGTCATCAATGAAAGTCGCACTATCGGCACGAAAGGCATCATAGTCGTAAAGTTTGCCCGCACGGAATAGGTCAACGTAGTAGTCCGACAGACGCACTACCATGCCCAATAGCTGGATAGCCACCCCCAACACCGCTAGGAGCGCAATCACGACCTGCTGCCAGCGTCGGCTGGCTTGCTCAAGAGCAGGTAGAACCCACAGCATCAAGATAGGAATCAAGGGCAAGAAATAGCGCGGCCCCCAGCCCCAGCCCCCCAACCAATCAATGGTCAAGGAAAAGCCATACCATAAGCTCAAGCTAAGGATGCCTAGTATAGGGCCTAAGACCAGCGACCAGTCCCCGCGCCGCAGCAACAACCATGCCCCCCACCAACCCACGATTAAGATTGGTGAATACAACCAGATGCTGCGAGCGGGGCTGATTTGATAGCCAAGTACACTCTCGCCCATGTATTCCCAATCCGCATCGGTTAGGCGGTCTAGCCAGCCTTGGGCAGAATAACGACGGCTGACCACATCACTGTTGACGATAACCACCACTAGCACGATTACAACCAGCGCCACCAGCCCCATACTCAGCCATAACTTGCGCTGACGGCGGATATGGCTCCATGACGGCAACATCATAACCACTAGAGTGGGCAACAACACTACACTGACCGCTTTGGTCAAAAAGGCTCCGATAAAGCAGCCCCCCATTAGCAAAGCCGCCTGCAAGCGAAAACGGCTAGATTGTCGGATATAGAGCGCGGTGGCAACAGCCCATAGCATGAAGAGGGTCATGGTTGGTTCACGGAAAAGAAAGCGGCTATATGACCATGCAACCGTGCTAATCCCATAGAGGAGCGCCCCCCACCATGCCACACGGATAGAATACCCTTGCCACAAGGCGATGGCATAGAGGCTAACTGCAATCAAGGCCGTCATCAGTACATTAAAAAGCCAAACCATGTGCATAATACCAACATCAGGCAGACTCTGTCCCAACCAAAAAAATGGTACGGCCAATACAATCGCCATTGGCTCCTGCACAGGTTCCAGCCAAGGTTCACCATTGGGGCCGGGTTTCAGGCTAAACTGTGGACCAGCCGTCTGATTGTATTCATAGGTGCGATAGAGGTCACCACGTCGTGCAAGGCTTTCAGTGCTGTCGTAGATAAAGACCTCATCCCCACTAATGGGTTGCCCTCTATAGGTAAAAAGATAGATGCTGGTCAGCAACAGAAAAAGCAGCCAGCCAAGCAAGTGTTTGTTCGTCATTTACTCTTTGTCAATCACTTCAATAGCGTCACTGGTGCCGGGTGGGAAACGCCGCCCAATCAGTACCCAAAAGAGGCCATTAGTAACCACTCCTCCAATAAGACCTAGATGATGCTCGGCGGTGGTTCCTCGATAATCAGCATAACGCCACATCATAAACCCCACAAAGCCCATAAACCATAGTACCAATACACGCCGACTGCGTTCCGCCCGTTGTACCACCAAGATAATGCCTGTATATACACCCAGTAAAACGAATGCGGCTGCCCCGTCATCAAGATGCCAACCCTGAGCTAAGATACCTACAAGCAAAGCGACGATGCCACCAACCATCAACAGCACCCGCTGCATCACCCGCCGCAAATAGCGACGCGTTTGCTGGATTGTCAGTCCTTCATTAACGGGTTCACCTGCTAGAATCAGGCGTTGTTCGGCGGCAAGGTCTTTCTTGGTCTTGGGTTGAGGCTCCCAAATCAAGGCTATCAAAATCAGAAACACACCAAATGGTACTGAAAAAATGAGTTCCACTGCGCTACAATTTCCCTCTCACTTGAAGTTAAACAGCAACTATTTTACCGAATGCTGCAAAAGTAATATAATCGAGCGAAACGAAAGGAACATAGATGAGTACCCTAAGTATCCAAACTACTGAACTAAAACGCGTAATGCTCCTTGAAGTGAGTGGACGTATTGACAGCACCACCGCCAGCGAACTCGGCGATGCCCTTAATGGGGTTATTGAAGAAGGTCGTAACAAAATTGTTCTTGATTTAGAAAAAGTTGACTATATGAGCAGCGCGGGCCTGCGCGAAATCGTTGCGGCTCTCAAGCGCCTCAATAAGGGTACAGGTGATTTACGCTTGGCATGCCCTTCTGATCGGGTACGTGAGGTATTGGAACTCGCGGGTCTAGACGAGATTTTCAAGATTTTCGACACCCAACTTGAGGCCGTTGCGAGCTTCACTTAATTCAGGAGTTCCTATGCGTGATGAACGGCACCTGTCCTTCAAGGCTCGCCTAGAAAATATACCCTCCGCCTGCGATTTTGTAGCCCAAGCGGCTGAAACTGCGGGCCTTGATGAACGCGGTGTATACCATTGTCAGTTGGCAGTGGATGAGGCTTGTACCAATATCATCGAACATGGGTTTGCAACCGACCCTCATGGGCAAATCAATCTCATCACTGGGATTGAAGGTAACGCGACCTTTGTTGTCATTATTGCTGACAACAGCCCAGCCTTTAATCCCCTGACCTATGAAGAACCCGATCCGCAAGTCGGCCTAGAAGACCGCGAAGGCGGGGGATGGGGGATTTACTTCATTAAGAAATTGATGGATGTGGTTGATTATCGGTATGTTGACAGCAAAAACATGCTCACATTGCGAAAATACATCGCCCATGAGGCCGTTCCTGTTGGCTACCCCGATGAGAACTTGGTTCAAGTTTCTAAAATCCAGTTGGACAAGGACTATCTGCAAATCAACCTCGGCGGACAAATCGATAGCCATACCAGTTCCCAAGTAGAAGCGGTCTTCAATGAGGAAATCACCCACAACCAAAACTACCGCTTAATCGTATCTTTTGCAGAGGTCAGTTACATCTCCAGTAGCGGCTTGAAGGTTTTAGTCAGTGCATGGCGACGTGCCCGCCAAAATGGAGGAGACGTTCTTATTGCTGATTTACAACCCCGCATTCGTGAGGTGTTCGACATGATCGGCTTTGATATGATGTTTAATATCTATGAAAATGCAGCGGCAGCCGTCGCGGATGATCCGATTCACAGGTAGACGCTTCACCCGTCCAACAGACGATTTGTATCATCGGCAGAGGTCATTACTCTGCCGTCTTAGTTATTATGGGGAAATATGAGCGAATCCGGCGTTATTCTGTCGATTGTCTCCATGTTGATTGGGGCCAGTTTGCTGGTTGTCGGCCTTATCACAGGCTACTATCGCGGTCTCAAGCGGGCCAGCCGCGAACAAGGCTTGGATGCTCTTGCTGATGTTGGGCAAGCCATCCTTAGCGCCCAACTCAATCTCGAAGCCTTGTGTGAAATCGTGTATCAGCAATCGACACGTGTCATTGATACCCGCAATTTTCAGTTGGGAATTTTTGACGGTAACGACTATGCCATCAAGGTATGGCTCAAGGACGCCGAGCGCCTTGCCCCGCAAGTCTTCAAGGGTGGAGCCAAAGAAGGGTTAATTGGCTGGGTACATGAGCAAGGTTCTGGTATCTTGGTCAACGATTTCCAACGCGAATGGGACATGCTGCCCGCCAAGCCCCGCTATTATGACGAAAACAACCCTGCCCGTTCCGCCATATTTTCCCCATTAACAGGTGGTGGTGGCGATGTTATCGGAGTAATAGCAGCCCAGAGCCAAACCCCTCGCGCCTTTACCCAAGAGGACATGCGCCGCTTGGCGGTACTCGCAAGCCAAGCAGCCGGGGCCATCCGCAATGCTCAACTTTATGAAGAGGCCAACACCCAAGCCACCCGTCTGCGCTTGATTTTCAAAGTCTCACGCCAGATTACCGCCATTCAGCCGCTGTCCGATCTATTCCAGCAAATTGTCAATCTGATACAGCAGACTTTTGGCTACTACGCTGTCAACATTTTTACATTCGACCTCAACACTGAGGAATTGGTACTAGGAGCCACTAGCGCCTCTAACCCTAGCTTCCGCAATATCCGCCTGAAGATGGGGCAAGGGATTGTGGGTTGGACGGCTGAAAACGCCAAGACTACCTATGTCCGCGATGTATCCCAAGACAAGCGCTATATCCGCACCGCCGCACTTGAAGCCACCCGTAGCGAGATGGCGGTGCCACTGATTTTTGAGCATGAGACTTTCGGGGTACTTGATATTCAAAGCAACCGCTTAGATGCCTTCGATAAAGACGATATTTTCACCATGAACTCGTTGGCTGGGCAATTAGCGCTGGCGATTCAAGAGTCGGTGACCTACCAGCAAGAGCATAAACAAAGCGAGCGGCTGAATGCCCTGATTGAGGCGGCCCGGGCGGTGGTTTCGATTCTCGATACTAGCAACCTACTAGAAGAGGTTGTTGAACTCATTGATGATTATTTCGGCTATGACCGTGTGCATCTCTTTACTGTAGATGAGAATCGTGTGGTCTTTCGTGCGGGCAGCGGGGCACACACCAAAACATGGCAATCCCAGCAATTCTCCTACCCTCTAAGTCAAAATGGCTTCATCCCTTGGGTAGCGCGTCATGGTCGCCCCTTAGTATCCGGCAATGTCCATGAAGACCAGCGCTATCAAACGGTGCAAGAGTTGGAAGATACCCTCAGCGAAATGACAGTCCCTATCCAGATGGGAGCGCATACCTTGGGGGTCTTAGATATTCAGAGTGACAAACGTGATGCCTTTTCACCAGAAGATGTTACGCTCGTTCAAGCTTTGGCAGACACCATCGCTATCGCCCTCCGCAATGCCCGCTTATTTGCTAATGAGATGCGCCGTCGTATCTTGTCAGAAACCTTGCGCGAGGTTAGCACAGTTCTAGCTTCCTCGCTCGATTTAGAAAGCGTCCTCAAGGAGATTTTACGCGGTCTAGAACGGGTGGTAAATTACACCGCAGCTATGATTCTACTTTTGGATGAGGACAATCAACATTTCACGGTCAGCGCTGTGCATGGCATCACTGACGAAGATGAAATCTGGGGTAAGGTTTTCCCTGCCAATGATGAATTACAGAAGCAGCTTGATCGCGTCTTGACTCATATGGCAAATAACAGCGAAGACTCCGCCGAAACCAGCACGCTAACGGTACCGCTCAACATCAGTGACCAGTGCATTGGTTATTTAGCAATTTGTCGGGTCGGCAGTTATCCATTCACCATTGAAGAAACAGAAATTATCACGACCTTCGCCAACCAAGCAGGCGTTGCTATTATGAATGCCCAGCTTTATATGGCCCAAAAAGAAGAGGCGTGGGTTTCCACTGCGTTGTTAGATGTTGCAGGAGCAACCGGACAAGCCACCACACCCGATGATGTACTACGTACCGTAGCCCATATTACGCCTTTGCTGGCCGGTGTCGAGTGGTGTGCGGTTTTCTTGCGAGACAACGAGCGCTTTAACTTGGCGGAGTTATCCGGTGTGCGTGAGGAAATCGCCGCGACACTCGCCAATTTCAGCGTCCGCATTGATCAATGGCAGCCCCTTCAAGAGCTTTTAACGGCAGGACACCCCGTCATTCTTGATGGCGAAACTCCGCAGCCCGCAGGCTTCGATATACCCGTCAATCTCCTGCAAGCGGTGTTGTTGCCCTTCCATTCGGGTGGTGAAGTCTTTGGGATGATGGTCATTGGGCAACGCGAGGGCGAACCTGCTCTAACAACGCGCAAAATTGAGCTTGCCAGTGGTATTGCCAACCAAGCTGCGGTAGCCATTGACCGCGCCCTGCTCTATACCGCTCAACAAGAAGAACAATGGATTACCACTGTCATCTTGCAAGTTGCTGAAGCCGTTAACAGTAAATTTGATGTCGAAAGCACTCTAGAGGCCATTGTCCGTTATACAACACTATTGGTGGGGGTCACCCGTTGCGGCATCGTCCAATGGAACTCGGAGCATAACCAATTCTATGCCTCTAAGTCATCAGGTTTGAGCCAAGAGGGTGAACTTGCCTTCGCCAGTATGACATTCAAGCCTGATTCCTATTCCTTCTTTAAGCATCTCGTAGATGAGCCAAGCGCGGTAACCTGTGGCCTTTCCGCAAACCACGCCATTCCTGATGAACTCGGGACGGCGTTCAACGTAACGGAACTCCTTGGTATTCCTTTACTTGCCCAAGGCACACTCGTTGGTGTGATGTTGGTTGACCATATCAAGATGGAAGATGCCAGCGACCAACGCCGCCTCAAAATCTTAACGGGGATTGCTGATCAGTGTGCGCTGGCAATTCAAACCGCACGTCTACAAGAAGAGGCGTTGGCAGTACGCAGCTTTGAGCGCGAGATGGAGTTAGCCCGCACCATTCAACTCAGCCTACTCCCTGAAAGCCCCCCCGCAATTGAGCAATGGGAAATTGCAGCCTACTATCGCCCTGCCCGCTTGGTTGGTGGCGATTTCTATGACTTCATTCCCTTGTCAGATGGCAAGATGGCCTTTGTAATCGCTGATGTTGCCGACAAAGGGGTACCAGCGGCCATGTTTATGACCATCTGCCGCACGGTTATTCGGGCCAGCACCTCCAGCACACGCGGGCCGCTTGAGACCTTACAGCGAGTCAACCATATCATTGTTCAAGACAACCGCACAGAGCTATTTTTCACCTGTTGGTATGGTATCCTTGACCCGCAGACTGGTACGCTGGCCTTTTGCAGTGGTGGACACAATCCGCCCTTGTTGCTACGCGCTGATGGTCAATTCCAAGAACTGCGTATCAAAGGCATGGCATTGGGTATTATGGAACCCATCAAGCTACTGGAAAACACCGTGCAACTCAATATGGGTGATACCCTGCTCTGTTATACAGATGGTTTGACCGAAGCCCGCAGGGAAGATATGACCGAGTTCGGCGAAGCTGATTTGTATATCAACGCCATGAAATATCGCAAGCTCTCTGCCGATGCCTTGGTGCAGAAGATTGTCATGGCTGTAGACCGTTTCACTGAAGGTCTACCAGCCTTTGATGATTTAACCCTCTTTACACTCAAGCGGCTCTAGCGACTTAGGGGTTCTGATACAAGGGAGCCGTCTCCGTCAATATATTGTCCAGATTCTGCCGAATCTCTTCTAGGTCTTGGTTGACCCGTTGTTTGAGATCAGCAGTGTTAATTTGAGCATTGGCAAATAACTGGAAATCGTCAATGACCCGTTGCATACCAGCAACAATAAACGCATGACGATCTGCAACACAATCTGGTGTTACAGCCATATTGACCGAGTTCCGCAGCAGCACAAGACGATCCACAACAAAGTCAATCGCATCTCGATTATTGTCATCAGCCGAAGAAGAACTCGCCTCAGCATCCTGAACAAACGACTGCATATTAAAATAGGCTGTCTCAACCCAATTTTCTAAATCTGACACAGGACACCCATCCACAAGGGTGCGGTTGGGCATAGCAGGTACAGTCAAATCACGGCTGCGCGAAGTATCGCCATCATCATCGCCGCCACAAGCTATCAACAGCAACGGTATTAAGAGCAATAGGATCGTTAACTTTCGCATAGGGTCGCCTCATTCCCAAAAACATCTGTGCTATACTGAGAACAGAATTTCAAAAAGGGGTTGAAGTTGGATACTCAAGAGTTTGTTAACCTATTTATCAATACTACAGGCGAGCTACTCTACTTCATTGCGTTATTTGTGGCATATCAGGCCGCTCTGCTAATGGCCTTCGATCAAAGCCGACGCTCACGGCAAGAAACCAGTGCCAAACGCTATGTGCTGGCGCTCATCATCACCGAAGCAGCATGGCTTACCCTCATCGGTGGTGCCATTCTGAGTGTTATCGCTGATGACAACACCAACATTATGCCCCCGCTTGAACGTGCCGTCAACGCGATAGTATTTGTGGCCTTGAGTTGGGGGCTACTCAGCGCCGAGTATGATGGCCCACATTTCAACCTAAGCCGCACCCTAAGCGCTGGTCTGGTCGGCCTATTTATCATTGGCTTCGGGGCAACTGTCATAAGTTGGGATAGTACCCAAGACTTTAACCACCAAGTCTTTAGCACCTCGTGGACTCTTGTGCCGCTCATTTTGAGCGTTGTCAGTATCTTTTTACTTTTTAGCATGTATAAGAATATCGCCGATATTCCCCTAAAGGCACTATTCTTTCTTTTAATTGGAATTGGGCACGGTTACGCCCTTCTGCAACTTCTCAATGAAAGCCTTGATGGGGATGCAGCGGGAGCCGTGCGCTGGTCATATATGGTCGGCGGGGCGTTGGTTGTGGTGTTAGTCTATCGCATGGTCATGGATCGAATGACTAGCGCAGTGGAGGAAGTCGCCAGCTATGCGGAGAGTATTTCCAAACCCTTCAAGACCATTCCGCCTGCCGAAGTTGAAGCTACCAATATCGCACCAGAGGAGTTTCTCTCTGTAGGGGCCAAGGTAAAAGCCGTAACAGCTGGCACCAGTTCGCTGGGTGGCCGCAATGAGAGTCTTGAATTACTCAAGGCCCTTGGCATTATGCTTGATCAATCCGATACTGAAGCTCTCCCCAAGCAAATTGTTGTTGCAGTTGCTGAAACCCTAAAAGTCGATATTGTTGCCCTTGTTTCCTATGATGATGCCAATTGGGCCGATTTATTAGCGGCCTATGATAACACCAAGAAGAAATCTATTTCGGGCATTTCACTCAACTTAGGTGACCAACCCACCCTTTTGAATGCCATCGAAAGCAAACAACAACGGCAACTTAGCTTTGAGGATAATCCCGAAGAACTGCGCGACCTCTATACCCGTCTTGATATACTACAAAATGGCCCCACTTACTTCCAACCCCTTACCCGCCACAACAAGGTGGTTGGTGCCCTTATCGTTGGCTTCCCCTATACACGCCGGGAGTTGCGTCCCAATGAATTGCGCCTCATGGAATCGGTCGGGCCAATTGCGGCACGCCTGATGGTTATTAGTCGCCAAGCCATGATTAATCGCATTGAAGCTGAGGAACGCGCTATCCTTGAAATCGTCGAAGGCAGTGGTATCACCAGCGATATTATTGACGACGCTGCCGCCCTCGCTATCCGCCTTGATATGCAGCAAAGCCTTGACCTTGCCCAAAAAGAAATCAATGAACTGACCAAGACCATCCAAGACCTCCAGCATGAGCTAGACCGTGAACGGGGACGGCTGGCTGAGTTGGTTGGGGCTGACGATGATGAGGCCATGAGCATTACGCAACGCATTGAGGTTATCGCTAATGAACGCGAGATATTGCAACATGAACGCCAACAACTGACGATTGCGCTCAAAGAAGCCCGTGCTACGCTTGCTGGTGCAACTGCCGAAAACGAAAGCGGCATCTTTAATTCCGTCATCGACAGCATGCGCCAAGAACTCACTGAACTCCGCACCCAAAAAGAACGACTTGAGCAACAACTGGCAACCCTACGCCAAGAAAAGACCGACTCACCCGCTGTCGAAAAATTGCGTGAGGTGCTGAATACCGTTACAGTCGAAAAAACCCAACTCGCGGTAGAACGTAATAGTCTGCAACAGCGCCTAAGCGACACCCAAGGCGAACTAGAAGCCATTGGCATTGAGGGCGGTATCCAAGGCTTGGCGCTACAAATGACCCGCCTCACCGAAGAGCGCACCTACTACAAGACCCTTGCCGAGCGTGCCGCTATCGAGCGCGATACCTTGCTGCGTGAGCGCCAAAAATTACAAGTTGCTATTGCTCAAGAAACCGAGCGCGAAGCCCGCATCACCGCCCTTGAAGATGAAATTGAGCGCCTTATCCAAGACCGCGAAGCCTACCTTAAGGGCCGTGATAACCTAAAGGCCGAGCGTGAGGCCCTCCTCAATGAGCGCGAACATTGGCAAAGTGACCGTGCCCGTATGCTGGCCCATAATGATGCGCTGAAGATGGAATTAGATGAAACGTTAGAACTACTGAGTGTAGCTAATAAAGACCGTCAAGAGCTATCCAGCGAGCGCAACCAAACCGCCGCTGAACGTGATATGTTGCGGGTTGATCTCAATCGGATGCAAAACGAGCGCGATACCCTCATGGCCCGTGTAGAGGGCAACCGCGAGCGTGTGCAGGAGATCGGACAGGCTGGCGTTGGCACCATGCAGACTATGATTGAAAATCTGACCCAAGAACGTAGCGCCCTTGAAGCCAAGCTTTTGAAGGCACAAGAACAGGTCGAAGCCCTCCAAATCGACCTCCACCGCGCTGCCGTGCAAGGCGAACCTGATGAGGTACAGGGAACACCCGCCATTAACATGGAGGTCATCATTTCACTGGCTCAGGAGCTACGCACCCCGCTCTCGGTCATTCTTGGTCTGACTGAAACTGTACTTAATGAGTCAGTGGGGATTTTGGGGGCCTTGCAGCGCACCCTCCTGACTCGTGTCAAAGCCAATGTAGACCGCCTTGGCTATCTAGTTGAGGAACTGGTACAAGTGGTCGCCCTTGATACAGGTGACCTCAAGCTCCACCCCCAAAATGTCAATCTTGTCGATATTATCGATGATGCCATCATGTCCAGCCGCTACAAATTCAGCGAAAAGGGTATCGTCATTGACCTTGACATCCAGCAAGACACACTCTATGTGGAGGCCGATGTTGAGGCCCTGCGCCAAGTTATCAACCACCTTATTCAAAACGCCTACTTGGTTTCGCCTACCGATGGCATAGTACGGGTAGGAGCCTATATGACCGATAGCGTCATCCGCGTCGAAGTCGAAGACCGAGGCGGTGGTATCGACCCCCAAGACCAAAAACGAGTTTTCAGTCGCTTGTATCGTGCCGACAATCCGTTAATTTCAGGCTTGGGCGATACAGGGGTGGGCATGTCCATCACCAAAGCCCTCATTGAAGCACACCAAGGCAAGATATGGCTAAACAGTCAACAGGGCGTTGGCAATACCTTTAAACTCGAACTCCCAACCCGCCAACGTCAGCCAAACGTTGAAAAATCAGCGTAGTAATGCACGCCAGACTTCGCTAGACTGAAGCGCATGATACGTCAAAACAGTGAACGATTGTTAGTGGCATGGGCCAGACGGATGCCACGCATAGCTATTGCAACCCAACGCTTTTATCGCCTTGTGCAACCCCGCTTCACCGTTGGTGCTGTTGGGGTTTTACTAGATGACCAAAGCCGTGTGTTGTTGGTCAAGCATGTCTTTCACCCAAAAACGCCTTGGGGTCTACCGGGTGGATGGGTCAACCGCAATGAACTGCCCCAACATGCCGTTGAGCGCGAATTCCATGAAGAGACCACGCTCAACGTCACCGCCATCATGCCGTTGCATGTTTGGAGTAGCCCTTTCTGGAAAAACCATGTGGATATGGGTTTTGCGGTGACCGCTAAAACCCTTCCAGCCGAGCCGCTTAAACTCTCCAATGAATTATGCGATTACCGCTGGGCGACCCAAGATGATTTACCGCCCCTGTCGCCTGAACACCGCCATATCATTACCCTAGCGTTAAGGAGGATTGACGATGTACGTCAAACTCGATGAATTCCGCACGGGCCAAACGCGCCGCACCTTCCCCCTACTCTTTGCCTTTGCAGGTGTGATGCTGCTGCTCAGTGCCATGATTTTTGCGGCTGAACTAGTCAACTACAGCAATATCTACAACAACGTCAACGAGACCTTTGGCGACGACGTGCAAATCGGGGGTGTGCAGGTTGGGGGTCAAAACGAAGCTGACCGCCTTGCCCTGCTTGAGTCGGTCTACCTTGACCAGCCCATCGTCATGTATTACGACGGTAGTCCTATTCAACTCTCCCCACGCGAGGTCGGATTTCGACTTGACACAGAAGCCATGCAAGCTGCCGCCACCACCCAAATTGAACAAGATTTTTGGGGAGGCTATTGGCGTTATTTATGGGGCGAAAGCCAAGACTCCATTGATGTTGGCCTTGTAGCCGATTTTGACCCCGCTGAGTTACGAGCCTATGTTGAAGAGTTAGCCCTCCGCTACGACACTCAAAACACAGGCATTAGCCTTGACCTTGCCAAGTACACCTTCAGTGGAGCAGAAGCCCAGACCCGCCTAGATGTTGACGCCGCTATCCCTTTAATTGAACGGGCGCTGTATCAACTAGATCCAGAAAAGCGGGTGATTGATTTGCCCCTAATCACCTTGGGGGGAGCAGAACCGACCATCAATGACCTGCGTGAACTCATCACCACTTACCTCGAACTGGATGGACGGTTAACCAGCTACAACGGGCCAGATCAAGTAGCCTCGGTATTCGTGATTGATCTCCAAACTGGTGAGGAAGTGAATATCAACTCTGATGTGGTCATGGACGCCAGTAGTATCATCAAAATCGGCATCCTCATCAATTACTTCCGGTATGCGGTGCGAACACCAACTGCTGATGTTAAATATAACCTTGCCAATGCGGTCGTGTGTTCGTCTAATGGCTCCGCCAATAATATCATGGAGATTATTGGCGCAGACGGCTCCTATATTGACGGTATCCGCAAAGTTAATGACACAGTTTGTCAAGCAGGCGGGGCCAATACCCAAATTAGCAGCCGCTTATGGATTGGGCCGGAAGGCACTGGTAGTATCCCGATCGGTTACTACACTGTCATTGGCGTTACTCCTTGTCCGGGCAATACCAATCCCGGAGCCGAGGTCAACACTCAAATCAACACAACCCCTGATAACCTGAACTACACAACCGCTGCTGATGCAGGAACACTATTGATGCAGACCTATGACTGCGCGGTACATGGCAGTGGGTTACGGTCTATCTTTCCCGATGAAATCACTCAAGAGGAATGCAACTGGATTCTGAACTTGCTACGTGGCACCCATTTCATCCATATGATGGAACTTGGGGTGCCAGAGGGTACTGACTTTGCCCATAAGGTGGGCTATGTGGGCGAGACCTTTGGGGATGCAGGCATTGTCTTCTCACCGGGCGGGGATTACGTCTTTGTCATGTACGTTTGGGAACGCGGTGGTGTTGATGGACAGGGCAGCCTAACTGACATTCGTAAGTGGTCGATGATTGGTGATGTTAACCGCATTGTCTATAACTACTTCAATCCTGACCAACCCATGCTCCAAACTCGACCACCTGTTAGCCCATTAACGGGTGCTGCCTGCGTCATGCCCTTACCCGGTTTTGAAATTAATCTCTATGACATCACCGAAAATCGCTTCGATGAATACGGCAACCCGATTCCGGGCGTAGCTTGCTATGATTCCCCTGAATGTCGTCCCTTTGACAACTGGGGACAACAGTAGCACCTAGAGAGATAGGGCCGCAGTCTGGTATAATGACGGGTAAATACGAGATTCTAGAGAGGTAATGGGATGTCTGGTCATAGTAAATGGTCAACCATTAAACGTAAAAAGGGCGCAGAAGACGCCAAACGTGGCAAAATCTTCACCCGTCTCGCCCGTGAAATCGTGACTGCGGTGCGCGATGGGGGTGGCAACATGGATCCCGATAGCAACCCGCGCCTGCGCCTATCCGTAGACCGCGCACGGGCCGCTAATATGCCTAAAGACAACATCGAGCGTGCCATCAAGAAAGGTGGCGGTGTTGGTGATGATGGTGTCACCTTCGAGGAAATTGTGTATGAGGGCTATGGCCCCGGTGGGGTTGCTGTCATCGTTGAAGTGGTAACTGACAATCGCAATCGTACCCTTGCCGAAGTCAAGCATGCCTTTAACCGTGCCAATGGGTCTCTTGCAACCAGCGGAGCGGTGCTGTGGCAGTTCGACCAAAAAGGCTATATCGAACTCAACAGTGAAGATGCCAGCTTTGATGATGTGTTCATGGTTGCCGCTGATGCAGGTGCCGAGGATGTTATCGAAGAGGAAGGCCTGATTATGGTCTATACCCCACGTACTGACCTGCACACTGTCGAGACCGCCTTGGTTGATGGCAAATATAAGGTACAAGAATCCAAGCTGACGTGGATTCCCCAAAATGAGGTTGAGGTCGAAGCGACACAGGCCGTCCAAGTCATGCGCCTAATTGAGCGGCTCGAAGAACTGGATGATGTCGATTCGGTGTCAAGCAATCTCAGCCTCAGCGCTGAAGCGATTGCCGCTTTCGAGCAAGAATAATGCTTATACTTGGTATAGACCCCGGTACTGCTACAACAGGCTACGGCCTTGTTCGTGAACAGGCTGATGGCACGTTGATAGCGCTTACCTATGGGGTCTTTACCACCAAGGCACACACCCCGATGCCAGAACGCCTACTGGATTTGTACCAGCAGATTACGGACTTTGTACAAGTCTATCACCCCACGGAAGTCGCTATTGAAGAACTTTTCTTTGGCAAGAATGTCACAACTGGTATTAAAGTGGCGCAAGCGCGTGGGGTGATTTTATTGGCTTTGGCCCAAGCGGGTTTGCCCATTGCGGAATACAAACCCAATAGCGTCAAAACCGCCATTACGGGCTATGGGGGTGCGGATAAATACCAAATGCAGTTAATGGTCGCTCAACTACTCAATCTTGATGCGCCACCCAAACCCGACGATGCAGCCGATGGTTTGGCGCTCGCCCTTACCCATTTACAAATGACACGCTTTGATCGATTAAGCCAATGATAGATATAATTGCTGGGCAAGTCGTTGCCGAAGGTGACAATTATCTGGTAGTGATGGTCGGTGGGGTAGGCATCCGTGTTTATGTTTCACGGTCAGCCCGCCAGCAAATCGACCACAGCAACTATGTGACCCTCCACACTCATTTGATTGTGAGGGAGGATGCATTAACCCTCTATGGCTTTGCTGATGAGGAAGAGCGCGGGCTATTTGTGGTCCTATTGGGTGTAACAGGGGTTGGGCCACGCTTGGCAATCACCATCCTTAGTACCCTCAGCCGCGACCAACTCCAAGGGGCTATTGGGCAAGAAAAGCCCGATGTTCTGACACGGGTACCCGGTATCGGCAAAAAGACGGCTCAAAAGATTGTATTTGAACTCAAAGACAAACTAGGGGCCTCCTTCCTCGATCAACTTGTCCCCATTAATGATATAGACTCAGATGTCATCGCTACCCTCACCGCTCTCGGCTATAGTGTAGTCGAAGCTCAAACTGCCCTACAATCGATTCCGGCTGATGCGCCACAAGAGGTTGAGGAGCGCGTGCGGTTGGCCCTCCAATATTTTGCATAGGGGGCCAAGATGGAATTCCGCCCCCCACGCCAATCGACCCAAGCCGCGATGGGGATTATCTTGGCTGGGATTGGAGTTACAACTCTTGGAGCTACTGCACTTGATTTAGCAGGCGTAGCACAAGAATGGGTACTCTCAGTGCGATTACTGGCCCTGATGACCCTCACCGGACCAATAGTGTGGCTTTTGCTCAACCTACTCCAACAACGCGCTGGTGTTAAGTTAGCCGAGCAAATTATTGAATTGCGCTATCCCTTGCGATGGTTTGACCAACAGATTGATTTTACCCAGATTGCAATATCCGTTATGATTAGTACAGAGCAAGTGGCGCTTGTTTGGTTAAAGCCACGTCGGACAGCTCCCGGTGATGAACCGTTGCCACCCCGTCCGCGCTTGCTAATTAGCGCCACTATTGGTCAGGCCCAACAGTGTCAACAAGAACTTTCCCAACGCTGCCATCCCCATCCAACATGGACGCCCGACACTGTGCAAAAAATGGCCCGCCAACGACGATGGCTGCGACGTAGTCTTGGATGTTTGGCTACTCCTATTGTCGGTTTTGTACTAGTTCTATTAATCGTTCAAATTGTAATGGCGTTCTTGCGTATTTAGAGATGGCAATGCAAACAACCCTCAAAGTTCTTGTTACCGACGACGACGAGGCTGTACGCTCTATGATTGGGCGTATGTTAGAGCGTGAAGGTTATCTTATTCTTGAAGCCAGTGATGGCAAAGAATGCCTTGCGCTCTACGATCAACACACGCCTGACATCATATTATTAGACGCCATGATGCCCGAACTGGATGGTTTTGAAACTTGTGAAGCTATCCGCAAACGTCCAGAGGGAGCAGATGTCCCTATTCTGATGGTGACCGCCCTTGACCAAGGGGAAGCAATCGACCGTGCTTTTCGTGTCGGGGCCACCGATTACCTCACCAAGCCTGTACAATGGGCTGTCTTACGCAAGCGCGTGCAGCGTTTAATCCAAGCCCGCCAAGCGGATGTCAATCTCAAAGAAAAAATTGAGCAACTTGATATTTTAAACCGTATTGACCGCGAACTGGGCTATACCCTTGATTTGCAGCGCGTCCTTAATTTTGCGATGGATGTGGCAGTACGTTGGAGCGGGGCAGAGGCTTGTATAGTTGGCTGGATTGAGGAGGAGACTCAACAGCTAGGTGTCTTAGCGCAATTGGGGTCAGCCCATTTTCTAACCTATCCCATTCCAACCTACCATCTTCGTGAATCTGAGCCATTCCTCGGACGTATTTTTGATGAGAAATCGCCCTATTACACCCAAACAATTGATGAACAGCGCTCCGATTTGCTCATACCCTTGCAAGTACAAGGTACCATCAGCGGTGTCTTAGTATTAGAGCGTCTGCCCCAAGGGCTACTGAACAACAAAAATAGTATCGACTTCCTACAACAATTGGCCGGACGCACCGCAGCAGCCATTGAGAAGACCCGCATTTACAGCCGCACCGAAGCCTACGCAAACAACATTGACACCCTCCATCGCATCAGCACGGTAATTTCCAGCAACCTTAACCCGAATGATGTGGTGCAAGTCTTTACACATGGCCTCTTAGTGCTGCTAAAAGGTACCAGTGGCTTCTACTGCACCTACCAATCCAAGTCCAACACCCTAACCGTCACACACTCGACCGTTGCCCAAGGCGCAAATGATACCCCACCTAAGCAAGGGGTAACCATTGCTGCACCCGCTGTGTTCTTAAGAGAACTTTCTGATGGCCCCATACAGCATAACAGTCAACATACGTTGGAATTTCTGCAACCTTGGTTAGACCCACATAGACAAGCCAGTAGTCAATTGTTGGTGCCAGTGGTTTATGATGACCAATTGAAGGGTATTGGCGTCGTCTGCGATAGTCGCTATGAACGCTACTTCTTTGACGATGAGCTGGGTCTAGCCCTCAATCTCGCGGCACATAGTGCGGTTGTCCTACGCCAAGCCGAGTTATTCCAAAGCGTGCAGAGCCTTGAAAAGCTCAAATCCGAGATGATACGGATGGCCTCGCATGACCTTCGTAACCCACTGGGGCAGGTATCGGGCTATATCGAGCTGTTTATCGAGGATATGCAGGAGTTTATGACACCCGACCATGCTCCCTTTGTGCAGGGTATCCGCAAAGGCATTAAAACCATTCAAACACTCCTAGAAGATATACTGAATCTGGAGCGAGTCGAGAGCCAAGGGCCAGAAAGCTGGAAAGGTTTCCAGATTGGGGTGATTTTGCAAGAAGTGGTTGATAACTTGGAAGGACAAGCACATCTCAAAGATCAGAACTTCAACGCTGACCTTCCGCCTCAAAACTATCTAGTGCTAGGCAGTGCTATCCAAATCCGCCAAGCCTTCACGAACCTTATCGGCAACGCCATCAAATATACGCCCGAACATGGCACAGTGCTGGTTAGAACGGCTGTCGCGCATCGCCGTTTTCATTTTGAGGTCGAGGATAATGGTTATGGGATTCCAGCAGACCGCCAAGCCCGTTTATTTGAACGCTTCTTTCGGGCACAAACCCCCGGCACCGAACATATCGAAGGAACGGGCCTTGGCCTGAGTTTGGTCAAGACCGTCATTGAGCAGCACGGTGGCGAAATATGGTTTGAAAGCGAAGAAGGCAAAGGCAGTATCTTCGGCTTCTGGCTACCGCTGTTAGTTCAAGAATAGCTCGTTGCCAACAGGAACACACCCCATTGATTCACCATCCATTAACGCGGCTACTTGCCAATAATAGGTCGCACCTGATGTAAATACCTCTGGCGCGAAGGTGTAATAAGGCGTGTCTGTGGTGTCCTCAAAAATGAGCGTAGCTAGATAGTCATATAGCTGCACTTCGTAGGTGACATTGGTACCTTGTGGCGCAAACCAATGAATAGAAACCGGTTCACCTCGTTTTGGTGGAACAGCATTGGTCTGCTCTAGGTCAATTCGGAAGGTAACACAAGCATCTGGAATAGTAGGCACTGGCGGTATCGTCGGTAGTGAAATCCGAGTTGGTGTAATAGTCGGTGTCCGCTCCGTCGGCGATGGTAGCAATGTTTGAGTTGCTACGGGCGGTAGAGTTGGGCCTGTGCTGCGTGTTTCACGCGGGGTAGCCGTGGGGTTCAACGTGAGGGCAAACTCACCAGTTGCCGCCGCTGGGTCAAGTGTCCGTGCAGGCGGTAACGTTGGCCCACGTGAGACGGATGTACGCGTGATACCGCTTAAGGTCGGCGTTGGCAGCCCATCACCCCGTTGCTGCAACGGATCAACCGTCTGCTGAGGAGGCAAGGTTGGGGGCAAATTGGCGGTATTGGTTGGTTCAACGGCCTTCGGCTCATCATCCTTACCACCACAAGCCGCAACCACTACAATCAGCATAATAAAGACTACAATTCGTCTCATGAGGAACCCTCCATACACCCTCAGTTTACTACAGCGCCCGTACCAAAACAATTCCAGCTAAGGCTGCGAGTAGCCCTAAAAATACACTACCTACACCGTACAAAATCGCCAAGGGCTGCTTGCCAGAACTGATAAGGCTATAGGTTTCAAGGTTAAAGGTACTAAAGGTGGTTAAAGCACCGAAGAATCCGGTTGCAATCAAGAGACGGGTAGATTCACTGACCAAAATACGCTCGGTAACCACAGTGGCAAAAACAGCAAGGCCAAAACATCCCGCAATATTGACAACAAAAGTCCCCCATGGGAAGTCAGAACCAGCCAGCCATGAGCCAATCCAAAAACGCACATTGGCCCCTACAAAGCCGCCTAGCCCAACGGCCATCATCTTGGCCCACATTAATGCCTCCTCACCGCAAAGATAAGTCCCCTCGTTGGTACAGCATAGTTGAGTCAATGTCCCAAGGGGGGTGAATCTGTGATTAGAGTACAAAAGCGAATAGAAGACCAAATATCAATTCTACCGCTGCCAAGAACGTCATAATCACACCCAAAATCAACACCCACACAGTCAGCTTGCCTGCTTGCCATGGGTGTTCGTCGTCAATGTCAAAACCCAACAGGGCATACCAGCCCGCCGCATACACAATAAGCCAAACCCCTACCACAATGAACAGTGAAATAGTTGACCCGCCATTTTCACCACCCGTTAGAAAAAGAAGAGGTAAACCAACAACGCCCATTACCGCCAAGGATATCCACATATTGAGGGCCATGCGGGTTGGGCGGGAAAGGGCATCAATCCGAGTCGCAATCCGTTCTGTACGAGTAAGAGTGCGCTTGCTTGTGTTTTTACTCATCGAAACATCAGGCAGCTTCAGCTATAGGGAGGAGCGCCTGCTCTCCTTTCATGTAAGTATAACCGTCTGATTGGTGAATGACTGTGAAAAAACGGTGGTAGAGGCCTTGTAGGGTGCCTGTCGAGGTTGTGATATTGAAACTCCCACTGGCACGCACCACAACCTTACCGATATAGGTGCCGACTTTTTTTGCGGATGTGACAACTGCTTTCGCCATGTCACCTGTCTGAAAGCCAAAGTAGAGCTTTTGGCGTTGGCGTGTTGCACGCGGGAAGCCATATTTGTCGGGCTTGGTCACTTGCCGATTGCCGTGACCAACCGCTTTGATGATTAAGGGTTGATGATGGGGACTAACCAATACCGCTTGTCCGCTTTCCCCCACACACACAGCATCAAGCCAGTGGGTTTTCATCAACCGCCTGACCCATGTCTGAAGGTTATGAACGCGACTCATAAGTGACAGTGCCAGCCAACCATCAAGCCGTTGGCGATTGCTGAAACGAGCCTGACGATAGCGCAATTTCCGACTTCGGCGACCTCTCTGTAACTGCTGACGACTCAGCAAGGCATCACGCATTTGCAGACCGCGATGCTGCAATTCTGCCGCCCATAGACAACACAATCCACGCTTGAAGTCAGCGACAACGGCGATCCCCGTCGCTTGACTGCCGGGGTCTAACTTGATTTGAATAGATTGGGTGTCACCCCCTGCACGCTCTTGCAGAATAATCGTGAAGGGATAACGACGAAAGACTGCCGCTTTCCCTGCTTTCAACAACTCTCTGGCCCGTGCAGGATGGCACGGCATCAAGGGTTTTCGGTTTTTGTCGAGTACGAACACTTTTTGCATTGAAAGTTACCTTTCAGTCTCGCCTTACGGCGGTTCAGTTCACTGCGTCAATGTTAGCGGGTGGTTTTATATGCAAACGACACTGGCTGACTCCCATTTCGTCCTGTTTAATCGTTTGCCGCAGGGTTCGGGACTGATGAAGCACCCCGAAGTGCCTATGTATTCACCCGTAACGTAGCCAATTGTTGCTGACTGAGACTGGTAAGCATCGGTGCTAAAAGCCACCCGCCTTGATTGCGTAGGGATGCTTACAAAATCCCTATCGGTTCATCAAAAAGGTAGCAGCATTATCAAAATAATCGCGGATGACAGCCGCAACTTCTGGCGCAAAGTCGGCCTCTTCCAATGAAGCATTCATGTGATTAAACCAACGGTCACGGGCCGCTTGGTCAATGGTAAAGGGCATATGCCGTGCCCGCAAGCGTGGATGCCCGCGCTCCTGTGAGTAGGTTGTTGGGCCTCCAAAAAATTGCTGTAAGAATAGCTGAAGACGCCGAGCCGCAGGGGCAAGGTCTTCTTCAGGATACATCGGACGCAATATGTCATCTTCGGCTACCCGTCGATAGAAACCCGCCACCAGTTTCTCGAACCCAGCCGTACCAATTATGCCAAAAATCTCAGTTGGCTCAGGCAATATTATCCCCCTACCCTTGTCAAAATGGAAATGTTGGTGGGAAGCGGTCTTCCCAATCGACCCCAACCCCTTCTTGACGCAACAACGCCAAAATAAATTCATCGAGCTGGCCCTTCTCCACCACATCCTTCACCCGCGTGTTGCGGATACCTGTGCGCGTATCCCGTGCATAACGGTCACCGGGCTTGCCAAAGCTATAGATGCGAATAATCGATTGCTTTTCTTGGACAGGTGCCGAGCGCCGCCCCTCTTGTATCTCAGTCTTGATGCGCTGGTAGTCATTGAGCCAATCACGGATATTGGTGTTATCTGGTACCGCAAAGACCCGCACCCGTGCTAAATCATCTCCGCGTGGTTCAATCCTCCGTTGGTGTAAACCACGTTCCCCCTTGAGAAACCCAAAGGCGTTGCTCCCTTCAAAGCACACCGCCAACTCCTCAACATGCGAGAGACGGTCGAGTTCTTTGATAACCTCAAGGTGATTGACCCCTGAAATCCGTGTGAACTGCTTACCACGCTGGCCTTGAGTCAGGGCAAATACCTCATGGTCATAATCCTTGCGCTCGGCCCATTCCAGATACATCTTGGTCAAAACAAGCGCCCAGTCTGTACTCTGGTTATCGCCCATCGTATTGAGCAACATCATGGCACGGTGACGATGCGGCAGATGCCCCGTCTGCATTTCAATTTCCAGATAGATAACATCGCGCTGCATATCCTGTAAAGAACGGGCAAGGTCGGTTTGGTAACGGGTATCACGTTCACGATTAACCAACACCGCGAGGTCTTCGAGATACTCACACCGATCATACAAAAGGTTAAGATGGGTTATCACACGATCAAGGAAATAGAAGCGTGCCAACTTGCGGCTGGTATCTTCGCCTTTACTCCAAAAGTCCACCGATTGGGTCGCCGCCAGCAATGCCGCTTTTTGGGCATTCATCTGCTCCAAGAGGTCACTTTCTATCCAGTCTGCCAGCTTACGCCGTAGCACTGCATAGCCCTCAAGAATTTGGGCGGTGTCCATTTGCACCAATTGAACATCGGCCTCATCCAAACCCGACGCAATAGCAACGGTGGTACTGGCATCCTCAATGGGGACAGTCTTGAGCGTCAGTTGCTCCGTGTCATTATCAACGCCAATCCGCAACAATTGACGGTCTTCGACTGAGTGTTGCGCCAGTTGACGCGCCAGCGGCGAAACCACAATCCGCTCAATTTCACGCTTGAGGGGTCGTGCGCCAAACTGTGGGCTATAGCCTGTCCGCAGCACAAGGTCAATAACTTCATCCTCAATCTCGACCAACAAGTTGCGCCGCGTAATCCCATCCCGTTGTAAAATCTGGCGCAATTCACGGGCCGCAATCTTGCGAAGGGCGTTAGGATGTAATTGCCCAAAGACGACCACTTGGTCAATACGGTTCACAAACTCAGGACGGAAGTAGCGCTCAATCTGGTCGCGGTAATGTTCTGTTAAGCTCTGGTTGACCTCCTCATGCGAAATCGAATCCTTGCCAAAGCCAAATCCGCTCAAACTCCCCGCGCTCGACCCTAGATTGCTGGTCAAGATAATGATGGTGTTATGGAAAAAGGTAGTACGCCCGCTGGCATCCGTCAGCCGCCCCTCACCCAAGACCTGTAAGAAAATATCATAGATGCGTGGGGAAGCTTTCTCGAATTCATCCAGCAGTAACACTGAGAAGGGCTGGGTACGGACTCGCTTGGTCAATTCGCCCTCAGTTGTAAAGGCCCCAATCAAGCGGGCTACCCCATCCACATCACTGTACTCACTCATATCAAAACGAATAAGACGGTCTTCATCGCCAAAGAGGTAGGTGGCAAGGGTCTTCGCCATGTGGGTCTTACCGACACCTGTTGGGCCGATAAACAAGAAGGTTCCCAAAGGCTTATCGGGGTCATTTAGGCCCGCTTTGACGGTAGCAATCAGATTGACCATGCCGCTAATCACTTGGTCTTGACCTGATACCCGCTCCAAGAAATACTGCTGGACATCCTCTAGACTCAGGCGGCTACGGTCATTGATGATGAACTCCGGCATCCCCGAATGACGCGAAAAGGCATCTAAAACCTCTTGACGGCGAATAGCCCGCCGTGAGATGCGCCGCAATAGAGAACTGGCAGGTGGTGCATTTGAGGCGCTATTCTGCTGATGAGCCACATCCGTTACTGCCTCCTCTAACAAGCGGATGGCTTTACCGGGAAAAGCCCGATACGGCAAGAAACGCCGAGTTAGTTGGGTGGCGGCTTCGCTGGCGGAAGGGTCAATGCGGACATCATAGATACGCTCCAAATCCCGCGCTACATAGCCCGTGACCGCCAGCGCCTCGTCCTCGGTCATGGATGGCACATCAATACGGCGGAAGAGGTTAATAAAATCCGCCCCTTGGCGTTGGGCCATCAACAAGCGCTCATGGGAAGACTCACCAATGACAATCACCTCGCCCGTTGCAATATGGGGCTTCAGAGCAAGACCGACATTACTGTCGCTTTTTGACCAACGCCCAATCTCCAAAAGGCCGGGTAGGTCGGTGACATATAGGATATGCTGTTTCTTGCGACATTCATTCACAAGGTCTTGGATGCGCTCTTCCCATGTGCCAATATATTGAGCGCCCGCGATAATGCGGTCAGGAGCCAGCATCCACACCTCGCGGTCTTGTAGCGCTTCGGGCACATCCCGACGGTGCATACGCCGCACTAGTTCTTGAACCACCGCTGTCTTGCCACTTTCGCTCTCACCCGCCAGCAAAACGCTATTGTTGCGCTCCCCCATCAAAATTTGCATAAGGCGCTCCACTAATTCATCGCGGTGGTAGGCGCGGCGGAAGCGGTGTTCAGCAGCTTGGGCGGTCATGTTAATGCCAATATCCCGCAAAGCCCAGAAGCTATCTTCCTTGGTTTCAAATAGCCCCGGTCGGTCCCCAGAAGTGAACTCACGCTCCTTAACTTTCTTGATAGGAACTTCGACCTCTAGTGTCTCCAGATACTCGCTGCGTGCATATTGAACTTCGAGCAACTGGTCGAGCGAGGAATTGTCGAACCAATTGACCAACTCGACCATCGCCTCTTGATCAAGTTCGCTGGTATTGAAGGCGTAGAATGAAGGGCCATTGGGGCCGAGCTTCGGCACTGTAACATACAGTTGACCATCCTCTTGGGGCGTCACCAACAAGCTAAAAAAGAGCTTAACTTTTTCACGGCGCTTGTTACGTTTCTTACGGTCAACCGGACGGATTTCAACTTCCACTTTGTGGAGGTAGATGTTGGAATCAAACTCATAGCGATGCAAGCGTGCTGAGGGTGTTTCCTCGACGCGCTTTTTGATCGCCTCACTTAGCTCCAACTTGATTTCCTCAAGATTGATGCCATAGCTATTGATGTCGTAAAACGGCAATACGGTCGCCGTATACGTTCTATTACTATGCTTTTGGACATACAAATGGAATTTGAATTTCATAGGGCCAAATCACGTTGTCCAGTTCTGCTCATCTCGGACATTTCATTATAGCATAGGCGCAACTTGGGCAATACCGCTTAGACGATACTAAATTTTTATATACCAAAACAAGAAGATTATACGGTTAGTTAGCGAATAGCGTTGCGAGGGAAAAGGTAAAACTCGGTAGAACATCATCACCATGCAGGGTATCGTTACGGCCTAGGCGAATCGCCTGATTTGAATCGGCCCGATAAACTGTCACGGTATCATTATCAGGTTCAACGACCCATAGCAGCCGTACCCCATCTTCAAGATAAAGCTTCACCTTACGCCCCAAAATTAAAGCTTTATCTGTTGGAGAGATGACCTCCACCGCTAAGTCGGGCGCACCAATAATCGGCTTATCTTGCCACTCCGGGTCAGCCGCTTGCAAGGCGTCTAACTTAGCTTGGGAGACAAACATCACATCTGGCACCCGTGAGCCACGCACCCAATTGGATTCATAGAGCAGCACAAAAGGCCCCTCGATAAATACTTCACCAAGGCTATTGGCATCCACAAAATCTGCCAAAGCACGATAAATACGACCTGCTAAACGTACACTACGAATAACTTGTGGTGTCATTGGAATAAACTCTCCATCAATGAATTCAAATGCCCCCTGATCGCTAAAGCGTTCCATATAATCCTCAAGGGTGAGAGTTGTGATTTCTGTTTTGTCCGCCATCTGGGGTCTCCTCCTTATCTTGGATTGTAGCACAAAGCATAGGGTGGCACCTAGCAGCACCACCCCATAGGAATCAGTGTTCATTATTCAGCAGGAGTCAATGTCCAGACCGCGCTGGCATCGGCCTCAACTGCGGCACGGGTAAACCAATCGGCGTGATAGCCACCCGTTGCCCACAAGTCTACTTGGTCTTTGTAGTGCGGGCTGTTAGGATTGCCACTCTGACCGAGGGTGTTAATTCGCAACGAGCTATCCCAATCACTGGGAATCAGGATTTGGCGCATACTGGGGAGACCACCCACTCTAAACGAGTCATTGCCCCAACCGGTGGCGTTGACAATTGCGCCACCACCGCTCACGCCAATATGAACATTGAATAGTGAGTCCAATATCGGGTCAAAAGCCGGATCGACACCTTGGCCCAAGGGTGCAGCAAGGAAGTTGGCAATGTGAGCGTTGCCCCATGCCCAAGCGCTAGGATCATCACCAAAGCGGGCTTTGGTGGCGGCCACACCATCGACAAAGGCCTGCGTCAAAATCATATCAGCCGTTTCTTGGTCTTCAGTGGTGTTATTATCCCACACGGTACCATAAACGACATGCGTAGGTGAAGCCAACATCTGGCTCACCAAATACATGTACATCGAGTCACCACCGCTTGGCGTGAAGCCAAGGTCATCAGCAAAAGCAGCTTCCAACACCTTGAGCCAGACCATGTTGATGAGCAATTCCTCACCACTATCGGCATCGGCTTGGCCGTCCCACTCACCGAGCCATGCAACTAGGCCGTTGAGTTCCTCATCGCCAAAGTCAAGAGCTTGCAAAGCGGGTACAAGGAAGCCATGCTTGGAGTCGTAGTTATCAAAGTGCATGGCTTTGATGTCATCAAGGGTAATGACTCCATCGGCATCGCGTTGAATCATAGCCTCAATGCGGGCTGCCCGGTAGCCATAGTCCCAGTCATTGGTGATGTAATAAGGATAGTCTGGCCCCACTACCGAGTTGTTGGCGGTCACGATATAGCCCGCTTCGGGGTTGTAGATGCTGGGCATTTCATCAAATGGGATATAGCCCTGCCACGCATTAGCACTGGTGCTGCCATCAACGGGTACCATACCCGTATGGCCTTCAGCGCGAATGGGGGTTAGGCCGGGGGTTTGATAACCAATGTTGCCCTCAACATCAGCATAAACCATGTTTTGGGCAGGCACATCAAAGAGTGAGGCCGCTGCACGGAATTCATCCCAATTCTGGGCAGTGTCCAACGCCACCAGTGCATCAAGGGTGCGGTTGGCATCGAAGGCCGTCCAACGCAGGGACATGACTTGCTCAAAGCCAATAACTTCGGAGATGACAGGCCCCCAAACGGAGTAGCGGATGGTCAACTCAACAGAGTCGCCGCCATTAACATTGATGGTCTCATTCACCAATTCAAAATCAACCCATTCGCCATCCAATTGATATTGGTTGGGGTTATCAGGATTGATAGTCAAGACATACAAGTCTTGGACATCGGTACCGACATTGGTAAAGCCCCACGCAATCTTGGCATTATGTCCAATAATCACGCCGGGCGCGCCACCAAAGGATACACCCACTACATCAAAGGGGCAGGCCTCGCTGACTTCGGTACAGTGCAGGCCCACTTCGTACCAAATCGAGGGGATTTGAATGCCGAGATGAGGGTCATTGGCAAGATAGGGCATACCACTATCAGTCATACCACCACCAATCACCCATGAGTTGGAACCAATACCTGCACCATCGCCAAACGGTGAGATAAAGGGGTTATCCAGTGAGACATCACCAACCAAGCTCAATGAAACGTTGGAATAATCCATCGCATCAGGAATGGTGTACATAGCCTCGTCATTGGTGTAATCGACACCACCCGGCTCAATAATGGCAGGGAAGTCCTCAAATGAGTAGGAGGGAATCAGGAAGCGTGCGCCTAACTGCCCCACCGCATTGATAATCTCAGCACGGAACAGTTCATCTTGGAAATTACCAGAGAGGTCTTGGGACATAATCTTCAGCCAGCGCAGGGTGTCGTTGGGTTCCCAAGGCGCAATCTCAAGCGGCATTCCTTGTGAAGCAAAGACTTGGTACTCCGTCGCCACTTCTGAAGGGGACTTGCCATCCAAGTAAGCATTGACGCCCGAAGCATAGGCCTCAACATAGCCCTTAGCCTCATCCGACATCACTTCCCAGTCTTTGTCGGCTGCCGCACGGTAGTTCATGGTTCGCAAAAAGAGGTCAGAGCCGAGGGTTGCCTGCCCTGCAATTTCCGAAAGGGTACCGCTACTGATACGCCGCCACCAATCCATCTGCCAGAAACGATGGGTCGCCTCAACGTAACCCTGTGCCATAAAGAGGTCATGGGGATTTTGGGCATAAATATGGGGGATGCCCATGCCATCATAAATAACGGTTACTTCGGCTTCTAGACCGGGAAGGGAAAGAGAAGCATCCGATTGGGCCGCCACCTGCCCTTGTCGGGTATAGGCCAGTGGCAACACCACCAAAGCAAAAACGAGTAAAACCAATACTATACGCCGCATTACACAGCAACTCCTAAATGATATGAGGATTTGACACAATACGGCATAGTCTAGTCCAAAATCTCGAAAGTGCCAATGAGGTACGCATTTTCAGGGTTGCCCGCCAAAGTAAAGCGTTGAATGGATGGATAGCTATACCACCCCGTCACCACCCGATACTCTCCCGCCGCTAGATTATCTGGCAAGATTAGCGGCACAGTCTCCACCCAACGCTCCACCTCGGTGTAATCAATCCCCAACGGGACATCGCTTTGCACCACAATCGTGTTGTTGGCATCCAGTACATGCACAAAGCGGATGTCTTGGTCAGTTAGGGGCTGCTCAAATTGCCATGCCAACCACACCGTCAACGGTTGACCCGCCGCAACATCTGGCACCATATAGGCCGAGGTCAGCGTCAAGCCACGCTCGAACTCGGCATCAGCGTTGGTGTTAGAAGGCGTGAAATCGGTCAGAGCCAGTTGTTCGATTGTCACAGTGCGGCAATCCATTGGCACATCCGGAAACGTCGGACACGGTGGGTCAAGCGCCAAGCGTGCGGTGTAAAACTCGGCCTCATCAACTGGCAAAGGTAAGCTAAAGGCCAGTGTATCATTCACCACAAAGGTTGAGACCTGCTCCCCATCCAAATAAACGCTCACTTCACGCCCTGCCCCATGCAATGTGCCTGAAAACAACACCCATCCACTTTGTGGCACGAAGAAATAGGAATCCGCAGGAGTGTTGATAATGGATTGCTCCGGCATCAAGGTTGTGAAAATGGGTGAATCGGCGGGTGGCACATCAAACAGAGCTACCCGCCCATCCTCATAGAAAGGCTGGCCTAGCTGGGCGATGGCTAACGGGCCGAGGATGTCATCTTGCGGGCCATGATGCCAAATCACCACATCGGCCCCCGCCCATCGCAGCAACGCCGGGTCAAGTGTGCGCTGTAACAGATTCAGCTTGGCGGGATTGACAGGTGTATCGCGGATGAACTGCCCTGCAATCAATGGATGATGGTGGGCAGTCTGATAATACAGGGCGTGTTTCGCCAAAATACGGTCGTCCCAAGGGATATTGAACACGGCCCGCACCTCGTCACGCTCGGCTAAATCGCTTATGCCTTGGGGGATGGTGGCATCCACACTCGGCATCGGCCAAAACGATTGATAATCCCAGATAACAAGAGCCACAAGGGGAATAATCAGCGCCTCGCGCCAGCGCCAACGCGGGATATATTGCCAGAGCGCCGCTACCCCATAGCCCGCCATGACCGCCAGCGCCAAGCCCAGTGTCAAGTTGAAACGCCCCGGTGTGCGCGTAATGTCAAAAACTGGTAGATTCTTCAAAGCCGCCCACGGGAGCGTCACATAGGTCTGATAAACCTGCCCCTCGAAAGTATCGACCTGCCACAACACGGGCTTATCTTCAACCTTGAGCAACGGCCCTAGGGAAAACACCCACGCCACCACCGCCAATCCCAGCCATGCCCACGCCCGCCGTTGCCGCCATAACCCAACCAGCATCAACAGCACGGGAACTATCCCCAGATAGGCCAAGCCCTCTACCAGATTGACCCCCAACACCTGCCGATTGTAGTCAAACCCATCATAGGCAGGATGAAAGAAAGACGGCGCAACCACCGCCAGTGCATCAGCACTATAGCGCACCGAGCCGCCAATATCAGGGTCATACTGCGGATTTGTCCATGTCTCAATGGCAAGGGGCAGCACCAGTATCAGCGATAACAGGCCGCCAAGAGCAACAGTTATTAGGCTACGTCGTAACCATGCCCATTGACGATTGAGCAGCCGCACCAATAGAAACACCCCTACCGTCGGGAATAGGGCATAGATGAGCAGTGAGGTATTACCCGCCAAGCCCAGCACAAAGAACACGGCTCCCTGTGCCGCCAAGCGCCATGTAAAGCGCTCCTCTAAGCGATAGAGGCTATAGAGCAGCAGCGGTGTGGGCCACAACGTCAAGACATCGGGATGTCCCCCATAGATACGGCCTTGCAACGCCGGAAAGGTCATGAAGACGATGCCCGCCACCAGCGCAGGTATGCGTTGATGGTCGGTCAAGAAATAGACCAACCAATAAACGGCCCATCCATTGAGCGCCAAGACCAGCAACAAATTCAGGTTATAGGCAGCGGGCAAGGGTAACACGATTGCAAACAACCACGTCGGGAAGAATTGCAGCGGGTTGGCCCAAATCAAGGCACCGGGCAAGCCATTGGGGTAACCCATCACAGGCTGGTTAAAAATGGGCTGCCCATTGCGAATAGCATATTGAATCCACCAACTATGGCGCGTGATTTGATAGGCGTCGGTCAGAAACCCACCTGCAAGCTCAGTCGAGAAGACCCGTACCAAAGGCCATGTGATTAAAATAGCGACCCCTAAGAACAAGAGATAAACAGTCCCATGTCGTTGGATATGCGAATTGCGGATGAATGACTGAATACGACACACGGTCTACTCCTTTGGTACAAAAACCCATGTTGCCTGTGTGTTGGCCTCAACTGAGGTGAGGCTATACCAATCGGGGTGATACTCAATCGTGGCCCACATCTCAACTTGGTCACTATAATGTGGGCTGCGCGGGTCGCCACTTTGCCCTACCGTATTAATTCGCAATGAGGCATCCCAATCGGCGGGGCTAAGGATTTGGCGCATACTCGGCACTTGGGTCACCGCATAGGGATGGTTGGTATTCCAGCCTGTGGCGTTCACAATCGAATTGCCACCACTTGTCCGCACCACGACATTGAATAGGCTTTGCAAAATGGGGTCAAGGGCGGGGTCAAAGCCACCCCACCCCAACGGTGCGGCTTCAAAGGTCGCTGTATGTAAATCACCCCAATTCCATAACGCGGGGTCATCTCCCTGATAAGCAACCATCAAGTCCCACGCTCCCGCCAAAGCCAGCGCTAAGGTCTCATCACGGGTCTCAACCACATCTGCTGTGTCGCGGTAATCCCATAACTGGTTACGGGGCATGTCGATGAGTTGCAGCAGCAGATACCACTCCAAATCACCACCACCTGCTGGAGCCGAGCCAAGGTCATCGACTAAGGTCAGGCGCAGCAACTCCACCCAAAACACCTCGAACAAGGCCGCTTGAGGGCTATCCATGTGATTCTGCCTATCCCACTCCCCCAACCACACAATAGCCTGTTGCACGGTGGGGTCATCAGAGGTCAGGGCTTGTAGGGCGGGAATAAGAAAATCAGCTTTGAGATTGTAGTTATCACCTTGGATGCTTGCCATTGTCTCGCGGGTGATGGGGCCATCCGCATTTTGTAACATGGCCTCAATCCGCGCCGCCCGCCAGCCATAGGAATAGACATCAATGAGTGGATAGGGATAATCTGGCCCCGTGATGCGATTATTGGCGGTGACAATATAGCCCGCTTCAGGGTTATAAAGACTAGGCAACTCCTCAAAGGGGATATAGCCCTGCCAAGCATAAATATCGCTACTGCC
Source organism: Anaerolineales bacterium (assembly GCA_020634155.1). Taxonomy (GTDB): domain Bacteria; phylum Chloroflexota; class Anaerolineae; order Aggregatilineales; family J027; genus J027. Next base: position 852,890 of record JACKCI010000001.1, read on the forward strand.
ATCAATTGGTACCTTGCCCGTATGCCCATCCGCACGAATAGGAATTTGACCGGGCAGTTGATAGCCGATATTGCCATCGACATCAGCATAGAGCATGTTTTGGGCTGGCACATTGAACAGACTCGCGGCCTGCCGAAAATCCTCCCAGTTTTGGGCGCGGTTGAGAGCCAAGAACGCATCCAGCGAGGTGTTGGGTTCAAAAGCTGTCCAACGCAAAGCAAGGGCATGGTCGTCTTCCATCTCCATCACTGGCCCCCACACCGAGTCAACCATCGGAATCGTGCGTGGCTCACCATTGGCAATGCCAAAGACCTCATCGCGTACTACAAAATCAACCCATTCGCCATTGTATTGATATTGAAGTGGATTATCAGGATTAAGGGTCAGGATATAAGCATCTTGAACATCCACACCTGCGTTGGTAAAGCCCCACGCCACGCGCTGATTATGTCCAATCACTACTCCCGGTACCCCCGCGAAACTCACGCCCACCACATCATAGGGGCATGTCTCACTATAGCCAACGCAATGCAAGCCCACCTCCAGCCAAATTGACGGCATCTGGATGCTCAAATGGGGGTCATTGGCAAGATACGGCAAGCCTGTATCAGTCAACGCTCCACTGACTACCCACGCATTCGACCCCGTGCCTTGCCCAAAGGGAAAGTACACCGCTTCGGTCAACTGTTGTGGCAGAGTAAAGTCGGTTAAGGCCGTGGTCTCAAGCGCTGCTGAAAAATCAATCGCGCCCGGCTCGGTAATCACCGGATGAATGTCATAGGGATAGGGTGGCACCAGTAAATTGGCGATGACTGAGCCAACCTGTTCGATAATATCGGCTCGCGCCAACTCGGTATCATAGTTTTCAGAGAGACTCGCCGCCATCATCTTGACCCAACGCACCGAGTCGTTAATCGTCCAAGGCTCTATCTCAAGGTTGATGCCCGCCAACGCCAACCACTCATACTCAATCGCAGCCTCCGCCGGGGTCTTATCCATTAGATATGCGTTCACGCCTTGGGTATAGGCATCTAAGGCCGTCCGTGCTTCGTCTGACAGAGCGGCAATATCCTGCTCGGCATAATGGGCAAAGTTAAAACGGCGGTAGTACTGGTCGGTACCCAATAGCTCCTCGCCACCAATTTCAGCCCATCGGCCCGCGCTGAGGTGTCGCCACCACTCCATCTGCCACCAACGCTGACTGGCTTCCACATAACCCTGTGCCAGAAAAAGGTCATGGGAATTTTCCGCATAAACATGGGGGATGCCCATCTGGTCATAGCGCACCGTGACGGGTGCCAGCAAGCCCGCCAATGCTAACTGCTGGTCAGATTGGGCATGGGCAATTGGGGCAGAAAGGGGTATGACCAAAACGCAAACTAGGGCAATCAAAATCAATTTTTGGGTCAGCATGAACTCAAGTCTCTCTCACCTAAACTTTGGCCTTCTCCGCTCCCAACAATACCCTTTAGGGTTGGTCAATGCCAAGTCTGAGTTTTAGTCGTAGAATAAACATATGCAAAACAAACACGCTGTCCAACGCATTCTTTGGCAAATCTTGGTACTCAATATCTTGGTCGCCATTGGCAAGATTGTGGTGGGGGTATTGACGGGAGCCATTGCCCTTATCGCCGATGGGGTACATAGCTCATTTGATGGTGCGTCCAATGTGATTGCCCTCATCGCCCAACGTATTGCAGGTCAACCACCGGATGATGACCACCCTTACGGACATGAACGCTTTGAGACCCTTGCCACCCTTGCCATTGGTGGGTTATTACTCGTCACTGCTTGGGAATTGCTGCAAGTGGGAATTGAGCGCCTGCTTTCTGGTGGGGAGCCAACCCTGCACCCTGCCCAATTCATAGTGCTGATTGCCACCCTCATCGTCAATATCTTTGTGACAACCTATGAGCGCCGCGCCGCCCAACGCTATCATTCGCAGCTATTAGAAGCTGACGCCGCCCATACGGGTTCCGATGTGTGGGTCAGTCTATCCGTATTAGCTAGTCTCATTGGGGTATGGCTAGGCTGGACATGGCTGGACGCCGCGGTGGCGCTGGTCATTGTAGGGGTTATTGTGCGGGTCGCGTGGCAAATTGTCCAGCGCACCACCACCGTGCTAGTTGATGCCGCACCCTTACCTGCGGAAACGCTTGAGAAAGCCATCATTGGCACTCCCGGAGTCACCAAGATAGTCCGTGCGCGTAGTCGGGGGAGCCAAGACGCCATCCATGTCGATTTAGATGTGGAGGTCGAACCTGTGATTAATGCCGAGGCCACCCACTTGATTAGCGACACCTTACGGGAGCGTATTCAAGCCGCCTTCCCCACCATAAGCGAGGTTCGCATCCAAGTAACGCCTAATTCTGAGAGCCTACCTGATGTGCTGACTTTAGCGCGGGGAGCCGCTGATATGCTAGGACTGGGCGTGCATGAGGTCATTGGTGTCACTACTCCAAAGGGCAAAGTCATTGAGATGCATGTTGAGGTGCCGCCGGGGGTGACATTACAAGAGGCGCACCAACTGATAGAGTCTCTTGAACATCGCTTGGTTGATTTACCAGATATTGTGGAGGTTGTGACTCACATTGAGCCAGCCGCTAAGGGGACAACCCTACCCGCTACTTCACCCGAAGCCACCCGCCTGCATGACGCCGCCCTTGAGGATTTACGAACTCACTTTACCCAAGGACATTGGCATCATTCAAGCATCCGACGAGATGGGCATGGGGGATATGCTTTTACCACCCATTGCCACCTCCCCGGTGAAATTAGCATTGAAACGGCCCATCAATTGGCTGAGGAGGCCGAAATTCATCTACGGATGCAGTTCCCACAACTGCACCGTGTCACGATTCATACCGAGCCATTAGGTGACTAGGCTATAGCAATCATACTCCGCGCTAGGCTTGACAACGCACGTGGGCTAACGGGTTTCATCAAAATCTGGTCAACTTGGTAGGGGCCAAGGTTATCTTTGCTCGTAAAGGCCCGACCCGACACCACAATCACGCGGGTCTCAGTGTTCCCTTTGGTCTGTAAATAGTCCAAAATAGCATTCCCCGCGCCATCTTCGAGGCCAAGGTCTAAGACCATGACCGCTGGCTTGGTATTGAGAAGCACCCGTAATGCATCACTAACCGATGTGACTGACAAACAGGTAAAGCCTGCAATTGCCATATATTTGCTGAATAAGCGGTTTAGGTCTTTGTCATCCTCAACGATTAAAATAGTTTCGTTTTTCATTTCCTACCCTCATGTGTTACAGCCACAGTATAAGAAAAAAACCTGTCAGTTAACACTAGAACTATGACTACCCATGTGGCTAGGCCACTGTTTAGGTTTTGCAACTTCTCCCAACCCCAACCGTATAGGGACATGAGAAGGAGGTTAAGATTATGGGAATAGGTGATGCCATTGTAACCGTCGGCTGTCTGGCAGGGTTTATGGTGGCCCTTCCAGCCATTTTGGTTTTTGTGAACCTTGCGTTCATTCGCATTAGTGACCGCGCAACGGCACGGCTCTCACGGGGGGGTATCGTGCCGTTTTTTGTTGGGTTAATCCCTATTTTGTTTATCGGATTTCCGGCAGGCTTCTTTATTGCCCAAGGCAGTTTCTTCCAATTTTGCGGCAGCATTTTGATGCTGGGGTTGTTGTTTTACGGTTTCTTGGGTTTAGGCGTGGTGGCACGGTTGGCGGGCCAGCGGCTCACGGCTCTCTATGACCGCGAAGAAAGCCCTTTTATCCAAACAGTAGCTGGGTCGGTGGTGCTGTCCTTTAGCATCGTTTTTCCGATTATCGGCTGGCTGGTTGTCCTGCCCTTTTCCATCATCATTGGCACAGGAGCCGTGTTAATGGCAACCATCGGTAACTTCTTTGGCTCTGTCTTTGGCGGTAATCGACGCCAGCAAGCCTATACCGCCCCGCGTCCGGTTGCCCCGCCCCCCGCCGAGTGGGAAGGCCAACAGCCATGAGCGTATCGCGCCGTGCCTTCTTGGGGGCGTTGCTCGGTACGGTAGCGGTGAGTGGGTGTAGTCAGGCCGTAGACAGGCTAACCCAGCCTAAACTACCTGATAATCTGCTAGTGCCATCAGGTGCTGACCGTCATCCCACCGCCCATTTACTTAACCGCGCCACTTATGGCCCCCGCCCCGGTCAAGTTGCTGATGTCGAGCGAGTCGGCAAAGAGCGCTGGCTGCGTCGTCAACTCGATTATGACAGCATCAACGACAAAGAAGTGGACTGGAAACTCCGCCGTTTCGATAGTCTCCAGATGCGCTCCGAAGATTTGATGTCCTTTGGGCGCAATCAGACCTTTATCGTCAATGAACTCGTGCAGGCCACCATCCTACGGGCCGTCTATTCTAAACGCGAGTTATTCGAGGTGATGGTCGGTTTCTGGAGCGACCACTTCAGCATCAACCACTTCAAAGATACCGATACGGTTATCTTCCTCAAGACCATTGACGACCGTGATGTGATTCGGCGGCACGCCCTCAGCAAATTTGGCGATTTACTCAAAGCCTCGGCCCATAGCCCCGCTATGCTGCACTACTTGGACAACACCGTCAACGAGAAGAGCCACCCCAACGAGAACTACGCCCGTGAAATCATGGAATTGCATACCTTGGGGGTCGATGGGGGTTATACCGAAACCGACATCCAAGAGGTTGCTCGTTGTTTAACGGGATGGTCAATCAGTGGCCGAGGTCGTTTCACCTTCCGCGAGGAATGGCATGACGATGGCAAGAAAGTGGTGCTAGGCCAAGAGATACCCGCAGGCGGGGGTCAAAAAGATGGGGATAAGGTGTTGGATATTTTGATTAACCACCCTAGTACCGCCCGCTTTGTCTCCACTAAGCTGGTGCGGCGCTTTGTCGCCGATGACCCGCCGCCGAACATGATTGATGCCTGTGTGCAGACATGGCAAGCGACGGGTGGGGACATCAAGCAAATCCTGTTTACCTTGTTCACCCATCCCGACTTTGAGCAAGCCCCGCCCAAACTCAAGCGCCCTTATGAATTGCTACTCTCCATCTTGCGAACAACCAATGCCCACTATGATGGTGACGACGGCTTGATTGATTGGCTGGTACGGCTCGGTCATCGACCCTTTGGCTGGGTGACGCCCGATGGCTTTCCCGATGTGGCTGACATTTGGGCCAACAATCTCTTTGGCTATTGGCAATTGGAAAGAGCCGCCTTGCACAATGAACTCTCCGGTGTTGACCTCGATATTTGGGATATTGCCAAGCATGTCGGGGTGGACGACAAAGCCGACAAAATGATTGATTTCTTTGGGCGTATGTTCTATAACCGCACCCTCAACCCCACCGAGGAGGCCGCTATCAAAGGCTTCTATTCGGACAGTGGGCGCTTTAGCCAAGATTTGAGTAAAGACACGAACCGCCGACGGATGCTGGATACCCTGATGATTCTCATTGCTGGGCCAGCCTTCCAATATCGTTAAGGAGCAGTACCCATGAGCAACACACTAAGCCGCCGTGACTTCATCCGTGCCACCGCCGCCGTCAGCGCTTACGGTGCCTTGCGCTCACTCTGGCCGAGTTGGATGCCGCGCTTTGCCTTTGCCAATGAAGGCACCCAAGGCGGGGATGTCTTGGTCTGTATCTTTCTGCGTGGGGGAGCCGACGCCCTCAATATGGTCGTTCCCTTCGGAGATGATAATTACTACCGCGCCCGTCCCCTACTCGGCATCAAGCCGCCCGATGCCCGCGGAGAACGCGCCCTTGAACTTGATGATTTCTTTGGGCTAAATAACGACATGCGGGCCATGCAGGAGATTTTCAAAACAGGCCACATGACCGCCGTGCATGCTTGCGGCTCTCCCAATGCCTCGCGCAGTCATTTTGAGGCAATGGATGTTATCGAGCGCGGCACCGATGGCGAGACTGGCCCCACCTCTGGCTGGCTCGGACGGCACTTGATGGCAACCGCCCAAGAAGGTGACTCCCCTCTCCGCGCCATCGGATGGAGCGACAAATTGCAAAAAAGCCTACACGGGTATGTATCCGCTAACGCCCTGCGCTCGATTGCCGACTTTCACCTAACGGGTGATATCGACCTCGCCAATGACATGAGCCTCGCCCTCACCTCTATGTATGAAACCAGCGCGGCCCCACTCGGCACGGCTGCCAACGCCACCTTGCAGGCTCTTGAAACGGTGCGCCGCATCAACATTGACGAATACAAGCCCGCCAACCGCGCCAAATATGATGACAGCGAGTTAGGGCGCGGCCTCAAGCAGACAGCGGCCCTTATCAAAGCCGAGGCAGGTTTAGAGGCAGCGTGTATTGATCATGGCAACTTCGATACCCATGTCGCCCAAAGCCAACTCCTGCCGCCCTTGCTGACTACCTTTGCCGAGAACCTGCGAGCCTTCCATGATGACATGCTCGATTACCTCGACCGTGTAACCGTCGTCGTCATGTCTGAGTTTGGGCGGCGTGTCCAAGAAAATGGCGGGGGTGGAACCGATCATGGGCATGGCGGGGTAGTCTATGTCATGAGTAATCATGTAGTTCAGCAGCCCGTCGTGGCACGGTGGCCGGGCCTGAATGCCGATTTCCTTCAAAACGGAGATTTGCAAATTACGGCAGATTATCGGGATGTCTTAAGTGAGATTCTCAGCAAACGAACAGCCCGGACCGACCTAGGCTTGGTCTTTCCGGGCCATGTTTATCAGCCGATTGGCGTTTTTGGTTAGCCGAGCGCGGCGCAGGCCTCAAACGCTGGTAGATGATTAAACTCCGATGCGTTACGCAGGGCGGTGAAGACTCGCACCAAGTCGGGGTAGTCGCTGACAGTTTCCAGCCATTCGTCATAGAGATCAAAGTTGGCGATTTCAGCGGCGGCCCCGGCAGCACATGCATCCGCTAGGGTGTCAAAGGTAGGAACCGTCATAGGTTCAGCTTCGGGTACATCAAGGCCATAGCGCTCAAAGATGCGGACAAGGGCCTGTATATGTTGGCTTTCCGAGTATTGAATGGTAGTGAAGGGAGCCACTGCACCAAATTGGTCGATAATCGCACCATAGGTCGCATAGGCATGGTATTCATCCTGAAGCCCCGCTTCCAATGCTTCGATAGCTTCATCGGTTAGCGGCAAGCCCGTTGATAAGCCTAAACCAGTGCCATCACCGAGACCATTACCGTTACCACCACCGCCGTTGCCACCGCCACCAGCGCCGCCATTACCTTTACCGCGTCCACCTTGGGCATAGGCGGCTCCAGCACCAACCACTGCCACGACGAGTACCACGATGACGATAGCGAGTAACCATTTCTTGTTCATCAGTTTTCCTTCCCTTTCTGTTGTGCAATACTATAGACCTTGATTATGTGAAACTCATGTGGACAGTGTTTGTGACCTATGTCTATTCCAACTCAAGCAATTCTTCAACACCTTGACCTTGCACGACAGACGCCTAGCCTAGATTATCTCAACGCCATCTTAGTGGCATGGAGCGCCCGCATTCCTTGGGAAACAGCCTCGCGCATTGCACGCCACCAACAAGACGGCACCGCCGCTGACTATGCCCGTTTTCCGTCGCAGTTCTTTGCTGATGCACTCGATTACAGCACGGGCGGCACCTGTTTTGAGACCAATCTCGCCCTGCGTGCCTTGTTAACCGACCTTGGCTTTACAAGCGCCCTGCACTTCTGCGATATGGAGACTCCCACCATTAACCCGCATTGTGCGCTCACCGTAGAGCTTGAAAGCGGCACCTATCTTGCTGATATGGGCTATCCAATACCGAATGCTTTGCGGCTAGATGACACCGAAACCACCCGCATTTTGACACCCGCCTATGCCTTCCGTGCCATTCCTCACTTTAATCATCGCTGGGAGGTAAGGCGCGAGGCAACTGGTTATGAGAGCCAAAGCTTTGTCTTGAAAGGTGAGCCAATTGATGAGGAGACCTTCAAAGCACGCCTTATCCGCGACCACGAACCCGACGGCCTGTTCCTTGATGAAGTCATCATCTCCAAAACAACAGGGGCGGGTATGTTACGCTATAGTCCTGACAAGGGCTTGGTCATCCGCACCCATGAGGCCGAGGTGAGCGTCCCGCTTCTGCCGCAGGAACAGGCCAATCTTGTTGAGGCTCTCAGCCGACGCTTTGACCTGAGTAGCCATATACTGGCAATCGCACTCAACCAAAAATGAGGTACAATTACCGCGCATTTTTGAAGGGAAGAGGCATTCATGGATTATCGTAAACTCGGACAAACAGGCCTTAAAGTCAGTGAATTGTGCCTTGGCACCATGACCTTCCGCTGGACTTCCACCGAGGAAGAGTCACTGGCTGTCCTCAATCGGGCATGGGAAGCGGGCATCAACTTCATTGACACCGCCGATGTCTATAGCCGTTGGGCCGAGGGCAACACCGGGGGCGTTGCGGAAACCATCATCGGTAAGTGGCTCAAAGACAAACCGCGTGATGAGGTGGTGATTGCCACCAAGGTACGCGGGCGCATGTGGGATGGCCCCAATGGGGAAGGCCTCAGTCGCCAACACATCATGCTGGCTGTTGAACACAGTCTACGCCGCCTTGGGATCGAAGCCATTGACCTTTACCAAGTCCATGCTCCGGACTGGGATACCCCACTAGAGGAGACTCTACACGCCCTTGATGATCTCGTGCGTCAAGGCAAAGTGCGCTATATCGGGGCCAGCAATTACCGTGCATGGCTGCTGATGAAAGCACTGTGGGTTAGTGATGCACAGGGCTATACCCGCTTCGATAGCATCCAACCCCATTATCACTTGCTCAATCGGGCCGAAGTCGAACCTGACATTGCCGCCGTGTGCCTTGAAGAAGGTATCGGCATGATTCCCTATAGCCCCTTGGCAGGTGGCTTTTTGACTGGCAAGTATAGCCGTGACCATACCCCAACCGACTCACGGGGAGCCAATAACAACCGCATGGCCCGTTATATGACTGAGCAAGGCTGGGCAACCTTAGACTTGATTCGAGAGATGGGGCAAGGCTATGGCAAGACCCCGGCCCAAGTCGCCCTTGGCTGGTTACAAAGCCTCCCGTTCATGACCTCACCGATTATCGGGGCCAACCGCGTTGAACAACTTGACGAGTTGTTGGGCGCGGTGGGCTTCCGCTTGACAGAAGATGACATGCAGCGTATTGATAATTTACAGAATACCGATAGAAATTGGAGAAAATAACGACCATGGGTGTTACAAATCTGGGTGACTTACTCGCCAACAGCCGCAAAGAACGCACCAACAAAGAAGGCCAATATCAAGATATTGTGCAGCACCTACGCGATGCACTCAAAGATGGTGAGGCAGAAGTACGCGCTGCTGCCGCCAAAGCCCTTGGCAGCATTGGCGACACCCGTACCATTGAGGACTTGAAAGAAGCGCTCAAAGACGAAAGCGCTGAAGTACGCGCCGCTGCGGTGGAAGCTCTAGGCAAGATTGGGGCCACCATGAAGCATACGATTGAAGTCAACGCCAATCTCTAGGAGCAAGCTTTTGGCTACACTCATTACAGGCGGGGCGGGCTTTATTGGGAGCCATGTCGCCCAACGTCTTTTAGCACAAGGGGAGCGGGTCGTCATCCTTGATAACTTCAATGACTACTACGACCCAGCCCTCAAACGCCTCAATATCCAACGTCTTGGCAATCACCCCAATCTGGTGGTCATTGAAGGCGATATACGTGATGCCGAACTGGTAAACCGTATCTTCGCTGAACAGAGCATCTCACGGGTTGCCCATCTAGCAGCCATGGCTGGTGTGCGCTTTAGCGTGCATGAGACGCCGCTATATGTTGCGGTCAATCTCATCGGCTCCATGAATCTATTTGAGGCCGCCGCCGCACAGGAGGTCAAGCACTTTGTCCTCGCCTCGACCTCATCGGTCTATGGCAAAACTGAGGTGCTGCCCTTTGTCGAAACCGATACCGCTGACCGTCCCCTTGCCGCCTACCCCGCCAGCAAACGCGCCGCCGAGATGCTAGGGCATACCTACTATCACCTGCACGCCATGAACGTCACCGTATTACGGTTCTTCAATGTCTATGGCCCCGCCGGACGCCCCGACATGATGCCCATGCAGTTGATGGAAGCCACCCTTAGCGGGCGGGTAATGAAGCTTTTTAATGGCGGGGATATTCACCGCGACTGGACATTTATCGAGGATACTGTTTCCGGTGTCGTCAGCGCCCTTGAGCGTCCATTGGGCTATGAAGTCATCAATCTGGGGGTGGGTAATCCCATCTCGTTGATGGAAATGGTTGAAGCCGTTGAGGAGTTTTCAGGGCGCACAATTAACTGGGAGCCTGTCGAGACTCCACTGAGTGACCCGCCGATTACCTTCTGCAATAACGAGAAGGCCCGACGCTTGCTAGACTTTAATCCTCAAGTGTCAGTGCATGAGGGCTTGAGACTCACGTGGGACTGGTTCCGCCAGTGGAAAAAACTCTAAAAAACAGCGGCTCCCCTATCACATGACAGAGGAGCCGTTAGCTTTTCCCCCTAGAGGCCCATCTTCTTAAAGATGAACTCCGGTATATGGATAATCAGCTTCATAATCGGCCACCAGAACCAAGGCACATAAATCACATCTTGCCCCTGTTTCATACCCTTGTAAATGGCCTTACCTACCTGATGGGGCTTGGCGAACAAGGGATTCTTGGGGGCATCGGCAGTCATCGGGGTATCGACAAAGCCGGGCTTGACCGTTAAGACCGTGACACCCACTTTCGAGAGCCGATTACGTAGGCCCTGCATGAAGGTCGTGACGCCAGCTTTAGCCGTGCCATAGACATAATTGCTTTGACGGCCTCGGTCACCCGCTACCGACGAGATAACCGCAATACAGCCACGCTTCTGTTGCTCAAAGTAATTGGCAAGGGGGGTCAGGAGCGAGACCACGCTCAGGAAATTGGTGTTGAGTTGTTGCAAGGTCTCCTCAACGCTGGCTTGGGCTTGGCCTTGGTCACCCAAGGTGCCGTGTGCAATCAATACTGCGTCAAGGCTACCGAGACTTGCCAAGGCTGCATCAATCAAGGCTTGGTGTTGGTCAAGGGCGGCTAAGTCAGTGGTGTAAGTCTCAACACGCTGCGCCCCACGCACCTTGAGGTCATCTTGCACGATTTTGAGCTTGTCGGGGTTGCGCCCCACGATGAATAATTCGGCCCCGTCTGCCGCAAAGAGACGGGCTGTTTCATGGGCTATTGCTGAAGTTGCGCCAATAACAAGGATTTTTAGCATTTGTCCATTATCCGTCGCCAAAAGCTGGATGAGAATTTCGGGTCAATAAAGGGTTCAAACTCGCGCCACTGCGGGAAACTGGCCTCAAAGGTCTCAAAGCTCATACGGGCATCCTTAGCGGGATAAATAGCCCCTCCATTGGCCCGCACCACTGCATCCAGTTCCTCGAACAAATCGAGGGTAATCTGCCCCCGATTGGCAAAATCCAATGCCAAGGTCACCCCCGGACGCGGGAATGACAACATCCCCGGTGAGGGTCGGTCGCCAAAGGTCTTAATCACAACCAAGGGTGACCCCTGTCCGGATGCTCCAATGCGGCGAATAATCTCGCTGATGGGTTCGATGCTATCTTCATAGGGTACCACGCACTGGTACTGGAAGAAGCCGCGCTTGCCATAGCCGCGATTCCAATTGTTGATGACATCCAACGGGTAAAAGAAGGGGTCAAACGGCACTACTGCCCGCACCATCTTTGGCAATTGGGCATGGTAATAAACCTCGTTGAACGCCTTAACCGTGAATGTGTTGATGAGACCACTCGGCAAATCTATGGGCATACTGACCATCGGCTTGGCTTCGACATCGGGTTCAGCACCAAGCGGGGGGTCGTAGTGGTTGCCGCGTGTAAATATCCCACGCCCAAAACTATCCCCTTGCGAAAGACAGTCAATCCAACCAACGGTGTATTCGGTCGTCTTGGAGTCTGCCGCTATCTCGAAAAATTCATCAAGGTTGCGGAATTTGATACGCTCTTGGTCAATCAATGGGCTAAGAACAGGCTTGAGTTTGAACTCGGCCCATAAGATGACCCCCGTGAGACCAAGGCCGCCAATTGTGGCACGGAATAGCTCGACGTTCTCAGTCGGTGAACAAATCAAGCGCTCTCCCGAAGAACGCAGCAATTCAAATTGGGTTATGTGGCAGCCAAAGGTGCCGTCAATATGGTGGCCTTTGCCATGCACATCATTGGCAATCGCGCCGCCCACCGATACAAACTTGGTGCCGGGAGTGGCAGGCAAGAACCAACCGCGTGGCACAATAAAGTCCAGAATTTCAGCAAAAGAGAGTCCCGCTTCGCAGCGTAGAATCCCTTGCTCGGCATCAAAGGCAATCAATTGGCGTAGCTCGGTGACATCCAATAGCACCCCATCATTATTGAGGCAGCTATCGCCATAACTACGCCCATAGCCGAAAGGCAAAATCGTGGTATCCAGACGGCCAAAATCAAAATCTTGCCCACGCCAATAGAGCTTCTCTACAGCGCGATGCTCCGGTTTCGGATAGCGTCCCCACGACTGATAACGCTTGGTAATCGTCGCAGAATTCACAGGAGTCCTTTCTAGCCTTGCACGCGACGTAGAGCCGCTTGTGCTTGGCTGTAATTGGGGTTGAGCGTCAGGGCTGCGTCATATTCTTCAATGGCTGCGTCGGCGTTGCCCTGCACTTCAAACACTCGTCCCCGATAATAAAATATCTCTTCAACATAGCGCGTTGTCTTCAATGTATCGTTGGTTAATTGTAACACCTGCGAGAGCCGATTGGTCTGAAGTAATGCCTCAAACGGGCCAAATTGATACCACATCATCCGATAGGGCAGATTAAATTCTGTCGCCCGTGAATAGGCCACGACCGCTTCCTCATAGCGGGCAATCGCCACCAGCGAGGTACCGAGATTAAACCATGCATAGCCGTTTTCAGGGTCTGCTTGCACTTCACGTTGGGCAACCTCCACCGCCTTGCGTCGATTATCCAACTCTGTCCATTCCGAACCGAGAAAGGCCGATAACTCAGCTTCACGGGCTGGGGCATAGATGACAATATAGTTGCGATTGAATTGCTGCCAATCGCGGTCAAAAATCTCGTAGCTTCGCGTCAACGACGGCTTGTTAGCACGACCCAAATAGGAATCGTAAACCGTGATAGTGCCTTCTGCATCATCATAGCCCACCACGGTCTCGTAATGCCCATACCAGCCCTCGCCATTGTTCGGGTCATAACCCGATTCCACAACAACGATAAACTGATGAGAAATCAGCCACTTAATCTGGTTCAAATCGCCCGCCATGCGCCAAATAGCCCGCAAATCGGTAAATTGATGGACATAATCAATCATCTGCTGGGGTGTCACATTGCGGTCTTCACGGTCAGGTTTGAGATAAGCAGCAGTGTCGTCTTGGGTAACATTAATGTCATAGAACGATAAGGCCATCGCAAGATTGGCGGGGCCACAATTGTTCCACGTTTGTTGATGAAACGTAATCCCATCTAGCATAAAGGACGCGGGGGGCGGCATTGGCGTCGGCGTTGCGGGAATCGGGCTTGGCGTAGAGGTCAAGGTGGGAATGGCTGTCACCGCTGGTTCCGTTACCAGATTCTGTTGCCCCTCAGTCGTTGCGGTAGGTGTAGGCGTTAGCGTCGGCGGAGGTAGCGTTGGTGTCATCGTCGGGGTCGAAGTAACGGTAGGTGTATTGGTAATCAACACATAAGACACTGCTGCTGCATCTGCCTTGTGCCGCCGAATGTCTAGGTTAGGAAGTATAACAGGCAAGACAACGAGGGCTAAAACGATAACCCCAATCACCCCAATATTGAACCCTGCTACCAGCCACACAATCAACAAGGTGGGGTTTATCCCCCCGCCCCGCTTACCGAATGCGCCCTGATCGACCGTGTTTAAGCGTGCTACCGAGCGTCGGTTACTCATGATGTTTAACTAACTCGCTTCCATGTCACATCTGCCCAACGGAACATTGCTACCACATCATCGGCGGTCACAATAGCGTTAAGGCGTCCAAGTTCATCTACAATGAAGGTAACCGACTGCACCCGCCATGAGGGTTGGTACACCGAAAACTGATTGCGGTAATATTCAGCCGTTTGGAGGGCGGTGCCATCGCGGTCATCATATAGTGCATTATGTCGAACCAACATTTCGTCCTCACTAATGGCTAACTCAGTGCGACGCAGAATTTTTAGTTCAAGGCCAAGTCTCCACTGGAAGAACGATGTCCAGTCGATACGCTGTAGAGTATCAATATTCATATCTGGCAAAGTCATTTGCAGCAACGTTCCCAACGAGGTATCTGGATTGAGTACCCGCAACATCAATGCAGGCACGGTATCCCCGTAATTCTGAACAATGCTTTCAAAAAAAGGTGAGCCTTGGCTAGGGTCGCCAATCATCCGCCCAACTAGCCACGCCTGATATTCATTTACAAAGAAATCAGAGTCATAGTAAGGGCTGGCGACAAAGGTCGTCGATGGGCTGACGCTATAATTCACTACCCGTTCAGCAATCAGGCGGGCCATGAACTGTTCAATATCAGGCGACAATTGGTTATCCAGCCGACTACGCCCTGCATACAACGGAGAGGCCAACACCAACTTCCAATCATCATATAAATCCCATGTAGGATCAGCCGGAGAACGTGGCTCAATATCAACCGTCAAGTCAGGTAAGTCCGCAGGACATATCAACCATGCACAGACTTGTCCCCACCACTGGCTCAAACGAATACCTACCGCTTTAGCAAAGGTCTCATCTAAGCTATAGTAGTTGACCTGTACCTGTCCGCGCTGAAGGCGAGTTTTCTCACCCCAAAAATTGATGTCAGGCGGGACCCGTCGCCAGCCATTTTGCTCGGCATCAGTATAGTGCCAATAAAACCATACTACCTCATAGGCGATGCCGTTGACTTTCTCTTCAACAACAACCCGTGCCCGTGATTGGTCAATGTCCATCTCAACATCCAGCACCTGACCTGTTAACTCCAGACGACCAGTATTCTTGAGTTGTTGATACTCGTCAAACGTCTGACGCTGCAAGTCCATCCAATACTCGCTACCGCTACGGCGGATGTTCATATAGTTATCGCGGTCACCAATTTTTAGCGCCCGCACCTCCGCATCAACAGTGTCAAGTAGGTCTTGGCGCAAGCCATCCTCAACCATCCGTAGGCGCAAGACAATCGCCCCAATAATCAAGCATAGACCTAACCCAAAACCCAAAAGTACCGCTAGCAAGCGCCGACGTTGCCGACGCCGCATGAGCTTTACTTGAGGGTCTTCGGTGGCCCGTCGCCGTTTTTGTTCTGATTCAATTTGCCAATCGAGTTGAATACCCATAAGCCATAAGCCTAGAAAACCTACCCTCTTCTGTCAATGGTAATTGTCCACTGGTCACCCTACGCGAACATCACCAACCGTGATGCGGTGCTTATGGCCTTGAGCATCTACCACCAATAGTGCGCCTGCGCTATCTACATCATAGGCGGTTCCCTCAATTACCCCTTGTTGGGTATGAATATGGACATGTTGACCAATTGTTACCAACCATTCGCGCCATGTTGCCACTAGTAATGGGTCATGGATTCGGCTCATCCAATAGTCAATCCGTTCCAACACTTGGGTAATCAGTTTGACCCGAAGGACAGGCTGTGCGGTGTGGTCTTCTAAACTCGTCGCAATCGACTCAAGGGGAGTTCCCGCAAACTGGACGCGGATATTGATACCAACCCCTAACACAACCCCCTTGAGTGTCTCACCTTGCCAGAGGGCTTCGGCAAGGATACCACATACCTTACGAGTGCCAATCAGCACATCATTCGGCCATTTCAGAACAGGGTTTATGTAAGCCCGCAACGCCTCCGCTACCGCCAACCCACCCAACACCGTGACCCGTTGTAGGTGGGCAGGGTCAATTGTCGGACGTAAAATCACGCTCATAGCAAGGGCCTGCTGAGGTGGGGTTTGCCATCCACGCCCCATACGCCCACGCCCTGCCCGCTGTTCATTTGCGACCACCACCGACCCGGCTGCGGTGCCCTCAAGTGCCCATTTCTGCGCTACATCGTTGGTGCTACCGATGCTTTCAAAATAACGGAGGGGGCGATTTCCCAAGGCTTGCTCTAAGATTTGAAAAGAGAGTTGATCCCCTACCATTGGTCATTTATCCTAACTAGGGTTCGTTTTATCACAGTACAGGATGCGTAGATGACTCATTCTCATCGTATATTTATTTTAATCCTTCTATTAGCGATTGCCTATCTCCCAACCTTGCAGACCATCCCCAATGGGTCGTCGCAATTGATGATGATTGATGTTGGGGAAACTCAAATTGTGCTAAACACATGGGGCACCCTACACCCAACAGGCTATCCGCTGTATGTCATGGTTGGGAATGCTCTTGTCAGCCTGCTACGGGCAGGTGGGATAGATGCCGCAACCGCTCCCGCCCTTGTGTCGATGTTTTGGGGTTTCTTAGCCCTTATCGTCATCTACAGCCTACTTGCACACCTCTCCCAACAGCCCAATCTCGCTTTAGCGGTAACCCTCCTTTTTGGTCTAACACGCTTTGTCTGGGTACATCAAGTTGTTGCCGAGATTTACTCGATGGCCTTGCTGCTTATCGCCTTGCTTTATTGGATTGCCTTCTGGCCTCATTTACGCCACCGAATCACCTTGCTGGCTTTCGTGGGGGGTGTCGGATTAGCCCATCACCGCGGCATCATGTTCATGGTACTCCCCTTGGTAGTTACCGTCTGGAATGAAATCTGGCCTATGGTCAAGCGCAAACCGTGGCTAATGATAGGTTGGCTACTGGCTGGGCTGGTCGGGTTCCTGCCTTACCTTTATCTCCCCTTACGCGCTAATGCAACATGGGCCTATGGTGACCCCGGCACATGGTATGGCTTCAAACACCAGTTTTTAGGCAGTGAAGCCAGTTACCTCGGTGGGTGGCCGGAATCATTTGAGCAATTTCGAGCCAATTGGGAGCGTTTCACGCGGTTATTGGTTGATGAAGTCAGTTTAGTAGGATTTGTTGTGGGGGCTGGGGGATTAAGTTATGGCCTCGTGCAGACACGTTATCGACGGGTGGTAGCTACAGTCGGGGCATCCGCAATCTTGGCTTATGTCTTTTCAACTCTGCTCTACTACGACATCTTAGCGACCTTGGTGCTGATGATTACACTGGCATTGGCCCTTGGCTGGGTTTTGGCTGCTCAAGTGATACTCAAGCGCTATTCTGAAAGCTATGGGCGCATCAGTCTCGGTATAGCCTTTATTCTTGCTGCAACATTCCTTTACACCCATAACATCCGCTGGATTCATGACAAAACCCACGACGAAACGGGTCTTGAGACTATCGCCATCGCTGAACAGGTACCACCACATAGCACATTGATGTTGGCGTGGGGGCCGCGTCATTTTGCTGTCGGATTCGCCAAAGATGTTGAGAAGAATCTACCGCTCATGCAATTGGTAGACCACAATGCCGATATACAGACCGCCTTACGTGACGGGAAAATTTTGGTAACACCATCCTTCACGTTTTACAATCAATCTCTGTCATGGTGGCAAGCACGCATTGGGCAAAGGGTTTATCTCAGAGCGATTGGGCCATATTTGGTGCAGATTGATATAGAACCAGCCTATATTAGCACCGAATTACCAACGCCAACCGAAGACCTTGAGGTCATGCCAATTGATGCCAACATTCAATGTCAGGGTGGTTTCATCTCGCTCTATGTTCAGTGGCTGGCGCTGGAAAAACCCACCCGCAACCTTAGCGTGTTTGTTCACGTACTAGATGGTAGAGGGCAATTGATTGGTCAAGCCGACCAAGCATCTCCAATATATGGTTGGCGACCGATGACAGATTGGGAAAAGCAAGAGGTGGTGCAGGATGTGTATCCATTACCCACACAAGGGGAAGCTGTACGATTTGGGTTATATGAGCAGGTTGGCGCGGGGCAGTTTGTCAATTATTATACCAGCACCATCTCGACCCAATGTCCCTAAAACAAAAACGCCCCGCGCTAGGCGGGGCATTTGTCCATCTCATTGTCAATTAGATTGCTTCAATGATTGAAGAGAACACGTTACCAACGATCGGGCCAAGCAAGACGAGGACGACGATCACGACGACGGCTACGAGGACGAGGATCAGAGCATACTCTACGAGGCCTTGGCCTTTTTCACGTGGAAGGTACAACATTTGGAGTCTCCTTATAAGATGGAAAAGTGCGAATGATTAGATTCTGCCTTCAGTCTATGTTAATTCATGACCTGAGTCAAGTGGTCTCTTGGCGAATTCACATATTTTTTGGAAAACCAATAGTTTTCCAATAGTAACAGGCCATCGATGTTATTAACACAAAAGTTACAAAGCAAACCATTGACCAAAATCCACCCCTTGTTACAATGAAATCATGAAACACTTAACTACATTTCTCCCCAAATGGGCATGGCTCGTGGTCGGTTTCAGCTTTGTTGGAGCGATTCTGCTTGTTTTCGTTGGGTTACACTATATTCAAAATGATGAGGATATTGCGGGTCTACCCTTAATCCTAGATAGTACCCCTATACAGCCTTTACAAATTGAGGTCGGCCTACTATCTACATTAACATCAACACCTACCAACACTCCCTTACCCGCCACCATAACCCCTACACCCTCATTTACATCGACCAATACTCCTCATCCAACACAGGAACCCATCACAGCTGTTGCAGAGATCATTGCATCCCCTACGGCAGCAGCGTGTGCCCACCCCGATGGTTGGGAAGCCTACCAAGTTGTGGATGGAGATACACTATTCGCATTTCAACTAGGTGCCGGACGAGCGGGCAACCCCGCGACAGTTGACGAAATCTTAGCCGCCAATTGCCTTGGCACAACTTTTCTACAGGTCGGGCAAATACTCTGGCTACCACCGGGAGCAGCCGAAAACGCCCCGTCCTCTGACCCAATCGCCCCTGATTATCCCGCAGGCGCACCCCGCACTCCCAATTGCCCCTGCACCATCACCGTCCGCACCGGATGGCGCTTAGGGCAAATTGCAGATGAAGTCAACCGAACAGATGTCAGTTTTTCAGGAGCCGATTTTCTTGCTGCCGCACGGACAATACCTGCCCGCGATTTCTTGGCAAGTGTTCCAGTAAGTGCCGGATTAGAAGGTTTTATGCTACCGGGAACCTATACTCTCCAAAACAGCACCACCGCCGCCGAGTTCCGCGACATGATGCTAGATGCCTTTGCCGCTAGTGCCAGCGGCCTGATTGCCAATGCTGCGACTCAGGGCATTACCCCCTATGAGGCCGTAATGATGGCATCCATTGTACAAAAAGAAGCGGGTGATCCTCATGAACAGACATTGGTCGCTAGTGTTTTCTATAATCGGATGCGGTCGGGCAAGACTTTGGGAGCCAGCGTCACGCTCATGTATGCCTATGGTGGGGTGGGCGATTGGTGGCCGAGTTTGCCACAAGGCGCGTCTGGTTCAGATTCCCCCTACAACACCTTTCGGTTTCTGGGTTTCCCCCCAACAGCCATCAGCAACCCAAGCTTGACAGCCTTGCAAGCGGCTATCAACCCAGCACAGACCAATTACTATTATTTCACGGGGAATTGTAATGGTCCCGGCAATTTATATGCCGAGACCTATGAACAACATTTGGAAAATGTTAGGCTGTGTGGGTAGCTACCATCACTGCTTCGAGGGCTTGCTCTAAATCAAAGATAATGTCGTCAGTATCTTCAACGCCAACCGATACCCGTACCAAGCCCTCAGTAATGCCCATCTTGGCACGGTCTTCGGGGCTGTTATTAAAGTGGGTCATACTCGCTGGATGTTGAATCAAGCTATCAACAGCACCAAGGCTCACAGCTAGAGCCAAGAGATTGACGTTATTCATCAACGTTACGCCCGCTTCATAACCGCCCTTAAGTTCAAATGAAATCATGCCGCCAAACGCATCCATTTGCTGGGCCGCCAGTTCATACTGCTCAAACGATTCAAGGCCGGGGTAGTAAACACGCTCAATTGCAGGGTGTGCCTCTAAGAATTGAGCAACGGCCATTCCATTTTCACAATGCTGCTCCATCCGCAATTGGAGGGTTTTGAGGCCTAAACCAGTGAGCCATGCGTCCATGGGGCCAGCAATCGCACCATAGGTACGCAACGTCGGCAGGAGTTGTGTCCGGTACATCTCCTCGTTGGCTGTCACAATTGCCCCACCAACCACATTGCCATGTCCGGTCAAGTATTTAGTGGTGCTATGCAGAACTACATCAACCCCCATCTCCAAGGGACGTTGCAAATACGGAGTAGCAAAGGTGTTATCAATCACCACCAAAGCACCCACCGATTGCGCCCGCTCCACCACTCCGCGAATATCAGTAATCCGCAACGTAGGATTAGCTGGTGTCTCGATATAGATCATTTTCGGGTGGGGATTTTCTGCTAAAGTGCGGTCAAGATCTGCCAAGTCATCACCAGCAAAGTCGGCATGATGAACTTGGTGCCGCGTGAAGAATTTCTTGAACAATGTGTAACTAGCCCCATAGAGCGCCCGCTGGGTAATCACCGTATCACCCGCCTGTAAGAGCGCCAAACCAACCGTACTGACCGCTGCCATTCCAGAGCCTGCCATCAAGCCATAGGTTGGTTCAGCAAGGTTCAAGCCTTCTAGGGCAGCAATCGCCGATGCGGTCGCTTCGGTGTTCGGATTGCCAAGGCGTCCGTAGATATGACCGGGCTGCTCACCCCGCCACAACGACTGTCCATAATCAACATCATCAAATACATAGGTCGAGCTTTGATAAATCGGCAGGACATGGGCATGTGTCTCGTTGTGTTCATCAGCGGTATGAATGGCGGTCGTACCAAACCCAAATTTTCGCATGTGATTAACCTTTTTAAGTCAAATTCAATCAATTCAAAATAATCATAAAGGGCGTGATTGAAAAGCGTCAACGGAGAATTGTAATGCAAAAGCAAACAAAAACGCCCCTTTGTCATCCATCAGGGGCGCTTATCACCTCAGTTGGCAAACAGGGGACTAGTACATGCCGTTCCCGTTGCCATTACCATTTCCGTTATAGCGGTGTCCGTTTACACTTCGGGCTGGTACCCGTAGTGGTTCCTCCAAAGCAACTGGCACCACGCCATTGGCCTTGATAACCGATAGCACCATGCTAGTATGAACTTTGTCCACACCGGGGATAGCGGCTAGTTCCATCATCAAGAAACTTTCTAAAGCAGGCAAACTGGATACAGCTACTTTGAGCAAATAATCAGTGCCACCCGTGAGGTGATACGCTTCAAGGATCTGCGGATATTGGCTAATCCGCTCGGCGAATTGTTCGAGGGGTTCACTTTGGTGGTGGACAAGGGTTACCCCAATATAACAAACTATTGGGTTACCCACTTTTTCGGGTTCAACAACAGCTTGATAGCCTGTGATAATACCTTGCTCTTCCAGCTTACGAACTCGCGCCAGAACTGCGGGAGCGGATAAATCCACCATTTCAGCCAAACGTGTATGGGCAATCCGCCCTTCACGTTGTAATACTTCTAGTATTTGTCGGTCTTTCGCATCCATAGATAACAACCCGTTACTGCGTTATAAACTTCTTCTTATCTTAAGCAGTGCTTTGTTAATCAGAATTGGTTGTTTTCTACAAAACTTGAATCTAAGTTTGGATAGATTCGACAAATTGCAAAGTAAAACGCGCCGATCGTGAAAGTTTTTTAATCACTTCTCAAAAAGCGCCCGATGCGGGAAGACCATCTCACGCGGGTCTAGATTTCCACTCCCTAGCGCATTCTGGTTCGCTCGTTCAAAATCCCGATGTAAGTCCTCAAAAAGCTCCAGTTGGGCAACAGACGGCTCCAGTGAACACACCACTACGGAGAGCGTATGGGAACCGGGTACCAACACGACAAAGTGGTCATCACTCAAACGCCGACGGGCAATGCCGGGCAAATCGCCTTTGGACTGGATAACAGCTTGTAGTTTTTGCAGGATTGGCAAAATCTGTTGATGGGGTACTTGCACAAGTCCCGTCCTCACCAATTGCCGTCCAGTTTGCACATGATAAATGCTGTAGGATTCAACTTTTGCCTCAAAATGTTCCCGAAGGAACCCCGTCAATCCCGGTTGCACCACACTCTGCCATGCACCTGTTTTGGGGTCACGCTGCACTAAACGCTCCGTAATTTCACGTTGTTCCTTGTAGCGCTGATAAATAGCTGCAAACTGAGCGCGGTTGAGTTTGCCTTGGGCATACTCCTCCGCCACCGCCGCCATCTTTTGCCGCAAACGATCTAGCGCCACCGCCGACTTTTCTTGAGCCGAGCGCCCCAAGTCAATTTCCTCAGTAGGGGTCGGGTCTTGGTGTGTCTGCGGTTCGGGACGTGTTGGACGCGGCACCGATGGCATAATCGGTTCCCGATTAGCATTGGGGTTCTGGGGACGTACCGGAGACATATTAAAACCCGGCACGGGTGAGACTCTATTCTCATTATCTTCGTGGTTTGTCATCGTTAAGCCTTTCGACCTAAAGTATTTATAACAAAAAACTGAGTTACGCGAAAATTTATCCCCACTGTTGCAATATTTGGGGTGATAGCTATACTGACCGTTGGTCAATCTGCGACAAAGGCTTTTTATAATGAAACGCGCAATTTTGCTTATTGGAATAACTGTATTTTTGTTGGTGGCCTGCGAAGGGAGTGACAGCAACCAAGACCCAGAGGCAACTTCACCCATCAGCCAACCCACACCCGAAGACCTCGCCGCCACTGTAAACGGACAACCTATTACCCGCGCTCAACTTGATAACGAGATTAATGCCCGTGCCAGCCGAAGCCAAGCGGCTGACCCCACAGCCTTCGCTATTGAGGTATTGGAAAGTATGATTAACCAAACCCTGATTGAGCAATACGCCGCCGCTAACAACATCATTATAAGCGGGGAACAGGTGCAAACGGAAATCGATGCACTGAACGCGGCTGCTACTGAGAACCAAATGACTCTCAATGAGATTACTGGTTACCCCGAATCAATGCTGACGCAAAAAGTACGGGAAAATCTCATCACTCAAGCTGTCATTACCGCGATTGTAGCCGAAGTCCCCACCACAGCACCTCAAGTCCATGCCCGCCATATCTTGGTCAAATCAGAGAGCGAAGCCCGTGATATTTTAGACCAACTCGCCAACGGTGCAGATTTTGGGGATTTAGCAGCCCAGTATTCGTTAGATGTTTCAACTGCCCCAGCAGGTGGTGACCTTGGCTGGATTGCACATGGCGACCTCTTGCAGCCAGAAATTGAAGCGGTACTCTTTGACATGCCCGCCCAATCGCGTTGGCCCGATCCAGTATCAAGCGCACTCGGCTATCATGTGTTGGAAGTCCTAGAACGGGATGAAACACGACAACTAGATGAAGCGGGCTTGGCTTTCCAACAACAGCAGGCCTTTAGCACATGGCTAGAAACGCAACGCACCATCGCAAGCATTACTCGCTATGTTGAGCGCGATCTAGGCGAATAGGCTATACTTAGTCAGCAAGGAGAACTCAGATGAAAAAAGATGGGTTGGAAGTCTATGATTTTGTGAGCGTCTTTTTTGTCGCATTGACAGGTGCGGTGTGCTTAGTGACGCTTCTCATTATGACGGGTCTTGTCTCACCCGGCGCATTTGCCGTGGAAGACCCCACTGCCACCGTCACCCAAATCGGACCCGTCACAATCACCCCCAGCCCTCCTCCGCCAACATCAACGGCAACGGCGACTGCAATTTTCATTGAGCCGAGTCCATCACCCACATGGACAGATTTTCCAACAGCGACCATTACTACTACACCTACCCAGACTCCGAGTCCCTAGTACCCACAAGGAGACCAAAGCACATGCGGCAACAGGGAAGCGAAATTTATGATTTATTCAGTGTGTTCTTTCTGGCCCTTAGCGGCTTTGTTTGCATTATTTCGGTGATGATTATTGGCGATTTAGTCTCGGCTGGCCCCTTTGAGCCTGAAGTCCCAACCGGAACGCCAACGCTACTAGGGCAGGTCACGCTCACCCCTAGTCCAGAAGTGCCCACGGAGACACAAGTACCTGAGACCGAAGTCCCCACCGCCTCACCGACATGGACAGACTTCCCAACCCAAACCCCCAGCGATACCCCAACCGCGACCTTTTCGCGCACGCCAAGCTTGACACGGACGCCAACGCCCTCCAGCACACCAACCAACACACTGACGCCAACGATCACGAACACACCAGAGCCAACTGAAACACCCGCTCCACCAACCGAGACACCTGTCGAAGACACCGCCACCCCCACCGAGACAGCTACTGCTACCGAGGAAGACTTCCCGATAGTAGCACGGGCCGACACACCCATCTATCGAGATGCCTATACCCACCCCGGTTGTCGGTGGCAAGGAGTCGCAGGGGATCTAACACTGCTCAGTGGAGAGGCAGGGCTTGGTTATGTAATTCGGGTCACGGGGGCCAATCTCGCAGGCCCATTAAGTCAAGCGACAGGCACCAACGCCAATTATGGGACATCTGGCTGGGAAGTGCAGTTAGCTGTAGCTCCTGTGGCTGGGCGCTATCAGGTGCAAGTCTTTAGTGCAGATGGCACCCAACCACTCTCCAAAGCTGTCGAATTGCAATTTGGCGGCAATTGTCAACAAAACCTTGCCATCGTCAATTTTGTCCAGAATCGCCCCTTTTAACGCTGCATGAATACTGCACCGCCGCAACTCCCACCACCATCTCGGCCTAAAGGTCGGGGTGGTGCGTGGGTACTAGACCTCATCACAGCCATTTTTCTCATTGGCTCAGTGGTGATGGTCAGCATCACGATTCTGATTATCAACAACCCAGCGGTTGGCCTGAACCCCTTCCCACACGCCATCTTGCCAACCAAGTTTCAGACCCCCACCCCAACCTTGACCTTCACCCCTTCGACCACCCCCACGCCTACCGTCACACCCTTCCCGCCAACACCCACCCCAACCATTACCCTGACACCAACCATTACCTCTACACCAGAGCCAACCTTGACCCCAACCCCTGTTGTAGCTGGTATTCAATCGGCTCCTACCTTAGAGCCTGTCCCCACCCTCGAACCCGTCAACCTACCCACCATTGGGGTACAGTACGATTTTCCGTTTATTGCTCGCCCCGTCCGTTATGAAGGCAATACCAATGTGCAAGGCTGCCAATGGATGAGCATTGCGGGTAACGCCACAGGCTTAGGTGGTGAACCCTTGACCGACCTTGCCGTGCAAATTTTGGGTGATGACTTTGAATACATCGCCTTTACGGGTAGCAATACCAATTTCGGTATCTCCGGCTTTGAGGTACAGATTGCTGCCAGCCCACGCCGCGATACGTTTGAAATCCAGTTATTGGGGCCAACTGGACTGCCTGTCTCAGATTTCATTGATGTAGTCACAGGGGAAAGCTGCGAGACCAATGTGGCAGTTGTGGAGTTTGTGCAGGTCACAGATTACTAAAGATTCACCTCATAATCTGATTCAGTGGTTGTCATTGAGAAAACTTCCATAGCCTTTGCTAAGTATTGACTCAACCCAAGTGTAGGAGGTCTAGGTTTGTCAACCAAGCCTTACTGAAATTCTTACAGAGATTTTTTAATCTTCTAATGTGGGGTATGCTATGCTTATGGGGATAGCAACGGAGTATTTAACTGATGATGAGATATGACCGTTTTACCGAGAGGGCGCAAGATGCCGCAGCCCGCTCCTATGAGATTCTGCAACGGTATGGACACAACCAAGTCGATACCGAACACCTCTTGCTGGCCCTACTCGAACAACCGGAAGGTGTCATTTCTGCCCTCCTAGAGAAAATGGCGATTCCGGTTGAACCTCTCCGCGCCAAGCTCGATGAGGTCTTAAAGGCTACCCCGCGTTCCGCCGTTTATGGCGGAGGGACTGGGCAGGTCTTTATTACGCCACGGGTGAAGCGCGTGATTGACCTTGCCAATGAAGAAGCCAATCGCCTCCGCGATGAATACATCTCCACCGAGCATATTTTCCTCGCCATCTTGAGCGAGAACCGCACCCCATCACACCGTATCCTCAAAGAAGCGGGGGTCACTAAAGAGCGCGTCGTGGAAGTCATTAAAGAACTGCGCGGTGGGCAGCGTGTAACCGACCCCCAAGCCGAAAGCCGCTATGGGGTCTTAGATAAGTTCTCGCGTGAATTGACCCAACTAGCCCGTGAAGGCAAACTTGACCCCGTAATTGGACGCGATGATGAGATTTTGCGCGTGATTCAGATTCTCTGTCGCCGTACCAAGAATAACCCCGTTCTCATTGGCGAGGCAGGTGTCGGCAAGACCGCCATTGTGGAAGGTTTGGCGCAAAAGATTGTCAATGCTGATGTGCCTGAACTCCTGCTCAATCGGAAGGTGGTCTCTTTAGACCTCGGCGCAATGGTGGCGGGTAGCCGTTTTCGTGGTGAGTTTGAAGAGCGCCTCAAGGCGGCAATGGATGAAATCCAACGCAGCGCAGGCGAGATTATCTTGTTCATTGATGAATTGCATCAGGTCGTTGGGGCTGGGGCGGCCTCTGGCTCATTGGATGCCAGTAACATGATGAAGCCCGCACTAGCACGCGGTGAACTCAATTGTATTGGAGCCACCACCCTTGATGAATACCGCCAACATATTGAGCGCGACTCGGCACTCGACCGCCGCTTTGCACCCGTCTTTGTCGATGAGCCAACTGTGGATGATACCATCGAAATGCTCAAGGGCTTACGTGACCGTTACGAAGCCCACCACAATGTGACCTTCTCCGATGAAGCTTTGGTCGCAGCAGTGAAACTCAGCCATCGCTATGTAACTGACCGCCGCCTACCGGATAAAGCTATTGACCTGATGGATGAAGCAGCCTCACGCTTACGGGTAGCACTCTATTCGATGCCACCCGACCTCAAACAGATGAAGCGTGAACTCGATCAACTCAATGCAGAGATGGAGCAAGCCGCCCTCTCCCAGAACTATGAGCAAGCTGCCAACCTCAAGATGCAAGTGGCGCGGGTTGAAGAAGACTATGAGCACATGGTCGAAAACTGGCAACGAGAAAACACCCTTGACGAGGTAGTCGATGAGGACGACATCGCCCTTGTCTTGGCGCAATGGACAGGCATTCCTGTTAATCAGATGCTGGAAACCGAAGCCGAGAAGCTTCTGCGGATGGAGGAAGAGCTGCATCAACGTATTATTGGGCAATCGGCTGCCGTCAGCGTCATCTCAGATGCCATCCGCCGTGCCCGTTCAGGCCTCAAAGACCCCAAGCGCCCCATTGGGTCGTTTATCTTCCTTGGCAGTAGCGGCGTGGGCAAGACTGAACTCGCCAAAGCTCTTGCTGAATTCATGTTCGATGACGAGGAAGCTCTTGTTCGCATTGACATGAGCGAATACCGTGAGCAGCACACCGTCAGCCGCCTGTTTGGTGCCCCTCCCGGCTATGTCGGCTATGAAGAGGGTGGTCAACTCACGGAGGCGGTGCGCCGACGTCCCTACCGTGTCATCCTCTTTGATGAGATTGAAAAAGCCCACGCCGATGTTTGGAATGCCCTCCTACAAATCCTTGAAGATGGGCGTTTGACCGATGGGCAAGGCCGCACCGTTGATTTCCGCAATACCGTCATTATCATGACCAGCAACCTTGGTACTGAGTTTGCCAATAAGGGGGGCGCGTTGGGCTTTATCCCCGCAGGCGATAAAGATGCCATTGCCGACCATAAACGCATTGAGAAGGCCATGCGCGATACGTTCCGTCCGGAGTTCCTCAATCGTATTGATGAAATCGTTATCTTCAACCCCCTCACCCAAGCCGATGTCGAACAGATTGTAGACTTGCAGATGCAAAGTATCTCAATTCGCCTAGAAGAACGTGGCCTCTATGTCGAATTAGCGGAGTCGGCGCGAGCATGGTTAGCACATGAAGGCTTTGACCAGCAATATGGAGCGCGGCCTTTACGTCGGGCACTCCAGCACTATGTCGAAAGTCCACTGAGTGTGAAGCTGCTCAAAGGAGAGTTCCAGAGCGGGGACATGATTCATATCGACGCCGATGAGAATGGGTTGATTTTCAAACGCTATACGGGATCAATTGTAGACCCAACTGCTGATGAACCCGCCCATACCGACTACGATATGATGAATTAGGACGCAAGGTGGCCCCTCTCATCAGGGGGGTCACTTATCATTGTTAGCGACCACAAAAAGCCGCCATTCTCCGTCTACCCCCTTGAGCTGATGAAGTCCACGATCTTCAAATTGAATACCAGAACCAACCACCAAGTCCTTAACGGTGCTAGACACCACAATCTCATTCGCCTTAGCTTGGCCCAATACGCGGGCTGCAATGTGTACAGCCACACCACTAATATCTTCACCTCCGATCACGCACTCGCCCGTATGCAAGCCAGCCCGCACCTCAACGCCAAGGGTGTTCACAGCCTCTTGAATGGCTGCCGCGCACCGTATCGCACGACTAGGGCCATCAAACAGCACTAGAAAGCCATCGCCAGTTGTTTTCACTTCGCGTCCACGGAAGCGGTCTATTTCACGCCGTATCAGGTGATGGTGGTTTTCCAAGAGTCTGGACCATTGAGCATCTCCAAGCGTCACTGCTCGTATCGTGGAATTGACAATATCTGTGAATAACACCGTTGCCAGCACACGGTCTATATCCATAATTGAGCGCACCCCTGTCAAAAATTCCTCAATCTCTGCGACAATATCGCCCTCTTTATCCGTCCACCACATATGGTCTTGCCCAGCAAGCTCAACATATTTGGCATTTGGAATACGCTGTGCCAGATACCGCCCTCCCTCAACCAAAGTCGCTCGGTCGTGCTTACGATGTAGAACCAATGTCGGCACTTGGATAGTGGGTAAAATAGCCCGCACATCAATTTGTTGATACATGCGTATCAATTCCATGGCAGCCCCCGGACTCGCGGAGAGATGGATAAATTTCTGCCACCACAACCGAAATCGTTCATCATTAGCCATTGACGGTGCCCAATAGTCAAGGTCAATGCCGGGATTAGTCCAAATGTTAGGGATGTTCTCAATCCAGTTTTCAAACTGGTAGGGCTTTAATGCCCATGGGTAATCCTCACTATGAGACCCTTTTGCAAATGAGCCATAAAGTACCAACGCCGAGATTCGCTGGGGATGAGTCGCAGCGAAAAGAACACTCATGGGGCTACCTTCCGAAAACCCTAGCAACACGGTACGGTCAACCCCAACCGCATTCATGACGGCTAAAACATCCTCTATGCGATCTTCTAGCGTTTGTACACTGTGGTTGCGATCCGAAAGACCTGTTCCTACTTTGTCGAAACAGATTAAGCGGCAAAACGACCCCAGTCGGATTAATTGACGATTGAAGTTCGGCTCTTCCCACATGTATTCTAAATTTGAGACAAACCCCGGCACAAAAATTAGGGTATGTGGCCCATCTCCAATGACTTGATAGGCAATATAGGCATCTCGACTCTTGACGTAATGTGTGGCAACCATTGAGCATCTATCCTTTGTCCGTAGGTATCAGTGTAGTAGAATTTGTCGGCGAACAAAAGATTAGTGTAAGATTAAAAATCATTGATGCGTCCAAATGCCGTAGCGTTAGGGTATCGAAAATCATGGATGTGAATGAACGTCTCAAAGCCTTGTTAGATTGCCTGACTTCCACTGAAGAAGATGAAGCAGATTGCTCAGAATTTGATCTTGAAATTGATTGTTTAGCCGAGTGGCTTGCCAGCGGCGCGCCTGTCAGTATCATCAAACCCCGTATTCAAGCTCATCTGGAGCATAGCGCCGACTGTAAAGAGGAGTTTGATGCACTGGTATCCATCTTGAAAGCGGCTGAATCGGGTGAACTCGATAAAGAGTAAGAAAGCCCCCTGTTGTTACATCAGAATATATAGATAAGCATCAATACAAGTAGAGGAAATCCATGCAACACGAACAAGTTGTGATTATTGGTTCCGGTCCTGCTGGGCTTACCGCAGCCATCTATACCGGACGGGCCAAACTCAATCCCCTAGTTATTGTTGGGCCACAAATGGGGGGGCAAGTCTCCCTCACCCATGAAGTTGAAAACTACCCCGGTTTCCCTGAAGGGCTAACAGGCGCTGAACTGGTTGAGCGAATGCGTGCCCAAGCCGAGCGCTTTGGTACCCGCTTTGAATATAGCTCCATTGTCGAGGTCGATTTTACGCACGGTCGCCCCTTCACCCTCAAAGATGACAATGGCAAAACATACACCGCCGATACGGTGTTGGTGACATCGGGTGCTTCTCCCCGCAAACTCGGCATTCCGGGCGAGGAAGAGCTATTGGGTCGCGGTGTGAGCTACTGCGGCACTTGTGACGGCTTCTTCTTCCGTGGCAAAGAGATTGTGGTTGTCGGTGGTGGTGATAGTGCTATTGAAGAGGGTATCTTCCTCACCCGTTTCGCCACCAAGGTGGAAGTCATTCACCGCCGCGATAGTCTACGGGCGGGGCGCTTCCTGCAACAGCGGGCCTTCAAGAACGAGAAGATGAACTTTGTTTGGAACACCGTCATTGAGTCCATCGGTGGCTCCGACTCGGTTGACCATGTACGCCTCCGCAATATCGAAACGGGCGAGACCTATGACCACCCCACCGAAGGCGTCTTTATCTTTATCGGCCATGACCCCAACAACAATATCTATAAGGGTCAATTGGAGATGAGCGACGAGGGTTATGTCATTACTGATCATCTAATGCGGACAAACATTGAAGGCATATACGCAGCAGGTGAAATTCAAGACCCGATTTATCGCCAAGTCGCTTCCTCAGTGGGTCAAGGCACAATGGCGGCGATGTCTTTGGAACGCTGGCTCTCAGAGCATGAAGATGAAATCCACGCCGAGCCAGATTTGACGACTGAAAGCTAACACGAAAGACTTCATTTTCAACAGCGGGAGGCTTTGTTAATGCTCCCGCTGTTGTTTTTCCCGAAACTCGTTATAGATGAATTGCAACCCAGTGCGGACACGCTGCTGCACTTCCATGAGTTCGTATTCAAGAGGCGGTGGGAATAACGCCAAGAGTTCATGGATAATCTTGACCATCTCCGACGGTGGGCGGTTGGCTTCATAAAGATTCTCAACACGATGACGGGCCAATTCAAGATAGCGCGTCATGGGTTCAATGGCCGCCAAATCAATCTCGTTACCGCGTCCGGGTATCAGACGCACATCAGCCAGTGCTTGCTGCAAATAATCCAAGGCCGCCAGCCATTCCTCCGAATATGGGCTATTGACATAGGGGGCCGTCTCCGCCACCACACTATCACCCGCAAACAAGATGTTAGATTCGGGCAAATGTACCCAAATCGAGCCGCGTGTCGGGCCGGGGCGATGGCTCAACAACAAGGTTTTGTCGCCGAAGTGAAGGCGCATTTGCGAGGTAAAGGTCACGGTTGGTACCATAATCCGCCCAATTGATAAGCTGGCATGTTCCCGCGAATTGGTCGCCAATGCACTGGCAATTGATGATACATAGGAATTGGACAAACTGGCGAGGGTTTCATGGGTAGCGATGTGAGCAATCAAGAGTTCCGGTTGGAACCACCATGCCCCTAACATGCGGTCACGGTGCGAATCCAACACAATCACCGCCTGCACAGGCACATTACGGTACTCTTGAATGGTAGTCCGCCAGCGCTTGGCATCATCGGGGAAAGGTGGCACATCAATCAGAATAACGCCCTCATTCGTGAAAACTGCGCCCACCGTCACCCCCCGTAGATTGGTCTCAATTATCACACCATCGGTGAGTTCATGCACCGCGAATTGCTCCCTCTATGCTTGTGAGTACGGCCTGCAATTGGCTCTCGGTTACAGGCACGCCACCCCCTTGGGCCAGATTAGGCCGCCCACCACCTTTTTGGCTGCCCAGTGAGGATAGACCCTGCTTAAGCAATGGCACCATATCCAATTCCAATTCAGCCGAGCGTGCCAAAAGCAGATGCCCCGCATCACCGTATATCCCCAATAATGCCACCGTCTGAGGGTGCGCCACCAGTTGATTTGCCAATTGCTGCAAGTCACGCGGGGTCAGGCTCTCGCTTATCCAAGAAACAATCACCATCTCACCACTTGCTTGATTCGAAGCCGCCTGCCACAAGCGCTCGGCTTGATAGCCCATCAACTCTTCTTGAGTCGCCCGCAGTATGCGATTGAGTGCCTTGTTCTCCTCACGCATTTTTTCGATGACATCAGGAATTTGCTCAACGCCTGTCGTAAGTTGCGCCATAAGGTTATGCAGCAATGTATTCTTAGCCCGATAATCCTCCAGCGCCCGCTGCCCACAGCGAAACTCGACCCGCGTCTTGCCTTTGGTGCTATCCAGACGTATAACCTTAATCAACCCCACTTCGCCAGTATGGGCCACATGGGTACCCCCACAGGCCGTCACATCAAAGCCACCAATATCAATCACCCGCACGGCTCCCGTCACCTTGTCCGAAATCTTGCGAAGTTGCAGGGCCGCCAACTCATCAGGGCTAGGGAACCACGCCCGCACCGGACGGTTTTCGGCAATAATGTGGTTGGCTAGATCTTCGGCGGCATCCACTTCGACAGGCGTCACGTCGGCGCGGTCAAGGTCAATCGTGACGCTGTTCTCGCTGAGATGAAAGCTCACCGTTGGAGCCTCCACCGCGTTGATAAAGGCACGGGTGAGGATATGCTGTCCAGTATGATGCTGCATGTGGTCAAAGCGCCGACCCCAGTCAATCACCCCTTGCACAGAATCAGCACCAAGCGGCTGCCCAGTGATATGCAAGACAGGCTCAGTATCGCCCGCCGTTACCACATCTAGCACTGCCACGCCATTCAAGGTGCCAAGGTCGTTGGGTTGACCGCCGCTAGTTGGATAAAAAGCGCTGTCGGATAGCACCACTGCTGGAAGGCCCTCGTGGGTCGTCTGTTCCAGCACCATCGCGCTAAATTCACGTAAATAGGCGTTATCGTAGTATAGTCGGCTCATGCGTTTGTCGTCAGTACACACCATGTTAATTCAGTATCGGTCACAGGTAACCCGTCAATGCCTGCTCCTAGAAGGTCACTCTTAGGCGTCGGGCTGGCGAAAGCAGGGTAGGCATTGGCAACCTCCATCGCCCACCCCACCGCAGCAAAGGATTGACGGGTTGTGTCTTCAAAAAGCATTGACTCCATGTCGAGTTCGCGGGCAGCATGGCGATTAGCCTCATCATCGGGCGGGAAAAAGAAATGTGTCGCCAATAGCCGTCCAGCACTGATGCGCCGCCATTCCGCCACCGCCTCTCCTTGAACATTAGATAACCCGACGTGGCTTGTCAAGGTTGGGACGCTGCCATTCTTAAAGGGCGTCTTGCGTGAATCGCAGACCACAAGGCTCAGTTGGTCATAGAGACCCAAGACCTCAAAGCGGCGGCGGTTCTGGCGTAACACACGCGGGCTGAAATCAGTAGCGACCACAGGCTGCACCTTAGCCCTCAGCAAGCGCTCCACCAAGACCCCGCGTCCCGATGCTAGATCGACCACTGGCCCAATCGCTCGCTCAACGACATAGCGCAATTGACGCTCCACACCATCCAGATAGCTGGGCGTGTACAGGCCACGCTCGGCTTGGCGCATAACCATCTCAGCCTCACGGAAGCGCCCCTGCTCCTGCAAAACCAGCCCCCAGTAGAATTGATCAGCGGGGTTGGTACTCGCATGCAACTGGTCAAGCAAGCCCTCATACTGGCTCAACATCGTGGTCAAGCGGTCATCGGCCTGCTGCCAATAATCCTCAATCGGCAAGTCAGTAGTAAGGAAAAGTGCGATGTCATCACGCACAGGGTAGACCGCCCCACATTCGATACAGGTAGCCCGCCCTTGATGAATGCGGTTGGCGCTCCGTTCATCAATACCCCATGAGAGCGCCCCACCACAAGCCGGACACTGGAGGATTTCGAGTAGGAAGTCAAGCATGATTAGGCTCCTCGATAGTGGGCGATAATCTCGGCCATGATACTAACGGCGATTTCATGCGGCGTCTCGGCATGGATGTCCAAGCCGATTGGTGACTTAATGCGCTCCACTGATGCCTCGGTTAGATGGTGCTCCTCTAATAAAGTCTTGCGCGTCAATGCCCAACGCCGCTTGGAGCCAATCAAGCCAATGTAGGCCGCCTTGGATTCCAGCAGGCGTGGTAACAACTGCACATCGACGGGCAAGCCGCGTGTCAGGGCCGCCACAAAGGTCAATGGCCCGATGCTCACCTCATCCAATAACTGCTCCGGTGCCACCGGATAATAGCCATCCATACTGGGGAGTGCTTCAGGCGTACACAGTTCGGCGCGGTCATCACTGACCACTACCCGATAGCCTGACCACTTCGCCAACTCTGCCAGTGCCTTGCCGACATGTCCGCAACCGATAATCAGCACCGTCGGCACCAGCCCCACCGCCTCAACAAAAATCTCAACGGTGCCACCACAGATACCGGGGTCACCATCTTTGAGATCAGACAAGTTGTAGGTGAAGGTCTGCGCTTGTCCATGCTGCATAATAGCTTGGCCCTCTTGGATAACCAGCGACTCCATCATGCCACCGCCCACCGTACCCACAAAGGAGCCATCGGGCCACACCAGCATCTTGGCTCCTGCTTGGCGTGGCACTGAGCCGTTGGTGCGGATAACAGTAGCGAGGGCAGCCGTCTTGCCTTCACGCTCGGCCTCAACAAGGGCCTCATACACGGCGCGGGACTCACTCACAAGGCTTGCTCCTGCAAGGCTCGCCAAACCTTCTCCGGCAAGATAGGGCCATCCGGTATCCAGACTCCCACCGCATCATACACCGCATTGGCGACGGCTGGCCCAACCCCATCCATTGGGATTTCAGCCACCGCTTTGGCACCAAAGGGGCCGCTTT
Source organism: Anaerolineales bacterium (assembly GCA_020634155.1). Lineage (GTDB taxonomy): Bacteria > Chloroflexota > Anaerolineae > Aggregatilineales > J027 > J027. The sequence continues at coordinate 887,931 of JACKCI010000001.1, forward strand.
CTTCATAGGTCTCAATGAAAATCACACCTAGTTCTGGCGCTTCGTCAGCACGAAATATCTTGTAATCATCAAATTGGCGGTTAAGCAACGAGCCGTTGGTATCAAAGGCCATTTCTTCGCAGACCGCATAGCCCAATGCTTGCATCATGCCACCTTCGATTTGTCCGCTGGCCGTCACCGGATTGATAATCACGCCACTATCCACCGCCATAATCAACTCATCGACGGTAACCTGCCCAGTCTCAGTATCAACCGTCACCACCGCAAATTGAGCGCCAAAAGGCGGCGGACTCTCTGGACTAACATAGCTGCCAATGCCCATAATCTGGTGCTGGTCGGCTTGGTGCAGGCTATAGAGGGCTATCTCGCGGTGGCTGACCTGCCGCCCATCAGGTGCCCATGCCGCCCGTCCCCGCAAAGTGATAGCTTCGGGCTGAACCTGTCCATTGCCCTCAGCATTGAACATAGCCGCCGCCACCTTCTTCATTTGCAGCGCCACTTCTTCGGCGGCAATCTGGGTGGCTCGCCCGCTGATATAGGTGGTCGATGAGGCATAGGCCCCCTTGTCGAAAGGTGTGAAGTCGGTATCCGAGGAATAGGTGATAAAGTCGGTGGTCTCGCAGCCCAAGACCTCGGCTGCAATCTGGGTCAACACTGTATCCGACCCCGTGCCAAGGTCAGTGGCCCCTACCAGCAGGTTAAACGAGCCATCGTCGTTAATTTTGAGGCTGGCGGCCCCCATATCCAAGCGCGGAATAGCCGTCCCTTGCATGACACAAGCCAAGCCGATACCGCGTCGCAAATGGGGCTTACCCGCCACCTGATGCCACTCATAATTGCCATAGCGCTCCGTCCAGCGAATAGCCCGCAAGCCCTCTCGCACGCAATCCTCAAGGCCACAGGTGCGGATATATTCCGGCTGGGCATCGCGCCCCTCGTTCCACGCCTTGCTGACGGGATGTAAGTCGCCTGTCTTGACCGCATTATCGAGGCGGAACTTGATGGGGTCAAAGCCCATCTCGCGGCAAATCCACTCCATGTGCTGCTCCAGCGCCCAGAAGCCCTGTGGCACGCCATAGCCGCGATAAGCCCCACTCGGCGGGGTGTTGGTATAGACAATATCAGTCGTGAATTTGATGTTGGGGGCGTTATAGAGGGCCATCGCCTTATGACCAGTGTTGCCCGCCACCGTCAGGGCATGAGAGCCATAGGCCCCTGTATCGGAGAGGGCGTACATCTCATTCGCTACCATGCGCCCATCGTTGGTAACGCCTGTCTTCATGGTGATATACATGGGATGGCGGCTGCGGCTAGTGAAGAACTCCTCCTCGCGGGTGTATTCAAAGCGCACCGGACGCCCCGTGACAATCGTCAAGTGGGCCGCCACATCCTCAATCAACACCTCTTGCTTGACGCCAAAACCACCCCCAATACGTGGCTTGATAACCCGAATGCGCTTTTCTTCGAGACCCAACACGGGTGCCAAGATACGCCGTACATGGAAGGGTACTTGGGTGCTAGTGCGGATAATCAAGCGGTCATCTTCGTCCCACCAAGTCACCACCACATGGTTCTCAATCGGGGTTTGCTGCACCTTGGGGCTATAATAAACACGCTCAAAGATGTGGTCGGCTTGGGCAAAACCCTCCGCTACCCTGCCAACCTCCCACTCGATGCGGGCGGCAAGATTGCGGCTGGCGTCTTCGATGTGCCAACTTTCCGGCTCATCATGCAGAATCGGTACTCCCTCGCCCATGCTCTCACGCGGGTCAAAAACGGCGGGCAGCAATTCATACTCGACTTCGATGAGGTCAAGGGCTTGCAGGGCAAGGGCCTCAGTCTCGGCTGCTACCATTGCCACACGGTCACCCACATAACGCACTTTGTAATCCAAGCTGAAATTATCATGCGGGCCGGGTTCGGGGTGCGATTGCCCCGCAGTGGTATAGACCACCCGCGGCAAATCCTCATAAGTCAGCACCGCATGAACCCCCTCAAGGGCGCGGGCTTTGCTGACATCAATACGCTTAATCAAAGCATGGGGATGCGGACTCCATAGTACCTTGGCGGTCAGCATTCCACGCAATTCTATATCATCAGCAAAGGCGGGCTTGCCTTGCACCAATTTCGCAGCGTCCACCTTGGGCTTAGGTTTGCCAACCTGTTGTAGGTCTTCTTTTTCAGGTAGGAGCGTCATGACGGGTAACGGTGAAGTTCGCACACGGGTCATCGGCCCATCTGCCCCACTCATTGACGGTGGTTCAGATACCTCTAGCTGGGGTGGCAGGAATAAATCAGGTGGAGCCGGAATCGCACCATCAATCGGTGGCACTTCTTCGCCCCGCAGCCTAGCTGCTGCCCGCAAGACGGCCTGAACAGGTTTGACATAGCCCGTATCGCGGCTCAACACCCCCGCCAAGGCTTCCCGTACCTCATCCTCAGTCGGGCGCAGATTGTCGCGTAGCAAGGTCAACGCACAGAGAATAAACGCGGGCGTCTCATAACCACACTGAATAGCACCCGTTTCAATAAAGGCTTGTTGCAAGGCATGAAGGGGGTCACTCCCTTTCCAGCCGCGCTGTTGAGCGCCACCCACGCCCTCAATAGTCAAAACTTGTCGTCCATCGGCTTGGGCTGCCAATATCATGCCTGCCAGCATCGGACTACCGTCAATCAACACCGTATCCGCACCGCTATAGCCATATTCATCACCAAACTTGACACCCCAAACCCCATGCCGTCGCAAGGCACGCAGCAGCGTCTCATGGGCGGCCACTTCCCATTCAACCGCTTGCCCGTTGAGATTAAAATTAATGTTCATCGCAAAACCTCAATCTCGCCCACAAAGAGGCGGTCTGTATTATTTACAGTATACCGTGTTTGGGTGTTTGGGTCGTAAAAGCCCAACGCCACCGTGTAATGCCCTGCCGTTATACCCTCAATCGTATAGCGTTCCGTGAAGGCTCCTGCTTGCCAATTAGCGGGCGGTATCCCTTGCACCCATGTATCCACTTGATAGGCGGGCTGCTGTTCAGGGTCAGTGTAAATATGGATAAACAGCTTGCCATCATGCGTCAACTGCCCATTAGAGAACCACGTCGCCTCTAGCTGCAACTGGTCACCCGCCACCTGCTGGGCCAACTCTACCAATTGTAACGGATGTTGGTCAGGGTCATAAAACGTCGCCTGCATATGGTCAGGAGCCGCAACGGTCTCAAGCTGCGTCGGGGTGACGAAATAGCTATACGGGTGATAAGTACCCTCGGCTTCAACACATAGGCGCGATTGAGAATGCGGCACATCAAACGCCACATCAAACCAATAGCCGGGAATGGCTGGCACCACCTTGATTTGCTCAACATTCTCACAGCCAATCAACAGACGAGCGGCTTCGGCAGCATGAACACGCAAGGTGATATGGTAATCAGATTCCCAATCGGGCAAATCAAAAGCCTCCCCCCCGTTAATAAGCCGTCCACCATCGGTAATGAGTACACAATCCGCACCGCAGTTGGCATAATCCAAGCGTCGCACATCACTGATAAAGCCGTCCACACCTGCATCATTCCACCACTCATAGCCACGCTCGGCCTCTTGACGAATATCTCCAACATTCAGATAAAGTGTTGTAGATGCCGCTCCCCATGACCAATCGGGCCGCGAGACAATCTGGGTGGCTGTTGCGGAGGCCGCCGTGTTACGCGGCAAGGAATAGGTAAACTGCGCCAACTCCTCACCAAACACACCCGCTTGTTCCAAGAAGGGCAGGGATTGAATGTCATGATAGACCGCAAAATAGTCCGGACGGTTCGGATAATTAAGCATGGTATCCGTAATCGTTCCAGATCCTTGACGCCATGCCAAGGCCACATCAGGTGTCGTCAGGCCCACAATATCATAAGTTGGTCGCTGACCCACATAGGCCATTACGCCCACATCATGCACCCCCATGCGTGCATCAGCGGGCAAGTTGGCATCGACCCAGCGTGCCATAGCGACCTGCTGATATCGTACCACCTTGATGTTATCAGCATAGCGGCGGGCATATTCTGGTAAGGTTGAGGCCGAGAGCAGCAAGATTACCACTGCCGTCACTTGGGACAATTTGATGATCCGCGCCTGCTTAACCATCAGCAGCACCCACCCCGCTAACGGGAACATCAGTGCCATGAGTGGCAGTTGGTAGCGCTTGAAGTGCCAAAAAGCGGTATCAAGGGTAGCAACCCCCGCGCTCATCAGCAGCAACCACATCCCCACCAACAAGGCGGGTGTAATTCGACGCTGGCGATAACTACTCGGTACCCCATCTAAGACCGCAAAGAGCGCCAAAATGACCAATACCACCGGAATATAGCGCCCATCCGTCGCATTGTAGCCACCGTTGAGCACCTCACGCCATAGCCGCCACCATGCCCCTAGGATTGTAATATAACGCTCGGATAGGGGCTTGCTCAAGTCATATAGATGGGACTTGGCATAGTTGCCGCTGGCGGTGAGGCTACCCGTCAACGCTAGATTCGCAAGCGGCTGGATGGCGATGGCAGTCAACGGGAGTAGCAGATAAGGTCGCCACAGTGACTTGAGACGCTTCGCAAGCGGCTGAGGCTGTGTGGGTTGCAGCGTTTGATTGAGCATATGGGCCATCAATAGCATGACGGCAATCACCGCCCCCTCTGGGCGCACCAAGGAAGCCAAGGCCCCTGCTCCCATGACACGCCAGTCTTGCCAAAACCGATAGGCATACAAGGCCAGCAATACACTGAACACAAATAGCCCTGTCTCCATACCACTCAAAGCCGCCCACACCATAGGGCCATTGAGCGCAAAACTGAGCGCAATTAGCACGGCGACTAGAAAATGCCAGCGTTGCGGTTGAACAGGTAAAATAAGGCGGTAAATTAGCACCGCGCTCCCCACCAAGCTCGTCACACCGACCAATACCGCCCAATAAGCGAGACTAAGCCCCTTGAAGCCGACGACATAGCCCACGGCTAGAATAGGCGTATATAAGAAGCTGGTTGAGCCAGAGGTGGGGTCGTCGCCCGTGTTGTACGCATAAGGATGACCCGTTGCCATCTGGCGGGCATATTGAAAATGGATATAGGTATCATCAAGGGGCATCAAGAGTGGCCCATCACTGGCTTGCAACCCCAGTGCTAGAAAAAGAGTCACCGCAATGACCACCGCCCCAAGAATGAGCCACAACGCCTTATTCATCAGGATAGACACGCCACCCAATCTCAGGGGTATTCATCTCCGCCAATTTGTCGGCGGGGATACCCACCAGCGTACAAGAGGCCTCCACCGCAACAGTACCGTCGGGCAAAATCGCTTGACCAATGGCCTGTGCAACCCGTTTACGGTCTTTGGTAATCACCCCACGAAAGAGGATTTCGGTATTAAGCGGCACCGAATGGCGATAGCGTAGCTCCATGGTACCCGTCACCATCAAGCGGTCAGGGTCAATGGTTAGGATAGCACGGCCCATCGTCTCATCGAGTACCGTCGCTACCATACCCCCATGCGTAATACCGGGGTAGCCTTGATAGAACTCAGTAAACACGATACGGGCTTCAACCTCGCAATCGCCCACCGAATAAAAGCGAATCTTGAGGCCAATCGGATTAGATACACCGCAGACAAAGCAGTGCTGGGAATTAGGTTGTTTTTGCATCATTTCCTTCTCAATTGGTGCAGAATTTGTTGGGTATCAATCTCAAGTTGGGTCAGCACCTTGTCCGCCACTGTGTCCGATTGAACACAGATAGCATGTAGAAAACCAAGGGCATCAACTGCGCCGTTTTGCTGCTCCACTGCAATTCTAAGCATTTGTTGCACATCATCGGCAAGCGCCAAGGGCTTAATGGTATAGCGATATTGCTGGTTAGACATCAGTTCAATCAGGCCCCGCACCCGCCGACGATTGAGGCCAACCGATTGCAGAATCACTGTTGTGGTGCTGCTTTCTTCCAACATCAAGCCCATGAGAACATGCCCTGTATTCAACAGCATATGGTCTAGGCGCTGGCATTCCTCAAGGGCACGGCTCATCACAAATTGCGCTTGTGGCGTAAATGTCACCGAGCGTTCAATAAAGGCTAAGTCACCCCCATCAACCCCTTCGAGTAAAGGCGCTTGTAGGTGTAGATATTGCTCAAGTTGCTCAAATACCTCTTCGGGACGGATATTCAACCGTCGCAAGGCACGCACCGCCGCATCGTCAGGATAGCGCATCACATGGAGCAACAGATGTCCTGTACCAATAAACTGATGGTTGCGAGTGCGGGCCTCATCTCCGGCAAGATTCAATACCCGTTTATAGGCCATCGACAGCCCCATAATCTCGACCTCAGTCTCATGGGGTGGTATCAGTTGCAGAATGCGGCTCCGCACATGGTCAGGCTGTAGCCCAAGGTTCTTCAAGATACGCCCCGCAACACCCGCCCTATCCCGCAACATGGCAATCAGCAGATGCTCGGTACCAATCTGGTCATAGCGCAGTTCGCGGGCTTCATCTTTGGCTAAGTCCACCACTAAGCGAGCGCTTTGGGTGTAGTTGGAACGATGCCGCCCGCGCTCTCTTTTGATAAGTGGCAATTGACCACGCAATTGCTCCCGCACTTTAGGGACATCCAGCCGCAACGCCCGCGCCACTGCCGCCCCTTTGGGTTCAAGTACAATACCCAGCAGCAAATGTCCGGTATCAACAAGCGCTTGATCCATCCAGAAAGTTTCAGTCTCGGCTAATCGAAGGGCATAACGAGCATCAGCAGATAGGATGAGCGGCGGCGAATCCGAGTAACGACGAGCAAAGCCAACATTCTGCCGACGGATGACATCTTCGATACGGCGTTCTGTCAGGCCCAAGTCACGCAGAATATGACCAGTGCCGCCTGTATGCCGCCGTCGGTCTTTGGCATTTTCAACATGAATAAGACCGAGCAGCAGATGTTCAACCGCAATATGGCTGTTTTCTAACCGCTCGGCCTGCTGGGAAGCATTATTTAGAGCCGCAAGCGCTCGTTCACTGAACTCCCCATTAGTCAGAATATCCATGAGCAAAGGTATCAATCATCAAGCGCACATCTGACCCCAAGGGATACAACACGGGTGAAGTACAGCCATACTGCACATATTCGCGCACCTTGGCCTTGACCTCTTGGGGGGTACCACTGGCGGTCACTTGTTGCACCACATCATCAGTGACCAAGGTCATGGCGTTCTCAATCTCTTCCTCGGTGGCTGGCCAACGCAAGACTTGATGAATTTCATCCAGCAGTTCTTGGCTCACCCCGCTGGCCTTCATCAAGTGCGGCTGCTGACCAAGATACTGCGTCACTAACTTGCGGGCAGCGTCTAAGGCACGTTTACGGTCATGGTCAACCGAGCAGATCACCAATTGTGGACGGTCGATATTTTCCACCCGACGGCCCGACAAGCGTGCGCCTTTGTCAATCTGCTCCAGCGCTTCGATATTGTATTGAGGTGATACCATGTAGTTGAGCAACACCCCGTCAGCAATTTCGCCACTAAGCGCCAGCATGTTGGGGCCAGTCGCGCCTATGTAGATCGGTACATTGCGCGGTTCACGCCGCCCATGCACCACATCTAGTTCAATATCGGTCACCTGTACAAACTCACCATGATAGGTTACGCGCTTCAAGGCCAAGAGGTCACGTACCACCTCAATTGTTTCCCGCATGGCAAGCAAGGGTTTGCGACGTTGGATACCGACATTCGCGGCCAATGGGTCCCACCATGCCCCAATACCAAGAATAATGCGGTCAGGGGCTAAGTCATCAAGGGTGAGGAAGGTCGCGGCAGTCAGAGCGGCATTGCGCGTCCAGTTATTAATCACACCAGAGCCAATTTTGATGCGGTCAGTATGAGCTGCAAAAGCCGCCATGGGTACAATCGCATCACGCACCAAGCGACTCTCAGCTTGCCAAACCGCCTCAAAGCCGCGCATTTCGGCATATTTGACGAGTTCAATACCATCTTGGATACTATGGGCATCCTGCAAATAAAGGGCAACACGATCGGCCATCAAAAAACTCCTTTTAGTTTTGTGGGTCTAAAACATGATAATCAATGACGGGAACTTCGTACTTCTCCGCCAGCATCAAATAGCGCTCAAGGTCGCTGGGTGTATCCACGTCCATCGCTATTCGTTCTGACTCATAGATTTGGACAGTAGCACCCACCAACTCCGCATTACGGATATGGCGGTCAAAACTTCCCGCACCATAACTATACTCTAAAATACCCGGCGGATTCACCAACAAGGCATTGGTGCCATCATGCTCGGCGTCAGGGGCAATCACCACCGTACTGGTAAAACGCCCAAGGTGCAGGATTTGCCGGACATCCTCAGCCGCTAAGAGGGGTAAGTCAGTTGGCAGCACTAAAACGGCATCTACTCCCCATGAGCGCAAGAGGTCGGTAGCGCGAGTCAAAGCTGAATTCAGTTCTGGTTGTCCACTTTCTTGGACGGTACTCACACCCAAATCACGCACCACCGCCAGCACCTTGGTATCACGGCTGATAATAAGGGTGCCAGCAATTTCAGGAATGGTCTTGAGCAGATGTATGTTGTGCATTAACATGCCAAGCGACAAACGCTCACGTTCAGCATTCGTCAAAACAGGGGCCAAACGGCTCTTGGAACGCACCAACGGTTTAACGGGCATGATGGTCCAAACTTTCACAGGTACACCTCACTCACATAGGATAGAATTCGATTGGCTAAATCTTGCCGATCGGGAAGGGTTTGCATCACAATATTCGTCTGATACAAGTGCAGTGTGGGGGCCACCGCCTGTACCGCCGCTTGAACATCCCCATCGTGTTCATCAATAACTAAAACATTGGCAATATCCGCATAAAAAGAAGCCAGACCAGATGCCGAGGGTTCATATCCTAGCTCACGCATAAGTTTATCGGCTGGCCCTTTGAGCGCCCGCCCGCCTATCAATGGGCTGACCACCACACAGGGTAAGTCGCACAGCGCATCGCGGATACCTGCTACCGCAAAAATGGGGGCAATTGACAATAATGGGTTTGATGGGCAAATAACCACCAATTGAGCTTCAGTCAAAGCTATTTGGACTTCACTCGACATAGCGGCGCGGCCTTCAAAAATTAACTCTGTAACCGTTGGTTGCCACTTATATTTTACAAAATATTCTTGGAATCCCAGTACCCCTTTTTCGTGGGTATTGACTACCGTAGCAAGGGTATCATCAGTAGCGGGCAGGAGCGTTGGGCCAATGCCAAGGTGCTGACTCAAGCGCTGAGTCACCTCTGTCAGGCGCAGTCCCTGATTCAATAAGTGCGTCCGCAAGAGATGGGTACCAAGGTCACGGTCACCTAGCCGAAACCACATATCCTCGCCATAGTGTTCAAGGGCAGTAAAAGCCTGCCATGTTTCATCAATAATCCCCCACCCCGTCACCGGATTCGCTATCCCTGCAAGGGTATACATCACGGTATCAAGGTCAGGGGAAATCGACAAGCCGTAGTGCTGGAAGTCATCTCCGACATTGACAATAATGGTAAGGTCTTCAGGAGGTAGAACCTGAGCCAACCCATGCGCGAGTTTGGCTCCACCAACGCCCCCAGCCAATGCAACTACTTTTAGCGCCATAATGTGTGAGTCTCTAAGGGTTCACGGGTACGCTCCCGCTCTTGGGCAGGATACCCTAGGGTAATTAAGGCTTGTGGCTCCCAATCGCTTGGCAATTCAAGAACTGCTTGAACGACATCTGGACAAAACAACGGCGCACACATCCAACACGCGCCCAAACCGACGGCATGGGCCGCCAAGAGCAGGTTCTGACCAGCCATCGCTGTGCTTTGGATCGCCATCACGCGCTCGGCTTGGCTACGCTTGGCATCAGGGTAGGTGTCCATGTCTATCATAGACATACACAGGCACACCATAACCGCCGCACTCGTCATACGGGTATAGGAGCGCTGTGTATCTTGGTCAATCACTTCAGGCGGCACACCGTCAGCAGTCAAATCAGCCCGCAAGCGCTCACCCATCGCCCGCGCCAATTGCTCTTGGTGGGCAGGGCTATGCACCACCGCAAAGCGCCAAGGCTGACGATTATGAGCCGAAGGTGCCCACATTGCTAGAGTCAATATTTCTTCAATGACTGCTGGCGGAATGGGGCGGTTTTGATAGGCCCGAATAGAGCGCCGTGACAGCACGACTTCCGTAAATCGGTCATCCATTAGCGGTATAAGTCCTGCTCTGGAGGGCGATTGAGTAACTGGGCTGTGCCATTTTGCTGGTGAGGCCATACCAAGCCACGAATCAAGATAACGGGCTGGCCCTCGCTGGTCTCCCCACTGACGAGTCCAGCCGCTGCCGTCACTTGGTCAGCAAAGGCAGTAATGGTCGCTTGCAATGTCCGCCCGAAAAGGTCAGTTTCACCGCGCTGGTCAATAAGAGGGGCCAAACCGCTAATGCCAATCGCCACATTTAGATTGCCCATGCGGAAAGGTCGCCCATGTGTATCGCTAATGACCACCGCTGGGCGCACCCCTGTCCGCGCCGCAAGTTCACCCGCCAGATAATCCGCCGAGGCATCAGGGTCTTGAGGTAAGAGGAGTATCATGTGGCTATCCGTATAGCCTGTGTTGGACTGGTCAATACCCGCATTAGCAGAGGTAAAGCCCAAGCAGTGGCGCACCACCAACACATTGGGGGCCACCCGTGATACCTCTTGCGATTCACGCAATACCACCTCTACAAAACGGGGGTCTTTGCGGGTGATGGCAGCTAACTCCTCAGCACGCGGGGATGGCTCAATATCGCGCAAATCGACAAAGCGATTTTCGGACTTAGACACAATCTTCGATGAAACAACCAAGACATCATTGGGTTGAAGACTAAGGTCAAGCCGAGCTAAGGCTTCTAACACAAAGGTTACAAGGTCATCCCCTGCTTGCACGAGCGGTATGTCAGGGAGGGCCTGCACCAAGAGCGATGTTGCGGGCATAGTTACTCCAAGCCTGTGATGCGAATCCCCGCACCTTTGACTTTATAGCGCTTATTGATATACAGCAAAACGGGCGTCAAGGCTTCCACGGCAACAGCATTGGCTAAGGGGCCAGCATCAACGCCGCGCATTCCCGCCGCTGTCACCAACCAGAGCGCATCTTCCTTGGCCTTCTCATCATCCCCACAGACCAGCACATCACAATCAACATCATGCTCAAGGTCTTTGAGGTGAACAGCGCTGACATTTTGGAAGGCCGCTACCACCTTGGCAACATCACCGACGACCGCTTGAGTCTCCAAGGCTGCGGCATGACCCTCTGGCACAAAGACACGACGCACATCGGGTGGCTTCAAGGGAACGCTGACATCAATTAACACCTTGCCAGCAATACCCTCTCTAATCATCTCAAGAGTCGGTCGGTGAGCATCATATGGCACACTCAAAACCACCACATTGGCACTCGCCGCCGCCTCAGCATTCCCCATTCCCATAATATATTCACCGCCTAAGATGGCATTTAGTTCATCGGCTTTTTCTTGGGCGCGTTGGGCATCTCGTGAGCCAATAAAAACACGATAGCCGCTATTCGCCCAACGCAAAGCCAAGCCGGAGCCTTCTTTACCTGTGCCGCCAATAACCGCAATCGTTAACAACAAAATTTCATTGGTGCTTTTCTTTACCAAACCACATTCCTTTCATAGCGTTCCCAAAGGGCTGGTGCATAGGCCAAGGCCTCGGCTGCAATAGCCCGTTCATCAAGGGTCAAGAGTTGGCGGTCTTTCATCAAAATACGCCCATTCACAATCGTTGTCTTGACCATTGATGCCTCAAAACCAAATAGGATATGCCAAGGCAGATTACCCGCCGTGAGTGGGGTATAGGGGTTGTAATCCACCAATACAACATCGGCAACTGTTCCCGCCGCTATTTTACCGAAAATTAACCCCGGATTGTAGTTCTGAGCTAGGCGTGCATTATTTTCAAATGCCATTCTTGCAATACCATCGCCAGCACCACGACGGGGGTCACGGTGGGCAATCTTGTGTAACAGATAAGCAGCCTTCCACTCCGCCCACATATTGTTGGAAAAGCCATCATTGCCAAGGCAAAGCTTCATATCACCCGCCAGCATGTCATCGACAGCCGCCGCACCGACCGCGTTATTCATGTTGCTGCGCGGTTGATGGGTCACCCACGTTCCGGTATCACGCAGTGTTGCCAATTCCCACGCATCGCAATGGACGACATGGGCAACAAGGCTCTTCTCGCCAAGGATACCCGCATTATGTAAGCGATGCACCACGCGCTTCCCTGACTTGGCAAGGCTGTCATATTCATCGGCTTCATGTTCAGCCACATGGACGTGAAAGCCCGTGTTGAGGCCCTGCGCTGCATTCGCACACGCCCGCAGCGTCGCATCGGAGAGGGTCAAGCTGGCATGTAAGCCAAAGGTGGCATTAACCAAGGGCCGACGGTGTGAATCCTTCAAGAAACGCACGTTTTCGGCAATCCCCGCCTCAGCCTTTTCGGGGCCATCACGGTCAGTCACTTCATAGCATAGCACCGCCCGCACACCCGCCTGCTCCACTGCATCCGCAATGACATCGAGGCTACCGTCAATCGCATTCGGGCTGGCGTGATGGTCAACTAAAAAGGTGGTGCCGTGCTTAATGGCATCGACTAAGCAGACAAGGGCGCTCATGCGGACGGTATCACGGTCAAGCGCTTTATCCAAGGGCCACCAGAGGCGCTGCAAAATCTCAGGGAAATCCTTGGGCGCAGGGCCGGGAATCGCCATCCCGCGTGCATAGGCTCCATAAAAATGGGTATGGGCGCAGATATTCCCCGGCATCAACAGGCTTCCGTCGGCATCCAATACCTCGATTGCCGGATACTGGTTAATGAGTTGCGCGGTTGGCCCAACAGCCTGAATAATGCCATTTTCTATGTATACAGCATGATTGGAGAGAATGCCGTCATCGGTTAAGGTGACGACGGTAGCATTCGTGATGAGTAGACTCATGACTGGCCTTTCATTGCATATTGAATCGTTTTAATGAATTCTTCGCGGTTGCCTGTACCGCTTTCAATCATCAAAAAATGCTCGACATTGGGCTTGACCGAAATCACCACCACTGGGTTGCCCGCCTTGAGCGATTTCTTCACACCTGTAATCTCACTGTAGGGGATTTCAATATCATCACGGTGCAGCACTGCCGAGAAAGGTGTCTTCAGTATCAAGCGTTGGTTGGTCACGGTCAAAATTTTATCCGGCCACCACAACCAATTACCCGTGAAGATAGCCACCTTCTTAGTCACTATCACGCGCTCCCCGTCCAGCAAGCTGACGGGTGTTGTCTGGATGGGGTCATCCAGCGCTGGGGCTGGATTATTGCCAGACGGTTCCGGTTGAGGGGGCAAGGGATTCTCTAGCACGGTCTTGATGTCGTTATAGACCGACGCCAGCAACATCGGGTGTTGCATCAAGCGGGTTAGCAGTTCACGCGCTCCGCCCCCATAGTTGGGGTCAGGCAAAAAGGTCTTGAGTTGATAAAACAGCGTGACTTGTTGCTCATAAGTCAAACTAGGGCTGTCAATTTGGGTGCGGATGTTGGCAAGGGGTGAGACGGGTAAAGGCGGCGGGTCGGGCATCGGGTCGGGCAAAGCGGGCGTCGGCGGTAACTTGCTGATGGCGTGCATTAGGGCTTTGTATTCGTCTTTGTTGCCCTCAACATAACGCTCAATTTGACGCTCTTGGAGAACCACTGGCAGCATGGGGATATTGACATCGGCAGAGAGCATCACGGGAATAATGTGCTTGCGAATAGCATTGGCGTAGGTGTATTCCAAACGACAAGGATAGGAGTCGAGGAGTTGGGGGGTGAGGGCCACAATCATCAACTGGCTTTGGCGGATACTCTCAAGAATGTTATCCCACCACTTCTGACCGCCTTCAATATGCTGGTCATACCATACCTCATGGCCCATGTCGCGCAAATCCGTGATGAGATTCTCAACAAGATTGAGGTTGACGCTGCGGTAACTGATAAAGATTTTCACCATCTGCTCCTTTAATACGGTTGCTGGGCCAACTCACCGAGCAAGGGCCTGAAGTGCTTAAGGTTACGGGTATAAAGTGGAAGTTGCAGCCGATAGTTGACAGAGGCAATGAGGCAATCGTATATACCAACATTATGACTAAGTTTATAACGCAACTGCTTCTCCATCGCCCATTGAATATCCGCCTCTGTCAAGAAAACGACATAGTAATGAGACAACAACGAATACGCCTCAAATTGCGCTTTTTTGTTTGTAACCCCATCAATCAACTCCATCCAAACGAGCGGTGAAATGGCAAGCATGCCTTGCCGACGTACCCACTCTACACCGACACTATAACCGCGCAACACATCGACCAATACGGTAGTATCGACGAGACCATTCATCGTGGGCTTTGCTCTTCTTTGCCACGACGAATCTTTTCAACCCATTCCACGCTGTCAGAAATACCTTGATCTTTCCACGCGCCAACTAGAGCCGTAGACTGGGCAATAGCAGCCCCATTCGTGGGCAGAGTCGTCATCATAAACTGGAGTTCTTCTTCTGTCCAAGGTTGGTCTTCCCACCCTTGGTCATGGAAGAAAATCGTAACCTGTACAGGGCCGGATGGAAAATCTGGAGGTAGCTCAACCTCTAACTTGCCATCTTTACTAACTTGACCACGTAGATGCAACACTGTTAACATTTTTCTCACTCCCTACTTGCTGTATCATTATCATACAAATTGAACCGACTCTCAAATTTGAGTTTGGCATGATCCATATCTACAACAATATTTACTTGACCAATACGGAGGACTTTCTCGCCAGCCCCGACGCCCTACGCGCTGCTGGTTTCCATCTGGTCATCGACACCCCCACCGCCCCTTTCCCAGCGTTAAGCCAGCGCATCCATGAAACCGTTGAAGCTGGGCAGCGCGTGTTAGTCTATTGCGATAGCCCCAGCAGTCCGTTGATTCTGCCTGTTTTGGGCTATCTGATTCGGTATGTTGGGATGTCGCTGGCTAACGCCTATACCCTGCTCACCGTGCGCTATGATGCCTTCAATGTCGATTGGGATACCCTGATTCAAGCCTACGATTTGCCCTATAGCCTTCCCATCACCGCGCCAGATTTGTTGGCAGAGGCCCGCACCACCATCAGCAACATCTATCCAGATTTATACGTAAGTGGTATCGAAGCCCTCGAAGACCTTAAGTTACCCCAGCAAGCCGATATTCAGGCAGTGCTGCGTCTTGATAACACTGAAAATAGCCCCCAGTGGCCGGATAGTTTCAGCTTGCTCTATGTTCCAGTCCCCGATGGCAAGCCCATCCCTGCCACTATGTTCCGACAAGGTACGGCCTTCATTGCTGACCAACTGAATGCTGGACATGCGGTACTCGTCCATTGCCAAGCAGGTATCAGTCGTTCAACGACGCTGGCCTTAGCCTATTTGATTGAATATGAAGGGATGAGTCTACCCGAAGCCTTTGCCCGCATCGTCGCCAATCGACCTATGGCACGCCCCCATCCCGTGCTGATGATTTCACTGGCCCGTTGCTATGAATTGCCCTATTCAGATGCCGAGATATGGTCAGATTATTTCGTGGATAACCTCTTGGCGGAAGCCGTCCATCGACCTTAGTCAGTCTTACGCCAATCCTTGGCCCGCTTCTGTAAATCCTGAAAAAAGTCGGAGTTGGTAATTTGCTCAACCGTGGCTTCTTTTTGGTGCTGGTCAATCACCACTTGGAGTTCGACCACTTGATGACGCAGTTGGGTCTCGCGCTTGATGACTTCCTCCCCCACTTCCCCCATCCGCCGACGTAAGGTCATCAACGGTTCAGTACCTTGGGTTGCCTTCATAGATGTCGCCTGCTCGATTGTCAATTCGTTGGACTGCAACAGGTCGAGGGTGCGATGAATGGGACGAAGTTGGCGCTTGATGTCTTGGCTAAAACCATAGGCGCTAACCAAGGCCGTCACCACCGTCAGAATAATTGTAAAAATCATAGTTGGGGTGTCGGGCTTGCCGAGTATCAAGGTCAGAATGGGCAGGCCAAGGGGAATGAAGATGGCGGGCAATATCCGTAGCATTAGTATAGCTCCACAGGTAAATCGACCATCTTAGGGCCGCCAAAGCGCCTCACCACATCCTTAATGCGATTGATGTTGGCTTCTGTCCCTTGCAGATAGTCGGCGGGATTTAAGTAAACAAACGAGTCATCTGGGTTATCGGGTAGCTGGGTACCCGCTATCACCTCCCCACTATCCGCAATAATCCGCAGTTGCGCCCCTATCGTGGGATAGACCACATCCCATGACCGACGCGGCTTGTAGCCTTCTTGCTTGAGGATATGGAAAATGCGGTCTACCAGATAGTCGGCGTTGCTATAGAGGTCTTTAATCTGTTGGGCGTGTTGAAAACGGTCCCATGTGGTGTAAATAAAAGCAAAGCGGTGATTGGTGGGGTTGGTAATCGGCGGCACCCGCGCTTGGGTCGCCCCTAGCTGTATCTTATGATAAACATGCTCATCCCTCGGATGAGGCTTCATGTTGCCTACTAACGCACGACGGGTGGCAAGTTCAACACCACGCTGCTCGGCAAAATAGTAAATCCCGCTGGGTTGGTCTTTAGGCGGCGCAGAACCGCTCAGGAAAAAAGCGAGATATTCCGCCATAATTCCTTTTGGAGCCTGACCCAACGGGATGCGATACCAGTGTTGTTCGAGCGCGAATTTCAAATCCCGCTTCGTATTGATTACCCCTACCAGCACTCGGTCTTCGGGGTGCATACAACCTCTAGTACAATCCTACTCGTGCATTAAATGCTGCAATATGCTCATCAATCTCATCCGCTTGGTGGTGGACTGATGTCCAGAATTCAGGCTCCCATTGAGCAAGAATTTCTTCGTAGGTCTTACCCTGCTGTTCCACCCACGTATAATATTTGAGATTGTGTATGCGCTTACGATCATAATGCCCTAATTCTTTCACATGGTCAATACCCACGCCCAACAGATAGCGATGGTAGTCAGCGATGGCATCCTCGGTGGTATATTCACCATGCGCCTCGGTCTCCTCTACCAAACGGCTTTGATAGAGTTCCATCGAATCGGTGCTGACCGTAAACACAACATCGCCCTCACCCCATTCATAGTATTTCGCCATCTTGATGGCTGAGAGCATGTTGGCAATACTGGAGATACCCAGCAAGGGAAGTTGCTCAATAAAAGCTTCGGGTACACCTTGCTTGACCAAATAAGCTTGTCCGGCGGGTTCATTAAAGAGGCGCATAATCCGCACGGTAGCCTCATCATCAATGCCCATCACCATATCGGTATTGCGGACATTGTGAATCCAAGGCACATGCTTGTCGCCAATGCCCTCAATGCGATGAGCGCCAAAGCCATTATGGAGCAGGGTCGGACATTGCAGTGCTTCGCTGGCCCCCACCTTGCTAGTCGGGAATTGGCCTTTGAGAAAGTCACCGCTGGCGATGGTGCCTGCCGAGCCTGTCGTAAAGACCGAGCCTCGTAAAGTGTCATGTGGCCCCATCTCGCGCTCTAGCACTTCCAGCATGGCATTGCCTGTCACGTTGTAGTGCCACAGGTGATTGCCCATCTCATCGAACTGGTTGAAGATAACAATGTCATCACCGCGTGTCTCGCGCAGTTCCCAGCACTTGTCAAAGATTTCCTTGACATTGCTCTCGGTGCCATAGGTCGCAATAACCTCGCCTGCTACCGTCTGGAGCCACTCAAAACGCTCACGGCTCATCCCTTCTGGCAAAATCGCAATGGATTGGCAGGCCAAGAGAGCCGAATTGTAAGCCCCGCCCCGACAGTAGTTACCCGTAGAAGGCCAAACCGCTTTTTGGCTAGTAGGGTCAAATTGACCTGTCACCAAGCGCGGTACGAGGCAGCCATAGGTAGCTCCGACTTTATGTGCGCCAGTGGGAAACCACTTGCCGACAAGGGTCAGAATACGCGCTTTGATACCCGTGATGGCTTCGGGAAATTCGAGGTAATTGACCCCGCCAAAGCCGCCACCATGCGGGGTTGGCTCGTTCTTCCATGTGATGCGGGTCAAGTTGAGGGAATTGACATCCCACAAGCCGACCTGTCGCAATTTGGCTTGAATCTCAGCAGGTACCAGTTGCGGATTCCGCATCATGGCATAGGTGGGCAAGAAAATATGGCGTTCACGGGCAACCTGCACGGCACGCTCTAGAATATCGGGATAGACGCTTAAATCAATCATCAAAGAGTACACTTTCTAGTTCACGAATTTGGTTATACAGTTCATCACGGCGCTGGGCTAACTCACGATAGTGATGGTAGTCATCAGGGGACATGTCTTCCGTCCCACCGTTGTGGGCCATCAAGAGGGCATCAATGTCCTCGTCTAACCGTTCATATTCCAACACCAGTTGGCGATAACGTTCCACTTGGGCCTTATCATCATTCGGCATCTGGCACATCCTCCGCACTTACTATTGGTGGAATTACACGCGGTGGCACACGCCCCGCAGAAAAAGGAATTCCATAAGTATCGGCTACGACATAGAGCGGACGCCCCCGCACCTCGTCGTAGATACGCGCTATGTATTGCCCCATGATAAAAAAGAAAAGAAATTGAAAAGCACTCAAAATCAGCACAACCGAGAGAGTCGTGGCTTGGCCCTCCAAAAACGCTTCGGTGGTCGCCAAACGCAGCACCACAATCACAGGTAGCGCCAAGACCGCCAAAACTGCCAAGGCAAAACTGAAATATATGGCGACCTGTAAGGGGAAATAACTGAAGCCTGTGATGCCATCCAGTGCCAAACGCATCATTTTGCGGAGGGTATATTTGGTCTCACCAATTTCACGCCGAGCGCGGACATATTCGACCCCCGTCTGCTGAAAACCCACCCAACTGGTCATGCCACGAATAAAGCGATTGTGTTCCCGCATTTGGTTAACAGCGTTGACCACCCGCCGATCCATCAAGCGAAAATCGCCTGTATCTAGGGGGATGTCAATGTTGGTGATTTTGTTGGTCAGGCGGTAGAAAAGCTTGGCCGTCCAGACCTTGAAGGCACTTTCGCCCTCACGCTTGGCACGCACCGCATAGACCACATGATAGCCCTCGCGCCATTTCTCGACCAATTGGGGGATAAGCTCAGGGGGGTCTTGCAAGTCAGCATCAATTAGCACTACTGCTTGACCAAGTGCAAAGTCCATACCCGCTGTTACAGCCGTCTGATGCCCAAAGTTGCGGGCGAAGTTGATAATTCGCACCCGTTGCGGGTCTTGGTGATGTAGCTGCATCATCTCCGCCAAGGAGTTGTCACGGCTACCGTCGTTTATCATCACCAATTCCCACGTCTCGCCAGACTCATCCATCACCTTAGAGAGACGCTCATAAAGGCGAAAGAGATTGCCCTCCTCATTATGCACCGGGGCAACAATCGACACCATTGGCTTCTGCGTCATGACCATTTGCCCGCTACTGCTTGTACTGCCGCTAGGGTTGGCGGTGTAATAGCAGGTTTTTGGTGGCTAACCGTTTGCATCGCACTTCTCACGTCTTTGAGACCATTCCCTGTAATCAATACCAACACTTGCTCATCTGGCTGGACTAGCCCTTGGCGTCGCGCCTCTTGCAAGCCTGCCAAACTTGCCGCCGCCGCGGGTTCAGCAAACACCCCCGACTGACGTGCCAGCATGGGAATCGCTTCCAAGATAGCATCATCGCTGACCCGCACAAAGGCACCATCTGTCTCACGCACGGCTCGTAAGGCCTTGGCACGGTCACGCGGCAACCCGCTACTGATGCTATCAGCAACGGTATGAGCAGGGTGTGGCACCATCTCTGGAGCTGTCAAGCCTCGTTCCCACGCATCCACCAGCGCATCACTTCCCGCCGCTTGAACACCAATCAGGCGAGGCAGTTTATCAACCCATCCCAAATTGTATAACTCTCGACAGCCTTTGTGAACCCCGCCAATAATACTACCATCCCCCACAGAGACGACTATCACATCAGGGAGGTTCCAGTTCAGTTGTTCAGCAATCTCAAAAGCGACCGTTTTCTTGCCCTCAGTGGTCATCGGATTAATGCCTGTACTGCGGTTGTACCAGCCAAATTCTTGACAGGCTTCAGTACACAAATCAAAAGCTGTATCATAATCCCCATCAACCAAAATCACCCGCGCCCCGAAAATAAGCATTTGAGCAACCTTGGCTTCTGGTGCTGAAGCAGGCACAAAGATAACCGCTTCCGCATCTGGCACGGCGGCACAACAGCCCGCCAAAGCTGCCGCGGCATTGCCAGTGCTGGCGGTGGCAATTACGCGACGACCCAACGTTTGAACCGCGTAATTGACCACCATCGCGCTGGCACGGTCTTTGAGCGAACCCGTTAGGTTAAGACCGTCATTTTTTATACACACTTCCCCGACATCTAGCGCAGTCGCCAGATTTTGGAGGGCGTCATAGCCAATTAAGGGGGTGCCACCTAAAGCAGCCAGACCCGCCACAGGCACGCCCTTCACGGGCAACAAATCGCGTTGACGCCAAAAGGTCAGTGGCCCCTCCGCAGGTTGACGCTGGGTAGTATCGGCATAGAGGACATCCAAGGCCCCAACTTCCCCACAGCGCGGGCAAGCATAGAGTGTGTCGGCAAGGGCATAACGCTCCCCACAGACCACACACTCCAAACCAATGATATGCTCTAACCCGGTAAAATCCATGTTCCGGTCTCCCCATGCAAAGCGCGGCGGATATTGGGCGGGTTGGTGATTAAGGCACGCGGGCCACCTCGTTCCATAAAGCGAATGACCGCCTCAATTTTAGGCTGCATACTGCCTGCCGCAAAATGCCCCTCTTCCAAAAATTGACGCGCTTCTGAAAGCGTGATGCTGTCGAGGTCACGCTGTTGGGGGGTGTTGAAGTTCAAGGCTACTTTTTCAACACCTGTCGAGATGATGAACAAGTCCGCCATCAGTATTTGGGAGAGAAGGCTAGAAGCGCGGTCTTTGTCAATCACTGCCGCAATCCCTCGTAATTCACCCTTGGGGTTGCGAAACACAGGGATACCCCCGCCCCCACAAGCGATAACGATATAGTTAGCACGAATCATGGTGCGGATAGCACCTTGTTCGATAATCTCAAGCGGTTCAGGGGAAGCCACAACCCGCCGCCAACCCCGTCCAGCGTCTTCCATAATCTGCCAGCCTTCGGTCTCAAATTGACGGGCTTGTTCTTCGGTCAGAAAGCTGCCAATCGGCTTGGTCGGGTTTTCAAATGCAGTATCATTGCGATCTACCAACACTTGGGTGACCATCGTAATTACACTGCGATTAATCCCCCGTAGCCGCAACTCGTTGTTGAGAGCCTGTTGGAGCATGTAACCAATCGCGCCTTGGGTGTCGGCCCCTATTAAATCAAGCGGGGTGGTATGCACCTCATGGGCAGCCAATTCATTGCGGCGCAAAATAAAGCCGACTTGAGGGCCGTTGCCGTGAGTGACCACGACATTCCAGCCCTCCTCGACCATATCGGCAATATGTTGGCAGGTTTCACGCACCGCGTCCCACTGGTGAGACACCGCCGTCTTTGATTTTTCAGTGATAAGCGAATTGCCACCGATGGCAATCACGGCTGTTTTCTCTGCCATTGTATTATCCTAGCTCATTGTTAATGCCATAACCGCTTTTTGAACGTGCAGGCGGTTCTCGGCTTCGTCATAAACAATACTTTGCGGGCCATCAATAACCTCGTCGGTTACTTCGATGTTGCGGTCAGCGGGCAGGCAATGCATATACACGGCGTCTTCGTGGGCCATGCCCATACGACGGCTGTCCGTAATCCAGTCAGTATATTGCTTGCCAATATTGGCGCTTTCGGTATTGTCCGAGGTGGTCAACATGGCTCCCCAACTCTTGGGATAGACCACATCAGCATCCTTGAAGCCTGCATCGAAGTCATCCAAAATCTCAAAGCTACCGCGACTCTTGCGGGCATTTTCCTTGGCCTGCTCCAAAATGTCGGGCATCAGCTTATATTCCGGTGGATGGGTCAGGCGCACATTCATGCCGAAGCGCGTCATCAGCAGAATCAGGCTTTGCGGAACGCTAATCGGCTTTTGGTAACTAGAGGCATAGGCCCAACTGACATTGATGGTCTTACCACGCAGTCCCTCGCGCCCAAAGCGTTCTTGAATGGTCATCAAGTCCGCCATAATTTGGAAGGGATGGTAAACATCGCATTGCATATTGAGGACTGGTACACGACTAGCTGCTGCTACATCGCGGATGTATTGGTTGCCAAAGTCCCAATCGCATTGGCGGATAGCAATACCATCGGTATAGCGCCCGATAATCTCGCCAATTTCTTTGGCAGTATCGCCATGTGAAATCTGAGTGGTGGTACTTTCAATGAATTGAGCATGCCCGCCCAATTGCGCCATACCCGCCTCGAAACTGACACGGGTGCGGGTGCTGCTGAAGAAGAAAAGCATCCCCAAGACTTTATCGCGCAGATAGGCATGGGGTTCGCCCACCGCCCGCTTGCGTTTGAGGTCAAAGGCGACATCCATCACAGTATCAATTTCCGAGCGTGTCCACTCTTGGGTGGTAATCATATCACGCCCACGTAGATGCGTTTGCATAGGAACTATAATCTCCTGAAATCTAGTTGATAATCGAGAGTTTCGTCTTGTTATGTCGCATTGTCAAGGGGAATCCGCATAGTATCCCCGTCTAGCCAATCATCTTCGGCAGCAACGCATAGAAGGCCGTCGCCCGCACCACATCATCCAGCGACACACGGTCAAGCACCGTATGAGCATCGACCTCATCACCGGGGCCATAACCAATGCTGGGAATGCCTGCACGCCCTGCCCAATAGGTGCCATTGGTCGAGAAAGCCCACGTTCCCGTTTGCGGTGCATCTTCGCCCAACGCCTTGAGGGTATTCAACCCCGCCGCTACCAGTGGGTCGTTTTCCTCATAAAGCCAAGGTGGATAGATTTTGTCCGTCTCAAAGACAAAGCCCGTGTAGCTGGGGTCGTTGTACTTCAAAATCTCGGCTTTCACATCATCACGCTTGCCAATGATGGCTTGGATTTGAGCAATAGCGCTCTCAGGAGTCTCGCCAAAGGTGATACGACGGTCAATGTACATCGTGGCTTCATTCGGCACCGCGTTGAGGCTCGGCGTGGTGACTTCCATGTGTGTTACGGTAATGCGCCCCTGCCCCAACACCTCATGATAGGCCAAGTCAGGTCGCTCCATTTTGCTGATGGCTTCAATGATAGGCAGCAGTTTATAAATGGCATTGTCGCCGAGATAGTTACTGGCGGCATGGGCGCTCTTGCCCTTGGCGACCACCTTCATCTCCACCCGCCCAATATGACCGCGATAGACCTTCATCTTGGTTGGCTCGCCAATCACCACAAAGTCAGGGCGGATACCTTCGACCTCCACAAAAGCTTGGGGGGCGCTGCCATCATTCCATTCTTCCATATTGCCAAAGTAATAAGCAGTATAGCCTTCCAGCAAGCCAAGGTCACGGGCAATCGCCAGTCCGTAAATCATGCCGGGGGTGCTGCCTTTCTCATCACAGGCTCCACGTGCATAAAAGATACCGTCCTCAACCTTGCCTTGGAAGGGGTCCCATTGCCACTCGGCAGGGTCGCCGACACCGACGGTATCAATGTGGCTATCATAGAGCAGTTTCTTGGGGCCATCGCCAATCTCGCCTACGATATTACCCATTTGGTCAAACCAGACTTTGTTGAAGCCAAGTTTTCGCATTTCCTCAGCCGCACGTTCCCCGACTTCCTTAATCTGGCTCTCCATACTGGGAATAGCGCACAATTCACGCAGAAAGCGAATGATGTCTTCGCGGTGGGCCTCGACACGTTGTTGGATTTGAGATGCTACATCCGACATGGGTTACTCCTTAAAAATAGTTGGTAAATGATCTAATGAAGGTAAGACCCAATCAGCAATGCTCAAGCGTGGGTCACCATGCAATGAGGGGTCAGGCACCGCCACACAGCGCATTTCAGCGGCCTTTGCTGCCAATATGCCGCGCATAGAATCCTCAATGACAAGGCAATCAGTGGGCGCGATACCCAACTTGGCAGCCGCCGTCAGGTAAACACCGGGGTGAGGTTTGCCGTAGGGTTCAAACTCTGCTGAATATAACAGATGAAAATAATCCTGAATAGCCAGCTTTGCCACCACAGCTTCAATCATCGACAGGTCAGATGATGAAGCAATCGCTATGGGTAACTGACGTTGGCGAATCCACGCAAGGGCCTCCCCCACCCCTGTCATCGGCTGGCCCTGCTCACCGATTAACTCAGTTACACGGTCAACAATCTGCTGGCGGATGTCGTCAATGGTGGGAGGCATCGACCAAGGCTGGCGCTGATACCAGTATTCAACGGCCTTATCAATTCGCATACCCATCGTCTGCATACAATCGGCGTGGGTCAAGTGTAGGCCCACTGTGGGATAGATTTCCACCTCAGCTTGTTTCCAATATGGTTCGGAGTCAATCAGTACCCCGTCCATGTCAAAGATGACTGCTTTAATCATGTTGCTCCAGTTTCCGGTCGTTCTCTTCTGAAAAGCTAAACGCATCTAGCTCCGCATAGGCCGACTCGACATCGTTCAAAAAGTCGGTTAAGTTCTCTAGCCTTCCCGTCAAACGGGCTGCTTGGCGCTGGGTGCGGGTGGTATACAACGACTCAAGGTGGGCAGGTATAGCAGCTTGTCGCGCCAAATTCGTCTCTAACTGCTCACGTAGATTCTCTCGACGTGCATAAAGTTGGTGGGCCACAGGTGAGCTAGGGTCTCGGAATTGCGCCAAAGACTGCTCTACAACCTGATATTCATCAATCAGCGCCGCAATACGGTCCCCCAGTTGTTGGGTCTGGTATAATAGCTCATCAGCTTGGGTACCACGCGGTAGTTGATGACTAGTCTGATAAACGATGCGCTCAACAGACAACAGGCGCTCATAATACGCACGGTACCGCTTCTCGACATGACCATGTAAAATATCGCGTATCCGCCCATGCTCAACCGTCAGGGTAGGATTGTGATAGTATAGGCGACGCAAGCGACGCAAACGACCCTCAAGGTCACTAGTCAGCGTGGGCAAGTTGAAAATCATGAATAGTTGGTCGAGAAAATTTAACAGTGCTGAACGTATGCGGTGCCAAACACTCCGACGCATGGCTTCACCCTCCGTGAAACAATGTTAAAATAAAATGCCATAATTACGCAAAATTTGGAGCATGCAATGATTTTTACCTACGACGATTACGCAGCTACGGCTGAGTTCATCCGGTCTCATCTAGAGTTTACCCCACGTATCGGGATTATACTTGGCTCTGGTTTGGGACCACTGGCCGACAACATCGACAACCCCACCATCATCCCCTATCATGACATCCCCAACTGGCCCCAATCAACCGTGTGGGGACACTCTGGGCGCTTGGTGATTGGCACCCTTGAAGACCAGCCCGTGCTGGTGATGCAAGGACGGGTACATTTTTACGAGGGCTATAGCATGCAACAAGTCACCTTTCCGGTGCGGGTCATGCAGCTATTGGGCATTGAGGTCTTGATACTTACCAACGCGGCAGGCGGCATCAACACCAGTTTCAGCGCGGGTGACCTGATGCTGATTGAAGACCACATCAATCTACTCGGTCACATGGGACAAAATGCACTGATGGGGCCAAACGATGAGCGCCTCGGTGAGCGCTTCCCCATCTTCACCTATGCCTACGACCCCGACCTGCGCCGCCAAGTCATTGCACTAGCCGAGCATGAGAATATCCCC
Organism: Anaerolineales bacterium; assembly: GCA_020634155.1. Classification (GTDB taxonomy): domain Bacteria; phylum Chloroflexota; class Anaerolineae; order Aggregatilineales; family J027; genus J027. The sequence goes on from JACKCI010000001.1 coordinate 913,836, forward strand.
CTCCAACGCGGCATCTATCTATGTCTATCTGGCCCTGCCTTTGAAACACCAGCCGAAATCCGCATGTTTCGGGCATGGGGAGCCGATGCGGTGGGCATGTCTACTGCCCCCGAAGCCACCGTTGCCGTTCACGGCGGGATGCGAGTCATTGGTGTTTCCACCATCACCAATATCGCCATCGACCACCAAGCCGTGCGGCGCGAAGTCAGCCACGAGGAAGTCCTCAAGATCGGAGCCAAGGCGGTGCCGCGTCTCATGAAGCTGCTCCGAGGGGTCGTCCGCGAATTGTAAACATCAGTTGAAAGGCCAGCGCACCAATGGGAGCTTTTTTCTCACTCATTGAAAATCTATCCACAGGCCTCTATTTTATTTGTGGAGTTCTGCTCATCTGGAACCTACGGAGCTTGATGCAAGCCCGCCATGAACTGCAATTGGCCCAATATGGCTTAGAGCGTGAAATGGCCGAGCGACATGGGGGACGCGCCCTAACCACCGTACTCCTCATGGCGGAATTCATCATTGTCGTGTGGGGTATCAGTAACTACGCCTCTCCTGCATGGAGCGAGGGCTTGCCCGATAGTGATGCCGAGTCCAACATCGACTCGCCCTTCATTACCAATACACCAGCGGGTGATGGGAGCTTTGATATTCAGGTACGCACCCTAGCCCCAACCGATGTACTGGCAACAGCAGCAGCCCCCAGCACACCTGTCGGCACCATTGGCCCGCGTAGCCAGCGCACCGGATGTGATCCTAACCAAGCGTGGATTGAGTACCCCGCCAATGGCATGTATGTTTTTGAAGAAGTTCCGGTCATGGGGACAGCCAACATTGAAAACTTCGCCAAATACCGCTTTGAAATCCGCAAAGCCACCGATGTAGACTTCAGCCTCTATAGCAAAGGGGACTACAACCAGCCTGTAGTTGATGGGGAATTGGGTAGCTTTCTGCCTTCCGTCCTATTACCGGGTGAATACCGCTTTCGCCTGACCGTCTTTGATACCACCAACAACATCCGTGCCAGTTGCGAAATCACCATCAACATCATTGAGCCAGTGCCAACCGCAACTCAACTGGGAGCAGTAGGCGTACAATAGTGGGTCAACTAGATGCGCTTTTGCAGGTAGATGGTAGTGAATTTCTGGCGGCTGTTATCGTCGGACCTCAACAGACCATACTGGGTAGCTATGCACAAGTTGGCCTAGATACCACCACCGCCCAAGCGCCACTTGTGACGACCCAACGCATTTTCAGCAGCCCCGAAAGCCTCACAGCCTTGGCAGAAATGCAAGAGAGTGTATTCTATGACCTAGATGGGCGGCGTTTGGTGTGCCGCCCAATCATCGTGCGCGGGAAAATCTATGTCTTGATTGTGCTGACATCTGCTGAGAGTACCTATCGACGCACCCTCAATAAGCTAGTGAAAGCCATCGAAAAGACGCTCTAATCAAAGCGCTGCCCGTCAAAGATACCCGCATGGGTGCCATAGAGCAGATGGTCAACCGCCCGCTCGGCAATACCCGCCCCCAACGAGAGACCATGCCCATTCAAGCCCACCGCGTAGCCAATGCGTGCATCACGCGGCAGTGAGCCAACCATCGGCAAACCATCATCCGTAAAGCCCATAATCCCTGCCCACCGCCGCACAATCGGGGCCGTTACATCAGGAAAGCGGGTCTTGAGATAAGCCTCAAGAATAGCCTGAACGGGGTCGGTGGTACGGTCTTCGGTGGTATCCCCCTCAAGGGCCTTGTTCTGCTTACGTCCACCGCCAATGAGCAGACCCCCATCGGGTAAATCGCGGTAATACATATAGCCATAGTCAGAATAGCCCACCGCGTTGATAACGCGCTCTGGCAAGGGAGCCGTTGCCAAGCATTGAGCGCGATTGGGGGTGACTTTGCCCACAAAATAGGGGTCGAGATAGGGGCTATAGGCATTGGTGCAAATCAGCACTTTTTGGGCGCGGACAATCGCCAGCCGTGAATAGACCACCACCTCAGTGGCCTCCGACTCAATGGCATACACCTCTGAGTTAGCTATCAACTTGGCTTCACTTGCTTGGAAGATAGCATTCAGCAACTGCACAGGATGGATACCCCCGTCCGTCGCTTGGCGAATGGCGGCATAATAACCCCGCTGGAGGGGGTCGCTGGATAGGTATTCGCAATCGAAGCCATTGGCCTGCATCCGACGGGTGGATTGCTCCAATTCAAGACGTTCTTCGGGTGTCTCAGCCAATAGCAGCGAGCTACTCTGTTCCATCCAGACCCCGTGCTGACGAGCCGTGTCTTGCCAAAAGGCCAAAGAGCGCCGCGAAAGTTCCCATATCTCACGGGTAGCGGCCTCCCCGTAGACCATCTCGGCTTGGTGGTAGTATTTATCGAGACCTGTAATCATAAAGCCAGCGTTGCGGCTGCTGGCTCCCAAACCCACATCACGAGCCTCAATGATGGTGGTAGTATATCCAGTTTGATGCAGATACAGGGCCGCCGTGCATCCTAGCAATCCTGCTCCAATAATCACCACATCGGTTGATTCGACGGGCTGTTCCCCGTTGGCCTGCCACACCGAGACGGTCATTCTAGACCTGCCAACTTCTTCTCAAAGGCATATTGTTCGGGCGTGTCAATATCGCGTAGGATGCTGTCGGTATCAACATTGACCGCTGTGATGGGATGCTGATTGATAACATCACGCGGCGCACCATGCCGCAAGCGTAGGAGAGCCTTCCAATAGCGTTGAGGGATTAAAATCGGATGTCCGCGACGCCCCATATAATAGGGTGCCACTATCGACTCCGGCCCTTGAGCCGCCGTCGTCAATACTCGATGCACAATCCGTACTGAGATTTGGGGTTGGTCGCCCATCACCACCAAGGCCGCACTGATGTTGTCATCTAAGGCGCGTAAACCGACCCGTAATGATGATAACATCTCACCCTTAGAGTACATGGTGTTAAAGACCGTGCGGACGGGGTAACGCTTGAGTTGGGCGCTAATCTCGCCCGCCTTGTAACCCGTCACCACCACCACATCCGCTAAATGAAACGCCACCAGCTTCTGTGCAACAGCCTCAATTACGGTACGGTCACCCCACGGCAAAAGCATCTTAGAGCTACCCATCCGCGCCGAAAGCCCACCCGCCAAAACAATGGCCCCTATTCGGCGCTGCACCTCAGCGACAGGATTTTGCTCATTGTGCATCGAACCCAACACAACACTATGGACACGCGGCTCCTTGAGTATCATCTGGGCAATTTTTCTGGCACGCGACATGCTCAAGCCGGGTCGGTCAATCTTGTTGAGCAAAGGTACCACCCGCGCAGTAGCGGGGACATCTTTCAATCCCAAGGTCTCATCCCGCACAATTTGGGCCACCCATGCAGGTTGAATCGGGTCGCCTTCATGGAAGCCATAGCGCTCAATGATAGGGTCAGGGTTGTATACCACATTTGAATCAAGTGGCTGCCCTAGCGCATCCAATCCCGCCACAGGCACCGCCACTGTAGTATCGGTCGGCCAAACAGGTTCATAGGTGCGGGGAGCCTTCAATGGCAAGCGCCGTGAGCCGTCAGCCTCCACCAATAGCACATCGGCATTCATTTCATCCACAAGGCGGGATACACGCTCAATCGGAATACCGCTGACCTTTTCACCGCGAATCTCTTGATAGACAAAGACCAATCCATAGTCATCTAAAAGCGGTTCAAGTTCACGGGCACCTTGCAGTAGATTCCATTGCCACTTGGCGGCATGGGGAAACAAGTCAAGTTCTTTGCGGGCAATGCGCGTGGTGGTGGTCGCCAATACCCGCCACCCCATCTCACGCAATTCATAGCCAAGCCGCACCAGTGCCGAGGTCTTCCCCCCACCCCCGCTAAAGGATACGACATCACCCCGCTGTATATCTAGCGCCTCACAAAGCCGCATTCTCGCTTCCTATCACTCACTCCGTTGGTATGAGTGGGGTAATCCCACAACTCAAAATCGCCTCTAATACCCCACCCCCAATTGCCAGCGATTTCTCGGAAATAGTGAAACAATGTGCATAAACGCAGCGGGGGTCTAAATCACCTATTTTCATCCCTTGCGTGACGTGTACACTAGGATGAATAAGCCCGCGTAGTCGTCCCGTAAAAGCCGCTATTACTGGATGACCATTGACTATTGCAATGGTTGCTCCAGCTTCGATTTCATCCCCTATCATAGCATAGGGTTCGACAAAACCCGCAACAGGCGCTCGCAACACACGGTCACCCGTCATCCCCATCATGTTACCCGGAACATTGGTGTTCGGTTCAGCCGCCCCCTGCCAAATCACACGCCCTAAGTAATGTCCGCGATTGGTTTCTATCACGGCGTGGCAATCCTCCCCCGCGCTGAAGCCCGGCCCCAAGGCAATCACCAATTCCGCGTCTTGCATAGCTGTATCAATGTTGCGTTTGGCGACACGGGCATCAATCACCACTCGTGGGGAGAGGTTACGCCATTCATGGTCATCAATCACGGGAATCTCAGCGGCTTGCAAAGCCAACCACGCTGCCGATGATGCCTCGATGCAGCGGGCGGTGATGCCCTCTACCTGCACAGTACCCTCAAACATAGCGCTGCCAAAACTCACGGTACGGCGGACAAGGGTTGGGGCCTCCAACTCGGTCATGACCACCGGATAATGTGCCTTGAATAAACGATAGGCGACCCCAGAACCGAGGTCACCCGCGCCACGAATGAGGATAAGCGGCAGATTAGATGACACCAAGGCCCTCCTTACGCAAGGCAGCCACCACGCGGTCAGGCGTTAGTGGAATTTCATCCATCCAAACGCCAGTGGCATCATGCACCGCCGCCGTAATAGCTGGAGCCAGTGGCAAGAACGGCATTTCAGCCATGCCACGCCCGCCCCAAGGCCCAATCGGTGTCGGTATCTCAATGATAATAGATTTGACCTCACGGGGGATGTCATAAACCGTCGGTATCAGATAGCTAGAGAGATAGGGGTTGAGGATACGCCCCTCGTGCGAGATGAGGTGCTCCATCAACGCATACCCTTGGGCTTGGACTACCGCGCCCTCTATCTGACCTTCAATCGCCAAGCGATTCATGGCCTTGCCCACATCGTTGGCACAGACCACCCGCTCTAACTTGATAATGCCCGTTTCAATATCAACCTCGACCTCAACCACTTCCGCGACATAGCCATAGGCAAAATTCGGTGTGCCATAACCTGTTTCGGGGTCAAGCGGTGTGGTGGCAGGTGGACGATATTGATAAGTGGCTTTGGCGGGGCGCTCTTCATCTTGCCATTTTTGCAGCGCTTGTTCAGCGGCCCCACGAATGGCATTGCCCGTCATAAAGGTCAAGCGCGACGCCGAGGCACTACCCGAATTTTGGGTCTCAGAGGTATCATGAGAAATGAGGCGCACCTGTTCAACAGGCACCCCAACGGCCTCAGCCGTCATTTGAACAAAAGCCGTGTGCGACCCCTGCCCAACCTCGGCACCCGCCGTCCGGACAATCACCTCCTCAATCGCGGTCCCGCCATAGAGTTCGATGGTTGCCCAGCAATTTTCAGGGGCACCAAAGCTAAAACCGATGTTTTTGAAAGCACACGCAAAACCAATTCCGCGCCGCTTAGAAGGGTCAGACGGCTGTGTAATGGCTTTCCGCTCCCACGTAACATCCTTCTGCCAATAGCCACTCTCGGCTGCACAGGTTTCAACTACTTCGGGAATGGTGACGCCGGGTGGGGCAACTGTTCCCGTTGTCATCATCGACCCCTCGTGTAACAGATTCCGCATCCGCACCTCAACAGGGTCAAGCCCGAGTGCCGCCGCCAGCTTATTCATCTGGTTCTCAGCAGCAAAGGCTCCTTGTGGGCCACCAAAGCCGCGAAAAGCCCCGCATGGGATATTGTTGGTGCAGACGGCATAGGTATCGACTGCCACATTTGTCAGTTCATAGGGGCCTGTTACCATCAAGTGGGCATTCCCCATCACTTTATTGGAGGTGTAGTTATAGGCCCCACCGTCGCCAATGACCTTAGCTTCTACCGCAACCACTTTGCCTTCGCGGGTAGCACCCCAGCGCGTATAAATCCGCACTGGATGGCGCTTATGGTGGTATTGAATCGATTCCTCACGGCTCCAAACTGTTTTGATAGGACGTTGCAGCTTCCATGCCGCAAGGGCGAGGACAATCTGCACGCTCATGTCTTCACGACCACCAAAAGCTCCACCAATGGCTGGATAGATGATACGTACTTGTTCTGGTGGAAGATTCAAAGCGTGGTAGATTTGCTCTTGGTCTTCATGCACCCACTGACCCGATACCACAACTGTCACCCGCCCGGCCTCATCAATATAGCTGAGTCCAGCTTCAGGTTGCAGAAATGCATGCTCTTGGTAGCCCGTTTGATAAACACCTTCCACCACCACATCGGCTTGCTGCCATGCCGCCTCAAGGTCACCTTGGCGAATACGGTAGTGCGTGATGGTGTTGTTAAGATAGCGGGTATGTAATTGAGGAGCGCCATCCGCGAGGGCCACCTCGGGGTCAAATACGGCGGGCAAATCCTCATATTCAACAATGATGAGTTGGGCTGCCGCTTCTGCTGCTTCTGCTGATTCAGCGACCACGATGGCGATATTATCCATTAGACAGCGCACAATGTCGGCCCCTTCAATTGTACTGCCGGGGCCACATAATACTGGCTGGTCTTTGATAGTCAGGCCATATTCATTCACCGGAACATCTTTAGCAGTGAAGACCGCCACCACACCGGGGTAAGCCTCCGCTGGGGTGGTATCCATTGCCACTACGCGGGCATGTACTCGATCAGAATAGCGGATTTTGAGCCACAGTTGACCTTCAATATCAATATCGGCGGGATAGAGGGTCTCGCCTGTCACCTTGCCAACCCCATCCAAGCGGGGTATACGAGTTCCTATCATACTGGTCATGAATCCGCCTTCTTTTCTTTGGCTTTGCGGTCAATCGCTTCTTGTTTATCGCGCATACGTTTGAGTGCCTTGATTTTTTGAGCGCGTTGATGGGCGATTTTGGCCTCATAGCGACGAATCTTGCGAGGAGTAAGATCTTTTTCTTTAAGGCGCACCGTTTTCGATTCTTGATCGATGAGTGTATCGCGCCCTTGGATTAGCGACACAAACATCACGATAAGCGCGAGGCTGATAAACCACATCATAATCCCTATCATCAAGTAAAGGTCTCGGTCTTGAATATCCGCAATCTGCTCAGACACACGGTCATTTTCTCTCAAGAAATCCCCTATCGCGGGAGCCGTCGCATAGCAAATCGCCGCTGTACACAACGCCAAAACAAGGCCCATCGCGGGCAAAAGCGCACTTGGCTTGTTTTCTTCAGTGACTTTCTTGAACTCTGTCATGGTTAGCTTCCTTTGACCGCCTTATGAAACGCTTCTATTATTTTATAATATCCTGTGCAACGGCATAAATTGCCGGAGATACTTTGAGCAACCTGTTCATCAGTCGGGTGCGGGTACTCCTCAAGAAGTTTGGCACCAGACATCAGAAAGCCCGGAATACAATACCCGCACTGCACCGCACCTGTATCCAAGAATGCTTGTTGCAAGGGGTGAAGGTTGCCATCACTCGCTAAACCTTCAATGGTGATAATTTCAGCACCATGAGCACGGGGCGCAGGCACCATACAGGCCATCACCGCTACCCCATCCAAAAATACCGTACAGGCTCCACACTCGCCCTCTGCACAGCCCTCTTTGGTACCCGTTAGGCCTACATAGTCACGCAGAAAGTCCAGTAGATTCAACTGTACACCGCCCGTCACCGTTACTGTGCGTCCATTCACAGTCGTTGTAATGGTCTCCGCAGCATCACGCTCATGTCGTAAAGTAACGGGCAGTGGTGCAATCGCTGGTGGTTCACCCCCACCCCATAGCATGGCGGGGTCAGTTGGGACATGCGTTTTGTAAGAGCCATCCCGAATCGAACGCAAGACCCTTGCTATCAGCACCTTTACCATCTCGGTGCGATATGACGCAGATGCCCGCACATCATCAATAGGGCGCGGCACACTAGCTGTCAAACGTGCGGTTTCAGCGATAACCGCATCCGTCAATGTTTTCCCAGCCAGATACTCCTCAGCAAGGGGTACACGAATAATGGTTGGGGCTACCGCTCCCAGCGTGATTTTTGCAGACTGAATACGGTCAGCCTCGAAGGCGAGGATAGCGGTTACGCTAACGACAGAAATGGCCTGTGCTTGCCGTAACTCAAGGCGCAGAAATGTTCCAACTTGGTTAGGCTGCATTATGGGGATATGAATAGCGGTTAGCAACTCATCAGGTTGCATCACAGTCTTTCGCACCCCCGTATAGAATTCCACCAGAGGGATCGTGCGATCACCCTTAACAGAACGCAGCGTGACGCTGGCTCCTAGCGCCATCAGCGGCACAATGGTATCGTTGGCAGGGCTGGCCGTAATGAGATTGCCTGCAATAGTACCCCGATTACGAATTTGGGGAGCGCCCACCTTCCAGCAAGCCGCCGCTAGGGGAAAGGCCCATGCGCGGATTAAGGGATTAGCGACTGCTTGATTGTGGTTGACCGTCGGCCCTAGCACTAAGGTTTGGCCTTCCTGCCGAATACAGTCAAGCTCAGGCACGCGGCTGACGTCAATCAGCGTGTCCACCCCCGCCCGCTGACCACGCTCTAGCTCTATCAAGATATCGGTTCCACCAGCTACAATTCGCGCTCGTTCTCGGTATTTAGCGAGGAGTTCAAGTGCATCTTCAACAGATGTGACTGAAAAGTAGTTTTTCCACATATCGGTACTCTCTCATTCATACCACCACAGAAACAAACTAGGCGAAAACACAGCGGATGAAAACAGGGCCTGTGGCTCACTTGTCCCATCCACTGGCATCACATAAATTGCACTACTAAAGGTCTGGGTGGGTTGATCAAAATAGCTGCCAATAAAATACACCTCATCACCCATCCAACGGGCATCATTCTCAATCAGATTGGGTGAAAAGGTAAGTTGTTGAGGGTCGATTGCCCCAGTCAAGTCTACCATCCAGAGATCGGTCTGGGGCACCTCATCTACAAGGTCTTGAATGCTGACAATCGTGTGTTCAGCTTCTGCATCAATGGCTGACCATAATTCAATACTACTGGTGGAAGGAAAAACAGCCAATGGTTCGGACTGGCATGGATCGCCCGGCCCAATTACGCAGGCCGTCGGCAGTAATGCCAATGCTAGGCCATTCTCCATATAGTAGGCAATCAGCAACCCCTTATCGCTACTCACCCAGCGATAGTCTGCTAAGATACCTTGCCCCAAAGCCCATGCAAGACGCGGCAAGACACCACCTTCACGGGGAAGACTATATAGCTGAGGAAAAGGCATACTCGCATCCGTCACATAGTACACCAGTGCACCCCCTCCCGGAGACCATTCCACATCATAGATTGCTGTGTGGCTAACCAAATCTAGGCTTGTCTCAAGTACAGGGTCTGTTAAGACAAGCGTGGTTTGTTTCATTGTCCGCTCGTCTTCCGTAGATACTAGATCGGTACGTAACCACGCGATTGAGCCACCATCAGGTGCAATGATCGGGCACGTAAGGGGATTTTCTCCTACAGGTATCAGCAGCCGTTCACTGGTTGCAATTTCCACTTGATAAGCGTAAGCCTGTTGAATACCCGCAATCGATTGATAAAGAATTCGCTCCCCACCGGGAAAGGTACTAGGCGGGCAAACTGGACGATTAGCAAAGGTTGCCAGTGTATAAGAGGTGCCTGAATCAAGGTCAATCATAACAAGTGGAAACCCTTGCCCGTTCACATCGACACCAGATACCAATACATGAGGGCGCGGGTCAGGCGGGTCTTGTGCGACGCTGCTCATGACCACCCCCAAGCTACTCAATAGAAGCAAAAGTATTACCAGATAACGCATCATGGCTGCTCTCGAATGGGTTCTAGTTCTAGGCGTTTGGTCGCCTGCTCACGAATAGCATTGGCTCCCCACTGGACATCATGATATTCAATGGTACGCCAAGGAACAATCATATCTTTATAATGGTCACTGGCAGGATGCCCACTCTGCCCAGTGGTATGCATCGCACGACTATTGCCAAAGTCGTCCAAGTCTACAATCAAGCGATAGGCAGGCAAGGTTCTGACCAAAAATTGGGCGTCCTCTGTCAACTGATAAGCGGTCGCGTTGATAATTCCCGTTCCTCCACTCATCTCATAAGGCCCATGATTGAGGGCAAAAGGGCCACTATTGACAATCAAGCTATTGTTCTCGTAGCCAATAACGCGGCTGACAAAAGTACCTTGATGGAGCAGCCCCCACCGCCATTCGGTGCGATCTTCACCCATATTTTCCATCATCCACTCATAGGCATTGACGAATGCCGTTTGTAGGAGGTTGTCACGGGTTTCGTAGGTGAACGGCGTCGTTGCATCATCCCACCAAGGATGCTGAGGCTGGTCAAGAATAGCCAAAACCGTTGCCATCTCACGCTCGCCTCCGGTATTAGGCATCAGGAGTTGGTCATCAAACGTCAAGTGTGCCAGTTCAGACCAAAACACCGCAAATAGAGCCGCTTGGGGGTTATCCATGTGGTTTTGTAAATCCCATTCTTTAAACCATGCCAGCGCGTCTTGGTCTTCAATCGGCAGGTCAAATAGATATGGCATCAATCGCTGGGCAAAGACATTGAAGTTATCCCCTTGAATCTGGGTAAAACTATCCACTGTATGCAGATCAACAGCATGTAGCAGATTGACAAGCCGTGTGGCACGGGTATCCAGCGCCCACTGGCGTGAGAGAGCCACCCACACGCCACCCACTTGCTCAGGGTATAAATTGCCGAGCAACTGTTGGGTTGAATCGCTGTATGTTGCCGCAATCAGGTTATTAGCATCAACAATCATGCCAGATGGTGGATTGTATAGGCTCGGCAACAACTCAAAAGGAATAGTTCCAAGCCATTGAGGGTCGTCATTGAGGCTATCTACAGGCACATGACGCGATTGGCCCGCTGTACGAATAGGTAATTGTCCAGCAACCTGATAGCCAATATTGTTCGATGTATCTGCATAAGCAAAGGCAAAGGGTGTCCATTGCCAACCCTGCACAGCATCACGAAATTCATCCCAGTTGGTCGCACGGTTAAGGTTCAGAAGCGCTGTCACTGGCTCCCCCACTTGCTCCCATTGCAAAGCCAATGCCGTATCTCCCGCCAAGTCTGTTAGAACAGGGCCATAACGACTGCGGTTGATGGTGTAGATAGGGGCTTCTTCATCATCAGGAAAAAAGTTAATGCTCTCCTGTTGAAAGGATACCCATGTTCCATCGACCACATATTGGGTTGGGTCATTGGGGTTGAGATGCAACACAACCCAATCCAATATGTCCGCCCGTAATGGATTAATTCCCCATGCAATCTGCTCGTTATGCCCAACCACGATTCCGGGTATACCGGGTAGACTGAACCCTGTTAATGTATAGGGACAAGCCAAATCCACGCAATACAATCCCATCTCATACCATGTCGAGGGGATTTCTATCGGCATATGGTAATCGTTACCCAATAAGGGTTTGCCGCTTTCGGTATGCTCACCGCTCACCACCCATAGGTTGCCCCCCACTGATGGCTCAAGACCAAGCATTGCTATCAATTCAGGAGTTAAACCATCCAGCAAACGTGCGCGTAGGTCAGCAATATCATAGGTGGAAGCCGAGACCATTGGTGTGCCAGTACCATGAGTTGCTGCTTCGCCCCAAACCGTCAAACCCGACATAGGTGGCTGATAAACCGAAAGCAACTCGGCATCTAGGTACTCGTTCAATGCTGCTTGATCCAGTTCAGCCCAAAGGTCACCATCATTCATCCAGCCAAAAAGCTTGGCAATCAACAGAGTATGATAGGGTTCCCACGGCTCAACAGGCGCATCACGACCTAAATAAACCAACAGGTTATCCAAACGTCCTGATAATCCAACCAGTCCATACTCAGAGGCCAATGATTCCATATCCCGCTCAAGGATATAGGCATTCACACCATCACTGTAGGCTTGTAGGATGTCGCGGGTGGCGGGTGGCGTTTGCTGCCATTCGGCGCGGGCAATCTCATCCCAATCAAGAGAAAGCATCAAGCGGTCTGCTGTGATAATTGAGTCGTCGGGGGCAAAAATCTCATGTAAGCGCCCCATTGCCATAAACCGCCCCAGTTCCATCTGCCACCAACGGTCCTGAGCATGAACATAGCCTTGCACAAAGAACAGGTCGTGAGTATTGGTAGCAAAAATTTGAGGAATAGCCCAGCTATCTCGATAGACCGAAGCCGTATCGTTCAGACCTAGAATAGCGTTAGTGCCACTGGTTTTGGGTAATGGGCGAAAGTAAACCGAATAGGCAACATAACCAGCAATTCCACCTGAACCAAGCAGGAGAATAGCAATAAGAATAATGGCAAATCGAAGAACCCGTCGTGCTATCATAGTCCCCTGATGATACCCCAAAACAAGGGACAATAACATAAACAGGACTAGGTTGTTCGCAATTGGCGCTCGGCATATCCAACTAAATCACGGTGCGAAATCACCCCAAGGGGCTGTTCATCGGAGGTCACTAACAAATAGGGTTGACGCTTCAAGTCAAGACTTTGCAAGATTTCATATAGGTCACTGGCAGCATCAACTGTTTGGATTCTACCAATCGGTGTCATAGCAGTTTCCACTGTGACATTCCCCCACATGGCATGAGACATCAAACGCAGATTCTCAATGGTCAAGATGCCAACAATCTCACCATTGTCAACAACGGTTGCAGCCGAGGCTCCCCCCCCAAGCGACATCATATCCAACGCATAGCCGAGGGGCCAATGGGGTTGGACATTGGTACGCGGACGCACCAAATGGCCTACGGAAATCCCGCTCAAGCCATCTCGCACATGAGCGCTCTGCAGGTGTGTTTTCGCCGCATTCATTAAAAACATCCCTAGCAAAATTGTCCACAGACCACTACCGAATAGTGCATTTTGGAAGAAGAGTGAACCGAAACCGCTCAAAATCATCAAGCCCGCAAAGCCCTGTCCGGTATAGCTGGCCCAGCGGGTAGCCCACAGATACTTACCACTAATCCACCATAGCAACGCCCGCAAAACCCGCCCGCCATCAAGGGGAAAGCCGGGGGTCATGTTGAACACAGCTAAAATCACATTGATGATGCCAAGCCAGTAAAACACCTCAACAATAACTGGATGGTTATCCCAAATATAGGACACGCCCATGAAGATACCACCCAACACCAAACTGCTCAGAGGTCCAACAATCGCAATCCAGAATTCTTGATGCGCCCGACGTGGTTCACGCTCAATTTCTGCAACTCCACCAAGGAAAAACAACACAATGCGGCGGACAGGTATGCCATAAAAACGGGCCATCAGTGCATGCGCCAGTTCGTGCCACAGGATAGAGCCAAAAAACAGCACCGCACCGACAAGGCTGGCTATAAGATACACTTGGCTGGACTGGTCAGGAGCGCGGGTGGGCAGAACCAATGACGCCAATTGGTAGGTTACCAATAAAGCAATCAACAAAAGACTATAGTTAATGCCAATCTCAATACCCGCAATGCGCCCCAAACGTATGGAAGACCCTAGCATGTGTGCTTATTCCTTTTTCTTCTGCCCAAAGAACGTATGCCACATCTGGCGCAGAATACCCAACTCCTTATCATCGGAAATCCATGCGGTAATCAACAACACCGCCGCTAGACACAACCCGAAGACAAGCACTACCAGTATGGCAAATAATCCTGTGTCCATCAGAGACCTGTGGCTATCCCTATTACTATCATCGCTAGCATGACCACAAACAGCAGTGCCAAAATAACCACCACTCCACCAACCCAAAAGCCTTCATCCGTATCAAAAACATCTGGAATGCGCTTGGTTTTACCACCAACCACTACCACCCGATGTGGATAAGGCACTTGGCCCAAGTCCTGTAGGATACGCTTGGCTTGTCGATGGGTTGGCCTCAAATCTAAGACATGGTAAGCAGCAGCAGCAGCCTCCGCAGGGTCGGGTGAATACTCAGCCAACGTCAACCATGCCAATAGGTCAGTTGGATTAGCTTCAGTCAATTCATGCAACAATGCCACCGCCTTGTCAATGTGGCCTTGCTTTGCTAAGAGAATAGCGCGTTTTAAGGTGGACATTTTACGGTTACCCCACCCTCATCATATCATAAGAATAGCGGGCGCTTGGCACCCAAAGATTAGGGTTTCATCCAAGCTCGCTTTTTACTCACGGCCTGCTCATAAAGCTTTAGATACTCGTGGGCGCTTTTGTCCCAACTCCAATCCTTTCGCATCCCCCGCTCCTGCATCCGTTCAAAGGCCTCATGTCGGTTGTGATACGTGTCAAACGCCCAGCGCAGAGTACCCACAATAGCGTCGGGCGATTCCCATAGGAAGCTAAACCCGGTACCGACCTCAGCCGCCCCTCCATCATAATTCTCAACGGTATCCGACAATCCACCTGTTTCACGTACCACAGGCAGGGCACCGTAGCGTTGAGCAATAAGCTGTGTCATACCGCACGGCTCATAGCGGCTCGGCACCATGATAAAATCACTACCCGCATAAATGCGGTTTGCCAGAATAGGGTCATAGTAGGTTTTGGCACGTACCTTCCACCAGAAATCATGCCCCATTTGCCAGACCATGTGTTCGAGGTCTTGCTCACCCGATCCTAGAATCACCACCTGTATATCGGTATCAACACACAGCCAACGCAGGGCATCAACCAACATATCAATACCCTTTTGCTCGACCAGCCGCGAGACCACTCCAATCAATGGCACATCATCACGAATGGGCAAATCCAGCAATTCCTGTAAAGCGCGTTTGTTGGCGGGGCGCTCGGTGCGGAAGTTATCCACTGTGTAGTTGTTAAAGAGATGGCGATCAGTCGCGGGGTTGAAGCCTTCCATATCAATGCCGTTGAGGATGCCGCTAAAATCCATGTCCCGCGCCCATATCAGTGGCTCTAGCCCTTCCCCAAAGCGCGGGTAGTGCAGTTCTACCGCATGATTAGGGCTGACAGTGTTCAGCTTATCGGCATAAGCCAAGCCAATCGCCAAGAGGTCGCCTGTGAAGCCTGTTGCCAACAGCATCGGATGGTCGCGGGGTTGAATGTCGAGTTGGTCGAGCCACCCGCCCGCAAAGCGCCCTTGATAGGCCATGTTGTGAATGGTCATCACCGAGGCCACTTGATTCCATTTATCCTCAAAGCGGGTCAGGTGCAGCAAAAATGGCACCAGTCCTGTATGCCAGTCATGCACATGGATGACATCCGGCCACCAAGGGCCAGACTCATTATCGGCTCCCATTTGCAGGTGCCAAGCTGCTCCTAGGGCTGCCTGTGCAAAAAAGATAAAGCGCTGGTTATCCCAGTTGTAATCCGTATAGAGATAGGGTTGATCGAAAAAAGGCCAGCTTCGTAAAAAATAAAATGGCACGCCGCGATGCACGGTCTTGCTCACATGCACATCGGCTGTACCCACTTTTCGCTGTTGCTGAAAACTAAAATTGTAGGTGAGTTCAAAAGCGCGGTCATGAATGGTGCCATAGTGCGGCAAGATAACCCGCGCATCAATATCCATTCGTTGCAAGGCGCGGGGCAAGCTCCCGACTACATCACCCAGACCACCTGTTTTAGCAAAAGGCTCGGCTTCCGCTGCAATAAAGAGTACCTTCATGTGTTCCCAACTCCTTGTTGTGCTTTAACTATGACCCAAGCGGGCGGGCGATGCAACTCAATTTAGACCGTTTCACGAACCCGCGCCATGACTTCATGAATACGCGCTTGGTCAATGGGTGCATAGGTATCGAAGTTGACGGGTGGCTCACTGTAGTCAAGTAGCAGTGATGGGCGACGGTCATCCTCAAAAGTAGTTTGATACACCGCCCCAAAATCAACCCCCACAGCATCCGTACCCATCAGTGGAATCGCTAGAGTCGGCAATCCTTCATCCACCTGCAAACAATAAAAACGTGTGATACCGCTAGGGCTGGCAGGCGTTGGCGATGGATCGGCAATCACGATTGAATAGGGGTAGGCATCGGGTTCATGACGGCTATAGTCTGGCAAGAGTGGCGTATAGAGATTAGGCGTCTCATGCAAATAGTCGATTTCAACCAGTCGAAGTCCCGCATTTAGGGTTTTGCGTCGCATGGCAAGATAGTGGTTGCGGTCGCTCGTCTTGTTGCTGGGTGAAAGCAGTTCAAGGCGCGTCACAGGCTGGTCATCGGCATAGATAACCACCGCGGTTAGCTCATCCTCATCAATCAAGATTTCCTCGGTAGCGACCTCCAAGGTTGGGATCATTGCAGGCTGGGTCGCTTCTGCTGGGTGAGATAATGGCCCGCGCTGCATAATTGCAATATCAGGACGTGTACGGGTAAGTTCGGTTCCGCTTACCAAAATCTGGAGCGATTGCTCGGATACAGCATAATAGCCTTCGGGGAGAATCCGATTCAACGCGCTTTTGAGATGGGTAATATGGTCGCTATGAAACGTCACCCACCCACCTTCGCCCTGTTGCAGCCAACTATGAAAGTGGGCGTTGATACCTCGATAAGGGTTGTAGTCTAGTCGTAGCGGCATTTGTCGAAAACCTGAACTTATGCTATGGTTTGCCCCGATTCTAACATACTGAGGTGAGAATAAATATGAAGCTACTCTCATGGAACGTCAATGGCATACGGTCTGTGCAGCGCAAAGGGTTTCTGGACTGGCTACGCGAAGCCAATCCCGACATTCTGGCGGTGCAAGAAGTCCGCGCCCTGCCTGAGCAAATGGACGCTGAACTGCGTGAACCCGACGGCTACCATACCTATTGGTACCCCGCCGAGAAAAAAGGCTATAGCGGCGTTGGGCTATACACTAAGCAAGCACCCTTGAGCGTCCACTATGGCCTCGGCATTGAGGAATTTGATAGCGAAGGCCGTACCCTGATTGCTGAGTTTCCGCAGTTCACCCTCATCAATGCCTATTTCCCCAGCGGCACACGCGGCCTGACCCGTGTTGATTTTAAGATGGCCTATAACGATGCTTTCCTAGAGGCATGTGAACGGATACGTGGCAAGAACCGCACCACACCGCTCATCTTCTGTGGGGATATCAACACGGCCCATAAGGAAATTGACCTCACCCACCCCAAGACTAACGAGAACACATCAGGATTTATGCCCATTGAACGGGCATGGCTCGACAAAATCTTCGGCATGGGCTATCTCGATACCTTCCGCCACTTCTATCCCGATGCCGCCGAGCGTTATTCGTGGTGGACGACCCGCGCCAACGCCCGTGAGCGCAACATCGGCTGGCGTATTGATTATGTGATTGTCACCCAAGACTTGGTACCGAATCTAAAAGACGCCTACATCCTGTCGGATGTGATGGGGTCAGACCATTGTCCGGTGGGGATTGATTTGCACTTTCCAGATTAATCACCCTCAAAAGGGAGTGGGGGTTGGCCTACCGGACGAAAGGTATAGCGGTGATACGGCGTACCTCCCAGACGCCGCACGGCTTCGATATGGGCAGGGGTACCATAACCGACATTTGAGTCCAATTGATAATCGGGGTGACAGCTTTCCGCTAACTGGCGCACCAGACGGTCATGCTCACTTTTGGCAAGGATGGCAGCACAGGCAATCGAGAGGCATTGTGCATCACCCCTAATCAATGAACGTTTGTGAGACTCATCGAGGCCTGTCGGAGTCGGCATGGTGCTATCGGTCAGTAAAAAATCAACTGAGCATCCGAGTTGGGCCTGCACCATCCCCAGCGCTTGCTCCTCGGCCCGACGGATGGCACCCATAATCCCGTATTGGTCAACCTCTTTCGCTGAACTGACACCCACCGCCCACGCGAGGGCTACCGCTTGGACATCCGCCGCCAGCCGATACACTTTTTTGCGATAAAGCGCCTTTGAATCGCGGACTTGGGCAAGGCTTTCTTTGAGTGATTCGGGATTATCCAATGGCAAAACGACCATCCCGACACACACTGGCCCAAAGATGCTGCCCCGTCCGGCTTCATCCACGCCCGCAATCAAGCGATAACCTTGCTTCAGCAATTCTTGTTCATAATCCAAATGGGGTATCTGCATTAGTCGGATTCCCTGTGAAAAAACACATGAGGCCTAGTATACTAAGGAACCTAATGGAGACAAGGAGGGAGACCATGACTCGTGAAGTTGTTATTATTGAAGGAGTACGCACGCCAGTTGGCAAGCGCAACGGTGGATTAAGCCGTGTGCATGCCCTTGACCTCGCCAGCGTTCCCCTCAAAGCCTTGATTACCCGCACAGGTATTGACCCGACCAGCATCGACTACGTACTATGGGGGTGTGTGTCACAGGTTGGGGAGCAGTCTATCAACGTCGGACGCCAAGCATGGCTACACGCAGGGCTACCCCTTGAGGTACCTGCCAGCACCATCGACACCCAATGCGGCTCCAGCCAGCAAGCCCTCAATATCGCCTTTGGCATGATTGCCAGCGGGCAGGTCGAGTGCATGATTGTCGGCGGCGTGGAGAGCATGTCACGGATACCGATGGGCAGCAATTTTATGCAGGGGCCGGGGACACCCTATCCGCCGCGCTTTTTGGAGCAATACCCCGTCACCAATCAAGGTGATTCGGCAGAGATGATGGCAAGTCGCTGGGCTGTCAGCCGTGAGGAGGCCGATACCTTCAGCCTTGAGAGCCACCGCCGCGCCCACCAAGCCACCTTAAACGGTTGGTTTGCAGATGAGATTATTCCAGTCGAGACGGTTGATGAAGCGGGCAATCCTGTCACCATTTCGCGTGATGAAGGTATCCGCCCCACCACCACCCCTGAAAAGATGGCCTCGCTTGCGCCCGCCTTCCAAGCCAACGGCATTGTTACTGCGGGTAATTCCAGTCAAATTTCAGACGGCGCGGCGGCCTTGCTGGTGATGTCTGCTGATAAAGCCAAGGCACTAGGGCTAAAGCCCCGTGCTCGGATTGTGGCCCAGACCCTTGTTGGTGTAGACCCCGTATTGATGTTAAGTGGCCCTATCCCCGCCACCGCTAAAGTATTGTCTATTGCCGGACTGAAACTAGACGATATAGATTTGGTTGAAATTAATGAGGCTTTTGCATCCGTTGTGCTGGCTTGGCAACATGAATACCAGCCTGATATGAGCCGCGTGAATGTGCATGGTGGAGCCGTCGCTCTTGGGCACCCATTGGGAGCTTCCGGTGCCCGTTTGATGGTCACACTACTCCACGCTCTAGAAACGCACGGCAAGCGCTACGGCTTGCAAACGATGTGTTGCGGTGGCGGCTTAGGTACAGGGACGATTATCGAATGGCTGGGGTAGAAAACCAAGTAGAACGTATTGGAGCCTATTGCCAAGAAGGGTTAATCACCGAGCGCTTGACGAGCGGCATTTTCATCTATCGGGCAAGTGACATGAAGCGAGCCACAATTGATGTATGGTACGCAGCAGTTAGCGCCCATGATAAGGCTGCCTATGCTAATCAGGTGCATATCTGTAGCATTATTGATATACGGCAGGCAGGGTGGCCCACACCTTATGCTATAACAATGGCGAACAAAAGCGCCCAAAACACCCCACCTGATTTAGAGGAATCAATGGTCGTTCTGGTGGCTGATACGATTGGGTTTCGTATGGTTGAAATCATGGTTCGCAAACTGACCAGCAAAGCCCGCCATGCTACCCGCATCATGCGAGACGAAACCGATGCTATTGAATGGCTACAAGAACGTATTGAGCTGCTCAAACACGACTAACAAAAATGCCGCCCTTGGGTATATTCAAGGACGGCACATTTCATGGATTGCTGTAACCTCAACGAATAGCCTCATACGTCAGACCATGACCCAAAGGATAGCCACGAATCGGCATAGGCAGCCGTCCATTGGCAGGAACAGCTCCTGCAATCACCCGACACAGCGCAATCTGGGCTTCCTCCAGTGTTGAGTAAGCCGAGACAAAACCCGCAATAGACGAGTTAACCGCTTCCCAGTCGTAGGGCTTCCAGAGCGAGACAAAGATGGTCTTCTCTGGTGGTAAAGCCGCTACCAACGCCCCCTGTGGCTGATTCCATGCCACATTCTCAGCAATGACAATCACCTTGTCGGCTGCTTGGGCCTTGGCTTGTGACGCGCCCACTTCCCATTCGGCTGGCACAAAGCTATAACCTTGATACGCCGCATTTGGCAGATAGGTACTGCATTCTTGATAGATGAGCGGCTTGCCAATGGGATAGATGATGGCGACATTATCCTCTGGGCGTAATGGGAGCATATTATACTCATCGCGCACCACCGTCGTTCCCATCTCGAACATGTGAATCAGAGCCTCCCGCGAGAAGCCTGTATCCAAACGATTATAGGTATCATCGGCCTTCAGAATTTGCCAATCCAGCAAGCCATGTTTAGCCTTTAATGTCAAGATACGTCGGGCAGCTTCATCAATACGGCTTTCGGGTATATCACCCGCCACCACCGCATTATAGACCGCATCCATCGCCGCAATTTGGTCAACAAAAGCGGCATTAGTACCAAAGGCCATCATGTCAATACCCGCCTTAACCGCCATGACTGCCGCGTCAGGAATGGTGAACTGGGTAACAATCCCACCCATCTCCATTGCATCCGTCATCAGCACGCCATCAAAATGGGCATCATTACGGAGCAGGCCAATCATGGTTGGCGACAAGGAAGCCGGGAGATTTGGGACAGGCTCAATGGCAGGGTAATAGAGATGGCCCACCATGATAGCCTCAGCTCCATCCTCGATCGCCAATTGAAAGGCGCGGAAGTTATTGTCCATGAAGGTCTGGCGGTCAATATCAACCGTGGCAAGGCTGCGGTGGCTATCAGTTGAGGTGGGGTTATGACCGGGGTAGTGCTTGACTACCGCCACCACCCCCTCTGAGGCCATCCCCTGTGCCATCGCGCCCGCAACCATACCGACGACCCCGGCATCTTGGCTAATGGTGCGGTGATGCATGACCCGATATTGATTCATGTCATCTTCACGGGTATGCAGGTCTGCCACAGGTGCGAGGTTCATCGTAAACCCAACCGCCCGTAGCTCTTGAGCCATCGCCTGCCCAATGCCATAGGCGACATCATAATCCGCCGCTGCGCCAAGTATCACGGGGTCGGGAAAATTGGTGAAGCCTTCGGTCAAGCGTCGCACCCGCCCCCCCTCTTGGTCAACGGCTACAAACATCGGCACCCCATCCGCCTCAACCGCATATTGCTGGAAGGTGTTGATATAGCGGGTGATATAGTCTGGCGTCGTACCATCGACATTCGAGCCAAATAGAACAAGGGCACCGGGGAAATAGGTCTGAATGAAATCCACTTGATTAAACGTCGGTTGGGTACCATAGATGCTCACCATGAACATCTGCCCAACCTTTTGCCGTAGCGTCATGGCTTCCAGCAACGCATCAACGCGCTCTGGGCTATCGTCGGCATGGCTATGCGGGGGTGCGGGCATGGGTGCCAGAACCAAACCTACTATCAGCAAAACAAGCACGCTACGGCGTATTCTCATGGGCCTTCATATCCTACTCTTGCGTTATCAGGAACCTCGCCATCGGGGTAAGTCTCGGTAATCACGGTAGGCATCACTTCGCTACCAATAATCACATTGGCCCCAATGACATAATTGGCGGGAATGCGGGTACTCTTACCGATGGTGGTAATTTTAACCTCGCCATCATGGTCATTCCGACCCACGCGGGCATTTTCGCCAATCACGACCTGCTTGTCAATGACGCAATGTTCCACAACCGCCCCGGCCTCAATGTAGGTATCGGTCAAGATGATGCTTTCCCGCACCACCGCGCCCGGCCCCACATAGACACCCGGTGACAAGACCGAATGCTCAACGGTTGCACCTGCTGCCACCACTGAGCCATCGGTAACCATGCTATCAATAAAATGAGCACCATGTTCAAGTTTGACGGGCGGGCGCTCCTCAGAACGGGTATGGATGACCCATGAACGGTCATTGAGGTCAAGCGGGGGCGGTGATTTGAGTAAGTCCATGTGGGCTTCCCAGTAGGCATCCAGCGTCCCCACATCGACCCAATACCCATTATAGGGATAGGCCAACACCCGCAGCTTATCGGCAATCATCTTGGGGATAATATCCTTACCAAAGTCGTGCGAGGAGTCGTGGTCTTCAGCATCAGTGCCAAGATAATAATCCAAAATGGGGGTCTTAAAAACATAAATCCCCATGTTAGCGAGGGTGCCGGGTGGGTCTTTGGGCTTCTCGTAGAACTTGAGGACGTTCATCTTGTCGTCAGTAAACATGATGCCATAGCGGCTGGCCTCATGCAAGGGAACGTCAATCACACAGATAGTAAGGTCAGCGTCCTGTTCCTCATGGTATTTGATGAGGGCGGCATAATCCATTTCGTAGATATGGTCACCCGACAGAATCAAGGTCTGTTCGGGAGAGCCACGCCGCACAAAATTAAAGTTTTGGGCAACAGCATCGGCAGTTCCCCGATACCAGTCGGTGTCATGGCGGCCCTTATAGGGTTGCAGCAGTTGCACCCCGCCTGAGAATGAGCGGTCTAAATCCCAAGGTCGCCCGCGTGCAATATGCTCATTAAGTGAGTGGGGACGATATTGGGTCAATACCAAAACATCAAAAATACCGGAGTTGACACAGTTAGACAGCACGAAGTCGATAATACGGTATTTTCCGGCAAAGGGGACAGCAGGCTTGGCTCGTTTGGCGGTCAGTACACCCAAACGGGTGCCTTCACCCCCAGCTAGAATGACGGCACGAGTAGGCATAAAAATATCCTTTACTAAAATTCTAGGGTTACATAAACGGGACGATGGTCAGAACCACCAATAAAGCGGTTTTGCACCACATGGACGGAACCAGCCACAATCCGTTGGGCAAGGGCTGGCGACAGCAATAAATAATCAATTTGGCTACGCTCATCTTGAGCCTTCCAGTAATGCGTCCAACGGTCATTGGAGTCGGTCAACAGTTGGAGAGCATCAAATAAGCGCAGGTATTGATTCTGCAACAAGGGAGATAGGGTTTGAGCATCGGGGGTATCATTCAAATCCCCAGCAATCATAAACAGGTCATTGGGGCCCCGAAAACGCCCATAGACAATCCGCGCAATCATATAGGCTTGCTTATAGCGTAGTTTATCGGCATCAGCGCGGGCCTTTTCTTGAGCGGCTTGACTGCCCGTTGGCTCCACATACTTACTTTTGAGGTGGGTCACAAACAAGGTGAACAAGCGCTGGCTGGGGTTGTCAGGATGCAAAATCTCGACCTCCAGCAAATCCCGCGAGAATATCTTGCGCCCATTATCTGGGTCACGAATAAACTGATAAGAGACCACTTGTCCCAATGGCCCGGTGCTGGCAACCGCCACATCAATATTGCGTGGGTCATTGGCTGGCACCAAGGCAATATCCCGAAAGTGCCGCCCCAACTGCGAGACATTGAACTCATACAAAACCCCTTTGTTCTCAACCTCTTGCAAGGCAAGGACATCTGGTTTATCCTCGCGCAGGCGTGTGCCTAATTGGTACACTTGGTCAAGGTCTTTGGGTTTGGTGCTGCGGGCGTTCCAGCGGTCATCGCTCCATGTATACGGGTCATCAAAACGGTCAAACAGATTATTGACATTATAGGTACCGACTTTGAGTTGCAAGATCGCCACTCCCCCAATTCACTAAATCTATGCTACAAGTATGCGGGTAGCCTTCACTTTTGACAACCGATTGACAAAAACTCTATGCAACGATTTAGAAATCAAGTCTTACTTGGAATGGCATTTATGGCGGCGGTACTGATTGCAGTGGTGCTGCTCAGTAACGCCCGTGAACTCGCCCACAAGTTGGGTAGCTTTCCCCTATGGCTCTTTGTTCCCATTATTGGCCTCAAGGTGGTCAATTGGATCTTGCGCTATCTGGAATGGCACTACTTCCTGCACATTATTGATGTCTACCCCGTCATTCGCGGCGAAACACGCCCCCCACTCTCGCCTAACCAACCCGCCACCATACGAGTTAGCGATAGCTTTATCCTATGGATGGCAAGCCTACCGTTTGCCCTGAGTCCCGGCAAAATTGCCGAAGTCCTCAAAGCACTGATTCTCAAGAGCATGACCCACACCCCTGTTGTACGTAGTGCCCCGATCATCTTTGCCGAGCGTTTGGTGGATGGTATCGCGGTTATTTTGCTGGTGGGTCTCTCGGCATTGGTGGCTGGTGATGCGATCTTCCAGACTGACGATGCTCAATACATTCGCGGGGTGTTGATTGGCACTGTACTATTTCTGTTCGTGTTGATAGGTGTTATCCAGTTTCGTCCTATAGCTCAAGTTTTGATTAATTCGTTGGGTTGTCTACCCTTGCTGCGGCGCTTCCAAGACAGCATCCAAACCTTGTATGAAAGCAGCTACGACCTCGCCAAAATTCGCCACCTAACCCCCACCACCCTCTTTGGCGTGGGTGCCTATTTCACGGATTGCATCGGCTTTTATCTGATACTAACGGGCTTAGGCGAAACCCCCTCCCCTGATCTCTTCGCACAAGCCGTGTTTATCCTTGGATTCTCGGTGGTCATCTCGGCTCTCAGCGCCATGCCGGGGGGTGCAGGCGGGCGTGAATTAACCATTGGGGCCTTGCTCAAAGCCTTGGTGGGCATGAGTACCGCTTCGACAGGGGCGGCTGTTCTCATGATTGGCATTTTGCAGGTCTGGTTTGGGGCACTGATTGGCGTGGTGTTGGCGCTCGTCTTCCGCAAGCGATTATTTCCGCCCAGCCTCAAAGAAGAGATTAAGGCGATTTAACCTTCAGTAGACCGATTTCTATTGACACCCATCCTAAACGGGTATACGGTTAGTCGCGTTTGGCTTCTCAGGGCGCAGAAACTAAACACTTCCATATCCCTATGTGCCCGGTGGTTGGAGGATTTACAATGGCATTCTTGCCTGTTATCGTTCTCGCGCTTATTGCGATTGCAGCCTTCTCAAGTGGTCTTGTGGTCATTCGGGCGGATGAGGTCGGTATCATCATCCGCAAATTTGGCAAGCCACTCCCTCCCGGTAAGCTTATCGCACTCCATAAAGAAGCTGGCTATCAGGCCGACACCTTACCCCCCGGCTGGCATTTCGGCTATTGGTTTTGGCAATACCAGATCCAACGTCGGCATGTTATCACAGTTCCCCAAGGTCAAATCGCGCTGATTGTTGCCGCCGATGGTCAACCAATCCCACCAGAACGTATTATGGGGCGTGTCGTGGACTGTGATAACTACCAAGATGCTCGCAAGTTCCTTGAAAACGACGGCGAGAAAGGCCGCCAGATGGGGATATTAACGGCAGGCGTCTATCGGATTAACACGGCGCTCTTTACGGTCATCACCGCCCAACGTGCTGAGGAAAACGGCATGGCCCCTGCCGATTTACTGGTGCATGCCATCAGTCCTGATCGGGTTGGGATTGTCACCACCCTTGATGGTAAGCCAATGGACGAAAGCGAAATCGCTGGGCCAATCATCCCCGACCATGAAAACTTCCAAAATGGGCAAATCTTCCTTGACAACGGCGGACGGCGTGGCTTGCAAGAGCAGGTCATCCTCTCTGGCACATGGAACCTTAATCCTTGGTTTGTGCGGGTCGAGCAAGTGCCAATGACGGAAATCCCCATTGGGCATGTTGGCATCGTCATCTCCTATGTCGGCAAAGCCCATGAGGATGTCAGCGGGGCATCGTTCAAGCACGGCAACTTAGTGGAAATG
Organism: Anaerolineales bacterium; assembly: GCA_020634155.1. Taxonomy (GTDB): domain Bacteria; phylum Chloroflexota; class Anaerolineae; order Aggregatilineales; family J027; genus J027. The sequence continues at coordinate 939,729 of JACKCI010000001.1, forward strand.
GGGCATAAGGGTGTCTGGGTCACCCCGCTCTATCCCGGCAAGCACCCCATCAACCCGCGCATTATGAAGGTCGAGTTAGTGCCGACCACCAATATCGTGTTGAATTGGGCATCCCGTACTGAATCGCACAAATACGATGCCAACTTGTCGCCCATTACCGTGCGCTCTAAAGATGGCTTTGCCTTCAATTTGGATGTCTCGCAGATTATCCACATCGGCGCGTTGGATGCCCCCAAGGTCATATCACGGGTGGGGTCGGTGCAAAATCTAGTTGACCATGTCCTTCAGCCGATTGTAGGCAATTACTTCCGCAACTCAGCCCAATACTACACGGTGCTGGATTTCTTGAGTGCCCGTAGTGACCGCCAAACCGAGGCAGCCCAACATATCCAATCCGCTATCAATGCCTACGATGTGCAGGCCATTGATACGCTCATTGGTGACATCAAGCCTCCGGATGACCTGATGTTAACTCAAACCGATCGTAAGATTGCCGAGGAACAACGTAAGACCTATGAGGTACAACGCTTGGCCCAAGAGCAACGCCAACAACTTGTGCGCGAAACAGCCCTTGCCGATATTCAGCAAGAGATGGTCAAGTCTGAGCAAGGCGTTACTATCGCTGAGTTGATGGCAAAGTCGGAAGTGGAACGCGCTAAAGGTGAAGCTGAAGCCATCCGCGCCACGGGTGAAGCCAAGGCCAAGGCCTACCATGCGGGTGTAGAGGCCCTTGGTGAAAATGGCTATGTGGTGCTGCAATTGATGCAAGTCATTGGTGAACGCAATGTGCGGATTGTGCCAGATGTAGCGGTCAGTGGTCAGGGTAATGCAGGATTAACCGATGGATTACTCGGTTTGCTGCTCCGATCTGAGGTCAAAAAAGGGAATGAGGCCAGCTAGATAAGCCCTTGCAGGCCATTAGTCGGCGTGCTAGAATGGCCTTGTTCTTGCGGGATAGTTTAATCGGCAGAACAGCGGACTCTGGATCCGTCAGTCCTGGTTCGAGCCCAGGTCCCGCAGCTACAAGGCCACCAATGCGCTAGTGGCCTTTTTTGTTGCCTAGCGTCCCATCAGATTATCCAGAATCCCACCCGTTGCATCCTCAATAGCGTCTTCACCAAGGCCGCCGAAATCTAGCATTCGAATCGCAATGGACAGTAGCACCACAATCCCACTCATGCCAATACAACAGGAGACTGTACCAAGCCCGCCCAATGCAGTAGCAAAATTACTACCGATGGTCTTCTCGCCATAGAGGTAAATCGACCCAATAATGAGGAAGATGCCGCCTAGATTCAGTCCCAATGTATTGATACAGCCTCGGCTCGGCATACACCCACGCTGGTCATTGCGATCACTCCCACGCCGAAAGCCACCCCGCATCGCTGCTAGGAATAACGCCCCGAAAAATACCATATCCATTGTGGAAAGGTTACCGAAAAAAGAGCGTACTGAGGAACGAGACTGCCCCTGCAATTCATCACCTTCAAAATCGTCCGCCCGTTGTCGTTGAGTACGAGCTTTCTGATAGGCTTGAGAACGCTGGCGCAGGTCAGGCGCACGCACCCCACCTAAATCGCGGGAGTCTTGCTCGGTATAGCGGGGGTCATCACTTTGGCGCGAAGACGAGCCACGTAAGTTGCGGCGCAAATCAGGAGCTTGATAATCATCATCCAATGACCGTCGGTCTGGACGTTGACGGTGTGGGTCTTGGTCTGGTGGGTAGTAGTCAGACATCAATCAGTTCCTTTCTCAGTCACTCACGGACGGCATACGCAAACAAGCGATCGAAGACCGCCACAATCTCATCCAGTTCAAATTCAAGGTTGGCTTCACCAATCGAAAACTCAATGATGCCGCTATCGGATACTCCCCATGAAATTTCAATGCCCTCATTGTCGCGCAGGTTTGCTAATGCTTGGCGCAACACCTCTACATCCATATCAAATTGAACATGCATCATGTTTGTTTGCGGAGGGTTGGGAGAAATCTGGGCAATCTGGGGGAAATGCTGGATAGCCGCTGCAAAATCTTTCGCCCGCGCCACATACTCTGGTATACGAGGGAAATGTTGCTGCATACCCATCTTCGCGGAGAGGACATAGGGATAAAGCATCACCAAATTGCCCCCATGCCGTCGCTGCCAAATCCGCGCCTCATCAATGAAGTCCTGCGGGCCAGCCAAGACTGCTCCAGCGATTCCCTGCATAATCTTATAAAACGAGACATAGACGCTATCAAAAAGGGCGGCGATCTCAGCATAAGAGCGTTGATAAAAGGGTTGGCACTCCCATAGTCGTGCGCCGTCCATATGCAACCTAACTCCCTGCTCTCTAGCGTAACCCGTAATGGCCTCTAGCTCCGCCCATGTCGGCAATTGCCCGCCAATCTCACGTTGGGGCAATTCGATGAGCAGTGTGGCTAAGGGTTGCTCAATCTGCTGCACATCATCCAAAGTCATTAAGCGGTCAGATTCACCGACCAAAGTCGCTTGTAAGCCATGCAGCTTTTCATAGGCCATCTGCTCATGAATTTGGAGATGCGCTAAGGGGTGGAACGCAATGTGATTCGAGTCTTGACGGTCACACCAGATTCGCAGGGCAATCTGCTGGGCCATGGTGCCACTCGGCATGAACACTGCGGCGTCTTTGCCAAGCAATTCCGCGATTTCAACCTCAAACGTGCTGATAAGGTCACCTTGACCATAACGATCAGCATCAAGGTCAGCGTCCGTCCATTCGGCAAGTTGGGTCAACATTGTTTTCGGAGATAGACGCTTATGGTGGCTAAAATGGCGCATAGGTGATTCCTTCCTTGGCAAATAAAAAAGTGGTGCTGGAGTTCCCAACACCACTTAATGATACCGCTAGGTTCGGTTTAGCGCATCTGAGCATCCATAACAGCAACGGCTGCCATAGCAACGATATTCTCGACACTCTCACCTTGTTGCAAGACGTGGGCAGGTGCGCCCACACCCAACAAGATGGGGCCAATCGTCTCCGCGCCGCCCAACTTCGCTACCAACTTGTAAGCAACGTTGGCAGAACCAAGGTCGGGGAAGACAAGGACATTGGCATCACGGATTTCACTAAAGGGGTAGACCTCTTCCATCAGTTGACCATTAACGGCAAAGTCCGCTTGTACTTCACCATCAATACAGATGTCGGGGCGGCGTTCCCGCACAAATTGGACGGCCTCGCGCACCTTTTGTGACATGGGGTGCGGGGTTGAACCAAAGTTACTAAAGGAGAGCATCGCTACCACAGGGGTAAGATCGATATTGCGGGCGAAGTCATGCGCCAAAACCGCAATTTCTGCAAGGTCTTCAGAATTGGTGTCAAGGTTAACGGTGGCATCGGTAAAGATGAACACCTTACCCTTTGCCAGCATCAGATAGACACCACTGGCACGGCTTACACCGGGGCGGGTCTTGAGGATTTGCAACGCTGGACGGATGATACGCGGATAAGGCGCGGTCAAACCTGCCAAATACGCATCGGCATCGCCCATATAGACCATCATCGGGCCAAGATAGCGTGGGTCACGCATATTAACCTGCGCGTCCGCATGAATCTCACCCTTGCGTTTGCGAAGGTTGTAATAAGCTTCGACATATTCATCAAAACGCGGATAGTCGCGGTGATAGATGATTTCAGGGTCGAAGTCGAGGTGTAAGTTTTGAATGGTCTCGCGGATACGGTCAGGATTACCGATGAGGACGGGATGCCCAATCTTGTCGTCCAAAATTTGGGACGCCGCACGGATAATCTTGGGTTCTTCACCCTCGCTAAAGACCACACGCTTGGGATTCTGGCGGGCTTTACTGATGAAGAAACGCTTGACTTGGCTACCCAATCCTTGACGTTGGGCAAGGCGCTCGCGGTACTCGTCAATGTCGATCTGAATACCAGCCACGCCTGTTTCCATGGCCGCTTGGGCAACAGCAGGTGCTTCCCAAATCAAGACACGCGGGTCAAGTGGCTTGGGAATAACATAGTCCTGCCCAAAGGAGATGTTGCCACCACCATAGGCTGCCAACACACTGTCGGGTACATCTTCATGGGCCAAGGCTGCCAGTGAACGGGCCGCGGCCAGCTTCATCTCATCATTGATAGCGACGGCTGCAACGTCCAAAGCGCCACGGAAGATGAAGGGGAAGCCCAACACGTTATTGACTTGGTTGGGGTAGTCACTACGCCCAGTACCAATGATTGCATCGGGGCGGGCTTCACGGGCAGCAGGATAGGGGATTTCAGGGTCAGGATTTGCCATAGCGAAGATCATGGGGTTGGGAGCCATCGTCTTCACCATATCTTGGGAAACGAGGTCTTTAGCAGACAGACCCAAGAATACGTCAGCATCCTTCATAGCATCTTCAAGGGTGCGGTCTTTGGTCTCAACCGCAAACGGTTCTTTGTACTTGTTCATGCCAGCGGTACGACCAGCATAAATCACACCCTTGCTGTCAACCATCAACACATTTTCACGGCGTACACCGAGCTTGATGTAGAGATTGGCGCAGGCAATGGCGCTGGCACCTGCACCAGAAACCACAACCTTCAAGTCCTCGATATGCTTGCCAGTGAGTTCCAAGCCATTCATCAGAGCAGCAGCCGAGATGATGGCAGTACCGTGTTGGTCGTCATGGAAAACAGGAATAGGCAGCATTTCCTTAAGGCGGGTCTCAATTTCAAAGCATTCAGGGGCTTTGATGTCTTCAAGGTTGATACCGCCGAAAGTAGGGGCAATGGCCCGTACAACCGAGATAATTTCTTCGACATCCAATGAATCGACTTCAATATCGAACACGTCAATATCGGCAAAGGTTTTAAACAGAACACCTTTACCTTCCATCACAGGCTTGGAAGCTAATGCACCCCGATGACCCAAGCCAAGAATGGCCGTGCCGTTGGAGATGACAGCGACTAAGTTGCTTTTGGCAGTATATTGATAAGCGGTTAAGGGATCACGTTCAACTTCGAGGACAGCTTCGGCTACGCCGGGGGAATAAGCGAGGGAGAGGTGACGTTGGGTACTCAGTGGTTTGGTCGCCACCACCTCAATCTTGCCCGGACGCCCCTGAGAATGGTATTCAAGAACATCTTGTTTAGAGATTTTCATAGACTTGTTACACTTTCTACAAAAACAACGCCATTGTGGATTCAGCAACGGCGTGATTATCGTCGGTTAGCCTTTCTTCGTTACTATAACACAGTGGAGGGGTATCAGTTATGCCCGATGTCCATAATTCGTGGTGCCAAAACACACAACTTGGCCTATAATTCATACTATGACTAGTAACGCATCCCCACGCTATGTATCTCTCCGGTGGCGGTTGTTGTTTCCGCTAGTGGCGGTCATTTTGAGTATCGCTATTGTTGGAGCCTATATTCTCTCAATCACCCTCGGCCTTCACTACACCCAACAAGAGACCAATACTCTCCTCACCATGACCGACACCACCCGCACCCAACTCCTCGCCTTGGGAGAACACCATACCCGCGAAATCTTCCGTCTAGCCAATACCAGTGGCCTGCGCGAAAACATGGCGGCACGCAATACAGCAACTCTATTAGCTCTGGTAGAACCCAATGCCAGCCTCGCAGAACTGGAGACAGTGCTAGTGGTCGCCAACAACGGTGATGCGTTAGTCGCTATTGAAGGGGACGAAAACGGCTATCATCCCTTACCTCAAACCGATACTGCATGGATTACCCCGCTTGCATCGGTCTTGAATGGCGAAGTCACCACTGCCCACTTCATCGCGCAGCCCAGCCAAGCACCACTTATCTTCACTGTAATGCCCATCTATACCCCTGCCGATACTGTAATGGGGGCTATTGTAATTGGCACTCGTTTAGAGCGTGTTATGGCTGACTTGGAGGCCGCCACTGCCTTCTTCGCTACAAATGGGCAGGTGTGGCTAAGTAACTTGCCTGATACAGAAAGGCTGGACAAAAAGACCCGTCAAGCAGTACAGCGCGGGCAGATGGTCACTGAGACACAACGCCTGCATAATGGCCGCTACCATATCGCCTATGTGCCACTCGCACTGGACAATAGCCCTGCGCTGGGTACAGTAGCTGTCTACCTGTTGTCAGATACTATCTTCACCAACACTAGTGCCCAACAGATGTTTAGCTTCCTTGCCACAACTGCCGCCGCTGCCCTTGTCATCACGGCGTACCTTGGCATCGGAAAAATGCTAGAGCGTTTAGAGCATATCCGCAGCACCGCCGAGGCCCTTCATCACGGCAACATCAGCGCCCGTGCTAACCTCAAGACCAGTGATGAAATCGGTCAATTGGCCTATGCCCTTGACCAATACGCCGACAAGATGCAGATTGAGCTAGAGAATTTCCAGCGCTACCGCCGCGAAAGCGCCCGCCTCATCTCTATCATCGAAAGCCTACCCGATGGCCTCGTCATCACCGACCTCGATGGACGGGTCTTGATGATGAACACCCAAGCCCGTGAACTCATCGGCGGGATTAGTACATGGAAGGCTGGACAATTCGCCCAACTCGCGGCTGAGTTTACCGATAGCTTAGGGCCAGCTTTAGCCCCCGGTATCTTTGCTTATGGCAAGGCCACCCGTATCCCCCACCAAGACCATATCCTACAGGTGCAGTCAGCGGTGGTCATGTCCCGCACTGGTAAGAAGCTTGGTTTGTTGTTCAGTCTACGGGATGTTGGCACAGAGGTAAAACGTGAACAACGCTTTGATAGCCTCTTGGATGAGCTTGCTCAAGATGTCCACCTCCCTATTGCCCATCTTGCCCAAAATGCCGCCCTTAACGCCATCAACACCAGCGCCACCCCCAACACCTTGTTAGCCTTTGCACGCGACATCGCCCGTAACGCCCGTTCCATGCAACGCATCATTAGCGAATTACGTGACCTCAACACCTTCAATCCTGAAGATGTGCGCCAAGGTCAACGCCCTATCTTGGTTAATGAACTGCTGTGGCAAGTTGCCGCTCAATGGAAACCGAGCGCCAATGCTGCTCGCCTTCAACTTGAAATCCAAACCCCACCGACGGCCTGTTATGTCCTTGGTGATGACCGCCGTTTACGTTGGGCCTTGGGCAATATCTTAGATAACGCCATCAAGTATTCCCTACAACAGCGTGTGGTGCGTGTCATTGGTACCGAGGTTGAAGATGGCACAATCGCCCATATCCGAATCCAAGATGAGGGGGTTGGTATTTCTGTTGATAACCTTAACCACTTGTTTGAGCGTTTCTATCGTGGTCAACCCACGCGCCCCGATGGCAGCCTCATTGAACAGCCGGGATCAGGCCAAGGTCTGTACCTCACCCGCAAAGTGATTGAGGCGCATGGTGGCAAAATTGAAATTGAAAGCACGGTTGGGATGGGGACAACTGTCCATGTTTACCTGCCGATGACATCACCGCTGCCATTGGAGATGCCAATGATGTTTGACGTTAGCGAACAACAGCAACCTGTTGATCGACTTTCCACCCGTTAACCCTCTGATATATGGCACGCCTCATTAATCTTCTTGCAAGCCTGTTGCTCATCATTTTCATGCTAATATATGCGCGAGAACTGGATAGCTCATGGGTCTATTTTGGTATTCCCTATACACTGGGTCTATTGATAGCCTTCATAGCAGCAGCCGTACACCCCATCAGCGTCACCAACCGTATGAACCTCGCCTTACTCGCAGGCTTGTGGGCAGGCATGGCCCTCTATCCCTATGCCCTTAACTATAGCTTCGATTCATCGCCTGCGATTGCCGTCATCATGATTGGTCTGCTGGGGTGGTTCAGTCTATGGTGGATACGCCCTCATCTTAAAGCATTGCTACACAGTCGTCCATTCACCCTCAATCTTTTGGTGATGAACATCTCAGTTGTATCCATGGTTTTGCTCACCTTCATGCTTGAACTGTACGTCATCCGTTACCCGCCACAGAATGCACAACGCATTGGCATTATCTATACCCCACATTCAACGCTCGAACACCAAACGGTAGAATTCACCTACGCGGCCCATATCAATAACTATGGCTTTCGTGGGGCTGATGTAAAGGCACACTTTGCGGGTGATTGCCGCGTGATGCTAGTCGGTGATTCGTATACTTATGGATGGGGAGTTGAGTATCCCAATACATGGGGCGCACAATTAGAAACTGCGCTTGATAAGGAGATAGAGGCCGAAATACTCAATCTGGGCTATCCGGGAGTTGGCCCCCAAACCTATGCCGCCGTGGTTGCACAAGCAGCACCAATCTTTGAGCCAGATATTATTGTGGTTAGCCTATTACAGGGTGACGACCTCATGCAAGCCGAAGATGTCGCCCAGCGCTTACCTGCCCTACTCTCAGGCGGGGGACAAATCAATCAATTTCTCCATAGACACTACCCAAACATCACCCGTTACCTTTTCATCACCCCACAGTATGTCTCCCAAGCAGCCTACCGAGATACATGGATTGAGGTAGCAGAAGACGCCCTCCAGCAGTATCCTTACGCCTTTGATCATATTGATAGTTTCATACAAAGCCTATACAAGACAGGGCAACTGAATCCTTACATGATTGCGGTCAGCCAAAATACCGACTATTTCACCGCATTGCTCAACCCCGAACAATCTAAGATTCAGGCCCAAATAAGCGCAATGGGCAAAGCACTCAATAGCATTAATGAATATGCTCCGCAATTGATTGTTGCCAGTATCCCCTACCGTGCCTATGTTTCAGATGAAGAACAAGCACTTCTTGGCGAATTGGGAATCCATACCGTGCCAGAGATGGTCACCACAACAACAATGGATGATGTTGTGCAGCTTGCCTTGGATACTGTCGCAGATAAACAGAATATCCGTTTTTTTGAGGCCACCCAAGTCTTCCGTGAGGCTTCCGAAATACTCTATTTTCGTTATGATGGTCACTTCACTATCGCTGGCAATCGCCTATTCGCAGAACAGATTTATCCTGTTGTACAAGAGGCCTGTCTGCAAGTGCGTGACTCATATGCAAATTAAAAGGGGAGGTCGGCCCTCCCCTAATCATAGGTTAGCTTATTTCTTGGTTGCCCACCGAATCAACCCCGTTAGGATAGGATTGGGTAGGTTAACGTGGTTTGGCAAGACCCGCACGGATATACCGCTTGCACCCGTTTGGTGATAGCGCATCTCAGCCGTAAAAGTATAAACGCTCCCCGCTTGCTTGGTTGGAGACATGGTAATGGCCGAACCATTGATTAGGTTGCCATCGGTGTCTAATGACCCAACATAGAGTTGAACAAGAACATCGCTTGGCGTCAAATCACCGAGTGAAACCACTGCATCAACTTGGAAATCATCGCCAACCTCTACATGCTCACTGGAGATTTTGACCTCACGCACTTCGACCTTGGGCCATGCTTTGTGAACATTAATCAGCCAATCCGCAAATTCACGACCTTGCTCGATATTCCCACCCGTCAATGACTCAAATCGGTTCTTGGAGGGCATATAGTAACGCTCGGCATATTCAATCACCATCCGGTCAGAACTGAAGAAAGCCGACAGTTTCTGCATACTGGTTTTCATCTTCTGCACCCACCGAGTAGGCGTATTGTCCCGCCGACGGTCATAGAACAACGGCACCACATCTTGCTCTAAAAGATTGTAGAGTGCTTGACTTTCAATGAAGTCTTGCAGTTCCTGCTCTTCAGGTGTGTACATCTCGCCACTACCAATCGCCCAACCGAGTTCTGGCTCATAGGCTTCATCCCACCAGCCATCCAAAACACTCAAGTTAAGGCCGCCATTGTAGATAACTTTCATCCCGCTAGTACCACTGGCTTCTTGGGGACGGCGTGGGTTATTAAGCCAAATATCCACCCCTTGCACCAGATAGCGAGCAATGGTCATATCATAGTTTTCCAAGAACACAATGGCATGACGGAATTCAGGCATACGCGAATAATGTACAATTTCGCGGATGAATTCTTTGCCGGGGTGGTCATGGGGATGGGCCTTACCCGCAAAAATAAACTGAATTGGAAAATCAGGGTTGTTCACCAAACGGCTCAAACGCTCTGGGTCACGGAACAACAGGTTAGCGCGTTTGTAGGTCGCAAAGCGCCGCGCAAAGCCAATCGACAGGGCTTCGGGGTTCAAGACCTCCTCGGCGTTCTCAATTTCGGCTTGCGAGGCACCTCGTCGCACCAATTGCTTCCGCAAACGAGTGCGGGTAAAAGCTACCAAACGCGCCCGACGGCGCTCATGCACACGCCATAATTCAGTATCAGGAATACGCTCAATGTCCTGCCAAATCTGCTCATTGGAGGTATCCAAACGCCATGAGGGGTTTAGATAGCGGTCATACAGATTCATAATTTCTTGGCTGACCCATGTTTGGACATGAACACCATTGGTAACGGCCTCAATCGGAACCTCAGCTTCTGGGACTTCCTTAAACATAGATTGCCACATCCGACGTGACACCACCCCGTGCAATTGGCTGACAGCGTTGGTAGCGGTGGACATCTTGAGTGCCATTACAGGCAATGAGAATAAGTCGTAGCCGCCCATTTGCTCCCGACCCAAATCATGGAATTGGTCGCGGGTCAGGCCAAGCGCCTTCCAAAGCCAAGGTAGATGCTCATCAATCAGGTCATAACCAAAACGCTCCAGCCCAGCGGGTACTGGGGTATGGATGGTATAGACACTACTGGTGGCTAAGATATTTTGAGCCTCTTGAAAGGTAAATCCGGGGTTTTCTTCCATAAACATGCGGGTACGCTCAAGGGCGCTAAAGGCACTATGACCCTCATTCATGTGAACCACATTGAAGGGAATATCAAGGGCCTTGAGCAAACGAACCCCGCCAATCCCTAACAGAATTTCTTGGCGGATACGGGTACGGCGATCTCCTCCATAGAGGCGGTCGGTCAAATTGCGTAAGTCATCTGCGTTGTTGGGATGATTGGCATCGAGCAGATACAAAGATACCCGACCCACATCGACCTTCCATACCCACGCATGGAGTGTCTTGCTGGCGCATGGCACCGTAATGACCAATCGCTCCCCATTCGCCTTATACACAGGCCGAATAGGAAGATTAGAATAATCATTGAGGGGGTAAGATTCTTGTTGATAGCCATCTTGATTGAGGTATTGCTGGAAATAACCCTCTTGGTAGAGTAGCCCAACTCCAACAAGTGGCAAACCAAGGTCAGAAGCACTCTTGAGATGGTCACCAGAAAGCACTCCAAGGCCACCTGAATAGTTTTGGAAACAGGTAGTTAAGCCAAACTCCATACTGAAATAGGCGATATTCGGCTGATTAAAAGCGTCATAATGACGACGATACCATGTGTTTTCGGATTGCATGTAGGCATCGAAGCTATCGACAACTTGTTTAAAATGGGCCATAAACGCGTTATCTTTGACAGCAGCTTCAAGCGTTTCTTGGTTTACCAAACCCAACAACCACACCGGATTGTAATTTGTCTTGATCCAAATATCGGTATCTAACCGACGGAAGAGCGTCACTGCATCTGGATCCCATGCCCAATGTAGGTTATAGGCTACGTCTAACAGCCGCTTAAGTTCAGGCGGCAGTTTCGGGCTTACGTCAACGGTTGCAACGGGACGAATCATGGGTAATAAAACTCCTTCCTTCTAAGGCAGAAGGATAAACCGTTTAACTCAAACTTGCCAACGACAAAATGCACAAACCTACGGTATACTCCCTTTATGAAAGTCTACCGTCAACTCACCTATGCACTACAACTCATCGCCTCCCTCAATGTGTTGGTGGCGCTGTTCTTGCCTTGGCATACTGAGCATGGCAACGCCCTTGAATTGATGCAACGCCCCCTTGAAGGCACTCTGCCTTATAGTCTCGTTTCGCCTTGGGTTCTGTTATGGGGTCTACCATTAATTGGTCTGGTAAGCTTGCTGCGAGGAGCTAGTGGCATCTTTGACGCACATGCGCCGGGACGTACATGGGCGATTCGCACAAGTCTTTTAGCTGCCATTGTCATGGGTTGGTACTATCTTATCTTTGGCTCAGAAGCCGATAGCCTCAACATCATCGGTGAAATTCGCTTCGGCTATTGGCTGACGGTTAGTTCTTTGCTCCTTCTGACCTTGTTAATTTTGACTGAATGGCTGCTGCCAGAATACGACCCTCACCTTGCCCATTTGGCAAAATTGACCCATGATGACCCAGAACGCATCTGGGAAGGCCACTATCGTGTGTGTCCCTATTGTGGCAGCCCTAATGACCCTGAAAACCGTCGTTGCTCATTCTGTGGCATCACACTCTTTCATGATGAAAGGAAACCCAAACATCGATGAGTAATTCACCCCAACCACCCCAACTCCTAACCGCCAAAACATTGACTAAAGCGAACCTTTTGGGTGGTGTGTTGTTTATTCTATTGATTCTCACCGCCACAGGCCTTTACTTCCTGCTTGGATTAATTGGCTGGGACGCAGGGTCAGCAGGCCGTATTCTGGTAGCACTCGTCGTGAGTCCGCTGGTGGTAGGAATCGGTTTTGCCCTTGTATGGATGTTGATGCTCAAGAAGACCAATGGATAACGATAAACACTACCAACTCCTGAGCCAAAAACTAAGCAAACGCGGTCACCAATTTTTGCCCCTGCTACGCTGTCCGGTGACGGGTAGTTCGCTCGAAGATCATCATACTCATTTTCAAACCCCTGACGGCTCTCATATTTATCAATTTGAGGCTGGCATTCTGCGTCTATTGACGCCCGAACAAAAACGGGCCTTTGCCGCTGAGGAACTGTCCATCTCAACCGAGAATCAAAGTAACGACTGGCAAAGCCCCACTCCTGACGATTTTCGCCAACTACCGCAAACTGGCTTAGATGGCTGGCCGCTTGGTTACTGGCAACGACGCGCCGAGATTACCGCCGAGATGTGGCGCGTGATTGAGCATATTCGGGTTGATGAAGAACGGTTGCCAATTGGCCCAATGGGAAACGCGGTAGATTTTACAGATGACATGGGCTGGATTGCCTATGGTCTCGATATGTCCGGCTATACCACCATTGCGGTCAGTCAAAGCATTGGTTCCTATGGATTAGGTGTCTTTGACCATTCGCGCTATCTGCGGGTACAGGCTGCCATCGATAATCCTCCCCTCACCCCAGAACAGTTTGACCTTGTTGTCTTTAGCTTCAGCCTCAAAACACCACAACCTACACTGGACCATGCGGTGCGGTTGCTCAAAAAGGGTGGGCTATTAATTGTGATGGCAGACAAGGGCAATGAGTCTATTCAGCAAGAGGCCGGAACCGCCCTGCAAAGCCTTGGCTTTGAGGCACGATTCCAGCGCGTGGGAGCAATGGGTAATACCTTTAGCCGCACCCTCAAAAATCTGGTCGGCTACCGTCCCGATGTACCGCCTCTAGTGGTTGTACGTCGCCAACGCTAAAGACTCCCGCAACACCTGTTCAAGCCGATTATGGGTCGGGAAGTCTTCGTCCATACCCACAAAACGCCAGACCACCTGTCGCTCATGGTTCAAGACATAGACACCCAAAGGCTGGGTTACTTTGGGTTTATCCGGTATACATACCAAATCATCGGTCAGGGTGCGCTGCTCATCTGCATGAAGCACAAAGGGAAGCGGCTCTAGGCTACTAATCACAAAACTCCATACGCTGGTATGATTTTCCGGCACCACAAAAAGCGTATTCACACCCATCTTAGAATAGATTGAATGACGACGACGCATGGTGTGAATTTGCCCCACGCAGAATGGGCACCACGTTCCACGCAGCACAATCATCATCAACCCATGCTCACCCATTTGCTGATCCAAGGTTATAGTTTGGTTTTGTGAGTCAATTACCGATAAATTTGGTAAAATATCTCCGATGTTATATCGCATTTGCTAAACTCCTGTCTAATGATATAGACGAATTAGTGTTACTCGAGCCTTACATCCGATGAAAAAACTCTTTTTTATCTGTGCGCCAACTGATTACCCTTGGACTCGTAGCCTTGCCCATCAATTCTTCAGCATGGGATACCGCGTATACCTTGAACCACCCGACGAAGCTGATGACGAAAAAGTCCGTGAGCGTACCGCCCGCGCCCTATATAATGCTGAAATCATGATCGCTATTGTCTCCAAAGAAAGCGCCATTGGCAGTTCTGCTGAGGCATTTGAAGCATGGTGGCGGCCTTTTGTTGATTCGGGACGGCAGGTGATTGCTTGCATCACACCCGACTCACCCGCAGGCGCTGAAAACTGGATTCCTTACGACCTGATTCGCCGTCCACATGTGGATTTTCGGCGGGCAGGTGGAGCGGCGCGTTTAGCTGAACTGGTCAATAAAGATGGCTCCACCACACAAGCACGCCCAGCACACACCAATCATGAGGATGATTACGAAGCCCAGTTTGAACCAGAGCCAGTCGCCGCTTATCCAACCCAACCCGTCACCCCTGTAAAAGATGAACCCGAGTCAGCATCAAAAACATCCATTATTCGTACTCTGATTGGCTTGGTGGTAGGGTTCATTATGGTATTGGTAATTTGGCAGGTGGCCCTACAGAGCGACAACGGTGATGCTCTCATTTGGGTAGGCGGATTAGCTATTATGGTGGTCGTAGTTTATTTGATTGGGCGGTGGCGTCCGCAATCTCGCAGCCAAGCAGCGAAAAAGCTGGTGGGCTATCTAGAGGTTATTTCGAGCGATGATGCCAAGACAAAAGGACGTGTTTATGGCCTCATGAACACCTTACACATTGGCTCTGGACGGCGTGCCCAAATCCGCCTTAAGGTTGAGGGAATCGAAAAACAACACTGCACCATCTTTTATGATGGCAAAGCCTACTACCTTGAAAACACCAGTGATAGCCGCACGATATTGTATGATCGGCAGCTAGACAGTGGTGAAGTGGTTGTATTGCAGCACGGTGATTTAATTACCGTTGGGCAAGCCGTAGTCTTGCAGTTCCGTACCCAGCTTTAGCTTGCGGCCTTCTGTTGAGAGGCTGTTTGAAAAGTGGGGTAGGATAAGATAAAGTAAGGGCATGAACGAGCGAAGAGTATACCCCAGTGATTTGACCGATCGAGAATGGGCGCTATTGGAGCCACACATTCCACCCCCCAAAGCAGGTGGAAGACCGCGCAGCAGTGACATGCGCGAGATCGTGAATGCCATTTTCTATGTGCTGAAAACGGGCTGTCAATGGCGTTGGCTACCGCATGGCTTTCCGCCAGCCGGGACGGTTTATCATTACTACAATACATGGCGCAAAGATGGAACATGGCGACGGATCAATGATGCGCTACGGGAAACATTGCGGGAGAAACTGGGTCGTGAAGCCACTCCGAGTGCGGGGAGCATTGATAGTCAGTCCATCAAAACGACCGAAAAAGGGGGGTAAGAGGCTATGATGGTGGCAAGCACATCAAAGGTCGCAAGCGCCATTTGGTGGTCGATACGGAAGGGTTTGTGTTGCGAGCTTTCGTAACTGAGGCTAACTACCACGATGGTACTGTCGGTACGTGGCTCTTAGATGACTTGAGTAATCGCTTTCCGCGTTTAGAAAAGTTATGGGCCGATGGCTCTTATCGTGGCACGTTTGTTGACCATGCTGCTGAACGTGGCATCACGGTTGAGATTACGACCCGCTTGAGTGACCAACCCGGCTTTCAAGTCATTGCCCATCGTTGGGTGGTAGAACGCACCTTCGCATGGCTCAATACCTACCGTCGTCTCAGCAAAGACTACGAGTATTGGGTCTACGCATCCGATGCCACTATCTACGCCTGTATGAGCCATCTTATGCTTCGCCGTTTGGCTCGTTTGGCTCCCACCTGACCTTTTCAAACGGCCTCTGAATATCAGGCGAGCTAGACTTAGTGGCGGGGGTAGCAGCAGTGCTATCGCCCTTGGCGCTGGTATCGGTGGTCTCGCTCTTAGCGCTGGTGTCCGTGGCATCACCGCCTTTGGTGGTGCTAGTCACACCCGCGCTGTTCTTGCCCCGGCTGTCGGTCACGTACCAACCAGACCCTTTGAACACCACGCCAGCAGGTTGAATGACTCGAAAAACCGTCCCCTCTGTCTCACACACGGCACAGGTCGTTAGGGGATCATCATTAAAACTCTGCTTGACCTCAAAGGAATTATCACATGCACGACATTGATAGGCATAAACTGGCATCGCTCAAACACTCCCTTTTGCGGTATTTCCGTTAAAAATTCTACAGCGCATTGAGTTCGTATTCAAGCGATGCTTTGAATTTCTTGTGCAATTCTGATAGTTCTCTCATCCACCACCGGGGCGGAAGAAGCTCGGTTGCTCCTCAGCAGGTTGTTGACTACGGCAGATTTGCCAACTTTCACCCTGCTTAACCACATGCAGAGACGGATAGCCTGACGCGACCACTTCGCTTTGGGTTTCGGTACCGGGTTTGAAAACCATCACCCCACCCCAATTAATTGTGCCTGAGTTACCTGCCAACTCGACGCTAATCTCTAGCTCGCGGAAATCCGCACCAAGATAGGGCTGGGCAACAAGGTTTTGGAAAGCTACAGCATCAATCGGGTAATCGGCTTGGGTTTTGTCTTCCGCACAGAATAACGCATTGTACAAATCAAAGTTGCCCGTTGTCAGAGCCTGCCAATAGGCATAGCCTACTTCACGCACAACCCGCACATCAGTGGCATCCGTTTCAGCCGTAGACCCAATCTCGGTTCCATCATCCACATAGAGGGGGTCAGGAATAGGGGCCAATCCACCACTAATACCCAAAGGCGGGAAAATGATAATGCGTGAGGTTTGCGGATCAGCCACATACACCTGCCCATCTTTTCCAAAAGCGATACCACCGACAGTCTCCATACCTTGCGGGAAGCCATCCGGTGGCACCAGAGGTGTATTAAAGGACAAAACCGCCCCCCCCCGCAGGTCATAGGCCACTACTCGCGGGCCATTGTTACTTTCACTGGCATCCATATCTGATACCAATATCAATGTGCCATCTGGTGAGATAGACAGATAAGGACGATGCACAGAGTTCCGCGCACCTGCCCACATATTGACATCCCAACTCATAACAAACGTACCATCACGGCGGAAGGCCGAGATTTTTTGATTCCACGTCTCGGCAACATAAAGCTCACCAGTAACCGGATGAATAGCCAACCCAACAGGTTCTGGCTCGGCTTGTAGGCCATTGCCTTGGGCAGTAATGTCGTATAGGTGCTGATAGTTGGCATCATAGACACGAATGCGGTGCCCGCCTGTATCAGCTACAAAGATATTGCCTTCGTTATCAACTGCCACATCACGTGGGCCATAGAGGGACATCGGGCCACCATCATCTGGTGTACCAAAGGTGCCAAAGACCCCCACCATCTCGCCCGTCGGTGAATAGATAACAATACGGTGATTCCATGTATCCGCCACATAGATATTGCCATCATGTGGACCAACCGCAATCCCCCAAGGTTCATTGAGGATTTCAGGGCCGCCAAAGACGTCAATGGAAGTGCCATCTGGGGCGAACTTCACAATACGATGATTGCCCGTATCAGCAGCATAGACATAACCATCCGTATCAGATGCGAGGTCACGCGGGTTGAGTAACTCGCCGACGCCAAAAGCCGATTGAGCATTAATCTCTTGATAGACAGTATCTTCAGGATCAGGAATCAAGCGTTGGGCAACGCTCTGCCCACGCAAACCAGCATCCCAGATCTGAACGGCAAAGTCCTTCCGCACATACATATACAACTCATCGGACACTGGCCAGCGCTCAATATTGAACTGCGGGTCATTGCGGCAACTATTGGTTATACGTTGCACACAGTTGGGGTCAAGGACTCGTTCATCAGGGTCTGTTGAACCTTCGGGCTGGATATAGCACGCGGGCGTTTCACGCTCCACACATAGGGCCGTCGCATAAGAACCATAGTCGCGCTCCCACCAAATATCCCAAAGAGACTGTCGATAATACTTGGCTGAAGGGTTGACATCATCTGGCTCAAAGATATTGGTGATTCGGTCAGCATTGAGGTTGAAATACTCCTGCATCGGCCACCACAAGCGAATCAGATCAAAGCGGTAGTAGTCCTTGCCGAGTATCCGCTCAATCTCCGTATTCTTGCGATTGCCCGCAATGACGACCAACGCGCCCTCAATATTGCCTATTTGATTCTTGACATCCTCCCCAGTCCCCCACAGATAACGCTTGTCCGTGAAATCCCGCAAGTACCAGAGCATGGGCCAACTGGAGTCATCATCATAGGCGACATGGATGTTCATGCCTTCGGGACTATGGTCAGCAAAATACATTAAGTCAGCCACCACATCCTTAACGGCGGGGCCAGCATGGGCATACACACCAAATTCGGTAGGATAGTCATAGTTAATGTAGGTAAATAGCCACGCTGCCCGCACCGTCAACATCGCCAGCAGTAAAGCAAACGCCCCTATGAACAAACGCCGCGCTTGGTCAAAACCGACATCCGCCGTTAAGCGCACACCAAAATACCCAGTGATTGCCAACGCAATAAGAGCCGATATCCATCGCCCAGTAGCGTCAAGAGCCATCTGAGTTTGGCCTTGAAAAGGCAGATTATTACCTGTGGCATAGGGTAAGGCCAGTTGCGATAGGGCCACCAGAAACACAGGAACCACAAACAGCAGCAGTATCCACCCACTGCGTTTAAGCGCATCCCAGCGAATGCGCTCCACTACGCTCCCGATATACCAGCCACCAGCCAAGGTTAGCGGTAAGGAGAGATGGGTGGTCAACCAAGGCATTTTCTCACCAGCCATCGTCAAGGCCACTAAAATCAGAATGCCCCAGTAGCCAACTAAGGCCAAGAATGGCAAGCTACCGAGGTATTCATGATCGGTCTCGCTCATCAAGCGGTCTTGTTCAGGGTTATAGGCATAACGCGATACTCTGCCTTCACGCTGTCCCCATTCAGGCGATACCCACGCAGGACTGTCCTCACTGTCCACATTCGATTCATCTATTAGAACCTCGTCAGCTTCAATCAGAATGGGTTCATCACCTACTACGATTTCCTCGCCCTCAGCCTGTTCACTTTGAGCAGCACGTGCTGCGGCAGCATTGAGCATAGCCTGTTGACGGCTACGGTAGCGGAAATCGAAGAAATGGGAGACTCCGGCAAAGCCCGCAAAAGCCGCCAAAATTGACGGCAAGAACTCATAGACGGGAAGTTGCACGAGTACATAATAGTATTGGGGTTGGCTTCCGCGCCGCACATCTTGTTGTTCGAGCCAATAGCCTAGCGACCCAATCAAGCCTGTGCCAATGCCGTTGCCATTGGTAAAAAAGGTTGTGAAAAAGACAAGGAACAAGACGCCAAAGGCTGCCGCGGCAATCGGCCAAACTCGCCAATTCCACGCCAAACCCACCGCCGCACTCACCATCAGAAATGGAATCGCAGTGACAATCGCCGCTTGCACCGTTTCCAGCGGCAATGGTGCTTGGTCAAGGGTATAGCCTGCCCAAAATAAGGGGAAGGCCGCCAGCCAAGGAAAGACCATTGACCCCATAACAATCAATATGTCAAACGCTGGTTGGCGATTTAGCACATCCCACCAATTGGTGAGCAGCCGTGTAATCAATACACCCGTCACTGCCAGCGATAGCACAACCCATGTGAGGAATATCGGGGCATTGTCATGTTCAAGGGTTTGGGAAACATCCTCAGCATTGGGGTCAATCGCTACAGGCCCCGTATTAGTCTCATCTGAGGGGTGGCTATGACGCTCCAAGACGAGCAAGATGCTCATAAACACAAACGCAATGACGAGCAGCGCCACAATGTCTTGCCATGTCGCCCGCTTGATAATGCCAATGAGGACAATACTAAAGACAAGGAACCCTAACGGAACAATCGTCCATTCCATAAAGATGTTCAGTTGGTTCTCAGCTAGTTTGGGTATAAGCGCATTGGTTACCGGGTCATAAGCTTCAATGAAAATAGTGGCGGGCTTAACAATATCTAAGATGACCATACCCCATAACGCCATCACACTCCCAACAATCGCCCCGGCAGCAACCAAGAGCATCGTTGACCGTGTGTTGTAGTAAATCGCGTTGGTGACCATGCGAACCGTGATAGGTAGCCCACCGCGCCGATTAAAAGCGATACGGATGAGGCCAAAAAACTCGACAATCGCCAACGCAATTAGCACACCATATAGTTGCAGAACGCGGTCTGGCCCTATCTCATGAGAGCCGACATGAAAGCCTAAATCGCCAGAAATCAAACCGGAGTCTGTCTTATAGAACTCGTACCACACGCCGCCGATGGTGTATCCAAGTATCCCTACCCCAGCCAAAATAACTAGGTAGGCCAAAGGATAGAGCCACCAAGGAGGGGTCTCACGGCGTGGCGGTAACACTGCCGTAGCGTCCGCATCAACAGGCTGTCGGAAAGCTCCCCGCATAATGTCTTGTACCAAGCGCAGGAGCCAATACAGCGTCAAGAAGCTTCCGAAAATCGCCACATACATAAAGGAGACTTCTTTGGAGGCCAACATCAACAGGAGCGCTCCGCTGAATACCGGAATCCAAATCGGGCGGCGCGGTTTCTCACCGTCTAGATATTGGAGCGTGGCATACAACATCACCATTGCAAAGAACATGGAGGGGATGTCGTGGCGAATGTAGCGGCTGTAGTACAAAATCATCGGGGAGATGAGAATGCCCACCGCTGCCAGCACCGCCCCTACCTTGCCCAACCAGCGCCGAAACAATAGGGGGAACATGACCAACGCCACCCCCAGCAACGCTGGGTAAATCCGCGCACTAAAATCGCTGGGGCCAAACAAGAAATAGAAGAATGCCGTTGCATGGAACAACAACGGCCCGTGCATCAAGGGGGTGTGGTCAAAACGCCCATATTCGTACAGTTCCCACGAATAATAGGTGTGCAAACTCTCGTCATGGCTCATCACCCGTAGGCCTAAATCCCAGAAGCGACTCAATACCGCCAAAATCAAAATGGCGGTATAGATGACAGCTTCCCAATTCAGGCTATAGACACGGGCTAATACATGGTCGAAAGGCTGTTGACGGGTAGATGTTGTCGTTGCCATACATGCTCCAAAAACTTAACGGTAACGCGCCTCGCGGCTGGGTTCAAGGGTAGCACCGGGCATCGGTGCTGGGCTGGCTGACCAGAGGATACTGGTAAGCTCATCGCGCTCGGTGGTTTCATTCGCCACCAACAATACGCTTTCAGCCTCTAAGGTACTATCTTGCACAACAGCGGTGCTGGTTTGCAGCGGTACATTGTGGGGCCAAGCGCCCGCCGCGTCAACCGCCGAATTGTGCAAAAAGAACGGTAACAGCACCAATAACACGGCCATGCTTCCCACCAAAATCATGGACTGAAAGTTAGTAGTAAGCAATGGGCGGCGCTTGGGGCGGGTAGCCTGTTCCAGAATCGACGGTAAAAGCGCCTTCAAACGGTCTGGGGCTGGCTCGCCAAACAGCGGCATCTCCCGCCGCAGTTCGGCCTGTGTCTGGCGAACCGCCTGATATTCACGTTGCCATGTGGCGGATTGTGCCAGATGGCGGGTAACTTTTACTCGTTGGTCAGGGGCCAATGTCCCCTCAAGATAGGCAATGAGTTGCTCCCGAATATCCACAGCTAACCAAATACCTCCTCCAACGCTAGTTTGGTTTCATCCATGACTTGTCGTAGAGATTGATGCGCCAGCCGCACCCGTGACTCGGCGGTTTTGGGTGGGATGTTAAGAATGTCCCCCATTTCTCGGTAGGTCAATCCCTGTCCATAGCGCAATGCGACAGCTTCGCGCAAGCGTGGCGAAAGCGTCTTGAGGGCTTCCCCCAACGCACGCTGGGCGTCTCGGCGGATGGTTGTCCGTTCTGGATTTTCGTCATCCGGCGCGGCAGGGTCTAGCCCATTCGCCAATAAATCACTGAGTGCCACCATCGGCAACAGTTTGCGGCGGCGGGCATTGCGACAGCGGCTAATCGTGATGGTATATAGCCATGTACGGAATGCGCCCCGCTCTGGGTCATAGCGGGACAGGTTGCGAAACACGTACACAAAGACTTCTTGCACTACGTCTTCAGCATCTTGCTGATGCAACAACACACTATAGGCCAAACGATAGACTTCTTTGGCATAGAGGTCATATAATGCAGTGCAGGCGCTTTGGTCGCCCATTAAACTACGCTGCAAAAGGTCAGAAAAAATTGGGTCGCTCATGTTAAACACTACACCCTTGCCTCGCCTATTGCGTAGTAACCGTCTGGACACCGTAGACATCGCTCCGAACCCACAACGTATAATGCAAATCAGGTGTTGGCTCAAAACGGGTCTGGCGGGTAAACAACCACGACCCGAAATCTGTCCAGTTCAATTCCGATAGTGACCACTGGGTATTCAATATAAAGTCCTGCCCCACATAATCTGCGCCCAACGCAACAGGCACTTGATCATAAGGCGTGATAACAGCAGCGGTAATGGTCTCAATACCCACACCCTCAACATAGGTTGTGTTGGGGAACTCACGCAGCAACCATGCCAACGCCCCATCGTCCGGCCCCTGCACTGTAATTGTCAGGCGGTCACGGGTGCCATTCTCAAAACGCGACATCTGCTCTAAGGTCTCAACCAGTCGGTGCGATTTTTCGAGCATCGGGGCTTGGTTCCAAAGCTCACGTGGGTCATCGCCAAAAGTATGACTCGCCTGCCACCCTAGCCCTAAGCCATAGACCATGCAATAGCCAAGTAGCCCTAGGCCCAAACCACGCCATGCGGCCCGTGTCCCCCACAGACTCCCCACTAGAAAATAGACTATCACCATCAGCATCACCAAGAAAACCATTACCATCAGATTCAAAGGTGATTTGGCATAAGTTGAGACAAAACGGGTCAGAAGCCGAAACTCTGGAATATCAAGTTGGTAGCCGGGTAGGACATTGCCGATAATTCCGTGCTCCTCAACATCACCCGCATAAGGCAACACCATATATTGCCCGCGTTGGTCACCTGTCCCTGTAATCTTAAGGAAATAACTACCAGCGCGGGGAAACGTGATTGGTTGCACCAAACCACGTCGCCCATCAGTATAGGTAAATGGCCCAGCGAGGAACCCATCGGGCGAATCAATCAACACAATAGGGTTAACACTGCTGTCAAGTTCTCGGATTTGAAAAACCAGCGTAGTGGGTTCGGGCACATACAACTCAAAGGTCGAAGTTGGATTGTTCAGGTCGTAGGTACCAATACGAGCGCTATTACTGAGGACAGTGGTATCTACAAAGTGGTTGTAAACCGGGCGGGTTTGGCCTTGCAGAATGCCAGAAATATTGGTGGCATTTATCGCCAAGGATGTAAGGAGTACCATCATCGTCACTGCATGGAGGGCTATCCCCCATGAGGGTACCACCCAATAGCCTGTCGATGGATTCCGCAGCATTTGAGCTGCCAGAAGCGCCGTTAAGCCCGCCGCAGGGATAACAACCCACAATGCTGCATCTGGTGTAGGATTGGCATACAAAATGCTGACCACCAAACTCCACACGAACCAACCAACCAGCACATCTGCTAAGAAGTTGCGTTGCAGAGTGAATATCGCAATTAGCCCAAATAGTACCAGCCCAAAGTCATAGCGTAGCGCTACCCAAAAAGCATAGGCAAAGGGCGTTCCGTCAGGACGTTCAAACAGCCCTAGGAACAGCCAATAGAGGGTACTACCCGCTGACGTTAGACCCGATGGAGCCATCATAAAGCCTGTGCCGACAATTACAATCACGCCTAAAGCCGCCATCAAGCCTTCACCCCAAGGCCACTGTTTCAATATGGCTCCAATCTTTACCGGGGGATTGGCCCGCCAGAGAGCCGTTGCTAATCCTACTATGATACCAAACAGAGTGATTGCGCCAGTAGGTTCGGTCAATACCAAGATGACAGCGCCCGCGCAGGTGGCAGTAATGGCAAAGGCATTGCGTCCAGTCTCAGCATAGCGTCGAACAGCCCATACCATCACAAACACAATCGCCATTGTCCACGTCACAGCCCCCATCATACGTGAGGCGGTCAACGCTACGGGGGAGATTGCCAGCAGGGTCGCCATGAGCAATGCCGATGTCTTACCCATTGACTCACGCCATAGCAATGGCCCCAAGACCAACAGTGTTCCAACAATTGCGGTTGGGATACGGGCGTTGGTCGCACTCGGCGCAGAGATGAAAAACGTGACTTGATTGGCAAAAGCCATCAAAGGGTTGTGTGCAACAGCCGATTCAACACCGCGCACCGATTGCAGCGCTGCTAGTGCTTCGGTCGCACTCCGTGCATCTAATGGCACATCACCCAATGAAATCACACGCATAGCAAAAGCCAATACCAATAACCCGATATAGGCTAAGGTCTCTACCCGAATACCCAGCCGAAAAGTGGGTGTTTCTTGGGCGTGTTCGTAAGCCATTTCCATGAAATTCGTCCTTTATTCAGGCCGGATACGATAAACAGCCACATCCCCATAATGACATACGGGGTCAAGCAGTTGGGCAAACTTACTGAGGCCGGGTGAGTCTAGACCATCGCTGCCACCATAACGCCGTATCTCGGAGACCCCCACTACGACATAATCCACCCCATAAGGTGCGATTATTTGCTTGGCTTCGTTCCACTGATCAGCAGGCATACGATAAAACAAATCAATATCAGAAGCACGAGCATCGGCATGAATCACGGTACTATAATCCTCACCACGCCATTGTCGCTCATGGTTATCCCAACCGAGCAAGGTCGGAATGCCTGTGTACATACTAAAACGGCCAAGTTCAGGGGTATAGGCTCCACCACTAGCCTCTACCAACACCGCATCCGATTTATACGGCTCCAAGTCAGCAAGGCACTGCATCGCCTTGAACTCATCTTCGCTAATCGGCCATGACCGCCCAGCCCACACAAAAGTCGAGGAGCCATCGAGTGTAATGGGTGCCTCTTCACGGCACAACTCCCCTTCGCAAGCTCGCGCTTGGGGACGGCTCATCTCATACAGGAAGCGGCTAGGGATTGCATAGTAGGGATAGAGCAAAACACTAAACAAAACGATGGCCGCCAGTCCACCATAGGCGACATAGCCTACCCGCCACTGGCGAGATGGTGGGGACACTTCACTATGGAGACGTTCAGGGCCACGCAATACCGCATAAACTGCATAGGCGGCGCTAATTGATAGCAATGACCACGCTTGATAATAGAGCTTGAACACGGTATTAATGCGGCTACTGAAGTTATCTCGCAAGTACATGAAATCTGGCATCAGGACGGCTAAGACGCCTGCCCCTATCAAAAGTAAAGCTGCACCTGTATTGGGGCTAAAGCCAACTGCTGAATCCTGCTGACGCCCCCCACGTGTAAACAGGCGCATCGCCACCACACCTGCCAATAAAAGCAATATCGCTTCGCTTCCAATAGCCGTCGTGCGCCGCATAATCACACGCCGCGCCATCGCTACCGACGATTCACCATCTAGCACGCCACCTAATAGCGATGATCGTGCAGTACAAGCCCATTCTGAGAAGCTATCGACCTGCCCCGGCTTCTCACCAAGGGCGGGGCATTGCCAGTTAATAAACACAGTAGAGATTGTTGGCACCAAGAACATCATCAATAAGCCAATCAGCACAATGCTAATGACCCCTGTCCAGTTGAGTCGGTGCCGTACTCGCCACGCTTGCCCCAGCACAAAAGGTGCAATCAAAAGGATAAAAGCGCCGAATTGCAGAAAAGCCTGCTGAGTACGGGTAGGATGAATGATATTGGGGAAAAAGCCATTGGCTTGGCTGGCAAAACTCTCTAACCATAAGAAGTAAAAGCCGTAGAACGTCAGGAAGAGGACAGCACCAAAGCGCCCAACGTGGCTCCAGTCAGTATCGTCCAAGAGCCAATTGACCAACAACGTTGCGGGTATCGACACAAACAGCGCCAACACCATTTGCAACACAAAACGCACCAACGGCACAGTATCAAGGCCAGCAGGCAGGTTATTCGTCAAACTGAGGTCAATCCCACGCTGGCTCAGGAAAAACAAGACCACAATATATACAGGGCCGATTAGCCAGCGATTGAGGTCAGACCGCCGCCGCAAGGTGAGTGTATCAACAAACTCAGCCCATCCTGTCAGGCTACCTGTGCCGTTACGAGATAAGCGTCGCACTGCCTCTGCTGCAACCACCACCAACAGATATACGGCATCCCACGCATTGGCAAAAATCATGCCACCGATAAAGATGCCATAGATAATCATCTCCCAATACTGGAGAGGTGTGGGGCGTAAGACCAATGCCACGGCCAAGCCAATCACCAATACGGTGAAGGGTAAGCCAAGGACATGTGGGTGATTGTCCGACAGGATAAAACTAAACTGAGGGATTTCAGCAATTGGTTTCGGTTCAAAATGATTGCCAGACAGATCACGGTCACGCACAAGACGACTATGGGCGAACCACCACCAGTAATCCCAACCCAGTGGTTGGGGGTCATCATCCCAACTCGGAATTCCATCGTTATCCGGATCAGGCAAGGCTTGGTAATTTTCCATTAGGGGGCTATTAGGGTCAAGCCGTACAACCTCGTCGCTTTTATAAATATCCAGATTGCGCGTACCGTCAGCATTACGTCCCCCATCGGTATAAAAAGGGCCAGCCCGTCCATGCACATCCCAGAAGTTAAAATAATCGTCGCTGACAATCTGATTCACAATTGGGATATTGGAGGTATAGCCACGAAATGGCAACTCAACTAATACTGTCCCCAGATGCCCACCCAGCGCCAAGAAAACCGCCGCTAATAAGCCAATCCCTAGGCCAACTTCAATACCCCCTGTGCGCCAGCGTTGCAATGGGCCGGCAGAGCAAACAAGGTTATAGCCGACCCCGAAGGCCGTGGTCATCGTTAAGGCAAAAAGCAAAGCATCAATCAAATTGAAGGCCATACCAGTGGTGACATTGCTTAAGTCAGCCAAGCCTGCTGCCAACACATATCCAAAGTAGTAGTAACTGATGGCGTAACCCGAAAGCCAAGGGTCTTTAGGAGGAAAGGTCAACGAATTGCGAATGCCATTGATGAAGGCCATCTCCATTGGCTTCTCGGTGGAGGTCAATTCGGGATTATGAGCTTGCATATAAGCCCAAGCCACAAACGTCACGGCAAACAACAATTCCGTGACGATAATCAATGGGGACTGCTCAATCAGCCACTGGCGTAATTCCTTGAATGTTGGACGTTGCGACCAGCGTACCCAAACCCATAGGCTTGCAATCAGCACTAAGAACCACGCAAAGGCCATCGCGCCGGGGTCGTTTTGTAGCAAGCCAATACTGGCTAGGAGCCAGAAGACCGCCCCCACAAGCAGCAGCCCTGCCGCCCGTGCCATCGCATAGCCGCGATCCGCCAAACCGGACAGCAACCGGAATAGCAGAGGCAACACAGCCCAACCAGCCATTGTGGTAAGCAACCACCATGAAAACACATAGCGGCCCTCGTTAGTCAACCACTCTCGCGCCAATTCAAGTGGAGAGAGTGAGAATATCGCCCCCCCAAAGCCGATTATCGGCACGACCCAAAGCAAACTTAACCATCGTCGCATAAGTTAGGGAACCTGTACTACTTGTTGTGGATAATCAACATTCGGCACCACCTGATAAATCACATCGGTACTGATGCGGTCTGGTGGGCAATCTTGCACGGTAAAGATATTGGGATGCACGCAGACCTGCTGTTCATAGGCTCGCGTCAATAGCCCCATCTCCACCATATCATCGAACTTCGCCAAGCCTGCTGACAGGTTTTGGCGGAAGACTGATGGGTCTGCGGCGGGGTCTGCCTCTTTAATATCCTCGTAAATAATACGCTCGAAGGTGCCAACAATGACATACTCGACATCGTAATAGTCAATCATTGACCACGCCTCGGCAATATCAGGAGTGGTGTAGAAAGTACGGATATTTTGCAGACGATCATTCAACAGGCGGTCTAGCCCATCCAGATTACGCTGCTGACTCTGATGGAAACGCCAACCAAGGATAGTTGGCAGGCCAGTTTGAATAGCAATCCGCGAACTCCATGAATATTCAGTGTGTTGGCCTTCAATAATGGTTGGTGTACCTTGCACATTATCCTCTAGCCAGTGAATCATCTGGTAATCGCCATTGAGGTTGAAC
Organism: Anaerolineales bacterium; assembly: GCA_020634155.1. GTDB lineage: Bacteria > Chloroflexota > Anaerolineae > Aggregatilineales > J027 > J027. Next base: position 967,941 of record JACKCI010000001.1, read on the forward strand.
CAAACACCCGGAGTCGGGCCACCACCGTCAGGGTCTTCACCATGCGGAGCCACTTGCATAAAAGCAGTGCCGTCCAGTGTCAGCGGTGTTTCAGCCTTATTGAAGCGGTCAACGAAACGACCTTGGGTGGCGGTAATGGGATAGAGCAAAGCGATACTGAGCAAAATAGCCAGCACCATCTGCCAAACCCCACTCAGGGCAGGTCGCCAGCGTGCCGCAGAACGCAACATCCACGCCAAACTCACGCCACTGGCAATACTAAGAAGAAGCCACACTTGGATATAGAACTTGAAGACTGTGTTCTGACGCCCAATGTCGCCACGCAGCACAAAGTATTCGACTGCCATTGATAGGCCCAAGGCCAGCCCCGCTAATATATACACCCAGCGCTCCACATGGCTTTGGTCAGGCAAGAGAAACAGAACCGCCAGCCAAATGAACATCGGCAGCGCCACCCAATACACCGGATAGTCTAGACCCAGCACAATCGTAATCAGCACCGTCGCAGGAATAAGGCCGACCACCGCCAAGAACGGCACCCCGTATGAGCGTATATCCGCAACACGATGCCGCCGCAACCAGCGGGCTGTCTGCCAAACCAGCATACTACCGATGATGAAGATAAAGACACCATGTATGTCCAAATAGGCCCAAAGCGGAGTGCGGTCATTCTGCCATTTCAGAATCTCACCATAGGCGGTAGCAAAATAACTGCTAAAGGGCCATATCGCCACAAAACTTATCACGCCAAAACCAAGCAGCCGTGCCACCCACGCAAGAATCGCCTCACGGTTGAAGCGATTACCCAAGAGCAACAAACCCGCAGCATAGAGCGCAACCACCACGGCCAACAAACCAACACCCCACACCGTTGTTTCACCAATTGAGAAGTAGGGTTTGAGTTTACCTTCGCAAAGAGGGGATAAAGTTAGGGGATCAACCGTGCGGGCGTCAATCTCCGTGCAAAAGGCCGGAATCTGGCCCGCCGTGAGTTGGTTGTCATATTGGCGTGTTTCATATAAATACAACCCACCGCGCAACATCATCCCCAAGGGCAACGCCAGCAGCAAAGGCCACAGCATCATGACATAACGTACATCAAGGAAGCGCAACAGGCGTTGATAGAGTGAAACAGGCGGCACATCTTGACGCAAGCGTCCCTGCCCGATCCATGCCGCATAGGTAAGCCCCACCACACTCAAAACCATGTAAGTGGGCCAATCCCATGTATTGGTAGGGCGCAATAGGCCCGCGGTCATGCCACCAATCGCCAAAGCCAGCCCCGCAGCCCAAATAGGCCGTAGACGCCGCCCTGCCCCCAAAATCTCCGCTGTCAGCCACAAAATCACCAATAGAGTCAAGGGCATTGCCATCATGTGAGCATGCATATCACCATAAAGGAAGGTGAAGTAGGGCATCTCAGCAATAGCATTATGCCCACGTCCATTATCGAGTTCCGCAATCACGCGTGTTGGTGCCCAATACCAACGGTGGGCTGGGACAGATAAAGGGCGTTCACCACTCACGACTCGCTTAAAACCACGCGCCATTGCTGCGAACCATTCCCTCGACTGCGTAAAATATGAGACACCCGCATCGGCTTCAATTTGGGCTAGTTCGGTATCACTCGGAAACCGCCCGTTCTCATTTTGAAAGACCCAAATTGCGGTATCAATGTTCGATTGGCGCAAAACGGAAGAGGGTGTGTAATCGCCCGCTTGGGCAATCCCATTGGCAAAAACCCGCACGGTGTCTAAATTGCCTAAAACCGCCGCCAGCAGCAAGGCAATAATCCCCGCCACATAGGGACTAGCCGAAGGGCCGGGATATTCGGTCTCACGCGCCGAAGATTGATGGGTCAAATGCCGACGCTCATTCGTCCATGCCACTAAGTTATAAGCGACACTAAAGGCTCCCATCCCTGTCATCGAAAACAGGGTCGGCAATAACAAGTTATAGGCAAGGCTTGGCGGCACACCCAGCAGCTTGGTTGGCGCACCAACCAACACATATCCCCAATAGTAATAATTGATATAGCCATTCGCATACCAAGGGTCGATAGGCGGGAAGATGGTACTCCGCAACACCCCATTAAAATAGGCCATATTCATAGGCTTTTCGCCACCAAAAGAGCCATGCCACAGATCAGGGTTACCCAAGCGCACCCCTAGAAAAAACAGGAACATGGCAAGGGCAATGCCTTCAATAATCAGCAAATGCCGCCACTTGGCTCGTATAAAAGCCATTAACTGCTGACGGCGTACAAAAGCGATGACACCATTGATCAATGTTAGGCCCAGCAGCAGACCAGTCAAGCCTTGTTGTGACCATAATGGCAGGGTTAGCGTGCTGCCAAACCATGCCACCCATGCGACCAATAACCACGCCATCAGCTTACCCACCGCAAACCCTCGGTCAGGAAGGCCAACAAAGATAACCTCCAGCAAAGGTAAGCACATCCACCCTGCCAGCACCATCAATCCCCACCAAATGATGACCGTCAGCACTTGGTTGCGTTCATAGAAACGGCTAAAGAGGTCTGACCATGTACCACCATCGCGCTGGGTGGCAAGTTGTTCGTCTGTAAATTGCAGAGCAGTTTGGCTCTTGGAAGCTGTTGGAGCATCCCATTTAATGCGATTAATGGGTTCAATCACATAAGGATCAGGGGCATCGTCCGCTGACCGGATATTGACCCCATCCAGAATAGCCGCTGCTTTTTCAGGTGTATATTCGGCAGTCTTCCGCAATAGAAACACTGCTGGATGGTCATAAACATGGAAGGCTTCTTCGGCCTCTAGTTCGTTGCGCCAATCGGGTAAATCGTCAGTGGGCAGCACTTGGTCTTGCCAATGGAAGGGGCCAAACTCCGGTTCAGCTACAAAAGTTCGAACCACTTCAAAGCCCAATTCACCTGAAAACAGCGCCTCATAATAACGGTTGGTCATCGGCCAGCGGGTAGGGATACGCGACTGCGAATCATAGAAGCGGTTGCTGCCCACCACCAGATAATCCATCTGGTTGAGTTGATCAAGCAGTTGGTCACGCTTCGAGACCTCATCCGGCCAGAACATATTCATCGTGATGCCGATGTAGTAGCCTGTGTAGAGATTTACGGCGGGAATATATAGTGTACACATACCCGACGGCAAGTCGTCACGATAGGACATGCCGATGGGTACTGGACAAACAGGCGTCGGCAATGGGTCATCCCAAGGGCCTTCCCATGCCACTGCTGCACCGCCAATCCCAACCCAGTCATCGGGTGCAAAGGTCAAGGTATAGCGCTCACCCGCCTCAACTGAAAACGGTTCATCTAACTCCAGCCTGACTTCAGGGCCAAACACCAAATGCCCATCATCAACCGCGTTGAAGTCCCCCGTTGCCACCGCTTCGGCTGAAAGGCCAGAGGCCCCAGTGCGTCGATCATCCTTCAAGATAACGCGCACCGTCTCAGGTGTGGTATCGCTGAGAGCATCACTAACATGCGGTATCACAATCTGGCGAATCGCCCCAGTTGCATTGGCAACAAATTCATAATCAGATTGAACGCTACCGCTGAAATACGCAATATCGCCCGAAGTCGTGGGGAGGGGAAAGGTCAACTCTTCAATATAGGGTTCGTCTGTCTCTAGCGTGCGGTAGAACATCGTGATATGCGAAAATCCAATGCCGCTACCGTCATTGGTGGCTAGGGTGACAGGGCCACCTTCTAAAACCTCGACTTCTAGCCAATAGGAAGCAACTGAATCACCAATCTCAATCGGTGGCTCAAACAAGACTGTGTACTCGGTACCCAGCGGGCCACCACCCCCTGCATTCAAGTCCACTTCAAGGAGTTGTCCACCAAGCGCAATATCGCCCTCAATGCCAGTATCCGCCAATAGGCGCACCCGTAGGCGTTCAATGCCATCATCCTGATTGGGATCACCCAAAAAGTGGAAACTCACCATCACCGCACTAAGAGGTTGCGGTGGATTTAGCTGGATTTGGCGCTTGTCGCCATCCTCCAAATAAATCAATTCGGGTGAACTTCCCCCTATCCACACTGGCACACTGACCATACGGGTCGAGCCATCAGGCTGCTCGATAAACAGGCCAAAGTCACCCGGAACATACTCTTGCATATAACGGCTGGCCTGCACACGGGTCAGTTGCTCCCGATGTACATTGAAGCTATAGCCATAAGCAAGGGTATGACCAACCACCACCAGCGCAGTCAATACTGCTGCCCCCAATGCGCCTTGTCGTATTGGCGTGGGGCGTGCTTGGCGCAACTGGTACAATACCCGCACGGCCTCTAGCAACCCCCATGCCGCAAAAATGCTCAACATGGCATAAATCGGCAAGAAGTAGCGCATTGTCGTGACCCAGTTTTGCCCCAACCAACCAAAATAGACCAGCACCCATGCCGCAGGTATCGCCAAACGTGTCCACTGCCGACGGGCGCGGGCAATCATCACCAACGACACCGCAAAGGCTCCCCATGCCGTCAAGCCCAAGGGAGTGCCAAGCCCATAGCGCGCAATGTTCACCAGCGGGAATAGCCATTTGGTGCGGTTGGCCCATTGCCAGTTCGGGGGTATATCGGCATCACCAGAGACAAGGAATTGGGCATTAGAAATAGCGTCTGTCCAGCCACGATAGACTTTAAGGCCCAAAACCGATGGCCCTTCAAAGGCATGGGGATTGAGGAAACGGAAGGTTAAGAATGTAGCCAAGCCTGCCAGCAACAAGCCAACGATGACGCGTGTCATTTGCTCATTGCGTTCATAGCGGAAAACTCGCCAATCCAGTAGTGGAAGCGAGCGAATAATTAGCGCCAGTAGCAATACCCCAACCAAGGGGGCCGTATTGACCCGCCCTGCCAGTGCCGCGCCAAAAGCCAACCCAAACGCCAGTTCATCTTGGTAGCCCCAATAAGTAGCAGCACCCAACAGCAAGGCCATGAAAACGCCTGCTATCAAACCCCATAAGGAAATGCTAAAGCCTGCAATCCCTATTGCCAGCATCACCGCCAACCACAACACGATAGCTGGCGTACTGACTGCCACAAAATAACTTGCCTGAAAACGACGGACATAGCGAAGGCTTGAGGAAAAAATCGCGGCAGCCGTCATCAAGAGGAGATAGACCACCAATAGCCCAAAATCGGGGTGGGTGCGGGTAAAGTCAGAGAGGTGGCGGTAGTTGGCTAGACCATCATAGACCCACAAACCCAAGGCTGTTGCCAGCCAAGGAAAAGTACCCATCGTCTGCAAATAACGCTGCCAACCACTCATCCATAAAGCAGTTAAGGCTCCGGCCACTGCTGCTGCTACCAACGCCCCACCAAGGCTTATGAGGGGGTGGAGTGGAATATCGGCATCCGCCAAGCCATATATATTATAAGCGGAAGGCACCGACTCCCAATCATGCACCTTACTCTCAACCAGCGGAATCTGAGAAAGGGCAATCAATGTGACCGTAATCAGGAGCCAACTCCCGATAGCTACCAAGGTATTCTTGCGCTCATGGGCATAAACAACAATGAGCGCCATAAAAGCAAAGACAGCAAGATAAGCCGCACCTGCTTGGGGGGGGACAAACGAAGTTGCACGCATGTCCAATAGCCACACACTCAGCGCCGCCGTTATCCAAGGCAGGGGACTGAAGCGTTCTGGATAGCGTTGGGCATTGTCCATCACCCGCACTGCAAAGTAGATGCCTAGCACCACCCAAAATGATGTGGCAGCATCCACTGTCCAGAAGTGGCTCTGTTGAATAGGAAACACCGCAAAGGTATAGAAGGTGGCCCCCAGCATACCATACCAGCGCCCAAAAAGCCGCGCCCCAATTAGAAATACCAGCAGAATGACGAGCGTGTCGTAAACTGAGTTAATGGCCCGCCCAATCAAATGAATGCCATTATAATCCGTCCAAGGAGGAGTCGGGGGTGCATCCTCACGCCCATCACCATCGACATCCGTTAGCAAATCATACGTGGCGGGGTCTGCAAGTTGATTAAAGGCTTCCGCCACAGCCCGCAAGGTAAAAACCGGAAATTCGCCATAAACAAATTGGGTATCGTTGGTATTGTTGGGATTGATGTCTGAGCAACGGGCGTCAAAATATGGCCCTTTGCCTGCTCGCCAAAAATCAATAGTGGTGGGGTTATCAGGTAAGGGGTATTTGTTGTTACAGTAAGCCAGTTGATCTTCTTGGCTAGCCCATGTTTGAGTCACAATCTTGAGCGGACGTCCTGAACGCATGCTGCTGGCAACATCAGTCAAAAAGCGCTCATCAGGGTGCAAATGAGTGTAATCGTCCCAGTTACGACCCGCAGCCCGCATCCAATAACCAACCACCAGCAATGCTACCAAAATCACCACTGTTAGCAGGTCACGCCATGGAAAGGGATGCGGTGGTGAAGTTGGCGCAAACGGTTCTTCAGCCGCCAATGATGAACGCACAATCATCATTGGTTCATCAACGTCGGCCTCTGGTGGCTGATAAGCATCATCAGGCACGGTTTCGTCAATTGGATTTAATGCTTCCGGTTGCTCACTCATTCCACTACAAACCCCTAATTAGGCCCCGGCACACAGTTGATGATACACCCAAGGCGGGCGGATTCCGTAGCCAGCCGTGTTGCTAACCATCCCCACCCCGCCGGAGCTTCATATACATAGAAATCTTGGATACCATCAATCGCAATATAACGGGCTTGCCCACCCGGAAAATTGGTTTCAAGGTATTGCAAACTAGCGGTATCGTTTTTATTCACATAGAACAGCAGCGGTTTATCAGGGTCATATTGGTGGGCAGTCCCTTCGTTTATCAATATCTGTTGATACACATCTTGGACTTGCACCAACCCATTCGGCCACGCCAAATCACCCGCCGAACTACCCAAAATTCGATGGTCAAGCCAATGGGGCCAATTGACATAAAAAGCATTGCCATAGCTCCCGCGCCCCTCCACAAACTCCGCCATTGGAGCCGCGATTTTGGCATAGGGACGCCATCCATTGGAATACCCAACTCGGTAAACCTCAAAATAGGTCTCAAAATTCGGTAAAGAGGCGTTGTAAATCACCACCCCAAGCAAGGCAATAGACACCATATAAGCCGTTGTCCGTTCATAGCCCGCCCGCACTATATGATAAGCCACCCACCCCAAAGGCAAGGCCGCAACCCAAAACACCATCGGCACGGTACCGCTGGTGCGGGTAAACGAGGGGTTTTCGTTGAGGCCGGGAGCAATAGCAAGGGCGCTCGGTAACAGCATGATGAATATCCCTACTGGCAGGACAATCAATGAGACGTCCCGCCTTTGCAGCATCAGCACTAACCATGCCCATAAACCAAGCATATACAATCCTGCTGTCCAGCCATCAAGGGCGGGGCGTCCCCCACCATTCGTTATCCACTGCCCATCTCCCTGCCACATGTAGCTGATGACTGCATCCCAATAGTTGCGACGTAGAGCTTGAAAGCCTGTGAGGGTGCCATCTGGCCCGTAATTGCGCTCCCGCAAAAGCTCAAAGGCCTCTGTAAATGTTGGTGGACAAAACTCTAAACGACCAGTCTCAACATTGAGGCAATCAAAGTTCCGCTCCCCAAATAGGCGTCCATAAGTACGGCTCCAAAACTCACGTGGAAACTCCTCGGAATAGCGATACATGGGGATATAGACCACCATCGCCAGTACACCCGCAAAGAGAAGATTAACCCCGTAGCGCCATATCTTCGCCCAACGTAAACGTGTGCCAAACAGTATTGCAAACCCCACCGCGGCCACTACTACCAGCGGCAACATACGGTTGGCCTGATAGAAATAGGTGCCAAGACCTAGCACCAGACCAAGATTTACAAAATCAATGCGACGGTTATAGCGCAGTGCCCGAACCAAGAAGTACATAATGAGCAATGCCGTCAAAGGCGTAAGGACAATCCGTAGCCCAAGGCGCGATAGCATCGTATGCCATGCACTAACCGCCAGTAATCCTGCCATCGCCAACCCAACCCAATTGCCGAGTTGATCGCGTTCTTCGGTCTCACGACCAATCAAAGCCTTAGCTACCCAGAACGACAGGAAAATGGTTAACATACCCTCAATAACGGTAGCATACTTCAAGGCACGGAAGTTGAAGCCAACACCCATCCAATCCGCAATGGCCGCTACTACATACATCTGGAAGGCTTCGCGCCCGCCATTATTCTCGAAGAAAACGGCATAGATACCATTATCGACCTTGACCGCATCAATGAGTTTCTCAATGTGGTCGCTGGTCATGTCTGGAGGTACACCATCAAGGTTCGTCAAACGGAAATAGCCCGCAATCAGCATGAGTATGAGCAAAGCCAGATGTGTCCAACGCCAGCGGAAGGAGGGCATGTGCCACTCAATAGGTTCACCCCGACCTGTTATGCGTCGGAATAGACCATTGAGGTCAACTGCAAAGATGATATACCACAGCGCAATACTGATGACCCATGATGCAAAGCCCAACTCGGTGAACACAATACCTGTGATATTGCCGCTCACATCAGTAGCAATGTTGTTGCGATAGGTCAGAAGTGAGAAGATAATCGCTACCGGAACCAACCCAATACGAAACATGTAGCGCTCAATCCAGCCAATGAAGCCTTCGAGCAAATCAGGCCGCGCCGTCCCATCTTCTTCCTCTTCTTCGATTAGTCTGTCGTCAATAGGTTGCTCAGTAGACGGTGTAGTGTAACGACGGCGGGAAAGGCTATAGCCGCCTACCCCCAGTAAATAGGTTAAGGCCGAAAGAACCAGCCAGAAGGGAGCATCGCCGAGTTCTTTCTGCGCTTTAAGCAATGGGTCAAGTGCGGAATCACGGAGTGTACTGGTGCCGAGAATAGCAAAAATGATGGCAAGCAGCAATACCGCTGCCATTCCGCCCTCTTCACGGTTCAACCACCGCATACGCTGTCGTCGAGTTGGGCGCTCCAGCCAAGTTGGTGTTGGTGCTGGAAGCCCATCAGGGGTAACGCCCACTGGCTCCCCCTCTTCAAAGACCTCATCTACTGATGGCTCGTCTGCGAGACTAGGAGTATCCCGCTCGGCAATCACACGCCAAATCTCACGCGAGACACGTACAGGGCGATATATAAACAACACCAACGCTTGCCATAAGGTCAAGTCTTCAAAATCAAAACGCTTGGGTTGCTCTAGGGGGTCTTGCGTGCTTTCATACATAAGTTCACGGTACTCCGGTCAAGCGGTTCGTCCATCTTATTCGGCTTATCAAAGAAATTCAACACCGCCAATCCTAAATTGACAGGATTCCACAAACTCCCTTGATTATCATCAAAGGTCGTGCGGTCAGCGGCGGTCGCCATGCGCTTCGGCATAAATCCACTTTCAAGCAGGGGTTTACCCAGTCCATATACAAGATTATGGATGAACGGAAAAGAATAATGGGTGAATGCCCGTTCAGCTTCAATAGTAAAGCCCGCCGCCTGTACAGGCTCACGTAATTCGGGCAACGTATAGAGCCGTACATGATTGGCCCAGATTCCAGCCAGCGGCCCTCGACGGATTTTGCGTTTGAACACTGACTCTAACATCTTATTTATTGGGTCCCACCAAAAGGGATAATTGGCATTCGGTACCGTCATCACCACTACCCCACCCGGCTTCAATACCCTATAGGCCTCGCGCAAGGCTCGCGCATCATCATCAACATGCTCCAAAATCTCACTCATAATCACCGCATGAAACGTGTTATCAGGAAAGGGTAAATGATAGAGATTGGCTTGAACAAGGGTAATGTCTGGTAAGTCGCCCACGTTGGTTTGGGCTTTGCGGATGATGATCTCATCTAGCTCCAACCCCACGAGCTTAACCTTACTCACATAGCGATAGTAATTGAGATAAAAGCCCCGCCCACAGCCTGCATCCAAAATAACTGCTGTCTCATCATCTGGTGGCGGTACCCACTCAAAGATTGTCCGTACCCGCCGCTTAAAGGCCATATCCGCCTCATTGCGGGTCATACGCGCCAAGGTCTGTTCATCAACCTGCATCAGCTTTTCGCTTCCTATGTGGGGAGGCTTGCACCGCATTTTGCATGTGCTTCTCGTAACGGCTCACGGTCTCCGCAAAATTAAAGATTCGCTCAATTTCTTGGCGGGAATAGTGATAGTCATCAGGATGCTGCAATATGGCAATCACCGCCTCTCCTATTGCTTCCCAATCGCCACGCGGCACAATTTTACCCATTTTTGTCTCTGTAACAGGTACCCGCCCACCGGGAGTATCTGTCATCACCACAGGTGTACCACATAGCATAGCCTCAACCTGTACCAACGCAAAGCACTCGGTATCGCTTGGTAGCACCAAGACATCACAGGCGGCGAAGAAATTCGACATAGCTTGAGTGCTGGTAATTAAGCCAAGGAAAATCAACTGCTCGTTGAAGCGCTTAATAAGGGGTTGAAACTCCTCCCATGTGTTCTCATAGGCAATATCATATTCCCCTGCAAAAACAACACGCGCATTGGGATATTGCTCATTAATCTTCTCCAAGGCACGGATGAGCAAGTCGGGACGTTTTTCCTTCACAAAGCGTCCAGCATAGCCAATAATCGGGCCATCTTCATGCTGCCAACGTGCCCGCAACTCTGCTACCCGTTCCGGCTCTGGCTCAGGGGCAATAATCGGTGGATAGATTATGGAGACCTTGTCCCGAAACGGCTGGAGATAGTAGCTATGGTCGGCGTAGTCATGGCTATACCCGATAATGCGATGGGCGCGTTTTGCCATAAACGCATACATGCGGAAAATAAACCACTCGATAAAGCGATTGAAAGCACCTTTGGGTAAGACCAAATCACCATGATGGGTCGCAATCAAGCCTCGCCCCGTCAGTTGGGCTAGGCCTGCTGTCAAGGCTGTTTCCAGCATCGGCAAATGGAGCCAAACCACATCATTCTGACGCAACAGACCCCACATCGCCCAAGGGTACGAAGGGGCCACCATGCCTCGACTAACCCGTATCGGTGACCACAGGCGCACAATCCGCACACCATTAATTGTTTCATCACGAGGGAGATCGATGTGATGGCGGGCGGTCAAGACGATAACCTCATGCCCCCGCGCCACCAACGCCTCTGCCACCCGTTGTACATGCAACGAGTAGCCCGTGCGATGGGGCAGATAATATTGCAACGCGATAAGGATTTTCACCTAGACTTCCTGTAAAACCAATTCTTGGGTACCTTTAGCAATTTGGCGAATAGAGGCTTGTTCAGCCGATAGCCCCACAAGACCAAGTGTCACATATAGCCCCAATGTCAGAGCATGTAGAACCACACCTGTTGCGACTGCTGGTGCATTGTGCGGAGGGGATGCGGCTGTGATAAGGCCACCAATCCACAGTCCACCAACCACAGCCCCTTCAAATGGCCCTAGATTACCGGGGACAGCGGGTAACGCTACCGACATGGTAGACAATACAATATAAGAAAGGGTCGCCGCCAATGTTGGGGTTTCAAATAGCATGAGCAGCATAACATAGCCCGCCGCTAAGGAAAACCCCCACGCAATTGTCGTCCACAGCAACGCACCAAAAGCAATTTCCAGCTTACCCATCGGCTGAATCCCACGCACAAAATAGCGAAAACGCTCTTTGAGATGCAGATGGTTTAGAACATGGAGGCGTTGCGTCAACCAGTCAATGATATTCAACACCCAATTCGGTTTGGCCGCCATTCCCGCTAAAACAAGGCCACCACTGAATGCCAAAACCGCTACTACGGCACCAGCCGAGGTGACCTCGGTAGGGACATCCAATAGAACCAGCATAACGCCCAGCATAGCAACCAAGGCCAATATATCAAGTAGACGTTCAACAACAATGGTGCTAATGGCCGTGAAGCCAGCAACTGGCGGGTTAAGGCGGGTCGTCATCCATGGACGGGCGAGGTCTCCTACCCGTAATGGCAGAATTGCACTCGCCATATACCCAATATTCGTGATATGAAAAGCGTGCCATACCGTAACCCGACGGTTGAGCAGCACATGCCAACGGATAGCCCGTGCCAATAGGCTAAAAATGAGCAGAACACCCGTAGGAATAAGATACCCATAGTGCGCCCGTGCGAGTTCTCCACGTACCGCGTCAAGATCACGCCCAACCAGCACATAAATAATCGCTAGGCTGATGAGCGGCCCCAGCGCATAGGTTAGCCACTTTTTCATTCGATTCTAGCACCACTTCGATTCTCAACGACGCGCCATTATAGCAAAGGCTATGGGTTTCTACACGGCTTACTCGCCAAATACTTAGTTGATAAACCCAATCGGCTCCAATTAGGGTACCATTGCTATCAAAAGAAAGGAACCTCCCTGATGGTTACAGATTTTGCCCCCAAACTTGCAAAGGTTTTGACTGAATACTGTGTACCGATTGAACCCGGTCAATTAGTGCTGATTAGTGCGGGCGTTGTCACAGAACCCTTAATTGAAGCACTCTACGAGGCCATTCTAAAGCGCGGCGGTCATCCGCATGTGGAAGTTGGCCTGCCTAACCTCAGTGAACTCTACTTCCGCCATGCCAATGAAGACCAACTGACCTACCTCAATCCGATTGGCATGGCTGCTATCAATGCTTGTGACGTTTTCCTTAACATTCGCGCCAGCAGCAACACCAAACAACTCACCAATGTTGACCCCAAACGGATGGCTCTGCGTCAGCAAGCGGGTGCACCCTTTATGAAACGTTTTAAGGAACGTGAAACGGCTGGAGAACTGCGGTGGAATATCTGTGGCTGGCCTTCAGTCGCCAATGCCCAAGAAGCCGAGATGGGTTATTTAGAATATGTTGAGTTTGTCTATAAAGCCTGTGGACTAGACCAGCCTGACCCTGTTGCCTATTGGCAAGCCTTCCGTGACCATCAAGCTCATTTGGTAGATTGGCTGGCCGATAAAAAGCACCTTGAGGCCCGTGCCCCCGGCCTTGCCATGACTCTTGAGTTTGAGGGTCGGCCTTGGGTTAGTTGTCATGGTGACCGTAATTTCCCTGATGGTGAGATTTACGTTTGCCCAATTGAGGACTCGGTTAATGGGCATGTCGCTTTCAATTTCCCTTCAGTTTATGGGGGCCGTGAGGTTAACGGGGTGCAATTGACCTTCAAAGATGGTGTTGTGGTTGAGGCCTCGGCTGCCAAGGCCCAAGACTATCTCTTTGCTCAATTAGAGGCTGACGACGGGGCCAAGCGCCTTGGTGAGTTCGCCATTGGCACCAACATGGGTATTCAACGCTTCACCCGCGAGATTCTGTTTGATGAGAAAATCGGTGGCACCATTCACATGGCTCTAGGGCGCGGCTTCCCCCTAGCAGGTGGCAAGAACGAAAGTGTTGTGCATTGGGATATGGTGCATAACATGATGGAAGGTGGCGAAATCTACATTGATGGGCAACTCTTCTACAAAGAAGGCCAATTCATGGTTGAATAGACCGATGTGGAAAGCCAAAAATCATCTCCTGCGAGCGAATGGAGTCGCGGGGGATGATTCCACACTAAAGCCTGTCAATGTCCAAGGCCACTTCCAATATTCTAGCGAAATTGGTCAAATAGGGCCACTAAATCGCCAACTGACACGGGTTTCACAATATGATAGGTAGTACCAGCCTCGGCGCTACGGCGTTTGTAATCGTCGTAATCGTAGGCGGTAATCGCAATAATTGGGATGTCGAGGCCATTCTCACGCAGGTATGCTGTGAAATCGAGACCATCCATTACATCTGGGCCAAGTTGAATGTCTGTAATGAAAATGTCAAATGGGGCGGCAACCAATTCGTTGTAGGCCTCTTGGGGATGTTGAACGGTTACCAATTCATCATTGTGCATGCGGGCAACACGTTCCACTAAGGCCAGATTCGAGGGGTCATCTTCGAGATATAGGATACGCATAGGTTATTTATCCAGAATTTCCTCATTACCAATACTAAAGGCCGCATCAAGGTCGGATTTAGCATAGGCCTTGAATGCGATGAGTGTTTCAGTTGCTACAATACCCGGAACATCACGAATTGCCTCGGTTACCACTTCCGCAATACGCTCATTGGATTGAGTACGAAGAACAGCCGCCAGATCGTACCGTCCGGCAATCGAAAACACATCAGTGACACCATCAATGTCCACAATGTGCTGGGCAACGCGGTTGACCTGCCCACGTTCAACGGTAATCAGTACAATAGCATTAACTGGCATGGTATTCCTCGCTGTTGTTTGGGTAATGCCTATATAATAGCACACGAAGGAAGGACAAAACCATGCCAAAGTATCGTCTGATGATTCTAACCCTTGGAGTATTTGCGCTCTTCTATTCCCTCCCCCACAGTCATGCTCAACAACGCCAACTAAGCTTCTATTACAGTGTGAATGGCAGCCTTGGCGATGCCCCTCAATTGGCGCAAGAATGGGAATTTGAAGGCAAGGCGGGGCAAGTCATCTCTCTCGCCATGGAGACCATATCAGGTAACCTTGACCCGGTAGTGGAATTATACGATACCGAGGGTCGTCTCATCGCAGCCAATGACAATGCTAGCAGCACCGATACTAACGCCCGCCTTGAAGCCATTACGCTCTCCGCCAATGGAACCTATCAAGTACGAGCTTATCGTGAAGGGCTAGAAACTGGCTCCACCAGTGGCAGTTATCGTTTGACTCTTCTAGAAGGATTCAGCACTTATAACGCCAGTGTGGACAACACCCTTGTCATAAGCCCTGATGCTCCAATTGATTTAATGAGTCTTCCAACGGCCTACTTCCATCTACAAGCAGCCGTCAACCTTCCCTCAACACCTTATAATCTCCAATGGCGCTTTCACGACACCGAATATACATGGGCTTTCGGCCTTTCCTCAACAGGTGCGTGGTCACTCGAATTATCGACCCCCACCACCATATTACGAACAGTCAGTGGGCAATTGGATACGGAGAGTCTACCTGTTGGTCAACGTGCCATCCTCTCATTTGGCTACTATGAGCATGTTTTTGTTGTCCATCTCAACGATACCACCATCACCACTACCCGTATTAGCCAATCCCTGACACCACTCACTCCGGGGACAGTACAACTGGCTTTTGAGAGTGCAACCGACCTTTTGACCATCAGTAATCTATGGTTAACCACCCCTTACTATGCAGGTACACCCGCCGAAGCAGGTGCATTAGGGCCAACACCGTCTGGTCAACGCATCTATCAGTACACAGGCACTCCCCAAGAGATTATCAACGAACTCCGCACCCTTGGCTACATTGAGGGCAGCGGTGGGATACAGGGTGAAGTTGCCGACGCCTATGTATTTAGTGACCGATCGGGCTTTACTACCTTTAACCTCATTGACCGTTCTTTTCAAAATGTCGTCATCGGCTACCAAGCCAGCCTTGAACAAGGCGTCTCCAGCAGTGCATGTGGGGTGATGTTCCGCCAAACAACAGGCGCGACCTTCGGAGCCGTCTTAGCGACTCCGACTCAAGGGGTATATTTCTTGCAATTCGATGACGGTTATCCAGAGGGGTTAATCCAAGTTAGCCCACAACTGGAGTCAGGGATTGGTCGCGTCAATCATTTCTTGGTAGTTGCCAAAGACGACCGAGGGTACTTGTTCATTAATGGGCGACTACTGGGGGATATCTCTCTCAAAGTAAATAATGGGCGCACATGGTCACAAGTTGTTGTACAACTAGACGGCGAAGCCGCTTATTGTCGGCTCCAGAATTTTTGGCTCTATGCTCTAAATTAGTCGCGCAATTCTTTCCAATCCAGTTCATTGTGTTCAAAGACCTCTTGCCAATCAGAGTCGGTCTCGCCTTGGGCAACCAGATGGCGATACCGCCCTGCATGGTGATAGGCCACCGCCGCATGAGTTGCCATGATCTGAAGTAAACGTACATGGCGCGAACTAAAACCATCAAGTCGGTTAAACAAGGCAATCACGCCTACACAAGCAGATTGGAGGCGTAGTGGGATAGCCAAAATATTACGCGCCCGTTGTTCCGTCGCAGTCGCCCCACTACCCCGCTCAATAACATTTAGCCATACTGTATCTTGAGTTTGGGCTACATGATATAGTAAACCACGTCGAAGCTCTGGGTCGGGCGTCATGCCATAAGGAATAGTGCCACTATAGCCCGCCAAGCGGAACACCTCCTCACTGGATTTGGTATAGATAATGCTGCCGCCTGCCCCCAGAAGCGCTACACTTTCCTCAAGTGCCAAGCGTGTTACCTCACCTCGTTTGTAGAGGGTCGCAAATTGTTGACTCAATCGCTGGTGTATCTGACCTTCTTGCTGGGCTGCTAGGCGCTCCGACTCTTCGGCAATACGTTGGGCCTCATTTTGCAACAATATAGTCAACATTTGGGCCATCACATCCCCCAACGCCCGCACCTTGGGGTAATCACGGGCGGTCACCAATCGCCCAACGTATTGCCCCGCTTTTAGCTCCCAATCATGTGCATCTGTGGGTGGTTTACGGTCAACCGTTTGGAACAGAATCTGGGTTGTGGAATCTAGAACCCACCACCCCGATTGTGGCTCACTGGCGTTGATGAGTGCCTCTAGCATGGCTGCCAAAGGATATTGGTCAAATAGCCGTTCCAGCATGGTCGTTGCTCCTTCGTTCCCCTTCTCAGTTTAGCACATTTCTAAGTTTGACCTTTAGGATACCTACAGCTATGCTAGAGATATTGCGCTGAAAGGTGACCAATGAGCGAAACCCCGAAGATATTTGGACAATTTGAGCTTATCGAAGTAATAGGTACTGGGGGCATGGCGCGTGTATACCGTGCCCGTCAACTCAACATTGAGCGTCATGTCGCTATCAAAATCATGTCCTCGGCGCTTTCTGACCAAGAGGAATTTCAGATTCGGTTTAAGCGTGAGGCTGACGTATTTGCCAAACTCGAACACCCCCACATTTTGCCGATCTATGATTATGGTGAACAAGCGGGCTTTGTCTTTTTGGTGTTGCGATTGATGGAAGGCGGCACCCTAGAAAAGCGGATGCGTGGCAAGCAACTGGCCCTGACTGACCTCGACAAACTCGTGTCACAGGTAGCCGAAGCTTTAACCTACGCCCATGAAAATTCCATCGTTCACCGTGACATGAAGCCCAACAATATTTTATTGGATAAATTTGGAAACGCTTATTTGATGGACTTCGGCATCGCCAAGATTGTCTCAGAAGCCCAATCCTCAAACATGAGTACGATGCTGGGGACACCTGCTTATATGGCCCCTGAGCAATGGCGCTTGGAGCCTGTTGACCATCGTATCGACATTTATAGTCTAGGCGTCATGATTTATGAGATGCTGACAGGCAAAATGCCGTTTAATGGTGTTACCCCCTATCATCTCATGTATGCTCATCTCCATGAGCAGCCCGCCCTGCCAAGTCAAATTATCTCTAGCCTAACGCCTGATATTGATGCAGTAGTGCTACGTGCCTTAGCAAAAGAACCCGATGTCCGCTATGACTCAGCAACAGAGTTGGCTAGAGACCTCTCTGAAGCCATCCGTAAGCAGACGCAAGATACCCGTGACAACATCGCGTCCCTCAAGGGTGAAGCGCCTGCTCATGACGAAGACCCCAGCGTCAAATCAGATGTCCTTGGCAGCATCCTGTTGGCCCTTGACCGTCCAAACAAGCGTGTTTTTGCAGTACCCAAGGTCGAGGACTTTAAGAAAATTACTGCTGCTGACCCCAATAAACCTGTCAGCCGCTCTAAGGGCATCGAAGTTTGGAGCCTTGATGATATTTTGCAGGAACTAGAAACCGCGCCACCTAAAACGATGGTGAATACCCGTGATTTAGGCGCAGTCATCCGTTCCAGCTTGCAAAACCAAAGTTACCTTGGCGTCCATTGCCACCCAGTGCGGCTACGGCCCCAATATATGGAATTAACTGGTGAAACGCACGGTTTATTAGTGGCAGATGTCGAGCCAGCGAGTCTCGCCGAAAAAGCAGGTATACTGATGGGTGATACGCTAATCTCGCTAGATGGCATCCCCCTTCGCAACCAAGATGACTTGATTGTGCTACTTAGCGGGGAACGGGTGGGTAAAGCGGTGGTAGTGCGGTTTATTCGTGCAGGTCTTTTGCAACAAGTTGATGTTGTCTTAGAAAGCCATACATAGGCGGTTATGTATCCTAATTTTTCAGGCCAACGTTTCGGACAATACGAGCTACAATCCATTATTGGGCGCGGCGGGATGGCTTTGGTCTATCGCGCCCGCCAAATCAATCTTAATCGTGATGTAGCCGTCAAAATCATTGGGGGGCAGGCCGTTGGTAAAGCCGACTTCATTGCCCGCTTCAAGCGTGAAGCAGACCTTATTGCTCGCCTTGAACACCCCCACATCCTCCCTATCTATGACTATGGGCAAGAAGGTGAGTTCCTCTATCTTGTGTTGCGACTCATGGAAGGAGGCAGCCTTGACCGACGCATTCTCGGCCATCCGCTACCACTCAATGATATTGACCGCCTCATTAAGCAAATCGCCAGTGCGCTTGATTATGCCCACTCGCATGAGGTCGTTCACCGTGACCTAAAACCGAATAACATTTTGCTCGACAATTTTGGCAATGCCTATTTAATGGACTTCGGCATCGCCAAAATCCTCGGCGGCACCCAGATGACCTCCACCAGTACGCTGATGGGTACTCCGTCCTACATGGCACCTGAACAGTGGAAACTTGACCCCGTTGACCATCGCGCCGACGTTTATAGCCTTGGGGTCATCCTGTATGAGATGCTAACAGGTAAGGTACCATTTGACGCCCCAACCCCCCATCAGTTGATGTATGCTCATCTGCATAAGGACATTCCGCGCCCTAGCGAGAGCTTACCGGGGTTATTGCCTGCCATCGACAAAATCATCCTCAAAGCCACCGCCAAAACCCGAGAAGACCGCTATAGCACAGCAGGCGAACTCGCCAACGCTCTTTCAGCCGCCATTGCCAGCCAAGCGGTGGATGCACGTGGAGACTTCACCCCACTAACCATGCGTCCGGTCACGATGATTGAATCATTGCCAACCACTGCGGGTATGGATGACCCCATGACACGCAATCTTGGTGGAACTCCTGTCGCGCCGCGCCCGATTCCCGCAGCACGTCAAACCATTCCACCACCCATGATGCAGTCACAGTCCATCAAGCACCGACGGGGTTTAACAACATTGGTCTTGGTAGGTGGTCTAATCGGCATTGCAGTGGTGTTGTTCATGTTGTTTAGCTTTCTCAATCGGGAAGACAAAGAGAACACCACACCAATCCCGACAACAGCCCTTGTTGCTGCCGAAAACACCACTGAAGCACCTGCAACCGATACCCCGACTCTCACGACCACCCCTAGCCCAACTCCCGACGACGGTATCGCACAAACGAGTACCACGGACGCAATCATTGCCATCACCCAAACTGCTGAGATTACCAATGCCAGCGATACGCCTGAACCTAGCGATAATATCGCCACCTTTGTGCAAATGACCATTGAGGCCGTTGAATCTAGCACACTCACGGCTACCAGCGAGTCTCCAACCAACACCCTGCCGCCAACCTATACCCAAACAACTGTACCCAATACGGCAACGCCGACTACACGCCCAACCAACACGGCCACCAACACATCAACACCTAGCGTGACCCCAACCCAAACCGCCAGCGCAACCGTAACATCATCGCCAACACCAACACGGACAGCCACACCTAGCCTAACTGCGACATTCACCCGTCCTGCGCCAACCAATACCCCTTTCTTCCTTGCTGCCCAGCCAACCGCTGTTCCAGCGTCATATTGCACAGGCAAACCTGTAAGCCAAGTCTCAGTCGGGGTACGTGGGCGTGTGACTTATACTGATGGCACTGTTACCAACCTACGGACGAATCCGGGTGGGGAAGTCCAGAGTCAAATGGCAGAAGGTACCCCTTTCGATATTGTGGGTGGCCCTGCATGCACAGCCGACTATACTTGGTGGCAAATTAAGCTAGATAGTGGGGTTATTGGATGGGTTGCTGAAAGTGATGCAAGCCGCTATTTCATCGAAATCGACCCAACCTTCTCACGCCCTAGTTTGCGCGTGCTGCAAATTGCCGAGGGTAATGAGGCTGCGATGGTCTTCACTACTCCCAATAGCGCTGGAACCATCATCACCCGCCTCGGCATTGGTGACCGTGTGGCATGGGATGGTTATCTCATTGCCCAGAGTGGCAGTACATGGGCCATTGTTAAAACCTATGACAACATCAGTGGGTATCTATTATATCGCCCTGACCTTGTAACCGAGGTTGACCCCTATGCCACCACCGCTGGGGTTGCCCTCAACGAGACAGTTACCATTTTACCCAGTGGCGATTTTAGCAGTTTACGAGTTACGCCTGACACCAGCGCTGACCGTATCCGTCTCCTGCGTCAAGGAACGGTTATCTCAGTCATTGATGGGCCATTCTATCAGGATTATGTCATGTGGTGGAAATTCCAACTCAGTGACAATACAACAGGCTGGCTTGCTGATATTCCGGGTTGGTTTAGTTCATGAGCCTACATGAATCCAGTGACCCCATTCAACCACCTGTCGCACCTGCTCCCCCTGTCATATACTCGACTGCCCCCCCTATCAACAAAGTGGAGCGCTTTCGGGATGTGATACAGTCGGTGATGGACATCGCGGAGTCGGGCGAATTTCCGACCTCCAATGGCCCAGTGCTGGTCTATCAAGGTAACTTGCTCCAGCCTGCCAACCAAATCTATCCTATCCTGCAAGAAAGCATTGAGAGCCAAGGCTATACCGTATTCCTGCAACGGAAAAACAACCGTGACGAAATCCTGATTCTCGAAGGCGTATTCCAAGCCCGCAATATCCGTGCGCCATGGTGGTTCCACCTTGGCCTATTGCTGGTCACGATGCTAACCACGCTCTATACAGCAGCCATGCTCAATGGCTACACCGTCGAGGCCATCCGCACCGCCGTTGAACAAAATGACCGCCTCGTCTTGCTACAAATGTACCGCTCGGCCCGCCAATTCGCTTGGCCCCTGTTGCTCATCTTGGGTGTGCATGAAATGGGTCACTACATCGCGGCCCGCTTCCATAATGTTAAGGTCACGCTACCTTTTTTCATCCCCCTACCCTTTGCGGGGTCACTAGGAACACTTGGTGCGGTCATCTTTATAAAAAGCCCTTTCCGCAACCGCAAACAGCTATTTGATGTGGGGATAGCAGGGCCACTGGCTGGATTACTGGTCGCCCTGCCAATATTTTTGTGGGGTCTTGAACAACCTGCCGCTAATCTCATCCCCCGCCACTGGCTCATCGCCTTTAATCGTGTCAATGTTCCCCCGCTCCTAGAGTTTGCTGCCAGTTTCACGCGCACTGAGCAACAGGTCGCAGCCCTTGACCGCAGTGTTTTCTATAACCATCCCCAAGCATTGGCAGCATGGTTCGGGGTGCTTCTCACCTCACTAAACCTACTCCCAATGGGCCAGTTTGATGGTGGGCATGTTGCATTTGCGGTCTTCGGGCGGCGGATAGCATGGCCCTTAGCAATGGGCGTTGCCATTAGTTGCGTGCTGGTCGGGCTAAGTGGCTTAGGGGGCTACTCTGAGGCATGGCCTATTTGGTTGATATGGCCCGTTTTTGCCTTGTTAACGGGCTTACGGCATCCTCCACCACACGACGATATCACTCTTATCGGCTGGCCGCGCACGATCTTAGGCATTTTCACGCTCCTCTTGCTAATGAGCATGATTGTAATCACCCCCTTCTATTCAACATTGCGGTAGACGTTTGGTGATTCTGCACGGTTGCCCTTTTGTGGGTTTATTCGCATAATTAAAACGTTTGATTAAAAGGAGCAATCTCATGCCTACCGCCCCCTTAACGATTGGGATTGAAGAAGAATATCAAATTATTGACCCCGAAACCCGTGAGCTAACATCCTATGTGCAGCAGTTGATGAATCGCGGGCGTGTTACTTTAGGCGACCAGCTTAAGCAAGAATTTATGCAATCACAAATTGAGGTCGGGAGCCATGTTTGCCGCAACATTGAAGAGGCCCGCCAAGAAATCATCCGCCTGCGTCGTACTGTCAACAGTGTTGCTGAAGAACATGGTCGGGTAATTGCCGCCGCCGGCACCCACCCCTTCTCACGCTGGCAAGACCAAAAATTCTCCGAAGGCCAGCGCTACGATGACCTCGAAAGCACCATGCAGGATGCCGCCCGCCGCCTATTGATTTTCGGCATGCATGTGCATATCGGCTTCGGCAAAGATCGGGTCGCCCAAGAATTATTAATTGATGTTTTGAACCAATTGCGTTATTTCTTGCCCCATATCCTTGCCCTCTCAACCTCATCACCGTTTTGGCACGGGCGTGATACTGGCATGAAGAGCTATCGCAGCCTTATTTTTGAAAACCTGCCGCGCACAGGTTTGCCGCCAGTCTTTAACAGCTTTGCGGACTATGATCGTTACGTGGATACAATGGCAGCCGTTGGCTCACTTGGCCCTAAAGGTACTGGCAAACCATCCAGTGGCGAAGGCACCAAAGATGCCACCAAGATTTGGTGGGATGCCCGTCCTCATCCCAACTGGGGAACGCTCGAAGTCCGTGTCTCAGATATGTGTACCACCATTGACGAGTGCATGTGCATTGCAGCCCTCATTCAGTCGATCATTGCCAAGCTCATTAAGCTGCGGAACCAAAACATGAGTTGGCGCATCTACCCCTCACATCTCATCTCCGAGAATAAGTGGCGGGCAGTACGTTATGGCATTGACGGCAAACTGATTGACTTCGGCATTGAGGAAGAAGTACCCATGCGCTTCCTTGCCCGTGAGTTGTTGGAACTCATTGATGATGTGGTCGATGACCTTGGTACCCGTAAGGATGCGGAGTACATTCTAAAGATGGTCGAAAACGGTACTAGTGCTGACCGCCAAACCTCTACCTATCGGCGGGCGTTGAATGAAGGCAAGAGTCAACAAGACGCCATGTTTGCTGTGGTGGATAATCTGGTAGTGGAGACGCGTCGAGGCTGGTACGAACAAGGCTAGGCATGAAAGGTACCCGCCGCTTTTTGGCCCTCCTCAATATCCTTGGACATCTCCTGCTCCCGATACTGGCTATTCGGGAGCGGGTACTGCCTTGGATGCCTTATCTACGGCCCCTGTATGCCAACCGCGTCGAGATTCGCCAATTTGTACGTGAAGTTCGCCAAATCAACACCCTACTCAGACACTAGCAGGTCAGATACCCCAATGTCTCAAAGGTCAGCGGGTCATAAGGCACATCATCCACTCGCGTCTCGTAGTGGAGATGCGGGCCACTGCTATTGCCAGTACTTCCACTCCATGCCAGTAAGCCACCTTTGGTAATCACATCACCCACTTTAACATTAAAGGTACTCAGATGAGCATAATAGGTCGCATAAGGGCCATTCTGCACAATCACTAAGTAGCCATAGCCTATCGTACTCCAATCAGCATATGTCACGATTCCAGTGTGAGTCGAATAGACAGGCGTATCCAAATGTACCCCGATGTCAATACCGGGGTGATAGCGGTGAAATCGTTGGGTAAGCACACCCTGCACCGGAAAGCCTGCGGGCGCACACTCCCCCAAGGGTGTCGGCGTGTAGCTAGGTGTCATAGTCGGGTATGGTGTCAGCGACGGGGTACTGGTTGGAGTAGCAGTGGCGGTAGGGGTATCGGTAGCCGTTGCAGTCGCGGTATAGGTTGCTGTCAGTGTATCTGTTGGGGTTGATGTTGCCGTGTCTGTCGCGGTGGGGGTCGGTGTCAAGCTCGGTGTAATAGATGGGTGCGGTGTGTCCGTTACTGTGGGGCTAGGTGTTGTCGTTGGGGTATAGGTCTGAGTCGGTGTCGCGGTCGGTGTATCCGTCGAGGTAGCGGTTAAGGATGGCGTTGTGGTTGGGGTCTCTGTCAACGTTGGCGTAGCAGTGAATGTGGCAGTTGCCGTGGGCGTCAGGGTGGGTGTAGCCGTGGGGCGTTGCTGACCAGATAACATCGCTCCGACAGGCGGTACCCCCGCCACCAGTACAGGCACTTGGTCGCGTCCCGGCAATTCGTAATAGAGTGCTAAGGCCGCCCCCGGCTCCAGCGCACCAAAGAAGCCTTCAGGACGTGGGGCTGACGGGGTCTGGAGCGTTGGGAGTGGTTGAACGCGTCGGGATGGGGTACGCTGCGGGGCTGCCCATGCCAGCATTACCACCACCCAAACCCCCAAGCCGAACAAAGCAACTAGGGCCAATCGATGGGCATACTTAGTGGAGAAATTCAATCGTCCGCAGCATCCGATTCACAGTACGGTGTTGAGAGTCGGCATTCTTGCCGTAAGCAATCCACATGAAAATATACTCTTCGCCTTGGTGAACGGCTGTTGCTACATATACCCCCATGTTAAACTCCTGTACTCCTCCGAAGAACAGGGAGTAGTCTTTAGGAACTTTAAGATACATTGTCTGATAGGTGAATACTCCCGGCTCCCCACCAATGTCTTGTTCTTGACGATCATAGTCAGATTTGAACTTGAACCCCTCTGCCGAGATGTCAAAATTGCCCTGTTGTTGGTTTTCTTGAAATTGGACATCGATATATTGCTGAAAAGATGCATAGTTGATGAGGGTATCGTAGCGTATCGCATCAAGATTCTCTTCAGTCATAGCCGCCATAATAAACACGGCCATTTCTTCATCAAACACGACACCAAGTTGTTGTGCAATATCGCTGGTACCATCAAAAATATCTTGAGTGCGAATATTAAGGTTAAGCGCTGACGTTGCATCGGCAATGCGTTGGGCGTTCTTTGTTGACGCCACCACTGAGCGACTATCAGCAGGACGCAACACCCAATCATCTGGATAGTTGATTTGCACATCTTGAGTCTTGGCGACTTTGGTCATATCCGGCCCAAAGAGACCAAACAGGCCATAGTTGCGATAGGTATAGGCATACCACGCAATCACTGGTATTAAAGCCAGACCAATCAGCACCATCCCAATACCAATAGCCCATTCAAGCTGCCCCCCTCCACCTTTGGACTTAGCGGGGGTAATCGGCGCTACAGTGCCGAAATCGTAGTTTGAGCCACCTTCTACATTGGGGTCAAATTGATTAGCGCTGGCATCTTCGTAGAACTGAAAGGGGTCTTCAGGTGCTGAATCATTAAAATCTGAAGGAAATGTGAATTCTTGGGCATCCAGCATCGCTTGCATTTCCAGTGCTTCGGCGTGGTGAGGGTCAAGGCGTAGCACCCGCTTGAGGCTTTCTTGCTTGATACCCGCATCATCACTAAGTTTTGCTAAAGCCCACCACCCTCGTACATCCCTTGGATTGGCCTTAATGTAGGCCTTGAGTAGTTGGAGTGCTTTGTGGCGATCACCTTGCTTCAAGGCTCCCGCCACTTGGCGCAAGAGTTCTTCGCTCATGATTGTATTTCCCCTTCTTGAATTAATCTCAGTATATAGGCAAATTTTGCAGGATAGAAGCTACACGATACAATTTCATCGGTAACGCATGATTGAGGAAAGAGGGTATGGGGTTCACATTTGAAATTGAAGCAGAAGCAGGGGCAGCCCGCGCCGGACGGTTTATGACACCACACGGCACTATTGAAACACCCGTTTTTGCTCCAGTCGGCACCCAAGCCACCGTCAAAGCGGTCCTCCCCCGTGACCTCTACGAAGTAGGGGCAAGCCTCGTTCTTGCCAACACCTACCACCTTCATTTACGCCCCGGTGATACCCTTGTCCGTGATTTTGGTGGTCTGCATTCCTTCATGGGATGGGACGGCCCGATGCTCACCGATTCGGGTGGATTTCAGGTTTTCAGTTTGGCGCAACTCCGACGCATTACCGACGACGGAGTCACCTTTCGTAGCCATATTGACGGGGCTATCCTCAAGTTTACCCCTGAATACGCGATGCAAATTCAACACAATTTGGGTGCAGATATTATCATGGCCTTTGATGAGTGCGCCCAACCCGATGATTATGACATTGCACAGGCCGCTATGCAGCGCACCCATGCGTGGGCACAGCGGTGTGTTGACCATCATTATCAGCACGGCAATCCTGACCGCCAAGCCTTATTTGGCATTGTGCAGGGCGGCATTTTCCAAGACCTGCGCGAGCAATCGGCACACTTCATCACTAGCCTAGACTTGCCCGGCTATGCTGTTGGCGGCTTGGCGGTTGGTGAAACGAAAGCTGATATGCTGGCGACCCTCTCGTTTACTGTACCTTGTTTACCGCCCAACCGTCCCCGCTATTTAATGGGGGTTGGACAGGCCGAAGACCTTGTAGAAGCTGTTAGCCGCGGGATTGATATTTTTGATTGTGTATTGCCCACCCGCGAAGCCCGTCATGGCGCGGCACTCACCCGCTATGGACGCTTAAATATGGGCAATCTACGCTTTGCGAGTGATTCCGAACCACTAGAGCCTGATTGTACTTGCTATGCCTGCCAGCATTTTTCGCGTGGCTATATTCGGCATTTAGTGAAGGCAAAAGAACTCATCAGTCATCAGTTGCTGAGTATTCATAATCTCGCGTTTTTGATTCGGCTGATGAAAGAAATGCGACAAGCAATTATTCAGGGCGAAACCGCCTTTGCTGGATTTAAATCTCAGTTCTTGGCGGATTATCGTTCTATGGTAAAGTGACTTCGGATACATTCGTACAGCGAAAGGAAACTGTGATTTAGTGAAACTGCTAGAAGCTCTACTACTTGGCGTTGTACAAGGTGCAACTGAATTTTTGCCCGTGTCCAGCTCTGGGCATTTGGTGTTAGTGTCATGGTGGCTGGGGTTAGATGCTCCACCCTTGATCTTTTCGGTTGTTGTACATCTTGGTACCACGCTGGCAGTCATTGCCTACTTCTGGCAGGATTGGTGGCGCATCATTCAATCCACCCTCCAAGGGGTATTGCACCGCTCATTCGATTGGAATCACAATCCCGAACACCGCATTATGACAATGTTGGTGATTGGTTCCATACCCGTTGCAGTGGTCGGCTTTGCGCTCCAAGATTACTTTGAAAACACCTTCTCCAACCCCGCAATGGTCAGCATTAGTCTGTTCATTACGGCTGGATTATTGATTTATGGTGAATACGCTTCCTCAGCCTCACCAGACACAACACACGAACTTATCCCTCAGCAAATCCGCTTTATCGATAGCATTTGGATTGGATTGGCGCAAGCTTTCGCCATTATGCCGGGCATTTCACGCTCTGGCAGCACCATCGCAGCCGGTTTGTTTCGCGGCTTGAGCCGCCCAGCCGCCGCCCGTTATAGCTTTTTGTTAGCAACACCCGCTATCATCGGGGCTGGCCTACTGGAAACACTTCACATCATCAGTGGCGAAGCGCAATTCACGCGTGATTTAGCAGGCGTACTATTCATTGGCTTTGTATCAGCAGCGCTAGTTGGTTTTGCTAGTATCGCGCTTTTGTTACAGGTGGTGAAACGTCATCGGCTTTACGGGTTTGCAGCATATTGTGTCGTGTTTGGTATGATGAGTCTGGGGGCGGTGATATTGCGAGGATAGCCTCATTCTATGAAGTGTGTCACTCGCAAAACCAAACAAACCTTGGTGGTCATGACCTTAGCCCTTGCTAGTTGCCGGGGGCCAATGCAAGCTCCAACCCCTACGCCGGAGGTGGTTCCGCTTTACTTTGTATCCACCAGCAGCACCCATCCCCTCTTGTGGGACTTAACCACCGTTTATTCTAGAGACAATGAATTAATCGCTATTATTGACCAAAACAGCACTGGTATTACCTTGCAACAAGCGCTCGATCACCCCAACGCAACGACTGCCTATGCCATCACCCATCAGCTACCTGATATGGATGATTTCTGGGCTGCTCCTTTGGGACAAGATGGTATTGCCATCATCACCCATCCAAATTTGACCGCTATCCATTCCCTGTCAGCCGAAGACCTGCGGGCTATCTTTACTGGCACGGCTCAAAATTGGTCAGAGTTCAATGGGCCAAATCTACGCATTATTGTAGTGAGTCGTGAAGCAACTTCACCGATTCGCGGGGCGTTTGAAAATCAAGTGCTGGGGCAACGCCCAATGACTCTCCGCGCACGGCTGGCAACCACCGCCAATGCAATGCACGATATTGTTGCTCAAACCCCCGGAGCTATCGGCTTCATCAGTATGGCCCAAGCCGACCAAGAAGTTAGAGTAGTTCCCTTAATCCCCCAAACAGGACTAGCACCAGTCTTTCCAACACCGCATAGTGTGTTTGATGCTACCTATCCCCTTCGACTGCCCATCTTGGTTATTGGAAACCATGCACCCCAACCCGAAGATGGGTACTATGAGTTCATCTTGTGGGCGCAACAGGCCGAAGGGCAGGCCATCATCGCCCAATACTACGCCCCATTGCGAGACTTACAATGAAAAACCTTGAGAGATTATGGTGGCGAACCATCGAGTTTGGTTTTCGGCTACTTTATAATGAAATGGCATGGACTTATGACCTTGTGGCGTGGACAGTTAGCCTTGGACAATGGCACAACTGGCAACGTGCCGCTCTCCCTTATTTGAATGTTGAAGCAGATGCATATGTCCTTGAGTTAGCACATGGCACGGGCAACCTCCAGCTAGATTTATACGCAGCAGGCTATCAGCGTGTCGCGCTTGACCTTAGTCCGGCAATGGGGCGTATTGCCCAGCGAAAACTCCAGCGCCACCATCTTCAAGCGCCCCTAGTACGCGGCTTAGGTCAACACCTGCCATTTGCCGACCACACCTTTGATGCAATTGTCAGCACCTTCCCCACCCCTTTTATCATCGAGCCAGAAACATTGCGCGAAGCTCATCGGGTTCTCAAACCCCGCAAGCGGCTGGTAATTGTGCCAATGGGTGTGCTAACAGGTGGAGGTGTTCTCAAAAACACTTTAGAAGCAGCCTATCAGGTGACGGGTCAACGTGGCCCTTGGCCTGTTGAAATTGCCCAGCGCTTTACTGATGCAGGGTTTAACATTGAGGTCTTTAGCCACCCATGTCCTTATAGTATAGCCACCGTGTTAGTCGCAACGCGCAATAGCTGACCAATCGTCAGGCAACCCATTGCCATTCACCCTTATACTACTTGAGAGAACGCACACAACAAGGAGTCTGTATCATGTACCGCCGATTTTGGATTGTAGCGCTTACACTTGCGTTGTTCGCTATTCCACTAACAAGCGCCTTCGCCCAAGATGGTAGCAGCGCCATCCATAAACTCGATATTTCCCGTCTACGCCATGAATACCAAGGCTGGAACAATTGCGGCCCAACTACGCTGACGATGGGTCTCAGTTACTATGGCTATACATCCGACCAAAACCCTGCCGCTCTCTTCCTTAAACCTCACCGCGAGGATAAAAACGTAAGCCCCGAAGAGATGGTGGCTTATGTTAACGAGGAAGTGCCGAACACCCTAGCCTTATATCGTCCGGGAGGCGACCTTGAATTGATTAAGTCACTCTTGGCGGCTGACTTTCCCGTCATCGTGGAAAAGGGTTATGAGCCGGAAGGCTATGAGTGGATGGGCCATTATCTATTGCTGATTGGCTACAACGACGATGAAGGCTACTTTTATACCTATGATAGCTTCAGCGGGCATGGCAACTTCCAAGGGCTGCATGAAAGCTATGACCACCTCACCGAGTATTGGTGGCATTTTAGTAACACCTTCATTGTCATCTACACCCCTGACCGCGAAGCCGAACTAATGACCGTGCTGGGTGATCGCGCTGACCTCACCACTGCCTATCAACTGATGGCCCAAACCGCCGTTGAGCGCCTGCAACTGGATAGCAATGATACATGGGCGTGGTTCAATGTAGCGGATGCTCTCACGGAATTGGGGCAATATGAGCAGGCCACCCAATACTTCCGCGTGGCAATTGAAAAAGGCCTACCTTGGCGCACGATGTGGTACCGTCACACTCCCTTTGAAGCCTTCTATCAGGCAGGCTATTTCGATAAGGTACTCGAACTGGTCAGTATCAACCTCGCCAATACCCCTTATGTCGAGGAATGGTACTACTATCGTGGGCTGGTCTATGCCTCACGTGGTCAAAGCGACCAAGCGCGTGCCGAGTTCAACACAGCGTTGCAATACAATAAGAACGACGATGAAACCATTGAGGCTCTTGCCGAATTGGACAACGGGACTTTTCAGGTTGTAGCAGAAGCCACCCAATGATTGGGGGTTATCGCTTTGCCCCGCTTTTGACTACAATAACGAGGTACTGTCTACACACAAGGGAGGAGTATCCTGTGTTAAAACAAAAATTTATGATTCTGCCCCTCGCGCTAATTTTGACCCTCGCGCTATCGGGCTGCTTAGACCTCTTTACCATTCCCTCCATATCTGTCAGCAATGATAATCAATGGGTGGCGTTCTTGACCACAGGCGGCGACAATCTAGACCAAATGACATTGCAAGCGGTCAACCTCAACGATGGCAGTATCGTCGCCGTTGGCGAAGAAGGTTCTAATCAAGGGGCCTTCGATTGGAACCCCACTGCCACTGAAATCGCCTACTACAATCTGGCTGCTGATGGCACGCCCTCGGTGCGCGTCAGTGACCTGAGCGATGCAGGTCAAGAGGCCCTCGGCGTATTTGCTTTCCCGCGCAATTTCTGGGTAACCCAGATGGCCTATTCACCCGATGGCAACTGGCTGGCTTTGGCCGTCATTCTCTTACCCGAAGACTTTATCATGACTCCCGATAGCGATAGTTCCATTGAAGGTGTTGTGACCGAGTCGGCCCTTTACCTTGCGAATCTAGCAGATGGCACCGTAACCGCAGCCAGCAACCCCGGTGAGCTTACCATTTCAACCGTTGCATGGAGTCCCGATGGCGCAAAGGTTGCCTTCACCGCATGGAAAGATGGTAATGGAGATGGCACCATTGATAGCTCCGGTGCAGGCATTATGGAAGCTATGTTTGGCGCAGGTGACATCACCGACATCTATGTTTACGATATTGCCAGCCAAAGCATCACCGCATTTGATGATGGCAACATGAACCTATCTCCCGATTGGCTTGGCCCGAATACCCTTGTCTACAGCGCCTATGTCCTCAACTTCATGAGTCCCGATGTAGGGACACTTGCCATTAATTCCTATGACCTCACCAGCAGCACCAGCACCACCTTGGTAGCAGGTAGCGAGTCAGCTTCTTTCTTGTCGGTCTCGGCCTCACCAGATGGCTCCAAGATTGCCTATATCCAAAGCCCTGAAGGTGGTGACAGCATGATGATGGGCGGCTTTGAGGGTGATATGGGTACAGAACCTACTGAAGAGGCTCCTGCTGAACCCATCCAAGTGATTGTCGCCAATGCTGACGGTTCTAACCCAACCGTTGTCTATGAAACACCCGGCGACGGTCTACCCTTTGATGTGCCTGTTTGGTCACAAGACGGCGCGTGGCTCTTCTTGAGCAATGGTAACCCACTCGGCTCCGTTGTGGGTAGCATGTCCTCAGCTTTCGCCACTGGCTTTACCGAGGGCATGGAAGACCTCGAAGGTATGGAGGGTGTCGAAGGCGTCGATGAACTCGAAGGTGTTGGCGAGATGCTCCCCACCCAGATGATTGTAGCCATTGACCTCAATGATTCTGCCAATACCAAGGTCGTCTATGAAGGCTCAATAGCCTCACCCGCCCTTATGCAATTCGCCTTTTCCATGTCCTCTATGGCATCTGGCTTTGACGATATGGAGTTTGATACCAGTGGCGAATAGTCGCATCCGTTAGCCTGTCAATCTATAAGGGGTCGGTCACTGGATCGGCCCTTTATGATTCATAATGCACCCCTGCCGCCAAAAGTTGATTGCGGCAATCCACCGCCCGTGTATCAATCAAGCGATGGCGCTCAATCAAATAGGCCAAAGTAAAATCCATCGAGAATAACAAAGCAGCATCAAGGTCTAGCTGACACAGCGCCCGCAGACGCTCTACGTTGGGATAGTGCCGAGTAGGTTCTATCAGGTCGGCCAATAGCACCACTTTATCAAGAGAAGCCATATTGGGCGCACCCGTGGTGTGGTACGTACACGCTGAGGCAAGTTGAGGGTCATCGAATTGAAATTCCTCATTTGCTAACAAATAGCCAACCGCCCCATGCAGCAAATCGGGGACTTGGCGCTCTATCTCGATAATGGGCCAATCATAGGCACGGGCCGTCTGCAAGAGCGTTTCATCGTCAAGACTCTTAGCGGCATCATGAATCCAGCCTGCCAGACGCGCTTGCAGCACTTGGGTAGGGGCATAGCGCCGAGCGAGTTGGTCAGCCGCTTCCACCACCCCACACACATGCGCCCAACGCTTGGCGGGTACCCGTGCCTCAGCCCATTGCCGTACTTGTTCTTCAAGTTCTGGTGTATACACAGTGCATCCTTTAGCAAAAATCACGGTTGCGAATATATGATTCCAATGCTATATTGTAAAGGTAATGTCCCACTAGCTCAAAGGATAGAGCGTTGCCCTCCGGAGGCAAAGGCTGTAGGTTCGAATCCTACGTGGGACGTTTAGTCATTTGGGATATAATTATGCCACCTTCCTTACAACAATTCTCACTAATTAAGAGTCATGTCAAACATTTTGAAGATGAACTCAAGTTAACCTCTGAGAATGCCTTCTATTTCTTTGTTCTAGGTCTTATTCTTGATCTTCAAGAAGATGAAATTAAGGATTCAATTACAGATAACCAGTATTTAGCCCAGCATTTGAGTGGTAGAGGGGGGCATGACCGAGGTATCGATGCAGTTTATATAGACGAAACAGGTGCAGTTCCTGTGGTACACCTATTCAACTGCAAATACACATCCAAGTTTGACAAGACACGTAACAACCTTCCTGCTTCCGAAATTGACAAAATATTAGGGTTTGTGAAAGATCTAATCTCAAAAGAGCTAGATTTGAAAGAAACCGTTAACCCAATCTTAGCCAGTAAGGTACAAGAAATCTGGGATATTTTTGATAAACACAACCCAGAGTTCGAAATACACTTTTGTGCCAATTACTATAACGGATTTGAGGCACAAGAGAAAACGCGGTTCGAGAAAAGTGTGGGTAGTTACTCAGACTTCAAAATTAACTATCACTTAATGGAAGATTTACATAGTCGTGTTTTGCAGTCTGGAAAAAAAACTGTAAATGCAAGACTTAGGGCGATTGATAAGAATTATTTCGAGAAATCTGATGGGGATATTCGGGCACTTATTGTCGATGTTGAGGCAAGGGAGTTACTACGAATCGTAATCGACGATCAAGGGATTCGTAATGATACTGACTATGAAGATTACACAAAACTTGTAAACTATTCTATTCTCGAAGATGCTTTTGAGAACAACATTAGAATCTATCTAAAACAGCGGTCAAAGATCAATAGAAATATTAAGAAGACGGCACTATCAGATACTGATCACTTTAGATTTTTTTATTTCAATAACGGCATTACTATTACCTGCGATCGCTTTACTTACATGAAATCAGGTCGTGCTCCCATAATAGACCTTCAAAACCTACAAATCGTAAATGGGAGTCAAACAATACATGCCCTCTATGAAGCATTTAATGAAAATCCAAGACTTTTCGACAACATAGATGTATTGGTTCGTATCTATGAAACGCAAAATGCGGAACTGAGTACAAGAATTGCGGAATATACTAATAGTCAGAATCCAGTAAAGAGTCGTGACATTCGCTCAATTGATTATGTACAGCAAATCTTAGAGGCAGAGTTGGATGCGCTGGGGTTTTATTATGAAAGGAAGAAGAACCAATACTATTATCAACCTCGGGAAAAGAGGATTGACGCAGAGAAAACAGGTCAAGTGTTATTTGCGTTCTATAATAAGATGCCACTTGAAGCCAAGAATGAGAAGCGGCTGATTTTTGGAGAAAAATATGAGGAGATATTCAATGATGAAATAAATGCTGATAAAGTTCTACTTCCGTATCGTTTATTTGAGTATATTGAAAAAAGGAAGGACACTAAGAAGCGTGAAATGCTAGACACATCGGCAAATTTCGATGACGATTCGTTTATACTGGTAGCTTCCTATCATATTCTGTACATTATTGGAGAGATAGCAACAAAGAAAAATCTAGAATTTAGATTATCAAACCTTAGTGCATTTCAAATGCTGTACGATCAAGCAGTTGAGCTAGTTCGCAAGTTGATAAGCATTGAAAAGTCATCCGACGACAAGTATAACCACACTAAATTCTTTAAATCAATCAAACCAAAGAGATTGTTTGAAGAACACATTTTGTCAGAACTTTAGAAAAACGTTGGGTCGTTATTTCTACCCACAGTCCCCTTTTCTTCCCAATTATATGAATCTCCGCCTTCACCTATCCAACTAGCTAGGTCAAGAACTAGTCGTGAAGCCAATAGATTGACCTAGCAAATTGCTATATGCTTATATTACGAACATTTGTCTGAGGTGGTGGAGATAAATTGACTGATGCGTATCAAAGTTCCAGAAATGAAATCTCTGATCTTGCCTTATTGATTGGGCTTCGCTCTAAAGGTTCAAGTATCCATGGTTTTTCATCAGTCAAAAAGACTCCACTACCTTGTCTGAGCCATTGATGCACAAGGAACTCCACTTATGAATAGTAAGCACCTGCTCAGTAGAAGTCTAGCATTGTCCCTCATCCTACTGCTGATACTCGCCGCTGTAGGCTGTACCTCAAAAGATGATGAAACCAAGGATAAGACCCACACACCGTCCATTGCGATTCTGCAAATGGCCCCCATCATCTTTGACCCCGTCGTGGACGGCTTCAAGACTGAAATGGCTACCCTTGGCTATACTGAGGGTCAGAATATCAACTATACCCTTGTTGTCTCACCCGACTCCACAATGGGTGTTGTTGAGGAAGCCTTAGAAAAGAATGATTTTGATGTACTGGTGATTATTCCCGCTGGGGTCAAACCCAATAGCTATGTGTTAGGGCTTCAGGAGTTGGGCAACACGCCGATTGTGTTCACACCGGGCGGCACCGACCCTGTAGTAGAAGGCTATGCCGAAAGCCTCACCAAACCCAACATGAATGTTACGGGTGTCTTGGTAGCAGAAGCAGATGAGCGTCGTTTTCAGTTATTTCTTGAAATGCTCCCTAATGCCAACCGTATCGCAATACCCTATGACGCAACCAACCCCACCAGTGCCGCCGCCCTTGCCAATATTCAGGCCCTAGCCAATGTTGCTGGTGTTGAGCTTCTGCTATACGATATTCCAGTCGGAGATGCCGAGGCGACGCCTAACGCCATTGCCCAACTACCTGATGATGTCGATGGCATTTTTGTACTCAAGGTATGGGCAACTGTTCCTTGGCTAGAAATCTCCGCCCAGCGACGTATCCCCAACTCAGTTGATAGCGCTGATACCGAGGGATTCCATGTGTTGGCCTATGGCCCTAGCCTTCGCAAAATGGGCGAGCAAGCCGCTGGCCTCGTCTCGCAAATCCTGAATGGCACCCCCGCAGGCGACCTCCCCATTGAGACCTCCGAGTTTGTATTGACCATCAATCTCGGCGCAGCCAATGCTATCGGGTTGACCATCCCAACCGGCCTGCTTGAGCAAGCCCAAGAAATCAGACGCGACGAGGTACTCTTGCCCGCCGCTGTGCCAACTGAATCAGTGGTTGGGGCCTGCAACGCCCAAGTGACCAGCCCCGGTGGTACCAACACCATCTGTGTGACCACCGCCTGTAGTGGACTCACCAGCAGTGCCTTCCTCAGCTATAGTGACCAGACCGACGTAGAGGCCTGTTCAACTGAGGCAGTCGTTGGTATCTGCTCCACCAGTGCCTATGATATTTACTACTACGATGGGCAAGCATCATCCTTGGCAACGGGCTGCGGCTTCCTGTCGGGTACATGGCAGGAGTGAGCCTATCATGCTGAGACGCCTTCGTGTCCAACAGACGCTCTTCGCCTTATTCGTAGCGCTCACGCCGCTGTTTATTGTGACGGCTATCATCGCCCAACGCAGCTTCAGCACCCTTGAGGAAGAGGCCATTCGGTCTCAAGGCCAAGAAGCGCGAGTCGCCGCCACTGAGATCGAATCCTTCATCCAAGGTCGTGAGAATCAACTGCGCTTGGTGAGTGAAGTCCGCAGTATCGGCACCCTCAGCCAAGCCGAGCAACAAACCATCCTGAGCGGATTGTTGGCCTACGATTCCGCTTATCAAGAACTAACCCTGCTGAACGCGGATGGTGCTGAGGTCGTGCGGGTATCCCGAAGTGAGTCGTTTGCGCCTGATGAATTGGGAAATCGGAACACTGATGTAGCCTTTGTCCAACCCCGCGACACAGGCGAAGCTTATTTTAGCGAGGTGCGTTTTGATGAGGTGGTGCGTGAGCCTCTCATTACCATTGCTGTGCCTATCATCAACCTTACATCAGGCCAAGCTAGTCATGTACTGGTTGCCGAGTTCCGCTTCCGCCCCATCTGGGACTTAATCGCTCAACTCAAGGGCAACCAAACCACCACCGATGTTTTTGTCACGGACACTCAGGGGCGTCTGGTCGCCCATGCCAATCCCTCGCTGGTCTTGCGCGAAACCACCTTTGACCTCCCCAAAGAAAATGGGGCTGCGACAGGTCTCGAAGGTGATGAAGTCATCTTGGCTCGTGAAGCCATCAATTATGGCAACCAATCCTTAGTCGTCATTGCCGAGCGTGATTACTCCGATGCCCTCAGCCTCGCCAACGACATTCTGCGAATCAGCATCACGATTGTGGTCATCTCGGCGATTGCGGTACTGATCTTTGTATCGTTGGCCCTCACCCAATTGATTGGCCCCATTGCCCGCCTGACCAAAACCGCCAAGGTCATTAGTGAGGGGAATCTTGCCGCCGCCGCGCAAGTATCTGGCCCCACTGAAATTCGTGAACTGGCACAGTCCTTCAATAGCATGACGGGCCAACTTCGAGATTTGATTAGCAACCTTGAGACACGGGTCAATGAACGTACCCATGACCTACAAATTGCCGCGACGGTATCCACCCAGATTACCACCCTCTTAGATACCAACGAGCTATTAACGGAAGTTAGCAAGCAGTTGCAGGAGGGGTTTGATTTTTATCATACGGGGGTATTCCTGTATGACGAAGAGACACAGCATCTGCAATTGGCGGCTCGTACCGGGCGTGATAGCACCGCTATTGGGGAAAACTTCTCAATGACTCTAGACGCCCAAGGTCTGATTCCCAAGGCCGCCCGTAATCGTGAGCCAATCGTCGCCAACAATGTTGCTGTTGAACCCGACTATACGCGACACCCTGCTCTAACCCAAACTCAAGCCGAGTTAACCATCCCGATGGTTGTCGGCGGCAACCTCATCGGGGTATTGGACTTGCAGTCTGACAAACAAGACCGCTTCGGGGCTGATGAGCTACAGGTACTCCCCACCCTCGCCCAGCAAATCGGTATTGCTATCGTCAATGCCCGTTCCTACTCGGATGCCGAAGAAGCCCGCCAGATTGCCGAAGAGTCCAACAAGGTCAAATCGCAATTCTTAGCGAACATGTCCCACGAATTGCGGACACCGCTTAACGCTATTTTGAACTTCACGGGCTTTGTTGCCGATGGGTTGATGGGTGAAGTCAATGAGCGCCAAGTCACTGCCCTCAATCAATCTATCACCAGTGGCAA
Source organism: Anaerolineales bacterium (assembly GCA_020634155.1). Classification (GTDB taxonomy): domain Bacteria; phylum Chloroflexota; class Anaerolineae; order Aggregatilineales; family J027; genus J027. The sequence continues at coordinate 1,005,672 of JACKCI010000001.1, forward strand.
GCATCTTCTATCACTGATTAATGACATCCTCGACATCACCAAGATTGAGGCAGGTCTGATGGACTTATTCATCCAAGAAGTCGATATGAATGAGATTATCAGCGCGGGGGTCTCCGTGGGCAAAGGGCTGGTCAAAGATAAGCCTATCAAACTCTTTGATGAGATTGATACAGATTTACCCGTCACCTTTGGTGATAAGCGCCGCTTGCGCCAAGTCCTCCTTAACATGATTTCCAATGCCGTGAAGTTCACCCCCGAAGGAACCGTGACAGTCACGGCCCGCCGTGCCGACAGCACGATCTTGATTACAGTAAAGGATACAGGCATCGGCATCGCGCCCGATGACCAACACTTGGTATTTGAATCCTTTAAGCAAGCCAAGCACGACCTTCACGATACCATAGGCACAGGACTCGGTATGCCTATCTCCAAGTTTTTTGTCGAATCGCATGGCGGTACAATCTGGCTGGAGAGCGAGGTGGGTGTCGGCACAACCTTCTTCGTTGAGCTGCCTATCTTGACGGAAGAACAGGCGAAAGCTCTCTCAGAGCAAATCGCGCAACCCGCCTAAAACGGAAAGGAACCAATGAGTATGGACACTGCGAATCCGCGAATCCTCTATGTTGAAGACGATATGTTGAGCCGTTCCGTCGCTGAAATCTTGTTCACCCAAGTGTTAGGGTTTAAGCACATAACCACCTTCGAGAACAGTGAGAATTTCATCGACCGGCTGGAAAAGCTAGAAAACAAACCGGATGTCATCTTCCTAGATATTCAAATGCGCCCGCATGATGGCTATGAATTGCTGGAGATGCTTCGCAAACAACCCGACTATGCCGATGCAACGGTGGTGGCTCTGACCGCCAACGTGATGGCCCATGATGTCGAAAAACTCAAGCAAGTTGGCTTTAATGGCTTAATTGGCAAACCGCTCATGCGTGAAATCTTCCCGCAGTTGGTGCAAAACATCATCGCAGGTCAAGCGGTTTGGTACATTCCCTAGGACGTATTTAGAGAGGCAAAGTGTATGTTGCTGACCGATAAACGTATTTTCGTCGTGGAGGATAATGTCGCCTACGCGAATATCCTCATGACCGCTCTACAAATGCAAGGGGCACAGACCTATTTTGACCGCTGGGGCACGCATACCATTAATCGGTTGCTACAACTCGGTCACATTGATATTATCTTGATGGACTTGATGTTGGCAAACAACATCAGTGGCTACGATGTCTTTGATGAAATTCAAGCCATACCCGAACTCAGCACCATTCCAGTAGTAGTGGTAAGCGCCTCCGATGCTACCTTGGAAATGGATAAATGCAGAAAGAAAGGCTTTGCAGGTTTTATCAGCAAGCCCATTAGCTTGAAAACCCTACCCCAGACCATCGCACGTGTGCTAACGGGTACACCTGTTTGGGCTGATGAAGGCATTTATTAGTTCAGTTCTCATTCATAAGGAGTAGGTCAGGTGACCGATCTTGTTGGTAAATTGGCATTGATAATCGAGGATGATGCTACCAGCATCGCCGTCCTCCAACAATTACTAGAGAATGTCGGGGTCGAAGCCGAAGTCATCACCGATAACTTCCGTATCTCCGATCACCTACAGCAAGCCCAACGCCCTGATGTCATTTTCCTTGATTTGGAGATGCCCCAAGCCAACGGCTATACAGTGTTAGAGTATATTCAACAGAATTCCAAGTTTGATGGCCTGCCAATTGTGGCCTACACTACCCACATTAGCCATCTCAATGATGCCAAGAAGGCAGGCTTCCATAGCTTCCTCGGCAAGCCACTGGATGGCAAACTCTTTCGTGAACAACTCACCCGTATCCTAAATGATATTCCAGTGTGGGAAGTGCCCTAGAAATAACAGGCGGAGGTCATTACCATGTATTGGCGCTTGATACTGCTCAGTTTAGCCATCATTGGGCTAACGCTGCATCCCCGCCCCACTCAAGGGCAAGGAGCAGATGGTTCATTTTATACAGGCGCTGACCTCTCCTATCTCAATGAAATGGAAGATTGCGGGGCTGTCTACCAAGAAGGAGGCCGCCCCCAAGACATCTATGGCCTTTTTGCGGGCTATGGAGCCACCCTTGTCCGTACCCGTCTATGGCATACCCCCACATGGACAGACTATAGCACCCTTGATGATGTGATTCGCACGTTTAGCCGAGCGCGGGATGCTGGCATGGCGACTCTACTCGCTATCCACTATTCGGATACGTGGGCCGACCCCAGCCACCAGACTATCCCCGCCGCGTGGGAGGACATTGACGAAGGGCCAGACCTTGAAGCCGCCGTTTATCAATACACCTATGATGTGATGATTGCCCTCCACGCCGAAGGCTTGGCACCTGCGTTTGTGCAGATTGGCAACGAAATCAACTCTGGCTTGATTAAGCGTGATGACACCATTGGCCTTGAATGGGGACGCGATTCACGTTTGATTCTGGCAGGCATTCAAGCGGTGCGGGACTTTGGTCAAGCGACGGACAGCACCCCTCAAATCGTCCTACACATTGCACAACCCGAAAATGCGATGGGGTGGCTCATTGATGGCGAAGCGCATGGCATCACAGACTTTGATGTCATCGGCCTATCCTACTACCCACAATGGAGTCCCTACACCATTGATGAAGTCGGGCAACAGGTCGATATGCTGCGCCAACACTTTGGCAAAGAAGTGATGATAGTCGAGACCGCCTATCCTTGGACAAACGACTATGCCGATTCCGCCAACAATATCCTCAGCCAAGAATTAGCAGGCTATCCGGTCAGTATCGAAGGCCAGCGTCAATTCATGCTGGATTTGACGCAAACCCTCATCAACCATCAGGCGCTAGGGGTCGTGTATTGGGAGCCAGCGTGGGTATCAACGGGCTGCTCTACCCCTTGGGGGCGTGGCTCACATTGGGAAAACGCCACCTTCTTTGACTTCCAACATGACAATGAACTGCTACCCGTGATTGACTTTCTCGCCCTACGGCCTAGCGCAACCGAGGAGTAATCACCCGTCCAGTTGGTGCTTCAAACGCGGCAAGGGGTTGGTTGGTCAGGTGGCTCAAAACCATGCAGGCACAGCCACGAGCGGTCACTTCGTCGCTCTCAATCAGCACCAATTCACGCCTCAACGCATCGGCCATGATTTGGGGCCACACAGCGGATTGCCGCAACGCGCCACCCCCGCCGTAGACTCGCTCAACCGATTCAGCATTGGGCAGTCGTTCAGCAATCAGCGCCAACTGATGGGCTACCCCTTCTAAAGCAGCCTGAAGAATATCTACCGCCGAGGTTGTCAGCCGCAAGCCATGTATGCTACCCGTCGCGTGTGGATTCCAATTCGGGCTACGTTCCCCCGCCAGATGGGGTACAAAGGTCAAGCCGTGCGTATGGGAGAGGCGTTGGATGATTTGCTGCTCGGCGTCCGGTGGCAGATTTAGAGTGTCTCTAGCCCACTGATAGACATTGCCGCCCTCGCTGGTCGCTCCACCAATCAGATGACGGGTCGCATCCACCCGATAGGCCCATAAGCCCTGTGGCACAGGTGGCATAAAATCGCTGCTTATCATTCGCAAGGCCGCCGTCGTCCCAACCGTTAAGGCCATGCTGCACTCATCCAATACGCCGACGCCAATCGTTGCCGCTGCACCATCCCCGACTGCCAAATAAATTGGCACCTCCAGCAGATGGGGCCAACGTAGAGCATAGCTTGGCTGTAGGCCGTGTTGTGTCGCGGTGTAATCTGCCAGTGTAGGAAACTGCTGTGGGGTCATACCCAAGGCCCGAAGCCAGACATCATCCCATGTCAGCGTGTCGCGGTTGAGCAGGCCGCTCCATGAAGCCATTGAATAGCTCATAGGGACATCAACACCGAACCACTGGCGATACAGATAACTGCCAAAATCAACCCACTGCCGCACCTGCTGCACTACATCAGGTTGGGTGCGGTGGAGCCATGCCAATTGACCCGGCCAATAGGCGGTATGGTGGGGACACCCCGTGCGCTGAAGCGTATCGCTTGCCAGATAAGTGTGGCGAAGTGTCTCAAGATCAGCACTAGAGCGGCTATCGGCATAAGTTAGTAGTGGGGTCAGGGGTTGGTTATCGGCACCAAGACCAATACAATTGCTGGCAAAAGTCGTCAGGCCAACGGCTTGAATGGTAGCAGCCGCAGGATGCTGCAACACCTCATCTATACAGCGCTCAACACGGTGCTGCAATGCCTCAACTTCAAAATAAGCCGCCCCTGCCCTATCAGTTTGCATCTGGTGCTGATGCTGTACGAATGCGGCTGGAATCAGTCGGGCGCTACTATCGAATAGCAACGCCCGCACCGATGAACTGCCAATATCAATCACAAGGACAGTCATGGCATATCAGCCAATGCCTCAGCCACCGTCTGCTGTCCACTCGCCACTGCCGCAAGGGTGGAACCGAAGGTCGCCAATAAGAATTGAATGGTATCTACTGCCTCAATCACCGTCGCATGAGAGAAGTTCTTGCTCTCGAAGACCAGCAGGTGACGAAACACCGCTTGCACCGGATACCGCATCAGGCCAAAGCCAACCAACGGAATAATGCCATTGAGATAGGCCATGAACTCTGCCGCCGCCGTCACCTGTGTTACCGCAAAGGGCAAGGACGCATAGCACTGCAAATAATCGACTTCACCCACCGCATCCTCACCCGCTACCGCCTGAGCATCCGAGACGCGGGCCAATTCAAGGGTCGTATCGTCAAGGGTTATGTACACATGCGGCACATCTTTGCCCTTGTCATAGCGTGCCTCAAAGTCCGCCTTCTTAAGTGCTTTCTGCAATTCCTGTAAGGCATCTGCCATCGGTATCTTCTCCCTAACCGAGTTTCATCTTATCCAAGAGCAATTCCTTGGCTTTGCCCTGCTTCGTGGGGTCAGTTGAGATAATCGACTGTTTCATATCATCCGCATTGCCGCCAAAGAAGTGCTTAAGAAGGTCTTCGATGGTTGTCCGCAAGGTCACTTTGGCGGGTACCCCCGTCACAGGCTTCTGTGGATTGTGCTTGGGATTGTCCACCATCTGATCGCCCTCGTCGCCCGGCAACAACGCCGCTCGAATACCATCGAACACGGTATCGCCCGCAGCCCCTTTGTCATATTTCTCCAAATAGGCCTTGAGTTCGGCTTGGCGTTCTTCCATGGTCAGTTTACCACTCTTGTTCTTGCTGATGAGATTATTAAACCAGCCCTTCGCCGTTACCCCACCTTTGCCCGTGAACATATCGCGCCGCCAAATATCCTTCTTGCGGGTGTCAGCATCGGCACTCGCGCCCGTTGCAGCTTGCCCAGCAATAGTGCCGCTTTGGATGTACTCATCCACCAATACTTTTTCAGCATTCATACGGGTTACGTTGGACTTGCGGATAGAGCGCTTGACCGCCATGCCAATAAAGAAACTTAGAGCGCCCACAATCGCAATGCCCGACAAAACCCAGCCCACAGGGCCAGCCGCCGCGCCTGCACCGAGCGTTGCCGCAAAAAGGGCCGCCGCCCCACCCGCGCCTACCAGATTGGTCACGCCACTGGTAATCTTGCTCTTAAAGCCCAGTTTGCGGTGGGAGACGGCTAAAGAACGTCGCATGGCATCAATTTTGTCGAATTTCTGCTCGGCCTGTAGAATTTCGGGGCCAAGAGCCAAAATCTGCTGGTCAGATTGGTCGCGTTGGGTCTCCATCTGTGTCTTGCGATTTCTTAAGGTTTGCAGGCCTTGTGTAATTTTTTGAATATCGCTCGAAGAGCGTGACCGTAGTTGACCACTGGTGCGTAATGTATTTATTTGCTGGACTTTTTGACTAATAACAAGCAATTCTTTTTCGGCATCTTCTTTGCGGGTGGTGTGCTGCTGCAATTGCTGCTTTTTGTCGTTCATGGTTTGCTCAACGCTACCCATCAACGACATATACGCTGTCATGGTGTTACCAACTTGCGATTGCGCCCGACCCCGTTTAACCGCATTGAAGAAATCGCGGATGGCGTTGATGGTACTCACCACCATACCAAGGGCGGCCCCAACACTAAAAGCAACTGCCGCCGTCACACCTTGGGTCGCCCCATTGATAATGCCGGAAACGCCGCTGGCGATACTCCCAATACCCTCGGCTGTGCCTTTTTGGGCAGCCGACCGCTTGCGCTTCAGCAATTCAACGGTTGCAAACAGCGCCTTGTCCCCACCTTTATAGGCCGTTTCATGGGTCTCTAGCTCCTTGTTAGCATCATACCAGTCCTTGGCACTCATACCAACTTTGCCTAGACCCATCGCAGTACCGATGGAACCTGTTGTAACTGACATCACTTGCCCAACAGTACCCAGCCCCATACCCGTCATGGCGTTACCCGTGCCATTATTAAGCGCTGAACTGGCATTATCAGCCGCCGCACCAATTGAAAGACCTTGGGTTGGGTCAGTCCCTAAGTAGTCACCAATGGTTCCGGCCAAGTCAATAAAACCGGGGTCATCCGTGAGAACATTCCCGACCTTCCGCGCACGAGTACGCCCCACCCGCTGAATAGCTGGCGAATGTTGTTGTGAAAGGAGGCGTTGAACAGAGCGATTACCATGGGTGCGTTGTAAGCGTTGAATTTGCTGCGGTGTTAGTTGGACAGAAGATTGTTTTTGAGCTACTTGAAGAAGGGGAGGTGGTTGATTCTTGTTTTTAGGTTGCTGAGTCGGCAACACATGTTTTCTGGACATTGCTATCTTTCCCCGATAAATCTCACGTTACATAACTTCATTATATATTTCTGTCGCACATTCCCACAAGCAAAGGGCGGTGAATTATCACCCAACCCCAAGATTGGTGATAAGCGCTACTAAGCTCGTTGGCGATGAATCAAATCTTGATAGTAACGGGCACTTTGCTTCAAGGTGCGCTTCTGGGTGGCATAATCAACATAAACAATCCCAAAGCGACGGGTATAGCCCCATGCCCACTCAAAATTATCCATTAGGCTCCACACGAAATAACCCTTGAGCGGAACCTCTTCGGCAATAGCCCGCGCCGCCGCTGCAAAATGCTCCTGTAAATACAACACCCGCTCAGGATCATTCACCGTGTTGTTGACGGGTTCAGGGTCAGCAAAGGCTGCACCATTTTCGGTCACATAAAGCGTAGGCACCTGATACTCTTTGTGCAAGCGCATCAACCATTGATAAAGGCCATCGGGGTAGATTTCCCACCCCATCTGCGTTTGGGGATTATCGGGGTGCGTAAAGTCCTCAAAGGGCAAGATACCACCGGATACCGCCCGAACCATGCGCCGCATATAGTAATTAATGCCAAGATAATCCAATGGAACCTGAGCCGCCTTGACCGCCTCAACATCGATTCCATGAAGGATGTCGCCCAATACCTCAACCATATCCGTTGGATATTGACCGCGCATGACGGGATCAAGAAACCAGCGATTTTGGAAACTATCGAATAGCTTGGCGGCAGCTTCGTCAGCAGGGGTTATGGGGGACACAGCGTACAAATCCAAGACGATTCCGGCTCTGGCATCTGGCACCTGCTGTCGAATAACTGGCACAGCGGCCCCATGTGCCAACAACAAATGATGGGCTACCCGACAAGCCAGCGCCAAATCGTAGTTACCCGGCGCATGACGGCCTTGCCAGTTACCTGCAAAGCTAGCAACACGTGGCTCATTGTGGGTTGTCCAATGCTTCACACGGTCTCCGAGACGACTAGTCATCAAGGCTGTGTATTCGGCAAACCATTGTGGGCTATCGGGGTTCTCCCACCCACCCCTGTCCTGCAACGCTTGGGGCAAATCCCAATGGTAGAGGGTCAAATAGGGTTGGATGCCCGCTGCCAACAGTTCATCAACCAAGCGGTCATAAAAATCAAGGCCTAGCGGGTTGGGTTGTCCCGTCCCTTGGGGCAATACCCGCGCCCATGCCACCGAGAAACGATACCCGTTGAGACCAAGAGACTTCATCAACTGCACATCTTCAGGGTAGCGGTGGTAATGGTCACAGGCAATATCGCCCGTATGCCCTTCGCGTATCATGCCGGGGGTATGCGAGAAGCGCGTCCAGATACACTCCCCGCGCCCATCCTCAAGGCCGCCCCCTTCAATCTGATAAGCGGCAGTGGCGGCTCCCCAAATAAAATCCTTTGGAAAATTCATCGTTGTATCCTCTCATGCAATTGGCTTGATAATAGCGTCACCCTCAAGAGGCTGCATTCATCAACACCAAGGCCACAGGTGTTAAGTCCCCGCGCATGGTATAGGCCAGCAATTCAAGCTTCTGGAACTCCGCCGCCAACAGCCCCGGTCGCTTCAGGAAGGCCACCGCTCGTTGATAAGCATCAACCGCAGCAGACATACGCTCCCGTTGCAGCAAGACCAGACCAGCAAAAGCTAATCCCTTGGAAAAATAGTCGAGGGGGTACTGGGGTTGAATGAGAATGGCCTCGCCAAAAACCTCATCGGCTCCACTATCATCATTCTGATAAAGCGCTGAAATCCCCAGACCCACTAAGCCATCCAATCGGGCGGGCATGGAATGGGCTGTTTGGCTGGCGATTTCAAAGGCACCCTTAGCTCCGCCAAAATCATGGCTTGCCAATAGACACCACCCTAGCGCGGTATAAGCCACATCCATCTCTATTTGCAACCGTTGAGCCAGCACCACCGCCTGTTGGCAAGCTTCTAGCGCTTCGGGCAACCGCCCAAGCGTGCGCTGTAAACTGCCTAAATAGGCTATCAAAGCAGGATGGCTAGTGCCAATGGTGTGTTCAAGGGCAATTGCCTGTTGTAGATAATCGACGCTAGGTTCATAGGCCCCCACTTCCCGATACAGGGTACCCAACGCTGCCAACATCTCGGCCTCAGCATGGCGATTACCCACTGAGCGCCAGTATTGTAGGGCGTTATAAGCCAAATGAGCCGCTTGCTCCGGTTGGCCTTGGTCAGCCATTACTAAAGCCAGCCGCTGCAAATGTGAGGCCCGCAAGCGCTTATCATCGCCTGCGCTATCAAGAGCCTGTTGGCATAGTGCAAGAGCCATATCAAGCTGGCCCTGTTCATGGCGCAACTGCCCTAGGTCACCTAGGGTGCGGCTCTCAAGTCGGGTAGCACCGAGTTTGCGTACTAGAACCAAGCACGCATCGAGGCGTTCATTCGCGCTATCCCACTGCCCCTGCATCAAATCAATCTCTGCCAAGCGTCCGAGGGCATCGGCTGCCAGTAATGGGTAGGCTTCGGCTTGTAGTAGCACCTGCTCATATAGACGACGGCTTTCTTCCAAGTTCTTGACCCGCTGATAGGCTTCGCCCAGATTAAGTAGTAGTTGATAGCGCTGCGAATCGGGCAAGCCAGCAGCCAAAGCACGATTGATAGCAGCGATAGCGTCATAATAAGCACCTACCGCCAAGGCATTATCAGCCATTTGCAGCCAATAGCTTAGAGCTTTAGCCTCCTCATGGGCGGCTTCCCAATGGTCAGCGAGAGCGGGATGCGGCGTATCAGGATAGGCGGCCTCCAGCGCAAGGGCCACCCGTTGATGGTAGTCGGGAATCTCTGCGTTAGGAATTAGGGTCAGAATACTCTCACGCAGCTTGTCATGGGCAAAACGCCAGCGCCCTTCCCACACCTCGAAGACACCCGCTTCAGCACAAGTGAAGGCGAAATAGAGCAGCCAGTCTTCACGGTAGGGTGTCGGCGGGAATTGATTGAGGACATTGAAGTCGAGTTCACGCCCATAGACGGCGGCTATCCGCAACGCCTCATGCGCCCATGTTGGTACATGCTTGAGATAGCGCTGCATGATAACGTCCGGCCCGCCAAAGTAAATGCGCTCTGGCAAGACCATCTGATTGATATTGCTCAGGCGTCCAGCTTCCTCTGCCAAAGCACGCACCAACTCCACCACCAACCACACATTGCCACTGGTCTCACGTTGAAGCAACTCCACCACGTCGGGTCGGGTCTCCCCTAGCATCGAACCACTGAGAGCCTCAATCTGGGGCGTGTCGAAAGGCGTAAGAAGTAATTGATGAGACCCCGCCACTTGCAAGTCACCCGCCGCCTCGCTGCGATAGCTGCCCACAATCATAAGGGTATGGTCAACGCTAATGGTGCTGAGACGTTTGAGAACTTCAAGGCTCTGGCCTGCCCAATGCAAGTCCTCAATCATCAGAACCGTCGGTTGTTGCTGGCGGCGGAATAAGGCAGCAATCACATCCAACAATTGCCCATCATCAACCGCCACCTCATCGCCAACGGGTAGCCCACTCAGTGCATAAACATCAGGAATAATCTGGCGCAAGACCGCCGCTTCGATAGGGTCAAGAGTCGTCCGCAAGAGCAGTTGGCGCAAGGGTTCGCGCCATAGCAAATAAGGCGTGGTTTTCTCTGCCACCATCTGTCCGGTAATGACCAATGCGCCCCGCGTGAGAGCCTGAATGCGAAACTCCTCCAGCAAACGTGACTTACCTACCCCACTCTCGCCACCGATGAGCCATGTGCTGCCCTTACCTGCCAACATGTCGTCTAGTGCAAGCGTGAGTTGCTCTAGCTCCACCTCGCGCCCAATAAAACTAGCGGCCTGCAAGAAGCTTTCCCGTACTGCGCTGGTCTCCTCTGGAAGTGGCTGATCAAGGGACGAGCATAAATCATGAATGACACTGGCGGCATCGGTGTAGCGATATTGCGGATCTTTACTAAGTAACTTGCCCACAATCGCGGCTAGATTATGCAAGGAACGCGGTGGCTCTGGGTTTAACAGTGGTGTGGCCTCAACCGCATCAACAATAGTCGTTGGCTCTAGTTCAGCCGTTGGCAGGGTTGGCTCCAGTGCCGCTGTCTCTACCAATACGCTCGACCCAAAATCAGCCTTAGCGAGTGGAGCCGCCGTCGATTCGCTATCCAGCCCCTCTAGCACACTGAGGTCAGGCATGGTGGATAAAATTTGCGTCCGCAGATTGACCATATCATGGACATTGAAGGGGTGCCGTCCCGCCAGCAGTTCATAGGCCATCACCCCCACCGCATACAAATCCGAAGCAGCGGTACTGGGCTGGTTAATCAACACTTCAGGGGCCATATACGAGAGAGTACCCGCCACATCGGCACCCTGCTGCTGCTGAATCGCCAAGCCAAAATCAACCACCTTGACTTGACCATTAACCACCAGCACATTACCCGGCTTCAAATCACGGTGCAACACCCCACGCCGATGTAAATAGGCCAGTGCTAACAAGACCTCAATCAACAACCGAACTCGCTCGCTAACCGTTTGATGCAGTGCCGCCTCAAAGATGGTACGGGCGTCTTGTAAATACTCCATTGTGAAGTAGGGCTGCTGGTCTTGGTCGAAGCCATAATCCAGCACCGAGACCACATGGGGGTGCCGCAGGCTGGCAAGGGTGCGAAACTCACGGGTGAGCGATTCACGGTTGCGGTCTTCAAATTGGGTGGCAAATACCCGCTTGAGGGCAACGGCCTGCCCCGTGAGGCGGTCGGTGGCCTGATAAACAGCCCCCATACCCCCACGCCCAATCATGGTATGCAAAATATAGCGGTTGTCGAGTATCGTCATGCCAGCCCCCTTTGGTTGCAATAGTGGCATTATAGTCTCGACAACCACCGACGGGCAATTTGCTACGGTTGTTGATTCATCAGCCAGATATAGCCATCTTCTAGGCTTGGCTCAATTGCAGTCGGCTGATAGAGGCTATCTGGTTGACCCAACACGCGGTACTGCACCCCCTCTTGGACTTGACGGGTGGATACAATCGCCACCCCACCATTAGGCCGCTCTCCATCAGTAGTGACATGCCAAACCTTGCCTTTAGCATTTTGGATGAGGTCACGCGGCGCACCCCGAAAGACCACTGCTCCATCGCGGATAACCGCCAAATCATTGCAACTTTGGTTGATGTCTTCCACAATGTGAGTCGAGAGAATAATAGTACAGGTGGCAGCCATGTCCGAGAGCAAGTTGCGGAGCCGTACCCGTTCTTCGGGGTCAAGGCCCACCGTCGGCTCATCGACAATCAGCAACTTGGGGTTGCCAAGGAGGGCTTGGGCAATGCCTACACGCCGCTTCATGCCGCCAGAGTATGATTTCAAGCGTCGGTTAGCGACATCGGATAAGCGCACCTTCTCCAACACTTCATCAATCTCGCGTTGACGGCGCTGGCTATCGGTAATGCCTTTGAGGATGGCTACATAATCCAAAAACTCACGCGCCGTAAGGGTCTGGTATAGCCCAAACTCTTGCGGTAGATAACCCAACAGCCCCTTAGCGGCTTGCTTGCCTTTGAGGGTCGCCATATCATGCCCAAATACCGTGACCCGTCCATCCGTCGGTTTGAGCAAACCCGCCACAATCCGCATAAGGGTGGTCTTGCCCGCACCGTTAGCACCTAACAGCCCGAACATCTTATTCTCAATGGTAAGGTCAATACCCTTGAGAGCTTGGATATTGCCTTTGTAGGTCTTGGTTAGATTTTGAATTTCGATCATGCTACTACTCCCGTTTAATACCCATTCCGCCAGCGAAGCCATGCCACCGCGCCCAACCACGCCAGCGCCAACTGCGCCAACCCGCTGAGAATGGTGATAGTGGGTGATAAGGCCCCTATCTCATCGTCAATAGCCGACACATCGGTATAATGAAAAAACACACCGGGGCGGAAGGAATTGAAGATGTCCAGCCAATCGTTGCGAGGGTCAAAGCCGATGATGAACCAAGGCAATACAATTACCCCAACAGCTACCGCGACAGCCATCCGACTATCCGGCATCCGAAACGCCAGCACAATAACCAGCCCGACATTAATAACCATCAGCGGCAAGGCCCCGACTAACCAGATTTCGAGGTAGGATAGTATGTTGAAAGGCGCAATGATGATATACCACAACACCGCCATCACAATCGCACCCGGCACCAATCCACTCAAGGCAGTCACCCATCCTGCTATCAACTTACCCGTTAGATAAGTTGTGCTGCTCATGGGTGTACTGTGCAAAATCTCGATCACGCCAATTTGTCGGTCACGTGGGATAAGATTCACCAGCACAAATGGCAACAACACACAGACCGATGTCACCGCCAATATAAAGGTCAGGCTAGTGATTGCATCTGTTGAGGCCGTTGCAAATTTATCTCTAAATTCACGGTCCGTATTGAACTCGGATGCCATCAAAACGATGGTCGTTACCATAATCAGCAACATCGCTAAGGCAATCACAATCATGCCGCGTTGCCGCCACTGCATCCGATATTCCACACGGGCAATCGCCCACATCTGGTAAAGTGCGTTCACGCTTTGTCTCCTGTCAACATCCGTTCTTCATTTTCAACTTCCCGCAACGATAGACCCACTAGCACAATTCCCACCACGGCTACCACCAGCCGATTGAGCCAATAGTCATCCATACTGAGACTTTCTGGTTTCAGATAGGGTTGATAAGGCCATAGCCAAGGCTGAAAATAGTTCAAAGGATAGGGCGCAACATTCGGCGGCAACAGCAAATCGCCCACGGCAACCATCCCAAACCACACCAGCAACACCGCCACCATTGCAAACACGGGTACCCGTGAGCGAATGCTGATATAGACCGCTAGACCACCCAACATCAACATTGGCGGAATCCAGCGCACCAAGGCCAAAACCCATTGGGCATCCTGCGTTATCCACACCGTGAGCAAAGCACCCCCCATTGCAATAATGCTTTGAATCGCCACAATCACCAGCAAGCGTTCCAGCAATATCCAGAAAGGACGGCGCGGGCAGGCCATCAATATCTCTAGGGCGCGGTCACTATCTGGTGTCAGAGCAAATGCGGCCTGAAAAGCCACCGCCAACGGCACAATGATTTCCACCAAACGGCGGGTATCGGCAACGTCAAAGTCACTGGTAAATAGCGTTAGAACCAGTAAGCCCACACTAGCAAGCGGAGCCACCCAGCCCAACAGCCGCCAACTGACCGCCCATGCGGGTTGACGGGGGCGTGTATAGGCCGCAATACCCATTGAGCCAATCAATGCCAGTGCCACCAACCCCAAGGCAACCCCACTAAACCATGCCCAAGGTCGAGTTGCGGGAATACCCACCGCAAATTGAGTACGGTGTATTCGACTGGCACAGGCGGTATTCGGTGGTACAGCGGGGTTGTCTAGAAAGCTAATGACAATACCCATTGAGCAGGCGTTAACACCATTGAGGACGACATGCCCCGTGCGTGGGAACTCCACCACATAACCATTAGTTAGCGTCTCGGCTGCGAGATATGCATAGCGTGGTGGTGTAGCGGTATCATATTCCCCCGCCAAAAGCAGCGTTGGAATATCACTCACAATTGACTGATTATCAATCGGGTTAGCAACAACCTCCCCTAGCCATTCATGACACAATTCCCTTGAGGTGACAGAGAGCATAGGGCGATAGGGGCGTGGCAAGGTCTCATACACCGCTTCAAGACCTTGCCAATCCACAAATGGAGCCTCCTCACTGCACATCACCGATAACGCCATACCATGTACGGCATTGCTACGGGCTACCGCATCAACCAAGCGCTCTGATAGCTCATATTCGCCATGCTCAAGGTCGTCCAGCAGTGACGGCAGCAGGGGAAAAATGCTCTGGTCGGCAATGAGTTGATAAAGACCAGTCTGTAGCGCATCACCATCCAAAACAAACGGTTCGTCGTTGATGACAAGCTCAATCGGTTCATGCTCCAATTGGGCAAAAAGCCGTTCATAGCGCCCCTGCAAATCGGGATAGACCAGAGTGCAAAGTAAGTCATCATGGCAGGCGTCGAAGAGCTTATACAGCATTGGTTCAATTCCCAACGCCTCATCAAGATACAAATTGGCATTGGGCGGGAAGACTGAATCGAGGATAGCGCTCCGAACTCCATCGGGATAATCGCGCATAACGACCAGCCCCAAGCGTGTGCCATACGATGTCCCCCATAGATTCCAGCGTTCAATGCCAAGAGTCTGCCGCAGCATCTCCACATCAGCGGCGTTTTGGGTGGTAGTATAGGCTGCCAAGTTAATGTCTTGAGCCGTTAGCGCGGCATAGCAGGCCCGCATATCCGCGACATAATCTAATGACTGGTGCGGGCAAGCCAAACTGGGTTGGGAAGCACCACTGCCGCGCTGGTCGAGATAAATGAGGTCGCGCTCTTGGCGAATGGCCTCAACCAAGGGGGTATCTACTGAGAGGCCCACTGCCCTACCCCCCGGCCCACCAACCAACACTAAAACAGGGTCAGGCAATGGATTCTCGGCGGTACTGCGAACAATACCAACCATGAGACGGATGGATGGCCCCTCTGGATGGGCATAGTCTTCTGGCACAGTGAGATACCCGCATTCATGTTCTTGCCAGTTGGCTGGGCAAGGTGCTGGCTCCCAACGCGCTGGCTTGTTATCTTGAGCAGCCACAGGACTGACCATAAACAGTAGCAGGCCCAACATCAGCCTTCTCATGCCAGTTCTCCCACCCACCAATCTTCATCTCCGCCAAGCCACAGCGCCACCATCCCCAACCCAGCGGCAAGCATCAGCAGGAAGGGGCGAGCCGAAACGGAGAGTAGGTCGGGTGCATTGAAAAACGCGGCCATATCGGAATGGACAAAGACCCACAACACAAAGCAGGTCAGGGCGCTCATCATGGGGTCGCGGGTAAACACGCCTAAGCAGAAGGCTAATGCCGAGAGAAAGGTCATCGGCACCAACCATGCCACCACCAAAGGCCATAGCGACAGGCCACTTTGGATCATGACTAAGGTCACGCTGGCTGCCAAGCCAAGCGCCAAGTTGAAACCATACACAAGCGTCAGGCGGGCCAGCAAGACCACACGAGGCGAAACAGGCATCGAGAGCAAAATCTCCATGGGCGGGTCAACGACGGGGCCATAGATGAAGGCGACCCCTGCCGCCGATACCAAGGGAGCCAGCAACGCCAAGGCTTGGGCCGAGGAAGCCTGATATTGAGCAATGGTCACAAAGACCCCCAGCGTCATAATCAGCAGCGATGCCAACCAGATTTCGCGCCGCACCACCCGTATCTGCGCCTTGAGAATTAGCCATAGCTGTCTCCAATAGGATTGTTGTGGGGCGGACGGCATCTCAGCTACAAGGGCCGCCAAGCGTGGGGCAGTAGTGACAAGCGGAACATCACGCAATTGCTGGATAAGCGGAAATAAAGCCTCGGCCTCCTCGGTTGAGCCAAGGTCTTCCTCTAATAGTCGGCGTAAACGGTCTTCAGGCTTCATGGCTATCCTCCATGGCATGGCGCAAGCGTCGCAAGCCCAAACTCAAGCGCGATTTAACTGTCCCCAAGGGAATTCCCAGCACCTCGGCAATTTGGTCAAGTGGCAACTCTTGGTAGTAACGTAGGACAATCACCTCGCGCTGATGGTCGGGGAGGGTTTGCAACAGGGTCAGCACATCATGGGCAGCTTCGGTCTGCACCAAGCCCTCCTCCACGCTTGTGGTGGGTTCAGTCATTAAGTCAAGAACCTCATCATCTACCGATTGGGTGCGACGGGTGTCGGCCTGTTTCATGTGGTTACGGACAAGGTTGGTGGCAATGGCATATAACCATGCCTTAAAGGGACGTGGGTATTGATAACTGTCGATGCCACGCCACACCCGCAAAAACGCCTCTTGTACAAGGTCTTCACTGAGCAAACGGTTGCCTCCTGTCAAGCGGTATACATAGCCGATCAAGGCATCATGATGGCGCTCGACTAAATTCACCAAATCTTGTTGTTGGCCCTGCTGAACACCGAGAGCCAAGGCTTCATCTGAAAGCACCGTCGGTTCTCCTTAGCCTCTGATACAACCTTGTACCCAAAAAGTTCACGCGAAAAACGGTATAGTTGAAGCAAAAGGAGATTTTGCGATGCCCCAAACAATCGCCAATGGTGTGAACTATTATTATGAGGATAGTGGAAGTGGCCCTGAAACGCTGGTCTTTGCTCATGGCCTGCTGTGGAGTGGGCGCATGTTTGATGCTCAAGTCGTGGCGTTCAAAGACCGCTATCGTTGCATCACCTATGACTTCCGAGGACAAGGCAGAACTGAGGTGACCGCTGGCGGGTATGACATGGATACCCTTTACGAGGATACGGTTGCGCTTCTAGAAAGCCTAAAAGCCACCCCTTGTCATTTTGTTGGCCTTTCGATGGGTGGCTTTATCGGAATGCGAATCGCCATTCGCCGCCCCGAACTGCTCAAGTCCCTCATTCTGCTGGAGACAAGCGCCGACCCCGAACCCAGCGAGAATATCCCCAAATACAAGCTGCTCAATATGATTGCCCGCTGGTTTGGCTTTAAGCCTGTCACCAAGCCCATCATGAAAATCATGTTCGGGCAGAAATTCCTAACGGACACCACCCGCCCTGAACTCTACGCGGAGATGGTACGCCAGCTCCATGCCAATGACCGCATCGGCATTACCCGCGCTGTGATGGGTGTGATTGAGCGCCAAGGGGTCTATGACCAGATTGACCAAATCAAGACCCCTACCCTCATTTGTGTTGGTGATCAAGATGTGGCAACCGTCCCCGCTAAGTCTGAACGCATGAACGCCCGCATCCCCAACTCACAGTTGGTCATGATTGCTGGGGGTGGGCATACCTCCTCAGTGGAGGAACCGGAGGCCATCAATCAAGCTATCACCAGTTTCTTATCAAGCCTCTAGTAGTGCTGCCTGAGCCAACCACTTCAGACTCCGACTGATTTCAGCTTGCACAATCATCTGAATCTGGTCGGGGTCTTCAATGGGTTGGCCCTGCTTGCGGAAGGTAAACTCACCCGCCGCTACCAATTCTTGCATAGAAGCCAAGAGCGCGGGTTGGTCATGGGTACCATCCAGACGCTGCATTAACCGATGGGCAAAGGCATCTAACTTCACGCGCTCATGGCGCAGATTCGCCACATAGCTACCCGATTCACTCTGATAACGGGCAATACGGCTGGCAAGGGGTTTATCACTCACATCCAACGTAAACGGCAGCGATGCCGAATATAGGCTGACGAGGCGTTCACTGTAGCAAAAAGCCTGCATGAGATTATGGGCCAGCACCACTCCATCTTCTTCCCCTATATCTTCCAAGAAAGCCATAAAAGGTATAGGCAATGGCGATACTTGCATCAGGTAATCCATCACAGAACAAGTTAAGGGATGGTTGGTGACAAAGCGTACCCCAGCAGCAGTCTGATAAGCATGAGCATCGGGATGCTCTGGGTCAGGGGGGGAAACCTGTGCAGTACTGGCTACTGCCAAGCGCATCAAGATACTCGGTTCCAACCGTCGGCTGATGGTCAGATCGTCATGAACCAACAAGGTACGCCGAAAGGTACGATTACGGGCAAAATCCATATATTGCTCATGGTCTATCATGCTCTTGGACACGCCATTCATGTAACCCACCATCGACTTCGGGAAATTGAAGGGAAACATCGTGGAAAACTCAGCCTCACCCAAATATTGCAGGCCATGTTGTCCGGCGTGGTGGGCAAATTGATGGAAGTACACCGCATCATGGCAATCCGCCAATTCGCCATGCAGGAGCGCCCCAACATGACGCGGCTGGGTCTCCTCAATCATACTCTCCAGCATGGTATCATACATATCAAAAAAGGCGGTATAGGCTGTATTCTCTCCAGCTTTCAAGCCAACCGACCATTCATGGATAAGTTCGCGGGCAAGCGTGAAGCACTCTTCAGGGTCATCGACATCTTGAATACGATACAGCATCATCTCCCGCGCCACCCCAAAGAAGTGCCAACCGGGGTAGACATCATAGCTGATATACGCCACGCCTTGACGCGCAAGGTGTCGCTTACAGGTCGCTAACAGTGCATCTTTGATGGGGTCAGGTATCCACGAGTACACACCATGGGCAATGATATAATCAAATTGCCCTAACGTCTCATCCACCTCCATAATATCAAGATGTCGAAAGGTGATATTGTGAAGGTCTAGTGCCGTGGCGGTGGCTTGGGCTTCCTCAATCTGCCTAGAGGAATAATCAATCCCGACAAAAGTGCTATTCGGCAACGTATAGGCCATCGGGATAAGGTTACTCCCACTGGCACACCCAATCTCCAAGACCCGACAGTAGTCAGTTGGCGGCGGATTAAGGCCGAGCAAGATGGCGGGTATCGCCAAGCGGTCAGGGTGGGTGTGGTAATGGCACAAATTGGGGTATAAAACGTCATTGTAATCCGTCATAAGATTTCCTTGGAGGCTCAATACATGCTCAGTAAAGGTTGGCTCACACCACTCTTGATTGTGTGCCTATTGCACCCATTGGTCAAGACCAACGGACAAGATGAACTTAAACCCACTTACCCTGACATCCGCTATGTCGAAGATGGGGATTACAGCCAAAAGGTCGATATTTATCTACCAGAGACCGACAATGAAGCGGCACTACCCACCATTCTGCTCCTACATGGTAGCGGGTATACCAAGTGGGATATGGAACCCCTCGCGGCCTATTTTGTAGCACAGGGTTACGCAGCTATCGCTGTTGAATATCGCAGCCGACGCGAGGTGTTCATCAATGATCTATTCTGCGCCTTGGCATGGACACATGCTGAAGCTGAGACCTATGGTTTTGATAGCACCCGCCTGATTGTGCTAGGGCATTCGATGGGGGGTTATGGGGCGGCGGCTTTGGGGATTGTCGATGATACGGCCCCCTATATGGAGGAATGTCCACACACTCTCCCCGAAACTGACCGCCTCCAAGCTGTGATTTTGTTTGGAGCTGGAGCCGATGAGAGCATCATGCCCCAAATTGACGGCAACGAACCGCCATTTTTGCTGGTACATGGAGACAAGGATACACGTGTGCGACCTGCGATTGCCGAGAGTCTTGTCAATGCCCTTGCTGATGCCGAAGATGATGTCACACTAGTCATCCTGCCGGATGTTGGTCATTATTTCACCAACCCCACCAGTGAACCCGGTCAACTCGCCATTGAAGCCGTTGCCACCTTTTTAGATAACCTTGAGGAAAAGACACCATCCCATGAAGATAGTAACGATTAACGAAGCCGACCTTGAACGCTATTGGGCCTTGCGCCTAGAAGCACTTAAAACCAGCCCAGAGGCCTTCGGGAGCGATTATGAAACTGACCAACATCTCCCGTTAGAGCAAGTGCGGGAGCGGGTGAGGGGCTTCCATAATGAGAATTTCGTGGTGGCGGCTGAACTGGATGGGCAGTTGCTCGGCATGGTCGGATTTCTGCGGAACCATCGCATCAAGACCAAGCACAAAGGCTTTATTTGGGGTGTGTATGTGCGTTCACAAGCACGGGGTCAAGGGGTTGGGCGTACCTTAATGGAAGAAACCCTCCGCCGCGCCCGCCAGATGGAGGGACTACTCGCCGTCCATTTGGCGGTGGTCGCTACCAATACCAGCGCCAAGGCTCTGTATGAATCGCTTGGATTCAAAGCCTATGGTCTGGAACGGCGAGCGTTATTGGTCAATGGCACCTTCTACGATGAGGTGTTGATGGAGCTTGACCTCGATTAATCGGCGGCTGAGGCAGCAGGGTCATTGAGCAAGCCATGGGCTTCAAGGCGGGCATGGTAGCGTTCAAGCGTTGCCTGCCCGTAGCTGATAAAATGCCCTTTCACTTGGTGTTCATCAAGTTGGACTTCGCTCGCAGTCAAGAGTTGGGGTTGAAATTTGCGGATTTTGCGCTGCATCTCCCAGCGTTCTAGGGCATCACCCCAGCGCCCGCCAAATAGCCATTCTAAGCTATGCTTCAGCCAGCGTCCAAGGAAGCGGGGTTGCTGGTCAGGTTCTTGATAAAACACACCTTGCGCGTTGGGTAGCACGACCTCTGTCCATTGATTGGCATCGCGCATTTGGTGATACCACCTATGCCCAACTACTGGCACCATCTGAGTAATTTCGTGAGCCATAAAGAGATGACGCTCATCTTGAGCAAGGGAGTTCTCTGCCAGCACATAATTGGGGCATAGCACCACCCCCCACAACTTGGTAAGCCGCACCAGCATTACCGCAAAGAGACGCGCTAACCAGACCCGTCCCTCACGCACCACCAATAAATAATCAAGGTCATCGTCGGTACTGCCAGCATTGCGAACCGCCAAGGCACCCGTCAAGGCTACCATCTGCACAAAGGGCAAATAGCCAAGCCATACCCCATAGCGACGGGCCTGCCTCCATAGGTGCTGCGAAGCGACTTCACGTTGGCGGCGAGCCTCGAAAATAGACCCACGGCCCACGATAGCATAACAGGTAAGCGACCCCACCTGTTCCCTAATGAGCCATTGCGCCAAATCGGGAGAGGGCTGTGCCAACGTCTGCTGAACTTCAGCCGCTGTCGCTCGTACCTCAATCAGATAATAGTGGATTTCAGCCGCCGTCATGGGAAAACTAAAGACATCCCCATAAAACAGGGTGCGGACAATCGCCCGTTCCAGTGCGTTCATCAATGCCAACCTCTGTGCTATCAGATTACAAGCAATCGTTACGGGCTGTCAAACGCCCACACCCAAAGATTACTATAGCTGCAACTCCCAACGCCAGCGGCATAGTTGAGAAGGGTAGCGCCGATTTCTCCAATTGTCGGTGGCGCAAAAGTGGACGCGAAGAACTCACCATTCACATACAAAGCCGCCCACTCACCGTCCAAAATAGCAATCAAACGTGTAGCGCCATCCGAGACAGGTTCTAGTGGCGTTGGCACCGTATCATAAGCGTTGAATTGGAGAATACCATCCCGCACCCGCACCAGAGCCGCCCCGCCTGCTGTATCCGCGTAGGCAATCAACTGGTTAGCATCGTTGGTATGTCGTAGGGCAACCCCACACCCAATGTCTCCGCCTGCGGGGAATGTGACATCAACCCCTACCACATAGTTGTAACCCGCTTCATTGCTCTGGGTATAGAAGCGGTTCTGCTGTGGATTAATTTGATAACCCGTCTCATTAATAAACAGGGTTCGACGCCCTTCCGTTGTAATCATGCCAAGTTCACTGAATTCAGCCGTAATATCTTCTGGACGCCCTGAGCGCCAATTTGTCAATGTGCTGGGGTAAGCAGGTTCAGGGCTGGCCTCTGGAACCGTAAGCAAGATATTATCCACTTGGGCAAGGGCCGCTAATTGGCTGCCATAAATGTGGAAGCCCCACAGCCCTGTCAGCGCATCACTAACCGGAATTTCGGCTAACAAGGCCCCATTGAGAAAAAGCTTAAGTATGTTACCCTCAGCCCATACTCCCAATGCAAAACGCTCGGCAGGCAATTGAGTATCAGCGGTGGGCGGTTGTACGGTCTCTTGCACACCCCCCTGTTGACGCAGTAGCGACCATGTACCATTAGGGCTGACCGCGAAATAGTAGCCATCGCCGTTAGTCGTTGCCCAAAAAAACAGGCCTACGCTGGCGTTGTTATCGCCCGATACCCACTGAAAATCTGCCTGTAGATAGAAATCATCAATCGCTACCTGTCCTGCGGGGATACTGGTTAAGCGCCGTCCCACCAATCCCTCGGTACTGAGCAGCAAGGTATCCTGTTGTTGCTTGGCGTATGGCCCTACCCAGCGCGAGGCATTGCCCACAAACGATTCGCTTTCCCAGACATGGGCATAACCGGGAACCAGCCACAAGCGATAATCCCCACTGCCTGCATAGCTCCCCACCCGAATGCCATAGGTGATATTCTGTTGAAAAGGAACAGCTTGCACAGCGGCATCAAAGACCTTACCCGTGATATGGTCATCGTTTTGGGCAATAATCGCACCATTGGGGTCATAGATGGCAATGGTGGGGTCAAGGTCGTCCGCAATACGCTGTACAATCACATTAAGGGATTGGTTTTGGGTCGGCGTGAATTGCCATTCTTGCGTTTGGGTAGCACTGACCGACCCCGTAACCGATGCCCCAACGCTAATTGTGGGGTTTTGGGCCTGCGTTGAACCTGCTAGACTGATGGACATCATGATAATGAGTAGTGCAAGCATGAAACGATTCATGGTAATGATCCTTTTCGTGGTGGGGTGCCAGACCACGACAACACCAACACCCCACCCATTACCGCCGCGTGTGTTGGTTCTGACACCAGAGCAATATACCTTCGGGCAAGGCACCACCATCCACAAACTCATTGAGGCAGCGGGTGGCGTGAATGCGGCGGCAACCCTTAACGGCTATCAACAAATGAATGATAGTCAGATTATACAACTGAAGCCGGATATTATCTTATTTTCGAGTACGTGGGACTCTGCTAGTATTGACTATTGGCAACAAGCCCCAGTCTATGCAGAATTGCCAGCGATACGCCACGCCCGTTTGTATCAACTGGATTTTTCGCTGGCAGAAGCCGATTTGCAGGCGCACTACTCAGCACGACTCGCCACAATGCAAACACTCGTCCGCTAAAGGAGACTTAATGATTGCATATCTAAAACCCCTCAGTTTGTTTATCCTCGTCACATTGTTTGTCGCTGGATGCAGCGTCACCGATGATTCGACATCTGAGCGCACCCCTATTGAGATGGCAGAGCGCAGCTTATTGTTATTCAACCGTCGCCAACTCGTCGGCCTTGATGAGCTACTCTGCGGACGCGACACCGAAACACTGTTTTATGCTCTCCCCGCCGACCTGCGTTATCGGGATATAAGCTGCACCGAAGAATCTGATCGCGTGACTTGTGTTGTGGATGCTGAAATCGGTGGGATTATTGTTGATGTAGGTCAAGAAATCAGTTTTGGCATCATTGACAACAAGCTATGCCAACTCCAACTCCCCAACTCAACTATAGCACTTGAGTAGGACACATAGGTATACTAGCGCCCACACGCAGGAACCCATTCTAGGCCTGCTGTATACCCACTTTACTCATTATCAAACTTAAGGGCAGGCGAATCGCTTCGATTCGGCATATATGACATCAACAGGGCTTAACAACCGCCGTCCAGTCACATGGTTAGCGTTGGCACACTTTGCCAATGACTTCTTTTCAGGCATTCTGGGTTTGCTGCTTGCCGCTCAAGCTGACCAAATAGGCTTGAGCAAAACACAGATTGGCATTGCATCGGGTCTCTATTTGTCGGTCTCTATCGCCCAACCCATGTTCGGGTGGATTACCGACCGCACCCAGCGCCCCGCCATCATGATTACTGGCCCGGTATGGACAGCCCTCGGCATGATGCTCTGTGGACTCTCCACCAATTTCCCGATGTTGATTGCGGGGGTGCTGTTTGCGGGTGTTGGCAATGCCATGTTCCACCCCATCGCCTTGACCAGTGTCCGTGCCCTCGGCGGTTCACGCAAAGGCAAATCCGTCGCGGTGTTCATGTTAGGCGGCAATAGCGGTTTTGCGATTGCACCCTTTATCACCGGCTTTGTGTTAGAGGCAGCAGGGCCACGTGGCATCACCCCACTGGTTGCCATCAACTTCATTTTGGTACCCCTGATACTTTGGCGCTTGTCGGGTCAGCTGACACTTGAGGTTCCGCACCGCCAGCCGATACCAGCAGCAACCGAGGCCACCACCCGACGCTGGTACCAAGGAGCACTGATGGTGATAGGTGTTTACATGCTAGTTGTCTTGTTGCGGGGTCTGCTACATCAAGGGTTAGTGACCTATATGCCCGTTTATTTCAAAGAACAGGGCCGCGACCTCGAATTTGCGGGGATTGCGACTTCATTCCTGTTGGCCTTCGGTGCGGTAGGGTCCTATACAGGAGCATCGCTCTCCGATCGTTTTTCACGGTCGTTGTTGATTGCCCTCTCGTTGATACCTGCCACGCCCTTAGTGTTGCTGCTGATTCATGTTGATGGTGCATGGATATTCGCCCTCAATCTTGCGCTAGGCTTTCTATTGAGTGCGAGTTGGCCCATCTTGCTCCTCATGGGGCAAGAAATCTTTCCGGGAGGTGCCAATGGTGCCAGCGGCTTGGCCTTTGGCTGGGGCTTTATTTGTAGTGCGATGGGCAATTTCCTAACAGGCATTCTCGCCGACGCCATTGGGCTGCAAAACACCTTCCAAGCATTGGCCTTCTTGCCCCTACCCGCAACAATTTTACTGTTACTGTTGCCACGCCATCAAAAAGGCGAGTAAATCCCTTTAGGGCCATCATCTTCGTCAGGATCGTTGGGGTCAATCACTTGGTAATACCCCTCCACGTATGATGAAGGTGATGGCGGGGTATAAGCCGTGCGCTCCGTTTCTTCAACCTCAGCATAAGTCGGCGGCTCGCTTGGTGGTGGTGCTTCCAGTTGGCGTGGTTTCTGGGCGCGGAGGGCTTGCAATACTCCGGCAATCTCACTAACATTCACCCGTGCAGTGCGTGTGTCGGGCAAACGCTCTAAAGCACGTTGGAGCAGCAACTCGTCGGTGGTCATCCCCATGTCATGCGCCACATCACGGATGAGTTGTAATGTGGAGAGTTCAGCGCGGGCCTTGGTACGCTTCACCAACAAATCAGCCGCCACCATCACATCGACAAAAGTGACCGCCGCATTGAGATACACTCCCTTTTCCGCCAACCATCCAAACTTGTCATTGATGGCAGCCTTAATCGAATCTTCCGTCTGACTCTCAACTACACGAGAGAATGAATCAAGGCCGCGCAGTTCTGCTTTGGCAATATCATCAAGGGTACCGCGTATCATCCCCATCAAGCCATCAGGGTACACATCCATCAGCCACCGTGCATTGGCATGACGGGCCTCATTGGGCAATATGTTGAAACTCACTCGCATGTGAATATCAAAGGTATCCAACAGGCGGTTTTGAGCTTGTGAATCATGCTTGACAAACATGGGATTGACCCGTAGCCAGCGCCGTGTTTGCTGAATAGGCTTAATCATAGTCGGGCCAGACTTCACATAACCGATGGTACGCCCATCCCACCCCAGCAAGACATACCATTCATCGGCCTCTCCTGTTAGGTAGACAGGCTTCAGACGAAAATTCCACGCCACTAAGCCAAAGCCTGCCAACACAATGCTTAGGATACGTACCAATGATAACAAGAAACCAGCAAAGAATAGGCTGCTCAATAGATAGACGGCAAAGGCCGCCACTAAAACCCCGCCTGTGATGGTACCAACTGTGCGGAGAAGATGACTCATGGGACTGTTAACTTCAGACATCAACACTCAAACCTGCTAAAATACGCTACGAATTCAATTGTACAAGGGGGTTTCATGTCGATACAAGTCCATATGCTGGCGCTCGGTGCGCTACAAACCAACTGCTATATTGTAGCAGATACCCAAAGCCGTGAGGCTGTGATTATCGACCCTTCCGATGAACCACAGGCTATACTCGCGCTTATTCAACGCGAAGGCTATACCGTCCGTGAGATATTGGCAACCCATACCCATTTTGACCATGTATTAGCAGCCCAACCCGTTAAGGCTGCTACGGGAGCGCCCTTCCGCCTTCATATGGAGGGGGTTCAACAATTAGCGCGTTCCCAGCAAATCGCCCAGATGTATGGCTTATCAGCACCCGAACCCGCCGAAGCTGACAGCTTTATCGCAGAAGGCGATGTCATTGAATTTGGGGCGGTGCGGCTTGAGACCATCTATACGCCGGGGCATTCGGTTGGGCATGTCAGCTTTGTGTTAGGCTCAGAAAAAGTCGTCTTTAGTGGCGATTGTCTCTTTCGGAATAGTATAGGACGCACTGACCTCCCCGGTGGAGACTACAATACATTGATTGCCACCATCTATCAAAAACTCATTGTGCTAGGTGATGACTATATCGTCTATTCAGGACATGGCCCTCAAACCACGATTGGCTATGAGCGCCTACATAATCCTTTCTTATTGGGGTAGCTATGCCAATCATTCACTATATTCCTGATGATGTCGAAATTGAAGTCGAGGCGGGAACCACTATCCTGCAAGCCTCATGGCAGAGCAATATCCCCCACACCCACGTGTGTGGTGGCAATGCCCGTTGTTCAACCTGCCGTGTGATGATTATTGAGGGCAAAGACCACTGTCAGCCTCGCAATAGAGAAGAAGGCCTCTTGGCGCGGCGTTTAAGCTTTACACCCGACATCCGCCTTGCCTGCCAAACCCAAGTGACTGGTGATGTCACCATCCGACGCTTGGTACTTGACCAAGAGGACATCGACCTTGTAGCCCAGCCCGAACATGGCACCCGCGAAGACCATATCGGGGCCGAGCGCAAGGTGGCGATATTATTCTCGGATATACGCAATTTCACCACTTTTGCGGAGGTGGTGCCTGCCTATGATGTGATTCACATTCTCAACCGCTACTTTTATGAGATGGATCATCTTGTTCAGGCCTATGGGGGCTATGTCGATAACCATATCGGCGATGGCATTATGGCCCTTTTTGGCGTGGAGGGTGAGCCAGATGCTGCCCTAAATGCAGTACAGGCAGGCTTGGCAATGCTCGAAGCCGTTGAACGCTTCCGACCCTATGTGCAAGTCATGTACCCTTGGGATTTTCAGATCGGGATAGGGGTGCATTATGGAGAAGTCGTTATCGGCACATTGGGGGCCATCAACAAGAAGATGACGGCCATTGGCGATAGTGTCAACTTTGCCAGCCGTATCGAATCAGCAACCAAAGACACGGGCGTACATTTCTTGATTTCAGAAGACACTTATTATGAGATTAAGGATAAGGCGCTGGAAGTCGAGCGTGTTCGACTACGTCTCAAAGGGAAGCGCGGCGAACACGCCCTGTATGCTGTCAAACAGTTGCGAGATTAGCTGGTGCGGAATTCTAAGCCCTTAGTATCGGCGTCAATCTCAATCATGTCCGTATCAGCCGTCTTGCCGTGCAGCAGAAAATCGGCAAGGGGTTCGCGGATATTGCGCTGGATAATCCGCCGCAAGGGACGCGCCCCATATTCGGGCGTATCATTTTGATCAAGCAACCACTGCTTGGCCTTGTCGGTAAAGGCGATATTCAAGCCCCGGTCAGCCCCAAGGCGGACTTCGCGTTGGAGCATCAGGTCAAGAATGTCGCGCAAGTTCTCGGTACTCAATTGATGGAAGATGGTAATGTCATCCAAACGGTTAAGGAACTCTGGACGGAAATGAGCGCGAACCTCGCCCAAGACTTCTTCCCGCACTTCATCGTCAATAATCGGAGTCTGCAAATGCTCGGCCCCAAGGTTGCTGGTCATAATCACCACCGCCTCGCTAAAAGTAGCCGTGCGGCCTTGGGCATCCGTCAAACGCCCTTCTTCTAAGACTTGCAACAAAATATCAACAATGCGCGAGTGGGCCTTTTCGACCTCATCGAACAACACCACAATATAAGGCTGCTCTAACACACGGTCAGTCAATTGACCACCGCCTTCATAACCGACATAGCCGGGCGGCGCACCAATCAAGCGGCTGACGGTGTTTTCTTCCATATACTCCGACATATCAAGTTGGAGCATGGCATTCTCGCTGCCAAACATAAACTCCGCCAGAGCCTTTGCCAATTCGGTCTTGCCTACCCCACTAGGGCCAAGGAATAAGAACGAGCCAATGGGACGCTTGGGATCTTTGAGGCCGACACGGGCGGTCTTGACGGCACGGCTGACGGCCACCACCGCCTCGTCTTGTCCGACAATGCGCTCATGCAGGTGTTCAACCATACGGGCGTATTTGTTGCGCTCATCTTGGTCGAGCTTGCTGACCGGAATACCTGTCATCTGGGCCGTTGCGAGGGTGACATCCTCAGCATCCAGCGTGTCGTCGGGGAGTTCAGGCTTAAAGGCAAGCTGGGCCTGCTGGTTCATGCGTACCAAGGCCGCCGCCCGATGCAGCAAATGGGAAGCACTCAAGGGTAAAGGCATGGTGCCAATGTAGCGTTTAGCAAGTTTGGCGGCTGCCACAATCGCGTCACGGTGGACATCAATGTCATAATCAGCAGCAATATGGGGTCGCATCACCTCTAAAATTTCAATCGCTTCGGCCTCAGTTGGCTCATCCACGCGCAGTAATTGGGCATGCTCGCCAATAGCATTGACCTTGCTCACCCGTCCATCCCATTCGCTCTGGTTGGTGGTGCCAATAATCACAGGGTCATAACTGAGGAAAGCTTTTTGCAAATTTTGGCCTGCCTTGGGAAATTCAGCCTTAGCGGGGCCACCAAAAAAGCGATGGATATGCGGCACAAACAGCACCCCACCCTTGGCGCTCATGATGGCACTTTGCATGGCCTCTACTGAATTATCCAGCAACGCACGCTCGTCAATTTGGATAAACTTATCAATACCCTTTGGCCCTTTGCCCTCGGTAATCAGCAAAGCCAGCGAATAACCCAGCGCCCGCTTGCCGACCCCATCTGGCCCCAAGAGCATAATGTGGCGGTGAACAGCCTGCCCAATGATGTTGAGCATGTCACGTAACAGATTCTCACGGAAGAACACCGCCCGCAAATCGCCAGAACGAGCCGCTGCTACATGGTCAACCAGAGTCGTGACTTCGCGCTTGCGGATGATGGTTGGCTCGGCCATTGAACGAAGGGCGCTCTCGGTAATGCCGTTTTGTTCCAACAGCAGACCCGTCCCCAGCCGTCGGTCGGTAAGGCTGGTCAGCAGATGGTCGGTGTCGATGTAAACTAGACCTTGGGCTTGAGCGACGCTGAGGGCTTCATCCAGTGCAATAATCATCTGACGGCTGATGGGGAACTTGGCTCCATTGGGGAGTAGATACTCAAGGTCGCCTGACTTGTCATGGCGCGATTCCATTGCCAACCGCACCTGACGCTCTAGGCGGTCAAGGTCAGTACCGCGCCGCTCGGCAAAGCTTTGCAGCACCCGATAAGCCGCCACCTCCTTGGTTTGGAGCAAGACCAGCAACACCGCTTCAGGATAGATATTGCGCCGCATATAGCGACGGCTGACCTCAACGGATTCGTTCATCACTGCCGTCATTTCAGATGACAGCAAATTTGGATTCAATGACCCCATAAATTCTACTCCCTATTCAACCGCCCAATGATAAACGGGGCAGGTATCAAAGTCAAAAATCAATACAGGCATTGGGCGGCTCATCACCTAAATCGAATGTCTTGGTTAACCACGAAAAGCCATAGGCATTCGCTTGTGGACAATAGTCGGCCCGTTCCCCTTCATACTCCACGCCAAAGACGGCCTTGTTTGCCTCAATAAACGGCAACAAGTAGTCACATTCGTCGTAATAAAAGCACTGCTCATTCAGCGCCCAATCATAGCTATCAACTAAGAACTCGATTTGGAGCAGGCCATTTTTCAGGCCAATGGAGAGTCCCCGTGCATGAGCAGCCTCAGCTAACCATAAGGTATACGCAAGTTGGTCGTCTTGGGTTAGCGGAAATCCCGTTTCGTTGGTATAGCCATCCACATTGTCAGGGTCTACGCCATCACAGGCTTTTTCAACGGCAAGGTCAAGGCGGGCCTCCATAATGGGTTGCAGGGCGTCCAAATCACGGATGTCGAGCCAGCGCTCACCGGGCCATTGTTCTAGGTCGTTACCCAGCACGCTTTCTGGAAAATCAGCGGCATCCTCACGCCAATCTTCCCACGTCCCTGCGCTAAAATAGCAAATCACAATCCGCCCATCCTCATGGAGTTGGTCAATGGTCGCTTGGGGCGTATCAAAGAGGTCAATATCATACATCTCGACATCGTAACTGATGTCAATGTCCCCCTGAAGCTGCAATTGCCATGTGGTGCCGGGTGTCGGCTGCCAGATGGTCGGCGGCTCCTCATCATCTTGAGCCGAGACCGCCCCACCTAACCCTATGATAATAACCAAGATGAACCAGAAACGTGTCACGGTATCCCTCCCACGCAAACAAAAATACCCCTGTAGATTGCCTACAAGGGTATTATATGCCGAATGTTCAGATGGGGTTAGTTGTCGCTAGGAATTTCCAGCGCAATCAGTTGTTCAAGTGCATCCCGCAAAGTGGCCTCTGGCAAAGCACCAGCGGTTTGACCCACAATCTTGCCTTGCTTAATGAACATCAAGGTGGGGATGCTCATAATGCGGAAGGCTTGGGCCAGACCGGGGTTGTTGTCCACATCGACCTTGGCAATCTTGACCTTGCCCACATACTCGCCCGCTAACTTCTCAAGGGTGGGAGCAACCATCCGACAAGGGCCACACCATTCCGCCCAAAAGTCAATCAAAACGGGGAGTTCGCTGTTGATAACCTCATTCTCGAAGGTATCATCGGTCACATGTACGGGTTTGTCGTGCATCATCACGGGTTGTTTTTCCTTTTGCTCTTCAGATGAATCAGATTCTTGTTTTTCTTGTTTAATCACAGGTGCCAGTTTTGCCAAGGCATCAGCTATACTTTGCACATCAGCGGCCCAAGGGCGGGGACGGCGCTTGACCTGTTCGCCTTGGTGCCAACCAACCAATAAGGGCTGTTTACCGACTTGAAAGCGCTCTTTAAGGTCGGGGTACTTCGCAGTGTCTACTGTGAAGACCTTCAAACGGCTGGCATAATCCTTAGATGCGGCCTCTAGTGCTTTGCTTACGTCCGCCATTGGTGATTCGCCATTGGCAGAGAACCACATCAACACAGGCATATCAGCCGCCAGCGCTTGGTCAAGAGATTGCGGATCTGCTTTGATTACAAGAGATGGATTGGTCATAGCCCCCCCACATCATTAAGTCTGAGTTAGATAGATACAAGTCTACCATCCCTCCAGCCGTTTAGATGCGGTGAAGGGATGGAAAGTTACCAAACTACTCAGAATATGATGCAATTCTTATATCAGGGGTTAATGGGCATGGGAGTTGGCTCGTTGGTTGTACTTGAATTGTCAAGCGGTAAGTCATCACAAGGGCCGCTAACGGTCACATCCAGCGTTGAGACCCAGCCGTCCCATAGCGCACCGCCAATATCCACCATCACATAGTACCAGCCGCTATCATTGCGGGCTGAGGGAGTCAATGGCCCGCGCACCACTGCCATTACATCATAGGTGGAGCCGGGAAGCGGACGTAGCGAGATGGTATCCCCGTCGAGTTGGCAGATGGTACTTGGTGCAGGGGTGCGGCTCGGCACAAACACGGGAGCCGTCGGTGAAGGCAAGGTAATCACGGCACAGTTGCCATCAATCCGCACATAATCGGGCTGCACCCACCCCAAGATGCCCTCCCCCAGCAAAAATATCTGATACCAGCCGTTGCTGCTATAGACCCATGTTTGATACACCGCGTCGGGCTGCATGGTGTCAACAGGGCTATAGGCGAGGTCAGGCCAAGGGTAAATGCCTATCGGTTCTCCAATAATGTTGTATACATTGCAATAATCAGATGAGGCGGGCGCGATGGGCTGGGGCGTGAAATAGGGTGACGGGCTTGGTGGGGATGGCGTTGCTAAGGGCGTAGAGGACTTGAAGCTGGCCTCACCACCGCCGAACAAGGTCACAGTGGGCGAAGGTTGGGCCGTCTCAGTGATGCTTTGGGGCGCGAGGCCAATGGTATTGGCAGGTTGGTTGTCATCCCCTTGGGAGAGTAGATAGATAACCACTCCCCCAAAGATGACCATGACAAGCGCTGCCGCCATCAGCGTCAAAGACAAGCGTGGGCGCTGGACGGGTACTGCCGACGGGTTGACGTTGATATTGATGTTGATATTGGTCGGTTCTTCTTGGTTGCGAAACCCATTGGGGCGACGGCCTTCGAGGGTAGCTTGATTAAGCGCCAACTCCCCACGCGGCATCCGCAAAGGCGGCAAGTTACTAGCCCAGCGGGCACCCTCTTGCTGCACCACCGAGGCCACTAGCCGCCATTCCTTCAGTTCACGTTGACAGAGGTCACAGGTGGCAAGGTGGTTCTCAAATTCGGCCTTCTGTGCAATTGTCAGTTGTTGACCAATGTAGAGGGGGATGAGTTCGAGCCATTCAGGATTGTGCATCGGTTCCCTCCTGTTGGGTCATCATGATACGCTTCAGGGCTTCTTTGGCGCGGTGCAAGCGGCTCTTGACCGTCCCCACGCTGATGTCGAGGACTTCCGCTATTTCATTACCGGAGAGTTGGTGATAGAAAAACAGCACCAATATCTCGCGGTGCAGGTCGGGGAGATGCTCAAGGGCTTGGCGGACTGCCGAGCGTTCAAAGTCACGTGCGACAGCTTCATAGGGGCCTGTGTCGGTGCTATGAATATCGGGCGCGTCGGCTAAGGAGACCATCGTCGGTGCATAACGGCGTTGGGCATTGATGGCACGGTTACGGGCAATCACCAATAACCATGTGCGGACACTGCTTTCGCCCCGAAAAGTGGCGGCGTTCTTCCATGCGGCCAGCATAACGTCTTGTAATACCTCTTCTGCTAATTCCCGATTGCCTAATCGGGCGGTAAGAAAGCTCAGAATCGAGGGGCCGTGCAGCGCATAGAGTTGATCTAGGCCGTGCATGTCGCCCTGTGCCATCGCCCTCACCAGTTCTAAATCGGTTGTTTGTGGTTGAACCGTCATTGAATCTCCCCCAAGACTCATCATGATAGACACGGCTGCCGAGATGTGGGTTCCAACTATGATATAGTAGAAAGAAGGAGGTTTAGTTCAAATGTCTAATCAACGTAGCACAACTAAACAACAGGAGGAACAAAAGAAAGCGGCCCCTAGCCGCACGTCCAAGACCACGACCAAAGCTGATGATACACCGAAAACGCCGCCCAAGAAACTGCCCAATGATTCCGAGTTGCTGGTCGAACTGGGGCGGAGACTGCTTGCCAACCGCAAATATGGGGAGGCCCGCGCCCATTATGAAAAAGCGCTGCCCCTCACTCAAGACCCCCTAACACGCGCACGCATCCTGAACAACTTGGGGCTGATTGAGCGCAACACCAACCAGCTAGAGGCCGCCGAGGGTTACTATCAACAGGCCCTTGACCTCTGGCAACGCTATGGCGATTTGGCGGGGGAGGCAACAACGCTCTATAACCTCGCGCAGGCCCTGAAGACGCTCAAACGCCATGATGAGGCCTATGTTGCCATGCAGCGCTGTGTGGAACTCGACATGCGCTTGCAGCACCCCGATTTGAAGCAGGACAAGGCATTCTTGGTGGAATTGGAGAAAGCCACTGCCTAGGTCTTGGGTTATGCGCGATAGCGCGAGGGCCATCCATTCGTTGATAAATGAAGGATCGTCAATCGCGTTTCGACGTGCTACGGGGTGATTGGTTAGTCTCGCAAATGGACAAGGTCGATGGAGGCTCGACGTGCTGTGGGCTAAAGCCCAAAGTTAGAGCGTTTACGGCGTACCCAAGCGCTTTTAACCGCGTCCTTTAGGGCGCGGCACCACCCCATCTCGAATACCCGCTTATATGCGAGACTGACCAATCATGGCGCGGTACGTCGAACATCCATCGACCCGTGCCTGTTAACGAGACTAACCAATCACCCCTACGCGAGAATGGCGTATTCATGCGGTTTTCGCCCTACCCCTCCTAAAAACCCGATTTTGGGCGATTCGCGCCGCTACGCGGCGGCGGCGTGACAAGCACGCCGCACAGAGAACAGAGGTCAGAGGGTCAGGGAGATGGGGGACGCACACAAACCACCCGACAACCCCCGTAGCTGAGACGAGAGCTCGGGCTGGCGAGGTTGCGGACGGCGGCGCAGGCATTGAGGTTGCCGTAGTGGCTCCACGACCCACCGCGCAGCACCCGACTATTAGTGTTTAATATGTCTAATTTATCGGGTTCACCGTACTCATTGAGGCACCACTCCCACACATTCCCATACATATCCATTACCCCATAGGGTGATTGCCCTTGAGGGTAAAGTCCAACCGCCGTTGTCTGCTCCAAATAATATGGCCCAACACCAGTATTCTTTTCATCAATATTGGCATAGCCGCTGATATACTCATCCCCCCAAGGATAAACGCGCCCGTCTGTCCCGCGTGCCGCCTTCTCCCATTCCTGCTCAGTGGGCAAACGCACAGGCCATGTCAGCGGATTTGTCCAATCCGGCGTAGGATAGCGACCCTTGGCAATCAGTTTGGCTGACCACCATCGGCAGAAGGCAATGGCGTCGAACCAACTCATGCGCTCTCTGGGATGATTCCAATATTTGAAGGCTTGCTCTCCAGATTGTTGATGATGCCCATCGGGAATCGCCAGCCCCTGCCACCAGTCAGGGTTGGTAAAGCCAGCCGGGTCATCTATGAAGGTCTGGAATTGGGCATAGGTGATGGGATAGCGGCTGATGTAGTAGGTTGACAGGGGTGAGTGCTTGCTATCTTGATAAATCCACTCCCCATCGTCGGGTATCTCCACCCAATCAATCTCCGGCAGGCCATCCTTAACCCCCACCCCATGACGCGGGTCGCCCAACTCACTCAAGCGGCGTCCGGCTTCGGCGCGTTCTGGCGGGGGGATGGTCGGGTCACTGATGATTCGCAGCAAGGGCAGTGTTGGATTAAAGCGTACATTCAAGCCAGCAGGGTCATAACTCGTGGCGTATTCCGCCCAGAAGTCCGTCAAAATATCCCACATATAGGCGGGGTCTTCATAATCGGCCTGTGCCAGAATGCCCTTGTAGTCCTGCTCAATAACCACCATCTGCTCGGCTTCCTGCACATAGACATCGAGCCGAAAGCCACGCGGCACCTTCTTGCCCCCTTGAATCTGCCGCAACAAGGACAACGCTACCGCCCACTGATTGGCCCCGCGTGCTTGATAGAACTGCTGCACAAGGTCTTGGGGGTTGGCGTGGCTGGTCGGTGCGGGGGTGCCACTGGCGACTTGGGCGGGTGCGCCGTTGGGGTTGGCGGGAGCGTGCGGGGCAGCGCTGGCTGGCACCACCTTAGCTTGATAGATACCGCCCACCAAGCCCGCAACGGCAGCGGGTGTTGGCCCATCCGAGAAATCGGCAATCTGGAAGCGGCTAATGGCTTCCGGTGGGTGGATGTTGGTCTGCAACTTGACTGGCACGATGGGCCTGCCGAGCAAGACAGCCTGTTGGAACTCCCACTGGCACCATTGCGAGGCCAATGATTCAGGCGACAGGGCATAGACAAAGGCTTCACAGGCTTCGATGGCGCGGAGGAGTTCGGCCTGCCAATCTTGGCCGGGCAGAAGGGCGTGGTCAAACCAAGGCTCATGGCCGGACCGCCGCAAAATCTCAACTATTTGGCTCACCTGAAAATAATCGACGCGGGCATAACTAATAAATAAGCGCACAGTAGCCTCCAGTTCGTGGTTAATCATAGCACGGCCTTAGCGCCCTGCAAACGTGTATAATGAGAGCAGGAGGTATGCTATCATGCCCGATGTGTCGCAAGCCTATATTGACCATTTGAAACAAGGCCCCTTCCCCCAACACCTTGACCCTTGGGTAGAAATTGGGCGCTATTTTCAGCAATTGCACAGCGAAATCATCAGCCATTTGCTGGGGCAAATCGTCACACCCTTGCTGCGGATGGGCTATTATGTCGGGCGCGAGGCCAGCCTCCAGATTGTCGAAAGCAGCAAACCCGACCTCTATATCCAGAACACGCAAGACCCAACAACACCCATCCAAGCATGGGATTATGGGCAGGCCACCGCGGCAGTCATGGCGGAGCCGGGCGTGGCGTTGACCAACACTGAGCCAGACCTAGACGCGCTCTATATTCGAGAAGTGGCGGGTGGGCAAGTCGTCACCATCGTGGAGGTCGTTTCCCCACGCAACAAGAACGAACTCCCCTTGATTGAGCGCTACCAAACGCGCCGCCTTGCCTATCTCGCCCAACATATTCATATTATGGAAATCGACCTAACGCGCTCAGTCAAGCGGTTGGTCAATGACCCCTTGACAGATGGCTACCCTTACCATGTGGCGGTTCACTTGCACGACCAAGCCCCACGCTTGATTGGCATGGCCTTCGGGGAACCCCTCAAACGCTGCGCCATTCCTTTGCAGGGGGATGTGGTGCCTGTAGAATTGGAGGCCGCTTATCGGCATGCCTACCAGCATCCCGTCTTGGCGCTGCATATTCACAATGAAATCGGCTACAGCATGAATGACCTGCCCTTTCCCTCGCTGTTGACCGATGAGCAAAAGCAGGGGCTAGGT
Organism: Anaerolineales bacterium; assembly: GCA_020634155.1. Classification (GTDB taxonomy): domain Bacteria; phylum Chloroflexota; class Anaerolineae; order Aggregatilineales; family J027; genus J027. The sequence continues at coordinate 1,042,739 of JACKCI010000001.1, forward strand.
GCAGCAGTGGCGGCATGGCAAATCAACTTAGAACGTCTACACCCGCCGTCATGATACAATAAGCCTATTCAGGAGAGACGCCCCATGACCATCAATACCCTCGACCAGTTAAAACAAGCCATCAACCAATTGACGCCCGATGAATTGACCCAACTTCAGCAGCATATCGACGCTCACCGCCAGCATTTGCAGCATCTGGTGGATGACCCCAACGCATGGATGGCACAACTAGACTCTGCCGTTGCCGCTATCCGTGAGGGGTTATCGGAAGAGGAAATTCAAGATATGACCGATGCCATGAACGCTGAGTATGTTAATCCGCAAGACCTGCATCAATTAGAGTCTGCATCCAAGAAGGCCAAGGTCAAGCCATGATGTACATTTTGGATACAAATGTCATTGCGGATTTAATTCATCTCAACGCACAAGTACGCGCCAATCTTGCAGCCGCACGGCAGGCCAATGCTGACATAATGATGACGAGGCCCGTCTATTACGAAGTGGTGCGGGGTTTAGTTAAGCAGCAAGCAACCCGCAAACTCCGCATCTTTCGCCAAGACCTTCTGCCATTAATGAAACAGGAACCGTTGCAAGACGAAGACTGGGAACAAGCCGCGCATTTCTGGGCTGCTGCCGTCAGCAAAGGCCGCCAACTATCCGACATTGACCTCTTGTTAGCGGCGATGGCGCATCGGCGGGGAGCTATACTCATCAGTAGCGATACCGACTTTGACGCCCTGACCATTCAACGACAGGATTGGCGGCTCGCCACCTAAGCCCCTTGTTCTTTGCCCCCCCTTCCCATAAAATAAACAATGATTAGCAAAATTATCCGGTAGATTGCACATGAAGTACAACATTCAAACCCTCGGTTGCCAGATGAACGTCTCCGACTCGCAGCGCTTGGCCTCGGCCTTGGAGCAACTTGGTTATCAAGCGGCAGGCGAACACGATGAAGACAGCGCCGTGATTCAGGTCATCAATACCTGTGTGGTGCGCCAACAAGCCGAAGACAAAGCATGGGGGCGCTTGCAACAACTGAAGAAACTCAAAGAAAAGAACCCCGATATGGTTATCGGGTTAATGGGCTGCTTGGTGGGTGTCAAAGACCCCTTGCGCCTCCGCAAACAGGTGCCGTTTGTCGATGTGTTCATCCCGCCCAGCGAGGTCGAACCCCTGACGGCATTCTTGCAAGACCGTAACGTTGAGGCCGATATGGTCACCGAGCAGGTCGCCAAACGCGCCCGCCTCAATCAGTTCATGGATGCCATGCACGACGAGGGCAGCGACCTCGTATTGCCGCTTCATGAGCGCAACCAACTCGTCAGCGCCCATATTCCGGTGGTCTATGGCTGCTCACACGCCTGCACCTTCTGCATTATCCCCTTCCGCCGAGGCATTGAGCGCTCGCGGCCTGTGGGTGAAATCGTGCGCGATGTACGAAATCTGGCCCGCCAAGGGGTCAAGGAAATCACGCTCTTGGGGCAAATCGTTGACCGCTACGGCAAGGACATCCCCGACGGCCCGACCCTCGACCAACTCCTGCGCGTTATCCATGAGGTGGCGGAGGAGGAAAACCTCTACCGTATCCGCTTCCTGACCAGTCACCCCAACTATATGACCGACGCCTTGCTAGAGACGGTAGCCGAACTCCCGCGCATCATGCCCCATATCGAGGTACCCATCCAAGCGGGTGATGATACGGTGCTGGAGAATATGAAGCGCGGCTACACCCAACAGCAATACCGTGATTTAGTGGAGAAGATTCGGCGCATCATCCCCCATGTCGCCATTCACACCGACATTATTGTGGGCTTCCCCGGTGAGACCGAGGCGCAGTTCATGGAGACCTACCGCACCCTCGAAGAACTCAAACTTGATAAGGCCCACCTTGCCATGTATAGTCCCCGCCCCGGCACCGTCTCAGAGCGGCGGATGGATGATGATGTGGCAAAGGCCGACAAAAAGCACCGCCACGAGCGCCTCGAAGACCTCCAAGCACAGGTTCAGGCCGAGATTAACGCCCGCTACCTAGGCGAGATGGTCGAGGTTTTGGTCGAGGAAGAACATAAGGGCAAGTGGCGCGGACGCACCCCGCAAAACAAGCTGGTTTTCTTTGAGGACAGCAGCACCAATTGGCACGGCAAGCTGGCAACCGTTGAGGTCACATGGACGGGGCCGTATAGTATGCAGGCCCGCCTGCCGCAGACTGAACCCGCCACACCCGATATTATTCCGTTGATGTCGTAGGCGAAATTATGATTTTCACGCTACCCCACATTGCCCTACACCCCAATTTCTGGGGTGTTTTGCTTTATGGCCGCATTTTGATTTGCATGATTTTTTATCTACCCCTATACTGCCCCACACTACTCTATATTAAAAGGAGATGAGAAATCGTGAAGAAGAATTTGTTCGTACTCGTCGCTATCGTCTTGATTTTGCCCTTGGTGCTGTCCGCTTGTGGTGGTGGCCCCGCCAAGAACGCTGAAAATTTCGTCAAAGCCATGAATGATGGTGACCGCGATAAGGCTGAAAAGTACGCCTGCGATGACGATGAATTCAAGACCTTCATGGATCTGATTTTTGCAGATGGTAACACCAGCAATGCTGAACTCGATGACCTGAAGTGTGAAGAAGACGGCGACAACCGTGTAACATGCACAGGCAAATCTAACGGCGAGGAAAGCTCCTTGACCTTCATCATGAAAGACGATAAGGTCTGCGGCTTCGACCTTCCCACCGAGTAATTTGTAGCTCAAAAAACAAAACGCCCGATAGATTACTGTCGGGCGTTTTTCTTTGGCTCCCTAATTATTGAGAAGGTTGGTTCGATTTCTCAAGGCTATCAATAGCTTTCTGAATGCGGGAAAGGCTCTCCTCTCGCCCCAGCACCGCCATCGATTGAAACAACGGTGGGGAGACCTGTTGAGCCGTCGTCGCCACCCGCAGGATATTGAACACCTGTGATGCCTTCAAGCCGTTGTCCTCAGCATATTGCCGAATAGCAGCCTCTTGGCTCTCATAAGCGAAATCGACCAGATTGACCAACACATCATAGGCACCCCGTAACGCTTGGAGCGTCCCCTCTGCATCCATCTTCTTCTGAATGAGCGCTTCGGGGTCGGTCAATACAAACTCCTCCACCCACAAGAACTGCGTCCACTCAATGGCTTCTTTGAGAGTTTTGATGCGCTCTTGGATATGCGGCACAATGCCAACCAACTGCTCGATGTTGACCTCAAAGCCTGCATCTTCGAGAAAAGGCTTAATCAGTTGAGCCAACCGTAGCGGCTCCATATCCCGAATATAGGTACCATTCATCCAATCCAGCTTATGAATCGGGAAGGCCGACCCCGCTGGATTGACGCGCCCTAGTTCAAAAGCCTCAATCGCTTCAGCCAGTGTGAAGATTTCGCGGTCATCGCCAAAGCTCCAACCCACCGTGGCAAGGAAGTTATCAATGGCTTCTGGTAGATAGCCCGCTTCACGAAACTCGTTGAGCAGCACGGGTACCGCCCGCCCATCTTCACTAAAACGTGCCGAGCGCTTGCTCATCTTGCCCTTGCCATTGGGGTTGAGCAAGACGGGCAAGTGGGCAATCTGGGGCATTTCCCAGCCGAAAGCCATATAGAGTTGCTTATGAATCGGCGCGGTAGGTATCCACTCCTCGGCTCGCATGATATGGCTGATTTCCATGGAATGGTCATCGACCACATTCGCCAAATGGTAAGTTGGAAAGCCATCAGATTTCAGCAACACCAAGTCGTTGAGTTCTTGGTTATCAAAGGTGATGTCGCCCCGCAACAGGTCATGAATCACCGTTTGCCCTTCCAACGGCATCTTGAAGCGAATGACATACTCCCCGCCCGTTTCATCATGTAGGCGCTGGCGTTCTTCTTCGCTCAAATTGCGGCAATGGCGGTCATAGCCCTGCAAGCGACGGCCTGACTTCTCTGCAATCTCCCGTACACGGGTCAGCCGTTCCTCCGTGCAATAGCAACGGTAGGCCTTCCCTTGTTCGACCAGCCAATTCGCCCATTGTTGATAGCGTTCAAGGCGCTCACTTTGGATATAGGGGCCATAGGGGCCGCCAACTTCGGGGCCTTCGTCCCAATCGAGACCTAACCAGCGCAACCCTTCAGTAATCAACTCAAGGGCACCCTCAACATAGCGCTTTTGGTCAGTGTCTTCGATTCGCAAAATGAATTGACCTTGGTGGTGGCGTGCAAACAGCCAGTTAAAGAGGGCTGTCCGTACCCCGCCAATGTGCATGGGGCCAGTGGGGCTGGGTGCAAAACGAACACGTACAGGTTTCAAGATATACTCCTTTAAACGACTTGCGGTGATTGCTGATTATAGCAGACTTGGAGGGGGTTAAGTCAAAAGTGGAGCAAAAATGGCATCAATAGACACTTGGAAGTCGGGCATCACATCCCCACCCTCAAAGCTATCCCCACATTGGAGCGTTACGGTGGCTTGACCGGGGCGGTACACATCAATCAATAAGCTGTCGGGGTACACAATCCAGACGATTTCAACGCCTGCTTGCATATATTCTTCAACCTTGAGGCGCAATTCGTGGGCGCGATTGCTAGGGGATACAATCTCGACCACAAAGTTGGGAGCCACCTGCCAATATCCGGTTGGGATACCCTCGGCGGGAATGCGCTCCTTTGCCATATACGCCACATCAAAAGCGCGGTAGGTGTCTGGGCCAATCAAAAAGCCGCCCTCGCCCGCCAATACAATCCCGCGTTGGGTATGTTGGGCATAGACGCGCAAATAATAGCTGACTTCAACAACTAAAAGCTGATGTTTTCCACCTGTTGGTGCCACTTCGTAAGGCTCCCCATCATCATCCGTGTACATGGGCACAGGCACGCCGCGTATGAGTTCATAGGGTCGCCCTTCGTAGCGCCGGAAAAATTCTTCTACCGTCATGGTTTTTGTCTGTGGCTTATCCATACTCAAATTCTATGACACTAGGCCGCCTGTGTCAAAGTCGTTATAATCGACCTATCCGAATACCCCATTAATGGAGCAACTCGCTACATGACCATTAACAACCATGATCGTTCCCAATTTTTTATTGATCTCGAAGATCGCTTTGGAGCGCATAATTACCATCCCCTTGATGTTGTTGTGGAAAGCGCCAAAGGCATCTGGGTTACCGATGTCAATGGCAACCGTTATATGGACTGCCTGAGTGCCTACAGCGCCGTGAACCAAGGCCATGCCCATCCCGCCATTGCACAGGCCATGATGGAGCAAATCGGCAAAGTCACCTTGACCAGCCGTGCCTTCCGTAACGATCAGTTAGGCCCCTTCTATCAAGAACTCTGTGAACTGACTGGCTTTGAACGCGCTCTACCCATGAACAGTGGCGCTGAAGCCGTTGAAACTGCCCTTAAAGCCGTCCGCAAGTGGGGCTACAAAGTCAAAGGCGTGCCAGAAGGCCAAGCCGAAATTATTGTTTGCAAAAACAACTTTGCAGGCCGCACCATCACCATTGTCGGCTTCAGCACCGAAGCCCAATATCAAGATGGCTTTGGCCCCTTCACCCCCGGCTTCAAAGTCATCCCCTTTGGCGATGCTGACGCCCTCGAAGCCGCGATTACCCCCAACACGGTCGCCTTCTTGCTCGAACCCATCCAAGGTGAAGGTGGCATCATCGTCCCGCCGGATGGCTTCCTCAAGCGTGCCCGCGAAATCTGCACCGCCAATAATGTCTTGCTCGTGACCGATGAAATCCAAACGGGGCTTGGGCGCACCGGCAAGCTCTTCGCCTTTGAGCATGAAGGTATCCGCCCTGATATGGTCACAATTGGCAAGGCCCTCTCCGGTGGCTACTATCCAGTCTCAGCAGTGCTGGCCTCGGATGAAATTCTCGGTGTCTTCCATCCCGGTGATCATGGCAGCACCTTTGGTGGCAACCCCCTCGCCTGTGCCGTAGCGCGGGCCGCCTTGCGCGTGATTGTCGATGAAAAGCTGATTGACAATGCCGACGAAGTTGGGGCCTATTTCCGTGAACGACTTGAGGAAATCAACAGCCCGCACATCAAGGAAGTACGTGGCAAGGGCCTGCTGATTGGCGTCGAATTGCACGAATCATCTGGCGGGGCACGCCGCTTCTGTGAAGCCCTCCAGCATGAGGGGATTTTGTGCAAGGAAACACACCACACCATTATCCGTTTTGCACCGCCCTTGGTCATCCAAAAGGCGGATGTCGATTGGGCCATTGAACGCATTCACAAAGTGATGACGATGGCCTAAGCCAACTCTATATTGGGCGGGGGTTGCCTTCGCCCTGTTTGTTAACCCTACTTTTAAAGGAGTGTCTACTCAAATGTCCAAGTTCTTGCGCCTCTTGCTTGTTTTGATTGCAGTATTGGCCTTAGTTGCCGCCTGTGGTAGTGACAAAGATGACGACAAAGACAGCAGCAATGACCAACCTGAAGTGCAGCGCCTGCTACTCGCCACCACCACCAGCACCAACGACTCCGGCTTGCTCGACTACATCTTGCCCGATTTTGAAAAGAAATATAACGCGGAAGTCGATGTCGTGGCAGTTGGGACGGGTCAGGCCATCACCCTTGGCGTCAATGGGGATGCCGATGTGCTGTTGGTGCATGACCGCGCCCGCGAAGACCAATTTGTCGCGGATGGCAACGGCACCCAACGCTATGATGTCATGTACAACGACTTCGTGATTGTTGGCTCCGAAGATGACCCCGCAGGTGTCACAAATGCTGCTACCGCTGTTGAAGCCTTCCAACTTATTGCTGAGAAGGAAGCCACCTTTGTCTCACGTGGGGATGACAGCGGCACCCATAGCAAAGAAAAATCCATCTGGGCCGCCGCCGAAATCACCCCCGAAGGTGAATGGTACATTTCAGCGGGTCAAGGCATGGGAGCCGTGCTGAACATGAGCAACGAGCTAGGGGCTTATACCCTCAGTGACCGTGCCACCTATCTCGCCCAAAAAGCAGCCGGTTCGGCCCTTGTCATCGTCTATGAAGGGGATGAATCGCTGTTCAATCCCTATGGCGTGATTCCGGTTAATCCTGAAAAGCACGACGGTATCCACGCTGAATTGGCCCAATCCTTTGTGGAATGGCTCACGTCGGTGGACACGCAGGCGCTCATCGCCAGCTTCCAGATCGGCGGCGCACAGGTCTTCTTCCCATCAGCGGTGGTTGGAGAGTAAGCCATTCAAACCCTGCTGGATGCAATTCAAGAGGCCATTCGCTTAATTTTTGCGCTTGACCCCGCCGTTATCGAGATTACCAGCCGTTCCTTGCAGGTTACCATCACAGCATTGTCTATCAGTGCTGTAGTGGGTATCCCTTGCGGGGCATGGTTCGCGCTCTCTAAACTTCCCGGCAAGCGCATCCTGACCACCTTCATCTATACAGGCATGGGTTTGCCGCCTGTGGTGGTGGGGTTAGTCGTCTATCTATTCCTCTCACGCCAAGGGGTTTTTGGTGATTTAGGCTGGTTGTTCTCCTTTCGGGCGATGGTCATTGCCCAAGTCATTTTGGCGACCCCGCTCGTAATTGGCATCACCATGAGCAGCATCCTCGGCCTTGACCCCAATCTGCGCCCCCAACTCCGCGCCCTTGGAGCCACTGAATGGCAAATCACCCGCGCCCTACTCTTTGAGGCACGCTTTGGGGTCATTCTCGGCCTAGTGGCAGGCTTTGGCGCGATTATCTCCGAAGTGGGGGCCGTCATGCTGGTTGGCGGCAATATCGACGGGCGGACGCGCGTCTTGACCACTGCCATTGTCCTCGAAACCCAGCGCGGTCATTTTGAGGTCGCCTTGGCCCTTGGGATTATTTTGCTGTCCATTTCATTTGCGACCAATTTCTTACTGATGATTCTACAAGGTAGGCGCTGGTGAGCCTCTATCAACTGGAGCATGTCGAACATGTCTATAGAGAAACAACAGTCCTTAAGCACCTTAACCTAACCATCACGGCGGGGGAGATTTTCGCGTTGGTGGGGCCAAGCGGGGCAGGCAAAAGCACCCTATTGCGATTGATGGCGCTATTAGAGCCACCTAGCGAAGGCAAGGTACAAATCGAACTCAACGGCAAGCCACTTACCTATCACAAAGCGTCCATCACTGACCGTCGCCAATTGGGAATGGTCTTCCAGCGCCCCACCATGTTGACGCGCAGTGTCTATGCCAATGTTGCGTTTGGGCTGCACCTACGTGGGCAACACGGTGTGCAGTCACAAGTCAAGCACATGTTGGAGGCAGTTGCCCTCCAGCACCTCGCCCAACGACGTGTACAGAGCCTATCGGGTGGTGAATTGCAGCGGGTCGCCTTGGCCCGTGCGTTGATTCTGCAACCCAAGGTACTGCTCTTGGATGAGCCAACCGCCAATCTTGACCCCTACAACATCGGCATCATCGAGAACCTTGTGCGCCGCCACCATGATGAGGACGGCACCACCATCATCATTGTGACCCACAACGTCTTCCAAGCCAAGCGCCTCGCTGACCGTGTAGGGTTGCTTCTAGAGAGTGAATTGATTGAGGTTGCTGATACGGATACCTTCTTCAATCATCCCCAAGACCCGCGCACCCAAGCCTTTTTGTCAGGGGATTTAATCTATTAGTTGACGTGGTATCCCCCTTGACGAAGGGAGGTTCCTTGAGTACACTACTAGAGAAGCTGCGGGTATGGTGTAGCGGTAACACAGCAGCTTCCCAAGCTGTTGACACGGGTTCGATTCCCGTTACCCGCTCAAAGATACGCCAATGTGATAATCCACCATTGGCGTTTTTTGTTTTTGGGTATTCTGCGCCACCCCCTGTATAATTGCCATCAACAAGAGAGGTGGGGTCGTTTGCACCATAGCATATTATTTGAAGTAGCAGCAGTTTTGGTCTTGGGAGTTGGGGCGCAATGGTTAGCATGGCGGCTTGGCTTGCCCTCGATTCTTTTGCTCCTATCCTTTGGGTTTCTGGCTGGACCAATCACTGGGTTGGTTGAAACAGATGCCCTCTTAGGTGATTTGCTCCAGCCCTTTGTATCCGCTTCCGTCGGCATTATCCTATTTGAAGGCGGCCTTAGTTTGCGTCTATCTGAACTAGGCGAGGGCCGTGTAGTGCGAAATCTCGTTACAATAGGCGCAATTATCACATGGGTCATTAGCACCTTGGCCGCCCTTTGGATACTAGGCCTCAGCCTTGAATTAGCAGCGTTACTGGGTGCCATTTTGGTGGTATCTGGCCCCACCGTGATTTTCCCGATGATCCGCCACATCCGACCCAAGGGTGAAACCAGTTCTATACTCAAATGGGAGGGTATTCTCATTGACCCCATCGGTGCGACTTTTGCGGTACTGGTCTTTGAGACTGTCTTTGTGGCACAAGAAATTAGAGAAGCCACCTCCACCGCCGTCATTGGGCTGGTCGAGACTCTCACGGTCGGTGGGGTTGCGGGCATCATGGGGGCAGTTATTCTGATTATAGTTCTCCGGCGCTATTGGGTGCCTGAATTCCTTGAAACCCCCGTCACCCTTATGCTCGTTATTGCCGTCTTTGATTTTTCAGACGAACTCCGCTCGGAATCAGGTCTCTTTGCCGCCACTATGATGGGCATCATCATGGCTAATCAACCCTCACTGGGTCTCAAGAAAATCATTGAGTTCAAAGAGACCTTGGGGGTATTGTTGATTTCCTCCTTGTTCATCCTTTTGGCGGCCCGCATCAAGACCAGCGATATTGAATATCTAGGCATTGAAAGTATCGCCTTCGTAGCGGTCTTAATCTTCATCGCCCGCCCATTAGCCATCTTTGTCTCAACCTATAGATCGCGCTTAACATGGCAAGAGCGCGTCTTTCTATCATGGATGGCCCCGCGGGGGATTGTCGCTGCCGCTGTGAGTTCTATCTTCGCACTTGAACTCGCCGCCGAGGGATATGCCGAAGCCGAGCGATTGGTACCCATGACCTTTATGGTGATTGTCGGCACCGTTGTCATCTATGGCTTAACAGCAGGGCCGCTGGCGCGTTGGTTGGGCCTTGCACATGGTGACCCTCAAGGTGTGCTGATTGCAGGCGCACACACATGGGCACGCGATTTAGCAGTGGTTCTGCAACATGAGGGCTTTGATGTCATGCTGGTTGATACCAACCATGAAAACGTCGTCAATGCCTTGGCACGTGGACTCCCCAGCAGCAACATCAATATCCTGTCGCATCAAGCCCTTGAGGAGGTCGAGTTAAGTGGTCTTGGACGACTCATCGCCCTTACCCCCAATAACGAGGTGAACTCGCTTGCAGCCCTCCAATTTGTGGAACTCTTTGGGCGCTCAGAGGTCTATCGCCTCTCACCAGAGGCCACCACGGGTGAAAACAATCAATATGGGCGCTGGCTCTTCAATCAAGTAGCGACCTATAATCATATCAACGCCTTGGTCGATGATGGTGCGACTATTCAAACAAGAACCTTCAAGAGTGACGCCGACATTGCACAATTCCGCCAATGCTACACCGACCCCTTCTGTATTCCGATGTTTTTGACAGGAAGCGGCAATTCGTTGGTCGTTGTGACAGCCTATAATCCACCAACACCACGTATTGGGCAAAAGATGATTTACTTAGCAAAGGACAGCACCCTTGACCATCGTTCCAGCTAACGAGTTACCCAACCCTGAGTCCTACTATGCTATGCGGGTGGTGGTTCCGATTGCTAACCCCCATACTGCCCCTGCCCTTATTAACTTCGCCGCCACTTTAACACACCCCACCAAGGGCAAAATCAAAGCCGTCTACGTCTTTGTTCCGAACTCCCCATTTAAGGGTGAAGAGGAAGCACTGGCTGAAGTTGTCAAGCGAGCTAAAGAACGCGGTTTGCCCATTGAGTTTCTGACAGTCAAGACCACTGAGGCCTCACGGGGGGTGTTAGACGTCACCCGTGAGCAAAACGCCGACTTGTTGGTCTTAGGGTATCAAGCTCCCAAAGATGGCAAGATTGTGATTGGCGCAGTCGTGGAATCGATTGCACGGGTGGTTCCGACTGATTTGATTGTGTACCGCCGTGTTGAAGGCGAAGGTCAAAATCCGAAACGCATCATTGTCCCTATTACCACCTTTGAGGGGTCGCGGGTAGCAATGATCCATGCCTTGCACATCGCAGAAAAGGAAAAATTACCCGTTATGGCACTCTTTGTGCGGGGTATTCAAAGTGGCCCTCGTGATGATGACGATTTAGCTCCTTTTTGGCTACAACGCGCCCGCATTTATGATGCCATCTACGAACTTCCGGGTGGTGAGCAGATTGATACCGAGGTCATCCATGCGGCTGATTTGGTAGCAGGCGTTAAACAAATCTCCACTGAAGATGATTTGATTATCCTCAGTGTGGAGCAGCCCGTTGGTGCGCTTGACCGTTGGCTATTTGGGGTCACATCGCAAAAGTGTTTGCGGCTGGCTCCCGGTTCAGTGGCCTTGGTCAGACGCGCCCCCCGTCAATTCACAACATGGCAGCTTATCCAACGCCAGATTGCCCGCTGGACGCCAACCCTCACCGTCAATGAGCGCACCGATGTCATCCAACAGGCCGTTGACCTGACCCGTGCCAACACCAATTTCATTGTCATGATTATTTTATCGAGTGTACTTGCCAGCGTCGGACTGCTCCAGAGCAGTCCAGCGGTGATTATTGGGGCTATGCTGGTAGCTCCGCTGATGTCGCCATTAATGGGCTTTGGGGTTGGGTTAGCCATCGCTGAAATCCCGATGATGCGCCGCTCGGTCTGGACAGTCATCCAAGGCGTGGGAATGGTGATTGGAGCTTCGGCCCTGCTCGGCTTGGTCTTCCCCCTACCAACTCCCACCCCCGAAATGCTGGCGCGTGGGCAACCCACCTTTCTTGATATGATGGTTGCCATTGCGTCAGGAGCAGCGGGTGCCTTCGCAATGGCCCGCCGCGATATTCCGGCTGCCCTTGCTGGGGTTGCCATTGCTGCGGCGTTGGTACCGCCGATTTGCACCACAGGCTTGGCGATGGCAATGGGCGAGTTTGACTTGATGGTTGGTGCGGCAGCCTTGGTGCTGGTTAACATTGTGTGTATCAGCATCACCTCGGCAACTATATTTGCTATTCTTGGTGTACAACGCGAAGGGCAAATCCCCCTTTGGCAGCGCCTTAGCATTGCCATCAGTATCTTGGGATTGCTGGCTTTGCCGCTGATGGTCTTGCTGCGTCATAACTATGTTGTGGCGAATGCAGCCCATGAGACTGAGGTGGTCATTGAGGAAAGCCTTGATGATGCACGGATTATGGATATTGAGGTCAGCCGTGGCGACCCAATGGAAATTGTTGCCACTGTGCAGACCTCGCGCTTGGTGAGCCGTCCTCTCGTTAACGAACTCGAAGCAACCCTTGAGGAACGACTTAACCGTGATGTCGCTTTAGATGTAATTATTCTGCGGGTGGTACGTGCAGAGGACGAAACCAGCGACTAAGGTATCCCATATAGATAGCGATAGATGTCGTATTGCTCATATATGCGTATCACATAGGTGCGCGTCTCTGGAAAGGTAATGGCCTCGACAAATTTATCAATATCTTTTCCAGAGATGCCTAGCCAGTTGAGAGCGCTCTGTGGTCCACCATTATAGCCAGCAAGGGCCGCATAGGGCGTATTCTCAACATAGTCCAACACCCACCGCAAATAGTACGTCCCAAACCGCACGTTGATATAGGGGCGATAGACATCGCTATTTTGGTAATTGGGCCAATCCAGTTGGGTGGCAACCCACTGTCCTGTGTCTGGAATAATCTGCATCAGACCTTGGGCATAGGCATAGCTGGTTGCAAAGCTCTGGTAAAGGCTCTCTTGGCGTATGAGGCTAAAGACTAACAGCGGGTCAAGGCCATAAAGCTCGGCATTAGGCAGCACCAAGTCAGCATAATGGATCGGATAGCGCAGCCGTGCCAAGTAGCTCGGTGCATCATAGGTGGACACCCCTGCTGATGTAATCACATTAGCAGCTGCCTCAATGGAACTCCGATAGAGACCTAGTTGGGCGAAATAGTGCGCCAATTGGTAGGTTGCCAAAGGGTCATCTTGCACATTCTCGCGCAGGGTCTCAAATTCCTCACGGGCTTCATCATAGGCCGCCACAGCCCACAGCTCACGCCCTCGAATCATATGCGGGTCATTCTCAAGGTTAGTCCCTAGTGGATAAAGCAAACCCTCTTGCTGAATGCCAAAGGTTGTCCGTAGCCACTGCTCAGTCTCGGCTAAGGCAGACCCTTCATCAAACTCAAAGCGGTAGTTGGTAGGTGGCGTGAATGGCTGCAAGCCTGCCAATAAATCACGCGCCCGTAAACTATAATAGCCCCCACTATCAGCTTGTGAAGCTCCGGTGTACATTTGTTGTGCGAGTTCGGTCTGCCCTTGTTGCTGATAGAGCTTGCCCAACCAGAAAAAGGCCCTAGCGCGATTCTCGCCCGTTCCGGTGTTCGCCAATTGGGTATAGAAAGCCTGTGCGCGGTCATTTTGCCCTAACGATAGGGTTAAAGATACCGCAATCAGCAACCCATCTTGCGCCCATTCGTCACCGGGATACTGCTGGCTGAGGATGTCAAAGGTTGCCAGCGCCCGTTCCACATCGTTCAGTTCATTGGCGTATAGATACCCCGCCCGCCAGAGGCCTTCAGGTGCTTCAGCTACGTTGGGATATTCCGTCGCTAATTGAGCGTAGCGGTTAATGGCACTGACCGTATCACCTGACCAATACAAGGTGCGGCCTTGGTCAAGCCATGCCGTGCCAAACAGAGGGTCATTGGGGTATTGGTCAAGAATAGCCTGAAAGGTGCTGTAGGCTGCCGAGAAATTGCCGAGACCACGATAGGCCTGCCCCAACAATAACAGGGCGGCTGCGGGCATAGTCCCGACTTCCACGCTATAGGCGTTGAGGGCATTAACCGCATCACCATAGTCTTCATTGGCGAGACTAATCCGCCCCCTCAGCCAATTATCAACCTCATAGCCTGCTGCAAGGAGGGTTTGCATACCTTGGTAAGCACCAACAGTCTCTGGATAAAGCTTAATCATGGCATCCAGCCGTGCGTAGCCACGCGAGGCCTGTCCGTTGTTAATCTCCGCAATGGCAGCTTGGTACTCAATCCCCGCCCGATAGCCATTATTCTGGGCCACCGTCAAAATCGAGTCGTACTGCTCGATGGCAAGGTCATAGCGCCCTAGATTGATATAGCTAGCGGCTATCCGTTCTCGCAATGCCAACAAGGGAATAAGGGAACGGGTTGCATCGGTGGCAGCCGTATAGCTTTGCAGTGCTTGGTCAGGAAAGCCCAACGACAGATAAGCATCCCCTATCCGCTCAAAGACATAACTATCAATGATACCGGGGCGCAGAGTACGGTAACTCTCAAAATCGCTGATGGCCGACTGCCAATTGAATGTCCCCATGTAGGCGTCTCCGCGCAGAAAATGAGCATAGGCAAGACGCGGGTCAGTCGGATAGCGGTTGATGAAGTCGGTCAGGGCACTGATGGCCTGCGTAAAGAGGCCTTCACGCAAAGCCGCCTGCCCCAAGCCATAGTAAGAAGCCGCCCGTGTACTCTCTGAGATGTCGGATTGATTGATGACGCTCTGATAGTATTGCACCGCCAGCGTATAGTTGCCATTGAATAAGGCCTTGTCCGCCGCCGTGATACTATCTTGAGGCGGTAAGGTCGGGGTCGGCAAGGGCGCAGGTGTCGGGCTAACAACAGGCGTCGCCACAATATAAATAATACCATCCGCGTTGGGTGTTGGGCTGGCGGGGCTATTGCTATCAAAAGGTGTAGCGGTAATCACAATCGGGACTGGTGTCGTCAGGACGTTGCATGCCAACGTAAACACCACCAATAGACAAAATGCGAGTAGCCGTTGAAGTCTCATAGCCTCAATTATGAACGGGGTCGGGAATATGGTCAACCATCGGTTAGGCAACACCCCACCCCCCAATCGAAGTGGGGTGTTGCATCTGATTTACTTGTGTGTATCGTGGGATTCTTCAGAGGATACTGGCGGCAACTGGCGTTTACGCTGATAGTTATAGACTAACATCATCAAGATTGCACCAAGTGCCAACCCAACCACCAAACCTTGTACAATCCGCACCCGTGAGACACTCTCAGAACGATCTTTCTGTTCTTCGACTTTGGCTTCAAGAGTTTCGAGTTCCTCGTTGGCTTTAACAAAGGGGTGTTCGTTGAGAGAAGGCTCACCAGAAGTTAGGATGATATTTTCTTGCGAGTGGCAGTTGACGCAGGTGGTCACTTCGACCTGTGCATCATGCCCGGTTGATTGATTAGATTCGCCCAGAACATGAGCCGTGCGGTCAGTCTCATTATGCCAGTGGCAGTTCTCGCAGGACTGCTCAACGTGCGAGAGGTGGATATACTCATCACGGTCTTGGTCATGACAATTAAGGCAAAGCTGGTCAGGTGTTTCAAAACGCAACTCACCATCATGCGAAAGGTGGCAACTTTGGCAAGCCAATTGCTGTTCACCATGAGCACTGGTTTCCCACTCATGAATAGTTGTTGCATGGCATGTTTCGCACTCATTAAGCGATACATTCAATACATTGTTGAATGCAGGCAGTTCATCCACATGACAGGTTGTACAACTCATTTCATCAATCGGATGTACATCATGGCTCCCATGACAGGTTGTACAAGCCAAATCAGTCGGTAGACCTGATGTAAAGCGCTCCGCACCATGCGTGCCGTCTGCCAACGCTTGCGCCTGCTCCGTGTGGCAATCGGTACACACATTACTTACATCGGGCACTGTTGTGTGTGGATAGGACATATCTGTATGACACTCCACACAGCCAACTGGTGTAGCAAGATTGTGGATACCATGCACCGAATTATCAAGGCTAGGTGGAATGACATTGTTATCTAAGTTGAGGAGAACCTCCACAAAATCGGGCTGACTATGGCACAACAGGCAATAGCTGTTGTCGCCAGTGGGGGTTTTGCCGCCATCTTGAGCTTCAGCCTCTGAGAGGAGGCCAAATAGCAGCAACGCCACTCCAACGGCAATCAGCGAAAACATGAATAAGCGGCGTCTATTCATTAGGTTCCTCTTTCATCAATTCGGCTTCAATGGCATCCAATAAGGCATCAACATAAGCGAAATTATGGATACCGAAGCTGCCATCCCCTTCCACAAATTCAAGCGCAGAATTTACCCATGCGGGTTCATCACCTTGGAGAGCAGCACGTACTGTCTCAAGCCGAGTGCGGGTTCCATTTTGGGTATCCTCAATGAACGCCTGCATCGCTTTACCCGTTGCCTGTTCCTCATGGCATACAACACATTGGGATTCAAGTTCGGCTGAAGTTGGCGATACCAGTTGCATGGTATGGCTTGCGCGGGTATCGTCCCCAACTGGTACAGTGGGCATATGGCAGGTTACGCAATTAGGGCCAGAAGGGTTGCTATAGTGGCTAGATGGAACACCCTCTATACCCTCTACTATTGATTGCCCCTCAAACATTTGTTGCACGGGATGATGTAAACCATTGCTTGGCTCGCCATCCGTGTGGCAAGTGGTACATAAAGCGTAAGATTCAGTGACGAGCATAGCAGGCCGCGCTGCTGTCTCGGTATGAACGTTGTGGCAAGATGTACAGGTTATACCATGTTGGGCAACTTCGAGCGTGAGTTCAGCAGGCGGCTCACCTTCACGCTCACCCTCATCATAGGCAGCCATCATATCTTGGAAGGATTTATAATCGCTGCTATGACAGGCAAGGCATTCTGTACCAGCACCTTCTGCCGTTTGCATCGTCGTTAGTGCCGAAGCATGGGCTGAGGTCAACCATTCGTTGTATTGCATATTGCTCTGGCGGGCAAAGCCTTCGCTCCACCAGTAAACGGCGTCATCGGATGCCACCAAGTCAAAGGCAGCACTGAGATCACTCCCCGGATGGTAAGCCACCGGATAGTGATAATCTTCGTGCATTCCACGACTATGGCATTGCCCACAGGTTTGGGCATCGGGGCTACGCACAATCGCTGAACGCACCGCAGCAAGTTCATCTTCACTGGGGTTGCGCCCCAGTTCATCTGCGAGTTCAAGGTGAATACTGCCGGGGCCATGACAAGCTTCACACGCAACACCATCTTCCTCCCATTTCATGGTATCGGTGTTCAAACCAGTCACATGACAACCCACGCAATTCTTCCCAAAGTCATAGCCAGCGGCGGGCCATTCGGTATCCAGCACATAGGGTTGCCATTGTTTAGCGGTTATGTTCCACTCCACAGGCAACACCCAGTAGTGGTCGTCTGCATCTTGTACAACAAAGCGTTGCACAGCACCCTTTGACCCAATCGCAAACTGAATATCTTCGGCAGTAAAAGGACGCGGTTCATCTTCGCCGGGAAATTGAACGGTCCGGACATCATCGCCTTGGGAAAAATCAGCAACAATTAATTCTGGTTTATCACTCGCATCAAGCAGAGCATTCATATGGCAGGCATCAGCATCTTCGCAATACGCCTCCAAATCACGCCCTTGTTCACGGTGGCAACTCGTACACTCACGAGTCCCCATATACTCAGCTTCGTCGCCATCTTGCGCCCTGCTGTAGCTGCTGACAATGAGCAAAAACCCAAAGCTGAGTAGCATCAAACTAATCCAACGGAAAAGATACCGCATAGCGACTGACCTTTCTGTGTATACCGCCGATAATAAGTAATGCCAGCCAACTTCACCAGTGACCTTTGTCACTTGGTTGTGTTTCTATTCCACATTATCCTACAAAATTGGGGGGTATTGATACAATAGGGGCAATGCAAATTTCTAGGAATTGGTGAATCAATGACCAGTATTCAACAGGAAAAATTACAACAAGCCGTTGAAATTCTGAATCAGATGGGAATTGATGCGTGGATGACATTCGTCCGTGAAACTTCTCACAACGCCGACCCCGCCCTACCCCTGATTCTCGGTTTCGATGTCACATGGCAATCAGCCTTCATCGTAACCCGTGACGGACACAAGGTCGCTATTGTGGGCCGCTATGATGTCGAAAATGTGGAGCGCATGGGCGGCTATGACCGCGTGATTGGCTATGACCAAGGCATTCAAGACGCCCTTGTCCAGACTCTTGACCAACTCCGGCCCCGCCAAATTGCCGTGAATTACTCTGAGAGCGACTCCGCCGCCGACGGATTATCGCACGGCATGTACTTGCGCTTGGTCAAGATGCTCAACAGTACCCCCTACGAACTCACTTCAGCCGAAGGCATCCTCAGTACCCTGCGTGGGCGCAAATCCATTACCGAGATTGAGCGTGTCAAGGCTGCTATTGCCCTTACCGAGCAAGTGGTGGAGGGCATTACCGCCATATTGCGTCCCGGCCTCAGCGAAGTGGACATCGCTCAATACATTCATGCTGAGTTTAAGCGGCATGGAGTACGGCCTGCATGGGAGCCAGAATACTGCCCAATTGTGAACTGTGGCCCCGATTCGACCTTGGGGCATGGTGGCCCCTCGGCTAAGAACATTATCCAAGCCGGACAACTGGTGCATATCGATCTTGGGGTAGTTTTAGATGACTATGTATCCGATATACAGCGCGTGTGGTACTTGCAGCCCAGCGATGAAGCTGCCATACCAGAACCCGTGCTGCATGGCTTTGAAGTGGTCAACAATGCCATCTCTGCGGCGGCGGATGTACTCCGAGTGGGTGCCATTGGCTGGCATGTCGATCAAGCCGCCCGTGATGTTTACACCGCAGCAGGCTATACCGAGTATCAACACGCCACCGGACACCAAGTCGGGCGCACCGTGCATGATGGCGGGTCGCTCTTGGGGCCACGGTGGGACCGCTATGGAAATTCACCTGATATGATGGTAGAAGCCAATAACATCTTTACCCTTGAGTTGGGGGTCGAGGTGCCGGGGTATGGAGCGGTCTCGCTTGAGGAAGATGTCCTCGTCACTGAACATGGCCTCGAATGGCTCAGTCAGCGCCAGACCGCCCCAATTGTGGTTAAGGTTTAGCGCAAGCCGAGTTCATTGCGGGCAATGACCAGCCGTTGAATCTCGCTGGTGCCTTCATAAATCTCGGTAATCTTGGCATCACGGAAGTAGCGCTCTAGCGGTAGCTCTTTGCTATAGCCCATGCCGCCATGAATTTGCACGGCCTGATGGGTCACAAACATGGCGGTCTCGCTGGCAAAGAGCTTCGCCATACTCGCCTCGGTGGAATAGCGCTCACCCGTCTCGGCACTTCGCATCTTGGCAAGAGCCGCGTTGTAAATCAAGAGACGGCTGGCCTCAATACGAGTCTTCATGTCCGCAATCTTTTGCTGGGTCATTTGGAAAGCACCGATAGGTTGACCAAAGGCTTCGCGCTCACGGGCATAAGCCACCGCTGCTTCATAGGCTGCTTCGGCAACACCCAAGGCTTGAGAGGCAATCCCGATACGTCCCGCATCCAAAACGGTCATCGCAATTTTGAAGCCTTTACCGACCTGACCGAGGATAGTTTCAACAGGTGCCTTATAGTCTTCAAAGTAGATTTCACTGGTGGCGCTGGCACGGATACCCAGCTTGGGTTCTTTCTTGCCGCGCACAAAGCCGGGTTGGGTGGTGTCAACCAAAAAGGCTGTAATACCGTTATGCCCCTTGGAGGCGTCGGTCATGGTAAACAGCAATATAAAGTCAGCAACAGGGGCGCTCGTCACCCAACTCTTGGTGCCGTTGATAATGTAGTGGGTACCATCTTCGCTCAATACAGCGCGTGATTTCATGGTGCCTGCATCGGAACCACTCATTGGCTCCGTCAGCGAATAAGCACCTATTTTCTGACCAGAGGCAATCGGCACCAGATATTTCTGTTTTTGCTCCTCGGTGCCAAATTTAAGAATACCGTGGCAGTAGAGCGAGTTATTGACGCTCATGATGGTACTGTGGCTGACATCGGCCTTGGCAATCTCAATCATCGCCAACACATAGGCAATGGTGTCCATGCCTGCCCCACCATAGGCTTCGGGAATCTCAATCCCCATAAAGCCGAGAGCGCCCATCTTGCGGACGGTCTCATAGGGAAATTCGCCGGATTCATCATGTTCGGGGGCGATGGGGGCGATTTCCTTTTGAGCAAACTCGCGGGCAGCTTGGCGGATCATCTCTTGTTCTTCAGATAAAGTTAATGAGGGGCCTGTAACACTAACAGCCATGGGGATAGGTTCTCCTTCTGTAAAATCCGATGGGTTTTCTCACACATTATAAACGGCTTTTCTCAAATGCCGAATCATATTACACTAAACTTGTAAACAGGAAAGGGATAACCTTCATGCGAAAACTGTGGCTCACTGTGGGACTCACCGTCATCTTGATTAGTGGCGTACTGCCTACCGCCGCCCAAGATGATTATACTTGTGTCAATACCTATACCGTCCAATCGGGCGATAACCTCTATCGCATTGCCCAAGCCAATCATGTCGATTGGGGTGAACTCGCCGCGCTGAATGGCATCGAAAACCCGCGTGTCATCTTCGCTGGCGATGTCCTATGCCTTGATGGGTTGGCCGAAGCACTACCTGCCCCAGCCGATGGCACAGGCGGCCCTACCCCTGATGACCAGACTCCGCCGCCCCAACCCGTCCCCGCCGAACCCATTCCGGCTGAACCGATACCTGCCCAACCTGCCCCGCAGCAACCCGTTGCCCCTCCACCCGGCTTCCAAGCAGCCGCCAATGTCAGCGTGACCAGCGACGGGCTGACCTATTCAACCGACAACTTGGGGTACTATACTGTCCAACCTCACGATAACCTCTACCGTGTGTCATTGGCATTTGGGGTGGCGCAGGATGTGCTAGTAGCACTCAACGGCATTGAGAATCCTAGCATTATTTTCGTGGGTCAACGCCTGCTCATTCCTCTGCCAACGCCGTCTGGCCCAGTGCCGGGCAGCTATCCCGCGATTAGCATTGTGCCACGCTTGGCGGCTCCGGGAGATGAAGTGACCGTTATCGGCAACAACTATCCACCCAATGCTGACGTTGAGATTTTCCTTGAAAAGCCGAGTCTCCAACGCCAAAGTGATGCCCTACTGACCGTTACAACAGATGCCAATGGAAACTTTAGCGCAGCCCTCACCATCCCCGCTCAATGGTCGGATGGGAGTGCAGTTAATACCCGCACCGTCTCATTCTCAGGGCGGATGGTCGATGATAGCCGCTATTGGGGCATGAATTTCTTCATCAATGCCGCTTGGACACCCTAAAAGCATCTGGCTTAAACACACGCAGGGGCGGGTCAGCATCCGCCCCTTTTTGTTTTATACACGCGGGGCGGCAGGCATTGATTCGATGTAGATACTGCGGGTGGGGAAAGCAATACTCAAGCCAAGGCCCTCGACCACATCCATAATGGCAAGGTTAATTTGCTCTTGCTCGGCTGTCCATGCCGCCCAATCGGTAATCGCCACATAGCAAATCACCCGTATATCCAACGAGCTATCACCAAAGCGAATAAAATGAACAATCACCGACTCAGGGTCAACATGAGGACGTACCCGCAAAGCCTCACGCAGTTGCTCTAGCAGAGTTCGCATCTGCTGGCTATTGGTTTGATATGTCACGCCTAGCACAAAATCAACTCGTCGCTTCTTGAGACGTGACCAGTTAAAAACCGCAGCATTGGTCAACATATTGTTAGGGACGGTCACATAGGCTTGGTCAAGACGACGGATGCGGGTGGAGCGCACCCCAACATGCTCAACAATGCCCTCGACATCTTTGGTAACAATAAAGTCACCCACCGTGAAGGGGTTATCACTGACAATAGCCGTAAAGCCAAACATATTTGAAATGGTGTCTTGGGCTGCCAAAGAAAAAGCCAACCCAACCAAGCCGAAGGATGCCACAATACCTGTCACATTGTAGCCCCACTCTTGCAAGACAATCACCACCGCCAGCACAAAGACCACCAATTGCACCACAATCCGCACAAAGGGCAATAACCGGGGTTCAACAACCAATCCCGTGAACCGCAACACCGAGTTGGGCGTGATAGCGATAATGCTCACGATGTTGTAGATGGCGTGGAAGATAGCGATAATGACCAGCGTCCGCACCAATTGGCTGGAGAAATGGTTGAGGTCATGCCCAAAATCGACGACGGTCGTCGCAATGCTAATCCCCAAGGCCACAATCAGGTAGCGGCTGGGGCCAACCACTGCTTGGGTGATGATATGTTCAATGTCTTGGCGAGTATAGCGCGAGACCAGCCGCAGCGGACGCAAAATCAGCCATGTCAAGGCACGCCGCAGCGCCCAAATAATGAAAATCGAAATCACAAGCAACAGAATACGCAAGATAACATTCTGAGCGTCTTCTGGTAACTGACTGAGTAACGGTATTCGTTCAAGTAAGTCCATTGATGCCTCCCATCTCAATACAGTAATGTTATACTACCGTTTCTTTCTGAGAGGATAATAAGTGATGCACCCATTACCCACCATTGGTCAACCTTTACAAGATACTTGGCCTCAAGCCACTTGCTATGGTTGCGGGCCTGCCAACCCCTTTGGCCTGCACATCAAAAGCTATTGGAGCGAAGACGGGAGCGCCGTTGTTGCCACCTATCACGCCGACCCCAAATATAACGCCGGATTTGATAATGTCATGTATGGGGGCTTGGTGGCCTCGTTGATTGATTGCCATAGCGTGTGGGCCGCTATTGCCTACACCTATCGACTCGAAGGGCGTGAACACGGCACCTCGCCCATTGTCACCTATGTTACCGGGCGGCTGGATGTGCGCTATCTACGCCCCACCCCACTCCATGACCCCATCCATCTCCACGCAGTAGTGGAAAAGGTCGAGGGACGCAAGGCCACCATCGTGTGCCAGTTAGGGCCAGCGGGCAGCGTGACCGCCGAAGGGCATGTCCTCGCTGTCCGCATTGAAGCCGATAAGTCGATTGGGGCTGGTGGCTAACGCTTCGTGGCAGGTTTGGGTGGAGGTTTGCGGGTACTGGATGATTTAGTGATTGGCTTTTTCTTGGTCGGTGGTTGCTCTTGACCAAAAGGCGTGTGATGCTCTGCCACAAAATACTCGGTGCGCCGCCGAGCAAGGAAGATTATCAACGCGCCAAAGAACATCAAAGCTGTGATAATCTGCGAAGCATTGACACTCCCGACCTTGGGAATCTCCACCCGAATAAACTCCAAAAGGAACCGCCCTAGGGAGTAGCCCATGACATACATCAGCAAGAAATCGCCCAATTGGAACTGCTGGCGGCGTTTACGCCATAAATAAAGCAGCAGCACAAATAGGGCCAATGACCACAGCGACTCATACAGAAACAACGGATGGAAGTGGGTTTCATCGGCATAAGGGGGAAGCGGATAGTCAATTTTGATCGCCCACGGCAGGTTACTGGGGCGTCCATAGAGTTCTTGGTTGACAAAATTGCCCCAACGCCCAATGGCTTGACCAAGTGGCATAGCAATTGCAACCCGATCGGCCCAAGGCAACAAGCGTAACTTATGGCGACGGGCATACAGACCAACGCCTAGCAAGCCGCCGAAGATGGCTCCAAAGATGGAGAGGCCCCCGCTCCAAATCGCCAACGGGCCATCGCGCAGGTCGGTAATGTAATCTAGATTCCATGTCACCCCCTGACCTGCATTGCCCGCCGGAAAGAGGACTGACCAGAGGCGTGCGCCAATCACCGCAAGGATGACCACCCACACCACCCCATTCCACACAATTTCGGGGTCTTCGTCATCTTTTTTCGCCAGCCATGCTGCCAGCGATGTCCCCACAATAATCGCCAAGACAATAATCACCCCATACCAGTGGATGGTCGGGTTGATGGTCGTTCCAAATAGATTAATTGGCCCAAATTCTAGGCTACGGCGTGTCAGTTCCAATCGTGCTGCTCCTTTACCTATAACGCTGGCAAGTGTAGCGTTTGCACGGACAACTTGCAATAATAGAGAAAAAAAGAGGAACCTAATGATTGCAACTGAAACCCAAGCCCCCATCTTTACCATTAAGCTCAACCGCCCCGACAAGCGCAACGCCATCCAAGTCCAGATGTTGCAACAAATCGCAGAGGCCGTTGCCCAAGCCGAGCAAGACCCCAGCGTGCGCCTTATCGTGATTCGTGGAGAGGGCAAGTCCTTTTCAACGGGTTTGGATGTCATGACAATGGGTGGCGTGCCTGAGATGTTTGGCGATGATTGGACGCAACGCCCCCATGTCGTCACTCGTGCATGGCAAGACGCTCTCAATCGCCTCACACTGTCATCGCTGCCGATAGTGGTACTCATTCACGGCTATTGCATCGGGGCCGGATTAGAGTTGGCGCTGGCCTGTGACTTCCGCTATAGCACCCCTGAAGCCATCCTCAGCCTCGAAGAAGCCCGCCTCGGTATGATTCCCGATGTAGGAGGCACCACCCGCCTCACCCAATTGGTGGGGCCATCTCGCGCTAAGGAAATCATCCTGACAGGCCGCCGCATTGATGGCACCACTGCCGAGCGCTGGGGGTTGGTGAACAGGGTAATGCTCAAAGACGAATTTGATGCCGCTGTGCAAAGCCTTGCCGAAGAAATCAGCGGGTGTGCGCCGCTGGCTGTAGCAGCAGGCAAGCGCATCATCCAAGGTATTGTCAACGAATCGCAGGGCTTGGTCTTGGAGCAAATTGAGCAAGCGGCTCTTTTCCACACCGCCGATCTGCAAGAAGGTATCCAAGCCATTATGGAACGTCGCAAGCCTGTCTGGAAAGCGCAATAAACTCAGTTTAGCATTAGCTCAAAAAAATAACGGCAGGGGGTGTCCCTGCCGTTGTTGTTTAATCTGCCGCGTAGCTACTCGCGGTTGACAGGTGGATAACCTGTATCGGGCAAGCCTGTCGGAACAGGCACGCTGGCGGTGGCAGTGACAGCAAAGCCGCCGCTGGTCAAGGTCGCCGTGTTGGTAATGACCCCACTCGCGGGATTATCAAGAACGGTGGTCACAATCCGCATCTCGACTGTTTGGCCGGGTTGCAAGGTGCCAAGCTGGAAGGTCACGGTTTGACCATTGATAGTGACTGTCCCTTGTTGGGTGGTCGCATCATCAATCTGGAGTTCGGGCACCAAGGTATCGGTAATCACCACATTATCCAACGGGAAGCCATTGGGGTTGGTGGCGGTAATCACCCATGTGATTTGCTCACCCGGTAGGCCCAACTCACCCGGAGCCAAGATACCAATCTTGCTGAGGGCAGGGTCGCTAACGCCCGGCTCACCACCACTAGACGGCACCACAATCGGCGTTACGGTTGGGTCATCAAGGGTTGGTGTGTCGGGGTCATCGGTGGGCAAGCTGACCAAGGTGGCATCAATGACCGTGCCTTGGTTGCTGACTTCGGTGATGTCCGTTGTCAGACCCGCATTGATGGTCACTTCAAAGGTGATGGTTACACTATCGCCCACTGCCAAGGTTGGAATGTTGACACCAACGGTGGTATCACCCGCGCCGTTGCCATCCGTCACCGTGCCTTGAGAGGTCGTCACACTACCCGATACCAACGTTGTGTTGGTATCGGGGCTGTCGCTGAAGTCCACGTTGGTCGCGTCGGCATTCCCGTTATTGAGAATGGTGACGGTGTAGGTCAAGGTGTCTTCGGGGTTGGCATCTCCATCCCCATTGACATCATCGGTCAGAGCGTCGGTCTTGTAGGCCAAGAGCAATGGGTTGCTGCCAAGTGGCGTCACAGTTGGGTCATCCACGGCTGGGGTATCGGGGTCATCGGTGTTTTGAGATGTGATACTGTCCGCCGTGATTTGGCCTTGATTCTCAATGCTGGTCACATCAGGTGGCACGGTCGGGTTGTCGATGGTCACTTGGAAGGTAATCGCTACCCCGAAGCTGCTCGGAATGTCGCCAACGTCCACTTGCACGCTGGTATCACCCCCTGTATTGCCGAGGACAATCGTGCCTTGGGTGGTGGTGACACTACCCACCACCAGCGTGGTATTGAGGCCCGGCGTGTCGGTAAAGACCACCGTCGTGACATCCACCACGCCGATATTGAGCAAAGTTACGGTGTATTCGAGGGTATCACCCGCCGATGGCACAGTATTGGCGTCCGCATCGACCAACAAGCTATCGACCTTGTAAGCTCCGAGTTGTGGCTCAGTGCCAATCGTGCCGAGTGGCGTGCTGGTTGGGTCAGTGCTACCGGGGACATCGGGGTCGTCGGTGGGTAGGTCAGTCTGGGTGTCGCTATTGACCACACCTTGGTTGACCACCTGCACCACACCATCAGGAATGGGGCTATTGATAGTCACTTGGAAGGTGATGGTCACGCTACCACCTTGGCCCGCCAGCGTGCCAATATCGACCACCACATCGGTATCGCCAGCGGTGTTGCCTGTCGTTACCGTGCCTTGGCTCGTGACGACACTACCCACCACCAAACTGGTATTGGCATCGGGCGTATCGCTGAAGATGACGTTAGCATCGTCTTGGTCACCGCTGTTGGTGATGATGACGGTGTATTCCAGCGTATCGCCCGCGTCAGCAATCGAGTTGCCGTTGCCATCAACCGCTAGGGCATCGCTCTTGGTCGCCGCTACATCGACTGCCGCATCCACGGGAATATCAGCAGGCGGGGTATCGAAGGTCGGGATACCATCGGCGGTCACTTGGGCAATGTTGCTGATAAGTGTCACGCCCGCCGCGATGGGGTCATTGACCGTCACTTCAAAGGTAATCGTGGCACTGCTGCCACCCGTCAGGTCGCCAAGGTCAACTTG
The DNA here is from genome assembly GCA_020634155.1 of Anaerolineales bacterium. GTDB lineage: Bacteria > Chloroflexota > Anaerolineae > Aggregatilineales > J027 > J027. The sequence continues at coordinate 1,069,567 of JACKCI010000001.1, forward strand.
TACGGTCGTATCGCCGCCATTGTTGCCGAGGACGATGGTGCCTTGGGTGGTCGTAACCGAGCCGACATTGAGGGCGGTATCCACCGATGGCGTATCTTCGACCACCACATTGGTTGAGGTTTGGTCGCCTGTGTTCGTCACCACGATGGTGTAAAGTAGCACCTCGCCGGGTTGAGCCAAGCCGTCGTTGTTGCCGAAGGTGGCATCATCAACAATCTTGGTGGCTGTGCTGAGGTCAGGCACCGAGAGGACGCTGGTACTTTCCGTGTCGCTATCATCGCCCGTGTTGACCAAGTTCTCGTTGGCAGCCGTCACAGTAGCGGTGTCGCTGATGCTGTCGATACCCGATGGGGCCGTCGCATCAACCGTCAAGACCACCATTAGGGTTTCGCTGGCACCATTGGCAAGGTCGCCAACCGTCCATGTGAAGTTGGGCGAGGTGCCAGAGACACTACCGGTACCGCTGGGGGTCACGCTATCAACCGTCACGCCTGTCGGCAAGGTAAGGTCTTCGCTAAGTTCAACGCCTGTTGCATCGGATGGGCCGTTGTTGGTCACAGTGATGGTGTACGTCAAGTTGCCCGCACCACTACCTGCCGCAACGGGGTCGATGCTTTCGACCTTGACCACGTTCAGGTCAATTTCGCGCCCGATGCTGGTGCTTTCGGTCGCGCTATCATCGCCTGTATTGACAATCGGCTCATTGACCGCTGTCACGGTAGCGGTGTCGCTAATGACATCGGTACCAGAGGCCGCCGTTGCATCAACGGTCAGAATTACAGTCAGAGTTTCGCTGGCACCATTAGCAAGGGTACCGACTGTCCATGTGTAGTTGGGGGACGCGCCGCCAACCGTGGTGGTACCGCTACCTGTGGCGCTATCAACGGTCACGCCTGCGGGCAGGGTCAAGACTTCGCTTAACTCCACACCCGACGCATCCGACGGGCCGTTGTTGGTCACCGTGATGGTGTAGGTCAAGTTGCCCACACCGCTACCCGCTACCACTGGATCGATACTCTCGACCTTGGTCACAGTCAGGTCCACTTCACGGACAACGCTGGTGCTTTCCGTCGCGCTATCATCGCCCGTGTTGACAATCGGTTCATTGACCGCCGTCAATGTGGCGGTGTCACTGATGACATCCACACCCGGAGCCGTCGCACTACTGACAGTCAAGACCACCGTCAAGGTTTCGCTGGCACCATCGGCAAGGGTACCAACCGTCCATGTGTAGTTGGGAGCCGCGCCACCGACAACGGTCGTGCCACTACCTGTGGCGCTGTCAACAGTCACACCAGCGGGCAGGGTTAAGACTTCACTCAACACCACGCCCGACGCATCGGAGGGGCCGTTGTTGGTCACTGTAATGGTGTAGGTCAAGTTGCCTGCACCGCTACCCGCCAACACAGGGTCAATACTTTCAACTTTGGTTACCGTCAAGTCCACTTCACGGACAACGCTGGTACTTTCGGTGGCACTGTCATCACCGGGGTTGATGAGCGCTTCATTAGCGGCAGAAATCGAGGCTGTGTCGCTGATGACATCCACACCTGCTGGAGCCGACGGCCCGACCGTCAAGATAACGGTTAAGGTCTCGCTGGCACCATTGGCAAGGTTACCGACTGTCCATGTGAAGAAGGGCGCAGCACCCGACACAGAACCAGAGCCACTGGGCGTCACGCTATCCACGGTCACGCCTGTGGGCAGGGTCAAAACTTCGCCCAATTCCACACCCGTCGCATCCGAGGGGCCGTTGTTAGTTACGGTTACGATGTAGGTCAAGTTGCCCACGCCACTACCTGCCAACACCGGATCAGCGCTTTCGACCTTAGTCACCATCAAGTCGGTTTGACGCGAGATACTGGTGCTTTCGGTGGCGCTGTCGTCGCCTGTATTGATAGCGGTCTCATTAACCGCTGTCACGGTTGCCGTGTCACTGATGATGTCGGTACCGAGCGGGGCCGTTGGGCCAACCGTCAAGACAACAATCAAGGTCTCACTGGCACCATTGGCGAGGTTGCCCACCGTCCATGTGTAGTTCGGTGAAGCACCACTGACCGAGGTGGAGCCGCTCGGTGTCACGCTATCAACCGTCACACCTGCGGGCAGAGTCAAAACTTCGCTGAGTTCCACACCCGTCGCATCCGAGGGGCCGTTGTTCGCCACAGTGATGGTATAGGTCAAATTGCCTACGCCACTACCGGCTACCACTGGGTCAGCGCTCTCGACCTTGGTCACTACCAGATCAACCTCGCGGCTGACGCTGGTGCTTTCCGTCGCACTATCGTCGCCCGTATTGACCAAAGTCTCGTTGGCAGCCGTCACGGTAGCGGTATCGCTAATGACATCGGTACCGGAGGCGGTTGCACTGCTCACGGTCAAGACAACGGTTAGGATCTCGCTGGCACCGTTGGCAAGATTGCCGACTGTCCATGTGTAATTGGGGGCTACACCACCAACGGTAGTGGTGCCGCTCGGTGTCACACTATCAACGGTCACACCTGCGGGTAGAGTCAAAACTTCGCTCAGTTCCACACCTGTCGCATCAGCCGGGCCATTGTTGGTCACGGTTACCACATAGGTGAGATTACCCACGCCGCTGCCCGCAATTACAGGGTCAATGCTCTCGGTCTTACTGACCACAAGGTCAACTTGGCGGACAACGCTGGTGCTTTCTGTCGCGCTATCGTCACCGGGATTGAGCAAAATCTCATTGGCGTTGGTGATGGTGGCAGTATCGCTGATAACATCCACGCCCGCCGCCGTTGTACCATCAACCGTCAAAGTAACGGTTAGAGTCTCGCTGGCAGCATTGGCGAGGTTACCGACTGTCCATGTGTAGTTGGGGGCTGCACCAGCCACCGTCGTGGTACCACTCGGCGTCACGCTATCCACGGTGACACCTGCGGGTAGAGTCAAGACTTCGCTTAACTCGACAGCAGAAGCATCGGCAGGGCCATTGTTGGTCACCGTCACCACATACGTCAGATTACCGATACCACTGCCCGCCAATACGGGGTCAATGCTCTCAGTTTTACTGACGGTCAAGTCGGTTTGGCGGACAACACTGGTGCTTTCCGTCGCGCTATCATCACCGGGGTTATAGAGCGGCTCATTGAGAGTTGTTACCGTCGCGGTATCGCTGATGACATCCACACCGGGTAGGGTTGTGATGTCCGCCGTTAAGACAACGGTCAAGGTCTCGCTGGCACCGTTGAGCAGGCCACCAACCAGCCATGTGTAGTTGGGCGACGCACCCGTCACTGAGGTGGTGCCGCTGCCAGTGATGCTATCAACGCCCACACCTGCGGGCAGGGTCAAGACTTCACTGAGTTCGACACCAGTGGCATCCAGTGGGCCGTTGTTGGTCACGGTTACGACATAGGTCAGATTACCCACGCCGCTGCCCGCAACAACGGGGTCGATGCTTTCAGTCTTGGTGACCACCAAATCGACGCCATCAATGACAGAAGTAGCTTCAAAGGCACTATCGTTGCCAGCGTTGGTATCAGTTTCGTTTACCGCCGTCACTGTTGCGGTGTCATCAATGACATCGGTGCCCGTAGTGGCTCCGGTTGCAACGGTCAAGGTTACGGTCAAGGTCTCGGTTGCGCCATTGGGCAGAGCGCCAACCGTCCATGTGTAGTTGGGCGATGCGCCACCGACGGTAGTCGAGCCACTCCCGACCACACTATCAACCGTCACACCTGCGGGCAGGGTCAAGACTTCGCTCAATGCCACGCCCGACGCATCAGATGGGCCGTTGTTGGTCACGGTGATGGTATACACCAGATTGCCGACACCCGCGCCTGCTACGGCGGGGTCAATGCTTTCGGTCTTCTGGACTTCAAGGTCAACTTCGCGGCCTACCGTTGTATCTTCGGTAGCGCTATCGTCGCCTGTGTTTATCAAGGTCTCATTGGCGGCGGTCACAGTCGCCGTGTCGCTGACAAAGCCACTCGCACCGCTACCAACTGTGAGAACCACTGTTAAGGTCTCACTATTGCCAACGGGAAGAGCGCCAACCGTCCATGTATAGTTGGGCGATGCGCCACTCACGGCGGTTGTGCCGCTGGGGGTCACACTATCGACGGTGGTATCAGCGGGCAAGCTCAAGACTTCACTGAGTTCAACGCCTGTCGCATCCGATGGGCCGTTGTTGGTCACGGTCACGATATAGGTCAAGTTACCCACACCGCTGCCCGCAATCACAGGATCGATACTCTCGGTCTTGCTTACGGTCAGGTCAATCTCGCGGGCGATGGTGGTGTCTTCGGTGAAGGTATCATTCGCCGGATTGACAATCGTCTGAGTTGCGGTGGTCACAGTCGCCGTATCGCTCACAATCGAGCCATCAACCGCTGTTTCATCAACGGTCATGGTAATGGTCAGTGTCTCGCTGGCACCATTGAGGAGGTTGCCAACTGTCCATGTGTAGTTCGGTGCTGTGCCACTCACCGTCGTGGTGCCACTCCCGACTACAGTATCAATGGTCACACCCGCAGGCACCGTCAACACTTCGCTGAGTTCAACGCCTGTGGCATCAGCAGGGCCATCATTGGTCACGGTCACCACATGCACCAAGTTACCCGCACCGCTGCCCGCAATCACGGGGTCAACGTTGTCGGTCTTCTCTACACGCAGGTCAATAACTTGCAAGTCCATACAAGTTGGGTCAGCCCCACCGCCGACATCGGGGTCATCGGTGAGAACACTGGCGAAGTTGCTGCCCGACACCGTACCCTGATTACAAACTTGAGAGGGGCCACCGACCAATGGGTTGTTGATGGTCACCTGATAGGTAATGATGACCTGTTGCGTGGGATTGAGCAGGCCCAAGTTCGCCGTAAACTGAGACGGGCGGGCCTCGGGTTTTTGATCATAGCTCACATCAGCAGGGGCCGCTTTCGCCAACGGTTCGAGGTTGGCAGGAGCCGCCGCCATCTCTTGACCGAGTCGGAACGAATAGCCGTCCAACATCTCGAAGTAGGCCATCACTGCCGCTGGACTGCGACGGGTACTCACAGGAAGCGTCTCCGTCATCAACGCATGGGCGTGGTCATCATCATGGCTATGCCCGATGATATGGCCCATCTCGTGCATAATCACACTGAGCAAGTCCATCCGTTCATAGGCAGGGCTGGTCTCGGTAGCCTGCCATTCAGTAGTAGAGATGACCAGCGAGAACTCAGTGGCATCGGTTGGGGTGTTATCCACATACCAGCCATGCCCAGCTGCATCGCGGTCAATTCGGATGGTATTGCCTTCAGCCTCACCCAAATAGCCGTCGGGAAGGTCGGTCACTTCAATCGTGACGCCATCCAAACGGGCCAATTGCCCATCTGCCAAATCAAGCGCAGCCCATTGGCTTTGGGCCTCAGCTACCAGTTGAGCATCTACACTGTCAATCGCTGGCACAGGTGTATGGCTGGTGGTAGGCAAAGTCTCGGCAATCAGGGGTAAGGCGCAAGGGCCAGCGATGTTAGTGATGGTACCCGTTGAGTTCAAGGTACCTGTGTTGGCACCTGCCATCCCCGGAAAGTTAACCGCATTGAAGAAACCGCCAGCTTGAGTGAGGCGATAGGAACCCGGCCCACCGCCTGTGTGGATATTGCCTATGTAATCAAAGCAGTTGATGTCGGCTAACCCACCTGTGAAACTTTCAATCTCAAATTCATCACTCGCAAAGCCGTTACTAGTAAAAGTGTTGTTGCGAACTGTGGCATTAATGCGGGTACCATCGTCATTCTCTGAGTCGATATCAATGGTTTCATCGCCACTACTATCATCAGCATTGCGAATCAGGTTGTTTTCCATCAACAAATTGAAGGTCTTGGGGCCAGCACCACCACCGCCAATGTCACGGACTCGAATTTCGACACCCTCGCGTCCGCTTTGTGAGACAGGAATGGTTTGACCTATGGCGTTATTGTTGATGTTGACACGGGCTGGATTGCCACTAGTGGTGAGCGCATCGCCCATCACATCAATATAGACGGCCTCATGCTCGGTATCATTCATGGTGTTGTTGTTGACATTCAGGTTGAAGGTCACAACCTCTTCACCCACCAAGTCACCTGTGATTTGCATGACACCGCGCCGACCGTCATTGGCTGGGGTGGCATTGCCGCTCACATTGTTGCTTGTGATATTGCCCGTGTAGTTAGAATCGCCAAATACGGCGGTACTGACAATCCCAAAGCCCAAGGCGTTGATGTTATACAGGTTATCAAAGGTTGAGCCTGTCACATTCAGCAAGAGGGTCGCCGTACCATTCACCCCAAAGTCAACACCGCCAAAGCCTGCGGGATTAACGGCGCTTACAAAGTTGACATTAGTCACGTTGACTGTCAGAGTGCCGCTACCGCCACTTTGCCCATTTAGAACCTGCACACCTTCGCCAGATAAACCTTGGAAGGTGCTACGGTGGCTGGGATTACCCACCGCAAAGTCGTCGGCAACCGTGACGGTGCCATTAACCGCACCCCGTGCCACAACGAGTACACCGTCATCACCCGCAATAACGCCACTAGTATTGCTGATAGCAGTGTTGCGAATTTCAAGTGTATCGAAACTGACACCCACATTGAGGACACTTACCCCGCGTGAACCACTAAGGGTCTGGAAGCGGGTAATGGTGCTATTCAAGATGCGGTTAGTACCGCGCAGATTGATGCCAAACACACCTGCCGGATGCACCGTCGCAGGATTGCCAGAACCAACCCCAATATCTTGGATGGTCACGCCATTCAAGGTCAGATAGGTTGTACCAACCGCGCCCGTACCACGTAGGTCAACGCCACCATCATCCACATTTTGGATGGTGCCGCCATTAGAGGTGAAGCTACCCGTATTGTTGGTGAGGAAAATCGCATCACCATCACCATCATTATCAGGGATAGCGTCGGCACCTGCGTCAGTTGTTGCTACCGTCTGGTTGGTATTGGAGATATTGGTCGCTGCAAGGGTGACGGCTGCATTGGAGTTCTGCACCCGTATCCCATACCCCCCTGCATTTGAGGGGTTGGGGATGGTCGTCACGCCAAAATTGATGGTATTGCTGACCGCATCCATCAAGATACCAGTGGTCTGGCGTGAATTGATATTAACCACGCCGAAGGTAATCGTCGAATTGGTGCTACTGAGCAGGATATTGTTGCCTGTTGCCCCACTCAGCGTTGAGGTGCCTAGAACGGTAAAGGTACCCGTCGTTTGGTTGATACGGACGTTGTTGGTTGCACCAGAGGCCGTAATGCTTGCCAAGGTCACATTCAACGCCACATTGCCCGAAATATTAACCGCCTCGCGGTTGGTTTGGTTGAGGGTACCCGTCGTGGTCGCAAAATTTCCGGTTACATTGCTGAGTTCAATACCGGGGCTACCTGTGCTGGTGGCATCAACCGTATCCAAGGCTACTGCCAGCGTACCGTTGTCGATGTCAATACCACCGCCTGTACCGAGAGCACTGACCTCCAAAATCGTCAATGTCCCGACATTGGTGCCGACAATATCGACGTTGTTCCCGGTATTGCCTGTATTGAGACCGCGCACCAAGTTATTTTGTGCCAAGGTAATTGCATTACCCGCCGCATCTGCAATCACGGGGCGGGTGCCGCTAGTGGCAGGTAGAGGGTTACTGAAAGGCGGTAGCACTAAGCCTGTAATCGTCTCAAGGGTAGCGGTAGCCCCCTGCCCAACCAGCAATTGAGCATTTTCAAGGGTCACACCGCCTGTATAGTCCGCACCACTGCCCGTATGGACAAAAATGGCCTCACCTGCGGCGGGGTCAGTTGCACCACCATTGCCATTGACGGCTTCAAAGGCTGCAAGGGTATTGAAGGGTGAGTTGAGACGCCCATCACCCGCTGCGCCAGCCGAGTTGTCGATAAACCAAATCATGCCTGTGATGTCAATAGCAACTGTTGCAGGGTCAGTATTGCCATCGACATCTTCTACCGTGTATTCAAAGTAATCAATGCCAACATAGCCCACAGGTGGGGCATAAGTAAACGACCCATCGAGATTGACCACGACGTTGCCGCCAAAGTCACTGACCGCATCAAAAGCCACAATTGTGACACCGCCTGTGCCATCAGGGTCGTTGTCGTTGACCAAGACACCTGAGCCAGCAGGTACAGTGATGCCCACATTGCCGATGCTATCATAAATATCATTGCGGGCTATCGGGGTGGAACGGAAATCACTCCCCGGTAGGTCAACAATAGTCAGATTAGGGTCACTAATAGGGTCATCAAAAGCAGCCCCAAGTGCATCTTCATCACCAAAGCTTTGGATAGTAACTGTATATTCAATGGTATCGCCGGGAGTAGCACCACCGCTACCATCCGCGTCAATCAACAAAGCATCAGTCTTACTTGCGATGATAGTGACAACCGCATGAGGTGAAGCACTACTACGAGTGACACCTAGCCCAAAGGCAGCTACAAACACCAACAACAATAAAAAGCGTGCAATGATGGTTTTCCACATAGACCAACAAAATCCCCTTAAATAGTGTAAGCGTAATCTGGTCGTTGTTTGTTGTATTCAGTTGGTACAGCAACGAGGCATCAAGGGAACAGGCCACCTCGTGATGTTGACTAGGCCTTAGAGGAAAGAAGATAAATAGTATGGTTTCCTCAATGTTCAGACGATGGTCAACAGTGTAAGCAAACTTGTTAAATGAGTATACTGGCTAGGAATAGCTGATTGGAGGGGACAAAATTCAACTAAGGAGAGATGCGCCACAAGACTCTAGATGGACGACAATAACCACAAATAAGATCACCAATAACCGATGCGACACTCTCTTAGCCGAGTTTATTTCGCTTGGTTTTGCCCTTCCCTCGGCAACCATTCCATCAAATAATATACACCATGTTCACCAATCTCGACAAACCCCAAACGCTGATATAATCGCAAGGCAGGGTTAAAGCGCTCAACATGGATACGCACTCGGCGCTGAGTCTGTCGAGCTTCCGCCAATATATCCTCTAACAACTTGCTGCCAAGCCCCTGCTGCCGATACGCAGGCAACAACGCAATATCGACAATCCGTATTTCTTCAGGTGTACGATAAAGGTACAAGCGACCGATTGAAGCCTCATCCTTCAATATAATCAAGAAGTCAGCATCAGCATAGTGCTGCTGATAATAGGTATGCTGGGCCTCAAATTGCATCTGTAAAAAAGCCGTCTTCTCTGCATTTGACCAAGGCACAACCGCCAACTCCTCAGTACGGGTGCTGGCATATATCTGACTCAAGAACGGCAAGTCATCAGGAGTTATAGAGCGAAATGAAAGTGTCATCAACATCCTTCCAACAGGAAAGGGGCCAGTCCCAAAACCAGCCCCTCATAAAACTTAGCTCCGTGATGGATACAAACCCACCAAAGCGATAATAAACGTGATGCCAAGGTAAGGCTGCATATTGTTATGGGCTTGACTCCCGCCCGTCGTTGGTAACGCGGGTGAAGCCAGTGTTCCATCGAAACTCGGTGACGGGACATACATAGCATTACCCGTCGCTAGGGAATTCCCAATAGGCGACGAAACATCCACATCTTCCTCACTGCCCGTCAAATTATGGTTATGGGATGGCATCTGGGCCTCAGAGAGGGTTACCGTTGGAACGCCTCCCCTTTCCCCCAACCGACGAGATGTTAGCCCCGGCCCACGTCCGGGATGCATCGGCGCACGGGCTTGCATATCGGGTAGAGCCGTTGTGTTACGTCCATCTCCACCATACGTTGTGCCTATCAGCGAAAAGAGGGCGGTATTCTGCGAGATAGGCAATAACTGCCCATTACAAAAAGCCCAGCCACGCGGCGCAAAGTTGCCCGCGAACATGCGTATTTCAGCGATAAATGGCTCTGACATGCTATACTCCCCTAATGCCGCGATGGATAAATACCGAACAGTGCGATAATGAAATGGATGCATAAGAAGGGCATCAGATTAGTATGCGACTGACTCCCCCCCACTGTTGTAACCGACGTTGCCGCTAAGTTCTGCGGAGATGGTCGTCCACTATAGGCAAAGCCACCTGCCCTTGCAAACACTTGCCCCGATCCAGTCGGGCTGGTCGCTTGATCATTGGATCCTTGCATCGGGTGATTGTGGCTTGGCAACTGGTTGACCGTAAGGGTTACTTTTTCTTCGCCCCCCTTGGCTCCAAGCTGACGTGGGCTAAGGCCCGGTCCTGTACCCGCATGAATCGGAATACGACCGCGCAGGTCGGGCAAGCCAAAGGTAGTACGCCCATCCCCGCCATAGATGGTACCGAGCAGCGAGAACAACGCATCATTTTGAGAAACCGCCAACAACTGACCATCGCAAAAAGCCCAGCCACGCGGCGCAAAGTTGCCTGCAAACATTCGTATTTCACCAACAAATGGTTCTGACATATGCTGTCTCCTATGCCTGTGCTAATTGTGCGATGGGAATAAGCCCTGCAATGCAATTACAAAATTGAGGGCCAAGTAGGGCTGCATGTTGTCGTGGGCCTGTCCGCCTCCGGTATTGCCGATAGTCCCATTAAACATCGCACCGAGATTGGTCGCAGCACCATAAATATCGGCAGCAGCACGCGCCAAACCATTGTTAGCAGGATCAGAGGCAGTGGCGATCGCACTTGATACATTCACCGCGTGAGTATGGGAGGGCATTTCAGAAACACTAAGGGTATGGGTTTCTTCGCCGTTTTTTTCACCAAGCTGAATCCCATCCCCCCAATGAACAGGAGCGCGGCCTCTAAAATCTGGCAAGGCAAAAGTTGTGCGCCCATCGCCACCATAAGTTGTGCCTAACAAGGAATAAAGTGATTGGTTTTGGTTGATTGGCAGTATCTGCCCATCGCACCCAGCCCACCCTCGCGGCGCAAAGTTGAAGCCAACAATGCGAATTTCCGCCAAAAATGGTTCGCTCATGGTAAATCCTCTCCTTCAACTTGAACGATTCTAATGATGGTTATTCTGCTGTTCACGAAGTCGCCAACAACAGCAAAATGACAAGAGAGTTACACCCCTATCTGTTTAAGTCATCTACAGTGGGCATAAAGCGTCGTTAACTAAAAATTACTTCGTAGTTCATCCCAGCTTGGTCAGGGCCAAGTGGCACAATAAACAAGTCCATCTGGCCCATCTGCTCATGCGCCAATGTGTAAATTGCTTGTTTAAGATAGAAAGACTTTTCTGTACTTTGAAAGGTCAATGAGAAGGCTTGGCGCGGTTGGTCGGCATGCTCGGCAAATTCTTGGATAGCAACTAACTTCACTTCAAGGATTTGACCGTTATCGTAATGAATGTGAAATGTACTGTGAAGATGTGGGGCAAAATTTGCACTGGTTAATTGATCAAGCATCAGCAACAACGTCCTCAAATAACCCGATTAAAGGTAAATAGACTACTACGTTCAATGTTATGTTACAGCAGGGCAGGCGAGGTCGTCACCCGCCCTACTAAAATCCTAGCCACGTGGCGGGAATACGCCCTGCAACGCAATACAGAAGTATACCGTCAGATACGGTTGCATGTTGTTGTGGGGTTGGTCACCTCCGGCAGGTGCCAGCGCGACAGAAGCAAGTGAACCTGTTGGGGCCGTTGACACATAACTGCTATTACCAGTTCCAAAGAGATTACCTACAGCGCTCGACACATCAACGTCTTCCTCGGTAGCCACTAGTGCATGGCTATGGGAAGGTATCTCTGATTCCAACAAACTAACTGTTGTACTCCCGCCTGTTTCACCTAAATCATGGAGCGACAACCCCGGCCCCTGTCCGGGTTGCATGGGAGAGCGTCCTTGAAGGTCAGGTAAGGCAAAATTAGATTTGCCGTTCCCGCCATAGGTAGTACCCAACAGCGAGAATAAGGCCGTATTTTGTGAGAGGGGAAGCAACTGCCCATCACACCAAGCCCAACCTCTCGGCGCAAAGTTAAAGGGAAACATCCGAATTTCTGCAACAAATGGATCAGCCATGATATGCGCTCCTTAAGTCTGTGATGGGAAAATGCCGAACAAGGAAATAATGAAATTAATGCACAAATAGGGCTGGAAGTTGGTGTGAGGCTGGCTTCCACCCACCGATGAAATCGCATTCGCGGCCATGTTCGTTGGGGATGGCCGTGAACCATACCCAAAGCCTGATGCACGGGCAGGTACCAAGCCCGATGGGTCAGCCCCTGTCGCTTGGTCACTAGAGGCCAGCAGTGGGTGCGAATGGGCCGCGATTTGGGCAACAGTCAGGGTAACCTCTTCCGCGCCACCTGTCTCCGCAAGGATAAAGCCGTTGCCTTGGTGAACGACCAAGCGTCCGCGTAGGTCAGGCAAGGCAAAGGTTGATTGACCATCACCGCCATAAGTGGTGCCAATCAGTTGAAATAATGTTTCGTTTTCAGAAATGGGCAGCAATTGCCCTTCACAAAGCATCCAGCCTGCGGGGGCAAAATTGCCCGCAAACATGCGTACTTCGCCAACATACGGTTGTGCCATGATGACTATACTCCTTGTATCCTAGTTTGGTGACGGGAAGATGCCTTGCAAGGCAATCACAAAGGAAAGTGTTAGAAAGGGTTGCATATTGAGATGCGCTTGCGACCCGCCAGTATTGGCAACCGACGAGGCTGCCATTGCGCCAAGATTGGTACCTGCCCCATAGACATCAGCAGCAGCCCGCCCTAATACCTTGCCGACAGGGTCGGCACTGGTCGATACTGCACTGGACACATTCACAACATGTTCATGCGTTGGCAATTCGGCAATGCTCAAGGTGTGGGACTGTTCTCCACCACGTTCCCCCAAGGTAAAACCGCCACCGACGTGAATCGGAACCCGACCGCGAAAATCAGGTAAAGCAAAATTGACGCGACCATCACCGCCAAAGGTTGTACCCAGCAGCGAGAACAAACCTTGGTTTTGATTAATCGGCAGCAACTGCCCATTGCACAAGGCCCAGCCTCTGGGCGCGAAACTAAAACTCACAATGCGTATCTCTGACAAGAACGGTTCAGCCATGAAAGCCTCCTGTGATGTTTTGGCTCTTTGATAATGAATTATTGCGATGATCTTGCAAAGCAAACCATTAGAATGGCCTGCCTCGTCAAGCGATGGATTATGCCAGTTGGTGCAAGCCCGACAACGCAAGCTTATGATAAGCGTTGAGCGTCGCTGAACCGCTACTAGTGGCTTCGAGCGCGGCACGGTAAATCCGCGACGCTTCAGTCTTTCCACCAAGTTCAGCAAGGGCTTGTGCAGCGCGTATTAAGCAGGCACTATGCAGCACTGGCAAATGGGTAGTTTGGTCAGCTTTCTGCAACAGCAAACGAACAGCAGCATAAGGTTGCGCGGGTGTATTGGAAAAATGCCACTCGCTTATCGTATTCAAAACCGTCTCATCCATCACCGAACTAGCCAAGAGTTGGTCAGCAAGACGATTGGCTTTATCCGTATTGCCGGCCAGCCAAAGGGCTTGGAAGTTGGATAAAGCAGCAGATTCAACCAATGCTGAAGCAGAAGGCAATTTGAGGAAACTAGGGGCAAAAGCTAAAAGACTACCAGCAAAAATGAACTTTCGACGTGTGATGGGTGCCATGATTTCTCTCAATATTAGAGTTGGAAAAATCGAACAATAGCACCATTATAATGGGATTTTGGATAGAACAGCAACTACCCTTTTGAAAGACACGATTTTATTAAGGATGAAGGTGATTTTGGCCCACCTTCACCCTTTGGATTCTCAAGAAAGCAATCTAGTGAGTTGCTGTAGCTCATTTTCCAGCAAGTCAACTGCCCGTTGCAAGGTATCGGCATCAAAGGCAAAGCGCAGATTTGCGGCCTCATACAGGTGGGGCAAGTTGACCGTGCCGCCTAGTTGCATGGCATGACGGTACGCCTTTAGTGCTTGGGTCTGGTCTTGGCGGGCGTTCTGCCAGACCTGCACCGCACCAAGATAGGCCATCCCATATTCAACGTAGTAGAACGGCGCACGGAAGATATGGCGCTTGCGATGCCAGCCTGTGACCTTGGCAGCTTCAAGGCCTGACCAGTCAATGCCTACCATGAAGCGATCCCAGAGTTGACCCCATACATGGTCGCAATTGGCAGCATCTTGGGCCTCGGCTTGGTTCTCATAGACCCAATGCTGGAAGCCATCGACCACCGCCATATAAGGCCAGAAGGTCAGCACCCGCTCTAGTTGCTCAAAGGTCGCCCGCGCACGGTCAGCCTCATCATAGAAGCGGTCAAGGTAGGGCAGAGTCAGCAATTCCATCGCTTGGGAGGGAACTTCGAGAAATTCCATCGGCATCCAGCCCTGTTGATGATAGGGCAAGTGACCTGACTCAAAAGTATGGAAGGCATGCCCACATTCATGCACCAAGGTGATGATGTCGCGGTGTTTACCGACAGCATTGGCGAAGATATAAGGTACACGGGTGATGTCAAAGGAGGTGCAAAACGCTCCCGGTGCCTTGCCCGCACGGTTTTCAACGTCCATCAGGTCAAGGTCTTGCATGGTCTGGAAATAAGCGCCCAATTGCGGGTCAAGTTGGTTGAAAATGTCGGTCGCCCTAGCAATCAACTCTTCTACTGAGTCAAAAGGATTCAAAGCAGGTTTACCTGTGACATCCACCGCTATATCCCAAGGCCGCAACACATCCACGCCGAGTTGTTGACGCCGCCAATCATAGAGGCGTTGGGCCGCTGGCACTACCACCTGCTCAATCGACTCATGAAAACGATAGCAGTCGTCAGGGGTATAGTCGAAGCGGAGACGCCGCTTCCACGCATAATCGCGGTAGGTAGACAACCCTGCGTTGGTGGCAATCTGGCTGCGGATGTTCACCAATTCTGACCAGATGGCGTTAATGGCCTCACGGTCAGCCAAGTGAGTCTCCATCATCAGCCGCCATGCTTGCTCACGGTGCGCCCGCTCACTATGGCTCAACTCCCCTTCCAATTGTTGCATCGTCAGGGTACGCCCTTGCCATTTGACCTGCTCGTTGCCTACCACTTTCATGTAAGCCAAAGCTTGTTTTTGCTCGGCACTAATAAGGGGTAAGTTTGTTTCACGAAATAGCTCGGCCTCGGCCTTCATATCCCGCTGGGCAATCGCAAAGCCTTCTACAGTCAAGCCACTTTGGAGGAATCTCTGGGTCAACTGATTATCGGCGGTCTGCTTGGGTGGCAAAATCGCATCTAAGTAGTGTTTGAATGCCTGTTCCGCTTCTATGTCGTTGGTATTGCGGTTGGTCGCAAGACGCAAACGTGCCCCCCATTCGCTCAAAGCGTCATAGAGGCGCGTCCAGTCGCGGAGCCATTGTTCAACAGTATCGGTAGCCAGAGGGCGCTCATTGAGGTCTTGATAATAGGGTTCAATCTGCGCCCATGACCATTGCATGATGGAGTCAATGGAGGATGGGAATGTATCAAACATCAGCACTTAGATTTGGAGCGTCGGACGGCCCCGAATCACTTTCTGTTGAAAATTGGTGACATACTGCAAGAGGTTTTCCTTTAGGCTTTGCCATTCGTCGGTAGCTAAGACTTGGCGCAGCTTATCAAGGTCATCAGCAATGGCCTCAACTGTAATCAAGGGGTTGTCGTTTTCACGCCCATATAGGGTGAACCACGCCTCAATGGGGCGGATACCCAACGCTGCCAGCTTAGGAGCAAATTCGCGGATAAGAAACTCAAAATGCTCCTGCTCATGGTCTGGCAAGGTATCCCAACTTAGCAATAATTTAATCATTGATTATTCCTTCACACTCAACACCACAATCTGGGTTTGTTCAGGAAGTCCAGAGCTACTGACCCGCAACACCTCATCCTCAACCGGAGTGCTAACCCCCATCTCCTTGAGAAAGCGGTCAACTGGGTCGAGTTCAAGAGTCGTCCATTGGGTTTGGTAGTGCATCGGAACCACAATACTCGGCTCCAAGAGGCTAATCACTTCAGCAGCTTGGGTGGCATGTAAACCCGCCCCACCCCCAACGGGAATCAATACCACATCAATGTTACCGAGGGCATCGACCTCAGACTGATTGGGGATATGATTAAGGTCTCCAAGGTGGGCAACCGTCAACCCGCCAAAATCCATAACATAGATCACATTGCGGCGGGGATTCTCGTTTTTTTTGTCATACATGGACGCGCCTGTGATAAATACCCCCCCAACCTCATATTCACCCGGTCCTGCCAAAACATATTGGTAGCCGGGTACCGCCGCAAGGTTGTTATGACCGGGGGAATCATGGCTAATAGTGACCACATCCCCCTTCAGTTTAAGCGGCTGATAGCCAATCGCATTAGCGTCAAAAGGGTCCGTAATCACCGTAGCAAGGCCACGCTCAGTGAGTCGAAAACAGCTATGTCCGTACCAAGTTATATCCATTGTTTCAACCTTTGCACATTTGTTCGGGTAATTATAGCACTACGACTCGCTAAACGGTAGCTCTTGGCAGGCTCCTTGCTGCTCAACCCAATCGGGATTGCTATCAACCCAGCCTTCGCTTCCGCTTGATGTCCGCACCTTGAGCCAGCCCTGTCCAGAGGTATCGGTAGCCCGCTCAATACCCGGCAACAGTTCACCTAATGTCAATGTACCCGTCTGTGGGAAGTTGCGACCGGGGCCACTCCTCATATTCAAGCCATTAATCAACACCCGCGCTGTGCAAGGCCCTTGTTGAGTCGCCAGCACATCGGGCGGGATAAAGGCCGAGCCATCTTCGTTGCCTAGCACCTGAATCGAAACAAGGGCAGGCAAGCTCTCGGTAGTATTGCGGAAGGCCTTAACCTCTAAGGTAAAGGTGCCGGGGCTATCAGGTGTCCAGAACAACAGCGAATCAGATGCGGTCGCGGAGGGGATTGGCTTGCTGCCTACCACGCGACTCTCATCACCATCTATAACCACCAATTGCACCCGCGTGACACCGATTTCATGCTCGGCGTGGACATTTAACTCGACCTCTTGCCCGACTGCCACTTGGTTGCTGGGGGCCACGTTGACAATTGATACCGTTGGCGGGACTTCATCCGTCACTTCTGCCGTGCCACCGGGGTTGTTGGCTGCCGCAAAGTCAAAGGTTGGGGTACGGGTGGGACCGCTATCATCATCCCCACCGCGAGTCAATGAACAGGCCAATGTAGCGGCCCACAATAGCGTGATGACCAGAATTAATGCGCGTTTACGAGCCATAAGTGTTCCACTCCCAAGGATTTTTTGTAGTCTAACATGCGTTAATCCTCTAGCCAAACACCCGGCAAGTTTTTCATGACCTCAATGGCCTTAAACTTGGGGGTCTTGCGAGCGCCATGTTGCTGTACCCAAGGCCACATCCGTTGCAGCCCATCCATGAGGGGCGTTTCAGCATCTGCTGCTAAATCAAAGGCATCGCGCACCTTCTGATGAATGGCGTAAGCATGCACCACCTCATGACGAGCGGGTAAATAGCGTACATCGGGTGTGACACCCATCACTTGCCCTACCACTTGCACCAATTCATTAACCGTCACGGGAGTATCCGCACCAAGATTGAATATCTGATTCTTAGCGGCGGGGTTGATGGGTGCTGTTGCTAGAACTGGGCTGATGTCTTTGATATAGGTAAAGCCACGTGACTGCTTCCCATCGCCAAAGATGGTTAAGGATTTGCCATGCATAATCTGATTCATAAAAATGCCAATGACATTGCGGTAGCGGTCAGCGACGTTCTGGCGCTCCCCGTAGACATTATGGGGACGGAAGATAGTATAGGGTAGCCCAAACATCTCCCACGCCATGCGTAAATCCTGCTCAACGGCAAATTTGGCAACACCATAGGGGTCTTCAGGATGAGGCATCATGTCTTCAGTCATGGGCGGCGGAGCGCTACCATAAACCGCAATTGAGGATGTAAAGACGATATGCTCGGCCCCATAATTGACCGCCGCATTGATGACATTCATGGTACCAATCAGGTTATTGGTATAGTTGAAGCGACGGATAAAGTGACTCAAACCCTCCGCTGCATAGGCCGCCAGATGATACACATACTTGGGACGATGTTCGTCAAACAGTCGGTTCAGCAGGTCATGGTCAACAATACTACCATCAACAAAGGTGGCTTTTTCATTGACGTTATCACGATAGCCCCCACTAAGGTCATCCAATGCCAAGACACGATAACCAAGCTCTATCAAATCATCCACAAGATGCGACCCAATAAACCCAGCCGCACCCGTAACCAATACAGTTTCTGTCATAGTTGAACTACCTCCTCGCAAACGGCCTAAGCATAGCGTGTTCTGAGATGAGCGACAAGCAGCTATTCAATGGGTGGGCGGATTTCGGGGTCATCGGTCTCGGTCACAATATAATGCGTTTCCCGTGAGACAGCCCGTGCAAAGATGAGAAAACCCGTATGCCCATACATATTATCATCAGGACGCGCCCGCGCCGGAACGGTTTTCCATGGGCGCATAATCAACTCTTCAGCTTGGATAAAGAACCAAGGGCCATGTTGAAGTGCGTAAAGTAACTCAATCAATTGATTCGCTGTTGGAACCAGAGCGCCAAAGAATCCCCCACCCCGCAAAGCCGCCCACGCCTGATCAAGATAGTCTGTGGGGTTTGGGACATCTAAGAACAAAGCATGCACCCCGCTTTGGTCAAAACCCTGCTCAATGTCACGCTGGATAAAATTGACCCGATGGTCAAGACCAAGACGCTCAAGGTTCTGCTTGGCTTGTTGTAAATGACCTGCACGGCGCTCATAGCTATAGACTTTACCCTCATCACCAACCATCAAGGCCAGCATACTGGTCAGCGCTCCACTACCAGTGCCTGATTCAATGACCTGTGCGCCTTGGAATAACCCTAGCTTGAGGATGATATAGCCTAAGTCTTTGGGGTAGATAATCTGGGTACCCCGATTGAGGAAGATGAGCACATCCTCAAGATTCGGGGCTAGAATATAGAGCGGGTTGCCTAGATGCGTCCGAAATTGCTCTCCATAGGGCATACCTACCATCTTGTCAAAATCGACTTGCCCATAATGGGTCTGGATGACATCACGCTGCCGCACAGTACGCAGAAAGACCTTGTGGTCTTTGCCCACAATCATCACAATATCCCCGTACTGGACGGTTGTCTGTCTGGGTAAACTCATTATTAGCCTCAGCAAAAAAGGCGCAACCTAAGCCGCGCCTTTGGGTTCATTTCATCAGTAGACGGCTGTTAGTCAGCCTCACTTAACCGGTAGCCAATCCCGCGCACATTGACCAAAATATTGGGGTCTTGCCCTGCCTGCTTCAACTTACGACGCAGGTTGCTGACATGGGGGCGGATAACTTCCCGTGCTTCATGTTCATCGACCGTATAGCCACGTACCTCACGCACCAGTTCCGCACACGGCACAACGCGCCCGCGATGGGCTGCCAAATACAACAGCAAATCAAATTCAGTAGGAGTCAGATCGATTAGCTCTTTCTCCACCTCAATTTGATAGCGCCCCGGATAAATCGTCAATGGACCAATCGTCAAGGTACTTGTGGTGTTGACAGGCGGAGCAGTTGGCTGAAATTCTTTCATGGTCGGGCGGGGTGTTTGTTGCATACGCTGGGCCAACGCAGAGCCACTCAGTTCGCTAACATTACTACGAATGGTATCTAACAATGTGCGACGGCGGCGCAGGTTCTGGGCACGCTCAATACCACGCTTGACACTGTCCCGAATATCTTCGCTTGTACTAGGTTTAATGAGGTAATCATGAGCACCCAAGCGTAGACTCTCGACTGCCGTACCAAGGCTGGCATAGCCTGTCATCAAAATCACAATCGCGTCGGGGGATTGCTCTTTGATACGCGCCAAGAGGTCAACACCACTAATACCCGGCATCCGAATATCAGTCAAAACTACATCAAAATTCTGGCCTGCCAAAATCTCAAGGGCTTCTTCTCCACTGGAAGCAGTCACCACTTGATAGCCTACCCGTTCTAAAGTTTTGGTCACTGAATAGCGGATAGCGCCTTCGTCATCCACAACTAGCACTGTAGCGTTTTCATGTTCCATTGACATTCAACATCAACCCAAATTGTTCATTTACTTGTCGTCAATTATAAATCTATTTTCTACATTGAGCAAGAGAACTGTTGAGAACTCCGTAAGAAAACCATAAAGCAATCGTGTGGTTTGTGCCTTTTGCAGCACTTTTAAGTTTTGCTACACTAAGAGAGGTGAGGTACACAAAGCCTATGTTGAACATGATGAGTAAATTTGGTTACCAGCAATTGCCATCTTGGGCACACCCCCAACACCCTATTATGAAAAACGTGATGGGTCATGGTCGGGCGCAAGGTTGGCGCGTATTCGTTGTTCGATTCTTAGCTTGGTTGTTGGGTATGGCTATCGCCGTAGGCCTAGGCTATACCATTGCCAGCCGTAATAACCAAGACCCGTCCGTCCGTGAAGTCCTATATTGGCCCTTAGTCGCAGGGCAAATTCTAGCGATGGTGCTAGGAGTGGCATTGACGGCTAATGTTGTCGCCGTTGAGCGCCAAAAGCAAACATGGGATAGCCTCAAACTATCGCTAACAGGTGTATCCCTCACCCTACGGGCACGCTGGATTTCGGTCTATTTCCGTCTATGGTGGTTACTGGCGGCAATTACGATTGGGCGCTTAGTCTATATTGCTTATTTCTTGCAAGATATGGCAGCGTTCCAAGGCCGTGCCCTAGATTTATACATCAGCGGCATCGACCCTGAAATCTCCTTAGATGGGGCCGTTTTATTGCTTACCGCGCTCCTGACCGCCTTCATCTTACAGCCATTTATTGAAGTGGGACTGGCCGCCGCCATTGGGGTTATTGTGGCCGTTTTTACCCACACTCGTTCAGTAGTGATTTTAGGATTGCTGCTCTTAATTGGCCTGCGCTTGGCAATCAGTATCAGTGCTTTAGTTGTCGGTTCAACCGTCTTTGAGGCCAGTGGTGGTGTCACCCTCGACCTGTATCAGATGGATTCAGCCGATGCTTGGTATCGCCTGATGCTGACCTCTATTGAGGGTGATATGGGCCTCAAGCTACTGAACTTGGAGACATTGGGACAAATTTGGGCTGATGTCAAGAATAGTGTTTATATTGGGGGGGCCGTTTTGGTAGCCGTCTTCGTCATTGGGACGATTGCAGACATATTGGTACGGTTCTCAGCATGGCGGGCCACCAAACCAACCAGCTTCTAGCCAAGTATTATCTACATGCGATTCTTGGTAAAAATCATCCTCACACTCGGCATCATTTCCGGTGGTAGCTTAGGGTTGGTGGTTGGGCAACGCATTATACGCCCCACCGACCTTGAGCATACCCTTGCTATTCGTGATGAGTGCGGTCTGAATTGTTGGTTCCATATCCCGCTTGATGGCACGACCAACCGCCGTGATGTACAACACTATCTTGATGACATCGGAGCAACCTACACGGGCATTAATCGCCCCCAAATCAATTTTTGGGTCAAGCAAGGGAGTGGTGAAATTGTGCTGGAGGAGGGCATTGCAGTATCCAGTTGTTTCTTCCCACGGGCCACCACCTTGGGCGATACATTGGCGACTTTTGGTGAACCCGATGGCCTATGGCTCGAATACCAAGGCATACGCTATAGCGCCCGCTACAGTGGTCAGGTCTATCTTAGATATGAAATGTTTTACCAAACCAAAGCCGTACGCTTGGCGGGCTATATTCGACTCGATACCAATCTTCAACGCCCTCGCCTATCACCCATCACCGCTGTTGATGAACTCTGTACCCCGCTCCCTATCCGTGATGATGAATTCATGGGTACCCGTGTTTGGACAGAATGGCAGGGCTTCAATGCTCCATTGGAAACATTCCGCTAATGGGTTAGCCCCACAGCTTCACGGATTTTCTGTTGCAGGGCCTTAGCGGCTTTTTCCTCTACACGCTCGACTTCAGCAATAATCTCTGCCGCAGCCTGCATATTCTCCGTTGTCACGCTATCCAAACGGGTCAAACTATGTGCAATTTTAGTAGCATATTCTGATGTTAAGTCGGTTACACCTTCAGGCAAAAAAACCGACCACTGGTAGGACTTCCGCAAAATTTCGCGGATGGGTTCCATCAAGGCAACCTTCCATTGACGTAAGGTCTCATCACCCGATGTGTAATCAAGGGTGGCCTTCACATTAGACATTAAGCAAACAATGTCCTCGTAAATCTCTAGTTGTTTTTCTTGCAACAGACGCTGCTGCACAAAGCGGTCATAAAAGCGGTGGTAGTAGTAAACCACACCGCCCGTTGCCCCAAATGCTGAAGCAATAATCACCAGACTGAGCAATATCCACTCCATAGCCCCACCTTCTTATTCAATTGGCAAAATAAACATAACAGATTCTACATCCGTCGTTTCAACCACAAGACCATAAACGGCGTTTTGATCAAGCTTCACTAGCAATTCAGTCGTAGCAGCCCCCTGCATACACTCCCCAGCTACGGCTTCGGTATTGCCATAGACTTGGGCTGTACCACCAAAGACAGCTATACACCACAGCAAATCAGCAGAAGATTGAAAGACATAGCCGCGCCGTCCAATGCCTATCTCATCAATCCGCGCCGGAATACGAATAATTTGGGGGTCGATAATATCAGGTGGAAAGCCCTCTGGCATCGTTTGGCTGACATCGGGCGTTGGTGTGATATAATCAGGTACATTCGGCGACTCCGTCGATCCTGAAGCTTGATTATGCAGCAATACCCACATAAGGCCGACTAACCCCGCTACTAAACCGATTCCCCCACCTATGATCACCACCCAGCGCCGCCACCGCATGGCTGTGACTTGGTAATGATGGAAGGCATAAGTTTCGGTATCATCGGGAAAGTTATCCGGGGGAAGCCGCATGGTCACTCCTTGATTGACAGGCTATGATTATATCGGAGGTCATCAGTTTATGCTTGAGTCGATCAGCGTTGCTTTAGGAATATTTGTGCTGCGGGTGCTTGGCAACACCATTACCACTCTCCGTCTCGTTATGTTGGCACGCGGCAGGACTGGCATGGTGTTCATCTTGGGAGCCTGTGAGTCGCTGATATTTGCTATTGCATTAGGAAGTGTTGTCAACAATCTCCACTCTATCCTCAACCTTGCCGCTTATTCACTCGGTTTTGCAACAGGTGGCAATGTAGGTATCTGGCTGGAGCGCAAGTTGACGACAGGCTACATTACCCTACACATTGTAAGTACCGCCAAGGGACATGAGATTGCCATGGCTATCCGTGCGGCAGGCTTTGGTGCTACCGAGTTTATGGGGCTGGGCGCTGAAGGTGAGGTCATGATGGTAGAAAGCACAGTGGAGCGCAAAAACTTAGCTGCCTGTACAGCCGCTATTCAACAGACTGATCCACAAGCCTTTATCACAACCCATGCCTTGCAAAGCACACGACGCGGCTATATTCCAGCGGTGCGTCCGGGGTTGGCGCGTTTTCTGAATCGATAGCCAACTTCACATTGACGAACATGCCTCCAAGGGGTATAGTTAAGGTTCGCACATTTGTTCTTAATTGTCCCCTAACGAGCGAGTTATGTCACAAAACAAAATCATTGTTCGTGGTGCCAGAGAACATAATCTCAAGAATGTCGATGTGGAAATCCCACGCGACAAAATGGTGGTCATTACTGGGCTTTCCGGTAGTGGCAAGAGTTCGCTCGCTTTCGACACCATCTTTGCCGAAGGTCAGCGCCGTTATGTCGAGAGCCTCTCGGCCTATGCCCGTCAATTCCTTGGCCTGATGGAAAAGCCCGACGTAGACCAGATTGAGGGACTCAGTCCCGCTGTTTCCATCGATCAAAAAGGCGTCAGCCATAACCCCCGTTCAACGGTTGGCACGGTGACGGAGATTTACGATTACTTACGCTTGCTCTATGCACGGGTCGGCAAGGCCCATTGCCCCACCTGCGGTGAAGTGCTAGAAGCGCAGACCTCCCAACAAATCGTTGACCGCATTATGAAAATGCCGGATGGAAGTCGCATTCAAGTCCTCGCCCCCATCATCAAAGACCGCAAAGGGCGGCATGAGAAGATTTTTAAGGACATCCAAGAAGCAGGTTTTGTGCGGGCGCGGGTCAATGGTGAGGTCTTTGAAGTCGATACGCCTCCTACGCTCGACCGCTACAAGATGCACACCATTGAAATTGTAGTTGATCGTCTAGTGATTCGTCATGAGGAAGACCCCGAAGAACGCCAGAGCTTCATCACCCGTCTCACCGATTCGATTGAGACGGCGCTTGATTTAGGCGACCAGTTTGTAGTCGTCAACGACATGACCAACCCTGACCAACCCGTTGACCATCCTTATAGCGAATTATTGGCCTGCCCCTATGGGCATGGCAGCTTCCCCGAAGTTGAGCCGCGCACATTCTCCTTCAACAGCCCGCACGGAGCTTGCTCAGAGTGCCAAGGCTTGGGTGTGCGCCTAGAGATTGACCCGAACTTGGTGGTGCCGGATGGTGACCTCAGCTTAGAGGAAGGCGCTATCCAAGCCAATGGCTGGCCCCAAGGCCGCGATAGCTATACTCATCAAATCATCGCCAGTGTATGCGATCACTACAAAATCTCCTTTACAGATCCTTGGTCAACCTTGACTGATGAGCAGCAGAAAGTCATCCTCTATGGCAATGGAGGCGAGAAGATTCCCGTCACCTATACCACCCATGACGGGGAGAAGCGCGTCTATCGCACCACCTTTGAAGGAGTCGTCAATAATCTTGAGCGCCGCTACAACGAAACCACCTCGGACTGGATGCGGAACAACATCGAGGAAATCATGGCCGAGCGCCCTTGCCCAACCTGCCAAGGCAAGCGCCTTAATCCTTGGGCCTTATCGGTCACATTAGGCGGGGTCTCCATTCATGAAGCAACGGCTATGCCCGTCAAACGCTTGGCGGAGTGGGTCGAGGCTTTGGATGGGCGCAATGGACGTGAGGCAATCTTGACCAGCCGTGAAATCGAGATTGTCCATCAAGTCCTCAAAGAGATTGCCAGCCGCGTCGGTTTCATGGTCAATGTCGGGCTGGATTACCTAACCCTCAACCGAGCCGCGGGTACGCTCTCCGGTGGTGAAGCCCAGCGTATTCGCCTCGCTACACAAATTGGCTCGCGGCTAACGGGTGTGCTATATGTGCTGGACGAGCCATCCATCGGCCTGCACCAACGCGACAATGACCGCCTTATCCATACCCTGCTGGGCATGCGTGACCTCGGCAACACCTTGCTGGTGGTTGAGCATGACGACGAGACCATGCGGGCCGCCGACTACATCATCGACATGGGACCGGGCGCGGGTGAACATGGCGGGCAAGTGGTGGCAACAGGTACCCCCGAAGAGATTATGCAAAACGAGGCCAGTATTACAGGGGCCTTCCTGAGTGGGCGGCGGCGTATCCCCATTCCCGAAAAACGGCGTGAGGGCAACGGCCTGTCCATCGTCATTCATGGTGCCCGTGAAAATAACCTCAAGAATGTTGATGCCGAGATACCCCTCGGCAAGTTGGTGGTCATTACGGGCGTTAGTGGGTCGGGTAAATCCTCGTTGATGGTCGATGTGTTGTATAAATCACTAGCGCAAAAGCTCTATCGCAGCAAAGACCGCCCCGGTGACCATGACAGCATCGAAAACCTCAACCTGATTGATAAAGTCATCAACATCGACCAAAGCCCCATCGGACGCACCCCACGTTCCAACCCTGCCACCTATACCAAGATGTTTGACGACCTGCGACGGCTCTTTGCTCAGTTGCCCGAAAGCGGCATTCGGGGCTATACCGCCGGACGCTTCTCTTTCAACGTCAAGGGTGGGCGCTGCGAGAACTGCCAAGGCCAAGGCTTGCTCCGCATTGAGATGCAGTTCTTACCGGATGTCTATGTCGATTGTGATGTGTGTCATGGCACCCGTTACAACCGCGAGACCTTGCAGGTCAAGTACAAAGGGCATAGCATCGCTGATGTACTGAATCTGACCGTTACGGAGGCGATGGAGGTCTTTGAACCCATCCCCAACATCTACCGCCGCCTTGAAACACTGGAGGCCGTCGGGCTGGGCTATATTCGCATCGGGCAATCAGCGACTACCCTCTCTGGTGGTGAAGCCCAGCGCGTTAAACTCAGCCGTGAACTGTCTAAACGTAGCACAGGCCAGACCCTCTATGTACTTGATGAACCCAGCACGGGCCTCCATGCCGCCGATGTGGAGCATTTGATTGTAGTGTTGCAAACACTGGTGGACAGGGGCAATAGTGTACTCATCATTGAACACAATCCCGACATCATCAAGACCGCCGACTGGTTGATCGACTTAGGGCCGGAGGGTGGTGACGATGGCGGGCAAGTCATTGCCGTCGGCACGCCTGAAGATGTGGCCGCCATTGAGGAGAGCTATACTGGACAGTACATCCGCCCGTATCTGGTCGGGGAACGCTAGAAAGAACAAGTGGGGTTGAGACAACAGCCCCACTTTTTTGCCCCCTTGCCTATGCCGCTTAAAACTCCTTAAACTCGTACAAAATAACCAAATACCCGCTATGAAACGGTAGTATCGGCGGTACAATGACATCTAATAAAAAAAGGAGCAACCCACCATGCGACGAATCGCAGTGATGACCAGCGGTGGTGATGCACCCGGCATGAATGCCGCTATCCGTGCTGTTGTGCGTACCGCTAATGCAAAGAATATAGAAGTTTATGGCATCCGTCGAGGCTATACCGGACTGTTGGCGGGCGACTTTGAGCGCCTTACCAACCGAGAAGTCAGTGGTATTTTGCAGCGTGGCGGCACCATTTTACAGACGGCTCGTAACGAAGAGTTTAAGACTGAGCGTGGACAAAAACGCGGCTTGCGTCGCCTAAATGAACAGGGTATTGATGGCCTTGTGGTCATCGGCGGGGATGGCAGTCTACAAGGTGCATTGGCCCTTCACCAAGAAGACTTTCCCGTTGTCGGCGTCCCCGGTAGCATCGACAACGACATCTGGGGTACCAACATGAGCATTGGCACCGACACCGCCCTCAACACCTTGCTTGATGCTATCGACAAGCTACGCGATACCGCCTCCAGCCATGAACGCGCTTTCTTACTGGAAGCGATGGGTCGCAACTGTGGCTACTTGGCGCTCATGAGTGGCATTCTCGGTGGGGCCGAAGTTGTCAGCACCCCTGAAAAGCCTATCGAACTGGAAGAGATTGCCCAAGCACTGGATGATGCTTACACACGCGGTAAATCTCACGCCATCGCCGTCATTGCCGAAGGGGCCAAACACCGTATCCACGAAGTCGCCAGCTATCTCGAAAAGCACCCCTGTGGCTTTGAAGTACGTGTAACTATCCTAGGCCATGTGCAACGCGGGGGCAGTCCTAGCGCCTTTGACCGCCTGTTGGCAACCCGCTTGGGTGTCCATGCTGTCGATGAACTGGTGGCAGGCAATGGTGGTGTGATGGTCGGACTCAATGGGCGGGATATTGTGCCTGTTCAACTCGAGGAAGTCATTAGTCAGCGCCGTATGATTCATGAGAGCTATTTTGAAATGGCGGATGTTCTATCGCGCTAAAGTTGCATCCATGTCGAACTCGGTTAGAATGATGGGGGGAGAGTTCGACATGATACGCCGTTTTGTACTGATTGCCTTCGTTCTCATCATCGCCCTACCCACCTTTGCGAAAGCCAGCCAACAGCCGGATACCACAGTGGTCTTGGCTTATGTCCACCAAAACATCTTGAAATTGGCAGATGCCCAAGGCAACCCCATCTATATCACAGGGCCAGAGTTTCAAGTGGGCCAATCGGCCCGCATGCTCTGGTCACCGGATGGGAATACGCTGTATATTGCGCGGCGGGACGGCCTTTTTCAGACTACCGCTAGTGGGGGAGCCGCCGCCAAGATTCCGGGTGAGTTTGGCTTAACAGTGGCATTAGATCGCACTGGACAACTGCTCTATTACCTTGATACCAGCAACCCCATCCAAATCAACGACGAGACTGATGGCCCCACCCCCGAAACCCCAACGCCCGCTGTCTTAAGCTATCCCCTACGCGAGTTTGCTTTCAGCGGGGATAGCGATACAGGCCGACTGGTGGGATACATTGGCGAATACTTGACTGGCACTGCCAATATGGTACTCAACGGGGCCGCGCTACAATATGCCCGCGATGGGGGTCTGTTAGAGGCCGCCCGCCCGAATCTCTTTGCGACTTATGGCGACACCTTGTTTTATTCGTGCTGTTTTCCCAATGCCGGGATGCAAGCCTTCAGCCTACAGAACAATACCGCATGGGTCTTTGAAGGCACCCAGAACTTTATCGCGGGACGGGCTGCCCCTAATAACACTTATTCGCGCTTGGCAGGGCCGACCACTGAGGGCCATGTGCTGGTCGTGGATTTGATTACGGCAGGATTGCGGACTTATCTGATTGATGCGGGTGAGATTGAGCGCGTGGCATGGTCGCCCGATGACACTACCCTTTATCTGGCTGTCCGTACTGCACCACAGAACCTACTCCAACTCGCGTCGATGGTATCCACCCCCGTTGATGCCCGTAGCGCAACTATTTCCATTTGGCGGTTGGATTTGGTGACGGCGCAACTGTGGCCGCTTGCCACCTTGGGCGACTTCTATGGGGTGTCATCGATGGTTGCCACGGATGAGTATGTTTTTGTGGTGACCGTGGAAAGCAATGCCCGTATGGTAGAAGCATTGAACAATGGCACCTTAGCCCCAGATATTGACCCGGCTGACCCGATACTGAACAGCACCTATCTACCTAGCACAGTGCTGTATCGCCTCACACCGGATGGGCGTGAAGCTTTTTCGATATTAGGTGATGTATGGGGCCTTGCGGTGCGTCCGCGCCGTTAGTCAAGATCGCGGATAGCACGCCCCAAAAGCACCAAGAAAATATCGAGGCCCTTGTCGATTGCCAAAAATGGGCTGGTTCCAGAGGTGCTAATCACCTCTAGGCCATTGCGATAGACCTGCACATCAAGGATTTTGTCGAGTGCAATCTCATCATGGGCAGCTTTACCACTCAATATCAAGCGTTGGTTGGTCAAGGATACACGACCTGTATCAATCTGCCGCCAATCATCTTCAGCCAAGGACAGTTCATCCAGATGGGTGACACGCTGATAGGCTGATTTGTAGAAGCGGACGTGGCTGATACGCTCGGCAAGGGTCTTGAGGCGGGGTTCATACCATGCCGAATCCACCTCTAGATAGCACTGCTCATCTGGCTGGAGCGCAACCGATGCCTCCAAATGTGGCAAACGTCCGTTTTCAATCACCCAATATAGCCGATACTTGTTGAGCGCAGATTGGGTATGCTCGTCCACATCAATATCCACACCGAGGCTTCGCGCAATAGCATTCAGTTCTTGTTCTTCTTCAGGCGAGAGGCGCTCATCTCCCACAATATACTGATAATAACGAGTGATATAGTCCTTGGCTTCACGGGCATAAATGGCATGGGCAATATCATCTGAGAGCTTGAGGTCATATTGCAACCGCTCTAGAAAACGTTGTTCATCGGCATCCAAACGCCCGTCCGCCAACACATCTTCAACCGAAGCCTCATACACCGCATGAATGACTTCATGGTGAATTGCATCAACGGTCTGGTCATTCAGGCCCAAGACAAGTTTCAAGTGGGCAAGGTCTTCAGCCTCAGCCTCAGAAATCACACGGTCTTGTAAGCACTGCCGCAGATAATCTCGATAAAAACCCACTAATGCCGTCGGAAATTCCTTAGTGAGATTGACTTGATAAGAAACGGCAATAATCTGGATTTGCTCTAAGCTCACCCGACGTAACCGCTTGTCCTGTATGGCATCATGAATCAGCGCCGTGACCTCAGATAAAGCTACCTCTGGATTATATTGATACTGCTGCCCCACCGATTGATACCCCCTTCATCAATGGATTAATGTTGTGTTGAGCCGCGCTCCAACCCGGCCAACAAGCTGCGGAGATTATCGTAATCCTCAAGGATACGTCCGGCCCCACGTGCGACACAGGTCATGGCGTCTTCTGCTAACCAAACCCGTACATTCACTTCTTCGGCTATACGCTCAGTCAAGCCCTTTAGTTGACTACCACCACCCGCCATACAGATACCTGATTCCATCAAGTCCGCCACCAACTCAGGTGGTGTCTCATCCAGCGCGTCGCGGATAGTATCGACGAGAATACCAACCGACCCTGCCAGCGCCTCCCGCATTTCAATCGAGGAGACTTCGCGGGCCTCTGGCAAGCCTGTAATCAGGTTACGCCCCCGCACAATGGTGGTACGCTCTTCAAGGAGTGGGTAAGCCGAGCCAATCTCGATTTTAATACGCTCCGCCGTGCGCTCTCCAACCAAGAGATTGTACTTGGAGCGCATATATTGAACGATATCCTCGTCCATCTCATCACCCGCCACCCGAATACTGCGGCTAATGACAATCCCACCAAGCGAGAAAACGGCGACTTCGGTGGTACCACCGCCAATGTCAACCACCATGCTCCCGCGTGTTTCTTGAATCGGTAAGCCCGCACCAATGGCAGCAGCAACAGGCTCTTCTATCAAGAACGCTTCACGTGCGCCAGCGCTCATGGTCGCATCATAAACCGCACGTTTCTCAACTTCGGTCACCCCAGAAGGAATACCAACCACCACACGCGGGCGCGGAATTGGCACCCAGCTTTGTTGATGGGCTTTTTCAATAAAATAATGGAGCATGGCCTCGGTAACTTCAAATTCGCTAATGACCCCATCGCGCAGTGGACGCACCACCATAATCTTGCTAGGGACTTTCCCGGCCATTTCTTTGGCCTCTTGGCCTACAGAAATTGGGCGTCGGGTCTTTTTATCAATCGCCACATAGGACGGTTCATTAATCACAATACCTTTGCCACGCACACTCACCAATGTGTTCGCCGTCCCAAGGTCGATACCAATATCTAAGGAAAATAGACCGAGTAGCCAGTCTAATGGACTAACCACGTGAAATGCCTCCTGACGGCATGTGCTACTTATCTCAACGAAAAGCTATTGTACAGTCCACAAGAACATCTTCCAAGAAAGAAATTTATTATCGCCTCCCCCTCAAGTTACAGGTATACTTGGCAATTATGAACCAAGATCATACCCAAAACTCATCCATCACTCACTACACGCCCTCCCCACAAATGGCTGACAAACTGACAGCCAATCGGCAAGGGCATTTAACACCAACTCAACGCGCCCCAATTATCATCGCCGCTATTGTAACAGGCGTTGGGTTAATTGGCTTCACTTTGTTTGGCATGGTTGCGTTGTGGGGTTTTGTGCAAACCCTACAATATAGTGGGTTCTTTGGCCTAGGACTGATTTGCCTCACTGGAGGTAGCCTGTCGTTCCTTGTTATTGTCTTTTGGGTTAACGCCAACATGTTCGTACCCGAAAGCTTCAGCCAAAACCCTGTCAAATGGGAACGCGGCAGGCTCAAAATCAAGATGGCCTCCCGTGAGCGTCCCGAAATGCCATTCTCTTACATCGTAGGCGACTACAGCTTTGCCCCTTTTGTGGCTCCATATGAGGTTCCACTGGAAAAAGGGCGCGAGTATATTGTCTACTACACCGCCCGTAGCCGCCTACTGATGAGCATGGCCCCCGTTGACCAGCCCGAATCCCAAGAGTGGCTCCCTCACTAATCCGCTTCGGGGGTGGGGGAAGCATTGGCTTGTTGGGCTTTGCTCAATTCAATACGAGCTGGCCCAACGTGGTCACGGAGCAGTGTATCAATCTGCCCTTTTGGGTTAGCCGTAGGCGTGGGCCATACGCGGGGGTCATCGCGCCCATCACAAAAACCCTTAACCACATCATCTACGCGAGACATGGTGCTATAAATTTCATCCATATGGTTATAGAAAGCGTCAAGGCCTTCTTGATCGTCACCATCGGGCTTGGCCCATTTAGGTCGTTCTGGAAGATAGAAGTCTCCACCATCATATTTAGGATATGCTCCACAATCAAATTCAGGTTGAGACAAGGCGAGGCTATACAAGTTAACTTGACTGACTACATCGGTGTACCACTCATCTAACCCGTCGAGAACTTCTGTGCGGTTCTTAGGCCAGTCACGGCGCATGTCATAATCATAAGCAACAATCAAAGCACCGATTGAGACAACCAATAAGGCGATCCAGATATGAAACCGGAACCGTCGGCGCTTGGGGTCACGTCTCTCGGCCCGGCGCTCTTTACGTGACTTTTTGGCTTTCTTTTTCTTATTCTTGCTTTTGCCTTGCTCACCGCTGATAGACTTCTGATAGTTCCAAGACTCGCTTTTTTCTGGTTCATCGTCCACCAAGATATTTTCGATAACTCCCCACCCGCTGTCAGACTGAGAGTCATCATCGTCGTCATCTAGGGCATCGGCCTCTGCTTGGCGGGCACGTAGATCATCCTCATCTTTAATCTTGCTGAGAAACTTGACGGCTTGGTATGCAATCTGACGCACTTTAGGGTTGCTATCGAGGGTAGCGACCTTGTTGAGTGCCGGAATAACGGAAGTATCTTTACTTTTGCCAAGGGCAAGGGCCGCGATATAGCGCTCTTTGGCGCTGTCGCTTTGGAGTTGCTTTACATATTGCCTAACCTGTTTACGGTCCACAATGCTGCTCCCTTGAGCCTATCCAGATAATGGCCTTATAATCAAATGAAAACAGTGAGGGAATTAATCTGTTCTCAACGCTCATTTTACTCGCAATTGGTCTAATTTGCCTAAGTTTGCTGTTGTGGTGGTTGTTCATCAAAACCGAGGGCGTCTATCTAGGGCGTGGGGTCGTTATCTGGCTCTATGATGTTTACGCCAGCCGCTACGACAACATTAAGAATTTCAGCCTCATCCACGAAGCCGCTTTTTTGAGCCGCCCGTTGGTACGAGCCACCCAAGCTGCTCGCCCGCCCCTAGTCTTGGATGTGGCTACTGGTACAGCCCGTCTCCCGCTAACGCTCTTTGATGCCCCTGATTTTCATGGGCAAGTCATAGGGGTCGATTTAAGTCGTCGGATGTTGAACATGGCGGCTGAAAAGATGCTGCCAGAGCTACAAGAAGGGCGCTTATATCTGCTCCATGCCCCTGCCGAACACCTCCCCTTTAAGGATGCCAGTTTTGACTTGGTGACGTGCCTAGAAGCATTAGAGTTCACGACAGAGCCACGTGCTGTAATCGCTGAACTGATACGGGTGTTGCGTCCGGGAGGTATACTGTTACTCTCCAATCGCCAAGGACATGATGTCAAATACATGCCGGGTAAAATCATGACACATACCGATTTTCAAGCTATGCTTGAGGGCGATTTTCGGCTAGTGGATGTCCGCATTCAAGATGATTGGCAGCAAGATTATGCCCTTGTATGGGCGTTTAAAGCAGGCCAAGCTCCAATTGCAGGCATCCGCCCTCTAGAAGACTATTGGCGCTGTCCGCATTGTCACCAAGTTACTCTGCAACCCACCGACAGCGGATGGCAGTGCCAAACCTGTGGACGAACCCTCCCCATTGCCGAGGATGGGGTGATTGAAGGAGTAAAAGGTGGCTAGAATTACGCGCTATGTGACAACGGCTGGCCCGCGCTTTGGGCTGGTCGAGGATGGCATTGTTTATGAACTGGTGGGAGGCGACCCCTTCGCCGCATCCTTTACCAAAGGAGATGGGATGGGGCTGTTTGAGGATTTGCTGTTGGCCCCGCCCATTCGCCCTAGTAAGATTATTGCAGTCGGTAGGAATTATGCGGCCCATGCTGCCGAGCATCAAGCGGCGGTACCCGATGAGCCGATGCTCTTTTTCAAGCCTCCGTCGGCTGCAATTGCCTTTGATATGCCGATTCAACTTCCCCCCAACGTCGGACGAGTTGACTTGGAGGCTGAACTGGCAGTTGTGATTGGCAAGCAAGGCCGCAACATCCGCTATGCTGATGCTTTGGACTATGTGCTGGGTTACACCTGCGGCAACGATGTCAGCGCCCGTGTCCTGCAAAAGAAAGATGGGCAATGGGGCCGCGCCAAGGGCTTCGATACTTTTTGCCCCCTAGGGCCTTGGATTGATACTGAGATTGGCAGCCCAGCGGGACTAGGGGTCAAAGCACGCCTTAACGGACAAACGGTGATTGATGGCAATACCCGCGACATGGTGTTTGATGTACCCAGCCTGATTGAGTTTATCAGTAGCGTTATGACCCTCCTGCCCGGTGATGTCATCTTGACAGGCACACCAGAGGGAGTTACTGAAATCAGCGCAGGTGATCAGGTCGAGATTGCGATTGAGCAGATTGGCGTTCTCCGCAATTCGGTTGAATCTGATCAATAGCTGAGATACAGGCTCGGCACAAAATCCACCAACCACACGCGGTCATTGCCGACATAGAACACGATGCCGTCTTGTGCTGCACGGGCGGCATCCACCTGCAAAATCAACAATTGCCCCCCTTTGCGCTTACCAACCTCCTGCGCCATCTCGGTATCAACCGACAGATGCACATACTGACGCGACATTGGACGCAAACCGTCAGCCATAATTGCTTCTAGGGCACGGTCACTGGTGCCATGATAAAGTATATCGGGTGGAGTGCCGCGTTCTTTCTTGAGTTTGGTGGCTATCGAATGTCCGTACAGCGCACGAATTGAACCGTCGCGTATTTCAAAGCGTTGTTTATCGGACTGGGCAATGAGTTGCTCTAAGTCGGCGGGGGTGACACTACGCCATCGACGGCTATCGCGGTGTAATGCTTCCAAAAGCATCGATACCGTGACCCAACCTTCCTCATCCAACTCCAGTTCAAAAACCCACGGGTTATGGCGTAAAATAAAGGAAATTGTTTTGCTTAGTCTGACAAAATCCATGAACACACTCCCTGATTGGACGCATCCGCGTTTCCCACTCGTTGCCAATGAACTCAGGCGTTACAATGCGCTTGATTTTCGCATTGCCCAGTTCGGCCTGCGCCTGCGGATTATCTTCACCTATGGCTGCCTTGCCATGCTCATCAGTTTTCCCATTGTGATGATTGGCTTAGGGCGTTTTTACAGCCTGCTTGTGTTCCCACTTTTGGTAATGATGGGGCCAGTAGCCTTTATTTTATCGGAATTGCTCTATAGCCGCCTGCTCTATGCCTTACCCTCCCAAACGGCGCACATGGTCGCGGGCGAGATTCAACACCGCACATGGGATGTACTGCTCAGTACGCCAATCCCACGCTATCAGATTATTTTGAGCAAGGTCTCGGCTCAGTTCTGGAGTGCAGAGCCAGCCTTGATACCCGTCATCATATCGAGAATGGCGTTCATTGGATTTGTTGTTGTAGAGGGGCTGGCGTTTCGGCAGGGTACCCCAACCCTCGGAACCGTCCTCAACCTTGGCACATTGGGCCTGTTCATCGCGTTGATGCCTATACTTGAGTGGTATGCCTTTACAGGAATCGGTATCCTAATTTCCTACCTCGCCGATTCAGTCTCACAGGCCACACTAGCCAACTGGGGAGCATGGATACTCTACCGCATTGGCACAGCGGTACTGTTGCGGATGACTTATGTTCAACCCTCCACTGAAGAATGGACGATTTATTTAGGACTATTGTTATTTTTTCCACATTGGGCGACCCTTGTGGTGTTGATATTGGGGTGGGGATTTGCGACACCCAACCCCTATTGGCTAACTTTTAGCAGCATTTATGTCTTTTTGCCATTGACCATTGGCACGCTAGGCCTTATCTTGACCATACACTTACTCCAACGCCGCTAACTCCTAGAAAGGCTGGAAAGGAACTGCTCAATGGCATCCGATGGCAAGCCTAGTGTTGATCAACTAAATGTGCAAATTGAACGACTTGAGCGCAAAATTAAAGATCTGGAACAAGAAAAATATGATCTTCTCAATATTGAGCGGCTGGAGCGTAAAGTTAAGAATTTAGAACAAGAAAAGTACGAACTTCTCAATCGCATCGACTACCTAGATCGCCAGCTTTCGATATTTACAGGGCTATTTGTCTTATTAGCTATTTGGGTCGCTCTTGGCAAATTATTTTAGTATATCGAAGCACCACATCTGCCACTCTCAATTCTAAGGAGACGCAACGAGTTGAATTTCTTCACACCTATTCCCGAACAAATTGAACGCTTGGTACAGGAAGCGGTAGAAGCTGCCCAAGCGGCTGGGGATTTACCCCAATTAAAAAATCACACTACCTTATCCGCCGCAGTCAAGCCTGCCAAGCAAAGTGACTATGCCTCCGCAATTGCGATGGCATCTGCCAAAGCCTTCCAGATGAAGCCACTCGACGTTGCCACCGTCGTTGTGAAGCACTTGCCCACTAGTAGCCTCATCAGCAAAATTGAAGTCGCGCCGCCCGGCTTTATTAATTTTTGGTTGAGTTCAAACTGGCTTCAAGACCAAGTCAACGCCATTATCGCAGCAGGCGAGCAAGTCTTTAGTACCGACCGGGGCGCAGGCAAGCGTGTGATGGTCGAGTTTGTGAGCGCCAACCCAACAGGCCCCCTCCACATTGGACGGTCACGCGGGGCAGTCGTGGGAGATGCCGTCGCCCGTCTGCTAGAAACGTGTGGCTGGTCGGTTCACCGTGAGTATTATTTCAACAATGGTGGTCGGCAGATGCAATTATTGGGCATGACCTTGCAGGCGCGGTATTTACAGGCCCTTGGTCAAGACACGCCCATTCCCCATGATGGCTATCAAGGTGAATACTTGATTGAGATGGGCCAACAATTGGCTCAAGAGGTCGGTGCGACATGGCAGGATAAAGGATGGGAAGACTTTAAGGTCTATGCAGAAAACGCCATCTTTGCCCTTATCCGTGCCACGTTGGAACGTCTAGGGGTACGCTTTGACCTCTATTTCAACGAACTCGACCTCTATGACAGTGGCGCTGTTTGGAAAATACGCGACCAACTCAAGGCCCGCAAGCACACCTATGAAGGCATCGTCTGGGAAGGCGCTACCCCCGAAGAACGCGAAAAGGCCACCGCTAAGAATACCGAGAGCGCGGTATGGTTCCGCAGCACAGCCTTTGGCGATGACCAAGACCGTGTGATTGTCCGCGCCAACGGTGACCCCACCTATGTCTTGCCAGATATTGCCTATCACGTCAACAAGCTGGATCGTGGCTTTGACCGCGTTATCAATGTACTAGGAGCCGACCACTTCACCGAGTCACAAGTGGTCAAGCGGGGGTTAGCGGCCCTTGATTATGATGCGGATAAGGTCGATGTCATATTGCATCAGATGGTGCATCTCGTCAAAGCGGGCGAAAAAGTGGGGATGAGTACACGCAAGGGCGAGATTATCACCCTTGATGAGATCATGGATGAGACCGGGCCAGACGCCATCCGCTATTTCTTGCTATCACGCAGTACCGATAATGACATCGCCTTCGATCTCGATCTTGCCGTCAAGCAATCGAATGACAATCCAGTGTTCTATATCCAGAATGCCCATGTACGCTGTGCAGGTATTTTGCGCCAACTTCAAGAGCGCGGTTATGCCGACGATTGGGATGCCGATGCGGACTTGTCACAATTAGGCGAGGAAGAAATCGCCTTTGTGATGCAGATGCTGTCGTTCCCTGAACAACTCCAATTAGCCCACGACAATCTTGCGCCCCATCAATTGGCGTTTTGGGCCTTAGACCTAGCGCGAGCTTTCCATCCGATGTATGACCGTGTGCGGGTGTTGCATTCAGAGGTACCGGAACCTGTTGCCAAGGCGCGGCTGCGGGTGTATCGGGCCGCCAAGGTGGTATTCCAGCGCGTCCTGATGTTGATTGGAATGACTGCGCCAGAGCAGATGTAGCGCGGGCAAGACAGGCTGCCCAGTCAGCCTGTGGCGGGGATGTTGGGACATCCCCGCGTCGCGTTTCACGCGACCTTGCCCGCGCCGCCCACCGCTAGATTTCGTCCAGATTCTCAACCGTGCGTTCATTTTGCACCGTGCCAGTATTCAGCGTCGTCTGCGGCTCAAACAAGACCACCTGCACCTCATCGTCTGCTACTGGCAGATGCTCGACTCCATGCGGCACAATGATAAACTCACCCTCTTCTACCCACACATCACGGTCACGGAAGCGCATCAATAAACGCCCCTTGACCACCAAAAACAACTCGTCCTCGGTTTCATGATGGTGCCAAACAAACTCACCCTTGAGCTTAACCAACTTGACTGCAAAGTTATTGACAGTACCCACCAGCTTGGGACTCCAGTGGTCATCAAATAAACTGAATTTCTGTGCAAGGTTGACCTTATCCATGTACCCTACCCTTCCTGATAGGCTTCAACGAGTTTGATTTGCAACAGATTGAATATCTGGTTCAGTTTTCGCAGCAGGCGCAGGCGGTTGTCATCGTCAACAGTTGCCACCTGCGGCAATTTGAGCGCCGTCTCGGTCATATTATCCCGAAAGAAAACAATAATCTCCAACCCTTGA
This sequence comes from Anaerolineales bacterium, assembly GCA_020634155.1. Taxonomy (GTDB): domain Bacteria; phylum Chloroflexota; class Anaerolineae; order Aggregatilineales; family J027; genus J027. The sequence continues at coordinate 1,108,054 of JACKCI010000001.1, forward strand.
GCAGCCGTTAGTCCAATACTTTTGCAGATATTGGCATAATGTTCAGCAATCTGTTCAGCCTCGACCAATAAACTTTCGTCACCTTCTGGCAAAGCAATATGTTGCATAATCAGCGCCAGCAGTTGTTTCCCTAACTCGCGCTGTTGGGCACGCTTATCTTCATCAAAAACCTGTAGCCACTGCACTTCAGAACGATGATCACGTAGCCGCTCCTGAGTGGTCAACAACGCACGCGTCGCCCATGCCCGTTCTGGCTTGGTTTCTTGCACGTTTAACGACCCACCTCCCAACACTGCCTGCACATCAGCTTCTAAAAAGCGTCGGTGCCCACCCGGTGTAATATAAACGGGAATATCACCATTATCCGCCCAACGCCGCAAGGTGGTAGGATGAATACCCAATTGATCGGCTGCCTGTTTAAGCGATAACCATTTCATGACAACACGCCTTTCTAACTAAACCGCCACGCCTCCGAAAGATCGTAAGGGTCGGTAGCACTGGGCAAGGTGAGTGCGGGCATTCCATGCAATGCCCCCCGCATCGCATCGCGGTCATCCCAAGGATGTTCAATTGAGCCAAAGCACATACTCTGCTCATGACCCTTGCCACAGGCAATCACAATGTCACCTGTGCGAGCCATCTGACAGCCCTCGGCGATCGCCCTACCTCTATCTGGCACCAAAAATAAGGTCTCGCCGTCAATGGCTCCTTTAGAAACCGCCCCAGCTTTCATTTCTTCAAGAATACCCATCAACGACTCAGTGCGGGGGTCTTCAGCCGTGATGATGCTAATATCGGCGTACTGGGCCGCTACTTCCGCCATCATGCGGCGTTTTTCGCGGTCTCGCAAACCCGCGCTCCCAAAGATAGCGATGACTCGTGCATCCCCCCGTCGCATCACCTGTGCTGCTTCAAGGGTACGTTGCAAAGCATTGGGAGTATGCGCGAAATCGACAATCGCTAGAAAATCCTGCCCCTCATCAATACGCTCCATCCGCCCCGGAATGATAGGCAGATTGGCAATTCCCACCGGAATCGCGTTAATCATGCGCTGCTGGTGCTGGAGTTGCGGCATGGCACTGACCGCCCCGGCAATCCCCGCCAACACGTTAGCTACATTGTACTCCCCTAGTAAAGGAGAGCGAATGGCAATGTCGCCTGCATTACCGCGCAGCATAAAGGTGGTATGAGTTGGTGTATAGTGGATGCTGTCAGCAAAAAAGTCGGCTGTCTTCTGATGAACGCTATACAGCAGCATATAATCGGAGCCAACACTGGCCTCGGCAAAGGTGGGAGCTGCTGGTTCATCCGCATTAATCACCGCAATGTTGGGATAATCCCATTTGCGCGGGGTATCACGCATGATGGTAAAGAGTTTCGCCTTGGCATCACGGTAGGCTTCCCAGCTACCATGCCAATCCAGATGCTCGTGGGTGACATTGGTCAAGACCGCCACATCAATATGGGTGCCATTCACCCGCCCTTGATCAAGCCCTTGCGATGTGACTTCTAGAACACAGTGGGTCATGCCCGCTTCAACCATCTCACGGAGATAGCGCTGCAACTCGTGGGCAGGTGGGTTAGTTACATGCAATCCAGTGGCAACTTCACGCTCACCAATAACGGCGCTCACTGTCGAGATTAACCCAACCTTGACGCCTGCCGCCTTCAAAATGTGGTAGATAACAGTGGCAGTTGTGGTCTTGCCATCCGTTCCTGTTACCGCGGCAATGATAAGTTGACGCGAGGGATGGCCTTCATATGCGGCAGCAAGATAACCAAAAGCCTCATAGCCATTCGGAACTTGAACATAGACCGCTTGATGCAACTGCTCTTGGACAGCCGCTTGTGGCAACTCACCAACTACTGCCACTGCACCATTTTCAACCGCTTGGGCAATAAATTGATGACCGTCGGTATTGCGGCCTTTACGTGCTAAAAAAACACCACCTGCCTGAACTTCACGGGCATTCTCAGTTACAGGAGCCGTTATCATAGGGTCAGGTTCGGGTGTCTCAATTTCAAACGGTAAACTGCTTAATAAATCAGCAAGCGTTGACATTCTTTCTGCCCTCCAATCGGTTGGATTGTACAGCACAGCTTGCTATTCTTCCAAAATTCTCTACACTGGTTAAGGGTAGCAAAGGTAAAGCGATGACAGCACCAACACTGGATAACTTTATCGCCTTTATGAGCAATTTCGGCGTATTTGTTTTTGCCAATGCCACTGCATTAATCGCCTTTTGGCAAAACTACCGTGCCCGCCTTAATCAGTATGTTGGGTGGGGTATGTTCATGCTGGCGATGTGGGGGGGCATAAGTGCCATCCTCAAAATCAAAGATACCTTCGATATTAAAGTATCACCTTGGCTTGAAATCAGCACAGTTAGTTATTTCGTCGCTATTGTGTTGTTCATTTTCTTCTTAAGCGAATTTGATGCACCCCGCTTCCGCTACTTACGGCTATTCTATGTGCTGTGGGTTGGTGCAATTGTTGCCTTCACTATCATGGGTAGTCTGTGGACAATTGAAACACTGGATATAGGCTACCAGATTGAGATGAATCCATTGGGTCGCTTCATGAGTGCTACCCTTGCTCTGGTCAGCATCGGCTTTATATATGTGCTATTGACCAAAGACAAGGCCATGCGTGGGGCTGCTATTTCAACTAGCCTCCCACTATTGGTCGGGGGGTTGTCGGTCATCCTCAATCTGCGGGCAGCGCCACAATTCATCAACCATATCGCGGCCATTGTCGGTATTATGCTCACCGCCCGTTATATTGTTAGGGAACCACAGTTTAACCCCCTTGCCCAACTCTACCAAGACCTTGCGGCCAAGAATGCTGATTTAGAGGAAGCCAGCCGTCTTAAGGGTGAATTTCTCGCCAACATGAGCCACGAATTGAGGACACCCCTTAATAGCATCATTGGCTATACAGAACTGGTGACAATGGGTACCTATGGCAGCCTAACCGACCATCAACTAGACCGCCTCGAAAAAGTAACCCGCAACGGCAAAAAACTCCTCGAACTCATCAATAATGTATTGGATTTAAGTAAACTTGATGCAGGGCGTATGGATATTCAGCCCGTAGCTGTTTCACCTGCCAATCTGGTTGGCGAAGTGTTGAAAACACTTGCACCTCTGGCAACTGAGAAAACACTAGAGGTAGTACGACATGACCATGATTTACCGACCCTCTATGTCGATGAAGTCCGTACCCGCCAGATATTGCTCAACGTACTCGCCAATGTTTTCACTTTTTCAGATTCTACGAGTACCATTACCATCAGTGGTTATCTGGATGCCAACCGCAATCAGGTGGTGCTAACGATTGGCAGTATTGGCATCCGTTCCAAAGATGCGTTTAATTTGGCGCAGGTCTTCAATAAGAATAGCAACACCGACGCTATTTCAGGTCTAGGCTTGACCATTTCCCAACGTCTTGCAGAATTACATGGGGGTCATATCTGGTTTGGAACAGAACCGGGGCGCGGCAGCACGTTCTACGTTAGCTTGCCTGCCTTGAGCAACGTTCAGCATATCAGTCACCTCGCTCCGCCCCCAACCATCGCCAACGATACGCGCCGCCCCTTAATTCTAGTAATTGACGACGATATTGAGACCATTGAGGTCATCCAAGATTATCTACACCCTGAAGGCTATCGCGTCTATGGGGCGCTCTCTGGACGTGAAGGGCTGCTACGGGCGCATGAACTCCAACCCCAAATCATCACCCTAGATATTGTTATGCCCGTTATGGATGGTTGGGCTGTACTCGAAACCCTGAAAACGGATAGCCGTCTGCAAGCTATTCCTGTCGTGATTATTTCCATCACTGAGCAGCACATCCTTTCTCGCCAGATGGGAGCCGCCGCTATGCTGACTAAACCCGTTACCAAGCGGATGCTGCTCAATACCTTCCGCGCTTTGGAGCGCAAACAGGAGCCTGCCCAATGAATAGCCTCTCCACAACTTCAATGATTGTCATTGTCGCCAATCTTGGAACGGCAATCATTAGTATCTCATTGATGTTGTTGGTCTTTTGGCAAAACCCGCGCCATCGCGTCAACCAAACGTTTGCCTTTACCATGCTGGCGTTAGCAAGCTTCAACTTTATCAACATCCTTGGTCGCCTCATTGACCCGTTTAAACTTGACCCTGCGCCAGTCTTTTATAGCAGCAATACAGCCTATGCTTTGTTTATCATGGGCATGTTTTATTTTGCGACGACCTTCACCCAAGCTAACTCTCGCCTTGCCTATTGGCTCAACTTTTTTGTATGGGTCGCTATCCCGTTGACCACCTTCTTGATGTGGGGAGGCTATTCGGACAATGGCTTTGTGCAGGCCAATGACAACAGCGGGGATTATGCTACCCGCTATACAGCTATCGGCTATCTCATTTTTGTACTCACGTTCTTGGCACTGATTGCTACCACTATCTTGTTTTACCAAAACCGCAAAAATAGTCCGCACGGGCGAACATTATGGTTGGCTCCAGCGGCGGTGGTGGTGGGTGTCATCTGGATATTTCTCTTGTGGCGCATTACCCGTATCCCCATGAATACCTTTGCGCTGGCGTTTAATGCCTTTATCTTGGGGCGGGCGGTCCTCATGGATCAAATCTTTGACCCCCTTACCCGCCTCAGCAACGAACTTCGCATTAAGAATCGTGAACTTGAAGAAACCAACCGTCTCAAGAGCCAGTTTATGGCAAATATCAGCCATGAATTGCGGACACCCCTCAATAGCATTATTGGCTATACTGATTTGGTTACACATGGGGTTTATGGCGACCTTAATGATAAACAACAAGACCGTCTCGACAAAGTGCTACGCAATGGCAAGCATCTCTTAGGTTTGATTAACGATATCTTGGACATTAGTCGCATTCAAGCAGGGCAAATGGCCCTTACTCCCGAAACAGTTGAGACGGTTAACCTAATAGAGGAGGTGTTGACCGTACTCACACCGCAGATTCAAGAAAAGAATCTCAAGATTATTGGTGAGTTTCATCAGGCTCCACCGATGTTTGTGGACAAAACCCGCGCCTATCAAATCCTACTCAATATCATCGGTAATGCGGTTAAATTCACCCATAAAGGTGCTATTCGGATTATGGCGGAGGCCCAAGGCAATGATGTCTATTTTGAGATTGAAGATACGGGCATTGGCATACCTGCTGACAAACAGGACATCGTCTTTGAGCAATTTCGTCAGGTGGATAGCACCTCCACACGTCAATATGGCGGCACAGGCCTCGGAATGCCAATCACCAAGCGGTTGGTAGAGTTGAGCAGCGGCTCGATTTGGCTGAAAAGTCAATTGCATGTGGGCACCACTTTTTATGTCAAACTCCCACAGCGTACCCCACTCCTATCATCGACGACTCAAAGCGCTAATCATCAAACCAAGATACTTGTGATTGACGATAGCCTTGATGTCCAACTCATGCTCCGTGATATAATTACCCATGCTCATCCTGAATTTGAAGTTTACATCGCCAATTCTGGACGTGAAGGGCTGCGGCGGGCTAAGGAATTGCAGCCAAGCCTCATTACACTCGACATCATGATGCCGAGCATGGATGGTTGGCAAGTCTTGCAAGCACTACAGCGAGATGCCAGCCTCGCTACTATTCCGGTCGTGATTATCAGTGCCATAGACAATCATGATCTTGCGGCCCGCTTTGGAGCCGCCACAGTTTTAACCAAACCAATCGACCAGACCACCCTTTTAAACACCCTAGCCAATCTTGTCGTGGTATATTAAAGTAACCAAAATGGAGTCATGTCATGGGTAAACGAATCCTGATCGTCGAGGACAACGCCGATAACCGTATTTTAATCACGGACGTGTTAACCTCGCTCAATTACGAGGTTATCGTCGCTCATGATGGCGAAGAAGGTGTGCAAGCGGCCACAAGCCATATACCTGATCTTATTCTGATGGATTTATCCCTACCTAAAATGGATGGCTGGACTGCCACTGGCTATATTAAAGCCAACCAAGACCTGCGGCACATCCCTGTCATTGCCCTCACCGCTCATGCAATGGTTGGCGACCGCGAACGAGCTATTGAGGCAGGTTGTGATGACTACATCAGCAAGCCCATCGACCTACGCGAACTTGCCAACAAGTTGCAGCAATATCTGAGTTAAATATGCGTGTTCTTGTCGCTGACGACAGCCCCAGCAATCGCCAAATCTTGTATGACCTCTTATCGACGGCAGGTTATGAAGTTATCACCGTTGCCAATGGTAACCATGCCGTGCAGCAAGCCTTGGAGCAACGCCCCGATCTTGCCATCCTAGATGTGGATATGCCCGGTAAAGACGGCTTTGCAGTATGTGCCGAACTCAAGCAAGACCCTATCGCCTCCCAAATGCCTATTATCATTTTAACGGCCTATAGTGATGTCGATAGTCGGGTGCGGGGTCTTGGCTTAGGGGCTGAAGACTTTGTGAGTAAGCCCTTTAGCCCACGTGAACTTCTTGCACGGGTGGACGCACGTCTGCGAACGAAAGCAGAGACCGATGAAATCCGAAAAGAACGGGCTGAACTGCGCCAGACCTTCGAGCGTTTTGTCGCCCGTGATATTGTAGAAGCCCTTATGCAGAACCCTCAAGCAGCCCAACTGGGGGGTGCATTGCGGGAGATTACTATTCTCTTTGCCGACATGGAAGGCTTCACCTCCCTTTCTGAGCGTACCGACCCTGTAACGCTCTTGAGCATCCTCAACAACTACCATAGCCTTGTAGTGGAGCGTATCAAGAGCAACGGTGGCACCGTTGATAAATTCTTAGGCGATGGGGTTATGGCGATTTACAATGCCCCCGTTGAACATCCAGACCATGCGCTACGGGCGGTCAAAACCGCCTACGAGATTCAGAATGCCCTTGCCAATTTCCATGAGACCCTTCCGTCGCAATTTCGCCTCAATATCAACTTTGGTATCAATACCGGCAACGCAGTAGTAGGCAATGTTGGTACAGTGGATGTCATGGACTATACAGCCATTGGTGACGCCGTGAATCTTGCCCAACGCTTACAAGACATCAGCACAGGTGGTGTCATTACCATTGGTGAAGCCACCTATCATTATGTCAAGCACTATGCTGAAATTATCGCATGTGGCGCTCGCCAGTTACGTGGGCGCGAAGAACCTGTCCAAATCTATCAAGTACAGTGGTTATTGGAATGACTATAGACATTCTCACCTTTCATGTTGACCCTATCCAAGTTGCCGATCTAAGCTGGACGGTTGCCGAACATGCCGAAGATGTCATCACCGAGGCACCCCACTATCAGGCCGTATTGCTTGAAGCCAGTGCTATCGATCTTATCCAAGCTGTAAGCGAGTTAGGGGTTCCGGTTGTTGCCTTGTGTGAGGCCGACCAGCGTCAAACCGCCTTTGCTGCGGGGGCCACCGATGTTGTCAGCACACCCTTAGATAAGACCGAGTTGATGCTCCGTCTCCAAAAGCTGCACGCCGTAGACCTCACTGGCGCACTCGATTCCGTGACCCATGACCTATTCAATCCTTTGGGGATTACCGCCTATAGTCTCGATTTGGCGTTAGAGATTATGGATGAAACCGGTGAAGCCCAACCTGAAATGATGCAACTCATCCGCAATGTGCTATCAGCCAATGAGCGCCTCCATTTTATGATTGAAGATATGATGGACTATTTTCGGCTGTATAGTAACCGCCTGCTCATTACCAACGAGACTTTGGATGTAGCGAAAATCATCCGACGGGCTGCCGACCGCATGGAGAAAATCGCCACCCCCAATAACATCAGCATCAAAACCGACCTCCCCGACACCCTGCCTGCTCTTTACAATGATAAGAATCTCCTGCGACGGGTCATCGTAGCTGCATTGGATACCTCCATTAAGTTCTGCCAACCCCATAGCGTGATTCATGTCACCAGCTATGAAAAAGACAACGGGGTCAGCATTGTGATTACCGACCCCGGTCAGCCTGTTCAAGCGGGATTTCGCCCTGAACAGCTATTTAGCCTTGCGGTGACCTCTGCCGCCCGTGAAGCAGGGAGCCGTAGCGCGGTCTCGTTTAGCTTGCCATTCTGCGCCCTCGCTATCCAACGCATGGGCGGAACCATTGCAATGGTTTCCGAGCAGGGGACAACCCATCTAACCCTGTGGTTGCCGCTCGAAGCGTAGAGGGCGCATCCCGTTCAAAGTAACCACCAATGAAATACCAACATCGGCAGCTATCGCCATCCACAACGTCGCGCCACCCAACACCGCCAAGAGCAACACCCCCAGTTTGACCGCAAAACTGAGCAAGATATTCTGACGAATCAGATTGCGGGCAAAAACCGCCAAGCGCAGCATATACGGCAACTGACGCAAATCATCAGCCATCAGCACCACATCGGCAGTCTCAAGAGCTTGGGCGCTGCCAGCCCCACCCATCGCCACGCCAACGGTGGCTGTCGCCAAAGCAGGCGCATCATTGACCCCATCACCTACCATTGCCACTCGTTGATAGCTGTCCAATAAGCCTTGCAGCGCGTTGACCTTATCCTCTGGTAAGAGGTCAGCCCGCACCTCGTCAACCCCAACTTGCTGCCCAATGGTATGGGCCACGGTTGCATTATCGCCTGTTAGCATCACCGTCTTGACGCCAAGACGTTGTAGGTCTTGAACAACTTGGAGGCTCTCCTCTCGCACCGTATCACTCAAAGCCAGATAGCCACGCACCTGATTTTGGTCAAGGACCAGCATCGTCATATACCCGTCGGCTTCGGCTTGATTGGCAGCTTGATGGAGGCTATCACTATGGGGATACTCACGATCAAATAGACGATGGCTCCCCAAGGTAACTTGACGATTCGCCACCCGTCCCGTAATCCCCAAACCGGTCATCATCTCGACATCCGTCGCTGGGGCATAGCGCTCGGCAACGGTGCGCTGTTGGGCCGCCGATAGCACAGCCTTGGCTATCGGGTGGGTGCTACGGCGTTCCACAGCAGCAGCCAGCGCATAAACCTCGTCACAATCGGGACAAGTCTCAGCACCTGTGCAGGGTTCAGAATAGCTGTTGACGACCTGTGGCATACCTTGGGTTAAGGTACCTGTTTTGTCAAAAGCAAAGGCTCTAACACCTGCCAGCGCTTCCAGATAGGCTCCACCCTTAATCAGCACCCCACGACGGGCCGCTCCGGTAATCGCGCTCAAAATGGTCACAGGTGCGCTAATCACCAATGAACAGGGACAAGCAATCACCAACAAGGCCAAGGCCCGATAGAGCCAGCCCTCATGCCCCCAAAATGGAGCGCCAAAAAGCAAGGGCGGCACACTGGCAACCAGCAGGGCTATCACCGTGACCAGTGGCGTATACCAACGCGCAAACTGGTCAATCAGTTTTTGGCTAGGGGCACGGACACTCTGGGCGCGTTCCACCAGTTCGATGATGCGGCTTAGGGTGTTATCCTGCACCAAGCGTGTGACCTCGACCTCGACGGCTCCCGTGCCATTAATGGTGCCTGCATACACAGGGTCGCCTATTGTCTTGTAGACGGGTAGGCTCTCACCAGTAATCGGGGCTTGGTTAATCTCAGTGGTGCCGCTGGTGATGGTGCCATCCATCGGCACCCGCTCACCGGGTTTAACCACAATATGGTCGCCAATATGTAAATTTTCGACAGGCACTTGGCGCTCTTGTCCATTTTCAAGACGGATGGCATTAGGCGGCGCTAATTCCACTAGACTACGCATACTGTTGCGGGCGCGGTCAGTGGTATAACCTTCCAAAGCCTCACCAATCGCAAATAGGAAGATCACAGTGGCGGCCTCAAGATACTCACCTATCAGCACCGCCCCAATCGCGGCAATCGTCATGAGCAGGTTGATATTGAAATCGCGGTTAATCGCTAGATTGTTGAGACCATCACGGGCAATTGGATAGGCGCTAATCGCCATTGCCACCACCCACAAGACATTCACCAGTAGTAGCGGCATCCCCGCCAATGCCAAAATCAGTACAGCCAAGGTCAATGCCCCGCCAATCAAAGCCAGACGAGTCTCAAACCGCGTTTGGAGATAGAGCCAGAAGCCGCGCACTCCGCCGACAGTCGGTGAACTAGGACGACGCCCTTGGCTCTCAGCCTCTAAGGTATAGCCAAGGGCCTGCACCCGCTGATAGATGACTTCTGGGGCGACGGTTCCTTGGATGTGAATCTTGCTGGTGGCGAAGTCTACGGTGGCAATTTGCACACCATCCAACTGCTGAACCCCCTTTTCTAATTTGAAGGCACAACTGGTACAATCCAAGCCTTGTACACGATAGGTTGTTGAGGACATTGGTACAATCTCTCATCTAGTTTAATACTGATATAAAGTATCAGTTAATAGCTTGTACTATAATTCCTATCTTCCACTCTAAGACACCTTTTTCCGAAAGTCAACCTACCCTGCAACTCTCTGTCGGTTCTTCACGTATAGATGGTCAAAGAGAAACACAGGGGAGTGATACCATGAACACCTATAACAAAACTGGCAGCAGCGGACTTATCAATCTCGTCATCGGTCTATCCTTGCTCATCTTCGTTGTCATCTTAGCGTGGTTTGTCTTCAAGATTGTGCTGGGCGTAGCTCCGCTCATCGGCGTACTGGTTGCTATCGGCGGCGGAATCTGGTACCTGCAAGCCGATGATGAACACCAAAAACTCCGCGCTTTGCAAACGGCCTTCGCAGGTATTGTGGTGATGATTATCTTTGGCGTCATCTTCTAACCTGCGCTATGCTTGAGGCATGGCAAAATTCTGGTTTGTATCAGCACCACTATTCGGACATCTCGATTGGGGCGGTTATCTAAAGACCGCCCAAGCTTTGTCCAAACAAGGACATGAGGTCATCTGGGTTAGCCAGCCCAAAATCGGCGGGTATCTCCTACAACAGGGGATTACCTTTGCGCCTATTGAAGAAACAGGCTGGCTTTGGCCCCCGCCCCCACCTCCTGATTTGACGACTATCTCACCCCAAGAGGCGATTTTCGTGCGCTATCGACGGGCGCTCGATACATGGCTTGATGAACATTTGGTACCAATGGGGGTTGAGTCCCTATTGGCGCTTGCTGACCAAACAGGCCCACCAGATGTTCTTGTCACGGACCCGTTTCTGAGTGCGTCGGCGGTAGTAGCCGAGAAATTGGGCATCAAGATGGCGGTATGTGGCTGGCCTGCTACCGCAGAACTTGATGAAAGTAAGTTATTCGCTGTTCAGCGTGAGTTAGCCCGTATCAGCCGCGACCGTATTGGACACTTCTGCCAACGCTTTGGCGTGAAGGGCATCAATTTTACGCAAGGCCCAACGCCCGCCGTGCAATCACCACACCTGCATCTCAGCTATTTCAATGAGTATTGGCACCAAGGCGAGCCTGACTTTCTGCCTCAAACCCATTTTGTGGGCGGAAGTATCAGTACCCCACACACAGCCCCACCTCAATGGTTGACAGCATTACCCGACCAACCCGTGATTCTCATTACACTTGGGAGTGTATTCACAGGTGACCTTGGCTTTTTTGCATGGTCAGCCCAAGCTGCCCACCGTCTCGGCTTTATTCCGATTGTGGTCATTGGCAACAATCCCATCAGCCCTGAAGATAAGGTGCAACTGAAGCACGCTCTACCGCCCACTACGCGCCTCTTGAACTGGGTCGATTTTGACCATGTGATGCCGCGACTAACCAGTATTGTGCATCATGGCGGGATGGGAACAACCCACGCCGCGCTACTTCATGGCTTGCCACAAGTGGTGGTGCCGCATGCCGCTGACCAACGGGGACAGGCCAAGCGGGTTTCCAATGCCAAAGTAGGGTTGAACCTGAGTGCCCATGATGTCAAAAATGGTCAACTCTTGCCTGCAATTAAGGCTGTATCCACCGAAGCCAAGGTTAAGCAACAGGCCGTTTGGCTGGCAGATGAACTGGAGAAACTCGGCGGCCCACAACGCGCTGCTGAACATCTTATAACCTTAATCTAACCAACTGAGCGCGTCAATTGCATTAAGATATAATGAAGTGGACATTGCGAAGTTAAGGAAATTTTCATTTTGACTGATCCGCTTCCGGCCCGTGAGTACCCACGGCTGCCCGGCATGGTGCCGACATGGACGGTGGGCGATACGATTATTCGAGGCTACTTTCCGCAAGATGACCCCTTTTTGATGGAGCTAGAACGGCTCTCACCACGCGGTGAACCACGCCCCTTTGTTCACTTCCGCCGTCGCTTTATTGACCGTGCCCTGCTCTTTGAAGAACCCTATATTTTCATTGCTGAAAAAGATGGCATCCCTGTCGCTGTCACCTCCATTGCCATCAAAAACACGGTCATTGGGGGCGAAGCCGTGCGAATATGCTATAGCTTCGATACTCGTGTTCATCCCCAGTACAGACGACAAGGTATTGCCAATATATTGCAAGAGGCCAAGCTACACTTCCTCCAAAGTCTTGGCGTGCATGGTATTTATGCTCTCGTAGTCGCGTCCAACTTGGCTTCTATCAATATGCTGCAAAAGGTAGGCTTTCATAAGGCACGCATGATTCTGCATTTGACCTTTCCGCCTTACCCTATCATTATCCCCCCACCTGAAGAGCCGCTCCTCTATGAAGCTCCTGTTAGCCAAGATGCGATTCAATGGGCCTTTGGACAACGCGATTTTTTCTTGCCTGATGTGGCAGAGGCGGTTGCCGATTTTCATTTTCAGCGGCTGTGTCTTTCGAGTGGAATGGGTATTAGTGTTTTTGACCAAAGCCTAGTCTATCAGCAGATTTCAGCCGATGAGCCTTGGCCCTCTGAAGCGGAAATACTCCAGCGCGGGCGGGTGTGGCGGATATTCGATGAGGTTGGCATTCAATACCCCGATGAACTCAAGGCCGTGTTTGATACCATTCGTGACCTAGCTGTAACCAGCAATGTCCTCAAATTGACATGGATTATTGACCGCGCCGACCCAGTGCCGGGCTTTGTGTTTGAAGAAGCCAGCGCTCAAAAAGATTACTGGCTTCTGTTTCAATCGTTACAGGTAGGCTTTGAACCTCAATGGACAAATGCTCCTGTTTATATCGACGCCCGCGACCTTTAGCGGCGGCGTCTATCGGCCCTGCGTTGGCGACGACGCTCGGCACTGCGTTCTACACGCTGCTCCAGCATATTGCTAATCACTTCGGCCACCAAGGGCATCTCAGCAAGGAAGCCCACCACAGCAAAAATAGTGCCTGCAATGCTGGCTTGGGGAATAGTAATCAAGCCGAAGACCTTGTTCACCTCGGATTGAACCGACTGGCCCCAGATAGTCAATGGGCTTTGACGGGACAAGCTAACACATTGGTCAGCGGGTGGATTGAGGCCCTCACGCGGTACCCATGTCAAATTCAACACGACGGTATAGACAAAGACACCATCCTTCTTTGGCGTCAGTGTCCAGCGCCATGTCGCCTCTCCACCGCGTGTGACGGTTTGGGTCGCATTCGTAGTATTTTCGACCGTGAACTCTGGTGCAACCACCCGCCCTGTAACCTGTGCCAAGTAATAGTCATGGCAATCGGTCAAAACAATGGGGGTCGCAATGTAAGCGTTGGTCGGAATTTCCGGCGATGACACCTCAATCTGACCGTTCGGTAAGGACTTGAGCGTCAGGCGCACGGCTGCTGACTCACCCGAACGGAACTGCTTGGGCCACTCAAATTCAACCACCCGTTGCTCTGTGGGTAGGGGTACCATACCCCCTTGTCCATCACCTGCTCCAAAATTCGGCCCACTTGGGGTACGACCGCCACTATCCTCGCCCGTATTGAGGCCAAAGACCTGCACCTCACTATCCGCCGTGAGTATCTCATTCTTGGCAACCACGTTGGAATAAATATCGGTTGAGCCAGTTGCGGCTTCAGTCGCTTGGTCATTGGCTTGGTTGAGGATTTCACGATCAAGGGACTCAACAGCAACGGTTTCATCCGCATCACGGGTCGCAAGATCCGTCACCGCAGCATCGTCAGCTACTACCCCACCGAAATTTTCCGATGAGGACACATTACCATCTGCCACCACCAACAAATTAGGGTTGGTCGGGTCAGACGCCAGCAAATCCACAACCGCAAGTTGGGTCTGGCTGGCTCCGCCCAAGGTTAGGGTGCGTGTTTCTGGTGATTCAATAAACGATGTGTAGAGAAAAAATCCACCGATGGCGAGGGCCACCAGACCAAGTGCGGCAAAGAAAAGCGTCATCAAACAACGCATTGGTCGCTACTCCATTCTTGATTAAGGTTTATAAGAATTGATTCTATCAAAGATTGTGGAGAAGGAAAAACACCACCAACAAGCCCACAATCAATACAAACGAGGCAATCCCAATCACCCACAGCAGTTGGCGGGAATTCGTTGGCTCAGGAGCAGGAATTTGCGCCAAAGGCCGTTCCTTAAAGGGGTTCTTAGGCAAGGTGTGTTCGGTCATCAATACCGATTTTATGCCATTGATACCCAGTTGATAGCCAAGGCTGAAATCCACCCACTCATGACGGTCAATCATCGGCGGAATGGCCGCCATATCCAGCCGTGCCGCACAGATTGGACGCCCATGTTTGACAAAAGTCTCATAGGCGGTATGCCACGCATCTTGTTCAAGGGCAGCGGGTGAAATAACCAATACGAGGCGTTGTTGGTTCACATCATGGAATGCACCGTTACGATGCACGGTGGCGTTAAAACCTAGCATCTGCAAATCACCTGCAAGTTGCTCGGCAAAGGTAAAATCTTGGTTGCTACAACTGATTAACACATCATTTCCAGCCATAAACCAAACTATAACGCCCTTTAAAAAAATTACCAACGCCTAGTTGTCAGAAATTGTCAGTACCCGCCAGTTGGCGTTCCAATAGGCAGTCCAGTATAGTTATTTGATGAAACGAAGTCTTGTGCAGAGAAGGGAAACCCAATGGAGTTTCAAGTCATCACCTTGCAACGTAGCCTCGACTTATCCAAAAATTATATCCCTACCAAAGTCGGGGTTTTGAGCATTGGCATACAAACCATCAAAGATGATATAGCAGAGATTGAAATTCAGGGGCCAGAGGGCGTCACCAAACATGCCATCCCCGTTGCTACTGCGGTTACAGCCCAAGGTTATACCATTATCAACCGTGACGTAGGCTTAGTATTGCCTAGCGGCAAAAAACAACGCCGTTTCTTCTTTGGACGCCGTGATGACACACCCGCCGATGGGTTGATGGAAGTTATCTTGGATGTGCGCTGGGGTGACCAATCCATGACTATGGCTGAACCCGAAAAGAACATCGCCCATGATTTTATTCTGGTACGCCAATATGAGGTCGTTAATGACCGCCCAATGGTCTACCACCAACAAGACCGCATGACCTTTGGCGAGATGAGCCTTGAGATTGGTGAACGGGTGGAGGAAGATACCCGCAACTACAAGAAACCCCGTCATGCTGATTTGGTGGTTAAAGTGGGCGATGATGAGCCGGAAGCATGGCAAATTAAGCTAGACGGCAAGTATCACGAGTACAAGGGCTATCGCGTCCGTGTGACTAGCTACGATTTTTACAATGGCTGGTATCAAGGCTATGGGGTGAGCATCGTCAAAGGCCGTCCCAAGGACTATATGGACGAAACCGAAGACCTTGGCAGCGCGGATGGTATCAGTCCTGATGCCCATGTTGGACATACCGATGCCCTGACCCTCTCCCAAACACGGCTGCAAGAAGCCGAGAAAAACCCCAACGAACTGATTCTCAAGGTGGGCGAATCGCGCAACCTTGGCAAAGTTGGCATCAAATTGCTGGAGATGCGCCCCGGACAATTGGAGATTATGTTGCTCTCGCCTCGTGTCAAAAAGACTACCCTCATTCATGGGCAACCCTTTGAATTTGGGCGCTATGACATTTCACTGGTCGGCGTACATGGTGACCGCGCCATTATTCGGATTGAAGAAGACTAAGACCATCAAGGCTGGAGGGCATCACACCCTCCGGCCTATTCCACTACACTAATCAACATCCCTTGACGGTCTACCCCAACCACCCATGCCTGCGACTCGACACCCGAATCGGCAAAGGCCGCTTGGACAGCCTCGGCAATCGCATCATGATAGTTTTCAGCAATCACCAACATGGCTGGTCCCTTGCCCGATAACACCATACCGATAGCCCCCTCTTCCATAGCGACCTCATTGACTGCCTTGAAGCCGGGGATGTAGCTGGTATAGTGTGGTTGGTGCAGTCGGTCACCCAAGCTTTGCGCCAATAAGCCAAAATCGCCAGTACGTAGCGCTTCCACCGCCAAAGCCGTTTGTCCAATATTGAAAATCGCATCGTCAAAAGCCACTAAGCCGGGGAACCCAATCTGTGCGCCTTGGTATTCCGGCAAATCCGGCAAGACAACCACGACCCGTAGCGGCACAATATCTTGGCTGCGGAAGGCCACTCCACCATCTGGCAATTGGCTACAGATACTCAGCCCTCCATTCATGGCTGCAATGGCAGCGGTCGGCTTAACGCCTTGCTGGGCAGCAAACTGCAACAAGTCAGCGCGGTTAAAATCACCTTCAATAAGATTATTCGCCGCCACAATCCCGCCGATAATCATGGCATTTTCTGCACCAAGGCCAACATCCCAAGGAATCTCACTATCAATCGTGAGTTGCAGGCCCGCTGGTGCACGCTCGAAGTGTTGGAACACGCGCATAGCCGCCCGCAAGGCCACATTATCAAAATTCTCCGGTATATGTTCAGCACCCTCCCCATCGACAATTACAACCAACTCGTCATCATCACGGACAAGCAAGTCAACTGAAACGTGCATGGAAAGCGCTAACCCAAGGACATCAAGGCCGGGGCCGAGGTTGGTGCTGGTGGCTGGAACTGAAACTTGTACTTTGTACACAGCAACTTCCCTATCCCTATCTGGTCTTGATTGATTATCGCAAGAGATGGCGAAACCCGCTACAATGGCACAGGATTTTTTTCACCGGGAGGTATACCCCTGTGCGCGTTGAATTGCATAGCCATACCCACTATAGCCGCGATTGCCTGACCCATTTTAAGCAAGTGGTTAGCCGTTGCCGCAAGCTGGGTATTGATAAAATTGCTATCACTGACCATAACACGGCGGAGAGCGCCCTTGCCTTTGCCAAGCTGGAGCCAGACCTGATTATCATTGGCGAAGAAATCATGACTACCGAAGGCGAAATTCTGGCCTTCTTTATGCACGAGACCATCCCCGCTAAACTGACGCCCGTCGAGACCATTCGCCGTCTGCGTGACCAAGGGGCTTTTGTGAGTGTTTCCCATCCCTTTGACCGTCTCCGTAAGGGGGCATGGACGAAAGAGCAACTCGACGGCATTATTGAGCATGTGGATGCTATTGAAATCTTCAACTCACGCTGCATTTGGAATAGCGATAACCAAAAAGCCGCCGACTACGCCCGCGCTCATCAGGTCATGGGTACTGTCGGCTCCGATGCCCATACACCTATTGAGCTAGGCCGCGCCACCCTCCTATTAGAACCCTTCACTGATGCTGCCAGCTTTGCCGAGTCACTTAAGACCGCCCAACAAGATGTCAAGCTTAGTTCGGCATGGATTCACTGGACAAGCACCATCGCCAAATGGCAACGTAAATACCTTAAACGTCCGTATCCCCTGCCCAATGGCAATCAACTCTAGGCGGCCCTATGCGACATCGTAGCCTATGGATGGCCGTGTTGCTGCTCTTGATGCAGTTCTGGCTCCGCGCCCACCATCCCACCCAACTGCCCTTCTTTTGGGATGAAAACCGTCATATGGTGCGGGCTGATGCTATCACCGACGGCGGTCATCCTGCCGAAAACAGTCATGGCAAGTTTCTACTCTATGCGTGGTTAGCGCCCTTCCATGTCGATACCGAGCGTGACGCTGCCTTGCACATCTCGCGCAGCGCAGTGGCGCTTTTTTCGCTGTTGGGAGCGGCTACCCTCTTTACCCTTACCCGTCGGCTGTTTGGCACAGCGGCAGGCTATGCTGCGCTGGCTTTCTATGCCCTTGCGCCCTTTGCCATGTTCTATGAGCGCATGGTGCTATCGGATGGGCTGGCGGCGGCGCTAGGGGTATTGACGGCATGGCACAGCATCCGCTTGGCGGAACGCCCCACCTATCGGCGCGGGGTATGGGTTGGGGTCTTTGCAGCCTTAGCGGTCATGGCAAAACTGACAATGACCTTCAGCACGGTGTTGATGCCCGTCTTGGCAGGATTTTTGCTGGGGAGTCATCCCATCCTTCAGCCGCAGACATGGCGCGAATGGCTCATTGCCCGTTGGAAACGCTATTGGTGGTATTGGGTAGCGGCAGGGGTAGCTTTTGTCGTCATGTGGCTACCGACACTGATACCCGCCCTCATTGAAGGGCAATCGGGGCATTATTATGTGCTGGTTGACCAAAGTTTAGTCGATACCAGCGTCTTCTCGGCCAATGATGGTAACCGTTACACTGAGTTCCTCAACCAATTCACCACCATGCTCTCGCTGCCAATGGTGGTGGTGCTACTGGTGGCTATTGGGCTGGGTCTATGGAAATTGCCCCGCCCCACCCTCTTTGGCTTGGCATGGCTACTATTGATATGGGTACCCAATCTGCTGATGGTCTGGCGTACTCAGACCCGCTACTTGATGCCGGGAGTGTATGCGCTAGCGTTCTTGCTGGCAATAGGTACTGCTGCCGCACGCGGGCTGCCCGCCTTGCACCATCGCCCACGTCTTGTGAACCTCGGAATAGCGACAATTTTGATCTTGTGGGGTGTAGGTTTTGCGTTACCCTTCGCCTCAACTGCCGCCAATGATGCCGCCATGCTCAATGTACCGCGCTGGGATGCACGCGATTATTATCAAGCGCCTTGGAATGCCTATGGCCTATTGCCCGCCCTGCACTATCTGGACGAACAAGGGCAAGCCGATGCCAAGGGTCAAGTGCATGTCGTCGGGGTGGCGTGGATGTGTGAGTTTATGGATTTGTATCACTATGAACATATCGACTTGACCTGTACCACGGGCAAAGACTATGATAGCACCCCCAATGGCACGATGTGGCAAGAAATCATTGAAGCATCGCACCACCAACCCATGTATTTGATGCTGGAGCAAAACCGCAAGACGCTAGAAATCCCTGAGATTCCCTTTACAAACTCAAACTTGGTATGGGAAAGAATCGCCGCTTTTCAGCGGCCTAAAGGGGGTCTATGGGTGACGGTTTGGCGCGTGCAACGTTTCCCATCGATAGGCTAGTGGCCTAAGCAGCAACAATCGGTAGCGTAAAGACAAAGGTCGAGCCTTCGCCATAGACGCTATTGACCCACACCTCACCTTGATGCGCCTCAACCAACTTCTTGACGATGTAGAGACCGAGACCCGTCCCCTTGATATGCTCGGTCTTTTCATCCCGCACCCGCGTGAATTTGTCAAAAATGGTGGGTAGGGCGTCCATTGGGATACCTACGCCTTGGTCTTGAACTTTGACATGCACCTTGCCGCTTTCACGGTAGGCTTGCAAGCGAATCTGGCGGCCTTCCTCGGAATATTTGATGGCGTTATTGACCAGATTATTCAAAATCTGCACCAAGCGTGCCCCATCGACCAACACACGAGGCAAATCCA
This sequence comes from Anaerolineales bacterium, assembly GCA_020634155.1. Lineage (GTDB taxonomy): Bacteria > Chloroflexota > Anaerolineae > Aggregatilineales > J027 > J027. The sequence continues at coordinate 1,127,724 of JACKCI010000001.1, forward strand.
TTGGCACATCAAATGCCACCTCCAACTTCTTGTGTTCAAGATGGACACGATTTTTTTCGACTACATCCTGTATCACAGGTAGCAACTCGGTGGCAACGGGTTCGAGGGTAATACCCGCCTCCAGACGCGCCACGCTCAAAAGGTCTTCTATCAGTTGGGTCATATCATAGATGGCCCGCTTGGCGTTCTCCACATAACCCTTGCTACGTTCACTGAGAGGGTCGAAAATCTCAATCAGCTCCAAATAGCCACGAATGGCTGCCAGCGGGTTCTTGAGGTCATGCGATACCGTTGCCACCAACTCATTCTTGAGTTTATCAAGCTCTTTGTAGAGCGTGATGTCATGCAATACAATCAAACGCCCCACTTCGGGCATGGGTACCACACTGATTTGATAGGTGGTGTTGCGATATTCCAATTCCGAGCGTTCTTCCTCTAAGGCAACAGGTAGCCCCGATGCCGCAAAGGATGATGCAAAAAGCTGACCTCGATAGTCCTGCCCTAAGTCCAGCCCCAGCAAGCCCACCGCCGCTGGATTGGTCAAAATAATCTGGTCGTGTTCATCGACCACAATCATGATGTCGGCAGTTGTGGCTAAGACGGTGCCGAGTTTTTGACGCTCTAGCTCCGTTTGACGCAGCGAGACCGCATTCATCAAGGCGGCTGATGCTCGCTCACACAGGCGGGCAATCCGCGCACGCTCTAGAGCCGAAAAGCCATCGGGTTCCTGTTTCTCTAATGCTAAAACGGCTACGGGTTGGTCTTGGTGAGCAATTGGCACCACAAAAAGCGAACTAGTCGAAGGTGCTAATGCAATATAGTCTTTTTCATCGCTAACCTGTGGAATATAGTAGGCCCTTTGAGCTTGGACAGCCCGCCCGCGCACCCCCGACGTGATGTCTAGGATTTTCGGAATAACCGCCCCTTGATACCCATAGTCTTTACTGAGTACAAGTTTGTCGCCCTCAACCAGCCAAACCGAGGCCGCATCAGGATAGGACAGGCGAATGGCCCAATCCAACCAGAGCGACAGCACGCGGTCAAGGCTTAGGGCATTGTTGAGTTCGCGGTCAATTCGGTGTAGGCTTTCCAACGTCCCCACTTGCTCAGTGGTCTGTTGCATGGCCGCAAGATGGGCATATTCTTGCTCACCTGCATACTGACGTAAATTCAGCACCCAAGCCCACCCTAGACCGATCGCTAGCGGTATGAATGTAAAGCGCCATTCCGAAGCCATCGGTAACACGTTCAGGAAGCTACCAAGGGCCAACAAGAAACTAATGACAGCTCCTATCCATAGTACAATCCGCCCACGACGGTGTGTATCCTCTTGCCATGCGACCGTCCACTCATAGTAATTACCCTGATCGACTTCATTAAAAACGGTCGAGCCAGTGGGGATACCGCGTAAAGTGGTGCCTACTAAGCGCACGGTATCTTGCAAGTACATATCTTGATTTTCAGGAGCGATTTGACGGAGAGAGGTTGTCGGATTCCAACGAACAGTTACCGAGCGAAAGCCCATTTTATGAATCTCAAGCGGGGTAATGGTCGCTGCCTGAAGTAGCTGCGGGATACGCAAATAAACACGGACAAAAGAGCGCCAGCGGGGAAGGGAAGGTTGCTGCAAGGCGGCCACCGCTTGCCAATAATCACTCGGCACACCACTCAAGCGACTGGCATAATAGTGGGCTAACCAGTAGGCTTCATGGCTAAGGGCAGCATAGGCAGGTGCTTGCAAGTTCGGCCCTGCCCATGACTCATTCAATAGGTTGAGCCATTCCGCCTCAATGGTAGGTGATGCGGAAACCCGCCGTAATGCTTGGGCAATAACAGCAATCGCTTCGCTTGGAACTTGCGGCGTTGTATCCTTAACGTAGTAACGGACGGGCATATTTGTCATTGCGACTATCCTTGATGCTCTCCATTTATTTTAACCGCAGTCGAGGTCACGAATGAATACCCTCTCAAAAATATTTACGTTTTTTCGTAAACAAAGCACCCTGCCGAGCGTGCAAGCCTATCAACAATGGGCCGCGAATTACCCTGCAACCGCCCATAATCTCCTCATGCAAGTCGAGCATACAGCAATGCTTAATCTCATGCCAGAAGTTAAGGAACGTAGGGTGTTGGATTTGGCAAGTGGGACAGGAAGGTGGGGGCAATGGGCATCTACCCAAGGTGCAAACATAGTTATTGGTTGCGACAATAGCGTCGCAATGCTCAATCATAGCGCCCTCATTTATCGTGTCTTGGCTACTGTAACAGCAATTCCGCTTCCATCAGCCAGTATTGATATTATACTCTATGGCCTAGCAGTTGGACACTCCCAAACCCTAAAGGATGTGCTTACAGAGGTTAGTCGTGTATTGAGCATCGGGGGTGTCGCCCTTATTAGTGATTTCCATCCCGCCCTAGCATGGCAAGGCGCTCAACGTACCTTTCAAGGGCAAGATGGCAAGACCTACGCGGTTGAGCATTATGTTCATCGTTATGCGGATTGGTTCGCAGCTAGCCAAGCGGCAGGGCTACGCATCACGGGAGTGGAAGAACCCCACCGCCCCGATCAACCCCACACCGCGCCTATCGTCTTTGTATTGAGATTAGAAAAAGACTCCGCTATGATGAACCCATGATTGACGCAACTACAACCCTGAATTCCATTACCATTGGTTCGATCCCCATCCCAACCCCGCTAACCCTAGCACCGATGGATGGCATGACGAATTATGCCTTCCGCCGCTTGGTGCGCCAGCATTCGGGGACAGACTGCGGTCTTGTTTGCACTGAACTTCTCAGTAGCCAGATATTGACAGGCAAGGATAAACGCGCCCGCTTCAAATTCGATTGGCAGCCCGATGAGTTCCCCTTTGCCGTGCAGATTTTCGGCAATGACCCAACGATGATGGCCGACGCCGCCCAAATCCTCGAAGCCGCCGGAGCCGCCATTATCGACATTAACATGGGCTGTTGGGTGCCAAAAGTCGCCCGCAAAGGTGGCGGGGCAGGCCTCTTGCGAGATGTCTGTACCGCGACCAGCGTCGTTCAAGCGGTGGTGGATGCTGTGTCTGTCCCTGTGACGGTCAAGGTACGAGCAGGTTATCGGCGCGGTGAACCCAACGCCATTGCCTTTGCCCAAGCAGCGGAGGATGCAGGCGTGCAGATGGTTGCGGTGCATTGGCGCTATGCCGACCAAGGCTTTCGACCCGACCCTGTAGATTGGTCGATTATTCGACAGGTCAAAGAAGTGGTGCGCTCCATTCCTGTCTTAGGCAATGGGGATGTTCACACGGCTGCCGATGCCCGTCGGATGCTAGACGAAACAGGCTGCGATGGCGTCATGATTGGACGGGCCGCCGCTGGACACCCTTGGCTCTTCCATCATATCGCCCATGAACTCCGCACCGGAGAAGCCCTACCTGCTCCATCATTGGCTACACGGGCCAAGGCCGCCCTTGACCATGCACAGGTGATGGTCGGCACCTCGGATTATGAGGAAACCACCTCCGTGCTACAGCTTCGAGGGCGCTTACACCAATACTTTGATGAACTTATCGATACTGACCCGCAATTGGCAGACATGCGTCACCAGTTGGTACGCGTCAACACTTTGGCGGAAATCGAGGATTTACTACTGCCTATCATGGAGATAACCCAATGACCCAAGCATGGCGTGAACTCGGCACGATTATCATGTTGCAAGTACAACTGAAACCATTAAAAGAAGGCACTGACCACCGTGTCTATAAACCCCATACCGCTCTACACCCTGTAGATGCTTTCGACCTAACCAAAGAAGGCATTACCGCCGTTGTGGATGGACAGCAGGTGTACGATGCTCATCACATGCGCCACCCCCTTTCACGCTATCGCCAAAGCAACCCAATATCTATCGGCCTCACCAGCCATTACCAGCGGATGCAAACCCGCTTTGGCTCCCATATCAGCCTTGGCATCGCAGGCGAAAACATCATTGTTGAGACGGAAGAGGTGCTTTTTGAAGATGCGTTGATGCGAGGGGTTGCCATTCAAGGTGAACAAGGTCTTATCCAACTGGATGGGGTATTTGGGATACCGCCGTGTAAACCCTTCTCGAAGTTCTGCCTCAACATTCCAGATGAACGAGGTGAACCTGAGAGCGTTAAGGAAACACTGCAATTCTTACTCAAGGGAACACGGGGCTTTTGCGCTGAACCGGTTGAGGTGGGCACCTTTACCATACGGGTCGGCGATAAATTGTGGGTACCTGCCTAATCTAACCCTTCGATATAGCCATAATTTCGAAATACCCGCAGAGTGCCAACAGTCACCATGCCTGCGATTTCAAGCCGCACATTGGCCCATACATCGGGATAATCCGGCCATGCCCATGTCGGATACCATCCCCCGTCTGCTTGTTGCTGGGCAAGCTGAAACGCAAGATTGGCCTGAATCGCTGTCTCAAAATGCGTGGCAAAAGGTGCCGAAGGACTGTTGAATACAGCTAAGGGTGTTAGGACATACCCATGCCATTCATTGGGGTCGGTCACAATCAATTGCTGCGCCCACTCCAGCGCTTTTGGTTCCAAAGCAGGCATATAGGGCAACAACCGATAGATACAGTTAAAATTGTGCATCTCAATATCAGCGCCAATCTGCACCGCCTGATGCTTGGCAATGGCGTTGACCTCATCCAAAAAATCGACAGGCACCAAACTATGAAATTGATTGAGATAGGCCACAATCTCAGCATCAGGATTGCCCCATTCGTCGTCGTCATCATAGCTCCACCAGATGGCATGGGGTGCATCATCAAAGGCGGGCAACTTCAACGGCCATCCTGATTGCATGGGGTCATCACGTTTCACATAAGTACCTATTAAATAGGCAATGGCTTGCTGAACCATCTCATCTTTGGCAGTAGCCCCTATCGTGTTGAGATATTGCAAGGCGATAGTAGTAGCAATTGGGGATGAGACTGACGCCCGCACATCCGGCTCAAGGCCATAGCCAAACCCACCATCAGGGTTCTGAAACGCGGCAAGGGCTTCAAAAACAGCTTGAGATGAGCCGTTCTCAAAAATAAACTTAAACAGTTGTTGGTCCAAATCACGGGCGTGGGCTTCGATAAAGGCTTTAGCACGTTGAAAATCTGCTTGGGATAACATGAGTACCCTCCTGAATAAAGACCATATGTTCTATTATACATCAATTGGCATTCAGCGCGAGTCTCTGCTAGATTTAACTAAAGAAGATTTGAAGGGAGCAGCAAATGCAAAAATGGATTCTGTTTGCCTTAGTTGTGCTGTTGATTGGCGTTCCAGCTATCGGGTATGCCCAAGATGGCACTCCCGCTTTCCCCTATTTAATTATCAATGCCCAATCAGTTAACTTACGCAGTGGGCCAGGGGCCGAATTCACCTCATTGGGGGTGATGCACGGTGGCGAGGCTTATCATATTACAGGCATGACCAATGACCGCATATGGTTCTTTATTGAAGATACCCCCTTTGGCGACGGCTGGGTACGCGGGCGCTACATCATTTTCCGCGGAGACATCACCGCAGTACCTGTTATTAGCGACTATGAAGGCGACCTACAAACCTCAACTTTTGTCGTAGCCATCAATATCCCCGTCTATGATGATATTCGTGGGCAACAAGTCGGCTTGCTATCCCCTGCTGAATATCCGGTTACCGCCCGCAGCCCACTTGGTGGCTGGGTTCGGCTCGATACAGCAGCTTTTGGTAGTGTATGGACACAGTATTCTCGCGGCTTCTTTCGAGGATTGTGGGACTTACTACCAGTTATTGACCAAGGCGGTAGCAATGATGTGGTGATTGAGCTTGCCGAACCCTATTTGATTATCAACACCAACGCCCTCAATATCCGCACTGGCCCTGATGTCAAATATCAGGCGGTTGGTTCATTACGGGGTGGCACCTCCTATAACATTGACGGCAAATCGCCCGATGGCATTTGGTTCCACATTACCAGTACCCCTTATGGCAGCGGTTGGGTACGGGGACGCTATATTATCTTCAGGGGTGACCTTGGGGCTATTCCATACATTTATGAACCGTATGGGGAACTCCAAGCCTCATATCTCTACGCCCATATCTTTATTCCGGTCTATACCCACCCTAATGGCACCCAACTTGGCCTTGTTCCGGGGCAGACCGAATACTTGATTACGGGTCGGAGCTATGACGGGCGCTGGCTTCTCATTAGAACCTCCCAATTTGGCGAAGTCTGGACACAGTATTCGCGGGGGTCATTCCGAGGCTACTGGTATAACATTCCGGTCATCCTCAATCCGGTGCCATCAACGGCTACACCAGCAGCCCCATCTACAGGTTCTAGTGGCTCTAGCGGCCCTACTTGGATCCCTTGGAGCTAACCGTTTGGCTGATGTTCCAAAGCGCAAAAGCAGCAAAGGATACCGCATAGGTCAACATATAGGGGGCCATAACCGGAAGCCGTTGGAGCGCTAAGGCAAAGCCAAACAACGCATAAGCTGCCAGTAACAGTTCACCAGCCGTGATTGCATCGACCTTGAGTGCATAGCGGCTGGATGACCATTGTTGCCCTTTTCCCGTCAGGCGGAATTTGGGGGTACGCTTAAATTCACGCTCCACCCCCGGACGATGAAACGCTGCCAAGACTGCCTTAGAATTGCTCAACACAATCGCAGCCCCCACCACAAACTGAGGTGGGAAATACAGTAGCCGACGCCACCAATCGCGGTAGAGTTCAATCTGGGCAATGGTCAGCATCAGCGGTGGAATCAAGCCGAACACACCTACCACCCGCAAATCGGGCAACTTCTCAAACATATCCCCCCAAATCAAGATAGGCGTCAGCAAGAAAACTGTCAAAATCACGGGCTGCACCATGTATTGAGAGAGGTGCATCAGCCCCATGAATTTCTTAGCAGCGGAAAACTTCTCCGAGCGAACCAACGGGACAGCATGTTTAATCAAGCACTCGGTGGAGCCAGTCGCCCAGCGGCTCTGTTGCATCTTATAGGCTTGGACCTGCGGCGGCAATTCACCCGGCACAGGCACATCAACCAGATAGAGGAAATCCCAGCCCCGCATGAGGGCACGATAGGACAAATCAAGGTCTTCAGTCAAAGTTGAAGATGACCACCCGCCAGCATCCTCAATCGCTTTGATACGCCAAATCCCACCCGTGCCATTCATCGACATCGGCAGACGGCCTCGGCTACGAGCGACTTGCTCAATCGCAAAATGTCCGTCAATTGACAGGGCCTGCACACGGGTCAACCAGTTATAATCAATGTTGAGATGGTCCCAACGGGTTTGAATGAGACCCAAATTAGCTTGGGTATTGAAGAAGGGCATGGTTTTCCGCAAAAAGTCGGCAGGGGGTACAAAGTCCGCATCAAAGATAGCCACACAATCCGTCTCGATAAGCGTCAAACCATAGGCCAACGCCCCGGCCTTGTAGCCTTTGCGTTCTGGACGGCGCACGAGTACGATATTCTCAACGCCCTTGACCTTCCATTCGTCAATCTTGCGCTGAATCTGGGCAGTGGTATCGTCAGTCGAATCGTCCAAAACTTGGACAATATATTTTTCTTGTGGATAATCCAATTGGGCACAGGCATCAATGAGACGATCAATAACATGCGCCTCATTGTAAACAGGCAGTTGAATGGTGACGCTCAATAAGTCGGCGTCTTGAACAGTCGGCAATTGGGGTTTTTTGTGGCGGGTCACACCGTAGATGACCAGTAAAGCCCCAAAGCTGCTGACAAAAATCGTGAGTCCGATAACGGCTACCACATAAATGATAGCGGCTAGAGACAACATCAAATCAATCATGTTTCCCTCGTTGGCTATAGCACATTTGCAAAGGTTTCTCTAAAATCATCATTATGGCAGAACCTAATCCTATTTTCGACCTCATTTTTCGCCTTTCGACAGATGGCATGTTGGTTATTGATAGCAACGGGCGCTGTGGCACCCCCAATCCCGCGGCGGCTGCCCTGCTGCAAATCACGCCTGCCGATGTCGCTGGCAAAGACCCTAGTGAGGCCTTCCCCAAGAATCCGAATCTGGTGCGGCTATTGCGAATTGGCGGGCCAGCCATCATTGACATTCCCCTCCCGCGTGACCGTACTGCACAGGGCATTGGGCGTGACTTAATCGGTGGCAGCGGACGATTGGCTCTATTAAGCGATGTCACCGAGCAGCGCCAACTCGAATCTCGTCGGGCGGCCTTGGTCAAAGCGATTGCCCACGACCTCCGCAATCCCATTAACGCCATTAGCGGCTATGCTGATTTAGTCACCAAGTTTGGTGAATTGAATGAGCGCCAACAGCGTTTCCTCAGCCGTATTCTGCAAACCAGCAACAAGCTCCTAGGGCTAACGGGCGAGTTGGTCAACTTGGCGTGGGTAGAAGCTGGTATGCCCCTGCAATATGTCCCCTTTGACCTTGCGGCGTTGATTCGCCAAGTGGTTAAGGCAAAAAGCACCGAAGCCCTCCAAAAAAAGATTAAAATCATTATCAGCGCCCAACACTCGGTACCCACCATCATGGGCGATCCAGAGCGCATCAAAAAGTCGATTGCCCACTTGGTCGATAACGCTATTCAGTATTCGCACCCTGAATCAAATATCATGATTCACGCATGGCAGCACGGCCAAGAAGTCAGTTGCTCGGTAGCTGACCGAGGCATTGGCATTGCCGCCTCAGAGATTGATATGATATGGGATCGTCTATGGCGCTCATCCGATGAACGGGTACTGAATACCCCCGGTGGCGGAATTGGCCTCACCTATACCAAAACCATCATTGAACGGCATGGCGGACGCATTTGGGTCGAAAGCAAATTAGAAGAAGGCACGACCTTCACCTTTATGCTACCCCTAACCCAGATAGATGATCACAGGTAAAGCGCCTAAAAAACTCCCTAGCCATAACCAGCGCTTATGCCATAATACACCAAGAGAGAAGGAGTTGTATTGTGAAGCGACGCGTTTTTGTGTTGGCCGGATTGATACTCTTGTTATCGTTGGTTATGGTCTTATCGACTAATGCCCAAGACCCTACCCCCTCACCAACCCCAACCCTTGACCCTGACCTGCCTGCTAATTATCGGGTGGAACAGGTGGCGCAGGCGTCATGGCCGATTGCCCTCGACTGGACACCTGATGGGCGGCTCTTCTTTACGGAGCGCTTCACGGGTTATCTGCGTGTCATCAATACCGATGGCAGCCTGCAAACCAACCCTGTGTGGCAATTCCCCGTCTCCACCGATGGAGAACGCGGCTTGCTAGGTGTAGCAGTTTCGCCGGATTACGCCACAACGGGCTACATCTATGTCTACTATACGCGGGTGCCGGGCGGTGGCTATACCATCCCCGTTAACCGTATTGTGCGGATAACCGAGAGTGGTGGAGCAGGCGCGGACCCGATTGTCATGATTGACATTCCATTGACCACCAACAACCTGTGGCACCAAGGCGGCAATATCCACTTTGGACCAGATGGGATGCTCTACCTGACCATTGGTGAGTATTACGAATCACTGTGGGCGCAAAATCTTAATGTCATCCCCGGCAAGATTCACCGCTTCCAAGTTGTGGGCGATGCCTTGGTTGCACCAGCCGACAACCCCATTTCAGGCAACACCATCTTTGCGTATGGCCTTCGTAATACATTCGACTTCGATTTCGACTATTATACAAAGACGCACACGCAGCTTTTTGCAACGGACAATGGCCCTGACTGCAAAGATGAACTCAATGTAATTCTACCGGGTGGGAACTATGGCTGGCCGATGGATACGGTGTGTGGTGGAACAGCCACCCAATTACCTGCGGGCTATGTCGCCCCTTTGTGGCAAATCACACCCACCGAGGCTCCGACAGGCGTCGCAGTCTATACTGGCTCACAGATTCCGCAATGGCAGGGGCAAGTTTTGTTTTGCATGTGGAAAACGGGTCGGATGCGCCGTGCCATTTTGGACACCAATCGCTCCTTTTTAGTCGGCGTGCGTGATATTGATCTAAGAGGCAATACCTGCAATATCGAAGTAGAAACAGGCCCCGACGGCGCGATTTATTTCACTAATCAAGATGGAATTTACCGCATCGTTGGGCAGTAAGGACACAATAACCATGACGGATACAAATGAACGTGCGATTTGGGGACGCCCCAACACCGACCCCCCCGCTCACTATCTCCAGCAACAATCGCGCCCACCCCAGCCTGATCTCCAGTCATGGGATCAACAATGGGAAAAACGCGCCGCAGGTGTCCAGCCGCCCCGCCCCAAGCAATCACGCGGGGGGCGTTCCTGCCTAACCACCCTTACCCGCCTTGTGCTGATGATGGGAACCGCCTATCTGGTGTTCTTTATCAGCGCGGGCGTTGGCTATGCAGTTGTTGGTCAATCCATGCTGCGTTCATGGTATCTTGACCAAGAACCCTACGATCAAGAGGTATGGTGCAACCGCTTTGAGAAGTATCTGCGGAGTGACTATCTCTGCAACCTGCGGGCTGAAGCTTCTCGTCCCGATAACCCTTTCATCCCGACCCTTTCACCGGGAGACGGCAGCATTAATCCTGAAGACTTGCTGCTCACGCCCCTTTTTGACCTCGGCACAGGTGGAGATGATACAGATAATTCTGGCAACGCTGGAGAGACCTCTGGTGCCGTCGTCACGCCTTCACCCGATGCGATCGCTGATGCATCGTTGGCAGGTGGTGGCGCGGAGCCGTTGCCCGTTGTCATTGTGACTGCTACTGCAACGCCGCTCCCCACCTTGGAGCCAACCGCCACCCGTATGCCATCACCATCACCGACAGGGCCACCGCCCGCCAGCGCGATGTTGGAACTAACACGCTTGACGCCTGAAGCCCAAAAGTGGAATAACTGCGGGCCAACGACCCTAACCATGGCGCTCACCTATTTCGGCTATCGCTCCAATCAAGACCCCGCCGCCAGCTTCCTCAAGCCGAATATCGAGGATAAGAACGTCAGTCCTTGGCAGATGCTTCGCTATGTCAACGAAGTGGCTTCAACTTCGACCAATGTCCAAGCCTTGGAGCGTATCGGCGGCACACCTGAACTGCTCAAGCGTTTACTGGCGGCAGGCTATCCGGTTATCATCGAAAAAGGCTATGAAGTGAGCGACCTCGGCTGGATGGGCCATTATCTGTTGCTGGTTGGTTATGACGACCTACAACAAGAGTTCTATGTTTTCGACAGCTATCTTGGCACCAACAAAGGCCAAGGCCGCCCCGAAAGCTACGCCGATACCATTTACTATTGGGGGCATTTCAATAACACCTTTATCGTCATCTATGAGCCGTGGCAACAAGACCACCTGAACGAAATCTTGGGTGGCTATGCTGATGAGCAGTATGGCATCAACGCCGCCCTTGAGTTGGCGCGGACAATCGCCACCAGTGACCCCGGCAATAAGTGGGCATGGTTTAACATGGGCGATGCCTATACCCAACTCGGCTACTATCAAGAGGCCGCCACCGCCTTTGAACAAGCCTTTAATCTTCAGATGCCTTGGCGCACCTTGTGGTATCGTTTTAGCCCCTTTGAGGCCTATTACCATCTAGGGCGCTATTCGGATGTGCTACGCTTGGCGGATAGCTTAGATAACACCTCACAGAATTATGTTGAGGAGGCATGGTACTATCGGGGCCTTGTGTATGCGGCTCAGGGCAATTATAACCAAGCCTTGGAACAGCTTGAGCGTGTCTTGCGTTTTAATGGTAATTACACTCCTGCTACCGACACCATCAACGCTATCCGCAATAACCAATTTACACCACCGACAGCATCGTGAGAGAAACCATGACACACGAAGCAGATCGCGCACCCATCAACGAGAACACACAAGTTCTCACCAATACCACACCGCTGGTTCCTGCCTCGCACCTACCCCCGATGGAAGAAGAAACACTCTTAGGGTGGCTGGTGCGGGCCGTGTTGAGCGCTTTTGCCGGAGTTCTCGCTTTTGCCGTTGTCGCGGGCATTGTGTTGGCGATTATCGTCCCACCTTGGTATCGTAGCCTTGAACCACGCTATCAGGTCATTTGGTGTAATCGGCTCTCGGTATTATGTGATTTAAAGGCCGAGCGCCCTGAAGACAATGTATATGCACTTGCGGATGCTGACCAAGACCGTTTAGCAGCGGCCAATGCGCTACTCGCAACCGATACGCCAACCCCCTCACCCCTACCCAGTGATACCCCGACGCCTGCCTTTAGCCCTACCCCCACCCAAACGATAGTGGTCACCCAAGCGCCAACCGATGCACCGCCCACCATCACATCGACACCAACCATTACCTATACACCCAGCATTGCCCCTACTTCAACGGCGTTGCCTCTACCACGCTTTGCGACGCTCGACCTTGAGAGCATTCGATGGGAACGCCAAGGCTGGAATAATTGTGGTCCAACGACCATGACCATCGCCCTCAGCTATTTTGGCTACACTGACACGCAAAAACGAGCGGCGGACTTCCTCAAACCTAACATTGAGGATACCAATGTCAGCCCGACGCAAATGGTAGAGTTCGTCAATACAGTGGTGGGTTCTGAAATCGCCACCAATGCTCTGTATCGCATCGGTGGCACTCCAGACATCCTCAAACGATTAATCACGAATAACTTCCCCGTCATCATTGAGCGTGGCATCCAATTACCCGAAGAGGGCTGGATGGGCCATTATTCAATGATTGTTGGCTTTGACGACAACACCGACGAATATTTGCTATTCGATAGCTACTATGGCTCTGACAATGGAGATGGTCGGCGCTACGGACAAGATTTTATTGAGGATGGCTGGCAACAATTCAACTACACCTTCATAGTCTTGTACCAGCAAAGCCGCCAAAGCCGACTGAATGAGATTCTCGGCCAGCAATATGCCACCTTTGAAAACTCAGCGCAGACGGCGCTCAACATTGCCCGCGCAGAAGCCAACCAAGACCTTGATGACAAATATGCGTGGTTCAATATCGGCACGGCCCTTATTCAGCTAGGCAACTATGAAGATGCGGCCCTTGCCTATGACCGCGCCCGTTCCCTTAACCTTGAGTTTCGTATGATGTGGTATCAGTTTGGGCCATACATCGCCTATTACCAGACTCAACGCTTTAACGATGTGTTGGCGGTGGCGCTGGCTAGTGAAAAGACCACTCCCTACGTTGAGGAGACCTATTACTATCGTGGTTTGGTCTACGCTGCCCAAGGCAAACCTGACTCGGCAGTCTTTCAATTTGACCGCGCTTTAGAGTATAATCCCAACTTTGTAGCGGCTACTGAAGCCAAGCAAGCTGTTTTACAAGGTCGATTCCGAGGGCCAAGTTAAGATGCCAACAATTCAAGAATCAGGTCTCATCAAAAATGTACTGCTCGTTAATCTACGGCGCTTTAGTGATGAGCGCGGCACATTTATTGAGACCTTCCGCAAGGAATGGTTCCCGCACCGCACATGGGAGCGGATTCAATGCAATCGCTCCGAATCCCAACAGGGAGTATTGCGAGGACTACACTACCACAAGAACCAAGTCGATTATTGGTATGTGACTCAGGGTGATATTCGCGTATGGCTCGTTGATTTACGGCCTGACTCGCCCACCTATCGCGCCACCCAAATGCTAGAGATGAGTGGCGAAGACACAACAGGCTTATTCATTCCTATCGGCGTGGCGCATGGCTTTGTAGCCCTGAGCAACGCAGTATTAACGTATGTGGTGGATAACTACTACGATAGCCATGATGAGTTTGGAGTGGCATGGAATGACCCTGAACTCAAGCTCGATTGGGGTACGAATAACCCGATTGTGTCCGGACGTGACCAAAATAATCCGACCATTAGCACCATACCCGAAGAAGACCTCGTCTGGCTCTATTAGGGTAATACCACCCAACTGGGCGCTACCCAAACAGGTACTACATCATAGCCATTCGTGATGGACTGCTGCACATCAGCTTCAAGGTCAATGAGCAGTAGTCCATTTTGCGCTTGCCCAATCACCAATTGCACCCCTTCTGGCCCCCATGACACCTCGTCCATTGTAGATGGCAACGACTGGTCAACAACGCCTGATGGCCCCATCAATCGTAAGCCTTCACCGCGTAGCTCAATCCGCCAACCTAAGAGGGGATTGACCAATGCCAAGCCGCCCATGCGGTCATAAACTTGATTGGTACGCGGGTCAACCACTTGCCAGAGGGTCTGCCCACTGAAACTGTCAAAGCTGGCAAAGGCCAAAGCAGGCGGCCCCATCTCGCCCTCTAGGGGCACCCAATACGGCCCCGCTTGATAATCAAAGCCCGTCACATGCTGGCTTAGTTCACGGGCACGCGGCATAGGTGGTGCAGTGGCAAGATAGCCCTGCCCACGGTCGTCCCATGCAATATAGGCAATGCGGCTACCATCTGGCGACCAAGTCGGCGTTGTGGGTTCAAGAGCATCAGGGGGTGTAAAATCGGCAGTGGTAATAACGGCACGCTCGGTACCATCGGGTCGTATCAAGACCAAAGAGCCTATCCCGCTACCCTGCTCAATAAAGGCCAGCCAATCGCTATCGGGTGACCATGTAACCTCGCTCCGATAAAGCGGCACAGTCGGCCCCTGATCGACCATCCGTCGCAATTGGGTGCCATCTGCGCCTGTTGTCCATATATCGGTAGGGTATGGCTCACCTGCATCCAAATAAAAAGCCGATGCCACCCGAAAGGCAACTTTCTCCATATCAGGTGCGCGGACAGGCTTGCCGACAACCCATTGACCCTCAGTGATTTTGCGCTCTACCCCACCACTGCTCCGCACCGACCATAAATCCCGATAACTGGCCCCATCATCTCGCACATAGACCACCACACCTTGGATACCTTCGGGGTTGGTGGCAAGATTGACACTAAAAGCGTTGGGCACCCGAATCTCCTGCCCAACAAACAACGTGTCGCGGTCTTCTAGGCAATTATTGTCTTGCATATCTTTGAGGGTCACCCCCCCCGCAATGGCGATTGCGCCGAGGGTATCGCCCGCTTGAATGACATATGGGTCCCAGTCAGGGTTAGGCACACACACGACCTCAGTGGGGGTTGGTATTGGGGTCAGAGTCGGAGGTACAGGTGTTGGAGAGAGGATGGGAGTGGCGCTGACAACGAGAGGGCGGGGTGTGCCTTCGGGTGTCGCATGGCTACACCCCACTCCCCCAATAATCAGCAGCGCCCACAATAAACGGCGCATCACTATTCAATTAAGGCATCCACCGCTGCTCGAATTTGCGGGTTAGAGATGCGCTCATCACTCAAATAATTCTGACTCAATACAGGGTAGAGCAAATGCTTCTCAGCAATTGGAATAACTGACCCTTGTCCGCTCAACTTCACGGGCTTGGTGAAAACAACCACCCCATAAACCGGCACTTTCTCCAAGCGATGACTGGCGAGAAATTTACGCAGCGCATAGACATCGCGGGCACATTCACGGGTTGGATTAGTCGAGGCTGGCCGTAGTCGGTTACCTTTGACGCGGTTGCGCCAATCAACACGTTCATTAATCCATTCCCCACCATAATCTACCGTCCGAAAGACCAAGGCTCCCGGTGGTCCCACCAGCACCGCATCAATATAGCCCAATCCCCGACGGCTCAGGTTGCGAACAAAGGTATAGCGCGGGTCACTGCCGAGCAGAGAACGCATCGCCTCACCAACCTCGTAGGCCAGTGGGTTATCTTTTTTGAGGGTAATACCCCGAAAGATAGCAAACCCACCACCCGCCACCATACCGAGGCCAATCACGTTTAGGCATAATGCTGCGGGTGAAGATAACGAAGTACCCAATAGTGGCAAAAAGAAGATGAGTACCCCCAATGCGACCGAAATAAGGCCGCTAAAGAAAATCAAAACGCCAAGAAAAGTATAAAAACGTCCCCGCCGATTCAAGTGGCTAGAAGGGTTGATGTTTTGCATGACCTATTTCCTTTGCCAGAGTTGACGCAAACCCAAACGCTGCCCATACATGAGCATGCCCAAACGAAAAACGTACACCGAAGCCCAAATCGCTAACACGACTGATGCCGTAAGCATACCAAGACTTAGCAGAATTAACCACGTTGGTATCAGGTCAAAAGACATCCCGATAATCAACGACATAGGAGCCGTCAGGGGAAAAACAGAGAGACCAATAATCACCAGCCGTTGGTTAGTAAAATAAGCCCCCAAGAACATCATCGGCAATATACCAACAATGCTAAAGATTGAGGCAAATTGACGGGCCTCTTGCTCGGCAGTCGATGAAGCACCTACCCCTATCGCAACTGCGGCAAACAGAAAGTAGTTGAGCAAAAAGATGAGCAAGAATAAACCCATCTGTCCCGCTGTAATGTTGGCCTTGCCCATGAAATCACCCACATCCGTCTGGAAAGAAGCCAACACATAACCACTCAAGACCCATGCCATAATCTGTGTTAAGGCAATCCCGCCGAGGCCGATGACCTTGCCCCAGAGTAAATCGGAGGGGGTGCAACTGGTCACCAGCAATTCCATCATGCGGTTCTCTTTTTCTTCAACTACTCCACCCATTAACAACTGCGAGGTAATGTTAATCCCCATAAACATCACCATCGAAAAGATGATGGGCAAAACAAAGCGTGGCAATAGGTCGTCAGGGCCGGAGAACTCTTGCCCATCACTGAGGGTGCGAATCTTTTGGACTTCTAAGGGGTCAATCAAACGGTCAATGGGTATGCCTTCTGGCGCTAGATGTGCCACTCCTGCGGAGAGAAAGTCACTAATCTTATACTGGAGGTCTTCCGGTACGCTTTTGAGGCTATAGACCTGCACATGCCCGTCGGTCATATAGCTGGGATCAATGATGAAATAAGCCCCGATTTTCTCATTATCAAGGGCAGCGCGGGCAGTTGTCTCATCAGGGTAGTTCACAAAACGACGCGGTGGCTGCTCTAAGCTGAGTAGCACTTGCTCATCTGACAAATCGACATAGCCCACTTGATCAAAGTCGCTGAGGTCGGTGGCATCCTTAATGACAACGGCAACCACTACATACATCACCACAATCATAATCAATGGCAAGCCAAAAGCCGTGAAAAGATACATGGGGCGGCGAAAGTTGTAGATATATTCGCGGGAAGCGACTAACCAGAATTTAGGGCTGGGCATGGTTCGCCTCTCCACCATTTTGGGCCACTTGAATAAATATTTCATCAAGGCCCGGAATGGCTAATTCAAAGCGGCGGATATGGTAATTGGGCAGAGTTGCCAAGCGCGACATAATCTGGTCAGGGGTCACATCCTGCGCGAGATGTAACAACACCTCTCCATTACGCTGGGATTCAATGCTGCCTACTCCTTCCAGAGCAGCCCAATCCCCTTGCCCCTCCACAATGACCGCATTTTGGGCATATTGTTGGCGGACTTCATCAACAGGGCCATACAGCACCCGTTTTCCCTGAGAAATCATCAACATACGGTCAGCCATCGTCTCGACTTGGTGCATCTGATGGGTAGACATCATGATAGTGGTGCCTTGGTCGCGCATCTCAAAGAGCATGTCTTTAATCAACTGCGTATTCACCGGATCGAGACCGCTAAAGGGTTCATCAATGATAATGAGTTCCGGCTGATGTAAAATTGTCGCCACAAATTGCACCTTTTGAGCCATACCACGACTCAAGGCCTTCACCTTGCTTTTGAGATGCTCCTCCAACCCAACCTTTTCGAGCAAATCCTTGGCACGTTGGGCGGCGGCTTGGCGTTGCATGCCCTTGAGTTGCCCTAGGTAGGTAAGTAATTGCACCAAAGGAACATTGCGATAGAGACCCCGTTCCTCTGGCAAATAGCCGATACGGTCTTTGGTCTTCTCGGTAAAGGATTGCCCAAAGACACGGATGGTTCCTTTGTCGGGCTTGATGATATCCAAAATCATGCGAATGGTGGTCGTTTTACCTGCTCCATTGGGGCCAAGAATACTGAAAATTTCCCCCTGCCTTACTTCAAAACTCAGGTCTTGCACCGCGTGATGCGCCCCGTACCATTTATCAACTTGTTCAAGTATAACTGTCATTCAAGTACTCCTAGGCTGTTTTATGAGCAACAACAACTACTCGATCACCCTTGCCCTCATAGGGGGTAAAGTCTAAATTCATGATGTATTCCGCTTCAAAACCACACCGTTTCAGAATCGTCAGCAAGCCACGTACAGGATAGGCCCGCAGAACATGGGTTTCCTCAAAGCGTTCAAACCACCCATCTTGGCGTTGGGCAAAAAAGGTAATATGCTGCTGCAAACTAAGGGATTCATAATCAAAAAAATTGGTT
Organism: Anaerolineales bacterium; assembly: GCA_020634155.1. Classification (GTDB taxonomy): domain Bacteria; phylum Chloroflexota; class Anaerolineae; order Aggregatilineales; family J027; genus J027. The sequence goes on from JACKCI010000001.1 coordinate 1,146,059, forward strand.
GAGGTCACAAAAACACTATTACTACGATGCAGCACCTGCTCCAATGGATAGGTCGCCAGCCCTTCCACCGTCTGAATATCAAATAACAAGGTCTTCCCTTCTTGAAGAACAACATAAGCACGCTGAAAAACCAACTCTAAATCTTTGACTGCGCTGAGATAGTTTAGGGTATCAAGGCAATAAACAAGATCATAGACATTCTCTAAACCAGCATAAGTGCGAATATCGGCACGCTCAAATCGAATATCAAAGGCCGAGCCTTGGAAACGCGCATTGGCTTTTGCTATCATGCCCACACTACTATCAACCCCTGTGACTGCCATCCGTAAATCGGCAAAAGTGGCGGAAGATGCACCTGTTCCACAGCCAAAATCCAACACCTGACGGCCTATCCAGCCACTTTCATGTAAATATTCCAGCAAGCGGGGAGTATGTTGAGTAGCATACGTGGAAAACCCAGCAGCGTCATATACGAGGGGCAAATACTCGTAAGCGTGATGAGGAACCAGTTGATTAGTTGTCATGTCATAAAACCTTTTTTAGAGATAGCATCAAGTCTCAATTTTAACGATTAACGGGATGCGGTACAATGTCGCCATGCGTAAACAAATCATTTGGCTCTGGCTTGGCTGGTATATCATTCTTATCCTTTTTCAGCACATGGTCTGGGTGCGTTTTCACATCCAGCGCCCTGACTATGGCTATAGTTGGACAGCGGACTACACCACCGAGGCAGTAGATGGCCCTTCCACTGGTGCATGGTTCCACGCCCGCTGGGATAGTTGGCGTTACGTTGAAATCGCCCAACATGGCTATAGCGATATCAAACTCGCCACCTTCTTTCCCGGCTACCCCATCCTAATACGCCTAACCGATGAACTAGCCCTACGCTGGCTTTTCCCTACAGCAAACCCGCAAGACCGCATGGCGCTGGCAGGGGTTGTAACCTCGGCCCTCATGGGGGGACTGGCGGCGCTTCTGCTCGGTCAATTCATCCAAGAGCGCCTTGGTGAAAATGACGCCTTACGCGGCGTGTTCTATTTGCTCATCTTTCCAACCGCGCTGTTTATGGCTCAAGTTTACACCGAATCAACGTATCTTGCTGTGAGCCTTGGCGCGTTACTGCTCACCTATCGTAAACGGCTATGGTTGGCAGGGGCAGTTGCAGCTTACGCGGCTTTGACCCGTCCAACGGGGGTCTTGCTGTTCATTCCGATTGGCACCGTTTGGCTTGACCATTGGTGGCGTGGCGAGAACCTGCGTTGGGATAGTCTGTTGGCGGCAGGTTTACCCATTGCGGCCTTCTTTGGATTCAATACATGGCTCGGCAGCCAAGGGTTGAACACCTTTGAGGCCCAAGAGGATTTTGGGCGCTATTTCCTGCATCCGCTGGCCCTGTGCATCTTTGTGCAACAATTCGGCTGGATGTTCACCGACCCTGCGGGGCTGGTCACGGTCGGTCTCGACATTGCCTTGACGTTATTTGCAACCGCGTTGAGTATCCGCGAATGGAAATGGCACCCCGGACTGGCGCTCTATGGCTTGGCAGCGATTTGGCTCCCATTAGGAACAGGGCAACTGGTCAGCCAAAACCGCTATGTTCTGATTGTGGTGCCGATGCTGCTGGTATTGACACGCTGGGGCCGCCACGCCGTTTTTGACCGTATTTGGACGATTCTCAGCCTTGTGCTGTTTGCGTTGTATACTATGCTGTATACACAAGGCTTTTGGGCAGGGTAGCATCTCTCAACCCAATCGCCCTATAATAAACCATTATCAACCCAAAGGAGTTGTTTTGTGGCAGACGTCGATTTGCGTTCTTATGTGTTTTTAGATAGCCTTCAGCCCCAACATGCCGCCTTCCTTGGCACCGTTGCAGGCGGGTTTTTGCCACTCCCGTATGATGCCAGCCTGTGGATTGAAATCTCACCGGGGATTGAGATTAACCGCATCACCGACATCGCCCTCAAAGCGACCGCCGTTAAGCCGGGTATGCAGGTGGTAGAACGCCTTTATGGGCTGCTAGAAGTCCATTCAGAGAGCCAAGGCGAGGTACGGGCTGCTGGAGCCGCTATCCTTGAGGCTTTGGGGGTACGTGAAGAAGACCGCCGTAAGCCGCGTGTAATCTCCAGCCAGATTATCCGCAATGTAGACCCTCACCAAGTTCAACTCATCAATCGGATGCGACACGGTCATATGATTATGGCGGGTCAAACCCTCTATATTTTGGAGGTCGAGCCAGCCGGATACGCTGCCCTTGCCGCCAATGAAGCCGAAAAAGCCGCCAACATCAATATCTTGGAAGTGCGAGCTTTCGGGAGCTTTGGGCGTGTTTATCTGGGTGGTGAAGAGCGCGATATTATGGCAGGCTATGGAGCCGCCCTTGCAGCAGTAGAGGGACTCAGTGGGCGTGGGGACTAGTATTCCGCCTTTGTTTGAATACAATACGCGGGAAAGCGCAGCTACCCTGCATATCGCCCATGCCAACGGCTTCCCCCCCGAAGTCTATCAGGAGATGGTTGAGCCACTCATGGGCGAATACCATGTAGTGGCGCTCCCTGCTCGTCCGCTGTGGGAATTACCCCCACCGCCAGAAGACTTTACAGGATGGCAGGTCATGGCCGATGACCTGATTGCGGGCATTGAAGCCTATCAACTGGGGCCAGTGATCGGCATTGGGCATAGCATGGGTGGTACCGCCAGCCTGATTGCCAGTACCAAACGCCCTGACCTCTTCCGCGCCCTTGTGCTGCTCGACCCCGTGTTATTCCCAACATCAACAATTGATATTTTCATTCGCCATCCCCACCTTGAGTTTCCATTGGTACAGGGTGCCTTGCGCCGACGCCGTGAGTGGGAGAGCCGCGAAGCTGCCTTTGAGCGCTTCAACGGGCGGGGGTTATTCAAGAATTGGTCAGAGGCAGCGGTATGGGCCTATGTTGATGGTTTGACACACTCCTCCGACAACGGCAGCATCGAACTACGCTATAGCCCTGAGTGGGAAGCCCGTATCTATCAGACCGCCCCACTCTCCACTAATGGCTGGTGGGATTGGCTGAAGACCGTCAGAATCCCCATTTTGACCATACAGGGCAAGGACACCGACACCTTTGTTGATGATTCAGTGGTATTATGGGAACAAACACGACCAGACCTTGAGGTCATTCGTATTCCCGAAGTTGGACATCTTTTTCCAATGGAGGTTCCTCAGCAGGTAGCGGGTTACGTTCAAACATTTCTCGGAGCTATTCTAGACTAGGGAGTATTGTATGGGTCACAACAACCCACTCCCCACCTTCAATATCACCCGTCGTCCAGAAGATAACATCTTGGTGGTGTTTTTCGATGATTTTAGTCGGAGTGTTGTCGAACAATGGGCTGCCCATGTGCGGGCTGCTGATGGCAAACTTCACTCTCCATTGCGCTTGCTCTATGATTTTCGCACGGCAGGACCACCGGGGCCGTATGCCCTCAGCATCGTTGGGCCACTCATGCGCGAAATCACTATCCCTGAAGATACCCGCAACGCTTATCTATTCAAGAACCACTTGGATACTTATTTTGCCCAAAGCATCGTCCGCAATATGCCTACTAATGTAGGCCCCGTAAAAGCATTTATTGATTTTGATAAAGCCATTAGATGGCTAAAGGAAGGATTAGGCTTATGATGAGTCCCAACGAAAAAGAGAGTTCGGCTATTCTAAGCTTGAAAGAACTGCTTAAGCGTCCGACCTTCCACATGCACACCCGTCCGGATGGAATTATTGTCTATCAATTTGATAATCTAAGCCGTGAGGTCTTGATTCAATGGGTCGATTTCTTAAGAACCGTTGAGGATAAACTTAAGCCATCCCAACGCATCCTGTACGACTTTCGGGGCGCTGGCCCTCCCAGCCGTTTTATGATTGATCGTCTCCCTGCCGTCATGGGCGAGATGAACATTCCAGAGGACACATGGTCAGCTTTCTTGGTTTCAGACGACCTTAATGGACGTTTCACCCGTAACGCCCTTGACCGCCTCCCTATCACTATCGGTAAAACCAAAAGCTTCTTAAATCTGGCACCTGCCGTGCGTTGGCTCTTGGGCAACTCAGATACTGAAGACTCAGCCGAGTAAGCACGCTAGATAGTCGGTAAGGCAAAAGTGAATACACTCCCCTTGCCGACTGCGCTTTCCAGCCAAATCCGCCCGCCCATCATCTCAATCAAACGGCGCGAAATTGCCAGTCCTAAGCCCGTGCCACCAAATTGACGGGTGGTGCTACCATCCGCTTGGCGAAATTCATCAAAGATAATGTCAAAATCTTGGGGCTGGATACCGATGCCTGTATCCGTCACCGATGTCCAAATCTCCTCATAATCCTCGCCAGCCTCATCCACAAAGCGGTGGACATTGATGGTAACGGTGATACCCCCTATCTTAGTGAACTTTATCGCATTAGAGAGTAAGTTGTTGACCACTTGACGCAAACGCAAGGGGTCAGCCACAATCGGCGGTACCCAATCAGGACTGATAAATTGGAGGTAAAGGTTCTTGCTTTGGACAAGGCTTTCTAGTTCGAGGATACAGGCCCGCACCTCATCCTGCATATTGACACGCTGTATCTCCAACTGCATGCGCCCGGCCTCAATCTTGCTCAAATCTAGTAAATCATCAATCAAGGCCAGCAAGTTACGCCCCCCGCGCCGAATCCGCTCAATTCGGTCACGTTGTTTCTCATTAAGTTCACCATAGAAGTTACTTAAGAGGGTCTCAGAAAAGCCGAGAATACTATTCATGGGGGTGCGAAGTTCGTGCGACATTTTCGCCAAAAACTCGCTCTTAAGGCGGTTGGCTTCCGAGAGTTCGAGGGTGCGGGCCTCTAATTTTTCAAATAGCTCCGAGTTACGAATGGTGACTGCCAATTGTGCCGCTACCGCGCTCATCACCTCAATCTCTGCCGAGGTGAATTGATGACGAGCGTGAGTCGAATCCACCCCAATTGAACCAATAAACTCATTTTGGACAATGAGCGGCACCACCATCAATGACTTGATATTCAAGCCCAACAAAGTCTCATAATTGGGGCTGAGTAATTCATGGGAGGCAATCACATCATTGACCACCACAGGCGCAAGGGTTTGAAGCATATTCTCATAAACAGTGTAACCTTCCAAACGCAAGCGTGTGCCAATACCCCCTTTGGCTGGATACTCCGCAACCACCATCCCACTGGCGGGCGCACGATCATTGAGGACAATCCCCACATGGTCAACACCCTCAATCGCTTCTACAATGCTCTGACAAGCAGCAATCAGTACATGCTCCCCAACCAGTTCCGCGCTCATCCGCCGCACCACTTCAGATAACCCCTTAAAGAGTCGCACTCGTTCCAAGTATTCGATATTGCGTAAAGCCGAGGCGATATGGCTGCCAATGGCGGTTAGGAGCCGTGCATCGTTGTCAGTAAAGCCCAATGGTCGGTTAGCAACAATGAATACCCCAAGGGGGTTATCTTGTACCCGTAGTGGCGCAACCAGCATATTTTGAAGATTGGCTTCATAAGCAATTTGCTTCTCATGGCCTGAGAGAGTAGCTAAATTATTGACATACTGGGCATGCCCAAGATTGAAGGCAATGGCAGCGAGGCTCCGCGATGCCCCTACGGGAAATTGCATTTGATAAAAACTGGGTGGCAAACCAAAGCCACCTACAGACGGAATCAGCATATTCGAGTAACGGTCAAAAATCAGCAGCGCCCCAGCCTGTACTTGCAAGATACTACGGGTCAGCGCCAACACTTGCTGACTCATTTCTTCCACGTTCATGGAGCGGGCGGCAATCTCAGCCAGTTCCAAAAGAGCGCGGCTCTCATCCAAGTGGGCTTGGGTGTTCAGGAGCAATTGCTGGTTATCAATGCCCAATGCGATTTGGTCTAGTGAGGCTTGCAAGCGCTGGAGGTTTTGTGCAAGGAAGGGACGACGATCCAAAATGCGAAATAGTACCACCGCGCCAATCACACGCCGGCGCGCAATGAGAGGCAATGCCAATACCGACTCAATGCCCTCGACATTCAGCGGTGTATCCTCAAGATTAGGCAAATCATTCAAAATCATCGACTTACCAGTCTCCTGCAATAAGCGGGTGAGGGCCTCGGCAGCGGGTCGAATACGACCGCTATCCGCATCTTGGCACCAATCTCCACTACACCAAGGCAATGGTTGGTCATCTTCCCACAGCACAATCACACAAGCCTCAGCATCAGCAAATTGCGTTAGATTCCACGCAATCTGTGGGAGGCGTTGAGGTAAATCAAGGTCACTGGTTGCCAAGCGGGAAATCTCATTACGGAGCGTCATATCAGAGTGGGCATCACGTAACTGGTCGTAATTGTCACGTAGGCGGGTATAGAGGCGTGTAGTCTCAATCACCATTGCCGCTTGGTTGGCAAGCGCTTGGAGAATGGCTAAGTGGCGGTCTTGATAAGCATGGGGTGTGCTGGACTCAATATTGAAAACACCTAAGAAGTGGTCGTTCAATAAAATAGGGACGGCCATCTCTGAGCGCGTGTCATCATGCACCTTCAAGTACCGCGAATCGGTGCTGACATCTGGCACATAAACGGAATGAAGGGTACGGGCCACATAGCCTATCAACCCATCGGAAACAGGCACTACTTCTGGTATAGCAGTCTGTCCACGGTGGTTATCTCCGTAAAATGGTACCAAGACTTCCCGCTCGGCATCCCACAAGGCCAAAGAGCCATAATCGAAAGACAGCAAATGACGGGCGCTTTCGAGTAAACTCGTTAAGAGATATTCGGGCTTAATAACTGTCTTTGAGGGTTCTTGGTTATCGAGGTTATTTGACATATTGAGTTTGGTCGTCAACTTCCCAAGTATCTACAATACCCATAATCACCGCATCACAAGGGCGGCTGGCGGTCAAATCCGTCTGGCGGGCCGCACTCCCCCGTGTAATCATCACCACCTCACCAACTCCGGCCCCCACGACATCCACCGCGACGACATAGGAGCCATCTGGTTGATTATAAACGTTCAGAGTTTCAACCATCCGCAGACTCCAAGCGTGGGTAGCAGGGTCACGCCGAGTAGCCACTACCGTTCCAACAATACGACCAAGCTGCATTAAACACGCCCCCTTTAGTGATTATGCAACAATCATAAAATAAGCTGTCCAAAATCTCTAGTCATTTCAACAAATCCCCCACGAAACGCCAACCCGACCATAACATCTTGGGTAGGGTAAGGTTGCCGGACGGCACATAGCACAATGCTAGATGACACTTTCAGCCCGATGATTGCGTGCTAAGATAGTAGGTGCAAAAATCCAAAATCACGATTGAGGAAGATTATGACAATAGGTACATCCGAAAACCCATTGCGCGTTGCAATCATCGGCTCCGGCCCATCTGGTTTCTATGCGGCTGAGGCCCTGTTCAAAAGCGATTTAACCGTTGAAGTCGATATGTATGATCGTCTGCCAACCCCCTATGGTCTAGTACGCGGTGGGGTGGCTCCTGACCACCAAAAAATCAAGTCCGTTACCAAAGTCTACGACAAGATTGCCGAGAATCCTAACTTCCGCTTCTATGGCAATGTCGATATTGGCAACGACCTTAGCCATGACGACCTGCTCAACCATTATCATCAGATTATCTATGCAGTAGGCGCACAAACTGACCGCCGCTTGGACATCCCCGGTGAAGACCTCTCCGGTAGCCATGCTGCAACCGAATTTGTGGCGTGGTATAACGGTCATCCCGATTACCGTGAACTTGAGTTTGACCTTTCCCAAGAAGCTGCGATTGTGGTTGGGGTCGGTAATGTAGCGATGGACGTGGCCCGCATCTTGGCGCGTTCTCATGCTGAATTGATGGAAACCGACATTGCCGATTATGCCCTTGAAGCGCTCAACAAGAGCAACATCAAGAAAATCTATATCCTTGGTCGGCGTGGCCCCGCCCAAGCTGCTTTCACCAACCCAGAAATCAAAGAACTGGGCGAGATGGAAGACGCTGAGATTATCGTTGACCCCAGCGAAGTGGCCTTGGATGAACTGAGTCAAGAATATCTCGCCAATGCTAACGACCGTGCTGCCACCCGCAACGTTGAGATTATGACCAAATATTCTGAGCGGGAACCCAACACCAGCAAGCCCAAGCAGATCATCTTGCGCTTCCTTGCTTCGCCCGTTGAGGTTATCGGCACAGACCGTGTAGAAGCCGTCAAGATTGTGAAGAACGAACTTTACAAAGACAATCGTGGTGGGTTACGTCCGCGTGCCACTGACCAATTCGAGACCATTTCGGCGGGCTTGATCTTCCGCTCAGTAGGGTATCGTGGTGTGGCTTTGGCTGGCGTCCCCTTCCGTGAAGATTGGGGCACTATTCCGAATGAAATGGGCCGTATTATCGTTCTCGAAACCAAAGAAACCGTCTTGGGTGAATATGCTGTTGGTTGGATTAAACGCGGCCCGAGCGGTATTATCGGCACCAATAAACCCGATTCAGTCGAAACCGTACAGGCCATGCTTGAAGACGCCAAGGCTGGTAAAGTCTTGTCACCCACCTCCTCCAAAGCTGAAGATGTCGAAGGTTTGCTAAAATCACGCAATATCCAGTATGTTACTTATGCTGATTGGCATATTCTCGACCAGCTTGAACGGGAGCGCGGTGCAGAAGTTGGGCGGATGCGGCTCAAGTTCACACGAATTGAGGATATGCTGACGGCATTAGCAGAACGGAAGCAAAAAATCACCCACTAGGAGTCGCTATGTCACGCATCCCCGCCATCAAAGAAGCTCTCGCTGCATCTCGTCACCGTTTGAATGCTGTGTTTGACCAAGTCGGTGACCGTTGGGACGAACAAGTTTACTCAGAAGGGGCCGCATGGAATGTCAAGCAATTGGCAACCCATTTGGCCGTTTCTGAGCGCGGTTTGGCAGGTCAAGTTATTGGCATTGCCGAAGGCCGCGAGGTTATTCCGGCTGACTTCGACCTAGAACGCTTTAATCGGCGCTCGGTTGATAAACGGGTTGAGATGACAATTGAGCAAATCCGCGAAGAGTTAGCCAAAGCCCGCCAAGAGTTGCTGGCATGGGTGGATAGCATCACGGATGAGTCGATTTTGGATAATGAAGGCCGCCACGCCTCCATGAACATCATGAGCAGTGAGGCCATCTTATACCAAATCGCTGACCATGAACGCGCTCATGCGGACGATATAGCCAAGGCTTTAGGTCTCTAGTAGCCCCCACACAGGCCACCCAGCGCGGTGGCCTTTTTTCTTCTCCCTCCACCCGCTATAATGAGCCGCCGTATCGGAGAGGATTGATAGGGTGAATAAAAAGCGGATTTGGTTGATTGCGGCCATTGTAATTCTGGGTGGTGTTTTGCGATTACATGGTGCCATGATTACTGTTGGTGAATGGGATGAAGATGATTATCTTGTTCCAGCGGCTGAATACCACCAAGCCATTATCATAGACAGGCAACCTCTCAAGGTCGTCGATATTGAGCGCAATTATGAACACCCCCCGCTTGTCAAAATCCTCTATGGCCTGACGGTTGATAGTAACGAAATCAATGACTTCCCCACCGAGCTATTTCGCGGAGAACGCGCCGACCTCCCCCCCAACAGTGAACGCAACGCTCGTCTACAATCTATTATAGTCGGCACCTTAACCGTGCTGGTGGTTGCCATCGTTAGCCCATTGGCGGGTTTCTTGCTGGCGATTAATTCCATGCACCAGCATTACACTAGCGTGGCCTATCTGGATGGCCTGCCTGTGCTGTTAACCGCCATTATGGGCATTCTTTATGAGTACGCCCGTACCACAAGCCGCGCCTTCTGGCTCTCAGCGGCAAGTTTTGGGCTGGCGGTTGCCTGCAAATACCCATTTGGGCTAATTGGCTTTATTGTTATTGCCCACGCCCTATTCTTTCGACGCTTCAAGCTGTGGCAGATGGTGGCATGGGGCCTGCTGGCAGTGACGGTCTTCCTCGCTTTCAATCCCTACCTATGGCACGACCCCATCAATCGCCTTGAGAAACAACTGACCTATCATGATGAATATAAGGAAGGCTACCAAGCCAAACTCTACAAGCCCTTCCAGCAATTCGCCGAAGCCCAACGCCGTATGCACGACACTGACGGAGAGTACCTCTATCCCCAAATTGTTGATGTGGCATTGCTGCTTCCGGCCTTTATTGGGGTAATCATACTGCTCAGGCGGCACTCGGTATGGGGCTGGTGGTGGGTCGGTGGCTTTGCCTTTTTGATGGTATGGCCTACCCAGTGGATGCAGCATAATCTGATGGTCAGTGTGCCTTATGTGTTCAGCGTGGCCCTTGGCTTGCAGGCGCTATGGGGATACATACGGATGCAGATTAACCACCGACGGACACAGCAAAAATCTGCATAGCTCTAGCGGAAAAAGCGTGTTTCGCCGATAACCTGTGCCATGAATTCCGCATGAAGTTGGGGGATAACCACCGCTTTCACCAATGCGAGATTCTGTACACGCACCAATTCAAGCGCCGCTTCTACATCAGACACAGCTCCCATCAGCAATACCAAGCTCTTACCCCCCAACCCATCTGATAAGCGGATACTCGTTAGGGTAATAGATGCCCCCTTGACCGCGACATCGGCACTCTTAATCGCAGCAGGAGCCGTCAGCGTCTCGATGATACCAAGGGCTGTTGCTTCTGTCGGTACAGATTGAGGGCGAAAGGCGTGCAAAACCGATGGGTGTACACCCGGCAGCCAAACCACATCCCTCAGACTATCAGCCCCCGCATCCCGCCCCGCTTTGAGCGCTTCTTCCACATCAGCAACTTCGCCGCCAACGCCTACCAAATAGTGCCCCGGCTGCACGGTGCCCGCATGGAGCAAATCGACATGTGTACGCTTAAGCATGGCATCAGCGGCAACCATCCCTTGTGCGATGCTTGTGAACTCAAAGAGGGCCAAACTCGGTTCTGCGCCAGCGATTGGGGTTATGCGTGGTTGGCTCGGTTGCACACCCCTTAGCAAAGCCTCATGGGAGAGATAACTCATTGCACCACCTCATAAAAGGGCGTTGCCCCATCCTTAATAGAGGAGTCAAGTTGGTCATTAGATTCCATCAAGGATGCAAAAGAAGGCATTTTCTCCGGAATAAAGTCAGTACGTTGGAAGATGTAAATAGTGGGATGGTCATAGACTGTAAAAGCCTCTTCTGCCTCAAGTTCATTGAACCACCTAGGCAACCCCATATCTGGCAACACTTGATCAGGCAATACCAACGGCCCAAGGCGAGGGAAGGTTGCAAACCGCGCTAGTTGCTGATACCCAAGGTCGCCATTGAATAAGGCATCGTAGAAAAAACCCATATAGGGGTACAGCCTCGCATTGCGCGGTAAAGCGTCATACATGCGGTTCGTGGCAATGGTGTAATAGTCAGCCTTTTGCAGCACATCTTGTAAGTAGCGCATCTTCTGGGGACTGTCCGGCTCAACCATATCCAAGGGAAGTTCAACATACCAGTGGTAGTCATAGCCACTGTAGAATGGGCAATCTTTGGCGGCAACATACCCGATGGGTTTATCTGTCCAGCAAATGCGCTCCGGCGCACTGGTATCCCAGCGCCCATCAGTTGCAATAGCCGTACTCGTTATAAATACAGCATCTGATGCAGAGACCACAGCACGGTCGCCCTTCGCCAAAGATAATGGCGGGTCAAGCCGATAGCGGCGGCTCTCGCCCAATAGACTATCCATTGGTACCACATCGACCAAATGGGCGTTATACGGGTCGTTACGCAGCCAGAGACTAAGATCAACCGCAGGGCCAAGTTGGTGAATAAAGTTGAGTTCCAGCAACGTTATCGGCTGCTCTGCAATGAGAACAGTGGTGTTCGGCACGCCCAGCGGACTATAGGGCACACGGTTATACGCGCTCATCAAGGGTAATGCAACCTGTTGATAAGCCCCACTGCTGACCTCGTAATAGTCTACCATTGGCAGAACATGCAACACGACCTCTGGGTTAGCCCATAACAGATCAACTTCCCATTCATATGTCCCTCCTCTGAGCCAGAGTGCTTGTTCGGCAGCCATATCAATGGCAAGGTCACGCCCAGTAGAAGTTCCCACCGTCTCGTGCAACAAGCGACGGCCTTCGGGCAAAATAGTATAGATACGAACAACCGCCTGCACCTGTCCAGCATCATCTTCTAGCCAATGAATTTGGACATGATTCAGCAAAAGTGTCCGATCGACTTTCCATGCTATTGGATGTAGTTGAGGCCTAGGGTCGATATGCGAGGCATATAAGGTGTATAAAAACACTGAGTCGCTATCTTGAACCTGTAACGGCACCCAGTCACCATCAGGGGTTTGGCCCTCAACAGCCGCAGGAATATGGTCACGCATCCAGACAGCGGCCTCAACACGGGTCGGCGTAGTTCGATAAATCGCAGTGAAGGCCATCGCCCAGAGAAAAGTCCCTCCAACCAACATAATCCGTAAAGGTTTGCGCCAACGAATCTGTTCCACCCACCATACCGCCAACAGGCAGAACACGCTATATAGCGGCAGATAATAGCGCAGAGTCATGTAATGTAGTTGCCCTTGCCATCCAAAATACAACAGAAACCACAATGACAACAAACCCACTTCAGGGGAGAGTTGATGTTGGTGGAGTTGTCTAATGATGGCAGTCACTACCCCAAGCGTCCCCATCACAAACAGGGTAGCACCCATCCCCCACAGAAAGTTAAACCAAGGATACAAATAGGCTGGACGCCCCATCCACTGCTGCGACGGGGGCCAGCTATCGTTCTGTTGGGATGCATAATTTGCAATTGATGATAAATCCTCGCGCCATTCAGGATTCCAATTGAGATGAACAAACGGAAACTCAGTATTGATAGGGCCAATAAAGCCTAGGAAATCGGGTCCGACAAAGGCATACGGTTGAGCCAAGCGGAAGATTAAAAACGCCAACACCCCCGCGACTCCCAGCCGCACCATCACACGCCCTAGGTAATGCCGCTGCCCATCGGGTGACCCATTACCAAACTCAATAGCCACTGCAATGGGGGCGAGAACCACCGCTACCACCAAATTGGCGCGAGAAGCTGCTGCACACCCAATCGCCAGCCCAAACCCAATATAGGGCCACCAGACCCGCGCATTTTGGCTAATGACGACCGCAAAATAGAGGGTCATAATGAAAAATAAATGAGCGATGGTATCCACTGTCCAGAAATGGGCTTGCTGGATGGGCAAAACAGCCCCAGCGTATAGCATAGCCGCTAACAAACCGTGTTGAGACCCCATCAACCGATAACCGATCAAGTACAGAAAGACTATCGCTAAAGCCTCAGCCACAACATTGATGCCCCGCCCTACCAGTTGCACCTTCAGGTCAGAGCGCCAAAGCTCGTCATCTTGGACTTCAGCGACCAAAGAAGCCGCCCCCTTGACGATAAAGACCGGAAGTGTGCCATATGCAAAACGGGCTTCTTGGATATTGTTGGGGTTCAAGGCCGAACAACGGGCATTAAAGAAATTGAAGCGCTCAGGGTCATTGGCACAGCGTTCATACACCACTGGCAATAACTGCCCCGTATCACCAATGGCTTCCGTAACATCGCGCAAAAAACGCTCATCAGGGTGATAGAAGCCATAATTATCCCAATTGATACCTACCACACGCCAAGCAACAGCCAACACCAGCACGACAGCCAAGGCATGATAATGCTTCATCTAACTTCCGTTTTCAATCAAGAAGGTCAAGAAAGTCGTTGTACCTAAGCAAATTTGAGCATTATGATAGAGTTGCACAGGTGTATAAGGTGGAATCTCTTGATTATCAACCGAGGTACGCAGGGTACTCCCTTGATCAGCGATGAAAAATTCTCCTTGATCATTTTGTGTAATGTGGGCGTGATTGCGGGACACATTACGGTCATTGTCAAAGTTTAGGTCACGGTTGAGGCGTCCGATCTGGAAAGGAAACGACTCCATCACCATCAAACGTCCTGTCATCTGACCGTCACGCGATTGGTCTACACGCACCGCGCCACGCGGAATAACGACTGGCTCATGAGACGGGGTAATGGTTGCACCTTGAGTATCTTGATTCTCAACCACTATCGGGCCAGTTGAACTATATACAGCATGACGAAAGGCTTTTGCAAATTCTCGAATGCTAGGAAAACGATCGGCTGCTTTCTTTGCCAGCACCTTGCTTAGGATATTAGAAACTTCTACTGAGATATCACTCCGCAACGAGAAGGCGGGAGGTGCAACTTGATAGCAATGCATGTGCATCAAGTCATAGGGGTTTTCGGCATCAAAGGGCAAAACACCCGTGACCAGCGCATAGGCGATGACACCCAAAGCATATTGGTCAATTGATGGTGTGAGTTCATCATCTTGCCACTGTTCAGGAGACATATAGGCTGGCGTGCCTAGAATCAGACCAGAATGGGTCAAAACACTGCGCGAAGTATCCACCAATTTGACCAAACCAAAATCGACCAAGAACGGGTTGTTATAGTCGTCAAACATCACGTTGCTGGGTTTGATGTCCCGATGAATAACGCCTTGGTTATGAGCATAATCAAGTGCTTTGCAAATCGGCTGCAAGAGATCATCTATTTGTTCAAAAGATGGGTGGGGGATATTTCCTTCGTCCCATTGCTCCATCCGCTCGGCTAAACTATGGCCCCGCAACAAGCGCATCACCACATAGCTCATACCCTGCTCGGTTCCGAAATCATATACGGGAACAATATGTGGATGCTCCAGCGATGCAGCCGTCTCGGCTTCCCGTACAAACCGCCGACGGTGGGTTTCATCCATTAAATTATTTACAATCAGGATTTTGACAGCCACATCACGCTTGAGTTTCTTTTGGTGGGCGCGATAAACAGCCCCCATGCCACCCTTACCGAGAAACTCGACCAATTCGTATTGGCTATCAAGTGTTTGGCCCTCAAGATTTGTATACTGCATACAAGCTCCAATCTACCCAAGCTGCTTTCATTATAAATTCTTTTCGAGCCATGGTACACCATAGCCAAACAATAAGCGTCCTGCCGAGGCCAAAGCTTGCCCTAGTTCTATCTCATCGCGGAATTCCCACCACACAGAGTCTGATGGTACTACCCGCGTCTCAAATACATGCCAAATTAGCCAAGGCAATGTATGTTCAACACGCTCCTCTGCATCCGTCTGCGCTCGCGCTTCTGTTCCACGATTGCGGAGTAAGTTAACTTGAAATTGGGCAACACGGCTCTGCTCAAAGGCCAACAACTGCCACTCAATAAAGGCATAGATATCATCACCAAGCGCTTTTCGGTAACGAATCAATCCGCGTGTCTGTTGCAAAGGTTGGTCTTCAAGCACATAACCAGCCGCTGCCAAAGCCTGCCCAACCACCTGTTCTAGCATGGTTTGGAAAGCTGCGGTCTTCTTTGGATTATAGAACATGATTCCCTCACTTCTGTTTGCCATCACCAACTCTATATTAAAAGTTGCATAACTGCTGCTGACAATGCTAAACTCATCAATGCTTGAGATACTCAATAGGAGCGTAGGATGAAGCGAGTCCTAGTCGTTGACGATGAAATTGGGGCATTGACCCTAATTGGAATTATGTTAGAGCGGGGCGGGTTTGAAGTGCTAAAGGCGCAACACGCCCGCGAGGCCTTACATTTACTAGATATGGAAGGCGCTCCTGATATTTTCATCTTGGATGTCATGATGCCGGAAATTGATGGTATCCAGCTATGCCGAATGCTGCGTGAACGAGAAGAAACCAAAGATGTACCTGTCTTGATTCTCTCTGCCCGTAGCGATGCTAAGAGCGTCATCCAAGGAATGGAAGCGGGTGCCACCGACTATATCCTAAAACCGATCTTTCATCACAATTTGGTGGAAAAAGTGCGGAATCTGTTAAATATGGGGGCAACGGCTGACTAGTCGGCTGATGATGTCGAAAATTGAACTCAACATCATCGACATGGCGGGGAATCGGTTTGCCCTCCCCCTCCCACATGGCAAACCGCTCCATGATTTGATTCCCGCGATTGTCACAATGTTGGACTTGACCAATTTTGACATCGAAGGCCAAAGCCTCCATTATCAACTTTTTTCGCCTCGTCTCCAACGGGTGTTGTCATTAAATGGCACCCTTTATTCCAACGGTATCCTTGCGGGGGATGGCTTATGGATTGTTCCATGCCATACATCCCGTGAACTTGAATTTGAGCTACTGGATGAGCCTAACCCCGGCGCACGAATTGCCATCCCTGAGCAACCGCGTGTAACCATTGGGCGTGGCCCTGAAAACGATATTGCGATTCGTCACCCTGCCGTGAGCCGCCAACATGGTGAACTCATTTGGCAAGACGGGCTGCATATCTACCGTGATCTCAATTCTGCCAACGGAAGTTATATCAATAACCAGATTGTGACCGAGCCAATGCCGATTGCGACTGGCTCAATCCTCAATTTGGGCGAAGCTGTGCGGTTGGTCTATCAACCCATCCGTCACCCTGCCCCATCGACTGCAACCTCATCAACAAGCTCGAACACTGATCGAATGAGTACCAGTCTAAATCCATTACCACGCGGCATTGTCTATATGAGCTATGCGCCTAGTGACTTGTCGTTGACAACGGGATTAGTCAATTATCTGCGAGGAACAAACTTCCATATTTTTTGGGATCAAGAGATTCCGACGGGTAGCAACTTGCAGGAAGCTATGTTAACGGGCTTGAAACTTGCGGATGCAATGGTAGTTATCTTAACACCAGAGGCAGTGGCAACACAGATGCTTGTTGATCAATGGCATGAATTTGTTTTGATGCGAAAACCGATGATTGGGGTTATTTATAGTCCTTGCACTGTCCCTAATTTTTTTGAAAACTCCGCATTGATTGAGTTTCAGGGCGACTTCAACCACCTTTGTAATGAAGTTGTTGTCGCCCTGAATCAGTTTCTGCGTTAGCTGGGTGATACCAAGGTTCGCGCATACACCAAGAGTTCTTGCACCATATCAGCAGAAGTACCCTCCGCATACAGCCGCAAAACAGGTTCCGTGCCACTGGGTCGAATCAGCAACCAACTATCATCAGCAAGAATATATTTAACGCCGTCAAAATTCTGAACCTCAACCACTGACTGTCCGGCAAGAGCAGCGGGGGCATTTTCAGTTAACTGTTTGACGATAACAGGTTTAGACACAGGTGCCTTGAGGCGCAAGTCAATACGCTCATAATGGGAAGGGCCATATTCATTTTGGAGGTCATCAATAATCTCATGTAAAGGGGTTGAACGCCCAGCAGCCGCCATGATTTCCAGCAGCACCAAGCCCATCAATACACCATCACCCTCTGGAACATGCCCCCGAATACTGATACCACCGGACTCCTCGCCACCAATCAGCACATCCCGCGACATCATGTGTTCAGCTATATGATTGAATCCCACAGGAGTTTCCAATACAGTAAGGTTATGCTTCTTGGCAATACGGTTAATCATGGCGGTGGTACTAACTGTTTTCACCACATCTCCGCGCAAACCCCGCTTTTCTACCAAATAACGAAGCGCCAAAGCCATAATTTGGTGCGGGCTGACAAACTCACCACGACTATCCATCGCACCAATTCGGTCTGCATCCCCATCCGTTGCAATCCCAACATCGGCATGTTCTTGACGAATTGCGGCTGACAGCAACGACAGATTTTGAGCAATTGGCTCAGGATGAATCCCCTCAAAGCCGGGGTTCATATAATTACGAATCTCACGCACACGGCTGCGTGTTCGTCCGAGAAACTCACGGAAGGCTCCACGTCCCGACCCGAACATAGCGTCGGCAACAATTCGGAGTTCTCCCTCTGAGATAATGTCCATATCCACAAGGGTGCTGAGATGCTCATAGTATCCCCATGAAGGGTCAAAGCGGCGAATC
Organism: Anaerolineales bacterium; assembly: GCA_020634155.1. Classification (GTDB taxonomy): domain Bacteria; phylum Chloroflexota; class Anaerolineae; order Aggregatilineales; family J027; genus J027. Next base: position 1,164,032 of record JACKCI010000001.1, read on the forward strand.
ATTTCCCTATCCAACCCATGCTGAAGATCCATCAGGTTTGGGCCACGTGCATCATTTTGCAGCCGCTCAAGGTAAGTCTCCACCTGACGGGCTACATGGGCCGGAGCCGCCGCCCCATCTGCTGATTTCAGCTTGAAGCCATTGTAGCGGGGAGGATTATGGCTGGCAGTAATCATCACACCCGCCACTGCCCCTTTAGCTTTGACGTTGTAAGACAAGGCAGGCGTGGGGGTATCGGCGCGGGTTAGCCATGCCACAATACCATTACCAGCCATCACCCGTGCCACTTCCGCTGCAAAGCGATCCGACAAAAACCGAGTATCGTAACCAATCACCACTTCTGGTGGTTTGGTACCATCACTCAATTCAGCGTTGACATAATCGGCAACAGCTTGGGCAACAAGGCGCAAGTTTGCAAACGTGAATGTCTCTGCAATAACTGCCCGCCACCCGTCTGTGCCAAAACGAATTCCCATAGAAATATCTCCTTAATTGCTCCACCAAACAACGGCTGTAGCATCATCGTGTAATTTAAAGCGGGGGTACTTTGCACGGTTGGCATCCGCACGTTCCTCAGCACGGAGAGCCTGCAAATAGCCTCGTAGTCCATCTTGGCGAAGCCGTGCCCACATCCGCCCATAACGGTGCTGTCGCTCATGAGGGGTCTCATGTAACCCGCTAGGCCACATGAACCCATCACTTGCCAACATGACCGCTGCTACCCCCTCTAATCCCAGTAAACCCGTGTGAATGTAATCTGCTAGCTCTGGCAAACCATCGACAACTCCAATACCGCGTTCCTGCACTGTCGCACCCTCGGTATCCACATAGTTATGGTAAATACGATGGTCGCGGTCAAGAGCGCGGATTATGGGGTCATTAATTGTCTCCAGCATGGAAAGCCCTTGCTGCAATATGGCCCGACTCGCACTGACTAGCGCAGATTCATAGCTCATGCGCGGCTCAAAAGTCGGAACCTCCACCCGCCCATCTTCATAGCAGATTAACAGCGCTGTGTCGCCTGCATGAGCAAAACGTAGGAGATTCGCGGTAGTGTCAATTGTGGCAAGGGTTACAACCGCCGCAGGCAAAAACAACCGTATCTTGCGCGGGTCATCCAACAAAGCAACACTTTCAGGCTGAACAGCCTTGATACTCTCGGCATCAAAAATACCGTGAGATACCGCCTCCAGCAGTTCCCGCAGACTGTGGTTAGCGTGCAAAATCAAGCCTCGTGGGTCAACATCCTCATTGGAAGTCATCGCGCCTAATTTAGCCAACAACGCATCGCGTGTAACCGATGCCGCCAAGCCCGCAGGAGTAATCCCATTGCGTTCTGTTTGGAGATACTGATGCAACGGCGCAAAATTGACCAAGGAAGTCGCGCCATCGATGGCCGCCAATACATAGCGAGGTTGTCCATCATCGCGTTGGTAGGCAACAAAAGCATCTTCGTTGTAGCGATGTGGTTGGTCAGGCGACCCTTGGCATACGATTTCCAGCAGCATTAGAAGTCCTCAATATCAGGATAAACTGTTTTGAGCAGCCCCACGAGATGATTCTTGTAGTTCCACGCATCAGCCTCGGTGCGTGCCTCAAAGCGCAAACTTAACACAGGTTCTGTCCCTGATGGTCGTAGCAAGCCCCAGCCATTGGGGAATAGCACCCGCAAGCCATCCACATCAACCAGCGGAACATCGCCTAGCTGCGCCTTGACTCCTTCGATAATGAGCGCTTTCTGCTCTTCGGGACAATGGGGCCGATACTCTGGCGTGGTGAACATTCGAGGCAAGGCTGCCAACTGTTGCGAAAGCGGCTCATCGCGTTCTGCTAACAACTCAACCACCCGCCCTGCTGCATAAACTCCATCATCAAATCCCAAATAGCGGTCTCCGAAAAACATGTGGCCGCTACTCTCACCGCCAAGAATGGCACTCTCGGCTTGCATCTTGGATTTAACACGGGCATGCCCCGATTGCCAAAGCACCGACCGACCGCCATGTTGCTCGACCACATCGAACACCACTTGGCTGCTGAGAACATCGCCCACAAAGGTGGCACCGGGGTTGCGAGGGATGATGTCAGTCGCTAACCACGCCATGACCTTATCGGCGCTAATCAAGGTGCCTGTTTCATCAACTACACCTACACGGTCAGCATCCCCATCAAAGGCCAAACCAACATCCGCGCCAAGTTCGCGCACCTTTGCCGCTAAATCTGCTACATTCGCTGCTTTTTCGGGATTGGGATGGTGATTAGGGAACTCACCATCGAGGTCGCAATACAGAGGGGTGACTTGGTGACCAAGGCGTTTAAGCAATTCTGGCGCATAGATACCACCCATGCCATTGCCTGCATCGACCACCACTTGGAGCTTCTTGGCTACAGGGCGATAGCAACTCGCTAGATAGTTCAAATAAGCGTGGTTAACATCCACCATTTGGAAGCGCCGTCCGGGGCCACTGTCAAAATCGCTGACATCCACCAGTCGGTAAAGGTCTTGGATTTCATCGCCATAAATCGCTTGGCGGCCCACCACCAGCTTAAAGCCGTTGTATTCCTTACCTAAATGGCTGGCAGTAATCATCACACCCGCCAAGCCTGTACGAAAGGCGCTCCAATAGAGAACAGGCGTTGAGACCAAGCCAATATCATGGGTGTCACAACCTGCGGCATGGAGTCCCGCCATGAGGCTCGTTTGCAAGTCTTGAGAACTGACCCGCATGTCATAGCCAATCAATGCCTGTCGCACTTGGTAATGACGTTGCAGATGGGTACCCAGTGCCCAACCAATCAAAGTAGCATCTTGGGTACTGAGTTCAACGCCGACCTTGCCGCGAATATCGTAGGTCTTGAATATCTTGGGGTTCACTCACGGCCTCCAGTGGCATCAACCACTTGGGTTTGCTGCACCACATACAGCCGTTGACCCGCGCCCAAGTCGGCTGTGACGTTGGTAAAGGCTCCGACCTCAGCCCCAGCGCCGATTTTGACACCGGGCATAGTACCAGACTGAATACCAATAAAGGCCCCTTCGCCTATCATTGCGCCTAGCTTGTCACGTCCGGTATTCAAACGCTCGCCCTTTACGGTACTTTTGACATGCCCATGATCAATCCGCAAATTAGCGGTGATGCAGCCTGCTGAGAAATTGACCTTGTCTTCAAACACTGAATCCAGCACAACGGCACGGTGTAAGTTCACCTGTTGCCCGATATAGCTGCGAGCCACTTCGCTAGTATGCCCCACCATACAGCCTGCCCCAACCATACTCTCCCGCACCAAGGCCCCATTGCCAACGATGGCACCTGCCCCGATATAGGCCGGCCCGACCACCGAAGCCCCATGAAAGAGCCGTGCCCCGGCCTCAATAATCACATTGCCGCTAATCGCTACCTCGCCCATGAGCTTGGCGTCGGGGTGGATATGCTGACCCTCAAGTTGGTCAAGATAGAAGCGTGTCACATCGAGTACATGCCAAGGATATTTGATAGGGAACCACTGTCCCATATAGCGCACACATTCAAAGCGATGGGTGTGCATCATACGGGCCATTGCCACCTCATAATGGTCGTCGGTGGGGTGATGTGCCACATAAAGTTGGTGGATAGTATCAAGCAGCAAGGCTGTATCCGTATGAACATGAGCCACAATGTTGACCAAATCCGACGGTTCGTTGCCAGCCCCCGGCTTCTCGATGATGTTCACAATCTGGTCACTATCCCCTAGCTCAAGGTAGCCACCGGGGAAATATTGTGTCACCTGATAGCCTGTCAGATAGGAGACAGCACGCCCGCTCTCAAAGGCCGCCATCATGGTAGCATGCAGTTCAGGGGCAACCACATCATTGACTTGGCAAATATATATGGGTGGATAGCCTGCCGTCTTGAGCAATTCCTCCGTCTGCAAAATAGCATGTCCCATCCCCAACGGCTCGGCTTGCACCACTACCTGTGCGTTGAAGCCTGTCTCGAATTGTTGCAGCGTTTCTGTAATCACCTCAACATTACCGGGATTGGCAATCACTATCGCGTTCCGAAAGCCAGCAGCATGATAGACCTTCAATTGTTTAATGAGTAGCGGCTCACCCATAAAGGTATAAAGCGACTTTTCCCGCAGAGGCCAGAAGCGCGAATTGGCACCGCCCGCTAATATTATCAAGGTTGGTTGCATAGTTGACTCTCCCCTAATGGATATTGTGCTTTACTCTAGCGAACCGTTGCAACTTTCACCAGTGTTTTTCGTATACGCTGATGAAGTCTGGAGGAGGTTATCATGTGTTTTCCGCATCAAAAAGGCAAATCGTGCATCTGGATTGGAGCAACCCTATTTGCGCTGGGTGTCCTATTCATTACGGGCTATTTCCCTTGGCAGGTGTATATCGTGGCATGGCTAATGGGGTCAATGATGGGGGGCTGGTGGAAATGGCGCGATGACGACGACCAGCCATCAGAGCGCCGCAAGCGCAAAAACGACGAGCAGAATACCCCAGCGCGTGGGTATATCCTGCTCGATGATGGCGAAGTTCAAGAGGTACGTTAAGTTAACGCACAGCAGCCGCAAGAGAACCACAGGCTGGGCAAGAACCATCAGGACGGATAATCGCGTAACCGCCACGTGGGTCATCACCTTCAGTGCCTTGGAAGTCCACATTCCAAACAACCATCAACCGCACACGACCACTTGTGCGTGCTAATGATGCTGCACGCCCCAACCACTCCGCATGTTGAGCCGCAGTTGTGTTTTGCGCCCATGCAAATGGCCCCGGTAGCCCGCCAAGCCCTTCAGGGGATAAATACCCTAATTCAGTAAAGCAAACCTTCCTTGCCCCACCAAAAGCGTTATAGTAGGTATCCAACATGCCATAGAAGTAACGAGTATAGTGTCCACCGCGTGGGTCACCTGTGCGTTGGTCAGGACTGATAATGCCTTCGTTATAATGCGCCCCGATGCAGTCCATATAACTAGCAGCCCCCGCCGCCCGCATCTGTTGGATAAAGGGTAAGTCATCGCAGCCATTCCCGCTACACCCACCATAGAAGCCGGTTGGCGCGGGTGCTGCGCTAATCACCATCACGTTGCCATTGGCAGATTTGATGGCATTATAGGCTTTAGAGAGCATGCGCGTGTAACTAGCTCCACTGACTGCACCCGCCGGCCATTCGCGGGTCAAATTGGGTTCATTCCATACTTCAACAGCATCGGGGCCAAGAGCCGCTACCTGCCCTAAGTACGCGGCGAATTCATTGGTATAGGCCTCGTAATCACCCATCTCACCCGAAAAACCAACGACTGTGAGCAAAACCCGCAACCCGTTAGCATGTGCATCATTGATGATACCGGATACACTACCAGCCCCATCACCACGATGCCAGCGGACTTGAGTCTTGACCCATGACATGCCAGCACTCTGCATGACACCTACCGCGCCGAGACCGCCCGTTGTTTGACCTCCTAACTCAAAGCCACCACCAGCACCGGGAGAAGTTACCGGAGGAGGGTTAGTACCAGTACCACCACCGCTAGGTGCCGAGCTACCACCGCCACTAGGCACAGGCGTTGACCCACCGAGAGGGATCGTCAAGACTTGCCCAGCATAAATCAGGCTGGGGTTGGCGATATTGTTGGCAGCTGCAATTGCCACTACCGTTGAGCCGAAACGCTGGGCAATCCGCGAAAGATTATCGCCACTGACCACAACATAAGTGGTAGTGCCACCCGACGGTTGAGGCTGTGAATCGGGCTGACTCGGTGGTTGGGTCGGCGCTGGGGCCGTTGCCCCGCCGCCCGTAGGAATCACCAGAACTTGACCTACATAAATCACGCTTGGATTGGTAATATTGTTGGCAGCGACAAGGGCCGCAACAGTGGTATTAAAACGTAGTGAGATACGATAAAGATTGTCCCCCGCCTGCACAACATAAGTAGTGCTGCCGCCGTCTTGGGCAGATGTGGTGGGGGTGGGTACCATCGCAAAAGCAAGAGCCAAGACGAGTAACGCAAAGACCAAGGCTCGCCATTTGATAAACATAACCGTCTCCTCGATTCATACTAGCTACACAACAGCATTGTAGATGAATTGGCAAAATGGCGCATCTCTACTGATATAGACCCACACAGAAAGGAAAAGGTTGCATGCCCGACAATGATCAAACCCGCCCCAAACGCCAAAAACGTTGGTCACCAGACACCCTACCCAGCATCGATTGGAAAATTGAAGATGAGCAAGGGCCGTTGCGCTTTCCCCGTCCAGACATAGTTAAGGTTGGACTCATCCAGTTTCCACCCATTGATGATATACAATCTAATATCCAGCGGGCGCTACAACTGGCATGGCAAGCCGCTGAAGAAGGCGCAGATATTGTGTTCTTTCCAGAAATGTTTATGTTGCCTTGGGTCTTTGCCGACGACACGCCGAACCATGAGCTCCTTGCCCACACGCCCGATGACCCCATCTGGCAACCCTTGCGTGCCTTAGCTGCTGAACGCAATATGGTGTTAATCTGCTCTTTTTTTGAACGTGGCATGGAGGGGCGTTTCTATAATAGCGCTCTGGTCATCGATACCGACGGCACCACCGCAGGCCGCTACCGTAAGCACCACCTCCCGCCAGATAATGAGCGTGTGCATTATGTCCCCGACAAAGGGCCATACGCCGCCTTCTCGACCCGCAAGGGGCGGCTAGGGGTCTATATCTGTTGGGACAACTTCTTTCCGGTTGGCGCTCAAGCCTTGGCAATTGACGCCGCCGATCTGGTTTTTGCACCATCGGCTGCCACCGAATGGAACGCCCTCTACAAGTGGAAAACTGCTATCCAGTACAACGCCATGATTACAGGATTGCCTTGGATACGCCTTAATCGGTGCGAGTCGCCATTTTATAGTCATCTATTTGCAGTCAATGCTGAAGGGCAGGCCATTCACGACACTAGCGACCCTGACCAGAGCATTACCCTCATCCCCATTGACTACCGTGAAACCCAACAGGTACGCCAGCTTTGGCCTTTTTTGGAGGACTAATGTTACTTGAGTGGCTCGAAACCCAACAACAGCAAGCGGAAAGCACACTCCAAGCCCAACTCGGCAACCAAACATGGTGCGAAATCCACACCGATGGGCAGGTGACAGGAGGCTTGAAATACGAGGAGGGACGTTTGATTGTGATTACAACCTTGCGCCGTCAACTAAAATCCGGTGACCAAGACCCCCAATCCATGATTGAAGTCTTGCTCAATCAGTGGCAGCAGCAATTGGAACATCACATTCAACAAAAGCCATCCTCCATGCCTTGGATAGCCTATAGCCAAGGTGGTGTGGACATGTGCCGAGAAGCCCTGCATCAACTCTCCTAAGTTTTAGGACTTTGCAGCAAAGGCGAGTATGGATTATAAAGAGAGGGCAGGAGGCGTGAGTGATGAATCTCAACCAATTGTTACAAGGACTCAAAGATGAAAACCCTGCCCGCCGATTAGCCATGATTCGGATTATCGGCGTCGTCGAAGAAACACGGCTCCTGAAGCCTATTCGTGACCAGTTTCTTAGCGAGACCGTCCCCCAAGTGAAATCTGCCCTCGAATGGGCGGGTAAGCGCCTATATGCCGCCCATCAAAGCGGTTATAGTACCATCAACGGTTTTTTTGACCATTTCAATCTCAATCGTGAAATTGAAAACATGGCATCTGAGGCCGAGGCCAAACTCATCAAGGATATGGAAAGTAATATGCAGGTTGAGTTGATGCGCCGCAAGCAACAAGCGAGTCAACGCAATACCAACCTAGGGGCTGCCGCTGCCATTGGCGGTACGGTGTTAGGTGGCCCATTGATTGGGGCCGCTGCTGCTGGAGCGATGATGTCGGCAAGTGCATCCGATGTATTATCGTCTAACCTTGGGCCAGTTCGTGACCAAATCTCGACCAAGCGTACCCCTGCCCCTCGCCCATCCAATACTGATGTCGGAGTCTGGCTCAAGCGTCTGCGGGAAGACCAAAATGCAGAGAGCCGGCGCAATGCCGCTATTGAGCTTGGCAATCTAAACAACCCTATTGCCCTACCCTACCTTGCCACCGCTGCCATTGCTGATCCTGTGCCAGAAGTGCGCGAGGCTGCTGAACGCTTTTGCAAGATTCTCTATTGGAGCCAAATTTACTGGCAGATGACCCAAGACGGTAGTGTCGAGCAAGAAGTTGCCCGTCGGGCTGCCGAGCGAGGAATAAATCCTGCTGAGGTCAAAAGCACTCCATCACCTCAATCCCAACCCCCCGCCAAGCAAGAGGATATTACCGCCATCTTGCAACGCGCCCAAGAAGCCAAGCAGAAAAAGAAGCGCCGCTAAAACAGCCTAAACAGAGAGGGTGTGCTAACCCTCTCTTTTGTTTTATCGCTTTGGCATCACTGGGCAAAGCACATCGTAAGGGATATTTCCACCGGAGTCAGTGAAACGATAATCGACCAGTGGGGTTTGGATACCCTCAGCTACCGCCATCTCGCGTAGCGCAGTGCAAGCCGCATCATAGTCTCCATCGTAGATTTCCCGAAAACGGGCCGCCAAGCGCGTATAGGGATAGTCGGGATAAATGGCTTGCAGGGTAGCATAGTCCACGGTCGCTGCTTCTGTATCGCCTTGCCATAGATGTATCAGCGCTAAACGATAATAGGCATAAGCCCGCAAGGTATCATCACGGGAGGAGTCATCCAGCGGCAAGCCTTCCGCCTCCAATTCTTGACGGGCTTTCTCCCATAGCTCCGGATAGCGGTCAGGGTGACAGCCTGCACAGCGGTTATCAAGAGGTGTCCAAGTGAGCAGGGAATCATCCTCTATCATCTGTTGAAGGCTGACAATCGCTCCCTCAACATCATTACAACTGAGTGCAGAATTGGCATCCAGCAGCGCATGAATACGATAGACGGTTGGCGGTGCATAATGGGCACACCGATATTGAATCGACTCACCATCCCATTGATACCATGCCACCTGCCCGCGATTCAGCCGACTCCAACGCAAGGGGTCACCATGTCGGCTTGCCGCGGTTTCTATAAACATATCTGGGATAGTATCCCCATCGGTGTCGGCAATGGTCAGGGTACCATTGTTGCTCAAAAGACCTGCCCCAATAGACGGGTACCCTTCTGGCGATTGGAAAGGTGTTATCATCACAAATGCTTCACCATCCCAATGCCAAACAATGTAAAGGCGAGAGATAAGCCAAAATATATCCGGACGAGTGCTAACCGTTGAGACAATAATCTCGGCCTGTTCATCGCCTGTCACATCTTGAATAGCAAAGACACCCACCGCACCTATTGGGCCAGTTTCGGTACTATAGGTTGCGGCTTGATACACTCTATAGGCTTGCTCAACACAGGTGTAAACCATCATGAAGCCCGATTGAGGTGCAGATTGGGTATTGGTATAAGCATGTATCAGCAGTTCTGGGCTATCGTCACCCATCACATTGCCCCACTGCACCGTGTAGCCTTGGTAATCTACTCCACTCGCCAGTTGATCAAATATGTCTTGCAAGGCTTCGGGGTCTCCCCCAGCATTGAGATAGTCAAGAACTCGCGGTGCAAAGGTCGCGTAAGTCTGCATATCCTCAAGAGTCAGGTCAAGCGTGGGCAAGAGTGATGCAAGCGGTACACAATTAGACGAAGCAGTCTGTGACGAGCTAAGTCCAATCAGAGTAAGTAGCAACATCCAAATTGTCATTAGGGCATCCATCCTTCACATAGGGCCAGTCTAGAAGGATGTAGTGGGTTAGTCAACCAACGTCCAACTGACGAGTTGAATACTTTCATCAAGCTGTTCAGCAATTTGGAGCGAGGCATATCTTGCTAATGCGGGGAATTGCATACGGTCTTCAGCCCGCACATCAAACGCCACACTCTCAGTGCCGCGTTTTCCGATATAGCCGCTGATATACAAAAACCAAAAATAGGCGACAAAAAGCGGCTGACCTTGGAAGGGGCCAGCTTGTTGGATAATATCATCGGCGTCCACGGCTAGTAATTCACGTAATTGATCATGGGTCATGGGTTGGCAAGCCTTTCCTTGCGCGTTATAGTTTGAATCGAATACAAGGAGGTTTCATAATGCAAGATGGTGTTTTCTCAGTGGTGTTAACCTATTGCGCTGCTTGAAAGTATACCCCGCGAGCCGTCAGGTTGACAGCAGCTATCCTCGAAAATCGTGAACTGGAATATTTCGTCAAAGACTGGCACTTAATCCCCAGCACAGGGGGCAAATTTGAGTTTGAGGTCAATGGACAACTGTTGTTTTCTAAAAAACAACTGGGCCGTCATGCTACTGAAGGCGAGATTGAAGGCCTCTTTGCCCAATTGGTCGAAGACCATAAACAAGCCAATAAGATCATCCTCAGTTAGCTAAACGAAAAGACCGCCTAAACAGGCGGCCTTTTTGTATACAGACAAACAATGGAGCTTATTCAGGTAAAACCTCAACAATACCATCGACGACCAGTTGGAAGTTGACGGCATTGGCTTCCCACTCATCACTTGCAGAGCTACCTTGAATCAGGAGGTAGTTGGTCACATCTTCCACACCAGCGAAAGAAACCAGATAGAATTCACCACTCTTGCCAGAAACCTCATTGGTGAAGCTGACCTTCAAAGCAGGAGCGCCAGCAACCGTTACCTCTTCAGCTTCAGAGGGAGAAGAATCGGGGCGAATCAGAGTCGCAATAATATCTTGACCTGTCGCACCAGCCTCAAGCCCAAAGGCATCCAAGTCAGCACTGGTGAAGGAAGTGATGATGATTACATAAGCGGGAACATTGTCGGGTTCATCAACATAAGCGTCAGCAGTAGCCTCATCAGCCGCCACTACGGTAACTGGGAAGAGGAAGTAGTCATTGTATGACTCGCTGACAAACGCAACTGGCATGTTTAGACCGACCACTGTAGTGCCCGCATCCAAGGTCAAGGGATCGCCCACAGTTGGTTCAACAACTTCTGTGGCTGTTTCTTCAGGGGCCGCAGTTTCTTCGGGGGTTGCAGTCTCCTCTGGAGTTGCGGTCTCTTCAGGAGTCGCAGTCTCTTCCGGTGCTACCGTTTCTTCAGGAGTCGCGGTTTCTTCGGGAGTCTCACCACCCATATCAGTGGGGCAATCATTGACGATTTCGGCATCTGGGAGTTGAATCGCATTAGCCGCCACAGTAAAGGTCAAAGATACAGTAGCTGACCCATTGGCATTGGTTGCGGTCAATTCGACTGTGTAGGCACTATCAGCCACAACCGCGTCGGTCAACGCCACGGTTGCCATCGCACCATCAACGGTAATATCGCCACTGACGACATCACCTGCGGCATTTACAACGGTACCTTCAACTGAATCGACTGACTCAGTGAACCACACGACAACATTATTGGGGATGACACCCAGAACCGCTTCATTTACTGGAGCGCTACATTGCAGCGCCAACCCCTCTTGGGCATGAGCTTGTGGAAAACCGCCAGCCAGACCCAGCGCAAATACACCTATTAGCAGCGAAAAGAACAGTTTACGCACAGGTTTTTTCCTCCATCAGATTTATACTCGTGTGCAAATTTAGCTTACTTTGGGAAATAGTTCAACACTTACCTTAACTTTCAGGTTTGGGTTGATCCTCTTTACGCAAAATCAAATCTTTCTCTGGGGTGCCAATTGGCAACAAGACTCGGCAGGTAGTACCGGGTAGTTTTTCTTCGTCCCGACCGGGGCTTTCCACCGTAATACGCCCGCCATGTGCGTCAATAATACCCTTTGAGATTGCCAACCCAAGACCGGGGCCACCTCCTCTAAAAGCTGTCTTGCTGGATGAGTGCAGGCTGACATTGTTGCCGCCTTGATAGAATTTCTCAAAAATATAGGGGATTTGGTCAGGTTCAATCCCTATCCCTCGATCTGCAATGATTATCTCAAAGGCATGTCCAATCTGCTCATCCATCACTTCACGTGAGATTATGTCAATCATGGTGCCGTCAGGTGAATATTTAATGGCATTCGACAGCAATTGATAGAAGACTTTACTGAGCAACACGGGGTCGCCATGAATAAATGGCACGGTTGGGGATTTCTGGTGATGTTGGCGAATAGTAATGTTGCGCTCTTTGAGGGCTTTATCAAACGCGTGCAGAGTGTCTACGAACACCATACGCGGCAAAACGGGTACAAAAGCCACTTGTAGCGTTTGGCTATCAATTTTGCTAACATCCAACATGCTATTGATGATGTCGAACATGCGCTCAGTACCCTCGCTCATGCCTTGCACAATCCGCGACAAGTTGGCGTCACCCTGTACAACGGGGTGCATCGCCATCACATCACGATAGCCCCGAATGACCGTTATCGGCGTGCGGAGTTCATGGGCGGCCACTTCGATAAAATCAAGTTTCGCACGGTCAAGGCGTTGCAAGGCCTCAAACGCTTTTCGCATTTCTTCGATTTGAAGGCGGTCATTCGCACGCAGACGGTCAATGGTGGTGCGAACCATTGCAAGAGCCATGGATGGGTTCGCCGCAACCATTTTCATAAACGAATCGCGGTCTATCTCCAAAACCGAGACAGATGCCACAGCCCGTACAGTTGCGCTGCGTGGGCCATCAACAATAATTGCCATTTCGCCAAAGAAGTCCCCGCGCTCAAGGTGGCGCAAGAGCCGCTCACGCTCGCTACCAGCCACGTCGAATTGTTTGAGAATCTCGACACGCCCATCCAAAATCAAATAAAAGGTATCCTCATAGGCTCCTTCTTTACACAAAATCGTACCAGACGGATAAGTGCGTTCCCGCGCTAAAGACGCCAATTCCGCCACCGCAGCATGGGACATTTCAGGAAACGCTCGTTGCAGGAGATCAATTGCTTCCATAGGGATACCTCAAATCAAGCACTCTTGTTATTCTAAACATAGCATAGCCAACTCTGCAAGCAGCATTGACATCCTGCTTACCATTCAATATACTGCCCATTGACCCAATCGGCACACCTATACCCCCCACGAGGATAGCAGCAATCCCGCATTGCCATCTTGAATGGCACCTTTTTCCAGCCAACAACAGAACGAATTGTTGAGAAATGAACGAAAAATCTGCTGAAACACTTGAATTTCCAAAAATCCTAGAGCAGCTTGCCCGCTATACCTCATTCTCTGGGAGCAAAATGCTGGCGCTCAATTTAAAGCCCGTGCCTGATCTGGGAATTGCCCGCGAACTCCAGCACGAGACATCTGAAGCGCGTGAACTTTTAGTCGCTAAGGCAAACCTAACGATGGGTGGCATTTTTGATGTACGGGCTGATGCTCTATCCTGCCAGCGCGGTTTTGTGCTAGAAGGCTACATCTTGCTCAATATCCGTAGTACCCTGCGTCGCGCATCCATTTTGCGTCGTACCTTGGGTCGTCTTAGTGGACAATACCCGTTACTATCCGCCCTCGCTGAACGCTTGGAAGAATGCGAAGGGCTACAAGATGAAATTGGGCGGGTGTTAGATGAAACAGCGGTGGTAAAAGATACCGCTAGTGCCCGTCTTGCCGTTATCCGACGCGACATTCGGATTGCCTTCGACCGTTTACAGACCAAAATTGCCAATATCGCCACCAGTAGCAGCAATGCCCATTATCTGCAAGAACCGATTGTCACCCAACGCAATGGGCGCTATGTTATACCGCTCAAGGCCGAATTCAAAGGACGTATTCCCGGCGTTGTCCATGACCAGAGTTCGAGTGGGGCTACGCTGTTTATTGAGCCGCTAACCACCGTTGAACTCAACAACCAATACCGTGAACTCCAACTTGCAGAAGAAAATGAAATTCGTCGGATTCTTGCCGAATTATGTGATATGGTCGCCCACGAAGCCGAGCGAATTGTCACGACGGTGGATGGGTTGTCCTATATTGACCTTGTGTTAGCACGTGCCAAATATGCGGAGGCGATTGGGGCTAACGCGCCAACTTTGGTGGAGTTTTCATCCTCCCCACCTTTGCCCAATCACCCCGGCAGCACTATCCACCTCATTCAGGCCCGCCACCCCCTTCTAGGTGAACATGTTGTCCCGATTGATGTGGAATTAGACCCAGAGACTTATGTGCTGGTCATCACGGGGCCAAACACGGGCGGGAAAACGGTTGCACTCAAAACCATAGGCTTGATGATACTCATGTCCCAATGTGGGTTACATCTACCTACCGCTGAGGGTAGCCGCTTAACCATCTTTGAGGATGTCTATGCCGATATTGGTGATGAGCAAAGCATTGAGCAAAGCCTCAGTACCTTTTCATCACATATGACCAATATCATCCATATCTTGGGACACGCCAACCCGCGTTCACTGGTGATTCTAGATGAAGTTGGCGCAGGTACTGACCCCACCGAAGGGTCAGCCCTAGCCCGCGCTTTACTCCTGCACTTATTGGAGCATGGCATCACCTCGCTAGTGACCACCCATCATCCTGAACTCAAAGTCTTTAGTTACAACAATCCCGGAGTACGCAATGCCAGCGTTGAGTTCAACCTTGAGACGTTGACACCTACCTACCGCCTCATTATTGGCTTGCCGGGTCGCTCAAACGCCTTGGCGATTGCCACGCGCTTAGGCTTGCCAACGCCTATCATTGAAACAGCACGGGCTATGGTCGCTACTGAAGAACTCAAGGTCGATGACTTGCTGGATGAACTACAGCGCACACGTGACGAAACACGCTTTATCCTTGAACGCGCTCAGAAGCATGAAGCCGATACCCGTGCTACGCAACATGAACTGATGCTGCGGCTTGAAGCGATTGAGGAAGAACGCCATAACGTCTTGCGGGAAGCCCAGCAACAAGCCAATGCAGAACTGGATGACCTACGCCGTGAAATACGACGCCTACGCCGCCAACTGGAAGCAGCAGGTCAACCCCTAGAAGCCATCCGTAGTTTGCAGACCGAAGTAACCGACATCCGTACCGAGGACTTCATCGGCATTCCTGAGCCGATGATTGAAGATACACCTGACGATAACACCACACCTCAATATCGCTTAGGCGAATTTGTGTGGGTCACATCACTCAAATCCGAGGGGCAAATCACCGAGGTCGCCAGTGATGAGGTAGAGGTGATGATTGGGCGACTGCGTATCCGCGCTAAGTTCTCTGAAATCGAGAAAATGACTGGCAAGGAACGCAAACAAGCAGGTAAGCGGGCCAAACTCGCTACTGAGTATGAACCGTCACCCACTATCGCTCCACGCACTGCTTCACCCGGCCTCGAACTCGACTTGCGAGGGAGCCGCGTTGAGGAGGCGGTCACCCGTGTTGAGGCTTACATTGACGCTGCCTATCTCTCTGGCTTGCCTTTCGTCCGTATTATTCATGGCAAGGGAACTGGTGCCCTCCGCAACGCCATCCGTAACCTCTTGACCCAAAACCCATTGGTTTCAAAGCACGGAGCGGGTAGCGACAAGGAAGGTGGCACAGGCGTCACTATTGTCTATCTAGTACCGCAGAATTAATTTTGCCCTGCCCACAGGTACCTGTGGGCAGTTTGCGTTATAATATGCAAACCAAGCAAAATTCTTAAGGAGAGTGCCTATGAGTGCCTCTGATAAACGCCAAGAGGAAGTCCGTCGCGGGCAGGCCTTTATTAACGAAGTCTATCAAAAGATGTCACGCATCGCCCATGAGTTCGCAGGTGGGGAGATTAACCGCACCCAGTTTCATCAACTTTACGACCGCTACCAGCGCCAAATTATGACTGTTTCACAATTGATTACAGAGTCAGACCCCAGCGGATGGCGTGATGCCGTAAATAGTGGTGATATTGAAAGTACCCATCATCTCCGCAAACGCTTTACAGCACGGGCACTCGGCATCAGCATTTACGACAACCAAACAGGCATGCCAATTGAGACTATTGGAGAATTTACGGTTGATGCCGAGTTGATTGTGCCGATGTTAAGCAGCTACCGCGAAGCCGCCGCTGAGATTTTTCAAGCGGGTGTCCGTAGCACAGAAATGGAAGATGGTACATGGCTCTGCTTTATGACAGGCACCTATACAACACTTATTGTGTTGTTTTCGGTTGAGCCATCTGGCAACCAAATTGCTATGCTTGACCATATGCACCGTGATTTTGAGGTTGCCAATGCTACATTCTTAAAGACCGGCCACACCGACCCCAACCATCTCGCGCTACCATTCTTTGCCTTTGTGAGCCGCAGCAACATCGAAACTGGCCCTGACGAATAGCTAGGATTCGTCAGGCGGGGGATCCTTGGGCTTCACAGTAAACCATTGTGCCGTTTCTGATGCTATTTGCTGCCCATCACGCGCCAACTGCAAATCACCGATAAACTCGACCACGCTGGGATAAGCCAAAATCGGGCGGCTAGTCATGGCGCGTAACAATACTGAATGCACCAACGGCATTAAGCCTTCTCCGTTTGGTATATTGCGTGCTTCCGGTTCAGGGTCATCAAAAGGCAACCGCCCCGTTAAAACATGATAGGTCAGCACACCCAATGCGAAAATATCACTCGCAATAGATGGTGGCGAAAGATAGGTTGATTCACTCAACAGATAGTATTGCTGCAACTGTGACGGGGCATTAGGAACAAAGCCCAACTCCCGCAAATGAGCCATTGGCAAGTCGGTAATTGTAAACTTGGCATTTTGCTCTAACAATACATTCGTCGGCTTGATGCTACCGTGTGCAACCTCTTGATTATGCAAAAATATTAGTGCCTCAGCGATTTTTTCAATCACCATATAGGCATGACGCTGCGCGAGACGCTTACCAGTAGATAGGTGGTCATACAAAGATTGCGCGGAAGCCAATGGCATCGCAATACCGAGTTTTCCACCTGTCTCATCTTCAATCTCAACTACCTCTTGGATACGGTGTAGGCCTTCGTGTTGAATGGTTGCAGCGAATTCAATAAGTTCAACTGCTGCATCACGTTCCAGCGAGCTTGATAGTCGGCTCAGTTTATCCAAAACTTTCAACGCCACTTCATTACCCGTGCGGGTATCTGTTGCTTTGTAGACTGTTCCCATATCGCCCGTGCCGAGTTTGGCCGTCAGTTGATATGGGCCGAATGGTACAGACATCTATTCCCCCTTCTTGCAATTACACGGCATGGTATCTACTCGTGATTGTAGCTCTTGGCGCACAATCGCCCAAGACTCGGTCTCTGGACAGTTTTCCAGTAAGAAGCACCAACCACGACAGTTGACCTCACGTTGACTCTTTGAGATTTGCATACTCAGCGCTCGGTTGAAGACCTGTTGAGCCGCTCGGATTTTGTCAGGATGCGAATCGCGTCGCAATAGGATGGTGCTAGACATCGCAATATCCATCAACAAAAAGAAGTCATTAGGGGTCGTGGCAACACGCATTTGAGCGCCATTACGAGTTACTTCAAAAGCATCCAACGCTACATTTTCATCTAGGCCGCGATGCTTCACTTGAAACAAATAAAGGGCTGATAAGTTGCCTTGTGGATAGGACGACCCCGGTGTGACACTCAGCGCTTGCTGATAAGAAAGTACCGCTTCATCAATACGATTGGTGTCCCGCTGTAGGCCACCCATCGGCCCCCAAAACGATTCACGGTTGAAATCAACAAGTCGAGGATTCTCACCCAAAGCCACCCGCAAATGCCCCTCGGCCTTGTTCATGAGATTGGCAAACGCTTGAGGATCAGTATCCCGCACTTTCATCGCTTTGCGTCGCAACGCTACACCATAGGTCGCACGGGCAGTTTGCCAGCGATACGGACGGCGGTCTGATAGTTGGTATGCCATGTGGAGGTGTTCAATGCCAGAATCTAGAGCATTCTCCAAGTGGTGAACTTCTATCCACCCACTAATATACAAGGCCAAGATATTATCAGGATCATCAGCCAACACTTGTGCAGAAAACTCATAGGCTTCCCCAAAATTACGATTGCGAAATTCTTGATCAGCCTGAAGGAGTAAGGCAACATCATCTATAGTTGTCTTCAGCGTGTCGTGTGTTTCTAACAGGGCGGGTGCTTCAACAAGAAATTCCCGAACACGTGGCATAATGTTTTGAATCTCGCGCAGTGATTCATCTATCTCCTTGAGCTTAAGCCCTAGTGTTTCGTTGATGCTTTGGCTGGTTCGCTCTAGCCGTTTATCCGACTCAATGCTACGTAGATCTATTTCTTTGAGCTTATCGGTCAATTCTTGACGGAGTTGCTGGGTTTCCCGATAGCCATAAAAAGCTGCTGCACCCAATGCCACAGCCACAATCACTGACGCCCCTTCAAGGAAACTCAGGACGAGACTGGCAGAATCAACCGCATCATTTGCTCGGTCAAGAATAGCCTGAGCATCCGACGAATCGGCCTGTGGCTTCGGGCGATCAATCACCTGCCATATGTTAAAAGCACTGATGGTAACAACCGAAAAAAGCAGCACGAAAAACGCTACGGCAATAGCCCAAAATATCGCCTTGTCCTGCCATGTTTGAGAATCTAGGGCAGACTGATTATGGTTATTCTGCGTTTCGCTCATTCCTCATCTCCCCGAAACATTAGATAAGCTCGATACGCCCAATACAGCGGCGGTTGATAAACCCTATCCCATGCCCCAACCGTCCGCACAACTTGACCACCCCACCCTCGTTTAAAGCGATAGACCCCCCATAAGCCCTCATGTTCTTGCTCAAAAAGCGCCTCTAGGGTCATCGGGTCACGGTCAGGTACACCATACATATCATAGCGTTTCGCACCTTGTTGACGTGCCCATTGGATAGCTGCCCATTGCACACCGAAGGACGCCATGCGTTGACGCTCCTCATCACTGCTGGCTCCATAGAGATACCATGCTTGTTGCCCTAGCACAAAGACAACCACACCCGATAAATCACGCCGCGTGCCATCCTCTGTTGGATAAGATGCCATCAAAAGGTTGGCTTTTATAGGGGCGGCTTGGGCAATAAAGCGGTCATAGATGCCCTCATAATAGGCTGGTACATGCACCCCAAAGCCTTGGCGCTGTGAAGTCGTCTGCAACAACTGGGTAAAACTAGATACATCCTCGCGGTTTCCTTGCCGTACCTCAATCTCAAATTTCTCGCTCTTGCGGATATTGCGGCGGGTGCCTTGGTTCATGGCCTGCAATGCCGCTTCCTCATTGCGAATATCTAAGATAAGGGTACGTGGTGGTTGCACCGTCTGTGGGCTGGGACGACACCGCATCCCCTTCAGGGTATCTACATTCACATCATACCCCGGTTCGAGCTTCATGAAAACTGCGCCAGATTGACGAGCAGTACGGTCAAGCAACTTGAAAAGTGCCCTCACCAAACTGCTATTGCCCCAATCAATCACTGGCCCAAAGGGAATATAGGCCAACTTGCCAAGACGAAACGGCAACGCTCGATACAAGATTTGTGCGCCAGCCACTAATTTCCCGTCGCCATCCGCAAGCGCAACTCGCTGCGGCATCCAACCGAAATCAGATTTGAAATCACCCCAAGCACTGATTTGCAAAAAATGGGAACGCGGATGCTGGGATACAAAGGCATCCCAGCGTTCAGGTTCTGGTTGTAAGACTGTGGTATACATACGTGATTTAATACCCTAATCGCTTAACTCGCGGGGATGAGTATAGCGTTTTAGGAGCAACAAACCTAGAGTATCAACCACCGCGCCATGTGCGTTTGCCGTATTGATCAAAAATCAGGTTATCCAATTTATCAAATATTGTTGGGTCACTAATGGCGGGCTGTACCATACGAAATAGTTCCATAAAGCCATGCGGTTTGACCAAGAAAGCGCTGCAACCTGCCGCAAAAGCATCCCGCATCTTAGAACGATCATCGAACATGGTCGCCATCACTAGTTTGGCGTTGGGGAGCCGTTCACGCAGGGAACGTATCAATTCAATACCCGATTGGTCAGGCAGTTTATAATCCACCATCACCAGTTTTAGTTTATCTTGCAACTCCTCAGCAATAGCAAGTGCTGCCTTAGCATCGGAAGCCCCTTTGACCTCAAGTTTAGCTTGCTGCAAGAGTCGCACTAAAAAATCTTGATTATTGGGTTCATCATCAACAACAAGTGCATAAATAACATCTATTGGGGGGGGTTTTTGACCTGTATCATCCATTACATCTACGTCACTAACGTCCGTCATTGTCCTTTTCCTTCTGCCCATTGGGCAGATCTGCATCAGCCGCAACTTTCTCCTCTTTAACAGATGGTTTAGCCCCTGCTAGGGGTTCAATAGCGGCAGCTTCTACCGCAAGCTTGGCCCCTTCCGGTTTTGAGGGTATTGTATCATCCCCTTTTTCTGGAACAGATTCAGTTACCTTAGCAACACCATCATCTGCTTTTGTTTCAACACCAGTCGTATCAGATTGTGGTAATGTTGAGGCAGTAGCGCTAGGTTCAGCCACTAGGGTCTGAGGCGCACCAGCAGCCGTTTCGATTGGTTTAGGTGAATCTTTTGATGCCGTATCGACTACAGAGTTGCCCTCAGTCGTTGGCTCAGGTGCAAATGGAGATATTGAGGGCTTGGCTGGCTCAACCTTAGCTTCTGGCTTGGCTTCATCAGCCACTGAAGCGGGTTGCTCGTTAGCGGGGTCATATTTAGCCAGCAAGGTGATAAATTGGGCAATGGGTATCGGCTTGGGCAAATACTCATTACACCCTGCCTCCAGAATACGCTCCATGTCACCTACCATCGCGTAGGCAGTCACCGCGATAACTGGGCGTTTATCGCCACGCTCCCGCAGGATTTTGACAACCTCGACCCCATCAAGCTGCCCCTCAAGTTCAATATCCATCAAAATCAATTCGCAGGGGTCAGTTTCAAGCGCTTTTAGGGCATCTTCGCCATTGGGGAAGGAAACAATCTGATGCCCTCCCATGCGGGCAATGCGCTCAACCAGCGCGAGATTCACTTGATTATCTTCTACATACATAATTCGCATGGGACTGCGCCTACTTCTCAGCCTTAACTTCTACCCATTCTTCTTCGGTCGTTGGTTTATAACGCGGCAACTTCACCCAGAACCGCGACCCTTTACCATATTCGCTTTCAACGCCAATAGAGCCATTCATCAACTCCAGCAACTGCTTGGAAATCGCTAACCCCAAACCCGACCCCTGACGCTTCAATTTACGTCCACTAGAGCCTTGCTGGAATGCCTCAAAGATACGTTCAAGATATTCCGTTTCAATCCCCGGCCCAGTATCTGTGACACTAATGGTCACATCATCATCCGCCGATTGCAACGACAACGTAATTGACCCCTCATCCGTGAACTTCGCGGCATTACTATAGAGGTTGATAAGAACTTGGCGTACCCGCAAGGGGTCACCCATCACTTGTGGCAGGTAGTCCGGCACCTCACTAATTAACTTGATGGGTTTGCCACTAATCAGGCCTTGGGCTGTCTCTAAGAGACTATCAAACACGGGGCCTAGTTCGACGGGCTGAATCTCAATCTCCAACCGCCCCACATCAATCTTGCTGATGTCGAGGATGTCATTGATAATTCGCAAGAGGTGTTTACCACTATTAAAGATGCGCTCTAGGTCATTGCGGTAGTCCTCTGGCAAGCTGGTGTTGTTATACATCATCGGGAAATTGAGCATCGTTTCGCTAAACCCAATGATTGCATTCAAGGGTGTCCGCAATTCATGGCTCATATTTGCTAAGAACTGTCCACGAAACTGCTTGGCGAGTTCAGCAGCCTCTCGTGCTTCATCCAACTGAACATTGGTAGTCTGGAGTTGCAATGTTAGGTTTTTCTGTTTCAGCAGACTCCGTTCCACCTCTAAACGGCTATCATGAAGCTTATTTGCCGTCTCTCGCTCTTTGCGATAGCTATCAATAGCCCACTGTGCGATGCTATACAGTTCACCACTAACCTGCGTCACCAACAGCGCAGAAAGAGCCATTAGCAAGAATGCAAATATCCCACTATTCGTAATCGGCAATTCGCCTGTAACGATAAAAGGCACCCCAATCATCAAGACATAGCTTGTCACTAACAACGCAAACGTGTTGCGAACCGACATTAACATCCCGATGATGAAAATTACCAATATCCCTAGGTTGGGGATAAGATTGCGGGCGCTTTCGTTATCATTGATTAGCATAATGCTGATGGTAACCAATAAACCAAGGGCATAGACCCATGTTGCCTCATCGTACCGTTCTCGCTTGAGCAAATACCGCGTTGAATAGCTGGAAATGGCAACAACGATAACGGGAATAAGCAGATTAATCAGGGATGAGCTGTCATCCCCAGCAAAGATTAAGATGAGCCATGCTAGCGCAACTACTGCCACAAGGGTGGCTTTCCATAAAATGGCTAGGCGATCGGAACGGATTTCCTGGATAAAGGCAAGTTGAGATTCAGCCTCTGGTGTGGGCATTGATGGTGGTACATCGGATGTTGATGATGAAGGAATTGCAAGATTATCGACCATAGCATATCCCAAATAATTGAGAAAAAACTTTAAACTTATTTTACCACTATTATAACATGAATTTTGTCGAATGCTTTGAATAGAGAAAAAATGAAAGCACTACAACAACCCAAGAATTTCATACACATTCAGACGTTGTTGGCGGTCTGACCCCGCGATTTGCCCAAGGTAAGTGGCCTTGACTCGATCTTTGTCCAAATTCGAGATGAGGTCTTCGGTGACAAGAATTTGCTTGGCTTGGGCTTTTTCCTGCAAACGCTGCACGACCTGAATTACCTCACCAACCGCTGCATAGCCCAGCCCACGCACGGCTCCGATATTGCCAACAATCGCACGTCCAGCATGGACCCCAATCCCGAAATTCAGGCCTTCAGGCTCACCATCAGCAGTTCGCACTACAGCAAGGGCGGTCTCTAAAGCTTTGATTAAATAGTTGTCTTGGCTCTCAGGGACATTAAAATAGGCCACAATACCTTCCCCCAAATAGCGTTCAGCAACGCCCCCGTGCCGTGCAATTATGTTGGCCGCACTTTCTAAATAGCGGTTCATGACCAAAACGAATTCATCCGGATTTAGGCGATTTGCAAGAGCATCATGCCCTCGCAACGTCAACAACATGACCCCCACCTCACCCCGCGAGCTACTCAACGCTGGCAAATCTTGTTCCAAAATCTGGTCGAGAAGTGTTGGCGCAATGAATTGGCCCAGCGATGAACGTAATTTAGATAGCTCACGGTCTCGATACCGTGCCAACTCCGTAAAGTTCGTCGCGTTTTCAATAGCAATTGCCGCATAGTCCGCCAAAGCGCTCAACATAGCACCGTCTTGCTTGCGAAACGAACGCGCATCTGGACTCATGCTATTAACACTCAAGGCCCCTATCGAGCGTTCACCGAGCATCAATGGCGTAACCAAAATTGCATAGGGAATGTTCGACTTTTTCTGTCGATAGGCCGCCAACTCCTCTGCTCCTAGTGCCAAGGGCTTACCCATCTGAATTGAGCGCCACGCAAAGGGGTCATTGGCAAGTTGATTCACGGTGCGAATTTGGGGGTCGTTGGGGTATTTAATGGCACGGCAAACCAATTGTTCGCCCATCATAAGATAGAGGCTACCCGCTTCGCTATCGGTGATTTCAGTAGCAGCCCACACAATCCGCCCGATGACATCATCAATACCTGCTAAAGAGGTGACCGTCTTGCCGATATTATACAGTGTGTTGAGTTCACGGATACGTTGGGTCATATCCGCATTAGCCGCGATTAGTCGTTCTGTCAGGGCTTCTTTTTCTTTGCGAAGACGCACCTCGCTTAAGGTTCGCTCAATAGCCCACAACATTTCATCCACCGTAAACGGCTTTTTGACATAATCATGCACGCCTTTACGATAAACTTCGATGGCAATTTCTTCGCTACCATGGAATGTCATCAAGATAACAGGTATTTCAAGCTGCTCGTCCTTAAGCGCATCCAAGACTTGCATGCCATTCATCTTGGGCATCTGCAAATCCAGCAGAATTAAGTCGGGGTGTTCTGCACGGGCAATTTCAATCGCCTCAAGACCATTACGCGCCATTAGATAGTCAAAATTATTTGGCTGTAAAATGTACTCAATGATGAAATCACGACTCTCTTTACCGTCGTCGCAAACCAAAACCCGTTCTTCTGCCATCACTGCACACCCTTTGTATCGGACACTCAATAGTAAGTAGAATAGTACAAGCTGGATAGAACTGCCAATCGACTAAGGTATCTCAATGTTCACAGGTTGCCCCACCGCTACATAGTCTACCGCATGTTCCAATTGATAAATAACCAATAACGCACTTCCCTCTGGTGCTTCTCCCGCCACATAGTCGTTCGGAGTTAATTCGCCTTGCACCAAGATATTGAGTTGTTCGTGCAGAAACTCGCCAGTCTCTAAGTCTAGCCAAACTGTCCATGACATATCCACCGCTTCGTTAACAAATGCATTCAACAGCGCATCCCGATTGGGCATCCCCTCAAAAGCGGTACTTAGTATAGCCAATGGATTGAGTTGCACCCGAATTTGGCGTGCTGGAGTTCCGGTTAATGGCCCAGCGTTGATTGGTTCCTCGCTCACGACCACCACACCAGCTACCCACTCTGGTTGAATACTATCACGCAGATAACCAGCAAAATCAATATCAAGCAGGGGATTGGCTGGCATCGCTGAAGAATCAGCCAAAACTAACCGCTCTAGATGGGCCACCGCTAAAGCCGAGAATTGGCGCGGGTCGTCAGTGATATCAATCCATTGTAAATTGGGCATCGGAGGCAAGGCATCGCTCCCTCCGTTGCGAAGAGCCTGCATATACAAGCGCCCGCCAACACGTCGTGCCTCGACCAACAAGGTATAGTCTTCTAGAGTTTGAGATTCTGGTGAGAAGAAGTTTTGCTCCATGTTTTCAATGGTCATCAAAGTCGCCAAGTCTGGACTATGATGCTCGGTTGTGCTGGTACTGATAATTTCGCGTTGGTTGGTAAAGGTGTTACCAAATGAAATCGTCAGTGTTTCACCATAAAAGATTGTATCGGTTGTTATGGTACTATAGGTCTCCCACATTGTGCGAGTAGACTCGGCTGACTCAATCTCTGCCAATAGCTGTTGCTGCTCTGGCGCAAGGGGTGGGTCTTGAGCATTGGCAACACTGACCAGTGTGCATGCAAGTATCAGTAAGCATAATAGCCGCATCGCTCTGTCCTTTCACCTTAAAGGAGTTTAGCACAGATGCACATCATCATCATTTTTTTGGATGGAATTGGGTTAGGAGAGAACGACCCTACCGTTAATCCCTTTGCTGTCATGAATACACCAACTTTGCATATGCTGGCGGGTGGGCAGCGCTGGCTACGCCAAACCCCACGTACCGAGTCGGAACGGGCTATTTTTATCCCCACCGATGCTCATATGGGAATCGCAGGTCGTCCTCAGAGCGCAACCGGACAAGCTACTATCCTCACTGGACGTAATGTACCTGCCGAACTCGGTGAACATTATGGCCCCAAACCGAATCCGCCCATCCGCGCCATCCTTGCCGAAGATAATCTATTTAAGCGCCTTGTCACACATGGCAAAAAGGCAAGCCTTATCAATCCTTATCCTCCCGGTTTCTTTGAAACGCTTAATCGTGGCAAGCGTCTCCCCTCCAGTATTCAAGATGCTGCATTAGTGGCAGGTGTTCCACTCTTAACAGAGCAAGACTACTACCAAGGTCAAGCGATTTCACCAGATTGGACAGGCGAAGGTTGGACACATTATCTTGGCTACCACGATGCACCAGTGTATACACCTGAAGCGGCAGGCAAGCTTATAGGCGAACTAGCCCGCCAACATGACCTTACCTTCTTTAGCACATGGATTACTGATGAACTAGGTCATCGCGGGCCATTTAGTGACGCAGTGGCTTATATGGAGCGCTTTGATCGGGTTATGGCCGGATTGTTGGAGATATGGGATGATGACGAAGGGCTTATCATCATCACTTCCGATCATGGCAACATGGAGGTACAAGGTGACCGCCGACACAGCGAGAATCAGGTGCCGACGGTTGTTATTGGTCAAACCCGTCACGCATTTGCGGAAGGCTTCAGTTCGTTGGTGGATATTACTCCGCGAGTCTTACAGGCGCTGGATTTAGCGCCGTAGCCGCCATGTCCCTGTTGGACAAGCACTGTCTAACGCATCTTCGTAGAGCAGCAGTGTTTCATTGTAAAACGACCCAATCCGCCATTCACCCGGAGCAGGTTCATAAACATCGTCGATTAACTGACCACCAGCAAGATACTCACGCCGTGCGCTGTGTTCAATTTCAGGGGTTAAAGCCCACCCTAACTGAGACCGCACCTCTGGGTTATCTCGCCAAATCTTACCAAAGCCGCGAATGGGTTGCTGCGGTTGAACATCTAGGCGGGTGGATTGCGTTGTGGTATCGGGTGACGGCTCAAAGGTAGGCAGCGATTCGGTATCTCCTTCAATGAAGGTATCTTCAAAACACAGCCATTGCCCTACTTCTGGATCGATTTGGTCACCCACCAACACCCAAACCGTGCGTGACTCGCGGAACCAAACCATACGCCCTCCCTCAAATAACTGCTCAACCGTCGTCACCAATTCGATACGCGGTGTCGGAAAGTTACTCGGCGGAATGGTGGGGCTAGGTAATGGTGTGAGGGTTGCGGTTGGGCTGATGGTAGGGGCTGGCGTATGTGCTTCGATAGTCTCAAGTTGTTGAGCAACCACCTGCAAAGTCGCCACATCTGACATCAATACTTGGTTGGTAGCTTGCAAGGCCGTGATGGTTGATTGCAGATACTCAACCTGTGCATCTGTTGGAACAGGCGTCACAATTCGTAGTTGAGTCGGTGGGGGGTCATCATTTTGGTCACAGGCGACCAACCCCAGAATTAAAAGAAGCAGTATTAGACGAAAATAGCGCATTAACTCAAGTCCTTAGTGAATGAGGCACCATTGTAGGCAATGCCAAGCCGAATCGCAAGCGGTGTTTGTCTAAATTAACAGACACCCATCTAAGCAAAAAAGTTCCCTCTAGCGTGGTTCTTCAATAATAATGGATTGGTAGGTATAGACTTCCATCGGGTAATCACGCCACGCCGAAGAACGGAGACCCATCTTTTGGCATAGCATATTCAAAAACACCTCTGGCTTGGAGATACGTTCCCAAACTTGGGGTAGAAAGGTAGCGCGGTATTCGCCATAGACCAAGGTCACCCCATCCACCTCTGGACGCAGTTTGCGAAGAAGGTCGGGGGGGGATTGATAATCGAGAGGCTGCATCGGGGTCAAAACGCTTATTTCAATATGCAAGTGTGGGACTTCATGCGATTGCACAGGCGCAAAGCGTGGGTCATTCAAAGCTGTTTGGCGGGTAGTAATCACAACTTCCAATGCCAGCGGATTGCGTGCCACTAGTGTTCCAGTACAACCGCGCAAGTCGTCTGTTTCATGATGCCGCAGAGTCACAAAACAAGCTCGTGCTGAGTGAAGGGCATTTGGCAGATTTTCCCAATCTACTGCGGGCGAGGGCTGGTTGGCAGCCACAGCCACTAGGGTGTCCCGCGCCAAGGTTAAGAGTATATGTTGTTCCTCTTCAGCATAGCTATTCATGGTTCTCCAGCGAATAATAACCGCGATTATAATAAATCAACGGCTTAGGGGCGGCTTCTGGTACTTGGCTGGCAACCACCTCCCCTACCACAATATCATGGGTACTTCCATCATAGACCGCCCACAAGCGGCAATCCAAGACCGCCACTGCGTCATGCAACAAAGGCGCACCTGTTACCAGTGTGAATGTCCGCAAATCTTGAAAACGGTCAGTTTCGTGTGGAAAGTTTGGGTCAAAACCAGCAAAACGTACCGATAAGTCTATTCGTTTTTCATCAATCAAAACAACCCCAAAGGCCTCATTGCTCAATAAGGCTTGGGTGGTTGGCGAATCCTTGGACAAACACACCAATACCAAAGGCGGCGTTAAAGAAACTGATGTAAACGAGCTAACGGTCATGCCGTATTGTGTGCCATGCGCGTCTTGTGTGGTCACAATGGAGACCCCACTCGGCCAGTTTCGCATGGTCAATCGTAAAATTTCACCATCCATATTCAATACCTCACTCTCAGTATAACCTATGGTGTGCTATCATAGGTAGGAAAATTTGCGTAAGTTCATTCCCTATTGTTAAGATGTTGGATAGGTCATCGCGCCATAAGGAGGTTTTCGTGTGTCGTCGTGGATGCTAGTTGAAGACGAAGAGGACATCCGAAATGTTGTTAAAGTGATGTTCCAAGTTTGGGGACATCAAGTTATCGAATTTAAGAACGGCCATGAAGCCGTTAAGTTTCTCGAATCAGTTGAAAAAGGTGAATATACCGGAGACCTGCCCGAACTGCTTTTAAGTGATATTCGGATGCCCGGACCCAACGGGAATGAAATCGCACGTCGGATGCGCCAAGTGGAAAAACTGAAGGATGTACCGATTATCCTCATGACCGCTTTCCAGCTTTCCGAAAGTGAACAAATGGCCTTTCGCACCAATGACGGTGTTAATCGGATTATCTTTAAACCATTGCCTGACTTCGATAAGTTTCATCAAATGATTCTCGAAGTCATCAATAAAACCTATCAACCACCATCATAAGTCATTTGCTATGGATCAATATCCAAGTTCCGACCAACAAGCACAGCAACTACGGGGCCTTCTGCGGGTCGTCAATGAGCTAGGCACAGCTACCGACCAGATGTTTAAGCGCATCTATGGTAGCCTGAGCCGACGGCGCAAGACACTGGTTGATACAGAGGCCCTACGCCGCGCCCAAGCCCATGCCCGCGCCCTACAACGACGCGCTCGCGCTCAGGGTCTTGAGATTGCACGGGTAACGGCTATCCTTGCCACCATTGACGAAGGGGTGGTCATGCAAGACCCCCAAGGCCGCATTATCTTGATGAATGAAGCAGCCCGTCAGCTCCTAGGCGGTATCAAAATCTTTTGGGATAGCCCATTGGGTCGGATGTTCATGGATATTCTAGACCCTGAGCCTCCACTCGAAACCCGTGCGGGTAGCATTGTCCCAATCGGGCAACCCCAGCGAGTCGAACTCTCCGACCAAAACAACAAAGAGGTTGGTGTCCGTTTGGCACGAGCCTACGCCAGCCAAGGCCACTTGTTAGGCACTATCATGGTCTTGAGTGACATTACCGCAGGTCAGAATTTTGGGGAACGCCTCAAAACATCATTTGTCACGCAGATGAGCCATGAATTGCGGACACCTCTAACTTCCATCAAAGGAATGAGTGATGTTCTCCTCAATATCCCCGAGGGTCAACCGCCGAACCGTCGCTTCTTGGAAGCCATCGGGCGCAATGTAGCGATTCTTGACCGCATGATTGTGGAGATGCTCGATCTTTCTGAAATTGAAGCGAACACCTTTGAGCCGCGCCAAGATAGCCTGATGTTAAATGAGCAGGTCTTCAACATCTTGCAAGGCATGGAGCCAGACTTGAAAAAGGCACAGTTGAGTCTAACGGTCATGATTGCCAAGCCACTGGAAATTATAGGTGACGCCCGTCGCATCCAGTGGGCCATTGGGCACCTCATTGAAAACGCTGTCCAATATACCCCACCCGGTGGTGAGATTATTGTGATGATGCGCCAAAAAGGTACCCATGCGGTTGTAACCGTTCAAGATACCGGAGTGGGGATTCGAGAGCAAGATATTCCTCGATTATTCGAGCGTTTCTTCCGCGGAGAAGCCAAAACCTCTGAAGGCAAAACCATTGATCCACGTGGTCTCGGTCAGGGCTTGTATATTGCCAATGCAGTAGCCGAAGGACATGGTGGACATTTAGGGGTACAAAGCACAGTCGGGGTTGGGAGTGTATTTACCATGACCTTACCCATTCACGGACTTGCTTTGAATTCATGAGCAACTTATTATTAGTGTTTAAAGCATGACAGGAAAGGGAGCATGAGCGTTGCCAACTTGGATGGTTGTTGAGGACGAACCTGATATTTATGATGTCCTGCTCGCCATGTTTGAGTTATGGGGCATTGAAGGGGTCGCTTTCGTGGATGGTGGTGAGGCTATCGCGTGGGTAGATGCGGTTGATGAAGGCCGTGTGCATGGCGATTTGCCCGAACTAGCGATTATTGATATTCGCTTGCCCGAAGCCAGTGGACCGGAAGTTGCAAACCGTATTCGACGTAGTACCAAACTAAAAGATGTGGCGGTGGTTCTCATTACCGCTTACCGTCTTTCGACAGAGCAAGAGAATGAAGCCATTCAGACTGCTGGAGCCGACCGCTTGATGTATAAACCGTTGCCAGCTATGCCTGAGCTACGCAGTATCCTTGATGAAATAGTGAAAAGACGCCACACTAGCGCAACAGTACAACCTGCAAATGATGAAAAACCACCAAAATCTTGAGCATACCCCCATCGGGTGGGCCGTATTCCTGTCAGCATGGTTAGTTTTTGGTTTCAGCACCTACCTCAACACCAAGACCCTCCGTGCGGTAAATACGAACCCCGATGATTTTGTTTTCTTGCCAGAAACCCTCCATGAAGTCATTTGGCTGGTGCTAGGGATTTGGTTGGCAGCTTATATTGCCAGTGCAGTTGTTGGGTTCTTGCACCACAAAACCATTGACAAAGGGCGTATCACGTCCAGCGCGGTCATTGGCTACTGGATTGGGCTGGTACTGCATCTCATATTCCTCAACACCTTCCCGAACACCCCCAATAACAGCTTTTCGGTTATCTTAGATATAGCAAACTTACAGCCCCTACCCCTTTACTATACATTTATTCTCTTTACAGTCATTGTGGGGCCATTGGTAGCTACATTGTCGGCCTATACGAGTATCTTGCTCGCCAAGGAGCTAGATGACTGGTTGCCTGATATTCAGACCGATGCCCGCATGATTATCGTTATGGCTGTTTTGCCACTGGCGTTGCTGCTCTTCCGCATTGGCTATTACAACTATGACCACCAAGAATGGGCCAACCAACTCTGGTTACAAGCCAATCGTACCTCCCGTGATGTGACCCCTTTCATCATTCTGAACCTCCATCTGTTAATTGATGCCCAATTGGCAATGGCAACCCTCTCCCTACTTGGCGCATTGATTGGGATACGCTTCACCGCCCCCAATGCGGTATCCGCCGCCATTGACGCCTTGATTGGCGGGGCAGTCTATGTTTTGATGGTGATGGTCTTAAAGCAACTGCTAGTGCCTTACGCTGACCCGAATATCCCTAGCGAATTTATTGATAGCCTTGGCCCCTTACAGGCACCCATTGAGCGCCATTTTGTATTGCTGTTCTTCATTCCACCCTTATTAGGGATGGCGGCTGCCTTCGCTACCTATTTACTGCGCTCCGTGTTCTTGCCCGTCAAACGTCACCAAGTCCAAGAAACGCTCCCCCAATAGGGTCTCAAGGTAGGGCGTCACACCCCAAAAGGCCTTCAATGCCAGATATTCATCAACAAATTGCGACTCACCGGGCTGTGCAACACGTGCAGCCCGTATCATGAGATTCTTGGCAGTATGTTCGCTCGTGACAAACTCGATAACTTGGGTCTGATAGCCCATGATTCGTAAAATCAAAGCACGGAAGGCATCGGTCAGGGCATCGCCCATCCGCTCAAAGAGAATGCCATGCCGCATGACTGGCTCAAATGGAAAGGTAGCCTTGAGTTGGGCTTGGAGGTGGTGGTGGCAGCACGGCGCACTGAATATCCAGTCACTCCCCCACTGGATAGCCTGTGCGAGGGCCTCATCGGTTGCCGTATCGCAGGCATGGAGGGCCAGAACCACATTAGGGCGTATAGTGGGCGCAAAGTCAATAATGGTGCTGGTCACAAACTCGATAGTCTGCCAGCCCAGTTGTTCAGCAATGGCTTGGCGTTCCCGCAACAATCTCTCGCGCACATCAACGCCCACCGTGTGGGTTGGTATCTTAAGCACATCGTTGAGATAATGGTGTGTGGCAAAAGTCAAATGAGCGCTGCCACAACCACAATCAACCAACTCGATCTGCTCTATCCCCCCTATCTCATCAATGGTCAGACGTAAAAACTCATTGATTTGCTTAAACTTGTGCTGCATAGTGGCCTTAACCCGTCCATCCTGCGTCATAATACCGATAGCTTGCAAAAAGGTATCGGGCTGATCAGCCACAAGGGGTAGCTGCTTGAGGCGGTCATGGGACAAGTTAATGATGGGGCGATTAGCGGGCTGCTGGCTTATCAAAGCTTTGCCCTTTTTGGTAATCCGTATCTGCCAATCGGTGTGAGTGGTCATAATATGGAAATTGGAGAAGGAATAACTTAGTAAATCACGCAGCGCATCAACCAAACCATCCGCACGGTAATTCTTGGTGACGTTCTGCCGCTCATCAAAATAGGAGAATTGGATATAGGACTGATTTTTGATGTGTACAGGTCTCAAGTTCACTTTCTTCCAAGGCACCGTCTGACCGCGCTGCTGGCCGCTAAAGGTCGCCAGCACCAAATCCGTATTTTCAATAACCTGCTCCCAAATCACCTGTTGATATTCGTCCATTGACCGAACCGCCTTTCATCCAGAGGGGTACTACCAGCAGCATTGTACCAAAAAGGATAACCCCCTATGCAACGTTCTATTTTGCTCCTCATGTTTATTATCAGTCTATTGCCAGCCCGTCTCAGCTTGGCAAATGATACCACCTTCACATTTATAGCCCACTATCGCCAAGATGTACCCGTTACGCTAGACATCAGCACCAATGCCGAGGTCAGCACGCTCGACCCCGCTCTAGCAACCGATGTAGTCTCAACCGACATTATCGAAAATCTATTTATCGGCCTGACTGACCTTGACCCCATCTCAGGCCACGTGGTGCCTAAATTAGCCACCCATTGGGAAACCAGCGACGACGGTCTGACGTGGACATTCCATCTACGGAGCGACGTGTTGTGGCAACGCTATGGCCCCAGCACTGGGGCCATCGAAAAGTTGCGGCCTGTGGTGGCTGAGGATGTGGTGTATGGCATCAAACGTGCCTGTGACCCGCGCTTAAATGGCTATTATGGCACGGTCGCCGCCCAGATTATCGCGGGCTGCGATGTCGTCAATAACGCAACCGAAGCCACCGATACATTGGTTTATGGGGAGACTATCGGTGTTATGGCTCCTGACCCCGCCACCGTTATCATTACCCTCCAATTTCCCGCCAGCTATTTTCTCGCCATGACTCCGCTGTGGATGTTGCGACCCGTCCCCAAAGAAACGATCAGCACCTACGGCGATGAATGGACACGTCCCGGCACTATCGTCACCAATGGCCCCTACTTTGTTGATGAGGTGACACGCGGCATACAACGAGTCTTTGTACAAAATCCACGCTACCCCGCTGACCTCCGGAGCGGGGATGGCAACATTGAGCGCGTGAAGGCTGTTATCGTTGAGGATTCAGGTACGGCCTTTGCCCTGTATCAAGACCACCGCCTTGACGCGGCAGGCATACCCGCCGCCGAACTGCAAGGCATGCTGGGAGATACTGTTTATAACAAGCAAATCCGCCAAGTATTTGACTTGAGTGTCTTTTATTTTGGTTTCATGCACGACAAGCCCCCCTTTGACAATGTACATGTGCGGCGAGCGTTCAGCGCCATCGTTGACCGTGAGGCCTTTATCACTCAAGTTCGTAGCGGTCTAGGGCTACCAATGATTCACTTTACCCCACCCTCTATTCGCCATGCCCCACCTATCAATGAAATCGGCATTGGCTTCGACCCCGACTATGCCCTCTCTCAACTAGCTGAAGCAGGCTATCCCAACTGCGAAGGATTGCCTCCCATCCAGATTTTGACCTATGCAGGGGCTGGTACATGGGGTGAATTTCTGGCGGCGGCGGCAGAGCGTCATTTAGGCTGTACACTGGATAGCTTCACGGTTGAGCAGGTCGAGTTTTCAGTGTTGTTGCGCTTGATTGATACCGATACCCCCCTCCAAGACCGTCCCCATATCTGGACATTGGGCTGGAGTCCGAACTATCCTGATGCCAACAACTTTCTAGGTGATGTCCTCGGCTGCACCAATACCAACCGCTTCCGCCGCCCTTGTTCAGAGGTCGATACCCTGCTTGACCAAGCTGCCCGTGAGCAAGACCCTACCCTCCGCGATGAACTCTATGCTGAGGTTGAGCAAGCCTTTTTTGGCGAAATAGGTCTCTTCCCCATAGTGCCCCTCTACACCCGTGCCGATTACATATTGATACAGCCTTGGTACACCGGGCCATTTGAGACCGACGGCATCTTCACAGGGGTACACTGGGATGCCCGCCGTATTGATATGGCTGCCAAACTCGCTGCTCAAGCATAGGAGATTATGAACCCCACCTAAGACTCGGAAGTATATTAAGTGATATGCAGTGTCGGCGGTCAACTGGTCATCCAACCATCCTACTAGACGACACTGCATAGGCAACTCAATAGGAGGGGTCCTATGAATCTTTGTACATCCATGCTGGCCGAGGCAATTGGTCGGTGTTTCGGTGTGTTATCTTCTAACTGTACAATACCTAGGAGGAACAAATGAATAAGTTCTTGCGTATAGCTCCAGCCATGCTTGTGCTGGTAGCCTTAGTGGTATCGTTGTTGCCCGCTGGGGTGACCTTTGCTAACGATACTGAATTCACGTTTACGGCGAACTATCGCCAAGATGTCCCTGTCCAAGTTGATGGTTCCAGCAGTGCGGAAATTTCCACCCTTGACCCTGCATTGGCAGACGACGTTGTTTCAATCAACCCGATTGAAAACCTATACTTGGGTCTGACCGACGTTGATACCATCACTGGCGGCATTAACGCTGAACTTGCCACTAGCTGGGAAGTTAGCGAAGACGGCACTGTGTGGACTTTCAACCTCCGCAATGACGTGATGTGGGTACGCTATGACCCCGCCACTGGCGAGGCCGAAGCCCTCCGTCCCGTCGTTGCTGGTGACTTTGTGTATGGCATTCAACGTGCCTGCGACAGCCGCTTGGGCAGCTACTACGGTAGCATTGCCGCCACCGTAGTTGCGGGTTGCGATGTGGCCTTTTTCACTCCCGTTGAAGAAATGACTGACGAATTGGCCTTCGGCGACACCGTTGGTGTCAGCGCACCCGATGACCAAACCGTGGTGATTGAACTGCAATTCGCCGCTGGTTACTTCTTCTCCATGTCCAGCATGTGGATGCTGCGTCCCATGTACCGCGAAGGCATCGAAGAATATGGTGATGAGTTCTTCACCCCCGGCAACATCGTAACCAACGGCCCCTTCTTCCTTGAAGAAAACGTCCGTGGTGTGCGTCGCGTGTTCGTCCGCAATAATGACCTGCCCGCTGATCTATACGGTGGTGACGGCAATATTGAGCGCATCGTAACGACCGTGATCGAAGACGCCGGTACAACCTTCGCCCTCTACCAAGACAACCAACTCGACAGCAGTGGTGTTCCACCGGCTGAACGTCAACAAATTCTGGCTGATCCTGAATACGCTGACCAAGTACACGCCATCTATGACAATGCCGTGGCGTATTTCAGTTTTGCCTATGACAAGCCACCCTTCGACAACGTTCATGCTCGCCGCGCCTTCAGCGCCATCATTGACCGCGAAGCATTCGTGCAACAGATTCGTCAAGGTTTGGGCGTGCCCATGATTCACTTCACCCCACCCAGCATGTTTGGTGCCCCGCCCATCAATGAAGTCGGTATCGGCTTTGACCCCGAATATGCCGCCGCTGAATTGGCCGAAGCTGGCTATCCTAACTGCGAAGGCTTCCCGAACATTGACATGATTACCCAAAGTGGTACAGGTACATGGGCCGAGTTCTGGGCCGCTGCTGCCGAGCAATATCTCGGTTGCGACCCCAGCTTGATCAACGTCGAGCAACTTGAGTTCTCCGTTTATCTCACGGCCACCTCTGCTGACACCCCCACCCAAGACCGCGCCAACACTTGGAACGCTCTTTGGGGTCCTGACTATCAAGACGCCAACAACTGGGTTGGCGATGTGCTTTCCTGCCATGTTGAGAATCGTCAAAAACGCCCCTGCGACGAAGTTGACGATTTGATCGACCAAGCTGCCCGCGAAAGCGACCCCGATGCCCGTATTGAACTGTATGCTGAAATCGAAGAAGCCCTCTTTGGTGCAGAAGGTACCTTCCCGATTGCCCCGATCTACCTGCGCTTCGGCTATACTCTGTACAAACCATGGTACACCGGCCCGTTTGAGACCGATGGTTCCGTTGGTGGTATCCACTATGGTGCTTACACCATTGACATGGCGGCGAAATTAGCAGCACGAGGCTAATTTAATCCCCCTCCTGTGAGTCAGATAGCCGATAGCGTCTTAGCCGATGCTGTCGGCTTTTTGATGGGGTTGGTGGCTTGATAAAGAGTGAGGTTTTCTGGGTTTTCTGTGCCAGAAAGGGGGGTAGTCGAAAAATGAGTGACCGTTAGCGTGGCGATGATGTAGCACATGTGACTGAATACAGTGATGGCCTTACGTTAAGGGAAGGGCATCACATACCATCCATTCTCTAAACTTCCTTTAACCTTCATCAACTTGCATTCAGAGGCAACCCTTTTTATAATCATTGGTAGGCTTAGGAGAACTGCACCACTGTTTTCCCTTGCCTGCTGCATCTGCCCACACGAGGAAAGGACAAAAAAACATAAACCTGTTTGATGCACCTAACTTGCTGCGGAGCAGGTCAGTAAAATATCATTATCCTACTTTAGTTCGGAGGATCTATGTTTAAGAACTCTGTACGTGTTCTACCGGTTCTGGTCATCGCTTTTGCGCTGGTGGTCTCCCTCGTACCAGTGAACTTTGCCCTTGCAGGCGATGCCGAAATCACCTTCACGGCGAACTACCGCCAAGATGTCCCCGTCCAAGTTGATGGTTCCAACAGTTCAGAAATCAGCACCCTCGACCCGCAACTCGCGGAAGACAGTGTTTCAATCACCCCGGTTGAAAATCTGTTCTTGGGTCTGACTGACGTTGACACCATTACCGGCGGCGTCAATCCTGAACTTGCCACGAGCTGGGAAGTTAGCGAAGACGGCACCGTGTGGACCTTCAACCTTCGCACCGACGTGAACTGGATGCGCTATGACCCCGCCACTGGCGAGGCCGAAGCCCTCCGCCCCGTCGTTGCTGGTGACTTCGTGTACGGTATTCAACGTGGTTGCGACAGCCGCTTGGGCAGCTACTACGGTAGTATTGCCGCCACCGTTGTTGCGGGTTGCGATGTGACCTTTAACACCCCTGTTGAAGAAATGACCGACGAATTGGCCTTCGGCGACACCGTTGGTGTCAGCGCTCCTGATGACCAAACCGTGGTGGTTGAACTGCAATTCGCCGCTGGTTATTTCTTCTCCATGTCCGCCATGTGGATGCTGCGCCCTGCTTACCGTGAAGGCATCGAGGAATATGGCGATGAATTCTTCACCCCCGGCAACATCGTCACCAACGGCCCCTTCTTCGTTGAAGAAAACGTCCGTGGTGTACGTCGCGTGTTCGTCCGCAACGAAAACTTGCCTGCTGACCTGTACAGTGGTGATGGTAACATTGAGCGTATCGTGACAACCGTGATCGAAGACGGTGGTACGACCTTCGCCCTTTACCAAGACAACCAACTTGACAGCAGTGGTGTTCCTTCAGCCGAACTCCAAAACATTTTGGCTGATCCTGAATACGCTGACCAACTGCACGCCATCTATGACAATGCCGTGTTCTATTTCGGTTTTGCCTTTGACAAGCCACCATTTGACAATGTGAACGCTCGTCGCGCCTTCAGCGCCATCATCGACCGTGAAGCATTCGTGCAACAGGTTCGTCAAGGTCTGGGCGTGCCCATGATCCACTTCACCCCGCCCAGCATGTTCGGTGCGCCGCCCATCAACGAAGTTGGTATCGGCTTTGACCCCGAATACGCTGCCGCTCAACTGGCTGAAGCGGGTTACCCCAACTGCGAAGGCTTCCCGAACATTGACATGATTGCCTACAGTGGTGCGGGTACATGGGCTGAGTTCTGGGCCGCTGGTGCCGAGCAATATCTCGGTTGCGACCCCAGCTTGATCAACGTCGAGCAACTTGAGTTCTCCGTTTTGCTCGAGGTGACCTCACCTGAGACTCCTACCCAAGACCGTCCCAACACGTGGACGCTCGGTTGGGGTCCTGACTACCAAGACGCCAACAACTGGGTTGGCGACGTGCTTTCCTGCCATGTTGACAACCGTCAAAATCGCCCCTGCGACGAAGTTGACGAACTGATCGACCAAGCTGCCCGCGAAAGCGACCCCGATGCCCGTATTGAACTGTATGCCGAAATCGAAGAAGCCCTCTTCGGTGCAGAAGGTACCTTCCCGATTGCCCCGATCTTCCTCCGCTTCGGTTACGTTCTGTACAAACCATGGTACACTGGCCCATTTGAGACTGACGCTCAAGTTGGTGGTGCCCACTGGGGTGCTTACAGCATCGATATGGCCGCCAAGCTTGCTGCTCGTGGTGAGTAGTCGCTAACGGTTTAGTTTTGCAACAAAACGGTAGTGTCCCAAGTGGACACTACTGTTTTTTTTTGCTTTAATTAAATGCAATTTGAACAAAAGAAGGTGGACAGGCGATGGCAGCGGTTCGTGTTTTGGTGGTTGACCCTGATATTGGTTTTATTGTGCGGCTTAAGCAGGCTCTTGAGGAACTAGAATTTACGGTGCGGGCTGTTGGGCGTCCCAAAGCCGCGTTAACCGCCTTTGAGCAAGCCGAGTTTGATGTGGCCGTAGTCGATACCCGTTTGGAGACCTTGGGGTCGCTGATTCAAATTATTCACGAACTCGGCATTCCCGTTGTCCTCTCGATTGATAAGCCAACCGACGCCGACCTGCCCGCCCAATTCGGCATAGAATACGCCATCGACAAGCCGTATATCGCCCGTGACCTTATCCCGCTCTTGAAGAAGGCCACAGGGCCGCGTCCCATCATCCAGCGCCTGCAACCACGCATCACTGAGCCGCCCATTGAAAAAGACGCCACCATCGGGGATGTGATTGCTACCTTTACTGAGGAAGAATTCTATCAAGTTACGGAAGGGGCTGGTGAGGCCGACGAAACTTTACCACCCGACATTTTGCCAGAGAGTGCCGAGTACCTTGCTACTGTGCTAGATTATCCAGAGCCGCCCATCCGTGAAGATGATTCACCTGCCAGTACCGTCCTGAAAATGAGCAATGACGCCAGTGCCCTTGATACGATTTTGGTCAACATGCAGTCATGGGTCAACCAAATTCAGCGCTGGCATGTCCGCCCATTGCCCTCATGGCAGATACCCAATACCGCCGAAGAAATCGCCAAAATTGAGGCGGTTATCGGGAGCCTAAGCCAAGCGCTCCAGTCTGCTGCGGAGGCTGAAGAACCACCCTTTAGCGCCCAGACCCAGCCTGTCTATCCCCTTAACATTGACATCGACCGCGAGGATACCAGCGACTTTACCCCGCCCCCACAAATCACCCAGACCTTGCACCCTGAACTGGTGGAGGCACTGGCTAACGCTGAAGACCTTGAGGCACTAGCGGAGGTGGTGCAGCATCACCTATTTGATGTTGAGTCCCTGCTACCCGCCACTGTCGAGGAAATTACGCAAGCGATGGGGGTTGTTATCATGGACGACGACGAGCCAGAGCCAGAGCCACCTGCATATGCTGAGACACTTGATACCTCACCTGATGCACAAGCTGCTGAGGAGCTTATCCGCGAGATTGACCTTGTTGCTCATGCGGCGTTGCAACTCACACAATTTTCGCTCGAAAGCATCGCCAAGGGAACATTGCTGACTCAAAATGATTTAACCATTGCCCGCAGTGGAAACTTCGCTCCGGAGAGTTGGCAGGTTATTATTGACGCCATACAAGACGCATGGGAGCGTGAGGGCAACCCCCAAACCCGCCTGATTTATCGAGATATTGAAGGCATCGGCAATACCCTTATTTTTAGCACCCGCACCATCAATAACTTGATGCTTAACATGATTTTCAGCGCGGACACCTCACTACGAATTATCCGTCAACAGACCGCCCGCCTGATGCAAGCGTTGGTTGCCATCCCTGTGCATGAAATCCAAGAGACGGATAGTCCAGAGCAGGAAGTGGAACCCGAACCGCTCACCTCTATCACCCAATCCAACCGCCCAACAGGGTTAAAGCCGCCTGAAGGATGGACAGAGGCCGTTGAGGTGGTTACTGAAAAACCTGTTCGCACGAAGGGGACTTACATGGGCTATGCGTGCTTGTGGCTGGCTGAACAACCGTTGGCAGCCGACTGGCAAGAAGCACTAGGCCGCTGGGTGGATCGTGCCGCCATTGGTCACGATTGGGATGTCAAAGCCGTAGAAATCAGTG
This sequence comes from Anaerolineales bacterium, assembly GCA_020634155.1. GTDB lineage: Bacteria > Chloroflexota > Anaerolineae > Aggregatilineales > J027 > J027. Next base: position 1,204,437 of record JACKCI010000001.1, read on the forward strand.
AGCAATGGGTGAATCTGCATGTTGAAATACCGACCCAGACCAATCCGGGGCATGTGGTTCATACACTCATGCAAGAGACGATTCAATCATTGAGCGAAGCTCTCAACAAAAACCCAGAAGCGTTTGAACACCTCTGGGCTGAAGGATATAGTATCACAACACCGGGGCGGCTATTGGCCCCCCATGAAATTGAGCGCTTTGTCGCTTATTATCACGGATAGAAGCCGCGTGTGATGGTCGCCTGAGCCACACGGTCAATAGCGTAGGCTTGGGCGGCTGTCCGCAAATCTACATCTTTCTCCTCAGCAAAGCGCACGACACGGTCATAGGCCTTGTGCAAAATACGGGTCAGTTGGCGCATAATCTCAACTTCATCCCAGAAGAAGAATTGCAAGTCCTGTACCCATTCAAAATAGGAGACGGTCACACCACCCGCGTTTGCCAAAATATCAGGTACAAGGGTGATGTTGCGGGAGCGCAGAATTTCATCGGCGATGGGAGTGGTAGGGCCATTGGCACCTTCAACGATGAGATGTGCCTTAACACGGCCTGCATTACGCTCGGTAATCTGCCCTTCCAATGCGGCGGGGATGAGGACATCGCAATCTAACTCTAGCAACTCCTTGTTGCTAACATGCTCAACACCGGGCTGGTCATAATCTGCTAACATGTGACCAGAGCGGGTAAAGGTATAGAGTTCCTTGATGTCCAAGCCATTGGGGTCGTAAACACCACCGCCAACATCACTAATGCCAACGACCTGATAGCCTTTTTCAATGGCATGGAGTGCGGCATGAGACCCGACGTTCCCAAAGCCTTGGATAATCAGGCGGCTTTTCTCTGGCTCATACAAACCCTTACGTTTGAGGGCCTCATCCATAATGATAATGACCCCGCGTCCGGTAGCTTCCTCACGCCCTTCGCTACCACCGATATTGAGGGGCTTACCCGTGACAATGGCTGGTACTGAGTAGCCCACTGTCATCGAATAAGTATCCATAATCCACGCCATTGTTTTTGAGTTGGTTCCCATATCGGGGGCAGGAATGTCGATGTGGGGGCTAATAACGGGGACAAGTTCAGAGGCAAAGCGGCGGGTGAGCATCTCATTTTCGCGGGCCGAGAGTTGATGCGGGTCAACCACGACCCCACCCTTAGCCCCACCGTAGGGTAACTGCATCAAGGCACATTTCCATGTCATCCACATGGCTAAGGCACGAACTTCATTGAGATTGACATGGGGCGAGTACCGAATCCCACCCTTTGATGGGCCAAGTACAATGTTGTGATGGACACGATAGCCTGTGAAAATCTTGGTCTCACCTGAATCCATCTGTACCGGAAAGTTGAAGGTGTATTCGCGCTTGGGGAGACGCAAAAACTCAATTACACCAGTAGGTAATTTAAGGATAGATGTCGCCCGGTCAAACTGCGCTAGAGCGGTGTCATAAGCCTCAGCGCCGGGGGCAATCAACGTTGTATTGACGGTCATTCACCAAACTCCTGAAAAGATACATGGGGATTAATGGGGTCGAAACACAGCATGAGTGATGAAACCACATTGTTTTTTCCATAATAGCACAAAAAGCCCGGTGGGAAACCGGGCATCATGGGCTATCGCTATACGCATAGACTACTGAATGCGGAACTCGACGTCGTCTACCTTTTCGCCATCGATACGGATTTCAATGCGCCATAAGCCGAGTTGCCAATCCTCTCCGCTAGGCCGTTGCTCGAAATCCAAACCAAGGATGACCATACCTGTATCTTTGTCAGCCTTGACCGTCAAGGTTTCGCCTTCTTGGTTACCATCGGGGTCAAAGAATGTCGCCGAAACATCGACAGTATCATTGTGGGAACCCAAACGCACCACAACATTCAAATCGTCGGTGCGCTGAAAAATATCGGTATTGGTTAAGGCCAAAATATTGGCGCTATCTCCACGAGCAGTATAGGCCAATTCATAAACATCACCAGAACATGCACTCAATATCAAGATGAGTAGAAGACCGATTAATAAACGGCTTTTCATCGACTGATTCTCTCCCAAAGAAAATTTTAATGAGCGCATTGTACCCTAAAGTAGAGCAAAATAAAACGGCCCTTTAGCGCTCTGTTTATATACACGCCAAGGGCCGAGAATGTTCAGGCCAATAGTGGACGAAACTTGTAGCCATAGACAATCATGCCGCTTTCGCCTTCGGTACGGAGTTTACGGGTGACCATCTCAACCCGCATTCCAACTGCGACAGGTTCCCCCAAGTCTGTCAATTGGGCTGTCACCAGTGGCCCTTCATCGAGTTGCACCAAGGCTAACACATAAGGAGCCTGTTCTTCAAATCCTGCGGGAGGGTCGGTCACAATTGTATAACTGTAGACAGAACCTTTGCCAGCAAATTGAAAGTTCAACCGTCACCGCCTTTTATGCGACGTAGCTCAAGCGCTTCGTTTCTTCCACAACAACGGGTTGCTCAAACTCGAAATGTTCTTCGTGGCGCTGTGGTACTTGCGGACGTGGAGGGAAGGATAGCGAGCCATCTTCAGCTTGTTGCCCTTGGAGCATGTACCGTTGAGTCTTTAAACGCCAATGTTGAGAAATGTTCATTGTGAGATTACCTTTCCATCATCAAACTACGCCCCACACTATAACAAAAACCGTCTATCAATAACTCCCAACTTCCTCTCTGATAGGTTTTGAGAGGTATCACCAAGCCTAGAAATGCCTATTTAATGGGCTTCTAGGCTTGGTGATTGGAAGATTGCACAAATGGCTATTGGGGTATGCGGGAGGTGGTAGTATATTGCGGCGGAGGTCGTCGGAAATAGTAATCCATCACTTCACGTACCACAGGCATGGCGCGTTGCGACCCCTCCCCAGCATTATACAGAAAGGCGATCACAATGATTTCAGGGTCATCAATGGGGGCATAGCCCACATACCACGCATGGGAAGGCCAGCGCCCCGGAATACATAACCCTTGGGGAAAAGCGATATTGTCGCAATACTCAGCCGTCCCAGTCTTGCCAGCTTCCTCCACCATTGTCAACGGCGGGAAGGCGGGATTGGCACTCGCACTGGCAGTACCCCGTGTGATTACTTCGCGCATACCACGCTGTACCAACTCCATACTCTCGGTGGTAGCAATTGGCGGAATATAGTCAATCCCAATTCGATTAAAGGTCAAGGGGTCACATACACGATCAGTCCAACTGTAGCCAAAGGGAACATAGACCTCGTATTCAACCCAATCGTGAAATTCATCATCGCGGTTAGAGTCAAGATCAAATTGAGAGCTATAGGTCTCAGGGTTGCAGCGATCAGGACTATAATACGATGAGTTGGATTCGCATCGACAAGCAAGGCTATTACCGCCCTGTAACAGCATATCCTCTTGAATCAGCAGCGTCAGCAGCCCTGTTTCAGGAGAGACCAAAGTACGCTCCACATGGGGTTGGAAGCTCCCCAAGGTATTGCCATTTGAGTCTGCGACTTCGACAATGTTGCCCTCAGCATCCTCAAAATGCTGAATCAAGGTAGGTTGCATCATCACGCCATTGTTCACAATGGACGCAACGCCGCTAATGAGTTGAAGGGGTGTAACGGTCAGATAGCCCTGTCCAAAAGCAGCATTATAGGTGTCACCTGTTGACCAACTTTCACCATAGGTGCGGCGTTTCCAATCACGGTCTGGCATCCGTCCGGCGTTCTCACCAAACACCTCAACACCCAACATAGAGCCAATACCAAATGCAGTAGACCAGCGGTAGAGGTCGTCAATACCAAGACCACCTTCACGGAGAATTGCCGTAGACACATCAGGATTTCCACCGCCCACCTGATAGAAGTAGACATCGCAACTATTGGCGATGGCATCAATCAGGTTTTGTGGGCCATGTCCACTCCGTAGCCAGCAAACAAAGGTTTGGCTACGACCGGGGTCATTGGGGGCATAGGCGTTAGGTAAGACCAAGCTACCGGGGTCGTTGAGAGGAGTGAAGGGGTCAATTACGCCCTCCTCTAAGACAGCCACTGACGTCAATGTCTTCCAAACGGAACCGGGTGGATATAGCGAACTAATGGCGTGATTAACTAGTGGGCGTAAGGCGTCATCGGCAATCTCAAGGTAGTAGTCTCCATCAATGCTACGCGCAAAGCGGCTATTGTCATAGGTCGGCCATGACACCATTGCCAATATCTCACCCGTTTGGGGGTTCATCGCAATGACGATACCCGACTGGGTGCGTAGGCGCTGCTCCTCGGCATTAATGGCATTAATCCGATTCACCAATGCTTGTTGAGCGACTTGCTGCAATTCCACATCGATGGTTAGGCGGACATTCAATCCTGATTCAGTAGCGGTACGCTGTACCAGACGCTCTCGCCGTCCAGCAATATCGACCTGATAGGTCACGCTTCCATTGCGGCCTGATAGCTCCTCTTGGAAAAAAGCTTCAATACCCGCATACCCAATACGGTCATAGGCAGGGTCAAGCCCCAACTCACGCAATTCTTGGGCTTGGTCTTCAGGAATAGGGCCAAGATAACCAATAATCTGGGAGGTGTTGGCTCCTGATGGGTAGCTCCGCACCGAGCGGGTTTCTACCGTGACACCCGGAAAGTTCTGCTTGTTTTCGAGTATTTGGAGCGCAATGTCTTTCTCAATGTCCGCCGCAATAACCACCGGACTAAAGGGCTGGAAGCCGATACCTTCCTCCACCAATTCGTCAATACTACGTTCATCCACACGTCCGGAGGCATCGGCTTGAGCACGGGTAGCTGGCACATCGACCAAAGCCGACAATTGATTGTAGATTTGAAGGGCTGCATCGCGGTCATCTGGCAAGAGGGCTGGCACGATTGACACCAAAAACGCGGGGTCATTCAATGCTAAGGGGTTACCATAGCGGTCAAATATCTCACCACGCGTGGCTTGGACAGGGAGTGTTTGAAAGCGATTATCGTCCGCACGTTGGCGATAAGCCGCACCCCGCACAAACTGAAGCCGCCATGTGCTAAAAATCAGCACCACCAACATCGCCACGGCTACTGTGCGAAAAAAGATAAGCCGCCAACCCTGAAAAGGTAAAAGTGTTTGTCGCATGGTGTGTTACTCCAATAACGATACACGGGACGTAGGCCGCAAAAAGGCATTCAAACCGCCAAGAGTACGATAAATGACCAAGACCATCGCCGCATTTTCAATCAGGCCGGGAACAATCACATAAAAGAAGCCAAGAATATCAAAAATCGGGCGTCCAGCGATAAACAAGACAGACAAGACAAAGAGGTCATAAACTACTGTAACGGCAACGATTACAAGGGGTGGCACCACCAGATTGCGCCAACCGAGTTTGGGTATCAGCCAGTCGATTGCCACAACAATCAGCACAAAAATAAGGGCTGAGGTACCCGTTGGCACCAAGGAAAGTAAATCCCGGAAGATGCCGCCCATGACTGCCCAAGGCAAAGACTCGCGCAAATCAACCAATAGCGCCCATGAGACGATAATCATCAAAACCAAGTTCGGCCCGCCACCCCAAAAGCGAAAGAGCGTCATCAGTGTTGTATCGAAGATGGCAGCCATCAAGAGCAAGGGAAACCCAACATAATAAACAGCCACTATTGCACCTGTTCCTCAAACACTTCTAGGTCAACGGGTTCCCAATTGGTGATAACCAAGACAATCTCTAAGCGCTCGAAGTCCACAAAACTGGTTACGGGAGCCTCTTGAAAGAGCTTATCCTCGCTCAGAGTTGGGCTAGAAACCTGCCCCACAATCAAATTGGGTGGAAAAGTCTGCGTTTCGCCTGATGTTAACACCAAGTCACCAGACTGAATCGGCACATCAGTATTCACAAAACGCAACACAAGGTCACCGCTCAAGGTTCCTTCCACAAGGCCCTTGTCGCGGGTTGTCTGCAATCGCACATTGACTCCACTGGTCTGGTCAGTTATCAACAAGACCTCACAGCCAGTGGCGCTGACCTTGGTCACCTTACCGACTAGCCCTTGAGCAGTCACGACTGGGTCATTGACTGCTACACCGTCACGGGTGCCGCGATTCAAATGGATAGTACGCAGGGTTGGCATTGAATCCTCACCAATGACATCGGCGGCTACATAGCGCCAATCAGCGCTGGATTGATTGACATAATTCACCAATTCAGCCAAACGGTCATAATCACTGCGGATTTCCCGTAGTTCCGCCACCTCTGATTGGAGCAAAGCCAGCGAGTTTTCCAGTTCATTGTTGCGCTCGCGCAGGGTTCGCAATTCTGCTAGCTCCGCTGCGGTGCTGTCAATCGACTGACTAAACCCGCCGAAGAAATTTTGCACAATGCTTAATGGGGTACGGGCTGTATTCTCAACTGGTCGAATGGTACCCAAGATACTCAAGGCCATGATTGCTGCTGAGATAAATACCGCCATCACGATGGCAGTTCCGCGTGGTGAACGATTACTCATGTTTCTTTCCTTACCCTGCCATTATAGCAGACGGCAATCCTAGTCTTCATCATTGTCAGCCAAGCGCCTATTTTCAGGCACACGGATAGGGGACAACTGAAGCACCTGCCAACGTCGCCATACCATCCGACAACCGCAGATGGATGGTATTCTCACCGATAGCGACTGCGTGTGTAATGTCTACAATGGTGGTCAGCGCATCAAGTAGCCCTAATGCTTGACCATTCACCCATACCTCAGCTTCAACGGGAGCCTCCACCTCCAGCCACCATGTGGAGCATTGGTCGTTGGGTGGCATGATGAAATGGGTCAAGAGGCGGGTCTCGTCTTCAGCTTGCCAGATAAGGTTAATTGGTTGCATGTATGTCCTCCGGTTTAAGCGCAGCAGCAAAAACACCCCAAAATAAGACTTGATGGGTAAAAAGTGACCAAGGGAAAAACTCAAACCAGCCAATCGCCAGCCAGCCAATGACGCCCGCCAATAGGGCAATAGCCTCTGGTGTGAGTTGGCGTTGTTGGCGGCGCTGCCAAACCAGCCATGCCCCACTGACAAAAGTTGCCAACACAAGGCCCCAGCCAATTATCCCTAATTCTGCCGCCGCAAGATAATAAACACGATGGACATTATCGCCCTGTAAATCAAAGGATTGGGATTGTAAATAATGATGGCTCACCCAAGGAAAGGCCCCAATCCCCACGCCTTTGATGGGGTTATCTTCTATCATCTGGCGGGCATGGTCAAGGTAAACCGCACGGGCTTGCACACTCAACTCTTCGACAGAGGCTGTGCCTTCTTCACCTTGTCCAGCGCGTACATCCACTAAGGGACGGAACATCAGATAAAACAGACCCGATACCAACACGACCAGTAACCCTAGGGTAAGCATCTCCCGCCATTGAGGACGCGGCAACGCCCAGAAGCCGAGAGCAACCGCGCTCCCTATCGCTACCGCATAGCCCCCCAACCCAGCACGGCTAAAGGTCAAGAGTAAGGCCCATAGCCCGACAACAGTTATCAAACCAGCTATCCGCCGTGTCGATTCACGCCACCAGAGGCCAAGCGTAGCTGCCAAGCCCATCACCAGACCACCCGCCAACAGATTGGGATGAGGGGTTAGACCATAGGCCCGCAGATAGCGGATGCCGCCGCTTTGGATAACGGGTGAGCCACTTTGTGCAGGGTCATAGGTGTATTCACGAAGACCCAAGCCCACTTTGAGGAGGCTATCATCCAACCATGCGAGGCCTGCCGTATGCTGGAACGCGGATTGGATAATGCCAAGGGAGGCTTGCACCAACATACCACCAACTAACGCCACCAGTATCCAGCGTTGGGGCGGTCCAGCACAAATGACCACTACCGCAAATGCCAAGGTCAGGAGCCATTGGGTCGCTTGCGACGAGGAGACGGCGACCATTTGCGACACATAATCAGACGTCATCCCTGCTGGATAGTCTCCAACCCAACTGGTTGAAAACCATGCCCAAAAGGTGAGGAGCGTCAGGGCCATTACCCACCAGATGCGCCCATCGTCAAGAATACGCATCGCACCGCGAAAGAAATTCAAGGCCCATAGTATAATCAATAGCACAATAAACATGGTGAGGGCGTAGCGGGCGTAATAATCCGCTAGATAGGGGGCGCTGTTAAAGGGTTGCAACAAGCCAGCATTGAATTGGCTGGGTACCCAATCCGCGTAAATCCAACGGGGCCGCCACCACCATGATGCCGTCAAGAATATCCATAAAATCAACCCATGCAGCAGAAGGGTCAAGCCACGATTGATGAAGTTCAGAACCCTACCCAACCTATTCTCCGATACACTCCGTTCTTTACCGTTGCTGGTTTTGTATCTCACCGATGGCTGCAATAGCAAATGTGCCATGTGTGATATATGGAAAGCGCCGCGACGTAACATGGCCTTTGACCTCATTGAGCAATTGGCGGACGATGCTCACCAACTGGGTACCCAACTGGTGCTATTTTCAGGCGGTGAAGCTATGCAGCATCCTGAATGGCCGCAGGCTGCTCAACGTTTTCGACAGGCAGGTATCAAGGTCTGGCTGCTGACCAATGGCCTATTCCTCACTAAGCAAGCCCAAGCGGTTATCGACCACATCGACATGCTGACGGTCAGCCTTGATGCCGCTACCCCCGAACTCTATCAACAAATTCGCGGGGTCGATGCCCTTGGGGTGATTTTACAAGGGATGCGAGTGGTTAGCGATAGTGGGGTTGCAGTCAGCACCCGTACCACCCTGATGCAAGCCAATTATCATCAAATGCCGTTGATTGTGGATACGGCTCTTGACGCGGGGGCCAGTTCGGTCAGTTTCCTTGCAGTTGATACGGTCAATCCCTATGCCTTTGGCCCACGCTTTGATGAGGTAATCCCGCTGGTTGAGACTAACCCCTATGGCGCATTATGTGAGGAAGATTTGCCCCACTTCGCCGCTATTCTTGATGCGCTGGAGATAAGCCATGCCGCCCACTTTGCCGATGGACGTATGGCTGAAAGCCCTGCTAAATTGCGCCGTCTCTATGATTACTTCGCGGCTCCCTATGGCAAGGCGACCTTTGAGCCACCCCGCTGTAATGCCCCCCATATCTCCGCCGTCGTGAATGTTGATGGCAGCCTGCAACCGTGTTATTTCTTGCCGAGTTGGGGAGGGCTAGACGGGCAATCCTTGCAGCAGGCACTCAATGACCCCGCCGCCCGTGAACTGCGTCACGCCTATAAACATGGGGAACGTCCAGAGTGTGCGCGGTGCGTCTGTCCGTTATATCGGGGGCCACGTGGATTATTGCGTGGATTCTAAGGGTAGGTTTCAGCGCTGAACGTTGGATGGTTAAGCTCATCAAGTGGGGGTTCTTGCTGACCAGCCCATGTCACCAACGCCATTAAGGAAACATAATCGACCGCAAAATGGGCCGCAATGGGCATCCATAGCGTGCCGTGCCAATCCGCCATCAGCCCCAAGCCTAAACCCGCCACCGTCGCATAGATGAAATAGGTCAGCGTCAACGAGTGCAAGGCTCCAAATATCAAGGCCGTCAGAATAATACCAATCTCGGGTTGCAAGGTTCCCCGAAAGAAGATTTCCTCTGGGACAGCCGCTACCAGAGCCAAGGCAACCACATGCCAGCGCTTAAAATGGGCAAAATCAAAGGTCGCTAACAATCGCGCTCGAATCTCAAGGGTAGCGGGCAATCGTGCCCCTAAAACCCAGACGGCCCATCCTGACAGCCAGCCAATACCTAGGCCCAACAGAGTATCGAATAACACAGGGGCATCAAACCACTGTGGTGAATGTTGTTGAATAACCAACTCCCATAGCAAGGATGTGCCAATCAATCCAATACCTAAAATAACACCAACCTGAAGGAGCGATTCTGCGTGTACTTTCATCAACTTTCTCATAGTAAGTGTTGTAGATATTGTTGTGGGTCGTTCAAAAATGCGCGGGTAAGGGTCACATGTTCCAGCGATTCATAATCGACAGATGTGATGTGTCCATCATCAAAGCTGTAGATAGTCGCATCCGGATAGGCCAAAATAATCGGCGAATGGGTTGCGATAATGAATTGTCCGCCTTGGGTGGTCATCTGTTTTAACATCCGCAACAACGCCAATTGTCGAATCGGTGACAAGGGTGCTTCAGGCTCATCTAACAAGTATAATCCATCTGGCACAAAACGGGATTGGAACAATTTGAAATAGCTCTCCCCGTGTGATTGAGCATCTAGACTCTCCCCATACAAGCGTTGCAGTTCGGTCAATTCGCGCATATGGGGCATACGAGCCAGCCCTCGCGCATAGTCGGAGCGGTCTTGATACTCGGTTTCGACATCTTGGAGGTCTTGTTCAAGTTGCTGGCGGACTTGGGCCATGCGTCGTGCATAGCCAAAGAAATCCTCTGAGCGCATGAAAAAGCCACGGCGGGTACGTTTGGTTGTCCATACCAGCTTGAGTGCTTGCCCCAATTGGCGAACAGCGTGCAAGGTCGAATCGGTCTCCACCGAATCGCTGCCTACGGTAACGGCCCCCACCGCACTGGCGATGGCTTCCAGTAGCGTCGATTTTCCTGACCCATTTTCCCCAACAAAAAAGGTCACGGGTGTAGAGAAGTGTAGGGTATCCAAACGCTGGATAACGGGTACAGTAAAAGGAAAAGCGGCAGATAAGGCCTTCATGCGTTGTAGGGTAATGGACTCTAAAATCATCGTTTGTGACACCTGATTTGGGTTCAGAATTGAAAAGCGTTTAACCCTATGATACAATGCCCGCGCTCTAGGGAAGGAATTTTAATCATGGTCGATTTAGTCAAATATCTCGAAGAACAAAATGCAGATCGTGGATTCCCGGAGCTGTTCCCCGGCGATGAGGTCAAAGTCCATCTCCGTATTGTTGAAGGCAACCGTGAACGTATCCAAGTTGTACCCGGTGTTGTCATTCGGCTGCGAAAAGGTGGTAACAATCAGACTTTTACGGTACGCCGTATTGCCAGCCATGGTATCGGAGTAGAACGTACCTTCTTATATAAAAGCCCGCGCATTGAGAAAATCGAAGTGTTGCGGCATTCCAAGGTACGCCGTGCCCAACTGTACTACATGCGTGATCGCCGCGGGAAGAGCGCCCGCCTCAAGGAAGTCCGCAAGGTCAACCGCAACAAGTAACCGCAATGGCCCGCCATCGCAAGCGGGTCTTTTGCTCTTGTTTAATGATGATGAAAAAGTGCCTCAACTGCTTCCTAGTGCTTTTGGGCATTTTGGCATTTCCGGTCTTTGCCCAAGGGCCGCAAAATCCTATAACGGCTGAAGATGCCGACAACCTACGGGTTGTAACGCTGCTCCGTCAACATACTGCACCGCTAACTGAAATGCGTTTTAGCCCGCAAGGGACGGCTTTTGTCACTGCCAGCCTTGATGGAACGCTGTGTGTTTGGAACGCCAGCACCCCACCATCAGGTCAACAGCGCTTTTGTGTAGAAGGCTACACCCCTGCCGTCACCTTGCATCGGTGGTCAGATGATGACCAAACCCTTGCTATCACCGATGCATTGGGTAGCACCATCCTCATTTATGACGCCGATGGGGAACCCATCCAACAACTGCCTACCAACGAAGCGCCCTATCTCAACCTTGAATTTATCGGGTTAAGCCTCCTTGCCCACGACGTATATGACACCTATACTCTGTATGCTCCGCTAACGGGCGACATCCTTGCTCAAGTAGAGGGTATGGATAGCGCCGCCACAGCCACCCAAGTCGCTATTGTTGATTTTGATGGGCAAGTGGTGATTTGGGATGCCGAAACAGGTGAGAAAGCGCGGGTACTGAAGCCAGATGAAGCCACACATGCAGAGTTCGCCTCAACAGGGCAACTAGTCACATGGGGAGAGCAGGTTCAACTGTGGAACCCCGCTGAGTCGATTCACCCCCAACCCCTCAGCGATAGCCGTATCGATAAAGCCCAATTCTCACCGGATGGCCGCTGGTTGGTGCTATGGGAGGGTGAAAGTGCCAGTATTTGGGACGCGGCAACAGGCGAACAAACCAGCGTCATGAACGAACTGGCTGGTGGCTTGCAAAGCCTGACCTTTACCCCTGATGGTCAACGTATTATCTCGATTGATAGCACGGGTGTGGGCCGACTGTGGACGCTCAATGAGGCCGGGGTAGCGACACAATTGCTACGCTTCCGTAACAACATCGACCGCATGTTCATCAGCCCCGACTCATTGACAGGTATAGCAGCCCGTAACAACTTCGCAGCCCGTTTCTATAACCTCGAAAATGCTCAATTGCGGGGTCAATATGAGTTTGGTGTCGATGCTGTCATTAGCCCCGATTGGACAATTGTGGCGACCAGTGTGGGTAATCTGGTGGTCTGGACAGGCCTACAAAGCGATAGCCGCGTCTTTGACTTCGCCCCAATTGGCTTCACCAACCAACCCGCCAACATCCGCGCCAACCCCGCTACCGATTTGGCTCGTGTAGCCCTGATGCGTGAGGGCGACCCTGTCTTTGCAATTGGGCGCACCACCGACAACCAGTGGTTGCAAATTATTATGCCGGATGGAGTCGAAGGCTGGCTCTTTACCTCCAATGTCGCGGTGCAAGGTAACATTGAAGACTTGCCAATCGGCACCCAAGAATAGTCAAAATCCGTGTTAAAATCGGCGCAAAAGAAATCAATCCTAAGAGGACATTTTTATGGCTAAATTAGGTGCCTTTACTTTTGTATTGCATTCGCATCTGCCCTATGCCCGTTTAGCGGGGCGCTGGCCGCATGGTGAAGAATGGATTCATGAAGCCGCCAGCGAGACCTATATCCCCTTGCTCAACGCGCTCTATGACTTGCGCGATGAAAGGGTGCCCTTCCGCTTGACGATTGGCATTACACCCGTTTTAGCCGAGCAATTAGCTGACCCCGATGTATGCGACCACTTTGATGAATACCTTGAGGACAAAATCGCCCGTGCCAAACAAGACATCCTGCGATTTCGGGGTGATTTGTGGGAAGCCGAGCAAGCCGCGATTCAACCCGTTGACCGCGTAGATGCTGAAGACCCTAAACTGCCGCCTGTTGACCGTAAAGCCATTGAAGACCAGCTTGAGGCCAGCGATAAGTCCGAAGATGAGAAGCCGTGGTGGGTTGGGCATCAGCAACTCGAAAGCCTAGCCGAATGGTACCGTCATTATTACGAAACCATCAAAGACGCCTTTGACCACCGTTATCAGCGCGACGTCATCGGGGCCTTCCGCCTCTTGCAAGATGAGGGCTATCTGGAAATCATCACCTGTGCCGCCACGCATGGCTACCTGCCCCTGCTCGGCACCGACCCAGCGGTAGAGGCCCAAATTCGCACGGGGGTCGATAGCTACCGACGGTTGTTTGGTCGCGCCCCACGTGGCATCTGGTTACCGGAATGCGCCTACCGACCTGCTTATTACACGGACAAGGGTCAGATTCGTCCCGGCATTGAATATTATCTCTCGAAGCATGGCATCCAATTCTTTTTCAGCGAGACCCATCTGGTTACAGGGGGCGCTCCGGTGGGGGTGGCTGCGGGTGAAGCGATTGGCCCCTACGGTGAAATCAAGCGCCGCTATTTGATTCCGATGGCAAAAGCACCCGTTAACCCCGAAAAGCCGACCACTACCTTCCATCCTTATTATGTTAGCAACACGACGGATGGTACCGAAGCCGACTGGCATAGTGATGTGGCAGTCATTGGGCGCAATAACGAAACGGGTGAACAGGTGTGGTCAGCGAGCATCGGCTACCCCGGTGATTTTGATTACCGCGAGTTCCACCGAAAGGATGGTGTCAGCGGTCTGCAATACTGGCGGGTGACAGGCAATCAAGTCGATTTAGGCGAAAAAGACTTCTATAATCCTGAATGGGCAGCGGGCAAAGTCCAAAGCCATGCCGAGCATTTTGTGGCACTGGTAGAGCGCATTCACCAAGACCGCGCCGCTTCGAGTGTGGGTTACGGGCTGATTGCCAGCAATTATGACACGGAGCTATTCGGGCATTGGTGGTTTGAGGGCATTGATTGGCTCAAGGCGGTACTGCGGGGTTTAGCCACTAGTCAATGGGTTGATTTGGTGACGGCGACTGAATATCTAGACGAGAATCCGCCCCAAGAGGTGTTGCATCTGCCCGAAGGAAGCTGGGGAACGGGTGGCACCCACTTCACATGGAATAATATCGAAGTCAATTGGATGTGGCCCCCGCTGCATGAAGCTGAGGCTCGCTTGACACGCCTTGCTAATCGTCACCGGGGGGATTGGGAGCAACAGCCCTTGCGTGATGTCCTCAATCAAGCAGCTCGTGAATTGCTATTGGCGGAGAGTTCGGACTGGCCCTTCTTGGTCACCACCGGACAAGCCCGCAACTATGCCATTCAACGTTTTAGCCAGCATATGGAGCGCTTTGGGGATTTGTGCAACAGCATTGAAAAGGCCGAGCCAGACGCTACCCTTGCGGCCCGCTATTGGGAACTCGACAAGCTCTTTCCGACGATTGATTATCGCTGGTGGTGCAGTTAATGGACGACAAAGCCCACGTTCAAGCCATGTTTGGGCAAATCGCCCAGCGCTATGACCGCATGAACCGCCTGATGACCTTCGGGCAAGATAAACATTGGCGGGAATTGGTAGTGCGAAAAGCGGCCCTCGACAATCGCAGCCGTGTGCTGGATATTGCGGCGGGTACAGGCGATATTGCCTTTGAAATCCGACGCCAATACCCTGATGCGGAGGTGATTGCGGCTGATTTTGCCCTGCCGATGATGCAGGTTGGGCAACAGCGACCCGCGGGGCCGTTGATTGATTGGGTAGGGGCCAACGCCTTGAGCCTACCCTTTCCTGATAATTGCTTTGATGCGGTGGTGAGCGGTTTCCTGCTGCGTAATGTGCCAGATATTGACCAAGCGCTGGCTGAACAGTATCGGGTACTCAAGCCGGGAGGGCGCATCGTCAGTTTGGATACCAGTCCACCACCGAATACCCCCCTACGCCCGTTCATTAATTTTCATTTGCGGGTTATCATCCCCTTGTTGGGTCGATGGGTGGCGGGTGATTCGAGCGCGTATCACTATTTATCAGGCAGTACATTAGGCTTTAAACATCCACGAGACCTTGCCGAGCGCTTTAGCAAAATAGGCTTTCGCGGTGTGGATTATAAGCGGTTGATGTTGGGGACAATTGCCGTCCATTGGGGGCATATTTAACCCACTTACAATCATTAAAGTTTTTTGACATTGGCGGTTCTATCTCGTAGAATCGCGTCTATGTAAACAATAGAATCTTAACGTTAAAAGGTCGGATTATGAAGGTATATTCATCAGATCTCATTCGCAATATCACGTTAGCAGGCCATCAAGGGTCAGGTAAAACCACCCTTGTCGAAGCGATGCTGCATATGGCGGGTGTCACCACCCGTAAAGGCCGTGTGGAAGATGGCAGCACCGTTTCCGACTATGACGAAGATGAACGCGAGCGTGGTATTAGTATCAGCAATTCACTCATCCCGATTGAATATGCGGGTTGCAAGATTAATGTCATCGACAGCCCCGGATTCACCGATTTTCAAGGTGAAGTCCAGCAAGCCATCCGTGTGACAGACGCGGTGATTGTGCTGGTCGATGCGGTAGCAGGCCCAGAAGTCGGTACCGAAATGGCATTACGCTTTGCCCATGAGTTTAACCAACCCGTGATTGTCGTCATCAACAAGATTGATCGGGAAAATGCGAGTTTTAGCAATGCCCTTGCTGGCCTGCGTGAACGCTTCCCTGATAACAAGTTTATTCCCATTATGTTGCCCATTGGTGAGCAAGACGACTTCAAGGGTGTCATGGGTGCGGTGACCCGTCGCGCTTATATGGGGCGCGGTGACCACCCTAGTGAAGTCCCCGCTGAATTGGCTGATGAACTTGAAGAAGCCCATTTGGTTGTTGTCGAAGCCGCTGCTGAAGCCGATGATGCTTATATCGAAAAATACTTTGAAACTAATGAACTGAGCATCGACGAAATCCGCGACGGGATGCGGAAAGCAGCCCGTAACGCTGACCTCAATAGTGTTCCGGTCTTTGCCGTCAGCGCTGATACCAATGTTGGTATTGCCCCACTGATGGAAGCGCTCACGGTTTATGTGCAGCCTGCCCAAGGGCGGCGCGTGGGTACCAAGAATGCTGATGGCTCTGGCGATATTCAGTTCTTGAACCCACCTCAAAAAGACGACGGCCCCTTCGCAGCCTATGTCTTCAAGAGCTATACCGATAAATTCGGCACTCTCACCTATTTCCGCATCTTCTCTGGTTCACTGAAAACCAATGATGTGGCATGGAATCCCAACACAGAGCAGGAAGAGCGCCTTGGTCAACTCTTGGTCATGCGTGGCAAAGAGCAAATCCAAGTTGCGGAACTGCACGCGGGCGATATTGGGGTGGTTGCCAAACTCCGCAATACCCGCACTGGTGATACCCTAACCACCAAGAGCTATGGTCGCATGATTCCCGGCCCAGCCTTCCCGCAGCCTGTCTATTCGGTGGCGGTTCACCCCCGCACCCAAAGCGATAGCGCCAAGATGGGTCAGGTACTGAGCGCTGTTTCCGACTCTGACCGTACCTTGCGTTGGGAACAGGTTGCAGCTACCCGTGAAACGGTGCTGGAGGGCATGGGCAGTATTCAGATTGAAATCGCCATTAAACGCGCTGAACGTCTTGGCTGCGGGATGGACACTACTGTGCCGAAAGTCCCTTATCAAGAGACTGTCACCCGCACCGCCACCGCTACCTATCGCCATAAGAAACAAACGGGTGGCGCGGGTCAATTTGGTGAGGTGCAACTGCGCGTGGAGCCAACCGACCCCAGCCAAGAGTTTGAATTTAAGAGCGAGGTTGTCGGGGGTTCTGTATCGGGGCCATTTATCCAAAGTACCGAGAAGGGCGTGCGCTCTGTCTTGGCCGATGGTGTTATCGCAGGCTATCCGGTGGTGGGTGTCCGTGCAGTTATCTTTGATGGTAAGGAACACCCCGTAGACTCCAAGGACATCGCCTTCCAAATCGCTGGGCGTGGTGCATTCCGTGAAGCCTTTGCCAATGCTGGGCCAGCCTTGCTGGAACCCATCATGGATATTGAGGTGATTATCCCTGAAAGCAACATGGGTGACATCATCAGTGACCTCACCACACGCCGTGGACGGGTTGCGGGTATGGATACCATTGCAGGCCGTAGTGTAGTCAAGGCACAGGTGCCGCTCTCCGAAATTCAACGCTATAGCAATGACCTGCGCTCGATGACAGCGGGACGGGGCGTCTTTACGCTTGCGCTCAGTGGTTATGAGCGAGTGCCGAGTCACATTGCCGACCAAATCATCGCGGCCTATAAGAAGTCTGAGCAAGAAGAAAACTAAGATTCACCTGAAATTAGGAGAAGAGGGGTTGCCAAAACCCCTCTTATTCTGTAAAACTACGTGACGAGTTTTTGACAAGTTTATTCCTTCAGGGTACGCTTGTGAAGATTGACGCAAGTAACCGGAAACATGCACACCCGTAACCGTCTCACCTACATCATCAATATGGGATTAGCGGCCATTGCCGGGTTAAGCGGATGTGTAGCGGTACTCTTGACAATCGGCAGCCTATTTCTAGGGTTAGCGTTAGACAATAGCCTACAAACTTCTCCATCGTTCACAGTCTGTTGCACGATTGGGAGTGTACCTATCAGTTTGGTTGTCATTAGCGTCATGGTATATCGGGCTGCCAAAGCAATCGAGAAGCGACAGTATGGCTCTCAATAAACAACACATCTCGATGAAAGGAGTTTTTTAGCCTATGGGCCATCATGAAGGCCATCATGAAACTCAGCCTGCCGTCAACCCAGTAGCAATGCGTGGCTGTGTTTTACTCCTGATCGTCCTAGCCGTTGCCGCCTTTGCGTGTGGTGTTGTTCCTTACTTGATTCTACCGAGTGCGGGTATTGGTATTGCCGTGCCTGTTATCACCATTTTCGGGGAGCCGCTGGCCCCCGGCAAGTGGTCAATCGGTGGGTGGGACATCACTAACACAGCGTTGGCGCTGGTTTTGGTCGATATTATTGTGCTGTGGATTGCGTACTCCCTACGGAATCCGCGAATGGTGCCCAAGGGGTTCCAAGCTGGCTTTGAACTAATTGTCGATTACCTTTACAACCTCACCAAGAGTGTTGTGGGTGCGGCAGACGCCAAGCGGATTTTCCCCTTGATTGCAACTTTCTTTATTATGGTTTTGGTTGCTAACTGGACGAAGCTTATTCCGGGGTTTGAGACCGTCGGGCCGCTTCACTGTGCCAAAGCAGACGAAATCGCCACGCTGAACGGCTATGAAGTCCATGCCGAAGCCCCTCTGAATGACAAAGGGTTCCCTATTGTCTTCTTGAAGGTTGAGGAGGCCTTGGACTCCGGTACAAAGGCCACAGAAGCAGGCTACCATGAATGTGAAGCCAAGTATTTTGGTATCACAGAACATGCTGAAGGTGAAGCCACTGCTGAAGGCGATCATGGTGAGGGTGAAGCAGTTGCGGAAACGCATCTTGAAGACCCCTCCGAAGCAGACCGCTTGCATGTGACACCCTTCTTGCGCGGTGCAGCCACCGACCTTAACTTCACGTTGGCGCTTGCGGTAATCGCTATGGTTGCCGTGCAATACTATGGTGTGCAAAAACTAGGCTTGGGCTATTTCAGCAAGTTCGTAAACCTGCCTGCACTCGGTAATCTTGGTAAGAATCCAATGGGTGCAATGGACTTTGTGGTCGGCCTGCTCGAAATCCTCTCCGAAATCTCGAAGATTATCAGTTTCGCCTTCCGTCTTTTTGGCGTTATCTTCGCGGGTGGTATCCTGCTGATTGTAGCGACCTTCTTGACGGGTGCCTTGCTGCCAAGCGCCGTTTACGGTCTTGAATTCTTCATCGGAGCCATTCAAGCCTTTGTGTTCTTCATTTTGCCATTGGTGTTAATCAACCTAGCCATGATCTCGCATCACGGTGATGAACATCATTAGTTGTTGTCATATAAAAAAATAACCACAAAAACCATCACGAGGAGTAACTTACGCATGGAAAATCAATCACTTGAAGTTGGGTTGAAAGCAGTTGGAGCAGGGCTTTCAATGATTGGTGCGCTCGGCCCCGGTATCGGTATCGGTTTGCTGGTGCAAGGCGCACTTGAATCCATTGGTCGCAACCCAGACGCCGCCGGTCAAATTCAAACCAACATGATTTTGGGTATTGCGTTTGCTGAGGCTATTGCAATCTACGCACTGGTGGTCGCCCTGATCGTGCTGTTCGTACTCTAATAGCGGTCAAGGAGGCAATAAGGTGGAAGCACTCGGTATAAATGCAGGTTTCTTTATCGCGCAAGTGATCAATTTCTTGATCATCTTTTTGGCCCTACGTGCGATTTTGTGGAAGCCCTTAATCAATGTAATGGAAAAGCGCAGCGCTGAAATTGAGCGCGGCCTTGAAGATGCCCGTATCGCTGGTGAAGCGCGTGCCAACGCCGAGCGTGATGCCGAAAGCATCCGCAATGAGGCGCGTGCCGAAGCTCAAAAGATTGTGGCAGAAGCGCGTGGTCGTGCTGAAGAATCAGCCAAAGAAGTTATGGCCCAAGCCCAAAAAGACGGCGAAGATGCCCGTGCTGCGGCCCGTACCCAAGCTGAAGAAGAGCGCAATCAACTATTGGCTGATATGCGGAGCCAAGTTATCTCTTTGGCGGTGGCGGCAGCTAATCACCTCATCGGTCAGACCGTTGATGAGAAGAAGCAAGCCGAAATCGTCAACAGTTTCTTTTCAGCCGTGCCGGATAACGTCAAGGATTTGGGTGACAGCATCGAAGTTGTCAGCGCCCTGCCCTTGACCGACACCGAAAAGAACAAGGTCAGCAAGGCCACTGGTGCCAAGAACATCGAGTACAAAGTCGATCCCAAGCTGCTCGGTGGGTTGATCCTCCGCGCTGGCGACAAGGTGGTTGATGGTAGTGTCCGTAGTGGGCTTTCCAGCCTCTCGACCAACCTCAGCTAGTTCCTAAACCAATAGCGCCACGTGGATGCTATCCATGTGGCGCTTTTCATTTGAATAGGTTATTTGGGTTTAGTGGTGGCTACCCTTATCCTCGTCGTCGTCATCCCCTATCCAGCCTAGCAACATGCCAAGGCCGGGGACAATTAAGAACAGCGGCCAGACCTTGCCCCAGTCCCAATCGAAGAAGAAGATGAGACCAACCAAGATTGCCATTACCCCGCTAAAGGCCTGCCCTCGGTCAAAGTCACCATCTTGGGCATATTCACGCCATGCGCTGAAAATCAGTACAAAGCCGGGGATGAGGATAAACAGCGGCCAAACCTTGCCCCAGTCCATCGAAAAGACATCAAAGGCTTGGAGCATAAAGATTAAGCCAAGACCAACCATAATCAGACCCGGAACCAGTTTATCGCCTCGCATCGCACGGCGGCGGGACGACCGCATACCACGTTTTGGTTTTTCTGGATACTCATAATCATTCATAGGACACCACCTCATCACATTCTACGCAGAATAATCCTTAGAGTTGCAGTCTAACCGCCAAAAGGCGACAACCGCTGCACCAAAACCCGAATACGGTCTTGCAAATCGTCAATTTGGGTTTGATAAGTGGTCATTGATGCCAATTGTGTTGTAATGGTCGCTTGCAGATTCGCCACATCCACAATGGCAGTGGCTTGCACCGCCGTTAAGGTTGCAATGGTCTGGTTATAATCCGCAAGATTCGCCTCTAAAGTGCTAACTTCAGCATCTAGGGCTTGGCTGCGGGCTTCATAAGCGGTCTGGGTCGCGGCGTAGTTCTCTGCGCTTTGGGTAGCCGTCGCGGCAACAAGGTCAAGGCTGTTCTCCATCGTCCCCAAGACAATCGCGCCGAAGGTAGCCGTAACCATTTCCTCACTGCGGAATTGCGACTCACCTGTAGCTGTCGCTTGCAACACTTCCAAATCCGCTTGCGTATCAGCACGGACCACCTCAGCGGTACCCAAACTGGCATTCAGACCCGTCACCGTCGCTTGGCGGTTAGTGAGGTCGGTGTTTAGGGCCGCGTTGCGGGTAGCCTCACCCGCTATGGTATTGGCATTCTCAGTCGCCACCGCATTGACCCGCTTGACCTCTTCATTCAAGCGAGCGCTCTCCGTGACATTGCCCACAAATACCGAGAGTTGGGTACCTGTTGCGGCTTTATCCACAGCCGAGAGCGGAGTGGGAGTTGGGTCGAGACCAATGCCCAAGCGAGGCCCGCCAATTAGCCCCACAATCAGACCGCCCGCTACCGCCAGTGTTGCCGTAATCAAGACTGCCCGCCATGCACGGCTGGGCTTGGCGATTGGAGCCGCAACGGTATCATCGTCATCGCCTGTAACGGGTGTCTTGGCCGTCCGCACATTGTCGAGCAAGGGGATCTTCGCAGTGGTCTGTGTCGATATGTCGGCTCCGCCCAGACTCACACCCTTGCTCCAGTCACTGGCAGTCTCTTCGTCCTCATCTCCACGCAGAGCACGGACTTGATAGGCCATTGGCTGATTCTTTACTGGTGTATAGGCAGGCTGGTCAACCGTTTGGACAACGGTCTGGCCTTTAGGTGGAACCAGCCGAACTTGATAGCGGGTTGCTCCCTGCACCGTTCCCCAGATAATCTTGGATGCTGAGACCTGCTCAAACATTGGGGTTTCTAGGCGGGTTGGGGCACGGCGAATCGGCCCCCATGAGGAGGGTGATTTAGGTGCAAAGAAGGTATTGACACTCCGCAAGCGGAAGTACCACCCTAGCGGGTAATCTGGCTCAGTTTCATAGCTGATTTCGTTGCCCCGATAGACAATCACAGTATGAGGGCTATCAAAATCAGGGTCAGGAGAGCTTTCTAGTTCATAACGGTCAGCCTGAACTACGGGCGACCACTGAATATGGAACCCTCCGTCATGAAGCCATTCAATCGTATTAATCACTGAAGCAACTAAGGGTACGGGTGTCACAACCACAGGCGGACTGGGTGGGCCAGTGAGGTCTTCTGCTACGGGGATAACTCGATAATAGGCCTCTCCATCAACTGGCGGCTGAATCCGATAGATACGTTGGCGGGCATCAGTCAAATCTGCCAGTATCACCGCATCCTCAAATGATGGGACGGAAGCCTGCTCCACGCGATAACCTGTTGCATCAGCGCTACCCGTCCAATATAGGGTGGCTTCATGCGGCGCATCCCATCGATAGCGGAGCAACAGAGCTTCCGGTGGTGGCACTACACGATAGGGCTGAAGGTCAAACAAAGCTGCTGGGAAACTAAAGGCATGGGATTCAGCAATACGCTGTAAGGTGGCCCGCCCTTGATAGGGAAGTTCCTCAATCGCAGGCCGTAGACCATTAGAAAAGATTAGCAAGCGATCCATGTGGTTGATGGTCAACACCTCAGTATGAGGCCGTGCCCGCTCTGGTACAACCCCATGAACAGGTGACCACCCTTCACCCGCTACCAAGCCCTTATCAATCGGTAATGGTTCGCGGTTTAGATTGAGTACCCGCGCTCCCGATGACCCCAGCCAGCCTAACCAAATGCGCCCTGCATCGGCTTGACGACTGACGGCGGCCACCACCACCGAGTGGGAATCATCGGCCTGCTCAATTTTGCGAGCATCGCCTTGCAGATAACTGTAGAGATTCGTTGAGAAGGTCGCTGCATCAGTTTGCGGGTTAGGGAAGTTATCCCACAACCAATTGAGAATTTGTTCGGTCAAGGTAACCGCTTGGCTCCCCAAGGTCAGCACACAAACCAACCGTATGTCATCATAACGAAAACTCAACTGAGTAGATGTCGCGGTGTGGGGTTGAAGCACCGTTCGAAGAACGCCGTGCGGCACCTGATGATAAACAGCAGCATCACCGTGTGGATTTAATTTTACATCAATCATCAAAATATCAGGCGCGAAGACCCCTAGTTTCAGCTATGGGAAGAAGCGCCTTCTCTCCTTTCATGTAAGTGTAACCGTCCGATTGGTGAATAACTATGAAGAAACGGTGATGGAGACCTTGTAGCGTGGCTGTTGCGGTGGTGATATTGAAACTCCCACTGGCCCGAACAGCAACCTTGCCGATATAGGTTCCAGCTTTATTGCCGGATGTAACAACCGCCTTTGCCATGTCACCCGTCTGAAAGCCAAAATAGACCTTTTTGCGTTTGCGTGTCGCACGCGGAAAGCCATATTTATCGGGTTTTGACATTTGCCGATTCCCTCGACCAACCGCTTTGATGATTAAGGGTTGATGATGAGGGCTAACCAATACCGCTTGTCCACTTTCCCCCACACACACAGCATCAAGCCAGTGCGTTTTCGGGTAGTTTTGTAACACACGATTGTATGTGGTGCGACCGCCTGTGCCAAGTTCAATTGGCAACCCAAAACCTTGTAATGTTTCGTACAGCTTCCAGCGGGTGGCATTGACCGCCGCCGCGTCTTTAAGTGGCATCTTCGCCATTTGCTGTACATGCGGATAACCAAACTCGGCTGCGGTTTGATTACCTTTGCTTTGGTTGCATGCGTGACACGCTACCGTGAGATTGCTGACACGGTTAGACCCACCGCGTGCCTTTGGGATGATATGTTCAACTTCGAGTGGTACATTCTTTACCCCGCAATACACACATTGCCGTCCGAATTTCCCAAACAGATACTCCTGCACCTCGTAGCCCATTAATTCGCCTTGTTGATATTCAACGCCATTGATTTCAGGGTTGACCATCGCTTGGGTATCGAATTTGACCAGTTCCATTGCTAAATGGGTAACAGGCAAATAGCGCATCAACCACCTGACCCACGTCTGAATGTTATGAACGCGGCTCATGAGTGACGGTGCCAGCCAACCATCAGGCCGCTGGCGATTGCTAAAACGTGCTGGACGATAACGCAATTTCCGACTCCTGCGACCTCTCCGCAGCTGCCGCCGCCTCAATAATCGGTCACAGATTTGCTGACCACGATGCTGCAATTCTGCCGCCCATAGACAACACACACAACGCTTGAAGTCAGCAACAACAGCGATCCCCGTCGTCTGACTGCCGGGGTCTAACTTGACTTGAACAGGTTGGGTGTGGCCCCCTGCACGCTCTTTCAGGATAATCGTGAACGGATAGCGGCGAAAGACTGCTGCTTTTCCTGCCTTTAATAGCTGCCGCGCCCGTGCAGGACTGCACGGCATTAAGGGTTCTTGGTTTTTGTCGAGTACGAACACGCTTTGTATTGAAAGTTACCTTTCGGTCTCGCCTTACGGCGGTTAGGTTCACCGCGTCAATGTTAGCGGGTGGTTTTAGATATAAACGACACTGGCTGACTCCCATTTCGTCCTGTTTAATCGTCTACCCCAGAGTTCGAGGCTGGTGAAGCACCCCGAAGTGCCTATGTATTCACCCGTAACGTAGCCAATCGTTTCTGACGGACTGAGACTGGTAAGCATTGGTGCCAAGAGTCACCCGCCTTCAGGCGTGGGGATGCTTACAGACCGCCCTAAGAATATTCAACTATGAACGCGGTTCATTATAACCCACCGTAAGCAATGGGGAAAATCACCACTTGCTTCCATTGCATAAATCGCTATGCTGAAAGTTGGTGGTAATTCAGACGAAGGAGAATGTTAATGAAATTGCGAATTTTCACCCTCTGTATGTTATTCGCTTTCCTGATCTCCCCGGCCTATGCCCAAGACGGCGGCACAGACAGCGACCTCAACCAACTCGATGATGAAATCTATCTAGAACTCAACACAGCCTTGATTGGTGTGGGTACCCGTCCATTGAGCCGCAATGAAACCCTAGATGCCATCGCTCAACAAATTGCTGATGAACTCGGTGCAACAGGTACCTATACCTCTGTGCCGCGAGTCTTAGCGGACGAACTTGATTACCCACGTTGGCCGGATAATGGTCAACGAGTCATCAATGAGGCCATCAATTTAATTGGCACCGCCCCGCCCCCTCAGTTTGCGGCTGTGTGGCAAGACCCTATCGCGGAAATTTTGGCGACAACCTTTTATCGTGAAGTGGGTATCGGGGTTGCGCCTCGTGTCGCGGTCGAAGGCGGAACGGTACAAAATGTCTATGTGGTGGTTATGGGCGCTCAACCCAATACCTTACCAGTTATTATCAATCATGGCGAAGACACCGTTTATAGCCAAGAAGTCAACCTCTATATCCACAATGAACTCTCATTGGCCTATGAAACCGAACCCGACATCATCCAACGTGCAATCAATATCCGCATTGCCAATAGTGAAGCGGGACTTGAAGACGCGGAATGGATAAGCTGGGATGAGGCCAACTTCGCTATGCCGTGGAAGCTTGAAGCAGGTGCGGGCGAGAAAACCGTATGGGTCGAGTTTGAGGACGAAAAAGGCACGCGGGTGCGCTCTTCCAGCACAGTGACCCTCGAAGAACCCGCCGTTGTCCCAACTACTACGCCCATTGATGAGAGCGTAACCCTCAGTCTTACCTATGCCTCTGACACCTTGACCCTCAGCGTCAACACCGATCTACCCACCGTTGACCTCAGCAATTTGTATTTTACGTGGCTGGATGACACCCGCGTGTATGAACTGAAGAATGCCAATGACCTCTTTAGCGTCAATCTCCAAAACTTCGATAGCACTGCGTGTATCCAAATCCGACTGCTAGGGCTTCCTAAAGTGCCTAATGCAGATTGCGCCACCCTCTACTTGGAGGCCAGTGAATTTGCCGAACTCAGTCAGGTTTTCTGGAGTGATGGATTTGGGCAATTCAGCGTCCTCGATGGTTTACGCTTCCTTGGTGCATGTAACACCACCATCAACTCCTGTGAAATACGTCTCCACTAGCAAAAAAATACACCCCCTCGCAGTTGAGGGGGTGTGGACTTCTCGTTTATTGACCAAAAGGCGTTGGGCTGGGTAGAAACTGATAAGCAGGAGTCGGCATCACATATACTTCTGTGGTAAGGCCTAGATACGTCCGCCAATCGCCCTCAAGAGCCGCAAGGTCTTTGCCCGTAACCTGAATGAGCGCATCATCCATTGTGAAGTTGCTACCAATTAAATCCTGCCATGTGCCGATGGCCTCCATGCCATACGCGCCATAAATATAATTGATGAATGAGGCACCCATCCAATAAGCCAGCGCATTGCAGCCATTAGGAGTAAAGCCACCTGTGCTAGGACCGTAGCCTTGCAGAGTTGGCAAATCAGCATCGGCAGGGCGGTCACGCAGGCCCTCTTGGCGACCTCGTGTGGGATTGGTTGAGAACCACGTTGCGCCGCCTTCGATAAACCATGTTGGGCCGTTGATATTGTTTTCAAACTGATAGAGATGAGCTACTTCATGGGTAATGGTGGTTGTGGTGGATTCATAAAGCCATTGTAGGGTTTGCTCCGTTGCGGGCGGATAGGCTGGACAGCTAAAGGTCACACCCACGGTTCCAAGGCGTTGCACCGTCATCCCCAATTGGTTGCTGGTGAAGCCGGCACGTCGTGAAGCACCAGATGTCCCACCCCCCGCAAATTCGGCAAAGCTGGCGAGGTCGGGAAAAAGGACAGCAACCGGGGTATAGCTCAACGGTTTACCAAAGCCCTGCACGTAGCGCTCATGAACAGCAACCATTCCCTGCATGGCGACGGTTGCAATTTCAGCATCGGCCCCAAACCAATACAGTTTCAAGAGGGGTGTTTCTGCTTTGAACCAGACACGGGTTGGGTCACTATAGACAAAGTGATGGGGGGTTGATTCGACTGTGACTCCTTGGGCATCGGTAATCCGCCAGAAAAAGTCAAATTCCTGCCAAGGGGGTTGACCCGGTTGCTCATACAAGAGGGCTTGCCATTGATTGGTAATGGATGTCGGTTGAGCAATGGCCCGCGTGCCCGAATTATGCGGGTAGCGCACAATCAAGCTGACATTGGTGATTGGCTCGGTTGCCTCAACCGTCATAAGGAAGGTCGCCCCATTGGGATAGTCAGAGCGAGCTTGGGTTTCACCAATTTGAAAAGCGCCAATCCGCTCGGCAGGATAGGCCAAGGTTTCGAGGCTACCACCCACCGAGACAATATCAAAGTCAATTGCGCCTACCGCGTTGAGGGTCGGGGTGGCAAAGTCAGCCCCGTATTGTGTCAATGGATTAGCCGCGATGGGTAACACCACCACTAACATCAAGCTCAATAGCAAGCTAACACTGAGAAATGCCAGTTTAATTTTCATATTGCACTCCTTATGGATTGGCAAATAAAAAGCAGACCATTTTGTGGCCTGCTCTTTATGTCTTGGTGATTGCATCTAAGCAACAACGGCCCACTAGCCCTGACGTTGCTTGTGCTTGGGATTCTTCGGGCAAATAACGTAAAGGGTACCTTTGCGGCGCACGTATTTGCAGCTTGAACACATTTTTCGCACAGAAGCACGAACCTTCATAACGCCCTGCTACCTTTCTCTTTATAGTCCATAGGCATCGCCACTATCATATCGCCATGCCCACAAATAACTGGTTGATTGTAACAAAACGCCATTTGATAATCAACGATTGATTAGCAGTCATGCAAAATCGGCTCAGGCAATGACTATCGCAATATCCGCTGCCTGCAACACCAAATCATAGGCGGGCGGAGAAATAAACTCCCCATTGCGCTTGACGCTGACAATCACCAGCTTCTCAGATTGGTGAATTTGGCTAACCGTTTGTCCAACCCAGTGCGTCCGTTCTGCAACCGCCACCTGCAAGAACATCCCGC
This sequence comes from Anaerolineales bacterium, assembly GCA_020634155.1. GTDB lineage: Bacteria > Chloroflexota > Anaerolineae > Aggregatilineales > J027 > J027. The sequence goes on from JACKCI010000001.1 coordinate 1,232,207, forward strand.
GTGTATTGCCGCCTTCACTTGTTCGTGAATACCACCAGTTGCCAATTTCAGGGTGCAGGATATGGGACGCCATCTCCATACCTCCGGTGATGCTGGGTATCCGCACAAAATCAGCCCCTGCCAGATACAGCTTCCGCATGTTACGGGGGTCATTGGCGCGGGTCATGATATGTAAGGTGTCGTTATTCGCTCGTTTGGCAAGATTCCGTGCCCCAATCACAATTGATAGGTTGTCTCGGTCATCAGGAAGTGCGGCAATCAACCCCACTGCGCGGTCAATGCCAGCCCGAATCAACACCGCATCATCTGTTGGCTCCGCTAAAAAGTAAGGGACATTGAGCATTTCACTCAACTCAGGCAAAGACATGCTTTCAAATTCACTTAAATCGGCTTCGTGAAAATCAACCAAGGTCTTTAGCTTTTGCTGCAAATAGTCAGGGTGTGAATAGAGCAGCGTTGTCTTGAGAGCCTCCTCGTTGTTGTCAATTACAATATAGAGAGCCTTTTGGAGATAAAATTCCTCCGCGATACGTGTACCCAGCAAATCAGCCCCGCACAAGATATAGTGACGGTTGTACCCTTTGATTCGATTCATCAAGCGCTTCCTAAAACGGCGTTCAACATTACGGTCGCGGCTCTCAATGGTATAGGCCGCTAAGGTTGTAATGGTATAGCCGCCAATGGTGATGGCAAACAACGTGAAGAAAATCGCAAACAGACGTCCTGTCCGTGACTGCGGTGTAAAATCACCATAGCCAACGGTGGTGATGGTGATAATCGTGGCATAGAGAGCATCCAGCAAAGCCCATCCCTCAATCAGCGAATAGGCTATCGTTCCCGTTAACGCCAAGGCAATCAGGGCACCCACAATCTGGCCTAACTCTGAGCGCAGATGGCGCTGCCGCAATTGTTGAAGGCGGCTATAGAACTCAAAGAAAATGGTCATGGAGTTCTACCACTGGCCTCGCTCACCCTAGGCTTTCCGCTGTAAACTCTGCAAAATATCGGCAAAATCTTTCTGTACCTGCTGCTGCCAATCCCCTGTTGAGGAGCCATTGGATGGTGCTTGGCTTAGTAGATTTCGTAATTTACTACGGGCATCGCCGTTGCTCAGTTCAATGGAAATCTCGCGCAGGGTTTGACGTACCAACGGCACATTAAATTCCTTCAGGACTTCTGCAACAGCCGCCCATTCTGCGGGCGTGGTTAGCTGGTTGAGCCGTCGGCGCAGGCGATTGCGCTGTAGAGGCGAGCTAATGGCCTCAAACATGGTGCGAAATTCATCTTTGACAGGCGATGATGACGGTGTGGCCTTGGGCGATGGCGGCTCAGTCGCTTGTTCTGCGGCGCTCACGACCTCATTAGTGTACACGCGCTGTACAGGTTCGGCATGGGGTACCTGTACAGGTGATGGAGCTACATTCGGTATGGGCTGGGGTTGCGAGGAAGCAGTTGAGGCGGGCGGGGTAATTGGGCGTGCAACAGGCGGCGGTGGTGGCGTGAAGGTTGGCGGGGCCGATGGGATGGCTGGTGCTGGGGGCGTGACAGGCCGTGGAACCTCAACCAGTTGGGGGGGCGTAATCGGTTCAGATGTAGGAATGGCTGAAGGCGGTGGTGGTGGTGTTGCGGGTCGTGCTGATGCGGCTATGGGAGGCTGGGGCTGTGGGGTGGCTGGCGCGGGGGTTTCCGAGTCAACAGTATCCAGTTGGACATAGTTAAATTCGCGCTTTGGCTCATCATAGATATATAAACGCCCGGTGTTCATATCAAAATACCAGCCATGAAGGGAAATTTCTTTGGTGGCCTCTCGTTTTTTCACGATGGGGATCTCACGCAAGGCTTGGAGGTTTCGTTGAATAAGGGCTTCCAAAAGGGCTTTTTGGAATCCACCGGGGTCTTTAAGACGGTCAAACTGGGTAATTGCTTGGGAGCGTGCATAATCAGCCATTGACACCAAACGTGATAAGCCGGATAGCTCAAAGCCGCTGACTCCCTCGCCTACTTGATGCAAAAAAGCGCAATCTGTATGCCCACAAACCACAATATGCTTAAGAGATGGCGTTGATAGAGCCAGTTCAATGGTACCCATTACGACAACATCGCCTAGCCCTTGGGCGGGCACCATTCCACCCGGCACCCGTAGGACATACATTTCGCCGGGAGAAACGCCCATCATGGCTTCAGGGTCAAGGCGGCTATCCACACAAGTGATATACAACAGACGCGGTTGTGCGCCGGGTTGAAGTTGCTGTTCATAGAGGTCAAAAAAGGCTTTAAAGTCAGCCGCGACACGCCGTGCCAGTTTATCCATTGCTTAGTTAATCCTCAACTTGTTTGGTGACACCTCTTTCAAATATACTACACTGCATGGATAAGCTAAACCGTATTCTCATTTTATTGCTTCTTTTATGTGGGGGTCTTGTGGCCTGCAAGCAAGAAGACCCTACCCCAATCGTCCCCAAAGGCGATGCCGCCCAAACTGCCCGCGAGTTCATGAGTGCTTTATATGGAGGGAATGCAGCAAGTTGCCGTGAATTGAGTAGCCTAGAGAACCGCGACCAAGTGGTGGCGCTCTGTCAAGCGAGCCAAGAGGCGGGAGCCAGCATTACCCTTGATGAAGCGACATTTGTGGTGGTCTATCAACGCGGTATACTCGCCACTGTCGAAATGCGGGGGCGTTGGTCAATCAAGGCCTTTCGTGACGATGGGCAAGTTGCCATCGAAACCCATGACACGTTACTAGAACCGCCTGTTGAACTGTATCTGATTTATCAAGACAACAAATGGCGTTTCGACTACTTTGGGGGTACCGAATGAGTATTTGCGATTTTGGGGTATCCTGCACTAAACTTAACTATGGTTGTAGATAGAATTAAAACGCTACAAGGTAAAGGGCACCGATCTAATGACAAAAAACCAAAGAAAAGTACGAGTCTCCTTTATTTTGGTGAGCCTGATCTTGTTCACATTATTCGGTTCGCAATCGGTGGCCTATGGCGCGACCATCACCGTCTCTACTACAAGTGACGTAGTAGCAGATGATGGACAATGCTCCTTGCGTGAGGCTATCATTGCTGCCAATACGAACTCGCCTTCTGGCTCATCATCGGGTGAATGCGTGGCTGGTACGCTTGGCACAGACACGATTGTGCTGGCAAACGCCACTTACACCCTTACGGGGGCCGCTGGTGAAGACAACAGTCTCACAGGCGACCTAGATATTTTGCCATCCGCGGGGCCAGTTGAAATTGAAGGCGTCACTGGCGGAACCACGACCATCAACGCGAATTTCAATGACCGTGTACTCCATATCATTGGTGCTACGGTCGAACTTCGCAATGTGACCATTGACAATGGTCTGGTGGCGGGCAACGGCGGTGGTATATATAACGAAGCAGGCAGCCTTACCCTCAACACCAGCACCGTAACGGGCAACACCGCTAGTGGTGACGGGGGTGGTATTTATAACCGCTTTGGGACAACCAACGTGGTCAACAGCACCGTCTCCAGCAATACAGCGACCAACAACGGCGGTGGTATTTACAGTGTTTATTCTGATCAAAATGATCAACTCAATATCTCCTTAAGCACCATCAGCGGCAATAACGCAGGCAACCATGGTGGGGGTATTTACACCCAAGACGATGGGGGCTTGTTTGTTGCCGACAGTACCATTACAGGCAACCATGCCCCAGCAGGTCGTGGTGGTGGTATCTATAGTGTCAATAATGTTGTAGGGGCCGCCCCTACCTACTCGATCAACACCAGCCTCATTACAGGCAATGATGCTCAAAATGGTGCGGGTCTGTACCTGCAAAACATCACAAATGCCGTCATTAACGGCTCCAATGTAGCAAGTAACATAGCGTCGCTGGGCGGCGGTGGTATTTATAACCGCACCCAAGCCAGCAACGCCAACACAACCCTGACCCTGATTGACACCACCATCAACGGTAACACCGCCAACAGCGGCAACGGTGGTGGGTTGCTCAACATTGTCGAGGGAGCCAGTTCAAGCGGGAACGTGAACGTTACCACCAGCACAATTTCACAAAATAGCGCCTCCACTGGTGGTGGCGGTATCTATAACACGAGTAATGCGACGAGTAGTGTGGCTGTTGTGGTCATCAACTCCAGCACCATTTCAACCAATGGTTCAGGAACAGGTGGCGGTCTTCAAACGGTGAACACCAGTGGTGGCTCCACCCTTGTGACCATCAACTCCAGCACCATTGCGAATAACAGTGCCTCCACTAGCGGTGATGGTATCCGTAGTGGCAACAACTCGACCATTACCGTCACCAACACAATTTTGCATAATCCCGGCGGCGGCAACGTCAACTGCGAAATTGCAGGCACTGGGGTTATCACATCCGGTGATTTCAACATTGACAGCGACGGGAGTTGCGCCTTTATTGGGGCCGATGACCAAGTAGTTGACCCCTTGCTTGGGCCGCTTGGTGCTGTTCTCGGTCAACCAACCGCAACCCACAACCCCGCGAACAATAGCCCCGCTATTGATAACGGTGATTGTACCGTTGAAACGGCTGACCAACGCGGCTATCCGCGTCCCGTTGACCTCAACGATGTCATCTATCCTGACACCCCTGACAATGACGGAGATAGCTGCGACATCGGTGCCGTCGAACTTCAAGACACCACCCAAGCGCTCGTCAGTGGACGGGCATGGGTCGATATTGATGGTGATGGTATTCAAGATGTGGGTGAACCGGGGCTTTCAGGCGTAGCCGTTGAACTCCACGATGCGGGGGCGGTACTCGTTGATAGCACCGTGACCGATGGGTCAGGCAACTACGAATTTACCATCACAACGGTACCTGCCCAATACTTCCTGCAATTCACCGCACCGGCTGGTTATGTCTTTACCCTCAAGGATGTGCCAACCACAACTGATGACCGTGACAGCGATGTGAACCCCACTGCCCCAGCCCTTGGCGCAACGGGTCTTTTCCTTGTTACAGGTGGTACTGTACAAAACTTCTGGGATGCAGGCCTTTATCAACCTGCGCGGATTGGAAACTTTGCATGGAACGATTCCAACGGCAACGGCCTCCAAGACGGCGGTGAAGTTGGCTTACAAGGGGTACAAGTGACCCTTTATTGGGCAGGCCCCGATAACGTTTTTGGCACAGGTGACGATGCAAATTATGTGGCGGCAACCAACGCTGGTGGTAACTATAGTTTCCCCAACGCTGCACCGGGTCGTTACTATGTAGACTTTGATTTAACGCCATTGGTTCTTCCTTATGTCTTCACTTTTGAGGATGTTGGTGCCAATGACAACCTTGATAGCGATGCTGACCCCGCCAACGGGGAGACCAATGTCATCACGGTTACATCCGGCCAGACGCGCAATGACCTCGATGCTGGGGCTTTCTTGTCATCCTCAGTCGGTGATTTCGTATGGGATGACCTCAATGGCAACGGTGTCCAAGAAGTTGGCGAACCCGGCCTTGCAGGTGTCACGGTCAATTTGACTGGCCCCGGCGCGGATGGTATCGCGGGCAATGGCGATGATTTCAGCGCCAGCGATGTCACTGATGGCAGCGGCAACTATGGTTTTGCCAACGTTCCGCCCGGTAGCTACCAAGTCGAGTTTGTACCCTTACCAAGCTACACCATCACGGTGCAAGACGCTACGACCGATGACCTTGACAGTGACCCCGACCCAGTAACGGGCCTCACACCCCTCTTTGTTCTCGACGAAAATACAGACATTGAAGACATTGACGCTGGTATGTTCCTTGGTGGAACCCTTGGCGACCGAGTGTTCAATGACCTTGACGGCGATGGTATCCGCGTGGCAGGTGAGCCGGGTGTGGGTAATGTCACCATCAACTTGGTTGGTGCTGGACCCGACAACACCTTCGGTACAGGCGACGACCGATTTGAAAGTGCCATCACCAGCACGACTGCTCCTGTTGGCACCTATAACTTTACGGGTTTGCCAGCGGGCGACTATCAACTAGAGATTATCCTGCCGACGGGCTTTGTATTGAGCGAACTCAACAACCCGCTGGCACCGAATCAAAACACGGACAATGACTTTGACCCCCTGACGCGCTTGACAACCATCATTACGCTCAACCCCGGTCAAGTTCGCAACACCTTTGATGCCCTCATTCACCTTGAATCGAGCATTACAGGCTTTGTCTGGAACGATACCAATGGCAACGGCGTACAAGAGGTCGGTGAGCTAGGCCGCAACAATGTCACCGTTAATCTCTATGATGGGACAGGCACAACCCTCGTCCAATCAACTACCACTGCAACCAACATCGGGTTGGGCATTGACGGCTACTATGAATTTAATGGCCTTGCAGCAGGCGACTACCTTGTCGAAGTTGTTCCTCCCGCAGGCTTTGGCTTCAGTCCGCAAGACAACGCCAACCCACCTGATGATACCATCGACAGCGATGTGAATCAGTTTAGCGGGCGCACCGACCCCGTAACCCTTACGCCTGATGACACCGCCGACCTTGACGCGGGTCTCATTCAAGCTAGACGTATCGGGAACTTTGTCTGGGAAGACCTCGATGGCGATGGTATCCAAGACGCAGGCGAACCGGGCCTTGAGGGGATTACGGTCAACCTTTATGATGACAGCCTCGCCCTACTCGCCAGCACCACCACCAACGCGACAGGTAACTACACCTTTGTTGCTCCAGCGGGTGACTATAGCCTTGAGTTTATCCTACCCCTTGTCGGCTACACCTTTAGCCCACAAGACCAAGGCGCAAATGACGCCGTTGATAGCGATGTAGACACGGTAACAGGTCAAGTTGACTTCACCCTCGCAGCATCAGACAATCTGACGCTCGACGCGGGTATGGTTCCGACCATTACGGTGACAGGTTTTGTATGGGAAGACACGGGCGCGATTGGTGTCCAAGATGGTGAACCGGGACGCAACAATGTGACCGTCAACCTCATCGATGGCGTGGACGGCTCCACCATCCTCTTCACGGATGTCACTGATGGCGCTGGCAACTATGATTTCACCGACATTCCAGCCCAAAACTATATCTTGGAAGTCGTGCCGCCGATTGGCTTCGGTTTCAGCCCACAAGACGCAGCTATCCCAAGTAACGACGCAATTGACAGCGATGTAAACCAATTCACGGGTCGCTACACCCTCAACGTTAATCCCGGTGACACGCCGGATATTGACGCGGGTCTGTTAGCTGCCTTTGAAATCGGTGACTTTGTATGGCAAGACCTTGACAGCGATGCAACCCAAGACGGCGGCGAACCCGGTGTCGCGGGTGTAACGGTCAATCTCTACGACGACACTGGCACCACCCTACTGGCAACCACCACTACCTCAGCAGCGGGTATCTATGGGTTCTTTGTGGAACTCGGTGAGACCTATGTGCTTGAGGTTGTGCGACCAACAGGCTACCTGTTTGTGGCACAAGGTGTCGGTACTGCGACTGACAGTGATGTTGACCCCGTAACTGGACAAGTCACGGTTGGCCCGATTATCGGTAATGATTCAGACATCGACGCAGGTCTAGAAGCCACTGCTACCATCGGCGGTATCGTCTGGAACGACACGGATGCCGATGGTATCCGCACTGTTGGTGAGACGGGCATCAATGGCGTGACTGTCAACTTGCTGGATAACACTATGACCCCAATCGATACCGCAGTAACAGCGGGCGGTGGTTTGTACAGCTTTGAAGAACTCACGGCAGGCGACTACTACATTGAAGTTGTCCTGCTGGCGAATAATGTCTTCAGCCCGCAAGATCAAGGTGTGGATGATACTATCGACAGCGATGTGGATGCGGCTGGTCTAACAGCTGTGCTTTCAGTGGCAGGCCCCGACCCACTCCTTCTCAGTACAGATGCGGGTATGTATCAACCGGCTTCTATCGGTGACTTTGTATGGCAAGACCTTGATAGTGATGGCATCCAAGACGCGGGTGAACCGGGGCTTGATGGCGTTACCGTCAACTTGCTGGATACATCGTTTGCCTTGCTGGATACCACCCTCACCGCGGGCGGCGGCTTGTATAGCTTCGACAATCTTGCGGCGGGTGACTATGTGGTCGAGTTTGTGCCATTGCCTGCCTACACATTCACGCTCGCCAACCAAGGCGGGAATGATGCGGTAGACAGCGATGCTGACACAACCACAGGCCGCACAACAACCATCTCCGTCCTCGCGGGTCAAGCAACAACCGCATGGGACGCAGGTATGACGACAGGTACCATCGGAAACTTCGTCTGGGAAGACCTTGATGGTGACGGTATCCAAGATGCAGGCGAACCCGGCCTTGATGGTGTGACCGTCAATCTACGAGATAGCGGCCTTGGTCTGCTTGACACAATGGTGACAGCAGGCGGTGGTCAATACCTCTTTACCGAACTCGCCGCAGACGACTACATTATTGAAGTGGTCGCCCCCGGTGGCTATGACTTCACCATCCAGAACGCGGGTGCCAATGACGCCATCGACAGCGATGTAGATGCCACTGGTCAGACCGCTATCATCACCCTTGCTGATGGTGAATCCAATGCAACCATTGACGCGGGCCTCTATCAAGTTGCCACCATTACGGGCTTCGTTTGGACGGATACCGATGGTGATGGCATCCAAGATGGTGGCGAAGTTGGCCTTGATGGTGTTGCTGTTACCCTCCTCGATAGCGGTGGGGCAACAGTTGATACCACAGTCACCGCAGGCGGTGGTCTCTATACCTTTAATGATGTCGTTCCCGGCAGCTATCGTGTCGAAGTTACCCTGCTCAATGCCACCTATACCTTCAGTCCATTGGATGCTGGTGGTAATGATGCGCTTGACAGCGACATAGACCCCGTAACAGGCCAAAGCGCCCTACTCATCATTGAGTCTGGAGACGCCTTTGATATTGACGCGGGTATGTACACCTTTGGCACCATTGGTGACTTGGTGTGGCTCGACCTCGACCAAGATGGTATCCAAGATGCGGGTGAACCGGGGCAAAACGGTGTGACCGTCAACCTCTATAACTTCAATGGCAGCACCTTGGTACGAACCACTGTTACCGCTGGCGGCGGCCTCTACAGCTTCGATGTCCCGACGGGTAGCTACACCCTTGAGGTCGTTTTGCCCGCCAATTTTGTCTTCTCACCGCAAAATGTGGGTGGCGATGACACAATCGACAGCGATGTAGATACCACCACTGGACGGACCGCCAATGGTGCGATCAGCGTGACGGCGGGTAATACCGACAACACATGGGACGCTGGCATGATGCAAGATCAGGTCTTTGATCTACAAATTAACAAGACCTTCTTCAACCTCAGCCCGCTGCCCATTGAGGAAGGCGATACCATCGGCTGGTTGATTTGTGTGACCAACCCCAACGCCTTTGATATCGATAATGTGGTTATCACTGACGTGATTGACACTGACACGCAAACCTTAATCAGTGGCTCAATCCAGTACGGGATTGCCACCAACTGCCCCGCCACCGCGCCAACGCCCGCTAGTTACGACGTTGCAGGGCCGTTTAACTTAGCTGATACCAATAGCATTAGCGCCCCAATCGGAACGCTGGGGGGTGGTCAAGTTGGTATTGTGTACTTCCGAGTAACGATTAACGATCCGGGTGTGGCTTATAGCCCACCCGGGCCAACAACTACAACCGCAGGAGTATTGGGTATGTCTACACTTTTCCTGCCGCTGGGCTGGCTTCTCGCAGAAAACCGCCGTCGCTTGAGGTGGGTGTTGATGGTACTGCTGGCCTTGGCTTTGATGCTATCGGGTAGCCCACTCCAAGCGCAGAACCCGCCGAGCGACCCCCAAACCCGTCTTCAACAAGAGGATGGGCAATGGGTACGCTACGAAATCAACGCGGAAAATGCAACCCTAACCGGAGAATGGCAGCCTGTCAGCTATAGCGGGGCATCAGGTGGCAGTTACTTGCTATCCACCGACCGCAATGCCGCCGCAAGCCTCGGCTTCACAGGCACCAAATTGCGGGTTCGCTATATCAGCCTCTGGGACTCAGCCATTACTTCTTTAGTGGTTGATGATCAACTGTTGACAACGTTCAGCGACTACAGCGCTGACAGTGAGACTCGTGTCCTTGTTTCTAATGAATTTAGTCTCGGCACAGGTAGCCATAGCCTAACCCTGCAACATACAGGTACTTCTGCCAACGCCAACGCCACAACACCAGTTATTGCATTGGATGCGATAGAGGTCTGGGTGCCGACTGGCGGTGGAGCAAACCCAGCCGATACCTCTACACTTACGGGTATCGTTTGGTCAGACACGAATGGCGATGGGCAATTTGGCCCGAATGACCTCCTGCTTGAAGGCGTAACCGTTTTCCTCTACCGCGACGAGGGTGCAAATGACCCGTTAGTCGGTGAAAGCATCACCAACGCTGAGGGGCGCTATACCTTTGCCAACCTTCCACCAGCCGATTACTGGGTCGTTGTCCACCTTGAGACACTTCCCCCCGGTATCGATCGCCGGAGTGTGGCATGGAGTCCGGTAGATGTCAGCATTCCTTACGATGGTGACCTCATTATCCCACCGAGCGGCTACGCGGCAGTTGAAACTACTCTGAGCGGGGTTGCTTATCTGGATAGTGATGAGAACAACGCCATTAGTGCAGGTGACCAGCCCTTAGCGGGGGTAACCCTGTCACTCTATGCTGATGATGGTGACCGTATCTTCGACGATGACGGGAGCGACTATTTGGTTGATACACAGGTTTCAAGTGGCAACGGGGCGTATGTCTTCGCCAACTTGACACCTAGCATCTACTGGGTCATTGTCGATACAGACAGCTTGCCTGCGGGGGCCGATGGCAACCAATCGTGGAACCCCGTCTGGATCCGCAGCCCACGTGTCACCCAAATGGATGTGCTACTGGTTGCAGCAGAAGCAACCTATGCCCTCGGCGGCCAAGCATGGCTGGACATGGACTTAAACGAGCGTCTGAGCAGCGCAGATATGCCGTTGGAAGGTTTGACCATTCAACTCTTCCGCGACAATGGCAACAGCGTCTTTGAGCCAGATGCAGACGACCCGTTGACGGCTTCATATACCACTGCCGCCAATGGAAACTATGACTTTGACACACTCTCCGAAGGTAACTACTGGGTTATCCCTGACTTCGATAACTTGCCAGAGACCGTTCTGGAAAATCAACTTTGGTTGCCCTTCTGGGTACGTGTTCCTGCTGTTGATGCTACCGACATCTTACTGGTACCTGCCCCACCCGCTGCGGCTTATCCAACTGGCCCCGGCGTGCTACAAGGCTATGTCTTCAATGACAACGACGGCAACCGTACCCGCAAAGTCGGCGTTGAATCGGGCATCCGCGAATCGTTGGTATCCCTGTATTTCGACAATGGGGACGCGGTCTTTGATGTCAACAGTGATATAGAGGTCGCCCGCCAAGAAATCGGTCAAGATGGTTTGTACCAGTTTGATGGACTAGGCGAAGGCACCTTCTGGGTCTATCTGCATGAAGACACATTGCCCGCCCGCTACATGGACACGGTTGGTTATGGTAACCATGGTGACCAGAATCCGGCACAGTTTGTCATTGAGTCGCTACCCGACGGTGATACAGCCTTCGAGATGATTGGCCCTGACTTTGCCTATGCGCTTGATACTGACCTTGACGGATCACCCGATGGTCGTGAAGGCGCAGGCGACCGTGACAATGACAACGTTCCAAACTACAACGACGGCTTTGACCCCAGCGGTGTGATTTATGCACTCGACGGGGATGGCAACGGATACGCCCTTGCTGATGTTGAAGTCCGGTTAACCTATGAGCAAAGCCCCGGCATTTTTGTGGAAGCCGACACCATCCAACCTAATCCGCAGACCACCGAGGCGGATGGAGCGTATCGTTTTGACATCAATGTGACCTCACCCAGTGGTGATGGTATTCCTAATGATGGGACTCAACGGATTTTCTTCTTGCAAATCGTTGAATTACCGGATCCGCTGCTTTATAGTTTCCCGTCCGTGGTGTGGCCTGCTCAAGCAGGGCCAATCAGCCCCACCTCTAATCCTTCTAGTGGTGAGGTTGTGCCATTCAGCAACCCGCCGAATGAGGATGATGGCACATCAGGTCACCGCTATTACCTCTCCTTCCGTCTCGAAGAAGGGGATGCGGATGTCGTCAATAACCATGTACCGATTGACACAGGCGACATTTTGGTAATGCCGACTGTTGAAAATCAAGGCTGCGTTAGTGTCAACGGTGGTACCCCCATCTGCGACAGCAGCGAAGTCGCGCTCAATACTGAAATCGACTTCACCTTGGTGCCTAATGACACCCGTACTCTAGGGCCGGGTGAATCAACGACGTATGCCCACATCCTTGAGAATACGGGTAGCCAAAGTGACCGTTACATCATTCGCTTTAATGGTGGCAACGAGAACTGGGACCAAACCCTAACGGTGCGTACTACAGGCGGCACAACCCTAGCGACCCTGACACCCGGTCAAGTCTACACCACTGACCCCATGTCATCCGGTGAGCAGATCCAACTCAATCATGCCCTTGAAGTTGCGGCTGGGGCGGGTGCAGGTGATGTGGATACAACCACAACCACCGTGACAAGCCTTGAAGCACAACAAAACGGCGTTGATCTCTCACGCACGGTCACCGATATTACCATCGTTGAGGCGGGCTGTATCTCTGGTGCCGTCTTCAGTGATGTGAACGATAATGGTGTTTACGACTCCGGTGAAGGCCTAAGCGGTATTCGCCTATTTGTTCTCGATGGCTCCACCCCAGTTACCCAAGTAACGACTGATGGCAATGGTCTTTACACCGTTAATATCGGGGATGGAACCTATACAGTACAAATTGATAGTAGCACCCTCCCTACTGGTACGGTTGTCTTTGTTGACCCCGACACAGGCGCACAGAGTGTTAATGTAGTGGTTGGCTCCAATTGCTCACAAGCTGATTTTGTCCTAAGCATCATTGACCCTGCTGTGACAAAATTCGCCTCGGTAGCCCAAGCCTTGCCGGGTGACACAGTGGTCTTCACCATCCAAGTCAGCAACCCCAGCACATCCAGCACCATCACCAATGTGACCGTTAGCGATGCGCTCAATGGGTTCTTGACCTTCGTGGCCGCAGGCACAACCCAAGGCACCTTTAGTTACACTCCCGGCACCAATACCGTGCTATTCCAGTTGGGTTCGCTGGCACCGGGAGCCACCGCTAACCTATCTATCACAACCACCGTTAGCGCAACCGTGACGCGCCCAGCGACCATCTCTAACACCGCCACGATGGACTATGAAGAAGGTGGCCCAGAGGTCTCAGCACCTGTCACCGTAACAGTTCCGGCTGAGGATGATGGTACAGACGATGGCACCGACGACGGTACAGGAGGTAGTGGCGATGACTTCGGTACAGGCGGCCCTGATGTGGTTGGCTACGGTCAAGAAGCTGGAACCGGTACGGATACCTTACCTGTCACAGGCTACCGACCTTGGCCTGCATCTCATCAGTATACAACCTTAGCAGCGACTACCAAGCTCTCCACCGAAGGCCGTATCTTCATGGTGCTGGCGGGCATTCTCGCTATCATCGCGGCGGCGGCTTTGTGGTATGCCTACAACAACAGTGAACTGGTTTATCAATGGTTGAAGAACAAGCCCCATTGGGTTGGAACAGCCCTTGCTATCCTTATCTTTGCGCTGTTCTTTGTTGGAGGAGCCAGCCTGCTGTACACAGGTAATGACGCGGCGGGCGTAGTGGACTTCGACAACTTCCTCGGATTGAAAGACAATCCCGATGACAAGCTGGCGGACAACCAACAAAACAATGACACCGACACTGTTCAAGAAGACATGATTGACACCGATGGGGACGGCATCCCTGATACGCCACTATCCGAATGGCTTGGTGGCGGTGGTGAGGCTCCCGCTTTCTTGCCCTTGCCTGCCGATAACACCCGTCGTGTGATTATCCCCGCGCTAAACTTGGCGACAGAGTTAGTCGATGCTCCGATTGTGGGTAACACATGGGATGTCTCGAACTTCTTTAATGAAGTCGCTCACCTTGAAGGTACGGCTTCACCGGGGACAAGCGGCAACACAGTCATCGCGGGTCATGTCACCACCACACGCGGGCTTGGCCCCTTCCGCGACCTTGCTAACATCACCGAAGGGTCGCTGGTCATCGTGAAAGAATACGATACCGAGTACACCTACTTGGTCACCGAGATTCTGGAAGTCGCCCCAAGCGCGATTGAGGTCACTGACCCAACTAGCGATGCGACCCTGACCCTTATCAGTTGCGCCGATTGGAACCAAGCACTTGGCACTTACACCAAGCGCATTGTGGTGCGTGCCAAGCTAGACAAGTGGCGCGTCCTGAGTGACGACTACACCGATTATGAAGACACCCTTGGTGAACTCACTCGGCATGAAGTCACTGGCACCGATACCAGCGTGATTGACATGCAGGGGACATGGGAAGAGATTCACTCCTTCCATACCTCCAACAACAGCTACTTCTACTCTGCGGATGCTGATGCAGAAATCACGATGGAGTTCTATGGTGACAAGTTCCGCTTGCACTATGTCTCCTTTAGCAACTTCGGCATCTTCGATGTCTATCTGGATGACAAGCTCATCATGACCATTGATGGCTTCAGCCCCTATAGTGGCTTTGCCGCCACCAACATCTATGAGACCTACAAGGGCCGCCATACCCTGCGTATCGTCAATACGGGTGAACACAGTGAGAAATCAACCGATGTGGTCATAGGTATAGACGCCATTGATGTGTGGCAATAGTCGTTAACGCTAGGTAAGCCTAACCCCCTCAGTTTTGAGGGGGTTTTTTGTTCAAAACGACTATAATTACCATAAAAGGAGGGCTATATGAGATACCTGTTGATTATGTGCATCTGTTTATTGCTGATTCCGATGCCGAGTTACGCCCAATCCCCAACAACTGGGCATATTGTCTTCTCCCGATGGGTAGACGGCGACCTGCAATTGTTTATGGTCGATGCCATGGGGTCACAAGCGCGGCAACTTACTTTTGATGAGCAAGATCATGTTCTTGCCCGCTTTTCACCCGATGGCACACAAATAGCCTACCTTGGTACTGATAACGATTCCGACCTCTCACATGTTTTCGTGATGGATGTTGATGGCAACAACAGCCAGCAGCTTACTGACGAGTATCTCGATACCAGTCTCGCATGGGTGCAAGACGGGACATTGATTTATACTTCTGAACGCGACGGGGTATCAGATATTTATCAGCTTGAGCTAGACACTGGCGTGGAAACACAAATCACAGATAGCCCTGCCCGTGAATCTTCGCCTACGGTATCCCCCGATGGTCGTCAAATCGTTTTTCAAGAAGAGGGTAAACTCATCCTTTTGAATCGTGAGGACAACACAACCCAAGCATTGACGGATGGAACCACCTTTGCCGACTTCCCGGCATGGTCACCAGATGGACAGCATATCGCATTTGTTGAGGGCAGCCGTATCATGATGATGGATATGCAATCGGGTGAAATCACACGGATTGTGGGGAGTGGATTCGGGATTATCGCGCCGCGTTGGTCGCCCGACGGTGCCTATTTGGTCTATGCGCGTGGGGATTATGCACTAAGCGAGGTTTTTGCAGTACGGATTGCCGACGGGGCCAATTATCAACTCACCTATCGTTACGACGGCTACGACCTGCTACCCGATTGGTCGCCACAATACACCGCGAGCATTCCATTCGATAGCGATACACCCCGCATCATCTATAGCGGTCAAGATCGTTATGACCAGCGAACCAACATTTATATGACAAATGCCAACGGGGCCACCCCTATGCTGTTGACCAACTTCATTAGTGCCTTGATGCCGACTTTGGCCCCCGACGGGGAGCGGATGGCCTTTGTTGCCTTTGCAGGCATGTCTCCCTATGGCAACCCAATTAACGACCTCTACATTGCCTACCTTGATGGTGAAGTTTTGCAAAATCTGACCCATTTTGAGGACGGCCAAGCCTATTTCCCCAGTTGGTCGCCCGATGGTCGCTTCATTGCTTTCTCCGGCGCTTGCTGCGAAACGACCGAAAATGCCGATATATTTGTGGTCGAAGTTGAAACAGGTACCATCACCAACTTGACTAATGACCCCGCCTTTGACGGCTACCCAGCGTGGTCACCCAATGGCAAATGGATTGCTTTTGCTTCTAGTCGTCCAGACCCATCGGCGTCATCCAACAACGAGGCACGACTATTTGTAATGGAAGCCAATGGCTCCAACCCCCGCCTGCTCTTAGACGAACCCGTTGCGATATCCAAGCCAGCATGGTCATCCGATGGGCAGCAATTGGCGGTTGTAATTGAGTACGGCGATGTGAACGTCATAGAACTTGTTGACTTGGCGACAGAAACGGGTGGTCATTATCAATCAACAACTCTAAGTCCGAGTTCTCTCAACGCCAGTCTACCCGCGTGGTCGCCTGACGGTACTCAAATTGTGTTCACCGCCTACACCAGTTACTATTCTCCGCTTTATATCATGAACGCGAATGGGGGTGGTCTGCGGATGTTGATTAGTGATGGTAACCGCAATGAGTCAGCCGTTTGGGTTCCATAGCTGGGGGTAGCCAATGGTTGCTTTCGAGAATGTTTATTCTCATAAGTAATAGTCTCGCCAAAACATCCCCCGCCGAATCAAAAAAAATACCCGCCAACGAATGGCGGGTACCCTTAACCCAATCAACACGACTCGCTAGTGATGCTCGTCCTCATCTGGGAACATCGGTAGATACCGCAACCCAAAGGTAAACATCAACAAAGCGTAGCCGAGTACACCTATACTCACGCCGATTTCAACAAGGCTTGGCGTATAGCGATTCACGGGCAACAAGTCGGCAACACCCGGTGACCAATCCATCGGAACGATCAAACCAGATAGGGTCACATTCCAACGATTGGCAATGATGCCCAAAACCGCCATCAGCATTGCCACGACAAGCCACATGTCCACATTTCTTAAGCGTGGCGTCAGCAAAATCACAGCAGGCAACAGCGCACCAAACAAGACCTCTATCCACCAGAACGTGGTGCCATATGGGGTCGTACTCTCCAGCAGGTGCATGTCATCAACCCGTGAAGGCAAGTGACTGTAATAAGCCGTTGCCAAGAAATCCCATAGCTTGAGATAGAGATAGGCCATCATCGTCAAACCAGCAAAGGCTGCCACTTGGTTCCGCAGGCTAACACTGATTTGACGTTCACGAATAAGATTCTCATAGATGACCGTAATCGCCAGCGTAAAGGTTGCACCAGCGGCCACCGCCGAAGTAATGAACATCACGGGCATGGATGGCTTGAACCAGATAGGCCGTGCCACCAAAACCCCGTAGGTCGCCCCTAGCGAGGACTGATGCAGCAGCGACAAGCCCAAGCCAATCACAGCCACAACCGGTGTCAGACTATGCAGGAAATGCCCAATCTGCGGGCCACGTGGGAAAATCCGCTGCATGAATTTACTTTCCAGCAGAATGGGAGCAAACTCCACCATCAGTACCGAGGAGTACAAAATCACGCACATGGTGATTTCCCATAGCACCGAGTGGATATTCCAGTAGACGGTGGGGTGCCAGAAACGGTCAGGACGCCCAATATCCATCAACAGAGCCAGCATTGCTGAGGTATACCCAACAAGACCAACATAGACCGCCATCCGCGAGATTTTGCGGAAGGATTTGACGCGGAAAATATAGGCAATTGCGGAGAGCGAGAAGGCACCTGCACCAAGGGCAATGGCCGAAAGGTCAACGGTAATCCATAGCCCCCAAGGCACACGGTTGGTAAGGTTGGTAATCGCCAAGCCGTTAATGAAGACCAAGGCACCAGACACCAGACCGATACCCGCCATCGCAAAGAGTAGCGTCAGCCATGATGCCAACACTGGGGTGCGATTGATTTTCTTCTGTAGGGTTCCAGCTACGGTTGTCATAAGGTCAGACCCTCCGGCGGAATATAGTATACATTAGGCTCAGTACCAAGCTCCTCACGCAGGCGGAAGGTGGGATTACTCCTGATAACCTGTGAGATACGACTGTTGGGGTCATTCAAGTCACCGAAAGTACGGGCCTCAACAGGGCAGATATTGACGCAAGCAGGAGTTGCGGCACGGTCAAGCCCCGGTATCAGGCCTTGGGCCAGACCACGGTCAATACGTTGGACACAGAAGGTGCATTTTTCAGCAACCCCGCGTGGCCGACGCTCAACCTCAGCTTCGCCCCAAACAGCTTGGTATCCACTTGGGCCTTCACGCGATTCCCAATTGAAGCTCCGTGCGCCATAGGGACAGGCCACTTGACAATACCGACATCCAATACACTTGTCGTAATCCATGATGACGATGCCGTCGTCACGCACATAAGTTGCGCCCACAGGACAGACCGCCACACAGGGAGCATCTTGACAATGCAGGCAAGGCCGTGTTACGTGGAAGACATCGCCCGTTGCAGTCTCATCAATGAAATGCACATTCCAACGCATATCATCTGGCACATCGTTAACTGCTTGACAGGCATATACACAGTAATCACAACCGATGCAAGTACGGAGATTGATAACCATACCCCAACGGTGACCACTGCCTTCGGCTGCCGCATGGGTACCCTCATGGGCCACTTCCGGCAGTTCAAGGGCAAGTTCATCCTCAATCAGCTTACGCAGAACCTCAACCTCACTGAGTGCGGCGGCGGTTGCCAAACTCGCACCAAGTCCAGTCATCATTTGGATGAACTGACGACGGGTAATGAACTTTTCTTCACTCATTGCTTGCCTCCTTGTCGTTTACTACCCGCGTTGACTAAGAACATGACAAAAGCTCCAACAACAATCCCTAACACCAAGCCTTGTGCGGTTCGCAATACCTGCGCGTTGCTTTCTTGGGCTTTAAGTGTGTCTAGTTCGGCTTGTGCTTCCTCAATTTGAACATCTAGTTCTAGCAACGGTGTTTCATTGTTGAGCGCCAACTCACTACTCTGCTCATGGCAGTCGATGCAAGCGGGTGGGCTAACTAGGTTATGATGTCCAGTTGGTGGCATGTCGCCAGTCTGAGCATGAACACTGATGAGTTCGTCTTCGGTGTTGTTATAAACATGACAATCGCCGCAAAACTGTTCTTCATGGGTGATATGAACATAAGTCTCGGGGCGGTCTTGGTGGCATTCCAGACACAATTGTTCGGGTGGGTCCGCCCGAAGTGTTTGTGTATGGGGCGCATGACAGGTCGTACATGGCATATCAGCTTCCGCGTGAGCGCTCAACTCCCACTCACTAAATGTTGACGTATGACAATCCTCACACACCTGCACCCCCGGATTGATAGCAACCGCAGCAGGCGGGTGATCGTCGGGAGTCTCGCCATGGCAAGCCTCACAGGCGACCCCTTCGTGTTCATAGGTTTCTGTGCGACGTGAGTATCCGGTGGTATGGCAAGTCAAACAATCGCCTGCCTCACCCTGCAAGTCCCATGCATGTTGAAAATCGGCGCTGCTAAAGGCCGTAGCATGGGCACTGGTTGACCATGATTCCACGATGTCCAAGTGACACTCGGCACAATCACCACGCTCCGAAGAGGTAGATGTGGGGCCATCTTGCGCGGAAGCAGTGTTGTAAGCGAGCAAAGCACCAACCACCCCAAAACCGAGGATGATGGCACTACCCGCTATGAATCGAAAAAAGCGCAACATATCCCTTGCTCCTAACTGATCATGAAAACATTTTGCCTGTTTCCACAGTTTTAACACAGTGCAGAAGGCTGACAAAAAACGTGTAAAAAGTAACTATCAAGAGCGGGCTGGTTTTGTTCTAATAATCACAAGTGAACCTTGAGGAGGGAATTATGAACGCACGCCGCAGTGCGTGGCTACTCATAGGATTAGGTCTATTTATGGCACTTGGGGCCACATTAGTCAGTTGTGCGCCCGATACAACCGCGCCAGCTTTACAAATCCAACTGACCGCGGCCCCAGACAATGATACCGCAGCACAGCCAACTGCGGTGGCGATGGATACCGAAAACCGTGAGGACCAAGCCTGCCTAGATTGTCATACCAATCAGGAGTTGCTCGCGGAACTCGCTGTTGAAGAGGTGGTTGAGAACCTAAACTCAGGCCCTGGCTGAGGCGGCTCCGTGGCACCAATGGCGCCATGGGAGCGCGTCTGGATTGACGCCGAAACTTATCCTGAAGATGTACATGCCTATGTTAGTTGTATTGAATGCCATGGTGGGCAGGCGGTAGATGATATGGAAGCGGCACATGAGGGTTTTATCACTGACCCTGCTGCTGACCCAGAAAAGGGCTGCGGAAGTTGTCACCCTGACATCGCTCCCTATTCTGCCAATAGCCTCCATACGACCCTTGCTGGGTACGATACAGCTATCTATTCCCGCAGTGAACCAGACAAGTTTGACATCCTTGAGCATATGGAGCAAAACCATTGCGAGAGCTGTCATGCTACGTGTGGTGATTGCCATATCAGCCAACCCGATTCGGTTGGTGGTGGATTGCTCGAAGGACACGTTTTTGTGGAAACCCCGCCCATGAGTCGTACCTGCACGGCCTGCCATGGTAGCCGTGTCAAAGACGAATACTATGGGGCACATGAAGACATCCCCTCTGATGTCCACTTCCGTGCGCGGATGGCCTGCGAAGATTGCCATACCGCCAATGATATGCACGGTGTAGGCATCGATAACAACCATCGCTATGATGGTGAGCAAACACCAGCCTGCGAATCATGCCATCAAGATCAAGTTGGCGTTGGCTCTGGTATTCCCCAACACGAAGTCCATGGAACTGAGTTGCTGTCTTGCCAAGTATGCCACAGCACCACCTACACCAACTGTATCAACTGTCATGTCGATCAAACAGAGACAGGTGTACCGTTCTATAGCATTGAGGAACATTTCCTCGCGTTTGAGATTGGGCAGAATCCCGAACGTAATGCCGAGCGGCCTTACAAGTATGTCCCGTTGCGACATGTGCCAGTGGATATTGACTCGTTTAGTTTCTATGGGGATGACCTGCTGTCAAATTACGACAACCGGGAGACATGGGTTTATGCAACCCCGCATAATATCCAACTCCATACTCCACAAAACGAGTCTTGTCTGTCCTGTCATGGCAACGACGAGTTCTTCCTCACCATTAATGATGTTGTGGAAGAAGAACGTGCCGCCAATGCCGGAGTGATTGTTGACGCTGCACCTCCCCTACCGGAAGGTTATGAGCAGTATATTACACCCCTCGCTGAAGACGACACAACGCCCGCCAGTAGCGATGATGGGTTCTGGGGTGAGGACACATCAACACCTGCGCCAAGCAGCGATGATGATGCCTTCTGGGGCGATGATTCATCATCGGCACCCGCAGCCACACCCACTAGTGATGAAGATGCGTTCTGGGGTGATAGTCCCTCTACACCAGAGGCCACCACCGAACCAAACGAAGATGACTTTTGGTCAGAATAATCTAAGGAGATTCTATCAATGCGGAAGCTACTCATTCTTGTACTCGTCACCCTTATGGCGATACCCTTTATTCCAGTCACTGCCCAAGATGACGCGGTTGTGGCTCGTTTGGAAGAATACAATGCCAATATGCCCAAGGGCTATGGCACCATTTCTGTTGAAGACCTCAACGTCAAACTAGCAGAAAGCGAGCCTTTCCTGCTTGACGTGCGCGAAGTCGATGAATATGCAGCAGGGCATCTTGCTGACTCCATCAATATCCCGCTCCGTACACTGGGCCAGAACCTAAACCTGCTCCCCGGTTTTGACACTGAAATCGTTGTCATCTGCAAGAGCGGTGGCCGTGCAATGCTTGGTGGTGTAACGCTACAAATCTTGGGCTACAATGCCCTCATCCTCAAGGGTGGTTATGATGCGTGGGCTGGCGAAGATAACTTCGTTACAACTGACCCCTTTGAAGGTACCGCTGGCGACGTGGCTGCTGATGCTACGCTGGTCGCGGCTGCTGATGCATTCCTCAGCAACCTACCCCAAGGCTGGGGCATGGTTACTCCTGCCAATCTTAATGTTGAGTTAGCTGAAAATCCCCCACTCCTCGTCGATGTCCGTACTGTCGATGAATGGAATACGGCTGGTTATATCGAAGGTGCCCAAAACGTCCCGATTGCCGAATTCATGGCAATGAAGGATCAATGGCCTGCTGACAAAGACGCCAATATCGTCATTTACTGCGCCAGTGGCACCCGTGGTGCTGTAGCGTTTGTGATGATGAACCTGATGGGCTACACCAATGTCCGTAATATGTCCGGTGGTATCAATGCGTGGATTGCAGCTGAATTCCCCGTTGTGGGCGCTCAACCCCCAGCCGAAGAAACCTTTGACCTCGAAGCGCTAACTGCTGCCTACCTTACGGGTATGCCCGGTAGCTTCAATGCTATCCGCGTTGCTGATGTTGAAGCCAAGATTGCCGCTGGTGAAGAATTCACGCTCGTTGATGTTCGTAGCGCCGATGAATATGCCGAAGGCTTCATCCCCGGTGCCATCAACATCCCCTTGCAAGAACTGACCGACCACCTCGATATGCTTCCCAACTTGGATGCAGACATTGTGGTCTACTGCGGTAGCGGCCACCGTTCAACAATGGCAACCACCGCCCTCAACCTCTTGGGCTACACCAATGCTACAAGCATGTTGAGTGGTATCAAGGCATGGACGCAACCCTTGACAACTGAGCCAACCGAAGTTGTGATGGGTGCTGCCCCTGAAATTGACCCCGCTTTGTTTGCGGCTGTGGACGCCTTCATCAAGGGCATTCCTGCTGGTTACTTCAGTGTAAGCGCTGCCAATCTCAACACCGAGATTATCGAAGGTGCTGAAATTGTGTTGATTGACGTGCGTACTGATAGCGAATGGGCCGAGGGCCACATCGAAGGTGCTATCCACCTTACACTCCGTGACCTGATGACCCGCAAGGCCGAATGGCCCGCCGAAGATGCCAATATCGTCTTCTACGGTAGCACCAGCCACCGTGGAGCAATGGCGATGGTGTTGGCGCGGATGTTCGGTTACACCAACGTGCGTTCATTGGGCGGCGGTACTGGTGCTTGGACAAGCGCTGGTTTCGAACTCGTCCAATAACACCAAACTCCTCTCAATCAAAACCCCCTCTCGTGCTGAGAGGGGGTTTTTGATTAGGACAACCAGCGCTTGCGGCGCTTGTAGTGCTTCACATCGCGGTAGCTCTTGCGGCTGCCAACCTCAGTAAGCCCCAAGTAAAACTCGCGCACATCGGCATTATTGACCAAGTCGTCGGGTTTGCCATCCAAGACCACCCGTCCACTCTCCATAATATAGGCATAGTGGGCGACCTTGAGCGCGATATTGGCGTTTTGTTCGACCAACAAAATCGTGGTACCCTGTTCTTGATTGATACGCTGAATAATCGAGAAAATCTCTTGTACCAACAGGGGAGCCAACCCTAATGATGGCTCATCCAACAAAATCAGCTTAGGTGAGGCCATCAATGAGCGCCCAATCGCTAACATCTGTTGCTCACCACCGGACATATAGCCTGCCTGTTGGTGGCGTCGTTCCTTGAGGCGAGGGAAGTAATCATAGACCAACTGTATCAAACGGCGGGTCTCAAGCGGGTTGTTTTGCGTATAAGCCCCTGCTCGCAGATTCTCCTCTACCGTCAAATGCTCAAAAACGCGCCGCCCTTCCATGACTTGGAAGATACCGCGCCGCACAATAGCCGCTGCGTCCAATTGGTGGATTGGCTTGCCTTCAAATTGGATGTTGCCATCGGTGACGGCTCCATTTTCAGGTTTGAGTAAGCCCGAAATCGCTTTGAGGGTGGTCGTTTTGCCAGCGCCATTGGCACCCAGCAAGGCCACAATTTGGTTGGGTTCAACCACCAAGGAAAGCCCTTTGAGTACCAAAATCACCCGATTATAAATAACTTCTATATTATTGAGTGCCAAAAGTGGTTCTGCCATAACATCCTCTATTTTCTGCACCTAGAGTTGTGGCCTAGGGGCAAGCTACCTCACCCCTAGTGCCATCTACAGGAGGGTTACATTTACACAGGAATGACTTATTCCATATCCATTTCCATCTCACGGAGGTCAATCAAGTCACTGGCCTCGACCCACACGCCATCTTCAACACGGTAGACATGCAAGGCACGGTTCCCGCGATGGTCTTCGGCGGTGAAGGTAATCGGAGCCGTGACACCACCTGTATCGAACTCGGCCAAAGTTTCCAAGTTGGCCTTGATATTGGGGCCAGTCAGTTCTTCACCATTCGCCAAGGTCAAGCGCATACCTTCAGCCATGACCGCCATCGTCACCCAACCTTGGGTGTAGTGGAGGGTGGATTCGGCAAGGCTGGGGCCATCGGTCTCATCTAGCCATGCAATCGCATCGGCTTGGCCTTCACGCTCAACCGAGGTTGGGGCGAAGGGAATTGCGCCCATAATGCCTTCAGCATAATCACCCGCGCCGTTGATGAGCAATTCATCCGCACACCAGTTCAAGCAGCCAACTTGCACAAAGTCCAGCAAGCCTAGGTCGCCCAAATTCCGCACCAGCAAAGCAGCAGGCGAGGACACATTTTGGATAATGATGTGGGTAGCTTCAGCCTCGACCACATTGGTGGTGATTTCAGCATCAAAGCCTGTCGCACCCCGTGGCATGGGAACGCGCACGGTGGCAATACCGTGCTCGGCTGCCCACGCTTCGGCATCATCCAACGGAGAGGTGCCAAAGGGGCTGTCGTTGTGGAAGAAAGCCACTTTCATCTCTTCGGCGGCATAGCCTTGATCCAACCATTCATCCAGCATCGCTTGCATCAAGATGATGGCTTGGTCAGAGTAGCTGGTACCAACCAAGAAGTTGTAAGGAGCTTCGGCAGGGTCACCGAGGGTTGCTGAGTAGGAAGCCGACATGAAGGGGATTTCGTCTTCGGCAATCCGGCCACGTAGGGCTTCAGTATCGCCTGTCCCCCAGCCTTGGAAAACCACTGAACCTGCATTCACAAATTCTACATAAAGGTTCTCGGCGGTTTCAACACTATAGGCATAGTCTTGAGAAATCATCTCAATGGGGTGCCCTTCAATCCCGCCATTGGCGTTCAACCAATCGACATAACCCAGCATGCCTTGAGCATAGAATTGGCTTACATCGGAGGTTGGGCCAGTTAGGTCGAAAATAGCGCCAACCGTAATCGGCTCCATATCTTGGGCGAGGGTTGCTTCATGGCTGGTTCGAGGGGTTGCACCAGCAAAAACAATAAGCAAGGTAACGGTGATAATCAAAAATCGCTTGAACATAATATCTCCTCATTGATTTAACACAAGCTAACGAACATGGGGCCGTACAATTCAATATCTGGTAATGCGCCACCTCCTCTAATAACTAAACGGCCATAGGCGGAAATAGGCCTTCAGGTCACTCCACAATTTCACGATGCCTTCCGGTTCGAAGATCAACGTGAGGATAATAGCTAAACCAAACGCCGCGTCCTCAGCAAAGGGCAGATACTGGTCAAGTTGTCCGGACGCCAACCAGCCTTGGTCGGCAATCCATAAACCAACATCGCGCAAAATCTCCGGTAGCAGCTTCACGAAAGCGGCTCCATAAATCGAGCCAGAAATTGAGCCGAGGCCGCCGATGATAATCATGGCGAGGTATTCAATTGAGACATCAATAGTAAAGCGCTCAAAGCTGATGTTGGTACTATGCACCGCCGTTAAGCCACCCGCCAACCCCACAAAAAAGGAAGACGTCGCAAAGGCTACCAGCTTGTATTGGAAGACATTGACACCCATCACCTCAGCGGCGATGTCTTGGTCACGGATAGCGACAAAAGCCCGCCCAATATGGGTGCGGAACAGGTTGGTAGCAACCACGGCCACGATCACTAGGGCAATCATGCCAACAACATAGAAGGCAAACTCGCTATCATTGAGTTTGTCACCAAAGAAGAGCGCACGCGGCATGCTCAACTCACGGGCGGCTCCGTCGGCTTTGGTACCATCAATGGGGTCCCAATTGCGGACAAACCACCCTACGATTTGCTGGGCGGCGAGGGTTGCCACTGCCAGATACAAACCCTTCAAACGCAGGGACGGAATACCAAAGACGGCTCCAAACATAGCCGTAATCAGCGCACCCAACACCAGCGCAATGGGCCAAGGCAGTTCATAGTAGTGCATCAGCAAACCCGTCGAATAGGCTCCGACGGCAAGGAAAGCCCCCTGACCTAAGCTGATTTGTCCGGTATACCCCACTAAGATATTAAGGCCAATTGCACCAATGGCGGCAATCACCACTGTGTTGGCAATCCGCAGGTTTTGGGCGCTGGCAACAAACGGCAAGATGATGATGAAGGCAAACACCACCACCACGCGCAGACGCTGCCACGTCGTGGGACGTAGCTGCATATCAGAACGATACGATTCATGGAAAACACCGCATTGTGTCGTTGCCATCATTACACCCGCTCAATAATTCGTTTACCAAATAAGCCGTAGGGTCGGAACATCAAAATGCCAATCAATACCAAGTAAGGGATGATGTCTTTGGTACCGACCGCCAAGGTGATGCTGCTGATATTTTCTTTAATCCAAGGGTCGATATAAGCGACCGAGTATTGTTCCAAGAGGCCAATCATCAAGCCGCCGACAATCGCGCCCATGATGCTATCCAAGCCACCAAGGATAATCACCGGAAAAGCCCGCAAGCCCTTGGTTGGGATGTCAATGGTTGCACCACTGCCAATATCGCCAATCAAGATACCTGCGATACCCGCAAATAGCGCCGCCACACCCCATGCAATCGCAAAGATACGCTTGACGCTGATACCCATGCTCAGGGCTGCTTGTTGATCATCGGCAGTGGCTCGCATGGCAATACCTTGTTTGCTGTATTTGAACAGGACGGTTAAAAAGGCAATCATGACAAGGCCAATGAGAATGATATAGACATTCTCATACTTGAAGGAATACGGCAGACGCACATCGGCAAAGACTTGGTAATTACCCGTCGCCATCTCTTTGTACAAGCCGGACTCCTTGGGTAAGTTGTTGGTCAGCAATGGCAAGAAGCCCTGCTGCAACTTGGAACCAGTGACCTGCCAGTTTTGCGGCTGGTTTTCCCAATAGGCCCCCACAATCGCCTTAATCACACTGCTGAGGCCGATGGTGACCATAATCACCGAGATAATCGGCTCACCAATCAAGGGGCGCAGAATAAAGCGCTCAATCAAGGCACCCAACAGCACCATTAGCAGCGCAGCGATCAGCAGCGAAACAGACAGAGTATATTCGTATCTCACCAGCAACTCAGCAAAGATATAGGTACCGATAGTCATCATCTCGCCATGAGCGAAGTTGATAACATCACTGGCTTTGTAAATCATCACCAAGCCAAGGGCCACCAACGAGAGCAACATACCCTCTGCAATGCCATTGTAGGTTAGCTGATAGAACTTGACGGGACTCTTTTCCACTAGCGGATAGGCCCAATCAATGATGACAATGGCACCAACCAATAGCACAATGGAGGTTAGATACCAGCCAAGGCGCTTCTTGCTGAAAAAATCGACGGTTTTCTCGCGCAGGTCTTCACGATACCCAACGCGGAATACACCCGCCTCCGCCAGCTTATAGATGAACCATGCAACTACTGTAACTGCTGCAATCAACAGACTGAGTAATTGGTGTTCGTTGGTACTGTAAAATTCATTCAATACGTCTACTGTGGGATAGCGGTCTTGCACCCGTCGAATACTGGTCACTTGGTCATAGCCGCGAAAATCAACCGCACTGAGGGTCTTCCACACATCAGCCAATAGATAGACCGCCAACGCCACACCAAGGATAGTTATAAACACGCCCGGTGATTTGAGACGGCCTACCCCATAAGCTCCCGCTAAGGCCATCAACAAGAGCGCTCCGAGAGGGATAGTAATCAAGAAAAGGTCTACAAAACGGCCTTGGTCTTTACTCGCCGCGGCTTGGTCAAGGTCAAGAGTCGGAACAGCTTCATTGCTACCCGTCAAGATAGCAAGTCCAGTGAGATTAATGTCGTCTTTTTGGTCGGGGTCTTGGACAAGCACAGCAATGGTGCTTAACAATTCCTGTTGGGCTTCATCATCGCTATGAAGTGCGCTGGTTTCAACGGTCATCCAGCTAGTCGTGGCAAAACTGACCAGCATCAACAAGGCCAACAGCCCAATAATGCCCGCGACGGCCTGACGATAACGTGTCCCCTTAATGAAATCTTCAGTTGGTGTACTGCGAAACATAAGATTATTTCCTTAAAGACTCGATGCGGAGCGTCACATTGAGGGTGGCGGTGCGCCCGTCCTGATAAGTAATGACCGACTGAATATCAATGCTGTTCTTGTCGCTATACAGCCCATCTAGAATCTCCTGATAATTCTTGGCGATATAGCCGCGTCGTACCTTGCGAGTACGGGTTAATTCAGCATCATCGGCATCCAACTCTTTATGCAGCAATAGGAAACGCTGTATTTTAGCTGCGTTGGGCAAGTCAGCATTGGTACGCTCAACATCCTGTAAAACGAGGGCATAGACTTCGGGCTTTTGCGCGAGGTCAGTATAGGTGGTATAAGCCAGTTGATGGTTCTCTGCCCATTTGCCGACGTTGCCAAAGTCAATATTGATAAAGGCTGTCACATAGGGTAAATCGCCCCCACCAAAGACCACCGCCTCACGGATGTATTGGCTGAATTTGAGCTTGTTCTCAATAAACTGGGGCGAGAACTTGGTGCCGTCATGCAGCGTCATCACATCCTTGGCGCGGTCAATGACAATCAGATGTCCGTCATCATCAAAATAACCCGCGTCGCCTGTTCGTACCCAGCCATCCGCCGTCATTGATTCGGCTGTGGCTTCCTCGTTTTGGTAATAGCCCGCAAAGCACATAGTACCCTTGGCTAAAATTTCACCACTGGGGTCAATCTTAATCTCGGCACCGGGCATAGCCTTGCCTACCGTCTGGAATTTGATGTCACCATCAGCATGGACAACGCAAATACCCGTTGTTTCGGTCTGTCCATAGCCCTGTTTGAGATTGACGCCCATGCCATGAAAGAACCGGAAGACATCTGGCCCAAGGGCAGCCCCACCCGTATAGGCCCATTTCATATAGCGCAAGCCCAACTGGTCAAGAATGCTGGCAAAGCATATCCAATGCAGGAAGCGTTGGAGCCAACGGTCTTGGGTGGTTAATTCTTGTTTGGCAAAGCGTTTGTCCGCCAAGCGGTAGCCGTGCCGCATCGACCAATCGAACACGCGCCGCTTGAGCCAACTGGTATCCTCAATCTTGACCTGCACCTGACTTAACATATTCTCCCAGATACGTGGGGGAGCAAAGATGATGCGTGGGCCAATCTCACGCAGGTCGCTTTGGACGGTACCCGTCTCTTCGGGAAAGCTAAGGGCAAAACCAACCCGCATCCCGCAGGCCACCGAAATCATCTGCTCACCAATCCACGCTAAGGGCAAAAAGGAGAGGAATTGGTCATCAGCGCCAAAGGCATCCACTGAGGTCAAGCCCACGCCCATGCCAATGAGGTTATTGTGAGTAATCTTGGCTAATTTGGGACGGGAGGTGGTGCCAGAGGTGGTGGAGAGAATAGCAATGTCCGCACCCTTGCCTTGGTCAACCGACTGGTCATAAAAGGAAGGGTTCTGCTGTTGGAAAGCCGCGCCGAGAGCCTCGACTTCCGGAAAGGCCATCAAGAAGTCGTGTTGATATTCGCGCAGGCCCTTGGGGTCGTAATAGATAACTTTCTCAACCCCTTTAATCTCGTCCCAGAGGTCAAGGATTTTATCAACCTGCTCTTGGTCTTCCACCACCAGAAAACGCATATCACATTTAGAGATGATGTAGGCGACCTCCTCTGTGGTGGAGTCTTGGTAGATGCCAATGGAGGCCCCACCCAAGGATTGGGCGCTGAGTTCGGTAATCACCCATTCGGGGCGATTGTCGCCAATGATGCCTACAATATCACCGCGTTTAAAGCCAAGGCTATGGAGGCCGAGCGCAAAGTGCTGCACCCGTTCCAGATATTGCGCCCAACTGATGGATTGCCAGATACCATATTCTTTTTCACGGAGAGCGATTTTGTTGCCAAAGCGCTGGGCATTCTCACGCAATTGCTTAGGAAGTGTATCAATTGTCATGAGCGGCCTCCATGATCTTGGCCCAAATAGGCACGGATAACGTCCGGGTTCTCGCGCACTTCATCGGGGGTGCCAATTCCAATCAACCGCCCAAATTCCAGCACAGCCACACGGTCAGAGATGTCCATCACTACCCCCATATCATGCTCAATCAAGATAGTGGTGATGCCCCATTCCTCGTTGATGTCGAGGATAAAGCGTGCCATGTCTTCTTTCTCTTCGACATTCATACCCGCCATAGGCTCATCCAACAGAATAAGACCGGGGTTCATCGCCAAGGCCCGCCCCAATTCAACGCGCTTTTGCAAACCATAGGCCAGCGAACCGACCATCTGCTTGCGGATATGCTGAATCTCGAGAAGGTCAATGACATGCTCAACAAAACGGCGATTCTCTATCTCCTCACGCTCGGCCCACCCCCAATACAGCAAGGCAGTTAGGATATTCTTTTTCATATGGACATGGCGTCCGAGCATCAGGTTATTGAGGACAGTCATATGCCGAAAAAGCTCAATGTTTTGGAAGGTGCGTGCAATTCCCATTTTCGGCAAATGATGAGAGGAAGTACGGGCGAGGTTGTGGTTCCCGTACATGATACGGCCTTTTTGGGGATGATACAGACCACAGATGCAATTCAGCATACTGGTCTTGCCTGCCCCATTGGGGCCAATTATGGCGAGGATTTCCCCCGGCTCACACGTTAAACTTACATCGGTTAGCGCCCGTACCCCACCAAAACTGAGGCTGATATTTTCAACACGCAGTTGATGGCGTTCCGGACGACCACTTTCATAAGGTCGGTCAAATTTGGAAACCCGCATCAAGTATGTACCTTAAAAACTAAAAACTTTTTTGCGATTTATGGCTTTTGGGGAAATTTTTTTTGGGTTTTAGCGCCTCCTCGTTGAATTGTTTTTATTGTAAGGGATTTTTAATGCGATGCAACTCAACGCCATGCAACAGGGACAAGCAATTCAGGATTCCAAGCTAGCGGGGGTGGAGAATATGGTGTTAATGCGACAAAGTGGTTGTCACGCCAGCCTGCTGCACCTGAACGTAGCATTTCAGCTAAGAAAATCTCTATAAACGCATGTGGTGTTAATTGCAGGTAAACTTGACTGTAATCATAAAGCCAAGGGCACCCCAACAAAAAATGCCAAATGTCATCTCTTGACATGCCATTTGTCAGCATCAAGGCATAAGAGAAGATGCGTTTGGTGGCATGCCACGCCAAGCGAGTGGGGTCTTGCTGCCAGCGTTCATAGCGCTCTAGAGCTGCTCGCATGGCAGCATGAGGATTTTCGTGAATAGGCCCATGCCCCGATACCGCCACCCGCACGGGCAGTTGTAGCAAGCGCTCCAAAGTTGCCATCAGTCGCTCTAAGGCATCGGCACCCTCTCGAAAACTGTTAATCCATGACACATCATCGGCATGCACCACATCCCCCAAAATCAACACTTGGTCACGCGGTTCATAGAGACTGATATGACCCAAGGTATGACCCGGTGTATGCAAGACCTCTAGTGCCACCTGCCCCGTCTCCAAAACATCACCCGCCTCCAACAAGCGATTAACCGTATAGGGTTCGACAGGCTGAACCAACCAATCGGCACAGCAAGCGTGGGGGTCACGCCGATTAATCATGGCCCCATCAACACGATAGGCCGCAATCGGCACTCCATAGCGTGATTGGAGGTGATGATTGCCACCAACATGGTCACTGTGATAGTGGGTGTTGACCACATATTGCAATTGGGCGGGGTCTACTCCGGCATCACGGATGAAACGCTCGGTTTCAGCATAATCGCTACCAAAGCCACTATCCACTAAGATTGGGCGTTGGCCTTGGATGAGCAACATATTGGCGCTGGGGAAGGTACGTTGAAAGAAAATAAGCCAAGCGGGTAAAGTCATTATTTCAGCATCAATTCGTGATAGATTTTTTCCAGCGAGGAAAGCAACCACAAGCGGGTGATATTGCTGTTAATGTGTGCCAAAAAATCGCAGGGGTATTGTGTCTTAATGCTGTAGGCGTTCTGATCTAAAACCCACGCCGCCTGCCCTGATGTCAAAACGGTGTAGGTGCTGTGTTCTTCTAGCCAGTGCTGAAACCGCAGATGGGGCTGGGGAATTTCCGCCGAGCAAATCGGACAGGTTTTTTTAACCCAATCGGGGTTAGACCATTCCGGCGGATCCAGTGGAAACCACTCCTGATCGTCGTCATCGTCATCATAAAAATCTGTGGCTTCCTCCATCGTCTCAAAGCGGCTAGGATGGGCAGCTTGTCGATCGACCAAGCCCTTGGGACAAACCGTATCAATATCAACACCCAAATCCATTAATAGCTCCTCAATCGGGTGTTGCTGGCGCTCATCATCGGTGATGGCACGCCCATAAAACTGACCTTCTTCGCGCACCTCAGTCGGCGTAGCCCGTAGCACATCGGGGACATCAGCCGCAAGAAATCCCGCTGCAATCCGATAGGGAATCAAGAAGGTCATCTGTACCTGCTCGCTGGCGTAGCGAAAACCGATCAGGCTCAACCCTTCTGGGTCAAGTTTGCGTAGGTCGCTATCATCAAGGTCTTCCCAACGGAAAGCAGTGGTATCCATCATATCCGATGGGTACAACCACATGGCTTCGAGAGCCTGCCACGGAATGGGTTGGCGAGTGGCAATGGCTTGGCGTTGGAGTTCTTCTAGTCGAGCTTCAAAAAACATCTCAGCAATTTCTAGCGGTAAGTTATCCACATCCGACCTAGATTTTGCGACCTGTCCGGTAATCTGCTGATAAAGCTGTAAAGCACGTTGCCCATCGGCGTTGACCTCATGCACCAGTTGTTGCTGCTCATAGTCCATTGCGACAACAACT
Organism: Anaerolineales bacterium; assembly: GCA_020634155.1. Lineage (GTDB taxonomy): Bacteria > Chloroflexota > Anaerolineae > Aggregatilineales > J027 > J027. The sequence goes on from JACKCI010000001.1 coordinate 1,265,324, forward strand.
TGACTGACCCTATCAACATGCCAATAACGTGTATTGTTTTCTATATCCTGATAGTCAGCACTCGGCAGCCATAACTTGGCTTGAGATTTATCCATCCCCAGCATCCAACCTGCCCATGACAATTTGAGATAAGAGTGGTCAGCGTGGGCTGTTTGCCAATGTTTAAGGCGTTGCGGCCCCGTCCCCAAGTGGCGATTCCCGCACAAGGGACACTTAGTTTTCGCCATATTTGGCACCTGAAACACCTCTAACAAATTGTCGCGCAGGGTCTCAGCAGCAACACTTGGCGCAAAGGCTGGGTTCAGGTCTTGGAAGGCCAGCGCCGTGCCATCTACATAAGCGGTTGGTTGGATAGCCCCCAGTCGATAGGCATGGCTCAAAATGGCCTGTTTGACTTGGTAAAGGCCTTGACGGTCAGCATAGTAGAGGCGCTCACGGGCTTTGGCCCATAAATTGACAAGCCAGAGGAGGCGCAGGGTATTATCAATTCGAGAGGGATGACAGAGCCAGTCAAGCTGGGAGAGAAAAAGTCCACCAACCATTGGTTCATCATCAGGCATAGGCTGTTCAATCCTTTTATCCAACTAACGGTAGTTTAATTGTAAACTGACTTCCCACACCTTGCACACTCTGAACACTGATTTCGCCGCCGTGCAGCGTAATTAATTCGCGGGCTATCGCCAAGCCAAGGCCCGCCCCACCCTTATCACGTTGGCGAGAACTGTCGGCGCGATAAAAACGCTCAAAAATATGCGGTACTACCTCTGGCGGCAAGCCTTCGCCTGTATCCTTGACCCGTATATACGCCCAATTATCTTTAGGTCGAACTGAGACATCTATCCGTCCGCCTGCGGGAGTATGGCGGATGGCGTTGACGAGCAGGTTGGCAATCACTTGACGCAACCGCCCACTATCAGCCTCGACCGTTAAGTCTGTGTCGCCCTCAAAGCTCAGGTTGATATGTTCATCAACCGCAAGGGCCTCAAAATCTTGGGTGGTCTCGCGCACAAAGGCCGTAATATCGACAGGTAGACGCTCCAAATGCAGGCTACGAGCCTCAGCGCGGGTCAGTGTCCAGAGGTCTTCAACCAAGCGGGCCAAGTGCAACGTCTGGTTATAGACAATCCCGACATGCTCAGTATCCGCCTGAAACACGCCGTCAAACATGCCCTCAAGCTGGCCTTGAATCACACTAATTGGCGTCCGCAACTCATGGGCGATGTCTGAAATCATGCGTTTACGAGCCGCTTGGCTTTCTGCGAGGGCATTGGACATCTGATTAAAAGCAACTGCTACCTGTCGCACCTCAGAGGCCCCTGTCACGGGTGCTTGGGTGCCTAACTCTCCGCGTGCCACCGCTTGGGCAGCATGGGTCAAGCGTTGGAGGGGGTGTGCCAACCACCATGCGCTTGCCACCGCCAGCACCAAGGCCCCACCAATCGCCGCCAATGAAATCCAACGCAAGGTGCGGCTAATCTCAGCGAGAAAGCTCTGCTCAGTTTGGGCTAGGGCATCACTGGATGGGCTTTGCTGATAAAAATAACCTACGGTGTCTGAATCAATGACAAAAGCAATTGCCCGCCGTTGCTGGTCGCGGGATAGCTGCTGCCCGATTAGGCTTGCATCTGCCGCTGCAACGATGGTATAGGATGTATCCGCCATCATAAAGGGGCCGGGCAGTGTGTTCGCAGTGCGTCCGCCGTGATTTGGCCCCATCATGCTACCATTGCCGCCGCCACGCTGCGTAGCATCTTCCAACACCGTTTGGGCGTCCTGCCATGCCCCCGTGTCGCGGTAATGAGTTTCGAGCGCCTCCAAGATACCCACATTACCCTGCACAATATTCGATTGCTGTAAGTAGACCCGAAAGCTGGCGTCTACAGCGCGGTTGATGGCATAGGAAACGCCACCCGCTACTAAGACTACTAACAGCAAGAAAATCAGCACTAAGCGGGTCAATAGGCTATTCATCTACCACCATCCGGTACCCCACCCCATACACGGTTTCAATCACATCGCGGTTGAGCTTGGAGCGAAGGTTTTTGACATGGACATCCACCGTGCGCTCATAGGCAGCAAAGGCCTCCCCGTGCATCTGTTCGAGCAAATCCATACGGGTGAATACGCGGCGCGGGTGAGCCATCAATGCCGCCAGAAGGTCAAATTCACTGCGGGTCAAATCAATCGCTATGCCCTCAACTGTAACGATACGTGTCTGTTTATTGAGATTGATGGCCCCCACCTGCAACACATCTTCCGTCGCAGGTTGCCCACCGCTGGAACGCCGTAATATAGCCCGCACCCGTGCCACCAATACACGCGGGCTAAAGGGCTTGGTTACGTAATCATCCGCGCCGAGTTCCAACCCCAAGGCTTGGTCAAATTCATCAGCACGGGCGGTGAGCATCAGGATTGGCACCATGCTATCTTTGCGAATCTGACGGGCGACCTCAAATCCATCCATCTCCGGCATCATCACGTCAAGAATAACGGCATCAGGGGCTTCACGGCGGAAGGCTTGCAGGGCCTCTTTGCCATTTAAGGCCGTAACAACCTGATAGCCAGAATTCTCCAAATAAGCCCGCACGGTGTTGAGTAATTGTAGTTCATCATCGGCAACTAGAATCGTCTGCGGCATATGCCACCTCCTGTGCAAATCATAGCGGAACGTTGTGTGTTTTGTATGAAGATTTTAAACTGTTTAGAAAAGGAGATGCTTTATGGAACTGGTTGAACGGATTGCGATTGCACGCGGTGACCAACCGTGTGATGTTGTCCTCACCAACTTACAGCTTATCAATCTTCACACAGGTGAAATCTATCCATCAGAAATTGCGATTGCGGGGTCGCATATTGTCGGTGTGGGGATGGGCTATGAAGGCAAGACCCGCCTTGATTTAGGAGGGCGCTATGTAGCTCCAGCCTTGATTGATGCCCATGTCCATATCGAAAGTAGCCTGTGTATCCCGCCCCAATTCGCACTGGCCGTCCTGCCACATGGGGTTACAACGGTGGTCACTGACCCCCACGAGATTGCCAACGTGTTAGGGCTGGAGGGTATTCGCTTCATGCTGGATGCGGCCAAGTATGGTGCTTTGAATATGTATATTATGGCGTCGAGTTGTGTCCCCGCCACCCACATGGAAACCGCCGGAGCCTATCTCGACGCGGAGACCCTCGAAACCCTTATCAGCAATCGCTGGGTGCTGGGCTTGGCGGAGGTCATGAACTATCCGGGAGTGGTCTATGGGGATGCTCAAATGCTGGAAAAAATTACACGCTTCCAACATCTGGTCATTGATGGACATTGCCCTGCGCTCTCTGGTAAACAACTCAACGCCTATGCTGTGACAGGTATCGGCAGCGACCATGAATGCACCACCGTTGAGGAAGCCCGCGAGAAATTGCGGATGGGTATGCACCTCTTTATCCGTGAGGCCACCAACGCCCACAACCTGCATACCCTACTCCCCGTTATTACCCCTGCCAATAGTCGGCGCATCTCGTTCTGTACGGATGACCGCCAGCCCGCCGACCTGCTCGACCAAGGCTCGATTGATTATATGGTACGGGTCGCTATTGAGCAGGGTATCGACCCCATTAATGCCCTACGGATGGGTAGCCTCAACACTGCTGAATACTTCCGCCTGCGTGATTTAGGCGCGATTGCTCCCGGCTACCGTGCCGATATGATGGTCTTTTCGGATTTGAACGCGCTCCATCCCGAACTCGTCTTCCGCGGGGGGCAAAAAGTAGCCGAACACGGCGAATTTGTCTTTCAGGGGCCGCAACGCAAAAGTGCCGCCATGCGAAACTCCATGAACATCCGCTGGGATAGTGTCGATTTTCGTATCCCCGCCCAAGGGCAACGGCTACGGGTAATAGGCAGCATCCCCAATCAACTGGTCACCACCCATACCATCGAAGACGCTACCCTTCATAATGGAGAAACGGTTGCTGACCCTAGCCGCGATTTGCTCAAGATGGCTGTCATTGAGCGCCACCTCTCGAATGGGAATATGGGCAAAGGCTTTATCAAGGGTATTGGTTTGCAACGCGGTGCAATCGCAGGCACAGTGGCGCATGACCATCATAATCTGGTTGTGATTGGGGCCGATGATGCCAGTATGATGGCTGCCGCCCGTGCTGTCGATGAGATGGGGGGCGGCTTGGTGGCGGTGGTTGGTGAGCAGGTATTGGCCCACCTCCCCTTGCCGATTGCGGGTCTGATGAGTGACCAACCCATTGATATAGTACGCCGCGAGATGGACACCCTCATTCAGGCCGGCCATGACCTTGGCTCACCCTTGCACGACCCCTTTATGGCAATGAGCTTTATGGCCCTAGAGGTTATCCCTAGCCTGAAGTTGACCGATAAAGGGCTGGTGGATGTTGATGCTTTCAAACTTGTCGATTTATTCGTCTAACACAAGAGGAGACGCATGAAACGCTATCTGCCCATTATCCTAATTGCGCTGCTTATCGCCAATATAGCGCTGGCCCAAGAGGATGGTCGCCTAGCTATCACGCCCGCCAATGTCGCCCAAATTCAAGAAATTGCCGCCTTGACCGACTTCAATAGTTGGATAACCGATGTAGAGTTTAGCCCTGATGGTAGTCTCATTGGCACCGCTGTTCATTATGGCCCTATTGCCTTGTGGGACGCCGAGAGTTTTGAAGTCGTCTACACATGGAATGACCCATCATGGGTTGACCTCGAAATTTTCATGACGACCTTGGCCTTTAGTTCCGATGGTAGCCAATTGGCATTGGGCGGCCTTAGCCCAGCCGTGTACATTCTGGATATTGGCACCTCGACTGTAGTAACTGAATTGCCCGTTGACGTTGAATATGGGCAAATCACGGATATCGCCTTTAGCCCCGATGGGCAATGGGTCGCGGCTTCTGTTGTCAAACTCTCGCCTGCCAATGAGCAAAACGCGAGTGTTTGGCTTTGGGATACAGCGACATGGACACCCACTGAGTTAATCACGTTTGAAGGTCAAAGCGCGGGTCTGCATCTCTCATTCAGTCCCAACAATCGCTACCTTGCCTATGGGGGTACCGAGCGGCTTTCACTGACCGAATTTGAGCCAGTCGGTGGGGTATGGCATATGGAAGCAGGCCAAGCAATAGCCGTGTATCCCACCTGCACACCCAAGCAATTCAGCCCCACAGGTGCCTTATTGACCATTTGCCAGCGCGATGAAGGTTATGGCCTCAGCTTGTGGGACATCAATGAGACCAATGCACCACTGCAACAGATTGACGCGGAATGGGCGCTCTTGGCTCCGCTTGCTTTTAGCCCTGATGGTGCATTGCTCATGGTCGGCTATACCTTTTGGGATGTGACGACGGGTGAGCAAGTGGCAACCTATGATAAGCCTAACCCACAGAATATGAGCGCCATAGCGTTCAACCCTGCGGGTACGTTAATTGCTTATGGGGTGGCAGGGGTAAGCAGCGTTGGACTAGAAGACTCGCAAGATGCCTATGTAATGGGTGTTGTGGAGTAATAGGTCTATAGATAGTGGGCTAGGAACGCCAATATCGTCGCGGCATAATCACCCACTGGTGGATTAGCCCAATCCGCATGGTGGCGACCCTCGACAATCAACAATTGTTTGGGGTCGCCTGCTGCTTCATAGAGCCGATAGCCATGACTGACTGGCACCACCACATCCGCCGTACCGTGAATGATGAGGATGGGACGCGGGCTGATAGATGCTATGTCGTCAATAGGCCGTAATTGGCTCACATCCACGCCAAGCTCCTGCGCGGTCATCCACACGATAAGGTCAGAGAACGGAGAGCCAGTGATACGGATAACACGCTTAACACCATCGCCCACCACCTGCGGGAAACTGGCAAAAGCCGCCTCGACTATCAGCACCTTGACTTGGGGCATACGTGCCGTTGCACGGATAGCCGTCGCGCCACCCATCGAGACTCCGAATATCCCAATACGTTGCGGGTCTAGGTCGGGCTGGGCGGTCAGATAATCATAGGCGGCCTGTACATCGCGCACCTCATGTAAGCCAAAGGTGGTAACACTATCCGCACTGGTGCCATGATTGCGTAAATCAAAGAGCAGACCGCCGTAACCGTGCTGGTTGAGCAAGGCCGCGATTTCTAAGAACTCGCCCCGATTGCCCGTAAAGCCATGCACATAGAGAATAGCCGCCCCATTGGATTCAGGTGGTGGGATATACCACCCCTCTAGACGCACACCGTCGGCAGTGGTAAAAGCCACCTCTCGCCAAGCCGCAATCCCAACATCAGCAGGCGTTTGGGTGTACGTGCTACGTGGGGGATAGGCGAACACTTGGGACTGTAGATAGCAGATATACACCAACGCCCCACTCACTGCGAGGCTTAGGGTCACACAGCCAAACACCCCCAAGCGTAACGCCCGCTTCACCTAGCTCTTCTCAAAATTGGTACCCAATGCTGCTGGCGGGTTGGCCCGCAAGAAACGCTGGGCGGCTGGACGCCATTTTTCTGGTACCAAGACCAGTGTCCGTTCTGCCAAGCCACTCGACACAAAAATGAGTGTGAGGAGCATCAGAACCCAAGGCGTCATATTGATAATCTGAACAGGCAAATCCAGCAGCTGTTCTTTTTGCAGATATAGCGCCAAGGCACGCAACCCCACAATCAGGTAAGCCCCAAACGCGATGCGGTAGGGACGCCATGCTCCAAAAATTACAATCGCCAAAGCAATCCAGCCATTCCCCAAGGTAAGGTTTTCTTTCCAGCCGAGCCGTACACTGAGCGAATAGGTTGCGCCCGCCAGCCCAACCAATCCACCCCCAATGGCTACATAGACAAAGCGCCAGAACTGCACCCGCACCCCACGCACATAGGCGGCTTGGGGGCGCTCCCCTAGCCCGCGTAGCTGCAAACCGAAGCGGGTATGATAAAGCCAGAAGCCCATAAAGACAATCAGAAAGAGGCTGAAGTAAATTAGGACATTGTGTTGAAAGAAGATTTCACCAATGCCCAGAAATTTGATGTCTTTGAGTATCGGAATGGGCGCGTAGGGGATTTCTTTGCCGGCACGGTTAGCATAGTCCCGTCCTAAGAAGGTACTGAGATCAGCACACAGCAGGGTTAGGATGAAACCCACCGCGATTTGGTCGAGTTTGAGGAACACGCTGGATGAGATGACAATTAAGGCCACCACCATACCGACCACCACCGCCACGCTGATGCCTAACACCAAGCTACCCGTTGTTAAGGTAACGGCGAAGGCCGCCATTGCAGAGAGTAAGATGGTGCCATCCAACGACAAATTGACCACACCTGCTCGCTCGGTGATGAGTTCGCCTTGGCTAGCAATCAAAAGCGGGGCTGCGTTCCGTACAATATCGGCAAAGGTACTAATCAGAACCGGATCCATGTGCGGCCTCCTGCTGCGTTTTGGCGGCTGCTACCCGCCGCGCCTCTAATAAAGCCAAGACACGCTGGCGCACCCCATCAATGATAAACACACTAAACACCATCACCCCAACAAAAACCCCTATCAACGAAGGGTCAAGTTGCAGCCGCAGTTGAATCGGTAGCTGACTAGAAAGCAGCAAAGCAAATGTTAGTGAGATAAATGGCACCCATAGTACACGGATAGAGGCTAACAAGACCACCAATAGCGCCAAGAAGCCTAATCCGCCTGATACATTCGCGGGCAAATTGCTGCGGGTAAACAGCACCATGTGTCCACCTGCCAGACCTGCCATCATGCCGCACAGAGTCATCGCCAGCCAGATGTTGCGCTCGGCAGCCACTCCTAGAGTCCGTGCTGATTTGGCATTCTTGCCCATCGCCCGCAACTGCAAACCCCATTTTGAGCCTGTCAATGTGAGCAGCACAAAGAGATAGCAAGCAACCGCGATATAAATCGTCGTCGGACTAAGGGAATAGTCCTTCATACTTGGCAAGATAGCCTTAGCAGGGAAACGAGCCGTTGCACTCCCACTGCTATTCGGTGGTGCCCAAGGCCCAACCAATAGATAGGCCGAGAAGTTGCTGGCGATGAAGTTCATAGCAACCCCGCCAAAAATCTCATTGACTCCACCGCGTGTCCGCATAACCGCTGTAAATAAGGCCCATGCCCCACCCGCTGCGGCAGCCATCGCCAACTCGGTGATAATGAGTTGGGTGCGCGGTAAATCGACAAACAACGCGATGCTAGTAGCGCCAACGGCACCCATCCCAACTTGGCCCTCAATCCCGATGTTCCACAGGCCTGCTGTAAAGGTCAGTAACAGCCCGCAGCTACAAAGAAAGATGGGAAGCCAAAAATCAATGACTCCTACACGGCTGGTCGGATTGGAAAGGATACGCTCGTCAATCAGGTCGGTGATTTGCGTCACCCCAATGCGGGTTTGAGCCTGCACTTGGGCAATATACCAGCCATTCCGCGCCTCATAGGGGCCTATAATGGTACCTTTCTTGGTGCTAGCGAACAGGGCCTCGGCTGCTTCAGCGGGTAACCGACGCGCCATACTCTGATTGAGCAGTCGTCCGGCCTCTACATCATCAACTTGGTCGCCCAGTTCCTCAGCAATTACCGTCACCGACGCGCCCTGCTCCATACGCGCACGGGCAAGTTGGGCGCTAGGTTCATCCACAAGGGTGATTTCATCAACGGTCACATCAAGGATATTGCTTTCGTTGTACAGAATCAGAGCAATCAGCCCTGTCGCCAGCAAAACACCCACAATAACTGGCACAAGGCCAATCAATAGCTGCATCAAAATAGCAAAAGCGCGACGGATAAGGTCCTTGGTTTGCATCAGACCTTCCCTCCAATCAACTCACCCAAGTGGGCGGTGGTGATGTCTTGTGCGTCCTCAACCAAAGTTACCCGTCCCGATGAAAACACCAAAATTCGGTCACTATAGTCGATAATCTCATCCAAATCAGGAGAGCTAAAAATAATGCTGGTTCCCTGCTCACGGCGTTTGAGCAAAATTGACCAGATACGTTGGGCACTCTCCACATCAAGGCCGCGGGTCGGGTTCTCCAGCAGAACCAGCCGTAAGCGCTCCGGCAATAGCCCAACCGAGACCCGCTGTTGATTGCCGCCCGATAGATTTTGAATAGGGTCAAGTGGACGGCCTTTGACATTGAAGGTCTCAATCATTTGCTTGGCTTGTCGCCAGACGCCTAGCCAGTTGATCCAAGGCTTGCCATTACGGGTGGTCAGCGCCACATGATCCATTACAGTTAGGCCCTTGACCAAGCCCTCCTCTAAACGACCCGACGGCAAAAAAACCACCCCCCGCGCCAATAAGTCCCGATAGCCTGCATTGGCAATTGTGGCTTGGTCAAGTTGAACCCGTGCGATTGGTTCTTGACCCAATTGACGGCGCACCCATCCCACAATCGGGGCCTGTAGCGATACACCGATCAAGGCCAAAGCTGAAAAGCTCCCCAGCCACATCACCGTTGGAGACTCATCGAGCAGCAAGGCAAAGACAATCCAAAGGACAATCAATGCCAGCACTGCGAACACATGGTCAGACCATGTAGGCCGTTCCAGACCTGCCACCGTGTGCATGAACTCGACTTGTCCACTACCATCCAGTCCTGCCAGCCCGATAACCTCGCCCTCATTCACCTCAAGATTAAATTCAGGAATAGAGAATAGGCGGGCATGAATAGGCAGGTGTTCTACTTGCAGCGTGGGGCGGCCTGTCTCCACTAATTCGCGCTGGGGTGGGTCAAGGCGCTTACCGAACATCATCTCAACCATGCGCTCAGTGGGGCATGGCAAGACCTCATGTCCAACCAACTGCCCACGCCGCAAGGCCAGCACCTCATCACACAATTCTTCAACATCCGCCAACTTATGGGAGACCAAGACCACCGTCATGCTGTCCTCATGGGCCAAGCGCTTGAGGGTGTCAAATAGCTGGGTCTTCTGCTCGGCAGAGATGCCCGTTGTTGGCTCATCCAAGATAAGGAAGCGCACCCCCAGCGACAGCAAGCGCACAATCTCCAATTGCTGGCGTTCACCAACCGTCATGGCTTCAACAAGAGCATGGGGATTGAGGTCAAAGCCTAGTTCGCGGCAGTGTTTATGGAAATCTGCCACCATCTCGCGCCGTTGCAAAAGCAGCCCACCAGAGCGCCCACTGATATAGTTCTCCAGTGCGGTAAGAGGTGCAAAGTCGAGCGGGTCTTGGTAAAGCATTCCGATGCCATGTTGGATGGCAACACTAGGGGTACTGAGAGTAACAGCTTGTTCATTGATGAGGATTTGACCATGCGTGGCAGTTTGATAGCCGCTGAGAATCTTCATCAGCGTGCTTTTACCGGCACCATTTTCGCCCAAAATGGCGTAGATTCGACCTTCGCCAAACTGGAACGAGATACGGTCATTGGCTTTTAAGGGGCCAAAATGCTTGGAAATATTTTGAAGTTCAACGTTCATGGCATAAATCTTTTTATCAAATACAGCTATAAGTGAGGGGTGGAAACCAATCGCCCCACCCCCAAAATAAATCGACTCGGTGCTGAGTCTAGCCTTCGGCCTCGCTCAAGCCTTCCATACCTTCGAGCAGTTGCTCCATGTACCAAATTTGCTCTGGAGTTGCGACCTCACCATCAGCAACAAATTCGCTGCCATCTTGATAGTTCAATGGGCCGGTGAAAAGGTTAACGCCTTCTTCTTCGTCCATCGCACCAGCCGCCAAGTCAGCAATGAACTCATCGAGGGTTGCCGCTTCGTCTTCAGTTAAAGCGTCACCATAGATGAACCCAACGGCTGAGGTATCGGGATTGTTGATGTCTTCCCAATCGGGGGCATTCCAGTCCCAGCTTGGTTCCCATGTCCCATCCATAACCGCCTCGACAGTCTCTAAATAGGACGGTCCCCAGTTGAAGTACGGCACACCAAGGCAAGCCGCAGGTGCTTCACCGCAGGCATCTTGGAAGTCATAGGGAATCGCCCAAACCGCTTCATCGGCTGCCGAGCGTTGCCCTGCTACTACGATTGCTTGGGTAGTATCAATACCAGAGATGACTACATCAGCACCACTGTTATAGAAGTCGTTGACAACTTCGGTGGGGTCGAGGGTCACACCGGGAATATTGAACCAAAAACCAATCCAGACCACTTCAAAACTGAGGTCAGCGGCGTCCATACCACGATAGTTTTCGTAGCAGTATTTCGCGCCAAGATAGGCCGAGGAAGCAAGGCGGCGCGTCTCGTGATTGATTAGCGGCCCAAGGTACCCAATCGAACCCGTTTGGGTCTTAAGGGCAGCCGCGCAACCCGCAATCATCTTGCCATATTCCATCTCACCCATAAAGTTGCCGAGGTTGTCAGGAGCATCCCCTGTCAACACACCGTCACCAGAGACATGGATGAACACAACATCGGGATACAGAGGGGCAACAGCCGTTACGTCCGCCTTCATATCGTCTGAATTGGCGATAATCAGTTGAGCGCCTTCTGCTACCATTTCTTCAACAACGCCTTCCATTGTGAGTTGCGGATTGTCGGCAGCATTAAATTTATCTACCCATACCATCCGTGCGCCTTCCACGTTTTCCTCTACATAGAGGCCCGCTTCAAAGTGCGCTTCACTCCAGCCATTGTCGTCAAAGGGACCGACCATAATGAGGCCGAAAACAAATTCGTCGTCTTGGGCTTGAACAGGAGCATTGTTTTTAACGCCAACCCCTGCGACCAAGGCCACAACCAATACTACAGCAAGAACGATAGCAAATCTTTTGTGCATTACTTTTTCTCTCCCTGTGTAATCAAACAAAGGTAATTTAACTATAACATTCTTTCGCGTTTCGCTAAAACTAATTCCGCCAGTCATTAACACTATTGACAAATGTCACCATTTTTTGAGAATAGAACAAATGGTCAAATTTAAGGAAACACAATGCTAGTCACCAAAGATGGCGAAAAAGCTAAACTCACATGGCCCCTCATCAAGCGGGTTTTGCACTATGCCCGCCCCTATCGCTGGCAAATCAGCATCATGCTCTCCATGATTCTGACCTCCACGCTACTGGGGCTACTGCAACCCCTTATCTTCCGTGACTTGATTGATAACACGCTGCCCCAACAAGACCTTGGACGCCTCAACTTATTGGCAATTGGCTTACTGCTCATTCCACTGATTGGGGGTTTGATGCAAGTCTGGCAAAGTCGCCTTAATGCAGTCGTTGGTGAAGGGGTCATTTATGATCTGCGGGTGAGCCTTTACCGCCATTTGCAGTATATGTCATTGCGCTTTTTCACGAACAACAAAACGGGTGAGTTGATGAGCCGCCTCAATAACGATGTCAGCGACGCCCAACGCGCCATCACCAACACCACCGTTGACCTGCTGACCAATATCATCCAATTGGTTGCCACCTTAGTTGTGATGTTCACGTTGGAATGGCGGTTGACGATTACCGGCGTGCTGGTCTTGCCATTGTTCATCCCATTTACAGACCGTTCCAGCCGCCAGTTGCGCGACATCGCCCGCACCAAGATGAACGACAACGCCACCCTGAATGTGTTGATGAATGAGACCCTCAACATCAGCGGGGTGCTGCTCGTCAAGCTCTTTGGACGCCGCCAAGATGAAATCAAGCGCTTCTCTGGTCATGCGGCTGAGGTGCGCGATATGGGCATTAAGCGGGCGGTGGTCAATCGACGCTTTTCGGTGATGACAGGCTTAATTGGTGCAGTGGGGACGGCTTTAGTCTATTGGATTGGCGGCTATTTTGTGCTAAGAGGGGTCTTCACCATTGGCACAATTGTGGCTTTTACGGCCTATCTCAATAAGTTCTATGGCACCATGCAAAAACTCTCCAACGCCCCTATCACCTTTGCGACCTCACTGGTTAGCTTCGAGCGCGTCTTTGAGGTCATCGACCTTCCCCATGAGATTGACGAAGCGCCTCATGCCCAAACTCTACACGACATCCAAGGCCGCATTCAATTTGAGGGTGTCAGCTTCCGCTATGCCAGCGCCGATGATGTGCAGTTAAGCCCCGTCGTCCGTCATGGACAAATGCACACCGTCCGTGCAGTTTTTTCAGGGGGCGACAAAAACACATCCGCACCATCTGCTATAAGCCAAGCGCGAGTCGATGCTTTAAGCGAGGTCTCATTCACGATTGAGCCGGGGCAGTTGGTGGCATTAGTCGGGCCAAGTGGTGCGGGCAAGACCACCCTAACCTACCTTATCCCCCGTCTTTATGACCCGACTAAAGGGCATATCACGATTGATAACATCGACTTGCGAGAGATAACGCTCGACTCACTAGCGACCAATATCGGCATGGTGACGCAAGAAACACACTTGTTTCATGACACTATCCGTACTAACCTACTCTATGCGCGGCTGGATGCCACCCAAGACGAGATAGAGGCTGCCTGTCGAGCCGCCAATATCCACGACTTCATCATGGGGCTGCCCGATAACTACCAAACGATTGTAGGGGAACGCGGGTATCGTTTGAGCGGTGGCGAAAAACAACGGCTGGCAATTGCGCGGGTTATCCTCAAAGACCCCCGTATTCTCATACTAGACGAAGCCACCAGCCATCTAGATAGTCAATCCGAGGCACTCATTCAAGCAGCCTTACAAACGGTCATGCAGGGGCGAACAAGCCTTGTTATTGCCCACCGCTTGAGTACCATTATTGCGGCTGATCTGATTTTGGTGCTAAATCGGGGTACAATTGTTGAGCAGGGAACGCATCACGAATTACTTGCTATCGGGGGCCTCTACGCCCAATTGTACGAAACGCAGTTTAAACATACCGAAGCGTCATCGCCCATTAGCTGACAACAGAATGAACCCATTGAACATCAGCAAAACTTGCAAGTTATACACGATAAGTCTCCATCGTTACTCTGAAGAACATCACATTCAGCGTAGAGCTAACTTAAAGGACAGGATGCTGTATGCCAGCAGAATTTATTGCGCGTACTTTCGAGAACTCAGACTACCGTTCACCCTCCCGATTTATCTGGTCGCATGTCCGACGGCACCGACTAATGGGCCTGCTGATGATTCTAGGGGCTTTCAGTAACGCAGCCCTAGCAGCCATCTTACCCGTCTTTGCGGGTATCGCGGTTGATGTGGTTATCGAAGACCGCCCAATGTCTGTTATTGTATGGATTGTTGTTGCGATTGTGGTCAGTCAATTGGTGCGGAGTGGCCTCCAATTTGCGCGAAACTTCGCTTCAGAGGTCTTTGCCCAACGCATTGAGCGCGATGTGCGGGATGAGCTTTATGTGAGCCTTCTAGGTAAGAGCATGACCTTTCATGACTTTCAACCCGTCGGTGAGATTATGGCACGGGTAACCAACGATGTGCGCGAGATGAACTTCATGATGAACCCCGGCTTCAACCTCATCATCGGCTCAACCATGTTTATCTTGATGCCGCTGGTGGTTGTACCCAGTATTCATCCAGCCTTGCTGCTCTCTTATCTGGGCTTTATGGCTTCCTATATTGTGGTGCAATACTTCTATATCCAGTCCCTGCATGGAGTCGCCCAGCAGGTACGAGGAAGTTTCGGGAAGATGAACGCCCAACTAGCAGAAATTCTTGACGGCATTGAGGTTGTTAAAGGTACAGCCCAAGAACCCCGCGAAACCATTCGTCTCAACGCTGCGATTGATGCTGTGCGCGACTGGTTTGTGAAACGGGGTGATATTGAAGCGCGGTATCTGGCTGTCTTACTGCTGGGGTTGGTCAATGTAACGGGCTTCTTGCATGCAGCCTACCTCTATGAACAAGGTGCTATCCGGGCTGGAGATATTGTCTCCTACATGGGGCAACTCGCCCTACTCGGTTTTCCTGTGTTCACCTCAATCTTCACCTTTTCGCAAGTCGCGTCTGGATACGCCGGAGCCGAGCGGATTTTGAATATCATCAACGCCCGTACCGACCTTGACCAAAACGAAGCAGGTCATCATGCGCCCATGCAGGGTAGCATTAGCTTTGAGGAGGTCAACTTTGGCTATCTACTAGACAAAGAAGTCTTGCATCAGGTGTCAATGACTATTCAGCCGGGGCAAACCGTCGCTATTGTCGGACAGACAGGTTCCGGTAAAAGTACCCTCGCTAAACTCACCAACCGCACCTATGATATCAATGCAGGTCGGGTATTGGTTGATGGGGTCAATGTGCGGGATTGGAACCTTGCCGCCCTTCGCTCTCAAATTAGCATTATTGAGCAAGAAATCTTCCTCTTTAGCCGTACTGTTGCCGATAACATCCGCTTTGGGAGACCCGACGCCACCCAAGCTGAAATCGAGGAAGCCGCCCAGAAGGCACAGGCACACGAGTTTATCATGAGCTTTCCCGAAGGCTATCAAACGGTCATTGGACAACGCGGGGTTACCCTTAGCGGGGGGCAGCGCCAACGGCTGGCGATTGCACGGGCTTTTTTGACCGACCCGCGCATCTTGATATTAGATGACAGCACCAGCGCGATTGATAGCGCCACCGAAGACCATATCCAGAAAGCGATTTGGGCAGCAGCCAAGGGGCGTACTACTATCTTGATTACACATCGGCTCTCCCAAATTCGGTGGGCTGACCACATCATCGTACTCCGCAATGGACGGATTGCCGCCCAAGGGAGTCACGAAAATTTACTTGAAACATCCGACGCCTATCGTCGCATTTTTGCACACCACGAGAGGTAAATCATGGGCTTCTTTTCAGGACTCGATAAAGACAAATACGACCGCCAATATACGGATAGCTATCTTCTCAAGCGCCTCTGGAGCTATTTCAGCCACCAAAAAGGCCGCGTTGTTATGATTTCATTGTTGGGGGTATTGGTCTCCATTTTGCTGGCATTGCTGCCCATCCTTATCTCTATTGGGGTTGATGCCCTTGAAAAAGACCGCCACACGGATGTGATTTGGGCCATTACGGGCGCTTTGATGCTGATTACTGTCGCCCAGTACGCAGGCAATTGGTACCGCCGCCGCCTCACTAACCGCATTGTAGCTGATATGACGGCGGGGATGCGAAAAGATGCCTTTGGCGCTGCTATAGACCGCGATATGGCTTTTTACGATGAGAATAAAACGGGTAAAGTCTTAAGCCGTATTACCAGCGACACCGAGGACTTTGGTCAAATCCTGATTGTGACATCGGATATTGTCAGTCAATTGATTCAGGTCATCATCTTATTGGTAGTGTTGCTAAGTCAAAATATATTGCTGACCTTTGTGCTGCTGGTTTTTATGCTCCCCATCCTATGGGCAACAGCATGGTTACGGAAAAAAGCTCGTATCGTCACGCGCCAAGGGTCACGGGCCATGGCCGCAGTCAATGATACCATCCAAGAAACCGTGACGGGCATCAGTGTCGCCAAGAACTTCCGCCAAGAAGAGATGATTTATGGGGAGTTTGTGACAGTCAACACCCAGTCCTATCGCGTCAACCTCAAGCGTGGGATGGTGCTGGCTCTGGTCTTCCCACTCCTCAATGGCTTGGCGGGTCTGGCTGTTGCTGCTGTCGTGTATCTAGGGGCTATCAATGTAAAAGATGGCATCATTGCGGTTGGGGTCTGGTACCTCTATATCCAGTCAGTGGACCGCTTTTGGTTTCCAGTTATCAACGTCTCGACCTATTGGAGCCAGTTCCAGCAGGCCATTAGTTCTCTTGAGCGGGTCATGGCGCTTATCGACGCCGAGAACACCGTCACACAGACTGATGACCGTCCAGTGGAGAATCTACGTGGGACCATTGAGTTCAAAGATGTCTATTTTGAATATAAGCCCAATCAGCCTATCCTTGATAACTTTAGCTTGAAGATTGCTCCCGGTGAGAGCGTGGCTTTTGTCGGGCACACAGGCGCGGGCAAGAGTTCCATCGTCAAATTGATTATGCGCCTTTATGAATTCCAAGGCGGGCAAATCCGCATTGATGACCAAGACGTGCGCTCCTTCAATTTACATAGCTACCGCAGCCAACTCGGTTTTGTCCCCCAAGCGCCCTTCCTCTTTAGCGGCACTATCGCTGATAATATCCGCTACGGCAAGCCAAATGCCACCGATGCTGAAATCGAGCAAGTGGCCTATACCATCGGCAATGGGGAATGGCTTGAAACGCTACCCGATGGCCTGCAAAGCCATGTGGGAGAGCGTGGCGCACGTTTGAGCATCGGCCAACGCCAACTGGTAAGCCTGTTGCGGGTCTTGGTGCAAAAGCCTGCGATCTTTATCTTGGATGAAGCCACCGCCAGCGTCGATAACTTCACCGAGGCACAAATTCAAGAGGCGCTTGATTTGATTCTGTCGCAATCGACCTCTATCCTTATCGCTCATCGTCTGAGTACCGTGCGGAGCGCTGACCGTATCATTGTGCTACGTCAAGGCAAAATCATTGAAGAAGGTAACCATGCAGTGTTGATGGAGAGCGGCGGGCATTATGCCGAACTGTATAACACCTACTTCCGCCATCAATCCCTAAGTTATGTCGAGAACGCCCGCACACTCTTAACGGATTAAATCCTATGTGTGGCATTGTCGGGCAGGTCAACACAACACACCCTATTGACCGCGCTTGCTTTGAGTGCATGTGCCACACGCTGGCCCATCGTGGCCCTGATGCGGAGGGGGTACGTTTTTTTGCCGATGATCGGGTCGCGCTGGGTCATCGGCGGCTTGCCATCATTGACCTCACGGATAGTGGCCTCCAGCCCATGACGACCGCCGACGGTCATCTATGGATTAGTTTCAATGGCGAGATTTATAACTACCGTGACCTACGGCATGAGCTAGAACATTTAGGATATGTCTTTCGCTCCAACAGTGATACTGAAGTCATCCTCAACGCCTATACTGCGTGGGGGACGGGTTGCTTGGATCGGCTGCGGGGCATCTTCGCCTTTGGCATCTGGGATGCTGACAGTCAACAGCTTTGGGTGGCACGCGACCATCTTGGCGTGAAGCCTCTCTATTATTTTCATGATAGCGAACGCTTCATCTTTGCCTCTGAACTGAAGGCTATTCTCGCGGATAGCAGCGTTCCCCGTCGCCCCTCAAAAGAGGCCATCTCTGATTATTTGACCTATGGCTATGTCCCGCATCATCGCAGTATTTTCGAGCAAATCGCCAAGCTCCCGGCGGGTCATCACCTGTTGCTGCAACACGGAAAAATCACGATAACACCCTACTGGGATGTGGCCTACACGGGGGCCATCACCGATGAGCAAGAAGCCATTACCCTTCTCCAAGCGCATCTGCAAGAGGCTATCTCCATGCAGTTGGTCAGTGATGTCCCTGTTGGGGTGCTGCTGAGTGGGGGTGTCGATTCCTCGGCCATTACCGCCTATAGCAGTTGGCTCCAGCCCACTCCTCTACATAGCTTCACCATCGGGTTTGCTGAACAAGCCAACGATGAAAGCCAATATGCGGCTGAGGTGGCGGCTTATTTCAGAACCTTACACCATCACCAACGTCTAGATTTACAGACCGCCCGCGACTTGCTACCATTGTATTCCAAGGTCTATGATGAGCCGTTCTACGATAGTTCAGGTCTCCCCACCTATCTTGTTTCTCAGATGGCCCGTCAGACGACCAAGGTGGTATTAGGTGGAGACGGAGGTGACGAGGTTTTTGCGGGTTACCATCGCTATGGCTATTTCACTGCCGCCGAGCGCATTCCGATACCGCACCCGCTACTCAAAGCCGCTGCCCGCTTAACATGGCGTCCGTTGCATCAGATACCGCGTTGGCGCTTCTATGCGGAGTTGCTGCATGACCAGCTACGCCCCCCGCTTGAGGCCTTTGCCCGCCATGTCACCATCATCCCCCCATCCCAAACCGCGGCTTTGTTACAGCATCACATAGACGACCCGTTCTGGCTGCTGCGCCGCTTTTGGCATGAGGATTACCCGCGCATCAGTGCTGCCCAATATCTTGATCTGAAAACCTACCTTGTGGATGACATCTTAACCAAGATTGACCGCGCAAGTATGGCACATGGGCTAGAGGTACGGGTCCCGCTCCTAGATTATCAACTGGTAGAAGCCGCTTTTAGCATTGATGCACGGCTGCTCTTTGCACACCAGCAACGCAAGAGCCTCCTACGAAAAGCCCTGCACGGTGTTGTGCCTGATTCTGTCTTGACTACGCGCAAGCAAGGCTTTGCCATCCCGTTAGACGCGTGGTTCGCCGCGGGGCTACGGACAACCGCAACGGATTTGCTCACTGATGGAGGATTAGCCCAAGCGGGTATTGTCAGCGCTGAACCCCTGCAAGACTTCCTCGCGGTTGCCAGCCATGAACAGGTTTGGACACTCTATGCCCTCGAAGCATGGTTTCGCCAGTGGATAGCATAGTGTGGTAAACTTATCCGCCGATAACCCTTATCAATCGAGGAGTATACCCCTGTGTCTGATTACGCAGTGACTCCACGCAGTGAGGATTTCTCGGCGTGGTATAATGAGATTGTGGTCAAATCTGACCTTGTTGATAGTCCCGAAAGAACACCCGTGCGCGGTTGCATGATTATCAAGCCCTATGGCTATGAGATTTGGGAGGGCATCCGCAACGGTTTAGATCAACGTTTTAAGGCCACGGGCCACCAGAACGCCTATTTCCCCCTCTTTATTCCGATGAGCTTTTTGCAAAAAGAGGCCGACCATGTGGAAGGTTTTGCCCCTGAACTAGCCGTTGTGACGCATGGCGGCGGCAAAGAACTGGAAGAGCCGTATGTGGTGCGCCCCACCAGCGAGACCATCATCGGGGATGCCATGTCGCGCTGGATTCAGTCTTACCGTGACCTGCCACTGCTGCTCAATCAATGGGCCAATGTCGTCCGCTGGGAAAAGCGCACCCGCCCCTTCTTGCGGACATCCGAATTTTTATGGCAAGAGGGCCACACCGCCCACGCCACCTTTGACGACGCTCAAGCCGAAACCATGCAGATGCTCGACATCTACGCCGACTTTGCCATCAATGAAGCCGCCATCCCCGTCATTAAAGGCCAGAAAAGCGACCAAGAGCGCTTTGCAGGTGCCCATGCCAGCTACACCATAGAGGCCATGATGGGCGATGGCAAAGCCCTCCAAGCAGGCACCAGCCATAATCTTGGTCAGAACTTCGCCAAAGCCTTTGACATCACCTATACCGATGTAAACAACGAGCCGCAGCACTGTTGGACAACCTCGTGGGGAGTCAGCACCCGCATGATTGGGGCCATCATCATGGCACACGGTGACGACAAGGGGCTACGCTTACCGCCACGCCTCGCGCCAATCCAAGCGGTGGTCGTGCCAATTTGGAAGAACGAGAGCGAGGCTGCTGTTGTGCTTCCCGTTGCCCAAGAACTGGCCGCCAAGCTGCGCGAAGCGGGGGTGCGTTTGCATATCGACACCCGCGAAGGCCTTTCACCCGGCTTCAAGTACAACGATTGGGAGATGCGCGGTGTGCCCATGCGGGTTGAGGTTGGGCCGAAGGATGTGCAAAACGGCACGGCTGCCATCGCCCGCCGCGATATTCCGGGGCGTGAGGGCAAGCAATTCGTGGAGCAATCGCTGGTGGTCGCCCGCGTGCTGACCTTGCTGGATGAGGTGCAAGCGGGATTGCTGCAACAAGCGACGGCCTTCCGTGATAGCCACCTGCACGAGGTGGTAGGTGACTATGACCGCTTTACGGAGATTGTGCGCGGTGGAGAATGGGCGCTGACGTGGTTCTCTGGTGAGGCAGAGGCCGAGGCCAAAATAAAAGAGGACTGCCAAGCGGTTAGCCGATGCTTCCCCCTCGAACAGCCCTATGCTGGTCAATCTGGTCCGTGCATTGTGACAGGCAAACCCGCCACGCGCATGGCTTACTTTGCGAAAGCCTACTAGGTATTCTCGAACCCATACTTTTCCGCTACCCGCACCACCGTGTGATGGGTGCGGAAAAGGCTATACAGGTCTTGGTGACCCGGCACCAGATTCAACACGTTTTCCAGTTCCATGATAGACACCCATGTCTTAAAGGTCTCAGGTGGCACCGGACAGGCCTGTTGAATGGACTCGATGTTAATCGGGGTGCGCTCTTGATAGAGTTCAAGCAAGCCCTTGATAAACAGGTCACGCTCTTCCAAGTAGGTCGTTACCAAATCGGCCTGCTCTACCAAGGAGATGCCCTTGGTCAAGAAATTGCTCATGGGGTTTTGGTACTCTTTGATGCTCACCGAGCCATCTTCGACCAGAACCTCAATGGCCTGTTGGAAAAGCATCCCAGAGTCAAAGGGTCGCAAGCGTTTGTGCAGGCTCCCCAAGGGACACCATGCAAAGCCACGGAAGCTGGTAAACTGCTCCACGCTCACCACAATACGGCGCATCATCTCCTCAATCTCTTCGGGAGAGGCGACCACTTCAATGCTTGGTGGTGGCTCTGGTAAAACAACCGCCGCAGGGTTGGCATCGACATCAGGCAAGCGAATGACGGGTACAAGGTCTTCGGGGTTATTGGGATGTGGCACCAACTCACGCACCAAAAGCCCCTCGCGCACCAAGGCATCAATCCACTCTGAGCGCCAATTGTCATCAATATTAAGACCGGGGCCTGTCAAGTCCAAGTCCATGCTTAGGCCCTTGAGCAAGAAGCCATAATTAACATATTCCCAGTTGCGTACTGAGAGCGTGTTAGCAACCCGATGCACAATCCGGTCACGGATGATGCGCGTAGCTTGGGTAATGGGATGGTTGTTGTTGAGCGCCACAATGCCCGACGCATTGACATCAATCAATCCCAAACCTTGGGCCTGCCCCAGCAACTCCTCACCACGGGCGGGGTTGGTCACGGCATGGGCCTCAATCAAGTGGTCGGTTAGGTCATCAATGGTCAAGGGTGAGCGTGGGTGCTTGGCTGTCCAAATATCGCATTGCAAGACCACGCTTGACCACTGCGAGGGACGGAAAGCCAATGGCTCCCCATGCTCATTAATC
The DNA here is from genome assembly GCA_020634155.1 of Anaerolineales bacterium. Lineage (GTDB taxonomy): Bacteria > Chloroflexota > Anaerolineae > Aggregatilineales > J027 > J027. Next base: position 1,287,260 of record JACKCI010000001.1, read on the forward strand.
AGGGCTTCGTGGTAAATCTGCTCTAGGTCAGTATGGCGTTGGAATTGGGCAAAGTCATCGACATATTCGAGCAAAATAGCGGGGTTATTCTCAAGAATGCGGCTGGTGCTGCCATGAATACCCCAAACCACCACCTGCTTGCCCTTGGCACGGAGGGTGCCAAAGACATCGTTAAAATCGCGGTCACCACTGGCAACAATGAAAATATCAGAGCTACCCGTCGTGGAGCTATCCGCCAGCACGTCCTTAGCAATCCGCATATCGGCGCTGTTTTTGCCCGGTAGATTGAACACGGGGTCGATATTGGACAGGGCCAAGCGGCTGGGGGCTTCATCAGAGATTTCGCGCCCTTGGGCATCTACCAACGGCGGCAAACTCCCGCGCTGTCCCCAAGGGGCATAGGCCGCCATTTTGTTGACCTGACCATGAGCGCGAGCTTGGCGACTCATCGCATTGACCAAGCGGTCAAGGTCAATAACATAGCCCTGCTCATTGAGGCCAATCGTAATATTCTCAAAATCTACATAGAGGGAAACTGTCTTGGTAGGAATACCCAAGATAGTCTCTAGTGGTTGATAGATGGCATCCGCCACACCGGGGTCGTCATCCCCCCAAATCCGCACACGTCCACGCGGATTGAGGTCGATACGTTGTACGATAGAGGCAAAATCCGGTTGAGTGGTGACAAGGATAAGTTCATCAACTGGCTCGTCGCCTGTCGCAAAATAATTCGCGTACATCACATCGACCACAAAGGGGCGATCTGGCGCGTTGCAGACTTCAAATCCATTGGTAACGAAGATTTGTTGAACGCTGGTCCCTACCCGTCCCGGCACAGCCCGATCACGATTCCAATTAGCAACCGCCACCGAGACCAGTGCATCAGAAGACACCAACCCGGCTGCCAATGTTGCCCCATTACGGAGCGTCATCGACACCTCATGCAAATCAAGCGCGAGTTTTCGTGCTTCTAAACGATCAAGGAGATCATCGACATCAACAATTAAGTAGGCTCGCATAAGTTTAATTGTATCCTCAGAGCATCACACGCTCTGTCAGCACATAATACAGAAGAAAAGAATAACTACAAACAACCCCTATTTTCTCTGTTACTATAGCGGAAAATATATCAAGCGGCAAGCGACAACAGCAAAAATCCTCTGTTCCTTCGTCAAACAGAGGATTGTAGTTACACCATCACATGGAATTAACCAATGGGTTCCTTAAAGATCACATAGCGTCCCATATCATCACCTTTAGCGATACAGGTTGCCATATCCACTTTAAATTCATGCCCGCCAGAAACCCAGCGCAACCCTTCCTGTAGCAAACCTTGGCCTGCATAGCAAACCGGACGGTCAGCCGTGCGCTTCCAGCACATAGGACAGCGTTCAAGGGTATAGACGAATTTATCTTCTTCTTCGTGAACTCGTGAGATTTGGTCAGAAAATTGGGTCAAGATATTTGCCATAGCTGGCAACCCAATCTTGAGTTTTTGAGGCAGCGGTAACACCTTAAAAGCAAGGTCACCAACACCCGCCAATGCCCCAAACCCTTTGAGGCCTTCAGCAAATGTTGCACGCCCGGCCCGCAACGCCAACCCGCGTCCGCCGCGGGGTCCGTACATTTCTTCCAGCGCTACCTGTAAGGACGTAAAAGAGACAAAATCAAATTCTTTTTCAAGATTATCGGGCGGATAATTGCCAATATATGTGGCTAGGTTCGCCAAATTCAAAATGGCATTCAAACCACCCTTACCCATAATTTCTTCCATCGCCATGATGAAAATACGGGCGAATTTATTCGGATAGTAGTAGCCGCTAGTTTCCGGTGGCATTTGCCTGCTCCTCCAGTTTCGGTACGGGGTTTGCCAGAGGGGTCAAAACAAACTTTTCACAAATCCTAGAGACCCCAACCGCGTTTAGTATAATAGAAAATAAAGGTTTTGTCACGAACTTGCTTCGCCAAGTGCAAAGCACTAACGACATGCTAAAGATGTTAACATATTTGAAGGGGTTTTGCCATTTTTACACCAGAACAACAACAGGCAATTTCCACAACTCATACAAATTTGATTGTGGTCGCGGGCGCGGGTAGTGGCAAGACTCGCGTTTTGGTTGAGCGTTTCTTAGCGCTACTTGAACACTATCCGACATGGCCGCTCAATTCTATTGTCGCCATTACCTTTACAGAAAAGGCCGCCCGTGAAATGCGGGACAGGGTGCGCCAAGCCATTAGCCAGCGCATTCAATCAAGTACCACCCTTGAGCAGCTCACCTTTTGGCGGCAGCACGAAGACAGCCTCGAAAGCGCACGCATCGGCACCATTCACGCATTGGCTGCACAATTGCTCCGTGCCAACCCTGTCGAAGCCGCCCTTGACCCCGGTTTCCAGATTTTGGACGAGGTAGAGGCCACCCTCCTCCAAGATGAAGCCGTTGAGCAAGCCTTAGTTGCATTGCTCCAGTCTCCTGCTGCGGCACTCTTAGCTGACTATGGGGTGCGTGTAGTGCGCGATGTCCTCAAAGCTTTTATCAGCCAATCCGCTGCCCAGCCCCTACTTGACGCCCTCATCCATCTCCACCCCGACCAATGGGTACAACATTGGCGTGGCCTTCAGCAAGCCGATAGCGGGAGCATGCTCGATAGTATCCGCACGAATGCGACCTTGCGTGAAGCGATAGCTTGGATTGATGACAAAGGCACCCCCGCCGATGATGCACTATGGAATAGCTGGCGGATTGCTACAAGCCAATACGCCATCATTCAGCACGCGGATTGGGACGCAGCCTACACTGCCTTGACCGTGATACAAGAATCGGTCAATATACGTGGCGGCAGCAAAAAGATTTGGGGTGATGATGAAGCCGTCAAGGAATCAAAGAAACAGTTAAAAACCATCCGCGAGAGTGCCAAAGCTTATCTAGAGCAGATTATCCCCCCTATTGGTGAAGGTGATGAACAAGCCGCACAAATGTTGATTTGGTGGCGTGACGCCATTGACCTCACCAGCCAGACCTATAGTCAGCTAAAGGCCAATCAAAACACGCTTGACTTCGATGACCTCGAAGTGCTAACCGTCCAGCTTCTGGAAAATCACCCAGATGTAGCCGCCCATTATGTACAGCATGAATTTAACCATGTTATGGTTGATGAGTTTCAAGATACCAACGACGCCCAACGCCGAATCATCTATGCGCTCTGCGGTGTTGATGCCGAACAAGCACCTGCTGGACGGCTCTTTGTAGTGGGTGACCCCAAGCAGAGCATTTATGCCTTTCGTGGGGCCGATGTCAGCGTCTTTGACCGCGTGCGCCATGAACTTCTGCAATTGGGTGGGGAGGCGGTCGCTTTAAGCAAATCGTTTCGCAGCCATCAGCGCCTTATTGCTCTGTTCAATAATCTCTTTGGGGTCATCTTGCAGCGCGAGGCGGGGGCTGTTGGGGCCTTCACCGTTGCTTATGAAGCCGTTAGCCATCACCGCGAAGCCGCCCCTGACCTGCAAACTCCCATCACCTTGATAGGCCTTCATCAACCCAAAACCGACGATACATCAAGCAAACTGAGTGGCAATGATATTGATTTATGGGAGGCGATGCAGGTTGGGCAGCACCTACAAGCGATGATCAACAACCAAACCCCCATCTGGGAGCGCCACACCAATACCTACCGCCCCCTTCAATATGGGGATATTGCCATCTTGTTTCAGTCGATGGGTAAAACACCCCAATGGGAACATGCCTTTCAGCAGCTTGGCTTGCCCTATATCACCATCGCAGGCAAAGGCTATTTTGAGCGCCAAGAGGTGTGGGATATTCAGAATCTACTAGCGACTCTGCACAACCCCGCCGATGACCTCGCTTTGGCCTCGGTACTGCGTGCCCCTATGTTTGGCCTCAGTGATGATGGGTTGCTGGCCTATCGTCTTCAACAAGATGCTGAGGGCAAACCCCAACCTCTTTGGGTTGCGCTGATGCACACTACCCCACCCCTTGATGACACAGATGCCGCCGTTGCTGAATTTGCGCGGCATACTTTGGGCATTCTGCATCAGATAGCAGGGCGTGTCACCATTGCCGAGTTGATTGAGCAAGCCTTGGAATTGACCGCCTTTGAAGCCACCCTGACCGCCCTTCCCAACGGAGAACGTCGTCGCGCCAATATCAAGAAATTATTAACGGTTGCCCATCGCAGCGGGAGAGTCTCGCTGGCGGAGTTTCGCACCTATTTAGATGATATGGTCAGCACTGAAGCCCGTGAAGGAGAAGCTACCCTCGAAGCCGAAGGTGCTATCACACTCATGTCAGTACACAAGAGCAAGGGCTTGGAATTTCCAGTAGTGGTCATTGGTGAAGCCGATTGGACACGCAATGAATACAAGCCTGTCGTGATTTTTGACCCGCTAGTTGGGCCTGTCTGCAAAATCATGGGGGCAGAAAAGCTCGAAGAGCCGAGCGCCTACCAACTTGCACATAAATATCAAATCCAGCGGTCCGAAGCAGAACGCAAGCGCCTCTTTTATGTAGCGGCTACCCGCGCCCAAGATTATCTCATTATCAGCGGGGAATATAAACAAACTGGCTGGATGGGCCAGCTTCACCAAGTATTGGGTCTTCCCGCTAAGGACGATGTTCTGGTGGGCAATAGTTTGCTCAAGGATTGGGGTATTCATATTCAGATACCATCGGTTCCGTCACGCCATGCCCTGCATCAACGCCGCAGTATGCAAAGTGGATGGAACTCGATTCAACAAAGTACCCCGCCCGCAACAGCGCCTTTGCCGCTTCTGCACCCGCTTCATATTCAAATCCCCGGCAAGCGCTGGCATATCAACGCCACCGACCTTGAACGATTGGACGACAAAAATTGGCGGAGCAAGTCGGTTGATTTTCGACGACGGGTAATGCGCGACATGCCTCCCCCTGTGCGCCCGCTTGTATTGGGCATGAATGAACAACCTATGTTGGCCTATGTGGTGGGGAATGTAGTACACCGAGCGCTCAAAGTAAGCCTCTTACCAAGCGAGACCAGCCGTGAACGGTTTGAATATGGCCTTAAGACCTATACATGGGAGCATGGCGTCATTGAGCCATACCAACACGAATATGTCGTAGCAGAAGCCCGCCGCCTCTTACAACAATACGAAAAAGGCCGCCTCGGCAAAATGCTCCAACAGGCTAGTTCCATCCACCGTGAATATGAGTTCACTTATCAACATGGAAGCTATATCATTCATGGCATTATCGATCTACTCTTCCAGTATGAAGGCAAATGGCATGTACTAGATTTCAAAACCAACCGTATCAGCACTCAAAATGTCGAGCGCTTTTCCCAACGCTTTTATTATCAAATGGGAGCCTATGCCCAAGCAGTAGAAGCCTATACCCAAAGCACGCCAGAAGTTCTGCTCTATTACCTGCACCCGAACCATCTTTATGAGATGCCAGAAACACACTGGCGGGCCGCTATGGATACTATCGAAACTACCCTTAACGAGGTTCTTGCCAGCGAAAGCGTAGGATAGCAGCGGTATCATCACGCACCGCAAAAGTATCAGCAATTCGGGCTTGGGGGCCATTGGCAGTGGGAGCCACAAACCACGCAATCTCGTCATTAATGGTCAGGAGGGGTACTTGGTCACGGTAAAAGGCAGGTATCTTGAGGTTGATAAAGGTATCCGACAATTTTTGCGACTTGCCGCGCATCCCAAAAGGCTTGAAGCGGTCACCGTCTTGCCACGTCCGCAAACCAATCATGGCCCCTTCTGGAATCGCAAGGGTGCATTCAAGCGGGGTGGCAGGGCGGAGGTCTCTGGAACGACCCTCAACCACCCAATAAGAGACGAGTGCTAAGTTGCCCGCCTTGATGACCTGACCTTCTTGGTGGGGGTCAATCCGCAACAGTTGACCCGCACGTAAACAAGGCAAATGATAGGGATAGACGGGGTTACCCCCATAGCCTATCGTCACCTCGTCATAACCGACTCGCAGATAGACGGCATCAGGTAGTTCAATTTGGCTACCCGTCTGCCCCTGCAAGATAAGCAATCGCGCCCGCTCCACTAAATCAAAGCTCAAATCGCGGGCAGCAGGAGCAAGCTCAAACATGGCCTTTCGCAACAACCCGCGTTGAATGCCCAATGGTTGTTCCATAAAGGCTTGGCGGTCTAAAAAGACGACTTCGCCGATTTCGCCCTCGTCATCAGGTTCGGTCTCTGACCATTCCAACATCCACGCTGCCACCTGCTCCACACGGCTATCAACAACCGCCACCTCGCCTTGAACCACTGTTGCTAACCGATTAAGGGTATCGTGGATATTGGGGTTCATAGTCTTCAACATAGGCAGCAATTGGTGTCGAATTTGGTTGCGAAGATAGCGGACATCAGCATTGGTCGCATCTTGGCGTGGGGATAAGCCATGCTCGGCAGCATAGGCCTCAATCGCGCTACGTGGCACATCCAACAGCGGGCGAATCAAACTATAGTCACTAGGGTCAACATCTTCGCCAAGCATATCAGGCCAATCTAAAAGAAGATGGTCTTCGCTGAGAAAGGTTTGGTAGAGCATCCCTTGAAGGCCGCGCAGCCCTGCCCCCCGAATGATGTGCATTAAGACCGTTTCGGCTTGGTCATCGTGGTTATGGGCAATAGCAATTCGCTGAGAGCCGATTCGCAGGGCTACCTCCAATAAGAAGGTATACCGTGCTTGGCGAGCCGTTGCTTCAATGTTCAGACCATAATCCGCCGCAAGGGTTGGGACATCTACCGCACCACGTACACAAGGCAAGCCCCATGACTGAGCCAAGTTTTCTACAAACAACGCATCGGCTACCCCATCCTCCCCCCGTATACCATGATCAAGGGTGACCACATGAAGGGGTATCTCTAGCTGCTTTAGGGCATGCAGCATGACTAGTGAATCAATCCCTCCTGATACGGCCACCACCAGCGGGGTATTTGGTTCAATGAGTTGATACTGCCGACAAGTTTCGATTAATTGCTGCACGACCATGTTGCCCTCCTCTGTGTATGTAAGTTATTCTAAATAACGGCAAGAAAATATGCTACAATTCGCACCATGAGCGATTTAACTCCCCCCCCAAACCGCATCACCGTTGATGCCGAGCATATTGGCATTCGTACTATTCTGCCCATCTTAGCCTTCCTTGGCTTCGCGGGTGGTATTCTGCTAGGCCGTATCATTGCCAGCCTTATCGATGAGGCACTCAGCCCCACCTGTATCTCTGCCAGTCTTGCATTAGTAGGCGCAATTGGCATGGTTCAACTTAGCGATAAGCTACTGAAACGTGTCTGGACGAGTGGCCGCTACCTTGACCTTGATGCCCAATGCCTGACATTAGTGGATGAGCGCCGCAAAACGCCCGAACAGCAGGCCATTAGCTGGCAACAGCCTTTTCAGGTACAAGCGTGGTATTTTGAAGTGCCAACACGCAAATCACGGGTACCGAAAGGCTGGTACTGTGCGAGTGTACGCTTTAATCAGGGCCAGTATGACTACATTGTTTATACATTTTTGAAGCCAGATGAAGCGATACAACAGATTGCCAGCTTCCATGAATGGTTTGTCACCCTCAAGCCCAAGAAAGAGCGCGAGGAGCTATCGAGCGCTGATCCTCGCTGGGCGGCTCAACAAGAGCGTTATCGTCGTTTAGAAAATCAACGCTGGCAAAACGGGGCAGAAATCAGCGCCGAGAGCTTCTATCATATCTTCCAATTTGTTCAACGTTATGGGCAAATCAATCATTAAAAAACGATAGGCGGCACCACCGCACCGCCTATCAATAGCATTAGCGGGGTGAAATACTCAATGGCTCAGGCGTGGGGGTCGGCTCACCCACATCCACAAAGGGATTGTCTGGGTATGTGACAAACTCATCACGCATCATAGGCGAGACATCTTGGGGCAAGGGGTCAGTTGGGACAAATTCCATCCAGTTTTCATAATTTACGGTGTAGGTGGGGTCATCAAGCTTTTCGACAATCCACAACCGTACAAATTCTTTTCTTGCGGCATCAAGGTCACTTGGGCTGGCAATATCCAATTCAACCCCACCAATCCGAGCCACGTACCATCCTGAATCAGTGGCAAATGGGCCAATAACATCCCCTTCGTTTGCCGCGAAAATCGCATTAAGAATATCTTCAGGCAAATCATCGCTTCGGCTCACACGGCGCTCGGTCTCGTCGGCTGTGGGACTAAGGCCATATTCCACTGCTATCCGCAAGATACTCTCACCATTTCGCATACGGTCTGCTACCGTAGCAGCATCCTCCCGGGTATCCAGCAACAGGTCTTGGACATTAACGGCTGTGATGCTTTCGGCAGTGGGGTCTGGCGCTAAATCACCAATAATCAGACTCAGTTGGTCATAATAGGTCAGGGCACGAACATGCTCGATAAATTGCTGCTCTGTCATACCAGTGTATAACTGCATGTCAGCAATAAACACGGCATAGGCCTCATCCCAATTACGAGGTCGCGCACCCCCAGCCCCTAGCTCAACACCAATACGAGCCGCCACACGTCCATCAAAGAACGTCTTGTCAAGCTCAAGGTCGCGGAGGGCCGCCTCACGCAAGATCACCTGCTCAGTCAACATGGCATTCATGGTCTGCGTCCCCATCGATTCCGTATTGCTCAAGGTATAGAACAATGATTGGATTTGGGCTGTTTCTGGTCGGGTAAAATCAAGGATACGGCTTGGGCCTTCTTTGTCAAGACGCTTGGCAATGGCTTGTAGCGGAAGCCATCGTTCATAACGTACCCGTGCTTGGAACTCAGCAAGGGTAATTTCACGGCTGCCCACCTTGGCAACCACCATCGCAGGATCAGCATCTGGGAATGGGGTTGCTGTCTGATACGGCGTTGAAGTCACGGTGGGGGTCGGGCTAGGGCCTGCCGTTGGGGGCAAGTGAGTTAAGGTTTGATTGGCGGCTGCCGTCTCCGTAACCGCAATCGTTGGACGATAGACCACAGGCGTTGGACGCTCCGCCCCACAAGCGCTCAACACCATCATAAATAATACTGGGATAACCAGCCAAGACAACTTTCTCAACGTTTTGTTTCCTCCTATGGTATGGGTTCTAAATAATAGCGGTTGGTACTGCCTTCCGCCATCCACCCCTCAGAACCACTGGCTAAACGAACAGGCCACCACACATAACCATCTGTGCAGGTTGGCTCACCGATAATCGTTACGTCTTCACCTTGATTCACTCGCAACACCACACTTGCGTTCAATCCGGGGTTGTCACGCATATTAATGCCACCATCCCCAACCCGCGCCTGCACATCCCGTGCCAGCCGTGTTTGCGGCGCATCAGGACAAACAAAGGGGGTAGGCGTCATCGTTGGGGCTTCAGTTGGTGTAGGAATAGTAGCAGTAAAGGTTGGTGTTAGACTAGACTGCATTGCCACCGAGGTCTCGGCAAATGGGCCGACAGCCGCTGGTGGCGTTGTGATGGGCATATCTGGCGTATTGGTTACAAATGGGCTGGCGACAATAGGGATTGTGGTGCTAGGTAGGCTTTCACTTTCGCGCTGTTCAAGTAATGGGTCGCTATCCTCCGCAGTGAAAAATAGATAGCCCAAGGTACCAACAGTGCCAATCATCAGCAACAAACCCACGCTACCCACCACCATCAACCAAACCGGAATCGCACGAGACGTCGTATAGACGATGGGCTGTACCAACGATGGTGAAGCCAACGTGGGTAGGCGTTTACACCGCCAACACGGTTGGTCATCACGCATCTGCTCGCGGTTTGCACCACAATGGGGGCAAAATTGGGTTGTCATACGCACCTCACTTAAGCTGGATTTCGTAGTGCGTTTATTGAGCGCAACAAAGGATCAAGGCCCACTTTAATCTCATTAATCGTTAGGCTACTCACCACCACAATTAGATTTCCTCGCGCCGTCATCCAATCTTGTCGCAGGCTTTCAGCGGTGATTTGCAGCACACCATCGTCTATCATGAGACCAAACTGCATTCCGACTGCGGCACCAATACGGTAGGTCACTCCAGCCGCAAGATAGCCCCCCCACTCGAAGCTGTATAGGTCAACCACTTCTGCACCACGCGCATCCAAAGTCGCCAAGAGAGTTGCCAGCGGAATGGCTTGGGGGGTAGTGTCGGGGTCAACGGGGTCAACCCATGCAAAATCAAGGGATGCGCCCGCCATATTGACATTTTGGAGGGTAATCTGTTGGTCATCCTCAACTGAGTACCAGCCTTGGGGCCGCACAAAATCTACCACCGTATCATCAATTGTCATGGTGTAGTGGATGGTTGGGTCAGGGCCGGGGACAAGAGGCGGGTCTTGATAAAACTCGTTGAACAAGCGCCTTAACATCGCTGAAGGGTCTAGACCTTCCAACGCGGCCTTTGTATCACGGTCAATCAAAGCCACCCCATCCCATGCCAAGGTATCCAGCATGGCATACCATAAACCCATATAATCTTGACTTTGGACGGCCTGCATCTCCAGTATCAACAAGGTTTCAGTATTGATCGCCGCCACCATTGCAAGGCTCATCTTGGTTGGTTCGACAAGGGGTAACTGGTCATCGGACTCAAAGAAGGTTGTGAATGCACCCGTAAAGCCATTACCCAACGTAACTGGCACCACATGACCATAAACACCCATACCAGCCCCCAAACGGGTTCGCTGATATGCTTCCAAATAAGCCGTGGCTGGATTCTCAGCTTGGGGGTCAAAGCTGAAGGGTAAGGCAGCACTGGGTGAGACCGCAATCTCCACCCGTGCCGAAGCCAAGGGTTTGCCCGTCAATGGCTGATTATCAATTACCCCATACGGAAAAGCGCTTCCTTGCCCACCTACTATCCAACCGGAAGGGTAGTTGATGGACAATGTGCCAGACTCCGTGTCCAGTTGGAAGGTCTCAGGGAGTTCGAGGCTGCCATCTTGGGCAAGGGCCACGTTGGGTAACAAACACAACAAGAGAAGGAAAACGATGGTTTTCTGCAACTAGAGCCTCCTTAAGCTTTTGGCCCGATGACTGGCCCCCCACGGATGATGGTTGGCTGGTCGAGCGGCGTTAACCACCGTTGCCAGCGCGGGCTACTATAGAAGCCATAAATACCTTCAGGTGGGAACTGGCTAATCAACGAAGACCGCATAGTCTCGGTCATAAATTGCAAGGGATTGAGGATATAGGTCTCGCTTTGGTAGCGGATTTCAAGGTGCATATGTTGAGCGCCATAGTCAATGGTACCGACCACTGTGTTGGGTGTGACCCGTGTCCCCTTTGCCAATGAAATGGGTCGCGCCACATGCCCATAGATAATCCGATAATCCCCTATCAAAATATCTACACGATTAGGGCCAAAGGCACGTTCTGAGCCGCTATAATCAAACACACCATTTACCCCTGCATAAACCGGAATTCCACCGGGGTGACCATAGTCCAATCCACCGTGTAGCCCTTGGCTATAGCCATTGTAGTTATTTTGCTCACCATAGCGGTAGGCAAAAATCGTGTTGCCATAATAATAGAACCAGCGCATCTCGTCTAGGTCAAGTGGAGAGCGCTCAAAGAGGAAGGCTGGCGCGGGCAAGGGGGTGTTAATGTCCACCATAAAGACCTCGCTGTTGTCGGTGGTGCGCTCCGCTGACCACCCTGTGCGGTGTTTCCACCACACATAACCCGCCAGTTCCGTCCGTGAGCTAATCTGGGCATCTACTTGCTCCCCTTGACGAAGTTGCTCACCCGGTAGCAGGGTACGCGGGTCGGTAGAAGGCTCACTTCGGACATTCAAAACAAGGGTACTCACCAAGAATTTCTTGGTCGGGCCAGTTGTCCCGCCACCACTATCGGGAATATTGTTAGGGTCGATGCGGGCGATAGCACCAAACTCGGCGGGACCAGCCGACCCCAATCGAAAATAGCTGATACCGGGAGCACCCTTTTGGAAAGAATAAATCCCGGCCTCATAAATCTGGTCTTCGGGTACTCGCGTGCCAGAACTGGGGTCTTCATAGGCTTGCAGCATGGGTACAATCGGCTTGTTATATTGGGCTAAGTTGTAAAAGGCTTCATCAACATAGGCTTTGGGGCCGCGTGTCCCTTCGCTAAAGTGCCAATGATAGACCATTGGGTGCAGGCTATCGACATAGGGTAGCCACTCGTCAATATGAATATTGCGGGGATGGCTTCCCCGCGCATCCAAATTGAGCGCCAGATGAAAGCCATTCGGTGCGGCGTTCCGAATGCGGGTAATTAAACGGCGAGCGGTCTCAGCCGTCTGGCCTCCAAAATAGCCCTCACCGTCTTCGACATCCAAAATCATGGCTTTGACTCCGGCGGTGCGGCAGGCGAGACCAATCACGCGTGATTCTTCTTCAATATTATCGCCACGTATCACACACCAAAGGTAAGTCTGCAAGCCATTGCGGGCCAGCGCTTTGGCCCAGCGCAGAATATCCGCCTGCCCATTAATCGCCATATTGGGATTGTTATCATAGCGCCCTTGCCAATATTGCCCATCATTGCTCTTTATCGCTATGCCTTTGACATTGGGGCTATAGGTTTTGACAGTCTGAATTAATTCATCAATGGTATTTTCGCCAACAGCACGACCCATCCAGTGGATCCAAAATATTTTGCGGTCAAAAGGGGTTGTCATGAGTACCACTCCTCAAAAATAACCTACCCCTACAGTATGCGCCATGTTCCCTTGAATGACAACGAGTTGATGGAAGCACATAATCTCGCTACAATAATTTTGCAAACCGATATTCAATTAATTGATTGAAAGCGACCTATGAACCGACTCCAATACGAAACCAGCCCCTACCTGCGCCAACATCAAGACAACCCCGTTGACTGGTACCCTTGGGGCGAGGAAGCCCTTGCTAAAGCCAAGGCCGAAGATAAGCCTATCCTACTAAGTATTGGCTATGCCGCCTGCCATTGGTGCCATGTCATGGCCCATGAGAGCTTTGAAGACGCCGAAACCGCCGCCATGATGAATGACCTCTTTGTCAATATCAAGGTAGACCGCGAAGAGCGTCCCGACATCGACGACCTCTATATGCAGGCTACACTCATTTTCACACAGGGACATGGCGGCTGGCCTATGACTGTCTTCCTGACACCTGACGGCAAGCCTTTCCATGCAGGCACCTACTTCCCACCTACCCCACGCTATGGCATGCCCAGCTTTCGGCAAATCATGGGGGCAGCGCATCAAGCCTATGCCCAACACCGTGAGGAGCTAGAAGCCAGCGCCCACCAAATCTCCCAACTCCTCAATCAAGCGTTTGAGGTCAATCCCGCAGGCGAGGAACTAGACGCCACCCTACTCAGGACGGCGGCCTTTAAGTTGATTGCCGATACTGACCCCATCTACGGAGGGCTGCACCGAGGCCAACCTAAGTTCCCCTCCCCCATGAATCTCGACTTTCTATTGCGCTATCACACGACAGCCCCCGATGAACGCTTCATCAACGCTGTGAGTTTTACTCTCGAAAAGATGGCTCAAGGTGGCATCTATGACCAAATCGGGGGCGGCTTCCATCGCTATAGCGTCGATAATCGCTGGCTGGTGCCCCATTTTGAGAAGATGCTTTATGACAATGCCCAACTCGCCCGCGTCTATCTGCATGCCTATCAGTTGACAGGCAATGCCTTTTTTGCCGACGTGACCCGTGACATCCTGACCTATGTGGAACGGGAAATGCTGGATGCTTGCGGCGGATTCTATAGCACCCAAGATGCCGACTCCGAAGGTGAAGAGGGCAAGTTTTATGTGTGGTCAGCGACTGAAATACGCGAGGTACTCAAGGGGCATCTGAGCGAAGCCGAGATTAAGGCCTATCTGGATTGTTATGACATCACCACTGACGGCAATTTTGAGGGACACAACATCCCCAACCGCCCCGAAGCGCTCGACACAGTAGCCGCCCGTCACCATGTAACCCCCGAACAACTCGACTCTATCGCCAAGACCGCACGCCCACTGCTCTTTACCCACCGAGAACAGCGTATCAAGCCGGGGCTGGATGACAAAATGTTGGCGGCATGGAACGGCATGATGTTAGCTGCCTATGCTGAAGCAGCACGGGTTCTAGATGATACTCATTACCAAGCCATCGCGGAACGCAACGCAGCCTTTATCCTAAGCGAACTCAGCACAGCGGATGGGCGTCTGTATCGCACCCATAAACGCACAAGTCATGAACATGGTGAGAGTAAACTCACAGCCTATCTTGAGGATTATGCCAATGTGATGGATGGGCTACTGGAACTCTACCAAACCACCTTTGATACTCGCTGGTTTAGTGAGGCCCAGCGCCTTGCCAATTACACTCTCGCTCATTTCCGCGCCGAGGCAGGCTTCTATGACACCAGTGATGAGCATGAAACCCTTATTGCCCGTCCCCGTAGCCTACAAGACAATGCAACACCAGCCGGCAACACCCTCATAGCGTCATGTTTATTGAAGCTGGCAGCCTATACAGGTCATGCAGTTTATGAGGAGGCCGCATTGAGTGTCTACGGACAGATTAGCCATGCCATGCGTGAATACCCAAGCGCTTTTGGAGTGGCTTTGGCAGGCGTACACCTGCTCACTCAACGTCCTGTTGAAGTGGCAATTATCGGCAAGCGTAACGATGCCCAAGCGGTGTTGGATGTCGTGCGAAAGCCCTTCCACCCCCGTGTTATCGTGGCCTTGGCTGAATCCGACCAAGACGCGGAATCAACCCCTCCCCTACTAGCCTATCGTACTCAGCGCGAAGGACGACCAACCGTGTATGTATGTCAAAACTTTGCTTGTGCAACCCCAGTCACAACGGCTGCTGAGGTACAAAGTCTCTTAGATGAAGTTTAATATCGCATTCATCACCGCTGGAGCCACCAATACAGGCAAAATGGCAATCGGTAACGAGAGGCGGTGTACCGCTTGGATGATACGCACATAAAGAAAATAGCCATAGACAATCAACAACAGCGCAACGGCAATGAAGAGGCGAATATCAATCATACCTATCGCAAGAATCACGGGTGTTATGAGATTACGCCCAATGGTCGCAGCAAAAAAGAGGTGCAGGTGGTCGGAGAGGTCGCCTGTACCTTCAAAAAATAGCGTAAAAGCATAGACTAGACCAACATAGGCAACCTCGAGAAATACAAAGCCAAGGCCAATCAATATGCCGTTGATCAGGCGTGCCGCATCACCCGTCACCCCAAGGCTGAGTTGCAGATCGGTAATTTCCACACTCAACGCCGAGTCGCTATTGAGAGAGATAATCACCGTTAACAGCCCCAATAAGCCATTCAAGATTGACAGAGCCAGCATATCGACTACAAAGCGACTCCAGTTTTGACCACCTCGACAGTAGCGCCCTAAACCCATTCCGCCCGAAAAGAATACCCCTATCCAATCCAAGGGGGTTCCGAGCCAAACAGGTATCGCAGGAGATACCGTTGGAGGAGATTCTACATCCCCTCCTAACCGATAGCCACACTCACGGCAGATAGTCGCAGTTGGCGGGTTTAAGTTGCGACAGTTCGGACACAAGCGCTGCACCAAGCTACTTCCCCCTATAGGCTAATCATCATCGTCGTCGTCATCTGGTGTAACTTCAGGCGTACCACTTGGCCCAGATGAACCACCCGAATCGGGCTGGGGTGTGAAGACGGGGCCGTCATCAGGTTCTTGGGTGCTTGCTGGGGCAGTGCCATAGGTTGTAATGGGTAACGCATTACATTCACCATCGGCATTAACCACAAATGATGCCACCCACCCAACCTGCCCATCGGCTAGGCGAATCTGATACCAACCACCATTAGCCGAGTTAAACCCAATCCCTGTAGCCGTGTCAGTGGTTCGCAAAATCCCAACGGATGGATGATTGGTGGAACCGCCAGAGCGCACATTAACACCATCGGCACGGGCTGAAGTTATAGTACATAGGCCAACTTCGGGTGTTGCCTCTGGACCACTAGTGACAGGTGGCGTCCCGCCTGCGGTATAAGCAAACTCAATCTCATAGCTGGCTTGAGTAGCAAACTCACCAAGGCTGACAACCATCTTTAAGGTCTCGTCGCTTGGTCCTAATTCTAATGAAGCGGCGACAAGGCGGGTACTACTCAAATCCACCACGACATCACCAGTCATATCCATAATCACCACTTGCGGGCTATAACCATCTGTAATTGAGCGAACTTGTACCCATGTGTTGCTAGAGGGATTCGTCTCAAAATCATAGATAACGCTGGTCAGATTAGGGGCGACGGCCCCAGTTGTCAAAATACCCGCTGCAAGAGGAATACCGGGAGGCAGGCTTCGCTCTAATAGGATAGTGAATTGCCCAACACTGCTATTGACCTCACCAATTTGCACGTAATAGGCGTCGGCGCTGAACAACGTAAAATTCAAGGTTACAGTAGCTGTTTGGCCTACATTCAAATCCTGACTGACAATCGCACGACTAGCATCAAGCAGTGTAACGGTGGGTAGAAAACCGCTAATGCCGCCGACTTGAATAGTCACAGTATCACCGGGGTTGCCTTCAAATTGATACAAGGCCCCATCTGAGCCAATGACTTGACCAAGTGTCAGTTCGCCCCAAACAAGGGACTGTCCATCTTGGGCCTGTGCTTCATGGGGAAGATAAACGATTAGACCGACAATCGTTATTAAAATCCCCAATACTATCCCTATACGTTGTTTTTGCTGCTTGGTCAACATCTGTTGTCTCCTTTCGATATTGTTTTCCAGTATAGCAAACCTTAATATCGCTCCAACCTGTACATTAGTTCAGCAAAAAAGCCCCGCACAGCAAGGTGGCAGGGCTTCTTTGTTAAACTAATCTAGACGAATGCTTAGTTCAAGCGAGTCGCGGTTGCGGTCAGCACCCACTGAACATAGGTGCCACTGCCGCCGATAGCATCAATGGTCACCAAGCCTGTACGACTGTCGTAGGTAACTTCACGATCTACAATGGTCTGACCACAAGAATAGGTTTGACCTGTTGTGAAGAATGTGATGTACTCAGTTCCCGTGCCAAAGCAGGTGGCGGTAATCACCAATCGGGCGCGTCCACCGGGCAAGGCCACATTGGGATTCATACCCGTAACATTCCAGCTAATCTTGTCTTGGGTATCCCCATTCGGGTAGGACACATAATCCGTTGCCGAGGCAGTTTCGTCCAATGGGATATTGAGGGGCGGGAGCGATGTTGTATCCGGAGGTGCGGTTGGTGGTGGTGGAGGCGTTGTTGGTGTATACGAAGGTGTATAGGTCGCCGTCGGGCCACTAGGTTGGGTTGCGGTTGGATCATCAGGCTCATCAGTCGATTCAGGTGAGCCAGTCGCAGTTGGCGTGCGGGTCGCGGTAGGCGAACCAGAGCCGCCGCTAGAGCCACCCGATGAACCAACTGCCGGATAAGTCGTCACTGACAGGGTATTGCAGGGGCCAGTCGTCGTCACCACAAATGAGGCAATCCAACCGCGCACATTGTTGGGCAAGATAATCTCATACCAAGAGCCGTTGGCTGGGTTATAGCCAATGGCTTGGGCATATTGACCACCCGCAAGGAAGCCAACCGTATCATGCTCAGTTGAGCCACCAGCCCGAACATTAGCGCCATCCCCATCAGGTGTGATACGGCAGATAGTGCTAGACCCATCATTAGCTTCCTGAGTAGTCGATGGCCCTGTTTGGGGCGGATTTGACGTCGGGGGTGTTTCGCTATCAGGTATGACATTAGAGAACAACGCGGAGAATTCAACGGGTTCGGCAAATTCACCAAGGTCAACCGCCAGTTTGTATGTGCCTTCACCGGGGCCAAATTCAAGAGTGACACCCACCAAGTGGGTGCTGGTCAAAGTTGCAACAACCTCGCCATTCGGGTCAAGCACAGTCACCAATGGGCTATAGCCCTCAGTCATTGACCGTACTTCCAATTGGGTTGGCCCGGTGGGATTCAGTTGGAAATCATAATAGACGACGGGCAAACTAGGAGCCAAAAGACCCTGAGTCTCAATATCAAGTGGTAGCGGAATACCGGGGGGCAAACCGCGTTTCAAAAGAATGGTAAACTGACCCACACTGTTATTGACGCCGTTGATTTGAACATAGTACAACCCTGTATTGAAAAGGGTCGCATTCAGAATTGCCGCCGAAGTGTTAGCAGCATTCAACTCTTGGGCAAGTGGCGCTTTGTTGGCATCCAGCAAAAAGATGCTCGGTATAAAGCCACTAATGCCATTGACTTCAATGGAGACAGAATCACCTGCCGTCCCATCAAAATAGAATAAGGTTCCAGCCGGGCCAGTCACGGCCCCCAATGAGAGTTCATTCCAAGGCAAATTTTGCCCCTCTTGAGCAGCGGCCTTTTGTTGCGGCAATTGAATAACTGCAATGATAAGCAACGCAGCTACCACCAGCGCAATGGTGATACGGCTTGAAATAGGTCGTTTCCTTATCGCGTTCATGGTATCCTTCCTAGTTTTTAGTGTGCATTGCAATGTAGTATAGGGAAAAGCGATATTTGCACAAGCGAGGCTTGACGAGGTGACAAGTTGCCAGTAGAATGACCCTCACTTGCCCCATTCGTCTAGTGGCCTAGGACGTAGCCCTCTCAAGGCTAAAACACGAGTTCGAACCTCGTATGGGGCAAACCTCGCTCCGAGGCTGTTCTATTTACAACATCACTTTCTCCTTTTAAATCTTGCTCATATAATGCACCTCTCAATATCAAAAAGCGATCCGCCCACGGCTTTAATCTGAAGTCGGTGATACGCTGTGCATCTAGATCATACACAATATAACTAAACAAATTACGTACCATCCCCTGACGGTCTTCATCATCACTAATGTGCCACAACTTCTGCACGGTTTCAATCGCTTCCAAACTCATGCTCAGTTCGAGAGCTACCTTCTCAGTTTCAGTCGTCTTGGCCTGCCAATGAGCCATCTCGCGCTCATTCTTTTCTTTACGGCGCACATATTCATCGCGGTCAATCATCCCATCTCCATACAGCGTGACAGCCGCTGCAATCCGACGTTTACAAAGCGCGATGTTCGCCTGCTTTTCTTGGTCAGGATCAACATTATCCTCGCGGAAGGCTTGGTTGAATTTCAGCGATAGAACCGACATCACTTCCAACATATCGGGGTTCACAAAGAGCAAATCTATGAGGCGTGAAAAGTCTTCCTCAACGACTTGAGTTGGCACAGAACGGCTGCGACAACCGCACTTCACCCCCGGTTTATGGCGATATTTCGGATTGCCGTTGAGATGGGTACCCGTTAACGTTGTCCGATAGCCATTATCTCCATATCGATTGACGAGGGCTTCACAATGGGCACAATACATAATCTGGCTTAAGGGGTAAAACTTGGCCTTTGACGGTTTGCCACCATCCAGCGGCTTAACACTGCGTTGATTGCGTACCTCAGCCACTCGTCGAAGTAATTCAATGGGAAAAACGGCCCGTTCTTCATCAAATACAATCCCCTCAATATCGTTTTCTTCATAGGCTCGTCGATCTCGACTGCGTTCGAAGGTGACAATACCGCCATATTTGGGCCAACCTGATACAACGCGGCGTATATCGTTCTCGGTCATTGGACGTGGTGTATTACGTCGGCCTCGAAATGGAAAACCCTCATCATTCATCCGATACGAGATACGCTCTAAACCTATGTTGCCTTGGGCATAGTATTCCAGAATAAGTCTGGCACCCTCATAGTAGCTTTTCCAGACCGCTTGAGGATGGGGACATTCATCTTGGCTCCCGGCCTGATATTGCCCATCCGGCATTAGCCAAGCACCTTCTGGACTTGGCACTAGATAGCCCTTATCTTTGATTGTGCCATATAGCGGTTGCCCAACGTGCATCCCCAAACTCTTGCGATAAGCCACACTGTCCTTAGCTCGCTGGGAAATGTCTTCAGCATAGTATTCATCTAGCATAGCGGTGAACTGGATGAACATTTTACCTTGCGGCGTCGAGGTATCGACCTCGCGTCCAGGAGCAGCCAGCACGAGGGCCACGCCGTTGTGTTCGAGATGCTCTATCATGTCCCCTACCCGCCAACCTTTACGATGCAGTCGCGCCAAGTCATTGGCAACAAGGGCGACAACGTCGGCGTCTTCGATACGGCTACTTAGAGCTAACCACCCCGGTCGATTCTTGATGTCGCGGCCTGAACGATGACCCTCAGCATCTTCGTACCATTCAGGAAGCCAGCCGTTTTTCTCACACACCGTTGTGATATTGGCACGTTGGCGTTCAGGACTACCCGTATCATTCTCATCGCGTGTAATAGACTGGCGAATATAGCAAAGCGCGACTTTAGCTTCGATAACTCTAGAAGAACGTCGCTTTTTCATGGTCTTCACCTACCTTCTTTTGAACTGTGATTGATAGTTGAGATGCTTGATTTGTATCTGCTGTGCCAACTTGATAAACGTCATCAAGCCTTGCTGGAAATCCTTGGATATATAGGCTTCGTCGCATGTTCTACTCCGCAATTCTTGACAAACTGCTTTAACAAAGCCTGTGGTAATTTCCTTGTCAAGCAGAACAAACTCTATGCTGTGCTTTCGGGATCGTGACATACATCCTTTCATTTGACATCAAAAAAACCGCTACCTGCTGAAGAAGCAAATAGCGGTCGGATGCCAGCTTATCGGTATAATAGCTGTAGCCTACCTGCTGCGTTCTCAGCGGGTTGGGTCAGCCCTCAGTGTGGTGTTTCCAGCACCAACTGTGGGCGTTTTGTTTATGGATTATAACATATTTACCATAATTTCAAGTATTTATGCTATACGAGAAAATTAATCTCCGTAAACTCCTGAAGTTGGGCAGAAGGGCAGTCATATCACCTAGCAAAAGGCGTGCTAATCGGCTCGACCAAGGATAGTTATATTCAAGTCTAAATAAGCGTCGTTTATCATCATGATACCTACGCAGATATGCCGCCTGAACTTCCCGAAGACGTTTGCGTCTGGCCCAGTCGATTAGACCTTCAAGTTTTTCAATTCTTCGATGATAGAGGCAGATAAGTTGAAATGTTTTCCAGTTCTGCTGGAGCCGTTTCCATAGAGAAGGGTAAACGTATGAATCTAGGAGGCTGGTCGTCGGTAAAGCGGATGATTTATTCATAGCTTTGTTATGGTGAATGTATGGTATATTCACTATAACCACTTGTCAAGCAGCGAAATTAGCCTTGTGTCATCATCGCCAAGAGGCGCATCACTTCAATTGCGTGAGCTTTTTCAGCTTGAGGAATCAGATGGAACTGATGCAACAGTTCGCGGTCAAGGTCGCTGACCGAAATATCGCCCTCAAAAAAATACAGGAGAGAAACGTGCAACACTTCGGCAAATCGAGGCAAGTCAGTAATAGATGGTCGGCGTTTGCCAAGTTCGTAGTCTGAAATGGCAGCTTGGTCTTTCCCAACGGCAACGGCGAAGTCTTCTTGAGAGAAGCCTAATCGCTCACGAGCCTGACGAAGGCGTTGTCCGAGTTCCTTTAAATCCACAGCTAGAAGACCTGACTTATACGAAATTTCCATAGATATATTGTGATTCTACGAAGGCCATGCTATACTGTCTATAAGGTTATTGCCTTGAATTCACGTATTTTCCGTATACTACCTAATGCAAAGGAGTAAAGAGCATGAGCGGTGGCGGTGGTACCCTATAGAGGTTCAACCAGTAACAGGCGGATTAACATCCGCCTATTATTTTTACCACTCCCAACGCAAGGTATACATCTCAAAACGACGGGGACGCTTGGTCTCCCACTCCACCATCTGGCGCTTATCGGGTAAGGTTTGGATATGGGCAATCCCTAGCTCGGTTGTCCGACTGGCATTCTGCTCAATCAAGATGATACGACGCGGTAAACGCTGGGCAGGAAAAACAACACGGATCACAAGCAGGTGGGTTGGATGGTCAATGCGAGTATGCAGATACTCAACAGGTTTGGTAAAACCCTCCTCTATCTTGCGGCGGATATGGAACTCCTCAACATCCCCCCTGCTCTTGCTTTCACGCAATGAAATCAGCACCCGCCAGCGGTTGCCATCCTGATAGCGGTCAACCGGGATGCCGGGCGAGCATTTGTAATCGGCAAATAGCTTGCCATCACCCCATGCTTGGTCTTCATAGGCAATCACATGGTCTTGTAAAAAGCGGACTTTCTGCACTTTGCGGTAGATGGCTTCACGGCCTTTGACATCCACAAGACCCAACGTCACTTCACAACTCAGGACCTCATAGAGACTCCGTGAGCGCTGCAACTGGCTTTGAATAGCAGTGAGCAATGAAGGGAAAACGGTGGGGTCAACCATCCAAGCGAGTAGTTGGGTGATGACATTGGCTGGCACCCTGTGAGCATATCACACCTTTGACCCGAAAGTTTCCCTAATCGGCTGGGCTATACTTATAGGATAAAAACACGCATAGCTTGGAAACGGCTTTTTGAAGGGTTTATGTCGCACAATAGCGCAGGTTGTTGAAAAAGTCCTCAATGCTTTATCAACGAAATAAAAAAACAGGTGCCGAATTTTTTCGGCAGCCTGATTCCTTTTACGAAGTAAAGTCTATCCTATCAATATTCCATAATCCGAATATCAGACGGGGCAAGATCCCAAGGCAAGCTCCAACGCCTAACACTATAATCATCTATGGAAACCTCTACCACTTCAGAGATTAAAGGATCACCCTCACCATAATTAGTAGCATAGTAGGATGCTAGGAACGTACTCTCATCACCTACCCATGTGACATCTGTCCACTGAGCCGGCTCTGCCCGACTAACGTCAGCCCAATCACTGCTCCACACAAGATTACCTGTGTCACTCCAAAGCAAGAGCGGGTTCAAACCATATTTCCAACCTGCAATATATCTACCCGATGCAGACCACTCAAATCTAAGACTGGAAGAATACGGTATAGAGCCAAATCGCATAGAGGAAGCTGTACCTAAATCATACAACCACACATCTCCCAAAAGCCACGAAGCAGCATCCCTAGTGGCAAAAACAACACGCCGCATATCGGGAGAAAATGCTAAAGGTGCCTTAAGAGTTCCATCAATCTGACTATAACTAAGCTCATCTGCGCTCTGCCAACCATCAGACAACACAACCACATCATCAATTTCAACATCCACAAAATTGGCAGGTACACAATGAACACCAAATTCTACAACGCTGTCTATCTGCACCAACTGATAACAATCCCAGAGCCAAGGTTCTACCTGTTTACGCTCGATATCCACCAGCCATAGCGCCTCTACTCTCGGTATCTGATAGTTAGGATTAGCAGTTTCAACCATAACTCCAGCTTGAATAACAGCATAACGTCCACCCAACAGCCAATACCATCTGGCAAAGTCAAAGCCATCTGAGCTATCTAACATCAACCTAGTTTGCTCACTATCATCCAGGTTAACTAAAAAGATACTACCCTCAGCTAGATTATCAGGGTACAAGTAGAGAACATGGTTGTTATCAGGAGATAGAACACCATACCAATCCTCAGAAACGCCATATACACTAGACATATCTTTAAGTTGTTCTTCCCCCGTATCTAAAAGATATGTACCAGGTTGATCAAACAACAATACCATGTAGTGCCCATCATTTCGAGCAGATACAAAGACCTGTACCCCTGATAGAAGCAAACCGTATACCAGAAGTACAGCAAAACACCTACAAACTAGCGACATGTCACCTCCAAATCACCATAATTCGCACCAATAAGGTTATTGAAAACTATAGTGCCAGTGCCATCCAGAGTTCCGACTATTCTATATTGAAGCCCACCACGAATAGCAAACTGTAACTTGAGATTATCATCGGGCAAATTCTCAGGGTAAGCGAACATACACTGTAAATCCGCAACATACTGATCGGCTGCTGCCCTAGATGGAAAATGCTGAAAATAATAGAATCCAGAGAGATCACCGTAAAGAGGGCTAATAGGATAACTATCAATCCAAGAAGGTAACGACTGGTGAATGGTATTCAAGGGCAATTCTGCATAATCACCTTGCATATCCTGAAAAATCCTATCAACGGTCTGGTCAATCGTCTCATCAGATGGTGGAGTAAAAGGATCCAATTGAGTCACACCAAAGGTCGCCATGTACTCACGCCATCTTGTTGACCCTTGGAAAATACAGCTTAAATTAGGTGTTCTACAATTAGCCCAATTATAACCTAGATCAATCAACCTGTTTAAGACCAAAGTAGCTACAATTTCCCACTGATCCTCATGTCCCACTGCTTCTCCTGTGTCTTGGCGTAACCACCCGTAAATGGTTTTTGTGCTCACCCCATATTGATCTGCCAAATCTGCGACCCGCTCTCCGGCCTGCACTTTTTCAACAATTTCCTGTTTGATCGCTGTGGCAATCCGACGACCCCGCATGGGTCACCCCTTTTTTGTCTTCTATTATCTCAGACTTTTGTCTTATTTTACGGGATACCCATCAACTTGGCTCACTCTAAACTAAACTTGATAGCTTTATCCATGCTCTGTAATTCCCTAATTTTACTTTCAAAAAATTCTCGAATGTGAGATGAGAATTCATTGTCTTGTGCAAGTCTTTCGAGCAATTGAATAACATCTGACTTTGATGTTGCAGTTATCATATGCAGCAATCTTTCTCGCTGCCCTCTGTTTCTTATTTTATGAGTATTCGCTGTCCAAATTGCCATAAAATCTTCAATACAGGCTTCTTCAAAATCACTGGCGTGTTCTAGTGTTGCGCTTAATCGAGCAAGACGCACTCTTGTCTCATTATCGAGACTCAGGTTTTCCTTCAATAGGAGACTGCATTTCTCAACCACATATCTTGTGCTGAATGACCACTCTATCATCAAGTAAATTTCCGTCAGGCGTGCATCGAATGAACTAGGGTGTTCTTTGATGACACTCCGCACAAAGTGAAGAAGATCGAACTTGTGGGATAAAACAAGATTAGTTAGAACAGAATCCGGTTGAAGCAAAGCCGCTTGGCGAAATCCTTTATTCGCCTCCACGAAGCGGTTTTCTTCAAATGCGGCCTCAGCATCTCTCAAAATTTTATCAATGTTGTTCATATGCCTTCTTTCCAGCTACTTACCACTCGCCATCTTTACTACTCCCCATTCTCCGGTAATGCTATCGTAGTTTGCTGAGATATTAATCCATTTTGGAATTGAATTAGGCACCAAACTCTCAATAGTCGCCTGATAACGTATTCCTATAAATCCATATATAGGATCTGGATTTACCATTTGTGTCCTTGATACGAAAGGCAGTAAATACCAGTCCGTACCTTCACCCGGTTTTACCCCTCTATGTTAACCCCTTCTCCTTGAGTCCTGATTTTCCTTTCTAGAGTATACTCTAGCGAATTTTCAGGCCAATCACTTATAAATCCAACATCATCATCACTATCATTACCATTAGGAGCAAATAAATTATACACCCCTAGCGCTCCAACTGCATCAAGTGCCGTTGGCAAAGGAATCGCAACAGGAAGAGCATAAGAGGGAACCATAGCCAACAGACTCTGATTATAGGTTCCTACTGCCCGGAAACTTACCCCGCCCAGCCCCAATGGGACATTAAAAGACCAAGTCTGTCGCGTACTTTGTGTCGAGGCTCCTAGGCTAACAGTCAGTTGGGCTACGCCCATACCAAATTCGCCAAGAGTCACCCCTTTGGAATTAGAACATTTGAGCTATTGCGATAGTTTCATGACAGACAAATTTGTCAGGCAAAGCAATCTTTCTAACTGAATTAGAACAAATTTTCTACGCGATTAGAACCAAAGCCCCGTTTCGGCTGATGCCAAGCCATTAACATGACGCGCAAGCGCCCTTGCCCAGCCGCGGTGAGTGGGTACCGCTGACTGACTCCATCATTCCCCGAGATTTACAGCGATACTCTCATTGGGTGTGGCTAGTGGCCCAGCTAATCCATAGCGAGCCAGTAGCCCTAACACGGCGGGCTGACAGTTGTCCAGTAGCGGTACCAATCTATCCGGGCGGGGTTGGTGGGTTTCGGAGATTTGACGGATGTCGATAATCATTTTGGCCTCATTGTCAAAGATAATATGATAATGCTCGTCGGTGTCATGCCCCCAAGCGTCGATGGTGTCGTCACCACGCTTCTTGACCAGATAGCCACAAGCCTCAGCAATGCGGCTGGCAATGACAAAGACTTCATCGCGGGTACCTGTGTGAGGCAAATCCATCTCGCCAAAGATGTGCAGGATAGGGGTTCGACTGCCTTCCCAGAGGTCAATGTCGAGGTTGGGGGGATAATGCACGATGGGATACTTCTGGCCCTTGACCCATGCTGTACCCAAGAAGGCTGCCAGCATGTCCCCATCCAAGAACTGGAGGCCGGGAATGGGTTGGTGGTCAAAGGGAGTCGGCTTGTCCTTGGGGTACCATGCCATATGTTTGTATCATAGCACACGCCCCAGGCCTTCATTCCTTGTGTCTTACTGCGATAGGTCTTGTCCTCACTCCAAAACCACCCTACACTTGAAGCCAGAAAGGTCACACCCTTCCCATTTGGCTATTGAGTAGCACTGGGTGGTTGCTGAGGTCGTTTCGGATTTGGGAGAACCTCTCAATGAGGTTAATCGTACTGCATGCAGGACGGATTGACCTTGTTCAGCGGCTTCCCCCGATTTCGTAGCGACTTGAAGCAACTCAACCGTTCGCGGCTGGGTAGCTAGATGCAGAAGCGTGTTGACCTTTCTCTATTCCGGATCACCCATAGGGTTACTTTTCCTCAAGACCCTATCCCCCTCCCCATTATTGACTACGTTTGCGGGCTTGCCAGCCCCTAGCCGCATCCGGTAGGCTAGACCCATTCCGCTTCTGACAGTTACCCACCTGTTGCGGGTGACTGGTGTCGGCATCTGTTGCCCCATGTGCCACACCTTGGGTGGCGGCTGGGTCAACAGCGCCACAGAAGGCAGAAGTTTCTACAAAAAGGCTACTACATCAGCTGTAGTAGCCTTTTTTCTCTCAATTAATCAGGGCTTGGGGAGTGGTCAGGGTCGCTACCCGCCAAATGGGGTGCCGCAGAACCGTCGCGGTCGTCAGGGTGTCGAGGGTGGTAAACCAAAACCGTTGCTCACCCCCCACCCCTTCGGTCACTCGTTTCAAGTTATCCAGTCGGGTTGGGGAGATGGTGACGGTCAAGACCCGCAGACTCTTGGTCTGGTAACGTTGCTGGTACACCCCTGACCGATAGTATTGAATATAAGCGGCTACCTTCTGTCCAAAGCGCTTGGTCGCCATGGAGCCGCGATCCAGCTCAAGGAAAAAGTGGGCCACACCCAAGGGCGTGTTCAAGACAAAATAGCTGTCCGGAATCAGTGAGACGGTCTCGCTGCGGCCCGTGGCAGTGCGAATGGTCACCCGGTCATAATCGGCTTTGAGGTCGTTCTCACCGCGCCACTGCACAAGCCCAAAGCCAGCCTGTGCCCGGCAAGCCAAGGTGAAAGCAATCCGAACTTGGTTAATCGCCAGACCATGTTCTAAAAACTGGGTGCTGACTTGTTTGAGGCTACTCGACCACTCGACCTCGATACCCCGCTGGGCCTGCAGCACCTCGGCTCCGCGTTTGTCCAACACATACAGAATGGGGGTGTTCATCTTGTCGATGTAAACCCCAAGGAAGCGGCGGTCAAGAAAGCCATGTTGGTACAAAGCTGACAAGCGCTCATAAGCCCGATGCACCGATGGAAAGAACAGCGCTTGCAGGTGTTGGGTGGTCAACACCCGATACTCGTAGACCGCCTGAATGACATCAAGGTCACGCTCAGTCAAGCGTATTGGGGGTGGGTCAGGTACCCGCTCATCACGGCGGGCACGCTGACGTTGGTCACTCGACATTCACTACCTCCCTGCTATTGTGCATCATAGAAACTGACCGTATCACTGGGTGGTCGTTGGCGAGGATAGCGGTCTTGTAACCATGTTAGCACTTCATCACGGGTACGTGGCATAAACTGGTGGGCGGATGTTGCTCGGAGCTGGGGATAGCGCAGCCAGTCATCGGGTCGGTCAAGGGGAGGCAGGGTCTCAAGCGTAAACGGGGGGCTGATTTCGCCTTCGTGCTGCATGGTCACGGCTGCCGTGTAGCGTTCCAACATCACTAGTTGTTCAGCTTGGAATTGCGGACGCAAGCGGACCCCCATCATTTTGGCGTCATCAGGACTGCAACGAAAGACGATTGAGGTGCCAACATTGCCCATAATGGCATCAAGAGTAGCGCCTTGTAGCTGGCCCAAAAACTGATTAGCAACCGTCATGGACAAGCCAAATTTGCGGGCTTCTGAAAAAAGGATCGGCAGCGAGGTCGTCACGAAGCGCTGGACTTCATCAATATACACATAGAAGGTATCATCCATCGGATGTTGCATGGCGGTGGTCTGCAACATCGAGATAAGGAACGAGCCAATTAGGTTACGCTCGGTCTGAGGCACCGCCGTTTCAGGGATATTCAGCGAGACCAAGATAATTTTCTTGTTTGCCATCCACTCCCGTAACGGCAAGGTATCGGGATGGCATAGCATGGGATACAGCACTGGATTACCATAGAAGGGAGTCAGCCGCGACATAATCGGTTCGTGCATTTGCCGCCGCTGGGCGACCGACATGAATTCGTAGTCATCCCAAACTTGAATGGCAAAGGGATTGGTGCTGACCTCAAGCAACTGGCGGCGGTAAGCATCATCGGTGAAAACCCGCGACAAGTCACGCATGGTTGCCTGTGGGTCATTGACCAACAACGCTGCCGAAGCCCGCAAGTACTTGGCAACTCGCACATAGGTCTCGCTGCCCTCAAAGAGACTTTCGATAACATCCACCACTCGTCCTGTTCCGGTCACCAGATGATCGGTTCGCATCGGATTAAGCGGCGGTGGGTTGTGGGGATTATTGATGTCAACGATAACCACATCTTGCCAGCGCTGGTCAGGAATACTGCGCTCGACGATAGCCTCAACCAAAGATCCGTGCGGATCAATGACCGCCACTCCACAGCCCTCAGCAATGTCATTGTGTATCATATTGTGCATCAGGTTGCTCTTCCCCATCCCCGTCTTGCCCACAATATTGACATGCTGACGACGGTCATGGCGATTGAGATAAACAGGGATAGGGCGACCCCGATAGAAAGCGGTACCAAGTAGACTACCTTTGGCATTTTCAATAACCTTCGGAGATGGTGCAACACGAAGTGTACCCCAGCGGATTTTTGCACCACTAAACTCTTGGTTGGGTAGGTGCCATAAGGCTGCTATCTCGCGTGTCTCCAAGACCATGCGTGGCAGGCGTTGTAATTTGGTAGCCTCACCCAACATTTGGGCTTGATACAGCCCAATGGTGCTTGCTATAGACATATTATCATCAGATACCCTTGTTGTGGTTTCATCCAAACGATGGATCATCTGGAGCGCCTGATAGGGGATGTTCATATAGTTAGCGAAATGGCTTTCCGCTACATACAGTAACTCCTTCATACGTGTCTCGGTTGGAGCCTCAACTTCGACCGCCATCAGCACATTAAACAGACGCTGACGGAGCTTTTCTTCCATAATACGTTGATCACGCGGAATGAAGCGTTCGGTGCGGTCGTTACCTGAAATAACCTTGAACGCAGCATCATTCGTACCACCTCGAATTAGAAATTGCAGGGGATGGATGGCAGATTGAGTAATGTGTTTCTGTGCTTCTCGATAAGTCTGGCGTGATGCTGCACCCATAACGAAAAGGGTGTAATGCACGTATTCTCCCTTTTCCAGTTCGCTCATAAACTCGGTTAAGGCTGTTAATGGATCTGTTTTGGCAAAGTCCTCAAGGTAGCGCAACGGACAGACAAAATGCTCAAATTGCCCAAAACGTCCAATAACCCGTGTGCTACTTGTTTGACTGACACCCTCCAAGTGATGCGTAACCTCAGCACCCGGATAGCTGCTGCGGATAATATGTTCGATCGTTTCTGGGGACAGGTTGTAGTGTAAATCAAGGAGTTGCCACTTAACTTGTTTGCGAGACGCCTTTATCCGCAGGCCTAGATAGGGAAAAGCAAACAACAACTTGTCAATCAACATCAAGGCTAAATCGTGGTTCTTAGCAGTAGTTCGCGGTATGGCAATGGTGTAGACTATGGCTTGCTCAAGGACAGGTGGCGCAACGGAGCGCACACGCAGTGAATTGGGAAGTCGGGTAACGACAACTAGCGCAAGGCCGCCAAAACTGATAAGCCAAACTCCAGTCGTAGCCCGTTGCTGTGCCTCTCGCTCCAAGCGGGCCACCCTATAGCCATTGGAAGGATAAGGATAATTGGATTGGGTAGTTTGGATTGATTGAGCATCACGATAAATATCGTAGCCTTGTCCCACATAGCCAGTTCCAAAAGCAATTAGGGCAATCCCAGCAACGGTCAAAGCTATCCGCACGTACCGCAGAAAATTAACGTTCTCGATTTGATCTCGATTGCGACGTCTCAACGTCACAATTGCTAACACAACCAGCACAAAAGTAAAGAGGGTGCCCCACAATGCTCGCCACGCAAACCTCGCCATGGCGTCACTGTCGTCTCGACGACGCCTACTCATCATACGCCTCCTCAATAGGCACTATTTAGATTAGCTTACGTCTGGGACTACCGTGCACGATAGCTTGCCAACTCTGGGGCTAAAACACCGTTCTGAAAAATAGTTACGATTTGGTCAAAAAACACTTGTTTTTTGAGAAAACTTGACAACTAGGTTTTTCTATCTCATCTGAGGTTCCTTGTTTTCTAGGCGCGGTGTGGGGACTCCCCATGGTCTCCCCCCTTAACAGATTGGATGTACCGATGATAGTCGTCAAGTGGGACAATGGCCGCGACCGGATACCCAGCCCGCTCGACCACAAAATGCCGATGGTGTTGAGCCACCTGTCGCAGGATTTGACCTGACTTCTGCTGCATGGCGGTGGCGGTAATGGTGCGCGGTTCCGGTGGCACGGCTCTCATGTTGAACACCTCCTCATTGTACCATCGCTCGTTACGCCTGTCGTTACGGGGCGTTCAATATTGGTCAATCCACAAGTCCCATGTTTCCGTGTCCGGGTCGAAGGTACCCTGTACCGCCACCGTTTCCGGCAAAATCCGCCCATTTTGCCAGTCTCCAGCCCGTGACAGGCCAAAAAACGCGCTGATGGTTGGCTCCTCGTCGGGGGTGTCGCGGCGAAGCTCAATCCAGCCACCCCCTTCAATCGGCTCACCCAGTAGCTGCCCTGCCGTGAAGGTATACTCTTCGCCGTATTCAATGCTGTCGTCGCTGGGGTCTTCTAAATCGCCTTGGGTGCAGCTGGTGGTCGTCAAATCGGGATAGGGGAAGTGGTCAATCGCGGTGTCGTACAGGTCTTGGAGGTCAGTGCTTGGCATATGCTCCTTTGTTATTAATTAATATTACTTAACATTATATAACCTTCTATAATCTTGTCAAGTAGCGCGGGCGGCGGCTCGCTGATGGTAGACGTGTTCCCCTGCTGTTCATGCTAGAGCCATGTTCCTCTCAACCCACTACTAGCGCAGTCGGTCTTCCGCGAGCCGCAGGCGAGCGCCCACCGTCGGCTGGCAGGCCGACTACCCCGGGCGACCACTGGACTTGACGCCATCCACTCGCGGTTGGGGCTTGTTGCAAATTTCCAAAAAAAATCGTCAACACCCCCACCACCTGCCGAGTTCAGATGGCGTCAAGCCTGTGGCACCCACGACCTGAGCGTTTTCTGGCTCAGGTAGGGAGCCGCGGTGGGCGACCAGCCCCTCGCGGGGAACCGTGGGGGTGGAGCGCACGGGGTAGTCGGGCTGCGAAGCGGCCCGACGGTGGGGCGCTGACCGAGTGGTGGGGTTTGCGCGTAGGTGCCAGAAATGCCCTGTCTAACAGGGTTTTCGTCGCCCTGCGCCGCGACCCTGCCCGAGATCAGCGCAAATAGTACGCCAACCCGCGTGTCGTTACGGGTAACTACAGGCCAAACTACAGGCTAGTGCCATCCGTAGCGACAGCTACGGCGGACATAAACCCCCTATACGGGTATAGGGGTGTTTTTAGGGTCTTTTTTCCATGACAAAGCCTGACATCGAAATGCCCTTCGGGACTGCTAAGGCTGGTTCTGCTCTCCTTCCCTCCCTACGCTGCCCTGCCCTTCTAGTCTGGCCTTAGCGATGCTTCGCATCGGATTTTTCAATTCCAGATGCGAAACATGGCTTCGCTTGAGGTGTCTTAGCCTTGGGGTTAGCAAGGTTACGCTGCCCTTGAGCAGCGAACGGTTGACCATCGGTTGGTTGCTTCGGTCGGTCGGCTGTCACCCTTGCCCCGTGACAGTGGGGTTCCACTCGCCATAAAGCGAGTGTCCGAATTGTGGTCATAGTCAAAAAGGCTTGTCAAGTCGCGCTTTTTGGCGTTCGGATTTCCGTTCCTTCTTCCGATGATCCGCTCGGAAAACCGAACGAACTTCCGAACGGATTTCCGTTCGCCCCTACGGGCAATCCCATACCGAGGGAGAGACAAGCTAAGGTACTTATGAAGGTTTTAGGTGCTGAAAATAGCGGTCGAGCGCCTCGCGCACGATATCGGACAGCGCGAGGCGCTGCCCTTGGCTTTCAGCCTCAAACTTGAGGCGCTTGAGGGTCTGGATTTGGTCATCATAGAACTCAAAGCTGTAGCGCCGCGCCAAGCGTCGGGTCGGCAAAACCGGGCGCTTTTCCGAACGGTTTTCCGTTCGAACTTCCGTTGGTTCGGATTTGCGGGCGGGCGCTGAACGGGTATAAACCTCATGTCCACCTTGGGTGGCAGCTTGAAAGAAAGGGCTGTCGGCTAATCCAGATTTCTTCATGGGCGGGTCAGCACTTCCTGAATGAGCGCCTTATACGCTTCGGCTCCCTTGCTGGTGGGGGCATGTTCAAAGACATGGGTATGGTTAGAGTGAGCCTCCTCAAGGGCAACGTTCTTGGGGATGGTGGTCTCAAACACCAAGCCCTCGAAGTGTTGGCGTAACTGCCCCTCGACATCTCTTGAGACGTTGGTGGCCTCGGTGAAGGTACACACCACCCCCAAGATACTCAAGGTCGGGTTGAGTTGATGCTGCTGTACCATCGTGATGGTCTCCTGCAACTGCACCAAACCCGTCAAGGCAAAGAAAGCCGTAGACACCGGAATGATCAGGCCTTGGCTGGCGACCAAGGAGTTAATCGTCAGCAGTCCCAATGAGGGGGGATTGTCAATGATGATGTAGTCGTAGCGGTTCTGAATAGGTTGAATGGCTTGACGCAGGCGGGCACTGCGGTTGTCAAAGGCTTGGGCCAACTCCAAGTCCACTCCGGATAAGCGAATATGCGAGGGTACGAAGTCCAGATTCCGCACCGTGGTGGCCCGAATGATGGGCGAGAGCGGGGCAAAGTTGACCAAGACATTATACAG
Organism: Anaerolineales bacterium; assembly: GCA_020634155.1. Taxonomy (GTDB): domain Bacteria; phylum Chloroflexota; class Anaerolineae; order Aggregatilineales; family J027; genus J027. Next base: position 1,320,763 of record JACKCI010000001.1, read on the forward strand.
CGACTGGTCCAGCTGAATCTCGACTTGGGGATGGATGAAGACTTGGGTGACATTGGTCTGGGGGTCGGCGTCGATTAGCAACACCTTGTAACCCGCTAGGGCCAGACCTGCCGCCACATTGATGGCAGTGGTGGTCTTCGCCACCCCGCCTTTTTGGTTAGCGATCGAGATGACCATCCCTGCCTTTCTGCCGCACATACTCCGACAAGATCAGGCGCAAGAGGGCCGCCAAGGAGATATTGCGGCTCTGTGCCAGCCGTTCTAGGGCATCCTTCAAGGGTTGTGGAGCGAGGCATTTGATAAGGGCTTGGGGATTGGATGGGTTCATAGCAGTGGTGGGTCTAGCTTGGTACCAATGTGGTACTGCTATTCAAGCAGGTCAATGGGGGGGTTGTCAACGAGGAAACAGCAACTGGGCCAGTTCGGTGATGGTTGCCACGAAGCTGCTGTCGAGACCCCGTGCGGCCCGGAACTTCATCCAGAAGTCAATGATGGAACCCCCACCACAACCCGCCCAACAGTGCCAGTAGTTGGCGCTGGCATTCACCCCAAAACTCTGATGGTGGTCGTCGTGAAAGGGGCAAAAACCCCGCCCTTGAGCATCCAAGTCCACATAGCGGCTGACGAAATCACAGACCGAAATGGCGGATTTCAGGCGCTCTGAGAGGTGGTGAGCGTCGCTGGGGGTCGGCAGTCGCGGCTCCAGCGTCACGGGTGGGTGGTGAACTGGCTCAGATACCGGGACTTCGGTCAAGATCCGCTCAATGAAGGTCGGTGGTACCTGCTTAGGGAGGCTCAAGATCGCTAGTTGCTCGCGGATGGTGGGGGCCAAGGGCATTCCATCCAGACCGATGAAGGGGTAGCGTTTACCCGATTTCAGGTGAACGCCTAATGGCAAGCGCACCAACGACCCCGGCCCAGTTTTGAGGTGGTCTTGCTTGGGGTAGAGTTCGAGTTGGGGGTCAAGGCCATAAGCCGTGAGCAGGTGCTGCCCAAAGCGGCGTGTAACGGCCCCACTGGTATGCGCTAAGAACAACCACAGATGCCCACCTCGCCGTGAACTTTCGAGGTAGCTGGGAACTTGCTCGGTTGCCAAGAACCCCGCCAACTTGAGGAGTTCCGCCCAATGGGTCTCGTCATCCGCATCCAGACATAACCACCGCGCATGGCTCTGGGTATCTAAGGCATAAGCTCCAAGGGTCAGCTTGCCCATGAGATGGTCACGCACCAATGCCAGTGTCAGGGGAGCCTTGACCAAGCGATAGCCTGTACTGGTCTGTTGGGCGTAGCAGTCGCGGCGGGGTAGAAAGCACGCAGCAAAGGCACTCAGGTGTTGTTCCCAGTGTTCGTGCGGGGCGAGTTGGTCGGGTGCAAGGGGCATAGACCCATGTAGTATAATACGCCCAACCATGCGCCGTGATGCCTTAGCCCCTCAACCCGCGCCTGCTCCTGAAACGCGCCCTTCACGATTGACCTTATCGGCGGTGGTGCTGCTCGCCCTCTTGGGCGGCGTCCGACCGCCACTGGCACAGGCGGGTCAAGACGAGACCTTACCCCCCAATACCCACACCCTACATCTGCCCATTTGCGATACCGAAGCCAACCAAGCTGAGGTCATGGCGTGGGTCATGGATTACTACCGCCAAGCCGCTACCGACCGGCCTTCCACAGGTACTCTCAGTGATCTAGCGGTAGCGCAAATGGCTCGCCAGTGTGGTCTCGACCCTGTTGCCCTGCGCGAAACCGCCTTGCGACCTGTCCCTGAGACACCCGCCCCTGACCTAGCTGCCGAGGTCTGGGTCAAAACCGAAAGTGGCTATCTGGCTCCCGTGCCTGAAAGTAGTTCAACAATTGTTTCCAGCAGCGAAGCACCCTTACCCGATGCGCCACCTCTCGACGAATGGGTCAAGACCGATAGCGGTTATCTGGCTCCGGTGCAAGTCGAGACCCCGCCATCCCGTCCTATCCGACGTACCTCAACCCGCGCTGAGGCCGAACCTGAAGTCGAGACATGGGTCAAATCCACCGCGGGTTACTTGGCTCCTGTTGCGGAAATGCCCCTAGCGGACATGACTGCTGTGGTTGAAACCCCTGACCCACACTCTGTCCGTTCCGCGACACAACCTCCACGCCTGTTGGAAGCACAACCATCAATGGCGACTGCTGCTCCTCAATCCCACCCTGCCGAGACTGGCCCATGGCAAGCATGGGCAGTTGAGCAAGAGGCTTACCAGCAGGCTTACGAGAAAGCCTTTGCTGATTTACCGCCCGCCTTACAAGCACGAGTGGGCGAGACCATCCCGCCTGAATCCCGCTTGGTCTTTGACTATGGACGCAGTGCCTTTGTCGATCCCCAAACCAACTTCGCATGGCGCTGGGGCATGGCTGATACCGCTCACATGCTGGAACGTGGTTGGATGGTCGAGCGTGACCGTCTGACCGTGCCTGACCTCAACATCACCCTTGTCTTAGAAACTACCCATGACTACCCCGAACAGATTGTCTTTGGCGAGGAGTTCAAAACCAACATCGCTGCCGTGTTGAGCCATACGCCACGCCTTGAGGGGCAGACCCTCTACTTCTGGTTTGTGCCAGAATACTTCGCTGAAATGGAGAATGTCAGTCTTGAAGCCATTGAGTCGCGGCACGGCAAGGTCTTCTGGGCCTTCAAGGGGCATTACACCTACACTGATGACCTCGGTTACACCCTGTTCATGCGCTCCAACCTGACCCCTGATGCCGATACCCGCCAAACCAATCTGCACTCCATGGCGATTACCGGAGCCATAACGGTTGCCATCAGCGCCAATCCCTTAGCCCATCCCAGTGGCGTGGTCTTCGGTAGCCAGACCTACTCCCATGCCTTTACAACCACCTACAATGCCCTTGCTGACAGCAGCTTCCCTGACCTACCCCTTGAAGATGTCGATAATATCGCCTTGACCCGTCTACCCTGACCCTCATGCGCTGGCTTCGTCTCGTTCTCACCTTATGCCTCATTCTCAGCCTAGGCTTCGTCTTCCGTCCTCCCCTCTATGCCCAATCCTGTAGTGGGTCAGGCTATGTCTGCAACTTTGGCTGCCAGCGCGAGTGTGTCCAAGAGAACCCGACCACGGGTGTCTGTGAGGCTTACGGCCCATGGTACAACTGTGCCCAACAGAACCTTGGCTGTAGTCCCTACCCCGACTGTGAACTCATCCCCGAACACAGCAACTGCCAGTTCTATTCCGGTGCTTGTTCGACTACGGGCGGGGGTGGTGGTTCAGGCGGTGGGTCGGGGGGTGGTAGTGGCCCCGTCTGCGGCAATGGTGCTTGTGAAGCAGGTGAAACCTGTAGCACCTGTCTTCAAGATTGTGCTGGCACTTGTGGGTGGGGAGCTTGCGGGTCTTGTCCGTGTAGCAGTGTGGGCATTGGGGTGGATCCGGCCTGTCGCACCAACCCGGCGGGCATTTGTGTTTGGGATCCCTCTGGTTGCAATCCCCCCAGTTGTAGCCCGTCGTGTACACCTCGCTGCGGACAACCCGATGGTTGTGGCGGCACCTGTTCCTCCGCGGATAGTGGTGCCCCTAGTCCCGTGACCCTTACTCCGTCTGAAGGGGGGCGACTCTTCCTAGCTCTTGATGGCACCTTCACCGTCGCATGGTCAGCCTCCGCCAAAGCTGAACGCTACCAGTATGAACTCTATCCCCTCAACAGCGATTGCACCCATCCCCATGCCCGCTGCAATATCACTACCGCCCGCCAATTGACCCTCACCCCAGACCCAGTGGCGGGCAACCGCTATACCTTGCGCGTCCGGCCCATTAACCAAAGTTGTAGTACCCAGTATGGATCATGGATGCAGGCCACCTTCACCCTCTTCAGCCATATCACGGGCCACCTCATTGCTGATCCCAACGCCAGCGCTACTCTGGTCGGGAATGCCTGTCAGGATACGGATTTACCCGACTTACTGGATGCCACACCGCTAACCACCATTACGGCTGAGGGCCAGTATGCCACGTACACCGGAGCCTTTGTCGGCAAGGATGCCAGTGCCTATAGCCTTGAAGTCCCGTGGTGGCCCCTCTTTGCCAACAATCTCGTCACCTTGACCCCCGACCCGACCCTGACCTGCTCGTGTCCCGTTGGCTGCCGTTTTTCGGGCATTGCCGCCCCTCAGAGCGCGGTTAATTTCTATCTAACCCCCCTCACCCTCAGCCACACCGGCTGGTGGCAAGTCCAAGGTGGGTCAGTCTATGCAGGTGCCACCACTGGTCAGGCCTTGGTCAGTTATATCCCCGTTGATACTTGTAACCCCGACTCCACCTGTACCGCCGCTTTGCTGGCACGAGATACTGACCAGACCCCCAACTCAGCCGGGGTGGCGTTAACGGGTGGCGGTGGGGTCGATACCCAACCCGACAGCGGTAACCAACTGGGCTATCTACGTGAAGACCCTGCTCAACTCAGCGCTCAAGGGCTTGACTTGCCCTTCAAGGAGACCTATGCCTATTTCTATCGCCAGTACAGCATGGGGGTGACTCCGGTGTCTGAGTTCAATGCCGTAGCCGACGATGTGCCGGAGCCTACCACCCCACCGACCAATGGGCGGGCTTATTTCTATGACGGTCGGGCCGGTGATTTCACCATCCGCCAGCCATGGCATATCGCCGCTGGTGAACAGGTTGTCATCTTTATTGACGGCAACCTACGCCTCCAAGACCCACTCGGTGTGGAGCAACTCATCACCGTTGAACAAGGGGGCTTCTTGGCTTTCATCGTGGCGGGGGATATGGTGGTTGAGGCCAGTGTGGGCAATACCGACTCCACCAATACCAGCGCCAACCTTGCTGGGGTTTTCATCGCTGATGGTTGGTTGCGAATTGCGAGTCGGGGGCTTGCCGCGGGAGGGGATGACCGTTTTATTGGTGAAGGCACCTTTGTCGGCTGGCGTGGGGTAGCCTTGGAGCGCGACTTCGATGATGGGCATATTCGCCGCATCGAGAACAATACTCACCCGGTTGAGCTATTCCGCTTCCGACCTGACTTCGTACTGCATGTGCCAGCACGCATGACCGCCCCGCGCTATGTCTGGCAGGAAACCTGACCGAGTGGCAACCAAGACTGTTGGCCTCTGTTCTGCTTTCAAGCTGCTAACAAACCCCATTTGACTACTTCTTGGCCCTCGATATAATGTCGTCAATATGATCTTTCTGGCGGAAACAATCGTTTTTATGGCTAATACAGCTACCCGGCGGAGGATTAAATCGTTAGCGGATCGCATACACAAAATTGAGCTTCAAATTCGACAGCTAAGGCTTCAAATCGAGCGCTTTCCTCAACTGAATTGGGCTGAATTGACCGAGTACCTCGACCAAACTGAACCCAAAGCGAGTTGGCAGGGTTTGGCAACTATTGAGGCGTTAGAAAAGCGCGTAAATGAGATTGAGATTCCAATTCAGCAGATGGTACTTCGTCTAGAGCGCCTTCCTCAAGAGATTTGTTCAATGAACACGTTTTACAATAGCAAAAATACTAGCGCTACATCAACCTAACACCGCAACAAGAAATTGATACACAAATGTGTTATCAACCGACACAACTTCAGAGACTATCATCACATTTGGAACAATAATTTCCAACTAAACACTATACTGAAATTAGATGACCAACTTAGTGACCGGAGAGCCGAGCATTGGCACGTATTTCAGAGCAAAGTCAGCAACAATTGAAAGAACGCATTATCTTATTGCTGAGACAAAACGCTGGCGGTCTATCCGAACAAGAGATTGCAGCACATCTCAACATTGAGCGACGGCGCTTAAATAATTATCTTAATGATCTTCAAGTTGAAGGTAAATTAGATAAAGAAGGGCGGCTCTGGTATCTCGTCCCTCAAGAAAAATTTTCGACACGAGCTTTAGACTTGGAAGATGAAGAGGCCGTTATTCTCTATCTGGCAGCCCGTCTGTTTGTCAAGCAACGAGATACTCGTATTGAACTTGCTGAAAATGTCCTAATGCGTTTGGCGGATATTCTTAGCCAAGATATGGGACTTGGAGATGATGTACAGCAAGCGGCTCTTGAATTGAGTCGTCGTCCCAAAGACCCGCATTATGAGGATGTCTTTCGCACTATTATTCGTGGATATGTTTTCCATCGCAAAGTGAAAATCACGTACCAGCCCTATAAAGGACGCAGATTTGAAACGATCTTCGCTCCTTACTTACTCGAGCCATCAGCAATAGGGTATTCAACCTATGCCATTGGATACAGCAGCATTGTAGATGCCCTGCGAACCTACAAAATTGAGCGTATTGTCCAAGCCGAAGTCCTCAACCATGAGGCATTCCAAGTCCCGAACGACTTTGGCGGGTTGGGTATTTTGCAAAACGCATGGTCAATCTACTACGGGGAAGAGGTGGTACGTGTCGTATTACGCTTTCATCCTGATGTAACCAAGCGTGTACAAGAGACCTATTGGCACCCGTCGCAACAGGCATGGGCAGACCCTGACCAATTTGGATATTGGTGTGTTCAATTTGAAGTTGCAGATACCACTGACATCAAGCCATGGATACGCACATGGGGAGCCAACTGCGAGGTGCTGGCTCCTCAAGAATTGCGGGATGAACTAACCGGAGAGGCACGTCGCTTGGCTCAACTCTACGGCTGGCAGACCTCCCATAGTCAAACGCAGTCAACTTCTGAGGCCGATCACAGCCGCTTTGCGGATATTTTTGGAGAGTGACCATGACCAAATTATATTCTTATCAACAGCGTGTATTCGACCATGTTATGGCAGGTCATAATGTCATCATTCAGGCACCGACAGGTGCGGGAAAGACCCGTGCGGCACTCTATCCTTTTCTGTATGGACTTGGAGAGAACAAACAAAGCGGCTTTGGCAAACTCCCCCGCAAATGTATCTATTCGGTTCCGATGCGGGTGCTTGCCAAACAGTTTTTCAATGAATATGACGCCACAACTAAGAAATACAACATCGAGTATGGGCTTGATATTAGCAAAGCCATCCAAACTGGTGATCAAGCCAAGGACCCAGAACTTCGTAGTAATTTAATTTTTGCCACAATTGACCAGACTCTCAGCAGTTTCTTGATTGCACCTTATAGTTTGCCTCGACGGAAGGCCAATATCAACGCTGCCGCTGTCATGGGTGCCTATCTGGTCTTTGATGAATTCCATCTCTATGACCCCATATCAACGCTGCCAACAACACTGGAAATGCTCAAAATGTTGCATGGCATCACGCCTTTTGTACTGATGACGGCGACTTTTAGCCATGATATGTTGCATGGCTTGGCAGAGATTCTACAGGCAGTCGTGGTGCCGAGTGATGATGATGAGCGCCGTGAACTAGAGCTTATTCCACCTCAGCAAAAAGAACGACGTTACTTTGTTGCTGAACAGCCACTTGATGCTACGGCGATTCTTAATCGTCATCAACGGCGTAGTTTGGTCATCTGTAATACAGTTGCCCGTGCCCAAGCCTTGTATGAGGCCCTCATTGGACAATCTGAACGCTCCACCACCGAAGTTATCTTGCTACATAGTCGGTTTTTGCGTGAAGACCGCGACAGCATTGAGGATACCATCATCAGCCGCTTTAAGGATGAAGGCCTCAGCACGATTGTTGTCGCTACTCAAGCTATTGAGGTTGGTGTCGATATTTCAGCCGATGTTCTGCATACAGAACTGGCTCCAGCCAATGCTATCCTGCAACGGGCCGGACGCTGTGCCAGACGCCAAAATGAACGGGGAACCGTCATTATCTACCCACAGGTCATCAATCCAGCCGACCGCAGCATTATAGACTTGTGCGACCACCCTGCTCCGTATGTCAATCAAAAGGAGCAATTCACTGCAACCATCATGGCATTCCATGAACGTCAGGGCTTTGTGCTAGGCTTTCGTGATGAACAAGACATCATTTCTGTGGTGCATGAAGCAGCCGACCGAAAAATCATTGAGGAGTTGCGTAGTAACAGTACAGATCACTGTGACAAGATGTATGCAGTTATGGATGACTTACATCAAAACAAACAAGATCTAATACGCAATATCTTTCAGCAGCAAGTGACCATCCATCCCAATCCTGATGTGTTGAAAGAGGCCCCTTTTGATGCACCGAGTTTTAGCTTTCACCCCAGTAGTTTGGTAGCTCATGTTGAAGAATGGCTCAAACGCGGGAATGAGTTAGACCTTGATTGGCAAGTTAAATGTTTGAACCCCAACAAAGATGATCCTGATCAAACAGGTCGCTCGTACTACGAGTGGAAAATAGTGCGGACTGCGAAAACAATCATTGGTTATCCACTGATTGCTGTGCATCCCAGTCTCGCCACCTATGACCGACAACGAGGATTTCTAGCCACCCAAGGCGGTGAATTTGACACTCGTTTCAACTTGCCCGCACCAGAAAAACGGCAAGAAGGGTGGTCTCACTTCACTTATCGCCTTGAGACCTACCAAACCCACATCAAATTGGTGCATGAAGCCTTCGTAGAACTATGGCCCGAAATGGCCGACCTCGCCCAGCGTCTTGAGCGGCATTTTAACTGGGAAAAAGGGAGCATGCTGCGTGCCACTGAACTGGCGGTTCTGCTGCATGATGTAGGCAAACTAAGCAAGGGTTGGCAGGGCTGGGTGCAAAAATATCAGGCCAGTATTGGTGAACCTGTTGACCAAGGGCAAGCCTATGCTCATACCACGTTTCAAACCGATGAGCATGAAGTCCATGCCAAGAAGGTCGGCAAGCGTCCTCAGCACGCGGTTGAAGGTGCCGTTGCTTCTATCATGGTGCTGCATAGCGTCTTGGGTGACCATCCCTTGCTCTATGCTGCTTTTAGTGCCATAGCACGACATCACGCCCCACATTCACATGAGAACCAGCCATTTACGTTGTCAGTCAAAGCGGCTACATGGGTCAAGCAAACACTGGCCCAAATTCAGCGCCACAATGCCCTAGACCTTACGTTGGTCGATAGTACACAGCAACCGGATTTGCAAGCCCAGAGTTATATCGTGCTGGCAAATGACACAACAGATTACGGAATGTATAAAGGAGGGTTTCTTGCTTATATCCTGATTGCACGCATTTTGCGACTAGCAGATCAATTGGGGACAAACCGTGGAAACTTACGATAGTACCCTCAACGGGCCAATGTACCACTACACCTACGATTCCCCTAATATTTCAGTACCCTCTATGGGTCAAGTGACAGTATTTTACGTCAACGGGAATCTTAGCGCAAATCAAACTTTCAAGCATGGGGACAAAACTGGTTGACTCTGAATCAAAAATCTCCTAAGATTGAATCAAATTCAACCCCATTAGCGTAATGTAGGAGTAGTAAAGATGGGGAGACCATATGTCAAATGGAAAACCGATGATGAATGGCTTTACATTCAACTAGGAAATATACCCTTCGACACATTCACTAATGCGCTTGACTCCTTTAAGCAAAAAGTCTACCACAAAGTTTGGCGAAGTGACTTAAGGGCATGGCAAGTACCCAAAAGCGCAATGGAAACTGTAGCGTTATTTGCTCATGAATCTTTCGGAGTAGGAACGCTCTGCTACTGGGATGACCCTCAACCGCCTGAGCAGCTCGAGTTATTCGGTTAGGTGATTTATGAGTTCATATCAAAATTTCTATATCGACAAAACAAACCCATTTGCCGATACCCTCACAACCTTTGGATTGTGTGGGCTGATTCATCGCTTATTTAACTCGGCCCAGCACATAATCAACATACAAGACAAGGGAGGATACTTGCAGGTCGCCTGCAATCCGCCTGTCACTCAACAAGACATTCAAAATGCCGCAGGCAATATCGCGCTCTTAAAGGCTATTAAAACACCCAAAAACGCTAATCAACTGGAGGAACTATCTGCTACAGTTGACTATGAGGACCAAAAGCTGCAGGTTGCACTTTACTTCGAGGCGAGAAAACACGCGGATAAAAATCATCCGGTTGCCTTGCCAGATCCCCCACATCCTCATTGGGATATTTTTCGGGCCATCAATCCGGCTGCCCTGCCGGGGTACAACAGCTTGGTTTTGAGTTGGCATCAAACACGCGATGCCCAAGTCGAAATTGTCCAGTTGTTGTTTGATTTCTTCTCAACAACACCTAACAACTTGCCCTTAGCATTGCACCGATGGAAAGAACTCGACCAGCAGTACGAGTGGGGCATCAAAGCTGAGACTACTGGGCAGCAGCTTTATAACCCAGACCAAGGTAAGGGCCAGAACCGCACCAAAGCCAACGGCATTAGCATCGGTAATCAAAGTAACTTCTGGTTATTGGAGTACCTCAAGGCCGTTGGTTTTTATGAAGCAGCGCTTACCCGTCAGGTACGTGGTGCAAAAGACCGCAAGACTTTCGTTGTTAGTCCACGTGAGATGACTTTTTACGATCATCGTGCAGTGTTGGCAAACTTTGTGGACGCGATGCAAGTTTCGGAAACCTCGACCAAGTTTGACATTTTAGCGGCCATTCGCTACACCGTTGCGCTCATTAAATACCTGATTACTAATACTAGCGAGAGAGGATTATTCGGTAAGCAATCCATCAAAAAACGACTTGTAGGTGGTTTTCATACTGCATTCTACAAAGATTTAGGCAATGCCATAGCGACAATGAATTTGTCATTTATCGCATTGCCGGGATGGGTTACGCTCCAAAATGCCGATGATGTACGTGTATACACTGAACTACTTGAGGAACTTGAGCTATTGACTCGGCAATTTGACGAGACACATAGCGATGCCTTCAATCTCTTGCAACATCTGCGTCAGTTTGTCTCTGGTGACGATCTAGCTGCCTTTTTTGACTTTACCACTGCTTACCCTGCTTACCTAATGGGGATGCGGGAACGCGGGAAATACGCTTATCAACTCACAGCCCAATTTGTAGAAAGGTTAATCATGAGTACCAATCAACGTCTATATGCCATTCTAGAACGCGAGGGATTCCACAACATTGCCTCTGCCATTCGTCAAAGCACCGTGACTGCCCAATATTATGAAAAAAAGGGTGATCACCGATACGATGTTCGCTATGGACTTGGACAGCAACTCGCCCGCAAAGCCCGCTACGCCAATGATTTTATTGTTGCGTTGTCAGAATTTCTCCATCAATACAATGCCGAAAATGCACAGGTAAAGAAAACACGTTCTGGCCCTTATAGGCTTGACGTCCAGACTTCCGATATTGATGACATCGTTGAGTTAATTGATGAGTTCGGAGCCGAAACCGTTGCCAAATTGCTGATTGCCTATGGCTACGCCCGAACACCACGCGAACAGCAAGATAATTTACCTGAAGAAACACTCGAAGAAACACTTGAATAATCACTAAATCCAAAGAGGAGCCTATACCCATGTCTATCCAACTCTATAGTTTATCAATCAGTGCTCGTGCCATTCTCGATATGCACAGCCTCAATAATGAAGGCGGTGAAGGCAACCAGATTCAGACCCGCATGGTCAATATCGCCGATGAAAATGGCGATTTGCACAACGTCAATGCCGTGAGTGGTGATATGTTCAAACATATCCAAGCCGAACATTTGTTCCGCATTGCCCGTGAAGACCCCCATCTACCGTTATGCCAAGGGTGCCGTGAGTTCAATGCCAACCGCATCAATGCTGATGCCGATTTTCAGCATCTTTTGGGAGAGACCACGACGGAAAAGGATAAAAAAGGTAAATCAAAGAAGCATCAAAAGCATTCAGATGCTGACGTGCTAGACTACCTGTTACGTCAGTGCATCATAGATGATATTGAAGGCATTTTAGTGACCTCAGCAGGCACTGCTGACAATAGTCAAGACTCTGACGAAGATGGTGAAAGAGGAGGAGGCAAAAGCCCTAAGCGTAGTCTTCCACGTAAGAGTATTGTCGAGTTCGGTTGGGCGGTTGGTATACCTCAGCGTGTAGAAACAGACAGCTACTTCCATGTCAAATATGCTCCGCCATCTGGTCGTAGCAAATCTGAAGAGTCACGCGAGGCTGAAGCAGACACTGGAGCAAACCTAGGCCAATCTATCTTCCATCGACCAGCCTCATCGGGCGAATATGCCATTGTGTGCCATGTTGAGTTTGCTCGGATTGGCTACAATGACATCACCCAAACTTATGCCATTAGCTCCGAAGAACGTCTGCGACGGGCGAAGGCACTTCTCGAAAGTATTGCCTACACCTTCATCCAACCCAATGGTGCGATGCGTTCATCACAAGCTCCTCATATGGTTAATCTCGCAGGGGTGGTCAGTACCAGTTTTGGCCCTATTCCAGCGCCAACCGTCAGCCCACTCAAAGGGAGCTACCGTGAAGATATTCGTATGACCCAAGCTGCCCTTGAGCGCTTCCGCCCAGAAACCGTCTATCTCAGCGAATTTAACTCGGTGGGTGAATTCACAGATGTGATGGGTAGCCTGATTGAGCAAACCACCCCTTACCAAATTCAACACCGATAAGGGGGTACAGCATGTGGGTTTTTGCTGAGTACGAAGCAACAACGCTCTTTAGCCTAAAGCCAGCCAGCGCGACGGCCTCCGGTGGCAAAACGCTACTGGTACCGACACCCTTTGCCATTAAGATGGCTCTGGTTGATGCACTCTGTCGGCTAGAAGGAGCCGCTGTTGCTCAGATCGAGTGGAAGTGGTTGCGACAAGTCACTATCGCTTTGAAACCCGCCCCGGCGGTTGTCGTTAACAACACCTTTATTAAGGTACTCAAGCCCCGTCGCAACCCTGCCGAACCCGGCAGCATGGATGCAGGTTACTTTGGACGCACCATTACTTATCGGGAGTACGCCCAGTTAGTGGGAGCATTTGGGATTGCGTTCCAAGTTGAAACAATGGAACAAGCCGAAAAACTTGCTCTGCTGCTCTGGAATATCAACTACCTTGGCAAGCGCGGCAGCTTTATACAAGCTGTACGCCCCCCTGACTGGCATGACACGCTGCCACAAGCATACATTCCGGTCACTACTCAACCTTCTTTCGACATTCGCGCCATTCTCACCCAACTTGATGATGTGGGGGAAGAGGTCGCGTTTGAATACATCGATATCTACAGCGACAAGAAAAATATACAGTTGGGCAAACAGCGGATACTGCATCATGTTGCTCTACCCTATCAACTGGTGAGCAGCAGTCGTGGCTACAGTTATTATCAGGTAATCACCGATGACTCTCTTAGCTGATTTACAGGTTCATCATTTGCGGTTCACATTGCAAGCACAAAGTATTGTGCGACTAGGGGCACAGGCAGGTAGTCAACTGCGGGGGGCTTTGTGGCAAGCCCTCCAGTCCTTTGCCTGCACTGACCCTCGTATTAAGCATGATAGTAGCCATCAACAGCACTGTCCCATGTGTCGCCTTGTCGCACGTGAGACAGACCAAGGGCGCGGGCGCAATCCAGCCCGCCCCTTTGCCATTCAACCTCCCCTACAAGCCATCCATCGTGATGGTCTATGGGTAGACGCAGGTCAAACATTCTCCATTGGCATTAGTCTATTCGGTGATGTTGCTGACTTGTTCCCCTATCTGGTACACGCCGTGTATCAGGTAGGTCAACAAGGTGTTGGCTATGGACGAGGTACCTTCACGATTGCAGATGTGAGGAGTGTCCACCCTTTGCTGAAAACGCAACAAGCACTCTTCGATCACGGTAAAGTCACTCAGAATCCGAGTATTCCCGTGACGAACCAGCAGATTGAACAGGTTGCTAGACAATTGCCTGCTCAACGGGTTACCATACGTTTTTTGACACCAACCCAAATCACCTTTGAGGGGAAATCCATTCCGCACCCGATTTTCAGCACGCTCATCGCCCGTCTTATAGAGCGTTGCCAATCGCTTCAAGAAACCTATACAGCAACCCCGATAGATAGCGAGGTGTGGCGTGAACAGCACCTACAGTTGACTCAACAAGCCGAACTTACTCATGTTGCCCAAGATCACACCCGTTGGTTAACACTCCACACAGGGTCACGTCGCTCCATGAGTGTGAATACCCTATCGGGCTTTGTTGGCGATGTTACATTTGCAGGAGATGAACTTGCTACCTTCTATCCTTGGTTATTGTGGGGGCAGAGTCTCCATGTTGGCAAAAATGCGGCTAAGGGCAACGGCTGGTATGAATTAGCCATCTTGGAACAATAACCCATCCTTTTTTCCCGTGCCACGCCATTTTGGAAGAATAATTTCCAACTGACCTTTACCATAAAAAGTAGAGGTCATTGTTTATCTAAGGGATGGGAAATATGATCGTCCACAATCTTGTCGCAGATACCTTCGGTACTCATATCGGGAAGTACAGCCAGCGTTTACGTATCACACAACAGGGGGAGACACTAGCTGAAGCCCCCCTATTGCACTTGCAATCTATACTGGTCACCAGTTCAGGGGTAAGTATCTCGGCTGATGCCCTAGCTGCTTGCAGTGAACATGGGATACCTGTCCATTTTGTGGATGGAACAGGCACTCCGTATGCTGCGTTATACAACACAGGTCTCATCGGCACCATTGCCACCCGTCGGGAACAACTGCTGGCTTACTATGATGCGCGTGGGATAGGCTTCACGCTCGCCATTGCTGAAGGCAAGATTCGTAATCAGGCCACCAATCTCAAATACCTCGCTAAGACGCGTGAGACAACGGCTCCTGAATTACATCAGGAATTGAGTCTACGAGCAAGTGAGGTTATGGATTGCATCGCGCTATTGGACAACATAGTGGATGAAAACCTAGATGATCTACGCAGTGCCGTTATGGGGGCCGAGGGTCTGGCTGCCAAGCGCTACTGGGAAGCTGCTGGCTTGGTATTACCTGAAGAATATCAATGGCCCGGTCGAGTGGGACGCGGTGCTAAGGATTCACTTAACAGTTTGCTCAACTATGGCTACGGCATCCTGTATGGCAAGATTGAGCAAGCTATTTTGCTGGCTGGCCTTGACCCCTATGCAGGATTTCTCCATGCCGATCGACCGGGTAAGCCTAGTTTGGTGCTGGATTTGATTGAAGAGTTTCGTCAAGTGGCGATTGACCGTCTGGTGTTTGGTCTCGCCAATCGTCATTTCACGGTTCATCAAGATGACAAAGGGTTGCTTACCCAAGAGACACGACGTGGCTTTGCCGATAAAGTCTTGGAACACCTTGAAGCTACGGTTCGCTATGATGGCAAACGCTACCCCTTGCGATTCGTTATCCAAAATCAGGCCCGTCATCTTGCCAGTTTTCTTCGCGGCGAATGCCC
Organism: Anaerolineales bacterium; assembly: GCA_020634155.1. GTDB lineage: Bacteria > Chloroflexota > Anaerolineae > Aggregatilineales > J027 > J027. The sequence continues at coordinate 1,336,038 of JACKCI010000001.1, forward strand.
AGCCTATATACCTTTCAAGGCGATATGGTGATGTTTCACGTTATTCTCATCTATGACATCGAGTGTGATCGTATTCGGACAAAAGTTGCCACTGCCTGTCTTGATTATGGTCTTGACCGCATTCAGTACAGTGCATTTGCTGGTCAACTGAGTCGAAACCATCAAGAGGAATTGATGCTACGAATCCGTTCTTTGCTAACAGAAGGGATTGCCAAAGTTCAATTAGTGCGAATCAACACCAAGGATTGGGACAATCGTCTGGAGATTAGCTATGCTTGATAATGCTGATGATTTGTTCACCGTCACCGACCTAAAGCAATACCAGTATTGCCCGCGTATCTTTTATTATCACGCCTGTTTGCCAGCTATTCGTCCCACTACTTTCAAAATGGAAATGGGCATTCAAGTTCACCAAGTCGAGCCGAAACGGGCGGTTCGCCGTACCCCCGGCGACGAATCTATTTTGGAGCGGTGGTTTGATGTGCCAGTTCAATCCAACACACTGGGATTAAGCGGGCAAATTGATGAAGTTATCCAAACACCTATGGGATGGTTCCCCATCGATTACAAACTTGCCAAGAAAGTTGGTACTCACTTCAAACTTCAAGTTGCCGCTTACGCGATGTTATTGGAGGAGCAAATCCAACAGCCCGTCAAGAAGGCGATGATTTATCTCATCCCCCTGCGCCGTACAGAGCAGATTTCGATTACACCCAAGTTACGCCAAGAAGTACAAAATGCCGTAGCCACGATGCAGCGTATTGCTGAACGAGAAACGATGCCCCCTCTCACCGAATGGCAACAGCGCTGCTTTGACTGTGAGTTTCGTCGATTCTGCAATGATGTGTGACTCAACTCCAGCCACTTTTGGCGCAGTAACCGAGTTGAGAACAAGGGGACTTTGTTCCCCTTATTTTTATCCAAGTGAGGAAATATTGACGCTCCAGAATGTCTCTATTTTCGATTTGCTGGCAAAATTTGGCATAAATGACCTTTTGCTTGTAGAATTTATCTGGGGTTGAAGGCTTGATTGACCCGTTGAGGGTACTGAAATATTCAACCAGTTAGCCGACATTGACCACGTACAGCGGTTGAAGGCTTGATTGACCCGTTGAGGGTACTGAAATAAAAGAAAAAGCAGAGGATGGTTGGCTCCGTATGGGTTGAAGGCTTGATTGACCCGTTGAGGGTACTGAAATGCCATTGAGGAGCATTAGGACAGCTAGTAGTAGTAGTTGAAGGCTTGATTGACCCGTTGAGGGTACTGAAATCATCGTTCCGCGCGTTGTTGTCATACAGTCAATTGGTTGAAGGCTTGATTGACCCGTTGAGGGTACTGAAATGCCGAAAAAATGAAGGGCGCACGAAGACGACGCGCGTTGAAGGCTTGATTGACCCGTTGAGGGTACTGAAATAAGATATTCAACATTCACATTATCCAACCACGTATACGTTGAAGGCTTGATTGACCCGTTGAGGGTACTGAAATCGGTGAAGCCTTTTGGCAAAAACGGTTTTTAATCAGTTGAAGGCTTGATTGACCCGTTGAGGGTACTGAAATGTGAGGACTGGCAAATAATCGGGCGGGACGACACCGTTGAAGGCTTGATTGACCCGTTGAGGGTACTGAAATAATGGCGTCCACATCCTGCTGGGTGTACTGAGCAGGTTGAAGGCTTGATTGACCCGTTGAGGGTACTGAAATTTATTATGGCCCGACTTACGCCGCACCAATTCAAGGTTGAAGGCTTGATTGACCCGTTGAGGGTACTGAAATCGCGTATAACCACCTTGTAGAAAGGTTGAATAGCCGTTGAAGGCTTGATTGACCCGTTGAGGGTACTGAAATCGCAACAAAAAAAAGACCCCCGTCGCTCTGATGGGGGTTGAAGGCTTGATTGACCCGTTGAGGGTACTGAAATTTTGCGCCAACAATATAGGCTACCGCAACGATAACGTTGAAGGCTTGATTGACCCGTTGAGGGTACTGAAATAGCGAATTGTGTGTACACGTATCCGACCACCCAAGGTTGAAGGCTTGATTGACCCGTTGAGGGTACTGAAATTGCCTCGCGTGGTTCGCTGGTTGCGGGTGCTGCTTTGTTGAAGGCTTGATTGACCCGTTGAGGGTACTGAAATCACCCCTAGCCCATCCCCACACGTGGAGAGGGGTGGTTGAAGGCTTGATTGACCCGTTGAGGGTACTGAAATATACTCAATCGAACCTCACTTAACTTTACATTGAGTTGAAGGCTTGATTGACCCGTTGAGGGTACTGAAATTTGTCAACGCCGACAAGGGCATTGGTGGTTTCGCCGTTGAAGGCTTGATTGACCCGTTGAGGGTACTGAAATTCATGAATCGGTTGGCGGGTTCCGTCTCATTATCTGTTGAAGGCTTGATTGACCCGTTGAGGGTACTGAAATTTGTCAGCCTGTGTGGATTACCAGCGGCCCGTATGGTTGAAGGCTTGATTGACCCGTTGAGGGTACTGAAATATGCAAGGGCATTAAAGGTGGCCTCAAGGTCGATTTGTTGAAGGCTTGATTGACCCGTTGAGGGTACTGAAATAACAGGATGTCCCATTGGGCGACGGTGAGGTTTAAGTTGAAGGCTTGATTGACCCGTTGAGGGTACTGAAATTGATGAATTTTATATTCCTAGCGAATGGCGTTTAGTTGAAGGCTTGATTGACCCGTTGAGGGTACTGAAATAGCCAAAGAGAACTGCGATTCTTGCAAGCGTTACAGTTGAAGGCTTGATTGACCCGTTGAGGGTACTGAAATACGTCGCCCTCGCTTGATGACCTTATCAATATCGTGACGTTGAAGGCTTGATTGACCCGTTGAGGGTACTGAAATATCGGCCTAGCGGGTCATTTATACAGGCGTTGCCGGTTGAAGGCTTGATTGACCCGTTGAGGGTACTGAAATATAACTCGCCGCCTCCTTTGCGGCCTTTGCTCAAGGTTGAAGGCTTGATTGACCCGTTGAGGGTACTGAAATGATAGGGGAGGCGAGGCCGTAAACACCACAGACTGTTGAAGGCTTGATTGACCCGTTGAGGGTACTGAAATCCCGCTTGGAAAATACCTACAAACGCGCCCGGCAAGTTGAAGGCTTGATTGACCCGTTGAGGGTACTGAAATGCAATTTATCACGCGGGTTTGGTGATGAACTCGGCGTTGAAGGCTTGATTGACCCGTTGAGGGTACTGAAATTCGGTCAACTGTTCGCAGAGCAGGAGGCTTAACAGTTGAAGGCTTGATTGACCCGTTGAGGGTACTGAAATTAATGGGTTAATCTTAATTACAGAAAAAGCAATCGGTTGAAGGCTTGATTGACCCGTTGAGGGTACTGAAATTGCACCATGACAATAGGTTTCATGGCGCTATTGGCAGTTGAAGGCTTGATTGACCCGTTGAGGGTACTGAAATAACGCTTGCCAACGCTAAATGACCTTGCGGCTGTGTTGAAGGCTTGATTGACCCGTTGAGGGTACTGAAATACCGCTACACCCAAACCAACGTGTGAGGTTGAATGGTTGAAGGCTTGATTGACCCGTTGAGGGTACTGAAATATTGGGTGGGGAATATGCGAGAGGGCAAGGTGTTAGTTGAAGGCTTGATTGACCCGTTGAGGGTACTGAAATATGAGGGGGAGTTTCATAAGACGGGCTTCACGCGGGTTGAAGGCTTGATTGACCCGTTGAGGGTACTGAAATTCGCGTTGTCTTGAGAGTAGCACAGCGTTAAACATGTTGAAGGCTTGATTGACCCGTTGAGGGTACTGAAATTGCAAATCGCTCCCCGCCGCGCTCATGCCGTCACGGTTGAAGGCTTGATTGACCCGTTGAGGGTACTGAAATACACGTGGAGAGGGGGATAAGACGGGGGGAGATGGGTTGAAGGCTTGATTGACCCGTTGAGGGTACTGAAATCGCCATGCTGCAATATGGCAAGTGGGCGTGGCGATGTTGAAGGCTTGATTGACCCGTTGAGGGTACTGAAATTGATGGAACGCATCTAGGGTCGCAACTGGTAGCAGTGGTTGAAGGCTTGATTGACCCGTTGAGGGTACTGAAATGTCCGGTTATCGCCTTAGTAGATTACAAAATGCTAGGTTGAAGGCTTGATTGACCCGTTGAGGGTACTGAAATTCAACAGCGCCTAGCAACCGTTCAAGCCGACGCTTGGTTGAAGGCTTGATTGACCCGTTGAGGGTACTGAAATCACTGATGGAAACGGTAGTAGTACATGCGGTTATAAGTTGAAGGCTTGATTGACCCGTTGAGGGTACTGAAATTCTTGAAACAGTGTAGCCCACGCAAGGCGGGCCTCGGTTGAAGGCTTGATTGACCCGTTGAGGGTACTGAAATAACAGGTCAACAACCAGCACCACCAACCGACGCAAGTTGAAGGCTTGATTGACCCGTTGAGGGTACTGAAATTACGTTTGCCATGCTCCTAGATGATGTTGCCGAGGGTTGAAGGCTTGATTGACCCGTTGAGGGTACTGAAATGTTAGTTCTTGCTCTTTATTAGCCGCCTCAATAATGTTGAAGGCTTGATTGACCCGTTGAGGGTACTGAAATTTTTGGGTGCTAAAAGATGGTAAGCGCTCGATTATGTTGAAGGCTTGATTGACCCGTTGAGGGTACTGAAATCTATACCTTCGATAGTAACGCCACTGCAGCAGCGCGTTGAAGGCTTGATTGACCCGTTGAGGGTACTGAAATTGCACTGCCGTAGGGTAGTACACAGTATCCAGATTGTTGAAGGCTTGATTGACCCGTTGAGGGTACTGAAATAGACATGACCATAGGCTATGAGCCTGTCATAATTCAGTTGAAGGCTTGATTGACCCGTTGAGGGTACTGAAATACTTCAGTTAAGTCGTTGTCGTTATTGCTGACAGTTGAAGGCTTGATTGACCCGTTGAGGGTACTGAAATGCCGTCGCAATGGTTAGGCGCGTGCTGAAGAAATCGTTGAAGGCTTGATTGACCCGTTGAGGGTACTGAAATTCGCAAATGCGAGGGTCATTGACCGTTCCGTCGTTGTTGAAGGCTTGATTGACCCGTTGAGGGTACTGAAATAATACACCCGGCTATGAGGCGGGGTTCTGGGCGGGGTTGAAGGCTTGATTGACCCGTTGAGGGTACTGAAATACTGTTCACAGATGACCGGGAACAGGGCATAGTCGGGTTGAAGGCTTGATTGACCCGTTGAGGGTACTGAAATTTTGCAGAGGGATTCACCAAACAGCAACGGCGGGGGTTGAAGGCTTGATTGACCCGTTGAGGGTACTGAAATCACGCGCTAGGGCGGGGGGAGATAATCAAAAGTGGGGTTGAAGGCTTGATTGACCCGTTGAGGGTACTGAAATATTGACATTGTGGTATGAGTCGGGAAATGCGTTTAGTTGAAGGCTTGATTGACCCGTTGAGGGTACTGAAATAGAACCCCGCCGACAGCGCTATCAGCACTGAGGATGTTGAAGGCTCGATTGACCCGTTGAGGGTACTGAAATAACAATCTGCACTTGGTTGCTGGTCTTCGCCAGCTGTTGAAGGCTCGATTGACCCGTTGAGGGTACTGAAATTATAATTGACACCTGTCTCGCTCATGCTGGTCAACTGTTGAAGGCTCGATTGACCCGTTGAGGGTACTGAAATGCAACGCCATTGCCACTCCCCGTCCAAGGCGTGCCGTTGAAGGCTCGATTGACCCGTTGAGGGTACTGAAATCCCCTCCCCAAGTCGATACTACACTAGCTACGCCAGGTTGAAGGCTCGATTGACCCGTTGAGGGTACTGAAATAGCAGATTCGGGTACCGTTGTTCATCTACCAGCGCGTTGAAGGCTCGATTGACCCGTTGAGGGTACTGAAATATTACGCGGAAAGAGAGGCGGCTGATGAGGCCGTCTGTTGAAGGCTCGATTGACCCGTTGAGGGTACTGAAATACGTCATGGGCAGACCCTCATCGGGCCGTTCATCGTTGAAGGCTCGATTGACCCGTTGAGGGTACTGAAATGCGTTTTTGCGGTTGATGCCGGGGGCCAATAGCATGTTGAAGGCTCGATTGACCCGTTGAGGGTACTGAAATGTGTTCAGTGACCCCCATCTTACCGCACGCCCGCCGTTGAAGGCTCGATTGACCCGTTGAGGGTACTGAAATATGACATCGTTGAAAGGATTATCTGACCAAAATGGGTTGAAGGCTCGATTGACCCGTTGAGGGTACTGAAATAAAGGCAAGCATGAACAACCACCCCCGCCCACCACGTTGAAGGCTCGATTGACCCGTTGAGGGTACTGAAATAAAGCAATAATCATGTTCTATATTCAGTTGTTGACGGTTGAAGGCTCGATTGACCCGTTGAGGGTACTGAAATTCGCAGGTAGGGCAGCAAGTCCTGAGCAAATATGCGTTGAAGGCTCGATTGACCCGTTGAGGGTACTGAAATAATTACATGCGGGCCATTGTACGCGACGCTGACGGTTGAAGGCTCGATTGACCCGTTGAGGGTACTGAAATAGCGCGGCCCGTGTCGCTTCCCGCGTAGGCATAAAGTTGAAGGCTCGATTGACCCGTTGAGGGTACTGAAATCTCGGATGGTTGCGGCTCGTTGCCATTATCACCCGGTTGAAGGCTCGATTGACCCGTTGAGGGTACTGAAATAATACAAAGCCTTGGTTGAGGCGCTGCGGGGTTAAGTTGAAGGCTCGATTGACCCGTTGAGGGTACTGAAATATGAACTTTGAGCAGATATTAGAGGCGTGGCGCTTGTTGAAGGCTCGATTGACCCGTTGAGGGTACTGAAATTTGTCAAATAAGCCCCTTGCAAGTTAGCCTCTTGCGTTGAAGGCTCGATTGACCCGTTGAGGGTACTGAAATATTTCCTCAGCGGTCATGCCCGTTTGCGCTTGTAGGTTGAAGGCTCGATTGACCCGTTGAGGGTACTGAAATATTGAAATACTTGGTCATCAGTCCCGACTATCCATGTTGAAGGCTCGATTGACCCGTTGAGGGTACTGAAATAACACATAGGCTATGCTTTGGTCAATTCCGTTTTGGGTTGAAGGCTCGATTGACCCGTTGAGGGTACTGAAATCATAATGAGCGCGTGGTGCGGTTCAAAAATGCCAATGTTGAAATTGTTCTGTGCTACTTTCCAGCTATTTACATCAGACAATAAGACAAGCGTCTGCTACCGCGCAACAAGGCCTCAATCTCCGACTGATTCAGACCATGATTTACTACTATTTCAATGTTTATAAAGCGTGAGAGAATATGAAAGGGATTGGAGTCGCATCCTCAGCAGCAAGCCATCTATTGGCTGCAAAAGGATCAATTCACAAAACTTAGCCTTCTTGGCGAGGGCGTCGCGGCTTTTTGGTATTCTTTCCCTTATTAATCGCCCAAACAAAGCTGACCAGACCTACATTAAGGATGGTCAACCCCATTGGCAACCAATGGTTAATATCAAAAAGTGGCACACACACGGTCATGCGGCTCCTTTCTGCTACTTGATAATGCTAGACCCGTTACGACCTAGTGCGAGGAGGCGCTCCATCCCAATTTTTTAGTATTGATGAGATGTGCTGTTTTCGCAAATCTTTCGGGTGTCGATTGACCACCATACTGGCTCAAGGTGGCGGAGAGTGCGCCTTAACTCCACCTATCCTACTGATTCACAAAGACGGCAATGCAGTTCAACATCGCCGTCTGCATGTTCACCAAGTTTGTGTCTCGATGGTCAAATGGTTGGACAAGCGCAATACAATATTTGCCATTACCTACTCTTGAATGACGGCGTGAGTTAACTCGTTCAACGTCACCTCCAACGCCAAGGAGCGCAGGCGCGTCATCTAAGTGAAATCGGCTTTGGCATCAGGGGCCTCGGCATTCAGCAAATAGGTCGCTTTAGCTTGACCTGTATGAGTTGTTTATGGTCTAAGTCATTGTTACTCAAAAAAGCTGGGGGGTAGATTGAAAATCCTCAAATTATGATCTACTGAGTATAATTCTCATAGCAACACTGAATGGACATGGGCTGACCAATAAGAGAATTAGAAAATGGGTGAACATACTGAGTCGTGGTTTGAAGAAAAACTGGTTGTTGATGACGCCACCCTTGCCAACATTGAAAAGTCACTAGCATCTACCCCTATTGCAAAAACAATTACCGATACCCAGCGGCTTGTCCGGGGAATTGTGCGTGTTGATCGACCGCGCTGGCGCAAACTTTCCCCCGACGGGCACCAGTTCTTGACCGCTGGTACTGCCGCTGATTATTATCTGGTGCGCTTAGGCTTCCAATTTGATTTTCCACCAGAAGCCGAAGTCTATAACCCGCGTTTCGTCTTTGCACGGTGTGAAGCAGCAATTTGGCCCGAACATGACACCCAGCCAGCACCCGTCATTTACGACCTCTATCCCCAAAACCTGACAGATGGCAACAAGCCAATGCAAGTGTCGCTCAAATTTGCGCCTAAGATTACCGTTGCGCCCACCATAGAGGTAGCCGGGCCGGAAGCTGGGGTAGCATGGGAGCAAGGCATTGTCGAACCTTCGTGTACTGGATTTCCGGGTGAACATGAACAACGCCCTTATTGGACACTCCGCCCCAAAAGCAAGTCGTTGATCGGGTTGCGTCATTTTTGGATGGTGATTGAAGCACCGCAAACTTGCACAGGTATTCGGCTAAAGGTGCAGGCGCGGGCCGACATAGAGTCGAAGTTATTTGGACTTATCTCGATGAAGCCAAGTGAGCCGGAATGGGCATCACGGCGTAGTATTGTGATTTCTTGAGAGGACAAACGATTTATGCCCGAAGATAAGGTGAAGATTCCGCCAGATGTGCGGACGAGTATTGACGACCCAGAACGGTTAGCCGCCATACTCAAGCTCTCCACGCGGCTAAACCAGATTCATATGCAGCGTGCGATTCATGAGGGCAAATCCGGTGCGGGTGTTTATTTAGTGCAGCTTTACTTTGCCCGTACCCAAGATCGAGAACGTGGACTTGAGGGCTATGCCTATCTCAAGGTGGATACGGCTGACATAATCAAGACTGAGCTAGGCAAACATGAATCCGTTCGTCGGGGTGCTATGGAGCCATTCGTACCCGAAATTATCGAGGACTTGCACGAGCCACCCAATGGGAGACCGCCTCAAGCCGCCTTGTTCTACGCACCAGCGGGCAAGACGACCAAATCCGCCAATTCTTTCGCACAATTGGTGAAAAATGGCGAGGTAAGCAACAGCGATGTGCAAAGCATTGTTCAGACATTGAGCAGCGCACTCACGGGTTGGAATCCGCCGGACACCTGCTACAAAGAGCGCATACCCATGACAGCACGGGAATGGTTCCTACACCTGCTCAACTGCGGTAGCGATTCGGGTATGCGCCTAAGCGATATTCAGCGCTTAGATGTCTGCCCCACTATCGACAAGCCCCTGATGCGCTTTCGAGAGTTGGGATGGGAGCTACCCAACCCGCGAGCCTATGCGCTAAACACTGACTTGTGGCGGTCGGCAACGCTACATGGCCCAACGGGCAACATTCATGGCGATTTACATGGCGGCAATATCATCTGTCGTACCGATAGCGTTGGCTCCTTGCAACTCATCGACTTTGCACGCCACCAGCGCGACAAAGCGATTTTCTATGACTTGGCCTATTTGGAACTCGACACCATTTTGCATGTGATGCGCGGTGCAGATTGGGATGAATGGCGGCAATTGTTGGAACACCTCGCCCCACCTGTCAGCCATGATAGGCCCGTGCCAGCGACCGTGCTGCTCGAAAAAGAGCCGCCCAAGGTGCTGGCTGATCGGGCATGGCACTTCGTTCAGCCTGTGCGCGAGGTCGCACAGACCTACCTTAATGCCTGTACCACCCCTGATCTCAAGACCGAATTTGCCCAGCAATGGTGGCTCGCCGCCGCCGCAGTGGGCTTGGTATTCGCACAACGCAGCAGCTTCGCCAATCACCCCGAACAAATGCAGGCCTATCTCTATGCGGCAGTCTGCCTTGAGCGGGCCTTGACTGCCTGTCAGATTGACCTCCCTATTCAGACCGACCCTGCCCCATGTTCATTAAACGCTACCGCCAGCACATCAGCCCCTACCGTTAAACTACACCCCCTCATCACCGATTATGGACGTGATTTAGCCGCAGCCCTGCAAGAGTATGGCGATTTTTATGTAGACATGAGTGGTGAACAAAGCCCCACTATCCTCAATCCGGAAACGCCCACCTCGAGACGCTTTGACCATATCCCACGCCCACACGCCCACCGCATCAAGGTCACAGCAGGGTTGGAAATGAAAGATAACCCCAGCGAAGGGGCCGCCAGCAGCAAGCCGATTGCCAATGTGCGCGATGCCTTGCGCCAAGCAGGACGGATTGTGCTGTTGGGAGAGCCGGGCAGCGGCAAGACCACCACCCTCAATCGTTTGGCCTTGGATTATGCCCACAGTCTAGAGACCAACCCCAACGGCTTGATTCCCGTGGTGGTGCCATTAAGCAACTATCGGGGGAGCAGCATCGAGGACTTCCATGCCTATGTGCAGCAGTGCCTCGCAACGCCCAACTTGGCTGCTATCATTGACCGCAGCCGCCTGCTGGTGCTGTGCGACGCGCTCAACGAGATGCCGCGCCAAGACCCCCGCACCCTCACCTCATTGCAGCAAGCCCTGCCCGCCTACCCCCATGTGATGGTCTCCTGCCGTGAAAAAGACTTTAACAACAACGACCTAGACGGCGCAGGCCGCCTCGAAGTGGTGGACATTAAGCCCCTGACCCCACCCCAGATGAAAGCCATCATCGACCAATACCTCTATCGTGATGCTACCGATGGCGAATGGCACGGGTTAGCACCCGCAACCGCCCACGACTTATGGGAACATGAGTTGCTCGGAAACGACCTGTTGTTGGCAGCATGGACTGAAATGGCTGACAACGATGCAGCAGCGGCTTTTTGGCGCAACGAAGACCCGCCCGAACCCCTGTTACGCGACAAGGATAGATACGGTGGCAATTGGTGGCGAGATTTGGACAAGCGCGACGAGATGCGGCGGGCGATGCTTGGCGACAAGAAGGGCTTGATGCTGCTGTGTCGCAACCCCTATATGCTCAGTACCTTGGTGATTGGCCTATATGTGGAGACCGGGCGCATCCCCAACAATCGCGGCGCGTTGTTTAACGATTTTGTGGATGCCTTGATTACCCGCGAGATTGAAAACGCGCAGAAGCGCCAAGAGCCTTGGCCGCCCCAAACCGACCAGCGCCTTATCGCAGCCCTTAGCAACCTTGCCGAGGCCATGCAACTGAAGCGTAACGTGACCAGCTTGCCCAAAACCGAGGCCATGCCGTTCTTGGGCGATGCGTTGTGGCCCCTAGCTGTGCAGTGCAGCATTCTACAAGACCTCAGCGATCGGGTGCGCTTCAGCCACCAACTGCTCCAAGAGTATTTCGCCAGCCGCAAGATGGGCGAAGACATGGACAATGCGGTTCCAGCCACCAAGTATTGGGCGGCTGACCGTTGGTGGGAACGGGTGGGGGCCGAGCAAACCGCGCTAATTTTGGCGGGGGTGCGGGCGGCAGGCGACCGTCAAGGCTTGGTCGAGGTCGTCCAATGGATCGCCACAGCCCAGCCCGAATTGGCCCTCGATTGTGTCATCGAAGTCGATGGCGAACCGCCCACCCTTGACCTTGGGTTGCTGGACATCCTAGCAGCAGCAGCCCGCGCCAAGCAAAACGAACCCCATCCACACGGGCGGGCAGCGGCCTATCGTGTGTTAGGACGCATTGGGGCCGACCAGCGGCGCGGCATCGGGGTGGGGGCCGATGGCTTGCCAGAGATAGATTGGGTGGAGATACCCGCAGGCAAGTTCACCTATGGCAGCGATAAGGCCAAAGACCCACAAGCCTATAGCGATGAGACACCCCAACGCACGCTCCATCTGGAGACCTTCCACATGAGCCGCTACCCCATCACCTATGCTCAATATCAGGTTTTTGTGGAGGCGGCTGACGGCTTCAGTGACCCGCGCTGGTGGCAGGGGTTGGCTAAACGAGAAACCTCAGTCGGCGAACAAGCCTTCAAGGTTGCCAACCATCCACGAGAGGGCGTGAGTTGGTACGATGCGATGGCCTTCTGTCGGTGGTGGAGTTGGCGCTTGACGGTCGTCCATCGGGGCGGGTCACAGACCGCGCCCCTACCACCCAACGGTGATTTACCAACTCTGGCAGGGGTTGACTGGATGAACCCGCTGACATGGCGGGTGCGCCTGCCCACCGAATTTGAGTGGGAGAAGGCGGCCCGCGGGACGGATGGGCGCGTCTATCCATGGGGCGAGGACTATATCAGCGGCTATGCCAACATTAATGAAACAGGGGGTGGGGTTGGGCCATACTATCTGCGGCAAACAAGTGCAGTGGGCATGTACCCGCACCGCGCCCCTGACCAGTCGCCCTATGGGGTAGCGGACTTGAGTGGCAACGTCTGGGAGTGGTGCCTGACCGAGTACGATGAACCCAGCAAAGACATAGATATTACTAAGAGTTCGCCCCGTGTGGTGCGTGGCGGCTCGTGGCTCAGCGACCAAGACGATGCGCGGGCCGCCGTCCGCTACTTCGACGACCCGAACTACCGCGGCAGCGGCAGGGGGTTTCGGGTGGTGGCGTCTGCCCCTATTCTTGGTGCTCTGGTCTCTGGGGGGTGAGCGAAGCGAACCCCAAAAAAATTTTTTGGGGGAGGGGTCCTAGGATTTTTTAGGCGGGCGGATGCGGAGGTTGCCCAATACATGCTCGCGCAGGCCCCACGTATCCGCATAGCGCACATGGTTAATCCAACCTTGGACGCTGGCATCAAGTTCAGCAAAGCTGATACGCCCCTCGGCATAATCGCTGATACGGTCGGCAATGCGCTGCTGAAAATGCACCAGATTGCGGCGCTTAAGCAAGCGGTGGTGGGGATAGACCACAAAGCCCAGCCATGGAATGCCATGCTCAACGGGGATGACTTGGGCCTCAGTCTCATGGATGGTCAGGCGCAGATGGGCAAGGCGCTCGGTGAGGCGCTGCTTCCAACGATTCAGTTGGCGCTTGCTGTTGCTAAAGAGGGCGAAATCGTCCACATAGCGCAGGTAGGCGGAGCAGCCCAACTCGCGCACCACGAACCAATCCAAGGGGTTCATATACACATTCGACCAGAACTGCGAGGTCAGGTTGCCGATGGGTAGCCCTCGCGGACGGTTGACCGCGAACAGGTCATCGCCCGCAAAATAGACCATGCGGTACTCGTCATCCAAGACACCCACCCCACTGGCGAGAATGCGCTCAATCAACCACAGGATGCGTGGGTCATCCAGCGCTTGGCCTAGGGTATCACGTAGCACGGCATGGTCAAGTGAGGGGAAGTGCTTGACAATATCGGCTCGCAGCACATAGGCATAGGCGCGGCTAAAGGCTTGTAGGCGGTCAATGGCGCGGTGGGTGCCTTTGCCGATGCGGTTGGCATAGCTATCGGGGATGAAGCGCTGGTCGAAATAGGGTTCGATGATGTTGCACAGGGCATGATGCACCACACGGTCACGGAAGGGGGCCGCGCTGATTTTGCGCTGCTTGGGTTCATTGATATAGAAATGGGTATAGGGGCCGGGTTGGTAGGTCTGGGTGTGGAGGTCGTGCTGCAAAGCCGCTAACCGATCTGCAACCCGATGCTCGAAGTGGCTGGCGGGGTGTTGACCGCGCTTGCCCTTGGCGGCCCGTCGAAAGGCCAACCAGAGATTATCCCATGTAGTGATGGAGTCAAAAGATGGTGATTTTGAGTCGGACGTATGATTTGTTGGCATGGGTGCTACCCCGCACCGAAAAATTCCCGCGTTTGTATCGCAACACCATAACACGGCGCTTGCTGGATGCCTTGCTCGATTTTCAGGAACTGCTATATGAGGCCAATGCCGCCCAAGGCTCCAAACGGCTGACGTATCTGCGGCGGGCCGATGGTCATTTGGACAAGCTACGGCTCTATCTGCGCTTGGCCTTCGACTTGCAGTGGCTCACTAGCGGGCAATATGAGCATGTCAGCCGCATGGTCGAGGAGGTTGGGCGCTTGTTGGGTGGGTGGATTCGAGAGAGTAGCTAGGCGGGTACAGTGGGAGCGAATCCAGACTGTACCCAGTTTTATGTATGTGCCTGACGGCAACCCAAGGCCACCGTGCAGACCAGACACACCTGCGCTATTCTTCATCCTTCGCCGCATCCAGCAAACCGTAGTCGGCTGGCCCTATTGGAAGCGGTGACCCTATGGTGGGGGGCCGCTCGCACTGCCCATCGCCCGTAGGCAACAGGCCGCCTGAGAAGGCGCAGACGAACATGGGCAGACGCCACCACCCGAAACCCCCTGTTGTTGTTGCGGTTGTTCGGGTTGTTGTTGTTGCGGACGGCGGCCCGCGCATTGTCTTGGTTGTTGTTCCACGAGCCGCCACGCACCACACGGGGCGTCTGGTCTCAGGGTGCCTGACGAATGGGTACCCACCCGTAAAAACCAGTATACCGCAAGACCCCATTTTTCAAAAAAAATTTTTTGCGCTCGCTTCGCTCACGCCCCAGAGACCAGAGCACCAGAGGGTATAGGGGCAGACGCCACCACCCGAAACCCCCTGAAGGTGAGGCGGTAGCTCGGGACGAGGTAGTGGCGGACGGCGGCCCGCGCATCGTCCCGGGCGCTGAGCCACGAGCCGCCACGCACCACACGGGGCGAACTATTAGTAATATCTATGTCTTTATTGGGTTCACGGTACTCGGTCAGACACCATTCCCAGACGTTGCCGCTCAAGTCCGCTACCCCATAGGGCGACTGGTCAGGGGCGCGGTGCGGGTACATGCCCACTGCACTCGTTTGACCGAGAGTGAATGGCCCCACTTTGGTACCACCAAAACGTGCTGTTTCGTCAATGTTGGCATAGCCGCTGATATACTCATTGCCCCACGGATAGACACGCCCATCCGTCCCGCGGGCCGCCTTCTCCCACTCAAACTCGGTGGGCAGGCGCACCAGCCATGTCAGCGGGTTCATCCAGTCAACCCCTGCCAGAGTTGGTAAATCACCGTTGGGTGGTAGGGGCGCGGTCTGTGACCCGCCCCGATGGACGACCGTCAAGCGCCAACTCCACCATCGACAGAAGGCCATCGCGTCGTACCAACTCACGCGCTCGCGGGGGTGGTTGGCAACCTTGAAGGCTTGTTCGCCGACTTGGGATTGGTTACGGCGTCGGTCTTCATCATCCGCCAACCCCTGCCACCAGCGCGGGTCACTGAAGCCGTCAGCCGCCTCCACAAAGACCTGAAATTGAGCATAGGTGATGGGGTAGCGGCTCATGTGGAAGGTTGAGAGTGGCTCATGGGTGCGGTCTTGATACGTCCATTTCCCGTCGTCGGGTATCTCCACCCAATCTATCTCTGGCAAGCCATCGGCCCCCACCCCGATGCCGCGTCGCTGGTCGGCCCCCACAAGCCCCAAGATGCGGTAGGCCGCCGCCCGTCCGTATGGGTGGGGTTCGGCGCTGTGGTGTCGTGCGCCTTCAATCAGCGCCTGCCGACCTGCTTCGGTCAAATCAGCCAGCGTCTTGCCCTCCCCATTGCGTAACAGCACACTCAGGGCCAGTTCGGGGGTGACGGGAGCCAGCCATGTCAAAACGCGGATGGGGTCGCGCACCAACTCGCCCAGAATCACGATGGTCTCACGCCATGGCCCGGCCTCCCACCAATCCGGTGTAAAGAAAGGCGCAGGCGATTGCCCACCCTCTAGGGCGACCAACAACTCAGCCGTGGCGAAGTATTCTTGAAAGAGTTGGTGGCTAAATTGAAGGGTTGTCCCCAACTGGATGAGGTTGGCAGCTTCGGCGTCGCGCAAGAGGGCCTCAGCGCTGGCAGCATCTAGGCTGCTATCCACAGCTTGGGCCGCTTGCAGGGCCGCCGCACGGGTAATTTCGGTGCGTTGTTCGGTGCGTTGCACAGCAGCAGCAATCGCGGAAAGGACGGTCTCGATACGGGCTTTGTGTTCAGGGGGCCATGGTTGCTGGCGTTTTTCTGCCAACTCCGCTTCATGATTCAGCAGCTTGGTGACAAAGCCGTTGAACAAACCCGCCCGATTGCCGGGCAAGGCCTGTTCGGGGGGCAAGCCCTTGTCGATAGCCCAGCGGAACAAGCCAATCACCAATTGCCCCAAGGTGAAGGGATTACGACACGCCAACAGCAGACGCCGCTTATCCTGATGGACACGCTGTCGGGCGTTGCGGTGCTGTCCATAGGCTTGGGGGTAGTCAATGCGCCATGCCTCGTTGGACTGGAGGCGTTGGGCAATTGCTGCGCGTTCATCTTCGGGAAAATAAAGCACCTTCACCGTATCGGGAATGGGGCAACTCGGCTGCCAGAAGTCGTCTTCGTGGTCTACAAAATAGTCCCATGCCGCGATTAGGTCGGCGCTCCCGTGCATCAATTGCCACAACTGCTCGCCCTGTTCGGGCAGGCGTTGGGTAATGATGCGATAGATTTGGGCCGGGGTCAGGTCACGCAATTGCAGCCGATCAAGGTGCGGGATGCTGCTCAACTCGTTGGTGTAGTCACGCACCCGACACGACACCACAAAGCGCTCGCAGCCTTGGATAAAGGCCAGCACTTCGGGCATCAGCTTGCGCTTGTCTGGCCCCGTGCGCGGCATCTCGTTCAGGGCGTCAAAGAGCCACACCAGCTTCAAATCGGCACGATAGGGTTGCAAGGCCCCTAGCTGCCCCTCGGCATATTCGCTGAAGCTGGTCTTCCCATCAAAGCCTGAAAGCTTCACAAAGACGGGCAAGGGTGGGGCTTCCCCATCGGCCTTGGTAGCCTTGTCATCGGCATAGTCCAGCGTCAGGCGTTGCAGCAGGGTCGTCTTGCCGCTGCCCGGCTCACCCAACAGCACCACCCGCTTCAACTTCATGAGGCGTTCCCGCACCTTGGGCACCCGCTCGCCTGCCTCCTGCGCTTTCTCGCTCATGGCGGGGATGGTGGCGGCAAATAAACTGCCGAATAAGTCCTCCAACTCATCGGGGGATGGCTCTAGTGCCCGCGTTGGGTGGTAGGGTTCGGGGCGTTGCTCCCCGCGCAGGTCAATGGTGGTCTTCAATTCATCGTGCATTTCCCGTAACAACCCCTCCCGATAGGCAGCAATGTCATCAGGACGCAGGGGGGCGCTGCCCGCTTGCCACTGCACTTGATAAGGCAGCGTTTGGCTCGGCTCCAAGCCAATCTGTTGGAGTAGGTGGCGTAGCGCACTCGCCGCATACAGGAGCGTGACCTTGCGCTGTTGAGGGGTGGTGTTGTGGCTGCGGCGGGTAGCGATGGTTCCAGCCGCCACGACTGCCAACCAGAAGGCATTTTCGTACTGCTCGGCAATGCTCTCATCAAATGGTTGTAAGAACTGGGCGAGATACTGTCGGATAGGCTGAATGAGTTGCCACACCGAGGCGGGCTTGATGCCTTGAGGCAGGCCCGGTGGCACCACCCCTCGCGCCAGAAATTGCGTCAAGTGTACCCAATCATTCCAATCGGCCTCGGTTTCGGCCCCCAACGTCCGCAACATCACATCCAATTCGAGATAAGCCAAATCGAACAACGGGAAGCCGTTTTCATCAAACTGCTGGAGGTCAATCAACCAAGGTGGGGTGTCGGCGGGCTGGTTGAGTGCATCGAGCTTGCACATCAGGTTATCAGCATGAAAATCGCCGTGCATCGGCCCCCGCGGGATGGTGAGCTTCTTGTCATGCCACAACGCGGCATTCAAAGCATAAGCAATTGGGTTGGGAAACGAGGCGGATAAATCGTGTCCGGGCCAAAAGCTGACGTTATCTTGCACATTAGGTGGCAAGCCCATCTCGCGGGCGCGGCTATTGATGTCGCGGGTGCGTTTTTTACCCCCGACGTTAATCATGGCCTGTAGTGCTTCATATATGGGTATTGACGCACGGCCTTGGCGTATATCGCGGGCATCATGCCAGCACTTCAGTACAGGGTCAAATGAATAAGTAATCTGCTTGGTACAGGAGCTAATCAGTTGATGCTCAATCAGCTTTGCCAACGAGGTGGCACTTTGGGTGCGGTGCTGCGCGGGTTGATAGAGCAACAGCGCATACTCCACCTCATCCTGCACAACCGGCCCAATCAATCCGCCAATAATCCCTGCTAAATACGACTTGATACACTCGTCAGTTGCGCGTTGTTGATTCCTCAGCGCCTTCTCCATCGCGTCTTTGGTGTCAATTTTAGCGAAGGCCAAGCCATCATATTGCCGTGAGGTCGAGCCTTGAATGTCTACCAGCACAACTTGTGCGCCCGAAAGCCCGCCCGCCATACGCTCCATGGGCGTAATCTTGCCATCTTGATAAGCCTCGAATAACTGTTGGACATAGCGCGGATACACCTCGCTCATCAGACTTTATCCTCCCACCCTTACTCGTTCACCAGTAGAACTATTTTATCCATTTGTGGCGTGCTAAAACGGGGTTGTTGTTCTTTGCCAACACTTAAAGCCCGCCGCTTGACTTCCTCGCGCAGCAATCTAAACACATCCAACACCTCGACCTCACCGGGATGGCTCATCGCCTCAATCAGCACCTCAGTAAAGAGGCTATTGTGGTGTCCACCGAGGATATAGGATGACTGCGTTTCGGTAGAGGAGGCAATCAACGCCCGCCCACTGCCTGCTAACAACTGGGGGTTGATTGCTTTAGGAATCAAGTCGGCTTGGAAAACATCTTTGGTCAAGACCGCCCCACCTGCATGGCAACAATCAAGGAAAACGACCATACGTTGAGCGCTCACATCTTGTAGCCATGTGTTGAACATGCTCATATTAAGGGCGGTACTCAGAAAATCGTGCGGATTATACTCATGTGGGATAAAGAAGTAGTCATCTGTTGTAGTAGCCATCCCATGTCCAGAATAGTACACAATCGCGGTGGCATTGGCATCAACTCTGACCTTCTCGCGTAGCCAGTCAAACGCTGCTTGAATGGTAGGAATGGCGGCCTGTTCATCAGTCAACACTTTGACCTGTTCAGACAAATAACCTGCGCGTTTTGTGAGAAACTCCTTGACCGCCAAGGCATCATTGGCCGTGATAGGCAATGAATATTTGGGGTTCTTGGTCTCACCCACCCCAATTACCAAGGCATACCCGTGTTCAAATGGTTGCACTGGGCGTATTCCGTGAACAATGGCGATTTGGGCAAGGGGTTGCGTAGGAGCGAGAACCTCAATCTGGGTGCTGTCGGTAGTTGGTAAGTTGAATGCTTCTGCTACTTGGGCAAAAGCCAATGTTCCATAGACCAATGCCGCCTTGCGATACAGGTCTGATGCTTGTGGGTCGGCAAATGCGCGTAATGCAGCGATAGTACCACACATCCAATAGGCGGTTTCAATCCGTTCACCCAGTGTAGAGTGCATGGCGTCCATATAGGCTTTAATGCTTTGACGCAAGGGCAGAATTATTTGTAGCGCATGAGATGCAATGAAACCCGCAATATCGTGGGGATTGGGTGTGATGGCAGTACAAATATGAGAGCATAGCCCAACCCACTCCTCCCATGAGGCACGCTCCAACATGAACTGCTGAAGCACTGATAGTTCCAACATTGTCCAGTCCAAAAGGATAGGGCCTTGTTCATCAAGTGTCCGCACATCCATGAGGACGGGTTCATTCTTGGCAATGTACACGTGGCTGACATCCAATTGTCCGTGCATGATTCCCATCGGCATCAGCAGTGATTGATTGGTTGACCAAAGCGCATCGTTCATGACCCATGCCACTGGATTCCTATAAACTCGATTTCCTATCGAGATTGTGTCATGAATTGTGGTTGCGGATGAGAAAGGTGTGTATTGACGTAGCCAATCGCGTAGATTGAAGGCCTCGCGCTTCAAATCCCGCACATCATTCCAATTTTTGAGATAACCTGCCAACTTCTCCAACAAGGCTACCATCTCATTGATTCGCGGACTGGCGTCTTGAAGGTACGTCACCAAGGGGCGGATATGGTTAATATGCGGCACATCCACTAAACACCCAACGGTACCAGCAGTGTCCACCAATTCAGCTACTGAAGTGGGAAACATCTCTAGTTTAAGCCGTTCCACACGTCTTTGTTGGCTAGTGATTGCGTCGGGGTCGCCAGTGGCGTAACGCTGCAAGAGATACATACCTTGCACGTCGCGTTGTCGTATGGCGTTGCTATCGACACGATAGAGTTTTAACGAGGGAATAGCAGAGGGTACTTCGTCATAAAGCACTAATGGTGGCGAAAAAAGATTCAACAGCTTATAAACCATCTCTATAGCTCCACAAGAATCAATAACAAGCAGTATCTATATTGCAGCGATCAACATTCGACTGTAAATGACTATCAGCAAATCTAGTTTGTTGGCTGACTAAAGCAACCTCAAACTTTGTTAGGGGTGATACCCCAATAATAAATGAATATGTTTGTGAGTATAGATAGCTTTCGGGAAAAAGCCAAAATGGTGGCTGTGGTAAGTTACTGTTCATCCCAGAGTCTGGGGCAAATCATTCCTTACTATATTGTCCGCGCTTGCTTCTCCTCTGATCTGTTTTACGTTACCCAGAGACATCTTTGCACTCCACTATAGCAGGACATTTCCTGATAGGTTAGGTGCCTTCATAGACGCAAAGACCTCGCAATCTAATCAAGTTTGCGAGGTTGATGAATCAGTAAAGGGTTTTGCTATTGACGCATCTGGTTATTGCAGGTCACCTACCAGTTACGATTGCACTTCAATCGTGTTAGCTGTCTCCGCTACCTTCGGACTACATTCGGTACCTCTACCCCCACATACAGCCTCGAAAGCACCTTTTCAACAGCTTCTACTAGAGAAAAGCGTGGGATGGGTTCGAACCTCGTATGGGGCATTAGTATAAATTATTTCATACTACAAAATCTCACCCCACTCAATACATTTTCACCATAAAATCTAAATCACCTCACTATGAGCATAGTATAAGCGTAGGGAAGTCGTATACTTATAGCATTCATTTCACAACTTACCATCGAAAAATCCAAGCATGATGTCTCAACCACTTTTTTACCAATTTTCGACACTTTAGAATTCACATCTAGCGAACCACCAACAGATTATTGCCTTGGATATGCAGTCACGGATTAGAGCAAAGTAGGAGCAGCGCATCGTCCGTCTAAACCATAAACTTACCCCCGCGCCCAACGCCCAGCACTCCACTGGTCAGCTACAGTTAGTTGCAATCTGCTGACTTTGGGTCAGAGTTCAGAGCCTAAGTTGACCACTATACAACCGTGCATACATCCCATCTCGAGCAAGTAGCTCCTTGTGTGTTCCTTGTTCTGATATGCCATCCTCCGATAGCATTAGAATTCGATCCGCATTCTGAACAGTTGATAAACGATGTGCAATCACCAGTGTTGTTCGGTTATCCGCAAGTTGTTCCATCGCAAGCTGAACGGCACGTTCACTCTCGTTATCTAACGAACTGGTGGCTTCATCAAATATGATAATTGGCGGATCCTTGAGGAACAGACGGGCAATGCTCAGACGCTGCTTCTGCCCACCTGATAACTTCACACCACGTTGACCAATATCTGTATTGTATCCATTGGGAAGGGCCATAATAAAGCCATGTGCATTCGCTTTGACCGCCGAATCTATAATCTCCGCTTGGTTTGCGCTCGGCTTGCCATAATTGATATTCTCATAGACTGTACCTGAAAACAGATATGTGTCCTGATGCACGATACCGATATTTCGGCGTAGTGACCGCAAACTGATGTCACATATGTTATGACCATCAATCAGAATATCACCCTCGGTCACCTCGTAAAAACGCGGAAGCAAGGACAAGAGTGTTGTTTTCCCGATACCCGATACCCCGACCAGTGCAACATATTCCCCCATCCGGATTTCCAGTGAGATGTTCTTCACCACATAATCAAGATGCTCACGATATTTAAAACTGACATTCCGAAATTCAACATGCCCCTGAGCCTGTTTCAGTTCAATAGCATCGGGTGAATCTTGGATTTCCGGCTCAATTTCCATGATTTCCATAAACCGATTAAATCCGGTGACACCTTCCTGATAGAGTCGGGCAAGATTCGCAAACTTTGAAATTGGGTCAATCAGAATTGCGATGAATAACAGGTAAGTTACCAAATCAGTTAAATCCAATGAAGCATGCAGAATCGCAATACCACCGAAGATAATTACACCCATCGTCAGCACCTGTGTAAACGCCATCATCCCTTCATAGAAGAAAGCTTCACTTCGATATATATCGCGTCTGGTAGTAACAAACCGTGCGTTTTCATAGGCAAATTTCTGCTTTTCCACTGTTTCATTGGTGAACGATTGAACAACTTTGATACCAGTCAGCATATCTTCCACCTGTGCATTGATGTCACCGATTCGCGTCCGGCTTTCAGTCAACGCACTGTTAAGGCGTCGATTGTAATGCAACGCATAGAAAGCCATAAATGGCATCAGGAGAAAAATCGCCATTGTCAGCGGGATGTTGATGCTCAACAGGATGGTAAATGCGCCAAGCAACTTCAACAGCGCAATCAACGATTCTTCAGGGCCATGATGTGCCAACTCGCTAATTGCAAACAAGTCGTTGGTGATACGAGATAACAAGTGGCCTGTTCGCTGTTCGTCATAGAAGCTAAATGACAACTTTTGATAATGGTCGAATAGGTCACGTCGCATATCACTTTCCATATGTGTACCCATCATATGCCCCTGATAATCCACAAATGTATTGCATACGATCTGGATAAGAATCAAACCAACCATCACCAACCCCATTAGAATGATCTGATTGAGAGCATCCGGCGCGTTATTTTGCAAGATGTTCTGGGTGATATATCTGGCACAAAGGGGAAGAACAAGAGCAGTTGCTGAAACAATAACAGCGCAAACGAGATCAACAACCAGTAAACCCCAATAAGGCTGGTAATACGAAAAGAATTTCTTGCTCCGCGAAGGCAAGTGGTCACGCGAGTTCGACATGGAATGTCTGTCCCTTAAGTTCAATTGATTAATTCAAGTTGAAATGGACAATGTGGCAGAAATATCGCCCCCATTGCTAAGGAAATCAGGCCAACCAAGTCGAGTAAGAACCTATGTGGCTTTACAGGAGGTCTGGGTTTATCCAAGCGAAAGTGCTATTCGCTGTCTTCCGTTTATGGAGCTATTGAGCGAGGTCCCGCCAATTACCTCTAGGAATCTACAACAACCCTATCTCGGTGGTTTTGCCTGTTTTGATGACTAAGAATATAATAGAGTTCCTCATTGTAGAATCACCTTTCTAATCATCCGAACAGATTGCGGTTAGTTTACTATGTAGCAGTATCCATAGGCAACCACGAGGCTTCGCTTTGAATGCCCGCAATCAACCGTAGCACCGCCGCATCCATAATGAACTTGCCCCATTCACCCCACAGATTGATAGCTATTGACATAATTTTGGCTATACACCATTGCGTGCTATAGTTATTCGCATCCGACACCATAGAGACACTAACCATGAAACCAGCCCCTTTTGAATATCTGATTTCAGATTCCCTTGATGAAGTAATCGAATGGCTCTCCCAAGCGGGTGATACTGCCAAAGTCTTGGCAGGGGGGCAAAGCCTTGTCTCAGCCATGAATTTTCGTCAGGTAACCCCCAGCGTCTTGATTGATTTAAATAATTTAACAACGCTCAGTTACCTTCAACTCGCCGCCGACGGCACGCTCCATATTGGAGCCATGACCCGCCAGCGCCAACTGGAGTTGGAAACAGCCGTGTTATGCCCTCTACTCTATGAAACCATGCCCCACATCGGCAGACCCCAGATTCGCAATCGAGGCACCTTGGGGGGAAGTTTGGCTCATGCTGCACCAGCCGCCGAATTGCCAGCGGTGATGGTGGCGCTGGATGCTGAGTTAGTAGCTAGAAGCGGGCGTGGTGAGCGTCAATTGAGCGCACGTCATTTTTTCGTCGGCCCCTATCGCACCCAACTGGCTGCGGATGAGATACTCACCGAAATTATCATTCCCCCACCCCACTCACGCACAGGCACAGCCTTTGTCGAATTTTCACGCCAATTTAGTGGCCTAGCAGTCTTGGGTGTAGCTGTAGTTCTGGCATTAGATGAGGATACTATCTGCCGCCATGTACGACTTGCCTATTTAAACGCTCACGCCACCACCTATGATGCCTCTGCCACCGCGCAACACTTGATGCTTAACGAAGCCTATACACCTGCACTCCTTGAGGAAGTTACGCAGACCATTGCCTATCAAGACCTCAACCCACTCGGCAGTCTACATGGCACCTCAAGTTACCAACGCCATCTAGCCACTGTGCTAACCCGCCAAGCGTTTAACACTGCTGCCAGCCGTAGTCAAGGAGCCGCCCAATGATTCAGATCACCGTAATTGTGAATGGCATCACTCATACCCTCCAAGTAGAGCCACGCCTGCTTTTGAGCGACTTCTTACGCCAAGATTTGGGGCTAACCGGAACCCATGTTGGGTGCGAGCATGGTGTCTGTGGCAGTTGCACCATCTTGTTCGATGGAGATGCAGTACGGGCGTGTTTAATGTTTGCGGTACAAGCCAACGGGCATGAAATTACAACGGTCGAGAGTCTAACCACAGACATGGAGCGACTACACCCCATTCAACGAGCCTTTCGTGAGACTCATGCTCTGCAGTGCGGCTTCTGCACCTCCGGCATTCTCATGACCTTGATTCCATTCTTAGAAAAAAATCCTGACCCCACAGAAGCCGATATTCGCCAAGCCCTAACCGGAAATCTGTGCCGCTGTACAGGCTATCAGCACATAGTGGCCGCGGTTCAACGTGCTGCCCAACTTCAACAAAAACCATAAGGACATCACCGATGGCAACCCGTTATTTTGGACAACGCATCCAACGCAATGAAGACCCGCGCCTCCTCACAGGTCAAGCACTGTTTGTTGATGATGTTATGCTGCCCCGCCTAGCCCATATCGCTTTTGTCCGCAGCCCTCATGCCCACGCCCTTATTCACCGTATTGATACCAAGTCAGCGCTCAAACGCGAAGGCGTTATCGCTATTTTTACAGCCGAGGATTTAGGGGACTATTGGCAACCTGCCCCCATCGTTGTACCTCCTCCCCCTATTCAAGATATGACCTTCAACAAACGCACCCAACCCCCTCTAGCCAAGGGCAAAGCACGCTTTGTTGGTGAACCAATCGCTGTAATTGTGGCAGAAAGCCGCTATATTGCCGAAGACGCCATCCGCGATATGCAAATCGAATACGAGTTGCTGTCCCCAGTCCTAGACATTGAACACGCCCTTGATGCCAACCAGCCCCTAATACACGATGACCTTCCTGACAACCTCGGCGCACATGTTGTTCAACGAAAAGGAGACTATGACCGTGCCGCTCAAAGCGCCGATCTCATCATCAAGCGCCGCTTTGACTATGACCGGGGCACCGCCGCGGCTATAGAAAATCGTGGTATTGTTGCCAGTTGGGATACACGCGACCAACGATTGACCATCTGGGATACTACCCAAGCCCCTGTACCTATTCGCAATGGGTTAGCTAAATTACTGGGCCTTGGTGAAAACCAAGTAAGGGTGATTGCCCCCTTCATTGGCGGTGGATTTGGGCCAAAAGTGATGATGTTTTACCAAGAGGAGTTGATTGTGCCTTGGGTGGCTATGCACCTTGGGCGACCCGTTAAATGGATTGAAGACCGCGCCGAGAATTTTGTTGGCACCTCACATGAACGGGGACAAGTCCACGAATCAGAGATAGCCCTTACCGCTGATGGCAAAATCATTGGGGTTAAAGACACCTTCATTCATGACTGTGGAGCCTATATCCCCTATGGCCTAACTCTCCCGCTCAACACCCAATGCACGCTGCTTGGATGTTATGATGTGCAGCATTACACCACCGAATTTGAGGCCGTTTTCACCAACAAAACACTAGTGGCACCCTATCGTGGGGCCGGACGCCAACACGGGGTCTTTGTGATGGAGCGCTTATTGGATATTGCCGCTAAGGAACTTGGCATCGACCGTGCCGAAATCCGCCGTCGCAACCTTATCCCTCCCGATGCGTTCCCTTATCACAACGAGATTATCTATCAAGATTTTGCGCCGCTGGTCTATGACAGCGGCAACTATGAACCCTCGCTTGACAAAGCCCTAGAGATGATAGACTATCAAGACTTTATTGAAAATATTCAGCCGCAGCTAAAAGCAGAAGGCCGCTATGTAGGCATCGGCATTGCAACCTACGTGGAAGGCACAGGCATTGGCCCTTATGAAGGCGCACGGGTGCAAGTCATGGGCAACGGCAAAGTATCCGTTGTTACGGGTATTGGCACCCAAGGCCAAGGTCATTTCACAAGTTTCGCCCAAATCGTTGCCGACCAACTCGGCGTTGAGGTCTGCGATGTCAGCATCACGACAGGCGATACCAATTTATTTTATTGGGGGGCGGGCACCTTTGCCAGTCGTGGAGCCGTTGTTGCGGGCAATGCCATCAATGAGGCCGCCAAAGATGTCCGCCAGAAAATTCTCAAATTAGCCGCTGAGAAGCTCCATGTAACCGAAGACGAACTTGAATTAACACAGGGGGTAGTGCATCTCAAGCACAATCCCAATATCTTTATTGCTCTCGGTGACCTTGCCACCCAAGCCAATCCATTGCGTGGCGCAGTCAAGCCGGGAACCGAGCCGGGATTAGAAGCAACCAATTACTTCGGGCCAGAACGAGGGGCCACCGCCAACGGTGTCCATGCGGCTATTGTTGAAGTTGACCCCGACACCTTTGATGTCCACATCTTGCGCTATGTAGTTGTGCATGACTGCGGCAATGTCATCAATCCCCTCATCCTCGATGGGCAAATTCATGGGGGTACTGCACAGGGTATTGGTAATGCCTTCTATGAGAAATTGGTCTACGACGACCAAGGCCACCTCTTGAGCATCAGTCTACTCGATTATCTGCTCCCTAACGCCATGAATATCCCTCATATTGAAATTGGGCATGAGGTCACGCCCTCCCCTCTCAATCCACTAGGCATTAAAGGAGCAGGTGAGGCAGGAGCCATCCCCGTAGGGCCAGTTTTTGCCCAAGCCGTTGAGGACGCTTTGTCCGAATTTGGCGTTGAAATCCGTGAAATCCCCTTAAGTCCCAGCCGACTTTGGGAGTTAGTACAGCAAGCCCAAGGGAAGGTGTAGACGTGGCAATCCGCTTTGTACTTAAACCGAGCCAGTATTTTGACTCAGTTTCATTAATGAATATCGCCGCCGAATTGCAGCGCTTGGCAGGCATTGAAGATGCCGCGTTGGTAATGGGTACCACCGCCAACAAAACTCTCTTAGAAGCTGTCGCACCCCTCACGCCCGCCGTTCAAGATGCCAAATCGACCGACTTAATTGTATTGCTGGTCGGTGATGAAGCCACCCTGCCCGATGCCCTTGTTACCGTTGACCGCCTTTTGACTGAAAAACCCACCGCGACCTTCAACACGGGTCAATCCCAACCGCGCACCCTCCGCACCGCCCAACGCATGTCCCCCCACGCCAATTTGGTGATGATTTCAGTCGCTGGTGAATATGCCGTTGCTGAGGCATGGGCGGCTTTACACCAAGGATTAAATGTCTTCTTATTTAGCGACAACGTAGCCTTAGATGATGAACGGCATCTGAAAACCTATGCCATTGAACGCAATTTGTTACTAATGGGGCCGGGGGCTGGTACTGCCATCATTAATGGGGTTGGCCTTGGCTTTGCCAATCAAGTACCGCATGGCACCGTTGGGATTGTCTCCGCAGCAGGCACAGGTCTGCAAGAAGTGAGCAGTATCTTAGCCCAGCATGGGGTAGGCATCTCCCAAGCTATTGGCGTTGGCGGGCGTGATTTATCTGAGACTATCGGCGGCTTGATGACCTTCCATGCCATTAACGCCCTTCAAGCTGACCCTCAAACTCAATTCATTGTCGCTATCTCCAAGCTACCCGCCTCTCATATTGCCCAACAAGTGATGGATAGACTCGCCGCCAGTGGTAAGCCAAGTGTGGTGATATTCATGTCTGCCGAGCGCCCAGTACCCCCTGACGGCATATATCTAGCGGAAACGCTAGAAGAAGCCGCCTGTTTCGCTGCCAGCCTTGCCACAGGCCGTGATATTAAACCAAGCGCAGGTACTCTGTCCGTACAATACCGATTTAGCCCATCACAACGTTACCTGCGCGGGCTATTCAGCGGTGGAACTCTCTGTGAGGAAGCCATGCGCCTATGGTCACAACATATCGGTGATGTGTGGTCAAATGGTCCACTTTTGCCTCATCTCAAGTTGCCTAATTCGCACCACAGCCATCACCACTGCGCGATTGACCTTGGCGAAGAAGAATTTACGCTTGGACGCCCCCACCCCATGATTGATAACACCTTACGAATTCAACGTCTATTACAAGAAAGCCATGACCCACAAGTGGCGGTCATTCAAATGGATGTGGTTTTAGGTTATGGTGCCCATCCCAATCCCGCCGCCGAGCTTGGCCCAGCAATTGCCCAAGCAAGAACCATCGCGCAACTCGATAATCGAGACTTAGCCGTGATTGTGTCTATCACAGGCACCCCCAATGACCCACAAAACTACGCCCAGCAAAAAAGTCTGCTTGAAGCCAGTGGCGCAGTCGTGGCGGGTAGCAATGCTGCGGCCTCTCGTCTAGCAGTTGTCGCCATCAGTGGGGTTCACTCATGAACAAGTTGTTTAATCAACCACTATCCATCATCAACATCGGCTTACCACGCTTTGCCGAAAGCGTCCAAGCACAAGGTGTGCCAACCCTCCATCTGGATTGGTCACCCCCTCTGGTTCCCCACTACAGTCACACCCGCAATGGCACCTCCATTGACGCAGCCAATCAAGAGGCCATTGAGCGCCTCTTGGCGGGTCGTCCCATGATTGTCGGTCTGGGCTTGGCCCGCGACGTTATCCCTAACCTGACTAACCACACCATTTTGCATGCTGGCCCACCTATCGAATGGGAGCATATGTGCGGCCCTACACGCGGGGCCATCTTGGGTGCCTTGGTCTATGAAGGCCTAGCCCCTGACCCAGAAGCTGCTGCCACTATGGTAGATGAACTCCACTTTGCACCCTGTCATCATCACCATGCAGTGGGGCCAATGGCTGGCGTAATTTCACCCTCTATGCCTGTGTGGATAATCGAAAACGCGACCTATGGTAATCGCGCCTATTGCACACTCAATGAAGGTCTCGGCAAGGTCTTGCGTTATGGAGCCTACGGAGAAGAAGTCTATCAGCGCTTACACTGGATGGCAGATATTCTGTATCCCATACTAGCTGAGGCTGTTGCGTTCAGTGGCCCAATTGACCTGCGGAGTATGATTGCCCAAGCGCTGCACATGGGCGATGAGTGCCATAACCGCAACCGTGCTGGCACCTCTCTGCTGTTACGTGCTTTGGGGCCAGCCCTCGCCCGCACCTGTACCAATACAGAATATCTTGCCCAAGTGTTGGAATTTATCGACGGTAACGACCACTTCTTCCTCAATCTCGCCATGCCTGCCGCCAAAGCTACCCTTGAACCCGCCGAGGGCATCGAAGGCTCAACTATTATCACCATCATGGCTCGCAATGGAACCGACTTTGGGATACAGGTCTCTGGGGCAGCAGGTCAATGGTTTACCGCACCTGCCGCACAGGTCGATGGTCTCTATTTACCGGGATATAATGAGGACGATGCTAACCCCGATATTGGAGATAGCACCATCACCGAGACCGCCGGCTATGGGGCCTTTGCGATGGCAGGTGCCCCTGCGATTGCCAGCTTTGTGGGTGGGACTGCCCAAGATGCCATTGCCACCACCCTTGAGATGTACACCATCTGCTTTGCCGAACACCAACACCTCACCATCCCCGCCCTCGAATTTCGCGGCACCCCTTTGGGTCTCGATGTGCGCCTGATTATGGAGACGGGTATCTTGCCTAAACTCAATACAGGCATTGCCCATAAACATCCGGGGATTGGGATGGTTGGGGCGGGGGTATTACGTGCGCCCTATCAAAGTTTTGCCGATGCATTTGAAGCCATCACAACATGGTAGAAAAGGATAAATCATGAAAATAATCGACCTCAGTATTCCGCTTGGTATTGGTACCCCCGCATGGCCCACCTACGAGCCGTTACAGGTCAAATACTTTAAGCGCCTCGCCCCCAACGGAGCCAATGGGCAATTGGTCACGCATTCCAACCATCTCGGCACCCATCTCGATGGTGAGATTCACTTTCACACCCCCGGTAAGGACATCGCCAGCCTCGATTTTGATTTTTTGCACGGCCCCGGTGTCATTGTCGATTTATCCGATGCAGTAGGCGATTATGATATCTATACCTCGCAAATGATTGAAGAACGGGTCGAGGTACGGGAGGGGGATATTCTGATTATCCATACGGGTTATCACCGCTACGGTTGGGACCAGCCGACGGCAGATGAGGTGCGCTATATGGTTAAGCATCCCGGCCCTGACCGCGAGTTTGCCGATTGGTGCAAAGCCAAGAAAATCAAGTGGTTAGGGGTCGATTGCGGCAGCGCCGATCACCCCATGAACACCATCATCCGCCAATGGATGCCACGTCAAGCCGCCGAAGCCGAGCGCCATTTCCAAGCCAAGTACGGCAAATCATTGGCGGAGGTCTTTACCGACGATACGTACCAACTGATGCACATTGACCTCTTTCCGCATGGTATCATCCATGCCGAGTGTATCGGCGGCAATATTGATTTATTGCTCAATGAACGGGTGGAGATTGGGTGCTTTCCGTGGCGTTTTGTTGATGGAGAGGCCAGCATTTCGCGGATTGTGGCTTTTGTCGATGATGAGCGCTACGCCGCCCTTATGCAGAAAAAGAACCAATTTAACGCGACCCGCTTTGGGGATTGTGTGTGTCAACGACCCCAGTTATAGCCCTTTCTCTGACAAACTATGCCCGAACATGGCTGCAAACTGCCCAGCATGTTCGGGTTTTACATCGTTTTGAGCATGTGCATAACCTTATTGATAATAACGGATGGGTTGTTTCATTAGTTACACCCACTATCGGCAATGGCCCCTTTCATGTCGTTGTACCCCATCTATGCGACTATCAAGATGTAGACCCCACCTATGCCACCCTATGGAATGCTCAACCCGATTGGCACCGAGCAAGCCATATCAAAAAGCACCTTGCCCTGCTCAAGTCATACCTTATTAGCCATACCCCAGCCCCAACCTCACCATTTGAACAAAGGGTACATTACCACCTAGAGACGACAACCCATCGCGTCCTTGAAGCTCTCCATCATCCTGTGCTGTTACAGCAGGCGGTACAAATCGTAGCGGGACAAGGGCTAGGCTTGACTCCTGCTGGAGACGATTGGCTTGTGGGTTGTATGATTGCGCTCTATCTGGAAGGTTACCCTGAGATTGCCTTGCACATCGCCCAGACAGCGAGACCCGCAACCACGCCCCTTTCTGCGGCATGGGTATGGATGGCAGGTCAAGGGCAAGTTAGTGAACACTGGCACCACTTACTCAATGCCCATTCAATACAAGCCATCGAAAGCGCTAATCTAGCCATTCTCAATCAAGGTCATTCATCGGGAGTCGATGCGATGCGCGGCTTTATCCAAACACTCGACGCGCTATGAAGGCCGCGAGTTGCAGCAAGCGCTCATTATCGAGCGCCATCAACTGCAAGCCGATTGGCAAGCCTTCCGTTGGCATCGGAATTGAAATAGCAGGTAATCCCGCTACATTGGCAAGACGTGTATAAGCAATAAGCTTGCCACCAAGTGTTGGATCAGCTTCTAGCGCGGCAAAAGTTGGTGCGACCATCTGGACTGTGGGGCCAATCGTGCAGTCAACGCCCATCAGAAGGGCTTGCATTTCAGCACGAATCTGGTGACGGAGGTCGAGTGCTGCCAAGTAGTCGATGGCACGTACCATCAAACCACGCTGAAGCCACCCCCGAACATCGACCCCATAGTCGTCCATACGCTCCAGATAGGTTTGATGCACGTGAGCCGCTTCAGAAAAAGTTATTGTTGTGGCAGTAGCTGACACTTGACGATAATCCGGCAAGGTCACATCCACCAACTGGCACCCATAGGCTGATAAGGCTTGGATAAGGCTGTCAAATTGAGTTTGGATACTCGACTCGGCCCGCTCAATCTCGGCTCGAATAACGCCTACCCGCAACGGCTGAACTTGACCATATGTCGGACAAGCCACTAAGCTATGAACAGCCTGTATCTCCTCAACCGATCGCGCCAAGAGGCCCATATGGTCAAGACTTGGTGCAAGCGGGAAGACCCCATCGCGTGAGTAGGTATCGTAAGCAGGTTTAAACCCAACCACCCCACATAAAGCGGCTGGTAACCGAACCGATCCCCCCGTATCTGTTCCAATAGCAATCTGGGCTGACCTCTCAGCCACCGCCACCGCTGACCCCGTGCTGGAGCCACCCGCAATCCTGAGTGCATCATGCGGATTGACAGTCGTACCACTAAAATCGTTAATGCCCGTAACCCCGAAAGCAAATTCATGCAAGGAGGTTAAGCCAATCAGCGTTGCACCCGCCCCAACCAGTTGGGCTACGAGTGTTGCATGACGCGCTTCAAGGGGTGCATCTTGGCGCAGTTTCGATCCTGCACCAATTCGATACCCTGCAACGGCCATCAAGTCCTTGACAGCAACCGTTACACCAGTGAAGGGGCCATATTGCTGAGGAGTGGCACTATGAAAAATAGCAGTATACGCCCCACCATCATAAACACCACGGGCACGGCTCAAAGCTTCCGCAATAATTGTATCAGAGGGTTGGTCAGCGGGTACGATTGAGGGAATAGCGTGGAATTTAGGAACATGTTGCAAGTGAGTGCGGATATGAGCGACAAAGGCTTCTGCGTCAGGTCTATCATTCACAACAACCACCACTTTCGGATACTTGTATCCATACCAAAAGCAATCATACAATACTGATATTCATACAGAAAGCCCAATTCTGCATTATTTCAGTAGCTAGACTTGCCCCGAAAGAGTGGAGAACGGAAAAAAAGAGCGCGGCGGTAAACACCACCTCCCGCATTTCTTAGATGCCTTCATTGAGCAATACCCCATCCTAGAACAACTGGCGGCCTATATCATCGAGCAGCATGAAACCCTTGCCGACAACCTCAATTTTGTGCCAATACGAGTGAATGACCCAAGGTTATGCTGCAAGCCATTGAGTGCCTCAACCCCAAATTACGCGGGCAACAGCACCACAAAAAACGGCTTGAAACCAAAAAATTGCCGAGCCTACGGTGACATCCACCTTGCTCACGATTTAGGAAATATCCCAACTGGTTATTCTAAGTAACTCCGGCAGCAATAGGTAAATTCAACACAGATTCGTCCTTTTCTCTCATAGTCTTTTCAGGATAGCAACAACACCTGCCGCACCAGTGCCACAACGTGTGATAAGTCAGCTTGGCGGCCCTGTTGTTGAGATGCGCGAAGATCGGTCTCCTCAAGGTGTGGTTGCATTGTTTGAAGCAATGCCTGAGCAGTAGTCTTGGTATCCGGATTAAGGGTATGTTGACTAAGAACAAAGCTCGTGGTAACGACGGTTTCACAACTATACCCTCTCTGTCTCATAATCTCACCCAATCCAACTAAAGAGTCAAAAATGATCGGATCAAGATTTGCTTGTTGCGCCGCTTGCAGTGCTCCTAGAAAGTGATGCGCCGCTTCTTCAAGGCGTGACATCTGGCAGGCATTATGTCCCAATGTATTCAATGCCCAAGCAACACCCTGCTCGTAATTCAATTCCCGATATTCTTGCAGGCTCTTTAGCAAACGTTCATGGGCCTCAAGATGCTTGCCCTGACAATAATGTATGTGACCATGTTGCCAGTCGATGTTGGCCTGTCCACGCGGGCGATAACGCTCCTGCTCACGGGCTGCGGCACTTACCAACAATTTTTCAGCATCTTCACTATCGCCCATTGCATTCAGCAATCTTGCATACCGCCATAATACGCTTCCAATGCGAGTGATCGAACCCTTTTCCAGTAAATCCAGATTGGTCTCAATGAAATTTCTCGCTTCAAACTGCTGGGTCTCAGTGGTTGCTAGTTCGGCCAAAACACTGGCAGACAAAATATACGCTTCATAGGCATTTAGTTCATGTAGCAGGATTACCCCCTGCCGTGCCAATTTGTACCCCACATCCATTTTTCCGGTGCGCCCCAAAAAGTAGCCATAAAGAGCCAAGCAACGTCCGTATTGAACACGTGCTACAGGTTCGGTTTGCATTTCAAGCGCCTGCACCGCCTGCTGAAAAATGTTAGCCCCATCTTGTAACCGACTTTGAGCATCAAACAAGGCCCACAAACCCTCACGCAATTGCTCAATAGAAACCCAATCAAGTTGGTCGATGGCAGTATGCCAAGCCTGCTGGATATTCTCAAAGTCGGCTACAGCAATCTGGTAGTTGCCTCCAATGATGGACGATTCATGTTCGATAATAAACGAGGCATAGTAATGAGCATGGTTGGTGTTGGTTTCAGCTAATAAGTCAGGCTGTTGCTGGAGTTTCTCCTGCAAATAGTGTTGGAGCAACTGATGAATCTCATAGCGGGTCTGATACATGCGAAAAATCAACGATTTACTGAGCAGGATATTCAACATCCCCAGACTAGCGCCAGCCACCTGTTGTGCCGCTTGGCGTGAGAAGCCGTTACGAAATGTGGA
Organism: Anaerolineales bacterium; assembly: GCA_020634155.1. Taxonomy (GTDB): domain Bacteria; phylum Chloroflexota; class Anaerolineae; order Aggregatilineales; family J027; genus J027. The sequence goes on from JACKCI010000001.1 coordinate 1,370,944, forward strand.
TAACCGCAATAACATTTCTTGTTCACCCGCATTCAAACGTTGCCACGTTGCTTCAAAAATCGTTCGGATGCTCCGATGACGCTCTGGGGTATTAATTTGTTCAGTGGACAAGAGATCAATGCCCGACACAATCTCGTCGCGGATTTCGCCTAAAGTGAGCAGCGACACCCAACTAGCCGCCAGTTCGAGGGCCAATGGCATTCCACGTACCATCCAGCAGATGTCACCGACTAATTCAGCTTCCTCAGTAGCAAGAGTAAAAGCAGGGTTACTCCGTCGTGCGCTCTGTAAGAAGAGTTGGGTCGCATCAGTCTGCGATACAGTGTTGCCCAAATCAGCTCGTACAAAACCTAGGCCATCAAGTGGAAATAAGGTTTCACCCCGTAAATACAGTACATCTCGTGAAGTAATAAGCGTATATAAATTAGGCGCGGCCATCAACAACTCCGCCACCAATTCAGCACTTCCAAGGAGATGCTCAAAATTATCCAACACCAATAGCATCTTCTTATCCGCTAGAAACGTTTTCAATGCCTGACTTGGAGATTCCCCGCTATTAAAATCCAGATTAATCGTTGCCGCGATGACCGGGATGAGTTGATCAATGACTTTCACAGTGGTCAAGCCAACAAGAAAAACACCATCAGAGAAGCCTTCCATCACATCTTCAGCCACTTTAAGCGCCAGCCTTGACTTACCGACTCCGCCTAAACCAACAATCGTAATCAAGCGAGCAGCCGATTGCTCGATTAGCTTTCGTAGCTCTTGGCGTTCAGATTTACGACCCACAAAAGCCGTCAGATGGCTTGGTAGGTTATTGGGCGTGATTCCAGCAGCCATGGAAATTGAGGTTGTTTGTTGGATAGATTCACTCACAGGCTTTTCACCAGCAAGAATCCGTTGATAGAAACGCTCGGTTTCTTGTTCAGGTGCAATCCCAAAAGCTTTTTCCAAAATATCACAACACACTTGATAGTGTCGCAAGGCCGCTACTCGTTGACCTGATAAGGCCAACAAGACCATATAGAGGCGATGCGCTTCTTCATCAAGGTCATCTAACATCAACAAATGACTAACGGTCTCAATGCCGCGGTCATAGCGTTGTTGTTGCAGATCATAGTTAGCGAGTAAATGAAGTCCCTGAACCACGCGCCGTACCAGACGATTTCGTTCAGCGACCATCCAACGCTCGAATTCACTGCTATCAACATAGAATCCCTCTAGGAAACCACCCCGATACAAATTCAGGGCCGTCTGAAGTCGCACGACATGTTCCTCAGTCAGTGTCTCCGTACCGGACAGGAGGCAATCCTCCAGTTCAGCAAAATCAAATCGAATGTTTGCCGCCATATTGATGGAGACAAAATCACCCCGCGGTGCGAGTAAGAAATCGCCAATTCCATGCCGTAAGTTACACAGCATTCGTCTTAAGTTGCGTAGCGCATCACTCTGCGAATACCCCTCCCAAAACATCTCTGCTAATGCTTCGCGCGGATGAGGTCTAGCGGTTCCTAGCAGATAGACAAAAAGAGCAGCCTCTTTGCGTGTTTCAAACGCCACATCTTGATCAACGCGCAGCACACGCAATCCCCCTAAAGCCATGACGGTCAATTGCTCAGTTGTCATTTGCCGTGTCCTTTTTCCAACAACACGTTGTCCGAATGATTCTCGAACGTTCTTAGGTCGGATCTTCAACTATGGTCGAATGTCGGTTTCCTATTCTGTAGTCAATAACGAGCAACTAAAGGAGGCCATCGTGTTTCAGCTAAAACCAACCTACCTCCATAATTGGATACAAGGAATCATTATTGTCATCTTTGTCACAACTATTATCACCAATTTTCCCACAGATCGTCAACCACCGACAGTTGGATCAGATGATATTAGTATTGATGAGTTGCTCGCATTAGAAGCCAGTGGGGAAGGTCAATCTGCTGTAATACAGGTCACTCAACTGGCTTATGAACTAGGTCATTGGGCACCTGCTCCCGGCGATATAATCGTATATGATGCATTTATGTCACACCGCTGTCGCGGTGCAACAATTGACTACGACGAACTGCCTGAAGCATGTACGAGCAATCGTCCAGAAATGACCTTTGACAGTGAAATTTGTGCCGCTGAGTTCTGGGCACAAGAGCCAATGGTGCGCTTTGGTCGATCCTTCTTCACAACCCCCATTGGTGGCGGAAAAGTTGTGCCTCGTACAATAGACGATGTGTTGGCAACGTTTATCGAAGAGACTGGACATTCGTGGCAAGAATATCAGTTTGAGACGGACGGTCACGGCGGGGAGCGCATTCACCCAACCACACTCGAAGAATCCCGCTATTGGGCACCGGGGCGTGAATATCAAGTCAAACGCTACATCTTAAGTCTTGATGGTACCCTGTTGAATTTATCCGCCACACAGCGTGCCAACACAGTGACCTACATCTGTACGGGGTATGCCAACCCTATTGGAAGCGAAGTGCCTCCTTATTCTGCTCCTCCAGAATGGCCCAACCCTGAAGGATGGCCGACCACCAACCCAACACCCGACGAGCTTATGGACTTCTGCAGCACAGCAACTTTCAACCCTGATAGTGGCATTATTCCACTCAATTAGGGAAAGTCCATACTTCAGAGTCCGTCCGTGTGTTTAGGTGAAGCACCCCGATGAATCAACCCCAACTCAATGGCTTTCACCACCGCCTCGGTACGGGTCTCAACTTCGAGCTTCTTTAAAATCGCACTGACATAAAACTTGATAGTCGCCACACTCAAGGATAATTGCTCGGCAATCTGCGGATTGGTCAGACCCTCGCCCATCAGTTGCAGCACCTCAACCTCACGTTCTTTGAGGTCATGGGTACTCCCCGGTCCAAGGCGCACATGGATTAACGCCTGCGCCGCTTCAGGCGAGAGGATAGGCTTGCCTTGATAGGCCAAATGAATAGCCCGCACCATCTCATGAATGGAGATATTTTTGAGGATATAACCAATGGCTCCAGCTTCCAACGCACGCTCGACCAAGTCTTCATCATCAAAACTGGTCAACGCCAAAATCTGCACCTGTGGATACTGACGGCGGATAAGCTGGATGGCATCAACCCCACTCATCTCTGGCATCACCAAATCCATCAAGATAACATCAGGTTGCACCTTGGGGCACAGTTCCAGAATCTCACGCCCATTGCTGGCCTCCCCAACCAATTCCACATCAGGGAACGCCCGCAGAAAATTAGCCAATCCGGAACGCACAATGGCATGGTCATCGGCAATTGCCACCCGAATAATTTTGGATACCATACCTTATTGCACCCCACTTGCCCAACGTAAATGAACAATAGTACCTTGGTCAGGGTAACTTTCAATCTGGAACTGAGCAGCAATCGAATCCGCTCGTTCCTGCATATTCCCCAACCCAAAATGACTGGGGGGCATATCCTCAATATCAAAGCCGCGTCCATTGTCACGAATCGTCAAGACAATATCCATGTTATCTTGGTAAAAGCGAATCTCGATATGGGTTGCGTGGGCATACTTAGCAATGTTATTCAGCGCTTCTTGGGCTATCCGATAAAAGACCAGATGTACCTCTTGTGGCAAACTTAGCTCCGGTTCGGCAGAGAGCGTAATATCCGCATTCGTCCGCTTGCTATAGACCTCTGCCAATTGGCGCAACAACTCGCCAAGCCGCACTTTGGATAAGATTTCAGGGCGCAATTCAAAAAGCAAGATACGTAACTCCAACAAGGCCGATTGTGAAAGCTGGTGTATCTGCTGGAGGCTTCCTTCAAGCTGTTCGGGATATTCTTGATACTGGAAAATAGCGCTTTCAGCAATGATGCTGATGGAAAACAGCGTTTGGCTCACTGCATCATGCAAGTCACGGGCCAGACGTTGGCGCTCTTGTAGGGCCGCCAATTCTAAGGATTGCTGATAGAACCGATACAGCATCAATTGGCTTTCCACCCGTGCAATAACCTCCTCTACTTGGAATGGCTTAGTCACATAATCCACCGCTCCAAGTTGGAAAGCCTTTATCTTATCAATAGTCTCATCCGCCGAGCTAATGAAAATAACCGGAATTTGGCGCAGATGCTCACTGGCCTTAAGTTGCTCACACACTTGGTAGCCATCAATGTCAGGCATTTTGATGTCGAGCAAAATGATGTCGGGGGTGATGGCACGGGCCGCCACCAACCCCATCGTCCCGCTCACTACTGCCCGTACTTTGTGGCCGCGTTCCTCCAAGATTGAAGAAAGAAGCTGCAAATTCGCCGGGGTGTCGTCAATGATGAGAATGTCCCCTTTGGTATTTCGATATTGACCAAAAGGCATTGCGGTCACTCTTTCAAAAAAAGTCGGTGTTGGAGGTATCCCCCTACCCCTTCACGGCACCTGCCGTTAGCCCGCCGACAATCTGTCGCTGGAAGATCAACACCAAAACAATCAAAGGTATGGTAACAACCACCGTCGCCGCCATAATCTCAGCAACTGGGTCTTGGAATGCAACTTCGCCAGAGAATAACGCAATCGAAACTGGCACAGTATATGAGTCGGCGTTGGTCGCCGTGAAGGTCAAGGCAAAGAGATATTCATTCCACGCCGCAATAAAGGTCAACAACCCTGTTGTCACCAAGGCGGGCAGTGTCAAAGGCAGCAAAATGCGATAGAACACCTGAAACGGTGAGGCCCCATCTACCAAAGCTGCCTGCTCAAGTTCACTCGGCAACCCCTTAAAGAAGGCCGTCAATACCCATACAGTAAATGGCAGAGTAAAGATGGGATAGGAAATCACCAAGGACATGACACTCCCTGTCAAGTCAAGCTCACGCACAATGCCATACAAGCCCGACAAAATCGAGATTTGCGGGAACATCGTCATCGCCAGCACCGCGTACATCATAAACACGCGACCACGAAACCGCACCCGCCCCAGCGCATAGGCCGCAAACGACCCAATGACCAGCGACAGCACCACTGAAATTGATGAGACAATCGTAGAGTTAAGCAAGGCATTCGTAAACTGCTCATTGTTAAAGACGGCCTCATAATTGCTAAAGGTCGGGTCGTCATGAATGTACTTGGTGGGCAAGATAGCCTGCTGTTCGGTCTTAATGGACGTGTTGAACGCCCAGTAAAACGGGAACACTGTGTAGATGAAAATGCCACCCACTAAGATATAAAAGGTGATTTTCCCGACAATATTCATCACGCGATCAACATTGTGTTTGTTGAGGACTGAATTCTGGGTTGGTTGATTTTCGCTCATTGGTCGGACTCGATTCCTAATATACGCATATAGATGGCCGTAAAGACGAAAATAAGCACAAAGATGACAACTCCAATGGCAGAGGCATAACCTGCATCACGGTTCGCAATCAGTTGCTCATAGTTGTATGTTGCCATTGACAGACGCTGCCGCCCCAACAGCACTTGGAACACATCGAACACCCGCAAGGCGTCCAAAGTACGGAAGACCAGCGCCACTGCAATCGTCGGGCGCAGCAAGGGCAAGGTAATCGAGAAGAATTGCCGCATTTTTGATGCCCCATCGACATCGGCTGCCTCATAAATATCCTCCGGCAGTGTTTGCAACCCCGCAAGGATAAGCAGCGCCATAAAGGGGGCCGTCTTCCACACATCGACTGCAACAATCGACCCCAATTGTAAATTGGCTTCCGTAAACCATGCCTTTGACTGCTCAATTAGGCCAATATCGAGGGCAAATTTGTTGATAATGCCAGAGCTATTATCCCGCATCATGGTTTGCCACAGTCGCGCCGAGACCACCGTCGGAATGGCCCAAGGCACCAACATTGCGGCCCGCATCAACCCCCGTCCCTTAAAGCTCGAATTGACGACCATGGCAATCATCAAGCCTAACGTCAATTCCAAGATGACAGAGATGACGGTAAACCGTAGCGTGTTAAATGTCGCTAACACAAAGTCATCGTCAGTACCGCTAATGGCAACCCCGCGCCCGCCGCCAATACCAACGACATCGGCAGTACGGTAGCCCTCTTCCAACAAGTCACGGTCGATGAGTTCCCACCGCACCTTGCCTGTACGCTCATTAACTAGGCATTCGTTATTATCATCCTTGCGGCATTCCACAATATCGAAACGGAAGGTCAGCAGTTGCTTATAATTATCCAGCCCAATAAATTCAACCTCTTGTTCACCTGTCGCAAAGCGCTTATTGGTAACGCTGGTGATAAACGTCTCTTCAAGGGGTCGAACTGCTACCACCATCAACAAAGCAACCGTTGGAATAAGCAAGTTCCATGCTACCCGCGAGTTGGCTGAAGTAAGGGGTTCTTCACCAATAAACAGGGTATCGACAATAGAATTCATGCCAAACCACGTCAGAGCCAAGGGGATGACCATCAGAAAAAAGGTACTGGAACTCGCCAAAGCCGAAGCAAGCTGAAATCCGGTTTCACCCGCGACATCATCAGGTTGGCCTGAAACCACAAAACGCACCACCCCAATCACTAATGAGCCAATTGTCATCCATGTCAGGGCCACCACTGTCCAGCGGGCAGCCGTAATGGTGCGGTGCCGCAAGAGGGTATAACCAAGTTTGGCAATCCCTAAGCCAATACCAATGGTGAAGATAGGGATTGAGATACCAAAGCCATCCAGATAGGCCAATACTACTGAGCCATCACCATCTATTGCCGATTTGATGGCTTCATTCGTAAAAATAAAATAGAGCAACGTACCAATGGAACCAATGCCTAATAAAATCAAGAAGATCGCCGTTGCATAAATGAAATTTTGTTCTTGGGGGGTGGGGTCACGTCGCCCATATTGGTTGACAGGTCTAGGGGTACCCACAGTAACACACTCCTTTGGTTGACGAGATATAAGCTTAAGGGGAGTTAAAAGCAACTCCCCTCAAGTTTAGAACAATAGAGGCTTACTCACCCAAAAGTTCGGCGAGGTCTAGCTCAAGGAGCGTCATCGCGGTTTCAGCATCTTCGTCACCGCTCAACACACTGTGAACTGCCGTGAAGTACAGAGTCGAAACTTGATTGTATTGTGGTGCAGACACGGTTGAGGGACGCGCAACGGTGCTGACGAATACATCATAGAGGCTACCAAAGATGGGGGTAGCTTCGAGGACTTCGGCGTCTTGATAAACACTACCAATGGTGGGGTTGTAGGAACCCACTATGGCGCGGTGTTTCTGTTGAGCTTCGCTGGTCATAAAGACCGCAACTGCCGCCGCAGCATCTGGATTAGAGCTGTACTTGGAAACAGCAATTTGCCAACCACCCAAGGTCGCTGCACCATGACCAGCCGCGCCAGAGGGCAACACGGTCGCGTCAAACAGACCCGCGATGGGGCTATCTTCGGCGCTGCCGAGGCTATAGGCATACGGCCAATTACGCATAAACGCAGCATTTCCTTGTTGGAAGACGTTACGGGCATCTTCTTCTTGGTAGCCAATGACACCGGGAGGGCTGATGGTGCCAACCCAGCCAGCGGCCATATCAAGCATCTCAATCCAAGCGGGGTCAGTAACTTCGATTTCGCCCGTCTCGGGGTTCACGATACGGGTATCAGAAGAACTCCATTGCCATTCAAGGGCATCGCAGGTCAAGCCTTCATAGGCATTACCTTGCCAAACATAACCCCAGAATTCAGCATTACCCTCAGCACGCTCACCCTCTTGGATAGCGGTCGCCATCTCGGTCAATTCTTCCCAAGTGGCGGGTGCGGCATCATAACCATATTTTTCCAATAGATCAGCGCGATAGTAGAGCAGGCCAGCATCCGTGTAGAAGGGAATACCAACCAAGTGACCATCAACCGTATTGTTTTCGATGATGGCGGGGAAATGGGCATCAATTTCTTCTTGGCTCATGTAAGGGGCCAGATCGAGCAGGTGTTCAGCCAAGTCGCCGGGCCAAATCACGTCGAGCAACAGCACGTCGATGTCCGAGCTTTGGGCCTCAAAGAATTGCAAATACAGGCTGATACGATCGGTGGCGCTTTCGGGCAGGTCGAGGGGCTTGATGGTGATATTGGGGCAAGCTGCCTCAAATTCGGCATAGGCTTCTTCCATCAAGGTCTTTTGGGTACCAACGGTGTCGGTTCCGACAATCACGGTGACTTCTTCGTCAGTCCCGCAATTAATCATCATTTCACCACCGTCTTGGGCTTGTACCACTGGCACAAGGGCGATAATCAGCATCGCCGCAATCAAAAAGAGGGAAAGGCGTTTAAACATCTTCTTGGACTCCTCAAAAGGGTTAATCGGATGAGATTGCATTCAGGCTGGGGGTACTCACCCAACCTTTTATTTGTAAGGCCAAGCGATTTTGACCTTACACCTTATTAGAGTATGAACTTTGAAACTTAGCATCTGGCAAGTGGATAAATCTCATTAGACCATCGTCTAATTAATTACCCTCATTACTTCTATGTGTCAGGTGCATAATCGTATCAAAACGATACTGCTTAACGAGGTCAGCCAACGCACTGGCAAGGGTGGGGTTAAGGGAAGCAATCTGCTCAATCCACCGCAGCGATTCGCCACTTTGGGCGGTCATTGCAATTTTATATAAGCCATCTATCCACTCTAGCGGCAAGTCTTCTAAATCCGTTGGTGTTAAGTGTATATCTGGCTCCGCTTGGATATCTTCCATGGACTGATAAACGAACCTTACCTGCAAATGGGTATGAATCTTGTCAAATAGCTGCGATTCTTGAAACGGCTTACTGACATAATCATCACACCCAACCGCTAGAATCTCTGATAATTCATGTTCAAAAGCACTGGATGTCACCGCAATAATCTTAATTTGAGGGTACGAGCGCTTGATAATGCGCGTTGCCTCATAGCCATCCATCACAGGCATCCGCATATCCATCAAAATCAAGTCTGGTTGCCATGTTGCCAATAACTTCAGCGCATCTTGACCATGGATAGCGGCCTGAAGGATAAAGCCCACGGGTGTTAACAACTCTTGGAGAAGTTTGCGGCTCTCCCACTTATCTTCCACAATCATAATCTTGGGCGCAGGCTGTCCCGCTGCCAACCCCACAACTCGTCGTTGCGGAGTCTTCGGCGGAATCTGGGCAATATTCAGCACCCGCACACGAATATCAACCCGAAACGTTGCCCCCTTCCCTATAATACTTTGAACGCCAATCTGTCCCCCCATCAAATGGACATACTCGCGGCTAATTGCCAGCCCTAACCCAGCCCCCTCACGCAGTTGCTGTCCGCTCATCGTTTGAGAAAAAGGTTGAAAAATTCTATCCATATCAGTGGTCGCAATCCCCGGCCCTGTATCCTTGACCTCAAAGCGGATATACTCATCACCGTGGGGTTGAATCATGAAGGTAATTTCACCTTGTTTAGTAAATTTAATGGCATTACCGATTAAGTTGATAATCACCTGTCGGAGTTTGCGCTCGTCAGCTTCGACATAGCGTGGCAACTGCGGCGCACGCACAACCTTAAATTGCAACCCTTTGGCCTCAGCCCGTGCGCGTAGGGTCTGCTCAAGGTGATACAGCATCGTATACAAATCAAAGCTATTCAGATTCAGCGAAACCCGCCCCGCCTCAATCTTGGACATCTCCAAAACATCATTAATGAGTTGTAATAGATGTTCGCTGTTGTTGGTGATAATATCGAGTTTCTCGCGTTGATCAGCAGTGATGGTGGAATCACGATTCAGCAACTGCGTAAACCCTAATATGGCATTGAGGGGGGTCCGCAATTCATGGCTCATATTCGCCAAGAATACACTCTTAGCCGCGCTCGACATCTCAGCAGCCCGCTTGGACGCTTGAGCATTGGCGAATAACTGGGCATTACGAACCGCAATCGTCAATTGCTCGGCAAGGGTCTTAAACACCCGCATCGCATCATCGTCAAAGTGTGAGAGTTCACGGGCCTGCAAGCTTAGTACCCCTAGAAGATGCCGCCCAAGGAGCATCGGAATCGCCAACTCATGGCCTACCTCCGTAAAATCAACCACACTTTCTAGCACCGCCTCACGGGTTTGCGCGGCCCGTTTTGCTACCGAGCGAGGATTACTTAACTCTATCTCTAATGGGCCATCCTGTGCATTGGCGCTTGCCCGAATCGCTAATTTGCCATCCCCATCAATGAGGTAAATCGACACCGCGTGTAAATCGAAAGCCTGTGCGGTTGCCAACACCAAGCGCTGTAACAAGGTATCAATATCCAGAATCGTCGTAATCTGCTTGGATACTTCAGCCGCCAATTGCAAATCACGGGTACGGGCATTGACCCGCTCCTCTAGATGATCAACCAATACACCCATCTGCTGGGCCATACTGTTAAATGAGCGGGCCAGCACGCCAATCTCATCTTTGCGGTTGTTATGCACCCGTTGACTCAAATCCCCTTCAGCAATAAGGGTACTGATGCGCGTCAATTCAACCACAGGACGGCTGACACTCCGCGCAAAATAGAAAGCAATCGCTATTGCCAACGTCCCCACCAACACAAAAGCAAGCGCCAAGGTTGCCTCCTGTTGGCGCACAGGCGACAAAATCGCATCGGTGGGCCGTATCGAAAACACCCCCCAATGAAAATCAGCTTGTCCCGGGGGGATAATAGTCTGGAATACGGCTAAATCCTCACCTATCTCTAGGGTGCCGTGTTCGTGTTGGGTCAATGCTTGTGCCAGCGTAGGATAATCATTGTTGAGGTTATAGTCTTGGCCTAACTCGGCCCCAAAGCGGTAGGTTGGGTCTGGATGTGAAAGATAATAACCGTCCTGATCAACCAAAAACGCAGTGGTCTTAGTCGGCAAATTGGCGCTAACCAAATCCAAAAAGCCTTCTGCACGAACATCAGTGACCAGCACCCCTAGTAACTCATCCCCTATATATATCGGGGTGCTATAGTGCATGACTGGATTATGGGGTTCTTGGATACGTCCGTATTCTTTGACCAGCGAAACCGAGGACACATAGAGTTCATCTTGAGTCAAATCAAGCGCTCTTGCAAAATAATCTTCGCTACGGCGGAAGTTGTAGGTGGTTACAATCGTAGCTTGCCCGTTAACATTATCCACCCGCACCAGTTCAAAGCCCTCAGTGTCAAGAAACCGCACCCGTTCATAAATAGAAGCATTGCTAAAGTTGCGGTTTTCCATGAGGTTCTCAAACTCGGCTTCTAAAACTTGACGCGACTGCTGCAACCCTATCCAATCTTTATCATGAATGTCTGTTGCCACATAATGCATCGCAGTCGAATGGCTTACCAGCAAAATATCCTCAGCAAGGGTGCCAAGAAAACGGTTGATGTCGCTCACGGTATCTTGGAGCCGCGCTTGTTCATCTTCAATTTGCTGGTGGCGGAGAATGGTACCCGTTAAACTGATGTTGATAAAGCTTGTAATCAACAATGGCACTAAACTGATGACAAGAAAAATCAGTAGAAGCTTCAACCATAGATTAAACCGTACTTCGTCTTGTACCATAGCGCTTAACTTTTTTATTATTTTACCATGCAATGCTGCGATGACTTTTGGCGTATATTCTATCTAGACTTACGATTGATTGATGTTGAACGAATTTTGAGAATCAACCATCATGCTTAAGGGCTTCTGTTTTTTCCTATTACTTGGGTTAACCGTTGTTTCTTTTGCTCAGGCACAAGGACCATCTCCTTATCCCCCGCTCACTACCTGCCCGCTTAATGACCAAACACTGACCATCGCTTGGATTCCCAAAGCCTTAAACAACCCCATTTTTGAGCCGGGGCGGGTTGGAGCCGAGACCCGCGCCGAAGAATTGACCGAGCAAGGCCCCTGCGCTGTTGAGGTCTTCTATGTCGCCCCCCTCAACACCGACGCCCAAGCCCAAGTCGATATTATGCAAGCGTTGATAGATTTACGATATTTCGATGCCATTGCAGTCTCCTGCATTGACCCCGGCCAGTGCCTTGACCCTATCAATAAAGCCGTTGCCGCAGGTATCCCCGTCATCACATGGGACTCCGACTCTCCCACCAGCAATCGCCTCACCTATCTCGGCATCAACAACTATGCAGGGGGGCAAGCAGCGGCGGATTTACTGGTGCGGATTATGGGCGAGCAAGGCAAGGTGGCCCTCTTGAGCGGTGTTCCCGGTTCCCTCAACCTCGAAGATCGTATCCAAGGCTTCCGCGATGAAATTAGCCGCTACCCCTCTATTGAAATCGTCGTAACCGTCTACAGTAATGACCTCGCCACCACGGGCGTTGATGTTGTTGAGGCCGTCATGCAAGACTATCCCGACCTCAATGGCTGGTTCTTTGTGGGTATGTGGCCGCTATTCGTCGGGCGTGGAGCCATGCCACGTTGGGAAGCCGCCAGCCAACGGGGTGACCTCGTAACGGTTGCCTTCGACACCCTCCCACTCGAACTTGAGCTCATGCAAGACGGTTATCTGCATGGACTTATCGGGCAAAAATACTGGGGGTGGGGCTACGATACAGTGTCGATGCTCTATGAGCATATTTTATATGGGCGCGAGTTTGAAGACTTCACTGATTCCGGCATGGATATTGTGACCCCACTCAATGTTGAGACCATGATAGAGGCGTGGGAGCATATCGACTTCAGCCGACCGCTCCCCTCCGCCTTTGACGAAGACAATAACTAAGCTTTAAAGACAAGGCTGGCAGCTTCGCGCTCAATGACTGCGCCAATCTGCCACCACAGGCTATCCTGCCTTGCCATCTCTGCACGAAACACGGACAATTGGTCGGGTGCTACCGCTATGAGTAAGCCTCCGCTGGTCTGGGTGTCAAAAACCAGCATCTTCATTTCATCGGTGGGGCTACCCTCATAGCGCACGCTTTTCTCAAACGCCAGTTTATTATCAGAGGTACCACCGGGGAAAATCCACTGTTCGCCATAGACCTTGGCACCCGTTAAGAAGGGCAAGCGTTCCATCTCAATGAGGAACGTCACTTGGCTGGCATCGGCCATCTCAAGGGCATGCCCCGGCAGGCCAAAGCCAGTGACATCCGTCGCCGCTTTCGCCTGTGCTTTGAGGGCAGCTTGCGCTGCGGCACGATTAAGTCGCATCATCGAAGCGACAGCTTCCTCAACATACACCGCCTCGGCCTTGTCATTCTTGGCAGCAGTTGTAATCGTGCCAGTGCCGAGCGGCTTGGTCAGAATCAGCACATCACCGACACGCGCTCCAGTTTTTGTCATCAATCTGTCAGGGTGGGCCATTCCAATCACCGCCAAGCCAACCTTGGGTTCCTTGTCTTGGATGGTATGACCGCCCGCGATAACTGCCCCTGCCTCAAACACCTTATCAGCCAACCCGCGCATGATTTCGGTACTCATCTCAAGCGGCAGATTCGGCGGAAGGGCAGCGATATTCAACGCGAGTACAGGCGTGCCACCCATCGCGTAGACATCGCTTAGGGCGTTGGCGGCTGCAATCGCGCCATAGTGGTAGGGGTCGTCAACAATCGGCGTGAAGAAGTCAGTGGTGACCACAAGCGCCCGTTCATCGTCCAATCGATAAACAGCAGCATCATCCGGTGTGCCTAACCCTACCAGCAAATCAGGATATTCGGTTGCATAAAAACGTTCTTGTACGGGACGCACAACTTGCGCCAAGGCCTCAGCGGCCAGTTTAGACGCTCACCCCGCACAAGAAGACAATGCCGTCAAACGGATGATTTCTTGCTTGCTCACATTCATCTCCTGTTTAGATTGCGTGCATGGAGTACGACAATTCACCAATAAGTCCATCTAGTTTGACACGCCCCGCCCCATCTGACAACACCCTGTTAGGCGGTTGGCCCGCTGATAAAACCTATACAGCCCCGCCCATCCTTCGTACAATAAAGCCGTCAGCAAGACACTAGTGAGATGGGAGCCTGTGCCAATGACCCATAAAATTTTAATCGCCGATGACGAGCAACATATTCTAGATTCCGTCACTGCCTATTTTGAAGAAAGCGGCTTTGTCGTCCTCACCGCCAGCAATGGACGCGAGGCCCTCTATACCTTCCGCCATGAGCAGCCCGACTTGATTATCCTTGACGTGATGATGCCGGAGATGGATGGCTTGACCGCCGCCCAACTCATTCGCAAGGAGAGCGCCGTACCCCTCTTTTTCCTGACAGCACGGGTTGATGACATAGACCGTGTGGCGGGCCTTGAAATCGGGGCCGATGAGTACATCACCAAGCCCTTCAGCCCGCGTGTTTTAGTCGCCCAAGCACGGGCCATGCTGCGGCGTGTTCATGGCGAATTAGCCGCCCAACCGACCATCTACCGCGTCGGCGACCTCGAACTCAACGCCGATACCCACACCTTTACCCAAGCAGGCCAGCGTATCGAACTCACACCCATTGAGTTTGACCTCCTCGCGGCGTTGATGGCCCGTCCGGGGCGCGTCTTCACCCGTCTAGAATTACTCGACCATGTGCGCGATCAAGCTTATGCTGCCTATGAACGGGCTATTGATGTCCACATCAAAAATCTCCGCGCCAAGATTGAGGCCGACTCACGCAACCCTCAATACATCGAAACCGTCTACGGCATTGGCTATCGGATGCGGGAGTCAGTATGAACCGCCTACCCGTGCGCCTAGTTGTCACTTTTTTGCTGCTCAATTGGCTCGCAATTGGGGTTATTGCAGTCGTTTTGCGTAATTCAATTGAGGGTGGCTTCCGTGACTATGTAAGTGGACAAGAAGTGGCCTCCGTACCCGAATTTTTGCCGGAAGCCCTCGAAACCTATTATGCCGAGCAAGGTACATGGCAAGGAGCCGAAAGCCAGTTCTCAGGTGCAGGACGTAGTGGCAGCGGTGGAAACAGCAGCGGACAGCATGGCAACAATGCCCAAGGCCGCCAATACTTCGTCCTCGACCTCACGCGCCATATAGTCGCCAGCGCTGACCCCGCCATGCTAGGCGATACATTCGACCCTGACACGCTGCAAGATGCGATTGCCCTCAGCATGGATGGACAGCAGGTGGGCTGGTTGACATGGCAGACTCCCGGTCAACAACGCTTTGGGGCTGCCGAGCAATCCTTCTTGGATGACATGACCACCGCCCTAATTGCCGTTGGCGTTGGCGTTGGATTTCTGACACTGGCCGTTGGCATCGGCTTGGCATGGCAACTGACCCGCCCTCTTGGGCATCTGCGGGCCGCCGTTCATGAGCTATCCGAAGGTCAACGCGGACGCCAAGTCACCTTAGAAGGCACGGTTGAGATTCGCGCCGTTGCCACCGCTTTTAATCGCATGTCCAGCGCCCTCGCCCGTAGCGAACAGTCCCGCCAACGCATGGCCGCTGATGTCGCCCATGAACTCCGCACCCCGGTCACTGTCATCAGCAGCCACTTAGAGGGCATGCTGGATAATGTCTTGCCCAATTCCAAGGAACAAATTGCTATAGCTTATGACCAAACCCTCCACCTCAAGCGCTTAATTGAGGACTTGCGGCTGCTAACTTTAGCTGAAATCCGCCAACTCCCCTTGGAAAAGCAAGCCATCAATATCACCGCGTTCCTCAATGGGGTCTATCTGGCCTTTGAACCACTAGCGCTTGACCAGAATATCCAACTCGCGTTAGATTGCCCTACTGACTTACCACCCCTGCACGCTGATGCGGGCCGCTTGCGTCAAGTCATCGGCAACCTGATGACCAACGCCTTGCGCCATACCCCCGCCGAAGGTCATATCACCTTGAGCGCCAAGTCTCTAGGTCAACACCTCATACTATCCGTGACCAATACGGGTGTAACCCTCTCCGAGGAAGATGCCGCGCACCTCTTTGACCCTTTCTGGCGTGCCGACGACGCCCGTGACCGTGACCGAGGGGGCAGTGGGCTAGGGCTTGCTATTGCCCGTCAGTTGATTGAATTACATGGCGGAACCATTGCGGTTAAGCGGGAAACAGGCAGCACCACCTTTGAGATGATGCTACCTGAGATCAATGAGACACCGCCCCAAGCAAGGGAGTAGCCTTGCTTAGGGGGTTACGATAGGGGGAGCATTTGGCTCCCAAGACCGGATAAATGCGGTAATAGCGGCGATATTCGCCTCTGAAAGATAACCCGCCCATGCTGGCATAGCCGTCCCCGACACCCCGCCCGCGATAATCTGCTGAATAGCGGCATTGGGGGTATCCGCCAAAAAGACTTGGTTATTGAGGGCCGGTGCCAGCGGCGTCCCATAGCCCTGCGTGCCATGACATTGGGTACACAACAGACTATAGAGTCGTTGCCCCTCGGCAATTGCAGCCGGACTCATGTCAATGGTTGGGACTTCAATGGTGGGCAACTCAATCCCGGCAAACTGGATTTCCTGCCAGCGTGTGATGAAGGTAATCAGGGTGTTGACCTCCTCATCAGTGAAGGTCTTATCCCAACTCGCCATCAGGGTACCCGTCACCCCTTCGTTAATGATACGGGTCATGTCCAGATAGTTGCGGGTGGCGGGCGTCAACGCAGGCGCAATCGCGGTGCCTTCCAGATTGGCCCCATGACAGGCCACACAGTGGTCAGCATAGAGCGTTAACCCCGCCCCAAGCGCATCCCCATCCGGCAAAGCACTAATCGAAGTCAAAACCTCCTCCGAGACATCAATCGTCACCATCTCTGGCGGTGTCAGCCCCATTGCATCAACCACCTCCGCCACATAGCCCCATGAGCCGTATTGAATGAGAACCATCAGGGCCTCAATTTGCTGACTGGTGAAGATACCACCCTCCTCAGCGCTGAAGGCCGCCATAATCGTGCCATAGCGTCCCCGTGCAATGGTGTTGTAGAGGGTCGTCTCATCCATCTCACGCACACCCTCGCTATTGAGGGGTGGATTCGCTGCGATACCTTCACCTTGCGAGCCATGACAGATAACGCAGTTCTCCGCATAGAGTGTGGTTGCCATCACCACCGCCTCCTCGCGTTGTTCTAGGGCCACGGCTTCACGTCGGTCATTCTCGCGCATGGCGGCAAAACCCAACGTCACAAGAATAAGCCCCATTCCCAACAAACCGATGATGTTTAGTTCGCGTGTCATTTCAATATCCTCCTAGGCGTAGACCACATCATCAGGGCTGGTATGGTCGCGGGTAATGGTTGTCCCCGTGTCCACGCTGACCTGCCCATCGGCAATTGTCACCACAAAACGGTCAAGCGGACGCGGTGCGGGTGGATTGCGAACTTGCCCATCCATCTCAAATTCAGACGCATGGCACGGGCAGATAAATCTTCCCTCGGCTTGGTTCCACGGCACCGCACACCCCAGATGAGTACACTTACGATACAGTGCCAAGAACCCGCCATCCTCCAAGCGCACCAAGTAGAAGCGGCCTGCATTAAAAGGTGTCACGCTCCCCGGCGGGAAATCATCAACAGCCCCTACCTTAAACACCCCCCCAAACTCCCCATCAACGACCTGTGGTGAGAAGAACTGCAAACCTACCCAACCCGCTTCGCCCAGTACCGCGAGGCCTGCCGCGCCCCAGACGACCTTCAAAAAGTCGCGTCGTTTCATCTCGGACATGGTTAGACCTCCCAAGGCCACATCAGGGCCATGCCTTCACCACGAAAGGCGATACCGATAATCGTCAGAACAATAAATCCGGTCAGTAGCAACGTGAACACGCTCTGGCGCACCTCACAACTGGCGGCATGAAAAACCCGCTTGAGCATGCCCGCATACAAGATGAGCAACAGCAGTATCCCTGCCAACGGCACCCACCCATTGCTAATGATCGTCGGCAAGCTCGGCAGCAAATCCGGCAGATTGACAACATACTCATCCAATAGCACCAACAAAGGCGTGGCAATTAGGCCCGTGAAAAAGCCGATCCATGCCAATTTGCGCCCCATTCGTGAACGGAACCAAACGCCCTCCGTATCCATATCGGTGCGGAGATAGGGCAACATCATCAAGCCCCCCAACGCCAAGGCCGGAATAACAATCGCGGCAAAGAAGGGGTGGAAGTGCAACAAAAGTTCCTGCAAGCCCATAAAATACCACGCCGCCTTCGCCGGATTGGGGCTATGGTCGGGATTAGCCGCTTCCTCCAATGGCGCATTAACCCATGTTGACCACAGCAGAATCAGCCCAATCATCACAATCGCAAAGACGGCCTCACGCGATACTAGATGTGGGAGGGTCGTGACCTTCTCCAAGCGCTTCAGCGGCTCTTCATCCAGATTGCGCGGCACCGTGCCTACATCCCGCCGCACGCGGAAGATATGCACCGAGACAATCATCAAAATCATCATAGGGACGATTGCCAAGTGCAAGCCATAGAAATTGCGAAGGGTGGCCCCACTCACCTCTGGCCCGCCAAGGATAAGCAAGCTAATTTGCTCACCCACCACTGGCACATAATCCAGCAAACTGGTGCCAACCGTAACCGCCCAATACGCCAACTGGTCCCACGGCAACAGATAGCCTGTGAAATTCGCCATCACCACCAGCAGGAGCAAACCGACGCCTATCACCCAGTTAAATTCGCGGGGGTGCCGAAACGCGCCCGTATAGAAGACCCGCAACATGTGCAGGAACACCACCACCAGCAACAGATTGCCGCTCCAATGGTGTAAATTGCGGATGAGTTGCCCAAAAGCCACCGTACTTTGCAGCGCCAGCATATCCGTATAGGCACTGTCCGGCGAGGGCGTATAGACGAACATCAGCATAATCCCCGTGACAATCAGCATCATGATAAGCAGCAGGGACAGCCCACCCAAACCGAAGGTATAGGTGAATTTCAGACTGCGTGCGGGTACCTTGCTGGCATGAATGTGCAGGAGTAGGCTATTCATCACCGCTTTCATGCGGTCGCGTTCATCTTCCGAAAAAGGCTTGTCGCGTTGTATCGACTCCGCGACCCGCTGCGGTAGACTCTCAGGACGTGGGTCGAGGGTGGTCATTGAGTGACCTCCGTCGTTGGGGTGGTGCTGGTGCGCCCACCCCGATACCCATTACCCTGACCGCCCGTTGCTTGCTCTGTGCCAGTCGTTGCGCTGGAATTGCCGCCGCGCCCGGGGCCACCCCACAATGGACGACCATTGGGGTCAAGCAGGAGCAAGGTCTCGCCTGTAGCGGTCTTGGTCAAGGTGCCTACCCGCAACTGACCATTCTGCCAATACCCACTCGTCTCCACCAAATCACCCACCATGAAGGTAATCCCTTGGTCATCACGGAAGCGCGGTTGACCGAGTTGGAGGGTAATTACCTGCCCATCAGTGGTCTGCAAGATAAGGCTGTTGTTCATGACCGTCGTCAGCACACCTGTATAGGTCTCCCATTCGGACATGGGTACCTGTTGCTCATTCTGACCGCTATTCTCTGCACCATTTTCGCCAACCCCGCCTGACCACAACGGCTGTCCATCCGCCGTGCGGAAAGCATAGGTCTCGCCATTGACCGTCAAGGTCTGGGTGTGAATTTGTTCGCCATTATTGAAGCCCACAATGCCCACCGTGTCGCCTACATTCAGTGGTACATCAACCCAATAAAAGCTAGGGGCTAACTCGACATAGGTGCCGTCAGTCAAAGTCATGCCAACATCATCCAAGGCCGCCACAATCCCGACACCTGCCCAGTTGTCCCCCACCATCTCCATACTATTTTGCAAGGGGTCGGGGGTTGCCGAGGGGGTGAGGCTATCAGTCGCTTCTATTGCCCCCTGCACAGTTCCATCCACTGCAACCGTCGGATTCACCACAGGTTCAGAAGTGGGCGTGTTTTGAATAGCGACCACTTGGGCAGTTGGCGTGGCCTCAGCCCGTAGCACGATATTCTCGGTTGGCGTGTCTTGGCTGGACTCATAAACACCCAAGCCTATCGCCGCCACTACCGTCAAGACTAATGCGCCGATTGTTAGTTTTTGCAACATCATCTAGCTCCATGGTTATCGCTTTACTCATCGATCTTAGGGATTATGATGCGGCAAAAATGTGTGAAACTCGTGTGGATGATGTGTCTGGCCTATGTGATGATAAACGAGGCTATTATCAACTACGAATACAATTAAATCTTTTTAATCTTTTTGCTAAAATTTTCACTCGAAACTAAACCGATTTACCTTTAAGCCCTGATTCATGCGATTTTCTCATGAATAAAGCCTCTACGCTTCGTAAGAAGTCTGTAAATTTTAAACAATCCGTCACGGAAAATAAGGTAGAAATTCCCTTTATATGTTATGCTTACGGATGTAATTTTGTAGTATCTCTCAGCCAAAAACGATTAAAAGGAAGACCCTAAATGAAAAAATCTTTCAAACTCTTAAGCATTGTTGCCCTCGTCGTGGTGATGATTGCAACAGCCATTGCCCCAACAATGGCAAGCAACAAAGCGACCGATTCCGAGTCCAATAACGCCCAACTCCCCGCCGTTGACCTCCTCCTGTGGTCAAAAGAAGCGGGTACCTTCCATGAAGATACTGGTCTGGTTGCCGCTTTCGACGCATGGGCAGCCGAAAACGCCCCCGGCTCAACCTTGACCGTTGAGACCATGGACGTTGAAGAACTGCGCCAAAACCTGCAAAACGCTGCGTTGGCTGGCGAAGGCTTGCCTGATTTCCTCTGGACCGTTGCTGACCACGCTGGCCCCTTCACCGAAGCTGGCTTGGTTCAACCTCTGGACGAACTCTTCGACATGGATGCCTACCTCAACACCGTCGTCCTTGATGGCGAAACTTGGGGTATCCCCTTCAGCGCTGGTAATCACCTGATGCTGATCTACAACAAGCAATTCATTGAGACCCCACCAGCCACCGTCGAGGAATTGATTGCCATGAGTGAACAACTCAAGGCCGACAATGCCGATGTTGAAGGCTTCACCCCCTTCCTCTTCCATCAAGGTGAGAGCTTCTGGGTACTGCCTTGGATGCAAGCCATCAACCCCGATGGTGTGCCCTTCGTTGGTTTCGCCGCCGACGGTGTGACCCCCGACCTCAACAATGACTCTGTGGTTAAGACCTATGCCATGCTCTACAGCCTCAAGGAAATGGGCGTGACCGCCAACGAATGCGATTATGACTGCCTTGATGGCTTCTTCAAAGAAGGCAAGGCTGCCATGACCATCAATGGTGACTGGAGCCTCGGTGGTGATACTGGTATGATTGCCTCTATCGGTGAAGAAAACCTCGGTTTGGCCCCCTTCCCCATGTTCGAAGGTGGACAACCTGCTCCACTGGTTGGTGGTGCTTATGCAATGATTCCCGCCGCCACCGAAGGCGACAAGTTGGATGTTGTGGTTGCTTTCCTTGACTGGTACACCACCGATGTCCCAACCGTGTTGACCTACACCCTCGACCAAGGCCGTTTGCCCGGTGTGTTGGCTGCCTTTGATGACCCCGCCATCAGCGAGAACCGCCTGATTGGTGAGAGCGCTGCGGCTTTGGCAACTGGCGTTCCCCAACCCGTTAATGTTGAGATGCGCTGCATCTTCGACGGCATCACCCAAGAATACCAAGCGGTGATGAATGGTAGCTCCACCCCAGAAGAAGCTGCGGCCAACGCCCAAGCTTTTGCTGAAACCTGTATTGCTGACTTCGAGTAAATCGACGCAGCCAGCATTCGCAATTGAATAATTGCGCGAAACCAGCGAGCAGAAAACACCCTACTCGTTGGTTTCCTTTCATATTTATGGGGAAGTTGATAGGATTTGCTTAATGAAGGGCTTAACATTTGACATCGCAGTGGAACGCTTGTTTGACCTGTTGCCGCTGCTTATTTTGACCATTATTGGTACGATTATCCTCGAATTCGCTCTTTACTTGTTGCTTAGTAAAGTCATCAAAACGAAACACGCCTTGCCCTTTACGCTGGTGGCCCCAGCCGTTGTCGCACTCTCCATTTTTACCATCTACCCTTTTCTATTCAATATTCAACTCGCCTTCTCGGATCTGCGCCTCAAAACGCTTTCCTGCTACATCGGCAATGAGAATATCAGCAACGCCCCCTGCTCTTTGGGTCAAGCCGCCCTCAACGCTGATGTCAACATCAACCTAGATGAGATTCCAGTGCGGGTCGAGCCATCTGAAACAGCCGATGTCGCCTACGTCCTTGAAAAAGGGGATGAGGTACGGGTCACTGCTAAATCGAAGGCCGTTGGCTATGTGGCACTAACGGGTTTTGCCACTACTGAGCAAGGTACCGTCTGCAACCCATTAGACGCCGAGTGTATTCGCCGTCAACGCGAAGCCGAGGCCGCTATCGCTACCCAAGACCAGCGCGACTGGTGGGAAGTCAAAACTCCCGATGGCGACTCTGGTTGGATACCCGATGTCACGTTCTTCATGGGTAACAACGCCGACATCTATGCCGACTCATTCGCAGGGGGCGATATTATTGGAAGTGTCACAGAGGGCCAGCAAGTTCGCCTTGTAACCCGCCAACGTGAAGATTGGTTCCAAATCGAAACCGCTGATGGGACCGTCGGTTGGGTCACTGATGAACCCCGCCAAGTCAATCTCTATATCGCAGCCGAGGCCCTCACCATTTACCGCGCCCAAAGCTCCGATAGCGAAGTAATGGGTGAATTGAGCGCCGACCAAGAAGTCAACTTGCTCCGTAACCAACCCGTGACATGGTATGAAATTGAGACAGCCGATGGCAGCGCTTGGACTAATGTTGAACTGAGCGTCACCCAATTCTATGAGCCAACCGAGGCCCTCACCCTCTTGGCAGATTCCACCTTCGTCTCCGAACCATCGGTTACCCTTGAGGCTGACCAAAGCGCCCGTCTCGTCAATCAAAGCACCGAGACATGGTATGAAGTCGCTGACCTGAGCGGACAACGCGGCTGGGTCAATATTGAGCCAGAAACCGTCGAAGCCTTCGAGATTTCGGATACCCAAGACATAATGAGCGCCCCCTCTGGTGAGGAAGTTGAAGTCTTAGGCGAGGTTGATTCTGGCGATTTGGTGGTCAATCTCAGCAGCACCACCGTTGATGAGGACATTTGGTACTACATCCAGACCCAAGACAACATCACTGGATGGGTCAAAGCCACCCCACAAGAGTTTACCGACATCGTGATTATCCCCGAAGAGGCTATTCTCCTAGCCGACTTGGAAAGCACCTTGGTGATAGCAACCCTCTCTGGCGGCACACAAGTTGAGGAATTCGGCACTGCTGAATTGGTCTGGTATGAGCTACGCCTTGAAGATGGAAGCTCTGGCTTTACCAATATCGACCCTGATACCATCAGTGAACGCTATGCCGCCCCAGAAGAGATTAGCGCCTATGCCGCCTTCAACGACATCAGCCAAATCGCCGCCACCATCCCTGAAGATACTGAGTTGACCGTCCTTAGCACCCAAGATGCCCCTTGGTACCAAATCCAAACGCGGGGCGAAGAACGGGTTGTGGGTTGGGTTAATGCCGAACCTGCCGAGACACGCACAATTTTCTCCACCACCGAAGATGGCGCACTCTACACCGATCCATCACGTTTATCAGAGGCCATCACAGAAGTAGCCAGCGGTGATACCGTGCAGGTGCGCGACAATGACAGCCGCTATTGGTATCAAATCCGTGTTGAAGATGGCTCCATCGGGTGGGTTGAGGCGATTCCTGAGCAGGAAATCACAACCGAACGCGATATTGTCCTCTATAGCCTGCAATACGGCTGGGAAAACTTCAAACGGGTATTTGTCGATGAAGACCCCGCTACGGGCGAAATACGCGGTTGGGGTCGTCTGCTCCAAACTGAAAACTCAACCTTCCCACGTTTGATGAAAACCACCCTCATCTGGACTTTCTTCAATGTGATTTTCCATCTCTTCTTTGGGATGATTTTGGCACTCATTCTCAATCGTAAGGGATTGAAGTTTGTGGGTATCTACCGCGCCATCATTATCCTACCTTGGGCCATTCCTCAAGTCATTATCGCCCTCGCTTGGCGCGGCGAGTTCAATTACCAATTCGGCTTTGTGAATGCACTTGCCCGAGACCTTGGCTTAGACCCTGTAGAATGGCTGCGCTCTCCAACACCAGCCTTGGTTGCGGTGACCTTCGTCAATATCTGGCTCGGCATCCCCTTCTACATGGTCACCTTGTTGGGTGGCCTCCAATCCATTGCCCCCGACTACTATGAAGCCGCTTCAATGGATGGAGCCAATGCCTTCCAACGTTTTAGAGGCATCACCGTGCCACTCATCCGCCCCGTTGCTGTCCCGATTATCACCCTTGATGTCATCTGGACATTCAATAACTTCAACGTCATCTTCTTGATTACACGCGGTGGCCCCAATGAAAGCACCAATATCTTGGTGACAGCCCTCTACAACGCGGCCTTTGGTGCTAATGGGCAATTCCAACTTGGTTTTGCAGCAGCCTTTTCACTCGTAATTTTCGCGGTACTCATTTTGTTTGCCTCAGTGTGGGTCACACAAAGCGGGGCATTGAAAGGGATTTATGAAAAATGAACGCAATACTTCAAGACTGGCAAACCCGCTTCTGGCAACCTCAAGACCTCGAAACACCAGTTAATCTATGGTTACGGCGTGGGCGTGGCTTTGCTGCTATTGCGCTCCTCGTCGTGGGGTTACTGATCGGCCTGATTAACGGCAACCTTTTCATGGTAGCTACCGCCATCTGGTTAGCAATCGCTGTGGCCTACCCAGTACATGGCTTTTTGATACTCTACTGCCTGATTACCGTGTACCCCATCTCGCGGGTGGTCACCATTTCTCTACGCCCTGCCCAAAACCTGCTTTCAACCACATTGGCAGTCATCCCCGAAGGGGCCACCTTGCAGTCCTATCGTAACTTATTCACCGAGCATAATTTTGCGCTCTGGGTCTGGAATAGCTTGGTGATTACCGTTGTCGTCTCTATCCTTGGTGTGATTGTTGCCGCTACCAGCGCCTATGCCTTCTCACGCTGGAAGTTCCCCGGACGTAACGCGGGCTTGTTCTTGCTGCTCTCCACCCAAATGATTCCGGCGGGTATGCTGCTCATCCCTATTTACATCATCGTGGCCCGTCTCAATCTGGTCAACAATGTGTTGGGTCTGGCTCTCGCCTACACCACCACCGCCATCCCCTTGTCGATTTGGATTTTGCGGGGTTATTACGACACCATCCCCTTCGACCTTGAGGAAGCCGCTATGGTGGACGGCGCAACCCGTTTGGCAGCCTTCTGGCGCGTGATTTTGCCCTTGTCCACCCCTGCCCTCGCCGTGATTTTCTTGTTCAACTTCCTCGGCGCATGGAATGAGTACATGGTGGCAAACGTCATCTTGAAAGCCGATGAGATGCAGACATGGCCGCTGGGCTTGAATTCCTTAATCGGTCAATTCCAGACCGAGTGGGGCACTTTTGCGGCTGGCTCGGTACTCATTACTGTTCCAGTAGTTGCCTTGTTCCTCTATAGCTCACGCTGGCTAGTCGGTGGTTTGACCCTCGGCTCGGTCAAGGGCTAAAGCCATCTATTTCGCTTGAATCAAAAGGGAGCGGTCATTGCAGGTCACTCCCTTTTTTGTTATCTCAATTCCCACAGTTTATCGCGCTATCCCGACATAGACCTCATACGGTTGCAACACCAGCGCCGCCAGATTATCCTCGGCGGAGTGGGCATGGGTGCCAAAAACAAACTTGCCCGCTTGGGCATCCAATTGCACTGTAACCGCCTCATCCGACATATTAAGCGCCACTAGGCAGCGTTGGTCGGCAATCTCACGCCAAAAGGCCAACACCGTCGTATGTTCCACAAAGCGAATGACACCGCGCCGCAACGCCTTATGGTTCTGACGCACCGCAATTAGGCGACGGACATAGTGCAGCACCGACTCGGGGTCTTGCTCTTGCTCGGCAACATTTACCCCTACAGCGTAGTTGGGATTAACGGGTAGCCATGTCTGCACCCCACTAGGCGAAAAACCGCCGTTAGGCATATTCGCCCACTGCATAGGGGTACGGCACTTGTCACGCCCCATGATGTTGGCAAACATCAGCGCTTCTTCCTGCCCAATTTGGCGCTTCTGCTGCAAAACGCGATAGATCCACACCCCCAAGTTATCCTTAAACCAGCTTATATCCTGCATAGGATAGTCGCCCATGCCGATTTCTTCCCCGTTATAGATAACAGGCGTGCCATGCAACAACACCGCCATCGCCAAGGCCACCCGATACCGCGCCGGATGCTCCCCATAAAACGAAAACGAGCGTGAACGGTCATGGTTGCTCAAGGTGTTGCATTCCCACACCCCATCCGGCAGACGGGGCTGGCGCTCCAATAGCTTTTGGCGAATCTGGCTGGCATCAAAATTCTCGTCGGGATGAAAGCGCAAGATGTCAAAATTAAAGACCGAGTGCAACTCATCGACACCATTGCCATAATAACGCGGGTCATCGGTCTCCCCTAGCAGCACGCGGTCTTCGTAAGTGTCAATCAACTCGCGCAGGGCCTTCATCAGACCGTGATTTTCGGGCAAGTCATCCTGATAGCGGATTTTTTGGCGGAAGGCCTCGGTTGTCCCCTCCAGCACACCCATCGTCCAATTCAGGAATATCTCCTCCAGCCCAACATTCACCTCAGCGTCAGGCAAATCAGGGTCTTCATAAATCGCCCCAATCGCATCTAACCGAAAGCCATCCACACCGCGATCCAGCCAAAAGCGCACCTCGTCAAACATGCGTTGCTTAACGACTGGATTGCGCCAATTGAGGTCAGGCTGCTCTTTGAAAAAGTAGTGATAGTAATATTGGCCTACCGTCTCATCGTATTGCCACGCCGAGCCACCAAAAATCGACTCCCAGTCATTCGGCGGGCCACCATCCCGACCCTCGCGCCAAATGTACCAATCATGATAAGGGTTATCCGGCCCAAGTCGTGATTGCTGGAACCACTCATGCTGGTCAGAGGTATGATTCAACACCAAGTCCAGCAAGACCCGAATCCCACGTTGATGGGCAGCCGCCAGCAAGTGGTCAAAATCGTCCAAGCTACCATAATCAGGATCAACATCCCGATAATCAGAGATGTCATAGCCCACATCAAATTGCGGAGAAGGAAAAAAAGGCGAGAGCCACAAAACCGTAACCCCCAACCACTGCAAATAATCGAGTTTATCAATGATTCCTCGCAGGTCGCCTATCCCGTCCCCGTTGGCATCAGCAAAGGAGCGCGGATAAATTTGATAACATACAGCATCTTTCCACCAACTGGGTGTTGTCATGGTCTGCCTTTCATGGCGTGCTTCATGCACGGTTGTTTGCACAAGATTATGGGAAGTTACGAGATATTCGTCTTGAGTGTTTAGCCCCTACAGACACTGCATTCTCAATAGTCGCCATTAAAATGTCAAGGCTCAACAAGCGGCCTCCAAACTTGCATTCTACACTGAAAAGACTTCTACTTATCATCAATATCATCCATTTTCGCTAAATTCTTGTATCATTGATATATCATTGCTTGATTCTTTTTTAAGGATTGTTGATGGAAAAGCACTGGCAGCAAGCATGGACATCCGTTCAAAGCCATCCGCAGCACCACCTCATCCTGACCCTCGTCGCGCTAAATGGCCTCTCACTTGCCGAGGCGGAAGCCATTACTGACCAAAGTTTTAATGTTGACCAACAGGCCATCCGCACCCCACAGGCCACCTACCCCCTCTTAATGCAAACTCAAGCAATCCTCGATACGCTCACGGCACCCTTCAGCTTTGAACACGGCACCGCCCAACGCCTTTTCGATGACTTATCCTTATCAGAAACCGATGCTCATCGGCGCTTGGCGGGCGCTATCTGGCTAACCTCGCGTGAGACTCTCGACATCCTGCAACTGACCAACACCTCCGAGGCCCCCATCTTGCCGTTGCGCTTCACCTTCCCCTTCTCAATTGTTGGACAGGTGCATCCGATTGAACATGCCGATATGTTCAGCCAAAGCCGCGAGACTCTGCAACACGCCGCCGACTGGCTCACCCAAGAAACTATCAAACCCAAGCGCAAATTAGCCCTCAAACAATTATTGTTGCAAGGTAGTACCATCTTTTTAATCAGCAACCTCGGCGTCAATGGCCTCAATTTCTTGCACAATCTGGTGATGGGGCGACTCCTTAGCCCCCAAGCCTATGGGCAACTTAGCCTACTCATCACCCTTCAGTTATTTTTAGGCATCATCCCCGCAGTGGCTCAAACCGTCAACGCCCGCTATGGTTCACGCTATCTGGCTAACAATGACCTACAAAGCATCAGCCAACTCCAAACCTTTTTCCGACGCACCGTCGTGCTGATTGGCATTGCCAGTGCTATGCTCTTCCTCATCAGTTCGGGGCTGCTGGCGACTATCTTTCAAATTGATAAACGCAGCCTGTTTATACCATTGGGGGTCGCCATTCCGTTCTTTTTCCTGATGGGGTCAGATCGTGGCTTGCTCCAAACCTTCGAGCGCTACCATTGGCTCTCAGCGGTGTATGTCAGCGAGAGCACCATCCGTCTAGGCGTCGGGTTTATCTTGGTGCTGCTACTGCGTGATAGCGGGACAGGCCTCGATGGGGCCGTCTGGGCCGTTGGGCAAGCCATGTTCATTACATGGTTTATCGGCTGGTTAGCCATGCGCCATATCTCCCTACCCGCATCAGAAGCGCCCCTAAGCACCGAAACCCGCGTCGATTGGCAAAATCTCGCCGCCGTGACCTCCATGGCCTTGTTGGGGCAGGCTCTCATCACCAATAGTGACTTCCTACTCGTCAAAAATCTCTTTTCGCCAGATGAAGCGGGTCTCTATGCCGCCGTCAGTGTGCTAGGCCGTATTGCCTATTTCGGCGTCTTGCCCTTGACCATCTTGGTAGTGCCAATGGTCGCCAAGCAACAAGCCCTCGGCTACCCCACCAGCCGTCTCTTGATGCTGTTACTCGGTGGGGGTATCGCCATCTGTGGCACCTTGGTCATCGGCTCAAGCCTGTTTCCCAAGCTTATTTTGGGCCTGATGTTTGGTGATGCTTATACCGATGCCGCCAATCTCTTACCCGCCTATACCTTTGCGGCATCGCTTTTTGTGATGACCAACTTGATTATCACCTATCAAATCGCACTTGGGCGGGGTGGCGAGACATGGATGCCCTTTGTGGCCTCTGGTCTACAAGTCATAGCAATTCTCTTGTTTCATCGTACCTTGCAACAAGTCATCATCATTCAGATTATCTTGATGGCCTTGCTGCTCAGTGGGGTTATGTGGCGTGTCTTTGGACGACAAGCACTTCAGCGGCATTGAGGCTTGGTTTCAACACTACCGCCTCGTCATATTAGCTATGGTCGGCAGCTTTGTCTTCCATGGCGCTTTGCTGTTGGCTGGCACCTACCGCAACACCTATGATGCCTATGTCCATATCTTCTTTGCTGACCACTACGCCCGCACATGGTGGGATTTATGGGAGCCGCGCTGGTATACGGGTTTCACGATGGTCAGCTATCCGCCCCTGACCCATCATCTGACCGCCCTGCTCTCCTACCCCTTTAGCCTCACCAGCGGCTTCATTATCGTGATGGTGACATCCTCAGTCCTCACCACCCTTGGCGTCTATCGCTTTAGCTTGCTCTGGGTTGACCATCGACCTGCCTGCTATGCCGCCTTGCTCGTCGTCTTCAGCAGCAGCATTGCCGAGACCATCCACCTCTTTGGGCAACTCCCCACCATGTTCGTGATGGGGGTTATGCTCAACGCCCTGCCCTTTGTCGCAGCATGGATTGAGCGCGGCAATCCTCTCGATTTTATCAAAGGCTTGGCGCTGTTGATGGTGGCGGCGGCGGGACATCATGTCACCACGTTGTTTGGCATGGTCTTTTTTAGCGGCCCTATCTTCGCCACCCTGTTGCTCGATAAATTCCGCACCCCCCGCGCCGATGAACCGGACTACAGCCAACAACGCTTCACGCTCGGCATTCTCCGCAAGCGCATCATCATTCGCATCAAGCGCGTTTTCCCAACCCTGATTCGTTGCGCCATGATTGGGGTAGCGCTGATATTCATTATTGTTTTCACGGTACTCCCCTATTGGCTATGGAGCAGCAGCGACCCCATCACCCAAATCAGCATCCCACACGGAAGCCGCGAGAATTTCATCCAAAATCAGAGCATCGGCTTCATGTTCTTCGTGGTGCCTTGGGGCCTGATGATACTCATTCTGCCCTACGCTTTATATAAGGGCTTCAGCAGCCGCAACTGGATTGTGGCCTGTTCGCTGGCCTTGATGACCTTACTTGGCACGGGTGGCACCACCCCCATCCCTGCTTTCCTATTACGGGCCGCCTTCTATATCCTCACCCTTGACCGCTTCACCTTCTGGTCAACCATCATCATCCTGCCCTTTGCAGGTCAATTTGTGGAAAGTCTGGTGCATGGGCGGCTCGGTCTATGGCTCAGTGGGCATTTCGGCAACCTCGTGCGGTGGTTGATTGCGGCTTCATTTGGCGGAGCGCTGATTGGCGTGGCGTTATTTGTCGCTAACCTCGCCCAATTCCGCCGCTTCCAACCTGCCCCCCTCGATATGGGGCCAATCGTGGAATTTCTGCATAAAGACAACCATGACCGTTGGCGGTATCTCACACTGGGCTTTGGCGACCAGATGGCATGGTTAAGCGCCCAAACCACTGCCGCCAGCGCCGAAGGCAATTATCACAGCGCCCGCCGCCTGCCCGAAATGACCAGCACCCCTATTGAGCGCCTCGACGGAGCCAAGTTCACCAGCATCCCCGGCCTTGGCAGCCTCGATGAGTTTGTCACCTATCCCCAGCGCTATAATCTCAAATATATCTTCTTGAATGACGCTTTTTATAAGCCCTTGCTCTATTTCAACGGCTGGCACTTCCTTGGCGTTCTCGATAATGATGTCGAGGTCTGGGAACGCGCCGATGTGCCGCCCATCCCTACTGATGTCATCCATCCTGAGTATCCCATCTGGCAACGGTTGATGTGGGGTATCTTGCCCGTCGGTAGCCTTGGCGTGACCGCAATCGCGTTTCTAGTGATACCCGTTCTCGCTCACTGGATGCCACCCTTGCCCCTATCCCGTCGCATCCGCAAATGGCGCTTGGTAAGCGGTTGGTTGATGGATGCAGGCACCCACCCCGACAAGCCCTCTGATGATTGGCAAGTCTGGCGTATCCTCGTCCGTCGCTTTGTCCCGCCCCTGAACCTTAATCCACTGGTGCGGCGTTCCATCTATGGCACCGTAATTCTGTTGATGGGATTGGCTATCCTTGGCGCAGGTTTTCGCCAATGGCGGCAAAAACAAGTATCACCAGAGCAAACGGTACTGGCCTATTACGACGCCCTCGACTTCAAGCGCTTTGCCGAGAGCTATACCTACTTGCAGACCGACTTGACCCAAGAGGAGTATCTGCGCTGGCTATCGCTGCAAGGCGGTCTGGTGCGCTCCTTTGGCAAGTTGAACAATCTCTATATCGACCTCGAACCCCGCGCCGATGACAGCTACCAAGCCGACATCATCGCTGAATGGCTCACTGCGCTAGGCACCTACCCGCAGCATGACACCTATCACCTCATCAAGACCGATGCGGGCTGGAAGCTCATGTTAGACGTAGTGCCGCCCCCCTTGCCCAGCGCCACCCTTATCACCACCCAAAGCAATGCCTATTTCATCAATACCCCCCTCGCCTCACTGGATGAGACCGACCTTCAGCGCGGCGTTCTCGACCGCACCTTGCTCATGGTCGGCTCAGTCACCGTCCTCTATGCGCCTGATGTCCCCATCGGCTTTGAGCCAACCGAACCACCCGACGTAGGCCGCGAGGGGCGTTATCATGGCCTGATTAGTGTGGTGGGTGTGGTCGCCAATGTCGATAGCCTACCCGCCCAAGTCACCATCACCGCCGCCCTGCGCGATGCCGACGGCAACCGTCTGGCCGATACCAACGCGGGTGATGTCATGCTCCACCAATTGCTTCCCGGCGAAAGCACCCCCTTCCGTGTGGATTTTTCGGGGGCGCGGGCCGTTCAAATCCTTGAACTGGACACCATCGCCAGCGTAGACATCAGCATTCGGGGCATCCCCACCCAATACAATCTCGCCCGCCCACTCATCTTGACCAGCAACGGGCAGTTATATAACGCCAGCAGCCAGATGGTCGATGTACCGCGGGTGCTATATACAACGGTAGATGATTATGGGCTATCGTGGCCTGACCGCTACTATCTACCCGAAGCCGTCGCCCCCGATGAATCCATCACCTTTACCCTACCGGACACCACACCCGTCCTGCTGCCTTTCGATATTGACATCGCTATCAACGGGCCACGTCTATTGCATGACCCTACCCTCCCCATGCCCGCCTTAATCGTGGATGGATTCAGCCAATGAGAGCGCTACTACTGGCCTGTCTCGTTTGGATACTCACCATTGGGAATAACCTCCAGCAACCCGCGCCACCGTTGCACCTCAGCGCCGATACCA
This sequence comes from Anaerolineales bacterium, assembly GCA_020634155.1. Classification (GTDB taxonomy): domain Bacteria; phylum Chloroflexota; class Anaerolineae; order Aggregatilineales; family J027; genus J027. The sequence goes on from JACKCI010000001.1 coordinate 1,403,340, forward strand.
CCCTCACCGCTGGCGACGCATGGCAGGTCACTATAGAAGGCACCCCCAACCAATCAGTAGATTTGGCACTACTGACAGGTTTACAGGTTCTCTCAACCACCCTCACCCTTGACGATACGGGCACCGCAACATGGCCCATCGAAGCTGGACGCATCATTAACTCCGGCACGGCCCTCCTTACCGCCCAAGCGGGTGAACAACAGGCCACCTTAACCCTACAAGTCCGTCCTGCCCGCCTGCAAAAACTTGACCTGCTCACCGCCGCCAACACCATCCGCGCTTATGCCGAAGACGAAGCCCAAGTTATCGCCCTCGGCGTTGATGAATGGGGCAACCCTGCCACCCAACGCCTCTCCCTAGTCACCACCTACCCCCAAACCGCCCCCCACGCCAGCCATATCGCCCTCCGCAACGGCTTTGGCTGGTGGTGGCTGCCTAGTCATAGCTTGCCGGGGCGCATACAGGTACAGGTCGCCTCCACTACACTGGTTATTCAGCAGACCGCAGGCACCCCCCGCATCCTGTCTCTTTCGCTTTCGGTGGATTGCCTACCCCTGAACATCCCCGCCACCCTTGTCGTGAGCGCTGAAGCCCGCGATGCCTACGGACAGATTGTCCCCGACGGCACCCTCTTGCACGTCACATGGACAGGCGGTGGACAAGGCTGGGTCAGCACCATTGAAGGGCGGGCTATCCTGCGCTTGCCTACCCCCGCCCAACGCGGCCTCTATCGCTTTGTCGTTGCCAGTGACACCTATCAATCGGATGGTCAGTGGTTACATGTGGGGGTCTGTGATGAGCCGTAAAGCCAAACTCAAACTCTTGATATTCCTTGGGGGCCTAGGGGTGTCGATGATTACCATTGGCATTGGTCTACGTGCCCTATTTCATCTCATCGCCTCTTTCCAAGAAGGAGCCGACCCTGACAGCGCCTTTCATGGCTTCACCATCGAAATCCCTGACCCCGACCAAGCCATGTGGCTCTCCACAATCCCCCAAAGTGGCGGCAAAGTACCACGCGCCGCAGAACAAGAGGAAATTCTCTCCAGCTATTGGGCCGCATGGCAAAGCCTTAGCAACGCCTACCATGCGGGCAATACCGAGGAACTATTGACCTATTGGACAGGAGCCGCCTATGAGCAGATTCTGGCAACCCTACCCGAAGACATCATACTCACAACCGAGCATCACCAACTCGATTTGTTGTTCTTTAGCGAAGACTCCAGCATTGTTCGTTTTGAAGACCAAGGATTCACCTTAAAGTGGCAGGGAGCAGGCGTTAACCTCCATAGCGAAACCACCGCCCTTGTCACCATGACACTCGACCAAGGGTACTGGCGAATTCGTCTGATTGAATTTCATCATCGCCCACGTTAAGCACCGATTTATGCTAAAATTTTTTCTAAGCCTTAACAGAGGGACTATGGAACAAGTAGCAAAATTCACCCTTCACAACCCATCGTTTAAGCGAACCATTGTGCCACTTGGCTTGATGGTTTTAGCACTCGTGATATTAAACTGGGGCTTGTACCACTGGCTGCGTGCCGAAGACCCCACCCCAATTGGCTACGAACTCCCTCAATATCAACCCTTCGATAGCGACGACCTCGCGGGTTATGTCAACATTGCTGGCGAATGGGAAGTTCGGGATGGCACACTCGTCCAACTCAGCCCAACTGGCTATGACCTGATTATGGCTATCCCCTTTGATATTGCTCCTGACCAACCCTATGAGATGACCGCCCGCCTCAATTTCCTCAGTGAGCAACGCGGGGGCGGCTTTGTCTTCAACATGGCCCAAGCCACCGCCCGCCAAAAAAGTCACATGGTACGCTTCAACCTTGACGGGGACGCGCTCTATCTCATCTATGGCTACTACGACGATGCCAGCAACTTCACCGGACAGGGCAATGTCCGCCTCGATTTTGTCCCAACCCAAGGGGACTGGACTGCGCTCACGGTTCAAATCACAGGCGAGACCTACCAACTGCTGGTCAATGATGTTGTCGTCGCCAGCCAAATCCCCGCCGAATATCGGGGCGGCTCCGTCGGCCTTACCACCTCCAATAGCCAAGTCGCCTTTGATGACCTCTTGGTACGGGCATGGGAACCCACCGAGTCCATCCCCGTTGTCGAAGCCCAGCCGACAGAAGCGCCCGATACCCCCCTTGACACCCCACCCACCGAAACCGTTGAGGGCCTTGATACCACCGACACGACCACAACACGGGTCTTCCAAGACACCTTTGATGCTGTTGGTGATGGTGAACCGCTATGGGTACCCTTTAGCGGCAATTGGGCCTTTGAAACAGGTGCTTTTGTGCAGAGCCAAGCCGACGGCTATGATTTTGGCGCAGGCTACACAGGTCAAAGTTTCACCCCACCCTACACCTTGCAAGTCACCCTCCAACACCGAGAGGGCGTTGGTGGCGGGGTTCTCTTTAACATGGCCCAACCCAACGACAAACAACAAGCGCTCATGGTACGCTACGGCCCCGAAGATGGGGCCATCATGTGGGGCTATTTTGATGAAGGTGGCGCGTTTATTGGGGTCGGTAACGCCGATGTCCCCGTCGCCCGACAAGCGACCCATCAAATGACCATTACCGTCAACCCCGATACCTATGCCATCACTATTGACGGGCAACCTGTCGCCCAAGACATTCCAGCGAACTATAAGGGTGGCTATATTGGCCTGACCGCCTCCCAAAGTGTGGTGGCCTTTAGCGCCGTTGAGGTCTTGACCGAAAGCGGCACTCCTGACGTCACCGAACAGGAATTTAGCGCCATTACGGGTCAATGGGAAACCGTCGATGGCATCACCACCCAAACCGAAACCGCACCAGCCGACTTCATCGCAGGTGTGGGGGTCTTTGCTGAAGTCTTCCAAGTCAGCGTCCAAATCAAGCTACCCGAAGACCCCGAACTAAGCGATGCGGGCGGTGGCTTAGTCTTCCACATGAATGGGCGCGATGACCCCACCCAAGGCCACATGGTGCGCTTTGGCAATGGTGGCACCGAACTCCTCTGGGGTCGTTATGATGCCCAAGGCGTTTTCTTAGGCGAAGGGGGTGTGCCGCTTGAACTCGACAACACCCAACCCCATACCCTAACCCTAACTGTCTCCACCGAAAGCTATTCAATCGCGGTGGACGATGAGACCTTGATTGAAAACATCCCCCTCCAAAGCACCAGCGGGTGGATGGGCCTTGTCAGTTTTCGGGGTAACGTCCAGTTCTCGGCCTTTGGGCTAGAATTGAGATAACATGATGCAGGATTATGTAGAAAAAGCGAAAGCATATTGGCAAAAAACAACCACGTTGGCGAGTCAAGGCTACACCTTCATCAATCAACCGCGCTACCATTGGCTCATCCGCACCCTTGTAGTCTTCTTAGTCACCCGCTTTATCGTCTTCATTGCCGCCTACCTTGCTGAAATCGCTATTCCGGGTGTCGAAGGAGATGCTTATTATCACGTCGATCGCGCCAACATCTTTCTAGATGTCTGGGCACGCTGGGACAGCGCCTTCTATTTGAACATCATCCAATACGGCTACTGGTTCCAACCCGGTTATCAAAGCTCAGTGGCCTTCTTTCCCCTCTACCCCCTCATGATGGGCATCATCGAACCTCTCGCGGGCAGTTACTTAGCAGCCGGTGTCTGGGTCAGCAACCTCTGCCTGTTGGGAGCCTTGTTCTTTCTCTATCGCTTGACTGAACTCGAATTTGGGGATGCTGGCGCTGCTACCCGTTCCATCTTCTATATTGCGGCCTTTCCTACCGCGTTCTTCTTCAACGCGGTCTACACCGAAAGCACCTTTTTGCTCTTTGCGGTGGGCAGCATGTACTTCGCCCGCAAACAGTTATGGGCTTGGGCCGCCCTGATGGGCATGCTTTGTAGTGCCAGCCGCATTGTGGGGGTTATCATGTGGGGTGTGGTTGGCCTCGAATGGCTACGCGCTCATGGCTGGACGCTAACCACCATCCACCGCAAAGAGTCATGGCAAAACCTCCTCAAAGGCTTGCGGACGGACTACATCAGCCTTGCCATCATTTGTATGATACCCCTAGGGTTGTTCAGCTACATGTACTTCCTCAAGCATGTCTTTGATGACCCTGTGGCCTTTTCGACCACCCAAAGCGCATGGGGACGCCAAACTGTCGGTCCCTTTGTCATCATTCGTCGAGATACCAGCGCCCTGTTTACGGGCAATATCTGGACAGGTCAAATCTGGTATCATATCGCCCTCGACTTACTGGCTTTCTTTGCCATTGTCATTGCCACCATCCCCATGTGGCGACGCCTAGGGGCCAGCTATGCCCTCTACAGCTTGTTATGCGTCTTAATCCCCATCTCAAGTGGCACCCAGAGTATCATCCGCTACACGCTTGTCATCTTCCCGTTTTTCATGATGTTGGGCTGGTGGGGGCGCTACCAAGCCATTGACCGCACACTAACGATTGGGTTTAGCGTTTTTCTCGGTATCTTGACCGCCGTCTTTGTCAATTGGATTTTTATTGCCTGAGAGGTAACCGTTCATGCCTTACACAAACTATGAGACATGGAAGACCACACCCATCACCAACAAACCCTTGCTGTCGATTGTTATTCCGGCCTACAACGAGGCCCAACGCATAGTACCCACCATTGGAGCCATTGCCTCCCACGTCTCCGACCTCGGCTTTGACTGGGAGTTGATTATTGCCGACGATGGCTCCAAAGATGAAACCGTACCCCTTGTTCAAGAAATGAACTTCGCCAATCTGAACTTGCTCATCGCGGAGAAAAATGGCGGCAAAGGGAGTGCCGTCCAACGCGGTATGCTGGCTTCTAAAGGGGATTATGTGCTATTCTGCGACGCCGATAACTCAACCCCCATTGAGGAAGTCACCAACCTGCTTGACCGTCTGCAAAACCAAGGCTATGATGTCGCAGTCGGGTCACGCGCTGCCGAAGGGGCCAGTGAAAGCAACAAGAGATTCATGCGCCACCTGATGAGCGCTGTGTTACGCGGCATTGTCAAATATGGCTTCCGCATCCCCGTCAAGGACACCCAATGCGGCTTCAAGATGTACACCGAAAAAGCCGCCAAGCATCTCCATGAAAAACAGACCATCATGGGCTTTTCCTTTGACCTAGAAATCCTGTACCTTGCCCGCAAATATGGCTATCGTATTGCCGAGGTACCCGTCAACTGGATTGACGCTCCCGGCTCCAAAGTTGACCCCGCCAAAGAAGCCCGCCGTTTTCTGCGGGACTTGGTTAAAATTAAACGTAACGACTGGCAAGGTCGCTATGGAGGAGCAGCTTAATGCGGATTGCGCTTGTCACGACCTACCCACCGGGGATGGGGTCACTCAATGAATATGCGTTCCATTTTGTGAAGCATCTCCGCCAAAAACCAGAGGTTGAGGCTATCACCCTATTGGTGGATGAACTGCCGCCCGATGAACAGTACAGCAAACGCACTGAAGCTGGGGCCGACATAAGCTTTGATGTCTGTTGGCGCTTTGAGGCCCTCAATAACACCCGTCGGATTGTCGAAGCGGTGCAACGTATTAAGCCCGATGTTGTCCTCTTTAACATTCAATTTGCTTCCTTTGGCAGCCGCCGCATCCCCGCCGCCCTCGGCTTGACAGCACCGATGCGGATTAAACGGGCAACAGACATCCCAACTTTTGTCCTGCTCCATAACATCATGGAAACCGTCGATTTACAGAGCGCGGGCTTTGCCCAAAATGTCCTGATACGGTGGATAACTGAGTTCTTTGGGGCCATCTTCACCCGTCAACTGCTCAAGGCCGACTTGGTGGCGCTGACCATCCCCAAATACGTCGAAATCCTGCAACGCAAGTACAAGGCCGATAACGTGTTGCTGGCTCCACATGGCGCATTTGACGACGCTCCACCCCTGCACCATACCCCCGCCGAGCATCCCTTCCAAGTCATGACCTTTGGCAAATTCGGCACCTATAAAAAGGTCGAGCCGCTGATTCGCGCCATTGAACACCTCCAGCAAAACGGCTACCCCGACCTTGAACTGGTGGTTGCTGGCTCCGATAGCCCCAACGCTCCCGGCTACTTGGCAAATGTCCAAACCCAATATGCCCATGTCCCCCACATTCGCTTCACAGGCTATGTGCCAGAAGCAGCTATCCCTGACCTCTTTACCCAAGCGACGGTAGTGGTCTTCCCTTACGAAAGCACAACGGGTAGCTCTGGTGTACTGCATCAAGCGGGCAGCTATGGGCGGGCTTGCGTCCTACCCCATATCGGTGACTTTAAGGAATTGGTGGAGGAGGAGGGTTATAAAGGCGAATATTTTGAGGCCAATAACCACCTCAGCTTGGCAGCAGCCATCGAACACCTCCTCAGCGACCCCGCCCACCGCCACCTATTGGAGCAGCAGAATTACCTTGCCGCCAATGGCCTCCCTATGCGTGAGGTCGTGGACTGGTATTTATTGCATATCGAGCAACTATTAGGGAGTGCTTATGAAAATCGAAACCCAGCAAAAAAGTGATGTCGTCATCGTCCGCATCGAGGGCCGCTTCGATGCCTTTGGTGTGCCAGAAGCCGAGCAGCATTTTCAAGCCGCCATTGACCAGCAACCCCGCCACCTTGTCATTAACCTTGGTGGGGTCAACTTCATCGACTCAACGGCTTTAGCGGCCTTGGTACGCGCCCTAAAGCGTGTCCGTGAGCATCAAAGCGACCTGAGTTTATGCAACCTTCAACAGGCCGTGCAAATCATCTTTGAGCTAACCCGCCTTGATAAAGCCTTTTCGCTCTATGCAGATGAATCTGCCGCCTTAACTGCCTTGGGGGTCGCATGAACATTACTGAGCAAGACCTCATCCTAAAAGTCAACATCATCACCCTAACAGGCAGGCTCGATGTCACCAGCGCCCCACGCCTGCGTGACCATGCCCAAGCCAAGCTCGGCGCAGGCTACACCCATTTCATCCTTGACCTTTCCCAGCTTGAGTTCTTGGATAGCGCCGGACTAGCCGCCTTGGTCAACCTCCTCAAGAACGCCCGCACCCAAGGGGGTGATGTCCGCTTGGTCATGCCCCAAGCCGAGGCCGCCAGCCGCACCATCTACCTAACCAAATTTGACCGTGTATTTTCTCTTTATGAGGATGTTGAGCAAGCAAAGCGCTATTAGACATGACCGACCCATCTGGTGAGATTGAACGGCTTAGGAATCGCGTTCAACAGCTTGAACAAGAACTTGATGACATGACGGTTGCATTGGCGCAGGCGTGGGATCAGCTTGCGCCCTTGTTACAAGATACCTCCCAGCAACAGGCCACCACCGTCACCGACCTCACCCCTGTTCTCGAAACCGTCATGGCTGCCATTGGCGTTGATTACGGGGCCATCTATCTAAAAGAGATGGACGAATGTTTCATCATCCCTAACGATCCACTCGTCGGGGAAACCCTAAAACAGCAACTCCAGACCATCCCCTACACCACCGAGCCAATTATCATCGACCAAATCCGCATCCTACAGCGCTATTCATCACACTGGGTCTTTATGCCGATGCTGGCCGATGGCACATTGCAAGGCGTGATTGGGGTGGGGGTCAACAGCAATCAACACCGGTTCAATTCCTATGACATGCGGGTACTGGCCCGTATGACAGAACGCGCCACCAGCCAAATCACCGCCGCCAACCTTGCCCAAAGCCGCCACCGCGAAGCCCGTCTATCCCATGAGCTACAGATTGCCCATCAGATTCAGCTTTCCATCCAGCCCTTACATTTCCCCACCCTCACCCAAATCACCCTTGCCGCCAATTGGCAACCCGCCCAAACCGTCGGGGGTGATGCGTGGGGTTGGATCCAGCAAACCAACGGCAATTTAACCTGTTTTCTATTGGATGTATCTGGCAAAGGCCTACCCGCAGCACTGGCCGCTGTCTCCTTGCACACGGCTCTGGTGATGGCCCTCACCCTTGACCTCAACCCCGTTGAGACCCTCACCATCGTCAATGACCAATTCTATGACGCCTATACCAATGCGGGTATCTTTGCCACTGCTGTTGTGATTGCCATTGACCCCTATACGGGCATGGTTGAGCAAGCCAACGCGGGACATCCCCCCACCCTTGCCTGCATGGATGGCGCATGGTATCGCTGGGAAGCGACCGCCCCACCCATCGGCGTTCTGCCCGACCTAGGGGTTGAATGTCAGACCTATCGCCTCTTACCCGGAGACACCTTCGTCTGTTATAGCGATGGCTTTAGTGAAATTGAGACTCCCGACGGGCTATGGGGAGATGCAGGCATCGTCTCGGTGCTGTCTCAAGCCCTAACACACCCCCCATCCATGATTCAAGCGGTACTTCAAGCTGCGGAGTCCCTACAGCAAGGCCGTAGCCCCCACGATGACCAAACTATAGTGATCGTTCATTATGCAGGGTAGTTATATGATCGAAAATAACCAAGAAATTGAGGCTACTTTTGAAGCGTTGGAGCAGTTGCCACACTTTTTGGCACCCTGCATCCAAGACCAAAGCGACGACACCCAAGGCCAATTAGTCTTGGCACTCCATGAATTGTGTGTCAATATCATCCAACACGGTTACCAATTTCAGACCGGAACAATCGACCTTTATGCCAAACGCGATGGCAAGCAACTGGTCATTAACATCACCGATACCGCCCAAGGTCGCTACAACCCGCCCGATGCCATCATCCCTCCCAATCCTGAAGATTTACCAGAGAGTGGGTGGGGCATGTATATCGTCGATCAAGTCATGGATGAGTGGTACTATCAAGGTCACCCCAAAGGGAACCAATGGACACTCATCAAGCAGTTGCGTTAGGAGCATGGTATGGCAATTAGAGTCCTGCTTGTGGACGATGAAAGCGTGATTCAGAGGGTCGTCACCCACACCCTCAAAACCATTGATATCGAGGTGATTGGCGTCATGAATGGGCAGGATGCCTATGCCTTTGCCCAAGAGCAAACCGTTGACCTCACCATTATTGACATCAACCTACCCGATGTCGATGGCTTCACCTTGATTGAGCATCTCCGTACCTTACCGACCATGCACACGGTTCCGTTTATCATCTTCACCGCCCGTAGCCATAGTGATGATGCCGCCCGTGCCCAAGAGCTAGGGGCGGCGGGGTTCCTCTATAAACCCTTCAGCACCCAAGAGCTACGAACCCTTGTGCTGTCGTGTTTAGGTTGATGGCAACCACTGACGAACAACCGCCCGTACTTGTTGCGGCGTGAAGGGCTTACCCAATACCGCATTAATGCCATGATGGGTGTACCACTGCTCATCTTCTTGGGCGCTGCCTGTCAACACCACAATCGGGATATGGCGCTTCTCATCAGAACGGCTACGAATGTGTTCAGTAACCTCCAGCCCGCCCATGTTTGGCATCTTCATATCCATCAAAACAAGCTGATAGGCCCCACCTTCAAAGGCCGTCAATGCTTCCTTGCCGTCGTGCAACACTGTAACCTCTATCCCCTCCCGTTCAAGGATATGTTTAACCAACATACAAATTTCTGGATTGTCATCGACCACCATGCAGCGCGGCTTGCTTGGCGCAGGTGCCGTCTCCACAATCGGACGATCTAACAAAGCACGGAATTGAGTCTCAGATAAAGGCCGCACCAGCCGACCATCAAACCCCTCTTGCAGAGCAAGCTGCGTTCCTTCGCGGTCATCTAAATACAACAATATGCTTTCGGGGAAATAGCGGCGCAAGGTCGCGGTCACGGTAATACCATCAAGAGCAGTAATATGATAGATAACCACATCAGGCATCATCCCAAGTGGCTCAAGACCTTGGATACGCTCAAGTTCGATTACAGCAAATCCCCAATACCGCAATTGCTGCGAAACCACATAGCGGCTGGTATCATCCGCATCAATCACCCACACCGAGCGATGCGGCGTATCCGCCACCATTGCGGACGGGGCCAAGGCAAACGTCAACGTGGTTTGAAACACGCTACCCCCACCAACCTCGCTCCGTACCTTGATTTCCCCGCCCATCAGCGTCACCAATTGCTTGGCAATCGTCAAACCAAGGCCCATCCCCCCATATTTGCGCGTCATCGACTGATCAACCTGCACAAAACTCTCAAATATGCGCCCCAACTGGTCAGCAGGTATCCCAATTCCTGTATCCCGCACCTCAAAGCGCAGGCGCACGCGGTCATTAAGGGTACTGAGATGCTGGATATGTACACTAATTTCGCCCGCTTCAGTGAATTTGATGGCGTTATCAACCAAGTTCATCAATACCTGACGGATACGGTTGGCATCACCGAATACTCGTTGCGGAACATCCTCAGCTATTGTCGATTGGAATTGAATCCGTCCAGATTCCAAGCGCAGGGCAGCCATCGCCGCAATTTCAACCAGTATCCCACGCAAATCGACGGGCTTGCTATCCAAGACCATCCGTCCAGACTCAAGGCGGGAGAAGTCCAACATGGTATCAATAATAGACGCTAATAAATGAGCGCTCTCTTGGGCAATCTCAACAAATTCCCCTTGCTCTGGGGCCAAGTCAGTTTCTTGCAGCAGTTCCAACATCCCGACAATACCCGTCAATGGTGTTCGCAACTCATGGCTAATCATGGAGATAAACTCATTCTGAGTCTGTACCGAATGCAAAGCCGCTTGGCGTGCCTCAATCAGCCGCTTCTCAAAATCTGCCCGTTCAAGAGCGCGGGCGTAGCCTTCGGTTAGCATTCGCAAGGTGGAGACTTCTTCCGGCAACCATGTACGCGGACGACGATTTTCATCAAAGCCAATAAAGCCCTGTAGCCGTCCATTCACATAAAAGGGCATGTGCAAAATAGTCTGGACGTTTTGGGGAGCCAAAATCGCTTGAATATCGTCTGGCAATTCCTGTATATGCGTGGGCGCAATCATCCCCTGCTGCAACAACATCGGGAAAAACGATGGCAGCATCTCATCAAAAGGTAGCCCCTGCAAGTTGTCAATCTCCGGCTTGATGTCAGGCGCACACCATTCATGCGTATTATCCAAAAAACGCTCGTTGGTCTGAAAATGAAAGACATACGCCCGCGACACATCCAAGCCCTCACCCGCCACCGCCAAGGCCCGCTCAATAGCCGCGTCGGGGTCTTTAATCTGTAGGAGAATCGTGGTGACTGAGCGCTGCAATAACTCTGTCTCCAACAACTCCCGCTCCCGTTGTTGAAACATGCCATGCGCCTCCAGCGGACACAACACCCCCACCGTATAGACCGCCACCTCATTGATGACCAGCGCACGGGTGAGCAAAACGGCCTCATAGTTTTGTCCATCCCTCAAGAACTTGACAGGGTTCGACAAAAAAGAGGCGCGATCACGGTTAGCCTCAAGAATCGTCCGTAGCTGTGGAATCTGCGCGTGGAGAAGGGTGTTCTGTGCCAGCACATCCTCAGCACTCACCCCCAAAACTTGGTCGCAGTTATCGGTGATGTCTACTACAGAAAGCGAGTCATCTAGAACGAAACTCACCACCTGTAAACCCCATTGACTCTTGTTCATGGTATACCCTCCATCAGCCACTTTTCCCACCAACTACCCGACCAACCATTCCTAGCTCATTCCGGTATTGGCAACCTAGACTGAAACACAGCTTTCAAGAATAATGGTAGCCAAATTGGGCCTACTTAATCAATAGAGAGAGAGACCGCACCGATGGCAAACACCCAACGCTCCGATTACCGCTATTTTCAGACTATCCCCACCCGTTGGATGGACAACGACGTGTACCAGCATGTCAACAACGTCGTCTACTACTCCTTTTTCGATACCGTCATCAACCAATACCTCATCCTAGAAGGGGTACTTGATTATGAAAAAGGTGCCACCATCGGCTTTGCGGTTGAGTCCCATTGTCAATACATGCGCCCGATTAGCTTTCCAGAGGTCATTGATGCTGGCCTACGGGTTGGGCATTTGGGCAATTCCAGCGTGCGCTATGAAATCGCCATCTTCAAGCAGGGTGAGGCCGAGCCAGCCGCCATCGGTCATTTTGTTCACGTCTTTGTCAGCCGCGAAACAGGCAAGCCAACCCCCATCACTGGCCCACTGCGCGACACCCTGACTCGGCTCATGCCGCCCCAAGCCTGATGTGCTACCAAATCGTCATCGTCTCTGCAAATAGCTGCTCGAAATCCTGCTGGGTGACAGAACGTGGGGATAGCTTCACCAACCGTTGTTGAGCAAACGCGCCCTCCGCCATTTGCGGAATGTCATCCGCCGTAAAGCCCAGCGCCGCCAACCCATTCGGCATCTGCGTCCGTTGCATGATGTCAATAAAGGCCCCTGCCAACAACTCGCCTGCATCCTCTGGTTTGGCCTTGCTAGTATCAACCCCCATCAACGCCGCCGCTCGCAAATGCGCCTCTGGTGTCGCACCAGCCGTAAGGCGAAAAGTGGCGGGCGCATTCAGGATAACCGACATCCCATGCGGTATCAGCGGGTGGTCAGCGTTATACCCCGCTGGTTGATAATCGCGGGCCATGCCTGCAATCGGGTACGCCATCGCATGGGGCAGATGCACACCCGCATTACCAAACCCAATCCCCGCCAAGGCCGCTGCCAGCATCATGTTGCCGCGTGCTGCATCATCGCTGCTATCCTCAATCACCCGTAGCAAATTGCTCGCCACCAATTGAATCGCCGTTGCCGACCATACATCGCTAATGGGGTTGGCCCCCTGATACGTGGGGCGACTTTGGCCCTTGGGGGTCGCAGGCCGTTGGTTATAAGGGATAGCCGTCAAGGACTCTACCGCGTGGCAGAGTACATCCAAGCCCGTGCAGGCCGCAACCAAAGGCGGAAGCGTGCGGGTATTCTCTGGGTCAATAATGCCCAAACTCGGACGCAAAAAAGTATGAGAGATACCCGTCTTTAAGTTGCGGGCAGTGATGTCAAAGACCGCCACACCCGTCGCCTCGCTCCCTGTGCCAGCCGTCGTGGGTATTGCAATCAATGGCTTAACAGGCCCCGGCACCGCCCGCCCTTCTCCTATCGGCTGGTTAACATAAGCATAAAACTCCGCCGGATAGGTTGAATACAGATTAGCCACCTTCGCCGTATCAATCACCGACCCGCCCCCAATCGCCACATAGCCATCGAACTGGCCTTCGGTAGCAAAGGCAATCGCCTCCTGAAAAGAGTAATCCGTTGGCTCAATCTGTACTGCCGAAAAAAGCGCAGCCTCAATACTGGCCTCCCGCAAGGCATCCAACACCGTCTGAACTGAAGCCATTGATGCAAGATGAGGGTCAGTAACCACCATCACCCGCTTGCAGCCCAACTTCTGCATATCGGAGCCGATCTCGCTTGTCGTTCCGGGGCCAAACTTGATATGGGTGGTACTCATCGTGAACGCAGTTTCAAAAATCATCTGGATACCGCTTCCCTTTCCTTAAATAGATAGCATAGTTCGCTAACCTGTGCCGTCAATGTAAACGCATTCCCTCTAAACTGCCAGCCCATTGACAATTTCACCGCTTGGGGCACTCAACCCACCTACCACACATTGCCCCATCTAACGGACACCCGATTCTCCTTACCCCCCCCTTTCTGGCACAAAAAACCCAAAAAAACTCCATCGGATTACCTATCGAATATGCCGTCATCAAGCCCCTTTGCTTGATTTTGGTTATAAACCCAGCCCAACACAAATTGGGCCAACTTTCCCAGTATTTTGCTTCTGAGTACAATAAAATCCACACACATCATTTTATGGTTCAATGCGTCTATTACCAGCACGCATAAAGGAGAAACCGACTGTGCGGTCTGTTCATATCTTGCTGATTCTCGTCCTACTCATGACCTTAACACCAACTACCCAAGCCCAAGCCGAGCCGCTATCCCCCCAATTATTCTTGCGCGGCATCCAGCTTGCCCAAGGGGTGCGCTATACCGCCAGCTTTGTCAAACCCGCCGACACCACCGTACTCCGCAATATCAGCGTTGAAGTCACCTTACCCGCCGATACCCGCCTCACTGAGATGCTGGTCTCTAAGCAGGTCGATTTCGATGTGGTGCGGGTCAACGCCGCAGGGGAGCTAACCCTTATCTGGCAACTCCTACGGGTTAATAGCGATACACCCGTTGAGCCATTCGCCTTTACCGTCAAAGCGCCCCTGACCGCCGATCTAGAGTTTTTTATGAAATGGCAAAGTGAAGACGGTCAAACGCTGTTCATCGAAAACTTCATCGAACTCCCACCCGTGATTAATGCTTCACAAAGCGAAGGCCAACTCTCCCCCACCCTTGAGGGCTTTGCTCCTGTGCTACGGACGGGTGTCCAAGTCTCGGTACCAGCGCCGGAAGTCCCCTATATTATGAATGTCCATGTCCTAGACACCAACTTCAACCCACCTGCGGAATTTGGCAATATCTGGTGGTGTTCCCTACTCGAAATCCTTGGCTTGCCGGAGAACACCCTCGCTGATGTTATCGTTCCTTTGCGGCGTCCTGTTGCGCCCTTTACCCCTCTGCAACTTTTTCAGCAACAAGCCGATGAGAGTTGGGTAGCCCTCGATACCCCCGCCGTCGTAACGGCTGACGGTCAATTTGTGATGTATACCCACCCCGGTGGTATCGTTGCTGCGGGTGGTGACCCCAGTATCCAGCTTGAAGTGGTAACTGACGGCTTACCACCACAAGATGACACCGAGACCCCTGAAGCGACCCCCGCAGTCGAAGATGACCCCGACGCCACCCCAACCCCTGAACCACCCACTGCAACCGCGACCACCATCCAACTCTCGGAGACGGCGGTGCTAGACCCAACCCCACAAACCGCCCAGTTGCCACCCGTATTTGGGGCGGGCGGGATACGGATTGAGCTATTCACCTTAGCCGAAGGTGGTTTTTTGCAATGCCAAGTTGGGCATATCAATTGCGCCGCTCTTCAACGTCAAGTAGGCAATCGCGTACCATAGACCCAAGCTGGCTATCCTATGGGTGGTGGTACAAAGGGATGCTGCCACCCATCAAAAATGAATGACTGGCTGGGTTATCGGGACATGAAATTCTCTTGAACTTTCCTTTATTTTATTTTTGTGTTGGGGTGAGGTATAGTTAACAAACTTATTTCGGTGAATGGAGGATACACAAAAACCATGTACCGCAAAAATCTCCTAATTTTAGCCTTGCTGATAAGCCTTATTGTACCTGCCGGATTGGTTACAGCCCAAGACGGCGAAAAAACCGTCGTTGAAATTTATTTCCCAATTGCCGTTGATAGCCCGATTACCGAAATCCTCAACGGCTATGCTGAGACCTTTGAAGCCGCACACCCCGACGTGGATGTCGTCTTCTCCTTTGAAGGGGCCTATGGTGATGTGAAGACCAAGCTCCTCAATACGATTGAAGGTGGCGGTGACCGCCCTGCGCTTGCCATTATGCTGGCAACTGATATCTATGACCTCCGTAATGCCGATGCCATCCAATCATGGGATGCCTATGCCACCGAAGACTACCTCGCCGATTTTGCCCCTACATGGATGACCAACAGCTACTATGACTTTGACGGTGATGGTGAGGGCGAACTGTACGGCCTCCCCTTCCAACGCTCAACTGTGTTGTTGTACTACAATCAAACCATGCTGGAAGAAAATGGCTTGGCTGCACCCACCACTTGGGAAGAACTAGCAACCACTGCCCAAGCACTGACCACCGATAGCCGCTGGGGCATCCTTGTTCCCAATAGCTGGCCTTATTGGGTCTTCCAACCCTTTGCAGCGGGTGCAGGTCAAAACATCGTATCCGAGAGCGATGTTGATGTTTACTTTGACGAGCAAGGTATTATTGACGCTTTGCAATACTGGCTCGATTTGTTCCAAGTCTATGGAGCAACTCCCGAAGGTGTCCAAAATAACTGGGGTGATGCTCCCGGTGCCTTTACCGATGGCAACGCCGCGATGATTGTTCACTCAACAGGTTCATTGCCCGGCATTCTAGGGCGTGCTGAGTTTGAAGTTGGCGTAAGTGCGCTCCCCGGTCGTGAAGGTGGCTTCTATACCGTAACCGGTGGTGGTAACCTCTACTTGGTCGAGGGTATTGATGATGCAACTGCCGCCGCCGCATGGGAGTTTGTGCAATGGTTGACTATGCCAGAGCAAACCATTGACTGGAGCATCCAAACTGGCTATATCAACACCCGTGTCAGTGGCTTCGAGTTGGAAGCTTGGCAGACCTATGTAGCCGAGAATCCTCAAGCAGCCCAAGCGGCAGCCACCATTGATGTTGCAGTTCGTGAGTTCTCCGTTCAAGACCTCGGTGAAGTGCGGAATATCTTCCATGCTGAGATTCTGAACGTTCTAAACGGCGCAGCTACACCTGCCGAGGCAATGGAAGCAGCCCAAACTGGCGCTGATGAGATTTTGAGCATCTATCGTTAAATCGATTCTGCATTGTCAGCGGAGACGCTTGGTGACAGGCGTCTCCGTTATTGTTTCTAAAGGTCAAGGAGGGGGATATGACGCAACTGAGCAGGCGTTTTTTGCCCATTTTACTTATTCTGCCGACCCTGTATTTTGTCTTTATGTTTACAGTACGCCCCACCTATAAAGTCTTGAATGATAGCCAAGAGTATTATTATCCATCCCGCCCCGATCGGGTTCGCCCAACGGATTTACAATTACCCGGTATTGAGGAGGCTCCACGCAGCTTACGCGGCCCGCATGATGTCGGCTGGGCCTATTATCGGGCGCTCTTTGACCCCGATACCCGCGAGGGCGAGACCTTTCGGCAGGTGATGTCAAACACCACTCAATATGTTCTCATTACGGTACCAATTAGCATCCTTTTGGCTTTTGTTTTCGCTGTGCTAATTAACCGCCCCCTACGCGGGATTGGCTTGGCACGGATGGCCTTCTTCTATCCTACAATGCTGCCCTTGGTAAGTGCCGCCACCATCTGGATATTCTTTTTTACGCCAGAATACGGCATCTGGAATACAGCCCTCCGCTTCTTTGGCTATCATGGTGCAGAAAACTGGGTCATTAACCCCAATCTAGCCCTATATAGCCTGATGATTGTGGCAATTTGGAAAAACGCGGGCTATTTCATGATTTTTTACTTGGCGGGCCTGCAAAATCTACCCGATGATGTCTTCGAGGCTGCTGATTTGGATGGAGCCAATTGGGTACAAAAGATGGTCTATGTCACCTTTCCACTTTTGCGGCGTACCACCCTATTTGTCAGCGTCATCGCCATTTTAAGCGCTTTCCAAAACATTGACCATGCCCTTGTCATGACCTATGAATTAGCAACTGGTGAAGCTGACCTGTTGTTGTATGAGGTCTATCAACAACGCTTTGAATTCCGCAATTATGGCTTTGCCAATACGCTGACAGTGATCATGATTTTGATTCTCTTAACTTTGACCTTCACCAATTTTGTCTTATCAGAACGGCGTGGGGAGTAGGGCCAATGTTAGCCGAACAACACAAACGAATCCACTACGGTCAGTGGATGACCAATGTTGCGACGATAGTTCTAGCGGCTCTGTGGCTCGTTCCCATTGTATGGGCGCTAGTAGTCTCGCTGCGATCACCGGATGATAGTTTAGGGCCTGATGATGTGTGGTTTGGGGAGACCATCACCACCGAGAGCTACGAGAAGGCTGTTGATCTAGCCCCATTCTTCCCTGAGTGGAAAGATGGGCATCTGACCCGTTCCTACTATAGCAATACTATCCAATTCGTCGTGCTAACCTTAGTGGTACAGCTTATCACAGTGACGTTAGCAGGGTTTGCGTTTGCCCATTACGATTTCTTTGCGAAGAAATTGTTCTTCTACTTCATCCTGCTCCAGATGATGATACCGACGGCAATTCTATTGGTGCCAAATTTTGTGACCATCCGCGAATTTTCAACAGCGGACTTCCTGATTCCCAAGTTCATTTACTACCATGAGTTCAATCTCTATGATACGCCTTGGGCAGTTGCAATGCCCTATTTCGGTTCAGCTTTTGGCACCTTCTTGATGCGGCAGGCTTTCCTAGAAGTGCCCGACGAATTGGTCGATGCGGGGCGCATTGATGGGTGCCGCTGGTATCAATTGCTATGGCATGTCTATCTACCGCCAAGCCGCCCATCCTTAGTAGCCTTTGGGCTGGTCAGCGTTAGCTTCCACTGGAACGAACTACTGTGGCCGCTGGTAGTGACCAGTGACAAAGCGCGTCCATTGACCATGGGCTTGTTGCGTTTTACCCAACTCTCCGATATTGGCGCTCAATGGAGTCTTGTGATGGCGGCCACCATTATTATTGCTTTGCCGCTACTAGGAGCCTTTCTAATCTTCCAACGCCAATTTATCCGAAGCTTCCTACACTCAGGGGTGAAGTAACTTGCAATTTATGTCCCCCTGTTCTATCCTATCTTGAAATACAGTTTAGGGTTTGAGAGTAAAAGTCATGAGCTTTAGTGATGCTGCCGCCCGAATGAAGAAAATCAACGCCGCCAAAGAAGAAGCGGAGGCCCAAGCCAAGCAGGTCGATCTTGAAGAACTCTATGCGCTACGGGCACGCATGTTGGGGGTGCTGGTGCGTGATGCCCGTGTGGCATCGGGCTATGCGGTAGAGGATATTGCCGACACGCTGAATGTCGCAGCCGAAACGGTCGTTAATTGGGAATTCGGACGCGAAGCACCTAGTTTGCCTCAGCTTGAACTATTGGCATATTTCCTCCAAATTCCCGTTAGCCATTTCTGGGGCAGTGAAACCCTACTAGAACAGCAAACCCGACGAAGTATTGATGGCGATGAATACCAAGCTGTCCGCAATCATATGATTGGAATTATGCTGCGGACTCAACGCGAGGCTCTCCAGTGGACAGTTGAGCAAGTAGCAGAGGCCGCTGGACTGGATAGCGAGATTGTAGCGCTGTATGAACAAGGGCAAGCATCTGTCCCCATGACCGTTATCACTGCGCTGGCCTCCGTTCTCAAGGTCAATCTGTCGTATTTCCTCGAAGATACAGGCCGCATTGCTACTTTTTTTGAGGTGCGGGAAGCACTCAAGGCATTTGAGGAAATGCCCGAAGATATTCGTGAATTTGTCTCTAAACCCTCGAATCAAGCCTATATCCGCGTGGCGATGTCACTGGCACACATGCCAACTGAGGCGCTCCGTGCGTTGGCTGAGGGTCTATTGGACATTACCCTATAGGTATAAAGATGAGTACAGGAAGCGAACTACAAACCAAAGGTGTCCGTCTATTTGAAGGCGGGAAATATGATGAGGCCGCGACTGTTTTTACCGAAGCGATTGCAGCCTATCAATCAGAGGACAGCCCTGAATTGAGCGCTGAAATGCAGGTGAACTTGGGCCTGACCAAGCGTGAGCAAGGAGATTTTGAAGGGGCTGTCGAAATGATGCAGACAGGTCTCGCCTATTTTCGTGAGAATGGCGTCCGTCTGCGTGAAGCCCAAGCACTAGGTAATATGGCGTTGGTCTATGCCAAAGCGGGTGACCACGAACAAGCACAGACTATGTATCGAGAAGCCGCCGCTATCTTCCGCGAACTTGGTGAAGACCAGTTTTATGGCGAGACCATCCTTGCACTGGGCGACATGCTCTTCCGTGCTGGTAAACTCCAAGAAGCCCTTGCTATCTTTGAGGTTGGGCTGGAGCGGATGCAAAACAAGAATCAGCGCCAAAAGGTTATGAAGCAACTCCTCATCCTGAAAAATCGCATCATGGGGGAGGAACGCCGTCAACAAATTAGTGAAAGCGAAAATCAAGGCGAGACAGACAGTCACCGCCGCCGTCGTCGCTCAAGACGCAACAAAGGCACAGACGAATAAACCACTACCCCCGCCCAACGGGGGTTTTTCTTCTATCAGTTGGATTATAGCGATGGATAGGCACTAACTTAAGTTGGCAAATTTGTTGCGGAGAGCGACACTTTGCACCAGCCCAATCCCGAACAGCAGGGTTAGCAACGAAGACCCACCAGAACTAACGAAAGGCAAAGTCAATCCTGTCACAGGCAGCAGCGAGAGATTCATCCCAACCGAGACAACGGTCTGAAAGGTAATAATGCCTGCCACACCATAGCAGATGAGGCTACCCAATTCATCCCGCGCCTTCGCCCCAACCTCCAATATGCGCCAGATAACAATTCCCATCAGGCTTAAGACAGCGGTGGCTCCCACAAAGCCTGTTTCCTCTGCAATCACGCTAAAAATAAAGTCGGTATGGCGCACCCGTAGGAACCGCCCTTGGGTCTGGGTACCATTCGCATACCCCTTCCCCAGCAACCCACCCGACCCAATGCTGATCAGGGCTTGGTCGCGGTTAAATTGAGAGGCACTGTTTTCCTCATCCTCTGGATTAAGAAAGGTCAAGATACGGTCTTTTTGATAGTCTTGCATATTGACCCACAAGACAGGTAACAACATGAGACCAACGGTGATAATAATCATCAGATGACGCAGACGCAGGCCTGCTCCCCAAATCATACAGAACCAAATCACCGAAAAAGCAATCACATTCCCTAAATTGGGTTGGAGGAAAATAAAGGAGGCAGGTACAGCAACATAAATCAATGAAACAATAACCGTTGAAAAATGATCAAGTTTATCATAGCGTTTGGCAAGGTGTTGACCCAAGGCCAAAATAATAAGCATCTTACCTATTTCAGACGGTTGTACGGGGATACCCACGTTGAGCCAGCGTTGAGCGCCTGCATCACCCACTAGCCCTACGCCTGCCACAAGACCCAGTGCAACGAGCAAGAAAACGTAGATATACGGCTCAAGCACCCCCAATAAGCGATAATCAAGTCGAGCCAGCGTAAGCACCACCCCCATCCCAATGAAGGTATAGGTGATTTGACTGTTCACACGTCCAATGAGGTCAGTATCGACCGCATCAAGGGTGGCACTACGAATAAACAAAATCCCAGCAACAATCAACAGTAAGGTAGCCCCCATGAGAGTAAAGTCGAAGTGTTGCCAGAGTTGGGTTTGATTTCGAGTGGTAGTGGCGCGTGATTGTGATGTTACAGCCATTGCTTGCTCCCGCGAGGATTTGCTGTAGGGTAGCGCTGTTCACCTTGAGCGTCAACCCTTGTCTTCCTTTGGTTGGGTGTCTGTAGGAGAATCGGCGGGATGCTCAGTGTTGGTCTGAATGCTAAAGGCAATCCGTCCGGGTTCCTCGCCAGAGTTCTCGCGTTTGGCTAAGGGAATATCAGCCACAAGGTAATTCATGCGCTCACGTGGCTCCACCTTCATTTCTACCGCATCTTCTTGGATACGGCAGTATTTCCGGATAACCGCTAGAATCTCGGCTTGCATCTGGCGCATTTGTTCTGGGGTAAGCTGGCTCCGGTCAGTAACCAACACGAATTGCAGGCGCTCTTTGGCAATTTGGGCCGAGCCTTTAGTGGGTTTGCGTCCAAGGAGACGATCTAGGAAATTACTCATAAATCTTTCTATCCATTGCCAAATAGTTTACGAAAACGACCAAGCAGGCTGGGCGAGTCATAAGTTGGGAAAGGGATATCTTCACCCAACATCCGCCGCGCTATGTCTTGGAAAGCCTGTCCAGCTTGCCCCACGACGGCCATACCTGCGTTGCTGCTCTTAATCACGTTCTCGTCATCAGGTACAACACCGATGAGCCGAATAGCAAGAAAACTCACCACATCATCAACCGACATCATCTCACCTTTGCGGATAAGGCCAGAGCGAACACGGTTGACAATGAGGCGCACGGTCAAAGGAGTATCATGTTTTTCAATGAGACCGATGATACGGTCAGCATCACGTACCGCGGAGACTTCAGGATTGGTGACGACAATGACTTCGTCGGCAGGAGCAATCGCATTTTGAAAACCCCACTCAATACCCGCTGGGCTGTCAATCAAAATGAAATCATGCGACTCTTTGAGTTCAAGAGCAATCGTTCGCATGTTTTGGGGCGTGATGGCGGTTTTGTCGCGGGTTTGTGAGGCTGGAATCAAGAACAGGTCGGGGTAGCTTTTGTGTTTGACTAAGGATTGTCGCAATGAGCAACGGCCTTCGACCACATCCACCAAATCATACACAATACGGCTTTCCAGCCCCATAATCAAATCGAGGTTCCGTAAGCCGATGTCGGCATCAATGGCGATTACCTTCTGTCCAAGGGTTGCAAGGGCCATTGCAAGGTTGGCGGTGGTGGTGGTTTTGCCAACCCCGCCTTTGCCAGATGTTACAGTGATAACTTTACCACTCATTTCCAAGCCTCTGCTTTAATTTGACCATCTTGAATAAATGCACGCTCTGGACGGGGCTTGCGGCGTTTTCCAGAGGGCGAAACGGTGATAAGTGTACTAATCCGAAGTTGGGTAGGCTGTAAGTCAAGGGCACAGACCACGCTGGTATCATCACCCATTGCCCCAGCGTGAACAACCCCCATCAGTCGCCCCCAAACCACAATATCCCCCCCGGCAACGATTTCAGCCCCCGGATTAACATCCCCTATGATAACGACATGACCGGGAGTTTGAATCGTATGCCCCCCACGCAAGGTGCGTCGAATCAACACCCCTTCACTACCACGCAAATCATCGCTCAAAATTCGTTCTTGAAAGTGCGGTGGTTGTTCTACATCGGTTTTCACACTACGGTGCTGGGGCTGTATCTCAGTCAAATCAGTAACAAAACCGAGTTGACGGGTAGCTCCTTGGGTCGTGGCACTATTGCTCAATACACACACCAACTCGACCGAGCGCTCATGGAGCATATCACCCAGCTTGGCTAAATCGGGTCGCTGGACAGCCCGCTCACCAAGTTGTAGAACCATCCGAGCGCCTTTAAAAAAAGCCGCTTGGTTATCAATGCGAGTGGTAATTTGTGCCATAATACTGACCCAGTCTGGGTTGGGGTCAACGGTAACCAATAAACCTTCTCGGATACCTTTGAGTTCAATTGAATCCTGCATACTCAATAAAACCGTGTTTATACTTCTCTTTTGAACCTATTGTACGTATCTCTATTCACTTACGCCAGCGGTGGCATAGTTCCAGTCAATGAAGCCCCCTGTGGGGCCACCATAGACCCAAACACCCCATTGAATCCTGCTTGGCGGGGGTTGATAGTGTATATCCCACATCCATTCTTGATTGAGTCGCAAAACCAAGACGTCACCCGCTTGTACTAATTGCACGGTATTGACCTGATTATAGAGGTAGAGATGATGGTAGGTTTTCCAGTACATCAAAATATGCTGCGTGGGTTCTACTGTAGGCGGGCAATCTTCCAAGCGGGCAGGCTCTAATGTTGGGCAAAGGCGGGCGGTGACATATTGAGAGCCATTGATGCCCACAACTAGGTAATTCCCCTCTTTGGTCAAAAGCCACAATCCCCATGCCGCAAGCGGGTCAGCGCGGATGTAGGCTTGGGCCTCTAAGAGCAGATTGGATTCCGGTAGTAAAAAAGGGCTAGTTGACGCGCTAAATGTATCCGAGTCAAGGGTGGTCGATGGCACCCAATCAAGTTGGGTATCTTGCCAAAGGGGTGTTGATGGAGGTGCAGGTGGGTCAGCAAACCCTTGGGAGAGCAGCCACGCCATACCCCCCATTAATCCCATACTCATGATGGTACCACCGACCACCACTCGCCATAGCCACTGGTCGCTAATGTGGAAGCTCATAGAGTTCGACTAAAACACCAAAGGTACTCCTAGGATGGACAAAGGCATAACGCACCCCATCCTCACTACGGGTTTTAGGGGCTTCATTGATGAGTTCAATGTGGTGGTCGCGCAGGCGCTGCATGGTAGCTTCGATGTCATCAACTTCAAGGCAGATATGATGCAACCCCGGCCCACGCTTCTCCATATATTTACCAATGCCGCTATTGGAATCGGTTGGCTCCAGCAATTCAATATGAGTCCCCCCAACTTCCATAAACGCAATGTTAACATTCTCTCCGGGGTTTTCTTCTGTTCGTTCTAAGTCAAGCGCCAAAGCATCCCGCCAGAAGCCAAGAGCCTCATTTAAATTGGGGACAACAATAGCGATGTGATTGATTTTGTGAGTCACGGCTTCATTCCTCCTGACTCTGTGTTAAACTAGGGGCGATTTTATCGCCGATGGATAAGACCATATGATAACGCCAATTGACCGAGAAACGCGAAAAACTTTAGTACGTCTTGCTGAACAAAATTCTGATCTAAGCCGAGCAGCACGCATTATTCTCGCCCTGACTACCGAAAGTGATGAGGACAAAGTGGCCCTTGCCTCCCGTACCTCTGCCCAAGAAGTCAGTCAGTGGCGACAACGTTATGAACAGGAAGGCTTGGCAATTTTTCAAGAAGCCTTTGCCTCAGCCCTTCCACAGGTGGAGCCAGTAATTGAGCCTCTACCAGTGGTTACTGATGAAAACACTGTAGACAATAGCAACGTAGCCGATAATCCCGACCCAGATGAGCTAACGACCGAAGCTGACCCGCCCAGTGAAGAGCGCGGTACACGTCGGCCCCGACGTTCACGCCGTTCCTCATCTCCCCGTGACCGCCGTACCCCACAGGAAAAACGAGCGGCAGAAGCCCCTTCAATTGAAGAGGCCATTTTTGATGGTTTGGAGACCGAAATGGAGACCTTAGAGGCGGAAGAACTACCACCGCGCCAAATTGTCGCCAAAGTCGAAGACCCCCTCCATCTTGAGGTGGTTAGGCCCTTACCTGACACCACCCATGAGCCGATTAGTGTTGGTGCATTAGCCGCAGCCTATGAGGTTGATATGGTGCATGCACGCCATATTAGCCAATTAGCCCGCGAACTGTTTGATGCAACAGCAAGCGTCCATCGGCTATCCCCCCATTACCGAGATTTGCTGCACGCAGCCGCTTTGTTGCACAATATCGCCTATGACTCAGACCCCGACCAGCACCATCGAATAGGGCGTGATTCTATTCTTAAATATGACCTCAAGGACATTAGCGAACATGAACGGCAGATGATTGCCGCCATGACCGCCCTGCACCGTCAACATGCTGTACCTCAACATGAACCCACCTATCAAGGCCTGCCCGACACCCTTAAAGCCCCTACAGAGACTTTGGCGGCATTGCTACGGGTTGGTGTAGGTCTCGACTATAGCCATACCCAAAGCAGTTATCTGGTTGAGTGGCGGGAGGCTCCCGGTGAGTTACTTATCGTTGTAGGTGGACATGAAGCGACTACCGATGCAGTTCGCGCCCAAGCCAAAAGCGACCTCTGGAATCGGCTCTACAGTGTGGCCCAATTGCGGTTTGTCACTGAAGAGCAAATTGAGGTTGAGGATTACATTGCCAGCGCACCACCCAAGTCCCCCGATTTAGAACCAAACGCCACCGCTATTGATGCCAGTAACGAACTCCGTGCCCATTATGTTGATCGCCTCGATTATCTATCGAATCGTATTCGACACGGCGATAGCGGTTTATTGGTGTCGATTTGGCGTGAATATCAGCGCTTAATGGGTGTTTGGGAGTGGTTGCTACCGGGGCTAAAGCCGCGCCAAGCCTTTAAGGATGACGCCAAGTGGCTATCTGATACCATTCAGTTTGCGCTTTATAGCGCGACCCTGCTTGACCGAGCCATTGGCTTGCTAGATGAGACCGACCCCGACCAAGATGACCCTGCCGCGATTGAGGGCCTTAAATTGCTCTGTGACTACTATCGTCAAACGGCGGAGTATGCCCTGCAAGGGTTGGCATCAGCACTGCAAAGTCGGCGCTATCAGCGTTGGCTCCAAGGGGTAAAGGCCCCTCTCCGCGAGGAGGACACCCCCATCTTTAGCAGCCAGATTGCCGAGCGGGCATGGGCTTATCTCAGTTCATTGCGCCAAACCATGAACCGTGTCAATCGTCAAGGCTGGAATGCTGACTTAGAGCAGCTATTGACGGTGGAAGTTATGCAGTCCTTTGAGGTTAATGTGCGGCGCTTAACCGATCTATTGATTTACAGTGCCAGCCTGCTCGGTGCTGAATACGAGCAGACGATGGATGTACTAGAGCCGCTGCTGGATTTCATGAACGCGTGGCAACGCAGTGAGAAAGTAGCGCAAATGGCCCAACATCACCAGCAACACCCAACGATTGAGGGTGTCTCGCCTTTGGTATTGGAAGCTTTTGCGATGATAACCCGTGAGCGGGCCAACGAAATGCGCTGGATGCTGCCTGAGATGTGGGAACCGTTGAATACGGCAATGTTCCGCCGCGCTCTTGCACTGGCGGTAGCACGACCCTAGGTAACACTGGGCGGAGGTGACTTCGCCCTATTTTTGATACCTCTCAAAATCTCTCGGATGCTCTCTAAATGGGTTCACTCGGTGGATTTTCGGGTATCGCTACGCTAAAATTCACAAAACAATGAAGGATAGGGACTTATGGTACAAAACGAACCAACGGCTGGCTTGCTGATTTTCTTGGCGGTAATGAGTTTGCCCTTTCTTGGCTTAACCTTGCCCTTTGTCGTGCGCTGGTATGAGCAAAATGACGAGCGACTTCTGCAAGGATTACGCGGCTTAGGACGCTGGCTGGCTAAGGAACGTGACAAACGCCATACCACCTATCAACTGGAGCCGAAAGAAAAGTAAAGGATGGTGTAAACCATGCGAGAAGTAGCCATTATCGGCCTCGGACGCACGGCAGTCGGTGAACATTGGGAACGCGGCCTCCGTGAGTTAGCGCTGGATGCAATCCAAGCAGCAATGGCTGATGCCGATATTAGCCCCGATGAAATTGATGCGCTGGTGATTGGCAACGCATTGGCGGGGCAGATTAGCCACCAAAACAACCTTGGTCCCCTCATTGCCGACTACTGCGGTCTGCGTGGTATCGAAGCGGTGCGCGTGGAGGGTGCTGATGCTTCGGGCGGTTTGGCTTTACGTCAAGCTGGCCTGATGATCAGCGGAGGAGTCGCCCAAACGGTTTTGGTGGTCGGTGTAGAAAAAGTAACCGATATGGTCGGCCCTGCACGGGTATCGGCCCTTGCGACTACCCTTGATGCCGAGTATGAAGCGGTACAGGGGGCGACCCCTACCGCAATGGCCGCCCTGTTGATGCGGCGCTATATGGAGACTTATGATCTCACTCTCAGCCAATTTGAAGGCTTTAGCATCAATGCCCATGCCAATGGCAGCAAGAATCCGGGCGCGATGTTCCGTAACTTGATTAAAGCCGGGCGTTTTGCAGGCGCACCCATGGTCTCTGAACCCGTCAATCTTTTTGACAGCGCTCCTGAAGCCGATGGTGCCGCCGCTTTGATTTTGACCACCACGGAACGTGCCATTGACCAAGTGCCGAAGCCAATCCGCATTTTGAGCAGTGCTGCTGCAACTGATTCACTAAACTTGACTGACCGTGAACGGATGCTGTTCTTGCACGCGGTTAATGTCGCGGCAGGTCGTGCCTTTGAGCGTGCAGGCAAATCCCCGCGTGATGTCGATGTCCTTGAACTGCATGACGCCTATACCGTTCTAAGTGCGCTCCAGCTTGAGGCAGCGGGCTTTGCAGCGGAAGGCAAAGGCTGGACATTGGCAGCCGAGGGGCGTCTCACCCTGAACGGTGATTTGCCCATCAGCACCTTTGGCGGCCTCAAAGCACGCGGCAACCCCTTGGGGGCGACGGGAGTCTATCAAGCTCTAGAAGTGGCCCTGCAACTCCGCCAAGAGGCAGGCGATAACCAAGTTGGCAACACCCCTCGCTTAGGGATGACCCTCAATATGGGCGGACTGGGAAGTACCGCCGTTGCTCACCTCTTAGAGCGCATCGTTCATTAGCGCGTTCTATAACAAATCCATAAAAGCACTCCCACTGCATGGGGGTGTTTTTTTACGCCACGATATGGCTTTTATGCGTCATTTGAGGTATAATTCATGGGTTCCAACATCCCCCCAAAGGAAAGGCTCAAAACATGGATGTTCGTTCTGTCCAGCCAATGAATATTGACGAAAAAATGCGAGGGGCTTATCTCGATTATGCGATGAGTGTCATTGTCGCACGCGCCCTACCTGATGCGCGGGATGGCTTGAAACCCGTCCATCGTCGGATCTTGTTCGCAATGCAAGAAATGGGTGTACGGGCGAACACCCCCTATCGCAAGAGCGCTCGTATTGTTGGTGAGGTGTTGGGTAAGTTCCACCCACACAGTGACGCCGCAGTCTATGATGCGATGGCGCGTATGGCTCAAGATTTCTCGATGCGCTATCCACTCATTGATGGACAGGGCAACTTTGGCTCCTTAGATGGTGACCCACCAGCCGCTATGCGTTATACCGAAGCACGGATGTCCCGCCTTGCTGAGGAGTTGATGCGTGATATTGGCGCTGATACGGTTGATTTTACGCCGAACTTTGACGGGTCATTAGAGGAACCTAATGTACTACCTGCCTGCTTACCCAATTTGCTGCTGAATGGTAGTAGTGGTATCGCGGTCGGTATGGCAACCAATATACCACCCCATAATCTGCGTGAAATCGCCTCGGCAGTTGAATATCTCATCGACATGATGATTGAGTCAGAGCAGGATGATTTTGAGCAAGCGGTGATGGATGTCACGGTTGATGACCTGATGCACTTTGTCAAAGGGCCAGACTTTCCAACAGGGGCCTTGATGGGCGGCGACGAACTCAAAGAGGTCTATGCCACTGGTAAGGGGCGGGTTGTTATCCGCGCCAAGACCCATATTGAGGAGATGAAAGGGGAACGCTACCGTATTGTAGTGACTGAAATCCCCTATCAGATTAACAAGGCCGCAACCCTAGAACGAATGGCGGCGCTTGCCAATGAGGGGCGCTTGGGGGCTATATCTGGCTTACGTGATGAATCCGACCGCAACGGGACGCGGGTAGTCATTGAACTGCGTGCGGGTGCCCAACCTGCTATGATTTTGAACCGCCTCTATAAGTACACCCAACTGCAAACAGCCTTTGGGGTGCAAATGCTGGCCTTGGTTAATCAAGAGCCGCGCCTCCTCAGCCTTAAGCGCATGTTGATGATTTGGATTGACCACCGCCGCGAGGTTATTGAGCGCCGTTCTCTATATGAACTGGGTAAAGCACGGGCGCGGGCACATATCCTTGAAGGTCTGTTAAAGGCTATGACCAACATTGACTTGGTGATTGAGACCATCCGCCGTGCCGAGAATGCTGAAGCCGCCCGCGAAGCCTTAATGTCTCGCTTTGACCTCTCAGAAACACAGGCCCGTGCTATCCTTGATTTGCAACTGCGACGGCTGGCGGCCCTTGAGCAAATGGAACTTGAGAAAGAATACCAAGAGGTGCGTGAGACCATCGCTTATTTAGAAGACCTCCTCGTGTCTCCGCGCAAGATTTTGGCCCTTATCCGCGATGACTTGAACGAGTTGGCGGGTAAGTTTGGCGATGAGCGCCGCACGGTGTTTGACCCAACCATTGCGGCTGATTTTGAAGATAGCGACCTTGTACGTGAGGAAGAGGTGTTGATTAGTCTCACCCAACGCGGCTATGTTAAGCGCACCCCATCCAAAATTTACCGCGCACAACGACGCGGTGGTAAGGGAGCAATGGGGATGGCGACCCGTGAGGAAGATGTCGTCGAGTATCTCTTCCGCGCCAACACCCTTGACCATATTCTATTTTTCACCGATAAAGGCAAGGTCTATAGTCTGCGGGCCTTCCAATTGCCAGAGCGGGACCGTGCTGGCCGTGGGGTGTTGATTGAAAGTATTGTCGCCCTCATCCCCGGTGAGCGCATCACAGCTGCCGTTGCTATTCCAACCTTTGATGAGATAGACGGGTACTTTATTATGTGTACCGTCTATGGACGCATCAAGCGGGTAGCGCTAGAAGAATTTTCTAGTGTGCGGCCTTCGGGCTTAATCGCTATGACCCTTGAGGAAGGCGATTATCTGGGCTGGGTGCGCTATACCACAGGCAAAGATGACATCATCTTAGTTACCTATAACGGCCAAGGCATCCGCTTTAACGAGAATGATGTGCGGGTGATGGGCCGTACAGCGGCGGGGGTTAATGCCATCCGCTTTGCCGAAAGTGATTACCTTGCCTCGATGGATGTGGTAGCCCCTGAATGCGACGACAAAGACCTTGTGATTGTCACCGAGAATGGCTACGGCAAGCGGACACCCATTGCCGACTTCCGTCAACAGGGTCGTTATGGTCAAGGGGTGCGGGCTATTGCTAATGACCTCTCAAAGACAGGTGGCGTTGTGGGGGCACGCATGGTGAACACCGATAACATGGACTTAACCATGATAACCCGCAATGGTGTCAGCCTGCGGACGGCAATCAATGATATTAGTGTATATGGACGCTCGGCACAGGGTGTCAAACTCATTCATCTGGACGACGACGACACGGTTGTGAGCGCGACTCTGCTGGAAGGAGATAAAGACATTCCAGCCGAAGAAAATGGTCATCAAAACGGGAATGGAGGAGAAGAATTAGGTGGAATATCCGAATAATGATGAAAATTTGGTCGTAGAAGACCAAGAGCGGATGGTGGGTCGCGCTTATAGCGAGTTGCCAAGACCGCGCCTTGTGCGGCGTAATAGCTTCCTGCGTGAAGTTATCGAGACCTTGGTGCTGGTGGTGGCAATTTATACGCTGGTCAACCTCAGCACAGCGCGGTTTGTAGTCGAAGGCAGCAGTATGGAGCCGAATTTCCATACAGGCGAGTATGTGATTGTTTCCCGCTTGGCTTATATTGTGGGTGAGCCAGAGCGTGGGGATGTCATCGTTTTTCACTACGACCTTGAGAACAAACGCGACTTTATCAAGCGAGTGATTGGGTTACCCAACGAACAGATTGCGATTAACGAAGGGCGAATCTACGTAAATGGACTCATTCTTGATGAACCCTATGTCATGGATTATTGTCGCCGTTCATTTTGCCCGAACCGCACATGGCAACTTGAAGATGATGAATATTTTGTGCTGGGTGATAACCGCAATTCTAGCCAAGATAGCCATGACTTTGGCCCTATCAAGCGCAGTCAGATTATCGGAAAGGCATGGGTTCGCTATTGGCCTCTCGAAGATTT
The DNA here is from genome assembly GCA_020634155.1 of Anaerolineales bacterium. Classification (GTDB taxonomy): domain Bacteria; phylum Chloroflexota; class Anaerolineae; order Aggregatilineales; family J027; genus J027. The sequence goes on from JACKCI010000001.1 coordinate 1,434,382, forward strand.
CCAAATCATCCCCCATCATGACTACGGGCTGCCCGACGAACTCCCAATTCCAACACCTGCTCCGACTGAATATGTACCTGAAGATTTTGAGGTACCGGATACCCAAACCTAGCCAAGACCCAGAAATGCAAACACCCCGCCAAGTTGACGGGGTGTTTTTGATTACACGTTGTGTGGGTTATTGCGCGGCGGCGAGTGACGCACAGCCGGGGCAAGTCCCATCTTTACGAACTAGGGCATAGCCCGCTTGCGGGTCAGCACCGTAGATCGTGAAATCCAAGTTGAAGACAATGAACAGGCGGACATTACCGAGTTGAGAGGCCAACACAGCAGCTTCAGCAATCCATTGGGCTTGTTCAGCAACAGAGGTGTTCTGTGCCCATGCAAAAGTACCGGGCAAGGGCGGGTAGCCTTCAGGGCTGAGATAGCCAATTTCGGTGAAGCAAGCACGCTCACCGGGGAATGGCCCAAGCGCACGGTTGAGGTTGGCACCAAAGTAACGGGTTGGGTAGTTATCACGTGGGTCGCCAGTGGTTTGGCGGGGGCTGATGATACCTTCGTTATAGTGAACACCGATGCAGTCAGCATACTGACCCGCACCAGCGGCAGCCATTTGTTGATAGAAGGTGTCGTCATTGCAGCCATTGGCGGTACAACCCGCAGCACCGAAGGCACCCGTGGGGGCGGGGCTGGCTGAAATCACGATAACATTAGGATAAGCCGCTTTCAAGGCGGTGTAGGCGTCTTTCAACAATGTGGTATAGGTACCACCATTGATAGAGCCAGCAGGCCACTCACGGTCAAGGTTCGGTTCATTCCAAACTTCGATAGCAGCAGCACCGTCTTTAGCAAGGGCAACCAGATAATCAACGTAAATGGCGCGATAGTCTGCATTCAAGATACGGCTCTTGTCACCAACAACTGAGGCCAACACTTTGTAGCCCTTGGAGTTGGCATCGGCAATGAAGCCTGCCCAACCTGTACCGGGGGTGGCTTGAATCTTAACCCACTTGAACTTACCTTGTTGGAGGTATGTTTGAGTGGTGCCGCTAATGGCATTGGCAACCTGAGCGCCAATTTCCATCGGGCCACTCGCAACGGTACCGACACCACCGGGGTTGCTGCCAGCGCCACTATCTCCAGAGCTACCGACATCTTCAGTGACTTCATCGCAGACATAGGAATTCTTGAGGTCAAAGCTCACGCGAACTTCATATTGACCACCCTCAAGCAGGTCGATGATGTATTTCCAGCCAAAGTAAACTCTTGGTTCTTCTTCGCCTTCAGGCAAGGCCGTACATCCGTCCAAAATGCCGTAGGTGAACTCTGATTGAATGAACAACCAACGCTTCACAAAGGTAATGCGGCGGTTCAATTTCTCTGAGAGGGTATCGCGGGCCGTTACAAAGCCCAACCAACTTGGGTCTGTGGGCGTGGCAGTGGGGCCATCTTGACGATTGCGCTCACTATCGGGAGCATTGGGTGAACTTGCTGTTGCCATCATGGGGGCCATCAGGCCTGCAACCATGAGCAAGGCAATCCCCATCAGCATCAAACTCCGTAATTTCACGTCCTGTAAATCCTTTCCTGTTTTAAATTTTGTGCTGCTAGAGTGTAGCAGTCACATTGGATTGTGCCAAGAGTAGAAGATGCAATGCCTACTCGTCCATAGCGGTTAGACTACGATTTCCTGACGCTGAAAGCAAACTAGTGATTTTGTACAAACGGGGAAACGCTGAAAGGTCTCCCCGTGTCTGACTTACATTTTGTAAGCTTAGGTGCCAAGGTCACGATGTTCAAAGGCATAGAGCGAGGCACTATAGAGGATGGCGATTAACCCAACCAAGACCAGTGCTTGCCCTGCTTGGAAGCCTGATTGCAGCCACTTGAGCGAATCGAAGTAGGCGAAAGCTGTGAAGGACTGGAAAGGCTTAATCACATCTACCGCATTACCGAGGTTGTAAATCAAATAGCTGGCAACCAGATAGGCACTGGCAATTGCCATCCCCCAACGGCGGTGCATCGGGAGCGCGGCGGACAGTAAGAACGCAACCCCACCAATTGACATCAGCAGCAACCATGCGCCAATATGAGTGGCAATCAGATTGCCAACGTTTAATGTGACATCTTGCCAGAGCCGCGTGGAGATGCTTAAGGCCGTACATTGGATAGCTAGAATGCACGCCATAACTGCCCCAGTAGAAAGCCACTTCTCAGTGAGCAGTTGCCAGCGGGGGATGGGCAAAGTGACCAGTACATCCATTGTCTGACGGCGTTCTTCACCACTAATGGCCCCAATGCCCAGCACAATGACATAGAACCCTAATAGAAGCGGCACCGTCAAGAAAATACGCGCTTGAATCAAGCCCTCGGGTGTGGTTAACACATCGGCCCCACCGACGAAATTCATGAAGCCCTTGGGCATACTCTCGATGAGCTTGCGAATTTCAGCCTCTTGTTCTTTGATTGTGCTGAATAGGCTGGCAACCAACATGGCATAAGCGCCAAGGCCAATACCCCACCCCAGCAATGCAAAGCGGGAATCGCGGAATGATTTGCGAAAGATAGCCCATGTCATGCGTTGTCTCTCCCGTAATACTTCAGGAAAATTTCCTCAAGGGTGGGGTCTTCAACCCGTATATCGCAGATGGTGTGTTGGGCAGCCAGTTTAATCAGCGCATCCATATCACCTGTGACTTGCAACTTGACCTTCGTGGTATCGGCTTGGAGATGCGAGACGCCCGATAGCTGCTCAAAGGCACGGGCATCGACCGCCTCTGCAAATTCAAGATGCACCCAGCGGAAGCTTAGGCGGGTAAGTTTATCAACGCTCTCCACGTCGGTTAATTCGCCTTGTCGCAAAATCCCCACACGGTCACATAAGGCTTGGACTTCGTTGAGATTATGCGAGGAGAGGAAAATCGTGCGTCCCTCATTCTGAACCTCACGCACCAACTCGTTGAAGACTTGTTGCATCAATGGGTCGAGTCCAGAGGTTGGCTCGTCCAAGATAAGCAAAGGTGGGCGGTGCATCAAGGTGGTGATAATACCGATTTTGCGCTTGTTGCCCGTACTGAGGCCCTCAAGGGAACGATTGAGGTCAAAGTCAAGGCGTTGGGCGAGCCGTTCTGCTTCTGCCATACAGGATGTGCGCCGAGCGCGTTCCAAGAAGCGCACGTATTGGCGGGCGGTCATGTTTTCGTAGAAGGTCATCTCTGAGGGCAGGTAGCCGAGTTGGGCATGAATCTTCACACTATCTTGACGAATGTCCTTGCTAAAGATGGTGGCACTGCCTGCCGAGGGGCGGATGATGTCGAGTAAGGTGCGAATGGTGGTGGTTTTGCCGGCTCCATTTGGGCCTAGATAGCCAAAAATCTCTCCAGCATAGACGGTGAGATTAAGGTCGCGGAGCGCAACAAAATCGCCATAGTGTTTGCTCAGACCTTGGGTCTGAATGACGATGGTAGACATGGATGGCTGATCTCCTTGATCGTGCCTACTCTACAGAGATTCGATGTTCTTGGGAATAGAAATCGCCCCGCCCATAAGTGTATTTACGAATTTCATAATAGGGCGGGCCTTGACGGATTGTAGCCATTTCTGGAATGCTAAAATGGACATAGGTAAGGAGATTTTATGGCTGAACATAAGCGCTTGAGTCGAGATGATGTGGAGTTCCGGAAGGCAAGGGCTGAAGATCGTCCGTCGATTGAACGGATTGCTGCCAAAACGTGGGATGGTGAAGACTACTTGCCAGAAGTGTTCGATGGCTGGCTACAGGATGAGGCTGGGCTGTTTAGCGTCATGACCTTACAGAATGAGGTAGTGGCTCTCAGCAAGCTTTCGCAGATTAGCCCAACTGAGTGGTGGCTAGAAGGGTTGCGAGTTGATGCTAAGTATCGTGGGCGCGGGCTGGCCCGTATTATGCACCACTATACAGTAGCGCAGGCTCGCCAAATTGCGGATGGAGTGCTGCGCTTTTCAACAGCCGATGAAAACGCAGCCGTATTACACCTCGCTCAAGAAAGCGGTTTCCACGAGGTAGCCCGTTTTGCCCGCTACTATCTCCATACTCTTGCACCGTCCTTGCTGGGAGAATGGCACCAATTGACGGCGGCTGATTTGAGTGATGTGCAAGCATGGCTCCAGCAATCAGTCTATTTTGAAACGGTGCAGCAGAGCCTTGAAGAACGCTGGAAATGGTATATGATGACTGCATCCGTTTTGCATGAGCGGCTGGAGTCTGGACAAGTTCACGTTTGGCAGCCAGCAGCGGGACAATGGGGCGGCTTGGCAGTGCTAAATGCACCCCATAAAGCGGGGCGTGTGACGATTGCCTATGGGGATGCCCTACCCACTTACCGCTTGTCGTTCTGGCAAGCAATTTCTGACCTCATGCAGCCCTTTACGGTTGAGGAAGTTCATGTAAAAATCGTGAACCTACCAGAGTTCACCACTCCCCTTAAACAAGCGGGGTGGGAAAAAGATGAAGATTTCCAAGCGGTACTGCTCAGTCGAGACGTGGTACTCACCAAAGAAAGTCCCGTTCAGTATGAGCAGTTGCCAGCTTTAGATTAGCTAGAAAAATCGACACAAATCCATAACCCAAATAGGAGACAACCATCATGGATGACGAAGTACGTATTGAGCCGCTCGTAGAGACCGAAAATTATGAGGTCGTGCGAGTGACTGACCCCGAAGGCCAAGTAGTCTATCACCTCGACATGTTCAACCTGACCATCCGCTTTTTTGAGGATGAGTGGGACGAATTTGTAGCGCTGATTATGGAAGCTGCTGGCGAAGAAGAGTAATTGTCCGATATGCTGTGACAACAACGAGGGGGTACACTGCCCCCTCGCTTTGATTAATCAATCCCCATCTTTTATCCGAGGAAACAATGACACGACCCCTGATTGGCTTAACCACCATCCGCTTTTTAACTGAAGATGGCTCCACCCGCGATGGCATCACCAAGGAATATTCTCAAGCTGTTGTGCAAGCAGGTGGCCTACCCGTCTTAATCCCCCTTGCCACTGTGGAAGATAACGACCCCGACATTCTACGCGCCCTCTATGAGCGTTTGGATGGCATTTTGATTCCCGGTGGGGGCGATGTCCACCCATCAGAGTATGGGCAATATGTCACCGACCACGAGCGGGGTATTTCGTATCTGCGTGATAAAGCCGAATTGCAGCTCATCCGTTGGGCCTACGACGATGACCGCCCCACCTTCGGCATCTGTCGGGGACATCAAATCATGAATGTGGCAATGGGTGGCACTTTGCTCCATGATGTGGTGGCCGCAACAGGTACCACCATCCGCCATGACCGTGATGATATTGTGAACGGACGGCGGGAGTTGGCCCATGATGTAGAACTAAAGGCTGATTCGCGGCTGTACTCTATCTTTGGCAATAGCCGCGTGGCCGTCAATAGCCTCCATCATCAAGCTGTCGAAACGGTGGCCCCCACACTAATGGCGACAGCGTATGCAGAGGATGGTATAATCGAAGGCATCGAAGCCCCTAATGCTCATTTCTTTGTTGGGGTACAGTGGCACCCCGAAGGATTGGTTGGACATGTACCAGCCATGCGGGGCTTATTTGAGCAGTTCATAGAAGCGTGTAAAACCAAGAAACCAGTTGTCCTATGATACAACCCATCGGTGTTTTTGACTCAGGGATAGGCGGTCTCTCTGTTCTACGGGAGATACACCGGCTGCTACCACATGAAGATGTGGTGTATTATGCTGACCAAGCCAATGTTCCCTACGGTGAAAAAACACTGATGCAGGTGCGCCAATTGGTCGAGCAGGTCGTCCGCTATCTGCTCGACCAATACAAGGTCAAGATGGTGGTGGTGGCCTGCAATACTGCTAGTGCCGCCGCGCTCCATTATCTGCGCGAGACCTTCCCTGATATGGCATTTGTGGGTATGGAACCCGCCATTAAGCCTGCCGCCCAATATACCCAAACTGGACATATCGGCGTCTTAGCCACCCGCGCCACCTTCCAAGGTGAATTGTTTGCCAGCCTATTAGACCGCTTTGCCAAAGATACTGAGGTTCATCCCTTAGCCTGTCCCGACTTTGTGATGCTGGCCGAGCGCGGTGGCCCCTATACACAAGATGACCAACGGCTGGTACATAATCAACTAGCCCCCTTATTGGCAGCAGGCATCGACCAGTTGGTTTTGGGATGCACACATTTTCCTTTCCTTACCTCCCTAATACAAGAGGCTGTGGGGCCGGATGTCACTATTGTTGACCCTAGTGAGGCAGTGGCTCGCCAAGTATGGCGTGTCTTGGAGGCTGCCCATCAACTCAATCCGTCTACAGTTAAGGGGCAAACACGCTATCTCAGCAGTGGTGACCGTCAGCACTTTGCCCAACAAGTGCAGACCCTGCTGGGTATTGAGCAACTTCAAGTTGGCAGCCTCTAGTGCATCCGGTACTATGGCTCACAGAACGAGGCAAACGTCATCAACAACGGGCGCTACAAGCGGCTCCCCCTGAATTACAAGTTACCATCCTCCGCCAACCCGATTCAGATACCCTGCGCGAGCAGCTTCGTCAAGCCGAGTTTGTGATTTCAGAACGGCGGGGCGTAATTGATGCCGCCTTTATGCTGGCAGCACCTAAACTACGCCTTATCGTGCGCTTGGGATCATTACACCACGATATTGACTTGCTGGCGGTACGGTCAGTGGGGGTGCGACTATCATGTCAGCCCGTGTTCGGGGCAATGATGGTAGCTGAACACTGTGTGATGATGCTATTGGCGCTGTTGAAGACCTTGCCAACGGCTCAAATGCTGACCCGTGTTCCCCAACGGCATCAATCGCGCCAGCGTACTGATGAAGATACTTTTCATTACAATTGGGCTGGAATGGGTACGGTCGGCGGTTTAGCGGGGAAAACAGTGCTGATTATGGGCATGGGCGAAATAGGCATTGAACTTGTACGTCGTTTACAACCCTTTGGCCTTCAGCATCTCTATTATCACAAACGCCAGCGTTTCCCATCGTCAGTCGAGGCAGCACTTGGGATTAACTACATGGCCCAACCCGACTATCGCCAAGTCGATGTCTTGATAACGCTCCTACCTTATAGCAATGAAACTGAGCATCTGATTGACCGCAAAGTCTTTTATCAATTGCCACGGGGGGCAGTGGTAGTACAGGCCGGGAGCGGAAGTACCCTTGATGAAGAGGCCCTTGTTGCGGCACTAGATAGCGGGCATTTGGGTGGGGTAGCCCTTGATACTTTTGAGTATGAACCATTGCATCCTGACCACCCACTTGTATCACTCGCTAACAGCCCTGACTCGAATGTGATTTTGACACCCCATATTGCCGCAGGTACCCAGTTTGCACAGCGTATGGGTGACTATGACGAGATTATGCGGTTTTTGCGGGGCATACCCCTGCGCTTTGAAGTCAAACGCTGAAACCAATAGAGACCCCTGACAACACAAACACGCAGTTTAAGGTCAAACCCAAAAGATTGCGCCCTTTTTTGATTTCATATATGCTGTCAAGCAACTAAGTTTTCTCTGTCCATAAAACAATTTATCCTATGCTGTTCGCTCATGGTTCCTTGCCGAAAGGAGAACAATTCCGTCCGCATTTCATGAATCATGCTTGATTAATGCTTGCTTTGCATCGACCTATCTAGGAGGTTCAAGTGTTTAAACGTCTATTCGCACGTGGATTATCACTGGTTATCTTAGGAACCATGCTGGTGGCTGCGGCCCTCTTTGGCCCTTTCTCGCAGCCATCCATCGAGGCCCAAGGCGCAACTCGTTTTGCGGGTGCCACCAAATCAAGCCCGATTGCGCTCAACGCTGATGACACCCTGTTGGCTGTCGTCAATACCGATGTCGATACCGTCACATTGTTCGATGTCAGCAATGACCGCAACCTGCCCCTCGGCGAGTTCTCCGTCGGTGATGAGCCACATGGCGTGGCTGTATCCCCCGATGGCAAAACCGTCTATGTGACCAACGCTATTGATGGTACCGTCTCCGTTTTGGCAGTTGATATTGCTCAACAACCCGCCGCCACGCTGATTGCTACCCTTGAGGTAGGGACGGAACCCTATGGCATCGCCCTCACGCCCAATGGGCAAAAAGCGTATGTGACCAATGCCCGTTCTAATTCAGTGAGCGTGATTGACACCGCCACCAATACCGTTATCAAGACCATCGTCAACATTGGCCCACCCGTTGGCGCTGAACCACGCGGCATTGCCATCACCAACAACAGCAATGATAGCGACACCGATGAAACCGTCTATATCACCCACTTTTATGCTTTCGCCAACCAAGGCAAATTGGATGGTGAAGACGATAGCAAGACAGGTCTCGTCACCAAGATTTCCACCGAAACTGACGCAGTGATTGGGCAAATCATCCTCACCAATATGCCCGATACAGGCTTCAAGGCGACTGGTGATGCTATCGCTGGCATTGCTCCCGGTCAAGAAGCCAATCAGGTCACGGGTGCCTATCCCAACCAAATGCAGGCCGTTGCTATCAAGAATGGCTTTGCTTACCTGCCCAACGTCGGCGCTTCACCCAATGGCCCAGTGCGCTTTAATGTCAACACCCAAGCCCTTGTCCACATTCTTGATACCAACACCAATCAAGACACGGGTCAGACTATTAACCTACACGCTGCCGTCAAAGCCCAACCCGAAGGCCCCCGCAAACTCTTCTTGGCGATTCCTTGGGCTATTGCTTTCAAGACCAATGAAAATGTCGGCTATGTGGTCAGCGCCGCCAGTAACGTTCTGGTCCGTATCCAAGTTGACCCCGCTACAGGTGCAGCCACCGTCACCAACAACCCGTTGGATGGCAGTGTCTTGGAGATTCCAGTAGGCCGTAACCCGCTCGGTATCGTCGTCAACAACACCGACACCCGCGCCTATGTCATGAATAACATCTCCCGCGATGTGACCGTGCTGGATATTACCCGCTTTCCAGAGCAAATTATCGCCACATTACGCACCTCAGCCCTGCCCCCTGCTGGCTCTGAAGAAGAGTTGGTACTGGTGGGTAAAGAACTCTATACCACCTCAGTTGGTGAATTTGCCAACAGTTTCGGCAACATGTCCAGCGAAGGCTGGCAAGCATGTGCGGCCTGTCACCCCTTCGGCCTTGCCGATAATGTGGTCTGGATTTTCGCGGCTGGCCCCCGCCGCACCATCTCCCAACATACCGACTTCGCAGGGGGCGATTTACGAGCGCTCAACTGGTCAGCCATCTTTGATGAAGAGCAAGACTTTGAACTCAATATTCGCGGCGTTTCGGGTGGGGCTGGTCTCTTGCTCAATGCCGATGGGAGCGCCCTTGAAGACGGAGCCAATATCGGCGGTTTGGTGGTTGGCAATCCACCCGCACTGGCTGTACCGAACTCATCACGCGGTCAACTGCAAGTCCGTACCCCTTCGGGTGGCTTGGTCAATGCGTGGGATGCGATTGTGGCCTATATCCGCACTATCCGCGCCCCAATTTCACCCTTAAGTGGCAGTGATGACCCCGAAATTGAGGAGGGTCGCCAAATCTTTATCAGCAACAACTGCCAAGTCTGTCATGGTGGCCCCAAGTGGTCAAGCAGTTCGGTTGCTGGCCCTGTTACCGATCTCGCCTTGATTAATGGTGGACAAATCACCTCCCAACTCCGCAATGTGGGTACCTTCAACCCCGATGATAGCAATGAAGTCCGCGCCAATGCCGCCCGCCCGCCGCTCGGTGCCGATGGCTTTGTGCCACCTTCATTGATTAGCGTATTTTTTAGCCCGCCCTACTATCATAATGGCTCGGCCAATTCGCTAGATGATGCCATGGGTGACCGCTTTATCGTCCATCGCTCGGCGGGTACAGGTGGCATTGATGGCCTCTCTGACCCTGAATCACGCCGTAAGTTGGTCAAGTTCCTGCTGTCCATCGACGCCTCCACCCAACCCATCAACCCCTAAGCCTTTTTATCATCGTGGGCCTGTCTGTCACATGGCAGGCCCGACCCGACCCATTAATTTGTAATTGCAGGGTGGGGTCTCGATATGCTATCCTCATTCCGCTGATATAAAACATTCGAGAGTTGTGTTGATTGAAAATATCACACCTTAAGCAGTTTTTTTCCATCAATAAGCTATCGATTCTGGCGCTACTCAGTCTGATTTTCATTCTTACACTATCCCTTCAAAGTCGCCTGACCGAAACCACCACCAGCCCCGACGCCAGCGAGAATCTATTGATAGCCTATAATCTCGCCTATCATGGCAGCTTTTCACTTGATAAAGACACCACGAATACCTATGCCCCCACCAACTACCGCGAACCGCTCCCTATTTATTTTCTCGCGGCACATATCAAGCTCACCCCGTCCTTAACATCTGACCTAACGCCCCAGACCATCAGCCAAGGCCCAGCCCTTGCCACCCTTAAACACCATAATCTGATATGGGCTTTTGCCTGTTTGATGGGTGTTGCGGTTACGGTACTGCTTACCATCAAGCCGCGTATCACCGCCAGCATTGCCGCCGCTGCTGCGGTCTATCTCAGCTATCAATTCTTTTTGGTCGGTGCCGTTGACATCCTGCTCACCGAAATTCAAGCAGCGACCTTACTGATAGGGTCGTCCGTGACCCTCATCCTTGCCCTGCGAACCCGCCGCCCGATGTGGTTCATCTTGACGGGGGTTCTGTTGGGATGCTTAACACTCACCAAAGCCGTCTTTTTGTATGTGGGTATCGGGTTGATAGGCGTTTTGCTGATAACTTACCTCATCAAGCGCCCACCCTACTGGTCACGCCGCCAAACTGTGCAACGGATAGCGCTCATTGGCACTGTTACCCTGCTAACCCTTAGCCCTTGGCTCATCCGCAACTACCAGCAATTTGACCGCCTCGAAGTCACTCAACGTGGGGGAGCCGTGCTACTGACACGCGCTTATAAGAACCAAATGGACATCCTCGGCGGCTTCTATACCTATGCCCCCTCTGCCATCAGGCCACGCCTCGGCAACTTGCTCAGTTTTTCAGCCGATGACCTTGAAGTCGGTGGCAAACTCCAGCACCTCAATCGCTCGACGAGTTCATCCTTTGCGGCGGCTGACCTAGAGGCTGAACGTGCGGGCCGCCCTGAAGATGCCATCTCATACCACAAAAAAGCCCGCGCTGAGTATGTACGCTTGCTAAATCTCTACACCGCCCAAGGTGCGAATGACCCTGAATATGAGGCGGATAAGGCCATGCAAGATGAAGCCATCGACCTCATCCGCCATGACCCTGTGCGGCACCTATTAACGACAGCCGTCTTTATGTGGCGCGGGATGTGGTGTATGAACATCGACAAGTCATCGGTACCCACTGAGTTGGGTGGGCTGCTCTTGAATGGCCTTGCCTTTCTAGCGCTGTGGGTCATGGCCCTTGTCGGATTGTGGAAGCTGAATCCAGACATGATGGGGATTGGGCTGATGTCCGTTGGAGCCATAGCCTTTTTCGCACTCGCCTCCCACAATATCCCACGCTATACAGAGCCAATGATTCCGAATATGCTGGTCGCGTTGGTCGTGCTGGCTGTGTGGACTGGGCAATGGTTTACTGGTACCATTATAGGTAAAGTACAGCAAAGATAGTCACAAGGTTTCTTAAACAGCTTATTTATAGTTGCTTCAGGAGTTCATCTCACGTTATAATCACTATGCTTGAGATGGGTTATTTTTTTCCATATTTCTATAGGAGTGATTATATGTTTAATAGACTATATATTTTATTAGAAAATATTATTTTTTAATATTAATTATATTTATATCTCTCTTTGTTTATAAACTTAAGGATACTCTTACCGAAACAGGCACCAGTCCAGACGCCCAACAGGATCTGGCGATAGCCTACAATCTTGCTTACCATAATAAATTCGCCGAATCGGATGCATCTCAAAACCTTGTACTAACAAATGTACGAGAACCTTTACCAATTGCCCTTATTGCACTTCATATCAAGATCGATCCATCTCTGTCATCTGGGTTAACTTCGTCAGACATTCAGCAAGGCCCAGATCTATTAAGGCTCAAGCACCATCACCTGATTTGGGCATTCTTCTGCTTACTTGGTGAGGGTTTGCTTACACGGCTACTTATCAAACAGTCAGTGTATCGATCACTTCTGCCTTTTGCAACGATATTTCTCACATATCTTATCTTTTTGAATTCCGCTGTTGTAGATAGATTCACAACCGAGCTACAAGCAGGAACCCTACTTGTGTTTTCCTCGATTACGCTCATTATGGGGCTTAAAACATACCAATGGAAATGGTTTGTGTTTTCTGGCGTTCTAGTTGGTGCTTTAGCTCTGACCAAAGCTGTTTTTTTGTATGTTGGTATAGGATTGATACTTGTTCTGCTAGCTCAATATTCTATAAGAAATCTTGGTGATTTGAAAAGTAAGCAAGCATTCTTTCGAATCAGCGCATTGGGGATAGTCTTTTTCGTATCAATTATCCCATGGATCATCCGGAATTATATTAAATTAGATACCCTCGAATTTACAGAACGCGGTGGACAGGTCTTATTGACCAGAGCTTACAAGAATGAAATGGATATTCTAGGAGGAATCTATTATTATTCGCCTAGTTTGATTAAAGTGCGTATAGGCCCCTTACTCAATTATTCATCCGGGGATGACGAAGTCGGTGGGCCTTTGCAGAGATTGAATAGAAGTAACAGTTCATCTTTTGCTGAGGCTGACGATGAGGCGGTGCAAGCTGGGCGACCAGAAGATGTGATTTCATATTATGAGAAGGCAAAAGCAGAACGAGTGAGGTTGGTTAGTTACTATTCAGCGCAAGGTGTCGATGATCCAGATACCCTTGCAGAAAAAGCAATGCAAGACGAAGCCATAGAACTCATTGGCAAAAACCCTTTTAAACATCTGGTAATGTCTTTTGTTTTCATGTGGCGTGGCATGTGGTGTATGTCGTTATATCCTGATAGTCTCTGGGGGCCAAGAATAATATTAGTAATCAATGCTTTTGCCTATCTAGCGATATGGATAATGGCAATTATAGGCCTATGGAAACGTCATCCCGAAATGATTGGCATTGCAGTTCTTCCAGTTGGAGCAATGAGCTTTTACGCGCTCACGTCCCACTATATTTCGCGCTATTCTGTGCCGATGATCCCGAATATGATTGTTGCCCTAGTGGTAGGCAGTACATGGATAGTAGAATGGGCCTTATCACCCAATCGTCGTTGGTTTCGGAGAGCAAATAAACAAAACACATGAAACTCATCATCCAAATCCCGTGTTTAAATGAAGCAGCGACCTTGCCTCAAACTCTTGCCGATTTACCGAAGCAAATAGAGGGCATTGATACCATTGAGTGGCTAATTATCGACGATGGTAGCACCGACGATACGGTACAAGTCGCCCGTGAACATGGCGTACATCATATTGTTCAGCATACAGGGAATAAAGGTCTTGCAAAGGCTTTCCAAAGTGGTATCAATGGCTGTCTACAGTATGGCGCTGACATTATCGTCAACACCGATGGTGACAATCAATATCCCGGACGCTACATCAGCGATTTGGTTCAGCCGATTCTTCAAAACAAAGCAGATATGGTAATTGGGGAACGCCCTATTCAAGATATACCCCATTTTTCCCGCACCAAGAAGCTCCTACAAAATGTAGGTAGTGGTGTTGTACGTTATGTATCAGGAACAAGCATACCAGACGCACCTAGTGGTTTTCGTGCGCTCTCGCGTGAGGCCGCCTTGCGCTTAACTATCTTGACAAACTACACCTATACCCTAGAAACCATCATCCAAGCCAGTCACAAAAACCTCACCGTTACCAGCATCCCGATTCAGACCAACCCCAAGACCCGTGAATCGCGCCTTATCAAGAGCATGTCACGCTATGTGCTGCGCTCTGGGGCGACCATTATCTGGCTGTTTTTGCTCTATCGCCCCCTGCGAACCTTCAGCTATTTAGCCCTGCCCTTTGTGCTGCTAGGTCTAACCCTCTGGGGGCGTTATGGGGTGCTGTTGGTGATGGGTGAAGGCGGACGGGGGGCCAATGTTCAGTCGATTACGGTTGGGGCCGCCCTGTTGATTATCGGGTTTATGATATTTCTTATTGGACTACTTGGTAACCTCATCGCCATCAACCGCCGTCTGCATGAAGAAACCCTCTACCACTTGAAGAAACTGACAGTAAACAGCTATCGTTCTGAAGCCCATGAGCATAAGGAGACCGCTAATGGCTGACCAAGGCTCTGAAGGGCTGTTGTCGCCCTTTCTACGAGAACGCCGTATCCAAGCCGCCCGCCCCTATCTGATGGGCCGCGTCTTGGATGTAGGCTGTGGCACGGGTTTGCTGGCCCGTTATGTCCCGACGGAGAACTATCTCGGCATCGATATTGACCAAGCCTCCCTCGCTCAAGCCCAAGCCGCCTTTCCTCAACACCGCTTCTTGCTGACGGATACGGCCCCTGAAGACGGGTTTAACACCATTGTTGCCTTAGCCGTCATTGAGCATGTGCCAGACCCGACTGCCTTCCTCGCCAGCTTGCGCGAGCAATTAGCCCACCAAGACGATAGCCGAATCGTCTGCACCACCCCCCATCCCACCATGGAGTCGGTACATCGGATTGGGGCGTCGATTGGCATTTTCAGCAAGAGCGCCAATGAGGAACACCAAGCCCTACTTGACCGCCAAACTTTGACTCGCACAGGTGAAGCAGCAGGCCTTGTCGTCTGCCACTACCGCCGCTTTTTGCTGGGCGCTAATCAAGTGGTTGTGTATGCCTTGAAGGGCCGCTGCTAAAGTTCAGTACCTTCACATCTGAGGATACCCATTGTCGAAACAGCGCACACCCTACAAAGCCTTATTCAACCTTTTTGGAGCCATCGTTGCATTGGTCAGTGTTGGATTTGTTGTGCTTCAATTACGCCACCATGCCAATGAAACAAACCTTACTGCCTTAAGCCTCCAAACGTGGCTATCTATCGGCATCCTTGCCATCATCTATGGTCTATCAGCATCAAGCCTGAGCGTTGCGTGGGGCTTTCTCTTGAAACACCTTCAACTCCCTATGCCTTGGCACTGGGTGGTACGAATCTATGGGCTCTCCCAGCTTGCCAAATACCTGCCCGGCAATATCCTCCAGATGGCGGGCCGCCAAGCGATGGGACAAGCCGAAGGCCTCCCCGCATGGCCCCTCGCCAAATCCACGGTGCTAGAATTAGCCCTGATAGCCCTTGTCGGTGGGTTGTTCTCCGCCTTGCTACTACCTTTAATCAGCGCTGACCCCACCACCCCACTCCTGAACATCCTCGCCAGTCTGTTGTTTAGCACGTTGATGGTCGGGTTCGTGTTAATCGTCCGCCAACTACTAAGCGCTTCAGCCGCTAAAGCAGTAGCGATTTATGCCGTTTTCCTCTTCTTAACGGGTGTCATCTTTTTTTTCACCTTGCGTCTCATTGAGGCTAAAACACCAAGCGCCTTGCTGTCCGTTATCGTTGGGGCCTATGTCATCGCGTGGCTGCTCGGCCTGATTACTCCCGGTGCGCCCGCCGGAATCGGCATACGTGAGGTGGTACTCTATGCGCTCCTCAGCACCCAATTCGACCAGCCCACCATCCTCACAGCAGTCGTACTAGGGCGTATCATCACTGTCAGTGGTGATTTCTTGTTCTTCCTTGCGGCACTGGGTCTCTCAACACTCCCCACCGCACCTAATAAGGTGATGCCCCACCAGCCATAACTTACACATCATGGGGGTGTCGCCAATGAGAAGGCCACTCCTCGCAGTCCCGCCATGCCTGAAACGAGTACCCATTCCGTAGCAAGAATGCGGTACACTGTGGAAAAATCTGGAGTGTAACAATGAACAACTCTGTTTCCCCTCATGTGCAGATGGTTGGCGAGTCAATCCCACATATCCCTTGGGAAAGTCGCCCTGCCAATTCATCTGCCGTTATGTGGCGCTATTCACATAATCCAATCATTCCGCGTAATGCGACGCCTACCGCCAATAGTATTTTCAATAGCGCGGCGGTACCTTTTCAAGATGGCTTCGCGGGTGTCTTTCGGGTCGATGATACCCGCCGCACCATGAACCTACACGTTGGGCATAGCAAAAATGGCCTTGATTGGGAGATTGCCCCGCAACCTATTGATTGGCAGTTCGATGACCCCGAACTCAGCACAATGGTGCATCGCTATGACCCGCGTGTGGTCTGGATTGAAGACCGCTACTATGTGACATGGTGCAATGGCTACCATGGCCCGACCATCGGCATTGGCTATACCATAGACTTTGCAGAGTTCTTCTTTGTCGAAAATGCCTTCTTGCCCCATAATCGCAACGGTGTGCTGTTCCCCCGCCAAATCAAGGGCAGGTATGCGATGTTGAGCCGCCCTAGCGATACTGGTCATACTCCCTTTGGCGACATCTTTTACAGCGAAAGCCCTGACATGATTCATTGGGGCAAACATCGCTTTGTGATGGGGCCAAAGGCATGGCGTTGGGAAAGCACCAAAATTGGTGCGGGGCCGATTCCCATTGAGACCAGTGAAGGCTGGCTCTTAATTTATCACGGGGTGTTGACCTCGTGTAACGGCTTTGTTTATAGCATGGGTGCGGCACTGCTCGATATTGATGAGCCTTGGAAGGTCATCTATCGCGCTGCCCCCTATCTCCTATCGCCTCAACGACCCTATGAATGTGTAGGAGATGTGCAGAATGTGGTCTTCCCTTGTGCGGCACTGCACGACCCTGACACAGGCCGTATCGCTATTTACTACGGCGCAGCCGACACCGTAACCGGAATAGCCTTCACCGAAATTGACAGCTTGATTGACTTTATCAAGTCAAACTCTGAATTATAGAGGACATCAAAAGCTGTATTTCGCTATAAAAAAACTGCTGGTGGATGTTGAACGAATACACCACCAGCAGTCAACCAAGTGACACAGCTTCAACTTGTTAACGTTGGGGATTGGTCATTTCTTAGCACGCCGTTGCGTGATTAAGCCACGATAAAAGGTCAGCAGGTCGTGGTCTTGCTCATCACCCCACAGCATGGGGGTACGGCAAACGTGCAGCCCAAAGCCATCTTTAGCACTCACAGGCTGGCTCAACCCCGCCTCAGTACCATAGTAGATAATCGGCGGGCCAGCACAGGCCATCTGGCGGGTAGCTGCACGGCGTAAAGCATCCTTATCGCCACCTGCAATGAACAAGAACCGATCCATATCATGGTTATCAATAAAGGTTGGCATCACAAAATCTGACGGGAAATAGGCCAATTGATGCGCCTCAAACTGATTGAGCGCTTCCTCTGTCCACGTTCCCCATCCATAGGTATTACGCAGGGCCGCCCCTAGGTGAAAATCTAGGCAGCCATCGAGTTTGCCGATATAAGCCTGTAGCACATCGGGGGCGTCAACCACTTCGCCAAAGCACCATGCTTCGGGATTGACCGCTCGGCAGGCCGCCCGAAAATCAGCCCAAAAACTCGGCCCCGGCCCATTGGCATAATCCAAGCGGTAGCCGTCTACCCCAAACTCCTTGAGCCAGTAGCGGGCATTATCCAGCATCCAGTCACGGGCAGCCGGATTCGCCAAGTTGATCTCTGGCATAAAGGCGACCCCAAAGAAGGCCCGATAGCCAAGTTCAGAGTCATCAAAGGTAAACCAATCTCGATAAGGACTATCAGGGTTGGTGAATGCATCCACAAAGATGGGATGCTCATTCGAGATGTGATTGCAGACCATATCCAGCAACACCCGCATCCCGCGTTGATGAGCGCCTTCTACCACGGCCTGCAATGCCTCATCCCCGCCAAACTCGGCACGGGTCTGGAGGTAGTCAGTCACATCATAGCCATGATGCGATGGGCTACTCCATGTCGGACTGAGCCAGATGCAGGTCGCACCAAGGTCGGCGATATAGTCGAGTTTGTCGCGCACCCCCCATAGCGTTCCGCCCATCATTCCATTGAGGTCGCTGGTTTGCAGCCATGCTTGACCTTCACCGGGATAGAAGCGGTCAACAAACACATGGTAAATGACCGCTTCCTTAACCCATTGGGGCGTGGTCAAGGTATCGACATGATAGGCGAATACAGTGGCTCGCTGCGAATCACCGAGCAACGTGGTTGGCAAATCTTCACCCTTAAAGAAGGCACTTGCGGCTCGTTCAGCGGTTGCGGTGGGGTCGGGCCAATCAGCGAAGATTTCCGCACCTGCGTCCTGCCAGCCACTAAAGCTATAGCGCACCACTGTGCCATCCGGTTGGGCGGGGAGTTCACACTGCCAGAGGGTGAGATAGTTCCATGTGATGGTATCCCATTCGGTACCCACCACATGGAGCATAAGCGCCGCCCCATGTTCCGCAGTGCCCCGACTCCCCTTCGGCAATGACCCGTCGAGGGTGTAATAGCAAGCGACTTGGTTAACCGCGACATCAGCCCCAATCCGTACCGTCAGCGTCACCACCTGCTCCGGTTGCGGGTCACGCGGTGATAACTGAAAACCGTGTTGGATGCCCTGATGACGGGCGCGATGATGCACCACTTTGAGGGCGTCGGTCGCTAAGGTTCCAAAAATGAAGTCCATCTATCTACCTTTTCGTCTAAGCAGGGTAAGGTTGCCCCTACCCTTTGACGGCACCAACCGTTAGGCCGCCCACAATAAAGCGTTGCAGGCCAATATACAACAGCACAATCGGCGTGGCAGCAATTAGCGAACCCGCCGCAAAAATGCCCCACTCCGTCGAGAATTCACCACCCTGCACAAAACTAAACATCCCGACCATCAGCGTCCAATTCTCGCGCTCAGTTAGGATGATGCGTGGCAAAAGGAAATCGTTGAATGTCCCCACAAAAGCCAGCAACCCAACCACTGCCAAGATAGGCCGCACCAGCGGGAAGATGAGGTACCAGAAACTCTGCCAATGGGTAGCCCCATCGACCAAAGCCGACTCGTCAATCTCACGCGGGATAGTGTCAAAAAAGCCCTTCATCAGCCAGATGTTCATGGCCTGCCCACCGCCCATATAAATCAGCAACAGGCCACCAAAGCGGTTAATGCCAAACTGGGGCACATAATTGCCAATCTGTACCAACATCAGATACAGGGCCGTCATTGCCAACAAGTTGGGAAATACTTGGATGAGGAAGATGGTCAGCAGTAAATTGCGCCGTCCGCGAAAACGGAAGCGCGAAAAAGCATAGGCGCTCATCGACGTAATGAACAATACCATCACGGTTGTAATGGATGAAATCATCAACGAGTTACCCATCCAGCGCCAAAAGGGAATCTGCTGATTGTTGAACAACAGGCGGTAATTCACCAGTAGATCATGCAGGCTATCAACATCACGTGGGAAAAGGCGTTGACTCACCATCGACCCATTGGTATTGAACGAAGCCGAGATAATCCAGACTACTGGAAAGAGCGCAAAAAACAACGCTGCTGCAATAATAAGGAACCGCAGTGTAAGGTTAAACCAGTTGGTTGGTAGCTGGATATTGCCCTCGGCTATCCGCGTCAACCAACTGCTCGATGTTTGAGGTAGGGGTTGTGTACGTGCTTCATTAGACATTTTCGCCAATCTCCTCCCAGCGCTTGGTCAAGCGGAACTGCACCAATGTTAACATGGCTACCATCACAAAAATCATCACTGCAATCGCCGAAGCAAAGCCAAAGTTGCGGGTACCACCCGTGCTAAAAGCGTAGCGATAGGTATACGTCATCAGATTATCCGTGTGTCCAACCGGTGGTGCATTCGTCCCCTGAATTTGTGGCCCCCCTTCGGTGAGCGCTTCAATTAGTAGGAAATTGTTGAAATTAAAGATAAACGATGCAATCAACAGCGGCCCCATCGACACTAACAACAAGGGCAAAGTCAAACTCCAGAATTTGTTCCATGGGTTGGCTCCATCGACCTCCGCCGCTTCATAAATTGAGGAAGGAATGGATTGCAGCGCCCCACTACTAATCAACATAAAGTAGGGATAAGCAAACCACAGATTGACGATGAGAATCGTGATTTTGGCCCATGTCGGGTCGGTAAAGAAGGGAGGGGCATCACCAAACAGGTCAATTAATGTGGTGGGGATAATCCCAACCAACCCGTTGAACATCCCGCGCCAAATCAAGATACCAATCATACCCGGAATAGCCCAAGGAATCAGCAGCAAAGAGCGAATAATCCGCACCCCGGGGAAGCCCTCGTTCAGAATAATCGCCATGAACAGACCCATTGCAAAGGCCGTCAACACCGAGAAAAAGGCAAAGGTAATCGTCCAGATAAACACCCGCAGCAACGGCCCATCAATCAAGGAACTGGTGAGGGCTTCATTGAAGTTATCGAGGCCAACCCAAACCCAAAAGCCAAGCGGCGCGGTAGAGCCATCAGCAGCCACAAAATCGCCCGTCTTGCCATCCGCAAGATAAGCCTTGTTTTGGGTGGTATCCGTCACTACGTCGCGCTCGGCATCATAAACCCAGTGCTGACGATAATCGCCCGCCTTGCCAACTTCCACCACAATTATTGGTGTTACCACATCGCCAAAGCGTGTATCCATTAAGCGCGGGTCGGTCAGAGCTTGCATCGTAGCCCCACTATTGAGGCGTTGGTAGTCTTCAATGGCGTCGGGTGGGGTATCAGTTGCCTCGACTGCTTGCAAAGCTTGGTCAGGATAGGCTATAAAGGTACGTCCATCGCGGTCGCTGACCAACCACAAGGTATAAGCGCCTGCCTCGTTGCGATACGCCGTCCATTGATAATTGGGCTTGCCTGCTGCTAGGTAATAGTCCGATTCTAATAACTCAATGGCTTGGGCTTTCGTCCGACGGGTATCGGCGCTATCAAAAGGCACCCGATAATCAACGGGCGCTACTGAGCCATCGGCAGCCACAAAGGTGCCTGTGTTGACATCGGCTTTGTATTCAACAAAAGATGAACGGTCAATGAGGGCATCTAAATCTTCATCATAGAACCATTGTTGCTGATAGTCGCCCGCTTCACTGCGCCCACTGATACCGATAGGATTATCCTCATCCCCAAAGCGGGTATCTTTTTGGGTGCCACTCTTGGGGTCAAGCACCTGCATCACTTGGAAGAAGGCAGGCCCTTGAGCAAGGTTATAACCGTTGATACTGGTTGGCAGGCCATCAGGGAACTGGCGCTCACCCTCTGTATAGGGGCCTGTGCCGCTTTCATTTGGCTCGACCCGTTCTACGGGTTTACCTTGTTCAGCAAAATAGTGGGTGCCATCCGTTGCGCTAATCAACCATAGGGCATAGGTACCCTCTTCATTGACATAAGGCGACCAGTAGTAATTAACAGCCCCCGCAGGCAGATAACGTCGCTCTTCCAGCAGGTCAATCGCCTCAACCTTGGTATAGCGATGCCCGTCCTGAAAGTTTGTAAAGGCTACATAAATCGTGTAAATCAATGGATACAGCGCAAAAAGGGTAATGAGTGCCAATGAGGGCGTCATCCATTGGATAGGAGCCAGTGTCGGAAAAAGATTAATAACGTTCACCAACAAGGTGGTAACCACAATAGCGGCTGCCAAGAACCAGATACCATCATTGAACAGGTTACCCGCCAGCCAAAGCGTCACCGCATCAATAATAGCCAACCCGACCAGCCGAATGATAAAACGCATCGTCGGCGATAAGGATGGTAATTGGAGTATTCGTTGAGAAATAGTATTCATCGTTTATTTGGCAGTGCCTTCAACACCGCGTCTCCTCCTCTAAAGCTTGTTGCACCCAGCACCTGATACAAATATGGGCGGGTTAGACCTGCCAACCCGCCCACAAGGTCTCTAGTGCGAGATTTACTCGACCGTAATCGTCAAGATGTTGGTTGCACTATCAAAGGCAAAGGTCACTGTGGAACCATCAGCAGGGACGTTGAAGGGGATATTGGCCCCGTCACGTGCTGCGTCAGCGCCATAGTTCACTTCCCATGTTTGGTTGATAGCAGCCTTCACTTCATAATCACCAGCCGGCAAAACGGTGGTGCTGAAGGAATAGATACCATCACCATCAGCGTCCTGCATCCATGACAGCAAGCAGTCTGGTGCCCAGTCGCCGGGGCAGCCCAAAGCCGCTTGGTAGTTGCCGGGAGCCGTGACGATGAGTGAATTCACGCTGTCGGTAATCCAATGAGAGATGGGGTCATAGAGGAACACTACATTGGTAGTATCCGCCAATGACAAGGTGATATTGGCACCATCACGCTCACCACCGGCACCATAGTTCTCTTCCCATGTGCCATTGAGCGCCACTTTGTACTCATAGTCGCCTGCGGGCAACTCAAAAGCAGCTTGCCAGACACCGTCATCTTCACCAATGACCATCAAGGTATTCTCGCAGGCCGGATCCCAGTCACCCGCGCAACCGAGCGCAGATTGAATAGTACCGGGTAGGCCTACGGTCTCGCCTGTCTCGGAGGAGGTATCGCCCTCAACACGGCCTGCAATCAAGGTGCGGATGGTCGCAGCAGCGTCAGTCAACGCAGTTGCGGCATCTTGCTCAAGGCGAATGACGAATTGCTCGGCACCGCCCCATGCTGACCATACTGAGGCCATTTCGGGAATAGAAGGTTGAGGAATACCAATCGTGCCAGCTTCTTGGAAGGACAGCAGATCGGGGTCTTCCAAGGTGTCGAGGAAGGGAATGTATGCTGGGGGACGCGGGTCAGCATCATACAGCGCTTGCATCGGCTCAACGGCTGCCATGTAGTCCAACAAGAAGGACTCCGCAAGCAGTTGTTTTTCGCTGAAGGAGCTAATCATGAAGCCCTGACCACCAATGAACGGGACGCCGGGGCCTGCGGGACCTGCGGGCAGGTTGCTAATGGCATAGGGTACGCCTGCCTTGCGGATACGAGGCAGTGCCCATGGGCCAGTCACAATCATCGCAGCATCGCCACTCTCGAAGAGAGCATGCAACACGTCGTAGTTCACTTCACCGACCAGATAGCCGTTCTCAGCCATCTCCTGCAGCCATGCGAAAGCGGCAATTGAACCTTCATTGTCGAGACCGACATCGTTGGGGTTGTAGTTGCCATCTTCACCGACACCGAAGACATAGCCACCATAGGCACTTACCAATGGATAGGTGTGGTAGGGGTCGTTGTCTTGAATCAGGTAGCCGTATTGAGAAGCACCGGACGACACCAGTTGCTCAGTGATAGCGCGAACCTCGTCCCATGTTTGGGGCGCATCTGGCACCAATTCGGGATTGCGGAAGAAGGCTAGGTTCTCAACAGCATAGGGCATACCGTACAGTTGCCCACCATAGGTAAAGAGGCTAAGAGAAGCTTCGGTAAATTCAGAAGCCTTGCTACCAAGGTTAATCGGCACCACTGCGCCATTCAAAATCAACTCGCCAATCCAGTCATGGGCGGCGATAAAGATATCGGGGCCTTCACCTGTCGGGCCAGCAACAGTGATATTGGCGCGAATATCGCCCAATCCGACTTCTTGCACCGTAACCGGAATACCCGAAAGGGCTGAGAACTCAGCAACAATCGGTTCCAAAGCTGGGGCACGGGTCGCATCGGCCCAAATCAGCAAGCCATCATCCCCACCCTGCGCTTGGACAGGGGCAGGAGCCGTTGGGGTCAACGCTGGAATCAGCAGCGCAAGCAAAATAGCAACAATCACTAAACGTTTCATGGGTTTTCTCTCCATCATGAAAAATAAACGAAAGTGCAGGTTGTTGAAGCTACGGGTTACTTCAATAACGCCCTCCTACGAAGTCTCAGACAGCACATCTAAACTATCGATGAGACGGCCACGTAACTTGCCCAGTAAGCATTTGAGGTATTCTTGCTCCTCTGGAACAAAATCACCCAGAGTTGATTCTAACACCTCAAGATGCGCTCGGCGTGCTTGGGAACGCAATTCATCACCCGCTAAAGTGAGTACAATATGATGCACACGGGCGTCGGTGGCATCAGAAAAGCGTTGAACAAGTCCACGTTGTTCCAATTGGGCAACAAGGCGGGTAGCGGTACTGCGATTGCGGATTAGCTTGTGAGCAAGTGTTGTGAGGGATATGCCTTCTGCTAAATCAAGTAGCATCAAGGCGCGGTACTGGGTACAGGTGAGGTCAAATTCCCCAAATACCCAATGGTCTTGAGCATCAATAAACACATAAATATCATGAATTAAACGATGTATTTTTTCCATAGCACGCAGTGAGCTTATCTTTCCTAAGAAAAATAGCACAACTTTGTTGCACGCGCAACAATCTCAGCATGATTTTCATCACGCTCTGTAAGTGACATATTGCGGGTTTATGTTGAAAGTGTTACAAGAGGGTCACTGGTGTTGTCCAATGACCCTTCAGTCAATCAAGCGGAGGGTGAAACGATGGACAATGAATTACCCTAAAGTCGGAACAGGAACATCCCGCATTAAATAAGCAATCACATGTTCAGCCGAATAGTGAATGCTATCTTCTGGCAACAAATGCCCCAAGTTCACCAAATCGTTACCTGAAGTCACAATCGGCTTCTCAGTAAAATCGCTCTTGGTGCGATATTGCGCGAAGCCCGCACTGGCCCCTAACGCATTGCAGAGGCAAACCCGATTCTCGGTTTCTTCCTCCAGCCCACCCTTGCGGACATAATCATCCACTGGTTCGGCAGGGCAGCGATAGCCAATCTTGCCATCGGGGCGTTTGTACAAAGTACGCAGGAAGCCCATATCGCAGATACGGCCCCGACTTGCATAGATTTCGAGGTCAGTCAAACTGCCATCCAAGTCAACAACTTTGAAGGGAAAGCCAGTTGGGGACGCCAAGGCACTGGTATAAACATCAATGTCCTCGTTCCGCACCTTGAGCAAGATGGCTTCCTTAACCGATTTCTCCATGCCGGATTCATTGCAATAGGCAAAAGCTGTACCAACTTGGATACCCGCCGCGCCTTTTTCCAAAGCCTCAACCAATTGATGGGGATGACCAAACCCACCTGCCAACCAGAAGGGCAAACCAAGCGCTTTAATCTTTTCGAGGTCTACGCTGTCTTTCTCAGTGTAAATCGGCTCCCCGCGTTCATTATATTTGACATTGCCGCGTGGGGGCGCATTATGACCACCCGCGATTGGCCCTTCAATAATGAAGCCCTCAATACTGCCCTCACTGCGTTTGATCAGGGCTTGAGCCAATACCACTGATGAAATAATCGGGAAAAACGCTGGGCGATGCAAAGGGCCAACCACTTCATCGATATTCGGGAATAGCTCCTTGGGATGGAGATGAATACGGAAATCATCCTCAGCCGTCGCGCCCGTAACATCAAGGCGGTAACTGGCTGATTCATGGTTCGCAAACTTATCCAAAGCGCCCGCAATTTGGGTCGGAATACCTGCACCCATGAGTACATAATCGACACCTGCCAACATTGCCCCATAGAGGGAGGCCAGATTGGGCATTTGTACCTTTTCAAGCAGGTTAATCCCGACAATCCCAGAATGCCCCTCTTTTGCCAAATAGACTTCGACAAAGTTACTAATCACCGTCAATATGTCGAGTGATCGAAGCGGCTTGATTGCATAAGGCGGGACATTTTTATAGGGTTGGTTAGGCTTCTTGCCCCCTTCAACATAAAAAGTCTCCAGAATCTTCTGAACAGGTTCTTGGAAGGGGAAGGCGGCTAAGGCACGGCGCATATCCCCGTTGAGGTCGCCATCCATCAGACGTGCAGTAAGAACCCGCGCAATACCAGTTCCTGAAACAACCCCCAGATGCCCTTGCATCGATACGGCACGGGCCAAGCGCCAATCTGAAATGGCAACGCCCATCCCGCCTTGAATAATCATTGGTAACTTCATCATTTCCTCCACAATATTGACTGACATAGATGCCATAGGTGATAACCCATCAACAAGCAATTAGATGCGATTAAATTGACATTTGGGGGGTAATCGTATGATGATTGGCACTTTATGCTTGATTAGCTATGCTAAGATTTGCATAGTTTTGCTGAGTTTAGTATACTACTCTCACTTTTGGTTTGATATAAACCATGTTGGCTCTTGTTTACTCCCTGAAAGACATCGGGTTTGGCTTACCCGGTGTTTTTATTTTGGCACGCGCCAACAGGTATACGAGTAAGTTCATACATATCCGCTAATTTGGGCATAAAGGGACAGCCTGAGTTGCCCCCACATGTATGGCAACCCACCGTGCGAAGCCGTAACTTACCCTTCTGCACCCAAAATGTCACCATCCCTTCTGCCATACCTCGGTCTAAGTCAAGGTTACGTGCCACCTGCTCTATCGTCAGTGGGATTCGGTTCTCCTCAAATAAGGTTAGTACCTGACGTAAGCTACTCATCACAACAGACTCCCTACTTGATAAACCAATACCGCCGCGGCCCATGCAATCACCAACGTATACAAAACTTGGGCCAGCATCCAGCGCGTTCCAAACTCATGGCGCATGGCACCTACCGTTGCCATACAAGGGATGTACAACAGAATAAAGATGTTGAAAGCCAGCGCTGAAATCGGAGTAAAAGCATCCGCAAGGGCACCTTCGAGCAGGGTGTCTTCTTCCTCATCAGCGGTTGGCACTAACGCTACTTCAGGAATATCCACGTTTGGTACCCAATTTAGGCTACGTGGCACAATATTGATGGTCTCTTGTAGGGTCAACAAGGTCGCGTCTCCCAAGCTAATCCCCACCATCTTGAGGTCATCACCCGCGCTCACCGATTCGGTCATAGCAGGCCCATCCTCGCCCCCAACATAAGTCTGCCCAAGTGAGGCAATCACAACCTCTTTAGCCACAAAACCAGAAATAAGCGCCCCACTTGCCCGCCAATCGCCAAAACCCGCTGGCTGAAAGACAGGAGCCATGACCTGCGCGACATTACCATAGAGGCTATCCCCCGCTTCAACATCCGCAAAAGACCCAGATGGTCGCATTGGGATGGAAAGGAATAGCCAAATGATGAATGAGGCCGCTAAAATCAAAGTCCCAGCGTTTTCTAAAAAAGAAGCCGTGCGAGTACGGATTTCATGGAAGACGTTGGTAGCACGGGGTATACGATAGGGTGGTAATTCAAGCATCAAGGGAAAAGCCTCTTTGCCCCGAAACACAAAGCGTGTCATCAGCAAGCTGGTCAGAACCGCAACCCCAATACCTGTGAAGTACATCGCAAAAATGAAGTTGCCCGCTGAACGCCCAAAGAAGATGGCACCAAACAAGACATAGACGGGCAAGCGTGCCCCGCAACTCATAAATGTCGCCAAGAACGCGGTAATCTTGCGGTCGGTCTCATTTTCGAGGGTACGGGTAGCATACACAGCAGGCACCGAGCAGCCAAAGCCCACCACCAAAGGTAAAAAGCTTTTGCCGTGTAGTCCGAATTTCCGCATGAAGCGATCCATTACCAAGGCCGCCCTCGCCATATAGCCTGAATCTTCTAAGACTGCCAAAGCCAAGAATAAGCAAACTAAAACAGGCACAAAGGCCAATACATTGCCTACCCCAGCAATCACGCCATCGACCACCAATGAGCGCACCCACAGTTGGTTAAGATGGAGCGCCGTCAGCAGCGCATCGGCACGGTGAGTAATTGGCCCTTCAATCACGCCTCCTACCCAATCGACATAGGGAGCGCTGACATTGGCAGTGAATTGGAAGACCAGCCACATCATCGCCAAAAATAAGGGAATACCCCACACCGGATGGGTGAGTACACGGTCAATACGGTCTGAAATCGTAATAGTGGTATCAGCATGACGGTGGACGGCACTTTGTATCCATAAGCCAATCAGGGCATACCGACTATCAGCAATGAGTATATCGGGGTCTTCGTTGGCACTCTCCACAATGCGTTGTATGGCTTGTGCAGTCGCTTCTTGTATTGAGGCGGGTACCTTGGTGCTGAGGTCAGTATCCCCCTCTAAGAGCTTCAAGGCTACCCAATGCGAAGGATACTGCGTCAAGACCGCCTCAGCCTCAATGAGATTGCTTAAGGCCACCCGTTCACGCTCAAGCAGCGGCGGAAAAGTAATTGGGTTTGGTCCTTCAAGCGGGGTCGTAAACTGCTGCAACTCAGCCTTTAGCTCATCAATCCCCACCGACTGACTACCAACTAACGGCACAATCGGTACATTGCCTAATTGCCGAGAAAGCGACGACCTATCAATCTCAATACCGCGTTTGGTAGCCACATCACACATATTGAGCGCCAGAATCAAAGGTATCCCAATCTCCAACAGTTGCACTACGAGATAGAGATTGCGCTCTAGGTTAGCGGCATCAACTACTGCCACTACCGCAGTCGGCTTGGCCTCTAAGATAAATTCGCGGGCGATGATTTCCTCAGCCGAAAAACTGGTGAGACTATAGGTTCCCGGCAAATCGACGACGACGGCCTCTTGCTGATTAGGTAAATGCAGGAGGCCTTCTTTGCGCTCAATTGTTTTGCCGGGATAATTGCCGATATGTTGCTGAGAGCCAGTGAGGGCATTAAAGATGGTACTCTTGCCAGCGTTGGGGTTGCCCGCTAGAGCAATCGTCATAGGCATAGCGGTCAATCCGTCACAACCCATAATTGACGTGCCAAGTCACGCCCAATCCCTAGACGGGTGTCGTTTTTAATCGCCAATATCAGCGGGCCATTGCCTTTGTTCTGCATAATGCGTATCGGCTCACCGATGCTAATGCCCAAATCGGCTAGGCGCTTGCGGAGTTTGCCTTCAGCGCTGATTCGAATCAATCGCACCGTTTCGCCAGCAGTAGCCATACACAACGGTAATGAAGGGTGATTCGAGGCTTGCAAGTGTTGACGTGACCGCAGGATGTCTCCATCGCATAGGGAGGCCAAGGTGCAGCCATGCTCTTGTTCATGACAATGCGAAAGCTTTGGATTGGGCACAGACAATTATCCTTTTGAAGCTGAAGAGTTAACTTTGATTGTAGGAAAGCTACCCGATGTTGAACACGACTAGAGTTAAGTCTCCAGAATCAAGCACTGAAACTTGAAAATGAAACACCTCTCAATTCTGAGTTAAGCGTGGTTAACAATCCCACCTAGGGCTTCAATAGCTGCCATTATAGAGATGCAAAACGTCTATCGTTAGTGCTTGATTTCATCAAAAACACGGAAGATAATCCCCTCTTAGATTACCCGCCAGTTTGTAAAAATTCTTGAGGAGCAACACCCTATGCCCTTTTTTGATATGCCACTACATGAACTGACCGCCTATAAGCCCGACCTGCACACGCCTGATGATTTTGATACATTTTGGGCGGAGACACTTACCGAGGCCCGTCAATTCCCCCTCAATCCGATTTTTGAGCGGGTCGATGTTGGCTTAACACAAGTGGAGGCCTATGACATCACCTTTAATGGCTTTGGGGGGCAACCGATTAAAGGTTGGTATCTGCGCCCCGCTAATGTTGACCACCCCCTACCCTGTGTGGTGGAATATATCGGCTATGGTGGCGGGCGTGGCTACCCACTCGATTGGCTACACTTTGCCAGCGCAGGTTATGCCCATCTGGTAATGGACACCCGCGGACAGGGCAGCACATGGCGTAAAGGCGACACGCCCGACATCCCCAACGGAGCCAACCCCGCACTTCCCGGCTTCATGACCCAAGGCGTCCTCTCGCCCCATACCTATTACTATCGGCGCGTGTTTACCGACGCGGTGCGAGCCGTTGAAGCGGCCCAGCACGCCCCCTTGGTCAATGCCGACCATCTAGCCGTAACTGGAGGTAGCCAAGGTGGGGGTATCAGTATCGCGGTCAGTGGTTTGTTGCCAGACACGATTGAGTTGGTCATGCCATCTGTGCCTTTCTTGTGTCACTTCCGCCGCGCCCTAGAGCTATTTATCGAGCCTCCCTATTCCGAAATCCTCCATTACCTGCGGATCCAGCGGGACAAAGCCGAGCAGGTATTCCAAACGCTGGCTTATTTTGATGGCCTGCATTTTGCGCCACGCGCTAAGGCTAAGGCTCTTTATTCGGTGGGACTGATGGATATGGTATGCCCGCCGTCATGCGTCTATGGCACCTATAACCACGTCACGGCCCCCAAAGAGATGCGTGTGTACACTTATAATGGTCATGAAGGCGGTGAAACGGTCCATCTCATGGAAATCTTGGCATTCTTAGAACACCATTGGGGTCATCTGCGATAAGCTATTATCTCAATTTAGCAACAATTTTATTGTTAACCAAGGTCAACTTATGATTAGCCCCTGCTACATTCTCAGGTTTAAAGCAACGCATAGGTTGGCCTTAACCCCTGTCGTATACAGCCACCTTTTCCTCTGCCTATAATCGGGTCAAATTAACACACACATCACTACGTACAAGGAAATCTTTGCATGAAAAACTTGCTTATGTTGTTACTCATGGCGCTGCTGGTCGTTCCGATCATGCCTGCTCAAGCCCAAGATGATGACCTCAACGCCCTCAAACAAGAGGTTATTCAAACCTACGCCGACATCGTGTACGCCAACTACGCCGACTCCCACGCGCTGGCCCTTGAATTACAGGCCGCGATTGAGGCTTTTGTCGCTGACCCCGCCGATGAGACCTTGCAGGCCGCCAAAGACGCATGGTTGGTCGCCCGTGAACCCTATGGTCAAACCGAGGCCTTCCGCTTCTATGGTGGCCCGATTGATGATGCCGACGGCCCCGAAGGTTTGTTGAATGCGTGGCCCTTGGATGAGGTCTATATTGATTATGTGGAGGGTATGCCCGAAGCGGGTATCATCAACGACCTTGCCACCTATCCCGAAATCACCGCCGAGTTGATTGAATCTCTCAATGAGCAGGGTGCCGAGGAAAATATCAGCGTCGGCTTCCATGCCATCGAGTTCCTGCTTTGGGGTCAAGACCTCAGTGCCGATAGTGCGGGCCAACGTCCGGTCAGCGATTACACCACCGCGCCCAACGCCGAGCGCCGCGCCCAATACCTAACCATCGCTACCGATTTGTTGGTAAATCACCTCACCGAAATGGTCGAAGCATGGGCACCTGATATGGAAGACAACTACCGTGCCGAGTTCCTTGCCTTAGAGCCAGACACCGCCCTCGCCCATATCCTGACGGGAATCGGCGTCTTGAGCAAATCGGAACTGGCGGGCGAGCGCATCTTCACCGCTTACGACAATCAAGACCAAGAAGACGAACACTCCTGCTTCAGCGACAACACCCACCGCGACATCATCAATAACGCCCAAGGCATTGCCAACGTCTATCGTGGCACCTATACCCGTGTGGATAGCACCGTGGTCAGTGGCGCTGGCTTAACAGACTTAATGGCAGCCGTTGACCCTGCCCTTAATGAAACGGTCTTGGCACAACTCGACCTAACCCTTGAACTGGTCAACAGCATTCATGTCCCCTTTGACCAAGCCATTGTGCTACCCGAAAGCCGCTCCCAGATTGTAGAGGTCGTCTTTGGCCTGCAAGACCAAGGCGATATGTTCGTTGAAGTTGCCATCAGCCTAGGGCTTACCATTGATACAGCTTTGCCAGAGTAAATCATGAAACGAACCCTTGCGCTAACCAGTATCATGCTTGGGTTGTGTCTGCTCCTATGGGGCGGCACAGCCCATTCCCAAGACCCGACCCAGCCAGACCGTCCCGAACTTCTCGGCGGTCAAACAACCATTTTTAACACCACACCCAACGCCTTTGGGCAACAAGTTCCCGGCCTAGAACGCTGGGACTCGCTTTATTTCTTTGTCGGCAACTCGTTCTTTAACCAAAATTGGGTACAGGCTCCCTCCTCTACCACTGCCCGCGATGGCCTCGGCCCTTTCTTTAATTCGCGCTCCTGTGCTGGCTGCCATTTCAAAGATGGGCGGGGTCGTGCGCCCAACTTTGACGGTGAGTCGCCAACAGGCTTCCTGATTCGCCTTAGCATCCCAGAACGTGATATTCACGGCGCGAACCTGCCCGACCCCACCTATGGCGGTCAATTCCAAGACCACTCTATTTTTGGCGAAATCGGTGAGGGGACCCTGCACATTGAATACACCGAGCAAGCTGGCACCTTTGCGGATGGCACCCCCTATAGCCTGCGGGTTCCCACCTATACCATCGAGAATCTAACCTATGGCGAGATGCACCCCGAAGTCATGTTCTCGCCGCGTGTCGCCAACCAGATGATTGGCTTAGGCTTGCTCGAAGCCGTCCCCGAATCAACCCTGCTGGCGCTTGCAGACCCCACCGACACGAACCAAGATAGCATCTCTGGACGGCCCAACTGGGTGTGGGATTATTACAACAACCGTATGGCAATCGGACGCTTTGGCTGGAAGGCCAACCAGCCCCATCTGCTCCAACAAGTTGCCAGCGCTTTTGCAGGTGATATGGGTATCAGCACTAGCCTCTTTCCCGCCGACAATTGCACCACTGCTCAAACCAATTGCGCTGATGTTATCAATGGGGGTGTGCCAGAGATTAGTGATGATGACTTCCTCAAGGTTGTCCTCTATTCCAGCACCCTCGCCGTACCCGCCCAGCGCGATTATGATGACCCGATTGTGCTGCAAGGCCGTGAGCTATTTGAAACGACGGGTTGCTCCAATTGCCACGTTCCCACCCTAGAAACAGGCGTGCATCTGACCATCCCAACCCTTTCGCACCAAACCATCCACCCCTATACTGACTTGTTGTTGCATGATATGGGTGCGGGTCTAGCCGATAGCCGCCCTGATTATCAAGCCACTGGCAGTGAATGGCGCACGCCGCCACTGTGGGGGATTGGATTGTTTGAAACCGTCAATGGGCATACCTTTTATTTGCATGATGGACGCGCTCGCAACCTGACTGAAGCTGTCCTGTGGCATGGTGGCGAGGCCCAAGCCGCCCGTGATACATTTTTGGCAATGAGCACGGCTGAACGCGACGCCCTTATCCGATTCTTGCGGTCATTATAGGAGAGACATTGTGAAAATCGCACGCTTGAGTATCGTCTTGTTGGTAGGGGTTGCCACCATTACCCTAGCCATCATTAATCAGCCCTCCGCCCAACCCACCCAAGCCGAGAGTTTTGACCGTCGGGCCATGTTAGAAAACATCACGCTCAATGTCGTCCTACCCTATCACCAAGCGCTGGCGGAACAGGCGGCTATCCTGCAAGAGGCGATCTATGCCTTCCGCGATAACCCCAACGCCGAGACCCTCAGCGCGGCCCAAGACGCATGGGTTGATACCTCGGTTGCATGGGAGCGGTGCGAGTGGCTAGAGTTTGGGCGCTTGATGCTCTACCATACCCCTATTGAACGCCTGCCAACCAGTGTTGACAACATCGAAACCGTTATCGCAGGTGACCATGAACTCACCAGCGAGTACCTCTATAATCAAGGCTCCAGCATTAAAGGCCTGCCCGCACTAGAATACCTACTTTTTAGCGCAGGCGATGACACACTCACTAGCTTCCAAGAACCCCGCCGCATGGCCTATCTAGTGGCCCTTGCCGAGACCTTAGCCATTCAGACGCAGGAACTGTATGACACGTGGTCGCCCGAAGGTGATAACTATGCCGAGACCTTCATCGATGCCAGTGGCGAAGGTACCTCCCTGCGTGAATCCATCAGTATGCTCAATAACCAGATGGTGGTTGAGATTGAGGCCGTTCTCCGCAATAAACTGGCTCGTCCGCTTGGCCTATCGGCAGAGGACAACCTGCCCCGCCCCGAACAAGTTGAAGCCCCCTATAGCGACGCAAGCACAGCCCAAATCATCGCCAACCTCGAAGGGCTACAAGGCGTTTTCAACGGTGGGGAAGGCCTCGGCTTTGATGATTATCTCGACTTCTTGGGAGCCGAGTACGAGGGTGACCCCCTTTCAGCGGCGATTAATGCCCGTTTTGAGGCGGCATTAACCGCAATGCACGCCATTGAGCAACCACTACAAATAGCCATCGTAGAAGACCCTGAAACAGTCCGCGCCGCTTATGAGTCCATGCGGGCACTGATGGTCTTAGTGCGGGTTGATATGGCAGGTCAACTAGGCGTAACCATCACCTTTAACGACAATGACGGCGATTAAGACATGGCTCGCCCAACCGACTTCTATAATACCGTTGGTCGGCTTTAGGGTCGCCTTTGGGGTGCTGATGCTGGTCAGCACCCTGCGCTTCTGGCTGAAGGGCTGGATTGCGGAATACTATATTGACCCCACCTATCACTTCACCTATTGGGGCTTTGGTTGGGTCAAACCCCTGCCCGCCATAGGGATGTATCTGGTCTTTGCAATGGTAGCGCTGCTATGCGTGTTCATCACCATCGGCCTTGCCTATCACCTCAGCATGGCGCTATTTTTCGTGCTGTTCACCTATATTGAACTGCTCGACAAAGCCTTTTACCTCAATCACTATTATTTCATCTCACTCCTTAGCTTTATGTTGATTTTTATCCCCCTGCACCGTCAGTGGTCGGTAGATAGCTGGTGGCGTCCAGTCATCCGCACCACCCATGTACCGCGCTGGACAATCACCGTCATCCAGTTGCAGATCGGCATTGTCTATGTCTTTGCGGGTATCGCCAAGCTGAACCCTGATTGGCTGCTGCGAGCCATGCCTCTTGCTATTTGGTTGCCTGCCTATACCGATTTTCCCCTCATTGGTCACCTATTCGAACACAGATGGGTGGCCTATACCATGAGTTGGGGTGGCGCACTCTATGACCTCACCATCCCCTTCTGGTTAAGTTGGCGGCGCACCCGTTGGCCTGCTTATGCCACTGTCGTCTTTTTCCATGTTATGACAGGCCTGCTATTCCCCATTGGCATGTTCCCTTGGATTATGCTGGCTTGTACCCTCATTTTCTTCGACGGCCACGACTATCGAAAACTATTGCGGTGGTTGCCCACACCAACACCCCCCATAACGCCAATATCCATTCAACCGTCGCGCTGGGGGGTGGCTATCCTTGGCCTATTCTTCCTCTTTCAGATTGGGCTACCCTTGCGTCATTGGCTCTATACGGGGAATGTGTTATGGACAGAGGAGGGGTATCGCCTCTCGTGGCGGGTCATGCTGGTCGAGAAGGCGGGCTTTACCACCTTCTTTGTACATGACCCCACCACTGGGCGCGAATGGGTAGTCTATCCTAGCCAGTACCTCACACCCCAACAGACTCAGCAGATGTCCTTCCAGCCCGATATGATTCAGGCCTTTGCCCATCATCTGCGCGAGGTGTATCAAGCCAAAGGCTATGCAGCCGTCGAGGTGCGGGCCGAGGCTTATGTCAGTTGGAATGGGCGTAGCAGCCATCTGTTGGTTGACCCCCAAACTAATTTGGCCGCTGAACCTCGCTCACTCTGGCACAAGCCTTGGATTACCGATGCACCACCCGAATGATGCCTATCGTTATTGCTCTATTTGCAAGCCACGCGGTGTGACCACAAACTCGACCCGTCCCAACACATAATCAAGGATAATCGCCAATAACGCTGCTGGCACCGCCCCTAGCACAATCCAAGGGTCAACCTGTCGCAATAGACCCGCCGCAATCGGATCTCCCAAACCACCAGAAGCAACATAGGCTCCTAGGGCTGCTGTACCGACATTGATGACCATGCTGGTGCGAATGCCCGCCATAATCACACGACTGGCAATCGGCAATTCAATCGCAAACAGCACTTGGGTAGGGGTCATGCCCATGCCCGTAGCGGAGTCCTTCATAAAGGGGTCTACCCCCTCAAGACCTGCGACGGTATTGCGAACTACAGGTAACATCCCGTAGATGATAAGGGCTATCACAGCGGGCTTAAAGCCAATACCAATAATCGGGGCCATAATCGCCACAACGGCAATGGTTGGCACCGTCTGCCCCGAATTGACAAGGTTATTGACAAAGGGCAGATAGTCACGGTTTTCCTCGCGGGTGACGAAAATACCCAGCAGTAAGCCCACCGGAATAATCACCAAAGAGGAAACAATCACCAACTCCAGATGGTCAGCCGCGTAGCCAATCACGCTGTTTTGAGGACGGAGCAACTCAATATCGCCCGTGCGCGTCAAAGCACTAGGGAATAACACTCCCAGAAGATAATCCCAAAATATCTCATGTCCAAAGAACGACCAGAAAATCAAGAAAACACCAATGGCTCGCACTAACGCTTGAAGCAGTTTGTTGACCGTATCCCGATAGAAATAGGCTAGGGCCAGTTCAAAGCCGCCAAACAGCAACGCCAGCAAAAATACAGGCAAGCCAATATGGGTGCTGTTGATTTTGATAACGGTGGTGTTGTCCGTGCCAAAGGTTGGGAGCCAAATTTCAGGTGAGAGCGGAAAATCCTCAAAAACATGGATGAAGTTGCTAGCCGCGATGCTGGCAGCTACAGCGTCTTCACCTTCACCAATTGCAAAACTGACATCCATATTGTACAGAAGCGGGTCCTCAATCTCACCAGCCACCTGATGAGGATAAATGCACACCGCCTTGTCCCCTTGGCTAGGCAGCGCACCCGCTTGGCCGCCACCCCACCCCGCATCAGGATTAGGCCGCGCCCGCAATGGAATATCCACATGCCAACACGTATCATCAATGGGTATCTCGCCCTGAATGCTATCGGTCACAGCAAAGTCGGTTAGAGATATGGGAGCGCTGTTTTCTAGCACAATACGCACCCAGATGGTATCCCCAGATCGGACAACCTTATCGCAATTTGCAGCATCAAAGTAACGTTGCTCGGTCAAAGGAGCATCCGAGTCGGCCTCCCCACGGCAGATGTCATAGGTCAATACCAAGCGCTCACGGGAGTTTTCTCCGATTTGCAGCATGGGGTTGCTCTTATGTGGCAACTCAAAGGGATTGGCCCGTCGCAACACCAGCAATACGTCATTGGGTTCAAGGCGGATAAAGGTACCTAAGAACAGCAAGATTGCCGCGATCAACCAGCCCCAAACAGCCACTGGAACGCGAAATTGATGATTACTATTCATTCAAGGTCGCCTCCCCTAACGCTTGTGGCGGCACCACAGGGTTATATATTGCCAATTCTTGGATGGCCTCAAGGCGAATAGTCCCGACTAACCGTCCTTCACGGTTCACAACAGGTGTCACACGGAAGCCACGCGCTACCATGGCACTAAGGGCTTCACGGGCTGTGGCACGTTCTCGCACCGCAATATCGGAATAAGGCGCTTCGTGCATGGCATCCAACAATGAATCCGCCACTTCAAGCGCTTCCTTATTGACCCACCCGCGCAAAATATCGGTTTCACGCTCCACCACAAAGACTGAGCGCACCCCGTTTTTTTCCATGACCTCTTTGGCTTGAGCAGCCGTCGCATCCATATAGACACGCACCACCTGCTTATCCAACAACTCACGGATACCGACTAAGCCGAGGCGCTTCAATTGACGGTCAGCCCCCACAAAGTCGCGCACAAAGCGACCATTAGGCTTTTCGAGCAGGGTCTCTGGCGTATCGTATTGCACCAACTTACCATCACGCAAAATGGCGATACGATCACCCATCTTGATGGCCTCATCAATGTCGTGTGTCACAAAAACAATCGTTTTTTCAACCGCGTGCTGAATCTGAATAAATTCATCTTGTAGAATTTCGCGTGTGATGGGGTCAACCGCCCCGAATGGCTCATCCATCAGCATAATGGGCGGGTCTGCTCCAAGGGCACGTGCCACTCCCACCCGCTGTTGTTGACCACCTGAAAGTTGACGTGGGAATTTGTCACGGTATAAATCAGGGTCAAGTCCCACCAGTTCGAGCAGTTCATCAACCCGTCGGCGGATGCGTCCCTCGTCCCATTCCAGCAAACGTGGCACGGTAGCGATATTCTGGGACACGGTCATGTGTGGGAAAAGGCCGATTTGCTGAATGGCATAGCCGATATTGCGCCGCAACTCCTCGGCAGGAATCTCTTGATTGTTGCGACCCTCAATCAAAATCTCACCAGTCGAAATGGCAATCAAGCGGTTAATCATCCGCATGGTGGTGGTTTTGCCGCACCCCGACGGCCCAATGAAGACTACTAAGTCGCCCTTGGGAATGGACAGGCTCAGGCCATCAACTGCTCGAAACCCATTCGGGTAAATCTTTGATACATTACGAATCTCAATCATACTGATTTACAGCCCTCCTTGGCCTTGTTGTCGAATACCGGGGGAAGTCAAGAATGCCTCAAGCGCACGTAGACCAGCATCAAGCATAAAAGCCAGCAAGATAGCAGGCAGTGTCCCCAGCAAAATCAAGTCGAGGGAAATACGATTAGCTCCCTCCACCACATACTCACCCAAGGCACCACCCCCAATGACGGCGGCAATAGTTGCAATACCCACCAGCGCAATGGCAGCGCTCCGCACACCTGCCATTATGACCGGGAACGCCAACGGCAATTCAATCTTGAAGAAAATTTGACGCGGTGTCATACCCATCCCCCGTCCCGAGTCGATAATGGCATTATCAACGTTGTTGAGGCCCGCATAGGTATTACGTACCAACGGCAGCAGCGAATACAACGACAGCGCCACCAATGAGGGCGTCTCACCAAGGCCCTTAATCCCAATATCGCTGAGTGTCCAGACCGAGAAAGTATCTTCAGTAGGCAGATAATCGTTGGCAGTCAAGGCAAAGGTGACAAGCGCAGCCCCAAATGCAGCAACCGTCAAAGCCAACCGCAATCGGCGGCGTAGAAGGGGACGGCGGCGCAGGGCATGGGTACGGCGTCCGAGCAAGGTGAGTGCAAATAGACCAACAAAAGCCATCAAGAATATCGTCTTAGGCATAGAATGGGTGCCATTGGTCAACATGCGAAGGCTGACTTGGAAAAGCAGGCTAATAACCATTAAGGTACTGAGGAAAAACGGCACTAAAGCACCCACGCCTAGTACCACCAATGCGCCGAAGTGGAGGCTATCAGGCAGATAACGTTTTCCAATGCGCTCCACAATGACAAACAACACGCTCACCCCAATCAGGGCCGGAATGACATACACCAACATATCATCGACAATCTGCTGACGGCCAAGATTCGAGAGCGGTACCAGCAGCAACCCAAACAACGCCAAACTAGGAATCGTCTGAATGATGCCAACCACATAGAGGATAATAGGAGCGACCCGCGCTTGGCGTGAAGCCCATAGACCCAAACCCACGCCAATTACCAGCCCTGTGATGAGTGATACCAACACATAGGTCAATTGTTTGATGAGGTTATTCGAGAGGTTGTCCCCATTGACACGATACTCCAGCACAATTGAAAAGGCGTCCAAACGGCCTGAATCGAACAGCCAGTAAATCCCGACAAAGCCGACAATCCCTGCAAAAAAGCGTATCACTTGCGAAACCCCTGCTTTGCGAAGGTCAAGCAAGCCACTAAACAGAACGATATATCCGCCCATCAAGCCTACTGCCACGCCAGATACAGGCCGCACACGCGGATTACGAACAAACGTGTCCGTTGGCAAAATATCCAGTGCATTCGCCAATAATTCCTTGGCGGCCACCGCAGGTAGCCACAAGGCCAATATCATCATTAAGTTGCCGAGGCCAACCAACAGCCAGCCACGTCGCAACTGGTTCGATTGAAAACCTACTACCATTGGGACTAAGCTAAGGAAAAACAAAACTGCATATCGATAGTCCCCTTGGAGTTCGAGCAACTGAAACGAGACATTTTTGACGGCTTGGGCATTGGGAACAACAATCAACAAAGGCAGAAAGAAAAATCCCCATGCCGAAACCAAGCTTCCTAAAATCGCAAGCCGATTGCTAATAACAACCTTCCTTTACACCAAAAAACGGGAGTATAATCTGCGTTAAATGCACGAGATAGCCAGCGGCAACTGGCTATCTGTGAAAGGTGCATATCCCATATCATTCAGTACAGGTTGGCTCAACCTGTACTGGCTACTCCGAAATGAAGCCGTTTTCGACCAAATAGGCCCGCGCTACATCTTTGATGCTTTGGGCTTCACCTTCTTGCCCAAGGGCAGCGTTGGTGTTCCACTCTTGCAGGGTCGCTACATCAAAAGTACGGAAGATCGGATTGAGGATGTCTGCAATTTCGGGATTAGAACGCAGCACCTCACCGCGAAAGACAGGGGTGGGTTGATAGACAGGTTGGGCACCCAAGGGGTCAGCCAACGCGACCAAATCTAGGGCCGCCAAGGTACCGTCAGTACCATAAGCCACCGCGATATTGTAGCCACCTTCACCACTCGCCAATTGTTGATGAGCCGATGAAGTCACCGCGCCGGGAAGCGACTCGATATTGTCACGCGAAATCTCAAAGCCATAGGTGTCTTCAAACGTCACCAAGGCATCGTCGCGGGTGGTAAATTCTTCGTTGGAAATCAAACGAACATCGTTACCTGCATTAATCCACTCGGCCAATTGCACAAAATCGGTAATGCCGTTGGCCTCTGAGAACTCGCGGGTTACTGCCATCGTGTAGGTGTTATTGGCAGGCGCAGGCTCTAGCCAAACCAAGTCATTATAAGCCGCATCTAGTGAGCTTACCGCAGCATAAGAGCGATAGGCATCTTTGGCGATTTCAGGGTCAATCTCAAAACCGAGAGCAGGCAAACTTTGGAGGGCAGCCGTTGCCGTATAGTTGGGATAGACATCAATTTCGCCATTTTCGAGAGCAGCACGAGCGACAGCAGTACCACCAAGACCAATCTGGTCTTCGACCGCATAGCCGTTGGCTTCTAGCGCAACAAGAATGATATAACCAAGAAATTGTTGCTCGGTGAAGTCTTTCGAGCCGATCACAATCGGGTCACCCTGAGCATGGAGTGATTGCGGGGCATCAGCAGGTGCATTGCTGGCACTCGCAAAACTAACTGCACCAAAGGCAATGAACACTGCCAATAGTAAACTTAGGTACTTCTTCATGAGTCGAGAATCCTCCTTAACTGGACTATACAAGATGTTGCAGTGAATGTTGCAACCTAGAAAAAGGATTAGGGGTAGCGAAAGGCAAACCTAGATGCCGAGGATAGAACGCAGAACCGTCTAGAAAATGTATACCTCTCCTGAGAGTTAACCATATCCCCCATAATTTGTACATTGACTATAAACAATATCCAGAAAAATAGCAAATATAGTTTACAGACATTTTATATAATCAGTCTGTATTTTTTCTAGATGGCATACGAATGACTTTTGTGGGGTGCCTTTACCCTGACAACCGCTTTTTGGCGCTTGAGTTGATGCTAGATCTCTGCCGCCCGATAGCATTACAACCGATAGAACTCCCTCTTTGTCAACAACAGATTATGGACTACAATGAGCCTTATACACGTCATTTTAGCTCTAAAGATAAGGGCAGCTATGGCTATCCAACTCATACCCTTTACCGATTATCATCTTGAGTCTGCCGCACACCTACTCCAAAGCCGCCACCAACGTGACCACCAACTGCTGCCTCACCTTCCCCAACCATCCCTTGATACCCTACAGGCCACTATTCAAGACCAGTGGAAGGAGCCACTCACCCAAGGGATGGCAGCGTTTGATGGGCAAGGCATGGTGGGTTATATGCTAGGTACGCCTACTTTTAACGCCATGTTCGGACGGCATGTGTGGATTTACCGAGCAGGTCACGCGGCTATCGCTGACCGTCTACCAGATATTTATCATCATTTGTATACGGCTCTTGCCAAGAACTGGGTACGTGACGGCTATTTTGACCATTATGTGCAAGTTACTGCCACTGACCGCCAAATGAATGACATATGGTTCGCAC
The DNA here is from genome assembly GCA_020634155.1 of Anaerolineales bacterium. Classification (GTDB taxonomy): domain Bacteria; phylum Chloroflexota; class Anaerolineae; order Aggregatilineales; family J027; genus J027. The sequence goes on from JACKCI010000001.1 coordinate 1,476,133, forward strand.
TCAGTTTTGGCCTGCAACAAGCCTATGGGGTCTATGACTTGCGTGATTATGACCCTACCCGCCACCCTGCCCCCAATACCATCACCATCCGCCGCGCTCAACAAGGCGATGAGGCCATCACCTACCAACTTGCCGACATCATCATGAGTCATCAGGTACAAAGCCCCGTCTTTGGGCATAAACCATCCGAAGATATTGAGGAAAACCGTCAAGGGTATATCGAACTCATTCAAGACCCCGAAGCCACCTATTGGTTGGCTGAATTAGATGGTCAGGTAATGGGTTTTCAAGTCTACTTTGATTTTGCTGCCGATATGTTCCATCCAGAGCGCAGCATCGAGTTAGCAGTGGCAGGCACCTTCCCCGAAGCGCGTGGCAAGGGGGTCAATCTTGCCCTCACCCGTCATGGCTTTACCCATGCCAAAGCCGCAGGTTATGACTATTGCTTTTGTGATTGGCGCACGACCAACTTCGAGGCTTCGCACTTCTGGCCTAAGATTGGCTTTACTCCAGCCATGTATCGCTTGGTACGTCGTATCGACCCGATGATAGCATGGGCTAATTTTTTCAGCGCGACTCGCTAAAGGCATACAGTGTATCTCCCCCTCTTGCCAAATAATCGTTGGCATCAAAGGGGGTACTTGTTCCCATTCGATTTTGTCTGCTTCAATATAATAAAGGCGGCTTTGCAGGCCGCCTCTATTGTTAGGGGTTATTTGTTTAGTTATTGCGTAACAGGCAAGGTATCCGGCAACGGGACATTAAAGTCACCGACATTCCGGACGAAGTCCTTGTAGGCCCAGCCGACAACCGTCCCATATTTGACGTGTACCCACTGATGATCCGTACTTTGTCCATACACATCCACTATCGCTTGCCAAGGGATTAAACCCAAGCGAGCGCATGAAGTCGCAGGACAGTTACGGACAATGACATTGTAAATCGCACGGCCTTGCGTAACCACTGTGCCGGGTGCAGGCGCAGGAGCAGAGGAACCGCCCGTTGATGCATCCAAAACAGGCACAGCCAGAATATTGCCGCTAATGGCAAGATAGGCTGTCGAAGCCCATCCGCGCAGGCCATTGGCATCCAAATAGGCCCAAGTCGCATCACCATTACGCCCCAAAACTGGATAGGTTACCCCATAGGGCAAAATTCCAATCCGGTTGCCATTTAAACTGGGAGCATCGCGGAAGTTAAGGCCAATCGTTGATTGCACTGTAGCCGTCACACCAGACACCACATCGCTTGACCATGTGACATTGAGATAAGCCTTGTCTGTGATGTCGGTATGCTGAACGACAACCGTATGCGTACCCACACCAAGATAAACAGTGCCACGATAGACCGCACCGGGAATAAAGAAAGGAGCCGAAGCTGTCACAACTTGACCATCAACCCAAACCGTTACCGTATCGTCAGCACGTGCTTCAAAAGTCACATTACCCGCATATTGGACGTTCATTGCTGCGGTAAAACGTGCCCCCCAATCATCGACTGGAATGCTCGGTAAAGGAGCATTGGCTCCCCAGTCAAGATTCAAGAAGCCAGCTGGTGCTGAAGCTCCATATTCGGGAGTACCCGTGAAATCACGATTATCAAAATACTCAGCCGTCCATGGACTGGTGGTAATGGTTGTTGTCGCCAAAGTTGGTTGCTGGGGCTGTCGTTCAGATGCCGACACTGGCAAAGCCATTACCAGCACCAACAAGAGAATGAACAAGGTTAGAGCTTTACGTTGAAACATAAGCCTCCTTTAGGCAAGATTGCTTTCCCCATTACACTTCATTATATAACGAGTTTCAACAGCATAGGGAAATAGTAGACTTAACGTTAGGGGACTCTTGGTCAAACTACGGCATGAGACCAGTATCACAACGATAGCCCCGGAATGTATGCCTGATTGCAAAACCCATATACAATTAAGGAATATTCATTCAGACCAATCGTGGAGGTAACCATGCAGCCCCAGCCAGCACCCGACGACATTCGCAGTTTTGTAATGGCGGCACATTTCGATTTTGAACAGGTTAAAACCCGACTCGAAGCCGACCCGAGTCTCTTACATGTTGTCGTCGAAGAATTTAATGAAAGCGCCCTTGGAGCCGCTTCACATGTTGGCAACCGTGCTATCGCTGAATATCTTTTGAGCCAAGGGGCTTCGTTAACCATGTGTGCAGCGGTTATGCTGGGTCTACGTGATGCAATTGAACGCTTCTTGACCGATGACTCTACCCTTGCCAATCCCCGTGAAGCACACGGCTTTAGTGCGCTTTATCACGCGGCTATTAACGGTGATGTGGCTATCATTGAACTACTTTATGCTCATGGCGGGCGTGAAGGTCTCAGTGATGCGTTGCATCCCGCTATCTCGCGCCAACATGCAGCAATGGTCGAGTGGTTATTGGCACATGGCGCTGACCCATCCGTGACCAATTTTAAGGGAAAAACAGCGCATGAAGCTGCAATCGATACTGGCAATGAGGCCATCATTGCTACGCTCAAGGCGCATGGTTAACCTTCGCCCATGGGTTGCCAATTGAACAAATAAGAAGTCGAAAACCACCATTCAGACTATACTTAGCATTGTACGAGGAGGGTCTAGCCTATGTCCTATATTGAGTTTACCCGCCGCACCTTAACTGCCGTTCTTATTGTAGCGGCTGTAGCTGTGGGGTTAATCGCGCTTTGGACTCTGCGGTCAATTTTACTAATTGGGTTTACGTGTTGGGTACTTTCAGTAGCCTTGAGCATTCCCATCGCCAAACTAGAGCATCGCGGGATGCAGCGCGGCTATGCTGTTTTGCTCACCCTGATAGGCACACTCCTAACATTCCTATTGGTTGTATTCTTGGTATTTCCGCCGCTGATAGCCCAAGTAGTTGATTTGATTCAAGGCTTACCACAGGCTGCCGAAGATGCTGTACAGGGATATGATAGTTTCCGTGCGGATGACGACAAACTTAAACGTTTCCTACCCGAATTTACTATCGAAGATTATAACGACCTACTCGAGGGGGATACCAACACCCCCCTCTCCCCTGATTTCGACTGGACATCGTTGGCCCGTTCAACATTGCCAATCCTCGGTGGTGTAGGCAACTTCCTCGGTGATGTTTTTGCCAATCTCTTTATTATTGTCATCATCACAATCTATTTACTGCTCGACCCCATGAGTTATTATCGGGGCATCTTAGCGGTGGTACCCCAACACCGCGAAACCCGCGTACTGGAAATCATCAATGAATTACGGCGTGTGGTCGCGGCGTGGCTAAGTGCTTTGGCGGTCTCCGTCAGCGCCACTGCGGTGATGGTGGCCAGTGCGATGGGCTTGATTCTCGGTGTTCCGAATGCAATTGCACTGGGGGTTATTGCTGGCTTGGGCACCGTTATCCCTTATTTGGGTTACTACATTGCATTGATACCCATTCTCGTGTTCACGGGTGCCGATGACCCTGCCAAGCTACCTTTTGCGTTTATGCTCTATGTCATTATTGGGGAAATTGAGTCAAAAGCTATCACCCCACAGGTGGTTAAAAGCGAATTGAACATTCCAGCAGGGATGGTGCTGTTATTCCAATTGATTGCAGCATCTCAACTAGGCTTTTTCGGCATTTTGCTGGCAGTCCCGATTTTGGCAATCAGCATCGCCCTTATACGCGAACTTTACGTATATGACGTGCTGCACAAAAAGGGGCGAATCCCGCAGATTGTTGGCGGGCCAAAGGGTATCTTGCAGCTTGCCGAGCCGAGCCAGACCACACCATCCGCCAAGTCTGCTGCTAAAGCCAAGCCTTCTAACACTAACCGCAAAACACCCAAACGGCACACCTAGAATTGCCCACCGATTTGCTGAATCAGTTTTGCCACCAAGCCTGTCCATCCGGTTTGGTGGCTGGCTCCCAAGCCTGCTCCATTGTCCCCATGAAAATACTCATAAAACCACACGTAATCGCGCCACTGCGAGTCTGTATGAAAAACCTCCAAGCCGCCATACAGCGGACGACGGCCTTGGTCATCGGGTAAAAAGAGACTTACCAGCCGCTTAGAGAGTTCCGTCGCTACCTCACCTAGAGTCATCAAATACCCCGAACCTGTTGGAAACTCCACCTGTAAGGAATCTCCGTAGTAATGATGGAATTTCTGGAGGGCTTCAATAATTAGGTAATTGATAGGGAACCAAACTGGTCCGCGCCAGTTGGAATTGCCACCAAACAAACCACTACGCGACTCCGCGGGTTCATAATCAACCGTGTAGGGATGCCCATTGACCTGTAGAATATAAGGGTGTGTCTCATGGTATTTGGAAAGCGAGCGTATCCCGTAAGGCGAAAGAAACTCGTTCTCGTCCAACATATAGCGTAGCACCCGTACCAATCGCTCACGGGTTAAGAGAGCCATCAAGCGGCGCTCGCCCACCCCGCGAATATCGACTTGCGCGATATTACCACTGAGATGCGGACGGTTGCGGATAAACCAATTCATACGGCGGGCAAGGGTGCGTTGCTCCTCAAAAACAATAGGTTCCAGCGTCTGCACCGCAATCAAGGGTAACAGCCCAACCATTGAGCGCAGCTTGAGGGGCATAACCGTGCCATTGGGCAAATGCAGCACATCATAGAAAAAGCCATCTTGCTCATCCCAGAGTGAGTGTCCATGTGGGTTACGTCCGGTCATGGCGCTGGCAATGCGGAGAAAATGCTCAACAAATTTGGTAGCCGAATCTTGATACACAGACTCATGACGCCCTAGCTCAATGGCAATTTTGAGCATCTCTAGGCAATAAAAGGCCATCCACGCCGTACCATCAGATTGGTCGATATGCCCACCAGTGGGGAGGGTGGTACTACGGTCAAAGACGCTGATATTATCAAGGCCGAGAAAGCCGCCCTGAAAGATATTGTTATCATCCACATCTTTCCGATTCACCCACCATGTAAAATTGAGGAGCAGCTTGTGAAAAATGCCCTCTAAGAAGGGGCGGTCATGGTGGTGACGCTGCTTGCCATCAATTTTATACACACGCCACGCCGCCCACGCGTGGACAGGCGGGTTAACATCGGCGAATGCCCATTCATAAGCGGGAAGCTGCCCGTTGGGGTGCATATACCACTCACGGGTCATTAACTCCAACTGACGCTTGGCAAAATCTGGGTCAACCAGCACTAGGGGTAGGCTGTGAAAGGCGGTGTCCCAAGTCGCGTACCAAGGGTATTCCCACTTGTCTGGCATTGAAATCACATCAAAATTGACCAGATGTACCCACTCACTATTGCGCCCATGTTGGCGCGATTGCGGTGGCGTCGGCATGGCGGGGTCACCTGCCAACCACTGCTCAACATCATAGTAATAGAGTTGCTTCGACCACAACATACCTGCAAAGGCTTGGCGCTGAACACGACGCTCCTCATCGTTCAGATGAGGGTTTTGGACGCTGGCATAGAACTCGTCGGCCTCAGCCATACGCTGGGCAAAAATGGCCTCACTATCCGCAAAGGGTTGGGCGTGGGGTGTACCTGAGAGGCGCATCTGCATCACCATTGTCGCCCCAGCATGTAAATCAAGCCGATAGAGCGCCGCAGCTTTGGTACCCATGCCCGCTGGATTTACGGCCTCATACTCATCATCAACAAGATAACGGTGGAAGCTATCTTTGACAAAGGGAGAGGCATTTGGCACTCCAAAAAGGCGGGCGGTGTTGGTCTCGTTCTCGGTGAATAGAAAAGCAGTTGGAGCATCAGCATAATAGTAGGTCGCGCCAAGGGTGGGATGCTGGCCTTCGATATGCCCATCCATCAAGCGCATTTCAGGCCGACGCGGGACATCATCCATTGGCCCCTGCTCATAGCCCCATGCCCACGTATTGCGATACCACAGCGTCGGCAACACATCGCAGGATGCCGTCTCTGGCCCGCAATTGGTGATTGAGATACGAATACAGATGTCATCAGGGGTGGCCTTGGCGTACTCAATCAGCACATCAAAGTAGCGGTTATCGGCAAAGACTCCCGTATCCAGCAATTCATACTCAAAATCGTAGGGGCCGCGCCGCCGATTCTCCTGTACAAGGTCGGCATAAGGGAACGCGGCATGGGGGTATTTGTAGAGCATTTTCATATAGCTATGGGTCGGGGTGCTATCCAAGTAAAAATAAACTTCTTTAACATCCTCCCCATGATTGCCCTCTTGACCAGTCAACCCAAAGAGGCGTTCTTTCAAAATCGGGTCGTGGCGGTTCCACAAAGCAAGGGCAAAACAGAGATATTGGTTACGGTCGGAGATGCCCCCAAGTCCATCCTCATTCCAACGGTAGACGCGGCTGCGGGCGTGGTCATGCGGAAAGAAGGCCCATGCGCTGCCGTCGGCGCTATAATCTTCGCGCACGGTACCCCATGCCCGTTCACTGAGATACGGCCCCCAGTTTTTCCAATTGGCACGGCGCTCATGATGGTCTTCGAGGCGTTGATGTTCGGTTGTGTGTGACATATCCGGTTCCCCTCGTCGTGGTTATTTAAACCAATTATGCACAAAAATTTGCTTTTTTCTGCTACAATGGCTGCGTCCAACCAATGAGTGTATCAATTTAAAGGAACCTATGCAGGTCAAAGACACGATCCGCAACATAGCAATTATCGCCCATGTTGACCATGGGAAGACGACGCTTGTCGATGGAATGCTCAAGCAGACCAAAGTTTTTCGTGAGACCGAAACGGTCGGTGAGCGTATTTTGGATAGTAACGCGCTAGAACGTGAGCGCGGGATTACGATTTTGGCGAAGAATACTGCCGTTACATGGAACGGGGTCAAGGTAAACATCGTTGACACCCCCGGTCATGCCGATTTTGGGGGCGAGGTCGAGCGCGTCCTCAATATGGTCGATGGCGCTTTGTTGCTGGTCGATGCTGTTGAAGGGCCAATGCCCCAAACCCGTTTTGTGCTACGTAAGGCCCTTGAGTTGGGTCTGCGCGTGATTGTGGTCATCAACAAAGTTGACCGCCCCTTTGCCCGTAGCGAAGATGTCCTCAACGACACCTTTGACCTGTTCATCGAACTGGGTGCCTCTGACCACCAAGCCGATTTTCCGGTGGTCTATGCCATCGGCTTGCAGGGCAAGGCTGGTTATCAGCCCGACCCCTTGGCCGACGACTTGACCCCACTCTTTGAAACGATATTGAAGGAAGTCCCGCCGCCCATCGTTGATGACAACGCCCCTGCTCGCCTACTCGTGACCACCTTGGAATATGACAATTACAAGGGACAGATTGGCATTGGGCGACTGCACTCTGGCACCATGAAAAAAGGCATGTCGGTGGTGCAAATGACGATTGACGGAGAGCGGCTCCCCGGCAAAATCGAGTATCTCTTCACCCACCACAACCTTAGCAAGCAAGAGATTGATGTGGCTGAGGCTGGCGATATTATCGCTTTTGCAGGCTTTGAACACCTCAACATTAGCGATACCATTGCCCACCCCGACGCCACCGAACCACTCCCCCCCATCCATGTGGAGGAGCCAACGGTACGGATGACCTTCGGTGTCAATACCTCACCCCTTGCTGGACGTGAAGGCAAGACGGGTTGGGGTACCTCACGCCGCTTGCGAGAACGTCTCTACAATGAGACCCGTAGCAATGTAGCCCTACGTGTAGCTGATGGTGAAAGTGCTGATAAGTTTGTGGTCAGCGGGCGTGGTGAATTGCACCTCGGCATCTTGATTGAGACCATGCGCCGTGAGGGTTACGAATTTGATGTCAGCAAACCTGAAGTCATCTATAAGGAAAACCCCGCCACAGGTGAGATTCTGGAACCGATTGAAGAGGTTACAGTAGAAGTCGCTGATGATTCAGCGGGTACAGTGCTGGAGCTGCTTGGTTCACGACGTGGCACTATGATTGACATGTACAGCGAGAACGGCACCACCTATCTGCGCTATCTGGTGGCAACCCGTTTCCTGATTGGCTTCCGCTCGCAGTTCATACGGGCCACCAGTGGTATGGGGCAAGTGCATAGCCTCTTCCACGCCTACGCGCCAATCGCAGGCGAGGCTCCCGGACGCCGTTTTGGGAGTTTGGTCGCCTTTGAAGATGGCGTTTCGACTGCCTATGCGCTGGTCAATGTGCAACAACGCGGCAGCTTCTTCATTGGCCCACAAGTTGAGGTCTACGAGGGTATGGTTGTTGGTGAGCATATCCGCCCCGAAGACTTGCCCGTCAATGTCGCCAAGACCAAGCACTTGACCAATCATCGTGCCAAGCCTAGCGAGACCACCGCAGGCCTGACCCCACCCCGCCAGATGAGTCTCGATGATTTCATTGAGTTCATGGCGGAGGACGAATTGCTGGAGGTCACGCCGCTGAATTTGCGCTTACGTAAGCGAATCTTGGATACCGAGTCGCGCCAAAAAGAAGAAAAACGCCGCCGCTTGATGGTCGCTGAAAGCTAGATTCGGCGCGACCTCCCCCGCCCCGTTGGGGCGACATCGCCCGCGCCTCCCTTATGAGGTAGCGGGCGTTGCTATTCCCCACCAAAATTCAAGGCATTCGTCGCCTGTGCTATACTCCACAATGGTGTTACTTCTATAGAGAAGGTGCAAAACTCAAATGAAGCTATTGAGCGTCAATGTCTCCCTACCCAAAGAAGTCCCCTATCGTGATAAGACCCTCCTGACGGGCATCTATAAAACCGCCATCAGTGGACGAACAAGGCTCCATGAGTTACATATCGAAGGCGACAGCCAAGCCGATACCAAGCATCATGGCGGCCCTCATAAAGCTGTCTATGGCTACCCCATTGAACACTATACCTATTGGCAGCAACGGCTAGGACGAGCAACCCCCTTCGCACATGGACAATTTGGCGAGAACTTCACCACCCAAGGCTTGACCGAAGATGAGGTGCAAATCGGGGATATTTGGAAAATCGGTACAGCAGTCGTCAAGGTCGTTCAGCCACGCATCCCCTGTTACAAGTTGGCCCATAAGATGCAAGAGCCACACTTCGTCGAGATGTTTTGGGACTACAACCGCCCCGGCTTCTATATGCAGGTGTTGCAAACAGGCGAAGTCGGCACAGGTGATACGATTCGTGTGATTGAAACGGCCTCGCATGGTATCACCATTGCTGATATTTTCGGGGCCATACACACGGACAACAAAGCCATCATGCAACGCGCATTGGACATCCCTGACCTCATCCCAAATCTCAAAATGACCCTTGAATATTATCTCAATAAAGAGGAGCGCGAGACCGATAATGCCTGAGCTACCTGTTCGCCAAATGGTGTTGTATAAGCATGGGGTGGGTTATTTTGTGCGCGAAGGGGCGCTGAATGGAGCCAATCTCACCCTTTCGTTTCGTCATGAGGAAATTAATGACATCCTCAAGAGTCTGGCGGTATTTGATAGTGCAGGTGGGCAGGTGTTGGGCATTCACTACCAAACGCCCATGGACAGAACAGATCGCCTTACCAGCAGTTCTGTCAATCTCTCAGAGAATGCCAGTCTACATGACCTGATTCGGGATATACGCGGACGCCAAGCAACCTTAACTGTGCAACACCATGAGCAGACCCGCGACTATACGGGGCGCATCATTGGCATTGATGAGACTCCACAGCCATCGCTTTTTAGTGGTGACAAGCGTGAGCCAATAGTGCGGGTCTTAGTGCTAGATGAGCAGGGGCATATCCATAGTTTGGGTTTGCTCGAAGTACAGGCCATCCGCTTGCAAGATGACCAAGCCGCGCACGACCTGAGCTATTTTCTGGATACCAGTATGGGCGACGATAACCGCCGCACGGTCAACATCCGCCTCAGCGAAGGTGAACACCAATTGACGGTGCATTATGTGGCCCCTAGCCCAACGTGGCGTGTGAGCTATCGTGTCGTAGCCGAAAGCGACGAAAGCGGCACCATAGGTAAGGCTTTTCTGCAAGGCTGGGGTCTGTTCGATAATCGCCTTGAGGAAGATTTGGAGGATGTGCAGGTCACACTCGTCGCTGGACAGCCCATCTCGTTCATCTATGACCTCTACAGTTCACGCATCCCTGCCCGCCCTACCGTCAAAGATGAGGCACGGGTAGCGCCGGGGCCAATTGAATTTGATGATATGCTGGGCGGCATGGACGAAGACGAATTAGATGCCCGTTTAAGTAATTTTCAAGCTGAAGCCCCGCGCTTTATGGCGGCGGCACCCGCCCCCCAAGCACGTGCCCTACGTGCAGGCGGCACCATCGCCCAAGCCAAAGAAGCAACACCCCAAGCCACCGCCGAAGCTAAAGAAGCAGGTGAATTTTTCCAGTACGTCGTCAGCACACCTGTCTCAGTCAAACGGGGTGAGTCAGCCCTTGTCCCGATTATTGGCTCCATGCTCGATTATCAACGCGAACTGCTCTATAACGGGGCCAAACTACCCACCCATCCCGTTGCAGCCCTACGCTTCAAAAATGTAACAGGTCTGACCCTTGAGCGCGGCCCAGTCACCATTGTCGAAGATCAAGACTATAAAGGTGAAGCCATTGTCCCCTTCACCAAAGATGGAGGCGAGGTCTATTTAGCCTATGCCGTTGAACTGGGTGTCAAGATTACCGAAAACACCATTAGTCAGAGCGAGACACACGGCCTTGAGATTAAAGATAACTTCATCGTCTATCAGGGCTACCGCACTGAGCAGACTACCTACACCATTGAGAACACCACCGCCAAAGACCTAACCATCACCATCGAGGCCGCCTTGCGCCCTGACTGGAAGCTAGTCGATACCCCAACCCCAATAGCCGAAACCGCTATGGAGCGCCGTTGGCAGGTGGAAGTCCCCAAACGCCGCAAAGTCGAGTTTGTGCGTCAAGAACGCATCGGGCAATCCAACTATTTGGCAATCCAGAATTTGAAATATCAGCATCTCCAAGAATTTATCAAGCAACGTTGGCTGGATGATGCCACCATCCGCGAGTTACAGAGCCTGCTGGAGAACCTTGCCGCCATCCAGAACGCCCAAGCTGAAATCAAACAACTCACCGCCGAGCGCGAGGCTGTTTATAAGGAGCAGGAGCAATTGCGGGCCAATCTGGGTGCATTGCAAGCGCTAGGGCCGGAAGCCGACCTCCGCAGCCGCATGTTAACTCAATTGTCTACCAGCCAAGACCGCTTGGATGCCATTGCCCAACGCCAACAGGCCCTCAAGCAGCAAATCGAAGCCGCTGAAGCCAAGACCGCAACTATTTTAGAGCAATTCAAATAGGGAAAAACGGGGAGGGGTCAACCTGCCCCCTCCCCTATTCATTCACAGTTGCATCACGGATGACAATATCATCAAAATCCGCTACGGAGTTGGCATCTACACCTAACGAGACCGTCCCGCCTAGAATTTGGGTGGCAGGTCGAATGGTCGTCAAATAGCGTCCGCCCGCAAAGAAGGCAATGCGGTCATCAACCGCCACGACGATAATCTCAATCCAATCACCAGTTTGGACACCCGCCACAAAATCATCATAGACATAGGCTTTATCGGTTGGCAGGAAGGGCCGTACCTGCACCCGTATCCGTCCATCCGGCTGCTTGGATAACTCTAGCTGGTACTGGTCAAGCCCCGTCCGCGATGAGTTGATGACCGAGCGCATACCAACCACCGCCCGACTACCATCGGGAGCCGTTTCAGGCAAGCGCACGAAAACCTGCACGTACAAATCTGTCGAGTCGCGGAAATTGACTGCATCTTGCCCCGACCCAAAGACCGTGCGACGTTGGTCAATCTCACCATTAATGCGGCGGACGACACCCTGCCCACCAGCCTCCATTTCATAGTAGCGGCGGTGTGGTTCTTCAAAGGGTAAATCTTGCTCAAAGACATAGGTACCGGGGTCATCAATCCAAAATTGAGCGCTGCGGAACTCGTCATCGAAGTCATCCGAGAAGTCGTCCAGCAGTTCCCGATAGGGACGACGGGTGTTGTTGTTCATGAGGCTAATCACATCAAAGGCAAATTCGCCCTCGGAGGTGCTGGTGGTGCGGGTCGGAGCCAGCATACAGTCATCAATGCCCAAAATATCATAGTCGCTGGTGGTTTGGAAGACCACGACCCCACCCGGTGGCAAGCTCTCAAAAATCTTATCGACCTTCAACTGCCCGTTGCGGTTCCAAACCGAGACGCGATTGCCGACAACCTCTACATACCAGATATTCCAGTCGCGGCTATAGAAATTCTCGACACTTTCGGACTCAATCTTGGCACCACTGGCATCCACGCTGTAAATCGTTAAGTTCCCGCCACGCCCTTCAAAGAGCAACGAACCCGATGACGAATCACGCATCCGAATATCAAAATCGCCTTGGAAACTGCGGATATTGCAGGTAAACAAGAAATCACCCAGCGTAGAGGTCAAGGCTTGCGCTTGCGCCAGCCCATCCAGTTGGATGTACTGGTCGGTGCCATTGCTGGCAAGCGTCACTTGGCTAATCGGAGAAGCCGACCAGATATTGGTGGGGAATGACCCCGTATTATCAAAGTGGCTACTGGCTGGTTCGGCACGTTGGATGATGATGTCATCGAAGCCCGCTGGGAAGGTCGCCGCACCCGCCAAAGTTTGAAGATGAATCTCACCTGCTGGCAATGGCGTGCGGGTATCCGTCACTTGCATCACAAGGTTGCGGTCAAGGTAGATAAAAATAACCCCGCCTTCCATCCACAATGTGACATCATACCAGCGGTTGGGGCTAATCCCCGAAATCGACTCAAGGCTACGCTCTCCATTAAGGTTAATCACCCCACCGGGGTCGCCACGCTTCAGAGTCAAGAGATTAGCCCGTGCATCCAGCACATAATAGCCTTGGTCAGAGAAGCGGAAAATGACCCGTGTGCCTGTCGCATCGCTAAACAGATTGAATTTATAGCGAATAATCAAATCGGTTGCTGATGACTCAACCCACTCTGGAACATCCTCGCCCACAATCACCAGCGAGTTGGTCAAGCCTGATGTGCCATACAAGGCTTGGTTACCGCCTTCATTGACCAATTGCCAGCGCGACGTATCATAGAGCCAACCATCCAGAGCATCACTACTCTCCATATCTGCCAAGAAGGGCATTTGCCCCTTGGGTGGTGGTGGAATTGGGGTAGCTGTCGCTGTTGGCGTTGGTGAGGCATCGGGGGTTGGCGTTTCAGTCAACGTAGGTGAAGGTGTTGATGAGGGAGTATCCGTCGGAGATGGTGTCGCCGTATCCGTTGGCGTGAGGGTCGGCGTTTCGGTATCCGTGGGGGTAAAGGTATGGGTAGGCGTGTCCGTCGGCGTAGGTGTATCCGATGGGGTTGGGGTGTCCGTCGGCGTATTAGTAGTCGTTGGGGTATAGGTCGCTGTGTAGGTTGGTGTCGATGTAGCCGTGTCTGTCGGGGAAGGTGTCAAACTTGGATAACTGGCAACAGCCAAGCCATCTGTTGACCCACCGACCAATTGCAGCGTTTCCGCTTGTACAAAGCCCGTGCGCGTCTCGCCGTCGGCACTGGTATACACAATTCGCACCCAACGCAAGTCATCACTAATTTCGGTGATTTCGACTGGGGTATCTTGGTTGATACGATCGATAGGGGCATACACATCATCTGGCCCACCCCGCACGGAGGTAAACAACACCGCTACACGGGCCTGTGGGGTGGAGGGTGTTGGCGTCCGAGTTGGCATGTCACTTGGCGTCTGGCTAGGCGATGAAGTTGCGCTATCACCAGTAGTCTGGCTTGGATTAGGGGTTTTGCTCGGCTGTGGCGTATCTGGTGTCGTTTGCGGTGGCGGTTCACTCACCACAGGCACTGGCGTGTCCTCTACCGATAAAGGTGTTTCAGCGATAGCCTCGGCGGTTATCGCGGTAGGTTGCGGGGTTGGGGTTGCGGTATCTAACGCTGCTTGCTGGGTTTCTTCGGGTTTTTCATCTTCACCACTCGTCAGCAGAAAAAAGGCTCCCCCTAACGCCAGCGCCAACACCAAAATCACCGCTACACCAGAGAGAATCGTTGAAATCCGCTGCGGACGGCTGACCAGTGTTGAACCCGATGGCTGTTCAGGATAGCCCAGCGTTTGCATACCAGATGGTGTAGGCATGTGGGGAGGCATAAAACCTGATGGCGTGATATTAGTCCGAGGTGCCTGCGCCCGTTGGCGTTGCAGTTCAGAGATGGTTTGCCCTGCAAGGTCACGTAGCTGGATTGGCTTGGTGGTGATATTGGGGCCAAGCACTTGCTCAAGGTCATGAACAAGCTCGGCGGCAGTTTGATAGCGGTCGTTGGCTTTCTTTGCCATCGCCTTTTCAATAAGACGCTGGAACTCAACAGGCAATTCAGGATTAAGCGCCAATATCGAGGGTACAGGCTCGTTAATGTGCAGCATAATCGTACCCATTGCCGTCTCACCTGTAAACGGCAACAAGCCCGTCATCATCTTGAAGAGAATGACCCCCAACGAATAGATGTCGGCCCGCCCATCAATCTCTGTACCGAGACCTTGTTCAGGCGACATATAGCCCGGTGTACCAATCGCAGCCCCGCTTGCGGTTAAGCCTTGCCCTCCTTCCACCAGACGGGCAATCCCAAAGTCACTTAACCACGCATTAGCCTCTCCATCAATCATGATGTTAGAGGGTTTCACATCGCGGTGAACCACCCCTTGACGATGAGCATAATCCAGCGCCGAGCCGATTTGCTTAAAAATATGCAGCACCTCACCAATCGGGAGTTTGGCACGCTGCAAGATATCATCAAGCGTACCTGTTGGCAAATAGCGCATCACAATATAGGGCGGGTCATGGGTGCCATCAAAGTCATACACGGGTAGGATATGAGGATGTTCAAGGCGGGCAATCAACCGTGCTTCTGAGGTAAAGCGGGCCACCGCAATGGGATCCATTGAGATGGCTTTATGGATAATCTTGACAGCAACATCGCGCCCAACACTGGTTTGATAGGCGCGGAAGACAGTCGCCATTCCACCACGCCCAATTTCCTCTAATAACTCATACTGTCCAACTTTACCGAGCATAAAAACCTGCTTTGGCTAGTCGATATTTTTGGCAATGTCCGCAATCAACTCCAAAAGTGGGGTTATTGCTTCCGATGATATTTCGCTCCCAGCTTCCTCTGGAACAATCCGTAACTTGAGGACAGTCTCATCCGCATGATAAATAATGAGTTGCCCTCCCGTCATCACCGCTATGTCAAAGCGGTCACGCCCCAGTCGCTCTGTCTCAAAACGGACACCCTGTACTTGCCAATCGAGCATCTCATCCTCAAGCGCAACCGTTGCTGCTGACTCGGTAGCATAACTCACAATCGTCAAATACGCATTGGTTCCACGTAAATCGTCTTGTCCTTCATAGATGAGCGTCAAGTAGCCGTAGTTGCTCTGATTTTCCAATGATAACTCAGTACGGTTACGGGTATCCAGTTCCCATGAGCCAACTTCTTCAGGGAAACGCTCGGCCCACTGACGGGCGCGATTCTTGGGGCTGGTGCCACATGCCGCCAATACAAGGGTCATGAGTACAAGAATCCACATCCATCGGCGCATGGCTAATGTCCCCCTAAATAGGCTTCGCGGACAGTCTCATCATTGAGCAAAGTCGTGGCATCATCTGCCATGACCACCCGCCCTGTCTGCAATACATAGCCCCGATGCGCCACTTGCAACGCCATCTGAGCATTCTGCTCTACCAACAAAATCGTTGTCTTCTGCTCCGTATTCAGGAAACGGATAATCTCGAAAATATCCCGCACCAACAGTGGAGCCAATCCCATTGACGGCTCATCTAGCAGCAAAATCTGGGGTCGGCTCATCAGCGCCCGCCCGATGGCTAACATCTGCTGCTCACCACCAGAGAGGGTACCCCCGACTTGCTTCTCGCGCTCCTTCAAACGCGGGAAAATGGAGAAGACATACTCCATATCATGCTGGATACCACGCTCATCTTTACGGGTATAAGCCCCCAATTGTAGATTGTCACGCACGGTTAAGCGGCTGAAAATCTTGCGGCCTTCAGGGCTTTGCACCACTCCCATGCTCACAATATCATGGGGGCGCACACGGGTGATGACCTTGCCTTGTAGCAAGATGTCGCCTTCGGTCGGCGGGGTTATCCCGCAAATAGTATTAAGGGTAGTGGTCTTGCCCGCTCCATTGCTGCCAATGAGCGTTACCACCTCGCCCTCCTCCACCGTCAATGAAATCCCCTTAAGGGCGTGGATTTTGCCATAATAGGTATGTATATTGTTAACTTCCAGCAGGGCCATCTTCCAACACCGTTCCTAAATAAGCTTCTATAACGCGGGGGTTGCGTTGCACCTCATCAGGGGTGCCATCGGCAATCACCTTGCCATAATCCAAGACCGTCACTTGGTCAGAAACATTCATTACCAAGTGCATATCATGTTCAATAAGCAAAATGGTGAGGTCGAGTTCATCGCGCAACCGTCGGATAAAATGAATCATCTCTGTTGTTTCTTGAGGGTTCATACCAGCAGTGGGTTCATCCAGCAGCAGCAGACGCGGGGTACTTGCCAAAGCGCGGGCAATCTCCAAGCGGCGCTGCATCCCATACGCCAAGTTAGTCGCCATCACATCTCCAAAGCCCTCTAGCCCAACAAATTGCAGTAAGCGGAAGGCCTTGGCAAGGCTCTCGCGGTGTTCTCGTCGATAGGCTGGGTGTCCAACAATCGCACCAATCGGCCCACCGCCCAAGCGGGTATGCATACCGACAAGGATATTTTCAAGGGTAGTCATACCTGTAAATAGATGGATGTTTTGATAGGTACGGGCAATCCCCAAAGCGTTCACTTGGTCAGGACGCATCCCGCGAATCTCACGACCAAGAAAGACAACACGCCCTTCTTCGGGTGTATAGAAGCCCGTTACACAGTTAAAGAAGGTGGTCTTTCCTGCACCATTTGGCCCAATCAAGCTGGCAATGGCCCCTTTAGGAATTGTCAGGCTGGCCTCTGAAACTGCTTTGAGGCCACCAAACATCTTGGTTATGGACTGAACTTCGAGCGTGTTCATACTTGGGTCTCCTCATCAGCATAGCGACGGGCAAGGTCTTCAAGAGAAGGCGGAGGGGCTGGCATCAGGCCTTCACGTCGAACAACCATCGTGACAATCAGCAACAGCCCAAAGACCATAATGCGGTAGTCTTGGATAGGCCGCAGCAGTTCAGGCAGGCCAATGAGTACGATACTCCCAACAATAACTCCCGGCAAGCTCCCCATCCCGCCGATAATCACCAGCGAAAGAACATTGATGGAGATTTCTAGGGTAAAGTCATCAGGGAAAATCGAATTTTGACGAGAGGCGTAAATCATCCCCGCTAAAGAGGCAATCGCGGCCCCAATGGAGAAGGCCAGCAGCTTGAGGTTCACCAAATTAATGCCCATCGCTTGGGCAATATCTTCATCGCTGCGGATGGCTAACCACGCCCGACCGACCCGTGATTGACGCAAGCGGCTGGACACATAAAAAACCAACCCAATCCCGACAAAGCTGAGATACATCAGCACTAGATTACCCACTTGAATGGAGGTGCCATTCGGGATGGGTTTAGGAATACCCAGCGCCCCCGATGGTCCGCCAGTGGTTTTGTCTAAATTCTTGAGCGCCAAACTGATAATTTCGCCAAAGCCCAAGGTCACGATTGCCAGATAGTCACCTCGCAACCGTAACACCGGAAAGCCCAACAAAATTCCAGCGAAGGCCCCTACCATTGGCGCAATCATCAGTGTAATGATAAAAGCCGAGAAACGGTCAACATCAAAGAGGCCTATCGCAACCCCTAGCGCCTGCACAGCAAAACTCACAGCAACAACAACCGCCACCAAAACCACCGCTACCAATGCTGGCGGCTGATTAGACCAAATCGGCACCTTGGTTAACAACGCATCTTGCGGTTTAGGCTCAACAGTAGATGAGGCCGCAGGTATCACTTTTCGCCAAGAAGGAAGCACAAGGAAAATAATCACAGGAGCTACTACAGTAGCGGTCAAAACCGTCCAACCGATGGTGTTCACCCCATTTGAGGTCAACTTAAACTGCTCGCTTTCAACCGCCAGAAAAGCGAAGGTATAGGCTCCAATTGCGTAGAAGGCCACATACCCAAGGTCAAGCAAACCCGCATAGCCCACCACAATATTGAGACCAAGCCCAAACATCGCCGCCAAGCCAACCTTGCCGAGGATAAAAGTCTGGTATTGATCCATAAACAGGGGCATAGCAAGCACAACCGCCGCCGCCATACTGCCGACATAAATCGTCTCGAATTGTTCAGGTTGGCGATAATTGGCGTAGAAAATATAAATCGCTAGGCCAATCAAAACTACACCCGCAATCCCAAGTGACGTTACATGTGCGGCAGAACTTGTAAATTGAAGTTCAAACGGTCCTAGTTTTAGAAGCCAATCTCCCGATTGAGTTCCAGCGAAGCTCGGCGCTATAAAGCTGAGGTTGTTGCCTTGTAAGCGGATAAAGGTCAATATACCGACCACCGCCAACACTGCGAGAGGTATCCCTACCCGCGCCGAATAGGGCAAAATTGTGCTAGATAAAGTCGCCCGTCGCACAGCAACAACCGCAAAGACCACCACCATAAAGCCAATGCCTAGTTGTAAGCTTTGCCCGTTTACCAACGATTCTGAAGTTAACTTCAGCACCTTATTCAGATTAATCACTTGAAGGTTAGTCTCACGACCGAGCGGCTGCCGATGTTCGACCGTTAGCCATAGCAACAAGAAAATCAAGAAAGGCAATGTCAACATGAACCAGTGCGTAACAAGCGTCAAATATCGCCCTACACCACTCACTTCCAAGCGTGTACTGGCTTGCTTTTCCCAATAGGCTCGCCAATTCACACGCTGGATAAGGATGTTGCCACCACCACCCACCAAGGCCGCCAATACAATCAATAGCCCTAAGCCATAAAAGCCCCCGACATGCAATGGCCCTAATGACAGTAAGGCATATTTATCTTGGGTGTATAGCGCCATTGGGTTGGTGCGTAATACGACATCTTCAATATATTCGCCTGTCACGGGATTAGGCTTGGGGTTAGCAAAAAGCTCGTCTTCTGGCACCCCTGATAACACATGCATTGGATAGGTGTTCATATTAGCGAAATAAAGGTTAGCAACATTGATGCCCTTGGCATGCCACCGATTGATGAGGCCCAAGAACAACAGTAACATCACCACAGCAACCAACCCCAACACAACCACCTGCTGCACTACCTGTTGAGTTGGTAAGCGTTTGGCTAAACGCCAGCCCAGATAAAGTGTCAGCAGCAAAAATAGAGGAACGGTAATAGAAGCCAGTGCCTCGCTACCATCAGAAGGAAGACCGATTAAAGTCAAGAAGATAAAGCCAGCACCCAGTGTTAGCCCCGTTTTAAATGCTTGGTCAAAATAGCTACGGATCGTTGCAATCATGGCCCTACACCTTCTTGATCTCAGAAGCCGCCCCGAAGATACCCGATGGGCGGAAAATCAACACGAGAACCAGCAGACCGAAGGCAATTGCATCTTTCCATTGGTCACCAAAGCCGAGTAGGTTCGGGCCAAGCGATTCCACAATCCCTAGGAAAAAACCGCCAAACATAGCCCCCGGAATACTGCCAATACCACCGAGTACAGCAGCAGTAAAGGCTTTCAGGCCGGGCAGGAAGCCAAATTTGAAGTAGATTTTCTCACTTCGCAGGCCAAGCATGACTCCAGCAGCACCACCCAGAGCCGCCCCCAGCATAAAGGTGAAGACAATCACGCGGTCAACATTAATCCCCATTAGGGCGGCTGTCGATTTGTCTTGCGCCACCGCCCGCATCGCCTTGCCCATCTTGGTACGCTGCACAATCACATACAGCAAAATCATCAGCAACACCGAAGTAATCACAATCAAGGTGCCGACCTTGCTGATGCCCAAAACACCTAAACGTCCTAACGAAACATCAAAGGTGGTGGGGTCACTCAGCAGACGCGCACTCGGATAGGCTTGGCGATTACCGCCAAAAATCCGCAGGGCCACCTGTTGCAAGAAAATAGAGGCCCCAATTGCACTAATCAGGGGAGCCAAGCGCGGAGCCTTGCGGAGTGGTCGATACGCCACATTCTCCAACGCAATCGATAGCAACATCGAGACAGCCATCCCGCACACCATCGCAAACATAACGCCTACCGCTGTGATAACCACAAGGTAAACATGCGGCGCATAGCCCCCTAACCCGACAAAGGCTCCATAACCTGCCGCATAGCCAACTACAAAGCGTACTGGAGTGGAAAATAGGGTAAAGAGCCATTCGGGGGTTTGGAAGTTGGTCGCCTTGCGATTGGTGTAGCCCGTAAAGAGCCGCTCAAGGGGTAAGAACATCACACCCACCGCAAAAGGCACCACAAAGGTGGCAATCGCGGTGGCCCCATCTTCAAAACTGCGGTCACCACCGCTAATGAGAAGTTGCATGGAGAGATAGCCCGCATAGGCCCCAAACATGACCACCTCACCATGCGCGAAGTTAATCATGAACAAGATGCCATAGACCAACGTATACCCTAGCGCAATCAGGGCATAGACCCCGCCTTGAATGGTCCCATTCACCAGCAAGCGCGACCATGTCACGAATTGCAGCGGCGTTGCGTCTAGCACAGAAGCAACCCGCATCGTGAAGGCCCACATCAAGACCACCCCAACTGTATTGAGGATGAGTGGGCTAACGGGTTCATTCTCCCCTGCCCCCATCCGTCGATAGGCCTCAAAAATGAAAATGAGACCCACCAGCATATAGGCAAACATGGCAGCCGCCAACACACCGGACACGGTCTCTATCCAGTCTAAGGGTTCAGCGCTAAAAAGTTGTGAGGTCTTGCCAATCAACCAAAAAATGCGAAAAAAGCCTAGTAAAATGCCATATAAAAGGTACTTTGCGCTAAATTCCACATACTCTAGTTCAAAACGTTGTTGTCCTACCTGTATTGTCATAAAAGCTCCAGTGTATTTTTGGCACTATTGTAAACAAAAAGCAGGTAACGACAAGCCTGTTACCTGCTCTTTAATAGGCGAAAATTTTAGCTACCAGCCTCTTCGCTGGATTCTTCCATGTCGTCCATCTCTTCGAATTGATAGACCTGAAGTTCGGCGGGGACTTCGAGTTCAACCCAAGCGCCGTCTTCAACAACGTGAACAGCAATCAAAGCAGAACCGCAGTCACCGTTTTCGTCGCAGGTAATGTTACCGCTCAAGCCAGCCAAATCGGTGGTGGCGCGAACAGCAGCAATCAACGCTTCACGATCAACAACCAAATTGCCATCGGCATCCAGTTCCGCAACCGCTTCAAGGGCGTTCAAAATCACGACGGTGGAGTCGAAGGATTGAGCGTGGAAGGGGCCAACTTCGTCGGGCAAGGTGCCATAGGTCTCTTCGTAAAGGGCGTCGAACTCCTCATTGGCAGCCGGATCGCCCAATTGCAGACCGAAGGTCGCAAAGGCAGTTTCAGCCGCATCACCAGCTTGGTCGATGAAGTCTTGACCAAAGATACCATCATCAGAGAAGAAGATGGTCTCTTCTAAACCAGTTTCCAGCATTTGCTCGGCCAGCAACGCGCCTTGGCTCACATAACCACCGAAGTACAGCAATTCGGGTTCAGACTCAGCAATCACGGAGAGAGTGCTACGATAGTCTTGAGCATCGGGATCGATGACATCCGAGGCCACTACTTCGCCACCCAACTCAGCAAAGGTCGCGGCAACGGTGTCCGCCAAGCCCTTACCATAGGTCGAATTGTCATGCAACACGGCGATAGTGGTCACACCCAGTTCGCTGTAGATGTAACGGGCGGCTACTACACCTTGCACGTTGTCATTGAAGGCCACGCGGTTCACCACATCCAGACCGCGAGCAGTGAAAGAGCCAGCAGTAGAGCTGGGGGAAACCATCGGGATACGAGCATCTTGGTAAACCAAGGAAGCCGGAACCGAAGCGCCAGAGCAAGTGTGACCCACGACACCCACTACTGCGGGGTCAGAGGCAAACAAGTTCGCTACTGGGGTCGCGCCTTCGCCTGTGCAGAGGTCGTCTTCCACCGCAAGTTCGACGGTGAAACCAAGCAAACCACCGTTTTCATTGTAAAGGTCAACGGCCAGTTGAGCCGCTTGGGCAATATCCAACCCAAATTCGGGGATGATATTGCTCAGGTCAGTCGCCAAACCGATTTTGACCGATTCACCGGGTGCAAAAACTGCCACCGCGCCATCTTGATGAGGAGCAACCTTGGTGGCATTCGGAGTATTGGCAGCCAAGACCGGGCTAACCGCCAACAAAAGAACCATCAACAAAGCAAATACAGAATATCTAGTACGCATAATCTTTCAGATGCCTCCTTATACGTATTCACAGCATGAAAACTGTACCATTACATTGTTTGCAGCGCAAGAGGGGCGCAAATAGATTTATTAAGATTTGGGCAAAAATTCCCACCAATAAGATGGGGTTAGCGCGACTCGCGGCTGACGCAGGCCTAACCGGACCAGATTAAGCGCCCGCCCTAGCCGTGTAGGGGTCTGCCCTCGAATTGGGCGTTCTTTCTCTATACGAATACGATAGCCCTCCAATATGCGCTGTTGCTGCGGTGTAACGTGCCTTCGTCCCCAATCCAGCAATGTATCAGCAACCGCCATACGGTTCTGAAAAACCTCAGTCGCTGGGCGTACTACTGAACTGCGGTTAGTCTCATGTACACGCCGCATGGCAACCGGATTGACCAAATCGCCCGCCACCAAGCATCCGACCGCCGCCATCTTAATCATCAACGCCGTATCTTGAGCCAAGCGTAGATGGGTGTCGAAATAACCCGTGCGGTCAATCAAGTCACGTTTGATTACCAGACCGATGATTGAGAACTTGCCAATACTACCCCGCTGTAATGCCAAAGCCGCCAGTAGATTCTCAGGTGAGACGGGCTTTTTCATGGTAGTGATACGCTGTTTGCCGCGTGAAATATCCCAACGCTGCTCCACAGCCTCACTCTCGAATTGAATACCGACGGCCTCATACACGCCATCAACCGAAGCATCCGCCTCAAAGATTTGGTGAGCGCGGGCAAAGCGATTCGGCATGAAGGTGTCATCGGCATCTAAAAAGGCCAGATAGGGAGCTATACTTTTCTCAATAGCGAGATTGCGGCTTGCCCCTGCCCCACGATTAGCGCCATCGGGATGGTGATACAATTTGACCTTGGGGTATTGAGCGCTGAGGGCTTGGCATACAACCAAACTATCATCAGTCGAGCCATCTTCCACCAGCACCACTTCAGTCGTTTCGGGTTGAGCCAGTGCCGATTCAACGGCCTGTCGCACATACGGGCCAGCATTGTAGACAGGGATAATGACACTCACATCCATGATGACCTCCTTATATTAGGTCAAACTTGCTTCACCTGTGTCGATTTTGGAATAAATTCCCACCAATAATAGTGATTAAGCAAGAGAGAAGGACGGTGTAGTGCCAACAACAACATATTCACTAGCCGCGTTGTACGGGTAGGTGGTTTGCCCCATAAGGGACGTTCTTTTTGAATACGTAAACGATAGGCGTGCAGAAGCCGTCGCTGCTGGATAGTGGCGTGTTCTTGGCCCCACGTCAGCAGCGTATTAGCGACCAGCATCCGCAACTGGTAAATCTCATGGGGATGGCGCACCTGTGAACTGCGATTGGTATCATGCACCCGTCGCATCGCCACTGGCACATCAAGTTGACCTGCTGCCAAACGCCCAACCGCCGCCATTTTGATGGTCATAGCCGTGTCTTGGGCAAGAAGCAGATGTGGGTCAAAATAGCCTGTGCGTTTGAATAGCTTGCGCTTGACCACCATCCCGATCATAGAGAATTTCCCTATCCCTTTACGTTGGAGCGTCAACGCTTCGAATAAACGCTCTGGGGGTATTCGGCGGGTCATGGTTGTCAACGGTCGGCTGCCTCTGGTTATTTTCCAACGATGCCGGGCCGCATCATTCTGAAAATGGGTGCCAATTGCTTCATAAACACCATCAAGGGTTGGATCCGCCTCCAATAATTGGCGGGCAGTACCAAAGCGATTAGGCAAAAAATAATCATCTGCATCCAAGAAAGCAATATATGGGGTGGAGGCCTTTTCGATTGCCAAGTTGCGTGATAACGGCAGCCCATGATTGGCTCGGTCGGGATGCTGAAAAAGTTGTATTGTTGGGAACTCACCCGCAAGCTGTTGACACACAACAAAACTATTATCCGTTGACCCATCTTCAACAATAATCACCTCTGCTGTTTCGGGTTGGGCAATCGCCGATTCAACCGATTGCCGAAGATAGGGTGCCGCATTATAGACCGGAATAATTACACTGACTTCCATCGGGTTAACCTCCGCCAAACGCGCTTGATAAAGTGCATATCCCGTCCATAGCAGGCCCAGAAATAGGGATAGGTCGCCAAGCGAGGCCACCGCACCAATAGCCGTGTCAGGTCGTAACGCTTCGCCAGCCACCCCCGCCGACTGAGCATCACATAACGGGCAAAGTATTTGCGTAACAAGCCAAGTTGCTCGGCATTCATGACCTGTCGGCCCCATGCCCAGAATTCCCGCATATAGGTATCAGTTTCAGCACGCTCGTTAGGTCGCCGCACACCGGATACGTTGTTGCTATCATGCACCCGTGCCATTGCAACTGGCTCCATAATCTCACCACCAGCAAGGCGACAATGAAAAGCCAGCTTGACCTTAACAAGGTTATCTTGCCCCACCCGTAAGGCTGGATTAAACCCGCCAATACGCAGCAAAGCCTCGCGTTTGACCGTCAATCCATCAAGGCTAAAGGTGCCACCCGTCCCCAGCATCATGGCCTCAAATAGCTGCTCAGGAGCCACACGATGTTTAAAGGTCATCAACTGGTGCGGCTTACGTTTCAGCGCAATCCAACGTTGACGGGCCGCTTCGTTCTCAAACTGCCAGCCAGCCGCTTCATATACCCCATCAATCAACGGGTCTTGGACTACCGTTTCAGTGGTTGCAAAGCGATTGGGTAAATAAAAGTCATCCGCATCTAGAAAAGCCACCCATGGAGCGCTGGCCTTCTCAATACCCAGATTGCGGGTCACACTTGGCCCCAGATTAGCACCATTGGGGTGTTGAAATACTTTGACTTGGGGATGTTCAGCCGCCACCTCTTGGCAGACCGACCAACTTTCATCGGTTGAGCCATCAACCACCACCACCACCTCGACCACTTGCGGCTGTGCCAGAGCCGACTCAATGGCTTGGCGCACAAAGGGGGCTACATTATAGACCGGAATCACCACACTGATCTTCATCGCAGCCACTTCTTGACACGCTTCTTGAGCAGTTGTACATCAAGGAAATGACGCAACCAGAAGCGCCGCTCTAAGGCAAGGCGGGGTCGATGCCATAGTAGCCAGAGCAAGTCTAGGCGTTGGCGAAACCAGTTCTGGTCGTAGGTATGCACCACATGGCGGGCAAAATAGAGCCGTAGTTGCCGACGCTGCAAAGCCGTCAGCGTGGTCTCGCTCCATTCCCACAGCGCTTGATGATACGCCCGCACCAAATAATGCGGAGGCCGCCGCGTCACACCGGAGATATTGTTGGCGCTATGCACCCGCACTATAGCGACTGGTTCGGTGATTTGACCCGCCACCATATGGCATTGGGCAGCTAATTTGATGTTGAGGATATGGTCTTCACCGCGCCGCACAATCGGCTTAAATCCACCAATACGGTCTAGGGCCACCTTCTGCGCTACAAGGCCATTGAGATGCACATTGCCATGGCCCCCCTGCATAAAAGCAGCAAATAGATGGTCTGGTGGTAGGGCTTCACGAATAGTAATCAATTTGTCGGGGTCACGACCTAGACGGAGCCAGCGCTCACGGTCAGCCTCACGCTCAAAACGCCATGCCACCGCCTCATAGACGCCTTCAACTGCTGCATCTTGCGCCCGTTGGCACGCCACGGCAAAGCGATTAGGCAAAAACACATCATCGGCATCCAAGAAAGCCACCCACGGGGCCGTTGCCTGCTCAACGCCTAATTGACGGGTAGCTCCCGCCCCGCGATTCTCGCCATTGGGGTGCTGATAGACTTTGACTTGGGAATAGCGTGCTGCCAATGCTTGACACACCTTCAGGCTCTCATCGGTTGAGCCATCATCAACCACCACCACCTCAACCACTTCAGGCTGTGCCAATGCCGATTCAACGGCCTGCTGGACATAGGTCGCCACATTATAAACGGGTATTACCACACTGATTTGGAATGGGCTATTGATAGTCGTACTCCCATGAACACGGCGTATAGAGAATAGCACGTCCAGCAGGTGGCAGCTTACCTGTCGCATACACAGGCGCGGCGTCAATCTCTAGCTCCAGCGCCTCATCAACGACATCGTAGTCCTGAAAGGCATCGGAGATACCCAACGTCAAGGCATACATTCCGGGCATCAGATTAAGGGCATCAATGGTTAACCGCACCACCCCACCCCGCTGGCTGTCTGGCATTTCACCGTGGGTCTCAAGGGTACGCCACAGTGCCAAATGCTGATTCATCGCCGAGCCAAGCCGCACCCCAAAATTGGGATTACGGAGCGGAGCGTAGGTCTCGAACTCGATTTCAACCGTGACTGAGCCACCCATCGAAATACTGTTGATTTCTTGACCCTCGCGGTTCAGCAACCGAGCGCCCAATATCCGTGCCTGTCCATTGCCACGCCGCTTGGTATTGGCGTCAAAGGTCATCGAACTGGCTTGCTGTTTGGTCGCCAAATACTCATCCACCACCTCCGAAGCTGTGCCGCGATAGACGACCTGCCCCCCTTTTAGCAAAATACCCTTGTTGCAGAGGGTCTGCACCGCCGCCAGATTATGGCTCACAAACAGCACAGTACGGCCTGCATGGGCGACATCACTCATCTTGTTGAGCGACTTCTTCTGAAACTCAGCATCGCCCACCGCCAGCACTTCATCAATCACCAAAATCTCTGGCTCCAGATGAGCCGCCACCGCAAACCCCAAGCGTAAGCGCATCCCGCTCGAATAGAACTTGACGGGGGTATCAATAAACTGCTCTACGCCCGAAAAGGCCACAATCTCATCAAACTTGCGCTCAATCTCCGGACGGTGCATGCCGAGGATGGTGCCATTGAGATAGATATTCTCGCGGCCCGTCAACTCCAAGTGAAAGCCTGTGCCGACTTCCAGCAACGACCCAACCCGTCCATAGACCCGTGCATAGCCTTCGCTGGGTTTGGTAATACGTGAGAGGATTTTGAGTAGGGTACTCTTGCCCGCCCCATTATGACCAACAATGCCCAAGGTGTCGCCGTGTTTGACCTCAAACGAGACGTCTTTGAGCGCCCAAATAATCTGGCTTAGATTAGCCGCCCCATAAGCCTCGCCCCGCATCAATTGACGCGCCCGCTTAAATGGAGCAGCGACTGTTTCGACCATTGCATCGCGTAGGGTCTGGTACTTTTCTTGCCGTGCGCCGATGCGGTATTGCTTCCCAAGGTTCTCGACCCGTATGGCTATGTCACTCATCTACACTACATCCGCGAAGTTCTTTTCCATGCGTTTAAAATAGTACAAGCCCCCAACCAGCAACAGCACCGCCACTACTGACGAAACCATAATCATCCACCCCGGAGCAGTATCGGTACCGAGCAAGGCCCACCGAAAGCCTTCCACCACCCCCGTCATGGGATTGATACCATAGACCAGACGCAACCAGTCATTCTCAATCAGGCTACTCGGATAGGCAATTGGTGTCGCAAACAGCCAGAATTGGGTCAAAAAGGGGATGGTATAGCGCACATCACGGAACTGCACATTCATAGCCGAGAACCAGAGCGCTACCCCTAGTGAAGTCACCAGTGCCAACAAGAAAAACAACGGCAACCAGATGACATTCACCGTTGGCACAATTCCATAGCCCAGCATCATGACTAGCAAAACAGCAAAGGCCAACAGAAAATCGACCCCCATCGCCACCACATTCGAGGTCGGGATAATCAAGCGTGGGAAGTATACTTTGGTGATGATGTGCGAATTGTTGACAAGGCTATTGGAGGCAGTGGTCAACCCTGTTGAAAAAAATGTCCAAGGCACCAGCGCGGCATAGCTAAAAATCGGATAGGGCAACCCATCGGAGGGGATTTTTGCCAGTCCACCAAAAAAGAGACTGAAGACCACCATCGACATCAGGGGTTGGATAATGGCCCACGCCGCCCCTAGCACCGTCTGCTTATAGCGGACTTTAATGTCACGCCACACCCAAAAATAGAAGAGTTCACGGTATTGCCAGAGTTCGGCTAAATCAAGCGCCACCCAGCCCTTGTCGGGTGCGATTAAAATGCCGCCATCATCGGCTTGGCTACTGATTGGTTGCAAAGGCATTCCTCCTCGCCCCTAATCATAGCAGCCAAGCCGACACTGGCAAGAGTTGGTTACTCCATAACCCGCAGGGTCGAAGGAATATCCATTTTGACCATTTTGCGGATACTCACCAAGGGCGTGAGGGCCACCGTCAGCACCCCCAGCACAATCGAGGTGATAATCGTCATCGGCGCAATGCGGATGACAAATTGGAAGTCCTCCAACTGTTCCTCCACGCGCACCGTCAAGAACTGATTGAGTACCAACCAGCCCAAAAGGATACCGACCAGCGTACCCACCAAGCCTATCAGCAGATTTTCCAGCATCTGCATGCGCGTCACGGTGCGAAGCGGTAAGCCAAAGGCGAACATCGTCGCAATCTCGCGCACACGCTCATCAATGTTGATGGTCGTGGAGTTGAAGGCAATCAAGAAAGCCATGAAGACCACAATCCCCTGCACCACCGTCAAAACCTGAGCGAAAATCTTGATGGCCTCGTTGAAGCCTTCGCTGATGTCGTTGATGGCATCCACCGATGCCACGCCCGATTGGGCAAAAAAAGCCTGTTTGATGGTATCGCTATCGGCTCCATTGATAGGCGTCACCACCAGCAAGTTGGTCTCGCCAGCAAGCCCCATATCCCCAGCATTCGCCATATCCATATAGGCCAACGCCCGCAAGGGGTTATCATGCAAGCCGACCACCGTGTACGCTGTTTCGGTCAAGCGGAATGCCAACGGCCCTTCACGCTTGGGATGTTCGAGCGTAATGGTATCCCCAACCTCAACACCCAAATCTTTGGCGGCTTTTTGAGAGATGATAATGCCGTCGCTTGCCCAGCGCCCTTCCGTCAAGGTAGGCCGCCAGATGCCTTCAGCAACACCATCATAGAGTTCAAGTGAGACTTCAATATCCTCATCCGCATTGCCATTTTTCAGCGTACCGCCCAACATCAAACCCGTCTCTGTCTGAGCAAACAGGCTAGAGCCATCGGGCTGGGTGGTAGCTTCCAAGTCAGTGACCAGCGTCGAATCGGTTGGATAGAAGTAATCCAAAATGACCCACACGCGGTCTTTACCCTCATGCAGATACGCTTTCTCGGCTTGATCCATCGTCGCCACGAAGCTGTCCAGAAAGCCGACAAACATCGACAACAACGTTATCGCCATCGCAATACCCAACATCGTCAGGAAGCTCCGCCAAGGCGCACGTAGCACATTCTTGAACGGCATTTGGGTAAAGCTCTTGCCCGGCAATGGGAGCCGATTGACGACCCAACTCAAGCCGCCGCCCTTACCAACCAAATTACCCGACCGAATCGCATCCAGCGGGGATACCCGCACCGCCCGAAAAACGGGTATCAGGGTTGCAACCATTGGCAAGACAATCCCCAGCACCGCCCCACGTATATAGGCAGGCCAATAGAGGTCAATCTTCCAGATGGGCAAAGGAATCAGCGATTTGAACAAACTGGCAAAGAGTTGGCTAAAGCCATAGCCCAAAATGAGGCCGAAGAGCGTCCCCAACACTGCGATTTGGACACCAACCAGCAAGGGGCGGAACGCCAACCAGTGACGCGGCACACCCAACGCCATCCCGATACCGATTTGCCGCCGTTGCGATTCGACCATGCGGCCCGTCAAGTTGAAGGTACCGAAAGCCGCACCGAGCAGGAATAGCATCGCTACCAAGTCCCATGTCGCTTGGTCGTTCTTGGCATCATCATAGAGTTGCTTATGGACAGCATCCTCATCCTTGGTGTTGAAGGTAGCCCCGACAGTAGGGAAGCGCTCTTGCATACGCGCCTCAATCGCTGCTTGTACCACCGCCACATCAGCACCCGCACGGGTTGTAAAAACCGCATTGTTGACCACTCCGGGGCGGTTAATCAACGACTGGGCAGTCTCTAACGAAACAAAGACCACCGCAAAACTCCCCAAGCCGAAAGTGGAGCTATCGACCATCACATAGAAATACTCCGGTGATTGCCCCGTTCCAACCAGATTGAGAGCCACATCCCCTGTAATCCGCAGAGTATCGCCAACCTGCAAACTATTGTCTTCAGCGAACTGGCTTTCTAGAAAAGCGTTTGAGGTACCAGCATCAGCACTAGTGAGACTCCGCCCATCTGCCGCATAGAGTTTGGCAATCTGCGGGCCATCATTGTGAACATCTACTCCCACAATGCGGCCTGAAGCCAACACTGTATCATCCGCAGTCGAGGCATCCACTAGAGTTGGGACGATAAGCCGCATATCGACGGTCTCAACACCTTCAATATCAACTAGAGCCTCTTGGAGGTCGCTATAGTCCAGATAGCTCCCATCCGCCAACTTCATTTGAAGGTCGTACATATTCAACTGGCTATAGCTGGCGTCATTGGAAGCCTCACGCCAACTGCGTTGCCCCCCTAGCCCACTATAGATACCCGTACCAAGCGCGATAATAAGGGCCACCGCCACCACTTGTAACCAACGTGCTTTTAAATCCCGCCATGACCAGCGGAGCCAAAATCCAAGTTTCATCTAGGGCCTCCTTTACCAGTGCAGGTCGGCAATCGCCGCCTTGCCGCCTTGCGGGACACCATCACTCACAATCTTGCCGCTGCTCAGTTCAATGACCCGATCCGCCACCCGTGAAATCTCGCGGTTATGGGTCACCACCAAAACGGTCTTGCCTGCGGTGGCTTGGCTCTGCAAAAGTTCAAGGATTTGCACGCCCGTCCTGAAGTCAAGTTCACCCGTTGGCTCATCCGCCAGCAAGATGGGGTTGCCAGTAGCAAGGGCGCGGGCAATCGCCACCCGTTGCTGCTCACCCCCAGAAAGTTCATGCGGGAAGTGATTAACGCGCTCCCCCAAGCCCACTGATTGCAGCGTCGGAACAGCACCATTAGCACCATTCCCGCGCATATCAACCGCGAACTGCACATTTTCGAGCGCGGTTAGGCTGGGAAAGAGGTTAAAGGTTTGGAAGATAAAGCTGACAGTCTCCCGCCGAAACCGAAAATTCTCAAAGCGTTTAGCTTGGGTAATATCCTTGCCAGCAATGACAATCCGTCCATTAGTAGGCGTATCGAGGGCGCTGATAAGATTCAGCAGGGTGGTCTTGCCACTGCCCGATGGCCCCAAGACGACCACAAACTCGCCACGATTGATATGTAGCGACACGTCGTCCAGTGCAGTAACGACCACATCGCCCATTTGATAGCGTTTTGATACATGTTCAAGGGTAATCATGCTTGATTGCCTCTCTAATATGAGTGTTTGATTAATTTTAGTCTAATCTAAGTTTTATTTTAGTCAAGCACAAAAACCCCTAAAATTTGGGGTGGTGTAGATAGCCTATACCAAACAAAAAAATAGAGGATACTCACACCGAGTACCCTCTATTGAAAACGTTAGCTGTGAATAAGGATTAGAGTACAGGCACTAACTCGCCCGCTTGCATGACAATGCCTTTTTGCAGGTCAGCGTTACGTGCCACTGCTTCATCAATGCCAAGTTCAGCGACAAGCTGAATATAGGGCATGGCGGCGTTGAGGAAGGCATGGGTAGCCGTGCGCCCTACCACCCCCGGCATATTGGGGACACAATAGTGGATGATTCCTTCAGTGACGAACACAGGTTGATCATGTTGGGTAGGACGGCTCGTTTCAACACACCCGCCTTGGTCAATGCTCATATCAATAATCAAGGACATCGGCTTCATAGAGCGCACCATCGCCCGCGTCACAATTTGCGGTACCCGTTGGCGTGGCACATGCAGCGCACCTACCAACACATCCGCAAAAGTACAGACTCGCGCCAAATTAACCTCATGGGAAAGCATCGTGGTCACGCGCCCATCGAATTTTTCATAGGCCGCTTGCAGCTTGTTGAGGTCATTGTCCATCAAGATCACCCGCGCCCCAGAGCCAATGAAGGCTTCTGCCGCATGGGTGCCGACTACGCCTGTGCCAACAATAACAACCTCAGCAGGTGGCACACCAGCAATCCCCCCCAAGAGGATACCTTTGCCATTTTTGTTATTTTGCAGATATTGAGCCGCAATCTGAGCCGTCATCCGCCCACCAATTTGGCTCAAGGGATAACGCACCGGGAATTTACCGTTTTCGTCTTCAATCAACTCGAACGCAACAGCAGTAATCCCTTTTTCTTGCAAGGCGCGGATCCGACTCTCACGGGTGCTGACTAGCATCATGAGGGCCATGACCACTTGGTCGCCCCGCATCCAGTCTACTTCTTCCTCGGTTGGGCGTTGGACTTTCAAAATAAGATCCGCCCGACGGAAGACTTCTTCTACATCAAAGGTAATCCGTGCGCCCGCGTGTTCATATTCTTGGTCAGAAAAGCCGCTCCCCATACCTGCACCCGTCTCAACCAAACAATGGTGTCCAAGCGCGGTTAAGAGGGCAACACCAGCCGGGGTTATTCCCACGCGATATTCAAACGGACGATGTTCTTTGGGGATGCCGATGTACATGAACTTCTCCTTGCTTGCTCGTTTCCTACTGAAATTAACAAAGTTTGGCCTAGTTGGGGCGTGCAGAATAGCAGAGAATTGACAGTTTTTTGTAATTTTATAAATCAAGCGGTACCTTAGCATCAATCAAGGAGCTAATGAGCATGCCGATTCCAACCCAAGAAACCGCTCTCGCAGACTTTCTGCGTACTTACCCAACCTTTGACCATACTGCCCTTCATGCCCTGCGTAGCCGTGACTATAGCCGCCTCGATAAACTGGGTCATGTATACCTTGATTATACAGGCGGAGGGCTATATGCCGACTCACAACTGGATACCCACCAGCAACTGCTCCGAGAAGGCGTCTTTGGTAATCCCCATTCCAGCAACCCCTCATCACAAGCCATGACTCAACTCGATGAGCAATCGCGCCATTACGTGCTGGAGTATTTTAACGCCTCGCCTAACGACTACGTGTGTATCTTCACCCAAAATGCCAGTGGCGCTCTCAAACTCGTCGGGGAATCCTATCCCTTTGGCCCTCATAGTCACTATCTGCTCACCTTCGACAACCATAACTCAGTCAATGGCATCCGCGAGTTTGCACGGGCTAAGGGTGCTACTGTCACCTATACCCCCGTGGTACCACCGGAGCTCCGCCTTGATGAGCAAAAGTTGGCGCAATTCCTCGACCTTGCCGACCCCACCTACCCCAATCTTTTTGCTTACCCTGCCCAATCCAATTTCTCTGGTGTGCAGCACCCTCTCGAATGGATTGAACGCGCCCACGCTAAGGGGTGGGATGTCTTGGTGGATGCCGCTGCCTTCGCTCCCACCAATCGTCTTGACCTAAGTCGGTATCAACCCGATTTCGTCTGCCTTTCCTTCTATAAAATCTTTGGCTATCCAACGGGTATTGGCTGCCTCATAGCTCGCAAGAGCGCCCTCACTAAACTACAACGGCCTTGGTTTGCAGGCGGCACTATCACCATCGCCTCTGTACAGGGAGATGGCTACTATTTAGCCGACGGTGAAGCGGCCTTTGAGGATGGCACCATCGACTACCTCAATCTGCCTGCTGTTGAAATTGGCCTCAAGCACATCACAGATGTCAGCATTGACGCCATCCATGAACGGGTCATCTGTCTCACCGATTGGCTCATCAAAAATTTAGTAAACCTGCGGCATAGCAACGGCAACCCCCTCATCTATCTTTATGGCCCAGCCAATACCACCATGCGTGGTGGCACTGTAACCATCAATTTCTATGATGCAGATAATAACTGGATTGATTTCCGGTCGGTCGAGGCCCAAGCCAATGAGCGCAATATCTCCTTACGGACAGGTTGTTTCTGTAACCCCGGCGCAGGCGAAAACGCCCTTGGTCTGACTAAAGAGGAACTTGCCGATTGCTTTGGCAATGAGGAGAGCATGACCTTTGAGGAGTTCATTCGCGCCATGCACGGCAAAGGTGAAGATGCTGTCGGGGCTGTACGGGTCTCGGTCGGGCTTGCCACTAATTTTAGTGATGTTTACCAATTCATCGAGTTTGCCAAGACCTTTCTCTGCTAGGAATCAAAAAGCGGTGGGCGATCTTCAACCCACCGCTTGATTAATCTATTTCAGCTTACTCGTTCACAACCAACACAGTGGTCATACCATACAGACCTTGGCGGGATTCCGCATGGGTCAAGATATGGCAGTGGAAAGCCCATAGACCGGGGTTGGTGCAGTCAACCAGTACGTCCCAACGCTCACCGGGAGCAGTATTGAGGGTATCGCACTTGTAGGGCTGCGGAAGCGGATAACCGTCTTTGGCAAACACGGTCATGGGCATGCCGTGCAAGTGCATCGGGTGAATCATCAACCCTTCGTTCATGAAACGAATGCGGATACGGTCACCCTTGTTCGCCACAATCGGTTGGGTATAGGGGAAGCTCTTGCCATTGATGGTGTAACCAAGGCCCGAGTCATTCAAAATCATCGTGTACTCAGCCGAGACTTGTGGCTCACGTGATTTGTCCAGCGGTTCAATGATGAAAGCACCCAACAACCCACGCACGACCTGTTCAGCAGCATTGTGATGAGAGTGATACATGAAGGAACCAGAACCAACCGCTTCAAATTCATAGGTGTAGGTTGAACCCGGTTCAATGGCGGGTTGGGTAATAAACGGCACACCATCGATATTGTTGGGAACATACACACCATGGAAGTGGACACCAGTGCTTTCCAGCATCTCATTCTTGACCACCACGCGAACCTTATCGCCCTCGGTCACGCGAATTTCAGGGCCGGGGACAATACCGTTATATGTGAAGGCTGGGAAGACCTGACCGGGTTCTGTTTCCCAATCGGCTTCAATACAGGTCAGTTCAAAGACTTTGTAGCCATCATCAGCCATGGTGTATTCCATCGGTGGACGCCAAAAAATCTCATCTTTACCAATGTTCTCAAGGAAGGCATCAACCTGCGCTTTGTGGGCGCGGTCAATTTCACGCCAATCGCGTTCACCATCATCTTGAAATGGCTTCATCGGTGGCAGTCCCGGAATCGTCAGGCCATTACCCGCTTTTGGCCCACCAATACCAGCACCAGCAACCGCGCTCAGGCCCGTAGCACCTGCTACACCCAAAAAGTCACGACGACCCATTTTTTTATTAAACATTTTCTAAAGTTCTCCTCGCATGTAGTTTCTTGATGACTGCTCTCTACAGTACGAGATTTTTAGAAGGTCAACAACACATCTATCCCCCAAAATGACATATGCAATATCTTTTAGGTACATTCGGCATGTCAACACGCTTGGCCTCCTAATGTAAAGTAAATTCGTCAATTACTCAG
The DNA here is from genome assembly GCA_020634155.1 of Anaerolineales bacterium. GTDB lineage: Bacteria > Chloroflexota > Anaerolineae > Aggregatilineales > J027 > J027. The sequence continues at coordinate 1,511,854 of JACKCI010000001.1, forward strand.
CGAGGGAATATCTCATCCATGAATCAAAGAAAAATGCTTCCAGACCTTTTGTTACTTGGGGTTGCACTAGGTCTTCCACTATTTATATTTGTTGGGCCTCTGGCCTTCTACCTCTTAGTTATCTACCCCAGTGATGCAGAGAGTGTTGAGGCCAGTACACAAACAATCGCCATCTCCGAACATGCGGCGGCACTCGCTACCCTTGCCGACGCCCCAGTACGTCCGGCCTTCGAGCCGTCTGTCACCTATAGCGAATCAATGGTTCGCGCTGGACAAAGCAATTTCCTTGGCGTTTGTGCAGCCTGTCATGGTACCAACGCAAAGGGTGTTGCTGGACTAGGCAAGACCCTAATCGGTAGCCCCTTTGTTCGTTCCAATACTGATGATGAACTCTTAGCCTTTGTTACCGTAGGGCGTACCATCTGGGACCCAGCCAACACCACAGGGGTCGCCATGCCCGCACGCGGTGGCAATCCCGGCTTCTCTGACCGCGATATTCTAAACATCATTGCCTATATTCGGGTCACCGATGGCACCGCAACTGTTGGCGGCAGTGATATGGTTACCAACCCCACCACTGATGAATCTGGAAACACCACCCCACCTACCCCCTCCGAACCCGTTGAATACACGCCTATTGATATTTCGGCCTTAGCAGGCGGCGGGAACAGCGAACCTGATGAAACCGAGACTGTCACCCGTAGCGGACGTGATGGCGAAACGCTTGCCAATCTATTCTGCGAAGTGGATGACGCCAGCCGTGCCATGTGCGAGTACCTCAGCGGCATTGAAGACCAAACTCGCGTTATCGATTTACTCACCAACGGCTCCTCTCCATTTGATAGCGACATTCCCACCGGCGTCATCGTTCCCCAATATGGTGGCACTCTCTTCTTTACGGACGACGAGGTGCTAAACCTGATTGACTTCTGGCACCCCCCTGCACCTACAGGTGATGACGCTGGAACCGAAGTTGTTGTCCGTCCGGGCCGTGATGGTGCAACCCTTGAGGCTGCCTTCTGCGAAGTGGATGACGCCAGCCGTGCCGCTTGCGATTATCTGCGGAGTGTGGATGACCCTGCCCGTTTGATTGATTTGCTCACCAATGGCTCCTCACCCTTCGATAGCAACATCCCTGAAGGCGTTTTCATCACCCAACGCGGAGGTAATCTATTCTTCACCGATGATGAAATTCTCAATCTGGTAGACTATTGGCTACCACCCGCAGGCACTGATTCCGGCGCTGATACCTCAGCCGTCCGTCCGGGCCGTAGTGGAGCCGAGATTGAAACCGCGCTGTGCGAAGTCGATGATGCCAGCCGTGCCATGTGTGACTATCTGCGCTCATTGGTCACGGAAGATGGGACCAACTATGCACGCCTAGTCGATTTACTCAAGACTGGCTCTTCTCCCTTTGATAGCAGCATCCCTGAAGGGGTCATCGTTCCCCAAATGGGTGGCTTGCTCTTACTCTCCGATGATGAAGTGTTGAATTTCGTAGATTATCTCTATAACCAAGCTGGGTTTACCTCGCCGGGGCAAAGTCTCACGACGGCCCCCGGCCCCAGCCGTAGCGAAGTCACAATTGCAGCCCCCCCCCCAGACGAGCGGAGCGGGGGCGCAGTCTATGATGCCCTTTGTAAAGTCAACGAGAGCAGTGAGTCCATGTGTGACTACCTGCTCTCTGTCATTATTGAGGAGAAAAAAGACCGCAACGGCCTCTATGACCTGCTGGTCAATGGTTCATCTCCCTTTGATAACAGCCTCCCCGAAGGCATCGTTATCCCCCAACGCGGCGGGATGCTTTTACTAAAAGATGAAGAAATACAGAATTTTCTAGACTATCTTTATTCTGAAGCTGCGGCTGAGTCTGGCAGCCTCGGCAGCTTGACTTATGTAGATCGCTTGCAGGGGTCGGTGACTTATCCCCCCCGCCAAGTGATGGACTTTACCGTACCCTCCACCACAGGTGAACCCTTCACCCTGAATGAACAGCGCGGCAAACTCATCATGCTCTATTTTGGCTATATGACCTGCCCTGATGTCTGCCCCGCCACCCTTGTTGATATGATGCGGGCCTACCGTGAGGCGGGCGAACCCAAAGATGAAGTCACGGTCTTATTCATCACGATAGACCCTGAACGCGATAGTCTGGATGTGATGTCGCGCTACCTTGGGGCCTTCCATCCCGATTTCATCGGCCTCCGCCCTGAAAGCCAAGAGCAACTTGATGCCATGATGGAGAGTTTTGGGGTTACGGCTACCAAGCGCATTGTTGAAGATTCCGCGCTAGGCTATTTGATGGATCACAGTGCTACCGTCTACTTGCTCGGCCCCGATGGGCGCATGATTTCCCAATTCCCCTTTGGCGTACCCTATTCCGAAATCACCAACGACCTCAATGTCTTGATGGCCTATACCGTCGCTCCGGAGAAATTCGCAAATGGACGGGTTGTGACCGAAAGCGACCCCGCTCGTGAATACCGAATTGTCATTCCGGATGGTACCTTCAGCCAAATTATGATGGGTACCGACCCCGGTATCATCCCCCTCAAAATTGAATTGACTTTGGGGGAACAAGATGTATTGGTACTTGAGAATCATGACAACGCCGACTATTTGGTTGGTGGTATTTGGGTAGCGCCCTATGAAACCGTCCGTAAGCAATTCTACCAGCCCCAGACTTTTATTGGGCTTTGTACTGTCACGGTTGGGCGTGACCTTGTAGAGATTATCGTCAGTGAACCAGCCAGTTGACCAGTTGAAATAACCCCCTGTTACCTTTAGACTAGTATTGCTCTTGTCATCATCTAAGGTTCCCTACAGGGGGTTTATGTTAAAGAAAGCTGGCTTTTTACTGGTGCTTTTATTCATTGTGGCTCTGCCTGCCAGCTACGCTCAAGAGACAGGCACGCCGTTCCAACTCACACTTATGCACACCAATGATACCCACGCCAATTATCTACCACAGCGCGATGGGGTTGGGGGTGTTGCTCGCCAAGCCACCGCTGTGAAGCAAATCCGTGCTGAGGCTAAACACAGCTTGCTTGTTGATGCAGGTGACCGCTTCACAGGCTCTGTTTTCCATAGCTTCTATCAAGGTCAAGATAATGTCCGTGTCATGAACCTATTGGGTTATGATGCTATGGTATTGGGGAGTTATGAGTTTACGCATGGACCGGATGTACTGGCAGATTTTGTGAATGCGCTCAATTTCCCTGTGGTTGTTTCCAATGTCGATTTCAGCGCTTATGAGAATCTGGCTGCGATTCAACCCTATATCATCCGTGACTTTGATGGTGAGCAAATAGGCATCATCGGTGTCACGCGGGGTGACTCGCGCCTCCGTCCTATCCCTGATCTCGTTTTCGATACCGATTATGTGGGGGTTGTCCAGAACACCATTGATACCCTCACTACCCAAGGTGTTAACAAAGTCATTCTCATTTCCCATCTGGGCTATTTTGATGATTTGGAAATGGCAACTAACCTCAATGGTGTAGATATCATCGTTGGGGGCGACACCAATACCCTTCTCAGTAATAGCTTACCTGATGCTGAAGGGGCCTACCCCACCGTGATTGATAGCGCCAGTGGTGACCCCGTCTTGGTCGTCCAAGCATGGGATAAGACCCAAGTGATGGGTCACCTTGATGTGACATTTGATGCCGATGGCGTTCTGATTGAATGGGATGGTGATGCTATCCTGCTTGATGATAGCCTTGAGCCTGACCCTGACATGCAGGCGTTAATCGATGACATGGATTCGGAAATCGGGGGCTTTTTGAGCCAAACCGTCGGCGAAAATACCATCTACCTTGATGGAACTGAAGAAGTCTGCCGCTATAGCGAGTGTAACATGGGCAACATTATCACTGACGCGATGCGGGCTGCCACAGGCGCTCAAATAGCTTTTCAAAATGGTGGCGGTATTCGGGCCAGCATTGAGACAGGCACCGTCACAGTAGGCGACGTCTTGAATGTGCTACCCTTCAACAATACCTATGTTATCTTTGAAGTGACAGGCATTGATGTGATAGCCGCCCTTGAAAACGGGGTCTCCCGCACTGATGCCACCGAGGGAACAGGCCGTTTCCTGCAAGTATCTGGCCTGCGCTATTCATGGGACGGTAGCCAACCCGTTGGGCGGCGCGTGGTCAGTGTAGAAGTCATGAACGAAGATGGCGAGTATGAGCCACTCGACCCTGATGAAATCTACTCCATTGCCACCAATGATTATCTGTCAGTAGGCGGTGATGCCTATGATATGTTTGCCAATAATGCCCGCAATAGCTACGACTTTGGGCGTACCTTAGACGAAGCGGTGCGTGATTATATCGCGCAAACTAGCCCCGTTGCAGCTCAAACCGAGGGCCGTATTATCCGCATTGACCGTTAGTTATTTGCACGGTTCAAGCAGGTATTGTTCGCGCTCCGAACACGACAACGGATAGACATATCGATTTGCTTCTACCCAGTCTAATAAGGATTGGGTAGAAGCAGGCAAGACCTGAATCACCCCATCACTAGCAGCCGCCATTACCCAATTGTCCTCCTGAAGCCATACCCCACCCCATATATCACCTGACCAATCACTATAGACGGTAAGGGGTTGGCCTGTTTGGGCATCCCACAAACGCACCGTGCGGTCACGCGATGTTGACAAGATGGACAGCCCATCCGAGCTAAAAGCTACTGCATTCACCCAATCCGTATGCCCCTCAAAGCCGCGCACCGATTCGCCTGTAACTGCATCCCACACGATAATGGTCTTATCCACTGAGGCCGTCACAATCCACCGTCCGTCGGCGCTAAAGGCCACATCGCTTACATTATTGGTATGTCCGGTTAGGGTAAAAATCACCTGCCCTGTGTTTACATCCCACACAATCACTGAGCGATCAGCCGAAGCCGACGCAACCCGTGTATTGTCAGGGCTTAACGCCACCGCAAGAATGCTATTGGTATGCAGCGCCTCAAACGTCCGTAACGCTTCGCCTGTTGTTAAATCCCATAAAATTAGGGTACGGTCTCGCGCTCCGGAAATCGCTCGTTTACCATCAGCCATAAAAACCACATCATTCACCTGATTGGTATGCCCCCGCAACGTCTGGAGTGGAGTACCTGTTGCTAAGTCCCACAAAATTAAGGTACGGTCAGTTGAGGCCGTCAGGGCTTGGGTACCATCTGGACTGAGCGCAACCGCATTCACGCTATCGGTATGGGCATCAATGGGAAATTCATAGACCACCTTATCTTGCGTCCAATCCCAACCGATTAACCGCATATCCAAGGTAGTCAGCACGGCTAAGTGTTCACCAAAAGCAGCCGTTACCACATTGGTCGCGTCAAGGCTCAAGCGAGCAATATCAATCCCCGCATCGGCAGACCACAAACGCAAATCCGTATCTGCCGCACCCGACAAAATCCATTGCCCGTCAGCACTCCACACCAAATCCGTAACTTGGAGGCTATGCCCAACTAAGCGTTGAAGGATTTGACCTTGCTCCACATTCCAGCGAATCAGGCTATTATCCCCCCCACCCCCAGCAAATGGGCTGCCACCAGCCGTCACAATTTGTCGCCCGTCGGGACTGAAGGCCACCGCCAGCACCCGCTCATTATGTCCTGTCAACAATCGCTGCTGTGTAAAAGATTCAACATTCCAGATAATCACACGAGTATCATTAGCAACTGAGACCAAAAACTGCCCATCAGGGCTAAACACTATATCGTTAACGGTATCATTATGCCCTGTCAGTTGGGCCAACAAAGTGCCATTTTCAATATCCCACACCATCACAGTGTTATCTGCTGAACCAGCCGCTACTCGCAACCCATCAGGGCTAAAAGCAACACTTGTCACACGGTCAGTATGGTCAGTAAAACGCTGAACGAGCGCGGTTGTTGCCGCATCCCACACCGCAACCGAGCCATCGCGTGAAGCTGAGGCCATGCGTAAGCCATCAGGACTAAAAGCAACCGCCAACACATCATCTTGATGCCCTTGCCACGTATTTATGACCACACCCGTTGACATCTCCCAAGCGACAAGGCTACCACGGGCATTACCCCCAACGACAACCGTGTTATCTGGACTAAGCGCAATGGTCAGGGTGTTTTCGGTATCATTTTGCCAACGGTTGGTAATCTGGCGGGTTGTAGCATCCCAGACCAATACCAACCCGTTTCCATCCACCGATACTATTTGTTGATTGTCGGTAGTTAAGGCAACGGTATTCACCCGACTCTGGTGACCTTGGAAAAGCCGTGTTGCAGCCATTGGGATAATCTCTGTAAGCACATCACGAGCTTGGGCAGGTGGTTGTGGTATACGATTGGCTTCGAGAGCCAGCGACAAGGCTAAATCAACTTGGCTAGTAGTTAGCAACTCGCCAACATCATCAACCAGTGAAAGGGAGCGCAATTCATCCGCACGCCGTTGAGCAATTGCCGCTGAAGTCGCGGCTACCGCAGCCTCTGACTGAGCAAGCTGGGCGTTCACCTCTGCCACATCACGGGCTTGCTGGGCTTCAGTACGTTGGTCAAGCGCCAAGATACTCAGCCCAATAGCCCCCGCCAAAGCAATCCCCATCACCACTAACAACACCACCCGAAACCGGTCCGCCCGTGCTTTTAGGGCTGCTTCTCGGTTGAGGCGTTCTTGCTCAATCTTTTCACGGTGTTCGCGGGCCTCAACACTCGCCTGCACATAGGCACGCTCAACATCTGTAACTGCAACAGTCGCTCCCCCCAGCCACGACTCAAATTGACTTAATTGAAGGCCGTGCATCAAAAAGCTAGGGTCTTGGCGACCTGTCTGCCATTCATTAACCAGTTCAGCTAAACGCCGTTGCTGGCGAATATCCTCACGGCTGGTATCGAGCCATTGGCGTAGGCGTCGCCATTCTCGAATAAGGGCCTCATGGGCAACCTCTACAGTTGGCTCACGAGTAGACGGAGCATGGTCAAAGCTCAAGAGGCGATAGCGCCCAAATATATCCAAAACCTCTTGTAACGACTGGCTATCCGGCATAATCGCGCCTAGCTCTGAACGCAACGTGCGCCGTCGCACATCTTCAGTGCCTTCGCCAAGGGTCACCAAGCGCAAGAACACTTGACGCGCAGTGTCTTGTTGCACAGGCGTTAACTCTTTATAAACCTGCTCGGCCCGTTTTGCCAGAGCACCTGCTACCCGCCCTATCGACTGATAAGAGGAGAGCGTCATCATACGCCCTTTGCGCCGCTCAAATATCTCGGTGAGGGCGTGCTGCAATAGCGGCAAGGCACCCGGCTCCTCCCGCACATCCCCAATGATAGCCGCCTTGAGTTCTGGCTCAATTTGAATGCCAACGCGCTGGGCAGGTGCGGCAATGGTGCGGTCTAGCTCATCCGCTGTCAAAGGTAGCACCACTTGGGTTCGCATCTGCATTAGCTTGCCGAAGGCTTCATATAACAGAGGTCGATCATAGAAGTCCGCCCGCAGGGTTATCAACACCCGCACACGGCACGGCACTTGGGTCACCGCTTGATGCAGCAAGGCCAAGAAGTGCCGCCGCAGCTTTTCATCGGAACTCATCGTGAAGACTTCCTCGAACTGGTCAATCACCAGCAGCAAGTCGCCTTCAGTACCTTCAAGAATTTGTTGGGCCGCGGTGCTTAACCCTTGTTCACTCTCTGTCAATAACTGGTACAAATTCGGCAGGGGGCGTAGGGCAACACTTAAGAGGGCCGTTGCCAATTCCTCAATAGGATTCACACTCGGCACAAAATTAGCAATAAACCACTTGTCCGATTTCAGCATCACCCCTTTGCGGAGTAGTGGCACCAACCCTGCCTTGACCAAGCTCGATTTGCCGCTCCCACTCGGCCCAACCACCGCCAAGAAACGCCCATCTTTCATGCGTTCCATCAGTTGATTGACGAGGGCCTCACGTCCAAAAAACACATCCGAATCGGCCTCATCAAAAGGCCGCAAACCCTTGTAAGGGTTCCGCACATCCCCTGTATCGACAATAATCTCAAGGGTGTCATCACGTTCAAGCAAGGCTTCGCGGAAATCTTTGGCAAGCGCCAGCACATCGGTATAGCGCAAGAATGGGTCCTTGGCCGTTGCCAATTGAATAATCTGATTGACCTTTTCGGATAAGTCTGCACGGGTCAAGGCCGGCAAGGGATCAAGCAGATGCTTCGTAATCAATGACGAAATGCGCGGCTCTGGAAAGGGGTGCCGTCCCGACAACACCTCATACATCACCACCCCCAGCGCATAAATATCTGATTGAGCGGTGATGGCCTTACCTTTTATCTGTTCAGGCGACATATAGGCGGGCGACCCCGTAATGCCATCCTCAATCTCGTTTAGATTCACCACCTTAGCCAACCCAAAATCGCTGAGGTAGGCATTACCTTCTTGGTCGAGCAAGATGTTATCCGGCTTCAAGTCACGGTGGACAACCCCTTGACGATGGGACATCGCCAAGGCCGCGCTAATCTGGTCAATGATTCGCACCGCCACTGCAGGCGACAATGGACTTTGCCTCAACAGATTGCGGAGGTTGTTATTCAGTAACCGCATGACCAGATAAGCGCGGTCAGGTTCCCGCCAGTAGTCAATCAGCGGCACAATGTACGGATGCTCAAGGCGTGCGACAAGTTGGGCCTCAGTCTCAAATTGCCGAATAAACTCAGGATGATTAGCATATTCCGGCAAAATAATCTTGATAGCGACTTCCCGCTCTACACTCAGTTGATAGGCTCGATAGACCGCGCCAAAATTGCCAGATCCTAGCAAATCTTCGATTCGATAGCCTTTAACTGTTTGTCCGCTTAGATTGTCTACCATTGATTTTCTTCTACTCTACTGTGCAATAGCACCTATTTCAGCCCCCGCACGCGGGTATCCATACAAATCAAGTACAGGTGCAACCTCGGCGTTGCCTGCCTGTCTCAATACTGAGTCTGTTACCAATCGATAATCAGGTCGTGTGGAATTTAAATTAGGCCAATCCCCGTCTTCAATTACCCAAAGATCAAAGCTAGGATTGACAAAGTGGGTCAATGCTTCTGGAATACTAAAGCCTGTTAAAGACTGCTCATCACCTCTGAAACCGGGTGACTCATCAATGCTTTGAGCAAAATAGTAATTATAGCCCGATTGCAGCCCACTTCCAGAATTGACCGCAACCTCATAAGCATCGTAACGATCACGGATAATGATGTTATTATACACGCGCATATCACGGGCGTCATGATTCAATATCAACGCCCCACGATTGCCCGCCTCATCCACAATTGTATTGTTTAGAATATCGACCGCATGGCAGCCATATACAGAAGACGCCAACCCCTTTTCCTCTGCATAAGCATTGTCCCAGCAGGCTATCCCCGCCGCGCCATTGCCATAGATGAGGTTATTCCGCACCACACTATTGCGAACCGACGCCAGATTAATACCCGCCGCCCCACCGGAGCCATTATCCGTTATCACATTTTGCTCAATGATAAGGTCTTCGCTGATACCATCTTCAATGAATTCGCCAAGGTCGGGTAAGCCCTGCTCATCATAGCAAGCCTTGATGTCCTGCCAACCCGCAGACCCGCCGTAATCCGCATCCTCTTCTGACCATCCACAGGTATCCCCCGTTGAGTTTTGCAGCCAGTAGAATAACTCCATAGTGGCAGTTTGCGGGTCAGCGTTAACCTGCAAACCAGACAACTCGTTACTCTGAAAAACGTTGCGGCGAATCAACACATGGTCACCTGAACCAGAAATATACGCACCATGCTCCTCGCCCGAATGGGTGAAAATCGAGTCTTGAACGAGCAAGTAACTCGTAGCAGTGCTGTGTAGGCCCCATTCGCCGTTGTCATGGCTATAAACATCCATCACAACAAAATGGTGAGAAAAATGTCCCGTTTCACTAAAATAGCCGGAGACAAAAATACCAGCCCCGTCGTCCGCACCCTCAAAGGCCAAATTTTGAATGATATAGTGGTGGGCATCGATAAAATAGAACCAGTGTCGGAGCCAGCTTTTGCTGGGGTCAGCAGATTGATCCACAACCACCGTTCCCGCATCACCCCACCCTAAGAAATGGATATAGGCTCCCTCGTCGCCGCCCACTTCCTCCAGTTGCACGCCCCCATAATGCCCCGGCATGATGATGATTAAATCGCCTGCTTGGGCCTCGTCCGCCGCTGACTGAATAGTCGAATAAGTATCTTGAATAGTGTAGGTCATCAAAGGATGCTCACATTGAGCCGTCAAACAAGGCACTTGGACTTCGACCTCTGATGGGCAACTACCCACCGCAGACACACATCGCACTGATTGATAATAGTCTTGCAAATGGAAGTTCGCCTCGATAAAGGCCTCGCTATCGGGTTCAGCGGGCGGTAATGACTGGGCAAAGCCAATCGGTTGAGGTACAAGAAACATAGCAAGAACGAACATAAACAACCATTTTCGCATGAGAAATACTCTCCCTTTCCTTATACGACATTCTACAAGTTTTTAAAAAACTTCGCTTACAATAGGAGGGAGAGGTTGATGATGAATAGCAATTTCTATGAACGTATTCCCCCCATCCACGATATTGCTCAGATTACCGATCCACAGCACTATCATGATGTGCCAGATGATTGGTACATTGCTTTAACCGATGTCGAGGGGTCAACCCAAGCCATCGAAGCAGGACGCTATAAGGATGTTAATGCCGTTGCAGTGGCTTCTATTGCGGCCCTGCTCAATTTGGCGGCAGGTGATGATATACCCTTTGTGTTTGGGGGCGATGGCGCATCCGTGCTTTTCCCGCCCGATCTCTACACCGCTGCCCAACAAGCCTTGGTCGCCACCCGCCACCTAGCGGCCACCTATTTTGATTTGAAAATGCGCGTGGGTATTGTGCCTGTCAAAACGGTCAATGAAGCAGGTTATCAAATGCGGGTTGCACGTCTCAAAATGTCGGAGGTCTTTCAACAGGCCATCGTTACGGGCGGTGGGCTAACCTATGCTGAGACTCTTCTCAAGACCGACCAACGCTATTGGGTACCGGATATCCCCAACGCCGAGGCCAATTTTCATGGCTTTGAATGCCGCTGGAATGAAATCCCCAGCCCACATGAAGAAACCATCAGCCTGATGGTCACAGCCATTCACCCCAACCTTGATGACCGCAACGCCACCTACCGCGCTGTGATTGACACCATCAACACCCTCTACGGGGACAGTACCACCCGCCACCCCTTGCGTACCAATAAGATGAGTCTGTTAACCTTCCCTTGGCAACTCACCATCGAAGCCCGTATCCGTCAGCGAGATACCTCACTTCGTCTGCTCTGGCGCATGGCCTACAAAACCTTGTTGGCACGTATGGCGATGTGGTTCAATATCGGGCGCTGGGGTACCTACAAGCCTTTGCTGGTAGGAGCTACCGACCATGAGAAATTCGATGACACCCTACGCATGACCATCTCCGGCACCCGTCATCAACGTCAGCAACTGCGCGACTATCTAGAACAAGAACGCCTCGCGGGGCGGTTAGTCTATGGCATGCACACCAGCCGCCACGCCCTAATGACCTGTATTGTCTATGACTATTTTGGCCGTCAAATGCACTTTATTGATGCGTCAGGAGGTGGCTATGCCCTCGCTGCTCGTCAGATGAAACAACAGCGCTCAGAACTGTAGCACCGCCGCACCGTTGATTTGACTCTGACGTACCCGTTCTAGAACCTGATTGGCTTGGCGGAAATCAAAGGTTTGGGTCGCCACCTGTACCGGAATCTGAGCCGCTAGTGGTAAAAATTCTAAGGCATCGGCGCGGGTCGCATTGGCAACCGTGCGGATAGTGCGCTCATGCCACAGCAACTCATAGGGCATAGCGGGTATATCGCTCATATGAATAGCGTTGATACACAGCGTCCCTCCTTTGCGGAGATGCGCTAACGCTAATGGCACAATCCAGCCCGCTGGCGCAAAGATAATGGCACGGTCTAGTGGTTGAGGCGGTTGGTCATGAGCCGACCCCACCCACACAGCGCCTAGCTCATGGGCGAGGGCTTTATGCTCGGCGCTACGGGTAAAAACATAGACCTCGCAGCCCCAATAACGTGCTACTTGGATAACAATATGCCCACTGGCCCCAAATCCATAGATGCCTAGGCGCTCCCCATGTTGTAAATCCGAGACCTTGATAGAGCGATACCCCACCACCCCTGCACACAGCAAGGGAGCCGCTTCTACATCGGTAAAAACGTCTGGGATAGGATAGGCAAAGGGTGCTGGTACCCGCACATATTCAGCATAGCCCCCGTTAGCAGTATAGCCCGTCCAACGTGCAGCCTCACAGAGATTTTCATGGCCTTCAGTGCAATAGGCACAGGTCAAGTCGGCCTGATGCAACCACCCCACCCCCACACGCTCACCGATGCGGTGTTGGTTTACTTCGGCCCCCACTTCAACGACTGTCCCCACCACCTCATGTCCCGGTATCAGCGGGAGCGTGGGGTGCGGCAATTCGCCATCGACGACATGCAAATCAGTATGGCAGACTCCGCACGTATGCACTTTAACAATGATGGTATCGGGTGTCACTTGCGGGCGTTCAACTTCGACCAGTTGGAGGGGATGTTGGGGTTGGGTAAGCTGTAGGGCGTTCATGCTTCAATGATACACCCAAATAAAAATCGACCACACCCGCTGGCATAGTCGATTTTGAGAGAAGCCTAAAAGTTATTCGCCCAAAGCAGCCGCAATGGTCGTCGCGTTGTAGCGCATATAATCCACATAAGTCGGGGCATCGCTATTGAGTGACCCTGTGTACAACTGGGCGATCTGTGCGCCAGTCGCTTCGGCAATTTGAGTAGCCAGCGTATTGCTGACGATATTCTCAGTGAAGATGGCAGGCACCCCATAATCTTCAATCACCTCAATCAACGCCGCCACATCTTCAGCGGAAGGCTCGGCAGTTGTGCTACCACCGGGGATAACCGTCCCCACCATCTGCAAATCATAGCGATAGGCCATATACCCAAGAGCCTGATGATTGGTGACTAACACTCGACGCTCTTCAGGAATAGGGGCCAAAATTGCCTCCACCTCTGCATCCAGAGCCTGCAATTCCCCAACATAAGCCGCAGCATTAGCAGCATAAACATCGGCGTGCATCGGGTCAAGTTCACTCAGTACATCACGTGCATAGAGCGTCCAGAGCATCACATTTTGCACATCTGTCCAAATATGCGGGTCGCAGCTCCCCGGTTCGTGTTCATCTTCCTCTTCGGCCCCCTCATCTTCATGTTCATGGGCACCACAGGTAATCTCATGCAACATGCCAAGATGGGCTTCATCTTCATGCAGTTCAAGACCAAGGGTTTCATAGTAGCCCATGCAAGCAGCGTCTAATTCATGGTCATGCTCACCCGCTTCGCCTTCATGGTCATGGTCGGCGTCTTCACCTTCATGGTCATGGTCAGCGTCTTCACCCTCATGCTCGTGCATATCAGCACCAAAGCTGAGGATATTGACACACGCTGAAATCTCAACCAAGGTACTGTTCGTGCCCTCCTCAAAAACAGGCAATAGACCCTCTTCAAAGCCTGCCCCATTCACAAATACCACATCAGCCTCATCAAGCAGCGCAATATCTTGCCCCGTCGGCTCAAAGGTATGTGGATTTTGCCCATATTGCATCAAGGACACTACGTCGGCTGCATCACCAGCTACATGCTGAAGCACATCAGCCACAATCGTCGTGCTTCCGATGACCGTCAAACGCTCGTCTTGGGCTTGTACCGGACTTAAAAGGCTGATGAACAGAGCCACCAGCAACAATAACCAGACTCGCTTCATTGGAAAGTCTCCCTTGATTAAATGATACAAAATATCAATTAAGATGATAAAAAAAATGGAGAGGGTTGTCAATGGGAAAGAGGCAACACGACAGTAAAGGTACTGCCTACGCCTTCAGTGCTTTGCACACTCACGCGGCCATCATGCGATTCAATTACAGCCTTGACCAAACTCAAGCCCAAGCCTGTGCCACGAATATGGGCGGTTGCCTCAGTCCGTATGCGGTAAAACTCTTGAAACAGATTTTGCAGCGCTTCGGCAGGCATCCCATAGCCCGTATCTTGTATGCGGATCTCAATTTGGTCAGATTTTGCAACTGCTGAAACAGTGATTGTGCCCCCTTCCGGTGTGTATTTGAGCGCATTGTCAATCAGGTTATTCAGTGCTTGGCGCATCATACGCTCATCACCCAATATCGTGAGCGTGTCACTCGGAATATCAGCCAGTAATGTTTGCTGGTGTGCGCCAGCCCGCTGACGGAATCCCACCGTTAGGTCACGCAGCAAGGCACCTAGGCTAAACGTTTCATGGTTTATCGAGCCACGCTGGGCACGTTCTAGATTCAGAATATCATTGACAATCATCAGCATTTCATCGCTCGACTTGCGGACTTGCTCTAAGAAACGGCGCGGGGTCTCCCCGACCATATCCTCCAGCATTTCGATATAGCCGATAATCACCCCCAAGGGATTCTTCAGGTCATGCGAAGCCATGCGAATCAAGCGGGTCTTGAGGTTACTTAGCTGTTCCGTTTCATAATATAGGTTGGCATTGGCGATTATTGACGAGGTTTGCCACACGAATAGATTGAGGATGTCGCGGGTTTGTGGACGCAGGCCACGCACAGGTGCCGCCACCAAAACCCCAACCACTGTATCTCGCCAAACCAGTGGAGCCGCCAACAATTGCCCTTCTTTGAGCAACACCCGCGCATCAATCGCCCGCCGTGCAAACGCTTGATCATGCAAGGGTGCTGCTTCAGAACTCGCATAGCCCAGTTGGCATTGGCGTTGCGCTGAATCCCATAGCCAAATAGCGGTATCGTCGCAATTGAGGATATAGCGCAAATCCGCTGCAATCCCCGGTAAAATCCGCTCAAGGCTGAGATTTTGACTAGAGGCCACCTGAATGCTATCGAGCAACAACTCAGCGCGTTGGCGGAGTTGGTACTCCACCACAATCATCTGTGCCAATAGGCCAATGGCGGGCAAGGTCAATGCCAACATTGAGTCAAAAAGATTGACAACCACCCGCTCGATATTAAACATATTGGCGGAGAAAATGACCCACCCAAATACAACTATGCCAACCATTAGCATCAGCCACAGCCAGTAGCGATGCCGAGGTAGTTGCCCATAGATTACACTCATGACCAATGCCAGCCCAATAATCATCAGCGCTTGGCTCGTATCACTTTGGGGGCGCAAGGCACGGTCTCGGATGATAGTCTCAAGGATATTGGCGTGAATCTCAACACCAGCCATTTGAGCGCCGTTGATACTCGTCGGCACTGTGTAAATGTCCGATTGTCCGGCGCTATTCATGAGACCCACCAGCACGATTTTGTCCTCGAACACAGCGGGATCGATAGTCCCCTCCACTACCGCCTTAAACGAATAGACCGGAAAGCTGGCTGGTTTGCCAAAATAGTTAATCATCATGCGGTCTTGGTCATCTAACCAAAGGGGACGCTCATCCGTCAACCACACCCAATTACCTTCCCACCGCACCAATTCAGAAATAAGCGAAGATGGGATGCGTAAATAGGCCAGATAGGTAACCACATCAAAGGAATACCATGTATCCCCCAACCGCATCGGTATCCAGCGTACAGCACCATCCGAATCCGCCACGACATTGGTCGCGCCGAGGTAATCAACCACCCCGCGCAGAGTTGCAGTAGGCCGGACAAATTGCGTTGGTTGGAATGGGTCACCGTTTTGGAACTGTACGCCCACCACAGGCATTACGGTACGAGTCGCCGTGCGACTCCGACGAGCATCAGTTATAGCCTGAGCGAGTAAATCATCATCGCCGCTCGGTTCGCTAAAGAGAACATCAAAGGCCACCACCCGCGCCCCACCTTGGTTTGCAATCGTCACCAAGTCAGCATAATAGGAGCGGGGCCATGTCGTCAGCGAGCGCCCATAGGCCGCAAAACTGGCATCATCCAATGCAACAATGACCACCCGATCACCAATTGGTTGGTCAACATAGAAGATATTGGTCAGTTGAAGACGTAAACGGGTAAAAAGATGAACCTGCCAGACCAGCAGGACGATTAGCGCAACCCCTAACCCGACCCTCAAACTGAGAAGAAAGCGCCGCCAGCGGGAAAAGGGGTTGCGTCGTTGTTGCACAGACTAGCCGCCCTCAGCCCCATCAGTTGGGGTTGCTGATGGCGTCGGTGAAGCCACAGGAGATGGTATTGGTGTCGCATCAATGCTGATAATGTCTACCCGTGACAGATCAATGTTCACTTGGAGCAAAGGGGCACTCATCCAGCCCCGCCGTCCATCTAGGGTACGAACATAAAGCCATGTTTCAGCGCGATTCTTGCCCAAAACGGTTAAGATGTCGCCATCAAATACTTGGCTGATAATCGCGCTCGTCTCATCAGGGCCGGCCCGTAGATTCACAATCGGACGACCGACCACTGCATCCGCCGCCGCGTCACCAATAGATGTATAAAGGGTGATGTTTTCCGTAAAGTCGCTGTTGTAGCGGGGTAGCTTATCGAGGTCAACTGCCACCTCTATCAATTCACCCGACACCCACGCAAATCCATCACGAAACGCAATACGATACCACACCCCTGTTTCATCAATACCCAGCACGGTGTCAATTTCAGCAGGGTCAATGGAGCCAACACGTTCATATTCTATCCCCGGCCCCACCCGCACATTAAGGCGAATATCCGCCGCTGTTTCAAATGTTGCCGCCACACCATCTAGGGCCGCATCGAGTTCATCAAAAGAGGTAGCAGGAACAACGGCACTGAGTCTTTCGCCAACAGGGGCACGCACCCCAAACCCAGCGGCAATTTCTTCACTCGTCAGTTCAGCAGAAGCGGCGACAACGCCTTGTGAAGTGACAAGCGACGAGCGACCAGTATCCTCAACTCGCACAGCAAACTCAGTGCCGCGCACGGTCATCGCCATACCGGGTGTAATCAATTCATAGGAGGAATTAAGGTCAAGAAAGCCGCTCACTTGCTGGCGGGTAATGCCCGATAGGACTTCGATGGAGATAGTGAAGCTATCTTCATCCCCTTCAAAGCGGCGAATCATGAACTCGGTCTTAGGTTCCAGTTCTGTATCAGCACCTGTACCAAAAAAGGTTATCCGTGCCTCGCCTGTTGCATCGGTACGGATGCTATCGCCTACACCGACAATGCTTTCCACACTTATCGGTATCCAAAGATTAGTGCCAGCCCGTTTGACTTCGACACCTTCATGGAGGACTTCAAGAATAGCGACTCGCTCTGTCTGAGCCGTCGCTACACTAACCCATAGTCCACTACATAAGAGAACCAAGACTATATGGATGAATCGTTTCATCATAATGGATAGTTTTAAACCAATCGCTTGGATATATACCCTATCCATTATACTGCGTTAGGAGTAAGCAGCAAAAGCACGAATAGTATCCACAATTTGGTCAATAGAAGCTGATTTGTGTAAACAAGCTACCGCACCACCCTCAAGTAAGCGTCGGCTCAAAGTACGCCCTTCAAACTGAGTTAACGCAATAACCTTGATTTGCGGAAAGCGTTTATGAATATGGCGAGTAGCCGAAAGCCCATCCATGCGGGGCATAACCATATCCATCACAATAATATCGGGTTGAACTTCCTCGCACAGATGTAGCGCTTCTTCACCATCACGCGCCTTGCCAACAACCTGCAAGTCATCAAACGATGCGACAGATAAAGCTAAAGCATGACGTACTGCATCATTATCATCTACAATCAATACCCGCATGGCGGTTATCCTTTAACCTACTATGCTTTCATACGAAACCAAACAACCACAAGATTGCTGCTATCAGCCCCAAAAGGCTCCCAACCTTGCTGGAGCATCGCCGAGACAGCCTTTTGAAACTCCCCATGACTCTCACGTCGCGCCCCATTGGCCTCAAAAATGGTCACATTCGGGCCTTGCACCAAAGCTAATTTCCACATTACCTACTTATCCTTTACCCATTAACTACAATCATAAAAAAAGACTCGGCAAAGCGCATTGGACATTTGCCGAGTCTTTTGCTTGTCAGATGGCCTAGTCAATTGACTAGGTTATGGCGTAGGGCAATGGTTACTGCCTCTGTGCGGCTGGCTACATTAAGCTTAGAAAGGACACTGCTCACATGGAAGCGTACTGTTGAATAGCTAATCGCCAATCGATCCGCAATTTGGCGGTTGCTTAACCCTTCAACAATAAGCGCCAAAACCTCTAATTCACGCTCAGTGAGATTATAGGATTGAGCCGCTGGCTCAGTCGAGGCTTGAATCAACATCCGTGTTGCTTCAGGGTCAAGCGTAGGTTTACCTTTTGCAGCAGCCCGAATCGCTTGGGTTAGGTTATCAACTGAAACATTCTTAAACAAATACCCAACCGCCCCAGCCTTCAGCGCCGATTGCACCAGTTCTTGATTATCATTAAAGCTCGTCAGGGCCACCACCTGTACATGGGGATAAGCTTTGCGAATCGCTTGGGTAGCCTCAATTCCCCCCATACCCGGCATAATCATATCCATTAGCACTACGTCAGGTGATAACTGCCCCGCAAGCCGCAGGGCCTCCTCGCCATCTCCCGCCTCACCAACCAACTCAAGGTCTTCGCAAGTTTTCAGGAACATCCCTAAGCCTTGACGTACCACTAAATGGTCATCCACTATCATGACACGAATTTTGTCGTTCACAATTAATCCTTTCGCTCGTGCCACAGAACCGCAATTTGAGTCCCATTCCCCGGCTGGCTAGTAATCGATAATTGAGCCTCAATCTCCAGCGCTCGCTCACGCATAATCCGAACACCTAAATGATCAGGGGGAATTTGATATGGGTCAAACCCACACCCATCATCCAATACCCTTAATTCAACCCCATCTGCGAAATTTTGCAACTGAACCTGCACTTGTGCGGCCCGCGCATGTTTATGAATATTATTGAGGGCTTCTTGAGCAATCCGATAGAGACTAATCTGTACTATGGGGGGCAACTCACGCTCTCCATTAATCTCCAAAAAAATCTGTGCGCTAGATCGACTTGCAAAGGCCGTCGTCAGATGCTCCAAGAGTGTCCGGAAACTCGCCTCAACCAACGCATGAGGCCGTAGTTCCAAAAGTAGCGTCCGCATCTCCGCCAATGCTCCCTTAGTCAAGCGTGATAACTGGCCTAAGCCGTTCCATACTTCCTCCGGATGCTTCTGCCACAACCGCGGTAAAGCCTCTGCAATTAGTGAGGCGGAAAATAAGGTCTGGCTAACGGCATCATGCAAATCGCGGGCAAGGCGTTGGCGTTCTGCTGAAGCTGCCATCTCTTGGACGTGTTCATAAGCGCGGGCGTTACGAATTGCTATAGCCGCATGGTCAGCAAAAGCCTGCAAGCGTTGGGCGTGAATATCGGTAAAAAATCCCGATAGGTGGCTCCCTAGGTTCAAAAATCCGATTACTTCACCATCCAAAATGACTGGAACCCCCACATAAGAAAAAAAGACAGGTTCGGTAAAAATGGGATTTAACGACCCTGCCGCCGCGTGTGAAATCAACATCGGTTGACGCGACTTATACATTTGACTGATAAAATCAGTATCCGCCACTGCCAAATAGGACTCATCAACCATGCGCGGCGCAGTTGAGAGTGTCACATCTTCACCCACAACCCACACCCGACCTGCCTCAATCAACATAATGTTGGCCGTGTCATGGGGGATTACCGTTCCCATATTGGTTAAAATACGGCTGAGGACTTCATCAAAATCATAAGTGCTATTGAGCGCTGTCGTAATATCCAGCAAGGCCTCGGCAAAAGCCCGCTGCTCCCGTTCAGCTGCTTGGGCTTGCTTACGGGCGGTCACATCGCGGAAAATGCCACGCATCGAAACCACCTGCCCATTCTGAACCTTGCTATTGATATTGCCCTCCACCTCAATATAGGTTTGGTGACGGGTCACAAAGGTGGTCTCAATAATCCGCACTTCGCCCGTCCGCACCTGTTCCAACGTATTCATAAAATGCGGCAAGCGATGGGGGTGGACAATATCAAAAATCGATAATTGCTCTACCTCATCGGTACTATAGCCCAACACAGTGAGCCACGCTTGGTTGACATACAAGAAGCGCCCTTCACCATCAATACTCTGAATCAGGTCGTTTGAGTTCTCAAACAGGTCACGATAGCGCTCCTCACTTTCACGTAAGGCCTCAAGTGTGCGAGCATGCTCAATCGTATAGCGAATAGCGCGTTCTAGCGCGGCGGGCTTGAGGGTTGTCTTGTCTAAGTAATCGGCGGCCCCGGCCTCCATCGCCTCCAAATCAATTTCAAAACTCCCACTGCCTGTCAGCAAAATAAGTGGGATTCGACACCCCGCCGCATGCGCCTCTTTGATAAGGTTTACCCCACTAGCATCCCCTAGATGATAATCGACTAATCCCAAATCATAATGCTCATTCAGCAACGCTTTCAGGCCTTGGCGATAGGTCGAAACCCACTCCAGTTGAAACTTGCCCTCCCCAATCAGCAGCAACAAATCATTGATGAATAGATATTGGCTTTCATAATCATCAACGAGCAATACCCGAAACTGCGCCATCCCTATCTCCATTCTGGTTACGGTGCCCATTGCGGATAACGTTCATCCGCCGCATCCTGTGTCACGCGAACAACCTCACCCGTTATCACATTTTGAATGTAAATATCATCATTGCCAGCAGGATTCGCAAAAAAGGTTAGCCACTGCCCATCGGGTGAAAAGGCGGGGTCAGCCGTCAACGACGCGCCCTCCATTTGGGCCACTAGATTAAGATTCGCTCCAGTGACATCCATCACATAAATTTGCCACTCAGTAGCGAGAGTGGGGTCAGTCCCACCCCGTGTTGAATGGAACACAATATGCAAACCATCCGGTGACCACACCGGACGGTCATCAAAAGCGGCATCCGTTGTTAAGCGGATTGGGTTGGAGCCATCGGCATTAACCCGATAGATTTCGCGGTTGCCGTCACGGTTGGAGCGAAAGACCAATTGTGTACCATCCGGTGACCATGACGGAAAACCGTCAAAATCAGGACTATTGGTGATGTTAATAGCTTCACCCGTCGCCAGATTCCAGATGTAAACCTCTTCCTCGGCTGAAAAAGCCAGCATCGTGCCATCAGGTGACCATGCAGGCTGCTCCTCATCGCCTTGCCACGCTCCCGTCAAGTTGCGCTTATTGTCCCCATCAGCATCCATCAACCAGATGTCCCAAGCGCCGTCTGATTGCGACATATAGGCAATCTGGCTGCCATCCGGTGACCACACCCCCTGTTGGTCATCGACATCGTTGTTGGTCAGATTACGCAAAATGCCCGATGCCAAGCTGGTCACATAAATATCCCAGTCCCCATCCTGATTCGATGAGAACAAAATCAAGTTGTTGCCACCCGTCGGGGTCGGGAATGACTGTCCGCCACTGGTTGGGCTAGGTCGTTGAGTGGGGGTCATTGTGGGCAATGGTACCTCGGTTGCGACAGCCGCTTCGGTGACAACGGGTTCTATAGTGGTCGATTGTGTGGCAGGTTCGACGGTAGGCGTTGTTGGCTCAAGGCTAGGGGTCGGGGTATCCGTTGGGGTTGGCGTCAGAGTCGCGGTCTCGGTTGGCGATGGTGTCAACGTTGGAGTTGCGGTATCAGTAGGGGTTACTGTCGGCGTGTCGCTAGAGGTGGCGGTTGCTGATGCAAGGCTATTGACTGATGGGGCAGGCTTCACATCCCTATCTGAAAACACATAATATAAGAGCGCCAACTGCCCCAACAGGACACCGCCAATGATAACCGCAATGAATAAACCCTTGATACGCAACATGACCTCCCACGATGATTGCATCCATTTGGTTCTATGATGATAATGGCGGAAGTGAAGTTTGTATAGTTTTTTTGAGGAGCCACTCATGAACTTATTGACCCTTGCCGAAAAATCGATGCTGACCGCCGCCCAAGCCGCGGCCATTTGGGGCTATCCAACCCGCTTGGAAAAAATGGCGATTGATGAGAACCGTTCCCTTTGGGCGACCTATACCCCCGACTACCAAGCTGGCCCCCCATTGCGACAATCCATCACCGCCGACCTTGCCATTATCGGAGGGGGCTTCACTGGGGTATCAACCGCTTATCATTTCAGCCGACGCTATCCTGAGAAGAAGGTGGTGCTGCTCGAAGCCAAGAGTCTGGCGAATGGGGCTAGTGGTCGCAATGGCGGCATGATGCTCAATTGGGTCTATGGCGTCGAACACCCTACCCCTGAAACCATCAAAGGCATTTATGAAGCGACCAGCGGCGCAATTGCCATGATTCTGGACATCATCCGTGAGCATCAACTAGCCGTCAGCTATCGACAAGATGGGTGTTTGGAGGTCAAGACCACACCAGAGAGCGCTGAAGCCGCCCATGCCGAGACTGAGATGCTCAACCAACTCGGCATCCCCGTCCAATACTTAGATACAGCCGCACTGCGGGGCAAGATAGAGCTTGATAACGTCTATGGGGCTATGTTCGACCCCAGCGAGGGGCAACTCAATGGGGCGCAGTTTATTCGGGCGCTACGTCCGGTGCTAGTTGAACAAGGGGTCGAGATTTATGAGCAGACTCCGGTGCTGAAGGTCAAAGAGGGGGCCGAGGTGGTGTTGACTACGCCACAGGGTGAGGTCAAGGCCAAGGCCATAGTGCTGGCAACCAATGGCTATACGGGTAAACTGGGCTATTTTCGCAAGGCGATATTCCCGCTGCACTCGCATGTTTTTGCGACGGCTCCCCTTAGCGCAGAGCAACAGGCGGCGCTCGGCTGGCATTCGGCGGCGGCTTATGCGGATGATGTTAACCGCATCTCGTATTCATCGCGCACCCCCGAAGGGCATATCGTGTTTGGGGGGGGCAGCAACGCCTCCTATGATTATCGGTTCAACAATGGGACGGCCTACCCCAACCGCATTGACCGTGCGGTACAGGCGATGCAGCAGACGATGGCGGGTTATTTGCCGAAGAGTCAGCAGGTGCCGATTGCCCATCGCTGGACGGGAACCTTGGCGATTAGCTTTCGGCGCAATTGCTCGGTGGGGGTGATGGGCGAGAATCGCAATGTGTACTATGGCTTGGGCTATAGTGGGCATGGGGTGGTGATGGCGAACTTGGCGGGCAAGGTCATCACCGATATATACAGTGGGGATGATGAGCAATGGCGGGGGTTGCCGTTTTATCAAGCCAGTTTTGCACCAATACCGCTCGAACCGTTCCGCTGGATGGGTTATCAGCTATTTACGCGACTAACTGGGCGTTCACCGCGATTGGGCTAGTAATTATGGTTGTCACACAGTGAGCGATTCTTGTAACTGCAAGAGCAAATCAGATTTGCTCAATGATGGATTTACATCGAAAATGTCGATGGCACGTTTTAGTAACTCGCCAACACGTCGCCCCGGACCTATGGAGAACTCACGCATAATGTCCGTACCAATAATAGGTAAACTGGCTTGAGTATCTTCTAGTATTGCTCTTTCAACTAATTTACGTGCTTCCACTTCAAACTCGTAAGTTTCCTTGATTTGGAGTTGCTGAATCCACGTAGAATAATTGTAGTGAACCCCTGAGATTGGACATGAGGTTAAAGTAACATAGTCCATAAGTGGAAAGGTTCACATGAAGAAGAAACGGAAATTTACACCGGGATTCAAAAGCCAAGTCGTCCTGCAATTGTTGTCGGGCGAGAAAAGTATGGCAGAGCTATGCCGTGAGCATCAACTGACCTCTCAGATGGTTGGTAACTGGAAACAACAATTTCTGGCAGCTGCACCGCAGGCATTCGAGAAAGGCGGCGAGAGCAGTGGGGAGCAAGAGCGGATCGCCGAACTGGAACGCATGATCGGGAGGCTGACGATGGAGCTAGAGATTGCAAAAAAAGCATCGAGCTTGCTGAATGGGACACGCGAGAGAAACGGGAAATAGCCATGCACTTGAAGGACGAGTATCCCGTGAGCACGATCTGTGCGGTGCTGGATTTGCCGCGTAGCAGCTTCTACCATCAAGGAGTTGAGCTGGATGACAGCGCGTTGCGCGTGGTCGTTCAAGACCTCGCCGCCCAGTACCCGACCTATGGCTATCGGCGTATCACCGTTTTGCTCCAACGGACGGGGTGGACGGTCAATCATAAGCGCATTCGGCGTATGATGGCTCAAATGGGCTTACAACGCCCCCAGAAACGCCGCAAAACGCGCACCACGAACAGTCGGCACGATTTTGGACGCTATCCGAACCTAGTCAAAGACCTTGCTGCCGCTCATCCTGAACACCTCTGGGTCGCGGATATCACCTATGTACGGTTGCACCGTGAGTTTGTGTATTTAGCGGTCATTATGGATGTGTTCACGCGGGCGGTACGTGGCTGGCATCTCAGCCGATCACTGGATCGCACGCTCACCCTCACCGCCCTGCAACGCGCACTCCTAGAGCGTGTCCCAGACATCCACCATAGTGACCAAGGCTGGCAGTACGCCTGCGATGATTACACCGATTTGTTGCAGCACCATCACATTCAAATCAGTATGGCGGCAGTGGGCAAGCCCGAAGAAAACGGCTTTGCCGAACGCCTCATGCGAACCATCCGGGAGGAGGAGATTGATTTATCCGAATACGAGGATTTTCATCATGCTTATCGGTCTATCGGGCGTTTCCTAGAAGATGTCTATACCCATAAACGCATTCATTCTGCCTTGGGGTATCTCGCTCCTAGCGAATTTGAGGCACAATGGGTAGCACCGTTATCTTAACTGACGCTAAAATATGTCAGTGTATTTTTGTGTCCAATTTTTTGGGTTCACTACAAATATCTATTACTAAATTTTTTGGGGTTAATATCTCTGCCTAGGTCAGATGCAACAATTTGGATAACTCTGTCAAACTCGTGTTGAGGATGGTACTGCTTACGCCGAAATGCCCATTGCCGTAATATTTCAACACGAGCCTCATCAGCATCTATAGCTTGTATACATTTATGAACATCAACAAGAAAGTTCTTTGTATCTCGCAACAAACCTACGAGACACAGTGACCACTGCTGATCATCCTCTGGATATGAGGAACCACAAACATCCTTAAACCACAATTCACATATTTCTTGTGTAGAATTATCGCTTTGGCTCATAGGGTCAAGGTTATGCTGAAAAAGTGTCCTCAAACGAAGAACGGTCTTCACATGGTTTTTGCGAGAGTTATTTTCGCCAAGATATAATTCGAAACGTTCTTTGATAAAATCAATGTTAGGTTTACCTAACTCTTGATAAAAAGCATACAACCAAGATACCAATTTTAGCATACCTAGTTCCGGGTGTTGAAATTGAGGTAACCGTAACGATGGAAGCGACGAAAAAAAGTTATCACCCTGTGTAATTCGAATAGTCAGAAGGTTTATTTGCTGGATTCTATCAATAATCTCATTCATCAATTGTGCAGGATCAGCTGAAATCATGACCTACGCCCTCCTCCCGAGTATTCTAGATAATTTGGATGATCAGCTATAACTCCTAAGAAATTGAATGCAATGTGGAAATCGTTTAATGCCGAGCCTCGCATTATATCTGGTCGGCGGAAATCGGAAGGTATAAACAAGATTTTTCTCCGGATATCAGGTATATATATTTCACCTCTATTATTTTTTGCATCAACCCATTCAACTGTGCCTGCGAATTTTCGTGGGGTTCCATCAGGATTACTCATCAAATAACTTCTAAGAATTATTCTACGACCACGTATGGGTGTATCGCGTCGAAGTTCATTGAATAAGGTATCCGCATTATCGAACATGTTGAGATGAAAAAAAGTAACTGCCAAGAGATACTTAACTATCGGAGCACGATATACTTCTTCGGTCTGGAGGATATTTGTAAGTATTTCTAGACAATATTTCCAATCATTCAAATCAAACGGAACAGATTGTCTCTCGTCCCAAAAAATCACTCTTTTGGATTTTGATAGCCACCAATATCGGAGCAATAACTGCATTGCACGTCCATCAGCTTTAATTTTCTTTCGAGAACCTTCTAGGAATAGAGTGGCATCATGCGCTTTTTTCAGTTCACTATCGCTCGGAATACGATCTCGAGGTACTTCGCCACCTATTTGAATAGCACGCAACACATAACCTGCGGTCGATCCTTGTCTCTCAAGTTCCAAGAAAGCGGCATTGGACATTTTCTCATTCTGAAGTAATTGCCCAAGTTGCTGACGCCTTTCTTGAAATCGCTGTAGTGAACCCAAAAAATTGGACACAAAAATACACTGACATATTTTAGCGTCAGTTAAGATAACGGTGCTACCCATTGTGCCTCAAATTCGCTAGGAGCGAGATACCCCAAGGCAGAATGAATGCGTTTATGGGTATAGACATCTTCTAGGAAACGCCCGATAGACCGATAAGCATGATGAAAATCCTCGTATTCGGATAAATCAATCTCCTCCTCCCGGATGGTTCGCATGAGGCGTTCGGCAAAGCCGTTTTCTTCGGGCTTGCCCACTGCCGCCATACTGATTTGAATGTGATGGTGCTGCAACAAATCGGTGTAATCATCGCAGGCGTACTGCCAGCCTTGGTCACTATGGTGGATGTCTGGGACACGCTCTAGGAGTGCGCGTTGCAGGGCGGTGAGGGTGAGCGTGCGATCCAGTGATCGGCTGAGATGCCAGCCACGTACCGCCCGCGTGAACACATCCATAATGACCGCTAAATACACAAACTCACGGTGCAACCGTACATAGGTGATATCCGCGACCCAGAGGTGTTCAGGATGAGCGGCAGCAAGGTCTTTGACTAGGTTCGGATAGCGTCCAAAATCGTGCCGACTGTTCGTGGTGCGCGTTTTGCGGCGTTTCTGGGGGCGTTGTAAGCCCATTTGAGCCATCATACGCCGAATGCGCTTATGATTGACCGTCCACCCCGTCCGTTGGAGCAAAACGGTGATACGCCGATAGCCATAGGTCGGGTACTGGGCGGCGAGGTCTTGAACGACCACGCGCAACGCGCTGTCATCCAGCTCAACTCCTTGATGGTAGAAGCTGCTACGCGGCAAATCCAGCACCGCACAGATCGTGCTCACGGGATACTCGTCCTTCAAGTGCATGGCTATTTCCCGTTTCTCTCGCGTGTCCCATTCAGCAAGCTCGATGCTTTTTTTGCAATCTCTAGCTCCATCGTCAGCCTCCCGATCATGCGTTCCAGTTCGGCGATCCGCTCTTGCTCCCCACTGCTCTCGCCGCCTTTCTCGAATGCCTGCGGTGCAGCTGCCAGAAATTGTTGTTTCCAGTTACCAACCATCTGAGAGGTCAGTTGATGCTCACGGCATAGCTCTGCCATACTTTTCTCGCCCGACAACAATTGCAGGACGACTTGGCTTTTGAATCCCGGTGTAAATTTCCGTTTCTTCTTCATGTGAACCTTTCCACTTATGGACTATGTTACTTTAACCTCATGTCCAATCTCAGGGGTTCACTACACGCTCTTGATTTGCAAATGTTTCTTCTAGTTGCGCCATTTCGAATACGTTATATATTTCAGCTTGTGCATCCAACTTTATTGTCAGATCTACTGCGCTTGCCTTAATTAGATCTTGTGTCGTCCAAAAAAAGACATCTAACGGATAGAAGTTATCTCTGCTCGCTGCCTGTGCTTCAAATAGACGTTGTTTCAAGTAAAAATAGAGTTGAGTAGCAAAATTAGCGTCGAGAGAATAAAGCTGTTTTGCTTTTGCACCTAGTGTAGCGGCAAGCTCAACTAGGAGCTGTGATCGCAAATCCTGATTCGATGAATTCTCACGATCAGCAAAGTCAAGTGCATTATTTACAACATTCTCTGCTCTCTCCAATAAATTTTGGGGCGTTAACTCAGTATTGTCTGATGAAATTTTTGCAGCCTCGCGTAATAGATTAGTCTCTTGTAGCATTAGTCTAGGGTTAAATATACTACGCTGTTCACGTAGATATGCAAGTGCATCTGCCAAACGTAAAAGATAAGGTCCATAAGGGTTCCAAGTCGGATCCTCATCTGGAGGATTGATCTTACGAATTAAATCTAGTACAAACTGAATCTCCATATCATTTACAATGATGTTTTTGACAAGATGAGATATAAAATCAATCTCATATTGAGGACCACCTAACCTTATTTTCGCAACTAATTCGGCTTCTAAAGCATGCCGAGGTCCGACTGAAATGTTTCCAATTTCATCCGTTGACCAAGTGAATAAATCGACTTTCTCAAGCAAATCAACTAAATCAACCTGTGTTTCATTGCGTAATGCTCTAAGTAGCAAATCAATTGGTGTACGCAGACCAAAGCGACCGGGTACCATTATCAAACCGATAAGACGCTGCACCTGATCAAGGAATTCACCTGCTATCTCGGACTTGTCTGTAGAAAAAACAGACATGGAATCAACAAGTCCTGCGTTTAAGAGTGCATAAGCTAATGGGCTAGTAAAGACTTCATATCCTTGGGATGTTACTATCTCTTCTGCTATCTGCTTGATTTGCTCTTCAGTGTATATAGTTTCGAGGTTGATTCCTTCCATTAGTTTGGATCGACTAGAGGGAAGAAGTCGATATAAGGCGACAAAGAAATTCGCGCCATATTGATCTAATAATGGTTTTATACCACTAATATTTGGCACAAATTGAGTTATCCACTTCTCAAAGCGCATCTTTTCTTGGGATGTGAGTATAGCTTCAGCCTCAACCCAATGGCTGTCATGCGGCATACTCCTTTTACCTGACTTCAATTTTGTCGTATGTCCCTTATGTTGTCTGTATGAGCTACCCACTAATGTAATTTTTTGTCCATGTCCTGTTAGATACAATACCAAATCGAGATATTGATCGTAGTTTAACATTCCATCCCATACAATAAGGGAAGCAGAAGCTCCCTGCTGTTCAGCCCAAGTGACAAAGGCAGCTATATCATGATAGTTAGGTTTTATTGGACGCCGCTCAATAAATAAAATTGGATATTGCCTAAATTGCTGCTGCATTTTAAATATTAAAGATGCTAATGCTATAGTTTTTCCAATACCCGATTGACCATGCAAGATAATTGGTTCTTCTTCAAGTTGTTTCTGCGTAAGACTACTTTTTACTTTCTCTTCTAATTCTTTCTCAAAATCGCGTTGGAACGCAAAACCTCTTGGATACCCAGACCATACAGGTCGCTCACTAGAGCGTGCTAGAAAATTCCGAAACTCCGAATAAAGAGAATCATCGGATAGTACACTAAAAGCAGAGAAAGTTGATTCATCAATAATTATCGCTGAACGAGATACTTGGTTTCTAAGTGATAAGGGAACGGAAACAGCTCGTGAAGCGACATTAACTCTATGACCATAGACTTCATCCCGATGTTCTTCAGCAAGTTGAACAAAATCCTCTCCCTGTTTAAGAAAACTTACAAGAGACTGTGAATACAATATTAATTTTTCTTGATTTACTAAATATTCGATATTAGGATTATTCATAATATCTTTACTGGAATGAAACATATAAACTTGCCCAGACGAAAATTCATCTAATATTCCAGCAAAGTCATCAATCTGTAACCAATCCTCTGTAGTGAACCCAAAAAATTGGACACAAAAATACACTGACATATTTTAGCGTCAGTTAAGATAACGGTGCTACCCATTGTGCCTCAAATTCGCTAGGAGCGAGATACCCCAAGGCAGAATGAATGCGTTTATGGGTATAGACATCTTCTAGGAAACGCCCGATAGACCGATAAGCATGATGAAAATCCTCGTATTCGGATAAATCAATCTCCTCCTCCCGGATGGTTCGCATGAGGCGTTCGGCAAAGCCGTTTTCTTCGGGCTTGCCCACTGCCGCCATACTGATTTGAATGTGATGGTGCTGCAACAAATCGGTGTAATCATCGCAGGCGTACTGCCAGCCTTGGTCACTATGGTGGATGTCTGGGACACGCTCTAGGAGTGCGCGTTGCAGGGCGGTGAGGGTGAGCGTGCGATCCAGTGATCGGCTGAGATGCCAGCCACGTACCGCCCGCGTGAACACATCCATAATGACCGCTAAATACACAAACTCACGGTGCAACCGTACATAGGTGATATCCGCGACCCAGAGGTGTTCAGGATGAGCGGCAGCAAGGTCTTTGACTAGGTTCGGATAGCGTCCAAAATCGTGCCGACTGTTCGTGGTGCGCGTTTTGCGGCGTTTCTGGGGGCGTTGTAAGCCCATTTGAGCCATCATACGCCGAATGCGCTTATGATTGACCGTCCACCCCGTCCGTTGGAGCAAAACGGTGATACGCCGATAGCCATAGGTCGGGTACTGGGCGGCGAGGTCTTGAACGACCACGCGCAACGCGCTGTCATCCAGCTCAACTCCTTGATGGTAGAAGCTGCTACGCGGCAAATCCAGCACCGCACAGATCGTGCTCACGGGATACTCGTCCTTCAAGTGCATGGCTATTTCCCGTTTCTCTCGCGTGTCCCATTCAGCAAGCTCGATGCTTTTTTTGCAATCTCTAGCTCCATCGTCAGCCTCCCGATCATGCGTTCCAGTTCGGCGATCCGCTCTTGCTCCCCACTGCTCTCGCCGCCTTTCTCGAATGCCTGCGGTGCAGCTGCCAGAAATTGTTGTTTCCAGTTACCAACCATCTGAGAGGTCAGTTGATGCTCACGGCATAGCTCTGCCATACTTTTCTCGCCCGACAACAATTGCAGGACGACTTGGCTTTTGAATCCCGGTGTAAATTTCCGTTTCTTCTTCATGTGAACCTTTCCACTTATGGACTATGTTACTTTAACCTCATGTCCAATCTCAGGGGTTCACTACACTCATTAATTGAATAGCCTTCAATCACTAGAACGCCAAATGGGGTAACTAAACGTGGCAATCTACGGGCAAGTGCAATTGCAACTTGACGACGTTTATTTAGATCAACACGTTTCAAAGGAGAGCGACGGTCTAAACTGGTTTGATCTACAGACCCAAAAAGATGAGTACAGTGTAATCTAGACCGACTACGAGCATCTATTGGATCTTTCTCTTCAGTGTATATTGGTTCAAGTTCTCTCCATGAAGAACTAAATGCCCGCATCCAAATTGTGTCGATTGCAGAAGTATAAACGCCGTTCCATCCAACAGATCCGACAGTTTCCAACCAAATCGGAACAGAAAAGGTCTTGCATTTATTCTGCATCCATGCAAGAGCGCTTTCCATGCTTTGTGTGGAGACTGTAGTTTCATTGTCCAGAATGCGGTTGTATCCACCGGAAGATTTTCCCTGACCATATTTACGAACTATTTCAGCTAGAAAAGGATCTATCCCAGTTTCAATTTCCAAATATTTTTGACCAAGAAAAAGGAAAGAAGGCCCTTGTTTCAATTTATCATACAAATCCGGTTTACGTGTATTTATCATAATATTACTCCTACATTCATCAGCCTAGAAAACCGCTTTTCATATTTTAGTTTTCCTTACCAATTTATAACAAGTATATCTCTTCAAATTTAAACCCACAAGCGCTTGTTAATCTCTTAATTAATTACCCCCCATGTTGTTGCTGAGTAATACAATGGATATTACCGCCACCCAGCAAAATCTCGCGCCCCGACACGCCCACCACTTCGCGCTCTGGGAATAAAGCTTGGAGGGTGGCAAGGGCCGCTGCATCGTAGGGGTCATCGAAGGTCGGCACCAGCACACCCCCGTTGGCGATATAGAAATTGACATAGGAGGCCGCCAAACGGGTGCCAGCCAAGCGCGGCAGGGTACCCGCAGCAGGTCGAATGCCAGCGCTCTCGGCGGCGGTCAAGGTGAGTGGCCCCGGCTGGTGCAGCTTATGGACTTCTAAGCGGCGGCCTTGGGCATCGGTGGCATTGCAGAGTTGCTCATAGGCAGCAAGTGAGATGGGATATTGGGGGTCGAAGGGGTCGTCTGTCCATGTCACGACCACCACACTGGGGCGGACAAAGCAGCACAGGTTATCAACATGGCCGCTGGTCTCATCTTGATAGACGCCCGGCCCCAGCCAGATGACCTTCTGCACGTTGCAATAGGCCATCAGGCGCTCCTCAAGCTGGGCTTGGCTCAGATGCGGGTTGCGGTTGGGATTGAGCAGGCATTCGGTGGTAGTCAATAGTGTGCCTTGCCCATCGACATGAATCGAACCCCCTTCGAGGACAAAATCAGCGCGGTAGCGGTCGGTGGCGGTCATGTCTAAGATGGTGGCAGCGACCTGCTCATCTTGACGCCAATCGCTATAGAGGCCACCCCATGCGTTGAAGCCCCAATCAACTCCGCGCACCTCCCCCGCCGCATTGACCACAAAAGTCGGGCCACAATCGCGCAGCCATGCGTCATCGTGGGGGATGGTCACCACGCGGATGGAGGTGGGCAGGAGTTGACGAGCGCTATCCAGATGGGATGGACTGACACCGACGGTAACAGGTTCAAAGCGGGCGATGGCTTCTGCTACACGAGCAAAAGCCATCTGAGCAGGCACGGCATTATCACGCCATGTGTCGGGACGTTCCGGCCACAGCATCCAGCAGCCCGCATGGGGTTCCCATTCGGCGGGCATACGGAAGCCATCATCACGGGGGGTGCTAGACCACGTTGCCAATGTACACCGTCTTGGTCTCTTGATATTCCTCTAGGCCCTCAAGACCACATTCGCGCCCGACGCCGCTTTGCTTATAGCCGCCAAAGGGTGCTTCGGGGGTGGCCGGCAACCAGTCGTTGATGCTCACCATGCCATACTCTAGCCCTTCCGAGACCTTCAAAGCGGTGTTGAGGTCGTTGGTTAGGACAAAGGCGGCGAGGCCATATTCGGTGTTGTTGGCCCACGCCAGCGCTTCATCGGTATCGCTGAAGGGGATGATGGGCAGTACGGGGCCGAAGATTTCCTCGTTGTAGATTGCCATGTCGGGCTGGACATCGGTCAAGACGGTGGGCTGATAAAAGTAGCCGTGTGGCAGGTCAAGGGGACGGGCACCGCCAGCCAAGAGCGTGGCACCCTGCCCCACTGCTTGATTGACCAAGGCTTCTACGCGCTCACGCTGGCGGGCGTTAATCAGCGGGCCGACCTCGACACCCTTATCCATGCCATTACCGACCACAACTTTTTGAGCAAGGGTCGCGGCGTGGTCGATAAACTCCTCGACGATTTGGCTATGGACATAAAAGCGCTGGGGTGAAACGCAGACCTGCCCACAGTTGCGATACTTCCACGCGATGGATTCTTGGACGGCGCGGCGGACATCTTTGACATCGGGGAAGACCAAGACGGGGGCATTACCGCCCATCTCCAGCGCGAGGCGGGTCACAGTGCGCGAGGCCCCATCCATCAAGAGCTTGCCGACGCGGGTGCTGCCTGTGAAGCTAATCTTGCGACAGCGTGGGTCGTTAAGCATAGCTTGGCCCATGGCGGCGGGGTCGCCATTGACCAGATTGATGACACCCGACGGAGCGCCCGCTTCATGCAAGGCTTGAGCAAGCAGCATCGCCGAGCGCGGAGTGTATTCGGAGGGACGCCCCACGACGGTGCAACCCGCTGCCAGCGCCGCAGCCCATGCCCGCACCACATTATAAATGGGGAAGTTCCACGCCGTAATGGTGCCGACGACGCCAAGGGGTTCTTTGTGGACGCTGATGCGGCGGGTGGATGTGCGCGACGGGATGGTGTGACCATAGGCGCGTTTACCCTCCTCAGCGTTCCATACCAGATAATTAGCGGCGCTGCGCCACTCGGCAAGGGCTTCACCGTAGGGCTTGCCAGACTCCTCGGTGCTGATACGGGCACAATCCTCGGCATGGGCCAAGACCCAATCGGCGGCTTTCATCAAGACATCGGCGCGTTTATAGGGGGTCAGGCGTGACCACGTTTTGAAGGCGGTCGCGGCGGCATCGAGAGCGGCCTCGGCGTCGGAGCCATCGCCAAAGGGCAGTTGCTCGATGACCTGCTCGGTGGCAGGGTTGATTAAATCCCATGTGCCGCCGTTGTTGGCCTCCACCCATGCGCCATTGATAAGTTGCTTAAACACATAGCTCATGCTTGCACCACCTTGAGGGCCTCAGCAAGGACAGCCATGCCTTCGTCAATTTGGTCGTTGGTGATGTTGAGGGGCGGCAGGAAGCGCACACAGTTGCTATACAGGCCCGCACGGATGGTAATCAGGCCGCGCTTAAGGGTCTCGACCGTGACTTGGCTGGTCTGGGTAGCGGCGGGTTCGCGTGTATCGTGGTCAGTCACTAACTCAATCGCCAGCATGGGGCCGAGGCCGCGCACATGCCCAATCAATGGGAATTGGGTTTGCAGGTCTTGGAGATGGCTCCGCATCCGTTGCCCAACGACAGCAGCCCGTTGCAAAAATTCAGGTTGGCGAATCATCTTGATGGCCTCGACACCTGCGACACAGGCCAAGGGGTTGCCGCTGTAGGTGCCGCCTAAGCCACCGGGGTGCGGGGCGTCCATGACTTCAGCGCGTCCCGTGACCGCCGCGAGGGGCATACCTGCCGCCACCGATTTGGCGATGGTGATAAGGTCGGGCACCACGTCGTAATGCTCAATGGCGAACATCTTGCCTGTGCGCCCCATGCCACTTTGGATTTCATCGGCTACCAAGAGGATACCGTGCTGGTCACAGATTTCGCGTAGGCGCTGCATGAAGCGTGGCGGGGTAGGAATAAAACCGCCCTCACCCTGCACGGGTTCAATGACAATAGCAGCCACGTTGGAGGGGTCTACTTGAGCCACCAACGCGGTATTGAGTTGCTGAATAGCATACTCGACAAATTCCTCATCGCTGAGGCCATGCGGGCGACGGTAGACATTGGGGAAGGGCAGGCGATAGACTTCAGAGGCGAAGGGGCCAAAGCCTTTCTTGAAGAGGGCAAATTTGCTGGTCATGGAAAGGGTCATATTGGTGCGACCATGATAGGCCCCTTCAAAAACGATGATACCGGGGCGTCCGGTGTGGCTGCGGGCGATTTTAACGGCGGTCTCAACCGCTTCTGCCCCACTATTGAGCAGCACGGTCTTCTTGGGAAAATCACCCGGTGCGATGGCATTGAGCAGTTCCGCCACTTCGACAAAGGGTTCATAGGTGCCAACAATGGCGCAGAGGTGGATGAGCTTTTCGGCCTGTGCTTTGAGCGCTTCGACCACCGCAGGCGGACGATGCCCCACCGCCAAAACGCCAATGCCACCCGCAAAATCGAGCAGTGTGTTGCCATCGACATCAACAACAGCGGCACCTTCGGCGTGATCAACAGTCAATTGGGTTAGTTTGGCGGCTCCACGAGCAGTGGCGGCCTCACGGCGTGCCACCCATGCAAGGCTCTTGGGGCCGGGAATTTCAGTGACTAAGTTAATGGTTCCCATAGGTATCAATCCTTTTTCAAAATGTCCCGCCAACGATGCGGCGGTTCTTGGTCGTAAGGGTCTAAAATGCGCCCATAAGTAGCGGGGCGGCGTTGATGCAATAAGGGAAAGAGTGAGCGCCAATGAGTCATAGCGGCGGGGTCAAGGTCGGCGATAATGACCTCAGTGGTATCACGGCCTGCTTGCGCCAATACCTTACCGGTGGGGTCACAGATAAAGCTGCTGCCATAGAAGCGCACGGCCTCTTGACCAACACGGTTAGCCGCCGCCACAAACACCCCATTAGCGATGGCATGTCCGCGCATAACAGCCTCCCATGCTGGCTGCGAGTCGAAGTCGGGGTCTTCGGGTTCGGAGCCGATAGCAGTGGGGTAAAAGATGAACTCGGCCCCATTCAGAGCATAGATGCGGGCTAACTCAGGAAACCACTGGTCATAGCAAGTCGGGGTGGCGATTTTGACTGAGCCGAGGTCATGAACCGGATAGGCAGAGTCGCCCTCGAAAAAGTGGTCTTCATGGTAGCCCTCGCCCGACGGGATATGGATTTTGCGGGTGGCGTGAATCAACTGGCCTTGGGGGTTGTGGATGGTGGCGGTGTCAAAGTAGCGCCCATCCTCGGCGCGTTCAAAGAGGCTCCCAACCAGTGTCACGTTATAAGTGCGGGCTAATTGACCCAAAAAAGCATCGGAGGGGCCACCTCGCAACGGTTCGGCCCACTGAAAACCACTAGGGTCAAGCGAACTGGCAAAATAAGGCGACAGCGAAAACTCCGGCAAGCACACCAGACTCGCGCCTTGGTCAGCAGCGGAGTGGACAAGCGCATCGTAGGTCGCTTGCAGGGCGGCGCGTTCTCCTTCCCATGCGACCTGTACCAAGGCAACCCGTAAGCGTTCCATGACTAGCCCACCGCCTCTAATGCAACGCGGAAGATAGCAAGGGCCTCATCGATATGGCCCTCATTGATAATCAACGGTGGTATCCAGCGGATGACGTTCTCGTAGCTACCACAGCCCAATAGCAGCAAATGGCGCTCAATACAGGCATTCAGCACGGCCTTGGCAGTGGCTTTGTCGGGTTTGCCATCAGCCCCCGTGAACTCTACGCCAATCATCAGACCGCGCCCGCGCACATCACCAAGGCAGGGATGGGTGGACTGGAGTTCACGCAGGCGAGCCATGAGAATCGCGCCCATCTTGGCGGCGTTATCCGGCAAGCGCTCCTCTTGCATAACGCGCACAGTAGCAAGAGCCGCCGCTGCCGTGATAGCACTCCCCCCACCGTAGGTGCCGCCATGCGAACCAGCCTTCCAGCGCTCCATCAATTCACGGCTGGCAGCAATGCCGGAGATAGGTAGACCACTACCGAGGCCCTTCGCCATGATGACAATATCAGGCACAATGCCTGCATGTTCAAAACAGAACATCTTGCCTGTGCGCCCAAAGCCGGACTGCACCTCATCCGCTACAAACAAAATGCCATGTTCGGTGCAAAACTCGCGGAGTTGCTGCAAAAAGGCGACAGGAGCAGGCACATAGCCCCCCTCCCCCAAAACAGGTTCAATGATAATAGCGGCGGTCTCATCGGGCGGGGTTTGGCTCTTGAGCAACAATTCAAGCTGCTGCATACAAAAAGCGATGGTCTGCGCCTCATCCCAGCCGTAGAAATAGCTATAGGGGAAGGGTGCCACAAAGATTCCCGCGGGCAGGGGTTGGTAAGCATGGCGGTAGATAGTCTTGGAGGTCGTCATTGCCATTGTTTGGGCGGTGCGACCATGAAAGCTACCCTGAAAAACGATGATATTGGTTTTCTTGGTAGCATGACGAGCCAGTTTAACAGCAGCTTCGGTAGCCTCGGCTCCACTGTTGGAGAAGAAAAAGGTATCAATCGGTGAGGGCATGACTTCGCGCAAGGCGTTGGCAAGGGCGACGGTGGTGGGTGGAATGACAATATTCATTTGCCCGAACAGCAATTGCCCCGCTTGGCCTTGGATGGCCTGCACAACTTTGGGGTGACAGTGGCCCGTGTTGGTGACCCCAATGCCACAGGTAAAATCGAGATAGCGCGTGCCGTCGGCGTCATAAAGATAGGCCCCTTCGCCGCGCTGGGGCTGGATGTGGGTGAGGTGCGTCCACACGGGGGATAACGCATCAAGTGTCATGATTCAATAACCTCTTTTGTGTTTTCTAAGAGAATAACCTAAAGCGTTTATTCGCGGTAATCGGGATTTTCCCAAACAATCAACACGGCCCCATTGCCTGCGTCGGGTTCATCGGGCAGGTAGTCGGGAATAAAGCAGATGGGCTTAAAACCGCGATGCATCTGCATGGTCACGGTAGGGTCAATGAGTTCACCGCTAATAACCTTCTCGGCATATTCCGCCACACTTAATTGACCTTCAAAGCGATGATAGCCCATCAATGAGCCGCCCGCATACCAGCCGCGCAGGTTAAGACGCTTGACCAACTCAAAGCGTTTTTGATAGAGGGCAGTGCCGATGCCATGCCGTCGGTAGTCTGGCAAGACCGCCATCTCCACCCCGTAGAGCCACTGCCCGTTGGGGTCATGCTTGGTGATGCCTGTGCCGCCCATCGCCTCCAGCCATGTGAGGGGTGGCGCAGTGGGGGGACGGCTGACCATCATGGTAGCAGCCATAGCAACCACCAGCGGCGGGTCATCTTGGGTAATTGCGACAAATTGGCCTTCGGGGAAGCGGGCAATTTGCTGCAAAACTGCATCATCAGTGATACCCTCTTCTCCATAGACCACATCTAGGGTGTCACGATAGGCTAAACGCACCAAATCATAAATGCCTTTAGCATGTTCGGCTTTTGTGTTTATAATTTTGATATTCATTCCGTGCCACTTTCGTTTGTGTGTGCTTTTTAGTATATGTCGAAAAATTTAACCTAGACCGCGTTATTTGGGGGAAACTTTATGAAACCGATTGCTGTTGAACTCCAGAATGTGATTAAGGAATTTAGTTCGGGACGTAGCGACCAAGCCCGCGCAGTAGATGATGTCTCCCTGCAAATCTATGATGGGGAATTTTTTGCGCTGTTGGGGCCGAGTGGATGCGGCAAGACCACCACGCTACGGATGATTGCAGGCTTTGAAGAAGCGACATCGGGCGACATTCGCATTAATGGCAAGTCGGTGCGCTATATCCCACCCTTTCACCGTCCAGTTAACACCGTCTTCCAAGACTATGCACTCTTCCCCCACATGACCGTGTTGCAAAATGTGATGTTCGGCCTGCAAATGGAAAATGTCTCCAAGGCAACGGCACGGGAACGGGCAATGGAGGCGCTCGAATTGGTGCAACTCCCCCAAGCGGCCTTTCGCAAACCGCGTCAACTCTCCGGCGGGATGCAGCAACGGGTGGCCTTGGCGCGTGCCCTCGTCAAAAAACCATCGGTGCTGCTACTAGATGAGCCGTTGGGGGCGCTTGACCTCAAGCTCCGTAAGGCCATGCAATTTGAACTCAAGGCCATGCAACAGCAACTGGGCATTACCTTTGTTTATGTGACACACGACCAAGAAGAGGCCATGACAATGGCTGACCGCATTGCGGTTATGAACAAGGGCGAGTTGTTGCAGGTTGGTTCACCCGAAACTATCTATGAAAAGCCGACCACCCGCTTTGTAGCGGATTTCATCGGAGAGACCAATTTTGTGGAAGGTAGCCTGCATAGCCTCGGCACCCCCTATGGCAGGGTGCTGGTCGAAGGAGCTACGCTGGATGCGGTGTTGGGTGAGGTCACGGCTGAGATTGGCGATACGGTCACGGTGGCAATCCGTCCTGAGAAAATCGGCGTTTTCGGCGCGACCGGAGCCGTGCGCTTGAGTGAAGGCTTCAGCTTGAGTGCCGACGAGTTCAAGGCCAACCTCCGCAAAGAACCGAATATGACCCTGCTGGATGGGGTGGTGAACCAAGTTTTTTATATCGGCACCGATACCCGCTACCAGATTGCCCTTGGGGAAAACGTTGAGGTGGTGGCACGGGTGCAAAACTTCGGACAGCGCCACGACACCATCTATAAAGCGGGTGACCCCATTTGTGTGTATTGGGAAAACGAAAACGCTCGCATCCTAGCCCATTAGAAAGGCTCCATTATGCCAAAACTAAACGTCCTGAAACTGACTGGCACGCCCTATGATTTCGGCTATCAGCATGGCCTCGCCTATCGAGACGCCATTCATCACTTCACCGAGGAGCGTGTGCATCTCAGCAGCGACCCCAACTGGACAGGCGCGACCCTCTCACGGGCGGAGGTGCTGGCCTTGGGAGAAGCGTGTTTAGATGAGCATCGACACTACGCCCCTGAACTGGTTGATGAATTACAAGGGATGGCCGACGCAACTGGCCTTGGATTAGCCGAATTGGTCATCATGAACGGCTTTACCGATTTTGTGGATGTGGTCTATAGCGCGGGGCAGAAGAATCCCACTATCACCCACCCCATTGATGACTGCACGGCGTTTCTTGTCCCCGCCAGCGCGACCGCCGAGGGCTATGGCTTCTTTGGGCAAACATGGGACATGCACGCCACCGCCACGCCCTATGTCATTTTGATAGAGGGGCAGCCCGCGCATGGTATCCCGTTCTTGTCGTTTAGCACAACGGGCTGTGTCGGCATGATTGGCATGAACAAGGCTGGCATTGCGGTTGGCATCAACAACATCATGGGTGGGGATGGGCAGGTTGGGGTGACATGGCCTTTCGTGGTGCGTAAAATCCTCGCCCAAGAGACACTTGAGGCGGCGCTGGCCTGTATCACAGAAGCCAAGTTAGCTGGAGCGCATAACTATGTGCTGCTGGATAAGCACGGGCGCGGCTACAATGTGGAGGCGATGGCGACCCGTCAGCATGTCGAGGCGTTGGATGGGCAGAGTATTGTCCACACCAACCATTGTGTTTATGACAGCAACCGCCCGATTGAACGTGAGCGCCCGCTGGAATCTCTGCAAAGTTCACAGAATCGCTTTAACAAGGCCCATGAACTGCTGACGCAGCGGCCTATCACCGAACAGCACCTCATGGATTTGACCCGCGAAGAGACAACCATCTGCCTTAGCCCGAAACCGCCTTTGCATGTCGAGACCTGCGGGGCGGCGATTATGCGTCCCGCGACGGGTGATTTTTGGGCCATCTGGGGCAAGCCGACTGAGGGCGAGTATGAAAGGTTCGTGCTGTGATTCAGATTGTGAATGTGGAGCCGAAGTATTGCGCGGCACTGGAGCAACTCCAACGCGACTGTTTCCCGCACTTGGGCGAGCAAGAGTTAATGACTGCCGAACATTTTATGAGCCATTGCCGCATCTACCCCGAAGGCGAATTTGTGGCGCTGGATGGGGAGCGCGTGGTCGGGCTAGGGTCGGGATTCTTGGTCGATTTTGACTTTGAACACCCCAACCATACCTTCCTTGAAATGATTGATAATGGCTACTACACCACCCATAATCCCGCTGGGCAATGGTACTACGGGGCCGATATTAGCGTGCATCCCGATTATCGCGGGCAAGGCATTGGGCGGATGCTCTACGATGTCCGCAAAGACCTGATTAAGCGCATTAATCGGCGGGGCTTTGTGGGGGGAGGTCTGCTGCCCGGCTTTGCTCAACACAAGCACGCCATGCGTGTGCAGGACTATGTGGAGCGCGTGGTGGCAGGCGAGTTATTTGATAAAACCCTCAGCTTTCAATTGAAGAACGGCTTTACGGTACGGGGCCTAATACCAAACTACATTGATGACGAAGCCTCGGATAACTGGGCGACCTTGCTCGTCTGGGATAATCCCGATTTTACGGAATGATTTATTGAAGGAGCGCATTTATGTTGAGCCATGCGGAACTTGCCGCGTTAAATAAAACCTATACCTTAGCCAGTTGGACGGCCCAAAACGCTTGGAACCCCATCACGATGGCACGGGCCGAGGGCGTCTATTTCTGGGATGCCGATGGTAAACGCTATCTTGATTGGTCGTCGCAATTGGTCAATGTCAATGTCGGGCATGGACACCCGCATGTGGTCAAGGCCATTCAGGAGCAAGCCGCCAAGGTCTGCTATGCCTTCCCCGGAATTGGCAC
Organism: Anaerolineales bacterium; assembly: GCA_020634155.1. Lineage (GTDB taxonomy): Bacteria > Chloroflexota > Anaerolineae > Aggregatilineales > J027 > J027. The sequence goes on from JACKCI010000001.1 coordinate 1,553,431, forward strand.
CGAACCGCGTGCCAGATTGGGCGAACTGCTCAAGGAAGTCACACCCCATGATTTGAGCAAGAGCCTGTTTACCTGTAGCGGGGCCGAGGCTGTTGAGAACGCCATGAAGATTGCGCGGATGGCAACCGGACGGCAGAAAATCCTCTCGCGCTATCGCTCCTATCATGGAGCCACCTTTGGCTCGATGATGGCAGGGGGTGACCCACGTCGCTTGGCGAATGAGCCGGGCGTGCCTTGGGTGGTGCATGTGCATGACCCCTACCCCTATCGCAGCCCGATTTATCGAGACCGCAGCCAAGCGGAAGGCGATTTGATTGTTGCCGACTTGATTGAGCAGACGGTGCTATTTGAAGGGCCGGAGAATGTGGCGGCGTTGTTGCTGGAGGGCTATAGCGGCACCAGTGGCATTATCCAAGGCGGGCCAGTCTTCTGGCAACGGGTACAGGAAATCTGCGAGACTTACGACATCCTATTGATTATTGATGAGGTGATGAGTGGCTTTGGGCGCACAGGCAAGTGGTTCGGCATTGACCACTATCCCTATGTGAAGCCCGACATCATGACCATTGCTAAGGGCCTGACCAGTGGTTATGTGCCACTAGGGGCGGCGGTGGTCAGTGAGAAATTGGCAAGCTACTTCGATGACCATGTGCTGTGGGCAGGCCTGACTTATAGCGCCCATGCCCTGAGTTGTGCGGCGGGCATTGCCAATATCGAGGTCTATCGTCAAGAGAACTTGATTGAAAACGCGGCCCAGATGGGCGAAGTCCTCAGCGCAGGCTTGCAGGCGTTGGCGGATAAGCATCCGGTGATTGGCGAGATACGCGGGGTGGGTCTGCATCAGGTGATTGAGTTGGTTAAGAACCGCGAGACCCGTGAGCCGCTAAGTGGCTGGAATAAACCCGCCTCGGAGCCGATGCAGATTGTCGCCAAGACCTTGCGTGAGTTGGGTATGAGTACCTTTGTCAAATGGGACTGGATTTTCTGCACCCCGCCCTTGGTGATTAACGAGCGCCAGATTCAAGAGGGGCTGGACATTCTTGACCATGCACTGACGGCGATTGCGCCCTATTACGAAGGAAGCTAGACACCATGACGACATCGACGCCAACAATGAACAACAAACCCCTAATTCGCCCCAAGGGTAGCTGGCTGGCAATCCCCGCTACGCTGTGGTTGCTTGTCTTTTTCGTGGCCCCACTGGTGATTGTGGTAGCCGTCAGCTTTATGGAGCGCGGACGACGGGGGGGCATTGTCCAAGAGTGGACAACCGAGAACTATACCTATGTGGATGATACCTATAAGCCGATTCTAGAACGCTCATTGTACATCGCGGGCTATACAACAGGCATTTGCTTGGCGCTAGGCTATCCGCTGGCCTTTTTCATCAGCACGCGCAAGAGTGTGCGGATGCGGCAGATTAGCCTGTTCATGGTCATCTTGCCGTTCTGGACAAATTTTTTGATACGCACCTATGCGTGGCGGGTGCTGCTGGGGAATGAAGGCCTGATTAACACCGTCCTGCTAGATATAGGCGTAATTGGCAAGCCGCTAGAGATTATCTTTACGGAACGGGCCGTCACAATCGGGATGGTCTACGGTTTCTTGCCGTTCATGGTCTTGCCGATTTATGCCTCAGTGGAGCGCTTCGATTTTCGCTTAGTGGAGGCCGCCCATGACCTTGGGGCTAATGACTGGTCGGCCTTCTGGAGGGTGGTCTTTCCCCTTACCCTCCCCGGCGTGGTGGCGGGGTGTATTTTGGTGTTCATTCCCGCAGTAGGGGCTTTTGTGACACCTGACCTGCTGGGGGGACGTGACGGCTTGATGATTGGTAATCTCATCCAGCGCAATTTCAGGGGAACAGGACATTGGCCGAGAGGGGCAGCAACGTCGATTGCGTTGATGGGCATTGTGGCGGCAGGTCTGCTGGTCTATATGTTGGTAGTAGAACGTAGCAGCCGTACCCCACGCCGTGTAGCGGCAGGTATGGAAGCCCAAAACAAATGGGTAGCGACCTTCAGCCAAATCAGGGCAAGCGTGATGCGCCCGATTGAGCGTGTGACTGATAGCATCTCCCAAGGTATCAGCACCATCCAGAAAAGCCTACAACTCAGCCAAATCTGGCGGATACGGCGTGATATGGCGATACGCTGGATCGGCAAGATTGGGTTGTGGCTCAACCCGATTGTATGCTATGCCTTTCTGTGGTTGCCGATTGTGATATTGGTAGCGTTCTCATTCAATGACTCGCGCTCGACCAATCGGTGGGGCGGCGTGACGACGCAATGGTATGGAAATATCTTCAACAACATTGTGGGGTCAGAGGCCCGCTTCTCGACCGCCGAGATGATTGAGTCACTGCAAAGTTCGATGATTGTCAGCCTCTCCGCAACGGCCATCTCAACCATACTCGGCACCATGATTGCGTTGAGTCTGGTGCGGAGCCGCTTCTTTGGCAAGCCTATCTTGAATGGCTTGTTGTATCTGCCCGTCTCCATTCCCGAAATCACCCAAGGTATCTCGCTGCTGCTCTTCTTCAACGTGATTTTTGATTACTTGGAGCGGGTATGGGGTCTGCATCTGGCCTTTGGGTACGCCACCATTATCGCGGGGCATGTGTCCTTCAATATCTCGTTTGTGGCGATTGTGGTGCAGGCACGCTTGGCAGATATGAACCCGCGTTATGAGGAGGCCGCCCGCGATTTGGGGGCCAATGAGTGGCGCACGTTTTGGAAAGTGACCTTCCCCTTAATTCTGCCGGGGGTGTTGGCCGGGGCATTGTTGGCCTTTACCTTGTCGCTTGATGATTTTGTTGTTACATTCTTTACATCAGGTGTTGGGACAACAACTTTGACGGTCTTCGTCTATGGGTTGTTGAAGCTTACGGTTACGCCTGAAATCAACGCCATTTCTACCATCATGATTCTTGCTTCAACGCTGTTGGTTGGTTTATCGCTGCTGTTGCAAGGCCGCAGCACCAATCGCTAAGAAGCGCCGTTCAGTTATTAAAGGAGTACCGCCATGCGTAAAAGTATTATTTTGTTCATCGCTCTCGCCTTATTGGTCGGATTAGTACCGCAGTTGACCAATGCCCAAGACGACGAGATGGAGGATTGGACTTGCCCCGAAGGTCTAGCGGGCAAGACCCTTAGCATCTACAACTGGTCTACTTATATCGCTGAAGATACGGTGCCGAATTTTGAGGAACTCTGCGATGTAGACGTTGTATACGACGTGTTTGAAAGCAACGAAGCGATGTTGGCCCGTATCCGAGAGGGCAACCCCGGCTATGATATTGTCGTCCCCACCGATTACATGATTTCAATCATGATTGGTGAAGACCTGTTGGAGCCGCTGAATCATGACCTCATCCCCAATCTGGTCAACGTTAGTGAACAATTCCTCGATTCGCCCTTTGACTCCGGCAATGTCTACTCTGTGCCATATCAATGGGGTACGGTCGGGATTGGCTACAATGTCAATGATGTAGGTGCTGAGGTCACGAGTTGGGAAGACCTGTTTGAGTATGATGGCCCCGTCGCATGGCTAGAAGACTCTCGCGCCATGATTTCGTTTGGCCTGATTTTGCAGGGCTTTGACCCCAATTCAGCCGACCCTGACGAAATTGCAGAAGCCCGCGACTATCTCATCGACAACAGCAGCAATGTCCAAGTGATTGCGGCAGATGACGGCCAAGCCATTTTGCAACGGGGTGATGTGGATATGACCGTCGAATATAGCGGCGACATCTTCCAAATCATTGATGAGTGCGGATGCGACGATTTCGCCTATGTCATCCCCGAAGAAGGCTCGGTGGTATGGGTCGATAATCTGGCTATCCCCGTTGATGCACCCGAACCCGAATTGGCTCATGCCTTTATTGACTACGTGCTTGACCCGCAAGTTGGCGCGGACATCAGCAACTACACGGCCTATGCCAGCCCCAACCAAGCGGCAATTGATATGAGTCTGATTGATGAAGACTTCTTGAGCGACCCTGCTATTTATCCAACGGATGAGGTTATGGATCGCTTGTACTTCATTGCTGATAACCCCGATGCTGAATTGGACTACCTTGACGCATGGGATGAAATCGTCATCTTTAGCGGCAACTAGATTCCCACAACCCAATAGACTCAAACCTCTTTGGCGGGCTGCCGAAGAGGTTTTTTTTCAATAGGAGGCATGATGCAAACCATCCGTAACTATATCAACGGGCAATGGCAGGCTGTCGAGGCTACCACCCTACCCGTGACCAACCCCGCAACAGCCCAGACGATTGCCACAGTACCGCTCTCCCCCACCGCGCAACTGGATGTGGCGGCCCAAGCAGGCCAAGTCGCCTTCCGCGAATGGCGACGGGTGCCAGTCACAGAGCGGATTCAATACCTGTTCAAACTTAAATTTTTACTCGAAGACCACTTAGACGAACTGGCACGCATAATTACCAATGAGTGTGGCAAGACCTATGGCGAGAGCGTGGGGGAGATCCGACGCGGCATCGAAAATGTTGAGGTAGCCTGCGGCATGCCCATTTTGATGCAAGGCTATAACAATGAGGACATCGCGCCCGGCATTGATGAACACATGATACGCCAGCCCTTGGGCGTGGTGGCCGCGATTACACCTTTTAATTTCCCCGCTATGATTCCGCTGTGGTTCCTGCCCTATGCGGTGGCAACAGGCAATTGCTTTATCCTCAAGCCCAGCGAGAAAGTGCCAATGACCTCAGCCCGCCTGCTAGAACTCATTGCCGAGGCGGGTTTTCCGGCGGGGGTGGTGCAGTTGGTGAATGGGGGCAAAGATACAGTTGATGCTATCCTTGACCATCCGCTGATTCGGGTCGTGAGTTTTGTCGGCTCCACCAAAGTGGCCCACTATATCTATAGCCGAGCGACAGCCAACGGCAAACGCGCTCAATGCCAAGGCGGGGCTAAGAATCCAGTCGTGATTATGCCTGATGCCGATATGGACATGACCACCCGCATCATGGCCGACTCAGCCTTTGGATGTGCGGGGCAACGGTGCTTGGCGGCCTCGGTAGCGATTACCGTCGGTGCAGCGCGGCAGACCTTCACCGAATTTATTGCTGATGCCGCCGTAAGCCGCAAGGTGGGCTATGGGCTGGATGCAGGCGTGCAGATGGGGCCAGTGATTAGCCCCGACAGCAAAGCCAACATCGAGCGCCTGATTGATGTCGGCGTCGCCGAGGGAGCGCAGGTCTTGGTTGATGGACGCCAGCAACAGGTGACGGGCTACGAAGATGGCTATTTCGTGTTCCCGACGATTCTAGATGGGGTCAATCCAAACGGCACGCTGGCAAAAACGGAGATTTTCGGCCCCGTGTTGGGCCTGATGCACGCCAGCACGATTGAAGAGGCCATTCAATTGGTCAATAACCGCAGCTACGGCAATATGGCGTGTATCTTCACCAGCAGCGGGGCGGTGGCACGTCAGTTCCGCTATGAGGCCGACGCCGGCAATATCGGCATCAATATCGGGGTGGCAGCACCAATGGCCTTTTTCCCCTTTAGCGGCTGGAATGAGAGCTTCTTTGGCGACTTACATGGGCAGGCGCGGCATGGGGTCGAGTTTTATACCCAGACCAAGGTTATTGTGGAACGCTGGCCGCAGGATTGGAGCCGTCAGTTTTAGAGCCGCCGGAGGGAACCTCCCTCCGGTTTTTGGTTTAGCTTAGAAAGCCCTCTAGGAGCTTTTCTGCCAACAGGCCATTGGCTTCCACATTATAGCCCCCCTCTTGCACAAAGAGGGTCGGGAGGCCCATCTCAGCGATGGCCTTGCCGATGTAAACATAATCATCCAATTGCAGGCCAAAGTGACAGTTAGGGTCATCTTCAAAGGTATCAAGGCCGACAGGAATGACAAGGGCGCTCGGCTCAAAGGCGGCGGCTTTTTCAATCATCTCATGCACAGCTTGGCGATAGGTTGAGCCATCAGTTCCCAAGGGCAAGGGGATGTTGTGGGTGGCATGGATAGCCTCGCTCCCGCCGATTTCATCCGCAAAGCCGGAATAATAGGGATACTCGAAGGTTGGGTCAGCGTGCAGCGAACCCGTGAAAACGTCGGGGTCATCCCAAAAGATGTGCTGGGTGCCGTTACCATGATGATAGTCGATGTCGATGATGGCAACCCGCCCCAACTCGCGCAGGCGATTGACCGCAAGGGCAGCGTTGTTCAGATAACAATAGCCCCCAACAAAATCATAGCCCGCGTGGTGACCGGGCGGACGGCACAGGGCATAGACGGCGCTGGCTTGGCCTTCTAGAACTTGGGCGGCTCCGGTAGCAGCGACAGTGGCGGAATAGAGGGCGGCTTGCCATGTGCCTTTGCCGATAGGGGCAAAAACATCAAAGGTGTAGTAGCCCAATTGCCCCACCATGCTATCGCGGAGACGATTCATGTGGCGGCGGGCCGGAAAAACCTCTGGGTAGAGGTAGCCATGATCTGGCAGCGGGCTATGCCAGTATTGTTCAAGGTTGGTGGAGATTTCCCGCAAAAATTCGACGAAGCCCTCATCGTGAACAGCCATAAGGGATTCAAGGCTGAGGGGGGTGTGGGGTTCGATAACTTCAACACCCGCCTGCCCCGCCAAATGGTGATAGATTTGGTCAGCGCGGGCGGGCATTTCGGGGTAAGGCATCATGTCACCTTGGGCGTATTCGGTTGGGGGGTCATGCAGTTGATGCTGCGATGCGTAAATCAGTTGAATCATGCTTTAGTCCACCAATACGCGGGCGTTTTGCTGCATCCAATAGACGTAGACTTGTTGACCCGCTTCAAAACGTTGATCGATTTCGCGGTTGAAGTTCTGGGTGCGGATAATAACATCGACGCTATGCCCATTCAAGCCGAGTTGCACACAATGGCGCATATCGGTGCCGATGAAGGTCGAACTCTTCAAAATACCCGGAATGAGGGTGGTTGAAGGGTCGCCAACCGTGCGATTGACTAAATCGTTGACATCGGCCTCCCAAAATTCGCTGCGGTAGTTGCCTTGAGTGGGGAGCAAAGTCAGCTTTTCAGGGCGGATGGCGATGGTGACATCACTGCCCACCGAGGGGCGAACATGGTTGAGAGTAGCCCCCACCGTGTGACCAGTGCGGAGGCGCACGACACCTGCGTCTTGGCGCTCTTCGAGGATTTCACCAGAGAGGAAGTTGGTCTCGCCAATGAAGTCCGCCACAAAACGACGATGCGGATTCTCGTAAATCTCATCGGGGGTGCCAACCTGCAAAACATGGCCTTGATCCATGACAGCAATGCGGTCAGCCATCGTGAGGGCTTCCTCTTGGTCATGGGTCACATAGATAAAGGTGATGCCAAGCTGACTCTGCATCTCCTTGAGTTCAAATTGCATGGCCTTACGGAGCTTGAGGTCTAAGGCACCGAGCGGCTCATCTAGTAGCAGCACCGCGGGGCGCTTGACCAAGGCGCGGGCAAGGGCCACCCGTTGCTGCTGACCACCCGATAGCTCAGTCGGTTTGCGGTCAGAGAGGTGGTCAAGGCGCACCAATTCAAGCATCTCGTGGGCACGGCTGCGGATAGTCTGACGGTCAAGGCGTTCCATCTCTAACCCAAACATGACGTTATGCAGAACACTCATGTGCGGAAAGAGCGCATAGTCTTGGAAGACGGTGTTCACAGGGCGATGAAACGGCGGGATATGCTGCATGGCCTTCCCACGAATCAGCAATTCACCAGAGGTAGCCTTTTCAAAGCCTGCAATAATCCGTAGGGTGGTGGTCTTGCCACACCCACTGGGGCCTAGTAGGGCAAAAAACTCCCCACTTTCAACCTGTAAGGAAACGTTATCAACCGCCACCGTTGAACGGTCTTTCCGACGGGCGGAAAACGTTTTGGTGATGTTCTTCAGTTCAACATCAATCATGGTCAACGACCCCTTAAAAACAGGCCGACACATGATGGGCACATGTATCGGCTGTATATGCTAAACGGACGAAAAAAGTACGACTCAGGTTCATTCACCAACCATCAAGGAAACTTCGTCCCACGCATCGAGGCGGTCGAGTTCACCTTCGGGATTTTGGGTGATATAGAACAAGCGCTCAATGGTCTCCGGCTCAAGATAAATAACGCCATTTTCCAGATAAGATGGGTCAATCAAGCCCATATCAATGGAAACTTGATTGGGTGAGGCATAGCCAATCTCATTGGCATTCGCGGCACCGACGACTGGATCCAGCATGTAGTCGATAAAGGCATGGGCCAACTCGGGATTGCGTGCGCCCGTTGGAATGGTCATGGTATCAACGTAGATATTGCCACCCTCTTCAGGAATAGCATAGGCGAAATCGTCGCACTCGCAGTTGGTCAAGATTTGGAAGAGTTCGCCACTGTAGCCAACGATAATATCGACCTCACCAGTTTCAAGCAGGAAGGTACCATCAGACGCAGCAATCGTGCGGACATTGCCACCCTTGTCAATCAAATAATCGCGGGCTTCGGCAATTTCATCGGAGTCAACCGAGTTGGGGTCATGCCCATTCATCAAGAGCGCCACGCCAAGCATAACCGTCGGCTCATCCATCCATGCGACCGGGCCATCATAATCGAACAAATCGTTCCAACTGGTAATCTCATCCACGCGCTCTACATTATAGGAAATACCCGTAGACCCCCACAGATACGGCACCGAGTAGACGTTTCCGGGGTCATAGGCGGGGTCTTTGAACTCATCACCGATATTGGCAAAGTTGGGGATAAGGTCAAGGTCAAGCGGCTCTAGCAAGTCTTCTTCGCCCATCAGGGTAACCATAAAGTCACTGAGAAAGACAACATCGAAACCGGGGTTGCCTTCACGCAGGCGAGTAAAAACGGCCTCGGTCGTGTCGTAGGTGTCATAGACGACTTTGACATCGCACAATTCCTCAAAGTTCGGGATAGCGGCCTCAGAGATGTAGAGCGACCAGTTAAAGACGTTGAGTTGTTGGCCCGCAAATTCTTCAGGGCAAACCCATCCAATATCTGAAGCATCTTGGGCTTGGGCGGGCATAGGCACCACATTGACGCTCAAGACAACAAAGGCCAACAGTAATGGCAAGATCAAAAGTTTGCGTGTCATGTCGAATCCCCTCCTATGACACTAGACTAGGCCTAAATGGTTCGTCTCCCTAAGCAGGAAACAGAAAGCGCACAACCGAGCGCAATCGACGGAGTGACTTTCCAAGCTTGATGCGAGACCAACCCGAATCAGGCCGTTGTAAAAAGAGTGAAAGTGAAACGAGTAACGCGGAGGCCACAATCATTAAGGTGGACATGGCGTTAATCTCGGGTGTAATCGTCAGTTTGAGCAAGCCGTAGACGTACATGGTCAGGGTGGTAGTACCAATCCCCGACGTAAAGAAGCTAATCACATAGTCATCTAGCGACATGGTGAAGACCAGCAACGCCCCCGCCACAATACCGGGCAAGGCCAAGGGGAAGGTTACCCGCCAGAAAGTGCGCCAATTATTGGCCCCAAGGTCTTGGGCAGCTTCCTCCCAGTTCTTGCTCATATTGGCAAGACGGGCGCTCACGACAATTGCCACATAGGAGATGCTAAAGGTCACATGGGCAATAATCATGGTGGTAAAACCGAAGGTCAAGGTCAAGTGGCCGCCCAACTGCTCATTAAGATAGGTAAAGCTACGGTTGAAGAACATCAGCAATGAGATGCCGAAAGCAATTTCAGGGATAGCAACCGTCAGATAGAGCAGACCTTGCAGCCAGCGCTTGCCGATGAAGTTGCTCCGCACAAGGCTGATGGCAGTTAGGGTGCCGATGATGGTGGCGATAATGGTGGCAGGTACCGCAATCCGCATAGAGTTGGTCAAGGATTGCAGCATTTGGTCAGTGGAGAAGCGAGCATCGCTCCCAACCGCGTTGGTGATGATATTGTCATACCAGCGCGTGGTGAAGCCATGCCATGTGGCTACCGAGCGTGAGTCATTGAAGGAAAAGGCAATCAAGACCACGATAGGTATCCAGAGGAAGATATAGCTGGCAATCGGTACTAAGAGCAGCGCAGCCTGTCCGGTATAGCGCAAGGCCATATCCCGCCGCAAGCGCCATTGATCGGACAGCCAGAAGCGCAGGCGCCATTGGGAGACACGATTAAGGGCGCTCTCATCGCCTTCACCGATAACAGCAGCAAGGGAAAACAAAGGAATAGCTCCCGCGATTTTACGGCGGATGGAAAGTCGGTGGGTGGTGGCACTAGGGGTGCCATACATGCGGCCTTCGACCAAGGCCAGATAGATTAACATGCCGATTGCAACAAGACCAATCAGCACCATAGAAGCAGCGGCCCCACGCGGCCAATGGCCTGTACCCCGGAAGTTGCGCTCAATCAAATTGCCGATCATGCGGCCTTCGGTGCCACCCAACATATCGGGGGTCACAAAAGCTCCAATGGATGGGATAAAGACGAGGATGCAACCCGCAATAACTCCCGGCATCGTCAGCGGCAAGAGAATGCGACGGAAGATAACCCAATCATTGCCACCAAGATCATAGCCCGCTTGGAGGAGTTGGTTATTGAAGCGGGCAAGAGATGCATAAATAGGCAGTACCATGTAGGGCAGATAGCCATAAACCATGCCAATAATCACGGCATCACGGGTCAGCAATATCTCCAAGGGGGTCGTAATCACCTGCAATTCGAGTAGAACGGTATTGAGGATGCCCTCTTTTGCCAATAGTACCCGCCAAGCGTAAGTCCTGACCAAGAAATTCGTCCAAAAAGGCAGAATCACCAAGAACAACATGAAGTTTCGCATCGCAGCGCGGCGGCGGGTGGTGATATAAAAGGCAAGTGGGTAACCAATCAGCAAACAGATAACCGTTGTATAGAGGGCGATCATGATGGAGCGTTCAAAAATAGGCCCGTAAATATCACCCGTGACATAAGTATAGTTTTCAGTTGTGAGTGGGAGTTGGATTTTCCCACGCAAGCCGCGTGTATGGAAGCTGACCACCAGAACAATCAGCAACGGTATGACAAAAAAGAGAATAAGCCACAACGTCGCTGGAAGGGCCAGTAACGCGCCGCGTGTTTGAAAGCGAGGAAGGCTGCGCTTGATTTTGTTCATCTACTGTCAATACCAACTAGTATGATAGCACATACAGAGTTACCTTTCCGGCTTGGCCTTTTTTCAGGAGGTTACGCTACCTAACAATTTAGCACTATCTAGCGAAAAATCAAGAGCCTTTTACAAATGGCTTGGGCGTGCGGTTGGTTTTAGTTGATGATAAGCCAAATACATAGGATAAATTAATGATAAAGTTTTGCTTCAATTTCTATCGTTCTGGCACATATTCCCCAAATCCCTGCCAGCGCGGGGTGCCAATGGGGATAATCGAGCCGACGAGATTGGCTGCATGATATTCCACCCACTCGACCTGCATAGTGGGTGATAGCCGCCAACGCGCATCATCCCGCGAGGCCAGCAGCAGGGTTAGGCCGTCGTTAAAGTAGAGATAAGCCACCACAATAGGGTGATAGTGACCCACCTGCCCCGCCAAGCGGTACTCCATCTGCACATGCGAAGGCGGCCCCCATCGTGCGATGACATCTCCCAAGCGCAGGGGTTTAGTGATGCGGAGGGCCGTGTAGCTGACGGCAGTGTGGGTGGTATTCAAACTGACGACAGCATCACAGATAGGGTCGGTGTTGGGAGCGCAGGGGTGCAAGTCAGTGATGTTGATGTTAGCAGGGCGCAGGCGCTCATCATCTAAAAAGGCGGCGGGTGACTGCTCCCTTGCCCCGACCCAGCGGCTGAGATGAAAAGCACTCCAACTCAAGGCCAAGGTCAACAGCAACAGCACCCCGCGCTTCATGATTGGTGACGCTGGACATCCCACCAGACGCGCAAAACCTCCGCCACGCTCCATGCTTGGGCAATGGCCCCCCGCGGGCGGAAGGGTGCATTCCCGTCGCATATCTCGCCAATGGTACCAATACCTTGGTCAAAGAGGTGAGAGGAGAAGGGTTCAATAAAACTGAGAGCCGTCTGGGGGTCATGATAAACAGCGAGGTGAGCGCTGGCAAAGGGGCCAATCAACCATGCCCATACCGTGCCTTGATGATAAGCCCCATCACGCTCTGGGGTATTGCCGCCATAGTTGCCGACAAATTGGGGGTCGTTATAACTCAGGGTACGCAGGCCCCCCGATGTCAATAGCTCGGCGGCGCAACGGTCAACCACCTGCTTGGCCCGTTCATCGTCGGTCAGCACACGGAAGGGCAAGCTCAAAGCGAGGAGTTGATTGGGGCGCAGGGTGTCATCCTTGGGGTCGATGACATCATAGAGATAGCCCTTTTTCTCTGACCAGAAGCGGCTATTGAAGCTCTGGAGGACTTGGTCGGCCTTGTCGCTATAGAGTTGAGCAGGCTGCTTGAGGCGCTCGGCAAACTCGGCCATGATGCGAAGGGCGTTATACCACAACGCATTGACCTCAACGGCCTTGCCGATGCGGGGCGTAACCACCCACTCGTTGACCTTGGCATCCATCCATGTCAGTTGGGAGCCTGTTTCGCCACCAGTAAGCAGGCCGTCTTGGGAGTCTTCTGCGATTTTGTAACGGGTGCCGCGATGGTACCAGTCGATAATCTCAGTCATGACTGGGTACATCTCGCGCAAGAAGTTAAGGTCATCGGGCCTTTCGCGCATATAGGCCCATACTGCGATGATGAACCACAAAGCGGCATCAATCGAGTTATAACTCGGCTCCCCGTTGTCGTCGGAGAGCGTGTTGGGGAGCATGCCTTGGTTGATATATCGGCTAAAGGTACGTAAGACCTTGGCAGTCAATTCATGGCGTCCTAGCACAGCAGTTAAGCCTGTTAAACTTGCCATCGTATCGCGGCCCCACACCCCAAACCAAGGATAACCACCGATGATATAGGCGTCATCCTCAAGGGCCACCATGAACTGGTCAGCCGCGCCTATCAACTGCTGAATCCAATCGGGGGCCGTTTCGCTATGTGCTAGACGAATTAACCCGCGCTGGCGTTCCTGTTCTTTGGCAAGTGCTGTCTGCCACGTCTCAGGGATGTGGGTCTCGAAGGTGGCAGCAAGGCAGAAGGTCTCACCGGGATTGAGGGTGCCTTCAAGGGTGCCAGCGTGATAGAGGTCTTCTTCAGCCTTCAGGCCACGTCCTTTTTCCTCGCGCAATAGGAAATTCCACCACCAATCACCGGGAGTAAAGCGCACCGTATTGGGGGTGATGAGGCGATAGGGTTGAGGGACGGTCTCATATGTAGGGGTGCCGAGATATTGGGCAGGCAGGATATCTAAGCCAAGGCCTTCGCCCCAAGGCGAGGGAATAGCCGTAATCGTGATGCGCGGGCCACCCGCCGTGATGTCATGATGGGAGCGATAGGTTATCAAGGGCTTGACGATAAGGCGGACGGGTTCAGTACCGCGCTGGTAGTGCCATGTGATGTAAGTCGTATTTTCGCCATGCGCCATCCAAATGCGCTGCTCAATGATGACTCCACCAATCGCCCAACGAAAAACGGGCATGGCTCCTTCTAGACGAAAATGCTCAAGGTTGTTATAGCCATCAGGTAAGACCACACCCGCCGTCCATTCGTGGGTGGTGATAGGTACGCGGCGATTCTGGATTTCGACCCACGTATCTGCTGCCGCCAGCAAGAGATGGCGCTGGGTGGGTGGCTGGAGGGGTACCACCAGTAAACCATGATAGCGGCGGGTACGTGCGCCAGCGGCGGTACCCATTGCATAGCCCCCTAGCCCATTGGTGACAAGCCACTCGCGCTCTAATGCCATGTCGCGGATCCCCGTGATATGTCGGCCCAATTGAATAGCCATTGACTCCCCCTTACCTAAACAAAAAATCGCTCACTGCCTATCATAGCAGCGAGCGATTGTTCCGCCAAAGAATTGATCGGTATTAGCTTTGAGGAGGGGTTGTCGAGACAACCGAGTTATCCCCACTAAAAGGATTCGGGACGTAACGATCAGCGTGCCAATCGTTGTGCCATTCACCCTCATTAACCAAATAACGGAACTGATAGTCCTTATTGAGTTCGAGGTCTAGCGTAATCTCAAAATTGCGCCCGGCCTTGGTCTCTTTTTTGTCCAAGGGAGTCGAAGTTTCATTCCAGTCGTTAAAGTCACCGACTAAGAAGGCGCGTTCAACGTCCGTTGCCAGCGCTTCGGGCAACACAAAGGTGACTTTGCACTTGGTCTTCAGAAACTTTTTCTTAATCATGAGAAACAAATTGCTCCTGCAATTGGTTTACTGGATTTGCCAGCCACTATAAAGGGCGGGTTTAGCCTTGTCAATACAAATCGTACTTTCGCACCAATTGTCGAAATTAGCCAAACAATAGGCGCGGAATGTCGCGTAGCTTGGGCGGATTGCCCGCCAAGAGAATGTTGATACGGAATAAGCGGGCGGCTCCCCAGAGCATAACGACAATTCCCCCCACCATCAGAATAATACTGGCAACAAGCTCCAGCAACGGGATATGGATAATCGAGGCCCGCATCACCATCGTCATGGGGGCCGTCAGCGGAAACAGGCTGAGGATAACCGCCAACTTGCTGTTGGGTTCAGTGACAATCAAGGTCATCACCCATAACGGCACCACCGATGGCAGGGTAATGACGGTGGCGAGTTGCGGGCCTTCGCGCATGTTGTTGCTGATAGCCCCAATCGCAGCGAAGCCAGAACCAATCATCAGATAGCCCCCAATAAAGTAGATGATGCTAATCACCAACACATCGGGCGGCACCTCAAATTGACTGAGGTCAACAAATTCTTTGGCGGCTTGGGTCATGATAAAGGTAGCGGTTCCCAGCCATAGCGCAATCTGGAAAAAACCCAATAGACCAAGGGCCAGCGTTTTGCCTGTTAGCAAGGGTAGGGGCTTGACGCTCGACATCAATATCTCAATCATGCGGGTCTCGCGTTCTTCAATGACGCTTTGCATGAGGTAACCACTGGCAGTTAGCGTAGAAAGGAAAAGCGCAAGCGCGAAGACATAGGCCAGCCAGAAGTCGGTATTCACATCGCGGGTCTCAGTCTGACCATCGGCTTGGATGCGGTGTTCGGTGAGGTTGATGGGGTTCTGAAGGCGGACAAAGATGGGGACAAGGGCTTCATCAGTTAAGAAGCTATTGAGAACATAAGCCCTGAATAAGTCGCCCTCATCGGTAACTTCTGGCGAAAAATTCTCCGAAACGAAATCGACATGGCCCGTCTCAAGATAATCGTCAGCGAGGACATAGTAAACGCTGATGAGACCATCATCCACAGCGCGGTTGGCTTCCTCTATGTTGGTATAACGCAGCACCTTACCTTCAAAAGGGGTTCCGGTGGGGTCAGGTAACTGACCGAGGGCATCGACATAGCCAACCGAGTCGTAATCCTCAAAGGTAAGCGGTCCACTTTCGACAGTATCCCCATTGTTGGCGATGGCATCGTAAATCTGATAGCCAAAGAAGGCAACTAAGGCCGCAATGGGCAGGCCAAAGGTCAGCAACAGATAGGCCCGACGACGGCCCTGCACCATCAACTCATACAAAAACACAGTCCACATGCGCTTAATTTTCCTCAGAATAGACGCTTACAGCACCGCTATCGACGCTCGCGCCGGTGCTATAAACGGCACGGGCAAAAAGTTGCCCACGAATAAGGGGGATGACTTGCCACTGTACCCGCGCCCCATCCGCCGGGGTAGTATCGGTGGCAACAATGCGGTCACCCGATGATTGCACCAAATGGAACTCGACCCGTGCCGCGCTGGTTGGCGCATCGGCCCATGAGAGCGTCACGGTCTCTCCCGGTTGCAGCGTGTAAATAGAGCCATCAAAGCCAAGGAAGGGGAAAATATCGGGCCGTCCGCTGCCCATTGCAAAGGTGGGGTCATAGACAACATGGGTCAAAGGGCTGGAATAGGTGCCAAATTCATTTTCCGCCACCGCAAAGAAGTATTGGTCGGGAGCGAATTGCGTGAAGGTATACTCAACCCGTGTGCCATCGTAGGGGTCATTATCAACACCGACCATCACTGGGTCAGGGTCAGTAGGCGTCAGGCGGGCCATGTACATCACGCGGTCAGCATCCGCAACCGTGCCAACATCCAGCGTGATGGTCTCTTGGAGGGTCACCAATGCGCCATCTTGACGCGGCAAGGTGGGACGTACCACCAACGTCTGAGCGATGAGAGGCGGTGAGCCACCCGCGCTACCAGCAGTAGCCATCAAGGTCGGGGTCGCGCTTGGCAGGATGACACCACCTGTCGAGGGTACATAGATGACCTGCCCGACAAAAATGGTATTGGGGTCGGTAATACAGTTACCTTGTTGCAAGGTCGAGACGGTGGTGCCAAAGCGGTCAGCGATAATGCCGAGGGTATCGCCAAGGGTCACAGTATAGGCTTGCCAACCTGCGGGGGTGGTGCAAGTCAACGAGATTTCGACGGTGGCGGTCGCGGTGGCAATCACACCGGGAGTAACGCCCGATGGCAGACGCGGCACATACAGCGTTTGCCCGATATAGATAATCTCAGTGCTGGCAAGGCAATTGGCGTTTTGCAACACCCCTACCGTGCTATTGACCGCCTCAGCAATCGAGCCGAGAGTATCGCCTGCCACCACCACATATTGGAACCAGCCTGCAGGTGGCGTACAGGTCGCGCTGGTGGGAATGCTGGTGGGAACAACCAATACACCGGGGTCATAGGGCTGCACACCTGCGGGCAAGCTGGGCAGGTAGAGAATTTGGCCCGCAAAAATCAGTTCGGGGCTATCCAAGCAGTTGTATTGCTGCAAGATGTCCATTGAGCTACCAATGGCGTCGGCAATAATGCCGAGGGTATCACCTTGGGCGACAACATAGGCTTGCCAACCCGTTGGGGCTGGACAGTTCGGGTTGAGAACTACGCCCCCACTGCTGCTGAAAGTGGCGGTAGCGGTTGGGGATGGCGTCAGTTGCGGAGGGGCCGCCGTTGGATAATTGCGGGTGGTCGCAGTAGCAATAATTGGCCCCGACTGGGGTTCTTCCTCACCACCCGTACACCCGACCAAAACGCTGATTATCAAAACAACGAGCCATACTCGCCGCATAGTGTACCCCTTCCTTTGTTTCTATTATACAACAGCGCGGCGGCGGCGCAGCATACGCGGTAGTTGCTTCACCTCCTGCAAGTTAATCAACCATGCCGCAATCAGGAAGGTCACCCCCCCAACGAGGCTACCCCCACCTGCCCGAATCAGGCCACTGATGCGCCCGCGCTCCAAGTTGCCCGCCAAGAGCATATCGACAAGGAAAACGGGTACCGCCATGATTGCAGTAGCGATGAGGGTGCGCGTGATAGCCGTCAGAATGCGCTGCTCATCAAGGTCTTGCCAGCGCCGCTTGAGAACAACCACCAGTAGTCCTAGCTCAACAATGAACGCCACCAGATAAGCCAAGGCCGGCAAGCCCACCCCCAACGGCCCATACAGCAAGTTGGCGGCGTCAGTCTTGTAGATGTTATAGCCAATGACCAAGGTCAATACCGCCGCAATCATGCCCGCGGTGGACATGATGAGCGGGGTCATGGTGTCTTTCCCAGCATAGAAGGCACGTGCCACCACTTCATGGACAGCTTGCAGCACAAGAGCCAAGGCAAAGACTTGCACCGAGGCATAGACCAAGCGGGCCTCATCCAGTTCCACAAAAAGAATATCCATCGCACCGCGTCCAATCAGCAACAGGCCAACTGCGGAGGGGATGGTAGCAACTAAAATGAAGCGGACAGCCTCCGAGAAGACACGACGGCGGTCTTCAATACGCCCTAACTCGGTCAGGGCTGCCAACGTCGGGAATATCACAAAGCCCAAGGCCGTACCAATCAGCGCTTCGGGGATGTCCATAATACGCAGGCCCCAACTAAAGGCGCTCGGCACCCCTTCTGGCATACGCGAGGCGATGTTGCTGATGGCGATGAAGTTGACCGTGAAAACCCCACTCGCCAACATACGCGGCACCATCAGCCGCACCACTTCGCGCAGGCGGGGGTCATCCCAGCCCAAGGCAGGCCGCCAGCTTGCTTTGAACATAAACAGGCCGGGGATTTGGATACCGAAGTGCAAGACGGCCCCTAAGACCACACCCCAAGCCAAGCCATAAATACCCATCGGCCCTGTGAAAAAGATGACGCCAAACAATAGCCCTAAGTCTTGGAAAATCGGGGCCAGAACAGGCAGCAAAAAGTGGTTATGCCCATTCAAGACGCCCGTCAATAAACCACTCAGGGAAAAAATAACGGTGCTGATGGTCAAGATACGGAGTAAATTGATGGTCTGTTGGGCTTCCTCAGCATCGAAGCCGGGCGCAATCAAATGATGGACGAGAAAGGGAGCCAAGGTCGCCACCAAGATACTGAGCGTCAAGACCGCAACCGCAAGGGTGTTGAAGGCTTGGCTGGCTAAACGCCATGCACCTGCTTGGTCGCGCCGATTGAGCAGACCGCTAAAGACTGGAATAAAGGCCACCGCCAGCGCCCCACCCCCAATGAACTTAACCAATTGCTCTGGAGCAACACTGGCTTGGACATAGGTGTCATAATCGGCGCGGGCACCGAAACGGTCAGTGATGATGACCACTTGGGCAAGGCTGACCAGCTTAGTGGTCAGGAAGCCCAGCATCACCGTTAAGGTGGAGCGAAACAGACGGGCAGGGGTTAAAGGTGCCGCATGGTTGGTTTCGGCGTGTTCGGACATCTAAACCTCATTTCAATCTGGGAACTCCCACAATACTAGTGACTTGTTCCAAGAAAGCAAGACCGCTACACTTCCAATAGGGTTAGCGAACTAGAATCGGTGGAAACAATGGCTAAAGATTTGATGTCCCCAGTAAATGATAGCCTAATGAAAGCCATCCCTTTTCATGGCTTTACAATTTATCAAGATTCGCAATCAGGCGGGCATTGGTTGCCGCACGGTGTACTTAAAGGGCTGGCCGAGCGCCAAGTCGAGCTTGAATTGCCGCCTTTGCTGGATATTGACGAAGGCACGATGGTGCATAGCGGACGCCTCTGCCCCGAAGACGGGGTTGAGATGGTCGAATACGCTTTTGCGGGTAGTGACCTGCGGATTGAGCAGTGCCTCAGTTGCAATGGCGTTTGGCTGGATGCGGGTGAGTTGAAAAAACTAATGGCCCATGTCTTTGAGCATACCGATGAAATGACCCAAGCCGAATATGATGAGGCCAGCGAAAACCTTTCGCGTGGGCAACGGATTTTACTCTTTTTGTATAAGCTGACAGAACACCCACCTCTATTTTAAGGACGGGAGAGACTGAATGGCAACAATTGCCTTGATTGCACATGATGGCAAAAAGGCCGATATGGTCGCCTTTGCTATGCAACATACCGAGACCCTCCGCCATTTTGATATTGTGGCAACCGGAACGACCGGACAACTCTTGGTTGAAAAAGTCGGGCTAACGGTGGAACGTATGCTTTCTGGCCCAATTGGGGGCGATGCTCAGATTGCGGCGATGGTGGCTGACCATAAAATCACCGCCGTCTTCTTCTTCTTAGACCCGCTCGGCAAGCACCCCCATGACCCCGACATCCAAATGCTGATGCGCCTTTGTAATGTACATAATGTACCACTAGCAACCAACGCCGCGACCGCCGCTTGTATCATCGATGCTTTGACGGATTAACCCAAAAAAGAGGTGCAACCATGACCACCCGTACCCTCAGCATCCTCCTTGCCGATTTGGTCGGTTCCAGCCACCAAGTTACCAAGGTCAGCACCCAACGCGGAGCCGAATTTCTTAACGATGCTACGCGGCCTATTGAGAATGCGATTAAGCGCTATAACGGTAAACTGGTGAAGTTTACAGGCGACGGCTTTCTAGCAACCTTTGAGAGCGCCCGCGATGCCCTGCTGTGTGGGGATGCTATCCGTGACCACTATATCCGCCAACGCCAAACCCCCAGCGGCCTTGTGGTGGATGGGGTGCGGGTGGTTATCAATACGGCGGATGTCGTCTGTGAAAACGATGACATCCTCGGTGACGGGGTGATTGTCTGCGCCCGTCTAGAAAAGAGCGTGCCAACCAATCAGGTATGGCTAACTGAAGCCACGCGGGGGGTGGTTGGCCTCAATAACGATTTTATCTTTCAGCCAATCGGCAAAGTTCACCTGCGTGGGCGGCCCCAACCTGTGACGGTCTTTGCCCTTGAAAATACCGAGCAAAGTTTTATTGAGTATGGGATTGTGCTGGTGGTCACCGATTTGCACCAGTACGTTGAAGTGGGTGAAACAACACCACCTTTGGCCTTTAATGAGTGGATTTCCCGTTGGGCCAATTTGCACCGAGAAGCCTGCGCGGGGCTGCGGGGGCAAATCCGCCAATTGGTGGCTGACCGTGCGCTGATGACCTTTGCCAATGCCGATGACGCCATCCAAGCCCTCCTCAACCTCAAAAGCCTTGCCGAGAAATACAATGACTTGCATCCCGACCATCACCCGTACCAATTTAAAGCAGTGATGACGACAGGCGACCTGTTGCTCTCCCCAACAGGTGTGGCGGGCAAATTGGTCAACACAACATTCGATTTTCTGCACGCCGCACCGCGCCAAAGCATTTGTCTCGACCAAGGCACCTATGAGCGCATCCAAGACTATCAGAAGCGATTAAGCGCACTTGAGCTACCCGCAGGCCGACATGGAGCCATGATGACCTGCTATCAATTAGACCAAAAGTAGGGTATCATTGGTGGCGATTTTCACAAACAAGGAGACTCGCATGATGGCGCGTTTTGCCGTGTTGTTGATACTTGCAGGCGTGCTGCTGGCCGCCTGTGGCACACACGTTACCGAACTAAGACCGACCTTTGAACCAACAGCAACTTTTGATTTTTCGATGCGGGTAGCGGCTGATCAGCCAACGGTTGTGAGCGAAGAACGCCCCACCCTTGAGCCGACCATCACCCCGCCCACCGCAACACCAGAGCCAACAACCGTTGTCGCTGAAGAGCCGACGCCTGAACCCACCGAGGAAACCCCTGCCCTTGATTTGCCGGGTGACCCCGCTATCGGGCAAATACTCTTTAACAACATTCCGGCCCCCTCAACAGGCCAGCGCTGTATGACCTGCCATAACCCGAACCAGCCGATCCCCGGAACTGGCCCCTATCTCTATGGCATTGCCACCGTCGCCGGGGAGCGACGCGCAGGCTACACCGCTGAGGAATACTTGCGAGAGTCAATTATCAACCCCAATGCGTTTATGGCCCCCGCCCAAGGTGAGGCCGCATGGACGGTTGATTTGATGCCCAAGGACTGGCGGCAGGCCTTTACCGATGAAGACCTTGATAACATTGTGTCATATTTGCTGACGCTCACCCAACAGCGTCCCCAATAGCGCGAATTAGGTCTTGAGTTTTAAAAAAGGGGTTGCTATACTCCTTAGCGCGGCTGGGCCTATAGCTCAATGGCAGAGCAGGTGCCTTTTAAGCATTTGGTTGGGGGTTCGAATCCCTCTAGGCCCACCATTTATCGCCCCATTATTAACGGGGCGTTTTTGTTTCTAGGAGACCCTCATGCGAATTGCTGTTATTGCCGACATCCACAGCAACTACCCCGCCCTTGAAGCCACCCTCGATGATATTGCCCGTTTTGGTGTTGATGAGATTATTGTGGCGGGCGATAGCATCAACGGTGGCCCCTTCCCCGCTGAGGTTATTGATCAACTAGAGGCCGAGCGCTATCCGGTACTGTTAGGCAATCACGAGCAGTATGTCCTCGACTTTAATCAGCCCACCAAGAGCGATTTTTATACCCGCCTGCGCTGGGGCAGCGTGCATTGGACAGCCAGCCAACTCCATCAGCAACACCTTGACCTTATCAAAACATGGCCGCACGCCACTGAGCGACGTGGGGTCTTGATGGTACACGGCTCACCAGACGACCTGCGTGGGGGTATCAATCCCACCGCCACCGATAGCCAAATTGAGGAGCGCTTTGGCAACGTGCAGCACCGTTGGGTGGTTACTGCTCACACCCATCAGCCCTTTGTGCGCCAATGGCGGCACCTGACCCTCATCAACCCCGGCTCAGTCGGCATGCCCTTAGATGGCAATCCCATGGCAGCCTATGCGGTCTTAACCTTTACCGATGAGGGCCTGATGGTGCAACATCGGCGCGTGGCTTATGATGTGCAGGTCATTGAGACCGCTACCCGTGAACGTGGATTGCTGGAGATGGGTGGGTCGATTGCCTACCTCATGATGCGTGAAAGCATGTTGGGACGGCACTTCCTGTCGCCCTATCTGCGCCAAGTGCAGGCTGCCATTGATAGCGGCTTAACTGAAGATGAAGCCTTTGTCCAAGTGCCTCTCCCGATTTAAGTAGGGTATAATCACGGCAAAAATCAGTTTATTGGAGTTTTAGATGGATATTCACCCCGACGCAATCCAATCGCTTATCAATAGCGATCATGGTTCACCTGCTGACTTGCTCGGCGCACACCCCACCGATGGCAACGCGATTTCCTACCGCACCTTTCGCCCCACTGCTGAAGCCCTTGTGCTGATTGTGGAGGAGACAGGCGAGCGCCATCCCATGAATCGCCTCCATCCAGCAGGCTTCTTTGAACTGACGCTTGAAGGCGAACAACTGCGATTTCATTATGAAGCCCAGACCTTTGATGGGCGCACAGAAACCTTCTATGACCCCTATATCTTCCCGCGTCAACTGACGGCCTATGACCTACACCTGCTGGGTGAGGGGCGCTATCTGTACAGTTATGAGAAATTCGGCTCCCACCTGCTGGAAGTAGATGGCGTAGTCGGCACTAGCTTCGCGGTGTGGGCACCCAATGCCTATCGGGTTAGCGTGATTGGCGACTTCAATGACTGGGACTCGCGCACTCACCCCATGATTTTGCACGGGGTCAGCGGCGTCTGGGAGCTATTCATTCCGGGTGTCGTGGCGGGCATGACCTATAAGTTTGACATCCGCTCACGCTTTATGGGCTTTCGGGCCGAGAAAGCCGACCCCTATGCCTTCCAAACCGAGCTACGCCCCCGCACCGCCTCGGTGGTAACAGACATGAGCAGCTATTCATGGCAAGATACAGCGTGGATGGAACAACGCGCCAGCCGTAGCCCACTCGACCAAGCCATGGCGATTTATGAGGTGCATCTAGGCTCATGGCGGCGCAAGAATGGCTATGAGTGGTTGAGTTACCGCGAATTGGCCGATGCGCTGGTGAGCTACGTCAGCGACATGGGCTTTACCCACATCGAACTCCTGCCCGTTGCCGAACACCCCTTTGATGGCTCGTGGGGCTATCAAGTCACGGGTTACTATGCCCCCACCAGCCGCTTCGGGACGCCCGACGACTTCAAATACTTCGTTGACCAATGTCACCAGCACAACATCGGCGTGATTTTAGACTGGGTACCCGCCCACTTCCCCAAGGATGGCTTCGCGCTGAGTTTCTTTGATGGCACCCACCTCTATGAACATGCCGACGTGCGAAAAGGTGAGCATCCCGATTGGGGTACCTATATCTTCAACTATGGGCGCAATGAAGTCCGCAACTTCCTGATTTCCAACGCCCTGTTTTGGATGAAAGAGTACCACATCGATGGCCTGCGGGTCGATGCGGTGGCGTCGATGCTATACCTTGACTTCTCGCGCAAGGCGGGCGAATGGCTCCCCAATGAATATGGCGGCAATGAGAATATCGAGGCCATCCAATTCTTGCGTGAGTTCAACAGCGTTGTGCATAGTGAGGCCGCCGGAGCCATGACCATCGCCGAAGAATCGACAGCGTGGCCGATGGTCTCACGCCCGACCTATATCGGTGGCTTGGGCTTCACTTTCAAATGGAACATGGGTTGGATGCACGATGTCCTCAAGTATATGCAGAAAAATCCCGTCTTCCGCCGCTATCATCACAACCAAGTCACCTTCTCCTTGATGTATGCCTTTAGCGAGAATTTCGTCCTCTCGATTTCCCATGACGAGGTGGTACATGGCAAGGGGTCGATGATTGGCAAGATGTCCGGCGATTGGTGGCAAAAGTTCGCCTCTCTGCGCCTAGTATGGGGCTATCAATACACCCACCCCGGCAAGAAGCTGAATTTCATGGGGGCCGAGTTTGGGCAATGGGCCGAATGGAGCGAAGAACGCAGCCTCGATTGGCATCTGCTCGATTTACCGACCCACGCCAGCCTGCAACAATGGGTGCGTGACCTGAATGCCTTTTATCAGAGCCAGCCCTGCCTCTATGAGCAAGACTTTGACTATCACGGCTTCCAATGGATTGAGCCGAATGACTCCGACCAGAGCGTGTTCACTTATATGCGCTTTGCCAAGGATACCGACGATTTCATTGTGGTGGCCTGCAACTTCACGCCCGTGCCGCGCTATAACTACCGCGTGGGGGTACCGAAGTGGGGCTTTTACAAGGAAGTGCTGAATAGCGATGGTGAGGTCTATGGCGGCGGCAATCTAGGCAATTATGGCGGCTTGCATACCGATGCCGTACCCACCCATCAACAGACCCAGAGCCTCAGCTTGACTGTCCCGCCCTTGGGGATTGTCGTGTTAAAGTGGGAGAAGCCTAAAGTCAATGATAAGTCCAAGTGAGTTGCACGCTTATGTGATGAGCCGCTTCGGAGCCGTTGAGGAGTTTCCCTTCGGCCCCGATGTGCGCGTCTTTAAAGTCATGGGCAAGATGTTCGCGCTGATTCCAGTGGGCGAGAACGACAACACCATCAGCCTCAAGTGTGACCCCGTGTTGGCCCAATTGCAGCGCCAGACCTACGCCGCCGTCCAGCCCGGTTATCATCTCAATAAACAGCATTGGAACACCGTCACCGTCGATGGCACCATTCCCGACGATGAGGTCTTCGAGATGATTGACCACTCCTATGCCTTGGTGGTCAAAAGTCTCAAGAAATCGGAGCGCGAGGCGTTGGCACGGCTCAAGGCACAACACGATGAACACAATCCATAGAGGGTAAACCAGCACGCGTGATGAAAGAGCAACACCTCCGCGAACAAATCTGCCAGATTGGGCGCTTGATGCACCAATTCCAGTATATCGACGGCACGTCGGGCAATATCTCGGCACGGCTGGATGGGGAGCGTGTCTTGGCGACCCCCTCCGGCCTTGCCAAAGGCTTCATGTCGCCCGAACAGTTAATTATTGTCGATATGGAGGGGCGCAAGGTCGGCTATGGTACCGCCGCCAACCGTGACCTGAAGCCGACCTCCGAAGTCTTGATGCACCTTGAAGCCTATCAGCAGCGCCCCGATGTGATGGGCGTTGTCCATGCCCATCCCCCAACCGCGGTGGCCTTGACCGTAGCGGGTGTAAGTATGCAGCAGTGCATCATCCCCGAAGCAGTGGTCGTGCTGGGCCTAATCCCGACCACGCCCTATGCCACGCCCTCCAGTAGCGAGAACCGCGACGCCATCAGCGCACTCATTCGCAACCACGACGCGCTGATGCTGGCCTATCATGGCTCGTTGACGGTGGGGCCGGATGTCTGGACGGCCTATCTGCGCTTGGAGAGCCTAGAGCATACCGCCAAGATTTTGTACATGGCTCACCAACTAGGGGGTATGACGCCCCTGCCCCCCCATCAGGTCGAGAAGCTGTTGCAGACGCGCCAGCAATTGGGTTTGGCTCTGCCCGCCGATGGCGAGTTGTATTGTGAGCATTGCGGGGTGTGCCATGTGCCGGAGCAGCATATCGAGCGGGCCGAGGATGTGGAGGCGCTGGTGCGGGCTAAGGTGCAGGCGGCAGTGCGCGATACGCTCAAGGAATTGCGATAGAAGCCGATTTGCCTTACCCTAGAGGCATGGAGGTGTGCCATGTCCCAATCGACCTCAACCCTGACCGCCGATGAGTTCCTCGCCTTGCCCGAAACCCTACAACGCATGGAACTCATCAACGGCCTAATCATTATGGAAGCCGAACCTGAAATGAGTCCTTCGCCTGACTACCACCATCAAGCGGTTGCCGCTGAATTGTTTGCGCTGATTAAGGGGCTTATCCCCGATGGCAAGGCCTTGTTTGCGCCGATGGATGTGAAATTGGACGCCAACAACGTCGTGCAGCCCGATATTCTGTGGATGAGCGCCGCTGGACGTTGCCATGTCGTCGAGCGCCACTTGCAGGGGCCACCCGATTTGATTGTCGAGATTTTCTCGCCCGGCACCGCCCGCCGCGACAAGAGCGACAAGTTTCGCCTCTATGAGCAGCATGGTGTCCGTGAATATTGGATGGTTGACCCCTTTGAGGCCTATGTCGAGGTCTGGGTATGGCACGAGGGGCGCTTTGGCTTGCAAGGCGTCTATGGCCCCGCTGACCAGTTTAGCTCGGTGGTTTTAATGGCTGAGGTGGTACTGGCGGGGGTGTTTGAGTAGCAATTACTCCCCCTCAGCAAACATGGCCTTGACCTGCTCCGTCACCGTCAGCAAATCAGGCAGGGGTTGTTGCCACAGGCCCGCGACCAGCACCCGCAGGCGTGGTAGCAAGGGCGTGCGATAGGCTTCATTAGCATCTGGCACCACACGGCTATACAGGCCATTGGCTTGCAGGCGGTAGAAATTGGCCTCTTGACGCAGGGGGTCTATCAGCCAATACTCGCGCACACCCCCTTGCTCATATTCGGCAAATTTATCGCCATAATCCCGCGCCACGCTCTCCGGTGACACCACCTCGACGCATATATCAGCCGCGCCCAGCATAGCAGTCTCGGTCAGGGTGCCGGGGTTGTCCTTGAAAATAACCTGCAAATCTGGCTCACGAAACGAGTTTTCCAAGCGCATCACAAACGGCGCATCATAGACCTCGCCAAGGGGGTTGAGGCTCAGATAGGCATTGAGCAGCGTCCGCAGATAATTGACCAACTGCTGGTGGTGGCGTGATGCTGGACTCATTTGGATAACAACCCCTTCCACCCACTCATGAAAGCTATCGGCGTATTCGGTAAGGAACACCTCGGCGGGGATGGCATGGGCGATGATGGTTGGCTGGGTCATGGGTATCCTCTCGCTCGGCTATGGGATTAGTATAGCATGGGTCGTTGTGCGCTGATGCCGTTTGAAAAATAGATGAGGTTGATGGTGGGCGCGGACGCCCAAAAGGGCTTCCCTACACATAGCGGGCTGATGCGGTCGATGGCGTGTAGGGACTGGCTTCTGCCTGTCCGCCCCATAACCCCCGATAATAAAAAGAAGCCCTCGGATAAGCCACAAACGCGGTGTACTAGAAACCTCTGTCTTTTGAGAGCCTACCGACCACGCACACCCTAACTGCGCGACTCTAGTCCGCAGCACGTCGAGCATTCGCCCCCAACCCCTTTCAGAAAACAGAATTAACGAGAGCGGGCACAGCGGAAACCGACGCCGTAGTCCTCGTCGTAGGCATAATACCTGTTGCGGTAAGCAGCACGAGTGCGGTAATCGCTGACGTACCAAGAACCAGCACGAATCACACGGATAGTATTTGTGTCATCTAGTGCTTCTCGCCCGTCATCCTTGTCATAAGGATAATCCGCATAGAGGCTACTGGTCCACTCCCAAACATTGCCAGACAGGTCCAAAGCGCCAACCCATGATGCCCCTAACGCATAACTCCCAACCGGAGCCGTGTAAGCATACCCATCATCTGCCGTCTCATCCGCCTCTACCCCATCAAAGGTGCAGTTGGTATCACAAAAATTCACCAAGCGTCCGTCAAAATCATCCCCCCATGGATACACCCACGCATCTGGCCCCCGCGCCCCATATTCCAATTCCGCCTCCGTTGGTAAGCGATAACCCTCGCCGCGCCCTTCACAATACGCTTGTGCATCAAACCAGTTAATACAGATACGCGGCTGGTTGGGGTCTGACGAATACTTCGTACAAGTGGACGCTGCCGAGCCATATTGCTCATTCGTCACCTCATAGCGGTCGATCCAGAACGGCTCCTCAAAGCAGAGTTCCGCTACAGGCTGTTCGTTTTCAACATACGCACGGCTGGTCGATACCGCATAGTCCAGTTGTTCATCCGTACTCCCCATCACAAAACACCCCGCGGGCACCAATACCATCTCCACCCCATCAAATTCGTGGATATATGGCGTCCAGTCCGGATTATGAGCTATCTCCCCGCTGAGGATGTCCACGATGTCATTCCGTACCCATCCCGCCTGATTCTCGATAATAACGGGCAACCACTGGTAGCTTCCCTCAGCCACAGGTTGCTCATGGCTATCGCGTTCAATGATGGTGCCACCTGCCAATTCAAACAAAATGGTGCTATCGAGGTTTGGCTCTAATCGAACCCGCCCATCATCAATTTTCACGATAATGTATTCGTAGTCAATTGATACTTGAGGTGTTGACGTTAGCGTAGGACTGGGTGTTTGAGGTGGCGTCGGTGAAGGAGTATGGATAGCTGATGTAGATGGTTCATCATCCCCGCCCCCAGTGAACGCGGTCAAGCCTACGACCAAGACTACCAACAAAACCAACATCACTCCGTATTTGATGCCCTGCCAATCAACCCACACATCGAAGCCTTGATTTTGGCAGTGTTTGGCGAGCTTCCCAGCATAGGGCTTGTTCTTGGTGCTGTAGCTAATAGAGGCGCAACTCATTTAAGCATCCCAAAAAGCACTCTAGGCAATATGAAAACGATTATACCACCCTCCCCTATCCCCTCAAACAAAAAAGGCTGATGCAAACACCCTCGACCATGATGACGTTTACTAATCTTTTATTTCAGCCAAAACACTTGTCCCCATGCCATCTCTGGGGTATGGGTTTCGGCAAAATTCAGTAAGGTACGGATTTGAGCGCCGAAGTCATTTTGAACACCCGTCCAACAGACCAAGCCAGTGTGGTCATCGCGCTGCATGGTGCGCCCCGCAAAAGGAAAATCTAGCGTCACCATCACCAACCCCTGTTCAGTGGCAAACGGCAGATGCTCGCTATCATCATCTTTGTCTACCATGCCCACATCAATCGCCATGACAACCAATAGGCCATGTTGCTCCAAAGCGCGTGCCACAGGACGACTCATCATCTCATCAAAATAGAAGCTAATCATGGTGCATCAGAACGCAGATAGTCCGCATACGCCTCACGCAGCGCGGCCTCTTGCGCGTCAATATCGGCTTGATGTTGACTATAGTAGAGCAAGGCCGCCAAGACCTCCGTCTCACTCAAATCATAGGCATACATCAACTCTGGCACGCCATAGCCCTCATTGTCGCGGGCCGCCGAAACAATCACCGCCACAGGCAAGCGACGCCCCCGTATGTGCGGACGCTCCCCAAAATGGCGCTTGTCAATATACCGACGCAAATCAATGGTGGGGGTTGTTGCCATCACCCTACCCTCCTTTTCTGCACTCATTATACTCAAGAATAAAAAGGGCCGAGGCAAACACCCCGACCCTGAGCATCAAAAACCCAATTACAGGCCGCGTTTATTCTTCGCTGACCTTGGGCTTCTTGGACTTCGGTTCCTCAAGTTTCTCGCCATCTTGCGGATACAGCACCCCACTAAACCGCCCCGCGATGTAGTCCTCAGTCAGGTTGCGGGCGATGTCATCAGGGTGTTGGACGGGCGGCGACTTCATGAAGTAGCTGGCGGGCGCTTCAAGGGTACCCTTCAAACCACGGTCGAGACCAAGCTTGGCACAGCGCACCGCATCAATGATGATACCGGCGCTGTTGGGGCTATCCCACACTTCCAGCTTAAGTTCGATGTTCAACGGCACATCACCGAAGGACTGCCCCTCAAGGCGGATATAGGCCCATTTGCGGTCGGTCAACCAAGGCACATAGTCGCTAGGGCCGATATAGACGTTATCGCTGCCCATGTCATACGGCAATTGACTGGTGACGCTGTTGGTCTTAGAGATTTTCTTGCTCTCCAAGCGCTCCCGATCCAGCATGTTATAGAAGTCCATGTTACCGCCGACGTTGAGTTGGCTGGTTCGCAGCAAGCGCACCCCACGGTCATTGAACAAATTGGTCAAGACGCGGTGAACGATGGTGGCCCCGACTTGGCTCTTGATGTCGTCGCCAATCAAGGGCAGACCACGCTCGGCAAAGCGGCGTTGCCAATAGGGTTCGCGGGCGATGAAAACGGGGATGGCATTCACAAAGGCCACGCCCGCATTCAAGATTTGCTCAACATACCACTTGGTGGCTTGCTCACTCCCGACGGGCAGATAGTTAACCACCACATCGGTTTTGGTTTCTTTCAAAATGCGGACAATATCGGCGGTGGGGCCGGGAGCCTTGGTGATTTTGCGGGCCAAGTAAGTCCCCAACCCGTCGTGGGTCATACCGCGCACAACAGGCACGCCAAGGTGCGGCACATCGGTAAATTTAATGGTGTTATTTTGCCCCGCCCACATCGCTTCGCTGAGGTCTTTGCCGACCTTCTCTGCATCAATGTCGATGGCGGCGCTAAATTCAATATCACGGATATGATAGCCGCCAAGGTTGACGTGCATCAGGCCCGGAATTTGCGTATTTTCGTCGGCGTTGCGATAGTAATGCACTCCCTGAATGAGGGAGTTGGCACAGTTGCCCACGCCGATAATTGCGACACGTACTTTTTTACTCACACTATCCTCCTGCGGAAAAATCGATTTAGTTTAACCTTGTTTCTATACTGCTATCAAGCCCTAATCATCACTTTTACCCTACGACCCCTGCTCATCGTTCAAGGTCGCCAAATCCTCCATAAATTTGAAGTGCAGATGACCGAGTTCGTTTGGCACATTGGGCATGGGTTGAAGCCAATACACTGGACGAATAAAGCCTTCACCGGGGGCTTTGCCATAGGTACGGCTAAGGGCGCGTTCCCATTCTTGGCGCACATACTTCGACTCCGCCGAATTGGGCGACCAAAAGAGTTGGAAGATGTCGGCCTCGTCTATCATACGTTCAAGGTCGGCACTCCAAATCTCGCCGCTACGCAGGGTCTCGTAGTCAATCAGTACATCATACCCAATCGACTTGAAAGCGGCGACACAGGCTTTGACAATGGCGGTGTCACGGTGAGAGTAGGAGGCAAAGATACGCTTGTACATAGCGGCTTGTACGGCCTGTTGGCTCTCCGCATCCTCGCCTTCGGTAGGGGTGTCGGTCACAAAGATGGAGAAGCGGATGGTGGCAATCTCCAGCGGCCCGACATAGATGGCAACTTCACCGTTGGCTGGCTCCCCTACAATATCTGAATTGGCCTTGAAGCGAAAACTGGCGCGGTGGTAGTCTTCAACCCACGTTAGCTTGAGGTCGGGCGGGTTAAATTCGATACCCTCGGCGCTGGGGACTAAGCGCAGTTCAGTGCCACGCATCAACTTGGCGGTCTTGCGGCTCTTGACCTCACGCGGGTCATGGGCCATCTCAGCGCGGAACTTGTGGGCATCCTGCTGCACATCTTCCAAAGCGTCTAAGACATGGACATAGGTCAGCAACGTGTACCACTTGCTAGGCGCGACCTCTTTGGGATGGTAGAGGCTAAAGTGGACTTCCTCGGCAACTTCAGGGTTGGGTTCAAGAGCAGGTTTAGCTTCCTCATCAGGGTCAAGTGTACTGCGCCGCCGCTCAGTTATCACAGAGGCAGAGTTAGGGATGGCCTCAGTCTCAGCAGGTGGCGCTTTGTCAAATTCTTGCTGACTTAGAACAAGGCCATCAATTATATCCACCTTTTCTTCTGGCAGTTCCGAATCCTTAAAAACTACTACTGGCTTGCTGGGCTGCATGGATGGCGGTGGTGCTGGCGGCGGGGAGGGTCGTTGGGTGGGCTTATGCGGCTTCGGAGGTTCTTGGTGGTGGTCATCAAGGGCTGGCACACCACCATAGCCTTCACCTGCGGAGCCACCCGGCCCCGATGACTCAGCCTTCTTTTGTTCCTTCTTGGCGGGTTCATCACGATTTGAAACGGTTTTGGATGCAACACTACTTAAATCTTCTTCAGTCAGTTGGGAGGACGGGGTAGACGGCCCAGCAGGTGGGATATGCTTGGACGAGGTTTGGTCTAGGCGAGTCGCCATCCCGATATAGGCAACCGAAAAGATAACCGCAAAGGCCAGCGCACTCAACGCCGCCACCAGCAAGTTATCTTCACCGAAAACAAGCGTAAAAATCAAAACCAGAGTAAAGACTGCAACAAAAGTGAGTATGAAACCGATTCGATTGGTTTTCATCATCATTCTCTCCTGCCTTTGATTGTAGCCAATCTCTAGCCTAGGTCAATTTAGCCACCGATTAGCCGACTATTGACGAATGTCCTATTCATGGGCTATATACTTAAAGAAAAACGTCAGGGAATGGATTATACGTGGACGATAGCCCCGTTATTGAAACGGTAGTCATCAGCACCCCCAAAATTATTGAACCTAGCAGCGATAATGGGACATATGCGCCTGTTATCCCAACGTCAACACCGCGCCGCATTGGGCCAGTATTACAAAGCCTCTTGGTCATGCTCGATAGCGCCATGCTGCTGTTAGCATTTGTATTGGGCTATTATGCCCGCGCTCGCTTGCCTTTTCCTGAAGTTCCGGTTGAGACCCCCCCACCCCTTGACCGCTATTACCCCATGATGGCGATTCATGTGATGATGATTGTGGTCTTTTTCTATTTTACACGCATGTATCACATGAAACGGGCCATCAATCGCTTTGACTTGATGGTATCCATCGCACAAAATGTCTCCATAGGCACACTGATTGCGGTGGCTATCGAGACACTCGCGTTTAAGAACACAGTGGTGGATTTAGATTATCCGCGTGGGGTCATCATTTACGCGTGGTTTTTCAGCATTAACTTGGTGGTGCTGGGGCGTGAATTGCATCGGCTGTTGGTGGTACGCCTACGCCGTAGCGGAATTGGGCGAGACCGAATGCTGATTATTGGCACAGGTGGCATTGCAGCAGGCATTATCAATCAAATTCATCGCTCTCCACAATTAGGCTACGATATTGTAGGCATCAGTTTGCGGGATGTGACCCGCGGTTTGTTAGACACAGGCGAGACTCGTATTCCCATCCTAGGCAATTACGATAACCTACCGGACATCATCGACACCTATCAAATCAACAACGTCATTATTGCGCTGCCAGATGCTCAACGGCAAGAGCTGGTCAATATCGTCTCATTGTGTCAGCGCGGCACGGTAGACATCAAAATATTTCCCGATATTTTTGCTTTTGTGACCAGCGGCCTAACCGTTGACGAATTAGGAGGTTTACCACTGCTAGGGGTGCGCGATATTGCATTGCGGGGGTGGAAACTCAGCCTCAAGCGCGGTCTTGATGTGGTTGGTTCATCGATTGGCCTTATCTTCTTTAGCCCATTTCTCTTGTCACTGGCGTTTATTATCTATTTGTCAGATCATGGGCCAATCTTCTTTTGCCAAGAGCGGGTGGGGCTAGATGGTAAAGCCTTCCCCATGATTAAGTTCCGCACGATGGTGGTCGATGCCGAAAAGCGTGGGTCTTGGACAACCAAGAATGACTCCCGTGTGACCCGCATCGGGGCCTTTCTCCGCAAAACCAATCTTGATGAACTGCCAAACCTGATTAACGTCTTCTATGGTCAAATGAGCCTTGTCGGGCCACGTCCTGAGCAAGGGCGCTTTGTGGAGGAGTTTCGGCAAAAAATCCCGCGCTATATGGAGCGCCATCGGGAAAAAAGTGGGATGACGGGCTGGGCACAAGTCAATGGCTTGCGTGGAGATACATCTATCCAAGAGCGCCTCAAGTATGATTTGTACTATATTGAGAATTGGTCGCTGTGGCTGGATATTAAGATTATCCTACGAACCATTGCTCAAACAATTTTGTTCCGCAATCGTAACGCCTATTAGCTTATGGACGATTTTGCTACCCACTTTGAGTCGCAATTAGGGGCGATGGTCTGGACACTTAGTGGATTAATTGAAGCTGAGACCCCTACCAGCGCCAAGTCCGCCATAGATGAACTGGTTGGCTGGCTCCAAACATGGGCTGAAGACTTGGGGGCGGTCACCACCATTCATGAGCAAACCGCTGTTGGTAACTTCCTTGAATGTCGTTGGAATGCAGACCTCCCTACCCCGCCAATTCTTATTCTGTGCCACCTTGATACTGTGCATCCTCTAGGCACATTGGATGCCCGCCCTGCCTATACCGAAGGGGATTATTTGTATGGGCCGGGGTCGTATGATATGAAAGGTGGCATTACCATTGCACAAACTGTGCTGCAAGAACTGGTCAAATATCAACGTCTACCTCAGCGCCCGATTATCCTCTTTTTCAATTCAGATGAAGAAATCGGCAGCCCGCATTCTCGCTCCCATATTGAACAAGTAGCCCAAGGGACAGCCCTAGCGTTGGTGATGGAACCTGCGCCTGCCCCGAATACTGTTGTCACAGAACGCAAGGGGGTGGGAATTTTCCAGATGGTGGCGCTCGGCAAGGCCGCCCATTCGGGCAGCAATCCCGATGATGGGGTAAATGCCATAGAGGAGATAGCACACCAAATTGGCAAGGTCTCCGCTCTTAGTGACCGTACCCTTGGAACAACTGTCATCCCGACCATCATCCATGGGGGTACAACCCATAACGTCATCCCTGATGAGTGCGACATCACCATTAATGTGCGGGTGCGCTATCAGTATGAAGCTGACCGCGTACTGACCTCCCTAAACAACCTCTCAAATGAAGCCTATCTGCCGGAAGCCCTGCTCTATATCACAGGGGGTTTTACCCGTCCACCAATGGAGCATAACACGCTGATGGAGCAAACAGTTGCCACCGCACGGCGGGTGGTGCCATTACCCATTGAGGAATTCAGCAAAGGTGGGGGCAGTGATGGTAATTTTACCGCCGCGATGGGTATACCCACACTGGATGGCTTAGGGCCGTTGGGTGGCGGTGCCCACAGTGAAGATGAACGAGTGTTTATTCCCAGCCTCGTAGACCGCGCTACGCTCCTCGCTTACCTTATTTGCAACTGGCCCTAAACGACAACACCCCCGTGGGGACGGGGGTGTGTCGGGTTATACATGAAGGCAGCTTTTAGCTGCGCTTGCGGATGGCCCAGACAGCCGCCCCTGCCGCACCAAGGAGGGCTGCTATCCCACCGCCAATCGGAAGGATTGGCAGGCGGGAAGCGTCGTTAGCTTTTCCAATTTTCTCATCTACAGGTGGATAGCCAGTGTCAGGCAAGCCTGTTACACCGAAGACCTCACCCGTCGCAGATGCCGTTACAACCTGACCGTTGGGGCCATTGCCCGTCAAGGTAGCGATGTTGAGGAATGTACCATCAGCAGGGCTACTTAACACGGTGGTGTAGATACGGGCTTGGATGGATTCACCCGGAGCAAGGGTTGGGATGTAGAAGGTTACGGTCTGGCCTTCGATGGTGGCGGTACCACGATCAATGTCGGCACCGTTGACCTGAAGTTCAGAGATAACCGTATCGACGATGTAGATGTCGGTACCCGTGACATTACCAATGTTGGTGATGGTCAAAACCCATGTCAGGTCTTCACCGGGTAGGCCGATACCACCATCTTCGAGGATACCAATCTTGCTGATGGATGGGTCGAAGAAGATGACCGCAGGCGGTTCATCACCACCCTCTGGATCGATGGGTGTCTCATTGGGGTCATCGTCACCGGGATCGTTGGGGTCGTCGGTCGGTTCGCTGGGGAAGTTGTCGCCGCTGACCGTACCTTGGTTGACCACAAGGGTCACATCCGAGGTTACAGGCAGGATTTCAACTTGGAAGCGAATCTGTACCGTGTTACCCGCCGCAATCGTCGGGATAGAGACTTGCACCGAGGTATCGCCCGCGCCATTACCGAGGTCGATGGTAGCGGTGCCGTCGTTGACAGTCACTGTACCCACGACAAGGGTCGTGTTCGGGTCAGGTGTGTCGGTGAAGACCACATTGAGGGCATCACCCGCGCCGCTGTTCACGATGTCAATCGTGTACAGGAGACGATCACCGGGGTTCGCCACACCGTTGCCATTGTTGTCTTGATAGAGCGTCGATATCTTGTAGGCATCAATGATGGGGTTGTCACCGATGGGGTCATCGGTTGGGTCACCGCCACCGGGGGTGCCGGGGTCATCGGTTGGCTCATCGGGGAAGTCATCACCACTGACAAAACCTTGGTTGGCAATGGAGGTCACACCGACAGGCAACGGGTCGTTGATGGTGACTTGGAAGGTCACAATCACACCGCTGGAAGCAGGCATGGTACCAATGCTCACCTGTACCGAGGTATCGCCGCCACCGTTGCCGATGGTTACAGTACCTTGGGTGGTCGTGACAGTGCCAAAGACCAACGTGGTGTTGACATCAGGCGTGTCATCGAAGAAGACATTGGTTGCATCCGCGCCACCGACATTGTTGATGTTGACGGTGTAGAGCAAGGTGTCGCCGGGGGTCAAGGTGCCACTGGTATCAGCATCAACCAACAACGAGCTATCCTTGGTCGCCACGATATTGGGCGAGGACGAAATCGGCGTTGGGGTTGGGTCATCGGGGCTGGGGAAGTCGGGGTCGTCGGTGGGTACAGGCGGGAAGTTATCGCCATCAACCGTACCTTGGTTGACCACTTGGCTTGTCCCTGTGGGCAGCGGGTTATTAATCGTAACGCGGAACGTCACGGTTGCCGTGCCACCACCACCGGGGAGGGTGCCGAGCGCGACTTCAACAGTCGTATCACCAACGTTGTTGCCGATATTGACAGTACCTTGGGTTGTCGTCACAGAGCCGACCACCAAGGTGGTATTGCCATCGGGGGTGTCAGCAAAGATGACATTGGCAGCATCTTGGTCACCACTGTTGGTAATCACCATCGTGTATTCCAAGGTGTCGCCGGGGCCAGCAAAGCCGCTACCGTTGACATCGATTACCAGCGTGTCCACCTTGGTGGCGTCGATAATCGGGGCTGATGAGGTTGGGGTACAGGTTGGGTCACTGCTACCAACTGGGGACGGGTCGTCGGTCGGTTCAGTCGGGAAGTTATCACCCGTGAACGAACCTTGGTTACAGGTCTCCGTCACATTGGCAGGCAAAGGACTGTCCAAGGTCACTTCGAAGGTAATGGTTGCATTCGCACCGTTACCCGCAATCGTGCCGAGATTCACACCCACGCTGGTATCGCCAGCCGTGTTACCAACCGTTACCGTACCTTGAGAGGTGGTCACAGAACCAACCACCAAGGTTGTATTAGCATCGGGAACATCGGAGAAGACCACATTAGCAGCATCTTGGTCACCAGAGTTGGTCACCACGATGGTGTATTGGAGGGTATCACCGGGGTCAAACAAGCCATCGGTATCGACATCAATGAACAGCGCATCCACCTTGGTGGCTGTGATGTTCGGGCTGGCGTTCAATGGTGTGTTGTCGCTATCGCAGTTGTTGCCAGTCGGCTCTGGGCCGTTGCTGCCATCTTCAGCGATGCAGGTATCGTTGAGCAATTCGGTTACACCAGCAGGCAGCGGGGTCACAACATTAACCGCGAAGTTGATGGAACCATTGGCCCCACCAGCAAGGTTACCGATGTTGAAGGTACAGTTGGTACCCGCAGGACTGTTGTCCGCGCATGACCAGCCAGCCGTGCTGTTGGCAAGGTTGAAGGTCGTATTGACGGGAACAGTCTCGGTCACAACCACACCCGTGGCTTCTTGGTTACCGATGTTGCTGTAGGTCAGAACATAGACCACCACACCACCGGGGACACCAGTTGCGCCGCCATCATCTTTGGTGATGGTTACGTCAGGGTTGGCATCGACAGGGGTGAAATCGGGGTCGGTGTTGTTCGGAGGTGTCGGGTCAGGGCCGTTGTTACCGTCATCGGCAATCGTTGAAACGTTGTCGATTTGGGTCACGCCAGCAGGCAATGGGTTATCCACGTTGACCGCGAAGTCAACAGAGCCATTCGCGCCTGATGCAAGGTTACCGACGGCGAAGGTACAGACCGTACCAGCCGGAGCGCCATCCGCGCATGACCAACCAGCGGTGCTGTTGGCGAGGTTGAAGGTCGCATTGACCGGAACGGTATCGCTGATGACCACGCCTGTCGCGTCTTGGTTGCCAACATTGGCATAGTCGAGGGTGTAAACCACCACACCACCGGGTGTCGTCGTCACACCACCGTCGTCCTTGACAATCGTCAGGTCGGGTTGAGCATCAACGGGGGTATCGTCGCCTTCGCAGTTGTCGGCGGGGTTCACATCAGCACCCCATGTACCGTCGTCCGCGATACAAGCGAGATTGTCGATTTCAGTAATACCTGCGGGGAGTGGGTTGACCACGTTCACCGCGAAGTCAGCACTACCGACTGCGCCAACACCTACGTTGCCCACGTTGAGGGTACAAATTGAACCAGCCGGGGCACCATCGGCGCACGACCAACCCGCCGTACTATTGGCGAGGTTGAAGGTGCTGTTGGCTGGAACAGTATCGCTAATCACCACACCAGAGGCACCGACCGTGCCAACATTGGTGAAGAGCAAGTTGTAGATAACTACGCCACCGGGAACGGTTGTTGTACCACCGTCATCCTTGGCGATTTGGAGGTCAACCTCAGCAACGACGGTTGTAGTGTCATTGCCGCAGTTGTCGCTGGGGAATTGGTCGGGGCCGTTGTTGCCATCGTCCGCGATGCAGACAGTGTTATCAACTTGGGTCACACCAGCGGGCAGCGGGTTATCGACTTGTACGGCAAAGTCAACGGTGCCATTCGCGCCAGCGGCAAGGTTGCCGATGTTGAAGGTACAGTTCGTGCCAGCCGGAGCGCCGTCCGCGCATGACCAACCAACCGTGCTACCAGCAAGGTCGAAGGTGGTGTTGGCTGGAACGGTCTCGGTAATCACCACACCTGTCGCATCTTGGTCGCCCACGTTGCTGTAGGAAATGGTGTAGACAATCACACTACCGGGGATAGATACTGCGCCGCCTTCGTCCTTGGTTACGACGAGGTCGGGGGCTGCATCAATCGGGGTATTGTCAGGGTCACAATCGTTGCCGGGGACGGTATCGGGGCCATTGGCACCGTCGTCCGCCACGCACGCATTGTTATTGACATCAGTCACGCCGGAGGCCAAGGGGCTGGCGACATTCACTGCAAAGTTCAGGTTACCAGTGCCACCATTACCTGCGACGAGGCCAACATTGTTGGTACAAACTGACCCAGCGGGGTCACCATCGGCGCACGACCAACCCGCCGAGCTACTGCCAGCATTGAAGGTCGTGTTGACGGGAACGGTATCGGTAATCGTGACGTTATTGGCATCTTGGTTACCGTTGTTGATGTAGGTCAAGGTGTAGATGACAACGCCACCGGCTGTGGTGGTTGTGCCACCATCATCCTTGGTGATGCCTAGCTCAGGAGCCGCATCGACGGGCGTGTTGTCATTGTCGCAGTTGTCACCGGGGTTGGGATCGGGGCCACTGGCACCGTCGTCCGCGATACAACCTGTGTTGTTGATCAGGTCGAGACCGTTGGGCATCGGGGCTGGGTCAACCAACACTGCAAAGGTCACACTACCGCCAGTGCCAGCAGGTACAGCACCGACATTCACGGTACAGGGTGTGCCTGCGGGTGAACCATCAGCACAACTCCATACCGTCGGCAAGCTACCAGCGGCATTGAAGGTCGAGTTGGCGGGTACCGTCTCGGTAATCACTACACCTGTCGCACCAATCGTACCGACGTTTTGGTAGCTCAGAGTGTAGGTAATCACACCACCGGGTAGAACCGTCGCGCCACCATCATCTTTGGTGATGACCATATCGACATTGGCGGTTACGGGTGTGTCATCGTTGTCGCAATTGTCGCCGGGGTTCTGATCAGCACCGTTAGCGCCATCATCTGCAACACAGGCACTGTTGCTGACTTGGGTTGTCCCAGCCGGAACGGGGTCGTCAATGGTCACGGCGAAGGTCACATTACCACCAGCGCCAGCCGCTACACTACCGACATTCACGGTACAGGGAGTGCCTGCGGGCGAATTGTCCGCGCAACTCCACACCGTCGGCAAACTGCCTGCGGCGTCGAAGGTGGTGTTGACAGGAACGGTCTCGGTAATCGTGACGTTGGTCGCACCTTGGTTACCGATGTTGTTGTAGTTCAACGTGTAGACAACCGTACCACCCGGTACGCTGCTGGCTCCACCGTCATCTTTGACAACCGTCAAATCAGGAGCCGCGTCAACAGGGGTGTTGTCGGGGTCGCAATCATTGGCGGGGTTGGTATCAGCACCATTGGCACCGTCGTCTGCCACACACGCATTGTTGTTGATGTCGGTCACACCAGCAGGAAGCGGGTTGGCAACATCAACCGCGAAGGTCACATTGCCCGTGCCACCGTTGCCAGCTACCGTGCCGACATTGATGGTACAGGTGCTACCCGCACTGTTGTCGGGTACGCAAACCCAACCACCTGTGCTGGCACCGGGGTTGAAGGTCGCATTGGCAGGTACGATGTCGGTCAAGATTACGTTGGTCGCAGCTTGTGGCCCGTTGTTGATGTAAGTCAAGGTGTAGGTCACTGTGCCACCGGGGGTCGTCGTCGCGCCACCATCATCCTTGGTGATACCAAGTTCTGGGGCCGCATCAACGGGGGTGGTGTCCGTATCGCAGTTGTCGCCGGGGGTGGCATCGGGGCCACTGGCACCGTCATCACCGATACAGCCTGTGTTGTTAATCAGGTCAAGACCCGCAGGCATCGGAGCCGGGTCAACATCAACCGCGAAGGTCACGCTGCCACCAGCACCCGCATTAACGGTGCCAATCGCAAGTGTACAGGTGCTGCCCGCGCTGTTGTCGGGTACGCAGACCCAACCAGCCGTACTCGCACCCGCATTGAAGGTGCTATTGGCGGGTACCGTCTCGGTAATCACCACGCCTGTCGCATCAATCGAACCGACGTTTTGATAACTCAAGGTATAGGCAATTGTGCCACCGGGTAGCACCGTCGCGCCACCATCATCCTTGGTTATCACCAAATCGACGCTGGCCGTCACGGGGGTATCATCATTATCGCAATCATTGCCGGGGACGGTATCAGGGCCGTTGGCACCATCATCCGCCACGCACGCATTGTTGCTCACTTGGGTTGTCCCAGCCGGAACTGGGTCATTGACCGTCACCGCGAAGGTCACGTTACCTGTGCCACCACCGCCAGCAACTGTGCCGACATTGATGGTACAGACGCTACCCACGGTGTTGTCCGGCGCACACACCCAACCACCTGTGCTGGCACCGGGGTTGAAGGTCGTGTTGGCAGGTACGATGTCGGTCAAGGTTACGTTGGTCGCATCTTGGTTACCGTTGTTGATGTAGGTCAAGGTGTAGGCAATCACGCCACCGGGGACGCTGCTCGCGCCGCCATCATCCTTGGTGATGCCTAGTTCAGGAGCCGCATCAATCGGGGTGTTGTCGTTGCCGCAATCGTTAGCGCCATTGGGGTCTGAGCCGTTAGCACCATCGTCAGCTACACAAGCGGTGTTGTCGAGTTCAATCTCGCCAGCCGCTAAGGGATCATCTACGTCAACGGCAAAGGTCACATTGCCCGTGCCACCATTGCCAGCCACTGTGCCGACATTGATAGTACAGGTGCTACCTGCACTGTTGTCGGGCAAGCAGGCCCAGCCAGCGGTACTGGCACCGGGGTTGAAGGTCGCGTTGTTGGGCACCACATCGGTGATAACCACATTGGTCGCATCTTGGGTGCCATTGTTGATGTAGGTCAAAGTGTAGGCTACGGTACCACCCGGCGTGGCTGTTGCGCCACCGTCGTCCTTGACCACACCCAGTTCGGGTGTTGCATCAACTGGAGTATCGTCGGGATCACAGTTGTTGCCCAAGTTCGGGTCAGTACCATTGTTGCCATCATCACTGATACAAGCGTTGTTGTTGATCAAGTCAACGCCAGCAGGCATCGGAGCCGGATCAACATCAACGGCGAAGGTCACTACACCACCGCCACCTGCCGCTACTGTACCAGCTACCGCGAAGGTACAGAAGCTACCCGCGCTGTTGTCGGGTACGCAGACCCAGCCAGCGGTACTCGCACCAGCGTTGAAGGTCGTGTTGAGGGGCACTATCTCATCGATGACCACGCCTGTCGCGCCAATCGTCCCGATGTTCTGATAGCTCAAGGTGTAGGCAATCGTGCCGCCCGGTAGCACCGTTGCACCACCGTCGTCCTTGGTGATTGCCATGTCTGGCTCGGCGCTGATAGGCGTGTCGTCATTGTCGCAGTTGGGGGTTGTGGGGTCAGGGCCATTAAACCCATCGTCCGTTACACAGGCGCTGTTGCTGACCTGCGTCACACCACCCGGCAGCGGGTTGTCTACCGTCACCGCGAACACCACCGCAAGGCTACCACCACCACCCGCAAGCGGGCCGGGGTCGAGTAGCGTACAGTTGCTGCCTGCATTATTGTTCGGCAAACACACCCAGCCAGCCGTACTGGCACCGGGATTGAAGGTCGTATTGGCAGGCACTGTGTCGGTGAAGGCAATGGTCGTCGCCCCTATGTTTCCGT
Organism: Anaerolineales bacterium; assembly: GCA_020634155.1. Lineage (GTDB taxonomy): Bacteria > Chloroflexota > Anaerolineae > Aggregatilineales > J027 > J027. Next base: position 1,596,021 of record JACKCI010000001.1, read on the forward strand.
TGTTGGTTGCCGTCAGTGTGTAGGCAATCGTGCCACCCGGAATGGCGTTCGCCCCGCCATCGTCCTTGGTCAGGTCGAGGTCAGGATTGGCCGTCAGTGGCGTATTGTCGTTGTCACATTCGTTACCCGGAGCAGTATCAGGGCCATTAGCACCATCATCCGCCACACACGCCGCGTTGGTGATGTCTGTTACGCCATCACTCACAGGATTGACAACGTCAACCGCGAAGGTCACATTGCCCGTGCCACCGTTGCCAGCGACTGTGCCGACGTTGATAGTACAGATGCTACCTGCGTTGTTGTTTGGTAAACATACCCAACCAGCGGTACTCGCACCGGGGTTAAAGGTCGTGTTGGCGGGTACCGTCTCGGTAATCACCACATTGGCTGCCCCTTGGGTGCCGTTGTTGGTATAGGTCAAGGTGTAGGCCACTGTGCCACCGGGAGTTACCGTTGCGCCACCATCGTCCTTGGTCAGACTGAGTTCAGGAGCCGCATCAACCGGGGTATCGTCAGGGTCACAGTTGTTGCCCATGTTCGGGTCGGTGCCGTTATTGCCATCATCGGCAATACAGGCATTGTTGTTGATTACGTCCACACCCGCAGGCATCGGGATTGGGTCAACGTCAACGGCAAAGTTCACGCTACCACCACCACCTGCCGCGACTGTTCCCGCGACGGCGAAGGTACAGATGCTACCCGCACTATTGTCGGGTACGCAGACCCAACCTGCTGTACTGGCACCGGGGTTGAAGGTGCTGTTGGCGGGTACCGTTTCGGTAATCACTACGCCTGTCGCGCCAATCGTCCCAATGTTACTGTAGTTCAAGGCATAGACAATCGTGCCGCCCGGTAGAACCGTTACACCACCGTCATCTTTGGTGATTGCCATGTCTGGCTCGGCGCTGATGGGCGTGTCGTCATTGTCGCAGTTCGGGGTTGTCGGGTCAGGACCATTGCTGCCATCGTCGGCGGCACAGGCACTGTTGCTGACCTGCGTCACACCACCCGGCAGCGGGTTGTCCACCGTCACCGCAAAGGTCACATTGGCGCTACCACCACCACCCGCAAGCGGGCCGGGGATAGTCAACGTGCAGACGCTACCAGCGCTATTGTCGGGTACGCAGATCCAACCTGCTGTACTCGCACCAGCGTTGAAGGTCGTGTTCGCGGGTACCGTGTCGGTAAACGTGATGTTCACCGCAGCTTGGTCGCCATTGTTGGTCGCCGTCAGCGTGTAGGCAATTGTGCCACCCGGAATGGCGCTCGCCCCACCATCGTCCTTGGTCAGGTCAAGGTCGGGGGTCGCATTCAATGGGGTGGTGTCATTGTCGCAGTCGTTACCGGGGTTGGAGTCGGCACCATTAGCACCATCATCCGCCACGCAGGCACCGTTGCTGATTTGCGTCACACCACTACCAACGGGGTTCACCACATCGACCGCGAAGGTCACATTGCCAGTGCCGCCAAAACCAGTAACAGAGCCAACGTTGATGGTACAGGTGCTACCCGCGTTGTTGTTCGGCAAGCAGACCCAACCAGCGGTGCTGGCACCGGGGTTAAAGGTTGTATTAGCAGGTACCGTCTCGGTAATAACCACATTGGTCGCATCTTGGTCACCGAAATTGGTGTAAGTCAAGGTATAGGCTACGGTACCACCGGGAGTGGTTGTTGCACCGCCATCGCTCTTGGTCAGACCAAGGTCAGGTACCGCATCAATCGGGGTGTTATCGTTGTCGCAGTCATTGGCCGGGTTGGTATCCGCACCATTAGCGCCACCATCAGCGATACAAGCCGAGTTGTTGATGTCGGTTTGACCAGATGGAACAGGTACCAGCAGTTGGACAGCGAAGGCCACACTACCACTACCACCCGCCGGAACACTGCCGATATTCAAGGTACAGGTGCTGCCCTCGAAATCGTCGGGTACGCAAGTGAAGGGGTCGCTGAAAGCCGGTATGAACTGAGTACCTACTGGCACTGTCTCTGTAATGACCGTATTGGCATCTGAGGCTTGGGTGCCATTGTTGGTATAGGTCAGAGTGTAGATAACAACGCCACCGACGCTAACAGGCCCAAAACCACCATCATCTTTGGTGAGGCTAAGGTCAGGCAAGTTGTCGAGGGAGGTGTCATCCGACGCGCAGTCATTGCCCGGATTCGGGTCAGCACCATTGCTGCCATCATCATTGACACAGCCAGTGTTATTGACTTGGGTCACACCAGCAGGCAAGGGGTCGTTCACATTGACCGCGAAGGTTGCACTACCGCCACCACCCGCTGCTACCGCGCCAATCGCCAAGGTACAGGTGCTACCCGCGTTGTTGTTCGGTACACAAACCCAACCAGCGGTACTCGCACCGGGGTTAAAAGTCGTGTTGGCAGGAACTGTCTCAGTGAGTACAACACCCGTCGCGTCTTGATTGCCGTTATTGGCATAGTTGAGGGTGTAGGTAATCAGACCACCGGGCGGGATGTTTGCGGCACCACCGTCGCTCTTGCTGGTCATCACCATATCGGGTTGACCATTGGCGGGGGTGTCATCGGGGTCGCTGTTATCGCCGGGGTTGCTATCGGGGCCATTTAAGCCGTCGTCGCCAATGATTGCGGTGTTGTTGATAGTATCCACGCCCGCAGGCAAGGGGTTATCAACGGTCACTGCAAAGAGCGCTGAGTTGCTCGCACCTTGGGCCAATGGGCCAATGAACAAGGTACAGGTGCTACCTGCGTTGTTGTTCGGCACGCAAACCCAGCCGGGGCTACTGGCACCGGGGTTAAAGGTCGTGTTGGCGGGAACGGTTTCTTGAAGGAAGACGCCCGTCGCATCGCCGCCGTTATTAATATAGTCCAAGGTATAGACAACGGTACCACCGGGGTTAACCGTCGCACCGCCATCGTCTTTGGTGATGCCTAAGTCGGGTGGAATAGAAATCGGGGTACCCGTTGGGTCGTCATCACCAGTTGGGTCATCAGGGTCGTCGGTGGGGAAGCCGCCCGGCGTCTGATCGCTGGTAATCGTACCTTGGTTCTCAATGACAGGGTTACCACCGGGCCATGGGGTGTTAATCGTGGCGCGATAGGTAATGGTTACGATTGCACCATCAACGATCGTCCCGATATCCACTTGGACTGAGGTATCGCCCCCTCCATTCCCCAGAACTATCGTACCTTGGGTGGTCGTCACAGAACCCACGATCAAGGTCGTGCGGGGGTCGAGAGTGTCGGTATAGACGACGTTGGTTGCGTCTGTACCCAAACCACCGGGGTCGGGAGGATTGGTAACCAAAACGGTGTATTCGAGAACGTCACCGGGAGTGACATTGCCACTACCATCCACATCATCGAAAAGCAAGTCTTCTTTAGTGCCATTCAAAATAGTAGAGGTTTGGAAGAAGTCCAACACAATATCAGGAGCCGTTGGACTGGTGAAGGACAGGGTAATCGCGCCCACATTACCGAAGTTCGCGCCACCGCCAAGGGTGGGTGTAAAGCTACTAAATGGAATCGCAACTTCAGTAGCGACAAAAATACTACCGGGTAGGCTGAGGGTACGGGTCGAAGCATTACCAGCATCGGTATACACTTCAATTGCCACGTCAATGGCTAGGTCGTCGAACAAAACACCCATAATAAAGGCATCGGATGTTCCGCCGCCGGTGAGGTCAACACCACCGAGACCTGTAGCATTTAAGGTGTTGAAGTCACCGTCAACGCCGTCCCATTGGATTTGTACGGAACCATTGGCGGTGGGGTCTTGACCATAACTGAAGAACCCACCAGCGGTTGTCGTATGGACACCGTTACCGGGGACAATGCCGGAGTTCAAGGTCAAGCGCACATCGCGCTCACCACCGAGCATTCCACCACCAGTAACGGTTGAGCCAGTGGTAGAGCCAGTGCCACCGGGGTGAACTAGGTCAAGAGTGGCTTGATCTGTATCAAAGCCATCAATAGTGATTGTTGCTGCTTCGGCGATATTTGGAGGGATGCTTAGGAACGGCATCACCATCGCCATTACAACAAGCAGCACAAGATACTTGTTGAATAACCTCATGTATAACCCTTTCTAATAAAGTGCTTCTCGAAAAGGACTTGTTGTGTGTAACGCAACAAATCCAAGTGGTACTTCCCCGTCTAAATGACCCACTTGAGTTAGTTTGTGTTGCTTTTTTCTAACACTGTAAATTATACAGTGTGGAGCAGATTATACAAGCAAGTCCCATAAAATTTTATTGACAAAAGCCTCTGTTGGAGAAAATTCATAAATGGCGCGATATTGGGGCAAACCTTCTGCAAGACAGGACTATTCTTACAGCTACACTTTCCCTCCCCTACCCACCGCATTCATTTCTGTAAACAGAGTAGTGTGCCGATTATCTTATGTTACATATTTGAGAATAGACAAAATACCCCCCCCGTTGAAGAATAGTCAACAACCGCATTGATCGGCACAACAAAAAAGGGAGCCAAACACACTTTGCATCTGGCTCCTGCTGGTTAAGGAATGGTTAAACCTTCAGTTTGCCCCGATAGCGGGTATACAGCGCATAATCAACCTCAGTGCGCCGCTCAATGTAGGAACGGGTGCGCGGTGCCTTGTCTTTGCGCTCTGTGATATGGTCGGTCACAAGGATGTCAAAGGCGTCGGAGCCTGCCCCACTGCCATACGAAACCATCAGGATACGGTCACCCGGTTCGGCAGCATCGAGAGTCGCCGTCAGACCAAGAAGGCTACTGCCCGCGTAGACATTACCAACCTCGCCCGCCAACAGACCATGCTGGATTTGAGCATCGGTAAAGCCCAGCAATTGGGCGGCACGGGACGGAAACTTGACGTTGGGTTGGTGGAAGACAGCCCATGTATAATCTTTCGCCGTTGTTCCAGTCATTTCCATCAGCGCCTGCCCCGCAGCGAGCGTGTGGCTAAAGTAAGCGGGTTCGCCTGTGAAGCGGTCGCCATGACTGGGATAGAATTGGTCGGCACGTCGCCAGAAGTCGGGGGTATCGGTCACAAAGCTATAAGAACCTTGGAAAACGGCGAGGCTCTCATCAGCAGGGCCAATCAGATAGGCGGCCCCACCCGACGCAGCGGTATATTCCAGCGCATCACCGGGGCGACCTTGGGCAGTGTCCATCCCAATGCTCAAGGCATAACCTGCCATCTTGCTACCGACCATGCCAATCGCAGCTTGGATGGCTTCCGAACCCGCTTTACAGGCAAATTCCCAGTCAGCGGCTTGGATATTCGGCGCGGCCCCGATGCTCTCCGCTACAATGGTGCTACTCGGCTTGACAGCGTAGGGATGCGATTCTGAGCCAACCCACACCGCCCGAATCAAGCGCGGGTCGATACCTGCACGGGCTAAGGCATTGCGCGAGGCTTCAATCGACATGGTAATCACGTCCTCATCGAGACCCGCGACGGCCTTCTCCGTGACAGGTGTGCCGCCCAAGCCATTCGTCCATACCCGCGAGACCTCCGTAGCGGGCAAGCGATAGCGCGGGACATAGGCCCCATAGCCCACAATCCCAACGGGGTTTTCCGGTTTCATCAAAAATTCAGGGGGGATATTCATTCTTGCGCTCCGTTTAGTTGTTCGACTAGTGCCTTGGCACGTTCAAGGCGGATTTGACCTTCGTTAATCATTATTTCAACCACACGCCCGACCATCTCACCAGTAGCTCCAGCAGCAAGGGCCAGTTGGCGGGCATGTAAACTCATGTGTCCAGCTTGGATACCCTCGGTGGCAAGGGCGCGGATGGCGGCTAGGTTCTGCGCCAAGCCGACAGCCACCACCACCTCGCTCAGTTCACGCGTCGATTGTACACCGAGTATCTGCATGGCAGCTTGGGCGACTGGATGAACCTTGGTGGCTCCCCCGACAATACCCACCGCCATTGGCAATTGCAAGCGCCCGTTGAGGTCACCGTTTTCATCCAACCACCAGCGCGTCATCGAGCTATAGTGTCCATCACGGATGCTGTAGGCATGAGCGCCCGCCTCCACCGCCCGCCAATCGTTACCCGTCGCTATCAGCACCGCGTCGATACCGTTCATAACGCCCTTGTTGTGGGTCACAGCCCGATAAGGGTCAACCTCAGCAAAGACCGCCGCCTCGACAATAGATTGCACCACCTCCGCGCCTGTCATGTCCTCAGTGGCAAAGGCCGAAGCGGGGATTTTGCAAGCAGCAGTGGCAGTACGGCGGTCAGAGAGGTTACTGAGAATCCGCAGATTGACCCGCCCACCTGTTAGGGCTTCAATGGTCGGCGCAAGGCTCTCACAAGCGGTATTGATGGCATTGGCTCCCATCGCGTCGCGGGTGTCATATAAGATATGGACAACCAGCATGGGGCCGATAGCAGTATCGGGGAATAGACGCACCTCTAGCCCCTTGGCCCCTCCCCCGATTTTGACGATGGTCAGGTCGGGGTCATTGGCTTGAGCCAGCAGGTCGGCTTCAGCAGCACGAATGATGGCAGCGGCGGCCTCAAGGTCGTCCAGCCCCAGCACTTGGATTTGCCCAATCATAATGGGGTCGTCACTGGTGGTCTGGAAACCGCCCCCTTCGCGCACCAACTTGGCGGCAAAGGAGCAGGCCGCGACCACACTCGGCTCCTCAATCACCATCGGGATGAGATAATCGCGTCCGTTAATTTGAAAATTGGTGGCTATCCCTAGTGGCAGGCCATAGACGCTGACCACATTCTCAATCATTTGGTTGGCAAGGTCGGGGTCTAGCCCTTGGGGGATGGGTGCGGAGAGCGCGGCCCAGTCTTGGATAAAGGCTTGGCGCTCGGCAATCGACCACCGATAAAAGCCCGAAATACGTGAGGATGGCATAGCTGTCCTTTGCTCATCGCTTGAATTCAACGCCCACAGCATAACCAATGAAAGCTATCAAAAACTCCCAAAGACATCTCAAATTCCATCTTGACCGCGTTAATGGGTGTGGTATACTTCTCCACGCTATCCCCCCATCGTCCAGTGGACTAGGACGCCGCCCTTTCAAGGCAGAAACAGGAGTTCGAATCTCCTTGGGGGGACATACAAATCCGCAGGTTAAACAACTTGCGGATTTTTTGTTGCTAGGTCGGCAACTCCACCACCCGCGCCATCGGATACCCCGCCATATCATGCGTAATCACCAAGGTAGTCCGCCCCTGCATGGCTTGTTGAATGCCCGCCAGCACCGCTTGGGTATTAGCGGGGTCAAGATGGGCGGTTGGCTCATCCAAAATCAATATCGGCGCATCCTTGAGCAGCACCCGCGCAATCGCCAGCCGTTGACGCTCACCTCCGCTCAGTTTATAGCCATACTCCCCCACCCATGTATCATAGCCATTGGGCAGGCTCATAATGAACTCATGGAGTTGGGCGTGTTGGGCGGCCACCTGCAACATGGTGTCATCAGCAGATGGGCGGGCAAGGCGCAAGTTCTCGCGGATGGTGGCATTAAAAATGTGAGTCTGTTGGCTGACCACGCCTATCATGCGCCGCAAGTCCTCGCCCTCATAGTGGGTTATCGGCTCCCCACCAATGCGAATGATACCCCCCTGCGGCTCCCAAAAACCCAGCAGCAGACTGACCAGTGTGGTCTTGCCGATGCCGCTTGGCCCGACCACCATCACCGCCTCGCCCGCCTCTATCTGCAAGCTAAAATCCTTGAGAACCGCACGGCCTGACGGGGTATAGGCGAAGGTGACGCGCTCAAATTCGATGCTGGGGGTGGTCGGGAACGGTGCGGTGGAAGGCGGCACCTCAAGCGGGCGCTCCACCAGTAGCGACAACAGGCGTTGACCTGCCGCGATAGTAGCCCCCATCTGCTGAAAGGCGGCTGCTAGTGGCAAAAAGGCTTCAAAGGAGGCCGTGACTGCCAGCGCCAAGGGTGCCAACAAAATAGGGTCAATACGTGGGATACCCACCACCAGCAATGCCACCACCGTCAGGCTCGCAATTAGGCTATTGGCGGCCATTTGTAGGCCATTATGGATAGCAAGTTGGGTTTGGGCGCGTTGGTAAGTCTGGCGCTGAGTCTGCACCTGCTCCAGATACATAGCCTCTTGCCCAAAGACCAGCACATCTGGCAAGCCCTGAATCACATCTAACAGCGTAGTATTCAGGTCAGCACGAGCCGCGACCACCGCCTCCCCCGCCCTGCGACTGAGCCGCCATGCCAGCCAAGGCACGCCAAGACCCATCAGGGCAAAAGCCATCAGTGCAATCGGCACCAACAGTGGATGGAGTATCCACAGAAAGACTGCCATGCCGAGGCCAATCACCACCGCAACAAGGGGCGGCGCGATGGCGCGGATGTAGAAATTCTCAAGGGTCTGGATGTCGCCTAAGACCCGTGTCAGCAAGTCCCCGCTACGGTGTTCAGAAAGGCGGGCCGGCGCGAGTGGCTCAATGGCTTGATAAAACCACACCCGCAAATCACGCAACAGGCGGAAGGTGACCTCATGCGAGGTCAGGCGCTCCATATAGCGGAAGACACCCCGCCCGATACCAAAGGCCCGCACCCCCACAATCGCTATCCCCAAGACCGCCACCGATGGATGCAACGCCGCCCGCGCAATCAACCACGCCGAGACGCCCATCAAGGCAATGCTGCTACCGATGGTTAACACGCCAAAGGTGATGGAGGCCAGCACCCAACGCCAGAGCGGAAGGATTAAGCCGACAAGGTGCCTAAAGGTGTTCGACAACGTGCCCAGCCTCCAAGTGAATCACCGCATCCGCCCGCTCGACGGTCTGCCGATGATGGGTAATCATGATGGTGGTGCGCTTTTGACGCAGGCGGTCAAGGCTATCCAGCAAGCGCGACTCGGTCTCATGGTCTAAGTGGGCCGTGGCTTCATCCCATATCAGCAGCGAGGCATCTTTGAGATAGGCGCGGGCAATGGCAACCCGTTGCGCCTGCCCCCCGCTCAGATGCGCCCCCCGCTCGCCTATCAATGTGTCCCAGCCCTGTGGCAATTGCGCTATCACGCCCAATAAGTCGGCCTGCTCGGCAGCCCATTGCAACTCATCAAGGGTAGCGCTCGGCTTGGCAAGGCGCAGGTTATCGCGCAGGGTGGCATTAAATAGATAGGGCTGTTGCGAGACCCACGCCACCTGTTGACGCCATGCCGATGCATCAAGGGTCGCTAAGGGCAGGCCATTGACGGCTATCACCCCACTGCTCGGCTCCAAGAAACGCAGCAACAGCGCCACAAGCGTACTCTTGCCCGCGCCACTGCTGCCGACAATAGCCGTCGTCTGGCGGGGCGGGATATGCAGGGTCACGCGGTTGAGGGCCGACTGGCTGCGCTCAGGATAGGTATAGGTAACATCGACCAAGCGGAGTTCAATACCCGCCTGTGGCGTGGGCAGGATAGCCGTCGCGCTAGGTGTGGTCAGGGGTGTATCCAAAATATCGAATAGGCGCTGGGCCGCACTCAGGCCATTAGTCGAGGCATGGAAACTCGCGCCAAAGTTGCGGATAGGCTGATAAAATTCAGGGGCCAGTACCAGCACGAAAAAGGCTTGCTCAAAGCTCACACGGTCGTAGAGCAGCCGCAAGCCAATCTCCACCGCGATAATCGCCACACTCAGGGTCGTCAGCAATTCAAGGGCCAGCGATGAAATAAAGGCCACCCGCAAGACCCGCATGGTCGCCACCCGAAAATCATCACTGAGGCGGAAGATAGTCTTGGTTTGGGCAAGGCTGCGGTTGAAAAGCTTGAGGGTAGTCAGGCCCTGCATCACATCCAGAAAATGGGCACCCAGATAGCTCATCGTCTCAAACTGGCTTTTGCTGACCGCCCCCGCCCACCTGCCAATCAGTATCATAAACATCGGCAGCAGAGGAGCCGTCACCAATAAGACCACCGCTGAAAGGATGTCTAGCGGGAAAACGACAATCAGAATAGCGAGTGGCACCAACATCATTAGGAATAGCTGGGGCAACACATTGTGAAAATAACCATCCAGCGCTTCAATGCCTTCGGTAAGCGTGTTGACCAACTCGCCACTGCGTTCTCCAACGGTATAGCGTGGGCCAAGGCGGATGACATGCTCAAGAGTCTGTTGTTGCAAATCGGCCTTAATCTGTGTGGCGACTCGATTCGCTGCCACCTCTCCGCCCCACGTACAACCAAAGCGCAATACCGCCAGCACCACCATCCCCCCTAGCCAAGGCGTTACCTCAGCGAGGTCGGCGGATTGCAAGAACACGCGATCAATCACTTGGGTCAACAAATAGGCCCAGCCAATGGTCAAGATGCCATTAGCAAGGCCTAGGCTAATCGAAAGGTAAAATGGACGACGAACTGGTCTCAGGTAACGATGCAGACGACGGCGCATAATCCCCCGTTACTTGGCTGGATGATGAGCGCGAGACCACTTCATCAACGCACGCCAGCCTTGAGGGGCTTGCAGCCACAACAACATCATCATGAGTACCGCTGAGGTCAGGCACCACATACAGGTGGCCCCGATAACAAACGGCTCTAGGAAGGTCAAATAGACCGAGAAGGCGACCCCAAAGATTATCAACCCTAGCAAGCCCAAGTGGGCATATTGGGCAATATCTTGGCGCTTGAGTTGGGTCAATTGCCATGCCGCCAAAATCAGCACATAGCCGATGACACCGAGTACGCCGATGGGGATAATCCCCAAGAAGGTCGCATAATCGCTTTCTTGGACGGTGTTGCAGTTGCCAATGGCTCCACAAACCGCCTCGTTATTCCCCACCTCAATATAGGTGAGATACCCCGCCACCAACAAACCCGCCAGCGCCATCAACGGCAGAATCGGCTCGGCGCTTAAGGTACGTTTCTCGGCTTTGGCACGCCACAGCAAAGCGGCTGCCGATGCCAACAGCGCCACCACCGCCATCGCCAGAATCAGCGACAGCCCTTCTTGTTTGAGGATAAGGCTAAAGGCCAGCAATACGGCGAAAAGCGTAAGGCCAAAGACGACTTGCCATGTGTTATCATCGCGGCGCTTGGGCATACGACGGCTATTATACACATGCCAACCCGAATTGAGTTGGAAGGTCAAGCTCCCCAGTAGCATCAGCACCACCACAATAGCGAGGCTATTGGCTTCCCAATCATCATTGAAGCGGTCAATCCACGTCAATTCTTCCACAGGAGCCGTTGAAACGGCTGTATTGGAATTAGTGGTCGTAGCGGTACTATCATTGGCGCTATTTTGGGCCTCAAGAGCTTGGTCAACAACCGATGAAGTCAACCCCGGAATAGCGGGGACAGGGATGCCACCCGCCGCCAAACCATCTTCAATGAGTTGGGGCAACTGAGTGGGAATTTGAACCTCACCAATCATGACGGTCGAACCCACCACCATCATCGGAACGCCCCCGCAACGGTCACTCGGCACATCCAAGGCGTCGCAGGCATCGTACAGCATTTGACGCCCATCAACTGTCCGCACATTCACAAACAGCACCTGAAACTGCTCCCCGTATTGGTCTTGCAAGGGCGGCAAGTCTTCAGTAATGACTTTATGGCAATGTGAGCATGTCGGTGAATAGAAAAATACGCCATATACTACTGGATTCCGCTGGGCCTGCACGGGCGATACCACCAAGATACTCAACAGAATCAACAGTATCGAGAATTTTACGAATCGCATAAACACCTCCCTCAAATGAGCGGGGTCACCGCACCCACATGGCACAGTGACCCATGAGGATTAGTATTCGAGATGAGATTTGGTTGTAATGCGGTGACGGAAGACCCAGTACGTCCAGCCCTGATACAACAGGACAATCGGCACCAAGGTCAACGCAATCACCGTCATTATCTTCAGAGTATACTCGCTAGATGAGGCGTTGTGTATTGTCAGGCTAAAATCAGGGTCAATAGATGAAACCATGACACGCGGGTACAGACCACGAAAGACCGTAATCACGGTAAAAATGATGGTGAGGCTGGTCATGACAAAAGCCCACAGCGTTTGGCGCTTGTAAATCAAAGCCCCCGCCGCCAGCAAAGCCACCGCTGCACCCAAGGCGCTAATACCGGGGTTGACGCCGAGTTGGTCGAACAGGTCGGTATCCACATAGCTGAGACCAACGAAAACCAGCACAATGACCACCGTCGGCAACCACACGCGCTGGGCCGCTTGCTGTGAGCGCTCCATCACAGCCCCATCGGTCTTCATATTGAGAAACAGAGCGCCGTGCAGGGTGAAAATCGACAACGTAACCAAGCCGCCAATCAGCGTATAGGGGCTGAGGAGGTCGAAGAAATCGCCGCTATAGTTCATACGCCCATCAATCGGGACACCTTTGACCAAGTTGGCGATAGCAACACCCCAGAGGATAGCCGGAATAAAGCTCCCAAAGAAAATAGCCCAATCCCAGAACAGTCGCCACTTGGGGTTCTTGTCCTTGCTACGGAACTCGAAAGCGACACCGCGCAAAATCAAGGCCAGCAACATCAGCACCAGCGCAATATAGAAGCCGCTGAACATAGTGGCGTACCAGTGCGGGAACGCCGCGAACATGGCCCCGCCTGCGGTAATCGCCCAAACTTCGTTACCGTCCCAGTGTGGGCCAATGGTGTTGATAATCTGACGACGCTCGGTGTCGGTTTTGGCTAACCAAGGCAGCAGAATCCCAACCCCATAGTCGAAGCCCTCCAAAAGGAAGAACCCCATAAACAACACCGCAATTAAGCTAAACCATACGGAAGTGAGTTCAAGTTCCATCATTAATCTCCTGAATAAGCGGCTTGGGGCACCGGACGCGCAGGTGATTGAGGAATGGGCAAGACCTCAATATCATCGCTGGTGGCGTACTTCCGCAATAGATAAATGTCGGCAGCCATCAGCCCGCCGTAGAGAAGCGTAAAGGTAATCAACGAGAACCAGACCGCACTAGCGGCCACATTCGGCGACACCGCATCCTCAACCCGTTGCAAGCCAAAGACCATCCACGGTTGACGCCCAACCTCAGCCAGCATCCAGCCCGCGCTGTTGGCGATATAGGGCAAGGGGATAGCAACCATTAGCACCTTGAGGAAACGCTGGTGTTGCTCAAGGCTCCCCTCAAAGTTGAGATACAAGGTCACAAGTAAAATACCCAGCATCAAGAACCCCGCCCCAACCATGATGCGGAAGCTCCAATAGGAGATAGCCACAGGCGGCACATAGTCACCGGGGCCATAGGTCGCTTCATATTCTGCCTGTAGATTGTTAATCCCCCTGACCTCAGCCTCAGAACTGTTATAGGCAAGAATACTGAGGAGCGAGGGAAGACGAATAGCAAAAACATCGTCGCGGTCTTTCTCATCACCAACCGTAAAGAGCGATAGAGAAGCGGAGTCTTCGCTATCCCAAAGCGCCTCAGCAGCGGCCATCTTCATGGGTTGGCTGTCAACCATATGTTGCGCTTGGTCATGCCCACCGACGATGACAAGGAAGACACCAACCGCGCCGTAAATCGCACCCAACTGGAAGGAACGGCGGAAAACATTTCTATTCTCGCCACCCTTCTTTAGTAGGTGATAGGCGCTGACACCCAAAACAAAAAAGGCTGCGGTGGTCATGCCACCCGCCAACACATGCGGATACTGCACAAAGATATTAGGGTTGGTTACGATGGCGAGAAAGTCATCCATCACCACCCGCGTGGCAACTTCACCGTTGGGCAGGGTGTATTCCGCCAATTTATAGCCAACGGGTTGCTGCATAAAGGAATTAGCAATCAAAATCCACAGGGCCGAGATATTGGTGCCAAAAGCCACCAGCCACATCGAGGCCGCGTGCAAGCCCTTGGGTAATTTACCCCATCCGAAAATCCAAACACCCAAAAAGGTGGACTCAATGAAAAAGGCTACAAGGGCCTCAATTGCCAAGGGGGCACCGAAAATATCACCCATAAAGCGGGCGTATTCCGACCAGTTCATGCCAAACTGGAACTCCATGACAATACCAGTCACAACACCCATCGCAAAATTGATGATGAACAGTTTTCCCCAAAACTTGGTCATCTTCATATAAACTTCGTTACCAGTACGGGCATAGGCCGTGTGCATCAGGGCCACTAGGATGGACAGACCCAATGACAGCGGAACAAAGAAGAAATGGTAGACAGTCGTTACTGCAAACTGTAATCGTGCAAGATCGAGAGCATCCATAAAAACTCCTTTACAATACTCATCTACCAGATTATCGCTACTCTACCATTTCATTCACTGCCTAAGAAGCATATTTGACCATGACAAATATCATAAAATCTCATTTTTTCTCATTTAATAACACAAAATCTAATGGCTGATGATAAGTGGGGCTAATAGCTGGAGGGTGAATCAAAAAAGGATGACCCCTTTTGAGAGCCACCCTTTCTTAGCAGGAGCCAATATGGGTTAACTAGCAGCTCCCGGTAGCAAGAAGTAGGTCTGACCGAAGCCTTCCGCCACCCAACCGCTGATAGATTGACCATTGAGGGTGGTGCTGACCTTCCACATGGTTTGACCATTGAGGCACTGGTAGCCTTCGAGAATGGTCACGTTCAAGCCACTGGGTAGCTGATAGGTCGGGAATTGGTCACTTAGATTGACGCGCATCGCCAAGGTGCCATCAGTTTGGGCGGTGTGGGCCAGCATCCCGACCTGCAATTGCGTTTGCGGCGATTGGTTACATGCTGGTGCCAAAATCACAGGCGGTGTGGCGGTCGGAATGCCCGCACGGGGCGGATTGGTCGGCGTGGGGTTAATCGCACGCGGCGGATTGGTGGGTGTAACCGCGGGGGCTATTTGGATGGTCAGGTCAATCGGCTCAAGGAAGTACCCGCTGGCATCACCTTCAGCCGCCCAGCCACCTGTACCATTACCAAGGCTCAGATTCCACCACACATAGTTATTGACACATTCGGGGCCGCCTTGGATGGTGACCAGTGTGCCTTCGGGGATTTGCATCAGGTAGTCACCACCCGCCGCCGTGCGGATATTCAAGTCAGTGCCATCCGTGAACGCTACCCGCGCACCGTCACCCACCGCCAAGCGGGTTGGCGGCGCACCTGCACAGCTAAAGGGCGGCGCTTGAATACCACCGGGGCCACTGACAACAGGCGGTTGAGCAATGTCTTCGAGGGTGAACGTGGCACCTTCGGGGGTCACATAAACCACGCTAAAGGGCTGGTTATCGGTCTGGAACAGGGTATTGCCGAAGAAGGCCGAAAAACCCTCAAAATTCAAATCAGTAGCGTGATAGAGTTTCCACGATAGCGCATCAACCGCGACAAAACCGTCGGGTGTACCATGCACCGCGCCGATATTCGGGCCGACAGGAACAGCGTTGCTACCATCGCGCAAGGCAACCTCATAGTGGGGTTGCATCGCGCCACCTTGCACCCGATAGCTAATCCAATCACCATTGTGCATCCATTGGGCAGTATTAACCGAATAAGAACCCGCGTTAAAAACAGTAGTGGGTAGTTGTCCAGCATAAGTCCCGATGAAATTGCCAATGGCGGGTGATGTCGGCGCACCTTGCTGCTCATTAAAGCCCGTGAACACGACCTCACCCGTCGTCTCAAGTACATCATAGCCCGCTTGATAGCTGAAAGGCAGTGCAGCAGGCACAATCGGGTTAGCGGCTTGTTGGGGCGCAGGCGTGGGATACCACTTGAAGGACGGGAAAGCCGTCATCATTTGTAGAGGGTCAGTGACCTGCTGCAAATAGACGACCAACTCACCCAAGCCCTCGTCAATATCAAAATCCGCAATGACAGGCCAGAAGGACGTATCGGTGATAAAGTTGTCGGGAATGCCTGCCGAGTTGCGGGTCAGTTGAGCAATGGCATTACCGGTGGTGGTTTCAAAGACAATAATGCGCCATTCACCCGTTACATTGTCACGGAGAACCATCGCAAAGTGGAGTGATGCAATCGTGAAATCGGCACTAGGTAGCAATGAGAGCGTTTCGTTGGGCTGGGCTTCGTGGGTCTGGATAAATTGACCCGTTGTGAAGCTATAAAAGCCAACCCCCAAATTACCATTGAGCAAGGGCGCGGTTTCAACCAAGATGCGCCCATTGGGGGAGATATGCAGGGTGGTTTGAGACAGATTTCCAGCCTCATTCGGTAGCTTGGGGCGGGGCAAGCTAGCTTGCTCACCAGCAGCGTTAACCCAGTGCAGGGTATCCGTAGTCTTTACCCATGTCACAGCGTACCAATTTGAGGCGGGCAAGGATGATGGTGCCGCTTGAGCAGGCCATGCAAGTGAAAGTAGGGCAACAAGCGCCAACATCCAAAGTGATTGACGAAGCATAGAATGGGATCCTCCATTTTTCCGAAAACATGGTTTCATCGTAGAATAAGCCTAGGGGGGTTGTCACCACCCTAAAGTGTGGTAAAGCCAAAATACAGCCATTTTGGTTCTAGAGTACCATCCACCCAGCATAGAATAGGGTCATCGCTTATGGTTGCCGCAATACGTGAAACGCTTGAAATTAATACCCGCGAAATTGAGATATTGGCGTTAGTCGCTGAGGGGCATACCAACCAAGAAATTGCCGCCGAGACCGACCTAACCCTCAACACCGTCAAGTGGTACCTCAAAGAAATTTTTAGCAAGATGCACGTCAACAACCGCACCCAAGCGGTAGCCCGCGCCCGTGAATGGAACCTATTTGCCGATGACAATCAACTACCCTCCCACAACCTACCCTATGCCCTGACGCCTTTTGTCGGGCGCGAGGACGAACTCCAGCGCCTGCACGAGTTACTGACCAGTGGCACCACACGCCTCGTCACCATTCATGGCATTGGCGGCATTGGCAAAACCCGCCTTGCGGTTGAGGTGGCCCGTCGCTGCCATGATGATTTCCCCGATGGAGTCTATTTTGTGCCGTTGGCATCGATTCAAAGTCTCGATGAAGCCATCGCCAGCATCGCCAAAACATTACGAATTACCAAAAGTGGACAGGGGCAATTGCTAGGGGACATTATCGCTTTTCTGCGGCGCAAAGCCGTGCTGCTGGTCATGGATAATCTCGAACACCTCCTCAAATTGGTGCCAACCCTCGACCAACTCTTGACCCAAGCACCCAGCACCACCCTGCTAACCACCTCACGCCAAGCCCTCAATCTCCATGGTGAGACGCTGTTTAATCTGGGCAACCTTAACACTGATGGCGACCACGACGCAGCGGCCCTATTCGAGCAAGTAGTCCGCATCATCCAGCCCAGCTTCGAGACTACACCGCACCAACAAACCATCATCACCGACATCTGCCAGTTAGTAGAAGGCATGCCCTTGGCGATTGAGTTAGCCGCCACATGGATTCACCTTCTGCCTCTTGAAGCCATCCGTGATGAAATACAGCAGAGTTTCGACTTCCTCAGCAGCGACATGTCCAACCTGCCCCACCGCCACCGCAGCATCCGCGCTGTCATGGAATCAACATGGAGCCACCTAACCCCACCGCAACAACAAGCCATGGCTCGCCTCTCCGTTTTTAACGGCAGCTTCAGCTATGAGGCCGCCCAGCAAATCGGCGGCGAATCGCTGTTTACGTTGAAGCAATTGCTGTCCCACGCCTTGATTCAGCGGATGGGGCCGAATCGCTTTGAACTCCATGACCTTGTGCGCCAATACGCCCATGAGCAACTGGATAAAGATGCCGAGTTGCCCCATACCACTTATCAGCGTTTTGCCCACTTCTATGTCGAGTTTGTCAGCCGCGAGGTGGACATTCTGCGCTTTACATGGAATATCGACTTAGTGGCGGGGATTAGCGCTGATTTACACAATATACTGCGGGTATGGGACTATTTGCGCGAGGTACAGCACTGGGAACTCCTAGTACAAGCGGCTGACTTTGGCTATTGGGCAGATTTAAGCGGTTGGTGGCAGGAAGGCTATACCCTGTTTGAGGATACGCTGCACCATCTCCCTTCGACGGCTCCCCCTGCCTTGCGCGGGCGCTTGCTGGCGTTCTTAGCGATTATGTCCTATCGGCTGCGTTTGAACGACCGCATCCTACCCTTTGCTTATGACTCGCGCCCCGCCCTAGAAGGCACCGCTTATCAATCCGAGGCGGCCATTGCCTTAGCCTTTGGGGCGGTCTTCCAACCTGCAACGGCTGGCCTTGAAGCGGCAAAGGAGACAATGCAACTAGCCGAGGAATTGATGAAGGCGACGCCTGCCGGGGCCAACCAAAATCAATATGCGGTGATTGGTCTGCCAACTGCACGCGGCGGCATGTACATGCTGGCGGGCGATTCGGCACGGGCGATTGCCGACTTTGAGCCACTCATTCAAAACATGCCAACCACCACCACATGGCTGATTGACCTCTTGCGCGTGCATACGGGCGCGTGTTATCTGGATTTGGGGCAGACTGACATCGCGTATCACTATTTTGAGACAGGTTATACCAGCAGCCTCCGTAGCAATCAGGCCTTGGCTGCCGCTGGTGCCGCCTACTACCTCAGCCTGCGTGATAATGACGGGCAATTCCGCTATGAAACCATGCTGGAACGCTTGCAAGAAATTAGCGATACAACAGGCAACCTGCTACTGGCCTGTCGCATGACTCTCTATTTTGGCACCTATCTCTATCTACGGCGGCGGCTAGAGGCTGCCTTGCACCTCTTTTTATCGGCACTACTGATGCTGCACCGCCAAGAAGAGCAGTCCACGCTCATGGCCTTCATGCTCCAGATTGCCCAATGGTTGCAACCTGTTCAGCCCGAACGAGCAAGCCGCTTACTACAGTGCATTGCGGAATACGGAGAGGGGCCACTTTATGAAGCCGCTGAGGGTCTACTACGCAAGCAGGGAGTAGAGGTCACACCACAACAGACTAGGCCACCACTCCTCCTTGAGCAACTCATGGCGCTCTTTGACTAGCCAAGCGTGCGCTGGAAAAAGCTCACCATTTGCTGGAAAGCATCTTGAGCGACGGCATCCTCGCGCAGTTGCCCATCAACCAGCATAAAACCGTGCGGCTCACCTTGATAGACTTTTAGCTCAAAATAAGCCCCAACTGCATCCAAGGCCGTCGCGTATTGATAAATGTCGCTAATGGGGCTGGGGCGATCAGCGGTGCCATGAATAATCAACATCGGGGCGCTGAGTTGGTCAACAAAAGCGGCTGGTGCTGGGTCGCCATTGTTAGGAAAGCCGTACCACGCCACCCCTGCGCTAAAGGCTTCCAATTGCGGCAAGAAAAGCATGGTATAGCGCCCTCCCGCACAGAAACCCGTTAAGCCAATACGAGCCGAGTCAACATCCTCACGCTCCGCTAAATAAGCCACGCTATCTGTCAGCAATTGCTGGACTGTGGCATCGCTAGGGCTACGCTCAAAGGTCTGCCAGCCCACCGCCAAGACCACAAAGCCCTCAGCGGCAAAGTGGTCGGTCATGGTGCGGTAGCCCTCTTCTAATCCGTTAAAGGAATGAATCAGGACGATAGCCGGATGTGGCCCGCCCGTGCTGGGATAAGCCAGATAGGACTGATAGGCTTGTCCGTCGCTCATGACTTCAACATCAGCGCTTTCGATTGCAGGCTCCCCACCCTCTTGGGCAAGTGCCGTCAATGGTAACAGCAGCACCACAGCGATCATCAGCAAGACGATTCTTAAACGCATCATACACTCCTCACTATTTTACATACGCATCGAAGAAAACAACTGAAATGGTTAAAGCAACGTCACGGTTACGGGCAATGTTGTGGTCATCCCCATCATAGGTAATGAACTGCACACTCCGCCCCGCAGCACGGATTTCCTCATCCAGTGTCACCGAAAAATCATAGGGTACAGTGGTGTCACCAGTGCCATGATGCAGTTGAACCGGGGCGGTTATGTCGCGTAAATAGCTATTAGCCGAGAGGCTGTCCCAAAATTCAGGGTTTGCTTCAGGGTCACCATAGGTATTGACTAGCGAAGTCCGCCACCCAGAACGCCCGCTACTACTCCCCCCGCCCCACCAATCGCGGAACAAATCAGGATAAGAAACCACCACCCCAGCCCATATCACCCCCGCACGAATAGTCGGGTCTACCACAAGGGCGCGTAAGGTAATATAGCCACCCATCGAATGCCCCCACATGCCCACCCGATTCGGGTCAGCATCAGGATAACGTCGCGCCGAGGCCAGCGCATTCAAGACATCAATGGTATAGGCCGGACTACCATAGGCCGACTCAGCCCGTCCCTCTGAACTCCCGTGCCCGCGATAATCCGACTTCACCACGATATAGCCATTGCTCGCAAAGGCCGCAACGTAGGCTACATAGCGCTCGGTGGTGCGATATTCGGTAGGTGGAATATAGCCATGATTAAAGATAATGACCGGAAAGCCCGTCGGCGGTTTCTCGCCTTGAGGGACGGTTAGCAGTGCATAGATTTTGAGGCCATCCGATAGATAGGAGACGATGTACTGATGGTAGTTGCTACCGGGGCCGAGGGTGCGCTCAATGACAAAATCGCTGCCCTCATACGACCGTGAGCGCAGATAGTCGATACTCAACGGGTGTGGGGGTGTCGGCGATGGCGTCGGAGTCGGCGGCGTGAGATTCAGCGTGGGTGTAGCTTGGGCAGCCGAGTCCGTCGCACTGGTCACAGGCGATGAGCAACCGAGCAGAGCCAGTATCAATAGACTGATACACGTTAGTCCAATGAGGGCGGGTTTTGTGAGAGCCATGGTGTCCGCCTTGCCTACCTCATCACATAGAGTTTAGTGTAGGGCAAAACAGCCCATTGGCGAGTAGATAAGAGCCAGATGAATGTAACGCTATTCACAGAGAATAGCCAGCACACAATCACGACGGAATGCGGCTAGTTAGATCTCAAACGTCGGCAAAATCACGGTGAAGGTTGTCCCCTGCCCTACCGTGCTTTCAAAGGAAACCTCGCCCCCCAACGCCTCGGTTGCCCGTCGCACAATCGTCAAACCCAGACCCGTTCCCGGAATACTGTTGGCATTGCTGGCGCGGAAGAAGTCAGTAAACAGATGTTGCTGTTCATCTTCCGGTATCCCTATCCCTTGGTCACGCACTTGGATAAGGGTCTGCTCTTGACCCGCAAACAGCACCACATCAATTGGGCGGTCTGGAGGCGAGTATTTAATCGCATTCGTCACCAGATTGCCGATAATCTGCCGCACCAAGTTGGGGTCAGTAGTGGCACGGGTATTGTTACGGGTGACGGCTAAATGAATGATGTGCTGCTTAGAAGTTGCGCCAATCTCATCCACAATCTCTTGGCACAACTTGGCAAAATCAACAGTTTCCCATTGCGGCTTCAAGCCAACACGGTCAGAGCGCTGGAGGGTCAATACACCATCCAACATATGAATCAGATGTTGAATCTGGAGGCGAATTTTGCCGAATTGGGCTTGGCGTCTATCTGTATCCATACGGTCATAATAGCGATGCAGGACATCAGCCGCCGCTTGGATGGTCGCCAAGGGGGTACGGAACTCATGCGAGACAGTAGAGACAAAGCGCGTTTTCATCTCATTAAGGACACGCTCTTTTTCCAATGCTTGGCGCAGGTCAAGCTCCATCTGCTTGCGCTCGGTAATATCTCGCCAGCTACAAATCACGCTCACCTGTTGAGCCTCAACATTAGTAATGGGAGCTAGTGCAACATCAGCATCGAATACAGTACCATCTTGCCGTTGGGCAACAACCTCAATACGGTGCGGTTCTTGTTGTTGGAATACCCAGCCGAGCATATCAATCAAGTTTTCATCATTCAGAATAGCCGCAAGGGGCCGTCCAATCAGTTGTTGAATACGCTCATAGCCAAACATCCGCACAAACGCAGGGTTGACCTCTTGGCATCGAAGCTGGCGGTCAACCACCATAATTCCATCATGGCTGTGGTTAAGAATCGCCTCAACATGCACCTTAGCGCGGTTGAGTTCGGCAGTACGCTCATTGACCCGCGTCTCAAGGTGAGCAGCATACTGGTTAATTTGTTCATAAAGCTGCATGTTTTCAAGGGCTTGGGCGGCCCGTTCCGCAAAAGTCAGCACCACCCGACGGTCACGCTCACTAAAGGCATGAAGTTGGCTGCTCTGCAAATCCAACACCCCAATCACTCCATTAGCTGTCTTGAGAGGCACCACGAGCTCGGATTGAGTGGTTGGCACATTGGCAACATACGAGGAATGTTGAGCCACATCGGGTGCATAAACCAGCTCACCCAGTCGGGCGGATTCGGCAACAAGACTAACCCCATCAAGCCAAACGGCGGCCTCCGTCTGCACCAGATATTGCCCCGTCCGCGCCACCCGTACCATGCGATTTTGGTCGGCATCAATCAACAATAGGCCACAATCAGCCTGCCCAAATTCACGCACTACCGCTTCCACAATTTGCTGGGCCATCTCGTGTACTGTTTCAGCCTTGAATAAAACCGAAGTGGCGTTATACAGAGCAGTCAGTTCGTTAGCATGCTCGCGCACTTGGGTGTAGAGCAAGGCGTTTTGGAGCGCAATAGCGGCTTGGGTAGCAATCGTAGAGACCAGCGCCACATGGGTTTGGTCAAAGGCATTAGGCTGATAACTCTGAAAGCTGAGTACCCCCATCACCCCATCTCCACTCAACAGCGGTACATACAGCGCGGTGGCAGGCAGACGCTCATCACCGATTTGGTGCATTCGCCCTTGGGTCTTCAATTCCGACCGAATCGGACGCAAATCAAGTAGTTGGACTTCACGGGAGCGGATGGTATCGCTCGTTGGGCCTGTGCCCAGTGGCATTACGGGGAATTGCGCGGGGTCTACTTTCTCATGATCAACAATGGCATAGTGGCAGCTAATCAACTCAGTCGCAGTATCATATAAAGCTACGACAAAATGGGGAGTATTGAGCAGCCGAACCGCGACCTCCTCATACATCACATGAAAAATCGTTTGTAAGTCCAAGGTAGAGGCCAACACCTTGCTGATTTCATGTACCGCTACCAGTTCCTCATGCCGCCGCTTGAGTTCTTGGTTCAGCAACGAGATATTATCCTTGGAGAGTCGGTAATCCGTTACATCACGGATAAAGCTCACCGCCATCCAATGGTCATCAGATTGAATAGGAAAGACCGATGTTTGAATAACCCGTTGTTTGCCGTCAGGACGCTGGATGATGGATTCGGGTAAGTCACTCGTATAGGGTAATAGACGGCCACGAAAACCATGCTCTAGCGTGGTTTTGAGGCGCTGGTAATTTTCGGGGCTACGTAGCTCATCCGGAGCCATCCGAAATTGCATATCCCAAATCGTTTGACCAAGAGCCTCTTCACGTCGGACACCCGTCATGTCCTCTAGAGCCACATTCCACTCAACAATGCGTCCCGCTTCATCCGTCAAAATGATGCCATCGGTTGATTGCTCAACCACGCTCCGAAAGCGCTGTTCACTCTCACGCAAGGCCGCCTCTGCAACCCGCCGTTGATGGCGTTCTTCAGCATCCATCACCTCCCGTTCTATCGCAGGTATCAGCAATGAGAGGTTATCCTTGGTAAAAAAATCATCGGCCCCCGCCCGCATTGCTTCCAAAATAGACTCCACACGGACTGCCTCAGACACGATAATCAATGGCACATCTTCATGGGTAGACTCGATGATGGTAAGCGCTTCTAAGACATTGAGCGATTGTGTTTGATAATCTGCGAGGATGATGTGCCACCGATTGTGTGACAAGGCTGCGCTCAGTTGATGGGGGTCATTGACCCTTTCGGAGGTGATTTCGGGGTAGTTTTGATACAGTTTTTGTAGCAAAAGCGCTACTTCATCATCCGAATCGTTGATGAATAACACGCATAATGGTGGCATGAGTAAGTACCTTTGGGGCAGTCATAATCTTCCGGCACACTATCATTATAGCCGATAAGTGTGAAGGTAGTTGCGAACCGAATCGCTCAACCGCCATAATTACCCCCTTTGACTCAGTGAGCCATGGGGAGTGGTATGCAACCCATTATCTAGGATTTGACCTTGGCCTTTCCATTCAGTGGCGTCATTTGGTGCCAGTTCAAACCTACCTTGGCCTCCGCCCGCAAGGGTACATTCAGCGTAACCGCGTTCTCCATCGTCGCCACCACCAAAGCCGACACGGTCTCCAACTCATCATCCGGCACCTCTAGCACCAACTCGTCATGCACTTGCAGCGTCATGCGGCTACGATACGGCCCCGTCTTCAGTTCGTGTGATAAATTGACCATCGCCAACTTGATGATGTCCGCCGCCGTGCCTTGAATCGGCATATTAACGGCCTCGCGCTCGGCCCGTTGACGCGCCACCGCCCCCACCTCACGCCCGACCCGTTGCAGGATACTGAAATCACGCCGTCGCCCAAAGAGCGTCTCCACATAGCCATGCTCGGCGGCAAAGTCTTTACTGCCCTCTAGGTAGGCCTTCACACCGGGGAAGCGCTCAAAATAGGCTTCGATAAAGTCTTTGGCCTCGGCTAAGGTCAACTCCGAATCACGCGCCAAGCGAAACGCCCCCATCCCATACATTAAGCCAAAGTTGACCGACTTGGCGAAACTGCGTTGCTCAAAGGTCACTTGGTCAATGGGGATACGGTGAACCGCCGCCGCAGTGCTGGCATGAATATCACGCCCCTCCGCAAAGGCCTGCACCAAGGCTTCATCGTTGGAATAATGCGCCAAGATGCGTAGCTCAATTTGGGAATAGTCCACCGAGAGCAGATGGTAGTTGGGCGGCGCAATAAAGGCCTGCCGTACCCGACGCCCTTCCTCAGTACGGATGGGAATGTTTTGAAGGTTGGGGTCACTGGAAGAAAAGCGCCCTGTGGAGGCCCCCGTCTGATTAAACGAGGTATGCACCCGCCCCGTGTAGGGATTGACCAAGGCCGACAGCGCATCAACATAGGTACTCTTGAGCTTGGTGAGTTGACGATAGCCTTTTATCAAGGGGATGATGGGGTGGTCATCGCTCAGATTGTCCAACACATCCGCCGTCAATGAATAATGCCCCGACTTGGTTTTCTTGAGTCCTTGTGGCGAAATGCCCAGCTTGCCAAACAGCAAGTCGCTCAACTGCTGGAAGCTGTTGATATTGAACTCACCATAGCCACTACTGGCATAAATCTGCTGTTCAAAGGCCGCCAGCCGTTGTCCCAGTTCAGCGCCGAGTTCATCCAGATAGGGTAAATCCAACAGGACGCCGTACATCTCCATATCGGCAATAATCGGCACCAACGGCATTTCCATCTCAGTGAACAGACGCTGGGCAGCCTCGTTCTTGCTCATCTCGGCCTGTAATTGACCCCGCAGCGGGAACAGCAAAGCCACATCTGCCGTCGCATAGGAGGCCGCCTCCTCTACAGGCACCCGCGCCATGCTGATTTTATTGCGTCCCGTGCCAATCAACTCATCAATGCGCTGCATCTGCACATTCAGCCGCGCCAAGGCAAGGTCTTTAAGGCCAAGGCTCTTGCTACTCGGATTGGCTATCCACTCCCCCAGCATGGTGTCATGGCTAATCGGAGCCACATCGACCCCGTAGCGCCGCAAAAAGACCAAATCAAACTTGGCATTATGCCCCATCTTCTCAATCGCAGGATTGGTCATGGCCGGACGAATGGCGTCCATCACCTGCTGAATCGACAATTGCGGCGGAGGTGGCGCATCGAGCAGGCTAACTTGCTGCATACCCCCATTAGTGACGGAATGGGTCAGGCCGGGGGGCGGTACCCCTTCCACTGTCCCCTCTACCGCAAAGGGAGCTATATGCCCAACCGGAATGTAATAACCCCGCTTGCTATCCACCGCAAGGGCAATCCCCACCAGCAAATCACGCATCTGGCTAACGCCCGTTGATTCGACATCGAAGGCAATCACCGAAGCAGCATTCAGGGCAGCCACCAACTCATCCAGCTTGGCGGGGGTATCGACCACCACCGTCTCAATCGTGGCAGCTTCAGCCTCAACAGGCGTCGTCTCAATCTCATCGCTAATGTCGGCTATTTTGCGGAGGTCGCGGCGGAAGGTGCGGAATTCCAACTCAGCAAACAGTGCATCGACGGTGTTGGGGTCAAAGTCGCGTGCCACACAAGCATTCAAGTCAAGTCTAATCGGCACATGACGCATGATGGTCGCCAATTGCTTGCTGAGAAAGGCCATGTCGCGCCCCTCCTCCAACAACTTACGATAGCGTCCGGTAATCTCCGCAATATGGTCGTAGAGGTTTTCGATGGTGTGATATTGCCCCAACAAGGCAAGAGCGCCCTTCTCGCCAATGCCCTTCACACCGGGGATATTATCGGACGAGTCCCCCATCAACCCCTTGAGGTCGGGCAAGTGTTCAGGGCGGATGCCGGGGTACTTCTCGCCAAAGTCAATCGGGCCAAAGACCTTGTCCTCCTCACCCCGTTGCGGCAACTGCACGCTGGTATGGGTTGAGACCAATTGCAAAATGTCGCGGTCACCCGTTATGACCAACACATCACAGCCTTGCCCCTCGGCTTGGTGGGCAATCGTGCCGATAATATCATCGGCCTCGTACCCATCAACCGCCAGCACTGGGATATTGAAGGCCCGCACCAACTCATCAATGCGCTGGAGTTGAATAGCAAGGTCTTGGGGCATCTCATCGCGGTTGGCCTTGTAGTCCGCATACCACCCTTCGCGCCCACTCAAACCTCGGTCAAAACTCACAGCAAGGTATTCGGGCGGGTTGGTTAGCACATTGAGCAGGACGCGGGTAAAGCCATAAGTCGCCGCTGTTGGCTCGCCCCCACTCGTCACAAACCCCGGATTACGCCCAAGGGCATGAAACGCACGGTAGGCGACAGCGTGACCGTCGATTAGAATAAGCAGCGGGCGTTGGCTTGTGTCAGTCATCTTCCATCATCCTTAAAAACGAACACCTGTGCGAATTATAGCAGAGAGGGGTCTAATGAGCGACACACTCCGCGATTTAATCCAGTCCACCATCAACCTACATGAGCGCTTTGGGGTCATTCCCCAATTTGATGTCACCCTCAAGGTCTTCCAAGAAGAAGTCCATGAACTGATTGAGGCCGCCCAAGCAGGCACTGATTTACAGCATATCGCCGAAGAAGCCGCCGAT
Source organism: Anaerolineales bacterium (assembly GCA_020634155.1). Classification (GTDB taxonomy): domain Bacteria; phylum Chloroflexota; class Anaerolineae; order Aggregatilineales; family J027; genus J027. The sequence goes on from JACKCI010000001.1 coordinate 1,623,084, forward strand.
GTCTTTGTGACCGCCATCGGGATGTGCCTTGCCGCTGGCGTTGATGGGGAGGCCATCATCAGCCAGACCCGCGCCGTTATCGCCAAAAACGATGCCAAGACTCATGCGACCCATGCCATCAACGAACATGGCAAAATCGCCCGCCTGAGCAAACGCGATGAGTGATAGCACCCTCCAACGCGCCAATGACCGCTTGGCTTCCCATCTGCACGGCACGGTACTAACCGCCAATATAGTCGTACCCAACCGAACCCAAGAGTATTGGGGTCAAGACCTGCCGCTACCTTTCCTCAATGACTGCTACGATTGGGTAGTCTGCAATCCCACCACCAGCCAAGCCAGCACATGGCTGCGCGAGATGGCACGGGTGGCACAGCATGTCGCGTTCTGGGATATAGTGGCTTCCGGACATGCCAAAGCCGAGCCGTATATCAGCGCCTTTGAGCGCCTACGCCACCCCACCCGCGCCAGAGTCCGCAGCCTAAGAACGTGGCTAGCGCTATTCGAGAAAACAGGTTTGGTGGTCGAGCATCATTATCTGATAGATGAGGTGGTCAATCTCAATCAGTGGGCATTGAAAACGGTGCCAATTTTCTGGAAGGATGAGACATCCCTTGTCCTGCAACGCCTACAAGCGATGGTCGTGCAAGCGCCAGCCCCCGTGCAGGATTGGCTGGCCCCACAACTCCCCTTGGAAGGAAGCGGTGAGGCCATTCAATTCACCCGTCACTTTGCCCTCATCATCGGGCGGCGGGCTTAGTTCTCAATAAAGTCGCAGGCACTCGGCGGGGTAGAGAGTTCAGCAGCTTCGGCATCAATCCCACGCGGCAATTGATAGAGGGTAATCGTTCCGGCAAACGTGTTGATGTCAGCAAAGGCGGGGTCAATCTCCATCAAGCGGTCTCGATAGAGGAAGAATAACTCGCTATCCACCACAATCGTAAAGCGATAGCCCAGCAAGGCGCTCTCGTCCGGCGTCCACCACATATCGAGCTTAAATTCATCCAGCGGCACTATCTCATCACCTCGTTGCTGACCCAAAAGCTGATAATGCACACTGGGGATACCCGCGATAGCATGGCGGTCAATCACACCAAACACCGCCCCTTCCGGTAACATCTCCATAAAGCCTGTATCACGCCCTTGGACAAGACCACTCAGTTCGAGATTAATCTCTTGCACCGCCACGTCCGGCCCCAAATCGAGACAGACATCCTCGCTCTCTGAATAAAAATAGCCTTGTTGCCCCACCGTGCCAATCGTCAACGGCAAAAAGTCAATCAAGAATCCGAGGTCTTCGCCATTCAGCAAATCGACAAAGGCCCCCGTAACCTCTAGGCCCGCGCTGGACTGGTCACCGCTTTGGGCATAATTCACACTCATCAGGCTCTGATAGTTGGCCCCATCCGCGCTGCCATTGACGGCCACCACTACCTCATAGGCATAGCTAGAATAGCCCACAGCCTCATAATCAATGGTAGTGGTCTCTGGCAAGCCGCCGACAGTCTCAATTGGCCCTAGGCTACCCGCCGAGGTGTTACCCGCCGCCGCATCGCTACTGACCACTCCGCCGTTGCTGGCTACTGCGGTTGGTGCAGGCGGTGCGGCTACGGCTGGCAAGGCGCTTAAGTCGCCAGCAACATCCACCACCTCACCGGATACCCAACCGAGGCCATCTTCGGCAGCGGCATAGCTAATCTGGAACCACTGCCCATTGGTGGCAATACCCGTCAAAATCAGGGTCTCGCTTGCCGATACCACACCCAGCGTCTCGTAGTCGTAGCCGGGGCCAGACCGCACCACCACAAATTGACCCGCCGCTACCGCTTCCGGTTGGTTGGGTTGAGCAGGCGCAGCTAAGGGCGTGGGAGTTGGGAAATTGGCGATAACATCCAAATTGAACAACGAACCACCCGTCAGCGACAAGGTGTTGGCCCGAACAAAGCCCGCCACCTCCGCCGCCTCAATTTGCAGCCACAAACGGTCAGCGCTCATGCCCAGCACTTGCACCGCTGTTCCCTGCGTCAATGAGCCAACAACGCTATAGGTCTCATCCGGCCCAGCATAGACAGGCACCACAAAAGCAAAAACCTCGGCTTCAGGAGTTGCAGGGGTCGAACTGGCGGCAAAGGTCGGTGTGACGGTATGGGTTGCGCTGGGTATCCATGTCGCGGTATAGGTTGGGCTAGGCGTATGGGTTAGCGTTGGGAAATCTTGGGCAATCTGGACACCTGAAACATTTCCGGCCTCCACCCGAATGCTCTCTGGTGACACAAAGCCTGTCTGCTCTTCCCCATAGCCAATCTGCACCCACGCGCTGTCCTCGCTAAACCCCAGCAGGGCCACATGGGTATCTTGAGGCAAATAATCAATCACCGGATACTCAAGGCCGGGGCCAAGCCGTACTGCCACCGATAGCGGTAGCAAGCGGGCTTCAGGCACATCGGGGGTCGAGGTCGGTGCAGGCGTCGCAGTATAGGCGTCCACCACCGCTGTTTGCGTTAGATCAGCCGCTGCTGTCTCGGTCTGTTGGCCTTGCACAATGCGTGTGACAGCCGCAAGGGCTTGGGTAGACTCGGCTTGGAGGGTTTCAATTTGGCCTTGATTGCCGAATGAATCAGCAGTAGAAACCGCGTTGAGTGTCGCAACAGCGTGGGTCGCAACACGTTGGTTGGCGTTGAGCTTATCGTCGCTATCGTTGCTTTCGAGTTGGGTTCCAATCACATAGCCACCCACCAGCGTAGCAAGGGCCGTAGCGGCAAGGGCGACATAATACCAGAGATTGCGTGGGCTTGTACTCAAGAGCTTATCCCTCCAAGTTTTTGGCTAACCATCCCCATTATAACACTGGTAAAATAAATAGCCGTTATGCTCGAAAGGATTCATCGGATGCAACTATCCCGCCGAACTGACCCCATGCACTTGGTGATGGCCCGCTTAGGGATTGCCGAATTGCCTGAACTCATCCAACACCCCACCATCAATGAGGCCATACGGGTCACCATTTATTATCACGACAACCGCGCTCCTGCCAGCGTTGCCACCCTGCGACGTGAACAAAACGCTCCTTGTCAACTCGATATTGTCTATGACCGTGTGCCGCGCACCACTCAACTGACCTTTACCATCCCAACTGAGCGCTATCTCAATCTGCTGGTGGCGCTCCGCAAGGCCCGTTTTGACACCCTTGATGATGAAAGCGACCTACCCCTTACTGGTGCCGATTTGTGGTTGGTTGAGCGCTTGGCAGGTACCTTCCATCATGATATTGTCCTCTGCCCCACCAGCGCTCGTGGACATCTCCGCGACATTGTGCTGGCCTTGCGTGACCATCTTCCCGAAGCTGTCCGAGAAGGAGCCTAACCCATGCAACGCTGGTTTGAACCTAATCTAAGTCAACCGACCCCCAATCCACGTGTGGTGCTTATCACTGGAGCCACCAGCGGCATCGGACGCGCCACCGCCCTACTCCTCGTCGCCCTTGGGCATCAGGTAGCCGCCATTGGACGCCGCGAAGACCGCCTCCAAGCCTTGGTCGATGAAAGTGCCGACCTGCTCGGTACCCTGCTCCCCTTGGTGGGTGATGTGACTGATGCCGCCTCAATGCTGTACTGTGTGGGCGAGACAGTCGCCAGTTTTGGGCGCTTGGATGTCCTCATTGCCAACGCTGGGCTTGGTCAGCGCGGCCCATTGGTCGAAGCCGAGTGGCAAGATATTGAAGATGTGCTGCAAACCAACGTGGTCGGCGTTCTGCATAGTATCCGTGCGGCGGTTCCAGCCATGCGTGCCAGCGGGGGTGGGCATATCATCACCATTAGCAGTGTGGTGGGGCCAGTTCCAACCCCCAATGCCGCCACTTATAGCGCATCCAAGGCGGCAGTGGACTCACTCGCTCAATCACTCCGCATGGAACTCAAAACTGATGGTATTTGGGTCACCAATGTACTGGTTGGGCAGACCCATACCGAGTTCGCCACCCAGCGGCGTGGGCGCTCTGGCAAGGTCGCCAGCAAGCTCCCCACCATGACACCAGAGCAAGTCGCCTCGCGCTTGGCTCAAACAATAGAGCGTCGCCGCCGTACCATTACCCTACGCCCTCTTGACCGATTGATTGTCTTTGGCGGGCGCTTCTTCCCGCGCTGGATGGATCGTCTGATGTATCGGATATACCGCTAGGAACGCAAAAGGCTCCCTAAACGTATATGATATAATGATTCATGAATCCTATTTTCGAGATAAAAGGAGAAATACCCTAAACATGAGCATCAAATCATTGAGCTTGATGTTAATTGTGGCTCTATTGGCTATTGCGGTGGTTCCCGTAGCCTCAGCCCAAAGTTGCCCCGATGGTCTAAGCGCTGAAGATTGCGAACTACTCGATCAGTCACGGGCTGCCATGTCCGATTTAGACTCATTTCGTATCAGCAACTACAGCATTAACCTTCAATTGAGTGCCGCCGAGGGCAGCTTTGATTTTGTGGTGGACGGCTCCGGCGCGGTTCTCCTTGACCCCTTCGCGGTCGATTTGACCTTTGAACCCGCCAGCATCACGGTTGATGGTGATGTCACCGAAGGCAACGGCGCGTTCCGCAACATTGACGGCTGGATTTTCTTGGCAACCGAGGAAAACGGCGAACCCTCATGGATTGGGATTAACCTTGGCGGTCAAAACCTCGGTGGTGAACTGGGCATGGCGGGCATGCCAGATGTTGATCTCGGCAGTTTCATGGGTCTCGCGGGCTGGTCTCGTGGCGCTGATATTGAAGTCGATGGTCAGCAACTCGCTGTCTTTACCATTGATTTCTCAGCAGAGACCTTCCTAACCTCCCCAATGGTCACCGAGCTTCTAACCAGCCTGCTCATCCAAGTCGGTGGCGAAGATAGCATGACCCCGACCATCGCCGCTATCCTTGTTTCTTCCATTCTCGAAGAGTTTTCCAGCCAACTGGCTGACCAATCCACCTTCCGCTTTACCCAATACATCAACCCCGATGATGGCTTGGTCTATTATGTCGGGCTGGATGTGGATATGAACCTCAACTTCTCGTTCTTGCAGGGCTTCTCAGAAGACCTCGACAGCAGCCTACCCGCCGACGACATCAGCTTGAGTGTCGCTTTTGGGGCCACCCTTGCTGACCACAATGGCGATATTAACGTCAGCGCTCCCGACGAGTATGAAGATGTCACCGATGATGTGGTAAGTCTTTTCGATGAAATCGCGTCTGGTAGTTTGCTGCCTGATTTAGGCGGCAATGGCAACTCAGGCGGCGGCAATGTCGATAGCACCGCTCCCGAATTTGATATTGCGGCGGGTGAAACGGCTGATGGCGTCCTAACGGGTGACAACGAGAAAGACTATTATCGTGTGACCGCCAGCGCAGGCGACACCCTTCAATTCGCAGTGCGGGCAGTGGATAGCGAAGGCTTCCTCGATACCTATCTTGAACTTTATGACGCCGATGGTAGCCTGCTTGCCAGCAATGACGACGCTTTTGATGCCCCCGTTGCATTAGAACTTGGCTCCCTCGATTCCTACATCAGCTATGAATTCGATAGCGATGGGGACTACATCATCGTGGTATCCTCGGTTTTCACTGTCGAAAGTGAACCGTATACCCTCGTTGTACAAAACTAAGCACTGATTGACTACCTGTTGCTGGGGGTCGCACGGCCTTCAGCAACAGACTCCTAACAGGTTTCAAACACAATTTTCACGCTATATCAAGCGGTTTTCGTGTATCGTTTTAATTACACTAAGATTTTTATACAATGGGGTAAATATTTGTTTGGGGAGTTCCCATGTCCGATAAAAACCGTGATCGAGAAGTTCAAAAGCTCTTTTCGGAGTTCGTGCGCCTACGACAATCTGGCGAAACTCCCGAAAAAGCATGGTTAACCGTCCAAGACCTTAGTACAGACCTAGGTGCAACCGCCAAGCGGCAGTTGGCTGTACTCATTCAAGCATGGGAACAGCGCGTTGGTGAAAACTTCAAGCCATCCAACAAAGATGTCCACACCACCATGACCATGATGCAATCCAATAAGAAGTCGGTTATCCGCCCACTTCCGCCGCGCCCCACTGAAGGCAATGTCACGCGCCCCCTCCCACCTGATGAGCTAGGCTTCGAGGAACAAGACGCCCAGCCGCAGTTTGACGATACCATGACCTTGCTGATTGAAATACCAGACCAGATGCAGCCCTTTGAATTGGTCATCCCCCAACGTGATGAAATCATCATTGGGCGCTCGGCACCCGATAGCATCTTGTTACCGGATATTGACGTAACCCGGCTACCGGGCCATATCACGGGCATATCACGGATGCACGCCGCCATCCGCCGCAACAAGGGCAGCCTTGTCATCACCGACCTCGGCAGCAAGAATGGCACCTTTATCAATGGTCAGCGCTTGCTCCCCCAAGAAATCCGCGTGCTACGTGATGGGGATGAACTGCGAATCGCCAACCTCTTGATGAAAATCTATTTCCATAACCCCGTCTAATCGGTAACCATCGTCATTAAAAAACGCCCACTGGTTGTCAGCGGGCGTTTTCGATTCACACTCTATAGCACTAAGCTGTGATGGGGGTAGCCTTTTCGCGTTCTGAACGTGGCGGAATCAGGTCAAGATTCTCACCAACCCGCTCCAAAATTTGCAAGGCTTGCTGGAGTTGCTCACGGGTATGGGTTGCCATATAGCTCGTCCGCAACAGGCTCTTGTTGGGGGGGACGCCGGGCGGCACCACTGGGTTAGTATAGACGCCCTCATTCGCCAGCGCCCGCCATGCCAAGGCCGTCCGCACATCGTCGCCAATAATAATCGGGATCACTGCCGTCTTGCTGTGCCCGATATTGAAGCCAAGTCGATTGAGGTTAGTCTGCATAAAGGCCACATTATCCCACAAGCGTTGATTATGTTCGGGTTCGTTCTCCATAATATCAAGCGCCGCCAACACCGTATACACATTAGCAGCCGGCAGACTCGCGGAGAAAATCAACGAGCGGGCGTTGTGCTGGATGAAGTGAACGACATCAGCCTTACCCGCAATGAAACCGCCCACCGAGGCAAACGACTTGCTAAAGGTACCCATCACCAAATCGACCTCATCAAAGGTCAGGCCGAAGTGCGCCATCGTGCCACGTCCGCCACCCATCACCCCAAGGCTATGGGCATCATCAACCATCAGCCGCGCACCATGCCGCTTGCAGATTTCAACGATTTCAGGAATGGGGGCAATGTCGCCAAACATGCTATACACGCCATCAACCACCACCAGCTTGCCTGATTCTTCCGGCAAACGGCTCAGTACATAGTCGAGGTTGTCCATGTCGTTATGAGAAAAGCGCTTCATTTCACCACGCGACAGCATCGCACCATCGACAATACAGGCATGGGCATCCTTGTCCAAAATCACATAATCGCCCTTTTGGACAATAGCGGAGATGGTGCCAAGGTTGGTTTGATAGCCCGTTGGGAAGATTACCGCGGCTTCCGCACCGACAAAGTTGGCAAGGCGGCGTTCAGCCTCTAGGTGGAACTCAAGGGTACCATTCAAAAAACGGCTCCCTGTACAGCTTGTCCCAAAGCGATCAATCGCCTGCATTGCAGCCGCCCGCACCTTGGGATGGGTCGTTAGGCCCAAGTAGTTATTGGAGCCAAGCATAATCACCTCGCGCCCATCGAAGGTGGCGATGGACCCCTCTGAGTCGCTCAAGGGTTGGAAGTACGGGTAAATGCCAGCTTCCATCGCCTCTTTTGCGATGGTGAATTTGCCAACTTTATCAAATATGTCCATGCCGATTATTCCTTATTATTGCAATTGGAAGCATTATATCATCAAAAAATCCACGCCCAATGGCGTTTGTGACAAAAGACTAACCTTTTGAAGTATCTACCACCGACGCGACAGCAGGCATCACCACCCGCCCCGTCAGGTAGCCTATAATCGAGCCAAAGAAAAGGCCGCTCACCGCCCCAATCCATGACGAACTGACAATATCATTGAGCTTAATCCCCAGCACTGGCGCAAAGGTGAAGGCCACAAGCCCAATCACCGCCCCCAATACCGCATAGGGATAAGCCTTTTGGACAGGTCGAAACATAGCAACCGTGCCAATAATGACCCCAATCACCACCCCCAACACCGCACCAATAACAACTGCTAAAACCGGGTCACTGCCATTCAAGGTGCCCGCCACGCCAACGGCAACACCGCTTGTCACTCCACCAACCCACAAGCCATTCTTTGCTTCTCTCATCGTCACTCACCGTCCTCTAGTAATTCCCAAAGTACCGCGCAGGTGGTCGTCGTTCCCTGTGGTTCGAGCGTAGCCTCAGCCACTAACGTGGAGGCATCTGAGTATAAAACACCATCCCCCCCACCAAAGACACGCACCACTTCACAAAATCCCGTATAAGCCTCATCCGTTGGCTCCACGCTCAACACCCACCGCTCCTCTTGCTGATACGCAGGTGGCCCCAATACATCAAGGTCAGGACGGTCTATTTGCGTGATAATCACCGCCTCCCCATCCAGATAGGCCGTGGTCGTCACCTCTAGGCGGATAGCAGGGCAATTGACCACCAACGAGGTCGCATCAATCGGATAGCCCGCCTCGACAATCTGCTCATAAGAACGAATGCTATTTTGCGGGGTATCTTCTGGCACCGTTACAAAAACAACCTGCCAAAAGTCCGAATAGCCCTCGTCGGCGTGCATCTGCTCCACCACTGAATCGATACCACCCAAAAAGATCGGGTCGCCCAAATCATCAATGCCCGTAATCAATTTATAAATCGGGGCCGTTTCAGCCGGAGTCGCGCCAAAGTCAAAGGCATAGACCGCATTCCCATTTCCCCATAGTGGGATGAGGTCATGGTCATGACCCTGCAACTGCGAATTGGCCCGCACCACCGGGATATTGTGCGTGATTCCTGTGCGCTTGAGATTATCCTCAGCCAGCAGCCCCGCCTCGGCCAGTGCTTCCACACTCGTTAGGCTATTGGGGACATAATCATCGGGTACAGCGACCTCCACAATCTCGCGCAAGTCGCTATAGTCTTCGGTAAAGGTTTGATCCGTCGGGATAATATCATACTGACCTTCAATCGGCTGGCCTGTGCTATCCACCAAACGGTATTGGTCAACCTGCCCCACCCGTTGGCCTTCATTCAAAACAGGCGTACCATTATTAAAAATATAGTAAAACACCTGCTGGTCTTCATAAAAAGCAGGCACCACACTATAAACGATGCGGTATTGACTCCGCGCTGGTGTGGGTACCATAAACAGCACCGCCACCCACAGCAAGAAGATACTTCGACGCAACATCACCATTCCTTCTCTCTGCTCAATTTAGGGAATTAACACTACTTTGCCAAAAATCGCGTTGTCTGTCAGCGCTCGGTGGGCGGCTTGAACCTCCTCAAGGGGATAGACTGCCCCAATCGGCACCTGCAATTTGCCTGCAAAGACCAGCTTCATCACATCCCAATAATCAGCGGTGGTGCCCATCGTCGAGCCAATCACGCTGACACTGCGGAAGAAAATAAAGCGGTGGTCAATTTCAAACTTGGGGCCGCCTGTGTTCCCGACGGTAATCACCCGCCCGCCTTTACGCGCCGCCCGTATGCTCATCATCATCGTCGGAGCGCCCACATTATCGACCACCACATCCACCCCGCGCCGCTTGGTCAACTGAAAAACAGCCTTGCCCCAGTTGCCTTCTGGCACCGTGTTGCGATTAATCAGATGGTCAGCACCGAGGGCCTGTGCCTGTGCCAACTTCTCGTCATTGCTCCCGACCACCATCACCTCACAGCCGACCAGCTTGGCAATTTGCAATGAGGCCGTATTGACGCCCCCACCCGCCCCGATAATCAACACCGTTTCGCCGGGGCGTAAATTGCCGCGCACAATCAGGCTGTGCCATGCCGTCAAATACACCAACCCCGCCGCCGCCGCCGTCTCATAGCTGACCTGCTCCGGTAGCCGCAACAGGCTACGCGCTGGCACACAGATATATTCGCAATCCGTACCGCTAGTCGTCTCACCAAGGATATGATAATGGTCGCAGAGGTTTTCTTGACCGCGCTCACACCACTCGCAGCCCGCACAATCGACTCGCGCCGGACTAACCGCCACCCGCTCACCGACTTCCCAACCCGTGACACCCTCCCCCAGTGCATCAACCACACCCGCCGAGTCCGCACCGGGGATATGTGGCATCGGCAGCTTAAGGCCGGGCCATCCGTCCCGCACCCACAGGTCAAGGCGATTCATGGCGGCGGCATGCACCCGCACCCGCACCTCGCCTGCTTTCGGTTCAGGGGTGGGATGGTCAGTAACATACGTTAAATTTTCTATGGGGCCATGTTCGTGTAATAAAACTGCTTTCATAAAATAACATCCTCCGTTTGGCTCCTAAGTGTAGCGTATCGCGGCCAGAATGCCATAAGCTGAACAGGCAGCTAACCATATAGTGTAGGCCACCCACCCATCGAAAATGATGTAAATTTTGCGTGAAATCTATGAATTTTTAACGTGATTCTATTACTCATGCGCTACACTTCTGCACAGTTATGCTATCATTCCGGCTGCACTTATCATCCACAAGTTAATCTATTAATGGATTTAGCCTATGCCAGACCATCATCATGATGACCTAGACGATGTGCGTGACGAACTCGAAGCCATCATCTTCAATGAAGAGACCGAAGAAGCACCCATTGAACCCAACAGTGAAGCAGCAGAAGAACTTGAAGATGAAGGCAACGGGGCAAACGCCACCGAATCATCAAGCGACCTTGAACGGGCGCTCCTTGAGCGTGACGAGTTTAAAGCGGCCCTCCAACGTGAGCGGGCAGACTTTACCAATTACCGTAAGCGGGTTGAGCGCGAGAAATCGGAAATGCGCTCCACCATCAGCGCCGATACTATCGTGAAGCTATTGCCGATATTGGATGACCTTGATCGCGCCATTGCCGCCGCCCCCCAAGAGGCCAAAGATAACGACTGGATGAAAGGCTTTAGCATGATTCAGCGTAAATTCTATGACCTCCTTAATCAAATGGGCATTGTGGCAATTGAGCCTTTAGGGGAGCCATTCGACCATCACTATCACGAAGCCATCGGTAGCGAAGACTCCGACGAGTATGAAAGTGGAACAATCACAACGGTACTGCAAAAAGGCTTCACGATGGATGACCGTTGTATTCGGGTTGCGCTGGTTAAGGTTGCGAACTAATCAATAAATATCAGGAGTAAGTAAACACATGGCTAAAATCATCGGCATTGACCTCGGTACCACCAACAGCGTTGTGGCGGTCATGGAAGGTGGTGAACCGACTGTAATCCCCAATAGCGAAGGGTCACGCACCACCCCATCAGTGGTCGCCATCAACAAACAAGGCGAGCGCCTTGTGGGGCAGACCGCCCGCCGCCAAGCGGTCATGAACCCCGAAAACACCATTTTCTCCGTCAAGCGCTTCATTGGTCGTAAATACGACGACGCCGTTGTGCAAAAAGCATTGGCAACGGTACCGTATAAGGTCTCGGCTGCCTCCAACGGTGACGTGCGGATTGCAATGGGTGGGCGAGACTACAGCCCGCCGGAAATCAGCGCGATGGTGCTGCAAAAACTCAAGTCCGACGCTGAAGACTACCTCGGCACCTCCGTTGACCGTGCCGTCATCACTGTGCCCGCCTATTTCAATGACGCCCAACGTCAAGCCACCAAAGACGCGGGCCGTATCGCGGGCCTCGATGTGTTGCGGATTATCAACGAGCCAACCGCCTCATCTTTAGCCTATGGCCTCGACAACAAGAAAGATGAGACCATCGCCGTCTATGACCTCGGTGGCGGTACCTTCGACATCTCTATCCTCGACGTGGGCGATGGTGTCTTTGAAGTCCGCTCCACCAATGGCGATACCTTCCTCGGTGGTGACGACTTCGACGAGCGCATCATTACATGGATTGCCGACGAGTTCCGCAAAGAACAAGGCATTGACCTCCGCAGTGACCGCCAAGCCCTCCAACGCTTGAAGGAAGCCGCCGAGAACGCCAAGAAAGAGCTTTCTAGCACCACCTCAGCCGAGATTAACCTGCCCTTCATCACCGCCGACGCCAGCGGCCCCAAGCACCTGCTCATGACCCTCACCCGCTCCAAGCTGGAGGAGTTGGTGCATGACTTGATTGACCGTACCCTTGGCCCCGTTAAGAAGGCCTTGGATGATGCAGGTGTCAAAGCTGGCGATATTGATGAAGTCATCATGGTGGGTGGTATGACCCGTATGCCCGCCGTCCAAGAAACCGTCTCGCGCTTCTTCGGCAAGGAAACCAACCGCACCGTCAATCCTGATGAGGTCGTTGGTATTGGTGCCGCCATTCAAGCTGGTGTGCTGGGTGGTGAAGTCAAGGACGTGCTGCTGCTCGACGTGACCCCCTTGACTCTCAGCATCGAGACCTTGGGCGGCATTGCGACTCCCTTAATCGAGCGCAACACCACCATTCCGGTCAAGAAGAGCCAAATCTTCAGCACCGCCACCGACAACCAGACCCAAGTCGAGATTCACATCTTGCAGGGTGAGCGCCAGATGGCTTCCGACAACAAGACTCTCGGCAAGTTCATCCTTGACGGCATCCCCCCTGCACCGCGTGGCGTGCCGCAAGTTGAAGTCACCTTCGACATTGACGCCGACGGCATCCTCAACGTGAGCGCCCGTGACAAGGCCACTGACCGCGTGCAGAAAATCACCATCACCGCCAGTAGCGGCTTGAGCGATACCGAAATCGACAAGATGGTTAAGGAAGCCGAGAAGCACGCCGACGAAGACCGCCGCCGCCGCGATGAGGCCGAAATCCGCAACCGCGCCGACTCTACTATCTTTATGGCCGAGAAGACCCTGCGCGAGTTTGGCGATAAGGTCAACAAGTCAACCAAGCGCGACATCGAAGACAAGGTCGCCAGTCTGAAGAAAGCCATCGACGGCGGTGACATGGACTTCATCCGCTCCAAGACCGACGAACTCATGGCCGCTGTCCAACAACTAGGGGCCAGCATGTATGAGTCCACTGGTGGTGAGGGCTTCGATGGAGCCGCAGGTGGTCCCTCTGGTGAACCCACCGACGGTGAAGATGTCATCGAAGGCCAATTCAGCGACTAATCGCTAAGACAAGCCATCCCACAGGGGCGGGCCATCTCGCCCCTTTTTGCTTCATCCACGAGGCCACCCCATGTTCCCCCCCGACCAAGGCACCTATATCCTCATCCTGCACCTCGCCGCCCCTACCTCCCTCACCATCGGCAAACTCGGCACCTTCGATTTACAGGCGGGCTACTATGCCTATGTCGGGAGTGCTTTCGGCGCAGGCGGATTGCGTGGGCGTCTCAAGCACCACCTCGCCCCCATCACGCGCCCCCACTGGCATATCGACTACCTCCGCCAAGTCGCCCCCCTGCATGAAGTCTGGTATACCGCCAGCCCCATTGTCCATGAACACCCATGGGCCGCCCACCTCCAATCCTTAGCGGGAGCCACCATCCCCATGCCGCGCTTCGGAGCCTCCGACTGCACCTGCCCCACCCATCTGGTCTATTTCCCCACCCCACCCGACTTTGCGGCCTTCTGCACCGCGATTGACGCTACCCCCCAGCGCTGGTCAGTGGATGAGAACTAGCTACCCCCACAGCCCCCGCGCCGTCACCATCCGCACCGTTGCCCTAGCCCCATATCCCACCGACCCGCCGATATACCGTAGCGCATCCAGCAGATGGTAAGTCTCTTTGTCCTCAATCTGCTCCGTCGGCTCTTGGTTATCATCCAACACCCGACTATACCCCATCAACTCATCAATCAATGCCCGCAAATCCCCAAACACCGCCAGCTTATCCCCCGCCAACAACCCATACACCCGATCAATCCCCACCTCCACATCCCCTTGCTCTGGCCTATTCACCATCAACCCCGCCGCCCGAAATTCCTCCCGCCATTGACCTTCCGCCGCCGCTCCCCCCACCACCAGCCGTGCCTTGACCTCCCCCCGCACCAACGCCTCCACATGCCCCTTCGCCGTCCGACCCCCCGCCTTATAAATCCGATACACATACAACCGCCCCGTCGTTGGCTCCTCTGCCAAAAACACCGCCGCCGTATGCACACCCCCAAAATCAATCCCCACATACCGCCGCCAATACTCCGGTATCGCAAAGCGCTCTACCACATGCCGCCCCTCATCAAAGCAGTCATAAATCATCCCCGCCGGACGTTCAAACCACCCCCGATAAAACATATTGAACTTCCACGCTGGCAATCGCTCCCGTGCCGCCTCAAATTCCGCTCGTGGAAACGCAGGGTTCATGATGCTCTCAAACTGAATCACATCAATCGTCGGGTCACCCATCCGCCATCGGTCATACACCTCCCGCTTCAGCCATCCAAGGTTATACGGCGTCGTCGTAATCAACACCCGCCCCTGCGCCAACCCTACCCGCCTCAACACCGCCTCCCATGCCCCCACCTTGAACCGCCCCTGTCCCGCCTCATCCAACACCGCCGCCTTAGCTGTCGCCGACTCCAACGACTCCGGTTCCGTCGCATACCCAAACAGCACCCGTGTCGCCACATCCACCCGCTCATCAAACGCCCGCCCAAACGTCCGAGTAAACCCATCCGCCGAAAACACGAACTGCCGTGACGGATTCCCCCGATAGCTCCCCAGCCCCAACCATCCCTCAAATACCCGCAAAAACTCCGGCAACGCCTTCAACTCCAGCAACGGGTAGGTCGGCGTCACATACAGATAATCCCCCGCCCCCCGTCGTTGAATCTCCCGATACAGCCAATGCGGTGTAAACGCCGTCTTCCCGCTCTGATTCCCCGCAATCACCGCCACAATCCGCTTCTCACTATCCCATGCCCGCTGCTGCCCCTCATGCAAATTCAGATGCAGCGTCTCCCCCCGTATCTCAGCCAGTCCCGCCATGCGTCCCTCCCACCTCAATCTTGCTGATCCGTATCGCCATCCCATCCCCTTGCACACTCACCCGTTGCTTGACCCCATACGCCTCTGACCGCCGCCGTTCCAACCACCACGCCGCCCACTGTGGCTCCCGTTGCGCCGCCTCATAAATCACCCGTTGCATCCCCACCGCACACCGCGCCTCGGCCCGTTCCACCGCCCGATAAAACCCCACACACTGCCGCTCCCGTTCACTCAACCCCTCCACCGTCACCGCCCCCGCCGCCAACCGTTGCAGCGCCGATTCCCCCGCCTTCCGCCACGCCCGAAATGTCTCGTAGTTAATTCCCGCATTCCGCGCCGCGTCCTGATACGTACACCCGATTTCGATGGCCTCCACCACCGTATCGCGGATTTTTCGCGTCAATTTGCTTGGTCGAGCCATTTTGCACACTCCTCGTTGCGTGGGCCTCCCCACCCAACAAAAAAGGACGATTACCCTCACTTTACAGGTAATCGCCCTCCCTAAAGGACACACCTCCATGATTAGATTGCTGAAACTGCTGTACCGCTAATTTTCTACAAAGTTATATGGTTTCCCTTGTCCTAATGCTTGCATTATAAAGATGCTGGTGTTATGCTTGAGACTAGTTAAAAAGCTAAAGGCCCGCGTTTACGAGACGTGGGCCTTGAACGGGTAACATTGAATTTACTCGTAATGTGGATTTACATTATAGTTGAAAACTAGAGCCAGTTCAACCTACCTTAACTTTATATTCATTTTACAAGGGGTGGATCCGCCTTGTTATTTGTGGATATTTGTGCTAGGGAATGGGGGTGATGCAGGCAAAAATAAATGAGTAGAGATGCAGGAACATCTCTACTCATTTGGCTGCGCGTGTAGGGACTAGCCACTCAAAGCACACGCATTCCGTCAACTTGGCATAAAGGATATACGAATCATGACAATGATTCAACTGCATGTTGTTCCCTACAACGGACAATGGGCTTTGCGTTGGGCAAATTCCACAAGCGTTGTCGCCACTTACCGTACCAAAGAAGAAGCCGTAGCAGCAGGTAGACAACTTGCCCGACAGCACGGTGCCGAACTTGTCATTCATAGGTTGGATGGCACTATTCAAGAGCGTGATAGTTACGGTAATGATTCGTATCCGCCACGCGGCTAAACAAAAGGGCAGGATTATTCTCCTGCCCATTGCTATGTAACTACACATCAGAAAGGTTCAAATAGCAAATGGCTAAGAAACAGGTAAATCACGTACATGTTGTTCGTAGAGACAAAAGTTGGGCTGTCGTCAATACGTTGACGGGTCAAGACATTGGGGGCTTACCAACACAGCAATCTGGTATCAACATTGCCCGTCCAATGGCACAAGCTCAAGAGGGCGACTTGTTTATACATGGTCGCAATAACCGTATTCGTGAAGGGCGCAGCTACGGCAATGACCCTAATCCGCCGAAAGATAAAGCCTAAAATCTGAGTACACCCCATCTAGGGCAGCAGCAAATTCTTGCCCTAGATGAGCTTGTTCATTGTTGCATTTCCTCGCAGCTAATTTCAAAATACAAGCTATAATAGACACTAAGTAAAGGAGATATCTAATGAGGACATCTATTATATTGCTTGTTCTACTGATTCTTGCTATTCCTGCGCCCATTCATGCTCAAGACCCCACATCGGATTGTGACCCATCAGCCATTGCCGCGTTATATGCTGCTCGGCTTACAGAAGCCGATTCAATCGAAGAAATCCGCGAGATTAATCTCGAATTGAGTACAGTCCTTGGTCGTTGTGATTTCGGAATTGATGGGGTGACTACCGAATCTGAAGGTAGCCGTACAGACCCTGTACCGTTTGGAGAATTCTTCAAGTTCGACAGTGGTCGTGTTCGAATCGTCGGACTGTTGAACCCTGCTGAGGTCAATACACGCTCCAATGCCTTACAAGAGGGAGAACACGTTGCTGCAATCTATATTGAGTATTTATGTGAGTTGACAGATCCAAATGAAACGTGCAGCAATTACGATGCCTCATTTAACGGATATGTTACTCCTGATGGGGTGATTTATGAATACGATATGAAACTCTATGATAGTAGTTTACCAGATACCTACCCAAGTACTGAGGTCTATGGTGGTAACAAAATCGAGGGATATGTATATTTCCGAGTTCCTGATACTGTATCCGAGTTTACAGTAAGATTGTCTGTTGGCTACAATCGCATCTTTTTCCAACCCGCCATTGTGATGCCCTCTGAAGATGACCCCGTCGCACAGCTTACTTTCGCTTTAAACGGCATGGGTATCGAATGCAATACGGTCTTGCTACGCACTGAGTTTGCTAACTTGGAGTGTATAGTTGCCGAAGGCGAAGTCACAGAAGAAACCGCCAATACTGTATATGAGACCACCATCGGAATTACAGGTGATTTGACCTTTTTCTCCACGATACTAGATGATGGCACACACGCTAGTGATTTTGTCTATGACGATGACGGCTGGCGTGAGACAGTGTTACGCTAAATGCTAGACCACCAGCACTCGCCCTAACTGCGGTCTTTAGGCCGCAGCACACAATCACGCCATCTATCCGCGAAACTCTCTTGTAGGGACAGGCCTATGTGCCTGTCCTGATTCCACCAACTACCGACGCTCTTCTACCACACCTCCCCGCCCCTAACGGACACCCAATTTCCCCTACCCCCCCTTTCTGGCACAAAAAACCCAAAAAACCCACCCCATCTCATTCCTTTATTCCCTGCCCAAACCGCGTTAAAATGGTACCCACTAAGAAAGGATTGATGCCTGTGGAAGATTTTCTGTTTCGTGGCAATTTAACTGAAATTGATCCTGATGTCGCCGCTTTGGTCGAACTCGAAATGGTGCGTCAGGCGAAGAAGCTGATTCTCGTCCCCTCCGAATCAATGGCCCCCACCAGTGTTCGGGAAGCCGTCGGTTCCGTTTTCCATAATATCTACGCCGAAGGCTATCCCCCAAGCGATTGGCGTACCCTACCCGAAGCCGCCCTCCTCGATGTCGATACCCGCCTTGCCGAACTCCGCCGCTACAGTGGCAAACGCTATTACCAAGGCGCGGAGATTGCCGACATCGTGGAAAGCCTTGCCCGCCGTCGTGTCGCCGAGCGCTTCGCCACCGAGAAACACGGCCCCGACAAGCTCTACGTCAATGTCCAACCCCTGTCTGGTGCCCCCGCCAACAGCGCCGTCTATACTGCCCTTCTCCAACCCGGCGATACCCTGATGGGCATGGACTTGCTGCACGGTGGACACCTAACGCACGGTAGCCCCGTCGCCCGTAGTGGCCTCCAGTATCAAATCGTCAGCTACGGCATTGACCCCACCACCGAACTCCTCGACTACGATGAGATTATGCAATTGGCGGTGCGCCATCGCCCCAAGGTCATCGTGGCAGGCTATACCTCCTATCCTTGGGCACCCGACTGGAACTACTTCCGCTCCGTTGCCGACGCCTGTGGAGCCATTCTCCTCGCCGATATATCCCATGTCGCAGGGCTGGTCATTGCGGGGGTTTACCCCTCGCCCGTCGGCATTGCCGATGTCGTATCCTTCACAACCCACAAGACCATCGAAGGCCCTCGCGGGGCGGTGCTATTGACCCATAGAAACGACATTGCCAAGAAGATTGATCGCGGTGTTTTCCCCGGTGAGCAAGGCGGCCCCCATGTCAACACCATCGCTGGGTTAGCCGTAGCCATGAAGTTGGCAGGCACCACCCAATATAAAGCCTTGCAACAACAAACCGTCTTCAACGCCAAGCACCTTGCCGCCAAGCTCGAATCACGTGGATTGAAGATCGCCTACAACGGCACCAACACCCACATGCTGCTCGTCAATACGGGCGTCATCAAAGGCAAGGATGGCACCCCACTCTCTGGTGATATGGCAGCCCGTATTCTGGACATTGCAGGTATTGTCGCCAACCGTAACACCATTCCGGGCGATACCAGCCCCTTCCGTTCAACGGGTATTCGCTTCGGCACCCCATGGATTACCCAACGCGGCTTCCGTGAAGCGGAAATCGAGCGTCTTGGCGATGCCATTGCTGACCTGCTCCTTGCCACTGAGCCGTTTAGCTATGCCAAGAACTTCAGCGCCAAAGACTGGCGAGCCAAAGTCGATTTTGGCACCTTGGTCAGTGTCCAACAACGGGTACACGAGTTGGCCCAGCAAGCGGGTATCGATTACGCCGTCCCCACCCTTGATAACCATTATGTGGTAGCCGATGCCGCCGCCGAGCATTTCCGCGTCGTCCCCGATGATGAACCGACCACCACTTGGCACACCATCGAGGTGAAAGGTGCAATGGCCCAGCGCTTCCTTGAGGTAGCCCTTACCAGTGAAGTCAACACTTTGGGCTTTGGCGACTGGCAGGTAACATGGGTTATTCGTAATGATGGTCATGCCTTGTCACAAGGTATCCTTGAGCGCCTGACGGACAACATCTATTTGTTGCATGTCGCCCGCAATGTCGAGGTTGTCGCTCAATGGCTGATGGCCCTTTCGGATGGCTATGCTCATATCGACCCGCTTGATGTCTATGCTAAAGTCCCCGGCCCAGTCTCGATTAGCGTCCTGCCCGATGCCGTTGCCCTCCAACGCTTTGAAGGCCTCACACTGGATGGCGCTGGTGTTGACCCCACCAAGAGCTATTATGTCGGGTGCCATGCCGCCGACGCTGATGAAACCTTGCCCGTCTTTGAATGGGAAGAACCCGCCGAGGGTGACCCCCTCCTGACTCCCCTCCATGACCTGCACGTCCGCATGGGTGCTAAGATGGTGCCGTTTGCTGGCTATGATATGCCTGTCTGGTACAGCTCCGTCAGTGAAGAACACCACGCCACCCGCACCCAAGCGGGATTGTTCGATGTCAGCCACATGGGAGTCTTTGAGGTCAGCGGTGTTGGTGCCGAAGCCTTCTTGAATGATGTCACCGCCAACGATGTCAGCAACCTTGCCTCTGGTGAAGCCCACTACAGCTATCTGCTCAACATCGACGGTATCCCCCACGATGACATCTTTGTTTATCGATTGGCCTATGACCTCTTTATGGTGGTGGTCAATGCCTCCAACAATGACAAAGACTGGGCATGGCTGAACGCCGTTCATGCGGGCGAGGTGGTCATCGACGCCAATCGTCCTTGGGTAAAGGCCGCAGGACGCCATCAATGTCAACTCCGCGATTTGCGTGCGCTTTCCAGCGGTGATGATCGGCGGGTCGATATTGCCTTGCAAGGGCCGACCAGCCGCGACATTCTGCTCTCCCTACATGGTAGCGACGCTGACAAAGCCAAGATTCGCAGCATGAAATGGGCTGGGGTGGCGCGGGTCAACCTTGGTGGTTATGACTTGGTGGTCTCGCGTACAGGCTACACCGGCGAGCGCATGGCCTTTGAAATCTTTGTGCATCCTGACCACGCCGCGCAGTTGTTCAAAGACTTGGTTGAATCGGGCGCTTCACCGTGCGGTTTGGCCTCGCGTGACAGTCTTCGCACTGAGGCAGGCTTGCCCTTATATGGACATGAACTGGCTGGGCATTTCAACATGAATCCAGCTGAGGCTGGGTTTGCCAGCTTCGTGAAGTTGTGGAAGCCCTTCTTTATCGGTAAACAAGCCTATATCGACTATGAGGCCCGCCGTGACCAAGTCTGCACACGCTTCCGTATGGATTACAAAGGTGTGCGGCCACCCCAACCCGGTGATCCCGTCATCAACCGTAAGGGACGCGTTGTTGGCGTCGTGACTTCATGCAGTATCGACAGTGAAGGCTACCAAACCGGACAAGCCTTGCTGAAACTGGATGAAATCGCGGAAGGTAACCCCGTTTTGATTTACAGCAATGCGGCCAAGAGCAAAGGTGGCAAGTCTCCTGCTGAACTCAGCATGGGTGACCGTGCCGTCGTGCCAGAAGCCGCCACCGTTCTCAGTCGTTTCCCCAAACGATAGACCAGCGTGGCCCTCACCCAGATGGGTGGGGGCCATGTTTCCATCAAGTGAAACGAGGCGTAACTTCGATGAACAACGACACCAACAATCCGGTTTACCAGATGGTACGCACGGTTCGAAATCGCATCCGCGACTCATTGTTTAAAGGCACATTGGACTATGACAACTCAACGGCAACCCTGAAGCGCTATCTCACGGTTGCAGCAGATATGAATCACCCCTTGATGGCTGGACAAGTCACCGAACTCCTAGGGACGATTGAATTGCAACGCGGTGAATTTAACACAGCCTATGAGTATTACAGCCAATCGCTCCAATACTTTAAGAGCTACAACGACCTACAACGGGTTGGGATATTACTCGGCAAGTTGGGCGAACTCTATCGGGTCTGGGGGAAGCCTGACCAAGCCGCTAAATTCTTTGAGCGCTCACGGGTCAACGCCCAACAAGCAGGCGACCGACGCGGCGAGGTCATTACTTATACCAATGAGGGTTTGTTGTGGGTGGAGGAAGGTGATCCTCAACTGGCAGCCTCACGGCTCGAAAAAGCCTTGCAATTAGCCCAAGACATGACCGTTTATCCGTTAATCAAAGAAGTTTTGCCCGATATTTATGTCGGCTTGGCCCAAAGCCATTTGCTACTAAGCAACTTTGCCCAAGCATGGAAATATGCCAATGAGACCTTGCGGCTCAGTACCGAGGTGAATCGGATGTCGCAAATCGCCGCCGCTTATCGTATCATGGCCCGTATTGCTGCCATGGCACCTGAGTTGCGGGCTGACCCTGCTGCCTTGTTTGAGCAAAGCCGTTCTTATTGGCAACAACTCCATGCTAAGGCCGAGCTTGCCAAAACCCTGATGCTGGAGGGTAACTATTGGTTTGACGAGAATCGACCCGACCAAGGCATGGTATGTTATATGCAGGCCATGCAATACTATGATGATATGAAGATGCGCGACCGGTTGCGCGATGTTCAAAATAGGTTAGGAGATTTATGACCACTGAAGAAGTCAAATTCCCCAAACAAAAGCCGGGTGTCCGGTTCTTGTGCGGCATTTTTATACGGCTAGTAAGCAATTATCAAGTGATTGGGCGTGAGAACATCCCTTGGAATAGCCAAGTGCTGATGACCGTCAATCACCTTTCTTATTTTGATGTGGTAGCCTTTGTTCCGCCGTTGCGCCACCTTGACTTACCGGGGTTCACCGCCAAAAAGTATAAAGGCACATGGCGCGAGTTCTTCTTTAATCTAGGCTCCCCCATTTGGATTGACCAAGAATCTCCCGACCGCAAAGCCCTGATGACCGCCCTCAAGCTGATTGAGCAAGGTTATAGCTTTGGGGTCGCCCCCGAAGGTCATCGTAGCAAGACGGGTGGATTACAGCAAGGCCAAGAGGGTGCCGCGTTTATGGCAAACCGTGCCAATCTTCCGATATGGCCTATTGCCGTTAGTGGCACTGAGCAGGTATTGAAAAAAGCACGCCCCACCGTGCGGGTGATCTTTGGCAAGCCCTACCATCTGCCGAATGAAGGGCGGGCGCGTGGTGATAAACTCACCGAATACACCGAGCGCATGATGTGTGCGATTGCGGCGCTCTTGCCGGAGCAGTATCACGGTTATTATGCGGGTAATCCGCTTATCGAGGAGATGGCTCCCCTTGTCCGACCCGACTCCTTTTAACATCCATGAATTTGACGCTGCCTTATTGGATGCAGCCACCTTTGTACAGGCGGTGGCAGCAAATGAGGCTATCGAAGGTTGGACAGTCGAGACCATTAGTTCCAATCTCTATCGACTGTTACCCACCGATAGCACAACCTATCCCATGCTGGCTATCCAGCGCAAAGCGAATGCTATCCGCCAAGGTAGGATACTGGAGGGCCTGTTTAATCTTGGGGTGCGGGTTGCTCCTCGTCCTTTTTATGCTGATGAACAATGGCTGGTGCGTGAATGGGTGCCGGGAGAGCCTCTTTCTAGGCCACCCACAGTCGATAATGAGGATATGTGGCACCGTATCATGGCGCTGTTGGGGGCACCTGCTCACCTCGCTTTTGCTCAATACGCCAGCGTAATTGCGATGATAGGCACTGGCCCACAAAACCCCGGTGATGTTATCCAGCGCTTGGATAATGCCCTTGCCAGCCTTGACCCCAACGACCCACGACTCAATGATTTAACGGCCTTGGTCAAGCGTGTGCATCAGCAAGTTGCACCACAATGGAATTATCTCCCCCCCATTGCACTCAGCCACCTTGACCCGTTACCACGCCATTTTATTTGGGATGGTAAGTATCTGCGCTTGGTGGGGTGGGATGCCGCCGACTGGGCTGACTCGGCTTATGGGGTTGGGCAACTCTGCGCCCATCCCGTCTATGAGGATGTGCCGTCCAGCCATTGGGTATGGTATCGCTGGGAATTGTCCCGTCTCAGTCATGAGGATGAAGGTATCAGCGCCCGTGCCACGACCTACACCAATTTGATGCTGGTCTATTGGGCAATGCTGGCTCCCAACTCCAAACAACAAGAACGGTACTATCGGCGTGCCTTGCGTGCATTCGCCTAGGTGACATTCGTCCCATCAATCGAATCAATATTTGATTCTCGGCTTATCTCAAGGTATCTTTGAGATGCTGGTTATTGTGTTTGGTGAAAGGATACCCCATGAGTAGTAACGGGAATGGAGCGCAAAATCCCGTCATCATTGGAGCCGCCCGCACCCCACAGGGCAAGCTCCTTGGTGCATTGGAAGGATTGAGCGCGGTTCAACTTGGTCAAATTGCTGTGAAGGCCGCTGTAGAACGCAGTGGCATTAATACAGAAGATGTGAACGAAGTCATTTTAGGACAAGTAGTGCCGGCTGGTTCTGGTCAAGCCGTGCCGCGCCAAGTGTGGATTGGTCTTGGCTATCCGCCGAATGTTGGCGGGCTTTCGATTAATAAGGTTTGCGGGAGTGGCATGAAGGCCATTATGCTGGCGGCTGCTTCTATCCGTGCTGGAGATGGCGATGTCTATGTTGCGGGCGGTACTGAGAGCATGACGAATGCGCCCTTCCTGCACACCAGTGCCCGTAAAGGCTTCAAGTATGGACACACAGAACTTAAAGACGCTATTTTGAATGATGGCCTCTGGTGCAGTATTGAAAACTGGGTAATGGGCGACGCGGCAGAATTTATCGCCAATCAACTTGAAGTCAGCCGCGAGGAAATGGATGAACTCTCCTATCACAGTCATCAGAAAGCCCATGCCGCCACAGTTGAAGGCCGCTTTAAGGCTGAAATCGCGCCGATTGAAATTCAACAACGCAAAGGCACCATCGTCATTGATACCGACGAACCGATTCGCGCCGAGACCACCATCGAAGCCCTCGCCAAACTCCGCCCTGCTTTCCAACCTGATGGGCGGGTTACGGCTGGCAACGCCCCCGGCTTGAATGATGGGGCAGCCGCGGTAGTCGTGACCAGCCGAGCCTATGCCGAGCAACATGGGCATCAACCCTTGGCGCGGATTGTGGGCTATGGACAGGCGGCGGTTGAACCTAAATGGATCTTCTATGCCCCCGTGAAAGCCATCCCAATTGCCCTTGAACGGGCAGGCTGGACGATGGAAGATGTTGACCTCTTTGAGATTAACGAGGCCTTTGCTGCCCAAGTTTTGGCTGATTTGCGCGGCTTAGAGCGTGACGGCTATCATCTGCCGATGGAAAAACTCAATGTCAACGGCGGCGCGATTGCCTTGGGGCATCCGGTTGGTGCTAGTGGGGCGCGGGTCGTCGTGACCTTGATTCACGCCTTGCAACAACGTGGCTTGAAGCGCGGCGTGGCGGCCTTGTGCTTGGGTGGTGCCGAAGCAGTTGCGATGGCAATTGAACTCGAAAGCTAATTCAACTCCTGCTAATGGGTAGGGCTACGGCTCTACCCGCTCCAATTCATATGCTTTTCTAATTCTCAGTTTGAACCGAGTTCGGTATCATATCTAGTGGGGGTAACTCGCCCCTCAATGCGCCTAAATCCTATACGAGAGGCTAATTTATGCCGCGAGACTACTATGAAATCTTAGGGGTACAGCGGGGTGCGTCGCGTGATGACATCCAAAAAGCATTCCGCAAACTGGCCCGTGAATATCATCCTGATGTCAATAAATCATCTGATGCTCATGACCGCTTTCAAGAGATTAATGAAGCCTATCAGGTGTTGAGCGATGACAAGAAGCGGGCTGCCTATGACCGTTTTGGACACGCAGGCGTCAGTGGTGCTGGTGCAGGGCCAATGCCTGACTTTGAGGATATTTTTGGCGACCTGTTTAGTATGTTTACTGGGGGAGCCACATCTTCACGTGGGGGGCGCAACCGTCCACGCCAAGGGGCTGATCTACGCTATGATATGACCCTCAGTTTTGAAGAAGCCATCTTTGGCCTCGATACTGAAATCGAAATCACCCGCCATGAAGCCTGTGATGCCTGTGGTGGAAATGGGGCGGCTCCCGGCACCGCGCCTAAGACCTGCCCTGAATGTCATGGTCAAGGTCAAGTGCGCTATGCCCGCCAAACCTTTTTAGGGAGTGTAGTTAACTATAGCGATTGCCCACGTTGCCAAGGGCGTGGCTCAATTGTGGAATCGCCCTGCACCACCTGTCGCGGTAGTGGCTACGAGCGCCGCAAACGCAAGTTAACGGTGCATGTACCACCGGGTGTTGATGATGGGATGCGGATTCGGATTTCTGGGGAGGGCGAACCCGGTGAAAACAGTGGGCCGCGTGGCAACCTCTATGTCTTCGTCAATGTCGAACCTCATGAGTATTTCCAGCGCCGTGAGCATGATGTGATTCTCAACGTGTCGCTCAACGTCGCACAAGCAGCCCTTGGCGATGCTATCTCGGTGCCGACGGTTGATGGTGATGAGGCGGTCACGGTCAAAGCAGGTACTCAGACAGGAGCCACTGTTCGCTTGAGGGAGCGCGGGGTACCCAAGTTGCGCCGCGATGGAACCGTCGCAGGGCGCGGTGACCAGATTGTGATTTTTAATGTTGAGGTGCCAACTCACTTGACACCGCGTCAACGCGAGCTATTCCAAGAACTTGGCGAGTCACTCGGTACTGAAATCAAGCCCCAGAAGGCAGGTAAAGGCTTGCTGGAACGGGTCGCAGGCCTATTTGGGGGAGAATAACACATGAGCAACCAATGGTTAGAAGTTAGCCTTGATGCCGATAACGAAAGTGCCGAGGCCATTGCCGACTTGCTGCAACGCTTTGGGCACCAAGGGGTGGTGATTGAACAAGCGGGCTTTGAGTTCGATAAATGGGAGTATGACTTGCCCAAGCCGGATAAGCTAATTGTCAAAGCCTATCTGCCGATCAATGCCAGCACACCCGATGCTCAACAACAATTGCGTGATGCGCTGCGTTATATGAACATGATTTGGCCGATGCCTGAACCGCAGTTCCGCACCATTGACGAGGCGGACTGGGCCGAGGCATGGAAGGTGCATTATCAGCCGTTGCGCTTGGGACGCCATATCTATATCAAGCCGCGCTGGATTGAAACCCTGCCCGATGCCCAAAGCGACGATGTTCTGATTAGCCTCGACCCCGGTATGGCGTTTGGGACGGGTACTCATCCCAGCACCCAGCTTTGCCTATTGGCAACTGAGGATTTGTTGGAAGGACGGCCTGCTCTCAAGGTGTTAGATTTGGGGTGCGGATCGGGCATTCTGGCAATTGCGGCAGCCAAACTCGGCGCGGCTCATGTTCTTGCGTTGGATACTGACACCATTGCAGTTGAGGTCACGGCGGAGAATGCTATCGAGAATGGGGTGGGCGATAAAATCGAATCCTTGCATGGGAGCCTTGATACCATTCTCGCCAGCCCACGCCGCTTTGATGTGGCCTTGGTCAATATCCTTGCGCGAGTCATCATTGAGATGTGCGAGCAAAATTTGGGCCAAGTGGTGCGTCCGGGGGGTATTGCGGTGTTTGGTGGGATTATCCATGAACAGGCTGATGAGGTCGAGGCGGCGTTGCGTCGCACAGGGCTAGAACCTTATAAACGTCGGCCTTTGGGGGATTGGGTGGTGATTGAGGCCAAGCGCCCCACTGATTAACTGGGTAGGGGTTTTCTGGGTTTTCTGTGCCAGAAAGGGGGGGGTAGGGAAAATCTGTGTCCGTTAGAGTAGCTAAGATGTAGTAGATGCGGCAGACTTTTTTCCTACCTTTGTATCGTGTTTGGCGGATTTCTAGTCTGTACCCACGATTAACCACTGACTTGCTGAAACTCATGGACTAATACAAGTTATAAGATACAATCTAGGGTCAGGAGGTGTACCATATGCAGGCTGATACCACCCTGACCCTTTTACAGCGCGTTTTTGCGCTCATGAATACCCCAACTATATCTCATGCTGTTTTTGCTGGAATAACCGATTTAGTGATGGGGGCGCTGGATGCTGATGTCGCCGCCATTTTTGAGTACCACCACACCCGCGAGGCTCTCTTTTTAGCAAATGCCCGTAACCTCTCTCTGCGGGCGCAAATGCAGATCATGCGGGCAATTGGGCAGCGGGCCGATTCCGCTAAGACTTTTTTTCTTTCCCCTCAAATCGTTAGCAATTGGCACTCTTGGTTCGATATTGAGGGAGATGCCCTTGCTGATGACATTGCAACCATGCAATCAATGTTAACCGTACCACTTCGCACCAGCAGAGGGGAATTGCTGGGCGTGATTTTGGTCTTCTCGCGTTATGAAACAGAAGCCGCCGAGCGTCAGCAGATGGTGGCCTCACTCTTGGGTGGAATTGCAACCATTGCCCTCGAAAACGCTCAGTTGCACGAGACCAACCGCCACCAAACTAATTTCTTAGCCCAAGCTATGCGTTTGAGTGAGCAACTGCAAGCCGATCAGTCGCTTGATTCGATTCTCAAGCGTCTGGCTCAAGGCATTAACACCATTCTCGGCTGGCAGGCAGTGGTCATCCTATTGATGGATTTCCGCGCAGGGGTGCGCTATCCTGCTGCGTGGGTCACACCCGAAGCTGATTTTGATGCGTATCTAGCTAGGGTTGACCCCATTGAGCTTGATATTGAAACCATTTGGAAACGAGTCGAGCTTCGCATCAGTCAATCCTATTATTGTGATAGCGCGATTCCGGTGGGGCGTTATGTGCTAGAGCAACTCCAACTTGCTTTTCCCTCTTTCTTTGAACAGCGGGCATCGGCGTACCCCACTTCTTTGGTTAATCAGTGGCACCCCAACGACTTTATGGCTACCCCCTTGATGTACAACAACATTGAACTGGGGTGGGTGGTGGTCTCCAACCCGCGTGATAACCGCCGCCCTAGCCTTGCACGGGTGCAAGAACTCGAAGTGCTGGCCGATCAAGCCGCCCATGCGATTGTCAATGCGCGGATGTATGCCGAAGCGGAGCAAGAACGCCTTAAGCTAACCACTGTGCTGGATGGCATCCGCGATG
The DNA here is from genome assembly GCA_020634155.1 of Anaerolineales bacterium. Taxonomy (GTDB): domain Bacteria; phylum Chloroflexota; class Anaerolineae; order Aggregatilineales; family J027; genus J027. The sequence goes on from JACKCI010000001.1 coordinate 1,651,512, forward strand.
GGGTTTTGGCTTTTGATAATGATATGAGAGTGTTGTTCTTTAATCGCGCCAGTGAACGCTTGTTGGGGGTACGATTTTCACATATCGAGTATTCGTCTTTGTCGCATGTGTTGGCAGGGCATCCACTCTTGGACTTTTTACGAGGTACTGTATCCAGTGGAGAAATTGAGCAAGCCAATAAGCGCACCTTATTTGTGGATGTGACTCCGTTGGCTCAGGAGGGGCGGGTCATCTTGATGCGAGATGTCACTTACCTGCGGGAGATGGAGCGTTTACGCCTCGAGCTACTCGGTAGCCTTAGCCATGACCTCAAAAATCCTCTGACCGCCATTGATATGATGACCAAGCTTATTGAAGTATCGGGTGAGCTTAATCCCAAGCAGAAGAACCAAGTTGAGCGCCTACGCCAGATTTCGCAACGGGCAGTGGGTATGGTTGGGGACTTGCTGGATATGGCTCGTTTGGAATCCGGTGGTTTATTGTCGCTTAAGCCCATTAATTTAACTGCTATGATTGAAGAAGTTGTGACCGCCTTGGAGGTTTTGGCTCATGATAAGGCCATCCAGATACAGTGTAAGCTAGAGCCAGTCGTATGTGTGAAGGCCGATGGGGTGCGCTTACGCCAAGCGATTGAAAACCTCATTAGCAATGCCATCAAATACACACCTGAAGGCGGCACCATTAGGGTCAGGTCAGCATTTGTGGAGGATGAGGTTGTAACCACCATCCAAGACACGGGGATTGGTATTCCTACTGACCACTTACCCTATATTTTTGACCGTTTTTATCGGGTGAATCCCGACAGTCCAACCCAAGGAACAGGCCTTGGCCTCTCCATTGTCAAAAGCGTTATTGAGATGCACAGTGGCGAGATTGAGGCAACCAGTACCCTTGGCGAAGGTAGCATCTTTACGTTTCGATTACCGGTGGAGCAATGAGGATACGAATACGAACTGCATTTATTAGTTTAGTTGGGAGTGCATTGGGCGCTCTAGTAGGGGTCTTGGTCTGGGCACGTCGGCGGCGGCGTCCGATTTTGGAAGACGACACCATTGATATGGCACCTCCCCCACCAAGCCGTAATGGGCGGCTCCCTATCCCAGAGATTGACATACCCATTCAAGATTTCAGCTTCCAAGTGGTGGAGGCCTTTCTGGTTGGCTCTGGTGAATATCGGCTCTGCCAAGGCGAAAACACTATCGGACAACATACCTCCAACATGGTACGATTGCCGGAAGCCAGTCCCTATCATGCTGTGATTGAAATTGATGCGGAACGGGCAGAGTTTATGGACTGGCAACCGCAGGCCCCTTCAGAAATCAATGGACAAGCGGTTGCCGTTGGTGAGCGCTACCCATTAGCAGATGGGGATGAAATCCGCATCGGGTTAACCACGCTTCAATTTATTCGTCGATAGCCTCTGCGCCAATCATGCTAATAATCCCTAGCAACCCCATGTTGGCAAACAACAGGGGTGCTAGGGGCGGCGCACCTCGGATAAAACGGTCACGCAGGACTTCGCCTGTGCCTTCGGCAAGGTCAGTGTTAACATGCAGGCCGAAGCCCATCACACCCACCAATACCATCAGCATCATTGTCCAGAAAAAGATGAAGTAGTCGCTGCTGGTGCGTTTTTCATAGACAGCCATCAGCACCGTCACCACACTACCGAAAACACCAAACACCACAGGTATCCACACAAAGATATTCTCGAAATCGGTACGACCATGATCCATAAAGGAACTAACCGTTGCGGCTAACAAGCCCAGCCCAACGAGCCAGAGCAGTTGTTGAGTCTGCTTGAGAGGCGTGTTGAGTGTGATGAGGCCGGGGATGGTCAGCTTGCCGCTTTCGGGCTTAGTATCCTCTAGCGCGGCGATAATCCCCATCAGGCCAATGCCCGCAAAAGCCAAAGGGGCTAGTGCGGGCGGCCCATAGATGAGCCAATTCCAGCGCAGACGGTTTCCCGGTAAATTGACAGGTGCTAGATCACGCTCCCAATGGAAAGCTGAACCAAGAATGCCAACCCCGACACTCGCGGCTGCCACACCGATAATCAACAAACTAGCAAGGGTAACTTGTTTGCGCTGGATACGCACAAACAGGGCGAGAAACAACACCAATCCGGCAATCGGCCCAAAGAAGACTGGAATCGACTCCATCGGCTTAATGCTACCGCTGATGAGGTGAGCCAGATAGCTCTCAAGGCCTACCATAATGAGGTTCATACCAACAAGCAGCAGCATTAGGTCATTGCGGGATAGGGGCAAGATAAACTCACCGATTCCCGGTATCCGCGTTGGTGTGCGTGCGTTGTCCATTACGCTACCTCACTATTCATTGGTGGCATCAGTCGTGCTTGCGCCATCGGTACCGTTATCGTCGGGTGCAGCTTCGGTAGCTTCGGGCGTGCCTTCAGTGGTAGCTGGCTCCCCTTCACCGTCCTCAGTCTCGGCACTTTGACCATATTGGGAGAGCATTTCAATGCCTTCGGTAGCGCTTTCATTGGAGGGAAAGCCTGCGGGCAAGCTAATAGGTTCGAGACCCGCAGCTTCGAGCTTCTCGTTGATGATTTCTTTCAACTCAGCAAGGTCGTGCATGAGTTCATAGGCCCCATGCCATTGGGTGTAGTCTGGCCCTTGCATCCATGCCCCAAACTTGGCGGTACGCCCCCAGTGGTGCCAGAGATTGAAATACACAAAATCGATGGGTTCATCGAAAGGCGCGGGCGTTAGCAAGCCATTATCTTTGAGGGGCTGCATCATGGCGTCAGAGAGACGTACCCATTCGTTGACGGCTTCAACAATTGCATCACCATCGGTATAGAAGTCTTGAATGAAATCGCTGCTATGACAGGCTTGGCAAACCCCCTGCATCCGGTTGGCGTTTTCTACATAATTGGGCCGTCGGGTGGAGATGGTTGCAAAAAGATACCATGTCAAGCGGTCACCAACATCATGAGTCGTGCCAGTGGAACCAAAGCCGCTAAAATGACAGATAGCGCAGGTTGGGGCTGGGAAATCGGTGACGGAGAGCGTCCCCGGTTCAGCGTCCCAATTCCAATCATCCCCGCCTGTCACATAGGCAATCCCATGCGGGCTTTCATGGTAGATTTCCCATTGAGGATGGTCTGGCCCGATATGGCAGGCGTTACAGGTTTCCGGCTTGCGAACTTGTTCAATGCTGAATTCATGACGCAGGTGGCAACTGGTACAATCGCCAATGGAACCATCAGGATTAGGTTTACCAACATTGTGGCAAGTCTCACAGGCAAAACGGGTGATTGCCGGCCCCTCTAGATGATAAATGGCGTTACGGTCACGTCCACCGGGGAGCGAGCCACCTTCGGGGATAGCGTTGTACATAGCGAGGTGGTCCTCATTGAGGGCTTCTGTACCCGCATAGGCAACATAGGCTGGCAATGAGTGGCGGCTGAGGTTAAATTGGTTGACCTGATTTTGGTGGCACGTTTGGCAACGACCTGATGAGGACAGCGGCAACACATAAAAATCTTGGTCAGGGTGTTGCTCGGCACCGGGGTAATCGGCATCTACGCGGTGGCAATTCGCACAGGTCACATTGTTCTTGTAGTGTTGGCTATCCCCATATTGGACAATGATGCCGGGAGTGTGGTTGTTATGGCAGACAATACACTCATCATCGGACTCAGAGGCACTAGCGGCAAGTTCCTCTCCCGGTGAGCGCACATCTAGGCCAGTTTCGTCATCGGTATTGACAATAACCAGCGCTCCTACTACAAGGATGATGCCTGTCAATAATAAAGCGCCAATCAATAAACGCGAGTTTTTCATCTAAACCCCTTTCTGTGGTTTATAATTACCGTAATAATCAATCTTAGAGGCCTTCTATTGAGAGGTCTTTGATATAAATCAAACTCACATGGACAAACAAGTCGATTTGCAGCAGACATCGTTATTTACGGACTTGCCGATTGAAGCCATGACGTACCTAGCCGAGCATAGCTACTATGTCGATGTACGACGTGGTGATGTTATGTTTCGGCAGGGAGAACACGCCAGCTTTGGCTTTGTGATGTGTAGCGGGGGGTGTCGTCTTATCCAGCACACCCTCGATGGTCGGGATGTAGTGTTGGCGATTTTTGTGCGAGGTGACCCAGTAGGCTTGGTGGCGGCTATGCGCGATGAAGTCTTCCCTAGCAGCGCCGAGATTGTTGAAGATGGCACCATTCTTAAATTGTATGCCGATACCGTGCGCTGGTTGATTCATCATTACCCGATGGTGTTGAGCAAAATGGTGGACTATGTGCAGGAGCGTCTGTACGAAGCCCATCAAAACATCCGCGCCCTGAGTACGGAGCGGGTAGAGCGCCGCCTTGCGCGGGTGCTGGTCTATTTGGTGGATAAAACAGGCCTGCCTAATGAGCAGGGGACGATTGTGTTGACAATGGCTGTCAGCCGCCAAGAACTGGCTGAGATGAGTGGCACTACACTTGAGACAGTAAGCCGTACCCTAAAGCAGTGGGAACGCAACGGCCTCTTAGAAGCGGGTCGTGAGCAAATCACCATTTTCAATCGGGAAGAGCTGGTCTATCTCATTACTGACGTCGAAAAATGACCACCGAGTCACCCATGCGAATCTGGTCATGGTCAGCCAACAGATGGGTAGTGATGCGTTTGCCATTGACATAGGTGCCGCCCGTGCTTTGCATATCTTGAAGGTGATATTGCCCATCCAGCAGGCGCAACTTGGCATGTTGACGCGAGACCTTGGGGTCATGAAATTGCACATCACAGACACCCGAACGCCCCAAGACGGATTCCTCTCTGGTAATCATAATTCTTTGGCCGGCCACCATACCACCTACGCCGTCAAGCCAAATGGAGCCGGGGCGCACACCAGCGGGATTAGGCGCTACGAGTGGGGCGGGAATGCTAGGGCTGGGGCCGGGTTGATAGGTGAGTAATTCAGAATTGGGCGGGGGGACATATTCCATTGTGGCAGGATAATAGCCAAGGGAAGAGCCTAAACGACGGCTACGCTGATTGGCTTGCCACCACAGGAATCCGATCATCAATGCCCCGACAAGGCTTGCGCCACACAGGACACCACCTGCTACACCTAAGAGAAGGGTTGTTGAACTCATAGTCGTTTATATATGAAACTCGAAAGGTAAAGCCATGCCTATATTATTGACAGCGCCTGCGGGTGCAGGCAAGACTGCCACTGCAATCGATTCTATTTTACGGCAAAATGGACAAAATACATGGGTACTCTTGCCAACCCAACTGCAAATCCAGACATTTCGTGACCGTCTGTTGACCTCTGCCCAAACGCCAGCCATTTTTGGCGTCCAATATTTTACATTCTATGAATTGTACACCCATTTGCTGGATGCGCTGGTAATTCCCCAACACCAAATTGAACTCAATAGCGTTTATCAGGTGGTGCGGCGGTTGATGCGTGGCTTAGAGTTGCAGTATCTGGCTCCTATTGCGGATAAGGCAGGCTTTCTGGATTTGGTGGTGCGCTTGATTTATGAACTGAAACAAGCGCGTATCTTCCCCAAGCACTTTGCTGAGGCCGCCAGCACATCCAAAGAGCATGACCTTGCCCTGATTTATTCGGCGTATCAGGATTGGGTTACAGAGCAAGATGTGGTTGACCGCGAGGGGGCAGGTTGGCTGGCACTCGAAGAACTCAACAAGACCTCTCTACAGCTTGCTGATCTATTGGTGGTGGATGGCTTCTTGCAATTTAGCCCCCTCCAAGCCCAATTGCTGCAAACCCTGACGCAGCACATGGACGAGACGATTGTCACCCTTACCTATGAGGAGGCGCGGGCCGATACGGTACATCGGGCCTTTGCACGCACCCGTCAGCGCTTGCTGGAGCTAGACGTTACATGGCAAGAGCGTGCTTTGCCCCCTTCCCCCAACCCCAAGCGCCACCCGACTCTGTACCATATTGAACAGCGTTTTTGGGAGCCAAGCCCACAACAGGTACCAGCAGGTGAGCAAGTGGTGTTGATTGAAGCGCCCGACGCTGAACAAGAGGCACGTGGGGTCTTGCGGCGAGTTAAGCATCTGTTGTTAGAGGGACAGTCCCCCGAAGAAATCATCATTTTGGCGCATGACCTCAATCGTGTAGAGCCTTGGCTGCGCTCGGTAGGGATAGCCTATGGGGTGCCGCTGGTCTTTAGGCGTGGGCTGGAACTGCAACAGAATCCAGCCATCCGCATGGTATTGAACCTTGTGCGCTTGCATACTCCGGAGGTTGATTTTCGACGTCAAGCGGTGTTGGATGTACTGACCAGTGCCTACTTCAACCTGCCTGACTTTGACCCTACAACGGTGGATATACTGGCGCGTATTAGCCACCAATACCAAGTCATCCGCTCACAAAATGACTGGTGGCGCGGGTTAAGTCAGGCGCAAGACCCGCCCGTTGACCCTGAAAGCGATGTTGTTCCCATTGGCACGGTTGAACTCACTGAGCGGCTGAAACGATTTTTCCAGCGCGTTACCCCGCCAAGCGTTGGCACCATCTATGACTATGTAGAGTGGATTGAAGCACTACTTGGCCCTGACCCTGACCTTCCCACTGAAGAACAACCCACCAGTGACCACCTCGGTTTTTACGACCAAATTCGTGCTAAGGAAGATGAAGTCATGGTGCGTGACCTATATGCTATGCAAGGTTTACGCCATGCTCTGAAGGGGATATTGGCAGGCTACGAACTGGTTAATGAAGCCGAAGCGATGATGACATGGGCGGACTTCCAGCAAGAGCTAGAGATGCATATCGAGCAAAGCCGCGCTGAACCAATCGGGGGTGAATACCGCAGTGGGCGGGTGTTGGTCACGACCACCTATGAGGCACGCGGTTTGCCCCACGACCATGTATTCATCATGGGGTTGGCAGAAGGTGTCTTTCCCGCCCAACGTAGCGAAGACCCGCTGTATCGTGACCGTGAACGCCAACGATTAAATGAGGTGTTGGGTCGTACTATGCTGCAAACCTCCTTTGAGCGCCAAGATGATGTGGCAGTCTTCTATGAGTGCATAGCAATGGCCCGCCAAAGCCTAACCCTCAGCCGCCCTAGCTTGGATGATAGCACCAACCCTTGGCCGGAGTCGGTGCTGTGGCGGGCGGTGCAAGCCTTGGTAGAGGAGCCGCAAGTGATACGGTATCGGGCGGGAGCAGCACCAGAGTTGCATGAAGCCGCTACTTTACGCGAGGCCAGTATCGCTCTGGCAGGGCGCTTGCGTGACCAAGTGAATCCCGATGCCCTCACCCAAGCGGTCTTTGATTGGTTATCGGCTCATCCTGATTTTCAATGGCAACTGGCCCTGATGCAGCATGGACGGGCCATCGAAGACCGCCGCGAGAATCCACGCCTGCCTTTTGACCGCTACAGTGGGGTATTAGGAGACGGGTCGCTGATTGAAACAGTGGCAAGTATGCTTGGCCCTGAACGGATGTGGAGCGCCACTCAATTCAATGATTATGGGTACTGCCCGTTCCGCTTTTTCAGTCGGCGGGTGTTGGGATTAGAGGCTCTCGAAGAACCCGAAGAGGGCTTTGATGCCGCACAGTTAGGGTCAGTGCAGCACGCCATCCTCGAAAACACCTATCGCCGTATCGCCCAAGCAGGCCTTACCATTGAACCCGACAACCTTGACCGTGCTTTGGAGGTTTTGACAGATGAGGCCGAGCGCATTCTGGCGATGGCCCCTGCCCGCTGGGGCTTCCGTGAAACGGCGCTGTGGGACTATGAACAAGGTGAGATTCGCAAGCGTTTGCGCCAACTTATCGAACTCGACTTCTCCACAAGCGCCGACAGCCCCTTTATCAAAAACCCCAATGCCCGCAAAATCTATCCCGTTGCCGATACAGTGGCGGGGCATCCGCGCACGGTGGCAGGCCTAGAGGTCGATTTTGGTTATCCCAACACGCCTGCGGTAAGCATTGATGGGGAAGCAGGGCCGCTACGGGTGCGCGGCTCAATTGACCGCATCGACCGCGCAGGGGATAGCCTAATTGTGGTCGATTATAAGAGTGGGAGCCATACCCCCAACAATGAAGACATGGCCTTGGGGCGCAATTTCCAGATGATGCTTTATCTTTTGGCGGCCCAGCAAATCGCTAGCGAAGGGCAGGTGCAAGCGGGAATGTTCTGGAGCATCCAAAGCCGTGAGGGCAAAGGTGAGATAAGCGCCGCTGACCCGTTGGTTGAGCAAGCACGCCAAACCTTGCATGATTATATCGTTGCCAGCCGCGAGGGGTATTTTCCGATTGAACCGACCAAGCGCGAAGGGCAAAAGTGCTTCAAGTATTGTGAATTTCATCAGTTTTGCAGGATACAGCATACTCGCTATGAAACGGATTAAACGCCTTAAACGGTGGCAACAAGGCATCCTCTCAGTGATTGGTTTAGCCACGCTGGGCTGTGGAAGCTATGCTGCTTTGTTCATCTATAGCCAATTCCAGAGCAACAGCGTGCCTTATATCCGCCGTTGGTTCAATGAGCCAGCGGCCCGCGCCGAGTTAACCACCCTCCAGCGTGAACCCTGCCCCGGTGCGCCGTTCTTGCTGCCAAGCGTCGGCTTAATTGGCCTGCTCTGGAATGACCCCGCGGGACCGTATAACGTCCTTAATCGTCATTCGGGGATTGATATTTTTGGGGATGGTGAACCGGGTGCAATCCCTGTCTATGCTGCGTATGAGGGCTATCTCACACGCTTGGATAATTGGGTATCGTCGGTGATTATCCAACATGAAGACCCTTTGCAGGAAGGGCGCACGATTTGGACTTACTATACCCACATGGCCTCGGCAGATGGCGACTCCTACATTGTCGAGGATTTTCCACAAGGCACCGCCGGGGTATGGGTCGAGCAGGGGACGCTCTTGGGCTATCAAGGGGAATACAATGGCAGCAGCCTGCGCCCGATTGGGATGCACCTGCATTTTAGCATCGTCAAGAGTGACCCTGATGGCTCATTCAAAAATGAGCGGCGGGCCAGCAATACCCTTAATCCCTCCCCTTATCTCGGCATGCCTGTAGCTATTGAAGAGATGCCGATTCGCCCAATCCAGTGTCAACGGCAATAAACCGCCAGCGCTTGCCTTAAATGGGATTTAAGGTTATTTGAGGCAAGGATAACCATAGAAAGCCGCTTTATGGCTAAAGTGATAGCGTATCGGCACACACAAGCTATCACGGGAGTCATGAAGTGGCTACTCCACTCTTTTTCAGAAAATCCATCTCACAAGAACAGACCATCAGCAAACGCAAGTTTAGCAAGGTCAAGATTAACGTTTGGCTTGACCTGTTGTTGACCATCGGCTTCATCGTGGAAATGGAAGAGCATTTCACGGGGCTGGCGATACATGAGCTATTGGGCTTGGGGTTTGCGGTGGCCTTCGTCCTGCACATCATCCTGCACTGGGACTGGATTGTCAGCCTCACTCGCAAGTTCTTCCAGAAGACGCTGCATGAGTCACGGCTCAACTATGTCCTCAACGCACTGCTCTTCATGGATATGGCACTGGTAACGGTGAGTGGGGTGCTGATTTCACGCACATTGGGGTTGGGTCTCGCGCTGAGTAATGATGTGTCAGACACCCTGCGAAAAGTGCATCTCATCGGCTCCGAAGCGGTGCTGATTATTGTGGCGCTACACGTTGCTATGCACTGGAAGTGGATAAAGGCCAATGGAAGCAAGTATCTGCTCGGTTGGCTGCCCATTGCCAAACGCCAAGGGGTGGCGTCGCGTGCCTCTAAGCGCTTAACAGCACTACGGAGCTTTGCGTTGCTGGTCATCATTGTGGCGGTCATGGGTGGGACGCTGTGGTGGCAAGGTGACCTCATTAGCCCAGTTGAGAATACACGGCTGTTGGTCAATGTGTCATCGGACGGGAATGGCTTTGCAATGGTCGGCGAGGCCGAGGCTGCCCGTGATAGCGCACCTGAACCCAGCACCATTGTCGAGACCACTGCACCAGAGACCACAATAGTCGAGGAGACACCCGTTGTTGCGACGATGACAATGGAGGAATTTGTCGCGGCCTTGACTACCGAGGGCGTTGATATGGACGCCGTGAATGCCACCATGACCGAAGGTGGGCGGAGTCTGGATAACCTATTGGCAGTGGTCAATAGCGGGCGGGTAACGGTGACTGACCTCGCACTCCGCCTCAAAGGTGAGGCCCCTACTAGCATCAATCCCGTGTCAGCAGAGACCGCCCCATCACGCTATGCCATCCACTGGGAGGAGTTAGGCAGTGTGGTCTATGACTTGTGGGTCATGCTTGCGGTGACCGCAGCACTGATTGTCGTGGCGCGTCCAGTCGGTTGGCTCGTGAAGCGGGTCAAGCAAGCCTAACACCCTTTGCCGATTTCATTTGAAGGTATCTCTACTCTAAATCATAAACAGGAGACAAGCACATGTCATCAACACGCAAAAACCGTAAGCACATGAAATTGAAAACCTTGGGCGCATCTGTCCTCGTCGTATCAGCAGTAGCCGGCTGCTCGAACAACAGTGCCAGTAGTAACTCTCCCACCGAAGACACTAGTGCCTCCGCCGAAGCATTGGTCATCGTGGAACCAACGACAGTACCCGCAACCGCAACCGCCACTACGGTGGTAGAAATCGCTACTGCAACGGATGTTGTGACAGAGACAGCAACCGAGGCCCCAACCGAAACCTTGACCGCCACGGCCACAGAAACAGCGACTCTCACCGCAACCGCAACGGAGACCGCTACAGCTACCCCAAGCCCGACGGCGACCGAGACCGAGGCAGTGGTTGCCAACCCTTCCTTTGGTCAACCCCCCAGTGGCGGGTTTCCTGCTGGTGGGCCGGGTGGTGGTCGGGGTGGACATGGTGAGGGTGGCGAAAATCATCACCTTCAAGGTATGGACACCAATCCGCCGGAAGTTGAGTTGGCCCCTGCTCAATCCAGCACGGGTGCCCAAGCCACCGAGAAGGTTGCCGGAGCCGAGTTCTATGATGGGCAATACTATGGAGACGCGATTCAGGCTGATCGATGGGGTACCATGCAAGTTGTAGCCGTCATCGAAAACGGTCAATTGGTGGATGTGCTGATTGCTGATTATCCACGCAGTACCTATGAGTCCGACATCATCACCCGTAATGCGCTGCCCACCTTGATTAGTGAGGCCATTGAGATACAAGACTCGGCGGTCAGCATTGTGACCCGCGCTACCGATAGCAGCCGCGCCTTCATCCAATCACTCGAGTCGGCCCTATTGGACGCCGCGATTGGAATTGACCTATGAAACAAACACGCTGGTTGATGGGCATGCCCATTACGGTGGAAATCGTCGATGCCTCGGCAACTGCTGAGGCATTCGACGCCGTATATGCCTACTTCGCCTATATTGATGAGACCTTTAGCCCCTTCAAGCCAACGAGCGAGGTCTCACGGGTCAATCGTGGGGAGTTGGCGCTGGCCGATACATGCATGGATATGCAGATTGTCTTGGATATTGCCGAGCATACCCGCCAACAATCCGATGGTTACTTCAACGTATGGCATGACGGCATCTTTAACCCATCGGGTGTCGTCAAGGGCTGGGCGATTGACCAAGCGGCATCCATGCTCTATCTCAACGGCTTCGAGAACTTCTATGTCGATGCCGGGGGCGATGTGCAGGTCTATGGCAAGGATGCACAGGGCGAGGTTTGGACGGTAGGCATCTGCAATCCCTTCGACCTGAATCAAATCGTCAAGACGGTGGGGCTGGATGACCGCGGAATTGCGACATCGGGCAGTTATATGCGTGGCGCACATATCTATAATCCGCATAGCGATAGCCCTGCCGATGAGATTGTGAGCATCACGGTCATTGGGCCAGATGTGCTGGAGGCCGATTTGCTGGCGACGGCGGCCTTTGCGATGGGGCGGAAGGGTATTTATTTCATCGAATCACTACCCAAGGTCGAGGGCTATATGATTGATCGCAACGGACGAGCGACCATGACGACAGGCTTTCAGGCGTATGTGCAACCTACACGAAAAGCTACCCAAGAGAAATGAATGGAGTAGCTATGACACAAACAGAAACGATGCGCCACTTACGAACAGGTGACACATCGTTTTGGTTTTAGGCATTAATGACCCGCTCTAATTCGCGGACAAAGGAGGTAGGGTCAAGCGGCTTGGGAAAATAGGCGTCAAAACCTGCGTCGATGGCATCAACCGCGACCTCGGCGGAATGATAGGCGGTGATAGCGACACAGGGCAAATTTTGCAGATAGGGGATGCTGCGAATCTCATGCAACAGATGCCAGCCATCCATGCCGGGCAGGGCGAGGTCAATCACTGCTGCAATATAGTCGGCCTGTTGCAAGACGACCAAGGCTTCCTCAGCAGTACCGACCACCGAAGGCTGGAGATTGTGATGGCGCAGGATACGAGACACTACTTCTTGACCGTCAGGGTCATCTTCGATCACGAGAATATTCCAGTTACTCATGGGCTTCTTTTCCTGTTTCTAATGCTTCAGCTAGATGGGGAACACCTTCGAGCAGACCCAATAACTGGGCCATAAATGTGGCAGGGGTCAGGGGTTTAGTCAAATAGTTGTGAAACCCGGCGTTAATGGCCCGTTCCCGATCCCCTACCATTGCATGAGCCGTTAAGGCAAAAACGGGAATTTCTAAGGTTGCACGGTCGTTTTTGAGTTCGTACAACATGCCCCAGCCGTCTAATTCCGGCATCGAAAGGTCAGATAGGATAAAGTCGGGCTTGTGCCGACGGGCAGAGTCGAGTCCATCAGCGCCATTACTAGCATTAAAAACGGTAGCACCATGGAATTTCAGCATACGGGTGGCGACTTCAAGGCTATCTGGTTCATCATCGACCACAAGAACTTTCCAGTTCTTGAGGATTTCCCTAGAAATTTTTTTGTCCATTATGGTGTTGGCTCCAATAATTTTTCTGGTTCGGCAATGATTGGTAGGGTGACGGTAAAGGTACTCCCCTGTTTAAGGGTACTTTCGACCTGAATAGTCCCACCCATCATCAAACAGAGGTTACGGGTGATCGCCAGCCCAAGGCCAGAACCACCATAGGCGCGGGTGGTGGAGCCGTCTACCTGACGGAATTCATCAAAGATGTAATTCAGGGCATGGCTTGGAATACCAATACCCGTGTCGATAACGCGGATTTGCCACCGTGAACTCAGGCGGCTGATATGGAGTTTCACACTCCCCTGCTCTGTAAATTTGAAAGCATTGGACAAAAGATTGTTGACAATTTGTGTCAGGCGGGCGCTATCCCCATAGAGAACTTCGGGGACTTCTGGCTCAACAGTGGCAGAGAACTGAATCTGCTTTTGGGCGGCTAAGACACTTGTCTGTAATTCCCACTGCTTGAGTAATTCACGAACACGGAGCGGCTCAGATTGAAGCTCAATCCGCCCAGCTTCAATGCGGGCAATGTCCAACACATCGTTGATGAGGGTGAGCAAGCGCTCACTGTTCATTTGGATACGTTTAATCATATGCGTAGCGTCGTCATCAATTTCCCCTCCCATACCCTCAAGCATAATCCCGGTAAAGCCTAGAATGGCATTGAGGGGGGTGCGGAGTTCATGGGACATAGTTGCCATAAACTCGGATTTCAAGCGGGCTGCTTCCCGCACGCGGGCGTTGGCCTTGCGGAGTTCTTGGTTAGCGGTCTCGACTTCTTTAACTTGAGCATCTAGCTTTTGAATAGTTGCGGCGAGTTGCTCAGTCATCTGATTAAAACTGCTTGCCAGTAAGCCGACTTCGTTTTTCTGGCGCAACTGCACACGTTGGCTGTAGTCACCACCTGAAATACGTTGGGCAATGGCGGACATTTGGATAATCGGCCTTGTAAAGGAATTCGCAAAATAGAGGCCAACCCCAAGGGCTACAACCATCAAGAATAAAGCCAGCAAAATACCCTGTTGCACCGAATCATTTAAGTCAGCGTTCACTTCGGCTTCGTCAATTTCGGAGAGCAAGGCGGCCTGCAATTCGGGAACCCAGCGATAGACGCCCAGAACCGGAACCCCCGGTGAACGATAATCGGGATAGATACCCTGACCATCTTGGCCCTGCAAGGCTCGGTTAATACCCTCGCTATAGTAGGCACGGTTGGTTTCATAGCCTTCAAAACGGCTTGATGTCAGCAAATAGTTATTCTCTAGGCTGATTAAATAGGTCTCGCCCGATTCCCCCAAACCAGCGCGTTCAGTCATGAGTTCGCTAAGGGCTTCAACGTTCATTTCAACAGCGACAATGGCAATTAGGGAACCTTGCTCATCAAAGAGCGGGCGCGAGATGATAAGAGAAAGAGTGCTGCTTCCCACATCGTAAAAAGGTGGTTGAATATAGGTCTCACCTTGGAGACTGGGAACAAAGAAGGGCTTGGAACGCACAACCTTACCAATGTCTACCCGGTCAGAACTTGATAGAATGTTGCCATCCAGCGAGTAAACGAAAATTTCGTTAATGATGTCTTCAGAGTCCGCAATCTGACGGAGAGTATCAGAAATCGCCTGCCCATCTGCTTCAGATTGAGCTAGAGCGATTAACTGCGAGCGAAAAATCTCGGTTTCAGTAAGGAAAATTAACTCTCCCTCTCCATCATCAAGAAAACCCTCAATACTGCCCAGTTTAAGAGCCGCAACAGATTCCAAACGTTCAAAGGTTTGGCTTTCAAGGTTGCGCTCCGTCTGTTGCAACAGGAGATAGGCAACAGCACTAACGGGAACCGTAACAATGATGATGATAAGCGCTACCCACTGCCAGCGGCTTTGTCGCCAAAAAGGTAGCAAGGTGGTTTTTTGTGTCATTTGCAGCTACTCTTCCGTATTCAAAAACCCAAGGGTATAGGCGGATTCTAGATTAAAGGTCTCGTCTAGCCCGCCTTGGTCAACAAGAATCTGATAGGTAACAGACCAAATCTCCGGTTGCATAAAGCCATGCGGAATACCGGGAACATTCATAAGCGGGATGCTGGCATCTAAGCGCCGACGTTGGCCCTCCGTATCAAGGTCAGGGGCATAGTCCCTAACATAGGTGACGGCCTGACTCGGATTAGCCACAACATCATCAATACCCGCGACAACCGCACTCACAAAGCGCTGAATCAGGTCAGGGCTGTCGTCAACTAGAGATTGGCTTGTGAATACCACAAAGTCATAGGTATCGAACCCGTAGTCACTTAGTAGGATGAAGTTGGGTTCATGACCCGCCTCTTGGACTAGCACGCCTTCATTGATAATCCAGCCACCGATAGCATCAACCTCACCGTTGACCAGTGGGTCAATACCAAACTCTAACCGCGAAATAGTATTGACTTCAGCTAAATCGATACCTTGAGAAACCAGCATAGCATCATAGATTTGGCGTGCCCCACCGTCATTGACTGCTACTGTTTTGCCGATCAAATCTTGAGGGGTCAAGATTTCAGAATCATTGAGCGAAATGATGGCAAATGGGCTGCGCTGAAGCATTGAAAGAACCGCAACAACAGGTTTTCCTTCTGCACGCGCTTGTAGTAGGGCGACCCCACTACTCAAGCCAAATTGAGCATCACCACTAATGACCTCATCAATTGGCTCAATATATCCCGATTCACCAAACCCACCTTCTAAGAGCTGAACGGAGAGATTTTGATCGGCGAAGCGACCATTCTTCTCCGCAGCATAAAACGGAGATGACGAATATTCATGCACCCATGATAATTGTAAAGTGACCGTGTCGGCTGGTGTTTTCGAGTCTCCATCATTGTCTTTATCTTTGTTACAGGCTCCCAGCAACAACAGAAGCAAAACCAACATCAAGATACGTTTTGATTTATACATAGATATCCCCCAATGACATTTTTGTGTTGGTTAGAAGAATCACAATAAACATCCGTACTTAACCGATGTTTATCAAAAAAACTATAGAGTAAGGAAGCAGCGGTGACGTTAAACTTTTCGCAGATGACACCAGATGATACTAAGGGTTCTGTTATTTAACAACTGGTTAAAGGGATAGTTCCTTACTAGCAGGATGACTAGGAGGAATTCGCAGTTAAATAGCCCAGTTATTTTGAGAATCTGCAAGGCATTATGTCTTTTTCGTGCCTAGCGGGGGCCTTCACAGGGGATGCCATCACCGTCACCGTCCATGTTGTGAACGTCACCACTCCCCGCACTAATGCAATAGGTATAGCACGCCAGCATATCCAGACGGTTGTCCCAATAGTCGCAATCATAGCGGTTGGTGTCACAAAGACATGGCGCAACAGCTGGGGTTGGGAGCATGAATGATGGCGTTGAAGGGGATGCGTCGTCAGCGGTGGTGGGTCTGGGGGTAGCAGTGTCGGCGGGTGTGGGGCTGGTGGTCGGAGTATGAATTGGCGGCAATGTGGGGCGAGATGGGTAGGTAGCGGTCGGGGGGAATGTCGCATCGGATTGGAAAGTAGCGACAGGATTGGTTGTTGGGGTGGCTTCAGAGTCTTGTTGGGCGGGAATAACGACGAAAATTACCACAGCGGCAATAGCAATAATGGCGATTCCAGCAAGAACGAGGGTAATTAATAGGCGTGTGGTGGACATAAGCATTTCTCTCTAGTTAAGTAAAATAGACTATAACGTGCAGGGGCGAGATTCCGCAAGAAATAGGGGTTAGGTTTAAAGCACAAATCCGAGGATACACAGGGCGATCACCCCAAGCCAAGATCGTGTGCTGATACGGGAGTATAAACAAGCCCAAAGTGGGGTCTCTGGGCTTATTCTTGGAATCATCGTTAGCGGGTTATCTTGAGCGCTTCCAGTTCCGTCTTGATTAGATTGACAATCAAAGTATCCAAGAACTGAACCGTATACGTATTTTCTGAGCCTGCGACACTACCATCAGCCCCGCTGTGTCGTTCCGGCGCACCGTTATAAGTGATGAAAACAAAGTTACCATCCGTGAAGTGGGACATCTGACGGAAGATGTACTCACCCTGCTCGTCTAGCCCGCTTGATGCAACGGTGTGAATTTTGATGCCCTCTTGAGCAGCAATCACCATTTCTTGGGCATAGTCGTAATCCGTTGGGTAGTCCAAGTGCGGTGGGGCATCGGCTAAAAGGATAAGAAGCTGGACAGCATCACCACCACGCCAGTTAACATTTTGGACAGCCTCGTGCATTGCCTGATTGACCGACTCTTGATAGTCAGCACCACCATTGGCAGACACACCATTGAGTGTACGTTGAAAATCGGCAACGCTGCTAAAGAAGTCGTAATTCTGAACAACGTAGACATCGCCACGATCTCGATAAATGACCAGCCCATAGCGTATATCTAGGTTGCCCGGCAAGGCGTCCAGTTGACCAGAAATACTCAAGATGTTCTCACGCAAGGCATCGATTTCGTCAGCCATGCTACCTGTTGTATCCAGCAAAAACAGCACATCCAGTTGGGTTGGCCCCGTTGAGGTTGGCACTTCTAGCGTTACATCGTAGTAGGCATTGGTATCCTCACGTGTGATTTCCGTAGTGGCAGTCACACCATTTTTCGTGACTTCGACCTGATAGCCGCCTGCATAGCGGAAACCATCATAAGCCAGCGGGAAGAAATAGGCTTCACCAGATGCACTGGTACGGAGATTGACCACATCACCATCTTCGGTGGCAATTTGAACATCAGCACCGATGATAGGCAATCCTTCGGCGTTGGTTACACCGATGATGTAACGCTCACTGACATCAACATGATGGACAAGCGTCCGAATCTGGGTATGGTAAGCAGAACGATATTGAAGATACACATCAAAGGTATCATTATCATTGATTTCGCCAGCTTGCAGGGAATTTGCCAAACTTTCACCACCGGGAGCGCCACGTGTTCCGGGTTCAAGAGCAGCCTTCGGTGGAATAGCATCACTGATAATCGGCATCAAGGCAACACTTGAGCCACCACCAGAACGACTACCAGAGCTAGTCCGTGACAGGACAATGGTCTCGCCAATCCAATCGGGTGACCATTCATTGGTCAAATCAGGGGTGAGTTGTTGCAGCCCGCTACCATCAGCGTTGATTGCCCAAATGTCGTAATTACCCGCCTGATTTGATTCAAAAGCGATGCGGAACCCATCGTCTGACCATACGGGGTTTGTGTCTTCGGCGCTATCATTGGTCAACCGGAACACGCCACTACCATCAGCATTCATGGTATAGAGTTCGGCTGTTGCACTATCACGGGTAGACGTAAAGACAATGCGCCCAGTAGTATGCGACCAGTCGGGCATACCATCGAATACCGTGTTCGCTGTCAATTGTTGCGTTTCGAGCGTGGCGATATTGGTGACGTAAATCTCGCGTCCGCCACTGGCATCGGAAAAATAGACAATATGCTGGCTATCAGATGCCCAAGCCGCAGAGCGGGTCACAGCACCACTGTCAAAGGTGATTTGACGACGGTCTGTGCCATCAACGTTGACCACATAAATGTTGAAGTTATTCTCTGTACCAGCATGGAAAGCGATTTTGCTGCCATCAGGTGACCATGAAGGGCCTAAGTCGTTGACATCGTTGGAGGTAATCTGTGTGAGGTCGGAGCCATCAGCACGAATGGTGAAAATTTCAAAGGTGCCACCCATACGTGTTTCAAAGGCGATATGGGTGCCATCGGGTGACCATGAGGGTGAACCGGGATCGACACTATTATAGGTCAATTGGTGAGTATTGGTGCCATCTCCATTCATGATATAGAGTTGAGGACTACCTGTACGATCTGAAACAAACACAATCTCTGAAGCATCTGCGGGCGGTGTGGGCGTCGTAGCCACTCCTACGGGTGTTACGGCGTCGGGGGCAGGTGTCGGACGCCCAGCATCGCCATTTATATCAACCGCACACGAATAGTCATGCAGGAGGCTTAGGACTTGCTGTAGTCCATCATAATCAGGGGCCTGAATGACCCGATGTTCGCCACCCGCCACGCCTATTAGCTCATTGAGGTCGATGTTGCCCACAGCTAGACCCAAAATGGTAGTACGGGTTCTGGCACCTTCACCGCGAATGGCCTCAGCTTCAGGGATTGGCCCCGGCCCAACGTTATGCAGCCCATCGGTCATCACAATCATGACTTTGCGAATGCCAGAGCGCCCTGCCTCGAATTGCTGCTGGGCTAAGTGAATGGCACCTGTGATATTGGTGTTTTGAAATAGTTGCTCCATATTGTCGATGGAAGCAGCAATATCTTCGGCGTTGTCTGATAATCCTATTTCAAGCCGAACCGAACTTGAAAATTGAATGATGCCGATATTGGCGTCGTTAGGCCCCAGCATGAATCGATCCACGAGGTCGTGGGTAAAGGTCTTCATCTTTTCATAGTCTTCAGGTGTGATACTGTTGGAGCTATCCAAAACCAACATCAAATCAATCGAGCAATCACGCTCTTGCCAAGGCGCTGTTCGAGAATTACCAGATATAGAAGCCGCCCTTACAGAAACTGGTATCATCAGTAGGCTCGCCAGTACAAGTATATAAAGAACGCTCCGTTTTATAAGATAAGCTAGTTTCACGGTCATATCCTCCAAAACTAATTGATGATTCCAGTGTAGCCAGCATCAAAGATTGGGGGACTACCGTTGCCCTACTACTAACAGTTTGGCGCTGTGCGAGTACCCTACTCATTGCGGAGCAAGATTCTGAGGCAAGACAGAATTGGTACAGTGGAGTATGCCATCTCATACAACGCAAGTGGGTTAAGTTGTCTTTAAGGGAAAATAGGTCAGAGGAAATGTTGGGGCAGTGGGCGCTGAGGGACTCGAACCCCCGACCTTTCGGGTGTAAACCGAACGCTCTAACCAACTGAGCTAAGCGCCCAACACTCACGCATTATACGGGGCGCATCACGGCGCGTCAAGAGGCGCTTCAATGGCAGGCAGGGTTGAGTCATTGATACGAGTGTAAAAGCTGTTCTCGGTCTGCGTCACGCTGAGGTCAATAGTCGTCCCCGCTGGAATATCCGCACTAAGAGCAGCAGCGGCTATACCCTCGGCTTGGATGGTCAGCACCACCTGACGCCCGATAACTTGGCCTTGGCTATTTAGGGTAAAAGCTGCGGTGAATTGAATAGTGGCGTCGGAGAGCAGAGCGCCAAGGGTAACGGCATCGAGGGTGGCGGCTGAATAATCGAGGCCAAGGTCTGAGGCCAGCATAGCCTGAAAATCGAGTTTGAGGGTGATGATGTCAACAGGGGTGCCATCGGTCAGGGTGTTGGGCGACGATTGAATGTCAGTGATGATTTGCTCGATAAGGGCGCGGTCTTGGGCAAGCAAGTCTTCGAGGGTTGGGCGTGATTGGTCAGTACGAGGCAGGTAATCAGCTAGGGCAAGCTCGGTCAGGGCGGGCCAATCGGCGGGATTCTCAATCGTCACCCACCCGCTTGGCAAAACAGGCAAGTTGGCTAAGGCGGTTTCATACACAGCGTTGGCATAGAGCAGTTGGTTAACCCGCCGAATCTGAGCATTGATGGTATAACTGAAGGGAGTGTCGGCTTCTGGTTCACGATAGCTGGCGGTGGCGGTCACTTGGGCGCTGAGGTCATCGCCAACCTTGACGCGCTTCACGACACGGCTATTATTTTGGATGGCGGTGCCGCTGAACTCGTTTGGAATGGTGATGGTGATGATTTGGGTGTTGAGGTTGGTGCTGTCCAGCATATAGTTGGTATAGGGTTGGGCGAGGGCCGTGAGTAGGCGTTCTAGCAAGGTCAACTGCTCCTCCGATAAGCCGCCTTCTTGGGCATGGCTCGGTTGTGTCCACCAGACTACTGTGAGCAATAAAATGACTGAGAGCAAGCGTCGCATCAAAACCTCCTTTGCATTAGTTGTATTATCAAGGAAAGCCCATGCCAAGTCTACAAGCATTGTTTGATGAAGTGGCGGAACGCTACGAAGCACGAATTATTCCGGTGTTCGCCCAATTTGCTGCCAATTTTGTGGCGTGGGTCAAGCCACAGGTTGATAGTCGTGTGCTAGACCTTGGAACTGGCACAGGCATTGTACCGCGTTTGTTGGTGGGGCAGGTTCAGCAGGTGACGGGAGTAGACTTCGCAGGGGTAATGTTGGAGGTGGCGCGGGGGATTGATAACCGCGTTGGCTATGTGCAGGGTGACGCGCATCAATTGCCCTTTGCCGATAACAGCTTCGATATGGTGACGGCCTCCTTTGGGTTCAACGGCACCAACCCGCGACGGGTGCTGCCAGAGATTGCGCGGGTGTTGCGTTCTGGGGGACGGCTATGCTTCCAAGAATGGGGCGGCCTGCATTGGGTCGATGATGTCCTGCGTGAGCTATTTGAGGCTTACGGGGTGGATGATGATGAGGCCCCCGCTGAACTGGTGGCGTGGCGCGATTACTTGGCGGTTGAGAATATGTGGTATCGGGATTTTCAGACTGAGGCCGACTATCGGGAAGACCTGCCCCGCTATGGATTTCAGAAGATTAAAGCGCGGGAATATGCACCAGTAGCGGTACCGAATACCCTAGAGGGCTTGATTGATTACAAGCTGGCGTGGCCCATGCGTGAGATGGAATTGGCAGCCATGGAGGAGTCAGCACGCGGGGATTTTATGGATGAACTGCGCCGCCGCCTCTATGAACAAGCCGATGGCAGCGGCACAGTTATCTATAACCCCTTGATTATGCGGGTACAGGCGATCCGCCGTTAGCGTGGTCGGCCTGTTGCACCAAGGCGATAAAGGCATCCTCCAGCGTGGGCATCGATTGGTAGGTCGCGCCATAAACTTCTCGGAGATAGGCTTGGGTGCTGGCAACATCGGTGGTCAGGACATGGACAGCCGCCCCAAAGAGATTAACGCCATGTGCCGCTAGTTCGCCCGATCGCATGGCAGAGGTCAGTTTCTGTTGGGCAGCAAGAGCATCAGGGGGATGAACTTCGATGACCTGCCCCGGTACCACCTGCTCGATAATCTCCGAGGGCGTGCCAACAGCTATCATATCCCCGTTATAGATAAAACCGACGCGCTCACAATGTTCGGCCTCATCCATGTAGTGGGTGGTCACCAAGATGGTCGTGCCGCTTTGCGAGAGGGTATAGAGCAATTCCCAGAAATCACGACGTGACACGGGGTCAACCCCAGCGGTTGGCTCATCCAAGAAAATCAGCTTGGGTTCATGGATAATGGCCGCCCCTAGCGCCAAGCGTTGCAGCCAGCCACCCGATAACTCATGAATGGGCGTATGGCGAAAGTCGCCTAACCCCGCTAACTCAATGACAAATTCCATGCGTTGCTGCAAACGCTGACCATAAAGGCCATAGCTACGCCCAAAGAAACGCAGGTTATTGGCAACGGTCAGGTCACTGTAGAGCGAGAACTTCTGCGACATATAGCCGACTTGGGCAAGAAATTGGCGTGTGGCGTGGCGAATGTCGGTTCCCAAGACATGGGCGGTGCCATCAGTAGGCTTCAGCAGGCCGAGCAGCATCCGAATGGTGGTGGTCTTGCCGGAACCGTTGGGGCCAAGGAAGCCAAAGACCTCGCCCGTCTCGACACTGAAGTCGATGGCGTTCACGGCGGTAAAGTCGCCAAACTTGCGGGTCAAGTGTTCAACGTGAATAGCATAGTCAGACATGGTAGGTCTCCTCTAGTCGGTATGGCGACGATACTGGCTGGCGGTAATGGTGGCATACACCACACCGATGGCAAGAATAGCGGCAACATGGGGCCACAGCACCGATAAGCCGACATCCTTAAGCATGACCCCGCGCACGATTATCAACCAGTGGCGAATCGGGACGAAATTGGACAGGGTGCGGATGGCAGGCGGCATGGTATCCACCGCGACGGCATAGCCGGAGAAAATCATGTCTACAATCGCCAGCACAAAGACCAGCAGCATGGCTTGGAGTTGGGTGCGGCTGCCAATGCTCATCAGAACACCCTTGTTCATCTCGGCCATCAGATAGAGCAAGGCAATGACCAGCAACAGGATGAAGGAACCGCGAAAGGGTACGCCAAAGGCAAAGACGGTCAAGCCCATCATGGCAAGGAAGAGGCTAGTACCGACCAGCATCGGGGCGAGAGCTTTGCCCAAGATGACCTCAATTGAGCGATAGGGCATGACCAGCAATTGCTCATAGGTACCTCGTTCCCGCTCACGGCTAATGGCGAGCGAAGCCAGAATCACGGTGAAGATGTAGAAGATGAAGCCCGACTCCGCTGGCAGGGTATACCAGCCGCGTTTGAGGTCTTCATTATACTTGACCGTGACTTTCGGTAGCTCAGATTCATAGTCGGCGGGTTCCATGTGATAGGCGTCACGCATACCCTGTCGGAAAATGATGTCTTGGGCGGTGCGCTCGGCTTCGGTAGCTTGAACGGCCTCGGCTCCGTTGCTAATCAGGCGCACACTAGGCCGTTCACCCGCTGTGACTGCTGCACCGTACCCCTCTGGAATGACCACCCCTAGCACGGCGTCGTTGCGCTGCATCAAGTCGTAGACCTTATCCACACTGCTGACGGTCTGCTTGTGGGTCAGAGTGTCGCTGGCATCAAGCGCGTCAATCAAAGCCTCACTTTGGGGCGATTGGTCAAGGTCAACCACCGCCATCGGGATGTTATCAATGGGTTGTCCGGTGGCCCATGCAATTAACGAGAGTTCAAGGATGCCGCCAATCACAAAGACGGGTATCAGAAAGCGGTCTTTGCGAAGATGGAGGAGTTCTTTCCATGCGATGGTGATGATATGTCCAATCATGACAGCGCGTTCTCCTTAGTGGTCAGTACGGGCGGGGCAGGACGACGGAAGCCCCCTACCACTTTTTTGCGGAAGATAAAGGTGGAGACTTCGAGCATTTCAACAGAAATGACCGTCAATAGCACCACCTGTAGCCACAGTTCACGCAGCGCCGTGCCTTGCAGGTAGATAGCTTTGCCAGCCGTGACAAAGTGGGTGGCGGGCAATGACATCATCTCCAGTTGGACAAGTTGCGGCATGGCATCGACCGGGAAGAAGGTACCCGACATGAAAAAGGGCGGGATAAAGAACACCAAAATAGCAATGACAACCGCCACTTGCTGGGTGCGGGCAATGACCGAGACCACTAAGCCCATGCCAAGGCTGGCGAACATGAACAGGAAAGCAATCAGGCTATAGGCCAATAGATTGCCTGTAAAGGGGACATCATAAACCCACTGCCCCAAGGCTAACAGGGCATAGACATCCACCATGCCGAAGCCGAGATAGGGCCATAGCTTGCCAAGCAGTAAGGCTCGCTTGGCGATAGGAGTTGCCATCAGTTGCTCTAGAGTGCCGTTTTCACGTTCACGGGCGAGGGAGAGCGACAAGGCAATGGCAGGTAGCCCTAGCATCATACCCATCAAGCCGGGGTAAAAATCGACCTTGGAACTGAGGGCATCGTTATAGAGGCGCTCTTGGGTGGTATAGATAGGCGGCTCAAAGAGGTCGGATTGGAGGGCATCGCCTGCCAGTTCACGGCTGTGGGCATCGGCGATTTGATAGACTTCAGTTAAGACAGTTTCGGCGGAAATGGGTTCGGTGCCGTCAATGATGGCCTCGACTTGGGGGACACGGGTCAGGGAGACTTGCCCATAGTCGGCGGGGATGACGACAGCAGCCACCACTTCGCCACGTTTGAAGAGGTTGTCAGTCTCATCCGCGCTGGCAAGGTGGCGCTCAACATGAATTTTGGGCGAAGCGTCCAAGCGGTCAATCAAGGCTGTTGAAGCGTCATTATGGGCGAGGTCAATCACGGCAAGGGGAGCCTCTTTGACATCGGTGGTCAAGGTGTAGGTGAAGATGACCATGAGGAAAAGTGGCCCAATGGTGACCAGCAGAAAGGTGCCGCGGTCTCGCAAAATATGGATAAACTCTTTGCGTGCGATTGCCAGCATCATGCCAGCACCTCCCTTTCGGCTTGATTCACAAGGTAGATAAAAGCCTCTTCCATGCGGATAGGGGCAGGTTCAAGGCGATGGATGGTGATTCCATCGAGGCGTTGGCGGATAGCATCAAGGACATGGGGGGTGTCGCTCTGCATGACAAGGTTGAGTTGTTCGCCATAGGTTTGGATGTCGAGTATCAAGATGCCATCTTCCAGCAGTTGGTGGGCGCGGCGGTTATCGGAGGTCTCAAGGACGACCACCTTACCGGGTACCTTCTCCTTGATATGTTCGGGTGTATCGCAGGCCAAGACGCGGCCTTTGAACAGAAACGCCACCCGATTGCAACGCTCGGCCTCATCCATATAGGGAGTGCTGACAACAGTGGTGATGCCCTCGGCGTGGAGGCCGGAGAGCAAATCCCAGAAATTGCGACGTGCAACGGGGTCAACGCCTGTGGTTGGTTCATCCAACAAGAGGATGGCGGGGTGGTGAATCATGGCACAGGCAAGACCCAGCTTTTTCTTCATGCCACCAGAGAGTAGACCCGCCGGACGGCTCTTGAAGCGCTCCAAATTGGTAAATTCATAGAGGCGGTGCAGGCGCTCGGTGCGTTGCGCTCCCTTCACGCCAAAGAGTTGGGCGGCGAAATCGAGATTTTCAGCGACGGTGAGGTCGGGATAGAGGCCAAAGCGTTGGGGCATATAGCCAATGTGGTGCTTGACCTGCTCGGCTTCACGCACACTCTCGAAGCCGTGAATATGGGCGGTACCCGCGCTGGGGTCAAGCACAGCGGCAATTAGACGTAGCAGGGTGGACTTGCCAGCCCCGTCAGGGCCAACAATGCCAAAGAGTTCACCCTTTTGAATGGTGAGGTCAATATCAGTCAGGGCTGTAACCGTGCCAAAGCGACGGCTCAGGCCCTGTAGTTCAATCATGGTCTCCATGCTGTAATCCTTGGATGATGGTTTCAATCATGGTGCTAAGAACGGCGACAGTATCCATCTGGGGCTTGATAATCAGTTGTAGGCCCACCCCATCAAATGAGGCGGAAATGGCGACAGCAAGGGCATGGGCATCCACCGAGCGAAATTCGCCACGGTCAATGCCATACTGGATGATGGTCTGCAACCCGCTGATGTAGCGCTCGTAAAATTCAGCGAGGGCTTGGAGCTTGGCAGGGTTTTGGGTGGCTTGCAGGAACATATCGCTAATGAGACCGACAAGCTTTTCATCAGTAGCGAAGAATTCGGCGGCTTGCTGAATCAACATCCGTAGCATATCGGCGGCTGAATGGTCGCTTAGGCTGGCTTGGAAGGCGTCTATGATGCTCATGAACTGGTTAAATATCATGTCCATGATGCCAAGGAAAAGGGCTTCTTTGTTTTTGAAATACCAGTAGAGGGTGCCTTTGCTGAGGCCACTCACCCGCACGATATCGTCCATACTGGTCTTGTCATAGCCTTTCTCGGCAAAAGCCACAAGGGCTGCCATGAGGATTTCGGTACGACGATCTTCTTTTTTATCTGACATGTGTATACACTCTCTCGACTATATAGTCTAGACTGACCAGTCAGTCTAGAAATAAGATAAGCCTTAAACGAATTGAAGTCAAGCGTTAATGTGATTTCTATATTCATCCGGTAGACTGAAGGAACGATTGCAAGCCTTAAAGGAGGAAATATGCTCAGTGAACGGATGCAAACCGCGCTGAATCAGCAAATCAATGAGGAGATGTACTCGGCGTATATCTATCTCTCAATGGCGGCCTATTTTCATGGCCTGAACTTGGACGGCTTCGCCAATTGGATGCGAATCCAGTATCAAGAGGAAACGGCGCACGCCATGAAGTTCTATGATTATATCTATGAACGCGGTGGCGATGTAACGCTGCTGCCGATTGCCGGGCCGCCCAAGACATGGGAGTCGCCCTTGCATGTCTTCCAAGAGGCCTACAACCATGAATGCAAAGTTAGCGGTCTCATCAATGAACTGGTCAATTTGGCAATCGAGGAAAAAGACCACGCCACCCTCAACTTCCTACAGTGGTTCGTCAGCGAACAGGTCGAGGAAGAGGCCAGCGCCGACAAGATTGTACAGAGCCTACGCTTGATTGATGGCAACCCGGCGGCCTTGTTTATGCTGGATCGGGAGATGGCGCAGCGCTCACCGGAAGAGGATGAAGACGAGGAATAAGCGTCAAAAAAAGTGGGAGGGGATGACCCTCCCTTTTGATTCTAGGGGGTGATGTTGCACTCGCGGAAGGCGTTATCGAAGTCGCTGAGGGTCACTTGGAAAACGCTCGCTTCTTGAAGGAGTTCATAGCCACGTCGCAGGGGTGCAGCAGCGAGTTCGCATTGATTGAGGCGGAAATAGGCCCGCCCTAGCAGATACCAGTCATAGGGCTGATTGGAGCCTTCATCGGTAGCAATTTTCAAGTGGTCAATGGCTTGTAGGTATTCGCTATCCGCCAGATAATAAACCCACCCTAAACGCGAATGACACAGCAGATTGGCGGGGTCTACCGCAATACAACGGCTGAAAAATTCTTTGGCCTCAGTTGGTTCACCCCGCCCACGATGATATTCACCCAAGCGGAACAACACGAAAACATCACGCGGGGCAATGGATTGGGTCTCCTGTAAGAGTTGAATGGCAAGCTGGGCATAGGTCGGGTCGTTTTGACCAAGGATAGTGTAAAGGTCAGCCAATTCAACCGCAATGTAGACATGGCTGGGCATGGCACGACGAGCAGTTTGGTACGGCTCAATCGCCTCCGTAAAGCGGGCCTCGCTGGTCAAAAAACGTCCATAATTGCGATAGACTTGGGCGCGGGTTTCGTCATCTCCGCCACGGGTCTCTAACTCAATAATGGCGTCATCGATAGTCGATTCAGCCAGTTCGCTTTGACCAAGGTTGCGATAGATGTTGGCAAGGTGGGCCTTAGTGATGGTCGAGTTAGGGTCAAGGTCAAGGGCGCGTCCAGCATAGATAAGCGCCTCGTTGTGACGTAATGACCAGTCGAGGGCCATCGCTTTAACCGACCAGCCGAGGGGCGATTCGGGGTTGGCGCGGATGGCGTCATCAGCCATCTCAAGCGCTTCGTTGATGCGGGCTGTATTCTCGCCCCCGCTGGAGGTAATCACCAAGTTATAGGCGACGCGATAGTAGAGGCCTACATCATTGGGAAGGCCGGGTAAGGCTTGACGGCAAGAGTCTAGCATTTGCTCAATATTGCCGATGAGGTAGGCGTTATCACATTCGACCAAATCACCGCGCACGTCAGGGGTAGCAGTAGGGACAACGGGGAACATGCGGTCTTGGGCAACATTGACCTGCCCCTTGACCGCATTCGCCACATCAGAGGCACCAGCGCGGAATGGCTCTGGGTCTTGCATAGCGGTATAACCCAGCCATGCCAACCCCGCCGTCAATGACAAAAAGAACAAGGAGCGTAGTGGCACCAAGCGGCGACGGCGTCTAGCCCGTGGTTGATAACGTTTGGGTACGCGTAATTGCATCAGCAGCCTCCCCTACTAGTAAATGCCAATGGGTTCAGGCGGTATGGCTGTGGGCGGTACCAAGGTCGGGACGTCGGCAGACGAGAAGTTACCGGGGTCGTATTCGACACAGAACTCCATACCTTGCAGGGTGATTTCAGCGGTGCGACCATTAGGTGCAATAATCAAGGCTTGCTGCAAGAGGGGCATGGCCTTGGGGCAATCGCCAAGGGTATAGTAGGCCAAGCCGTGCAGATAATAACACTCCACTAGACGGTCAGACATTTCCCAACCTTGAGCTTCCATCAAGTCAATACAGGTCTGAAAGGACTCAATTGCGCCTTCATAATTACGGCGGGTATAGCGCACCATGCCGAGTTGCTTATGGGCTTCGGGGAAGGTGCCATCAAGTTCGACGGCTTGTTCACAGGCCTCTTGCGCCAGCGAGTCTTCACGTTGACGGAAGAATGTCTCACACTTGCGCGTCCATGCCTTCACATTGCGTGGGTCATGGGAGAGGATACGGTCATAGGATTGGATAGCGGCGTCGTAGTTATCCAACAAAATATAATATGGAGCCAATTCAAAGTAGAGGGCATCCAGACGGGGGTGGATACTGATAGCCGCCTCATACTGACGAATGGCGATGTCATAGCCACCCGTGAAGGCCATCGACAGGGCAAGGGTACGGCGGGCGTCCACACTATTGGGGTCGAGATTAACCGAGACTTGGGCTTCCTCTTGGGCGGAACGGAAGCGGTCTTGTGTATAGTAAGCCAAGGCAAGATAGGCATGGGGTTCAGCCCAGTTGGGCGCGATTTGGATGGCATTGAGGGCCGCCGCCGCCGCTTCGTCCCCGCGTCCATTTTCGATAAGGGCTAGAGCATAGGCCGCTTGGGCATGGGCGTCATTGGGCATCAGCCGCACGGTGCGCTCGGCAACTTGGAGGGCATCACGAGCGCGGAAGGTAAAACCACGCCCCGCATAACTGCCATAAATGAGGTTACGGACATATTCAAATTGAATACGGGTGTTTTCGGGTTCGAGTTCGGAGGCTTGGGCATAGTAGAGAATGCTGGTATCTAAGTCCCCCTCCCAATAGGCATTCTGGGCAAGTTGGGCCAATGAGACTGCGTTAGGGGTCGCAGTTGGGGGGCCAACCACCACCGCTAAAATTTGGGGCTGGATAGTGTCGAGTTGCCACACTACCCCAATACCGCCCGCCATCATTAGCAGCCACACCCAAAAGAGCCACAGGCGTCTTTGGTGACGTGAGCGCTTGCCAAAATATAGGTTGGAACGGTCACGCCGAATCCGCATGGTCATAAGAAGGAACTCCTTGAACCCGATAAAAAAACCGACGGCAACGGCACCGTCGGTCTATTGCCTAATGAGTCCACCCCGAATCCTAACAGCCTGCTAGGGGGCTGTCAACTCACGATTGCCTGTCGCTCAGGCTACATAGGTTATAGTACAACAGAAAGCTTCAATCAGCGTATAATGTTTAGTGTGGAGGCCCACGCTATTGGATAAGATACGCAAGTACCAAATTGAAATCAAATATCTGGTAATTACCGCCATCTTGCTAGCTGGCTTGGTTTGGGTGGCCCAAAGCGATACCCTCAAGAATGTTGAGGAAGTCTTTGAACACATCACGGTATGGGGTACGCGTGACGAGGGATTGGTTACTGGTGCCTTGGCGTTGTTGATTCTCTCATGGATGTCCAATGCCACACTGGTTATCCAAATCCCCTATACCCTAACGCTGATGAGTATGGTGATGGTCACGCCAGATTTCGGGAGTGTCTTGATTCTGACAACCGTCTCTGGATTCGGGGCGGCTATGGGGGAAATTACCTCGTATGTAATTGCCTCTAATATCGCCGCCCAGTTTGAAAGCATCTCAGAGAGTGGTCTTATCCGCTGGATTCAAGGCATGATTGAAAAATACCCTAAGTCTATTCCAGCCTTTGTGTTTATCGGCTCGGCAACGGTGCTGCCCGACGATGTGGTGATTATGCCCTTGGCATTAATTAACTACCCCGTCAAGAAAATTATGACCCCGATGTTTATTGGCAAGTGCATCCATCAATTTACCTTTGCGATGATTGCTTATTATGGGTTGGATATTGTTGGAGACAACAGCCGAGGCACCCAGTTTGATGTGGTGCTGGTCATTCTGCTGGTGTTTGTGATGTTTGTCGCCTATCAGATTGAAAAAACGGCTCAGAACAAAGCGAAAGAAGCCAGCCAACACGAGGAGTTTAATCCAGCGACGGCCCAGCAGTAAGGCGATTGACCAATGCATCAAGTGCCGCCATGTAACTATACCAGCCCAAGCCGCAAATCTGCCCTATGCAGACAGGCGTGATGAGCGAGGTGTGGCGGAAGGGTTCGCGGGCATAGATGTTGGATAGGTGGCATTCAATCGTCGGCAGGGCCACCGCCGCGATAGCATCACGCAAGGCCACCGAGGTATGGGTATAGCCACCGGGGTTGATAATGAGGCCATGCGCCCAAATCATGGCATCCTGAATAAAGTCAATCAGGGTGCCTTCATGGTTGGATTGGTGCATGGTTAGCTCCACGCCAAGACTCTGAGCGCGTTGTTGCAGACGTTGGTTGATGTCATCGAGTGTGAGAGAGCCGTAAACCTCTGGCTCACGGGTACCGAGCAGATTCAGATTCGGGCCATGTAGCAGTAAAAGTTTAAGCGTCACGTAGGGCCTCCAAGATGTCGATAATCGCTTCAGGGGGGACATCGCGCACGCTAGTCGGTTGACCTAAGCCGCGCAATACCACAAAATAAGAACGCCCCCCTTGCCATTTTTTGTCGGTGTGCATCGCCTCCCAGATAGCCGTCGGGGATAGCTCACGGTAGCGCGTTGGCAAACCAACACGGGCGACGGTAGCCTCAATCTTAGCGCTGGTCTCGGCATCCAATAGCCCTAAGCGCTGCGAGAGCCACGCCGCAGCCACCAACCCAACCCCCACCGCGTCCCCGTGCCGCCATGTATAGCCGCTGACCTGTTCGATGGCATGTCCAAAGGTATGACCTAGATTAAGATAGGCGCGTTCTCCCTGCTCATAGGGGTCACGTTGCACAATGTCAATTTTGACTTGGACAGCGGCACGGATGCGCTCAACCAGCGGCAGGCTATCATCCAACAAAGCAGGGTTGGCGAGAAAGGCATGTTTAATGAGTTCAGCCATGCCAGCCCGCATCTCTTCCGGCGGGAGGGTTTGGAGGACAGCAGGGTCAACCAAGACCAATTCGGGCTGCTTGAAGGCCCCCACCAGATTCTTGCCTGACGGAATATCGACCCCGACTTTGCCCCCCACCGAGGAATCGACCATTGCCAACAGGGTGGTGGGAATCTGCACCAAGCGCACGCCGCGCATATAGGTAGCTGCCACATAGCCGATGGTATCCCCGACCACCCCACCCCCAAGGGCCACGATTACCCCACCGCGGTCAAGGCCATGTTGGGCCATTTCAGTATAGAGGGCGTTGACAGTATCCAGATTTTTGTGGGTCTCGCCATCAGGGATTATCACAATGCTGGCATTGGGCAGTTGGCGGGCAAGCTGCTCGGCATAGAGTGGCCCCACGCGGTCATTGGTGCCGATGATGACACGCCGTCCACTGAGGCCGTAACAATCGAGCCACTCGGCAAGAGAAGCCAATGCACCTTCTTGAATGACTAGGGGATAGGAGCCTTCGGGGGAGCGGACGCGCTGCTCATGGGTGCGCTGCTGACGGTCACGCTGCCAAAGGGCGATGATGGTATCGGCAAGGGCGGCGGGGGCTTGGTCACTGGTGTCGATTTGCCAATGGAAGGTCTGATAGACGGGGCGACGGGCCGCTAATAAGTGCTCAATTTCCGCGAGGGGGTCAGCGACAGCCAGCAAGGGACGGGATAGACCATCTTGTTGGGCGCGGTAATAGATGACCTCTGGACGGGCGTTGAGGCAGACAATGGTGGCGTTGGCTTCCAATAGCTGGCGGTTGGTAGGGTTCATGAGTAGCCCCCCACCCGTGCTAATGACCAAGGGGCGCGGGTCAGCCGCTACCTCGGCACAAATCGCCGCCTCCCATGCACGGAAGCCTGCCTCGCCGAATTGCTCAAAGATAGCTGGGATGCTCAGGCCAGCGCGGGCGGTGATGAGAGCGTCGGTATCGACCAAGGGGGTTTGGGTGCGCTCGGCAATTAGGGCGGCAAGGGTGGTTTTGCCTGTTCCCATAAAGCCCGTCAAGACCAGCTTATTCATAGCCAAAGCGCCAGTCGGTGTTGTGGAGGGCGATGTCGTCGAGGGTACCCCGTTTGAGAGCGACAAAGCGCGGCAACATCTCGGCAATCGAATCACCACCGAGCTTCTCCAGCAAGGCATCGGCAAGCACAAAGGCCGCCATTGCCTCTAGGATAGGCACAGCGCGGGGGGTGGCGCAAAAATCGCTGCGTTCATAGGTGGTCGTGTCGGGTTGTCCGGTAGCAAGATTGACCGATTCAAGGGGGGTTAGGGTGGTACTGATAGGCTTCATGGCAGCGCGGATGACCAACGGTTCGCCAGTAGTCATGCCGCCTTCCAAACCACCTGCACGGTTGGTGCGGCGGGCGAGGTGTCCATCATCGGTGCGGGTGATGCGGTCATGAACTTGGGTACCCCGCAGACGGGCGTTCTCAAAAGCCGCGCCCATCTCAACGCCCTTGATGCTCTGCACACTGCACATGGCGGCAGCAAGGCGTCCGGTCAAGCGGCGGTCATAGTGGACATGGGAGCCAAGACCGACGGGTAGATTCAGTACCACCACCTCAATGACCCCGCCAAGGGTGTCTTTATCAACCTTGGCTTGGCGGATGGCCTCGCGGATGGCTTCGGCGGCGTGATGGTCAGGACAACGCACATCAGAGGCTTCAGCGGCCTCAAAACGGGCAGGGTAATCATCAGGCAAGGTTTGAGCGACCACCCCACCAATCTCGGTGACATAGCCACCTACAACAATGCCAAACTGGGCAAGGAATTGACGGCAGATAGCTCCAACCGCCACCCGCATGGTGGTTTCACGGGCGCTGGCACGCTCCAAGGCAAGGCGCAGGTCATCATAGCCATATTTGAGGGTGCCTGTTAAATCAGCATGGCCGGGACGCGGCGTGGTCATGGGCGGGATGTCTTTCTCAGCCCAGTTCTTCCAATCGCGGTTCTCAACTATTAAACTGATGGGGCCGCCAGTGGTTTGGCCTGCCATCCAGCCGCTGGTGATACGGGCGTGATCGCGCTCAATTTGCATACGACCCCCGCTGCCATAGCCCTGTTGGCGGCGCAGGAGTTGGGCATCGATGTCATCGGGTGTGAGGGGGAGTCCAGCGGGCATCCCTTCTAAAATGGCGGTGAGCAGGGGGCCATGACTCTCGCCTGCGGTCAAGAAACGCAAACGGCTATTCAAGGCCCAATGCCCCATCTAGCACAGCGTTTTCAAGGTTCGTGCGATAGAGGGTTGCACCTGTGAAATTGGCTCCTTGGAGGTTGGCACCCTCAAGGTTAGCCTCGGTCAAGTTGGCCCCGCGCAGGTCAGCATTGGCAAGGTCAGCTTGGATGAGGACAGCGCTGGTTAAATCGGCGCTCTTGAATTTGGCCCCCACGAGATAAGTTCCGATGAGCCGTGCGCCCGTCAGATTGCATTCGGTCAGGTCGGCGCGTTCAAGGCCCGCCTCGGTGAGTTGAGCGCCAGAGAGATTGGCGGAATAGAAATTGGCTTGGGTGAGATTGGCACGCTCCAAGAGGGTGCTAATCATATACGACCCCTCGAAGTCCCCGCGCATCATCTCCGCGCCGCGCAGATTAGCGTGGGTGAAATTGGCGTATTGGGCCACGGTATCACGCATTTGGACGCCCGCAAGATTGACGCGGTAGAGCTTGGCGTGGGCGAGATTAGCACCCTCTAAAAAGGCTCCTTCCATAACGGAATCGGTGAGATTGGCTCCCAAAAAGCGTGCGCCTGCAAAATTGGCTTGGGTGAAATCGCAGCGCTTGATGTTGGAATAATTCAGGATAGCCTCGGCAAGATTGGCTCCGGCAAAATCAAACCCTTCTAAATAAAGGCGCGAGAGGTCGTGGCCCGCTAGGTTACGGTCACCACGCAGTATATCAATCACTTGTTCACGGGTTAGTTTCATAAAATTAATCCTTGGATGGCTTCACGCATGACATCAACCGGAGCCTCGTGGCCTGTCCAGAGTTCAAAGGCACTGGCCCCTTGATAAACAAGCATCCCTAAGCCCCCGATAACTTGAGCGCCAGCCGCAGCCGCTTGCTGCATCCAGCGCGTTTGGGCAGGCCGATAAATAAGGTCATAGCAAATCGCTCCAGCGGGAATGGGTACTTCGGCAGGCCACGGCGAGTCCTCGACATGGGGCCACATCCCAACTGGTGTGCAGTTTACAATTAGGTCACTGGTTGGCGCAACTTGGGCCAAGGCGCTCAGGGGCTGGACAGTGATTTGGAGTTGGTGCGAGACTCCTTTACGGACATCCTCGCGCAGTTGCCACGCGGCCCCCTCCCGACGGGCCATGACGGTTACAGCGGCTCCCCGATTGGCAAGGCCGAGTACCACAGCATGGGCAGACCCGCCCGCCCCTAAGACCAGCGCCCGTTTGTGATAAACATCAATATGATGGGCGGCAAGGTCGAGCATAAAGCCGATGCTGTCGGTGTTATGGCCTTCTGAGCGACCATCTTCAATCAAAATGGTGTTAACAGCCCCAATACCACGTGCCGCGAGGCTGGCGCTATGCAGCAGCGGAATCACGGCTTGCTTGTGGGGAATGGTGACATTAGCCCCAATATAACCATCTGCTGCCAGCGTGCGGAGACGGTCAGTGAGTTGGTCGGGTGGGGTCGGCAAGAGGTCATAATGCCACCCATTGAGACCCAAGGCTGCAAAGGCCGCGTTGTGCATGGCGGGCGATACACTATGCTCAACAGGCCATCCAATTAACCCTACTTTTGGCATGGTTCAATCCATCAAAAAATCAACAACTAACTGATTAAAAGCCATACTGTGTTCAATTTGAGGCCAATGCCCGCACTCCTCAAAGATATGGCTCTGACAATCGGGCAGGCGTTGCTGGGCAACCTCGGCATGGGTGACAGGTACAGCGGCGTCTTGCTTGCCCCAAATGGTCAGGGATGGCATCAAGACTTTATCCAAATGATTGAGGATAGGGTCAATGGCTTCGGGCTTAAAGCCGCGCATGTTGGTCGAGGTGCGGATGGTGTTGAGAGTGGTGTGGGTCAGGCCAGATAGAGTCGCCATTTTGTAGCCCCGCTCAATGCGCTCTGGGGTGATATGACGCTCATCATAGAAGGCCACCTTGAGGCCCCGCGCAATGGCTTTCTTGGTGGGGTGAAAAAGCAATTCGCCCAACAGCGGCAAGGATAGTACCCGAAAGAGGCCCGCCACCTCGCGCCCAAAACCACCGCTACTGACCAATACCAGCTTATGGACAGATTCGGGATGCAGGAGAGCCAATTGCAGGGTGATAGCCCCCCCAAGGGAATGACCAATAATAGAGGCTTCCTCAAGGTCGAGAGCGTGCATGAAGGCCTGAACAAAGCCCGCCAGATAATGAAGACTATAGTCCACGTCGGGCTTTTCGGTATAGCCAAAACCGACTAAATCGAGGGCATAAACACGGTGCTGGGCGGCGAGGGCTGGAATGGTGAGTTCCCAATTCTCGACATAGCCCCCTAGCCCATGTACACATACCACTGCCGAGCCAGCCGCGCCCGCCTGCCAATAGCGGGTCTTGATGGTGCGGCCCGCATGGTCTACATCAACATAATCATCTTGCATACAACAACCCCGCCGTACACTTTACAATTTTAACGTGATTGATTGTACCGCTTGTGGCTCAATCTACCCACTCGACATCGGCACCGAGTTGTTGCAAAACCTCGACAAAGCCGGGGAAAGAGTCATTGATGCAGTGGGCATCTTCAACGATAGTCTCGCCCATTGCCAACAAGCCCGCTACGACCATGCTCATAGCAACGCGGTGGTCGTTATGCCCATCAACGACAGCACCGCGCAGGTATTGAGGGCCGCTAATGACAAAGCCATCCTTGTTTTCTTGGACGGTTGCGCCCAGTTTGCGGAGTTCGGTAGCCATGACTGCAATACGGTCGGTCTCTTTGTAGCGCAGTTCTTCGGCCTCAGTGACGGTGGTCTTACCACGCGCTTGGGTAGCAGCCACCATCAAGATGGGGAACTCGTCAATCATGCGGACGACCACTTCACCATTCACCGCAGTAGCCGTTAGAGGGCGTTGCTCAATCACCAAATCGGCAACGGGTTCACCGCCTTCGTCGCGGGGGTTGGTTTGACGAATAGCGGCTCCCATTGCAGCAAGGACATCCAGCAGGCCCGTGCGGGTGGGGTTGATGCCAACATCCTCAAGGCAGATGCTGGTATTGGCATTCAAGGCACCCAGCACAATCAGGAAGGCAGCGGATGAGATGTCGCTGGCGATGGTCAAATCAAGGGGTTTCAAAGACGCGGGCGGGGAGATGGTGATATTGTAGCCATCGACGTGGACATCCACGCCCATCGCCGTCAACATGCGCTCAGTGTGGTCACGCGAGGGGCCGGGTTCGATAACGGTGGTGGGGCTATCGGCAAACATGCCCGCCAGTAACAAGCAGCCTTTGACCTGCCCGCTGGCTATTGGCATCCGGTAGGTGATGCCATTGAGAAACGAGCCATTGATATAGAGCGGGGCGCAGCCTTCGGTGTCTTCAATATCGGCACCCATTATGCGAAGGGGTTCGGTAATACGGCGCATGGGACGACGGCGGAGTTGGTCGCTGCCATCCAGCACGCTGGGGAATTGCTGCCCACTCATGACACCCGCCAAGAGACGGATACCCGTACCCGCATTGACACAATCAAGGGGTGTATCGGCTTGTTCGAGACCCCCTAAGCCAACACCATGCACAGTGAGGGTCGTCTCAGTGTGGCGGGTGATACGGACACCAAGCGCCTCCATGCAGCCGAGAGTAGCGAGAGTATCACCCGCAGGCAGGAAGCCACGCACATGGGTATCGCCTGTAGCAAGTGCGCCTAAAATCAAGGCGCGATGGGAAAGAGATTTATCGCTCGGCACACGGACATTCCCTTGGAGGCCCTTGCCGGGTCTAACTCGTATTCGTGTTTTCATTTAAGAGAGCGTTCTCCATAACTTTTTGTATAATATCGTCGTGCTTCTACTATTTTACGCAGTTCTTCATTTAATTGATTGGGATTATCGAACAGAGCCTCTAAATCATCAAGTTGTTGGCGTAGGCGGGCGGTTAAGGTGCGGAGGTTGTCAGCATTGGTCATGAACATACCCGTTATCATAGCAGCGTTGGTACGGGCGAGGCGGGTGGCACCATCAAAGCCCCCAGCCGCTAACTCAAAGAGGCGCGGGTCTTCCTCTGAAACCTCAACGGCAAGGCGCATCAGGGCAAAATTCAATAAATGGGGC
This sequence comes from Anaerolineales bacterium, assembly GCA_020634155.1. GTDB lineage: Bacteria > Chloroflexota > Anaerolineae > Aggregatilineales > J027 > J027. The sequence continues at coordinate 1,689,438 of JACKCI010000001.1, forward strand.
AAGTGGCTGGTCATGGCGGTTAAGTAGTCGTGCTGGTGGCGGTTCATCCACAGCGGGACGGCTCCGCAAGCGAGGGCGACTTGCTCGGCAAGGTGGCGGGCATGGGCGGTGGTGCGGGCCGTCTCGCAGAGGACAAAACGCGCACCGTGATAGAGGGTCGGGATGGCATTGCTAAAGCCATTTTCAGCAAGGCCGCACATCGGATGACCGCCCACCGCCAAGACATCAGGTGGGAGATGGTCGAGGGCGTCACAAATCGCGCCTTTGGTGCTGCCAAGGTCAATGACCAGCGCCCCACTCCGCACCGTGAGGGTTTGGAGGTAGTCAACGATGCGGTGGGCGGGGATGGCGACAATCACGATGTCGGACTGCTCCCCACCCCCAATGGCATCAATCACCCCTTGCTGAAGGGCAGCTTGGAGGGTAGCGGGGTTGAGGTCGTCGGCGCTGATATAGCGGACATGTTCCCGCACAGCCAGCGCCAACGAACCACCCATCAAGCCGAGGCCAATGATGTGCAGCTTAAAGTCACTTAAGTCATCACTCATGGGCGGGTCATTTCGGGTAAGGGCTGCGGCACCACGCGGTCAACCACCTCGCCTAGTTTGCGGATACGGCTCACCAAACGGGCGAAGCGTTCCGGCTTGAGCGATTGGCGACCATCGGAGGAGGCAGTTTCGGGCGTCTGGTGAACTTCCAAAATCAAGCCATCGGCTCCCGCAGCAATCGCAGCCATGGAAACGCTTTCGACATATTCCCATTTGCCGGTGCCATGACTGGGGTCAGCGATAACTGGCAAGTGCGAGAGACTCTTGATCGCGGGGATGGCGTTGATGTCGAAGGTGTTGCGGGTCTCGGTTTCATAAGTACGGATGCCACGCTCACAGACCATCACGCGCATATTGCCATGACTCAAAATATATTCGGCGGCCATTAATAATTCTTCGATGGTGCTGCTCATGCCCCGCTTGAGCAAGACGGTGTGTTGGCTTTGTCCGACAGCGTTCAGGAGGGTGTAGTTTTGCATGTTGCGGGCACCGATTTGCAGCACGTCGGCATATTCGCAGACCATCGGCACTAAGTTGGGGTCCATCACTTCAGTCACAATCGGGAGACCCGTTTGCTCACGGGCTTCGGCTAGGTAGCGCAGGCCTTCCTCGCCCATGCCTTGGAAACTATAGGGTGAGGTACGTGGTTTGAAGGCTCCACCCCGCAGAGCAGTTGCCCCCGCCTCGCGCACAGCATGGGCAATCTCGATGATTTGTTCGCGGCCTTCGACCGAGCAAGGGCCAGCGATAATCGCCAGTTCTTTGCTGCCAACGGTCATGGCACCGAGGGGGATTTGGGTATTTTCGGGGTGGTACATGCGGCTAGCGATTTTGTAGGGGTGGGTCACAGCCAGAACATCATGTACACCATCCATAGTGCTGAGTTGCTCACGGTCAAGGGGCCGACCGCGCCCGATGACGCCGATGATGGTCTGTTGCTCACCTTCAGAGATGTGGACTTCGTAGCCCATCGCCCGAATGCGGGCAATGACATCGGAGATTTGGCGGGCGCTGGCGTTGGGGTTCATGATAACAATCATTGTGCAGAGGCTCCTTCAATAGACAATTTGGCTAATTCTTGGGCAATCTCTTGGATCAGGTCGGGCATTTCAACAGAACGGTCAGGGCGGAGGGTGGCGGCGTCGCGGATATAGACGTGGCGGATGTCTTGCTGGCTGCGGGTCGTGTTCCAATTCACGAGGATGCGGATACACAGCGGTAGCCCTCCCGGCACATTCATCTCATGGGCGCAGAGGAGCGGGACATTGTGCCAGCCCAGTTGACGAGCCGCCACCGCGGGATACTCGGCGGTGAGGTCGGTAGTTGTCGTCAGAATGACGCTGGCGACATCTTCAGGCTGAATCTCGTTGAGGAGGATTAAGCCCATCAGCAGTTCCCGCGTGGCGGCAAGGATAGCGTCACGGGTATTTTCTGTGGCGGTGGTGGCACCGCGTACACCTCTACAGACCATGGTGTCTTGCCAATCTCCTTCGATTAAATCCATGTGGTGCGGCTCCTTGTGTGCTAGGAAAACACAAAAGGCGCGGGTCCCGAGGGACACCGCGCCTGTTTTGGTTTTCATTGAATAGGTCAACCGTTACAAGATGCGATGTCCCCGCCGCTTGGTAAAGTAAAAGTAATAGAACGCAAAGAAGCTGTTGACTGTGCCGCGTTGCACGTCGAGAGTGGGAGTTGCGCGGTTGGAGACAGCAGCTTGCAAGGACATTAGGGCCTCGTTTACGATTGAATGCACACAGCATAACACGGACGCCGTTCATCAGTCAACTACTTCGATTTGTTCAACTTGGCTAAATGCGACCTTCAAGGAAGTTCTGCAAGATACGGACACCGTAGGTGGTCAGGATGCTCTCTGGATGGAATTGCACCCCCACGACGGGATATTCTTTGTGGCGCAAGGCCATGACCTCGCCCTCCTCGGTAAAAGCTGTCACCGAGAGGCTGTCCGGTAGCGGCTCCTCCACAATCAGGCTATGGTAACGGGTGGCGACAAAGGGACTGGGTACGCCCGTGAACAATTTTTGATTGCGGTGGAAGACCTGCGAGGTCTTGCCGTGCATCAAACGTGGCGCACGCACCACCCGCCCTCCATAGGCCTGCCCGATGCACTGATGGCCTAAGCAGACACCTAGCGTCGGGATACGCGGGCTGAGTTCGCGCAAGACATCCAACGAGACGCCCCCATCGTTGGGGTCACCGGGGCCGGGCGAGATAACGATACGGGAAGGATTGAGCGCTTCAATCTGAGCCACGCTCAACACATCATTGCGATAGACCTGTACATCGGCTCCTAATGAGCCAAGGTGCTGGACGAGGTTATAGGTAAAGCTATCGTAGTTATCAATCACCAGAATCATGACTTATTCAAACCCCACTTCGGCTAAGGCCACCGCTTGGGCCAAGGCTGCTGCTTTATGATGCGTTTCTTCAAATTCGGTAGTCGGGTCGCTATCCGCCACCAACCCGGCCCCCGCTTGGATATACACGCGGTCACCAACCATCGTGATGGTGCGGATGGTGATGCAGGTGTCCATGGTGCCGCTAAAGCTGAAATAACCGACTGCCCCGCCATAAGGGCCGCGACGGTCTGGCTCTAGTTCATCAATGATTTGCATAGCGCGAATCTTGGGCGCACCGCTCAGGGTTCCAGCAGGGAAGGTAGCCCGCATCAAATCATAGGCATCAAGACCCTTGCGTAATTTGCCCTCAACATGAGAGACAATGTGCATGACATGGGAATAGCGCTCCACGACCATCAATTCCGGCACATGCACGCTACCATATTCGCAGACCCGTCCGAGGTCATTGCGACCTAAATCGACCAACATCACATGCTCGGCGCGTTCTTTGGGGTCAGTCAGCAAGCCCGCTTCCAGTTCGGCATCGGCTTCGGGGGTTCTGCCACGCGGACGGGTACCTGCAATCGGGCGCACGCTGGCGACGCCATCTTCAAGGCGCACCATCATCTCTGGTGACGCACCGATGATGTTGAAGGGCTGGCCCTCGACCTCATCGGGGAAGTTGAAAAAGAACATATAGGGGGCCGGATTGAGCATCCGCAAAGCGCGATAGATGGCAAAAGGCGGGGCACTGGTGCGTTGGGTTAGGCGCTGAGATAGCACAATCTGGAAAGCATCACCCGCCGCAATGTATTCCTTGGCTTGGCGCACAGCGTCCTCATAGCCTGCTTGGGTGAAGTTGGATTGCAGCGGGTCGTTGAGAATCGAGGCGGCCTTGGGGATATTGGCAAGGGGCTGGCGTAGGCGCTCGACAATAGCCTCAATACGCTTGACGGCGGCGGTGTAGGCGGCCTCCATATCGCCCGTGTTGTGGGCGTTTGCCAATACAATCAGTTGCATTTTAACGTGGTCAACAATCACCAATGTGTCGAATATCATGAAGCGGACTTGGGGCAAGTGCGTGACATCAGGAGCATTGGCGGGTAGGCGCTCAAATTGACGCACAACATCGTAGCCCAAGAAGCCGACGGCTCCCCCCACAAAGCGAGGCAGACCGGGCAGGGTCACGGGGCGATATTGGGTCAACTCAGCTTTGATAGCAGCAAGGGCGTCATCATCAGGGTTGGCGGAGGGACGCAGAACTTTACTGGGCTGCACGCCAATAAAGGAATAGCGTCCAACTTGCTCCCCACCCTCCACGCTTTCCAGCAAAAAGGCGGGTTCATCAGGCCGATAGAGCTTGAGAAAAACGGACACGGGTGTTTCTAGGTCGGCGGGCAGGGTGCGATAGACGGGCACCAAGTCGCCTTTTTCAAATAAAGAGGGCATTTCTTCGAGCGTTGGCGATAGTTGGGTGAGTGTTCTCAGAACCATAAAGCTTTCCCCTACACAATCGTGACTAAAGAATCAAAAAAGTCCACCCCTCTCCGAGACGAGAAGGTGGACTCCCGTGGTGCCACTCGGTTTAGACAAAACTCGCGCCTTGTCTCACTCTAGTCGGTGCGGGTAGGTGAAGACCTACCGATACCGCTGCCTTTGGTAACGGGGGCATCTCCGGCGTGGGATACTGGTGGCTTCCCCCACGCGACTCCTCGGCCCATTCGGTCTGGACTCATGTACCGCCTTCGCAGCTAAGGGCGGTTCTCTGAACACGGCTGGCAGACGTACTCTTCCGATTCACAGTCGTTGGTATCAATTGCTGAAAGGGATGTTAGCACATAAATTTGCACTGAGTCAAGTTTTCCAGTAGGCTATCTTTTCACATCAATTTCTTAGCTGTTGAATTACACACACACAAGAGGAGAAAATATGAAACGCCTACTGTGCTTGCTCTTACTACTCACGATAGCCATCCCCTTCACGGCCTTGGCCCAAGAAGATGCCACGCCTGTCTATGAGGTCTTTGTCACCGAAGATGGTGCTTTTATCACCTTGCTGCCCGATGGTTGGGTTGCTGAGGGCGATGGTGATGGTGGCCTACAAGTTGCCAATAGCACCGAGACGATGGACGCCATGAACAACAGTGATGTCATGGGGCCGGAGTCTGGACAATTTGCGATGCTCATTTTGCCCCTACCCGCTGAAATGCTAGACTTGTTTGGGGGTTCTGCAGATAGCTCCTATTCTGAAATCCTCACGATTATGATGGGCCTGTTTGGTGAGGGTGACGACTTCCCTTCCTTTGGTGAGCCAATAGAATTGAGCGGCGAAGAATATGGCTTTGATGGCGCTTATGCTACTGGCAGCAGTGAACTAACAGACGCCAAGATGATCGTTTACGACCTTGCGGTGGGTACCATCGGTGTAGCCGTGCTGGTTGCCGCCCCCGGCGAATTAGATAACTTTGAAGCTGAAGCTGGTAGCGTCATCGTCACTGCTTCCTATGCCCCCGCCTTGGACGAAAGCTACAGCAATGAAGACGCAGCCGTAGAGTTCGATTATCCGGCAGGTTGGAAAGCGGATGTCGATGAAAACGGCTTGGTGTATGTTACCAATGATCCGGAAGTGACGCCCGATAGTGATTTGCAATCTGGTCAATATGCAGTTGCCGTGATTAACCTAAGCGCATTTGGGTTAGCAGGTGACACCTTAGAAGCCACCGCAGACAACATCTTGCCCTTGCTATTGGATGAAGGCGATACCGCTGACGACCCAGTGATTTTAGTCGTTGGGGATGATGAAGTCTTCGTGATTGGCGTTTCCAATGAAGATGAAACCACAAATGATGGCGGTTTGGTTATTCGTGATGTGGACGGCACCATGTATGCCGCGGTTTACGCCAGTGCCTATGATGAAGCTCGCTTGATTGGCTACACAGCGGCGGCTATCTTGCTCAGTATCAGTCAATAAATCAAACAACATAGAGGAGCAGAAAGACATGAAACGTTTATTCATTAGTTTAATCGCCCTTGCTTTGCTGGTCGTCCCCTTGAGTGCCTTTGCCCAAGATGACGATACCTTTACCATTGAAGGCTTTGTCACCGAAGATGGCTCTTTCTTCGCCCTGTTACCAGATGGATGGGCAGCCGATGGTAACGCGGTGGATGGCCTGACCATTGCCAATGACGAGGCTATTTTGGACGCTATGGAAGCTGACGAAGAAGGCGGCCCTGAATCTGGTCAATTCGCCATGCTGGTTCTGCCCCTTCCTTCCGGTGAATTGGCAGCGATGCTGGGCGAAGAGGCCAGCTTCAGCGATGTTCTGGCGCTGGTGATGCAATTCATGGGCGACTCAGAAGATATGCCCGCCTTTGGTGAAATTGGCGAACTGGATGCAGCCATCTCAGGGGCAGCGGCTTATGGTGCCAACGACAAATTTGATGCCATGATGGCGGCCTTTGACCTTGCGCCCGGCACCTATGGAATTTTGGTCTTATTGGCAGCTCCCGGTGAATTGAGCGAGTTTGAGGATACAGGCCTCGATGTAGCATCAGGTGTTTCGTACTCCCCCGCGCTCGATACCGAGTACACCACCGCTGACGGCCTCGTTTTGAGCTATCCCAGCAACTGGATTGTGGTTGAGGATACTGGCGTTGTGACCATCACCAGCGAAGAACTGGATATGGAGTCAGAAGATGTTATCCTCGAATCGGGTCAATATGCGCTCTCTTTCCTTAATCTGACGGCGCTTGGCCTGACGGGTGAGACGCTGGAAGACTATGCCGATGCAGTGTTAGCCGAATTGCTCGAAGAAGGCGATATACCTGCTGATCCGGTACGGCTTATCCTTGGTGACGAGGAAATCCTTGTGATTAGCGTCAGCCATGAGAGCGATAATGAGGGTGGCTTGATTCTGCATGACCACGACGGCACCATCTATGCGGGTGTATATGCTGGCCCGAATGGTGAAGCGGATTTGGCTGGCTATATGACCGCCAATATCCTCCTTAATCTTGGCGAATAGCTGACACACGGCACAACCAACACAACGGGGTGGTAGTATTGTTATTACCACCTCGTTTTTATTTGGGAGTCCTGATGTCTTTCAAGCGTCTTGGTTTAGGGTTCGCATTAGGGTTCGCATTGTGGGCCACCGCTTTTATCGCTCGTTCCTCGACCATTGGCATTGATGGTCAGCGCTATTTTGCCCTTTTTGATGATGCCATGATTTCGATGCGCTATGCCGATAACTGGGTGCATGGACGTGGTTTGGTGTGGAATGAGGGCGAACAGGTGGAGGGCTATAGTAACCTCTTGATGGTGCTACTGATGGCCCCACCCAATGCTTTGCTCCCCAAACCCTTGGCGGTACTATGTATGCAGGTGCTGGGGATTGGCTTGGTACTCGGCAGCGCGGGCCTCACAGCAGCCATCGCCTACCGCTTGACGGGTCATACGTTGATTAGCTTCCTTAGTTATTTAGCAGTATTGCTTTATTACCCACTAGCCTATTGGTCACTACTAGGCATGGAAACCGGACTGCTGACGGTGTTGGTGTTAGGGGCGGTCTATCTGGCGTTGCGCTATGAGGACGAGGGCCACCTGCGCGATGGCCTAGCGATGGCTGGCCTGCTGGGGCTGGCCTATTGGACACGGCCTGAAACGCCCCTATTGGCAGGGTTGCTCTTGGGGTATGTCTGGTGGGCGATGCATCCGCCCCTGCGCCATAGCCTCCTCATCCTCACGGTTTATAGTAGCCTGCCCCTGCTGCAACACACCTTCCGCTGGTGGTACTACGGGGAATTATTCGCCAATACCTACACCCTCAAAGTGACGGGCATTCCCCTGTCAGCACGGCTTAATAATGGTTGGCTGTTCATCCAACCTTATTTGAATGAACACATCTTGTTGATTGGCTTAGGGCTGGTGGGTGTCGCGCTCCAATTCAATGCGCGGCGGGTCTTGCTGGTGGGGTTATACGGAGTCATGGTCGTCTATCAGGTTATGGTGGGTGGGGATGTGTGGCTGTATTGGCGTATCATGACACCCGTCACCTCCTTGCTGCTGGTGGTTGCCGTTGGGGGGATGTATGTCGGGTTGCGGCGGTGGGGGTTGATGCAGCGGCACCCTAGATTAGCCCTAGGTTTGATGGTCGTCATCATCGGGGGCAGCCTATATCGAGCCGAGTACCGCTTTGAACGGGAGATAACCCTCCAAGAGCGCCCCTATCTGACCCTAGAGGCGGGCAACAATATCAATATGGCATTAGCGATTGAGGCTATGACCACCCCAGATGCAACAGTTGGGGTAATATGGGCGGGGATTATCCCCTACTATACAGAACGGGAAGCAATTGATTTTCTCGGTAAGTCTGACCCCTATATCGCCAACTTGCCACCTGACCTCAGCGGGCGGGCAGGTTGGAATGGCATGACTAGTGTGCCGGGGCATAACAAGTATGATTTGGCGTACTCCATTCAACAACGCCAACCAACCTATGTGCAGAGTCTATGGTGGGGCGGTGACGATTTATCAGAATGGGGGCGAGATGTTTACGTAAATGTAACGTATAAAGGGGTATCATTGCTTTTACGCAAGGACTCGCCTGCGGTTCACTGGAATCGCATTGACACAACAGAGGATGAATAAATCTATGGATATTATCGGGGGGCGCTACAGACCAAGTATGTTATTGGGACGGGGTGGTATGGGCGATGTGTATCAGGCCACCGACACCCAAACAGGCCTCGCCGTTGCCATTAAGGTCTTAAAGCCAGAGGTGATTAGCCGTGACCCAGATGTTGTGGAGCGCTTCACCCGCGAAGGGGTAGCCCTGCGCCAACTCAATCACCCCAACATCGTGACCATTCTCGATACCCTACAAGAGGGGCAAACCCACTATATTGTGATGGAGTTGGTCAGCGGGGGCAATTTAGCTGAAATGCTGACCCGCCAACCCCAACTTCCTGTTAAGCGCGTGCTGGAGATTGCACTTGAACTCAGCGACGCCCTGACCCGCGCCCATCATCTCAAGATTATTCATCGGGATATTAAACCCGCTAATGTGCTGCTGGCGGAAGATGGCACCCCGCGCCTGACCGATTTCGGCATCGCCCGTATCGGCGAGTCGCACCTGACCGAGGCAGGTATCACCTTGGGGACGATGGCCTACCTTAGCCCAGAGGCCTGTCGTGGCGATTTGATTGATGTGCGGACGGATATTTGGTCGTTTGGGGTGGTGCTGTACGAGATGTTGGCGGGTCGTCGGCCCTTTGAGGGAGAGCGCCCAGCCGCGATGTTACACGCCATTTTGACCAAGCCCCTGCCCCCCTTGGAAGAAACACGGCCTAATCTACCCATCGCGTTGGTGGACTTGGTGTATCGCATGTTAGAGAAAAACATCGATGCGCGAATCCCCCGCATGAGGATGGTTGGCGCTGAACTCGAGGCGATTATTGATGGGCTGGATACCAAAATTACCGGGATACGGGGTCATCATGACACGCCCGACGGTATGAACACATTGATTGCTACCATGACTCCCAGCGGCCTATCCTCAACAGCCCGCCAGTTACCCCCACACAATATACCAGCCTTTACCACGCCGTTTGTGGGACGAGAGCGCGAGGTGGCGGAGGTGGGCGACCTGTTGACCAATGGCGACTCGCGGCTCATCACCTTGGTGGGGACGGGTGGCATTGGCAAGACCCGCTTGGCAGTCGCAACCGCCGAGCAGCACATCGCCCAATTCGCCGATGGCACTTTTTACGTGGCACTAGCCTCATTGACCAAGGGCGACCATGTGGTGACAGCCATTGCCGAAAGTGCCAATTTCAGTTTCAGCGGTGCCGAGGCCCCCAAAACCCAATTGCTGAACTATCTACGTGAAAAGAACCTACTGCTGGTCTTGGATAACTACGAGCATTTGATGGACAGCACAGGCATTGTGACTGACATCTTGCGGGCCGCGCCTGATGTCAAGATTGTAGCAATTTCACGGGAACGGCTACGGCTACAAGGGGAGCATGTGATTGAGGTTGGTGGGTTGCCTGTGCCACAGCACGAGGATGACTTAGCCGATTCAGCAGCAGCGCGATTGTTCATCCAGAGCGCCCAACGCATTCAAGCCGACTTTGCACTCAACCAAGACACAGCCTCGTGTATTGCCCGCGTGTGTCAATTGGTACAAGGTATGCCCTTGGGCTTGGAGTTAGCGGCAGCATGGTTGGAGGTGGTGTCCATTGAGGAAATCGTCCATGAGATTGAGCAGAGCCTCGATTTTTTGGAGTCGAATTTGCGGGATATGCCGGAACGCCACCGCAGCATTCGGGCCGTATTCGAGTCGTCATGGAGTCTGTTGATCGAAGACGAGCGGGATGCTTTTGTGAAGTTGGCGGTCTTTAAAGGTGGCTTCACACGCGAGGCAGCCCAAGCCGTGACGGGGGCCTCTTTGCGGAGCCTAACCGCCTTGGTCAACAAGTCCTTGCTGCAACGGGCCGCCGACGGACGCTATAGCCCGCACATGCTATTGCGCCAATACGCCGTTGAGCAGTTCGAGAACTTGGTGGATGACCCCAGTGCGATTTATGCCAACCATGCGCGGTATTATGCCGAGTTCCTTGCCAAGCAAGAGAGCAAATTTAATACCAAGCAGGAAAAGACGGCGGTGGATGCCGTTGAACTAGAACTCGAAAATATCCGCTGTGCGTGGGATTTTGCGATTGCCCACCGCGATTGGGCATCGCTGGCGAAGATGCTGCACCCCCTCTATGACTTTTATGCCATCCGTAGCTTGTTGCAAGAAGGGCAGCAGATGTTCGGCGGGTTGGCCGATGCCCTAGAGCCGATTGAGCAAGGCCAACTCTATTGGCGGGCCAAGATACGCTATGGCACCTTCGTGGCACGGACGGGGAGCTATCAGATGCCACTCTATATTGTTGAGCAAGCTCTGCTCTATTTCCAAGCACATAGACTGGACTTTGAGACGAGCTATGCACTCAACGGCATGAGCTATATCTACATGATGATGGGACGCTATGCCGAATCGAGTGCCAAGGCAGGCGAGGCTCTTGAAATCGCCAAGCGCATTGAGGATATTGAGATTATCTTGTTCTCAATGGGCAATATGGGCTATGCCGAGTATTTGCATGGCAACCATGCCCGCGCCCGCGAGATTTATGTGGAATATAACCGCCTTGCCGCCGAAGCCTCCCCGATTAGCCATGCCTACGGGCTAAACAACCTTGGCGAGATATGCCACGCCATGCGCGAAGTAAGCAGCGCCGAGGCCTATTATGAGCAGGCACTGGCGATTTTCCGCAGCTTCCGCAACCAACAAGGGATAGCCTTTACCCTCAACAACTTAGGGGGTATCTACTTCCTCAAGAGCCAGTTTGACAAGGCCAAGCACTGCTACCGTGAAAGTTATGCCTTGCACAAAAATAACGGAGACCGCGCTGGCATTGGACACTCGTTGAGCGCCCTCGGCAATGTGGCGATGGCTGAGACCAATTACACCGAAGCCAAGCGCTATTTTGAGCAAAGCCTGAATGTTCGGCGTGAAACAGGCGACCCCCGTGTGATTGCTGACTCGTTGTATGATTTGTCGATAGCACACATGGCATTGCAGCAACTCCCCCAAAGCACAGTGTTTTTAGAAGAGGCCCTCGGTATTCGGCGCGAGATTGGCGACCAATTGGGTACAGCCTATACCCTGATGGCGCTCACCCTTGCCGCAGCTTTTCGGGGTGATATGGCACAGACTTTGGCCTATGGTCAAGAGGCCGAACAGATTGAAATTACTGCCGATAACCTGTTCATACAGGGGTGGATACAAGCTGGCTATGGCGAGGTCTATTTTCGGACTGGGGACTATACACGAGCAGCGGCCCATTTCTATCAAGCACTCCGTATCGCACAAGAGGCCGACACTTCCGAGCAATCTATCGCAATCTTAGGCTTGCTGGGCATAGGTACACTGGACATGGTATACAACAACCCCAGCCGTGCGGTGGAACTCATTACCCTCGCCCAAATACAGGAGCGGGATTATGTGGGGATTGTGCGCTATAAATCGGCTGAATATCTAAAACAATTGCAGAAACAACTCACCCCTGCTGATTTCGAGGCGGCCCAAGCGCGGGCGGCTACATTGGATTTTAGCGCGACCATTGAGGAGGTCTTGAAGAGCTATGCAGGCTAAATGGCTATGGTTAGCGGTTGGGATGGTGATGGTGGGGATGCTGGTCATCAGTGCGCTGGCTCCCCCACCCGCGACAGCGGCCCTGCTGCCGAGTGGTACCCCGCGCCCGCGTCAATCCCCGACGCCAGAGATAGGGGTCGAGCAAAGCCGCACGCTCTATACTCTGAATCGTCCATTGGCGGCCTTGTATCTGCTCAACCAGATTATCGCACTCGAAGGCACTGAGACCGATACCATCGTGCTGTTTCGGGCCTATCTGCTGCATGGGCAGATTCAGGCCGCACTCGACAACCCCACCCAAGCCATTATCGACTATACCCGCGCCATCAACCTCCAACCGGATATAGCCGAGGTCTATGCCTATCGCGGTACCCTGTATCAATCTCAAGCGGCGTATGATGACGCCTTGCAAGATTTCAGCCAAGCGATTGAATACGATGGGAGTGAGGCCAACTATTATGTAGCCCGCGCTCAGGTCTACTTGGCGGTGGAGGCTTACGGCTCGGCGGCGGCGGATTATGCCGAGGCCCTCTTGCTGGAACCCAACAACGCCGCTTACTATCGAGAGCGCGGTTATGTGTGGTTAGCGGCGGGGGAGGTCAGCGCGGCAGTCGGTGATTTCAACACCTATTTAGAATTGGTGCCGAATGCGCCCGACCAAGGCGAGATTGAAGCGGCTATCAGTGCGGCTAGTCCTGACTAAAGGGATAATGTACCCAGACATGCGGCTCCTCGTATTTACCCGCGTCGTTGAGATAGTCTATCGAGATAGCGTGTAGGGCATCCGGCACAATATAGAGACCGCTTTCGGGGAAGCGCATACCTGACCATGATTCCCACTGGGCAACGCTACCTGTAACGACCATCGAATGAGGCGCACCTTTGATAATAGTGGCTCCCAAGCGCACATGCACCCGCAACCAAGGGTCAAAGGGTAAACTCGCCCCGTTGCGATATGTCCAACGGATATAACGCTCAATAGGCGTCAAGGGATAGCGCGGTTTCAGCACCGGACGCACGGGCGCAATCAACACGGGCGAGTGTTCAAAGGCGAAGGTCTTCATCATCCGCAAGAGTGAGAGGCCCAAACCGCTAGTACGGCTATTGGGTGAGACCACCGCGCCCATCATGCAGATGGCGTTAAAAGAACGCCCACGACGGTTGAGGGCAGTCATCAAGACATCATCCCAGCCGTTAGGGAGGCCATCGCTGGTGCCGTCCCAGATGGCGGGGATGAGGTGACCAATTGCCATGACGTGGTGGTCATTATCACACAAAGCGAGTTGATATTCAGGATAGACTTGCAGAAGGGTTGACCAGTGACGGTCAGAGGCCCCGGCTTGCTTCATGAAGGCAGGCCATGCTGCGATGTTAATTTGTTGCATGGCCTCGGCAATTTCGGGGCGTTGGGCTAAAGTTACCAATTCCATCGTTTAAAAATCCGTTGCCAATTCAGCCAGAATATGCCATTATTTGGCAGATACTTTTTATGGAGAGAGCATACCCCTAATGAGCAAAAAATCAATGATATGGATGGGGCCAGCCTTTATTGGTGCATTTGCAGGCATCATTGCGGCCCTTTTGATTATCGCCATGCTGATTATGCCCCTTGTTACAGGTGAAACCACTGCGGTGGACAGCCACGACACGACGGTTGACACCGAGCATGAGACCACCACCGATCACAGCGATAGTGAATCCACCGAGGGTGACCATAGTACCGAGGGCGAGACAACAGGCGACAGTGAACATGAAGACACTGATGCCACCGAGGGTGAGAACGACAGTACCGACCACAGCACTGGCGCAGAAACCACCGAAGACAGCACATCTGCAAGTGGCGACCATGAAGGCGACGCGACTGAGGGTGAAACTGAGACCCAACCGCTGGGTTAAGCACCACCCCGCTTATAAAGGGGAAGTTGTTATTACCTTCCTCCCCCTAGCTTGAACCAACACGGGCAGGCTCGTTAGTCTGCCTGTGGACTATCCTCCGGTTTAGCAATCGGTAAGCGCATCACAATTTGGGTGCCTGCGGGGGTATCACCTTCAGCTTCAATCGGCTCCACCCATATTTGGCCTTGATGGGCCACTACAAAATGATGAGCCAAGTAGCTCTGCCACTGCATTTGTCGCCAACGCCCGTTCTTCATTTTGCTAACCCAGCCTGCTTCAAAGAAATAGGTAAGGTCATCATTGTTGGCCGCCGCACAGCCATCGCAGATGGTGATTTCAAGGTGCTGGTCATCAACCTTGACTTTGAGTTGAACCTGTGTGCGGGGCAAGCTGACCATTGTATTGGCAATCAGCCCAAGCAAGGCTTGGCGTAGACGGGCTTCATCCCCTTCAATATAAACAGGGGTTTGGAGGAGTTCCGTTTGGAGAGGCTGGCTCCCTTCAGGGCGGGTACGTTCCACATCGCGCACGACATCGCGCAGGAGTTGGCTAAAGTCTACGGACAGTTTTTCGTATTCAATCTGCCCACTCATAATCAGCATCACATCCAAAATATCATTTAAATTACCAAGGGCTTGCCAGCCAGAGGTGCGGATGGATTGAATGTCGGCAACTTGGGTGGGGTTCAGGTCTCCCGATAGGCCTTCGAGCAGGGCCTCGCTAAATCCAATGATTGCAACATAGGGAGCGCGGTAGTTTGCTGCCAGCCGTACAATGGTCTCAGCAATCTCTTCTGGTTCACTGTTTTGGGTCAATTGTGGTTCGTATTTTTTTTTCATAGCTCAACTCGGCACATTATCCCATATAATAGTAGTATAGCATCCGTTTGAATCTTGAAAGGAGTCCATCAGATGTCCAAACCACCTCCTAACCGAGTACACCTATATATCCTTTCGACGCGGCAGCAACTCACCGTACCTTTGGATAAAACGATTATCCTAGGCCGTCTTCCTGATGGCGACCATGCCGACGGACACTATATCGACCTAACGAATCACTTCGGGCATCAACTCGGGGTATCGCGGCGTCATTTGATGCTAACGTTGAGTGAGAATGAAGTCATGGCATTTGACCTCAGCAGCCACAACGGTAGTTTTATCAATGAAGAACGGATGTCAGCGGACACAGGATACATCGTCAATGACGGGGATGAGATCAAACTAGGCTCACTATGTATCCGCGTTTACAACACCGACAACATCCCCTATAAAAAGCAAACCCAACCCTTCCGCTCTACCTCATTGGCCTACCCCGACCCATCTATTCGGGAAACGCTCGAAACCCGCCCCTTGCGGGCTTATGAAGAAGTGAATGGAACAGCATCAAATGACTAATTGTATGGTGCTGACCAGTTTACTTTTCTCACTGGTCAGCACATCTTTTTTAGTTTAGTTGCAGTTCGACAACTTCACGGCTAACCGTATTCACTAACAAGACATCGCCCGTATCCAGCAACAAAATGACGGCGATTCCAGTTGGAAGCAGCACAACATCATGTACCTGCCCAGTGACAGGCAGCGGTAAAGCCACCCATATGCCGCTATCTGGCCCATAAACGGACTGGAGATAAACCCGTCCATCAATCGTGAGCCACAATAAGCGGGTGTCATCGGCAACAAAATAGACCGCCGCAATTTGGCGCGGGAGTAGCTCATCGGGCAACTCCATTGGTTGGCTAGAGAAGACCTTGCGCGAGATTTCAAAGGTCAATGTATCCGAACACCCGCTGCGGGTATCACAGAGCAGCAAGCGTGAGCCGCCCGCCGTTGACGGTAAGATAACTCCGGTTGAATTAAAAGCCGTTGGGACAAATTGCGCCCCACTATCGCCAGTTAAGGGGATGTTGACCCGTTGGGTCTGGCCGCCACTCAGAAGCTGCAATTGCTCCTCTAAGATGTTGTAGCCATTATCGACGGCAAAGGTAAAGTAGTAGAGTTGGGTGCCACCACCTGCCCAGACTGCACGACGGCCTTCAGCAATAGGGGTAATGCCGCCATTAAAGACATCGACCAAGTAAATAAAATAAAAGGCACAGGGTCGTCCGGTAGTGTCGCTATCCAGATAGCGGGCGGTGAAGGCCACTGTATCGCCATCGGGTGACCATGTAATCTCGCTGAGGTCAGTGGTCCAATCGGGCTTGACCACATCAGGCGAGAGGCAAGCGCCCTTCGAGCGCGTGCCACCATGCTGCCCAAAGGGGAACAAGTCACGCACCTCGTTCTCAGTCACCAGATGGGTGGTGCTGATGCCATAGTAGGCACCGGGGCCGCCTTCGCATTCAGGTATCCGCAACGCAAAATGACGCACCACAAAAGCCTTGGCCCCATCAGGGTCAGGCACAATCGTCATCGGCGCTTCCGGTACCAGCACATCCCCTGCGTTGCGAATGCCCTGCCAAGGGGTGTTCTCCAGCACAGCGGGACAGCGCGAGAGGCGGTCATTCAAGGCCGACTGTGCTGCACCTAAATCGGCATCTTGCCAAAGTTCACTGGCAGGACGTGGGCTATAGGCAGGCAGGGCATAAGTCGGGAGGCTCGTCACCTGTCCCGAATAGGTCACAAACCAACGCTGCAAGATATTGGGGTTAGCAGGGTCAGGCTGCACCACCTCTGCCCCCAAGACATAATTCACCAAGAAATACTGCTGGGTATCGCCCTCAGCAATCCACGCCTCGCTACCATCAACAAGGCTGGCCCGCCACCAGACCATGCCATCTAAACAGACTGGCCCCTCTAGAATGGTGATGACGGTTCCTTCGGGCAAGTTGCCAATTAATTGACTCCCGCTTTGTTCTTTACCGGGATTATCACGGAGCGGGCTACCAATGCCATCGCCATTGAAGGCAACCCGCGCCGTAGCCCCAACCGTCAAACGTGGCGTTACCAAGCCCGTACAGGGGTCTTGGGCTTGCACCGCCTGTCGGGTGGGTACCCACGCCAGCAATAAACTCAACCCAATCAACAGATGAATGGCACGCATCCGGCACCTTCCTTTCTGGGGCAATTATATCCACAGATTAGCCTGCGTAGAGCAAACGGCGGAAACTAGTCATCTGAGGACAGATTCCCCCCCCGACTACGGAAGCTAAGGCGGATAGGTGTGCCAGTTAGGGGATAGGCTTCCCGCAAGCAGTTCTCTAGATAGCGCTCATAGGAAAAATGCACCAGTCGATGGTCATTGACATGAAATAGGAAGGTCGGCGGATTGGTACGGACTTGGGTGGCGTAGTAGATCCGTAGGCGGCGCGGGTCTTTGGTGGATGGGGCATGGCGTGCGACGGCCTCACGCACCACGCGGTTAAGCTCGCTGGTGGGGATACGACGGTAGCGCTCCTCCCAAACGGAGAAGGTAGTCTCCAGCACTTGATGGATACGCTGCCCCGTCAATACACTGATGAAGATAATCGGTGCCCACGACATAAAGCTGAGGTGGTGGCGGATTTCCTCAATATAGGTGTTCATGGTGCTGTTGTCTTTTTCGATTAAGTCCCATTTGTTGACAACAATCACCACGCTCTTCATGCGTTGCAAGACCATATCCGCAACATGAGCATCTTGGGCGGTGATACCTTCGGTGGGGTCAACCAACAGCAGCGCCACATCGCAGCGCTCAATGGCCTTTAGCGCCCGCAAGACGCTAAATTTCTCAATGCCGGGGTCAATGCGCCCGCGCCGACGGATGCCCGCTGTGTCAATCAAGATAAGGTCTTGACCATGCCACTTCATGGGGGTATCGAGGGCGTCACGGGTGGTACCAGAAACATCCGAGACAATCGCACGATCCTCACCGAGGAGCCGATTAAGTAAGCTCGACTTGCCGACATTGGGACGGCCTACAATGGCAATCCGCAACACGTCCTCATCATCTTCAGGGTTGGACAGTTCGGGCGCGTCCGGCAACAGGCTCACAACAGCATCCAGCAAGTCCCCACTACCGAGGCCATGAATGGCACTGACACCAATCACCTCCCCTAAGCCGAGACCGTAGAACTCAAAGACTTGGTCGTATTGGTCAACATTGTCGGTTTTGTTGGCCGCCACAAGGACAGGCTTATTGGTCTTTTGTAGAATGGTGGCAATGTCTTCATCGGCGGCGGTAATACCCTGCTGGGCATCGACCACCATCACGATAACATCCGCATCATTAATGGCAATCAGCGCTTGGGCTTTGATTTGTTCAACAAATTCAAGTGACCCCTCCGCTAGAGGCGAGACATCGCGGGTATCTTTGGGCTGATAGACCTCAATACCCCCCGTGTCAATCACCATAAACTCAACGCCGTTCCAGTCCACATCCCCATGATTTCGGTCACGGGTTGTACCCGGAATCTCAGAGATGACGGCACGACGTTCCCCCACGAGTCGGTTAAACAAGGTCGATTTGCCCACATTGGGACGACCCACAAGGGCAACCAATGGTTTTTTCATAATTGTAAATTCTCCAGATTGGGACAATTTAAACACAAAACGCCCACAACTTCAATCATGAGGAGAAGGGGAGTGTGGGCGCTTGCTTCGGGGTTGTGTTTAATAGTCTAGTTGGGTGGGAGCCAGGGAGGGAAAGACTATTAAACACTACAGGATGCTACTCTGTCTATCATTATCACAAAGGCAAATTAAAATGCCCTTTATGTTTTGTCGTGAAATTGTCTGGGATTGTTAAAATCACTAGGGGATAGCGATACTATCCGTGACCAACAACAACATCACGCTAAAGACAGTCACCACCAAAAACAAGCCAACGGATATAAACATGCGCTCAACGGCGTTCATGCCGAAGATTTTTCCATCATCCACATCCTGCGCTCGGACTGCGACACTGCTGAAGTCGTCAAAAGATGGTTCCTCATTATCAAGGGCTAGTTGGCGCAGATGCTCTAGATCGCTCATGGTTGTACCTCCTCATTCGTCTTTTCAAAGGATACAGCGTCTGCTGAACATAAGCAAGCCGTCTGTTTCTTCTCGGTTTGGCTATGCTATAATCGCCCCACATTGAAGGAGATTGGCCTGTGCGGATTATCAGCATCTTACTGCTGTTTATACCCCTTGGACTAGCGACCATTGTCCATGCCCAAGGCACCCCCGATATTTGCATTCGCGCCTTTGAGGACACCAACCAAAATGGCTTATATGACGCGGGCGAACCCAGTCTGGCGGGTGTGAGTGTGTTCGTCAAGCAGGGTGAGGCCATTGTGGGGAGTTTGACGACCACCCCCGATGATGATTGCCTGTTGAACTTGGCAGCAGGCGACTATACAGTGGAGTTTGAGAGTCCATTCAATCCCACTACCCCAACCAGCCAAAGTGTGACACTCGATACAGAGCGCGTGATTATAGACTATGGGGCGATGACAACAACGGAAGCACCCACTGCGGACACAGCGGCATCGAGCGCACCGCAACCGCTTGGCAACCAAATCTGTGTGGTGGTCTTCGAGGATAGCAATATCAATGGCCTGCGCGATGAAAATGAAGGACTAATCGCGGGGGTGGATGTGCAACTAACCGCCAATGACGTGATTATCAATACCCTGCTGACGAGTGATAATGACTATAGCTGTTTTGCAGGATTAACCGCAGGGGCCTATCGGGTGCTGGTGCCGCCTAGCCCACACCATCAAATGACCACCCAAGCTGATTTTGCCCCTACCTTCATCGGGGTTGGCACCGATGTCAAAGCGGAGTTTGGGGCGCAACGGGTTGAAGCCTTTACCGCCGATGCACTGCTACCCAATCTGCCGCCCAAGACCGATAATGTCGAACTCGATCAAGAGACGCGGCTCTTATTGGCAGCATTTGGGGCAACAGTAGCCTTGATGCTGATGATGGGCATTGGGGCCATTGTTATTTGGTTCCTACGACGCTAACGCCTCATAGACCAAACTTTGGAGCATCACCACATCCACATTAAACACTTGCAGCATATGCTGTGACCATGGAAGCAACGTCATAGCAAAGAGGATATGCTCAGTGCCAGTGTAATGAGACCCCATCGCCTCGGCACGGTCAACCGCACGGTCAAGGATATGGTTGAGGCGGGTCTCCAATTCGATAGATTGAGCAGGCAGGTCAATCACAGCTTCGCTAATGGCCTCCGTGTCACAGTTGCACTGAGCAAGGAGGCGCTTGGCGATGCTACGGCGCTCTTGGGTCAATGCCAAAAGGACATGCTCTGGTGCAATGGTGTTTTGGTCATGTGCGGCGGCAATCTGCTTGGCAGCATTCAGTACCCGCTTGGCAAGCTCACTGAGTTTTGCCATACGGCGCACCGACTCCATCGTTAACTCAGAAATCCCTTGTTGAATAATACGCTTGCAGCGGGCGCGGATTTGTTCGGGACTAATATCCAGCAAAGTCAGTAATTCGCGCAATTGCCCATTACCGCTACGGATTAATCCCAGTAAAATATGCTCGGTACCTAAATATTCGCTATTGAGGCCTTGGGCTTCAGCAACCGCCATGAGTAACGCTTCGCGCAATTCATAACTAAAAGGCAGTTGTTGTTCAACCGTTTCAGAAATGCTGTGCAGGTTTTGGACTTCTAAAAAAGCTTGAGGGCGGTCAAACTCTAAATCACATAAGACTTGCCAGCCGAGCGACCCGTCGGTATCAAGGATACCTAGAAACAAGTGGTCGGTGTCAACGGTCTCATGCCCATATTGCCGCGCCCAATAGTGACTTAAGGCGAGAGATTGACGTGCGTGTTGGCTGTACCGATATGAAGAACCCATTGATCGTTACCATTCAAGTTCATTTTTCATTATAGTTTAGCCTATGGAGACCCAACAAAAAAACTTATCATCCTTATTCAACAACGTAGCCGCATGGTTGTACCGCCGTCGCCATTGGTTGGCAATTGGCACAACCCTCCTTGCGGTATATTGGTGCTGGCAAGCGGCGGGCTATCTTCAACCACGTTCATTAGAGATTGAAGATCACCGTACCGCCGTGCGCTTGCTAATCCGAGCGGGTATTGCGCTTGGAATTGCTGTGGCACTGTCTATTGCTAGACTGACGCCACCCCGTCCTCCACGCCACCCATTGACGCCCCATTATTCGTTTTGGTTGGCCGCCATCGGAGGAATCGCTGCACTTGCTATCGTAACCGAGTATAACGCGCAAGTCCTCAAAGCAGGCTGGCCGCCACCCTTGACGGCTAATACCCAGTTTATCCTATTATGCTTGGGCCTGCTGCTGCTGGCGTGGGGACTAGGCGGGTCAGGGTGGCGCATCCGCTGGCGCGAACTCGGATTGGTCGGTGTAATCACCCTTATGGCCTTCGGGTTGCGGGCATGGCGCTTGGAAAATGCCTTCCCCCATTTTGTAGATGAACTCAATTTTGCAACCTTTGTCCTGTACTTTATGGACAACAACAAAATCGGTCTACTGTGGCCCGAAGTACGCGGCTTCCCCACCGTCTATAGCTTTCTAGAAATGCAAACCGTCCAGATGTTTGGTCGCAATTTAACGGGTGCGCGGGCTGTTAGTGTTGTCATTGGCACCTTGACGATTCCGGCGCTCTATCTGCTGGCAAAAGAACTCTTTGACCGTCCAACTGCAATTATTGCCGCCCTGTTATTAGCCGTCTATCCGCCTCATATTCATCATAGCCGCTTGGCGCTCAACAATATTGCTGACCCCCTCTTCGGCACCCTTGCCTTTGCCTTCTATGCCAGAGCCGTCCGTCATCAGCGCCGCCTTGATTATGCATTAGCTGGCATTAGCCTTGGCTTGACCCAATATTTCTATGAAGGTGGTCGCTTGCTCTATCCGCCTCTCCTGTTCATCTGGATGATCAGCGGGTTATGGTGGTGGCGACCTCACTGGAAGGGTGTCATCATTCTGGTGGTTGCTTTTATCATTGTAGCCGCCCCCATTTATCTCACTGTCCGTGAACGCGACCAAGCACTTACTCCTCGGCTTGAATCAGAAGCATGGAAGGGCAGCTATTGGGACAGCATCGAAGAAACAGGCGATACTTCCGAATACTTGCGTCATCTCAAGTTCTCATTCTTGGCAATCGTCACCCAGCCAGAATGGGTCGCAATTTATTATGGGGGAGAATACGGCCTTGTTATGAATGAGGTCTTGCCGTTGCTGTTCCTTGGGTTGGGTATTGTCTTATGGCAGTTTTACCGACCAGGGATTCTGTTGGCGGGTTGGGTGCTGGCGGGTATCCTTGGCACCAGCCTATTACGCCACAACGTCCTGACCACGCGCTATGTGGTAATTTTTCCCGCGCTTATTTTGTTGATAGCCGTCGGGTTACGGTACACGCCGAGCCTGCTGCGTTTTCCTAAAGAATTGCAGGCGGTGGTCATGGGTGTACTCGTGATGGCAATTATGGGCTGGCAAGTTCATTACTATTTCGGAGAGCATCTAGAGCTATTCAATACCCAGTCACGTTTAGCCTTTGCCTATGATGGCGAAGATGCACTCTTTCGGTCACGCGAGTTTCCACCGGGGACACATATCTATATCATTAGCTCCTCGGCAATTGACCTTGGCTATGGACGCGGCGTTATCGACTTCTTTGCAGATGATGTCACCCTCCACGTCGTGGAACCAACGCTATTCACACCCGAATACATTGCCGAGATGCCGAAGACTGGCGACAAAGCCTTTTTCATCGAACATTTCGACAAGCCCGTCTTAGACCTGTTGTTGATGAATTTCTACCTTGATGGGCCGTACTATAGCCCTTACTCCACGACTCCCATCAAGAAACAATTGGCGCTCTTCTATGCTGACAAGCGCCATCAGCAAGGCTAATGCAATGCGCGTATTGATGATTTCCAAAGCCTGTATTGTTGGCACCTATCAGCGCAAGTTGGAGGAAATGGCAACAGCCCCTGACCTCGATCTCAGTGTAGTGGTGCCACCCTCATGGCGCGATGAGCGCGGTGAAACCCAACTGGAGCGTGTCTTCACCCAAGGCTATGACTTGATAGTCAGCCCGATTCGCTTTAATGGGCGCTTTCATTGGCACTACTACCCTGCCCTTGAGCAACACCTTGACCACATCCAGCCCGACATCCTCCACATTGACGAGGAGCCGTATAGCCTAGTGACATGGTTAGCGCTACGGGCCGCCCGACGTCGCAACATCAAAACACTGTTTTTCTCATGGCAGAATATCTTGCGCCCCTATCCGCCACCCTTCCGCTGGTTTGAGCAAACCGTCCTCCAGCACGCCGACTATGCGCTGATGGGGACAGAAAGCGCGGCGGCAGTTTGGCGGGCTAAGGGCTACACTGGCCCTTTGGCGGTTATCCCTCAATTCGGGGTTGACCCTGACCTCTTTTGCCCTGACTCCACACCCCACCCGCCCACACCCATGCACATCGGCTATGCTGGACGACTGTGGATTGGTAAAGCGGTTGATGTGTTGATTGCCGCCTTAGCCAACCTGCGCGAACTAGACTGGCGCTTAACCTTGATTGGCAGCGGGCCGGAGCAAGCCACCCTGACCGCACAGATTGAACAACTTAGTCTACAAGACCGTATTCAGATTGTGCCTTGGGTGGCCTCTACCGCAATGCCTGCTTATATGCGAGCCTTGGACATTTTGGTTATCCCCTCTCGCACGCGGCGCTCATGGAAAGAGCAATACGGGCGTGTCATCATTGAAGCGATGGCAAGCGGTGTGGCGGTCATTGGCTCCAATAGTGGAGCTATACCCGATGTGATTGGCGATGCTGGCTTGGTTTTTGCGGAAGATGATGTAGATGACCTAACCTGTCACCTGCGCCACCTCATCGCTGATAGCGCAGCCCGACATGACCTTGCCCGGCGGGGCCGTCAGCGGGTACTGGCGCACTTCACACAGGCGCAAATTGCCGAGAAAACCATTGAAGTCTATCGAAGTATGTTAAAATAGGCAGAAGTGAACGGGGGTATAGGTATGGAATCCCATTACTTTGTCTTATTTGTCGAAGATAATATTGATTTTCGGGATAGCGCGGCCCGCTTTCTAGAGATTAAGGGCTTTGAGGTTATGGTCGCTGGCGATGGTGTAGAAGGCTTAGAGAAGCTCAATACTGCGCCACGCACACCAGATGCTATTGTGAGCGATATATCCATGCCTAAAATGAATGGTTATGAGTTCTTCCAAGCAGTGCGTCAAAAAGAGCGCTGGAAGAGCATTCCCTTCATTTTCCTGACCGCTCTTGATGCGAATGCCGATTTTCGCATTGGGCGCACCAGCGGGGCCGATGAATACCTCGTCAAACCCTTTAACCCTGAGAATTTTGCGATTGTCCTCAAGCAACGCATTGACCGCCACCGTGAAATCATTCAAATTGGCGAGAACCAAGTGCAAGCCACGCGCAACATGATTATCAAAATCCTCGCCCATGAACTCCGCACACCCCTAACCTACGTGACCAATGGGTTTGACCTATTGGCGGATGAGGTGCGTCAACGCGAAAACGGCAAAGACAACATCGACTCCATTCAATTCTCGACCATCCTTGACATCATCCACAACGGCACCAATCGGCTTAACCGCCTTGCCGAGCAGTTGGTACTCCTTGCCGAACTCTCCAGCACTGAATCCGGTAAGGCATGGCTCCATATGCGGTCTCAATTTGATTTTGGCGAGGTCATCCACGCGGCCATTGAGAACCTAGACTCGTTTGCCGCCAGCCGCGATGTGGTGGTAACCGTCAAGCCGCTGCCCGAAATCTGGGTGGATGGGGTACGCAACCTGCTGATTCACGCTATCCGTGAGCCACTCCGTAATGCCATTCAATACTCGCATACAGGCGGCACCGTGACAATTGGTTGCACCACTGAGGATAATTACTGGGTTATTGAGATTGCCGACAGTGGACGGGGAATCAAGCCGAATGACCTTGCCATTATCTGGGACTTAATCAGCCAATCCGAGCGCGATAAATTCGAGCAACAGGGCTTTGGTCTCGGCCTACCCATTACCCAAAAGGTGCTGGCCTTGCATGATGGTATAGCCTTGATTGAGAGTGAATTCAACCAAGGCACCATCGTGCGCTTAAAGCTACCTAAACACGAATCGTAAAGCCCCCATCAATAACCAGCACTTGACCCCGAATCATGTAGGCATCTGGGGTACAAAGGAAGGCCACCACCCCGGCAATATCTTCAGGGGTGGGGTTGCGTCCAGCCGGTGTAAAGGTCGCCGACTCCTCTAGGCGTGTTTCGATAACCTCTCGAAACTGCGGGAAATGCTTGAGGGCGTCGGTTTCCACGGGGCCAGCTGATACCGCATTGACCACAATTTGCTTCGAAGCCAACTCCACCGCCAGATAGCGCGTCACAGCTTCAAGGGCGGCCTTAGAAACCCCCACCATCACATATTCGGGCAAAACGCGGTGAGCGCCAATGCTGGAAATGTTGATAATCGTGCCGCCCCCACGTGCCTCCATCAACGGAACGGCTTGCTGGGCCGCAAAAAGGGCCGAGCGGGCGTTGATGTTCATCGTCCAATCCCAACCCTTGACGCGCTGCTCCATCACGGGGCGGTTGTAGCCAGAGGCAGCGTTATTGACCAGAATATCAAGGCCGCCGAACTGCTCCCCGACAAAGCCAAACATCTGCTCAAGGTCAGACTGCTCCGCAACGTTGGCCTTGACGATTTCAGCGCGACGGCCCAAGGCCTGCAACTCAGCGACGGTTTCTTCGGCAGGCTCACGGTTGCGGAAGTAGTTGACAACAATATCAGCCCCTTCCGCAGCAAGGCGCAGGGCAATAGCCTTGCCTATCCCGCGTCCGCTTCCGGTAATTAATGCGACTTTTCCATCAAATCGACCCATCATGGCTCCTGATTGGTTTCAACAGGCTAACATCAAATTCATCGAGACGGGCTGGCCCTAGGCGCTCCAACTCTTGACGCGCTAGTTTAGCATCAACGCGCAATTGGGCAATATCCAGCCCTTGACACACCTTTGGGAGTGGCTCCAACCACTGTAAAGAGCGCAGGAACATCTTGAGCGCCCCCCAGTAGTTGCGCTGTTGGATATGATAATAGGCCACCGCCACCTGCAACACCCCGCGATACATCTCACGGATAGGCCCTTGCTCCGCCATCCACGCCTCCTCGATAGTCTCATGGGCTTCGTAATAGTCGCCCGCGTTGAACTCCATCACCCCTTTCACAATCAGCGGGGGCGGGGGTTGAGCGATGCTCTCGGCAAGGTCTTGGTGCAAGCGGCTCTCCAAGCGCCGACGGGCGTAAATCATCACCCGCTCATGGAGGGTCGCCAAATACTTGGCCTCTAAAACTTCATCAACCAGCAACTCATCGGCGCGGGCGCGAATCACATCACTAAGGGTCTCGGTAAAGCCCAGAATACCCAAGCGACGGGTGGCCGGATTGGACTTCAGCGCCCAGACAATGTTCTCCCAGTCGGTCTCCCCATCATCCAAATCAATGATAAGGGCCAAGGGGCGCTCTTCCGCTACCAACTTGACGATGCCTTGGGCAGGCGGGTTCCAAATGACATCGGCTTCGGCAGCGCGTGCCGCATTCTCGATAGGAGCGCGGTCATGGTTGACCAAGGCTACCAGCTTATGGATGCTCATACGAAAAACCCGTAAACGCAACCGACTCAAGGGCAGCCGCGGCCTCCGCATCCCCCTTGATGGTTGCCAGCAAAAAGGCAGTCACCAAGTGGTTGGTGATGTCATGGGCGCGGGCCAAATCCCATACTTTGTCCGAGCATAAGTCAAATAGACCCAATTGCAAGGCGACATCGTTGCAAGTTTCCACAAAGATATAGTGTCCGGCATTATCAAACACCCCCAAGGCTTTATCGTTACTCCCCAAATGTTCGTACATGAAATAGGCGTCACGTTCAGGAATGGTCGCTTCATCCACCGAGCCGACTAGAATCAGGGTGGGTAGGGTCAGGGTCGTCATGCCATCGACACCAAAGGCCGGGCCATTCCAAGGGGCGAGGGCGACTACGGCACGGATGCGCGGGTCAGTGGTGGCGGGCCATACGCCTTCTGGTACAGCATCCAAACCGCGCCACTCCGCAATGGTGGCGGCCTGTTCTTGCATAATGCAGGCCATCTCTTCGGGGTCGGTGCAATCCATCGCGCTAGTATCAAGGCGTGCGCCACCCACCGATAACGCCGTATAGCCCCCAACAGAATGGCCCATAACAGCGATATTGTTCATATCGACAATGGCGCTCAGGTCGGTTTTATTGATACGCTCAACATGAGCTATCTCGCGCAGAACTTCTTGGGGGCGCAGGGCAAAACTTTTGATTGCGCCTTCTTCAGAGCGAGCATCTAATAAGGTACTACCGGGGTGGTCAGCAGCAATAACGACAAAGCCATAAGAGGCCAGATGCTCCATTAAGAAAATGCTCTGGAAACGTAAACCGCCGAAGCCATGCGCGAAAACGACCAGCGGATAGGGGCCGTCGTCCGTAAGGGGTTCGGCATCACGGTAGGCATTAGAAGCAACTTGATAAAGGCTCCAGCGATAATCGGCAGTGGCTTCACCCGCAACAGTGGGGTACCAAATGGTGGCATCAAGGGCATAATCACCGCCCGCCTCAATGATGACATCCCGAAAGCCGACGGCATAAGGGCCAGCTTGGGCATAGCGTGGGGCATCGGGACGTTGGGCGCTGACGACACCACTGCCAATAATAAGCACAACAATAAAGGCAAGTAGGGCTAGTTTACGCATGGTTCACTCCTCTGGTTGAATACGCAGGTCTTCAATAAATAGGGATTGGTCGTGTTCAAGGGCCAAGCGTCCAAAACCGAAGCGGCCTTGGGGGGTGACAACGGCATATTGGTTATCAATCCACGCAATAAAGCCTAGCGGCACACGTGGCACTTGGCGGGCGTGGTGGACAAGGCTGCCATCCACATAGAAATCGGCATGGGATAGCTGCCAGTCAATGATGTAGTCATGCGGTTGAGTCAAGTCGAAGGTTAAGGCTGTTTCTGATACACCAATGGCCCGCTGTCCAATCGGCCACAGGCGTCGATAGAGGGTCGAAATTCGCATCAAGGCAAAGCCAAGGGGAGCCAAGGGCGCTAGGGCGAAAAAGGGCCAGCGTTGGGCATCAAAAGTGGCAGCTTTCCAACCGTGGCCCGCCACATCCTTAGCCAAGGCCATGTTATTGGGCAGTGAGCCGAAGAAAAACCAGAGCGCTCGTGGGAGGCGGAGACTGCGGGCAGAGGGTAAAATGGGTTGATTCCAGAAGCCAAAGCCCGCCGTTCCGCGCAACTGTTCGGCAGGGTGCGAATACCATGCCCGCAGGTGGAGCCGCAACGGTGGCCTGAATTGATAGTTTCGTGGTAGGGCACCGGGGGTATAATCAGTAATTTGGGCGTCATGGTAGCCTTGGGCTGTGCAGACGCCAATGGTCAGGGAATAGCCGTTATCCATACGGTTAACGCGCCCGTTGCCAATTGTTAAATGATTGACAAAGAATGAATTATCCATTAAGCTACCTATACAATGAAACTTCAAGAGCTGACGATGAGTAAACGCGGTGCCTCAGTAGTTGGTTGGCTCACAGGCCTCCTAACGATTGTACTCCTTTTGTCCACATTACCCACCCTCACCGCCGAGACCATTATCCTGTGGTCAATCATTGTTGGGTTAACAGCCCTGATGATTAATCTTGGCCTCACCTTTAGCCAAGGCGAAATTAGCGCCGCCCACAGTATTGGCCTAATGGCCTATCTCATTCTCGCCACACCAGAAGACCAAGGAGCAGCCCTGTGGTCAGTAGCGGTTGGCGCTCTAATTGGGGTTAGTATCCGTGAGATACGGCGGCACTACTGGCAAGATTGGGTTATCTTAGCCCGCACCATCTGGGAGCCGACCTTCCGCATCATTGGACAATTAACGCTTGGTCTAGCGATTGGTGGCTGGGCCTATAAGCAATTCGATGGTACCTTGCCTCTCCAGCATTTTGGCGCAGAAGACGTGTTGCCGATTCTAGGCTTCGTCAGCATCGAGCTAACTGTCTACCTTGCCTTGCTCTTGGTACAGATGCGAAGCCAAAAGGGGCGCGAGTTCCGCGAGGCCATCTTGCTCAACTGGCAATCCCTAGTCGGGATGCTGGGCGTGCCGATTCCGTTGGCAGTGCTGGCCGCAGTGGTCTATGGCGCAGTTTCGACACTCGCTTTTGCAACGATGACAGGCGGCTTGGTCGTGCTGGTCATCGGCGTCTATGGCTTAAGCCTCACCCAACACCGCTATGAGCAACAGGTGCGCGACTTCTCCACACTGGCGACCATCAGCAATGCCATGCGTACTAACCTCAACATGGCTTCCTTGATGCAGGTACTCTATTTGCAGGTGGCCTCCTTGCTGGATGTGCAGAATATCAGCCTCGCCCTCTATGATGCAGCCCGTAAGTCCATCTATTTCCCGCTGCATATTGTGGATGGGCAGCCGCGTACCCTTGCCAGCGTCCCTTATCTCGCTGAGACTGTCGGACGCAAGCACACCCGCCAGATTCCCTACACCATCATGGCGAATGCGAATATATGGGGCATCATCCCCAGCAACCTGCCCCGCACAGCATGGATGACCGCGCCCATTTTAACCTCTGAGCATACAATGGGCGCGATTATCGTAGCGGGTGAAAATGAGCAGCGTGAATTCACCCCCCAAGACCAACAACTGCTGGCGACCATCACCGCCCAGCTAGGGGTGGCGATTGATAACGCCCAACTCTATGAGCAATCACGCAAGCGGGCCGCCCAACTCCGCACCTTGACACGGGTCAGCACCCAACTCAGCCGCAATCTCAACGCCCGCAGTATTCCTGAAAACATCGTCAAATATGCCCCCGAAGTGGTTGGGGCTGATGCTGCCGCCATCTATCGTTGGCACACCGACCCCCAACAGCGGCTGGTATTAGTGCAGCAATACGGCATGAGCAAGCAATTCACCCAGCAGCCACCCCTTCCTATGATTGCCCAGACCCCCAATCGCATCCAACCGCTGGTCATCAGCGATTCACATACGGATGCGAATGTAGCAAGCTTAGGTGAAGTTTTTGATAAGGAAGGCAAGCAAGCATGGGTCGAGATACCGATGCGAAATGCCGAGCAAGCCTTTGGGGTGTTGGTTGTCTATTACAACACGCCCTACCAGCAAAGCGATGAAGACCTCGAAGTCTTGCAGACCTATGCCAACCAAGCCACCCTTGCCATCAGCAACGCCGAGCTTTATAGCAGCAAAGAAGAGGCGCTCAACCGTCGTATTGAGCAACTCTCACTACTAGAGGTGCTGGGGCAAGAGCTTTTCTCCTCGCGCATTGAGCTAGAACGTGTCTATGAACGGGTATTAAAGCGGGCCGTTGAAGGCACCGGTGCCACCGCCGGCATGTTACTCCTGCGTGACAATGGCAGTACGGGCGTGCAGGTAGCGGCATCAGCAGGCTATCCCGACAGCCACACCCTTGACCCCATGCTCGGCATCAGCCACCATGTACTGCATACCGCCGATGCCACCATCATCCCCGACGTCTGGCGTGACCCCCGCTTCCCGCCCCTCAATCCTGATTCGCGCTCCTTGCTATGCGTACCCATCTTGCAGGATGTCGCGGTGATTGGGGCCATCACCCTAGAAAGCATTGCCGCCGACTGCTTTGGCAATGAAGACATGATTTATGTGATGCAAATTGGCGCTCAAATCCGCTTGGCAATGGACAACGCCAAGATGATTTACAACATTGAGTCCACCCGTGACCGCTTGCAAACCATCCTTGACAGCATGACCGAGGCCATTTTGCTCATCAACCGTGACGGCCTCATCCGCCTTGCTAATCCGCGTGCCGAGACCATGTTGGGCCTTGAAGCGCCGCGCTTGATTGACCGTCGGGTGGAGGATATGCTGCTCTCGGAGCAATTCGCCGAGAAAATCGGCTTCGACATCCCCAGCCTGCACCGCATCATGAACGGCTTTCGGCAGCATACATGGTCACCCGAAGGCCAGCGCCATAATTTCACGCGCTCGATGAATGGGCAACAACGCTTCCTTGAACGGACGGATGTCCCCGTGCGTGGGCAATCAGGCGAGGTGCTGGGCTGGCTGATGGTCTTTGTCGATGTCACCGAGGAACGTGAACTGACCCAAGCCCGCGAAGACCTCTATAACATGATTATCCATGACCTACGGAGTCCACTGACGGCCATTAACGCCACCTTGAAACTGGTCAAT
Source organism: Anaerolineales bacterium (assembly GCA_020634155.1). Taxonomy (GTDB): domain Bacteria; phylum Chloroflexota; class Anaerolineae; order Aggregatilineales; family J027; genus J027. The sequence goes on from JACKCI010000001.1 coordinate 1,720,688, forward strand.
AACCTGTCACCCGATGACTCAGCAGGCCAGATGATTCGCCAAGCCACCGATACCGCCGGACGCGCCGTGCGGAAGCTGCTCAACTTGGTCAACTCCCTGCTGGATATTTCCAAGATGGAAGCGGGCAGCATCACCCTCCAATGTGAGGCCAGCAGCGCGGGTGAAATCGCCGATGGTGTCCTCAAAGAGCTAGGGCCACTCGCCAAGGATATGGAGGTCGAGCTTATCAACGACATCCCTGCCGACCTGCCCTTTATGGATGTCGATGAGGAGAAAATCGAGCGTGTGCTGCTCAATCTGGTCGATAACGCCATCAAGTTCACGCCGAGTCGGGGACGGGTGCGCCTCCATGCCCTGCCCCACGATGAGCGCATGGTGCGGGTGCAGGTCATCGACAATGGCCCCGGTATCCCCGACGAATACAAAGACCGCCTCTTTGACCGCTATGTGCAAATTGAGGGGCAAGTCGGACGCCGACGCGGGACGGGTTTGGGGCTGGCCTTCTGCCGCTTGGCAGTCGAGGCGCACGGGGGTCGCATCTGGGTCGAGGATAACCCCGGTGGTGGTTCCATCTTCAACATGACTTTACCCCTTGCCTTTTTGGACTAGGGCTGTTATTTTTAGGGCCATGAAAACGCCGACGCTCTCCCACGCCCCAATGTGCATGTGTATGTGTTGCCAATTAACACAAGTCTTGCAGGACGTGTGAAGCTGACGCTTTGCGTTGATGAAATTTAGGAGCTGACCCGTCTGGGCGGCTCTTTTTTGTTTCATCGACCTATCGACCTATTACACACATCATTCAAGGAGTACACCTATCATGACCGAAGCACTTGTTAGCACCCAGTGGGTCGCCGATAACCTCAGCAGCATCCGCTTGATTGAGGTGGATGTCGATACCACCCAGTACGACAATGGGCATATCGAAAGCGCCCTTGCCTTCAATTGGCAGACCCAATTGCAAGACCAAGTCCGCCGCGATATTGCCACCCCCGAAGAATTTGGACACCTCCTCAGTCAAGCGGGCCTGACGCCGGAAACCCATGTTGTGCTGTATGGCGATAACAACAATTGGTTTGCCGCCTATGCTTTTTGGCTTTTTAAATACTATGGACATGGCCCCGTCAGCCTCATGAACGGGGGACGCAAGAAGTGGATTGAGGAAGGCCGCGCCCTGACTACCGATGCGCCCAGCTATCCCACCACCGCCTACACCGTGACCACCGTCAACGCCGAGTATCGCGCCGACCGTGATTACATCAAGCAACGCTTGGGCAAAAATGGCTTTGGCTTGGTTGATGTGCGCTCACCCGCCGAGTTCGTGGGGGACATCATCGCCCCACCCGGCATGAGCGAGACCGCCCAACGTGCGGGTCATATTCCGGGGGCTGCCAATATCCCATGGAGCCAAGCCGTTGCCGAGGATGGCACCTTCAAGAGCCGCGCCGAACTCGAAGCGCTCTATGGGGGCAAGGGCATCGGCAATCACAACAGCGAGATTGTGGCCTATTGCCGCATCGGGGAGCGCTCCTCGCATAGCTGGTTCGCCCTCAAATACATTCTGGGCTATGAGAACGTGCGGAACTATGACGGCTCATGGACGGAATGGGGCAATCTCATCGGCAACCCCATCGTCAAAGGTGAGGCGTAGGGACTGGCTTCTGCCTGTCCGTTACTCAACATGCCTGTCCGCCTTGGCCCTTAACACATGTCAAACACCCCTGCTGCACATCACGGCGGGGGTGTTTGCTATATAATGAAAAACAACAGGAGAAAGCCATGTCTACATCACACAACGTGACCGCCGCCCATATCACCCAAGACCCCGCCATTTGTGGGGGCAAACCTTGTATCGCAGGCCGCCGCATCCGTGTACAAGATATTTACGTCTGGCATGAGGTCGTTGGTATGAGCGCCGATGAAATCGCCACCAGTTATGACTTAAGCTTGGCGCAGGTCTATGCAGCCTTGACCTACTACTTTGAACACACTACCGAGATTCAGGCGGATATAGCCGCAAGCGCATCATTGGTGGCTGAAATGCAGGCCAAGTATCCTTCTAAGCTGCCCCGCTAAACCCGACATTCCCCTAGCAAAAGTGTCATCCTCGCTTGTCAACCCCTCACCTAGCGGGCATAATAAAAGCGCTACTTAATGGAGATTGTGTATGCCCCAAACGGCCCTGCGCTTATTTGTCAATTATCGGCGGGCGGATAATGCCCAATATGTCGAGACCTTGCGTACCCATTTCATGTATCGTTATGGGCGCGAAAACGTCTTTATGGACTTCGATAGCATCCCACCCTTCACCCATTTCGCCGATTTCATTCGGGAGCAGGTGCGGGCCGTCGATGCCCTCGTCATGATTATCGGCCCGCGCTGGGTCGAGTTGCTCCAAGACAAGGCCGCCAAGCATGAACCCGATTACGTCCTCGTGGAGCTTGAGGAGGCCGTGCAACACAACAAGGTCGTCGCCCCCATCCTCATTCAAGATACGCCTTTCCCGCCCAAGCACGTCATACCCGCCTTCCTGCAACCCGTCTTCGATGCCGTCAATATCCCCAGCCTGCGCCCCGGCCTCGATACCCTCAACAACATCGACCGCCTGACCGCCGCCCTTGAAGCTGAGGTCAAGAAACAGGGCAAGCAGCGCACCATTCAGCAACAGACCACCACCCCGCCCACCGTCAGCTTCGACATTCATGCCGCCTTTGGGCATTACTTCGAGGCTGAGGCCAGAGGTGATTACCCCGCCGCGCTGGTCTGGATTGAGAAAATCCGCCATTCGGGGAAGACCATCCCTCCCTTCTTTACCATCGACGCCTATGAGACCACGCTCCGCCAGCGCATCAAGGCCGAGGAAGAAGAGCGCCGTCGTCGGGAGGTGGCTGATTATCTCTATGGCTTTATCCGCCAGATGGTCAAATACAAGCGCCCTGCCACTGAAATCAACAAAGCCTTTGCCGAGGTCTGGGCCGTCTATCCCGACTATGACCCCGATGGCCTCAAACCCAAGGCCCCACCCACCAAACCCGCCCCCACCCTTGCCGATGCCAACGCCGCCGTGCAAAACATCATCGGTGCGCCCTTTGAATGGTGCGAGGTACCCGCTGGGCCGTTCCTGATGGGCAGTGACCGCAAGAAGGATGAAGCCGCACGTGACCGTGAGCCAGACCTCCATGAGGTCACATTGCCTACCTTCTGGATCGCCAAGTATCCCATCACCTATAGCCAATTCCAGACCTTTGTCGAGGCCAATGACGGCATCAAGGATGACCGTTGGTGGCAAGGCTTGGCGGCGGGTACCGAGGAGCGCAAATTGGCACAACCCAGTTGGGAAATCGCCAAGCACCCCCGCGAGACCGTGAGTTGGTATGAAGCCATGGCCTTTTGTCGTTGGCTCTCGCATCGCTTGGGTGGAGAATATGCCATTGACAAGGTCGCCGAGTGGGCCGTGCGCTTGCCGATCGAGGCCGAATGGGAAAAGGCCGCACGCGGTACTGATGGGCGCATCTATCCGTGGGGCGATACCTTTGATAAGGCCAAATGTAACACCAACGCATCAGGTATCGGCAAAACCACGCCCGTTGACCAATACCCCCAAGGTGCCTCACCTTATGGTGTATTAGATATGAGTGGCAATGTGTGGGAGTGGTGCCTATCAGAGTGGACGGACCCCTATGAGCATCACCTATCACAAGAAATAAATATTAGTAATACATCTAGTCGGGTGCTGCGCGGTGGGTCGTGGCCCAGCTACGACAACCGCGCCCGCGCCGCCCGCCGCGGCTTCAACCTCCCGGGCCTTCGCAACCACGACCTCGGCGGGCGGGTTGTTTGTGTTCGTCCCCCATCTCCTTGAATCTCTGACCTCTGATCTCTGAGAGGTCGAGCGTAGCGAGACCGAATCAAAAATTTTTGGTTTTTGGGGAGGGGGGAGGTATAGGTTCATCTTGTAAATTGACGCGGGTCAATGGGTGTCGGTGGTGCTGGGGGTTAATTGGTTAGTCTCTCAAATGGGCAAGGTTGATGGAGGCTCGACGTGCCGCGCCCTAAAGGACGCGGTTAGAGGGATTGATGGTCTATCACCGCCTCTCAGGAATTTCTGGCGCAAACTCAGCGTTTACAGTGTACTCAAGCGCTTTTAACCGCGTCCTTTAGGGCGCGGCACCGACACATGCTCATTTACGAGAATAACCAATTAGTCCGCAGCACCACCCCAACCCGATGATCCGCTTGATTATTTAACCACCATCAGGGCGCGGCACACACCCTCACGAATGCCCACCTGTGTGCAAGACACACCAACTCGCCCGCAGCATGTCAGGTCGCTACCGACCCACTCCCTATTTAGTGGACAAGTTCTTTATGACGGAGCAAACCACATTCATCAAACAGACGTATGACCTGCCACATCTGCAAACACGGCGAAACCGCACACGACACCACCACCATCACCCGCAACGGGCAAATTAGCAGCCATCCGTGCCTGCAAGCGCTCTTTGAGGGTGGCAGGCATCAATCACTTGGCGAATGCGACCAAAGTTGGCACATGTAACCTGATTTGATATAAAATAATCATGAATAGTAACCCATCTACCTTTTGTAGCGCTGATATAATCTAGTGAATAAATTGACTTTTCGGGTGCATGCCCTTCAAAAAATGACTGAACGCAACATCAGTGTTGATGATGTTGCGTTTGTCATCGAAAATGGTGAAATCATCCGCGAGTATCTGGATGATACACCTTATCCAAGTTGCTTAATGCTGGCTTGGCGCGATGACCGCCCGTTGCATGTGGTAACGGCTGAGAACCTGACAGATTCAGAAACCATTATCATCACAGCCTATGAGCCTGACCCAGCTATTTGGGAGGCTGATTTCAAAAAGAAAAGGGTGTAAACAATGAAATGTATAATCTGCAAACATGGCGAAACTGCACGCGGCACCACCACCATCACCCTAGAACGCGACCACACCACGCTTGTCTTTAAAAACGTCCCCGCCCAAGTCTGCACCAACTGCGGGGAGGCCTATGTCGATGCGACCACCAGCGCCCAACTCCTTGCGGCTGTTGATGCAGCCATTGCGCTGGGCGTCCATGTTGAGGTGCGCGAGTTTGTGCCTGCTTAAAGTGGGTTCACGCCAAACCCCTCTCGCGCTACAATAACCACCATAGCAATAGGCAACCAAAGGCAGGTCGATGAACAGCCCAACCCAAGCCCCTACCCTCGCAGCCTTACGCGCCCGCCGCAGCGAGATTCTTGACCTAGCAGCCCGTTATGGTGCCACCAACGTGCGGATATTCGGCAGCGTGGCACGCGGAGAAGCCACCCCCGATAGCGATGTGGATTTGCTGATGGCCTTCCAAGCAGGCACCAGCCTCTATGAATTGTCGGCGCTTTGGCAGGCCCTCCAAGAACTGCTGGCGTGCAGAGTCAATATCATTAGCGAAGGTGGCCTCAAAGAGCGCTTCAAATGCCACATTGAGAAGGACATCGTTCCCCTCTAGCGCAGGCCCTCTACCACACATCACCGCCTCTAACGGACACCCGATTTGCCCTACCCCCCCGTTCTGGCACAAAAAACCCAAAAAACCCCACCCCAAGGTCGAGCCATCCTGCCCGTATTCAAGCCATCAACTAGGGAATAATCGCCGATTGAGCCTCAACCCCAATAGCCGTGCTAAATTGCACACTACTGGCGGTTAAGTTACCACTTCGCACATAAATAAAACGGTTATTGACCATATCGCTGGTTGGCAGCACCGCCCCATCAGGATAGGTCACCGAGGCCGAGGTAACGGCTTGGCTAGGGCTAAAAACCTCACCCACCGTTGCCGAGAGGGGTTGATTGGTACCCCATGTCAAGAGGAACCAACTCCCGGCCACCACCTTCTGGTTAGGGTCAGTCGCACAGGACGCCTCACCATTGAAGGGGTTGAGGGCACCGCTGACTTGACGATTCGCCATCACCACCCCAAGGCACGATAACCCACTCGGATTCTTGTAGGCGATACCAACCACCAAGTCCGAGCCAACCTGCAATGCCTTCCAAACGCTGAAGGTGCCGGGGCTAATCGACTTGGCGAAGTTGGTCTCTAGGAAGCTCTGCATCACAGGTAAATCAGCTTGGAAGATGGTACTCGGCAGGGTGCCATCGGTGGTGGGAACAGGGGTATTGGCAACGATAGCGGGGGTCGCGGTCGGGCCAGATAAATCGACGGTGGGGATGTCAATATTGATGGGAATTGAGCCATCGGGGGTAGGCGTCGGGTCAGGCAGCGGGCGAATACAGCCAGCGAGTAGAACAAGCAATAAACTACCCCACAATAATTTACGCACGGCTCCGAGTCCTCCTGTCGATGCAGCATGTGTATTATGCCCCGAAACCGTGCGTAATGCGAATTGCCTAGCTTTTTTCGCGCAGGCCGTGTTCTTCATTGATAAAGAGCCAGCCCGCAATCTCGCCAATATCAAATTTGTGGTCTTCAATCCAGAAGCGGGCCGCCGGAAAGGTGCGGTTAATCTCGCTGGATGAATCGCGGCTGGCAATCTCGCTACGAATATCCTCCATGATAGCGAGGAGGCGCTCCTGCCAGCGTTTCATATTAGCAGGCGTTAAATCGACCCAGCCCCCGTCGGCATTCTCACTTTTGACTTGGGGGCCACGCAACATCTTAAGGCCGTCAGGCAGCAAGATAGCGATACCAATGCTCAAAATCCTTGCCCGCAAATCATGGTTATCGCGGATTACTTGCCAAAGCCGGTCACTGAGTTGGTCAGGGCTGGGCTTGAGGGCCTCGCCCATCGTTGGATAAGACAACTCCAGCAGATGCGCTTCAAAGAGCAATTTACTCAGACGCGGCGGGCCAAGGAACTCGAAGGCCACGCTACGGACGCCATGCTCACGCTCCAATTGAGTCATGCGCTCTAAGACCGCATCCCGCAAAAAGCCCGCCCGATAGGTTGGCCCCATCACCGAGGCATCAAGTGCGCTCACAATGTCCTTACCGGTGCTGCTCCCAACGATTTCATCGACGACGACATGGGCAATCTCTTGGGGGGTGATGAACATCATCTGACCCAAGGTGGTGATGGCCTTGAACTCATCGAGGCTGAAGACGCCATTTTCGCCCGTATCGATGTAGACATTTTCCAAAGGCTTGCCAAGCGGGATGCCATAGCTACGGTGTTCAAGGGCTTCGTTGATGGGTAGCGCGTCTTCGGGCGGGCAATCAAACAAGTCAATACCACCGCGGGCCGTAGCGACTGGGCCATATTCAATAGCTTTCCATGCAATAGCAGCAGTGGGCTTAACCTCTTTGACGATTTGAGGGCCGTCGGGGGTGCGGGCCAATAAGAAAATCAAGAGGCTATGAGCACCAGCCATGGCTGCTTTACTAAGTAGCACGCGGCTAGGCTTTTCCTCGCCATGTGTAAAGGGAATATTGAGACCCATACCACCCGTGCCGCTGGTGCCGACCTTGATATAGGCTTGGGTGTTGGCTTCCTTGAAAGCTTGATACAGCACTTGGACATGGCGCACCAGTTGTGGCGTGTATTGGGCAATGAGGAGGCGCTCTAGAATCTCGTTGTGCTGCTCAGGGGTGGCGTCTGGAGTTTGGGAGAGCTTCCATGCCTCTTGAGATTTTTGATAGATGTTTTGATAAGCCAAGCCTGTAGCGGTGTTCACACAGTCGATGACAATATCGGCAGGCTTCCCACCCTCGATTTGACCAGTAATGAGCAGATACAGGAAGGAAGCGGTCAAGACTTCATCATCAAGTTGGTTAAAGGTATCAGCGATTAATTTGTGGCGTAGGCTCGGCTCGGCATAAATCTCCATCGGGTGGAGGTCTTTGAGTTCATGCCGCACAAAAATATTGCCCCATGCGGGGACAATTTCAGTGGCACTATTGGGGTAGAGTGCTTGCATGGCAGCTTGGGCCGAGAGAGCTTCTTCCTCTTTGAGCGAGGCCACCACCAAGCGGGCTGGCTCATGGGCCATCAGTTGCTTGCAGACGGCCTGCCCAACCAGCCCATACCCGCCTAAAACCAGTACATTCTTACCTCGAATGTCCATCGTTCCTCTTTCTGAACTTAAGGGACGGATACTCACTTAAAATGTAGAAAGAGATTACCGCATTTAGCGTAAAATGACGAATTATGGACGCGGCAGAACGTTAAAATTTTTACCGCGCCAGTGTCCCGCACGGGGAGCAGGTAAGACCCGCGAATCAGCAAAATACTCAAAGTCAAAGGTCAAGGAGTCACCTGCTTGCTTACCCGGAAAGGGCATGAGGCGGGCAGTCAGCGGTTTATTGAGACGCAAGGACAAGGCCGCCACATCCAGCAAAATATCGTGTAGAGTCGTCTCCCCCACATCCCCCGGTAGCGGCACACAGTCAAGGCCCGTACCACACACCGCACTCAACAGCAGCAAGTCATTAATCGACAACCGGCCTTGGGCAGCACGCGCCGCCAAGACACTATCTTCCAAGATAGGGAGCATCAGACCCGAAAAACCCGCACGGGGGAAGTCGGCAGCCTCCACCGCATTCATGACCACGCTGGCAGACGCCACCAAGCCATTACCGCCAAAGGTCGGGCCAAGCGCTTCTAAAGCACCGCCAAGGCTCTCGGCATTGACGGGATAGGGAGCCAGCGAAAAGTCGAAGCCGCCAAAGCGGATGCCATAGTCACGGGCCAGCTTTTCAGCAACAGGCAGCAGGGTGTCGGTAGTAGATTGGATGGCAGTGGTTAGGCGTTGGCGGGCGTCGGTGGGGTCGGTGGCATGGCTAAAGGCTTGTACGGCGAGGTCGGCGGCTTGGATGGCTAAAGCAAAGGATGGCTCACCCCCACCATGATAGGCCACGGGAAAGAAAGGCGACCCAGCGGGGCAATTGGCAAGGGCCGCCAAATAAAGATTAAGCATGCCATGTGATTTGAGGCGGCTGATGGTATCAATCAGGCGGGCGGTCTCATGCAAAAAGCCGATGCCTTGCTGGGGGGTGGCGATAATGGTGGTGGCGAATATGCCCAACTCTTGGGCGAAAATCTGCGGTAAGGCTTGCAAATAGGCGGGGTCATCGGTCATGGACAGGGGGCCGATGGAAAGATATTCGAGACCCTGCTCACGGCATAAACTGTAGAGATTGCGCGATGTTGAAACGATGGTGGCGGGCTGTGACCATTGAGGGAAAGGCTGGGTTGCCAAGCGGCGGGTTTGCACCACATAGCCCGTTGCAGCCAAGGCTTGGGTGGCAGCATGGGCAAAGCGACCAATCAGCGTAAGGTCAAGGCGGGCAGGATCAATAGTGGTAAAAGTGGTGATTGAGCGAATCTTGGGCATTAGGGCATCCAAAAGATATTAGCGATAGGTTCAGCGATTAAAACGGTAGAGTCTCCTGTGGCAAGGTTGGTGAGATGCAAGGCACCTTCAGTCTGCTGGATGTTGCCGCTAATCCATACCACCGCTTGCTCATCAGGCGAGACCACAAAGCGATTACCTATCCATGCAACGCGGCGCACATCTTGAGATTCGCCGGGGTAGATGTCCTCCCCTAATGTTGATACTTCGCCATCCGCATTGAGACGGAGCATGCGAACCTTCGGCACCCCAAATTGGCAATTGGGATAGCGCCATTCCAAGAAGAGAAATTCTCCATTCCCTAGCTGGTAATTGGCGCTCAGTTGGGCGGTATCAGAGGCTTCATAATACACCGTCGATTGATCGAAGGAGGTTACTTGCCATGTAGCACACATCACCAAGCGTGAGCCGTCATAGTCGGCGGGCCATGTAATGGTTAGAGAGTCATCGGTAGGAGGGGCATCTCCAAGCCGCCAGCTAAGGTCATAGCCGAGATCAGCAATAGCCTGATAGAAGGTGCTATAGTCAGGATACTCGGATCCAAGCTCAAGGGGGGTCGTGGTTTGGGTGGTAGGATCATAGTGCCCAATTTTTTCGACTACCAACGAACCATCGAAGTTAGAAGAGTAAGCCACTATTGAGAGGATGGTATTGTCTGCTAACCACTGGTTTTGAATACGGGAATCCCGCCCAACCTCTTGGCGGTCAGTGCCGTCCACCTTCACAATAAGGTCAATACCATTGGAGCCGATTAGCACCCATTGGTTATCAGGTGACCAACTGACTTGCCAGATTTGGCGATTGGTGAAGGTCTCAAATGAGTCGAGCAGGGTGGAGATCATGGTGGCTTTGTTAAACATATAAACTTCGGAGAGACCACGCTCACGCCGATGATAAGCCAACATAGTAGCATCAGGAGAGAGAAAAAGCTGTTCCGGCTCCACTTGGTCAGCGATGGGGGTAGAGGTCTTAGTTGCAAAATCCCAAATCAGCAAGTTGCCATCTTGGATGTAGACAATAGCCCCACTGGCGGTTAACTCGGCAGGAGTAGAGACATCGTTGGTCGTGGTTTGGGAATGGGTGGGAGCCGTGTTGCGGGTGCTGGACTCTAGCTCGGCAACTGGCTTATCCTCAGAGTTGCATGCAACCAACAGCAGCACGAACACTATCGCAATCAAACGTAGTCGCATCACAAAATTCTCCTCATTAACGCAAAAAATCCCCCATAGCGGGGGATAGTGTAATCAATACACAGTTAAATCGTCAACTACGCGGCACTAGCATCACTGCGGTATAAGCGGTATCCGTATGGAAAGTAGCGGCATTCGATGAATCACGGGTCACATGGTGGAGTTGGGAGGTCACACCCGTCATCAAATCGGTGATGTTAATGGATGATTCGCCTTGGTCAAGGCCACCGCCAATCCAGATCGCATATTGACCATCGGATGAGTATGCAATGTGTGGGCCAGTATCAGCAAAGAAAAAGCCAAGGTTGCGACTGGTGCCGGGGTCGATACCCTCAATAATCGTTTCTGTCTCACCATCGGGGGTGAGTTTGACTAAAGAAGCACGCATTTTGGCGTTATCGCAATCCTCAAAGTACCAGCGTACAAAGACTATAGAGCCATCAGCAAGGGTGAGGTTGTTGGTGAGAAAAACGGTATCACGCACAGTCAGTAGTTCTTCAATTTGGGTATCAACAGCAGTCGTCTCACGGGTGATTTGCCATGTGCCACACATCGCTGGAATACCCTGAGCATTCGCAGGCGGGCCAACCAAATTGATGACCGGAATTGGATTCTCGGTATTAAGTTGAATTGCGCCTTGGAGGTCAACGCCAAGTTCTTGATGGACAAGGTCTTGGAACGGCACAAACGCAGAGACACCATTCAAACCAGCCGCGACGGTCTCGCCAATCGCAGAAGCGGCTTGCTCAACAATCGGGATGTCTTCATCAGCAGTAGGGTCATAGCGGCGAACCTCTTGCACAGCCCCGTTTTGCTGAATAACAACCAATAGCGTACTATCTTCAAGCCAGAAAGGAGTCACGCCAAAGTTTTGGATAGAAGCGACACGGCGGCTGGTCACACCATCGATATTAGCGAGATACATAGAGGGGAAGTTAAAGATAATCACCCACTGCCCATCGGGTGAGGCTGGCCCTAGAAAAGCGAAATCACCCGATGAACGATAGAGTTGGCGTGGCTCTAGGGTCTCAACATCGGCAATAGTGATATAACGAGAGCGAATGCTGACGATTTCATTATAGGCAATGTATTGACCATCGGGGGTTAGGGCCAAGCTAGGCGGGAAGATCATAGGGGCGATGGATTGGGTCTCCGTTTGTCCAGCGCGTTGCACATAGAGTGTTTGGCCTTGGACAAAAGCAAGGTCGTCAATAACATTGGGCCAAAGATCAAGCTCAGATGTGGTATCGGTGGTGGTGTTATTTGGAGAGGTGGTGGCACGACGGGGCGAAGTATTGCTGGATTCGACGCTGGGTTCTTCATCATTTCCACAGGCCACAACCGTCAATAACAAGATGACTACCATAAATAACCAAAGTCGTTTCATACGCAACTCCTTGTGATGTTCAAGCCTATTCAGTACACTCTAGAGCGCATAGCAAAGTTCAAGGACAAGCACAAATGATAGATGTTCAATACTTACGGAGCCAGTTTCCGGCTCTTCAGCACCCCATGGATAATGGTACTTATCCCATTTTTTTAGACAATCCGGCAGGCACCCAAGTGCCACAACGCGTGATTGATGCCGTTAGCCACTACTATACCTTTACAAATGCCAACTCCGGCGGTTTCTTTACCACTAGCCAACAGACCGATGCCATGGTCAAAGCAGCACGGCGCTTGGCAGCGGATTTTCTGAATGCCCCACATGCGGATGAAATCGTGTTTGGGCCAAATATGACGACGCTGATGTTCAGCCTGACTCGTGCCATTGGCAAGACGCTTCAAGCAGGGGATGAGATTGTATTGACACGCATGGATCACGATGCCAATGTCAATCCTTGGCTGTTGATTGCGGCGGATTATGGGTTGGTCGTGCGCTGGGTGGATATTCGAGAGGAAGATTGCACGCTGGACATGGGGAGCCTTGAGGGAGCATTAAGTGAGCGTACCAAAGTGGTGGCAACAGTTCATGCAGCGAATTCGATGGGAACAATCAATCCAGTGGAGCAAATCGCAGAGATGGCCCATGCAGTCGGGGCGCTGTACGTGGTCGATGGGGTGCAGAGTGCGCCGCATGTGCCAATTGATGTGCAAGCGATTGGGTGCGATTTCTTCCTATGCAGTGCCTACAAGTTCTTTGGGCCACACATTGGCGTGATGTGGGGACACCACGAATTGTTGGAGAGCCTGCCTGCCTACAAGGTACGGCCTGCGAAAGACAAAGCGCCCTACCGTTGGGAGACAGGAACGCCAAGTTTTGAGACCATTGCGGGTACCCATGCCGCATTGAGCTATTTGGCAGAGATTGGGGAACGCTATGGGGATACCCATTCATATCCTGCATTTAGCGGGACGCGGCGTCATCTCAAACAAGCCATGCAGGTATTGGGTGATTACGAGCGCGAGTTGGTCAGTCATTTGATTGATGGCTTGCAAAAACTGGGCGGTGTGACCATTGCGGGGATTACTGATTCGAAGCAGTATCATCTGCGAGTGCCAACGGTGGCGTGTGTATTTGAGGGCCACACACCGGATGCAGTAGCGGAGTATCTAGCCCAACAGGGAATCTATGTCTGGAGTGGGAATTATTACGCCGTCGAGATTATGGAGCGCCTCAATCGACCCGACGGGATGGTACGGATAGGCTTGGCGCATTACAACACGCATGAAGAAATTGAGCGGTTGTTGGCAGTCCTCGCTACCCTATAGTAGATAAAGCAGCCGCCTATTACAGCGGCTGTTTTTAGACACGGATGCGTTCAGTGGGTTGGGCAATCTTCTTATTAACTGTCAATTGGCTTTTGACGCGCAAAGCAGATGACACCGACTCGACGGTAGCGATGGCCTCAAACACAAGGTCTTCGCGGTCTACCTCACCGATAAGGGTCACTTGGCGACCATCAACCTGCACATGGATGGGAAGACTGGCAGTAAAGGTATTGCGTTTGAGGGCAGCGAGAACCGCCGCAGTAATCTTGGCCTTCATTAAAAACTCCTTGAACCATAGTTCATAAAGGCTCTCTTAATAAACAAATGAATTTATAACCCAATTTAATTTATTTTCTAACAGCTTGGCGCTGGCTGTCAAGTTAGGTCGGGAAAATTTCACAAATCCTTTATTCAAGGGTGATGCCCGATTCTATTACTACCAAATCCCCAACAGGTTCACCCTCAACCGTCACAGGCAAACGCGGCCCCAGTACCGGATTATAGACGCCGATATGGATTTCAGCCTTACGGGTAGGCGGCAAATCGGCATCAATGGCCCACTCGCGCTTGTCTTGCAGAATCATGTCGTGCGACAAAATCCGCAAAGGGAACAAGCCCCCCATCAAATCACCGTCGACTTGGTCGAGAATTTCACCCGTCTCGCTATCAATAAGGTGAACAAAAACGCTATAGTCGGTGGTGGGTGGGTTTATACCCCGCCAATAAAGTTTGAGCGTAAGAGTTTGGCCGCGTTGAAAGGTGGTGGTCGGTAAATCGTAGCCGAGCAGTTGCACGGTATCACCAAAGATGACATCGGTTAGGGGATTTTCGGGGGTGACGTCGGCAAAGGCGGCCTCAACATCAATGGCATACAGTTCATGGCGTTGGCGACCATCATCAATGGGCGTGAAAATCGGCTTCAACACACGAGCGATGGGTTGACCATAGGGGCCGTCAGGTGCCCATGTCTCGCCAACAGGAGGCAAGGGGTAGACCCATGCCAAGCGTGTCCATGCCCACACTTGATTGGGGATGAGGTCGTAAGCCGTCCAGAGAAAGCCACCCGAATAGTTGATATAAACATCGTAACCTTGAAGGTTGGTCACATCGGTGGGGATAAAGTCATCATTAATTGTCCAATCAGGAAAATAGAAGCTGAGGCGGTTCTCGCCCGGAGCCAATATCCGCAGATTGGGGGTTGCTTGGGTAGCAGCGTAGTCTTCGAGTACCTCGACGGTTTGCATCAAGGCGGGGTTGGCATAGGCGTATTTTTCGCGGTCGGTGTCAATGCCAGTATCGTTGAACGTGTTGAGGGCGGTGTGATAAGTAGCCGCCAGCAAGGACGGTAAGCAAAGCAAAACGATGACTGTGTTGGTAGCGATACGCCGCGCTCGGTTTTGGCTAAGGATGGGCAGTAGTAAGGCAACCAATAGAGCTGCGACAGGGGCTTGGAGCAAGGGCGTGATAGTCAGGCCGAGGCGGTAGTGATAGCTGAACGACCAGAAATAGACAGCGAAAAAGGGCAAACCTACCCCCCATGAAAGCCAAACAGCTTGTCGATGGTCGGTGGCGAGTTGTTGCCATGTGAGGCGACCCTGCCAGAGCAGAAGGGCCACACCAACCAGCAATAAGACCCCCTCAATCAGACTCATGGGGCGCTGGGGTTCGCGGATGCCATTGATGGCGGCCCAAGTGGTATCACGCGACCAACCATCGGCAGGAATCATTAGCATCGTGGGCAAAATAGCTATGCTGATGAGGGCAAAGGCAGCTAATACTAGCACGGCACGCTGCCAATCATGCTGGCGATAGGCGTTTATCAACAGCCAGCTAGTCACAAGAACAACGAGTATCCAGAGCCACTGTAATTGAAGGCCGGAGCGTTGGGCAAGGTCTTGCCAATAGGCGGCGGGCAAGTTCGTCCAGCGATGACCCAACAGGATATTGCGGATATACCACATGCCCGCGAGGGGTGCGGCGGTTATCATGCTGAGGAGTGTAATACGGAAGCGCTCACCGAACCAAGGCCATGCGCTACGGCGGTAGGCATCCATCAAGGCGAAGGCCATCACCAGACCAACGCCCAAAACATAAGCGCCAGCGGTGGGCTTAGTCCACATCGACCCGCCAACCATCAAGCCCGACAGCACGCTATAGCGCCAATCGAGGGTACGCCATGCCAGCACGTAGAAGACAATGCCGAGGGTAAAGTACAGAGCAACAACATGCTCCAAATCACCGGAACTAGACCAGACCAACGCAGCGGGCGAGAGCAACCAGAAGGCCGCCGTCACTAGCCCGATGATGCGTTGACCATAGACACGCCAGCCCAAGAGATAGGCCGCCATTGTGCTTGACAGGATAAACCAAGGCACAGCGGCACGGGCGGCATGGTCGTTGATTTCGCCCCATGAAAGTTGAGCAAAGGTAAAGGTCAATGGCACCATCTGGGGATAATAGTCAATGCGGGCGGGGATATGGCCCTCCAGCATGAAGATTTTGGCATTATAGCCGAATGTCCAGAGGGTGTCATAGCGCAGAAAAGGCCAAAAGGCGGTATCCCATGCGCTGGCGAGGATGCCAAGGGCAATCATAACCCAAAGGGTGGTGGTCAAGGAACGATAGCGCGGCGCGGCGGGTTCAGGTAAATCGGTCACGCCCTCCAAGCGGCGGGGCCATGCGATGGCGGCTCCCATCGCAGCGAGAACAAGGGTGCCACTAAGCGCGGTGAACCATGTAAAGGTGCCAAAGGAACCAAGGACAAAGAGCCATGTGGTGCCGAAGAGAGGGCCAAGGGCCAAGCCGACTGCGCTAACTGTCGCCCAATCATGCCAATCGCGGCGGGGCAGGATAGCAAAGGCCCAAGGCAGGCCAATCCCCAGAAAAAACCACGCCATCGTGGGGGTTGCAGCTAAGAATGGTTCCAACCACATAAACTCACTCCAATAGCAAGACAGGCCGCTAAAGACCAAACCAGATAATATCGTTGCCACGCCAGCGGGACACTCAACAGAAGAGCTAGTGCCGTCAGCAACATCCATGCCAATAGGACACGGGCAGCAGGGTCAGGGTTCCGCCGCCATAGGCCCACCATGCCCCAACCAATGAGAATTGTCGCACCCCACCCCATGATAGGCGTCATCTGCCAACCTGCAAGGCCTGATGTTTGATAGCGGGTAATTTGAGCATCAAGGCGCGGCCCATCAGCAAAGGCGTCGGACTCATAGTATTGCACCTCGCTCAAGAAAGGTTGCTGAATAAGGGCCAAGGCGCGTTCCGACCAGTGCTGATAGGCGTCAGGGCTGGCGCGAGTTTGGCCTTGCAAGACCTCGGCACGGAGTTCAGCCGCAAGTACCACACGCGAGATGGGTGCGCCCCAGATAGCGGGCGTCAAGATAAGATACACTGTAAGAGCGATAGCGCCAGCACTGAGCCAGCGCCAACGCGGGGATACTGTCAGCCATAAAGTGAGCAGCACAGCCCCAACGCTGATGGCACCCGTCGGCTTGACCGCCAAGCATAGCCCACTGACTAGACCTAGCCATAGCCAGCGCAGGAGCTTCATACGGCGGGCATTGAGCATACCGAGCCAGACGACGGCAAGGCTGAGGCTCCCCAAGGCCGCTTCTTGCATAACCCGCCGACTGCTGAGAAGCCATGCCGGATGGGTGGCAATCAGGGCCGCCGCTATCAGAGCAGGCCAAGACCGCCGCCCCACTAGCCAGACGATGTTATAGGCTAAGGGGACGCTTAACATTGCGAGAAAGGTCATCGCTATGCGACCAAGATAGAGCGCAGTCAGGCTGGGCCAACGCCCATTGTCGATATTCCACTGCACCGGATAGGCATAGTACCAAGGCGGGGGCCAATCGTACACCCCACCCAGCCATAACATCAAGCCTGTCAAATAAGCGGAGGTGGTGCCCGTGAGGAGGCGGATGTGTTCAGGGGAATCGATTTGGATAGGGGGTGTGACAAGGAGTTGGTCGGGATGACCTTTGACGGCATAGGTTAAGAAGTCATGGCTTTTGAACAGATGGTCAGCTTCATCCCCATGAAAAGGCACTATCGACCAGCCTGCCCAGATATAGAGCATCAATAGGACGAGGACTAGATTGACAACGGAGCGGGGAAGCCTAGAGGATGACACGCGCCCCTCGGCTCTCGATCAAAGCGCCAAGCCCAAGGCCCATGAGGATAATCAGCGGCGGTTGGATGGGCAGATAGTAACGTTGCCAGTGGAGAGGTACTGAGACAAGGGTTATCAGAAGGATACCGACGAGCCAAACCAGCAGGAGGCGGGTAGTGGGCGTGCGCCAATGGCGAATGACCAGCCATAGACCAACGGCAAGGGTTAATAAACGTAGGGCGAAGATGCCGATGTCATCGCGCCAACCCGCAAGACCGCTATGCTGATAGTCGTTAATCTCGGCTTGAACACCGTTATAGGTCGCCCAATAATCGGCCTCATAGTATTGAGGAACGATGTGCAGGGCTTCATCCCATAGGGCGGTGAGGCGCTCGGTGGTGTTTGTGTAGCCTCCAAAGAACGCGACCTGCTCATCTAGGATTTTTTGGCGCTCATCAATGGCAGCATGGGGGCCGTCAAGCGGGGCTGACCACCAGAGAGGTGTCAGGACATAGACAGTCAATAAAGCAGTTACCGTCGCAAGGGCTAGATTGCGGATGGCAGGCCATTCGCGGCGGAAAAGATGCTCCATGCCAAGCGCGGCATAGAGCAGCACAACCGTAAAAGCGGCAGTGTGCTTCGTGGTCAGAGCAAGACCCGTGAAAAGACCCGCTACAAGATAAGTTCGCCATGTTCGGGGTGAAAGAAGGAGGCGCAAGGCAACCCATACCACGAGCAAAAGGCCAAAGAGCAAGCCTGCATCGAACATGGCGCGGCGTCCATGCAACAGAATGGCGGGATTGAGAGCATAAAGCAAGACCGCGCCCCACCCCGCACCGTGAATAGCAAGGGGATGGCTGAGGTAGTGGCGGGCAATTAATTGGGTGCAAGCCAACAGTAAGACCACGCCGAGAGCCGTAAGCCATGCCGAGGTCAGGCGAGCAATCATCAACAGGCGCTCCGAGGGAACATGCCCATTTTGGCGATTCCAGTCCATATCGAGGCCCCACACCCACTGGTCATTGATGTCCTCAACCTGCATACCAGCCCCTGACCATGCCGCACCCACCAGTAATTTGCTGAAGTTGCCTGTGATAACGCGCATGTGTTGGTCGGTGGTGCGGCGGGCAGGCGCTTCATAGCCTAAAGCGGCGGGGTCATGCCGCAAGATGGCGGTGTCATAGTCACGGCTCATCCAGATGGTGGTCGATTCATCACCATGAAACGGCACACGTTCAGCCCCAAGCGTGATATAGGCCATCGACAAAAGCAATATAAGGGTATCGAGTAGGAGTAGGTTTCGACGCATAGCCCCGCGATTATAGCGCCGGACTACGCTAAAGGCCACACCACAACATCAATACCCGCCGCATAGATTAACAGTGGCGATTCATCGGGCAAGGCAAAGGGTGGCATGGTGTTAGCGGTGATGGTGGCGTCGGCGTGCTGCAATGACCAAGGCGCATGATGAATCTCGCCCCGTTGCAAACGTCCACCGGTGGTGGTATAGAGGCAATACCGCTCGGTCAAGAAATGCTCTAGGGTGCCAGCTTGGGCAAAAAAGGGCGATGAAGTGGGGCGATAGGTGGCGTTGAAAGTAGCGGGAGCGGCATCGCGGTGGGTGCGTTGGCAGCCGTAATAGACCGTCTCACCCTGAATATCGGCGGGCATGGTGGCGTTGAAATAAGGTAGATGGAACCAATTGCGGCCTAGCCACACCCCAATAGGATTAGCGGCATCAAGGCTGAAGAACCACACACCGCGCTTCTCGCCATCGGTGACGTAAGTGCGGACGTTTAGCTCGGCAAAATGCGAGAGATAAGGAACAGGAAAAAGACCCCGTGGGTGGATATTTCGCATCAGGAAGGGAACCACCCCAACATAGGCTTGGCCCTCGTAAGTATCCAAGTTGAGGCCTGTTGGGATATAAGGGGTCAGCACATCAGCAGGGACGCGCCAATGAGCAAAGAGCAGATGCTCCCAGCGTTGAAACATGACCCAAGGGCGGCTTGGCATGGGCCACGGGCGGTGTTCACGGTAGTCGGTAATTGTGTGCTTCATTGGCCTGACCCCATCTCTCCGGTCTCGTCAAAACGCTGTTGATACTTTTTTAAGACATGCTGTACGGCATCGTCAAGGTCAACTCCAGTGCTATTGGCGAGACAGACCAAAGCAAAAAGGGCGTCGGCAAGCTCCATCGACCACTCTGAAGTAACTTGGAAGGTGGTTTGTCCGTAGTCGCTCCCTTTGAGAACTTCTTTAGCGACCTCCCCCACTTCCGAGACTAAATCCAAGACACGGGTTTGGATTGAGGTTTGCATAGCATATTCCTCAACAAAATCAGCAATTTGCTGTTGAATAGAGTTCACGATTCGAGTACCTCTTTCACACGCTCAATGAGATTAAGGGCTTGGATGTCCTGCTTACCAATAACCGCCGCGAAGTTCTCATGCAAGAAACGTCGGTCTTGTTCGGTTAGCTCTTTGGCGGTCACGATTAAAACAGGCAGTTTGCGTAAGCGCGGCACCAAGCGGATGTGTTGTAGCACTTGGAACCCACTGATTTCTGGCATCATAAGGTCTAGAAGAACCAAGCCCGCTCGATGGGAATCATCTGCTAACCAATCGAGTGCAGCAGCCCCACCATTTAGTTGAATTACTTCATAACCAGCATTACGCATGAGCGCTCCAATAATCTCACGGGCATCGGGGCTGTCATCAACCACTAAAATAGGGTGCTGGTTGTGGTCGAGGATTTGGTGCATGGTGGAAAGTAACACCTCTTGATCAACAGGCTTAACTAGATGGTGGCTCACACCAAGTTCAAAACCGATAGGCTGCTGGTCAATAACGCTGACAACCACCACTGGAATCTTGCGGACTTCAGCATCGGTACGAAGTTGGTCGATAACCTGCCAGCCCGTTAGACCACCGAGCAATAAGTCTACCAAAATGACATCGGGGCGGATGTCGCGGGCGGTTTGGAGAGCATTACGACCATCCGTAATGTGATGGACAACGTAGCCCGCCTGCTTGAGATAAGTCCGCAGAATATCGGCATCCTCTACATTGTCATCGACAATTAAGACACGCTGCCCCAGTGGATATAGTTGGGCCGTTTGGCGGCTGACAGAGAGGGGCTGCATTTGGACTGGCAGCACCACTGAGAAGGTACTCCCTTCATCGACTGTACTTTCTACCCAGACATGCCCCTTGTGCATTTGGGCCAAGCGGCGAGTGATGGCAAGGCCCAAGCCAGTACCGCCATATTCACGGGTAACACTCCCATCGGCTTGGCGAAATTCATCAAAGATGGTGGCTTGGTCTTCGGGTTTAATGCCAATACCAGTATCGGTGACAGCGATACACACCCATTGCCCATCAGTTAAACGGATGGTGGAGGGCAACGATATATTGGCTGTTTGCCCGTTTTGGACGGTCACATTGATGGTACGGATGATGACCTCACCTTCGGAAGTGAATTTGACAGCATTATTGAGCAAGTTGACCAAAATTTGACGAAGACGGAGTTCATCAACCACAAGGGAGGGTGATGGCTCCTCAAGCTCTACGTGCATCACCAGACCTTTTCGTTGAGCAAGAGGTTCAATGGTCGGCAGTACGGCATCAATGACACTTTGAAGACGCACAAGGGCTGGGTTGAGTTCCATCTTACCTGCTTCAATTTTGCTCAAATCCAGCACATCATTAATCAGCGCCAGTAGGGTCTTGCCGTTGCGGTTGATTTTCTCTAGGCGGTCAAGTTGCTGAGAAGAGAGTTCACCATAGACCCCTTGAGTCAACAACTCGCTATAACCGACAATCGAATTGAGCGGGGTGCGGAGTTCGTGGCTCATATTGGCAAGAAACTCGCTCTTGTAGCGATTGGCGGTCTCCAGTTCTTTATTGAGAGCCTCAATTTTGGCCTTTTGGTCGAAGAGGTCAGTGTTGGTCTCACGCAGAATCAAGTTGGCCTCTTGGAGAAGAGCATTCATTTCCTCAAGGGGGTTAAAGAGTTGGAAACGCATGACCTGTCGGCCTAGGATGAGCATGATAATAATACCGAGTATGGAATCGACAGCGGTGGTTGAAAAGACCGGAATCATGTTTACAACAGTCGCAGCAAGGAAAAGAAGGGTGGGTGTGGTAAGGGCTTGACGACGGTCTTTTGGGGCAAGCGTCAGTAAATAATAGGCAATACCTAAAATCGTAACCCCGCCCAAGACCAACACGTAACCTAAAGGCCGAATTGACCACGGCTCCCCGGCTTGATAAGCAAAAGCCAAGTTAGTCCAGATTGCAAGGGTAGCGAAAGCAATATAGAGGCCAAGACCAATAGCAAGGCGGCGGATGTTAGGGCCGCTAAGGTCGCAAAAGACAATGACAAAATCGCAATAGACAGCAATGAGGGCAAAAAGAACGGTGGTTAGTGAATAAAAATAAATGGCACGGTCGCTTAACTCACGCACGCCGGGGGCATTGCGTGATAGAGTCAATAGCGCCCACAATGCGACCAATAGGGCAAAAAGTGTAAACACCCAGTTGATCAGTTCGCGGCGTGGTTGAACCAAGACATTCAGAATCATTCCCAGCGCAATTGGAAACCCAATCATCCCCGCCATGATTGAGATGAGTTGACTTATGGTCATCCCGTTACTCCCTGTGTTTTACATACCAGCATAACCAACTCAATGATGGATGCAAGTTGGCGATCTGTACAGGTAGCGCTACAATAGGGAGAAGCGTATAGTCTTAGGGAAACGCAACTCATGGCGAAAATATTGCTCGTTGATGACGAAAATGAAATGCTTGACGTTTGGAACCTATTCCTGCGCCATTCTGGGCACGAGGTGTTGAAGGCACATGATGGGGCAGAGGCCCTTGAAATCGCCCAAACCTTCTTGCCTGATTTAATCATCTTAGATTTGATGATGCCGATGGCGTCTGGGGATATGGTCTTAGGCATTATCCGGAGTACCCCATCGCTCGCCAATACTAAGGTTTTGGTTGTCAGCGCTCACCCCAAGGGTGCGAAACTCGCTGTTGATTTGGGGGCCGACGGCTACCTCGCTAAACCAGTCCATCTGGATCAGTTTAAAACCGAAGTTAACCGCTTAGTACCGTATTGATTGGAAGGGATAGATGTCGGGAAGACTCTATTTTGAAGATTTAGAGGTCGGACACGTTATCGCTACACAAGGCCGCACTATCACGGAGGCCGATATTGTCAATTTTGCAGGTGTTTCGGGCGATTATAACCCGATTCATGTAGACGCCGAACACGCCGCCGTTACCCATTTTGGCAAACGGGTGGCGCATGGGGTGTTGGGATTGGCAATCGCCACTGGGCAGGCGTATTTAACAGGACTACTCGCCCATTCGATTGTCGCATTCTCTGGCTTAGAGTGGAAATTCCGCGCTCCGGTCTACATTGGGGACACCATTCGGACAGAGCTAAAAATCAGTAAGAAACGGGAGCTACCGGGGGCTAACGGTGGGATGGTTGTGATGGCAATTGAAGTCATCAACCAGCAAGGCGAAGTTGTGCAAGCAGGCACATGGAACGTCATCATCGCTAACCGCCCAACGGAGTCATGAACATCCATCAAATCCCAATACCAACACCGTTTTACGTTGGTCCGGTCAACGTTTACCTGCTTGAGGGCGACCCCCTTACGCTGGTAGACTGTGGGCCACGTACTGCGGAAGCCGAGGCCGCGCTCATTGAGGGGCTGGCGGGCCTTGGCTACCGACTGGCTGATATTGAACAGCTTATCATCACCCATCATCATACTGACCACATCGGCTTGACTAAATGCGTGATTGAAGAATCAGGCGCGGCGTTGTTGGCGCATGAATACACGCTGCGCTTCCTCTATACACCTGATGAAGCGCGTATCCATGACCTTTCATTTTTTCATCAGGTATGTGTGGAGGGCGGAGTGCCAGCGGACGTTATTCAGCTAGTGGATAAGGTCAGCCATTGGGTAGACCAATTTGGCAACTTGCCCCTGCCCCATGCACAAGCACTCAAGGAAAGCGATACGGTGGTGGCGGGTGGCACCACATGGCAGGTTTATCATACTCCCGGTCATGCGGGCGACCTCATCTGCTTGTATGACCCGCAGACCGAGACCCTGATGGCATCTGACCATCTGATTTTGAAGATAAGCTCTAACCCCTTGATTGAGCCAGCGCCCCAACCCGATGCCCCTCGTCCGCGCCGCTTGGTAGAGTACATCGAACACCTACAACGGATTGCAGCTTTGCCCATTCAGATTGCTTACTCTGGACATGGGGAACCTGTGACCGCCATACCAGAACTGGTTGCCAAACGGATTGGCTTTCATCATCAGCGGGCCGATAAGATACTCAGCTATATTGAAGATGGCCCAATCAATTTATGGGAACTGACCGAAAGGTTGTTCTCGCATGTCCGGCCAGAGGAGAAATTCCTCGCCATCTCAGAGGTGTTGGGGCATGTGGACTTGCTAGAGCAAGAGCAGAAAATCCAGCGCCAATGCCAAGATGGAATTGTGTATTGGACTACGTAACCCGCTTCGGCAAGAGGTTACGGATACGGTCACGCAAGACTTTGCCGCGCCCAACAAAACGCCCCTGCTCATCTTCGAGCAACATCACGGCCCCACTGGGCGCGTCAACGGTCTGGCGCAAATCACGCCCCTCCAACCAAATTTGACAATCAGCCTCGCTAATCGTTAAGCGACCCTCAGTGAATTGGCGTTCATAGCGGGTAATCAATTCATGGGAAGGAATAATCTGCCCATCTTGCATCTGCCCCACCAATAGTCCCATCCCCATATTGGGCACATCCATCAACTCCTCGGATAACTCACTCGGAATGGCATATATTAGCTCCCCCTTTTGCCAGAGAGTAGGTAAGGCTTGGGTAAAGCCATAGCGTTGGGCGAGTTCGTCTTGCCATTGGTCGGCTTGTTTGAGGGGTTGCCAATCCGGTTCTTGATAAGGGGGCGGCTCATAATGGGATGGCACTTGGTCGGTTTTGCGAATGCGGGCCGTGAAAAAGCCAGAGGTGTGGTAGAGATAAGGCCACAGACGCAAAGCATGGCGGACGCTAGGATGATGGCCTTCAATGGCAAGGGCGGGCGCTTGGATAGGCAGGTGGTCGATAGTCTCCACAATGGCCGCGTTGGGATAGGTTTTGAGCAGAGTATCCAGCACACCCTCATCTTCAGTAGGGTTAAGGGTGCAGGTGGCATAGACCAACTCGCCACCGACTTTGAGCGCTCGGAAGGCGCTAATGGCAAGAGCCAGTTGGCGCTCGGCAAGGGCTGATTGCTCTTTTGCAGAGACCTCACGCTTCTTACGGCCTTTGTCCTCGCGTAGGGTATCCCCGCTACAGGGTGCGTCGAGCAACACCTTATCAAAAGTTTCGGGAAACCATGTGCCGAAGCGCTCACCGGAATAATTCGTAAGCATTATCCCCGTTGCACCCCATGTTTGCAGGTTGGAACGGAGAGCCGTGATGCGCTTGGTGCTAGAGTCATTGGCGACAATAAAGCCTTGGTCATGAAAGCGGTCTACAAGATGGGTAGTCTTGCCTCCCGGCGCAGCGGCAAGGTCAAGGATAAGGGGAGCGCGATGTGGGCTGAAGACCTCGGCGGGGAGCATGGAGGCGGCGTCTTGGATGTAATAATAGCCCATGCGATATTCAAGGGTACGGCTGGGGGGCATATCGTAGGCGGTGAGTTGCCAGCCCGCTTCACAAAAGGGAATAGGCTCGATGTGCCAACCATAGCCCCAACGCTGACGAGCGATGTCAGGGGTGATTTTGAGAGTATTGAGGCGCAAGCTGGCTGGTAGGGGACGCTGGAGAGCTTCAGTTAGCTGTGCTTGCTCGTCCCAACTAAGCCATGATTGGTAGTTATTCAACGATACCCCATCCTTTGTGTAGTTTGCACAGCCCTTTGACTAATTAACGCAATCAGTGTACACTCTATCTGGTTTTGTCCCAAGTGTGGACATAACACATCGCTCCTGAGGTATATATGGATAATCTCGAAAATAAGGATCAGCAAAACGCCGAACTCACCGAACAAGAGTTTCAGCAGTTAATTGAACAATCGTTCGATTATAATCCTCCCCGACGTGGAGAAATTCGTTTAGCGACCATTCTGCAAATTGACCGCAATGAGATTATTGTGGACATGGGTGCCAAGCAGGATGGGATTGTTACCAGTAAAGATATTGAGCATCTTTCATCAGACTATTTGTCTTCTTTGAAAGTCGGTCAAACGGTGCCCGTCTTTGTCCTACAACCCCGCGACAAAGATGGTAACCTGATTGTTAGCATCAACATGGGCTTGCAGCAAAATGACTGGGAAGAGGCGTCTAGCCTTAAGGACAAGGAAGATGTCGTTCCGGTCAAGGTCATTGGCTATAACAAGGGTGGCGTGTTGGTACGGTGGAATAGCCTTGAAGGATTTATTCCGGCTTCCCACATGATTACCGTCAGCCCAACAACCCAAGGCTCCGAGCGCAAAGAGTCCTTGGATGCGCTGAAACGGCCTTATGCCGAGCCACTGTATGTGAAAGTTATTGAAGTTAACCCTGAACGCCGCCGCCTGATTTTCTCAGAGCGTGAAGCCCAACGTGAAATCCGTGCCCAACGCAAGGCCGAACTGCTTGAAGCCTTGGATGAAGGTAAGATTGTGCGCGGTACGGTGACAGGCCTGCGTGATTTTGGGGCCTTTGTCAATATCGGTGATGCCGATGGCTTGATTCATGTGTCTGAGTTGGCGTGGCACCGCGTTGATCACCCCAGCGATGTCCTCAGCGTGGGTGATGAAATCGAAGTATTCATCCTCAACCTTGACCGCGATACAAACCGTATTGCCCTTAGCCGCAAGCGTCTACTCGAAGACCCATGGGAACATGCCCACGACCGCTATTATGAAGGCCAGCTGGTCGAAGGTAATGTAACAAATGTGGTCGATTTTGGGGCATTCATTGCCCTTGATGACGGATTGGAAGGCTTGCTGCACCTCAGTGAAATGGGTGACGGGAACCTCAAGGAACCCTATAGCTATTTGAAGAAGGGTGACCGTCTCCAACTCCGTATTAGTCGGCTAGAGCCAGAACGTCGGCGGGTAGGATTTACCCAACGGTGGGGTACAGAGAATGCCCCCGAAGGCGAAGCGGGTGCCGAGGAGATGCCAACCACAGAAGAAGTGGTTGAAGAAAGCAGCCTCCCCCCAGTAGAAGCCGAAACCAGCGAAGAAGCTGACGCACCAGAGGCTTAAAAGCCAAAACAGAGCAACGACAGAGCAGATACAAGTATCTGTCGTTGTTTTCTGTTTGCTTTACCACACCACACAAAAGGAGAGCGCACCTAGTGCGTCTATAAGAGTTCTTTGTACCTAGTTTTGTTACTCGTGTTCTTTTTTATCGTCAAGATAGTAGCGGCTGATGCCACCAGCGGTAGGCATTGTGCCGTTTTTGTTGTCTCTAGGGGATTTCTGGAATGCCACAAGTTCTAACTTCAAACGACGCTGAGATGGATTTTGAGACCTTACTCGAAGAATCCTTTAAGCAAGGGCTGCCTGAACAAGGCGATATTGTTACGGGAACCATTTTGACTATCGACCAACAAGGCATGTTGGTGGATGTAGGCCTCAAAAAAGATGGGGTTGTGACCAAAGGGGATCTCGAGCGGTTGGGTGACCATGTGCATTTTGAGGTTGGGCAGCGAATTCCGGTGCTGATTACTCGGATGGAAGACCGTAGCGGTAACCTT
This sequence comes from Anaerolineales bacterium, assembly GCA_020634155.1. GTDB lineage: Bacteria > Chloroflexota > Anaerolineae > Aggregatilineales > J027 > J027. Next base: position 1,747,869 of record JACKCI010000001.1, read on the forward strand.
GCGGTGTCAATTTCACAAGCCATCCAAGCAGAAGATTGGGAACGCGCCGAACAATTGATGAAAGCCGATGATGTTTGGACGGCTAAGATTTTGGAGGCCAACAAGGGTGGATTGATTATGCCCTTTGGGAATCTGCGTGGGTTTATTCCTGCCAGCCATGTATTGAGCGTGCCACGCGGGATTTCTGATGATGACCGCCAGCGCCAGATGGAAGCGCTAGTCGGTAAGAAGCTGACGGTGAAAATAATCGAAGTCAACCGCAAACGCCGTCGCTTGGTGTTTTCTGAACGAGAAGCGCTACGTGAACACCGTACCCAAATCAAAGAGCAATTGATGGATGTCTTGCAAGAAGGGGATGTCCGCGAGGGCGTGGTCTCTGGGCTACGTGACTTTGGGGCTTTTGTTGACTTAGGCGGGGCTGATGGATTGATTCATATCAGCGAGTTGGCATGGCATCGGGTACAACACCCCAGCGAAGTTGTGGCAGTTGGAGACAAGGTGAAGGTTTATGTGATGCACCTTGATGAAAACGACAAGCGCATCGGCCTCTCGTTGAAGCGGCTGCAAACCAATCCTTGGGCGCAAATTGATGAACTCTATCATATTGGGCAATTGGTTTTGGGCAAGGTGACCCGCGTTGAACAATACGGGGCCTTTGTGCGGTTGGATCCGGGAATTGAGGCCTTGCTGCACAGCACCCAAATTGGTGACCCCAATGCCAATGACAACATCATCGATATGATTCACCCCGATCAAGAGTTGTTGCTGCGGATTATCAGCATTGAAGCTGACCGCCAACGCTTGGGCCTAAGCCTGCGCGAGGTAGCATATACTGAGGTGCAGAATTGGGCAACCGAACATGGAGTCGAAGTGGAGACTATCACGGTTCAGCCTAGTCAAAACGGGCATGGTTCTGTAGAATTAGCCGAAGAGTCTGTATCGTAGTAAAGATTGCAATGGCAGGCGACTATCGCCTGCTTTCTAGTTTTATTATAGAAAGGTGGTGAGAAAGCGTGCCATACGTCGAATTGAAACCCGGCGAAACCCAAGATGCGTTGCTAAAGCGCTTCCGTAAGCAAATCGCCAAAGATGGGATCTTGAGTACCGTGCGCCGTAAACGCTGGTATGTGTCCAAGAGCGAACTGCGCCGTATTCAAAAGAAAAAGGCCATCCGTCGCGCTCGTCGTAAACAGCGCAAGCTGATGCAAGACTAGTGGATTTTATCGAAATCCGCTTGAGACGCAGCCTATCCCAAGCCTGCGTCTTTTTGTTTTATATTGACGGGAATTTGCCATCGGTTGTATCATCTGTTTATAAACCCTAGGAGGCCCTATGACGAAAAAGGCAAAAGCTAACGATCCATCAAAAATTCTGGTAGAAGGTACCGTCACCGAAGCGCTACCCAATACCCAATTCATTGTACAACTGGATAACAACCATAAGGTATTGGCCTATCTTTCAGGACGGATGCGGAAGAATTACATCCGGATTCTGCTGGGCGACCGTGTACGGATCGAACTCAGCGAATATGACCTTGAACGGGGACGGATTATCTATCGGTTACGCGATGCCAGCAACCGCAGCTATGACGATGGCGGTACAGACTCTGACGAAGAATAACTCATGGTCATTGGTACCCTGATAGGCATAGTGATCGGTATGATTATCCAGCCTATGCCGCTGGGTGTCGCGGGTGGGCTGTTGGTTGGTACGTTGGTTGAAACAATAGTGCGAAGGCAGCGGCAACCCGAATGACCGATAAAGTTCAGTTTCTTGCATCCCTTGATACGGTTGGCACCGAGAACTATATCCGCTATGGGGTCAGTGGGCCACAGCGTTACCTTAAAAGCAGCAATCAGCCCACCATCCCAACCCCAACCTCGATACAAATTCTAATTAGCTTGATTGCGGCGGATGAAAAAGTGATGCTGGCGTTGGACGCCTTTAGCCTCCAACGCAGTGAGCATATCCCCGATAACCGCACCATATGGTCAGGTACCCACCAAAACAGCCAATGGGTCTGGGTCTGGGATTTTTATCGAATGCTGAGTATTTTGACGGTTGAACCAGCCCCTGACCTTGCGGCGTTACTCCCGCAGTGCCATCGAATTCTGATTCGTGTAGATAATCAGTCGGCACAAATTACCCAGTCGCATCCATGTAAGGTATAATCTGGGTCGCAAGCATTGTTGTCAACTTTAAAAAATTTTCTGACAACTACCGCGACTACAGCGAAGGATTAACTACATGGAACAAATGCCGATTATTAATATCAAAAAGGTGTTGGTTGCCAACCGAGGCGAAATTGCGGTGCGGATTATCCGCGCCTGCCGTGAGCTTGGTATCCGAACCGTGTCGGTGTATTCAGATGCAGACCGCGAGTCGCTACATGTTCGGCAGGCCGATGAAGCCTATCATATTGGGCCGCCTGCCCCGCGTGAAAGCTACCTCTCGGTTGAGAAATTGCTTGATGTTGCTAAACGCGCCAAGGTCGATGCTATCCACCCCGGCTATGGCTTCCTCAGTGAGCGAACCCATTTTGCCGAGGCCGTGATTAACGCAGGACTGGTTTGGATTGGCCCGCCTCCTGAAGCCATCCGTATTATGGGCGACAAAGAAGCGGCCCGTGAAACGATGAAAAAGGCGGGTGTGCGGGTTGTCCCCGGTACCGACCCCGGTCTTTCTAAAGAGGAAATGCTGGCAATTGCCCCCACCATTGGCTTCCCCTTGATGGTCAAGGCTATCGCGGGCGGTGGTGGTAAAGGTATGCGGATTGTCCGCACAATGGAAGAACTACCTGCCTCGGTTGAGACCGCCATGCGCGAGGCTGAGTCTGCGTTTGGTGATGGGCGCGTGTATCTGGAGAAGCTGATCGAAGGCGCACGCCATATCGAATTTCAAATCCTTGCCGACCACGAAGGCAATACCGTACACCTCTTTGAGCGCGAGTGCAGCATTCAACGCCGCCACCAAAAACTGGTCGAGGAAGCCCCTAGCCCAATTATGAACGATGAACTGCGGGCAAAGATGGGCGCGATGGCGGTTGCGGCTGCTAAAGCGGTGCATTACGTTGGGGCGGGTACCATTGAATGCCTCGTCGGGAAAGACCGTGATTATTACTTCCTTGAGATGAATACCCGTATCCAAGTTGAGCATCCCATCACTGAACTGATTACAGGAGTGGACTTGGTGCGTGAGCAGATTCGTGTTGCACGCGGACGCCGTCTCAGCTTTAAGCAAGAGGACTTGCAAATCAAGGGCCACGCGCTGGAATGCCGTATCAATGCCGAAGACCCCTATTACAACTTCATGCCATCGGTGGGACGAATTTCAACCTATCTGGCACCAAGTGGGCCGGGGGTGCGTTTGGATAGCGGCATCTACGAAGGCTATGAGATTACCCCGTACTATGACCCAATGCTGGCGAAGCTGGTGTGTTGGGGTGATACCCGCGCTGAGGCCATCATTCGGATGCGGCGGGCATTGGATGAGTACAAGGTCATGGGGATTAAGACCAATATCCCCTTCCACCAACACCTACTCAACAACCAGCGCTTCCTTGCAGGCAACTATGACACTGAGTTTGTGGAGCATCATTTTGAGTTTGCACCCGAATATAGTGAGGATATGGAGCAAGTGGCGGCCATTGCAGCGGCCTTAGTCGAGCATGTCAACCGTCAACAGGCCTCCCAGATTGTGCGCCGCAACGAGCGCGACACCTCCAACTGGAAGTGGTTGAGCCGTTGGGAACGGATGCACCGCTAAAAAACCCATAACTTTCGACACTGAAAACCTCGCCTTGTGCGGGGTTTTTTAGTGGGCCAATCTAGCCGCCAATGTGGTACATCTCGACTTTGTGGTCACGCGGGGTGGTGTTTTCGGTGCGCTCTTCGGAGTAGCGGTCAACACGACGGCTCCAGAGGTTGGTCAGAAAGGCAACAAGTTCATCATCGGTAGCACCAGAGCGTAAGACGGCCCGCAAGTCCGTGCCTTGGGTGGCAAAGAGGCACGTAAACAACTCACCTTCAGGCGAGAGGCGCAGGCGGGTGCAATCCCCACAGAAAGGCTGCGTCACCGAGGCAATCAAGCCAATTTCGCCGTCCCCATCCTGATAACGATAGCGCAGCGCGACTTCACCGCGATAGTTGCGGTCAAGGGGTTCCAGCGGCATGGCGGCATGGATACGCGCCACAATCTCTTTGGCGGGCACCACATCATCTAAGCGCCAACCGTTCATAGTCCCTACATCCATATACTCGATGAAGCGCATGATATGACCGCGCTCCTTGAAATAGCGGGCCAAGTCCACGATGGTGTGGTCGTTGATGCCACGCTGCACCACACAATTGATTTTCAGAGGGGAGAAACCTGCTTGCTCGGCAGCCGTAACGCCTTCTAGCACTTTCTCAACAGAGGCACGCCGCCCGTTCATGCGTTGGAAGACAGCATCATCCAGCGAGTCAAGGCTAATGGTCAGGCGGTGCAGGCCAGCCGCTTTGAGCGCATCGACCTTTGGGGGCAGCAGATAGCCGTTGGTGGTCATAGCGATGTCTTCCACGCCCTCAATCTTGACCAGTTCAGCGATGAGGTCTTCAATGGAGTGGCGCATGAGGGGTTCGCCGCCTGTGATGCGGAGTTTCTTGACACCAAGGCCGACCATCACGCGGGCGGTGCGGATAATCTCCTCAAAGCTGAGGATTTGCGCTTTGGGCAAGAATTGAAAGCGCTCACCAAAAATCTCTTCGGGCATACAGTAGGGACAGCGGAAATTGCAACGGTCAGTGACAGAGATACGGAGGTCGCGCAGGGGTCGGTTGAAGTGGTCGGTTATCATGGCCTGCCATTTTTTGAATGTATGTTAAGCTTATTCATCATACCAAGAAACGGCGCTTTTTTGAAGCCGTCCCCTGCGGCCTCATTACTTGCTCATGGTGGCTAAAACAAATGCGCCTCAAGTAAACGGGCACCCTGCCCCACGAGGCTATGCAGCACATCGCTGATACCTTCAATGGCCCGCAAACGCGCCGCAACGGTATCGGCATCGGCAGCTTGGGCAAGGACATGCACATTGGCCCCTGCGTCGATGGTGTAATAGGCTTGGAGGCCAGCCTGTCGCCACGCTATCACGGCTTGGATAATGGCAAGGGTCACAGGCTTCCAATAGAAAATAGGCGGCACGGAGGTCATGGCAACCATGTGCAGGCGGATGGCTTCGCGCTCAGTTTCCTCACCGAAGGCCGTCCAATCACGGGCGAGGATGCCAGCACGAATGGTCTCGACGCTCTGTTGGGCCAATTGGACGCGGGTGGAGTTGAAAGGGCTGGTCGTCACCAAAGCGTTACCCTCTGCCGAGCCAACGGTTTTGTGTTCGCTTTGGGTGATGGCAATTAGGTCGTGAATGTCCCAATGGTCGGGCGGGGCTATCATCTCGGCATAAGAGGCGGCGTCGGTCTCGCCATAGTGCCATTCGACAAAGCCCGCTGGAATGGAACGGCAGGCCGAGCCAGAGCCTTGGCGGGCCAAGATGGTCAACTCGCGCTCAGTGAGGTCAAGACCAGCGGCATGAGCAGCAGCAACGGTCAATGCGGCAAAGCCTGAAGCTGAGGAGGCAATGCCCGCCCCCATCGGGAAGTTGTTGTGGGTGGCGACCCATGCGCGGGTGGTGATGTCAGCCCGTTGGCGGATGCGGTCAAGCTGGGCGAAGACACGGGCGGCCTGCTTATCCTTGAGGGAGAGGCTGTTGGGGTGGATGGTGTCGGCCTCAAGGCTAGGGTCAAAGGCAACAGTGGTCGTGGTGGTGGCGGCCTCAAGGTTCATGGAAACTGAGCCGTTCATGGGCAGGCGCAGGGTGTCGTCGATGCGGCCCCAATATTTGGTAAAAGCGATATTGCTGGTAGCACGACAGGTTATTTTATTCATGGGAGTTCCTAGAATTTGGGGTAAATCTCAATACCAAGGGCAGTTGCCACAGCCACCAGCAGCGGTGCAATCAACAGAGCGGGCAGGAAGTTGGCAATGCGTGGCTTTTTGATGTCCAACAAAATGAGGCTCAAGCCAATCAGCAGCAGGCCTCCGGTGGCGGTCATCTCGTCAATCATGGGGTCAGTCATGATAGCTCCGGCGAAATAGCCTGTCACGGCAAGACCACCTTGCAGCACAATAATCGTGATAATTGAGAACATCACCCCCACCCCCAACGAGGCGGCAAAGGCCAGTGATGCAAAGCCATCCAAGACCGACTTAATCGCCAAGAGTTGATAATCGCCCGACATGCCATCTTGCAGTGAGCCGATAAAGGTCAGGGGGCCAATGCAAAATACAAGGCTGGCGGTGACAAAGCCATTGATGAAGCGCTCACGGTCGCTCATGTCCCCATCGGGTTGACCACCCGGCCCCTTGCCGCCGACCTTGGTCTGGAGCCAACCCGCAAAGTTATCCAAGCGCTGCTGAACATTGACCCACTCGCCAATGAGGACACCGATAACGAGGCTAATCAGGGGAATGATGATATTGCCAGAGAGGAAGGCGTTTTGCATCCCAACCACCAACGTCACCAACCCAAGACCCGTGATGACCGAGTCTTGGGTGTTTTTGGGCAGACGGTCGCCAATGAGTAGACCGAGGGTGCTACCCATGGCGACGGTTATGACGTTGAGGATGGTGCCAATCATTGCCCTGACTCTGCCGCGTTAGCTTCGGGTTGTGGCACAGCGGGTGCGGCATTGGTGATGGTCACTTGGACAGGGGCTGATAGTGCGACGGCTCCGGTCTGGCTAAAGGTGGCAAGACGGATAAAGTAGACGCCATCGGACAAGGAATTGGTAGGCCATGTCCCCAGCACGGCCCCTTGACCGGATTGCTCAAACTGGTAGGACTGGCCCGGAATAACTTGATATTGGTCAGGGGCCGAGGCGGGCGTGTACTGAATCTCGTAATGATCGAAGCTGGGAACCGTTGCCGTGCCGTAGAAAGTCGCTAGGCCGCTGATGGTCATGCCATTAAAGGGCGAGGTCAGCAGCGAAATCGGCGCGGGTTGGTCGGGTGTACACGATTCGGTGGGCATAACCCCATCAAGGCTATTCGGGTCGAGGTCACGCGATTGCGCCCATGTTTGGCCCGCGGCGGTGTTGCGAATCCAAGGGATAACGGTGGGGTCATCGACCACCAAGAAGAATTTTTCGACTTGGTAATCGGGACAAAACTGGTTGGCGATGCGATTGGTAAAGGCATCGACCATCACCACTTGGAAGAGGCTTTCTTCGCCGGGTGGGGGTGGCTGGTCAACCAAGAAGTAATCGGTGATGGTACCACCGGGGCCGCAGAGTTCGGCATTGTTTTGGGGGAGTTGGGTGCCAGAGTCACGGCAGACGGTGCGCTGCTCAATACCTGCGGGAATTGAGAATTGGGCAATATCGAGGTTGCTCACATATTGCCACATGACCTTATTCCAGACAGGTGAGGCCAGATTATAGCCGGTGCCGCTATTACCCATTGAACTTGGTACCGTATTGCCCATCCAGACGGCGGTGATGATTTGAGGCGTCCAACCGATTGTCCACGCATCACGGTTGTCGTTGGTAGTACCCGTCTTGACCGCAGCGGGGCGACCATCGGGCAAGTCAAGGCGGGCGTAGTTGGTGCCAAATTCCTCGCGGCGGGCTTGGTTGTCGGACAAGATGCTGTTGATGAGGAAGGCATAGCGTGGGTCAACCGTTTGATAGGCAGGGTCAAGGTCGGTCTGCCAATCGAAGATGTATTCACCGTTGGCGGTCTGGATGCTATAAATGCCAAAGGGTTGATTATAGAAGCCACCATTAGCAAAGGCCGCGTAACCAGCGACCATATCCATTAGGCGTACTTCCGCCGCGCCAAGGGCCGACGGTAAACCAGCGGTTACTGGCGATTGTAAGGGGAACGTAACCCCCATGCGGTTGGCAACATCAGTAAAGCGCTCTGGTGTGACAAAAGCCATCGCTTTGACAGCGGGTACGTTGAGCGAGTTCGCCAGCGAGAGACGCACTGAGCGCGGGCCGCGATATTCACCGTCGTAGTTCACAGGTGTATAGCTACCCCAACTGGATTGAGTATCCCAAACGACGGTGGCAGGTGTCCAGTACTGCCACACTCCCGTATCATCGACATAGCCCTCAAAAGCCGTGAGATAGACCAAAGGCTTGATTGAGGAACCGGGTTGGCGGGGGTTGAGAGCGACATTAACTTCACCATCAATGTCTTGGTTGCTAAAATCAGCACTCCCGACCATTGCGAGGATGGCACCAGTGGTGGGGTCAAGGCTGACCAATGAACCATTATTGACGTTAATGCCTGCATTGCGCGAGGTCGCTACTTGCTCACGTACTTGGGTTTGGGCGGTCTCTTGCAAGGTCAGGTCAAGGGTGGTGGTGACACGCAAGCCATTGTTATAGATATAGTCTTCACCATAGCGACTGCGAACCTGATCCCACACCCAATAGACAAAGTGGGCGTATTTCAGTTCTTGGATGGGCGGGGTGAAGTCGGTAATCTCAACAATGGCTTTGAGGTGCGGGACTTCATTAACCAGATAAGATTCAGTCACACACAAGGGCTGGCTCAAATCGAAGCCAGAGACATTGGTGGTGTGTTCCATCTGGATACAGCCGTCCCCATTGGCCTCCTCCATAAGGCGCAGCACGGTCTCCATACGACCGAGGGCGGCCTCACGATTTTGGAAGGGGTCATAGACGCCCGGAGATTGGACTTGCCCAATGAGCAAAGCCGCTTCAAAGACATTGAGGTCAGAAGCAGGTTTTTTGAAATAGGCTTGGGAGGCAGCTTCAATACCGACAGTAAAGCCACCAAAGCTCATCTCATTAAAATAGAGTTCCAAAATCTCGTCTTTACTGTATTTGCGGCTAATCTCAGCCGCCAGAACAATCTCGGTGACCTTGCGCTCGGCAGAGATTTGGGCCGCAAATTCCTCATTGAGCAACAAGCGGCGGGCAATTTGCTGGGTGATGGTGCTGGCACCCGATTGCGGGCCAGCACTGGTCAAGTTGGTATAAGTCGAGCGCAAAATGGCAAAAACACTAAAGCCGGGGTTCTCATAATAGGTTTCATCTTCAGTGGAGACCAAGGCATGAATGGCCCAAGGCGAAATATCCTCAAGAGCAACCTTTTGGCGCACACCACGATTGGGGTCATTGAACTCCGCGAGGACGGTTTGACCATCGCTGGCATAAATGGTGGTGGTTTGGAAGGTGCTAGCGCGTTGGGGTAGGTCATCAATGGCGGCGCTGTAGTCGCTGACCACTGAGAAATAATACATCACCATTGCCACTAGGACACAGAATGTCATGCCTAAAACAATGACCGTGCCGCCGACGCTTGACCACACAACCATCTTGGTCATGCCACTACGGGTAAAGACGCCACCAAGAGCCTCACTATAATCGGGTTGAACACCCTCCATTTTAGGCTTGCCAACGGGCTGGTTGTCCTTCGGCATGTTTTTCTCTTGCTGATAGGGGTCACCACCGACCATGGGCGCAACGGCAGCAGCAGCCTCAGCAGGCGAGATAGTGCGGGCATCTTGGCTTCCGGGCATGATAGTTGCGGCCTCACGGGGGTCATGGGGGCCGGGGCGCTCAATACCGGGAGCAGTGCGCTCATATTCATAGGGCGGCGTGTCGGAGGTGGCGGCATTGAGATTGACCATCGTTGCGCCGGGGTCTTCTTGAGGCACCTTCGCAGGCAAAGGCATGCCGTATTCATCAAGGGCAATCTTAGGTGCAGGCGTGGGTGGTTGGGTTTCGCCAATAGTAGGGCGGAATTGTTGGGGCGCGACGGGGGGCTGCACACCTGTTTCAGTGCGGACATAATCAGGTGTAATCGGTGGCTGTGCGCCTGTTTGGGGTGGGGTATCAGGTATCCATTCGCGCCCATCATAGCGGTACCAACGGCTGCTATCAACCCCTAATGTCCACCAACGGCCTTGGTCATCTAAGACCATCAAGCGGCGGAGTTCGCCCTCTAATTGGCTACGGGTAATGCGGCCTTCGGCAAATTGCTGGCGTAGCGATTGAACGGATTGTTCGACTTCACGAAAACGTTGAGCATTTGAAGACATAGGCTGACTCGGTTGTTGATTGGCTTGAACTTGGGGTTCGGCATTAGCAGTACCGGACAAGAGATGGGTGGCGTTGGCATCCAATGACACGGCAACTTGATGATCAACCACCGTAGCCCCTTGGAGGCCACCCACACCTTGGGCGGGGACTTCAAGCGGTTGGACGGTATCATGTTGATGGGCGGCTTCTTCAAGCGTAAGGCCCTGCGGCTCTGGTTCAGGTTCTGGCTCTTCTTCAATAGGAATGTCCCGCAAACCACCGAAACCAGTATCCAGATTAGCTGATAAGGGTACAGATGGTGCATCAGCAAAGCCCAGTGGAACCTCGCCTTCGACTTGAGGGGCATCCAAGAACTCCTGTTCAACCGCCTCTAATTCCTCTTCTGGGGGTAATACCTCAGCCTCCAGCTCTAACAGTTGCGGCTCCGGCTCCAGTTCGGCTTGGGGTTCAGGCTGTGGCTGGGCCACGACGCCGCTTGGATTAAATTCAAGAGCTGAAAATTCACCCCAGCCCAGAATCTCGCCTAAAGCGGCGGCAGGGGCAAAATCATAGGAGGCTTGGGGCGAATACCATCCGCCGGGGCGGACAGGGTTTGGCCCCGGTTCAAAGTCTTGGGGTGGTGCTTCCGGTTCGGCGGGCGGCTCAGAAATCGCATCGGGTGGGGTGAACCACTGCTCACGATTTACAAAGGCGTCGCCATCTGGGGTGTGCCAATCGCTCATCGTTCAATCTCCCGCTATACAAATGGTTATTATACACTAACGTTGGGAAGCCGCCTATTTTGTTCTGGCCTTTTAAGGTGTAGAGTATGGGCATGATGGCTAGAAAATTGCTGATATTGGTTTTAGTGGCACTCGCGCTCTATCCACCCCCTTCTCCCACCCACGCCCAAGGCGATGCCAAGACATGGCTCCTCAATCAAATTAACACCTTGCGGGGTCAATTAGGGATTCATGGGTATGCACTGAATGGGGCACTGGGGGCGGCGGCTCAACAGCATAGCGAGTATATGGCATCCACAGGCGACATTAGCCATACCGAGAGCAACGGTTCCACCCCCAGCAGCCGAGCAGCGGCTAATGGCTATACAGGCAAGTTTGTGAGTGAGAATATCTATGGGGGAACGCTGGCGACGGCAGCCGATGCGTGGAATTTTTGGATTAACTCGGCGGTGCATTATGCAGGGTTGACCAACAGCCGCAACAATGAGATTGGGATTGGGGTGGCCGCTAGTGAACGTGGCACCTTCTTCACGCTAGTATTTGGCTATGGGACAGGCGTTGATGCACCTCCCGCCCCACAACCACCCAGCGACAATCCTGCACCAAACCCCACTAGTCCGCCTGTCCCACAAGCGCCACCGCCAACGCGCCGCCCCCCAACCTTGACGTTTACCCCATCACCAACCATTCCAACCTTTACCCCCACCGTGACATGGACATTTACACCGACATGGACGGCAACAGCCTCCACAACACCCGCCCCAGCGACTAAGGTGCCGATTGTGTTACCGACAGCGGCAGTGGTGGTCGCCCAAGCAATCGATTCACCCGCACCGACAATGGTTGAGGATGCCCCCTCATCAACGCCAACACGCGCCTCACAAGGCCTTGAAGCAACCGCCACTGGTGATTTACGCGACCTTTTGCCCTATTTATTGTTCGGACAGGTTATACTATTGGGCATAGGCGTTGTATCATTAGTGATGCGGAAGAAATAGATGACTGAAGCACTTGAGGTACTCATCACCCTCAAACTCGATGACGAAACCCTCGACCGACTCCGACAAATCAGCCCCTTTGTAAAGCTGCGGGTGCATGTTGCCGACAAAGGCAAAGATGTGCCAAACAGGGTATGGAGCAATGTAGATGTACTCTTCACAGGCACGGCGCTCCCACCCACCAGCACCAAGACCAATGTCAAATGGATTCACAGCATGTTTGCAGGGGTAGACAATGTACTGGATGACCCGTTTGTTAAGGCCAATCCAGAGATTGTGATAACCAGCAGCAGCGGTATCCATGTCAGCAATATTGGGGAATATGTACTGGGGATGATTTTGGCGCTGGGGCATCGGATTCCGCGCATGATGCAGCATCAAACACGGGCAGAATGGCATGATGAGCGCTTCAAACTATTTATGCCGCAAGAACTCAGCAAATCCACCGTTGGGATATTAGGTTATGGGCGGATTGGGCGCGAGGTGGCGCGACTCTGTAAAGCTTTCGGGGCCACTGTCTTGGCGACCAAGCGTAACGTTAAGACTCCCGCCGACCATCGCTATACCCTGCCCGGCACTGGGGATGCTGAAGGCGAAATGTATGACCGCCTCTATCCACCGGAAGCCAGCGGATTTATGATTAAAGAATGCGACTTTGTGGTCATTACCTTACCCATCACTGATAAAACACGCATGAGCTTCGGGAAAGCACTGTTTAACGCTATGAAGCCCAGTGCCTTTTTGATTAATGTGGGACGTGGAGGCATTGTGGATGAAAACGAGCTATTGACGGCGTTGCAAGAGGGGCAAATTGCAGGGGCAGCCTTTGATGTGTTCGCTACCGAACCGTTGCCGCACGACCATCCGCTGTGGAAAGCACCTAACTTGATTATCAGCCCACATATCGCGGGAAATATGGATGATTATCGTCTGAAAGCCACCAGCGTTTTTGAAGATAATTTAAGGCGTTATTTAGAAAAACAACCCTTACTCAATATTGTGAGTCGGGAGTTGGGTTATTAACGTGCAACTTTTAAGGTACAACTCACGTATAGGTCTCTAAATAGGAGGGAATTCCATGTCTGAAGAACAAGTCCAACAAGAAGAAATGACCCAAGAAGAGCAGGAGACAACTGAAGCAATGGACAAAGCCTTTAAGGACTTCGTGCATCATCAACGGGTCGCCCTCGAAGAACTGGGCAAAGCGCTCGAATCCCTGCTGCCCAAAGAATTCCGTGAACACACCAAGAATGCTGGTCAAGCTTTCATTGATGCGTTCAAATCGCTGTTTGATGCCGCCAAAGGCGACCTCGACCAGATGATAAAATGGCGCAAAGATGAGGTAGGCGAAGAAGGTGCCGAAAAAGCCGAAGCCTCTACCAAGGTCAAGGTTGAAATCGAGTAGGCATTCACCCGCCCACAACTCGACAGCATAAATTCAACAGCGGGACACCACCTAGGGTGCCTCGCTGTTTTCGTTATCGGGTGTGTCATCATTCTCTGTGGTCTCGTCTCCAGACTTGCGGCGCGAGATGAAAGGATTGCGCGAGTCTTTTGGCAGGGGTGTATAGCGCGGGAGGGGTATCATACCGGGCGCTTGGTCATCTTCGAGACGATGGCTGGGTGCAGCAGATTCGTCGGCTTCAGTTTCCATCTCACTACCAAGGAATAAAGGGTAGCGATGGGGTGCCCACCAACGGCGGTTAATGGTCATAAGGGTCACACCGCGCCCGTTCTGTTGACGGGCCACCGCCAAAATCTCGACCAGCAATTCAGCAGGTGGCTGTTGGAAGGAATGGCGGCGGGTGGTACTACCATCGGGAGCCTCGCGGGTGGTCTGCTGGTGAATCATGTCGCAGGTGGAGCAAAAATAATATTGGATAAGCGACGAGTGATTCTCCCCCCACTCATCAAGGATAGCGGCGATGTGGTGCATGGGGCGGTCGCAAGTCTCGCAGCGGGTATAGGGGTCTGGACGGCGATTTTGGTAGGTCGCCAGTTGAAAACCGTTTTCCTGATAACGGGCTTCTTTCATCGACAGCCTCTTTAGTCAAATTTGTTAACAGTCTAACGCTTTTCGGGGGGAAGCAAAAGTCAGTGGAAACAAACTCCCCCTACCCGCTTGCGCGGATAAGGGGAGTGTCGATTCAGCAAGCGGCGCTAAGGCACATAAATACGATAAGAAACGGTTAGGTTGTTGGCCCCATCGCGGTTATCAATCCGCAGGAAGCCATAATAGCCCTCCTCGGTGATAACGGCGAAAAGATTGCCCGGTTGGGGATTGCCATAATTGGTGCTGGTGGCAAAGGTCGCTACCTGTCCATAGTGGGCGGTCTCGAAGGTCTCACCGACAACGAAGCCAATGCGGGCCGCACCGGGTACCATCGTCAAGGTGCCACCGTCCCAACTCAAGTCCACATTAGGGCCATAGAGGTTGAGGGATTGACCCGGCACCAAAGCCGATTGGGTCAAGATGGCGACTTGACGGTCAACCTTGTAAGCCATCGTGTAGATGTTGTTGGTCTCACCAGCCGCGCCTTCAAAGACTTCATTATTCAAATCCACGACAAAGGCTTGGTCAGGGACATAGCCCGTTTGGATAATGGTGGCGGTGAGGGTGGTGGTCACCGATTGGCCTGCTGCCAAACCACCCAAATTTTGGGCCGAGTAAATTTCACCGGGGCGGAAACTGGCCGCTACCGCAAAGCCACCGGCATCAGCACCGCCTTGGTTACGGACGGTCACAGTGGCAGTCAAGGGTGCGCCTGCAACGGGTTGGCTCGGTGAAAGGGTGACGCTGGTGATAATTAAGTCAGCATCTTGCGGCACTTGGGTTGGGGCAGGCGTCGGCGTAGCAGGGTCAGGGATGAGCGGCAATAAGCCCACCAGATTACCCGGATCGAAGATGTCGAGGAATTCAGCAGTGGCCCAACCGACCTGCCCTTGGTACTGGATGAAATACCACGAGAAATCGCCATTACGACCAGAGATGGTGACTTGATCGCCTCGGTCAAGTTGGAACACGCGGTCGTACTGAGTCCCCGGTCCTGAACGCACATTCAAGGCCGCTGAGGTCACGGTACCCGTCACCACGCTAGGCGTTGCGCTAGGAGCAGGACTAGCCGTAAAGGTAGGAGCCAAGGTTGGGGTGGTAGCGGCAACAGGCGGGTTGACGGGCGTCACGCCAAAATCGGCACGTTGGATGCCATTATCATAGGCCGCAACAGCCTGAGCGCCACCGAAGCCTGTCAACTCGTAGACCAAGACGGTACGCGAAAGGATGCGATTGCCATAGAAAGCGGGGTTGATGGGGCCGCGCACCAGATTTTGCGAACTGAATTGGGGCAGAAGTTGGCGGATGATATTGGGCGCAGGGCCACCGTTGGCAATCACACGGCTGAGGGCATAGAACGAGTCATAGCTGGCGACGGATAGTGCGCCGGGAGCCGCGCCAAATTGCCCCACATAATTGGCAATGAATTGGCTACCTACCGGGTCATTTGCGCCGAATGTCCATGTATCGGCACCAAGGACGCCCGCTACCAATTGGCTATCAAAACCGACCACATCAAGGGAGCGCTGGGCATTGCGATAGACAAAACGTCCACCATAGCCACGACTACGCAGGTCGCCCATGATAGTGACAGCATCTTCAGGGGTGCTGTAGATGACGACGGCAGATGGATTGGTCTGGGGCAGATTCTGGATGTTGCCAAGGATGTCATTGCTGCTAGCAACTTGAATAATCTGGAGGGGCTGGCTACCAAGTTGAGTCAGTGCCGTGTTGAAACTCTCGACGTTGGTGCTGAAATCGAGACCAACCTGCACCACGACCACTGAAGTGGCGCTGGCGCTGCCGAGCAGATAACGAGCCAAGGCACTGTCATAGTCACGCTCTGGAGCAACCAAGCCAAAAAGGTTGAAGTTAGGGTCTTGGCCTTGCAAGACGGCTTCCGGTACGACGGCTAGAATTGGAACAGCAGCGCTGGATAAGGCCTCGATATTGGGTGTTAACATCTCAATCGAATCTGGCCCAAAGATGGCGGTCACTTGTTGGGTGATAAGGGCTTGCACTGCGCTTGGCACGGCATCTGGGGAGTCCACGTCAGAATAGATGACCTCAAAGGCATAGGTTACACCATTGGGGCCATCAACCCCGCCCACGCTGTTGATTTCATTGACCGCCAACTGCAACCCACGTGCAAGGTCGCTGTTGGATTTGCCAATGTAACCAATGCGGAGGGTGGTGGTGGCTTGGTCGGTGGGACGGGCTAAAGCTTGGCCGCCAACCACCAATCCAAGGATGAGCAGGATAACGATAAGTAAACGTTGTTTAACCATACGGTTTATACCCCTTTCATAGCATGAGAACTCAAGTTAAACTGTGACTACCTATAAAAACGTATCGGAGGACATCCCCCGCATGAAAAGTGTACGGCGTTTTATTCATGGCGGTTTATTGTTGGCGCTGTTGGTGGCCTTGATGCCAGTTAGCGCCCAAGCACCAGCGACAGCAACCCATATTTTTACATGGCGACCCGCAGCGCTCACGCTTGAATATCCCGCCGAGTGGCAAGCTGGTGTTTATGAAAGCGTCTCATTCTTAACCAGCAGTCCAGATGGCTATACTAAAGCAGTCAACGGCGATATGCCAGAAGAACCAGCCATTGCTTTTTATTATTATCCAGCAACCGCTAGTTTGGAACCTGACGCGCTCTTAGCGATACTCTTCCCCACAGACACCGCTCCAACTACGGGAAGTATCGGCGGCACCACCACGACTCAAGTCAACTTTGTGGACGCAGCCACTGACCAGCATATTCTGGCGATTGCCTTTCGGTCACCTGCGACCCGCCATGCGATGGTATTGGCGGCCATTACCCCTAGCGCGGCATGGGAGGAGTTTCAACCTGCACTCACCAGCCTACTAGGTAGCGCTCAATTTTACATTGATAGCGCGGCCCTTGCCCTCTTTGATACACAAGTTCAATTTGAGTATAGCAACACATGGGCGCAAGCCACCAATGGACAAGTAGTGGTAGCGGCCCCAACTACGGCGGATGCGGAGGCAGTGCTGGCTGGCGACCTTGCAACGCCCTTTGTCCGCGCTCAGTTGTTAACACCTAGCGGGATTGGGGTGGATGCCAGCGACCCAGCCGCCGCCGAGACGATTTTATTGCGTTTTGCAGGACTACCTGAAGAAGAGATTGAGATTTTGACACGTTTCGCATGGGCTGAAGGGATGCCTGCTGCGTCAGCATGGCTAGAGTTGGATGGGGTACGCTTGGCATTGGTGGCGGTGGTGCATGAAGATACCGCGCTGCTGATCGGCGGAGGTGCGCCTGTTGAGCAATGGGAACAGGTACGGGCGCAGGTATTTGCGGGAATTAATCTGACGACTTTTGCAGAAACTTTCGCCACCGATGACTTGACAACATTAATTACAGGTACGAGTATCAACGAGACCACTCGCCGCTTCGGGATGGTAATCGACTAAAGCAGCTTACTCAACGGGGATTCACGGTCTCCGTTGAGTGCAAGGGGGAGGTTACTCGTGATAAACTGAATTATCACTGGGTTACCGTGTTTCTGTAATACAGCATATTACCAACGAAAACGCAGAGACCTCGCTTTGCGCCCTTCAGCGAGTGGCAGAAAAGCCGATTCTATATCGGCGTTCTCATCTGCATTTAATCTTTTTTCGCTATTGTAGGGGTACTAGCCAATTTGTATGGAGGACATGAAGATGAGCGCGTCTAAGCAATCCACTCACCGTATGCCAGCTATGCAAGGCACCAAACACACGCAACAACCACAGCAGAAAAAGCAGAAACCACTCAAGCGTCTTGTGTTTGATCGAACAATAATAGAGGATATTCATTTTGATCGTGTCAAAGGCATTGCAGGTGGCTAGACCGATTCAGTGGCCTCTAGTAGACGGTAGACACGCCCATGCTAGTCTACCGTCTTTTTGTTTGGGCACCTGCTATAATTCAATTCACTCAATCAAAGGAGAACCTCATGCGGAACATCTTAAAAATGCTGGCAGTGGTGCTGGCTCTTGGCGTGGTGACCATTGGTGTTGCTAGTGCCCAACCTCATACTGAACTCACCAATACCTTCGTATGGCCGGAAGCGGGCTTGACCCTACCCTATCCCGACGGCTGGGGATTTATCAATGACTCAAATTTTGATTTTGTTCTCGTTGAGCCAACGCAAAATGTGAGCTTTATTGGCCTGCAAAGCGGCTCATTCGCCCCCGATATTGAGACGCTAGAGGACATGATGCGCTATATTGTGGATACCGACGCTGATAACCTAGTGGAAATCACACTTGGCGACGCTGAAGCATGGCGGCTAGACATTGAGAATGAAGGCGGTAAGACGACTGTAGTTGGCTTTTCTCCCGGTGAGAAGCGGGTCGCCCTCTTAATTCTGTACACCGATAACACCGCCGATTGGGGAAGCGTCTACGAAGAGGTCATTGCTGGCACGACGGTTGAACCCTTGGCACTTGACCATGAATTGCTGAATAGCCAGATGCAAACCAATTTTGAGGCAGATGGCAGCTTAACAGTTGGTGACCCCGAAGCTCCCATGGTCATTGTTGAGTTCATGGATTTTTCCTGTGGTCATTGTGCCAGCTTCAATCATAGCCTTGATCGCTTGGTGCAGGATTATGTGATGACAGGCAAGGCCCGCCTGACTTACAGTGTTTTGACCTTTGTAGGTGGTCCCTTCTCTGAATCAGCGGGGACTGCACAGTATTGTGCAGCAGAACAGGGCTTTGGTTGGGATATGCACACGATGCTCTTTCGTGAATATGAGACCAAAGGCGCACAAACGGCCTATACCGCCGATAATATCGTCGCAGCAGTGGCGGATAGCGGCCTTGATGTCGATATCGCTGCATTTGAAACCTGCCTGAGCAACACCAAAACCGAGCAATTTGAGGCGAATGGTGCATGGGCAGATGAAATGGAAGTCACAGGCACCCCAACAGCCTTCTATGGCACCAACACCGATGAACTCACGCTGCTGCAAACCCGTGCCTTGCTGTCAATTTACGATTTGTTAGATGCAGTGGAAGTTAGCGAATAAACGCTAATCTGACACCACCTAGGGGGGAGGTCAGCGGCCTCCTCCTGATGATTTTCCCCTCAGATTTGATGACATTCGGTCATTGGCAAAGCTGCCTAAAACGCCTATCTTAAATATAATTAAAGTCACTACAGCTTTACGCTTAAAAATTCAATGTGTAGAGAGGATTGTCGATGGCGATCAAGAATGCTTCTGAATGGGTATGGCTATCTGGCGAATTTGTGCCTTGGGATCAAGCAACGGTGCATGTAAGCGTGCATGGCCTGAACTACGGCAGCACGGTGTTTGAAGGTATCCGCGCTTATGAGACCCCCGACGGCCCCGCCATCTTTCGTTTAGCCGACCATATGCGTCGCTTCATGTTTAGCTGCAAAGTCGCCCGTCTCGATGATGGGATGATTTTTACCCAAGAAGAACTTGAACAAGCCTGTATCGAATTGGTTGACCGCAATCAACACAATGCCTGCTATATCCGCCCATTGGCCTTTCGAGACAGCGAGACGCTGGGTCTCAATGGGGCAGGCCAAAAGACCCAAGTAACCGTCTACTCTGTAAATTGGGGGCGATATCTTGGGGAAAAAGGTATTGATGAGGGGGTTGATGTTGCTATCACCAGTTGGCGGCGGGTAGCCTCCAGCACCATGGCGAAGATTGGTGGTCAGTATATCAATAACCAACAAATCTCAATGGAAGCCCGTCGGCATGGCTATGCGGAGGGGATTGCACTGGATGCTGAGGGCAATATCTCCGAAGGGGCAGGTGAGAATCTGTTCCTTGTGATTGATGGAGAAATCTATACTCCACCTGTAGCAGCCAGCATTTTGCTGGGGATTACCCGCGACTCGGTGGTGACCATTGCCAATGATTTAGGCGTGACCATCCATCAGCAGGTGATGCCGCGCGAAATGCTTTATATGGCGGATGAAGTCTTTATGACAGGCACCGCCGCTGAGATTACCCCAATCCGCAGTGTTGATGGGATTGTCGTTGGCGCAGGCAAGCCCGGCCCTGTTACCAAGGCCATCCAAAAAGAATTTTTCGGGATTGTGAATGGCAAGATTGATGACCGTTATGGGTGGTTGACGCACGTCCGCCAAGCCCTCCCCCAAGCTGAATAACGCTGAATGAACCCAACAAAAAAGGGCCGAGCGCATGTCTCGACCCTTTTAGCTTGCATGGCTATCGGCTACTGCAACGGACGGGTGACAATCTCGTTTTGATAGACCGCAATCTCAAGGTCTTGATTGAGTTCAATGCTGCCTAATTGCAAGAAGCCACTCCCGCAATCCTCAACGCGGATGTCATAGGTACCCGGCTCTAATTGCCATTGGAAATAGAAGTTCGGGTTAAGGACTTCGCCTTCATCAAGGTTGTCATCTCCCCATGTGGTCTCGGCTGCGGCATTGAAATAGATATTGCAGAGTTCAAAGCCAGAGTAGTTTGAGACCCGCCACGCAAATGTGGTAGACGATGGGGTCTCGGCACCGTCTTCAAGGGGTACTACCGACACGCGATTGGCAAAGATTTGGACATCGACGGGGCGCGAGGCATCAATGTTGTATTGCTCTAGCTTATTGCCAAAACAATCCCAAACCTGTACGTCATAGACCCCCGGTTCAATCTCCCACTGATAATAGAAGCCATTTTCTAGCGGGTCACCCTCGGTCTGGTCAGGCCCCCATGAGGTATCCTCGGTACCACTGAAGTGAATCTTGCAGAGTTCAGTCTCCGAGAAATTGGTGATACGCCACGCGATATTGAGAGGGGCGGGCGGAGCGTTGTTGTTGGTAGGGTCGGTGCCAGAACCCGTTGAGCTAAACTCAGCAGTCAAGTTATAGGTGCCAGAGGTGCTACCGTTTTCGAGACCATAGCGGGTAGCAACCACACTAAAGGTACCTGCCTCAGCAAAGGTATAGACCACCCGGGCATCTTTGCCAACCCAGTTGTCATTCTCTACCAACACCTCGGACAGGTCTTCGGTCAAGATACCCACCAAGGGGTCCAGATTGCCACCTGTGGCCCGCATAGTCACAGTAGCGGTCGTGCCTGCTTCAATATTGAGCGTCCAAATTTCATAATAGGTGTTGTTATCAAGGCTACCCTCGACCTCTTGGACGTTTTCATTAGAGGCAGTTGGGATGTTGCCTTCAGGCTCATCGACATTAGAAGGATTGTCAGTTGTCGAAGGGGTTTGTCCCGCAGGTGGGCCGTAGAGTGATTGAATGGCAGCAATGTCATCGGGGCCAATGGCTTTGGCGAAGCCAGCATAGGCATACATGATGGCATCAGTAAACTCGCTGTGGTCAAGGCCGATACCGTGCCCGATTTCATGGGTGGCAGCCAAAATCAGGTCAAACTCGCCTTGGTCACCAATCGTCCATGGCTCAGTGTCGTCAATGAACATGTCGCCACCGTAACGGGGGAAGTAGTTGTAAGCCAAGACACCACCGGGTTGACCCAATACGCCATCAGGGTCGTTATCCGTCCATGTCACTTCAATATCGGCTTCGGATACGTCGGCAACTTCGGTGAACACAAGAGCCGAGACCAACTCCCAGTTATGGAAAGATTGGCGGATGGCTTCACGGGCTTGCTGACAGTCCAACTGACTGGGACAATTATGAAAATAATAAGTTAGGTCGGTTTTATCCCAAGGGTCGCGGAGTGAATAGGCCATCGCCCCACCCGCAAAGGGTTCGGGATAATAGTCAAAAACAGGAACAACCCCTTTGTCGTCTTGTTGACCGCCACCATCTTGCGCCAAAGCGACTTGGGGAGTGTTGGTGAGAGCAAAGGCTACCACCAAATTGATAGCAACGAGAACAGCCAAGCCAAGCCATACCCGCCATTTAAAATTGGATGTGTGCTGTGTTTGAAGCATATCTCCACCTCATGATAAACTCATCTGACTTAAACATTGTAGGCAAAACCACACACCGCGCAACTAGAGGGCAGCGTTGCCCGCAATTTCACCCATAGCTTCAACGTTCATTAGGCTCAATTGGTTCCCAATACGGGTGATATACCCTCTCCCAACCCATTCATTGAGGATGGCATTCAGCGCTCCCATATCAAGACCAGCGGCCCGCGCCATCTGTTGCAGGCGGACGTTAATCGAGATCGGGCCTGTGGCGTTGTCGGCCATCAACAAGACGAGGTTGGCAAGACGTGCCTCTGGGCTACCCAAGGCAAATTCGTGCATCAGCAGGTTGACGCGATGGAGACGCTTACTAAGGACGGTTAAGATGGTCATGGTCATGGCAGGGTGCTGGTTCATGAGGGTGGTTAAAGCGGCGTAGGTAATTTCTACCAGCACACAATCCGAAACAGCGACAACCTTCACCGTGCGGGGTTCTTGGGCAAACATCGACATCTCGCCGATGATTTCATAAGGGCTAAAGGTTGCTAGGACAATATCTTCGCCTGTGTCGTAATGGCGGATGACGTGCAGTTGACCATCCTCAATGAGATAAAAGGCGGGCGAATCATCGCCCTGATGGAACAATGATTCGCCTGCATGAATATCGACTTGGTGGCACTGTAGGGCCAAGTTATTGAGTAAGTCTTGGGGAAGGTCTTGGAAAATCGGGATTTCACGAAGATGTTGGGCAGTGACGGCGGTCATGATGTCCCCTTTTATGATTTATCCTTATCCAGAATGCCAAATTGATTAGCAGCCAAGACACCCGCGCCAAATAGCCCAATCAACAAGCCAAGGCGGGTATAGAGGGCATATTCGCCCGTGCTGTAACTGTCTTTGAATAGGTCAACGGTGTTATCAACGAGTTGGTCATTATTGTCGCCATAGAGGTCGTCAGCTTTGCCACGAATATTTGTGGTACTGACCGTCTTCCAAAAAGCAGAGAACAATACCATCACGATGAGCAGCCCAGCAATAGCTAGGACAGCAGTACGGGTATCCAATCGCTTCATGAGATACAAGACTCCCACCGCGGCAAGTGCAATGCCGAAAAGTGGTATGAAGATCAAGAAACGGTCAATGAGCCGAATATCGCCAAAGCCAAGGTCATCACGATTTTCCTCACTTAACTTCTTGAGGTCAAAGGTAGGGTAATCGTCGTTGGCGGCTGTCCAAATAGAGGCAGGCGTCAAACTGGCCTTGTCACCACCAATCGAGGCTGGCATCTCCACCCAACTCATGAAGAAAAAGCTCAAGAACACCAGCACGCCCACCACAACGGCCATGCCGCCCATCCATTGACGGTAGCTGCTGCTAAAGAGCCAACGCTTGAGGTCATGACGGGTCTGGGGTGAGCGGGCTTCTTGAATGACATGGCGCACCCGTTGCAAAGGCTTGGCACCTGCGGGGGGTGTCAAGAAGCGGTTGGCGACCAGAATCGGGCGGTCAACGTGTTCAAGACGGCTTGACCAGCGTGCGGCGCGGGGGTGGTCGGGGATGGCAGCCAATTTCTGCTTGGCTTCATCAATAAGCTTTTGAGCCTGTTGGAAGCGATCAGCGTCTTCGGCGGTCTCTTGATAGAGAGGTGGCATCTCTTTGGGTTCAAGCGAGATGGCGGGCATCTTGATATTGACCTTCGGTAGTTTGCGCCCTGCTCCGCCTTCGACAACCATATCCGGCATTTCTGGTGATGCAGCGGGAGCGGGTGCAGGTGACTCGACCTTCACTGACGCAGACGGCGGCGGGGGTGTCGGGGATATGCCAGAAGTCGATGCGGCAACATTAACAGCGTTAAGGTCAATCTCGGTCTTCATAACATCGGGCGGCGGGGTCACCGGAGGCGATACGGGTGTAGGCGGTGGTGTAGATGCGGGCGGGGTAGCAGGTGGTGTACTTTCCTCAAGAGCAAAGGGCGGGGTGGATGTGGATTTACCTAAATCTACCGACTCCACAGTGGTATTGAGAGACATCGTTGCTTCCATGCTCGGCGGGACACTCGATTCAGCGGGAACGAGTTCATTGAGTTTATCTAGCCATTTCAGGGCAGTCGGGTTATCGCCCAGTTCAACTAGAATTTGGCGAGCCTCTTCGTATTTCTTATCTAAAATTAACTGCTGTGCTTCACGCAAGCGCTCTTTTTCGTTAGCCATTGGCCTCACTCCTTGAATGTAGGTTCAGATTGGCACAAATCGGCAAAAAGCGCAAACAAGGGGCCTACGGTGGCCCCCTGTTGATGGTAATAGATGCGTTTAGAGGCGTTCTGCGATGCTCTTGGCTTGGGTAAAGAGGAGCAGGTAGTCTGGGCCGCCTGCCTTACTATCGGTACCACTCATGTTGAAGCCACCAAAGGGGTGAACCCCCACCAGTGCGCCTGTACACTTGCGGTTGAAATAGAGATTGCCGACATGGAATTCGCGGCGGGCGCGTTCCAAGCGGTCACGGTCACGGGAGAACAAGGCACCTGTTAGACCATACTCGGTACTGTTGGCAATGTTGAGGGCATCATCAAAGTTTTGGGCCGGAATCATTGCCAAAACGGGGCCGAAGATCTCCTCTTGGGCAATCTTGGCGTCACCGGGGACATCGCCAAAGACAGTGGGTTGGATGAAATAGCCATTGGTATCGGTCTCTATGGCATTGCCACCCGCCAACAAGGTGTGATTCTCACGCCCGATGCGGATGTATTCCATGATGTCGCGGAAGGCGTTTTTGTCGATGACTGGCCCCATGTAGATGCCGAGGTCTTGGTCGGTTTCACCCACGCTCAACTTCTCGGTCAATTCAACAACACGACCTGCTACTTCGTCGTACACATTGCGGACAATGATGGCGCGACTACCTGCCGAACACTTTTGACCTTGGAAGCCAAAGGCGCTGGCTACAATGTCACGGGCAGCGCTTTCGAGGTCGGCAGTTTCATCCACGACCACCGCATCCTTGCCACCCATCTCTAGGACAGTGCGTTTGAGCCAAAGCTGACCGGGGTGGACTTTGGAGGCCCGCTCAAAAATCCGCATCCCGATTTCCTTGGAACCTGTGAAGGCGATATAGCGCGTCAGGGGGTGGTCCACCATCGTGTCACCGACGGTGCTACCGGGGCCGGGTAGGAAGTTGAGAACACCCGCTGGCAAGCCTTGCTCATAGAACAACTCCGCCAACTTATAGGCGATGGTGGGGCTGGTGCTGGCAGGCTTCATGATAACGCCATTACCCGATACAATAGAGGCCGAGGTCATACCCGTCATGATAGCGTTAGCAAAGTTCCAAGGGGGAATAACCACCCCAACGCCTAAGCCAATGTATTGGAGGTCAAGTTGTTCGGGGGCATAGGGGGCTAGTAGGCTGCTGGCGTTGTCCAAGCGCATCATTTGGCGGGCGTAGTATTCAAGGAAGTCGATGGCTTCAGCGGTATCCGCATCAGCCTCTACCCAACTCTTGCCCACCTCGAAGACCATCCATGCTGAAAATTCATGTTTGCGGCGGCGCATCTCTGACGCGGCTTTGAGCAAATAACGTGCCCGTTCAAAGGCGGGAGTATATTGCCATGAGCGATAGGCGTCATAAGCAACCTGAACCGCTTTTTCTGCCAATTCCTTAGTGCCTTTGGCAAAGGTGCCAACGACTTCGGCAGGGCGGGCAGGATTAATGGAGTCAAAAGTCTCGCCGGGCCAGTGTTCTTCGCCGCCGATGACAATTGGGTATTGGCGACCCAAATTGGCACGGACATAGTCAATCGCTTCGGCAAAGGCTTGGCGATTGGCAGGGTTGCTGAAGTCTGTTAAAGGCTCGTTGCGAAAATCTGGCAGCATCTGATTCTCCTTAAGATTTTTTATCGGAAAGCCAAAAAGCGTTATGCTTTGTAAGCTAATTATAACGCTCTTGACAGGGGTGGGTAAAAAGAAGACACTTAAAAAAGAATCAAATCAGCCATAAGGAGCGACTAGATGGGCAACCAACGCGAAGAGGTGGTGGCAGAATTTCGGCGCAGTACGCGCACACTGGGGTTCTGGTGGCGCACCATTTTCACCTTAAGCCTCTATTATTGGGTTTTATGGCGGCGGAATAAGATTACTGTTACAACCCGCCGTGTCATTCAGCGTACCGGGAACATTGTTGGGGGTAAAGAAACTTCGATACAACTCACCCAAATCACCGATGTGACCGTTAGTACCGGTGGTTTAGGAACACTTTTAGGCTATGGCCTCATCCAGATTCAATCCGCTGGTAGTGGTGCATCTGAAATCAGCTTTGCTGGTATCGCCCGCCCCCATCGGCTCAAAGACATTATCTTTGACCTACAAGATGGGGTTATTGATGGTGGCATGAACGGTGAAACCGCCAAAGTAGAAGGCTAAGGAAAACAGATGGCACAACAACGCCCTATCCGCCACGAAATCCTGACATGGGATGACGTGGATAAATTGGTGGACGTATTGGTACCGCAAATCCGTAGCGCGGGTCGTTTTGATGCGATGATTTTGATTACACGGGGTGGGATTGTGCCGGGCGGCTTGCTGGCTGAGGCCCTTGATATTAGCGAGGTACTCACCGCAGCCGTCAGTTTTTCAGAAGACCCTTTACTAAAAGAAGAAATGAAAATCTGGCCTCGCTTTTTGCAGTTCCCAACCAATGCTTTATTGACTGGACGGCGGGTATTAACCGTTGATGATGTATGGGGCAGTGGGCGCACCAGCACCGCTGTCAAGAGCCGTGCCGAGGCAGCAGGGGCTGTTACCCATACTTGTGTTTTCCATTTCAATCCTTATCGTTCGCTTTTTAGTAAAGCCGAGCCAGATTTCTATGGAGCAATTACCGACGCTTTTATCGTCTATCCATGGGAAACGGATCGCGGATTATTGGGGATTTCTGGTTTCACCCCTAACCCGATTGGCTCGCCAGAGACAAACTAGCTGATGATGAAACGCCTGATTCTAATTACCCTCGTCAGTTTATGGTTGACCAGTTGTGGTGGAGATAACAACAAGACAGATACACCACCGCAGCCTGTTGCACCGACTGTCACGCCAACCACCGATGGAGAGGAGCCTGCTGACCGTCAAGTTGAACGACTTGACATTGCTGGCTTACCGATGACACGCGGGATTATCACCAAAGATAATATTACGGTGTTGGCCTCTAGTTATTTTACGCAAGGTAACTTACTGTATGTGAGTCTGTTGGCGCGGAATGACAATGATGCGCCTGTACGCCAAATCACGGTATCATTCTCCACAATTGACGCCGACAACTTACGCTTAAGCGATTTTAGCATCAGCAGTGCATTCAATAGTATTCCATCGGGGCAGGTCATTGCCCTACAAGGCATCTTTCCCATTGGTGAGTATTATGACGGTATTTCGGCACTCGTTGTTGCTGACCTGAACGACCCCGGAACCTATACTCCCTACCATGAAGCAGAAACAAGTGCAGAACTCGACCCAGAAAACAAGATGGTACGGGGAACAGCGTTAAATAATAGTCGTACCCCTCAGCCCCTCCAAGTGGCTTATTTCATCTTGTATGGAGAAAACCAAGAAGATTTGCTGGGTGTCATTCCAGCCATTCCGGTGTCTGGTCTAGATCAAGGCATTTGGCAGCCCGGGGTCTCAATTAGCTATGAAGCACCCGTGACTGCCATCGCAGGGGGGGATTTAAGCGCTGTTAAAGCTGTTGGACTGATTGTGGCAGGTTATTCACTCACTTCTGGAAGCTAACAATCTTCCGTAGCAAATCAAACCAGAACGGGGCACCGAACATGGCTGCCCCAACCATAGCTGCCCAGCCAATAAACAGGTCCAGCGGCTCTGGCACAGAGCGGGTTGGGTCATTAGCCATTGCCAACTCTTTAGGCAAGCCAAACTGAGCCAGTTCTTGTTTAGTCCAGCCAACGGGAAGGCCCAAGGTCGATAATTCTTCCTCAAAAATCTCAACCGCATTGCGGTCAGCCGTGGTATCAGTAGTTTCTCCCGCAGGAGTAGCTTCTTGGGAGGTTTGCAACTGCTCAGAAGCAGATGCAACAACTGCATCGCGCACGGTAGGGGCTTTCCAAAGAGTCTCGCCAATAGCAATCGCGTTAAGATTGAAAACCAGCGTTACACCGACAGCAATCGCTAAAATAAACCACTGGGTCTGACGCTTAAACAGGGTTGTCAGCGCGTCCATCTTCTCATTAAACCAGCGTTCAATATCACCCTTCAGATGAACCAAGTCATCATATTTGCCACCTTTGAGGTGTTCCATCCAATACTCGACGGTACTGCCCCAGTCACCGGGGAGCATCTTGGTGGCATCGGAGAGGGAACCCGCCTCAGCAAGAATTTCAGCAAGGGCGCGAGCAAACAAGTCGGGGTCGATGTAGTCGGGTAAGGTCTCGTAATCAAGCTCAGATTTGAAAACGGACATGAATTTGCGCTTGAGTTTAATGTGATTCTCGCGGATAAGGGGATGACGCATCACTTGAGCGTAGACTTCTGGCCCCAACAGCTTGATAAGGCTTTGACTGAGAAGCTTGCCACGCGTGTTAATCATGCGGCTAATCATAGTGTAAACATTGGAGCAGATGGTGCTGACCACAAAGAAGACAAAAACTAAGCCAACAGCGGTATCTAGTACAGCAGAACCAAACATGGGAAGCGGCCCTTTCTAAAAATCTATACATCTGAAAATGCAGTATAGACCAAAAAACAAATATTCGGCAGCCAGCCCCCATTTGCGGCTACCGAATATTTGCATCCCCATGTGCAGTTTTACCTGCGGAAGTTTGCTGTGTTGATATAACTTTACCCTGAGTTAGCCCATTCTGTTCCTGTTGTTTTGCACAAGATGGCCCCAAAACTATTGTATGAATTAGCTAAAACGACGGGCAGCTATCAGCAAACTGCTAACGGTCTTGGCGTCTTCGATTTCGCCACTCATGATTTTGGCAAGCGCCTCAGTCAGGGGCATGGTCACGGTGTGGATAAATTCGTCGCTATCTGCCGCCAAGGGGTCATGCACAAGGTCTTGAGCAAGATAGAGATGGATATACTCGGTGGAATAGCCCGGAGCCACAAAGATACCACCAAGGGAGGTGAGTTGATTGGCACGGTAGCCGATTTCTTCGCGCAGTTCACGGATAGCAGCGGCTTCTGGCGCTTCACCCTTGTGGTCAAGGGTTCCAGCGGGCACCTCTAATAGAACACGGTCAGCAGCCTTGCGGTATTGGCGCACCAACATCACTTGACCATCAGGCAATAATGGTACCACTGCCACCGCGCCAGAGTGCAAGATAATTTCTCGCTTGGCGGGTTGACCATTGGGTAAGCGCACCTGCTTCACATGGAGATTGACCACGCGCCCCTCATAAATAATCTCATCGCCAATTTCAATTTCAATGAGTTGATCGTCTGACATGGGTTCTCCTTAAAAAAATGAGGCCCACATCGGGTAGATGTGAGCCAGTCAGTGCAGATAAGCAGATACCCCCTACCCCGTAAAGGTTGGGGTAGGAGTTGGGGTGTCAAAAAGGGTACGCTTGGGAATGGTTAAAGTTTGCCCTATTGACAGCAAATTGATGTCGGTCACCGTCGGATTAGCATTCCATAATTGGGCCAAGGTGACATTGAATTGAATCGACAATTTATACAACGTATCTCCAGCGACGACAGTATAGCTAACAGGGCCAAGTGTGTTATCCAGTTCGGCAGGCGGCCCAGTCACCACACCACCAGAGCCATCACCCGTAAATGCGGTGGCGGTTGGGGTTGGGGATGGGATACGACCGCAACCGGGGATGATAATGTAATCGCCCGCCTCGATATGGTCGTAATTGGTGATGTTGTTAGCAGCCGCAATCACCGCAATATCCATGAGATACGTGCGGGCAATCTGGCTGAGGGTTTCACCGGGATCGATAAATTCTTCACAGTCGGGATACAGGGCCACCGTTGGGGTCGAGGTGGGGACAATCTGCCCACCACTCTGCGAAAAATCAACCGTTGCGGTTGGGAAGAAAGTGCCTTGCTGGGCCTGTGCGGTCAATGAGGCCTGCAAAATATAGGCCGTTGCCGTTTGTTGATTTGTATTCGGGGTGGGGCCTGTTTGAGCAACTGCCAAAGGCGTTAGGGTTGGGGCATTCGCCACTGTATCACTACCACCACCAATGCCACCGTTGCTGGAAACACCAAGAGGCGTGATGGTGGGGGGAGGGAAGGGTGTAAAGGTCAAAGTAAAGCGCAACGTGGGCGTCAGACTAGGCGTCATCGTGGGGGTCAAGGTATTCGACGGTGTTGGGGATGGCGTTATAGTCGGTAGGTCGGTATTGGTTGCGGTTGGTGTCGCCGTTGGGGATGGTGTGTCCGTAAAGGTTGACGTGGGAGAAGCAGATGGCAGCATAAAGATGGTTGCAGACGCCGTCGGTGTCAAACTAGGCGGCAACTCCATCGTGGGTGTCTCCGTAAAGCCCACCCCACCCTGACCGGGAGTCAAAAAGTCCGAGAAGGTTACCGTTGCACTCGGCGTTGGCGACTCAGAGGGGGTGGGGGAAAACCCTTCGGTCGGGGTTGGACTCAACATCATTAGTGTTGGGGTTGGGGTTGGACTCATACTGTCGAGTCCAGTGCCGGGGGTCTGTTGGATATTGTAATTGATCGCAACATTACTACGCGGCGTAGGTTCTTTGTCCTTGCCTGCTGACCGCACACGACAACCCGCAATCACCAGTGCGACAAAAATAAAACTCAATATAAGGGGATAAGTTTTCTTAAACATTTTACCTCCCGGCTTGGGCCGAGTTCTCCTGACGGTACTTAGTGTAGCATTAGAGCCACCGAGGGGCAAATCATGATTCATGGAAAATTGCGGGGTCGATTTCACAGCCCGCAAAATTGGCAAAGGTCAAATCGGTAAAGGGCAATTGATAGTGTTCACAAACGCGCTTAAACAAAGCGATATAACTGCGGGGGATGATAGGTACAGCACCTAACCCAAGGTCAGCAAGGATAGTCTCAATGGTAGTCGGTACGCCCTCAATCTCTAAAAAATTACCGAAAGGGAGTTCATCAAGGACTATCTCAGCATCGGGCAAAGTAGGCCATTGGTAAGTGGTGCGGTATTTCTCGTAGGTCATGCCCCGCGCAAAGCCGAGATGCCGCAAAATAGCGTCCAAAATTGAGAAATCACCAACGCTGGTTTCAAGTTCCAAACGTTGACGAATACCGTTGGCACCTACAGTCATCGGGCCTTTGTAGGTCAAGCGTGTTTGTTCATCTTGACGAAGACGGAGTACAATATCATTAGTCGCAAATTCACGGTCGGGCGTATCATAGAGAACATTTTGCTCAAAGACACGCGGTTTGACCCTAATTGCCCGTTGCGCCAAGATACGTTGAATTTCCGTTGCATTAGAGATATAAATCTTACATTCGATTTCAAGAGCCATAAGGGTTCCTTCAATTATTAGGAACCATTATAGCGACTTTAAGGAAGTTAGCGATTATGTCGGATAAACCCGACAAGCCCAGCAGCACCGCCAAACCAGCCCATCAACCCAGTAGGCCCAAAACTGCGCCGGAAATCAATAAAGACTATGATGAGATTCCGGTGGAAGAATTGATTCGCCTGACCCGCGAATTGACCCAACGTATCACCAACGCCGACCGCCAGCGATTAGCGCTTGAACTCAAAGAAACGGGCCACCAGCGCACCATCCAAACCCGCGCTCCCATCACCCTCCAGCAATTTTTCACAGGGGAAATTGACCTTGATACAGAGTTGGCGATGCGCTTCGACCATGCGCCATTACTCAGTGGGATTAGTTTTCACCCCAAAAAGACAGACATCCACACACGGCGCGTCTCAGCTATCCTAAAAGCCCAAGACGGTTCCGCGACTGTTACCTTTGACCTGCATTTGCAGACGGGCCTATTAGAGACCATCTTCACCCTCAACAACATGCTTTCGCTACGTTTCAAAATCGGCACGATTAACAAAGCCGACCGACGCCGTTGGATGGACTTGATGCGCCGCAAGAGTGGAATCGCTTTCCTATGGACAAAAAAGCGCTGGGAAAGCGATTATATGGTCTTTGTGGTGCGCGAACATTTTGCGCGAGTCTATGCGTTCTCACCTGACCGCCACGAGGCCGCCGCCCGTATTACGCTGGATGTGGTCGATGACCTGTTGAAGTGGCTGGATAATTATTGGCTGGTGGAGCCAACCGCTGAGATACAAGGGGCGGTCGAGATAGATGCTGATGGAAGTGACGCACCACCTCCATCAGACAAGCCGAATGATGAAGATGACTCCTTTGACCCTTCCAAGATGCAATGGTGATGCACGGTGGATGAAGCCAAGCGCGACGACCTGCCCCCGATAGAGGACGATGACTCAGAAGAAGCCGCTGAGGTCATGTATCTGCGGCCTGCTACCCCGCCGCCAGACGCGATGAGCGTCACCGAAGATGGGCAGCTACATGACCGCCGCGAAGGGGCTGAAGCGCCTGCTGAAACAATTGGCGATGTATTGAATAATCTCAGCGATTTCGATATTGACGAGGCTATTCAAGCTGCCGAGCAAGATGCGACCTATCTAGTGCCGCACGAAGCTAAATCATTGGCAGGAACAATCCCTGACCCTGAGATTCAAGAAGGGTCAACGCCTGCATTCGAGGATACCCCGCCCCATCCTTATCCCGTGGTGGCGGATGCATTGGTGACGTTTCAAGAGCCAATAGCTGACACAGAAGACACCCCACCCAATCCGGTGCCAGTCATCAGTACCAGCACCCCATCACGGCCTATGCCTGCCCAACCTGTTCCAGAGCCAACACCCCTGCCCCCGATGGATACCCAGCCGCGCTTGCAAGCTGCGCCGCCTGCCCCGCCCACCATACCGCCCGCACCCTATACACCGCCACCCATGCTGCCTGCCCCCCCAACAGGTGCGATGCCCTATGCCCCCTCCAACGCAGTGCCGAATTATTGGCTGCAACAGCGCGTTCAAGCCTATCAATATGGGGGCTATAAGCTTGTCCGTCAACAACCGATGGAGGCGGTCATGAGCTATGGCAAACCACTCCCCTTTTTCTGGTGGGTGGTCGGACTATCGAGTATCGTGGGGCTATTATGGTATTTGTTTATTTTGCTAATGTCGGGCTTTCGGCGCGATACAGTCTATATTTTGATTGAGCCAGACGGCTACCCTTACGAGGAAGGCGCAGGGGCCGCCCATATCCGACGCCGACGCTCGAATGTGGCCCGCCGTTGGGGGGTGGTGAGTATCCTCTTGGTGCTGTTCTCAGTCTTTACCTTCTTCTTGGTAATATTGGCAGGGGCAACAATTGCCTCACAGTATCAAGCCGAACTGGTGAAGGCTTATCCAGAAATGAGCATTTTGACTGGCAGTGTTGAAAGCACCACCACCAGTGCTAACGTCGATAATGTGCGGGTTATTGTCTTGGCGCTGATATTGCTATTTGGGTTATCTATCGCTGGATTCCTCAGTGGGGCGGCGATGTTTGTGATTAGCTACTTGCACGCGGCGGCCTTTCGGGTTGAGGTCGCCCCCCTGCCCGGTATGCGCTAAGTCTCTACATGCCATCGGATAGCAATACTCCCAGCCTTTCCCAAAAACTACCCCTAATAACCCGTTTGTGAAGCTTTTACACCCATTTTACAGGGACATTACAATCTTCACCTATCCTACTAGCTAGGAGGATAAACCACTATGCGAACAATCAAACGCTCATTGATAGTTGCCAGTCTCGTTGCTCTGCTACTCGTTGGGGTGTTGCCCGTAGCGGCCCAATCACAACCCCGCACCTTGACCATAACCGAAAACCAAATCAATTCCAGCTATCGGATTACCAACAACCCGCGTCGGAGTATCAGCGACCTGCGCGTTGATTTACAACCGAGCCAAGCGGTTATCTATGCCACCCTTACCGTCCCTAATCAAGACCCTTATAGCACCCAGACCACGCTGGTACCCCAAATCACCGATGGGCGTGTTTTCTGGAGTGCGACGGCGGTGCTGGTCAATGGACAACCCGCCAGTGATGAAGTGTTAGCGCAGATTAACGCCATTATTGTGGCGTCGTGGCGCTATTACATCAAAGAGCAAGCGGGTACAGGTTATGTGACCCGCTTGGTCATCACCGAAACCGACATGACCTATACCTACGATTTCTCAGATTGGCAACCACCCGATGGCGAAGGGAACTATGACCCCGAAACCCATACCTACACCGTCAGCGAAGATCAAATCAACGAGTCGTATATCGTGCAAAACACACCGCGCCGCAGCGTTGAAAGTATCTTTGTTGACTTGCAGCCGAGCCAAGTCATCATCTCCGCCACCATGACGATTGGTCAACAAGACCCCTTTGAAGTCACGGTCAACATAACGCCCAGCTTAGACAGCGGCATTGTGACGTGGACAGTCACGCAAATTTTGGTGGATGGCAATCCGGCTGATGATGCTCTTGTAGGGCAAATCAACGCAGCAATTGCAACCTCATGGCGTGCCTACTTCCGCCAAAATTATGGTAAAGGGCGTATTACCGCCATTGAAGTGACCAACGACGCCATCATCTATAGCTTGCAAACCCGCCAGTAACTAAGCGAGACTCGGTACCGCAAAAGGGGGCAAGTGGCCCCCTTTTTTGTTGGTAAATCGGTCTTGCAATTTCAAATTAAAGCCTTTAGAATACCCTCACTATCTTGGGAGATAGTTTAATCGGCAGAACAGTGGACTTTGGATCCATCAGTCCAGGTTCGAGTCCTGGTCTCCCAGTCAACGAGCGGACGTGGTATAGTAAATAGACCCGTCCGTTTTTCTTTGCTAGAAAGCACAACCCATGTTCACGCTATTTGATGATGGCTTCGTAATTATAGACCTTGAGACCACCGGGCTAAACGATGACCCCAAAGTAGATATTGTCGAAATCGCAGTCGTTAGCCATCATGGAGAGATTCTGCTCAACACCCTTGTGAAACCCACGCATTCTATCCCTCTTGTTGCTTCACGGATTCACGGTATCTATGACAAAGATGTTGTCGATGCGCCTAGTTTTGAGGATATTTATCCGCAGCTAGAAACCTTCCTCAACGGGAAGATTGTGGTGGCCTACAACCATACCTTTGAGCAGGACATCTTGCGGGCGGTTTGCCGACGTACCAAGAAACCCCAATTCACCCCTATGGAATGGTATTGTGCGATGCGATCCTATAGTGTTTATAAAGGTGTGACACGTTTCCAGAAATTGACTGCGGCCTGCCAGCGCGAGGGCATCCCTTTAGCGAATGCCCATCGTGCGCTTGGCGATTGTTTAATGACGCTGGCATTACTGAAGAAAATGGCTACGGCAGCGTGATACTGTCTATCATGGTGCGGAAGGTGGCGGCATAGAGCGGCCAGTAGCCGGGGTCAACAAAGCCCTCAGTTACCAGTATGCGCCCATCAGGAGCCGTCCAGACACCGACCATACCGAGTTCGCTATCAGGGCCATTGGGTAGGGTATAACCGCTGAGGGTGTCGGTTTGGTAATCAACACGGTTGACCTCATCAAGTTGAGTATAGCCACCCAGCAAGCGCTCTACCCCTGCCTCATCCAGCCATTGAAGTGTTACCCGAAAATTGCCGGGGTGTTGTTCGTTGTCGAGGGTGGACATAATCGCTTGACTACCGACGATGAAAAACTCAAAGTTTTCAGGCACCCCAACAGACAAACCGAGAATAGTTTGGGGTACAAGGGGCAGCGGCAGCGCTTCGCCTTCGATTTCAACTGAAGCAAAGATATTACAGTCACTATCGACCTTGCAGGCTTCTTCATCAGTAGCTTCACCAATGGGGTTCAGAAGCGGGCCAGTGTAATTGGTGGCAATACTCGGCGCAGATGTTGCGGAAGGTTCCACCGTTGGTTGCGGGTTATTCTTATCTTTTTCACCGCCGCACGCCGTCAATAGCAAAATCAAAACCCCAACTAAACACCGCTTCATCATAATAACCCTCCTTGGTTTAGTTACCCACTAACATCTGTAACGCGCCAGCCTTGAGCGTGAATTGCAAGTGTTCCCCTTTGGCATATTCACCATCAAGGTCAATATCTAGTTTACCATCCCGACTTTCAACGGTCACACTATGAGCGCGGGTATGGCGGACATCATCACGCAGAAGATGCTTGCCGGAATAGACACTGTTAAAAGCCTTTATCACGCGCCAACGCGGAACATTTTCGACTACCAAGACCTCAAACAAGCCGTCGTTAATCTGGGCATGGGGGGCAATTGCCATACCGTGCCCAAAGTAGACTCCATTTGCTACCACCACAATCCACGATTTATCGTCATACCACAACTCACCATCCAGCCAAATCTTGGTATGGCGGGGCTTGTAAAAGAGAAAAGACTCCATTGCAGTGAGTTTGAAGGCACCGGGGAGGCGTTTGCGGCGGGGATTCATCATGCGGCGGTCGGCTTCGCCACTGACGCCAACGCTGGCGATATTGAGGAAGTGGCGGCTTTCGTCCCCATTGTATTGTACATGACCGAGGTCAATTGACTGGGGTGTACCATGTGCAATCCACTTGACGGCATCGCGGGGGTTATAGGGAATTTTGGCAGCGCGGGCAAAGTCTTGACCGGAGCCGATGGGCAAGTGAGCAAAAGTCATCCGAGGGGCATCGGGGTTGGTGTCAGCCAGTCGTTGGATGGCATTAACCAAGGTGTGATTGGTGCCATCGCCGCCGATGGAGACCACACGAGTGAGGCCAGCGTCGCGGGCTTTGTCAAGGTGGATGGCAACATCTTCGGGGGTTTGGGTCACCGCCACCACCAACTCGCCTAGTTCTTCCCACAGCAGGGGTTCGATTTCCGTCCATAGGCGTCCGGCGCGACCACCTCCGGCATGGGGATTCAAAACAATCAAGGTTTTATCGCTCATAAACAATCGGCTCCTTTAAGGAATTTTAACCGACTATTCTATACTGTTTTTGGCGAAATAAGCGATAGACTTCGACATCAATTCCGCCGAAAGGTCGATGATAGACCTTGAGCAACTCGGCATCGGCCCCTAGCATCTCATAATCAAGCATGGGATATAGTTCGGAGAGATTCTCAACAATCATATAGACTTCGCCTTGTGCGTCGAGAACTTGATGCAGGTGGCGCATCCGCATCCCAAAGGGCGGCCACTCATAGCGGTGTAGATAACTGTAGACGCTACATTCAACCTTGAGGGGTAAATCTTCGGGAATGTGGTGCAACAGGAATGAGCAATTGCGGACAATGCCCACAACAACAGGAACATCGCTGTTTTCAGAGATATTAGGACGAGCCGCGACATCATAGAGAGCATCACGCAGGCCATAACCAGTTTGATTGCGGAAGTATTCGTGCTGGTCACGGGCAGGCAATTCAAGTTGGAGAGGGTCATCAATCAGGGTACCCCAGAAATTGCCGCCAAAGCCGACCACCCATAACACCAATAGGCTAATGGGGAGCCACGCCACCCGCTGATAGGAGCGCCCGTGCCACCATGTCACTAGCTCAAATAGACCTGCGACCATCGCCACTACCGCCAGATGTCCGGCAATAGTGATATAACGGGTGGTAAATTGACGGGCCACCAGAAGCAGCGCCCCCCATAGCACGACCGGACCAAACCAGAGGAACAGAGCATGATAGGGCTTGCGATAAGCCAAGATTGCAATAGCCAGTAAGGCAAGGGCAACCAAGGGCCAGCCCCAGAAATGCTCCAAGGTATCCATAAAGCGCCCCATGTTATACGCGGGGCCACGTGAGTCATAGAGATAGCTGTTGACAATCGGCGAGGCGGGTTCGTTGCTGAAACGAGCGCGGATGATATAAAAGCCCATGATGATGCCCCATATCACACCTATAATGCCAAGGAAGGTAATCAGGTGGGGCTTGTAAATTCCCCACAAGCGCAGCAGTTCAGCCTTAAGGGGTCGTTTAAAGTTGATACTATTTTTGCTGAGAAGCGCTCCCGCCAGCATTGGCAAGACAATCAATGGTCCTGTCAATATCTTGGCAATCAGCATGAAGGTAATCAGCAGGCCGAGGGTCACACTGCGGGCATGGGTTGGGCGACGAGCCGTTACCACGCTCCACCATGCCACAATCACCGACAAAGCCGAAGCCAGCGGGTCAGAGAGTGCCATGCGGTCAAAGAAATACATGAAGGGGAAGAAGCTTAAGACCAACAATGAGACCACCCCGACGCGCTTGGAGAAGAGTTCACGGCCTAGGGCATAGGTGCCAGCGGCTCCCAACATGGTGAAAATCGCAACCGAGGTGCGAGCCAGCCAGCCGGGGAGATGGACAGGTAAGCCAAACAAGCCCATCCAATAATAGACGAGTGACTTATGCGGGGTGGTGCTGATGTCAATATCGGTAAATTTCCAGACGACCTGTGCCCGCCCGATATGGCGAAGTTCATCCACAAAGTACAGCAGGTTTTCGATATGGTGAACCCGAATATAGAAAAAGACCAGTAACAAGCCAACCAAAGGCAATAGTTGTGAAAATCGTTTCATGATTAGTTGGCCTCCATACGATAGACCAAGACAGGCACACCATCAAAGGGGCGCTCATAACGGGTTAGGAAGTGGGCAGTGCCATTAGCGAGTGCAGGGTCAAACATGGGCGAACCGTCGCTGGTTTCATACTCCTCAGCCATCAGATAGACCGCGCCATACTCTGCCAAGGCGGTGTTGAGCATATCATAACGATTGCTAAAGCTACCCTGCTCAGTCGAAGGCTTGCAGATAAGGCGAAGGTCATCGTGCATAGTCGTTGGCATGTGATAGGGTAAAAATTC
This sequence comes from Anaerolineales bacterium, assembly GCA_020634155.1. Lineage (GTDB taxonomy): Bacteria > Chloroflexota > Anaerolineae > Aggregatilineales > J027 > J027. Next base: position 1,786,537 of record JACKCI010000001.1, read on the forward strand.
GCACACACGCACAAAAGTCACCACTACCGGAACATCAGACCCTTGGGAAATGGGTTCAGCAGCGGCAAGATAGGCCAAGGCATCCGGCAAAGCATAGCCCGTGTAATTGCGGAAGTATTCGCTCTTGTCACGGTCAGGGAGGGCGAGGCTGGTGGGGGCGGTGATGTTGGTATAAGCAAAGGGCAGCGCAAAGACAAGGCCCCAGATGCCGAGCATACCAACAGGTAGCCACGCCACCCGACGCCATCTGAGACGTTGTTGGAGAACATCACCTGCCATAATAAGGCCACCCGCAATCAAAGCCACCACCAGATGAGCCACTACCGTCAAATAGCGCGAGTTGAGTTGACCCGCCACCACAAAGACAAAGGCCCAAAGCGGTAAGATGCTCCCGACAAAGAACACCCCCCAACGCCAACGCCGCCAAAAGATGACGCCTAGCGCCACTACCGCCAAGCCAATCAGCAGCGGCCCCCAGAGATACCATAAAGCCTGCCCGACGCGCTCTAAATTCTTGACATATTGGTTTTGGTTCGGGTCAAGGGCGGCCCCATAGAGGTAATCGTCCACAATGGCCTTGGTGTTGGGGTCTATAAATTTTCGCAGTTGGAAAAAAACGACGATGGGTACCCACACCCCACTAATAATCCACGTAGCGCGACGGATGGCAGGCTGATACTCGCGCCCGATGCGCTGGATTTCCGATTTTAGCGAGACGCCTAATTGAATAGGATGCGGGCCGAGTAGCGCCACTGCCATAAAGGGAATGAGCAACATGGGGAAGGTCAAAATTTTGGCGGCCAACATCACACAAACCCACACCCCCAGCCATGTGGCATTATGCAACGAGGGGCGACGGGCGACGATCACGCTCCACCATGCCATAATCACCGCAAAGGAACCCGCGAGGGTGTCGGTCAAGGCCATGCGCTCATAGAATAGCACAAAGGGGAAGACTGCCAGCAGTGCCAAGGCGACCCACGCCGCCCGTTTGCCAAACAGGGTGCGCGTGAAGGCATAGGTACCCGCTGCACCGAGCAAGGTCAGCATGGAAGCGCCGGTCCGCACCAGCCACAAAGGAGGATAAACGGGCAGTTGGAAGGCTCCCAACCAGTAATAGAGCAGGAATTTACCGGGAGTGGTCATGGTATGCAGATCACTGAGAGTCCAGACCGCCCTTGCCCGTCGCATGTGGTGAATTTCATCAATGAAATAGGGATGATGGGCAGCGATGTCATGCCAACGCAAAAAGATATAGACCCATAGCAACAAAACTATGGGCAGCAAATCGGCAAACGATTGTTTACGTGATGATTTCATGGCACCTCACCCTCCAACGGCGTGATATGGTAGAGGATAATCTCCATGCCGTCAAAGGGACGTTGGTAACGCTTGACCTCTTGCCAATTCCAGAGGGGGTCAAGGTCGTGGACATCAAAATAGGGAATTTCTGGCTCAACCAGCAAATAGACTTGGCTCTCAACCTGCAAGCGCTCTTGAATATCGGCCCCTACATCCATCAAGAACTCGCCATACCAGCCAAAGAAGGGACATTCGAGCCAAACAGGGCCATCGTCTTGGGGTTCGGCGTTGGGCAGATAGAGACGGATTTGGTGACAGGAGCCATTCAAGCCGAAGACATTAACCCGCCCACTCGGTTCAGAGCGCGGCAATTGCTCAATATCATCGGCAGCATCCATCAAACCATAGCCAGAGGTGAAGTTGGCAAAATACTCCCAACGGTCACGCGGGGGCAGCCAGAGTTGGGTGGGGTCGGTCCATGCGCGGTAGATAAAAGGCGCGGCAAAAAGGGCTATCCATGCCCCTATCCCCATCACGACCAGCGTTTGCCCATAGCGCAGACGGGTCATGACCAAGTTGAGAGTACCCGCCAGCATGACCAGCATCGGCAAAATACCAAGGGTCAAGTAGCGTGTCGAGAGTTCGGCACCTAGCACCACCGACATCGACCAACCCAACAGAACGCTGCCAATCAGATACAGCGCAGCATGGGGGCGCTGGCGGCTTGTATAGACAGCCGATAGCAGAATTACCACCCACAAGGCAGGGCTATGCAGAATCCAGTTGACATCCCAAAGGGTGCCAAGATTGCGGGCGAGGACTTCAGGGAAAGGACGGTCTTCAGCCAAGCCCAACACCAGATTGTTATTGACCAGCATCACATAGCGGCCCGTCAGGGTACGCTCTAGGACATGCAGGCCAAAGGGCGACATAGACAAGGCAAAGGTGCCATAAGCGGTGAGCAAACGGTGGCGGTAGGGCTGGAGGTGGGTTATCAGCCATTGCCACAAGGGGCGCGGCTTCCAAACAGTGGGCAGGGTAGCGCCACCAAAGGCAATAATGGCAAGCACAGGCAAGGCTAAGAAGGGCGCACCGATGGTCTTAGCAAGAATGACCAGCGCCATAAAAACACCATTGAGAATCGACCACCGTGCTTCGGGGCGACGCACTATGACCACTGACAGCCAGACAACCATCATGGCAAGAGCCGAGGTCAAAGGGTCGGCAAGGGCCAAGCGGTCAAAAAATATCATGAAGGGCGAGCAGATAGCGAGGATAAGCGCCAACCATGCCGTGCGTTGTCCAAAGAGCAGGCGGGCGGTGGCATAGGTAGCCGATAAGCCCACCAACGACAGCATGGCAATCCCCGTGCGGCCTAAGAAGATGGCTTCAGTGCGTGCAGGTCGAAAAAAGGCGATGACATAATAAGTCAAGAGCTTAAAGGGCGTTAGGCTCAAGTCACGATCGATGAGGATGCCCTCAGCACGGCGGATGTGCAGGCTTTCATCATTAAAGGGTGGCAAAGCTTGAATGGCATGGGCGCGAATCACAAAAGCCAGCAATAGTAAGCCCATGCCAAGCCATAAACGACGACGGTGCATCACAGTTGAGCGACCCACCATTGATAATTAGCAACCAAACGATAGCTCGCATTGGCGGCGGCATAAAGCGCGTCGTGGTCATTGGCGGGGATGAGCGCTCCCGCTACCCCTTGTAGATGATAACGAGCCGCCAAGAACCCCTCTTGGGAAAACTGGCCCTCAATCCAGACACCATGATAGCTGAAGGTGTTAACCGGAATGAGGTGGGTATCAGGCGGCACAACGGCGCTATGTTCAAGGGCATTGGTGACAATGTGTAAGCTATAGATGGTTCGGTCGGTCTGATAGGTGGTGCGGGCAAAGGTGCGCTGACTGGCGATATTGCTGACTTGAATCAAGGCACGGGCGAGGGTGGCGTTGTAGTCACGTCCTAACTTGGTAGCCTCCACTACTAAAGCACGTCCGATGCGCTGACGCTGATAGTCAGGATGCACGGCGAGTTGGTCGAGTTCCCAACGGCGGGTACCATCAGCAGCCACCGTGATAAAACAATCTTGGTAAGCGACCACTTCATCATAGCGCACAGCGACCAAGGCAACATGCTCATCGTCTTGCATAGCGGAACGGATTTGGTTCACTTCAGTTTTTTCGCTGGGCCATACCCCATACTTGACCGCTGCAATGGCGTCGGCGTCGTCTAGGGTAGCAGCCCGTATTTCTACATCAAGACCCATCGTCTAACTTCCTTACTCGGAATAATGTTATCCCGATACCATCATGGGGGCGTGGATAGCGGGTCAACTCCTCCCATGTTAAGGGCATATTGAGAATATCCATCGGTTGCTCATCGTCGGCAAGAACATACCATGTGCCAGCGGCGTTGATTTGAGCCATCCAGTCGGCAAGAATGGTCTCAGCCAGTTCAGGCTTCCAACGAAAATAAGGGCATTCTAACTGCACCCCCGAATCGGTGGGTAGATACCAACGCAGGGTATGGCAGGCCCCGACAAAGCCAATTACAGGGATAGGCGCTCCAGATAGATGCTGGTCGAGTTTGTCTAGGTTCGGTAGGTCATGGGCGGCCTCACGCAGGCCATAGCCCGATGCCGAGTTTTGATAATATTCCCAAATATCCCGTTCAGCTAGTGGCAACTCGGCGGGGTCATCCCATGCCGTCGTGAGGAAATTCAACCCATACAGCGCCCATAATCCGCAGAGGCTGAGGGCTATCCCCCACGCCAAGCGATAGGGCCACTGAGGGCGTTGAAAGAGGCTATCCATGCCTGCTGCTGCAATAATCAACAAGGCAGGCACACCTGTCACCAGATAGCGGGTGCTGGGGCGGGCGGCAGTGAGCGTGATAAAAGCCCACAGAATCAAGGTGAAGGTTAGTAAAAAGCCAACGGCGCGTGGGGTGCGGGTGAATTGCCATGCCCCTGCCCCGAAGAGTATCAGCAAAAATGGTAATGAAAAAAGGGCGCGGCTGGCCTCGGCATAGGTCTCGACGTTGGCACGGATTTGCTCAACACGGCTGTTGGTGGATGGCACGAATAAATCTTGCTCAACGGATTCGACCTTGGCGTCGGGTGGGTTGATTTCTTGGTAAGCCATATATAGCACCGACGGCACCAGAAAGAGGCCAGAAACCGCCCCTACTATCACCAAGTTGCGCCATGAGACCCGTCCAAAGCACCACATTGCTACCAAGGGCAAAGCCGCCCAAGGCAAAGCGGTCAACTTCGCCAGCAACGCCACACCAAAGGCCACCCCCGCATAAACAGCATGACGCGGCGAGGGTTGGCGGGCAAGGCGCACTGATAGCAGGGCAAAAGCAAGGCCAAAGAGCATGACAAAGGTATCAGCAAGAGCCATGCGCTCAAAAAAGAGCATAAAGGGCATTAGGCCATAGAAGATCATTGCCAGCAAGCCCGCCGACCAGCGCTTAAAGAGTTGGCGAGACAGGGCCAAAGTTAGGGCCGCACCAAGCGGTGCTAAAAGCGCGACAGCTTGGCGGGCCACCCACGCCCCCCCCACATCTTGGAGGCGGAACAAGCCCAAATAATAATACAGCAGCAGTTTAGCGGGCAGGATAGAAGCCTTGGCGTCGGTGAAGTCATAGACGACCTGCGCCCGCATCATGTGGAGGCTTTCATCCACAAAGATGGGTAGAGCCAGAATGCTGTGGGCGCGGACGGCCCACAAGAGCCATAACAACCCGACCGTTAGCCATAAGCGGCGTTTAGTAGCCAAAGGCACGCACGGCCTCCTTGATAGAGGCTTGCAGGGTATCGCCTAATGGGAGTGGCGACTCGGCAAGAGCTAGACTGAAATAAACACTTTGCAAGAATGCGCGGATATTTTGATAGGTATAGTAGCGGTCAAGCGTAAAGCCATCGGGATAGCCCTGCTTGGCAATCTCAACCAAGCGTTGAAGCCAGCCCTGCCAATAATCAGCCGTCAGCAATTCGCGTTTGAGGGCCGAGATGACGACTTTGGCGAGGCGTTGGTCTTCGGCATGCGTGTAGGCATCGGGACGGAACCGGCCTAGCTTCGCGCCGATTGCATCGAGAATGGCCGTTAGGCGGGCAGCATCACTATGCGGGCTACGGGCCAAAAAACTGAGAAGGTCGCCTGTATGGGCCACCGCATGAAGCCAGCCCTTGCCCTCGACATAACCACGCACATCCACCTCCGCAAGGAAATAGGCGATGGTGCGCTCGGCAATGGTCTGGATAGTCTCGGCATCTAAGAAAGGTTCCTCATTATCTTGATAGACGATGACCGAAAGCCACAAGGCCGAGAACGAGCGCAACAAGACCAAGTCGGTACCACGTTCACCAAGGCCAATTTTCAAATTAGCCAACAGAGGGTCAATTAAAGCAAGGAGTTCGACGGTGGGATAGAGACCTTCATCAACCCATGTCACAAAGGTCATATAGCCGATGTCGTCACGCCATTCAGGGTCAGGTGAGCCAAGGGTTTGGAGCAGAAAGGGGGTGAGGCTGGCGGTGGTATGGTTGGGCGGTAGTGCATAGCCCTTATCCGCCAGTTGTCGCCAAAAAACTTTGTCATCCAGCATGAAGATACTCCTCCAACTAGCGCCATTGTACGGGTAGGTTGCGTACTTATCAATATTTTGGCTAGAATTGGAGACATGACAATTAAACGGCTCATCCTCATCACACTCGTTGTAGCCACGCTTGGCGCAGGTTTTTGGCAAGAACCCGCCGCCCAAGCCCAGCCCGCAGCAACCCCCCGTCCGCATCTGGGCTATGGGATTCATGTTGCGCCCTACGCGGGTGGGGCAACGGCTGCCGAGCAACTCAATATGGATTGGGTCAAGGTCTACGAGCCATTCCAACTCTCGCAATTCGCTAATAAAAACACCCTCTATCGCATGGATTTGCCTTGGCCTTCTAACTGGGAGCAGTTCAAACTAGATGTACGGAACCGTACCCGCGATGTGGTCAATCTAGGGGCCGATGCAATTGAAGTACATAATGAACCCAACCTCCGCATCGAATGGCACTCTGTCCCCAACGCATGGGAATATACCCAGATGCTGCGCGTGGCCTATATTGAGATTAAGGCGGTGGCCCCTCAAGTGACGGTGGTCTCAGCAGGCTTGGCTCCGGCTCCCACCACAGGCGATGGACGTGCCATTAGCGACCTTGAGTTTGCACGCGATATGTTTGAGAACGGGGCAGGCGATTATTTTGATGTATTCGGCTATCACCCTTATGGCTTTAACGCCCCACCCGAAGATGCCCCCGCCGCCGATAAACTCAATTTTCGGCGCGTTGAACTTATCCGCCAATTGATGGTGCGCTATAACCTTGGGCATAAGCAAATCTGGTTAACCGAGTTTGGCTGGCTCCGCAATCCGGCAGAAGATGGGGTCGGTTGTGGGCTGGGCGACCCTGATTTCCGCGAATTTGCGTGGATGCAGGTCGATGGGCAAACCCAAGCCGATTATATTGTGCGGGCCTTTGACTATGCCGACCGCAACTGGGCCTATGTCGGGCCGATGTTCCTGTGGAACCTGAATTGGTCAATGTTTTCCCTCACGACGCTTTCCCGTTGCAATCACATGCGCTGGTTTGCATTGCTAAAGGCCGATGGACAAGCCACCACCGCCTTCTATAGCGTAGCCGCGATGACACGTCGCCCATTGTTGCCGATTCCTGAAATGACCTTGGTGGCGGATGCGATGACGGTTGAGGTGGGTGTCAATTGTCCGGGAGTGGTTAAGGTTGGGGAGTTCGAGATTCAGAATACGGGCTATCCCGGAAGCTTTACGGCAACCATCAGCCCCGCTGTTTCGCTGAGTGGGCCGCAGGTCGATGTCACGCCGACAACGGCGCGGGATGGGGACACGGTGACGGTCTACGCCGATACCACGGGCCTCGATACCAGCATGTATATCATCTTTATCAATGTGACCGCCGAGATTGCCGGGCGCAATGTAGCCCGTAATGTGCGCGGCTATGTGATTGTCTCGGACAACTACGCGGCGTGTAATTAAAGCACCAGAGGGGGCTGTGTCATACCCCCTCGGCTGTTGTTGTGGGTTAAGGTGCGGGTGTTGCCGCTGAGAGAGCATCAATGGTCGCTTCGAAGTCAGCCACTTGGGTCTTCAGTTGGGCCGACTGGGTAAGGATTACGTTCACTTGGGTGGGATTGAGCGTCGGACGGGCATTGATGTCTAGCGTCGGGGCGCTGATAGTTGCGCTAGGCTCCCCACTGCCCCCTACTGTCCAAACATAGCCCAAAATACCCGCGCCAGCCCCCACCCCCATCGAGATAGCGGCAACAACAATGAGTACAACAATGTTGCGCGGCATGGCTATTGCTCAACCTGATTGGCAATGAAGTTGATGGTCAAGATAGCTTCCTCGGTGACATTCGAGACGCCCGGCACATTCGGGATGCGAATGCCCCAATCGGCATAGCGGACGGTGGCAGTGGCGGTGCCAGATACTTGGTCGGGAGCCACTAGCATACCCGTCGCATCAAACGTAACCTCTTGGGTGACACCAATGATGGTTAGATTGCCCGTCACTGAGAAAGTGTAGGTTTCGCCAACAGCAACAAAGGCAGGCATGTCGTTGAGGAAGGTTGGCACAAACTCGATAAACTCGTATTCATCTTGAGACGAAAGCAGAATTTGAGCGCGAAGGGCGCGGTTGCGGCTCTCGTTATCGGTTGCCAAGGTGCGGGCGTTGATGCGGATGGTGCCCAGTTGGGAGAAGAAGGGGTCATCGAAGTCGATGATGAGGTCGCCCGCCACTTGATTGGTCACGCCAAGAACCGTGACACGTGCGCCACGCAGATCTTCCTCCAATTGAAAGCTGACTTGGGATTGCTCTGGCACGATGCGATAGAGGGTACGTCCGCTCAAGGCTTCGGTTGCCGCCATGACTGGGGTGATAGTCTCGTCCGCGTCGGCGGTGCTGGTCAGGTTATTGTCAAATGTCGCAAAATCGACGCTCGGCTCATCCATGATTTCAGTGAGGGCAACGGTTGGCTCAAGAGTGCCGTCACCTGTCGCCACAATAATATCTTGCTCAAACACGATAACCAGTTGCCCCTCGGCGTCGCTCATCTCGGTGGGAATCACAACGGGCAGACTACTCATCTCGTTCTCGGCTTCCGCGTCCAAATAGAAGGCAGTGGTCAAGGTGTCGAGGCCATCGGTTGCAACCCGCACCATAATCATGGCGGAGTCGGGGGCAATCGCGGCAGGCATCAGGGTCAAGAAGGCATAATAGCCGCCAGCGTCGGTGGTCGCAGTGCCGATATATTGGAAGGTCGCATCGGCATCGGCAGCGTCATAGGTGCGGCCCTCGGCATCAGCTTGCCAAATGGACACGGTAGCATCAGCAAGGGGTTGACCAGTCGTGTCTGTGACTTGGCCTTGCAGAACAATCACATCACCGGGGGTGACAACGGGCGGTACATCGCCCCCCTCTTGCGCGGATACCACCGCCGCGCCGAGTAGCATCACGAGCGACAAGCTCACAATACGAAAGATAAACTTCATATCCAGTCTCCTCTGTTGGGTTATAGCGCTATGGCTCCCACGATTGTACATAAGAGAGAGGATACAATAGTTATCGCTGCCTCAACTGACCTTAAATTTAGCTTAAAAAAACCGCCCTTGGTATCGGGCGGTTAGGAGTCGTGGGGCTTGGGGCGTCCGTAGAGCCACCAGAATTGTTCTTGGGGATAGGCCGCTTGCAAGGATTCATCCCAGATGAATTGACTGGTGCGATAGTAGCGGCGCAGATGAGTATCCAATTGACTAAGGTCAGATTTTAGCTCACGGGGCAAGGCATCTAGGGCGATGGCTTCGAGGCGCAAATGCTCAAGAATGGTGCGCTTCTCGGCCTCATTGGGCCAACCACCATCGCAACCCGCTGGATTGGTGCCGCAGTCCTCCAAATACCATTCAATGGAATGGATACGGGAGCGCATTTCTTGGAGAAGCTTATCTTTGTAATGGCCCAGCCACTCATAACGCAGGCTCTCAAAATTTTGGCGGGCGGCGTGCAGTTGGGCTTGCTCATCAGGGCTGAGGTGATCATGCAGGCTTTCCAGCAGATGCAAGCGGAACAGCAAACCGCCTACCGTGAGTTTGGGTAAGCGGTTATCCACCTGTCCGAAAAGCTCATCATCATAGATATAGGGCGTGAAATGCTCAATAAACGCATCCAGCACCCGCAACTCTTGCTTGAGTTCAGGCATTACCGCACGCTCTTGCGGACGTTGGTATAGCCGGGTTGCCCCTGAATTTCCTTGAGACGGGCTAGGGCCTCATCACGGTTGGGGTACCATTCCACCACATGCTTGCGGTCACTGACATAAGACATGGAAGGGCGGAAACCTAAAACCTCAGCACAGACGGCCATCAAGCCTTGGTCTTCTTGACTGGTTAGCAGTTTAAAATATTTTTTGGGTTCCCACTCCATCTCAACGCGAATGCCGCGCCATTCACCTTCGACCTTGAAGGGGCCATCGGCTTGGGTACAGCGCAGATAAATATCCGCGAGGCGGTTCGCCCAAAAGGTATGGGTCAGCCGTTCCCCGATCAGATAGGGGCGGCCTTTTTCTGGTTCACCATAAAACCACGTCGTAGCATTTGTAGCCATACGAAAATTTACCCTCAATTTCATCTACTTCAGGTCGATATAATACACCATTTTGACGCCTGCTGCTATAATTCTACCCATGTCAATCCACGATCGTCACTACGGACTTAATTTAGCTGCTGGGTTTATGATTTTGATTGGATGGGGTGGTCTTGTCTATCTTGTCCAGAATGTGCTGCCGACACCCGGCCCGCGTTGGATGTTCTTCGTGTTGCTGTACATTGCAGCCGTTGGCACCAGCCTGCCCTTTATTCGTTTTCTGAATATCCGCTTCACCAACCCCAATGTGCCAGAGACAGTTATTCTGCGCGAGGGGCTATGGGTGGGCTTGTTTGTGACCACTTGCGCGTGGCTCCAAATACCGAGGGTGCTGAATTGGTCAATCGCCCTACTGCTGGCCTTGGCGGTGGTGGTCATTGAGGGATTCTTGCGGTTGCGCGAGGTCTATGATGAACCCGAATAGAGGCGCTAACTTATCTAAGCTAGACTGAAACTCAATGTCATAAGGATGGATAAACATGAAAAGTGACCTTGACCGTTTAATGCAAGAACGTGATATTGATGCTTTTGTGATTATAGGAAGTGAGAACGAAAACACCGACCGCAATTATTTGACCAATAGCGCCCATGCCAGCGCCACCGTCGTGAAGAAGCGTGGGCAAGAGGCGGTGTTGATTGTCAGCGCAATGGAGATTGATGAGGCCAAGAAAAGCGGCCTGACCGTCTACACCATGCAAGACTTTGACCTGTTCACCATCATGCAAAAGCACGCAGGCAAGCAAGAAGAAGTCTTTAAAGAGTATTGGACAAACATTTTTGATAAATTTGAGATTAGCGGGCGGGTGGCCTTTTATGGAACAGCCTCAGTAATGGGGACATGGCGCACGCTCAACCGCTTCCAACGGCTATTTGGGGAGCGTATCGAACTGGTAGAGGATGAAGACCCCAATATCTTTAGCGTGGCGCGGCGTACCAAAGATGCCCATGAAATCGAGCAATTGCGTGAAGCAGGCAAACGTTCAGGAGCCGCCATGCGCGAGGTGCGTGAGTGGCTATCGCAGCACCGCGCCGAGGGTGAATTTGTCTTCAATAGCGATGGGGAGCCGCTGACCATTGGCGATGTCAAGCGCTATCTGTGGCATAAGCTGATGGATTACGGCATGGAAGATGTGGGTGGTACGGTTATCTTTTCACAGGGCTATGACGCGGCCCTGCCCCACAGCCGCGGAGAAGCCGAGCAGCAATTGCGCTTGGGGCAAACCATCATCTTTGACCTATTCCCACGCATCATGGGCGGTGGTTATTTCCATGATATGACGCGGACATGGTGCATTGGCTATGCCCCCAAAGAGGTCGAGGAAGCCTATCATGTGGTCATGCACGCCTTCGCTCAATCATTGGAGGCCATGACACTCGGTGAACCCATCCGCGATATTCAAAATATGGTCAATAGCATTTTTGAGGAACACGGCCACCCCACCCACAACTCGCACCCCGGCACCAACGAAGGCTATACCCATAGCATTGGGCATGGCCTCGGCTTGGATGTCCATGAGTCACCGGGAATGAGTGGATACGCCAGCAACGAATCGGTATTTGAGGCAGGCGATGTGGTCACGATTGAACCGGGGCTGTATTATCCCAGCAAGGAATGGGGCATCCGCATTGAAGACACCGTGTATATGAGCGCAACTGGTGAGGTCATCAACCTAACCGATTGCCCCTACGACTTGATTGTAACCCTGAACGGATAGCGTGGGGGAATCACCGTCCCAGACTCCCACCCCACCTGCTATAATCGCTCCTGCAAAGCACGGTAGTTGAGGAGATGGTTATGCGTTTACCGTCATGGGCGTTGGGAGTTTGGGTCATTATCGCGGTGCTGATTGGCGCAGGGGGTAGCTATTTCGGCTATACCCAAACCCGTGAGCGCACCCGCGAAGTCAATGAAATTACCCCTTTAAGCGCGGGCGTCGATTGGCTGGAGACTTTCGATTTGCTAACCGGGCGCAAAGAGCCGGAATTGCCGGATAAGGTCTTGGAAAATGAACCACCCGTCCTCATCCCCACCCAACAACCAACCCTTACCCCAACCACTGAGCCAAGTACGCCCACCGATAGCGCCACACCGGTTCCTGTAGAGACAGAAGCCGTCACCCCTGAACCAACCGCCGTTGTCGAAAATACCGATAGCGGATGGACAGACCCGCGCCGTGTCAATATCCTGCTGCTAGGCATTGACCAACGCCAAGGCGAAACTGGCCCCTTCCGCACCGATACCATGATGGTTTTAAGCCTCAAGCCCGCCAACAATAGCGGGGTGATGCTCTCCATTCCACGCGACATTTACTTGACTTATCCGCGTGGCTTGGGCGAGGGCAAAATCAATAATGCCAATGTGGTGGGCGAGGTTAATCAATACCCCGGTGGCGGGCCAGCTTTTGCCAAACTCGCAGTTGAGACGCTACTGGGCATTCGGATTCACTACTATGTGCTGGTCAACTTCGATTCGTTTATCACGGTTGTGAATGCCGTTGGGGATGTGGAGGTCTGTCCACCGACTGAGATTGACGACCCCGATTATCCCGATGGGAGTTATGGTTATAAAGCGGTCTATTTTCCAGCGGGGTGCCAAGATTTAAATGCCGAGCATCTGCTGGAATATGCACGAACCCGCGCCACTGAGGGTGGAGATATTGACCGTGCCAATCGTCAGCAAGAAGTGATTTTGGGTATACGGGAAAAGGTGTTGTCGGTCGGGGGTGCAACAGCCCTGCTTGACCAAGCGCCCACGATTTGGGACAGCATCCAAGCCAATATCCGCACCGATTCGACCTTCCAAGATATTATCAATCTGGCACTACTCGCCCAGAACATCCCATCAGAAAATATCCGCAATGAGACGATTGGCTATGACCGTGTACTTATCCGCAAAGGCCCCAATGATGAGGATATTTTACTGCCGATTCAGGGCAGTATATCAGAACTTGTCGCGGAGTTATTCAATTAGTTAGCACGGCCTATGCCCCTGCGGTATAGTTAGGGGCATGGTCAAACATTACGAAATCCATTTACCTGCTGTTCAAGACAGCCTCCGCAAGTTTTACCAGTTTTTCCGCGAGGTCAGCACGGAACTTGGCCTCGATGAGAAAACCCACTTTGACGTTGAACTCTCCATTGAAGAAGCCCTCACCAACGTGATTCACCATGCCTACAAGGGCGGCGATGGTGATTTTGCGTTGCGGATACTGGATGAAGGTGACCGCCTACGGGTGGAGATACAGGACTGGGGCGACCCCTTCGACCCCAATAGCATCAAGCCCTTTGATTACAGCGCTCCGGTAGATACCCGTATTGATGGCGGGATGGGCGTTCACTTCATGCGAACTTTGATGGATAGTGTGGACTACACCTTCCATGACACCAATGGGACACTGCTGACCATGACCAAGAAACGCACCCCCAACCCCCTCTCCCCTTATTTTGATGAAGAAATTGAACATGAGTTGCAGGTATTGGATTCCGTCGCACGGGCCATTTTGATTGAGCGCCATGTCGATAGCCTCTTGGATTTGATTATTGATAAGCTGACGGAAGTCATCAACGCTGACCGAGGCACGCTCTACCTAATTGATGAGGACACCCAAGAGCTTTATTCCAAAATTTTGCAGGATGAGACGGGCCGCCTTGACCAGATACGGCTGAAAGTGGGTGAGGGCATCGCGGGATATATTGCCGAAACAGGCGAGACCGTCAATATCAAGTCCGTCGAAGACGACCCACGCTTTGCCCATAATTTTGACCGTCAATCGGGCTATCAAACCCATACCATGCTCGGCACGCCTATGCTCAATGCTAAGGGGCAGATTATCGGCGTCATCCAGATGTTGAATAAGCGCGATGATGGGGTCTTCACGCGACGGGATGAGATTATCCTGACGGTGCTGGCTTCACAGGCTGCAATAGCCATTGAGAACGCGCAGTTGTTGACCTCAGAGCAAGAAAAGCGCCGTCTGGCAGATACCCTGCGTGAGGTCTCAGCTATCATCAATAGCGCACTCGATTTGGACGAAGTGCTGCAACTGATACTCAACCAGTTTGAGCGGGTCATCCCCTTTGACATCGCCTCCATATTACTGATTGAGGGTGAGAGTTTAGTTGTGGGGGCCGTGCGCGGTATCAATGCCGACTCGGTGCCTGTTAAAACACCCCTCTTTAGAATTGATGAAAACCCGTTGATTCAGGAGATGGTACGCCACCGCCAGCCCATCTTTATTCCGAATGTGCTGGATGATAAGCGCTGGATTCAGATTAACCTTACAACCAATGTGCGGGCGTGGATGGGGATACCCTTGGTAGTCGGTGACCAGATGGTCGGTCAACTAAGCCTGAACCATGCCAAGCCGGGTTTTTATCGCCAATCTCATGCTGAAATCGCTTCGACCTTTGCCAACCAAGCAGTAGCGGCGATTGAGCGGGCGCGGTTGCATCGCAAAACCATTGAGCAGGCCCGTCTGCAACAAGAGGTCGAGACGGCCCGCACCATTCAAACGAGCTTCTTGCCGGATGCCAATCCTCAGCTTGAGGGTTGGGATATTGCAGCCAGTTGGGAGCCAGCCAAAGAGGTAGCAGGCGACTTCTTCGATTATATCCCCCTCCCCAATGAGCGCTTGGGCTTTGTGGTGGCCGATGTGTGCGGGAAAGGCATTCCAGCCTCGCTGTTCATGGCCCTCTCGCGCACCGTGCTGCGGGTGATGGCCCTCAGTGATTTGCCTCCCGATGAACTGCTCCAGCGCGTTAACAATCAACTCAAGTCAGATAGCACCTCTAGCTTGTTCGTCACCATGTTTTATGGGATTTTAGACCCGCAAACAGGCATCATAGCCTATTGCAATGGCGGGCATAATCCGCCGATTTACCTGAACCAAGCAGGCCAGATGGAGCTTATTGAGTCCAGTGGGCCAGCGTTGGGGGTCTTTGCCGATGCCGATTATGAGCTAGGGCAATTAACGCTTCAGGCAGGTGAGCTATTGGCGGTGTATACCGATGGCATCACGGAGGCGATTAACTACGCTGAAGAGGAGTTTGATGAGACACGTCTGCTGGATTGTGTGGTGCAAAATAGCGCCTTAGCCGCCAGCGACCTTAATGCCAAGATTCGGATAGCAGTTAAGCGCTTCACCCAAGAACGCCCCTTGGACGATGACGCGACTATTCTGATTATCAAACGCAATCCGTGACATTGTTCACTTGCCGATAACGCGATTCACTTCTAATCTTTAAGTATAAGTTTCATTTGATTTACAAAAGGTAAACAATGAGTACCAAAAAATCAGTCCCCAGTGATCTTGAGATCGCACAAGCAGCAACGCTCCACCCCATTCTCGACATCGCTGCCAAACTCGGTTTAACTGAAGATGACCTTGATTTATATGGCAAATATAAGGCCAAAGTGCATTTAGATGTTCTTAAAGGCCTCCAAGACCGCCCACTAGGGAAATACATTGACGTGACCGCCATCACCCCCACCCCCTTGGGCGAAGGCAAAACCACCACCACCGTTGGCTTGACTCAAGCACTCGGGTTGCTCGGTCATAATGCCATCGCGTGTATCCGTCAACCCAGCCTTGGGCCGACCTTCGGTATTAAAGGTGGGGCAGCGGGTGGTGGCTATAGCCAGATTATCCCGATGGAAGATTTCAATCTACACCTGACTGGCGACATCCACGCCATCAGCGCAGCCCATAATCTGGTGGCGGCGGCGATTGATGCCCGCTGGTACCATGAAAATAACAATACTGATGAAAAACTAGCGAAGATGGGCCTTGAACGCCTTGATATTGACCCCTACAAGATTACATGGCGGCGGGTGGTCGATATTAATGACCGCGCCCTCCGTAACATCATTATCGGCTTGGGGCCAAAAGAAGACGGCTTCGAGCGACAAACAGGCTATGATATTGCAGTTGCGAGCGAGTTGATGGCAATTTTGGCATTAACCACCAGCCTCCAAGACCTGCGGGAACGGGTCGGGCGTGTGGTGATTGGCAGCAGCAAATCTGGCAAGCCCATCACACTCGAAGACCTCAAGGTAGCGGGGGCAGTGACCGTGCTGTTGAAAGATGCTATTATGCCCAATTTGCTGCAAACGCTGGAAGGGCAACCCGCCTTTGTCCATGCGGGGCCGTTTGCCAATATCGCACATGGCAATAGTAGCGTGTTGGCTGACCAAATGGCTTTGCGCTTGGGCGACTACGTAGTCACCGAGAGCGGCTTCGGTGCTGATATTGGGATGGAGAAATTCTTCAACATCAAGTGCCGCGTCAGTGGCTTGACACCCAGTTGTGTGGTACTCGTAGCGACCATCCGCGCCCTGAAGATGCACGGAGGCGGACCGCGTGTAGTACCGGGTAAGGCACTCGACTCTGCCTATACCACTGAAAACCTTGAGTTGGTTGAGAAGGGTGCCGAGAATATGGTAGCCCATATCGAAACCGCCAAGAAATTCGGGGTACCGGTCGTAGTCGCGGTCAACCTGTTCAGCAATGACACGCCCGCCGAGATGGAGTTAGTCAAGCGCTTGGCCCTTGAAGCAGGTGCCTATGCTGCGGTTGAGACTGACCATTGGGCCGATGGTGGTGCTGGCGCAACCCGCCTTGCCGAGGCCGTTGTGGACGCCTGCAAACAGCCGAGCGACTTCCGCTTCTTGTATGATGTCGAAGAGTCTATCAAAACCAAGATTGAGATTATCGCCCGTGAGGTCTATGGGGCCGATGGTGTAACGTATGAACCAGCCGCAGAAAAGCAAATCGCTGAATATGAGAAAAATGGCTTTGGTAATCTGCCGATTTGTATGGCAAAGACGCACCTTAGCATCAGCCATGATCCGGCACTAAAGGGCCGTCCAAAGGGCTTCACCGTTTCAGTGCGTGAGGTACGCGCTAGTGTTGGCGCAGGCTTCATTTACCCACTGTTGGGTGAGATGCGAACCATGCCCGGTCTGGGGTCTAAACCCGCTTATATGAGCGTCGATTTAGATGAAGATGGGCGTGTGGTCGGTTTGTTCTAAACGCTGGTAGTGGTATGATAAGGGGGAGCCTGTTGAGGTTCCCCCTTATTTTTTATGCGGAGGCTGGGTCATGCTTGATACTGGAGATATGGTCAAGAAAGCGATTGCGGCATACAAAGATGGCAAGAAGTCGCAAGCCCGCGATTTGCTTACCAAAGTAGTTGATGTTGATGAACGCAACGAACAGGGCTGGCTCTATCTGAGTTTGGTGGTTGATTCACTCGAAGAACAAGAGCTATGCCTAGAGAATGTGTTGTCCATCAATCCGACCAACGCCCAAGCCCGCAAAGCGATTGATGTGGTGCGTAAAAAACAGGGTAAACCACCCTTGGGTGATGCGCCTAGCAGTGTTGGCAAAATGCCGAGTACCCCGCCAGCCAGCCCACCGCCTAGCGCTGATCCTTGGGGTAATGTTGATGCGGCATGGGGTGATTTAGCCAGTGGGAGTGGACGCAGTAGCAACAGTTGGGGCGATACACTTAGCACTGACCCCAATCCGTGGGGTGGTGGTGGGAATACGGCCCCTAGTACCGACTCATGGGGGGTTGGCAGTACACCAGAGCCACCCGCTTCGACCCCACCACCCGCCACCTCTAAAGCCAGCAGCGCCAAATCACCGTGGGATAGTGGGGCATGGGAAGCACCCCCACCACCGCCCTCACCACCATCCGCCGCTTCAGAACAACCGCCTGTATCCCAATCCCCTTGGGGAGAAAGCAGCAGCGATACGGGTTGGTTCTCTGATGCCCCCGCCACCAGTGTCGAGTGGGGACAGAGCAGCGGTGGCGGGTATCATGGCTCTGGTCAGAACGTAGGCAGCCCCAGTAGCTCAGAACTAGATAACTGGATTGACGGCCTGAACCTTGGCAGTAAAGGCGACTCTGCACCCGCCACACCACCTGCCAGCCCTAGCCCACAGCAAACAGACGACTCCCTTGCTAATCTTGATTGGTCGGCAGGATGGGAAGGCATGGGGAGCGCCAGTGTGTTTTCAGGGAACGCTGGGTTTGAGCAAACATCGCCCTTCAATGTAGCTGATTTGGGGGGAGGAGCCGTCGCCAGCCCTGATACCTACCTGAAACCAGAAGCGAAGAAATCCGAGCCAGCCAAACCTGCGCCAAGCAAACCCGCCACACCGCCCCCGCCTGCCCGTTCCCGTTTTGACGATGATGATGACGACGACGACGAACAAGCCAGATCAAGCGATCGATTCTTCAGCGGAGACTTTTTGGATGAGGATGAAGAAGATGAATACGCTGACTTCTTCGCCATGATTCCCGAAGAAATCCAAGCGCCTGCTGAGAGCAAGGTGAAGGCTAAGGCCAAGCAAAAATCTGGCGGCGGCAGTCCCGTGGTGGTGATTTTGTTGGTGTTGCTAAATTTTGCGGCCTTAGCAGGGCTAGTCTTCAATTTGATGAGCTAGGCGATGTTCCCACTACGCAAACATGCGCTTGAGGTACAAAGCTTACCGGAACGGCTCCCCCATCATAACGGGGCTGCCGAATTACCCCCGCCCGTTATCTCAATCATGGGTTATGGGCCAAATGGGTTTGATGAACAGGTGCTGAGTGACCCAACCGGTATCCATGTCTATTTGAAAAAATGGCCTGTGACGTGGATTAACGTTGATGGTTCACATGACCACCAGATTGTGCAGAAAATCGGCGCGATTTTTGACCTGCACCCGCTGGTCATTGAAGATATTGGTAATGCTTTGCAGCGCCCCAAGGTTGAGCAGTACGACAATTACCTGTTCATCATCGCCCGTATGATGATGCCAGATAGCCCACCTGATACCGAGCAACTCAGTATCTTTTTGGGCAAAAATTATGTGCTGACTTTCCAAGAAAACCCCGGTGGAGACTGCTTAGAGGTAGCACGGGAGCGCATCCGGCGCAACTTAGGGCCAATTCGTAGTGGCGGCACCAGCTATCTGGCTTACGCGCTATTAGATGCGGTGATTGATGTTTATTTCCCTGTGTTGGACGTCTATGGGGACAAGATTGAGGAATTAGAGACACAAGTCCTTGAGCGCCCCTCTGAAAACCACATCACCCAGATTCACCAGACCAAGCGCGAGATATTGGCGTTAAGACGCTCCATCTGGCCCATGCAAGGCACCCTGCACACGCTGTTGCTGGACTCACCCGCCTTCACTGAGGAGAGCCGCATTTATCTGCGCGATGCCTATGACCATCTGATGCGCGTGATTGAACTGATTGAGATATACCGCGAACTTGGCTCCGACCTGATGGATGTCTATCTCTCAACGGTCAGTAATCGTACCAATGAGGTGATGCGAGTGCTGACGGTCATCTCCACCATTTTTATCCCCCTAACCTTTATCGCGGGGGTCTATGGCATGAACTTCAATCACAGCAAGTCACCGTTGAATATGCCCGAACTGGATTGGTACTGGGGCTATCCCTTTGTAATGTTGCTGATGTTCGGTATCGCGGGGAGCCTGTTGTGGTATTTCGTGCGACGGGGCTGGCTCGGCACACCCGAATAAAAACTAAGGGCTGCTCACCTTGATGATGAACAGCCCTAGCCTAGCCCATTAAATCACGATATTGACCATGTAACGGGCGCGGATATAGATGACTTTCTTGGGGGTCTGGCCTTCCATAAAGCGTTGAGCGCCTTCAGTTGCTAAGGCGGCAGCTTTGGCATCTTCCTCGCTGATGTCGGCAGGTACCACAATCTTATCGCGCACTTTGCCGTTAATCTGAATGACCAACTCAACCTCATCCTCGGCAGCAATAGCGGGGTCATAGGCGGGCCAGTCTTGTTGATGGATGCTGTAGGGGAAGCCCAAGCAGGCCCACAACTCCTCCGCCACAAAAGGAGCGAAGGGTGCCATCAAGCGCAACATGCCGTTCATGACTTCATGCCAGACCGCGCTACCAACGCCCCCATCGCGCAAGACAGTTTTAATGTCATTGCGTAGGGTCATCAAGGCAGCAACCGAGGTATTGAAGCTAAAGCGCTCCAAACCATTGCTGACCTTTTCGATGGCTTGGTGCAGCTTACGGCGGATGACACGCTCGGCGGCAGGATTACTGGGGCCAGCAGGTGCGCCAGCGGTCACCATATCCCAGATGTCGTTAATCCAGCGAATCACGCCTTGGATACCTTTGGGGTCCCAAGGGCCACCCTTCTCCCAGTCGAAGGCAAACATCAAATAGGCGCGGACACTGTCGGCACCATATTGGCTAACCAACTCATCGGGGTTGACAACATTGCCCTTGCTCTTGGACATACGTTGAATGTCCAAGTGGTGCTTCAATTGCTCAACACGATTCACGCCTTCAATGGCGGGTATGATAACCTCAGCGTCGGGCAAGACCTCAACTGTGACCCATTCCCCGTTGTAGTCAATGCTCAAGACATTCTCAACGCGGCGCATCAACTCGCCCGCGATGCCATTCTCAACCGAGGTGGGTGCAGCGGCGGAGTCAATGACTTCGACATGGCTGGCAAACAGCTTGCCCGTTTCATCAAATTCACCCGTTGCCACAATGAAATCACCGATGCGTTCTGCACCCAAGACCTGCCCTTGGTTGCGTAGAGCCAACATCGGCTCATCGAACAAGGCGTTGGGGCTGCGTCCATGCTGTTGCATGATAGCGGCGGCATCATCGAACATGCCCAAGTCGCGCATGGCCTTGGCAAAGAAGCGGGTATACAACAGGTGCATGGTGGCATGTTCGGCACCACCTGTATAGACATCGACAGGCAACCAATAGGCGGCCTCTTCAGGGGCAAACGGCCCGTGAGCAAAATCAGGTGATAAATAGCGGTACTGATACCACGATGAACACATGAAGGTATCCATCGTGTCGGTTTCACGGCGGGCGGGATTGCCTTGGCTATCAACGGTATTCAAGAATGGCTCATGATAGGTCAAGGGGCTACGACCAGTCGGCATAAACTCAACATCGCTGGGCAACTCAACGGGTAAGTCTACCTCAGCAACAGGCTCCATGGTGCCATCCTGACGGTAAATCATGGGAATGGGGCTGCCCCAATAACGCTGACGGCTGATTAGCCAGTCTCGTAAGCGGTAGTTGACCGACTCAGAGCCGATGCCCTGCTCCGCCAGCCAATCAATCACAGCGCTGATGGCGGGATTCTTGCGACCTTTTTCGCCATTGCTAGGGGTGCCATTGAAGCGACCACTGTTGACCATCACACCTGAACCGGGGACAGCTTCTGGCATCGTGGCTCCGTCTAGGTTTTCACCTTCGGGCTGAATGACGACCCGCACCGCTAGGTCGAACTTGCGGGCAAACTCAAAGTCACGTTGGTCATGGGCGGGAACTGCCATAATCGCGCCCGTACCGTAGCTAATCATGACATAATCAGCCACCCAAATCGGGATGCGCTCATCGTTGACGGGGTTGATGACATAGCCCCCCGTGAAGACGCCCGTCTTCTCGCGGTCTTCTGACAAGCGCTCAATCTCAGTGGCACGCGCCGCCGCTGATTGATAGGCTTGGACAGCTTCACGCTGGGCATCGCTGGTGATAGCCTCCACCAAGGGGTGTTCTGGGGCCAAGACCATGAAGGTGGCTCCCCACAAGGTATCGGGACGAGTCGTGAAAACTTCAATGGATTCACCGCGTTCCGTGCGGAAGGTGACCCGTGCGCCTTCACTGCGCCCAATCCAGTTGGTTTGCATGATTTTAACGGGTTCGGGCCAGTCCAACTTGCTGAAGTCCAATAGCTCGTCGGCGTATTGGGTGATTTTGAAGAACCATTGGGTCATCAACTTTTGGATGACAGGCTGTCCGGTGCGCTCGTCTTTGCCATCAATAACTTGCTCATTCGCTAGAACAGTCTGTAGGGTAGGCGACCAGTTGACCAGTGCCTCCCCACGATAGGCCAAGCCGTTGTCATAGAAGCGTTTAAAGAACCACTCCGTCCAGTGGTAGTATTCAGGGGTGCAACTGATGGCCTCGCGTTGCCAATCGAACATGGTGCCCATGCTGCGTAGTTGACCACGCATGCGCTCGATATTGGCATACGTCCACTTCCAAGGGTGGATATTGCGGGAGATGGCGGCTTGCTCGGCGGGCAGACCAAAAGCATCAAAGCCCATCGGAAACAGCACATTATAGCCCTTCATCCGCATATAGCGGGCGCGGGCATCGGAGGGGGTCATAGCGAACCAGTGTCCAATATGCAAATCACCCGATGGATAGGGCAACATGGTCAAGGCATAGTGTTTCGGTTTGCTCCAATCGACTTTAGAGCGGTATAGGTCATCGTCTTCCCACTGTTTGACCCAGCGGCCTTCAATGGATTTGTGGTCGTATCGTTCAGCCATGGTTTTGCATTCTCCTTTTGCTTGTGATTAGCTGATTGATAGATAAAAACAAAAAAACCGTAGCGAGAACGCCACGGCTGTAAATTGCTGTTCCGGATGGATAGGGGTTAACGGTGGGTGTTGCGCGAACCCCGAATCGGCACGGGTTGAGGAGCCGGTGGCGTTGGTCTGAGCGCACGGTCAAGGCTTTCAAGAAGTTGTCGCAACTTGTCGGCAAACGTTTGTTTCTTTTGTGGTTTGTCGCTCATAACTAGGCTCCTGATTGGCTACCGTCGATTGTGTTTTCATTATAGGGTACTCTTGGCAAAATGAAAACTTACTTAACTTAAAATAAAAAAATCCTTTGTCGTCACACATAGGGACGAAAAGGATTCCGCGGTACCACCCTAGTTAGTGGACCTGAGGGGATTCGAACCCCTGACCTCTTCAATGCCATTGAAGCGCTCTCCCAGCTGAGCTACAGGCCCATCTCACTTGATTGCACGTAACGTGCGCGACTCGGCACCCCCTACTTATGATTTTCAGCGGTGCGGCTCGTGGGCGAGTTCAGTCATCAAGGGGTGGGTGTTGACCACCAATGTTAGGCTTGCACCATCCCTAACTCGCTAAACACTGACCTACTACTCCCATTCACAGCCATTAGGCTATTGAATTGTGTGGAGCATTGTATAACGCTTGCGGTGGGGGTGTCAAGAGCTAAACGCAAAAAAGGAGGACATTTCTGCCCTCCCCCGTCTCTGCTTAAGCCATTGCCAATACAGGCTGTTGACGGCGCAAGGCCCAGTATTGGAAAGCGGCAAAAATCAGCACCAAGTCATTGGCAATCAAGACGGCCCATAAACCCGCCGTGTTGAGGGTGAAGACATCGGCAATTAAGAGTGCTGTGGTTAGCACCACCCAACTCAGATTCATAAAGACCGCGGCCCACCCAATCTGACGTTGCAGGTTTGGATTAAACGCGCCGAGGTCAAGCAGGAGGCAATAGCCAATAAAGCTAATGCCGATGGCCCGCAAGAGCCAAACGGGTTCAAAGTTCATCCAGTCGGCAATGGAATCAGTCATGAAAATCAGCAGGAGGCTGGTAATCCCAGAGAGAGTAGAATCGAGTAACAGACCTTGTTTGAGTGAGAGTTTCGGTATCATGTGTGCATTCCTTTCGACTGTTCCCAGCCTAAGCGAATCCACACTGCCAAAGCCAGATCAACGACTGCCAATTACTGCCAAAGTTGCTCTTGCAGGTCTTGGGCAATGAGTTGGGCAGCGGCATTTTGCCAATTGTAGAAGGTACGCTCTGGCACTTCGGTTTGGAACCATGTCAAAACAACGCGGGTGCCTTCGGGTAAATCGGAACCACGTACCCGCAAGCTATAGGGCTTGAGACCCAGCACATAAGGATAGTAGAGGACGTTGTAATGCCGCCATTCCTCGGTGATGCCATAGGCTTGCTCATGACGGGGCTTGAGGCGCTCAATGCTCTCAGTCAAGAGCGCTTTGAGTTCAGCAGCACGTTCTAGGGTATTGGGAATAGCTTGGCGCTGCTGGAGGCGTCTGTCAATCAGGGGCAAACGAGCCAAGGGGCTGGTCGCTAGGCGAGGTAGATTGCCATAATTGCTCAAGGCTCGGCGCGTCAAGCGGGCAAAATCATCAGGGGTGATGTCAGACAAGAGGTCAGGGTCAACACGCGGCAGGGTAGCGGCCTCGGTTCGCAGCTCATGGCGCTCAGTAGGGAGGGTACTGTGTGGTCTAAAGACGAGGCGGTCAATCAGGCGATTGAGAGGGTCGGCTTGCGTCTGGGCAAGAATGACACTGGCGAGAGCCGTTAAGAGTAGGGCACGCATAGCAAGGGTAGTCCCCGTATCGAGTGCCATCACCAACACGATTTGTCCTCCAAAGATGAGCGACAGAAGCAAGCAGGCCACCAATGAACGCGCCATATCCCACCGCAAGCGCTCCCCCTGCTCGAAAGCATCAAAAGCAGCAATCACCGCACCAAATAGCATAAGGTCAGCGCTGATAGATAACACCACCCATTGACGCGGGAGCCAGCCCAAAGGGAAAAGAAAAAGGCCCGCGCCTAGCCCAAAGAACAGGGCCGCAATCACGGCAAGGGGTTTGGAGCGGGCGAGATGCACCCGCAAGACTAGCCAGACCAGCAAGGCCAGTATCGCTACCAGCAACACGGCATAGAGTATAAAACCGAGGCGGGCTGTGGTCGTGGCGGCGTCAAAGTCGGCCCAGCCCGCGAGAGCAATCCCCCCACCGAGCGCCCCCGTCCAGAGCCACGACCCAATCCGTTCACGCCAGTCGGGGAGCAGTTGAAGCAGGGCGGCAATCCAAAATAAGGCAGGCAGTACCACAAAGGCATATTGAAAGCGCAGGAGGATATGGGCAGTTGTGCCATCAGCGGCAGCATGGAGCGAACCACTGGCGAGGGTCAGTGCATAGGCCAAAAGGCCTAGTCCAGTGTAACGGAGCAAAGGTGCTTGGGGGTCACGCCCGATGAGATAGCCACCCAGCCAAGCGGCAATCGCAAAGACCAACGCTTCTAGCCAGAACATGCCCCCTCCTTAGTGTAAACAAAAAGCGCCCATGAACTGAGCGCTTATGTGGGTGTGGGGCCAGTGGGAGTCGAACCCACACGGGGGTTACCCGGCTGATTTTAAGTCAGCTGCGTCTGCCAATTCCGCCATAGCCCCATGACGTGCCTGTCATTCTAGCGAAAAGGGTGACGGCGGTCAAGCGCAGCTTTTAGTCTTGAGGTAACGACTTTTCTTGATTGTTTCTTTATCTAAATTCTCGCCAAATTCTGAAAATTTTAAGGTTGGAATGTGCGTCCCATGACTAGGCAATTCTGAATTTTTTTTAACCCAAAACCACCATCAACTAGTACCCCAGTCCTGTACGATGAACAATTGTTCTGTGATAAAGTAGTATCAGTTTCGAGCAACTCAACCCAACATATGGTGGTCTAGCCCACCGTATCCCCCATATATGGTGGTTTCCCGAGTCCTCTCAACGCTCGACCAAACACAACACGAGAACAGTGGAAGATGACCCAAGGTCTAAAGTGCCCCCATTGCGGCACTGTTAGTAACACACGTGTCCTTGACACTACACCTGAAGATGATGAAGGCATCCGACGTCGGCGTGAATGTAGCGCCTGTGGATACCGCTTTAACACCCTTGAACGGGTGGTGAAGACCGTCCCTCTGATAGTAAAAGGGGATGGCAGCCGAGAAGAATTTGACCGCGAGAAGTTGTTGCATGGCATACGGATTGCCTGTGCCAAGCGCCCAGTAGCGGCAGTGGATATTGATCGACTGATTAACAATATCGAGGAACGGCTCTACCGCACAGGGCGCTCCGAAATCCGCAGCAAGATTATTGGAGACATGGTGATTGCTGGATTGAAAGAACTCGATCCAATAGCCTATATCCGCTACGCTATCGTTTACCTGCGATTGGATAGCCTAAAAAGCGTCCGGAGGGAGATCGACCACTTGTTAGCTGAGAAGGATGAACCTCCTTCGGAAGTCTAGCGCACGAACTCGCCTTTATTTCACGGAGAGTGCGCCCCACCCTCCGTGTTTTTTTCTGAACTACCTATTCGATTTATTTTATGCAAGGAGTTATCAATGGCATTACGGACCAACGAATTCCAAAAAATCCCCATCCCCGCCGACCTTGCCCAGCGGCAGATTAACATCTCCGAAAACGCCATGACCGTTCTCAAAAAGCGGTATCTGCGACGCGGTGAGGATGGCAAACCCGTAGAGACGATTCAAGAGATGTTCTGGCGCGTGGCCTATCATGTGGCCCTTGCCGAGCAAGAACTCGGTGGGGATGCCGAACAGGTTGACCAATGGGCGCGGCGCTTTTTTGATTTGCTGACCAACGTTGAGTTTTTCCCCAACAGCCCGACCTTTACTGGTGCAGGGACACCCTTGGGGCAGCTTGCGGCATGTTTTGTGCTTAGGATTGAGGATGACATGGGGCGCACAGGCTCCGGTATCTTCGAGACCTTGCGCCATGCCGCGCTTATTCAACAGACGGGCGGCGGTAACGGCTTCGCCTTTAGTCGCTTGCGGCCCAAGGGGGCCTTGGTGCGCTCATCAAATGGTACCGCCACTGGACCACTGGGATTCTTGCGCGTCTATGACCAAGCCTTCGGGGAGATAGCCCAAGGCGGCTGTTTGGTACCGGATACCTTGGTCTTCACCGAGCGCGGGCTGTTGCGACTGGATGAAATCGTCCAACATGATGACCAAGGCTGGCGTGGGCATGAGTTAAGCGTTAACACCGATGAGGGTATGCGGGCCTCTTATCAAGGCTTCAATAATGGTATAAGTCCAGTGTTGCGGGTGCAGACCGATGCAGGGCTAGAACTGACTGGCACGCCTAATCACAAGGTTAAGGTCATGACGGCAGATGGCCCGACATGGCGGCGCTTGGATGCGCTACAGGCGGGTGATGCGATATTGGTCAAGCTGGGACAGCACCAAGGCCACCCGCAAGCGCTCGACGTACCGACCAAACAACATGGCAACCAGCAAATGCCCCACTTCAAGACCGTGTTGGATGAAGAATTGGCCTTTTTCATCGGCTACCTCATGGGAGATGGCTTTATTGCGGCCCACGACAACGACCACCGCGTCGGGGTATCGGTAGCCCACAGCAGTTATCTGATGAAAGCCATGCCTGCCATACTGGAGGAATTGTTTGGCATAACCGTTCATGAGCAACAGAAGGCCAACGATGCCTCAGTTACCTTTGTGATGAACAACCGTGCCGTTAAGGATTATCTGCTGATCAATGGCTTCGAGAAAGCCAAGAGTGCCTATGTGCGGGTGCCGCGCCGCATCCGCCAATCTCCGCCCGCAGTGGTTGGGGCTTTCTTGCGCGGGCTATTCGAGGCTGATGGCAGCCTCTCGCATGGCTATCCGCAGTTGTTGAGTACCTCTGAGACCCTTGTGCGTGAAGTAGCGACGTTGTTGATTGGGTTGGGGTGTCCGGTGAATATCGGGCAGATGGCAGGCAACTGGTCGGTGCAGCCAACCGAGCCGACTCGCTTCCAAGAAGCTATCGCTCGACGCCACCACCTGCATCAGATGGCCCTTGCAAATGCAGCACCAACTCAAGACTATGCCGACTCTCCAGCCATCGACGACCTATGGTTTGTCGCCGTGCAAACGGTGGAAGCGGCAGGGGAAGCGCTCACCCTTGATATTGAGGTCGAGGATAACCACACCTATTTGGCAAATGGCATGGTTACGCATAACAGTCGGCGTGGTGCGAATATGGCGGTATTGCGTGTGGATCATCCCGATATACGCGACTTCATCAAGAGCAAATCTGAGGAAGGCACCATCGCCAATTTCAATATCTCGGTGGGCATCAGCGATGAGTTTATGCAGGCCGTTGAGCGCGGCACTACCTTTGACCTGCGCTTCAACGATAGGGTCTATGAGACTGTGGACGCCCGCGAACTGTTCGACATGATTGTGCAATACGCGCATCACAACGGGGAACCGGGGGTGCTGTTCTTGGATGCGGCCAATCGTGAAAATCCTGTACCTCACTTGTATGTATTAGAAAGCACTAACCCATGTGGTGAACAATATTTGGGGCCATTCGAAAACTGCTGCCTTGGCTCGGTCAATCTGGCTTCACATGTCACCGACGACGGGCAGGTGCTGTGGGATAAGCTGGCGGACTCGGTAGCAACCGCCACCCGCTTCCTTGATGATGTCGTGACCGCCAATGCCTATGTCCCCGCTATCCCTCAATTGCGCGAGGCGGCTGAAAATGTGCGGCGCATTGGGTTGGGCATCATGGGCCTTGCTGACATGATGTACGCGATGGGAGTACGCTATGGCTCCCCAGAAGGCCAAGAATTTGCCAGCCAAGTCATGGAGTTCGTGCGCTACCACAGCATGAAGACCAGCATCGACTTAGCCGAAGAGCGCGGCCCCTTCCTTGCCATTGAGGGCAGCCGCTATGACCCCAATAATCTCAAGTGGACAGCGCCCAAGTCTCTCGTGCGGCACAAGACCGACTGGCAGCGCCCTGCCATCGATTGGAAGGGTATCGAAAAGGGCCTTAAAGCGCATGGCATCCGCAACGGCGCTCAGACAACCATCGCCCCAACTGGTACCCTATCGACGGTAGCAGGCTGCGAGGGCTACGGCTGTGAACCCGTCTTTGCGTTGGCCTATGTACGCTATGTCAACACCAACGCAGGCAACAGCGAGGAGCGCTTCACCCTGCAATACACCAGCCCACACTTTGAGCGAGCCTTGCGCCAAGCTAACCTCGACCAAGCCACCATTGACCGCATCGTGGAGCAGGTCAACATGACGGGCAGTTGCCAAGCGGTATCTGAAGTGCCAGACCATATCCGCCATGTGTTTGTGACCGCCAACGACATCACGGCGGAAGAGCATATTCGGATGCAAGCGGTGATGCAGGCCCATATTGATAACTCTATTAGCAAGACTTGCAACTTTCCGTCTGAAGCGACCGAGGACGATGTGGCGCAGGCCTATATGCTGGGCTGGAAGCTAGGCTGCAAGGGCTTGACCGTGTACGTAACGGGTAGCCGCGAGAAGGTCGTCTTAGAGACCGCCGCCACCCGTGAAAAGCGCGAAGGCACCAGCACCGAAGCACCTGCCGAGTCGAAGAAATCTGAGCAAATGCCCCTCTTCAACGAGAAAAAGAAGCCACGTCCGGGGTTGTTGCCGGGGCGCACCTATCGTCTGCCCACGCCCGTTGGCACAACCTATGTCACCATCAACGAGAATGGCTATGGACAAGGCCAGCCTTTCGAGGTCTTTGTGCATACCGCCAAGGCTGGTTCCGAGACCGCCGCTGTCTCCGAGGCTCTAGGGCGCTTGATGTCGTTGATTTTGCGCCAAGCCTCGCCTGTCAGCCCGCGTGACCGTGTGAAAGAAATGACGCGCCAGATGTTGGGCATTGGTGGCGGAAGGCAAACGGGCTTCGGGCCGAATCGGGTAGCGAGCTTGCCCGATGGGATTGCTCAGGTGTTGCAGCAGTACCTCGTGGATAGCAGCCTTGATGAGAACGAAGACGACCTACCCGACCCACAGAATCAACTCGGCCTGTTCGATGCCAAGCCAGCGTCGAATGAGAATGGGGGCGGGCATGGCTATGTGGTCGGTGACCTGTGTCCGGAATGCGGGGATGCGACGCTGGTGCGCGAAGAGGGGTGTCTACACTGCTACTCGTGCGGGTATAGCGAGTGCTAAAGAAGTCAGATTCATGGGGGTACTCAAAATGTACCCCCACATAACAACAATGTAAGTCAACTACGGGGGTACTATGAATAGCAATCAATCATCTGGGGCATTCTCAGCCATTATAGGCTTAATCGCAATCTTAATCATTTTCTTGTTTATCATTCTAGGGCTTGTGTTGTTAGGTTCTTTAGAAAAAGAAGTGGCTGCCGCTATTGGTGCAGCCTTCGTAGGTGTCGCAGGAATCACCATAGGAAAATCCTATGAGAGAAAACTGAGCATAGAACAAGCGCTTCGTGAAAAAAAGATGCCGCTATTCGAAGAGTTCACTCAGGCATGGATGGAGTTTCTGCTTAATTATACACAACAAAATAAATCATCGAATCAGAAGTCTTCAAGTAAAGCACAGCCGTCATCAATGGATAGTAAAGCACAAGAATTTATCGCTGAGTATACACCAAAACTAATAGTTTGGGCACCTGATGAAGTAATTTTGCTGTGGTCGAGATTACGTCAATTGTCTACTCAAGGTACTCAAGAAGCTTCAACACATAACCTATTTTTGCTAGAAGAACTTTTTTTGGCTATGAGGAAGGATGTTGGACACAAGAATGAAAACTTCCGCCGAGGAGATATTTTAAGGCTGTTTATTACTGACGTAGACAAAATACAAACACCACAAAAAGATTGATACCACTATCTAAAGAGCGTCAACTTGACTACCTCGCTACAGGGAGCAACCTTGCTACGATGCTTCCTCGCGCAATTCATCCAACAGGGCTTGGCTACCGACCTCATAATCGGGGCCATAGGTCGCAGCGAGTTGTTCACGAAACGCACTGGCACGCGCCAGCCACTCCCCCAACGACAGCTTAGGCTGCACATCGTCTTGATGGCTATTCAACACGACCAATACCCGCTGCTGGGCTTGCTCATCCAATTGCAGAAACTTCTCAATCACCTCTTGCTCTAAAGCACTCATCACATCTCACCTCCACTTGCCCTCAATTATAACCGACCCACCCCAATTAGTTGCCGACTCCAATCATTCGATATATAATCAAATCATGATTTGATTAATTGAAAGGTACGCTCAGTGGCACGCAAACCCGCTGACCAAGCGGTGAATCGACAAGACATCCTACTGGCCGCCGCCGATGTATTCCGTCGCAAAGGCTTTCATGGCGCGAAAATGGCTGATATTGCTGCGGAAGTCGATCTCACTGCTGGAAGTCTCTATCATCATTTCCCCGGTGGCAAACAACAAATCCTGCATGAAGTTCTCGCCAATGGCCTTGATATTGTGACCGAAAAAGTCCGCGCCATTATTGAAGATACCACCCTTGCTCCGGCTGAACGGTTCCGCCGCGCCATCTATGCCCATGTGGTGTCGTTGACGGCCAATGTCTCGGTAGCCGCCGCCCTCGTCTTTGAAACCCGCACCATCCTCGAAGATGACATCGAGCGTGAGAGCTACCTTGCCCGCCGTGACCGCTTTGAGGCCCTCTATCAGCGTGTCATCGAAGATGGCATTGAGACGGGTGTCTTTCGCACGGTGGATGTCCCCATTTTTAGCAAGGCCCTGTTGGGCGCTCAGAACTGGCTCGGTGTCTGGTACCGTGACGGGGGGCGCTTGACGGGTGAACAGATTGCCAATGAAATGGCTGAATTTTTCTTGAACGCTTTATTAATCTGCTAAGGAGTACAGGTAATGCTCGATTTTTCCCCTACGCAAGAACAACAGATGTTGATGGATGCGATGAACCGCTATGCCGTCAACGACCTCCAGCCCAACGCCCATGAGATGGATGAACACGCTGACGTGCCTGCTGATATTGTCCAAAAGGGCTGGGAATTGGGCTTGCTGCCCGCCAGTATCCCCGAAGCACTGGGTGGCTTTGGTGAATATGGCGCTCTGACCAATGTGCTGGCGCTTGAAGAACTGGCCTTTGGTGATTTAGCCGCAGCCTTCAAATTGATGACTCCGGCCCTTTTTGCTTATCCAGTGCTATTTGATGGCACCGAAGATCAACAAAGCCGTTTCTTGCCGATGTTCTCAGAGGAAAAGCCATTCCCCGCAACAGCAGCCTTGATTGAGCCGCGTATCACCTTTGACCCCTTCGAGTTGCAAACGGTTGCCACCCGCCAAGACAACCATGTGGTGCTGCATGGCTGCAAGGGCTATGTGCCGAATGCTGCGGATGCCGAATGGGTGCTGGTTTATGCCAAGGACAGCGAGACAGGTGCCGTCGGTGCCTACATCATAGACAAGGGCAGCGCAGGTGTTGAGATTGTCGAGCGCGAAAAGCTGATGGGCATTCACGGCCTTGCCAGCTACCGCATCCAATTCAATGATGTGCAAGTCTCCGCCGATCTGGTGTTGGGTGGCGAGCGTGGCATCAATTACCAAAACCTCATCGACCACATGAACATCGGTCTTGCCGCCGTCGGTACAGGTGTGATGCGGGCCAGCTATGAATATGCCAAAGACTATGCCAAAGAGCGCGTGCAATTCGGCAAGCCCATCGCCTCTAACCAAGCCATTGCCTTTATGCTGGCGGAATGTGCGATTGAGGTCGATTCAGCCCGCTTATTGGCATGGGAAGCGGCATGGCAGGCCGACACCAAAGGCCCTGAAATCACCAAGGCTGCCTATCTCGCCCGTGATTATGCCAATCGCGCTGGCCTCTTTGTGACCGATAGCGGTGTGCAGGTCTTGGGCGGGCATGGCTTCATCCGTGAGCATCCCGTCGAGCGTTACTTGCGGAATGCACGTGGCCTGCCAATGTTCACCGGTTTGGTGATGGCTTAGTCGTTTTGGTGGTGCTGGCGGTGGAGCGGGTACGGGTCAAGGGCATCTCGCGTGATTGCGCTTTGCCTGTGGGCTTGGCCTGCTTAACGGCTGGAGCCTGACGTTTGGTGCTAGATTTGCTGGCGGTTGTCGATGCTTTGGATGTGCTGCGTTGGGTTGTGGTCGATTTGGCAGCCGTCTTGGTGGTGGGTTTCTTGGCTGTGGCTGGTTTAGCCCGTGATACGGTTGCTGTCTTGGCTTGGGGCTTGGCCGCAGGTTTGGCTTTGGATGCAGGCGCAGTGGTGCGGCGTTGGGGTTCCAACGAGAGAATGTCGCCGCCCAGCATGTAGATGTCAAACTTGCCCTCGCTGAGTTGGTCATAAAGAGGTTGGCTGATGGGGAGACGTTCATCCCCGACGTGGATGACATACTGGATTATGCCAAAGTCACCAGAGAGTTTCTTGCTGACTTGTCCGGACACCTTGCGGACGTGGCGCGATTTCAGGCCCTTTAAGTAATCCTTATGGAGACCGACAAAGCCTATGATTATCAACACCAGCACGGCAATCACGGGAAAGGCCAGCGTGAAATCAAAGGCGACAGCAATCCACAGCACGACTACCGCAGGAATGACCAACAAAGCCTGCATTTCACGGGTGGCGGTTAATTCAAGGCGTTCAATTTGCGCTTTGGAGAGACGGCCTCGACGATTGGCCTCTAAGTCAGCGGATGTGAATTCCAGCAGAGCTTGGATTTGACGTAAAGATGTGGACATGTGGAACCTCAGAGTATCAGAACTTTTGTTCTAATTATAGAGCAGATGAGCTAGGAAAGCAACTTAAAGGAGCGGTGTAATGCCTATTAATTTTCAAATTCCGGAAGACCTCGAACAACAACGCCAGATGATTGAATTCTTCGCCCAGACCGCCATGCGGCCCCATTCGCGTGACCTTGACGAGAACGAACACGCCAAGCCCACCGAATTTGTCAACATGATTTGGCCTGTGTTACGTGACCAACAAGCCCATAGTCTCAAGAAGATGCTAGAGAAAGACCAGAATGGGAACGGCAGCAAAGAGAAGCGCGGCCCCGGTAAGACCTATACCCGCCTGATGTTGATGATTGAACAGCTTTCATGGGGCGATGTGGGTGTTTATCTGTGCATCCCCAGCCCGCAATTGGCAGGCAGCGCTATTGAAGCCGTCGGTACCCCTGAGCAAAAAGAGCGTTTCTTGCGCCGCTTTGCCGAAGGCGACCAACCTGTGTGGGGCGCGATGGCAATGACGGAGCCGGGAGCAGGTTCTGATACCAGCGCCATCAGCACCACCGCCCGTCTTGACCCCGATACCAACGAGTGGATTCTCAACGGCGAGAAAATCTTCTGCACCAGTGGTGGTCTGGCCCTTGAGGACTCCGACGGTTTGGTGATTGTGTGGGCCACCGTTGACCGTAATGCGGGACGGGCAGGCATGAAGCCCTTTGTGGTCGAAGCAGGCACCCCCGGCGTTGAAGTTACCAAGGCCGAGATTAAGCACGGTATCCGCGCCAGCAACACCGTCTCGATTGTCTTTACCGATGCGCGTATCCCCTATGACAATGTACTCGGTAGCCCCGAAGTGCAAGAGCGTGGCAGCAAGGCGGGCTTCAAGGGTGCTATGGCAACCTTCGACGGCTCACGGCCCTTGGTGGCCGCCAGTGCCTTGGGCGTTGGGCGGGCCGCCCTTGAATTTGTCGCTGAGAAGCTCAAGGAAGCGGGCATCGAGATTCCCTACACCCTGCCTTATCACAAGTTGACCGCTATCCAACGCGATGTGCTGCAAATGGAGGCTGATTACAAAGCCGCCAAGTTGCTAACGTGGCGGGCGATTGCCATGCTCGACCATGGGCAGTACAACAGCCTGCAAGCCAGCATGTGCAAGGTCAAGGCAGGCAAGGCCATCACCGGTATTACCCAAAAAGCCGTCGAGATTTTGGGCCAACTCGGTTATAGCCGCGAGTGGTTGATTGAGAAGTGGATGCGGGATGGCAAGATTAACGACATCTACGAAGGT
Source organism: Anaerolineales bacterium (assembly GCA_020634155.1). Lineage (GTDB taxonomy): Bacteria > Chloroflexota > Anaerolineae > Aggregatilineales > J027 > J027. The sequence goes on from JACKCI010000001.1 coordinate 1,821,027, forward strand.
ACAGGCCAGATTAATCTCCTAATTGTGGCTCGCCGTATCTTGGACTATGGTTCGGGCGACCTGCGCTAGAACGGATAAGATAGAAGCCCCCGACCATTCGTTGGGGGCCAATGGTATCCTCAGCCATAGATCAATCAGCACATAAAAAGGAAAGCAGATGAAAACAATTGGTCTCATTGGGGGCATGAGTTGGGAATCGTCGCTCGAATACTACCGTATCATCAACGAGGAAGTGAAGCGACGCTTGGGCGGCTTTCATTCGGCTAAGAGTGTGATGGTCTCGGTCGATTTTGCCGAAATCGAAGCCATGCAGATGGCTGACCGTTGGGATGATGCCGCCCAGTTATTGAGCGACGCCGCCCGACAAGTGGAGCGCGGGGGCGGGGATATAGTGGTGCTATGTACCAATACTATGCACAAGGTGGCTGATGCCATGCAAGCCGCTATCAACATCCCCTTGCTGCATATTGCTGATGCCAGCGCACTGGCGATTAGAGCACAGGGTCTGCAACGAGTCGGGCTGCTTGGCACCCGCTTTACCATGGAACAGGATTTTTATCGGACACGCCTTGAACAACAACACGGCCTTGAAGTGGTCATCCCTGATAGCGCCGACCGTGATACCGTTCACCGCGTGATTTATGATGAACTGGTGTTGGGCGTCATCAACCCCACCTCGCGCCAAGCCTACCAAGCCATCATTGAGAAAATGGGTACCGAGGGGGTCATTCTAGGCTGTACCGAAATCGGCCTCTTAATCAAAGCTGAGGATAGCCCAGTTCCGGTTTTCGACACCACCACCATCCATGCCGTTGCTGCGGTAGAGTGGGCGCTACGGGACTTGACCTGAGAGCAGCGCATGGCAGGCATCACAGGTCGCATTGGTGGCCGTCATATCCCGAAAGCCGAGCCATAGCAGCGTACCCTCCGAATGCGCCACATGACACGACTCACAGGTGCCATGTGGATTTGGGGCGGCGGCCTGCCATGCGTCCAGATACTCGACCCAATGGTAATGCGAGTTGGAATAGAGCAGGCGTGGGTCGTCGTCAATCGTTAGGGGATTATCGCGGCTATTGAGGGTATGGCATTTGAGGCAAGGCGCATCTCCCAGCGGATTTTGGGTAATGGCGGGGTTGTGATAGTCGCCTAGCACATAGGCCACTGTATCCTGTACCCCTTGCCAAAGCGCCTCGGCTCGTCCAGTCTGCCCCTCGGTCATGTGACAATCAATACAGCGCACGGCTTCCTCATAAGCAGCATGGGCTGAGGCAAGGTCGCTGGGTTCCTTGGCTTGGGTGCGGTTGAAATAGGTGACTTCTGGCTCGGTGTGGCAGGAGGCGCAGAACGAGTCGCGGTTTTCGAGATGTACCGCCGTCGCTACCCCGACCACCGCAAGGGCCATCAAAACAATCCCCATCCCGATGACACCACACGCTACTTTTTTCAATGCCTCACCTCCTTGTTGCCCTTCCACTCTAGCGATCATTTGTAAAGCGCGTGTTATCGGGGGTCACTCATTTTGTTATACAATACAGGTGGGAGAGGATAACCATGATTAACCAAACTGCCCTAACCGCCGAAGCCTTTGACGAGATGGTTTTTCAGCCGGAATACCACGATTTACGCCTTGAATATATTGGGGGGATGATTGCCGAAGTGGTCTCTAATCATTATTCATCTGAAATCGCGCTTTATATTGGCTATGCGCTGTCAGCTTTTGTCCGCACCCGTAAACTGGGGCGTATAACAGGAGCCGACGGCGGGTATGTGATTGGCGATGAGCGCTATATCCCTGATGTGGCCTTTGTCTCCAAAGCGCGGCAACCCGACCCTTGTCATGAGGCCTATAACCCGACCCCGCCTGATCTTGCGGTGGAGGTTTTATCGCCTACGGATAATCAGCGCCATGTGCGAATCAAAATTGTCAACTACATAGCGGCAGGCGTAACGGTGTGGGTGGTTGACCCCGAAGCCAAGCACGTTGAGGTTTATGTACCCAATCAGCCCGTTATTACAGTGGACGAAAATGGCGTTATTGAGGGAGGGAGTGTGTTGCCTGAGTTTCAGTTAGCCGTCAAAGCAATTTTTGACCTCGAATAGAGGCATTAATTTTTTGACGTAGACCAATGGCTTTTGCTACAATAGCGTGCTGAAATCGGATGGAGGCATGATGAAGAACATAACACGTTATATTGTGTGGCTTATTTCAATCGCGGCGGGTGTCCTCACTACGGTGGGCATTATTGTTTTATGGTTCGATACCACCCTTGAACACTATGGCACAGTCTACGCCATCTTGACCGCCATTTCTATTATGAGCTTGGTCTTGATTTGGCTAGACTACATTGCTGATACAGGGATTTTACCAGACTAGCATGAAGAGAGAGGGTTGCCCTCTCTTTTTTTTCGGATGCAAATTCACGATATTCACCACGTACAAATCACCGTCGCACCTGACCAAGTAGAGGCTGCTCGGCAGTTCTATTGTGGGGTGCTGGGCCTGCCCGAAATTGAAAAACCGGACTCACTCAAGGGGCGCGGGGGCTTTTGGATTCTGGCGGGCAGCCGCCAAGTTCACATTGGCATTGAGGAAGGTGTCAATCGCCATGCTACCAAAGCCCATATCGCCTATCAGGTTAACGACCTAGCCGCATGGCATCAACACCTCACCGCGCACGGCATCTCAATCGGTGATTCAGTCCCCATCTCCGGCTTTGACCGCTTCGAATTCCGTGACCCATTCGGCAACCGAATCGAGTTTATTCAACCGCGATAGTGCCAAAGCATATCAAAAAAAAGTGGCGTTGTACTGTCGCATTTCTCTCGACGTGCTGTTACAATTCTTTATAAATACGGCGGTTCTGGTTAACAATTCAAGCCCCCAGCCGCCCCTAAAGATATTTTCATTTTCAACACCAAATGGTTGAAAGGAACATCATCTCCATGGCTGTAACAGCAAAAGAAGAACGGCTACCCTTTAGCAAGAGCGTTGAGCATATGGTAGACCGTGCGATGCACTATCTGAACATTCCGCAGGGTCTAGCCCAGCAAATCAAAGCCTGCAATATCGTTTTCCAAACCCAATTCCCCGTCAGAATGGACAATGGTGAATACAAGACCTTCCGTGGTTGGCGGGCTGTGCATAGCGCCCACCGCTTGCCCGTCAAAGGTGGTATCCGCTTTGCAACCCATGTGCATCAAGATGAAGTCGAAGCCCTCGCCGCATTGATGACCTACAAATGCGCGATTGTGAATGTGCCTTTTGGTGGCTCCAAGGGTGGGTTGATTGTGAACCCCCGTGACCATTCAGAAGCCGAATTAGAACGTATCACGCGCCGCTTTGCTTATGAACTCATTAAGGGGGGCTACATCTCCCCCGGCGGTAACGTACCTGCCCCCGATATGGGTACGGGTGAGCGCGAAATGGCATGGATTGCCGACACCTATATGAGCATGTATCCCAATGATGTCAACGCCCTTGGCTGCGTGACAGGCAAACCCGTCTCCACTGGCGGTATCCAAGGCCGCACCGAAGCCACCGGACGCGGCGTCCAATACGCTATCCGTGAGTTCTTCCGTCACCCCGAAGATATGAAACTAGCGGGTCTGTCCGGTACGCTCGCGGGCAAGAGAATTGTGGTACAAGGGCTTGGCAATGTTGGTTATCATGCCGCTAAGTTCTTGCAAGAAGAAGATGACTGCAAGATTATCTCGATCATTGAATGGGACGGGGCGCTCGTTGATGAGAACGGCCTCAACGTCCAAGCGGTCCGTGATTACATGGACGAGCATCGTGGTGTGAAGGGCTTCCTCGGTGCCAAGTATGTCGAGAATGGCTTGTCTTGCCTTGAACTCGAATGCGACATCCTGATTCCTGCCGCCCTCGAAGGCCAAATCACGCTGGAAAATGTTGACCGTATCAAGACTAACCTTATCGTGGAAGCGGCTAACGGCCCAACCACCTTCGGCGCGGATGAGAAATTGCGCCAACGTGGGGTGGTGGTCTTAGCGGACGCTTTTGCCAATGCCGGTGGTGTCACGGTCTCTTACTTCGAGTGGATTAAGAACCTCTCTCACATTCGCTTCGGGCGGATGCAACGCCGCTTGGAAGAATGGCGTGGGGAGAAGGTCGTTGAGGCCCTTGAGTTGATGACCGGTCAAAAGATGCCTGATTATCTCAAGAACGACATTAGCCGCGGCGCGGACGAACTCGCCTTAGTGCGCTCTGGCTTGGATGACACCATGCGCCAAGCCTACCAAGAAATCAGCGAAGTCTTCCATAGCAGCAAGGGCATTACTGACTTCCGCACAGCAGCTTTTGTGGTCTCCCTCCAAAAGATTGCCGAGAGCTATCTCGAATTTGGCATTTGGCCCTAGTCTCTAACTATACACAGCAATTTGCGGATGCCAGACTTCTGGTGTCCGCATTTTTTATGGATCGTTCGGCCAGACCGTGTTATCCGCCAAACCCACCACCAGTGCCGCATAGACATGCAATAGCACCCAAGCAATCAGCACCACCTCACGGCTGAGGCTAACATCAGCGAGGGCATTGTCTATGTCTACCAAGAATTGGCGCGAGTCACTCGAATAAAGCGCCCCTAGAAAGACTGCTGCGGGTAAGGCCACCATCAAATGCCCGGTTGAGGCAAACATCAACGCTTCGGGCCATTGCTGCCACACCCTTTTGGCGGCAATGAAAAAGAGCCATGCTCCCACCCCAAACGCCGCCACAAAACTCGCCATGAGTATCAAGGATGCGACAAAAACATCCTCCCGAATCAAGCCATCAAATCGTGATTGAACTAACCAAAACGCGACAAGCAGTGCAATCGGCACCATTGGGAGCGCCACTACCACTGAATAAATTTTTGCCCACTTAGGCCATAGTATCATGCAGAACCTCGACGGCGTAACCAACCAATAAAACGGGGCGCAGCTTGGGTATAGAGCCAGTATAGCGGCGGATAAGGTGCGTAGTCCCATGCCCCAAGGGTTCGCACCACTTGGCTCCCAAAGCCCTCTTTAAAGCGATAGACGCCCCACATCGAGTCGTCTTCGCTAAAGGTGTTAGGAGCGCCCCACCAATCATAAACGCGGTAGCCCTGCGCCTTGGACCAACGGATAGCAGCCCATTGCAAGGCATAATTAGGCTGGCGGTCGCGCTCCTCATTGGAGGACATGCCATAGAAGTACCAGACCCGCTGCCCAAAATGAAACAAGACCACTCCACCCAAGACCTGCTCTTGAACCGTTGCCAGCAAGATACGAGCATAACCCGCTTGGGCAAAATCGGCCCACAACTCGCGGTAGTAATCCCAAGGGCGCACAATAAAGCCTTGGCGCTCACCAGTGGTGGTGTACAAATTATAGAGCGCTTGCCAGTCGGCCTCACCCGCCGCCTCACGCACAGTCACCTCACGCTTCTCAGCAAGGCGGATTTTGCGGCGTGTCGATTGGTTCATGCCCGCCAGCAGGTCATCCTCGCTATGGGTCAAATCCAGCGTCAGGGTATTGCGGAACTGCACTTGGTCATGGCTAAAGCGCCACCCGCGCTCCTGCAAAAAGGCTTGAACCGCTTGGCCTATTGGGTCGGGTTGGTCGGGCTGGCCTTCGGGGGTATCCGGTGGGGTACCTGTCGCAATCACAATATCAGGGTCAATTTTCAGCCACACCCCACCCCGTCGTGCCAAGCCTTGGAGATGGTCAAGGACAGGCGCAATCAAGTCCACCTCACCCCCTGCGAAAATCGGCCCCTTGGGAACATACAACAGGCGGAGCGGTCCCATCCGTCGCATTAAGACACTAGCGGTGGCTAATACGGTACCATCGTCGCGGGTGTAGGCATAGCGGGTTGGGAGCCAGCCCGTCGTGCGCTGCTTGAACTCGCCCCACTCCCATGTTTGTAGAATGTGGGCCATTGGAAGCGAGGCGACAAGGTTATTCCAGCGGGTGCGGTCAGTGACACACTCAATTTTCATGAGGAGTAGGTCACGCTGCCAATCGAATAAGGCGGCTTGAGAATCGGCGGGGGGTCGCCCATATTCGGGCCAGCCGACCACACCATACCGATGACCTGTTCCGTCTCATGATCCAACACCGCCACTCGATTCCAAGGGGCGTAGGCGGCCTGTAACTGCACGGTGCGGTCATCAATCTCGTCGCGGTAGACGGTGGGGGCCATCGCAAAATAGGCGTGCTGGTCGAGAGTCTCGTTCAGCAGTTGGGGAGCCAAGCCTGCCAGATAGTCGCGCACATCTTCGGCATAGGGGCGACGTGGTTGATGCCCCAACAGCCGATAGCGTAGCGGGTTAATCAGCAACCAAGGGTCTACGCGCAATTGCCAACCATCATCATGCCAGCGGGCGCGTAAGCCCAGCAAGTCCATTAGATACCAATTGAGAGAGGTGACCCCTACCCGCATCAGGCGCGGCTGTGGGCCAAAATCAATCAGAGGGGTATGGAGTGGTTTGCTGACCATCACCGTTAGCCACTCCCCAAGCGTCGCCCATGCTGGAACCACGCTGTAGCGGTTGGTCGGTTGTTCGAGTAAATAGGAGGTTATCAAGCCAATTCTTCCTTGATGCGTTGCGCCAATTCCTCGGTAATGCCCGGCACAGCGGTTAACTGCTCAATGCGGGCACGACGAATGGCGTCTATATCATTATTAAAGGCTTTGAGAAGAGCCTTGCGTTTGGCGGGGCCGATGCCACTCACCACCTCAAGACGGCTCGCCATGCCTTTCTTTTGGCGTTGAGCGCGGTGGCTGGTAATAGCAAAGCGGTGCGCCTCATCGCGTACCCGTTGCAGCAAATACGAGCCTTCGCTATTGCGTGGCAGGAACACAGGCAGGCGGTCATTGGGCAGATAGACCTCCTCAAATTGCTTGGCAAGACCAGCGACCGGGACATGCTCTAGCAGATGAAAGGCCTCCAGCACCTCAACAGCTATCCCCAATTGTCCCTTGCCCCCATCAATCAGTAGCAAATCCGGCAATAAGCGCCACGTCTCGTTATTATCAGCCTTGCCGGGAGCGGGTGCCTCGGCATTGTGGATGGCATCGACATAGCGTTGGAAGCGGCGCGTTAGGGCTTCACGCATCGACTGGTAATCATCTGACCCGTCGTGGCTGATGCTGCGGATATTGAAGCGTCGATATTCGCTCTTGGCAGGCGTGCCTTGTACAAAGACCACCCGACTGGCAACCGTGGAGGTGCCGTGTAGGGTGCTGATGTCATAGCATTCAATCCGGTTGGGCGGATTAGGCAGCTTGAGCGCCGTTTGTAGCTCTTGCATGGCGGTCTCTTGACGCAAAGTATCCTTGGCCCACCGTGCTTGGAACAGATTCAACTGCTCAACAGCGGTCTCGGTGGCCCGTTGCACCAATTTGCGTTTATCGCCACGCTTCGGAACCGTCAGAGTCACCTTGCGTCCCTCACGTTGTTCGCGCAGCCATGCCTCCAGCACCTCGGCCTCTGGCAAGTCCATTGGCACAATAATCTCCGGCGGGAGTTCAAAGGTGCTTTCGTAGTATTGAGGCAAAAAGCTGCCAATCAGTTCGGCATCCCCTTCGTCCTCGATATTCATGAGGGGAAAGGACTCGCTGGAGATAAGGCTGCCATGTCGAATGACCAGCAATTGCACCATCGCCATTTGCTCATTACGGGCCAGCGAGAGGATGTCTTGATCGGCTCCAATGTCCGAGATGCGGTGTTGGCGCTCCATGACCTGCTCAATGGCTTGGATACGGTCACGCAACAGGGCTGCCCGTTCAAAGTCGAGATTTTCGGCAACTGTTTGCATCTCTTGGGTCAATTCGCGGATAACGGCATCGGTCTTGCCTTCCAGCACCCGCATCAGGCCATCAATAGCAGCGCGGTACTCCTCTTGGCTCTGCACCCCGATACACGGCGCACCACAGAGCTTGATGTCGTAATAGAGACAGGCCCGCGCATCTTTGCCAGTAATGGTGCGGTCACAGGTCAAGAAGGGGAAGGCTTTGCGTAGGGTATCGAGCAGGCGGCGTACCTCCCACCCACTCGAATAGGGGCCAAAGTAGCGGTTGCCGTCTTTACGATTGACGCGGCGCGTCATCTCCACTTTGGGGAAGGGGTCACGGGTGCGGACGATGATATAGGGATAGTGCTTATCATCTTTCCAGATAACGTTATAGCGTGGCTTATGGGCGCGGATAAGCTGGGCTTCCGCAGTGAGCGCCATCGTCTCGCTTTCCACCACCAAGATTTTAATATCGGTGATGTGTTCCCGCATCCGCACCACTTTTGGCAGGGTATTGCCGGGTTGAAAATAGGAACGCACCCGATTGCGGAGGTTCTTGGCCTTGCCGATATAGATAATCTCGCCGTGCCGATCCATCATCTGATAGACACCGGGGCTGGTCGGCAGACGGTCGAGGATTTGTTGGATGGCGTCGGGTGGTACGTAACTCATTTCAGGGACTTCTGGTAAATCCGGTAATGGCGATTCTGTGGCACATTGAACTGGTGCATAACTCCATTCATCAGTTCATTGTCTTCCAAAATCCAGCCCCCATCAATCTCCATCCAATTTTCGCTCATGAACGCTTTGAAGAATTCAGCCGCCAGCACGATAGCAACCCCTGACGGACGATATTCAGGCTTAATCCCACCGAGGGGTATCCGCGCCCGATCAATCTTGGGGCGCAGCTTCCAGTGCCAAAGTACCCGCAGGAGGGCCAAAATTTCTGGCTCGTTGGGACGAGGATAGGCGTGGTGGATAGCTTGGTTGAAGTCTGGCACCACCACAAAGAAACCCGCAGGTTTGCCCTCCACAAAAACGTAGACGCTCATCTCTGGCACATAGACTTGGCTGAGGTCTTTGATCATGGCATCAAGTTCACGTGGAGTCAGTGGCACAAAGCCCCAGTTATTATCCCAACCCGCGTTGTAGAGTTCATAGATAATCTCAAAATCTTCGCGGGGGTTGCGCTTATTGCCTGTGCGGGCCGTAATATTGCGGCGCTCTTTGACCTTATCAATCAAACGCATGACCTTCTCATAACGCCCCATCAGACCATCAGGGCTATTGATGTGGTCTTTGTTGGTAGCCCATGTGTTAAGGTCTTTGACCTTGCTATAGCCTGCGCTCTCGATATGGGCTGGATAGTAGGGGTAGTTATAGGGCATCAAAATCAAGGGGGTGCGGTCATAGTTATCCATGAGAATACCCACCTCAGCATGAAGAGTAAAGGTTGCTGGGCCACGTACCGCCTCACAGCCCTTGGCACTCAAATAGTCCTCGGCAGTTTTGAGCAAAGCGGCGGCCACAGCAGGGTCGTCAATAAATTCAAAGCTGCCAAACCAACCCATGTTCTCGTTAAAGCGTTCATTGTGGCGGTGGCTGACAAAGGCCGCAATTGTACCAACTGGCTCAATCCCACGCCATGCAATGAAATACTCTCCCTCAAGATATTCCCATGAGGCATCATGTTCGCGGTCAAGGGCGTGTTTACGGGTGGATTTGAGGGGTGGTACCCAATATGGGCTGTCTTTGTAAAGTTTCCACGGAAATTCAAAGAATGTTTTATGGTCGGCTTTGGTCTCGACCTTGCGGACTTCAATCATTAGTCTGCCCCTTTGCTATAAGGGCTATTATAACGAGAAAGAGGTTGAAGTTAAACTAGAACGCTGATGGGAATATTGGACATGATACCGTCACCTCTCTGATAGCAAAAGTCTATCAAACACCAAACAGACCCCCACGAGCAGAGGTCTGTTTAGCGTTCAGTAATCCAAGCCCTAGCGTCCGAGCAACCGTACCAAAATCGACTTCTGGGCGTGCAAGCGGTTGGCGGCCTGCGGGAACAAGCGCGATTGGGGGCCATCCGCCACTGGGTCGGTGATTTCTTCGCCACGATGGGCAGGTAAGCAGTGCATCACAATGGCATGCTTGGGGGCATGGGTCATCAGTTGATAGTTGACCTGATAGGGCGGGAAGACCTTACGGCGCTTCTCGGCCTCTTCCTCTTGGCCCATACTTGTCCATGTATCGGTATAAATCACGTCGGCATCGCGCACCGCCTCGGTCGGGTCTTCGACCAAGCGGTAGACATCCACCCCACCCGCAGCCTTGGCCTTTTGGATGCTCTCGTCATCCAACCGATAGCCTTCGGGGGCGCACAGCGTCAGACGGAAGCCAAACTTAGCCGCCGCAAAGAGCAAGGAGCGCGTCACGTTGTTGCCATCCCCGATATAGGTCAGGTTCAGGCCTTGTAACTGCCCAAACTCCTCTTGCATGGTCAAGACATCAGCCATCGCTTGGCAGGGGTGGTTATAGTCGCTTAGGCCATTGATAACCGAAACAGGCGACCATTCCGCCAATTGAATGACGTGTTCATGGTCAAAGACACGGGCCATAATGCCTTGGACATAGCCGCCCAAGACCCGCGCCACATCCGCAATCGATTCACGCTTGCCCAAGCCGATTTCTTGTGGGCCAATGTAGAGGGCATAGCCGCCCACATGCTGCATTGCCATCTCAAAGCTGACACGCGTCCGCAGCGAGGGTTTTTGAAAGACCATTCCCAAGGACTTGCCTTGTAAAGCGGGGCGATTACCACCCGTTTGATATTCACGTTTGAGAAAGACGGCTTCATCAATCAACCGTCGCAGTTCTTCAGCAGGCCAATCCAACAAACTTAAAAAATGTTGCATGGGTTATCCTTTCCATAGGGTACCCTCTATTTTACCCCGCATCTGGCACAGGCTCAATGAAATAAAGGTCTTGGTCGGCCTCGGCTGCCCAACCCGTCGTGCCATCTGCCAAGCGGACATTCCACCATGTATAGGTGCCTTGGCATTGCGGGCCGCTGATGATCAGGAATTGGGTGCCGCTGGACATCGAGCGCACAAATTCGCCACCGGGGACATCACGCAGACGCAGACCAGAACCACCCACCCCGTCTGTAATGCGAGCTTCAAAGCCGATGGCAACTTGGCTGACAGGCGTTCCGGGGCAGTGGACAATGCCCGTCTGGTTCAAGGGAATCACTACTGTCGTAGGAGCGAAAACGCTGCCCAACGGAACGGCCCATAGCAAAACCACCTCGGCCCCCACTGGCCCTTGCCACAGCGGAGCCGCTATATTGCCATTCAACACCACTGCCCCGTTCTCGGTACGGGCTAGGAAGCCATCCGGTAAACCGTAGACGGCGGCAATGCTTGAATCGAGGGGTGAGACCGTGCCTGTTCGTACTGCCACTGAACTCCACGACACATTACCGGAGGCATCCTCTTGGCGGAACAGGACTTGCTCACCACCTGTGGCCCACCGTGGGGAATTATGTGAAAAATTGCTGTTGAGATAAACCCGTTGCGGCACGGCGATGTCACCCATACCGATGGCATTTAGGGGGACAAAGGGGCCTTCAGTCGTAAACCCTTCGCTGCTATCGGCATAGCTGAAGATGGGTTGCCCATCAGTCGGCAAGATGTCGATATTGGTTTTGCTATAGGGGCTAGGCTCGACAAAATTAGCATTGGGGTGCCATGCAAAAGCGGGGTTTTCCTCAGTCCCCCCCACCCCAAAGCGCACCAATTGGACATGCACGGTGTCTTCAGTGAAATAGACCACCCGCGGGAAGACAATGCCAATATTGGTGAAGGTTGCGCCAAGAGCCAGCATTAACGGGCTGCTGTTATCAAGTTGATAAAGGGCCGCTCCACTGGCAAGGTCAAAGACGACCACACGCCATGCGCCGGTGCTGATGTTAGCGGCTCCCACGGCGACCAAGCGGCTTTGTGGCCCCACAATATAGGGTGAACCTGTGATGCTGGACTGGTCATAGCCGAAGCCGAGATAAATATCTTCATTGGTTGAAAATTGATGGACTTGGACAAATTCGCCTGTCTCAACAGCGTAAATACCCACACCCCACACCCCGCTATTGAGGCGGGCTGCAATAATCAAGTAGCGACCATCCCGCGAGACGGCTAATTTGGGGGTAGTGCCGGGGAGTTCATTGGGCAAACGGGGTCGAAAGAGCGCAGCTTGGTCACCGGACGGATTGAGCAAAACCAGCGAATCAGTTTCAACAATGTAAGCCCATGCCCACCAACGGCTGGAGGCAAGTTGTTGCACTTCGCGGTCAATAATTTCCTCAGCGGGGTCAGTGGTTGGGGGCACATCAATGCCAACGCTGGAAGAATCAGGTCGTCCGCTACGGCACAAGATTAATACACTGCCATCGGCGGTAATGCGATAGTCATACTCAATCCCCTCGTCAATAATCCGCACTTGTAGACCAACAGTTTGAATTTGGGTATAGGATAATCCCTCAGCAGGGCAATCCAAGCTGGTATCGGGGTAGATTTTCTCCGTCCATGTCCAAGGGTTGGTATCGCGGGTAATGGGCTTGCCCAAGTAGTTGCTTAAATGCAACATGGCTTGGTCAACTAGCACCAGTTGGTCATCTGTCTGGGCGAACATGGGGGCAACAACGCTAAAAGCTGCTATGATAAGCATACAGAGGATACGATATTTCACACTCAAGAACTCCTTATTTCACGACTTAATCTATTATACGAGGATTAGCCCTACGGTTCGCTTTCGGAAAGTCAGCGTTTTGAATACAATAGACAGATGATGTCACTTTTTTGGAAAAAACTATGACTGATCAGCAATCACAAGCCGCAACCTACGAAGAATACATGAACGCCGGACACGCTGCTGCGTGGGATAAGGACTGGGAACGGGCGACTAAAGCCTATTCAATGGCGATTAAGCTCCGTCCCGATTCACCGGCATCATATAACAGCTTGGGGCTGGCCTTACTTCAAATTAGGCCACCACGCCTTGAGGAGGCCCTGCGCGTTTATCAACGTGCCCACGACCTTGACCCTGATGACCCCCTCCCCCTCGAAAAAAGCGCCGATGTGTATGAGCGCATGGGGCGCTTGCAAGATGCCGCGACCCAATATCTGGCAGTAGCGGAGGCGTATCTAGGTCGTCATGACCTCGAAAAAGCCATCGGCAATTGGGAGCGGGCCACCCGTGTGACTCCCGGCTTGGTGCGGGTGCATCAAAAGCTGGCCTTGGCCTATGAGCGTATCGGGAATAAACGCCAAGCCGTGCGCGAATACCTGACCCTTGCCGCCAACTTCCAACGCCAACAACGAACAGATATTGCTATCCAAGCTGTAGAACGAGCGCTGCGCCTTGAACCGCGCAACCCCCAAGCGCTCAATATGCTCCAAGCCTTACGCTCTGGCGGTGAACTCATCTTCGCTGATGAACGGCTGAAGAAAGATCAGCAGCCCGAAGAAGTCGAGAAGCGGGTTGGGTTTGCAGAGGAAGAGGTTGCTGAAGAAGAAGAGGAAACCCCCGAAGCCTATGCTAAAGGGCCAATTGGGGAAACTGTCCTGCACACCCTTGAGAAACTTGCCGTTGAGGTCAGTGATATTGACATGATGGCTGACCCCGGTGCTATTTTCCTTGTGCAGGCCATTGAGCTCCATCGGGTTGGAGACAACAAAAACGCAATTGAGGCTTATAAACAAGCCGAGGAAATGGGTAAGCGAAGCCCCGCAATTACGATGGCGCTCGGTTCCTTGTATGTCGATGTCCGCAACTGGAAAGAGGCTATTCAGCACCTGTCGCAAGTGGTCAATAACCCAGAATTTGAGTCAGGGGCTAATCATGGGCTAGGCATCGCCCACATGAATACTAGCAAGATACAACAGGCCACACGCCACCTGATTCGCACCATGCAGTTAGTGGATGTGGGGTTGGCAATCAATGAGGATGAGGCGGGTGAGCTAGGTGCGGTCTATGATCGCTTGTTGCAAAACCTTAGTAGCGCTGACGATGCCACCCTTGATGCGCTTAATCAACGCTTCTTTGACTTATTGACTGGCCCAGACTGGAAACAGCGCGTAGAGTTGACTCGCCACCAACTAGAAGACGCTGTTACCCAATCGCCCGACAATATCTTGGATGTGGCAACCGTACCCGCTGCGATAATTGAGTCGATGAATGTGATTGACGGCTATATCCGCTCCCGTCGCTTTAATCTAGCGATGGATGAGGTCTACTATGTGCTGGCTAAGGAGCCGGAATACCTCGCGGCACATTTGCGAATGGGGCAAATCCTGATTCAGATGGATCAACTCAACGCTGCGGTAGAGAAATATCGACGCATTGCCGATACCTACCTTTCCCGTGATAACAAGCCTCGCGCCCGTGAAATCATGACGGAGGTGATTCAAGTTGTCCCAATGAATGTAGACATCCGCCAAGACCTTATCGAACTCTTGGAAGAAGACCAACGTTGGGATGAGATTGCCGACCAATATATCGACCTAGCACGAGCCTATCAGGACTTGGGTGACATCCATAACGCCCGCACAACCCTCAATCAAGCCTTGCAGCTAGGGCAACGGAACGGTATTGAAAAGGGCAAGATACTCGCCATCCTGCATTATTTGGCTGATATTGAACTACAACGGTTGGATATGCGGTCAGCACTGCGGGCCTATACCAACATTCGCAACCTTGACCCAACCGATGAACAAGCCCGTAAGATGTTGGTGGACCTCAACTTCCGCTTGGGTGACCCAATGGGGGCTATCCGCGAGTTGGATGGAATGCTGCAACTCTACGCTCAACAACGCAACGGCAAGGCTATTGTTGACCTCCTGCGCGAATGGTCGGAGAAGCGTCCTAAAGATGAGGGCATCTTGACCCGATTGGCAGCCGTTTATCAGCAAATTAAACAACCGCAGTGGGCGCTAGACATCTACACCAAATTGCTGGATATTCAGCTTGAGCATGGACGGCATAGCGATGCCTGCAAAACCCTCAAGCGCATTTTAGGTTTACGTCCCCCCAACCCGCAGCAATATATTGACCTTGCCAAACAGTTGGGGTGTTAACTCGCAAACGCATATGACTGTAACTATCCATGAACTCCCCCCCTTCACGCCTTGGCTGGAGGGGTTTCGTCTTGATGAATTTCACCAACAATCCCTGAGTCTGTTAACCTTTGCCGTTGAACACGACCAACGGGCGCTTGATTTAGCTCCCTTTCAGATTGTGCCACCCAGCACACCACCCGACCCACCCTTGCCACTCTTGCCCTATGTCTGGTATCCCAAGCCGACACGGGCTGTGCGCGATTGGGCTTTGGGACGCTTGATGCCACCCCGTGCTGAAGCACTCATCGGTAAAATGCGCCCCAGCGATGCTCAACGGGCTATGCGTCCACTGCTATCTGGCAATGGGCCTGTCGAGATTCGCGGGGAATTGGGGGTTGGGAAAACCACACTACTAACCCATATCGCCGGACATGAACGCACCCGCCAACGCTATCGGCGCATTTGGTGGCTGGATGACCCAACCTTTATCGCACAATCATTGGCCTTAGCCCTGAACTCGGTACAGGTACTCTCTGAGATCAATTTCGAGCGTCAACTCGAATTATTGGGGCCAACACTAGATGATGACACCCTACTCATCATTGATAATCTGAGACCAGAGCAAGCAGCCGCACTACGCGGGTTGACCAAGCACTTATTGTTAGGCATCGAAACGCCCCCTGAAGCCGCTACCGAAGACGATACAACCAACACTGAGCCAGAAGATGTAGTAACTCTGCGGCGCTTGCCACGCAATGAAGCGGCGGAGTTGATGCTGCATTTGTGTAGCTTGACTGACCGCAATACCCTACGCGGGCAGATGCGGGCGTGGGTTTCGCATATCACACGCCTACTAGATGGACACCCCCTCGCCATTACCTTGGCTGCCTCGTTGTTCTATGAAGATGGTCTACCGATGGAGCGTGTGGTGGAGTTATTTAATGAGCGCACCACCCTCGAAGACCCTAACCCCTATGTTGCCTTAGAAATTTCATTAGGGGCACTTCCAGCGGATTATGAGGAACTATTGCAGGCTTTCGGTGCCCTATCACCGATTGGGGCCAATTTTGAGGCGATATTGGCAGCAGCAGGTCTCAAGAATGATGTGGCAGGCTATCGGGGTTTGGCCTTCTTAATGAAACGGGGATTGGTCACCCGTGATACTCGTATTGGCTCGGTCTATGTTGCTCACCGCTTGGTATGGGAGCGCGTTGCCAAACAGGGAGCCAGCAACAAGAAGATTGAAGACCGCCTTCGTCAATGGGTTCTCAGCACTGTGCGCCGCCACCGTGAAGATACGGCCTATCTGTATCAGGTACAGCGTGAGTTGCTGTATACCTTGGAGCAGGGTCGCCAACAGAAGGTCAATAGCTTTACACACAAGGTCGGTGTTGGGCTGGGAGCCTATCTGCGTGAGTTTGCCCCAACGTATTTAGAGGACGATGCACCCGCTCCACCGCTATTGGGAGAGCGTGCCCGTGCCGCCACCATGATTGGCGATGGGTTGCGGCTGCTGGAACAAGAGCAATATCAAGAGGCCCTTGCCGCCTTCCAAGCAGGCATGGAACATACCAAGACGCATGGCTCCGAGCATGAACTGGCCGAGGCATTGGTAGCTTTTGCCCGCTATTATGTAGCCACAGAAGATTATACAACCGCCACTGAGATGCTTGAACACGCGGCCCGGTTGGTCTTTGACCTCAAGGCGGAATCCTCCCTCCACATCATCCGCATTGGGCTGGCGATGGCCTATCGGCAACAGGAGCGTTACAAGGACGCACTAGGGGTCTTGGATGATGAACCTGATACTTTGAGTGAGCGTGCCCGTATCTATCAGGCCATGAAGAATTGGGACGCGATGATTGAGGCACTGGAGGCCGCGCCGGATGTCTCACCCTATGAACGCGCCCAAGGCTATCTGCAAGCCAAGCGCTATGCCGATGCGTTGGGGGCAATTGCTACCGCCAAAGATAACCGTAGTGCCTTTTTGCGGGCCATTATTTACCATTTACAAGATGACCTTGAGAATGCCCTGCGCGGTTATGAGATGGCCCTTGATACAGTCAGTAAACAGAGCGTCCAACGCTTGGCAATGCTGCTGGCAATGGGCAAGGCCTATGTCATGCAAAACAACCTTGACCGCGCCGAAAAGACCTTTCAGCAAGCCCTAGAAATTGCTGTGGCCCTCACCAAGCCCGACGAGCGTCTCCATGGACAGACATTAGGCTTATTGGCAGCCTTACACCTGTTAGAAAACACGCCTAACGTTGCGATTGAAGTTGGGCAAAAAGCGCTTGACCATCTCAAAAAGGTGGAGGGGGGGCATGTCGAGAAGGCCGATGTGTATCGGACACTAGGGCGGGCCTATTTACGCTTGGGGGCTGATAAGCACAAAGCCGCTATTTTGAGCGCCTTTGAAGGGGAAACCAACGCCGCGCAAAGCATGGCACTGAGGGATGAACCCCGTATTGGGATTGCCCTGCATCACTTAGGGGACGCCTATCGCCTGAATGGGCAAAATGAACGGGCCATTGCCAATTACCGCCGCGCCTTGACCCATAAAAGTTCGCAAGACCACCCCCTCAGTTATTTGATGACTCAAATCGCGCTACATCTGGCACTTGCGGACGATAAACGCTATGAACAGGCCCATGCAGTTGCCAATGAAGCCATCCAACACCTACGCGCACGACCTCCGGCAGATTTACAACACATGGGTTATTTGCTGTGTCAGCAAGCGGTAGTCGAGCAAGAACTGAATCGCATTGAGGAGGCGGTTAAGACTATTGGACAGTGGCAGAACATACTAGCTGGTCGCCCTGATGCGCTCCAAGACCAGCGTCCAGCGGTGGTGGTGCTAACGCTCAATCTAGCCGTGCGAAGCATGCTGGCGCATCAGCGGCCTGCTGAAGCCAAGGCTCTAGCAGATATGGCCGTCAGCCTAGCCGATTTCCATTATCCAGCCACACCAATAGCATGGAGCAGCCGACGCGATTTAGGGCAGGTCTACTTGAGCCTTGAGGATTGGCAGGGAGCGATTAATAGCTTGACCCCTCTGCTTTATGATGCGGTTGAAGCTGAACCCTTCACCTTTGCCCTAGCCCATACCTATACGGGTATCGCCCAAGCCCACCTCAACAATCGCAGCACGGCCCTCAACCATCTTGACATCGCCTATAAGCACCATCCGATTGACCACGAAAAGTCGCTGTTGCAGGAGCGTATCGCTGACCTCTACCTTGAGATGGGCAATAGCGATACGGCCATCGAACATATCCGTGTGGCTGTTCCACTCGCCAATCGCCAAGTGGCTCCCGGTGATGCAGCGCGGCTCTTGACCAAGTTGGCCCGCTTGCTAAGTGGCACCAACCGCTATGCCGATTCAATCGAGATTTATGAAGACGCCTTAGCCATGTTGCGCTCCTTACCCGATGCCGACGCGGTACATACAGCACGAGTCTATGTCAGCCTTGCGGATAGCCATGAGGCCCAAGGCCAATATCCCCAAGCCGCGATTGCCTATCGCAACGCACTCGATACCCTAGAAGCGACGCGCAAGGCCCCACCTGATGACCACCGTCAAGCCCTCACGCGCTTGGCAGCAGTACAGGCCATCATGCGGAATTATGATGACGCCATTGCCACTTATTTGCAGGCCCGCCAAGAAACCGAACTCTATGGCAGCCAGACTGAACTCGGCTTGGTGCTGACCGCCTTAGCTGATATTTATCGGGCGATTGGGCGGCTAGAGGAGGCCGTGCTAACCTATGAGGAAGCGCTCAAAGCGCTGCCCGCCATGAATGTCCCGCGGGAACGAGCGGCGGCCTTGCGCGGCTATGGGCAAACCCTCTCGGTGTTGGGGCATCTGGCTGAGGCCCGCCAAGCATGGACAGAGGCTCTAGCTATTACTACCGACGCCCCTGCCCTAGAGATTGCCCTCACCCATCGTGCCATTGCACAGGCCTACTATACCCAAGCGATGTATGGCGAGGCCGAGAAAGCCTTTCAAGAGGCGCTTGATTATCACCAAAGCGGCAAGCCTGAAACTGCCGAGACATGGCGGCTCTATGGTAAGACCTTGATTAGCGCTGGACGCCATGCCGATGCGATTAAACCCCTCCAGCAAGCGCTTGAAATTGAGAAAAGCCAGCCCCAACAGGTTAACGGGCGCATTGTCGAAAGCCTTGATTTGCTGGCGGCGGCCCAAGAGAGCATCGGGGTGATTTCGGCGGCCATTACCTGCCACCATGAAGCACTGGTCTATACGGATCGCAACTTCCAGCCGATTGAGACCGCCAACCGTTACCGCACCCTAGGGCGGCTGTATAGTATGCAGGCGCGTTGGCAAGAGGCCCATACCGCGCTAGAAGAAGCACTCGGCATTGAGTTTAGCCATAAGCCGCGCTCCGATAGCCGTATCGCCCAGACGCTAGAGATGATTGCCCAAGCCTATAAGCGTGAAGGCAATCTCATCAAGGCCTCGGAAGCCTATAAGAGGATGGCCTCGTATGCCAATTTGAGCAAGACCGCCGCGGCGGAGTTAAAATCGGCCCAAGATGAATTGCAACGCCATGAGGCAACCTTAGAAGCCGCCCAAGCCTCCTTAGATGTGCTGCTGCGAACGCATGGTAGCGACCTGAAGGACATCATCTACGTCTACGCGCTGGTTGCTAAGAGCTATGCGGGCCTCTCGCGCTTTGAAGCCTCCAACGATGCCATCGACCAACTGCTCTCGACCTTGGAGGCCAATGCCGCCCAACTCTCGACCGTGGATGAACGCGCTCAATATCGCGCCCTTGCCCATGTTTTCGAGGGCAGCCAATCAGCAAGCGAGGGTAATTTAGTAGAGGCCCGTGCCCACTTCCAACGGGCGCTGCATGAGACCACTGACCAGAGCATGCGCTGGGTCATTGAACGCGGGCTGGAAAGTGTGCAGGAATAGTTGGCATTCTCCGGCTATAGTGGAGTGCAAAGATATCTCTGGCTAACGTAAAATAGACCAGAGGAGAGACTGGGTATAAGTCAGCACACACAGGACAGCAAGGAATTCCAACGCGAATGTGCCGATGTCGTTTTTGCCTTGCGGATGGCTACCATTGACAGCCCGTTTTCAGTACATAGAAAATGGCATTCACCACCTCGCGCATGTCACTGCTGCGCGGTCGTCCACCCGCTTTGGGGGGCGAAATGTGTGGCTCCAATAGCGCCCATTCTCGATCATTCATTCCCTTACTTTATCTCATGCCACCCCACTTTTCAAATGGCCTCTAACAGTGATTTTCCTGTAGTACCATATGTTGCCGATTTTCCAAGACTACTAGGCAATCGAAAACAAGAATCTTCCCCTAGACCATTTTATTGCTCCCTATACCAGCCCAGTTGGAAACCCGGACAGCCGAACTTCTCCGAAGGTTTCACATTTGGACATGGGTGGTTCTTTCTCAGCATGCCAGACTTTGTAATCATTGATACATATCGAATATATGATTCATACAATTGGAGATGGACTGAACATGATGGATAATCTTATATGTAACCATAGATATGCAAGGAACACACTTGTAATATTGGGGCTGTTACTCTGGACTACCTTCTGGTCCAACTCTAGTAAACTAGAATTCGTCCAAAGCCAAAGTGACTCAAACTATGCTGTTTTAGCTGACATCGGAATGGGGCAACTTTATGCAGTTGCTTGGCACCCAACCGACCCGATATTGGCTTTAGGAAACACCAATGGCTTTGCGTTATACTCTAATGAGTTAGAACAAATTTCTGAGGTTGCGCTCGGATATCCTGTGTATAGTCTGTCGTGGTCACCAGATGGAACTCGTCTTGCCACAGGAGGTTCAAAAGTCCAAGTGTGGAACATAGCTAGCCTTCAAAGCGAGTTTTTACTTGATGTAGTTGCTGACGTTTACTGGAATCCATCAAGTTTAAACACAGTTGCCGTTAACAAAGGTACAACAGTTGAAATATGGGACATTTCAAATAACCAACTTGTAAGCGGTTGGGATGTAGAAGGTATGTAGTGAACCCAAAAAATTGGACACAAAAATACACTGACATATTTTAGCGTCAGTTAAGATAACGGTGCTACCCATTGTGCCTCAAATTCGCTAGGAGCGAGATACCCCAAGGCAGAATGAATGCGTTTATGGGTATAGACATCTTCTAGGAAACGCCCGATAGACCGATAAGCATGATGAAAATCCTCGTATTCGGATAAATCAATCTCCTCCTCCCGGATGGTTCGCATGAGGCGTTCGGCAAAGCCGTTTTCTTCGGGCTTGCCCACTGCCGCCATACTGATTTGAATGTGATGGTGCTGCAACAAATCGGTGTAATCATCGCAGGCGTACTGCCAGCCTTGGTCACTATGGTGGATGTCTGGGACACGCTCTAGGAGTGCGCGTTGCAGGGCGGTGAGGGTGAGCGTGCGATCCAGTGATCGGCTGAGATGCCAGCCACGTACCGCCCGCGTGAACACATCCATAATGACCGCTAAATACACAAACTCACGGTGCAACCGTACATAGGTGATATCCGCGACCCAGAGGTGTTCAGGATGAGCGGCAGCAAGGTCTTTGACTAGGTTCGGATAGCGTCCAAAATCGTGCCGACTGTTCGTGGTGCGCGTTTTGCGGCGTTTCTGGGGGCGTTGTAAGCCCATTTGAGCCATCATACGCCGAATGCGCTTATGATTGACCGTCCACCCCGTCCGTTGGAGCAAAACGGTGATACGCCGATAGCCATAGGTCGGGTACTGGGCGGCGAGGTCTTGAACGACCACGCGCAACGCGCTGTCATCCAGCTCAACTCCTTGATGGTAGAAGCTGCTACGCGGCAAATCCAGCACCGCACAGATCGTGCTCACGGGATACTCGTCCTTCAAGTGCATGGCTATTTCCCGTTTCTCTCGCGTGTCCCATTCAGCAAGCTCGATGCTTTTTTTGCAATCTCTAGCTCCATCGTCAGCCTCCCGATCATGCGTTCCAGTTCGGCGATCCGCTCTTGCTCCCCACTGCTCTCGCCGCCTTTCTCGAATGCCTGCGGTGCAGCTGCCAGAAATTGTTGTTTCCAGTTACCAACCATCTGAGAGGTCAGTTGATGCTCACGGCATAGCTCTGCCATACTTTTCTCGCCCGACAACAATTGCAGGACGACTTGGCTTTTGAATCCCGGTGTAAATTTCCGTTTCTTCTTCATGTGAACCTTTCCACTTATGGACTATGTTACTTTAACCTCATGTCCAATCTCAGGGGTTCACTACAACCCAACTTGATCTAAACACAGTTTTTG
Organism: Anaerolineales bacterium; assembly: GCA_020634155.1. GTDB lineage: Bacteria > Chloroflexota > Anaerolineae > Aggregatilineales > J027 > J027. Next base: position 1,843,223 of record JACKCI010000001.1, read on the forward strand.
AACTTCCTGCCCCCGTTTGGTTTTCCTCCATTACTTGGAGTCCTGATGGACAAAAGATTGCCACGGCGTATCAGCACATCGATATTTGGGATATAAGTATTGGTCATGTAGATACCATCTCTGGCGAAAATTATCCTATTACAGGATTAGCGTGGAACTCAATGGGCATTGTTAGCACTACTGAAACGGACCCTTCAATTTACATTTGGGATTTAACTTCTGGGAATATAGGAATGCAATTAGATGGCAACGAGGGTAGTACATATCTGGACATTAGTACCGATGGGGCATATCTGGCAACTATCCACTTCGACAGCAGCCTAAAAATATGGTATCTTCCGCAGCAAGAGCTTTGGGCTAGTCTATATTTATATGGAGGACAATTCCAAAGCGCTAGTTGGAATTCAGCAGGTACAAGGCTCGCCACAGTTGACGGCTCAACTCATTTGAAAATTTGGGATACAAGACAAGGCTCCTTCCAAACAACAATAGGAAACAACTCAAACTACACATTGCGTGCTGTCTCGTGGAGTCCTAATGGGGAATTGCTAGCTGCCGCTGGGGGGTACTCAAGTATTTATGTTTGGGACTCTAATACTAGTGAATTGCTGTTAAACTTCGTCGGAGATAGTGAACTTATACTGGATATTTTGTGGAGTCCCGACAGCGGCAGAATTGCAACTATCGGAAGTAAATACGGTGTTAAGATTTGGAACCTTAACACCCAGCAACTCGAAAGCACTCTCCAAATAGCTGATACAAGTACAATTTCAGTATCATGGAGTCCTGATGGAAGTCTAATTGCAACAAGTGGTGTGATAGGAGGGGTACAGATCTGGGCAACCGAATCTGGCGTATTAGAGACTTTAATTGGTCAAGATCTAGTAATCAATGATATTGCATGGGGTTATGCTGAAAACAGAATAGCAGTGGCAACTCCAATAATGCTGTATATATTAGACATAGATACAGGAGAATTTATTACATCAATAAATGTTGCCATCAAGAATATTGCTTGGAATTGGTTTGACGAAACGATTGTGGGAACAAACAATGGATCAATTGTTCTCGTAGGTACCCTATCTGGAGAAACAGAAACTATAGCTACTAATCTAACTGATGTTAAGACAGTGGTTTGGGAACCGAGTACACATCGTGGGGCTGTCTTAACACAAGGAGAGCAAATTCGGATTTGGGGGCCACCACCTCATGCAACAACTCTTATCTCACCAAGCCAAATCATTACAACCAACACCCCTAGCTATAGTTGGCAAGACATCTCGGGAGCATCCTCTTATCAGCTACAAGTATCCGACTTGGAAGACAGTATTCTATTTGAGGAAACTTATCCATTCACGATATGTCAAAATGGCATCTGCTCCGTTGAACCTCCAATTGCGTTACCTGATGGTGCTTACACTTGGCAGGTGCAAGCAATAAACGCGGCTGGCTCTAGCCCATGGAGCGAGCCATTAAGTTTTACGGTCGAGACCTGTATCAACGACCCAGTTGCTCTAGAAACGCAAATAGTTGATGCCAATGCGAGTGGTGTCCCCACGACTCTATGCTTATCTCAAAATAGCATCCAGACCTTCACCATACCCGACAACAACCTCAATACCCTCCCCGTCATCACTGGCGACATCACCATCGAAGGCAACGGAGCCACCCTCACCCGCGATGAGACCGCCGACCTTTTCCGTTTCTTCGAAATCGCACCCGGCGGTTCATTGACCCTCAACAACCTGACCCTCAGCAATGGCGAAGTCGATGCTCAAGGGGGCGCTATCCTCAACAATGGCACGCTCACCCTCAATGACAGCACCCTAGAAGGTAATTTCGCCAGTGAGCATGGCGGAGCTATTTACAACACAGGCACCCTAGCCATCGCTAACACCGCGTTTAGCGATAACCACACCAATCGCTATGCAGGTGTTGGCGCGATTACCCTACCCTATGGTGGTGCTATCGAGAACAGCGCTGGAGCAACTGCTACCATCAATGGCAGTACCTTTGATGACACCGGGAGTGATTAAGGTGCCGTCATCTCCAATGCAGGGACACTGACAGGTAGAATTCCTCACGCTCCAATGGGGCTATAATCTCTTCAGGGTGTTCAATATTGGCAAGACACCCAAAGCGGCGCGGTGAGTTTGACTGTATAGTATCTAGGAACAACCCGTTCTATCAATAAAGTAGATGGAGCCGTATATGCGTTGGAAAAACTCTTGGATGATTGCCTTAGTGGTCATCATCCTCCTTACTTCCATCAACACCCCAGCCCAACACCACCCCACATCCGCCCAAGAACCCACCCCCGCACACCCACACTTATGGATACGCACCGATGACCTGCCCCGCTTGCGGTCATGGGCCACCCCCAATAACCCGATTTACACTGAGATTTTAGTGCCATTTACCGAGGAAGCTATCCGCCTGATGGATGCTGGCACTATACCCGCAGGGGACACGGGTGAGGTCTCATGGGTGGAATACCCAACCGAAAACTATGCCCAATTGTTTGCTTTTATGTCACTCATCAGCCCCGATGAAGCAGCACGGGCCGATTATGCCCAACGCGCCCGCACCTTGTTGATGTATGTCATGAATCAAGCGGTGCTTGGGCCTGCCCCTAATGAGCCTTTCCGCGACCCCGCCTTTGCCTTGACCAATCGCTCGCGCTGGTTTGGGAGTGGCTTCGGGCTAACGGTAGATTGGATTTACCCCGTCCTCAGTGCCGAGGACAAAGCCACCATTCGCACTGTATTTCTACGCTGGATTGACGAGAATATCCATGCCGACACCACCAACTATAACCACCCTGAACCCATCGGCCTGACCAACGACCCTGCCCTGATTAGCGACCCTATAGCCGTGCGCTGGGCCAGCAACAACTACTATGCGGCCCACATGCGGAATATCGCCCTGATGGCTTTGGCTTTCGACCCCGCCGATGACCCAACGGGTGAATTGGCGCAGGCCATTGAGAACGTCACAGGGGCATGGTGGTATGTGACTGACCACTTGCTGCGGACTGATGCGGCGGGCGGTTTGGGAGCCGAGGGCTTTGAATATAGTCCGCAGTCGCTTGGCTATACCGCCCAATTCTTATTGGCGCTCTATACGGCAGGTTATCCCTATGATTTCAGCCAAAATCCTTTTTGGGATGAGTCCGTCCCTGCCTATCTGCATTCGTTAAGCCCAGCTATTGCCGAAAATTCGGATTATGGCACCGTCTATCAGCCCGCGTGGTATGGCTCAGGCCAGAATTACTACATGCCCGACTTGATTGAGATGTTTGGGCCGATGGGGGTTTATGATAGCTTGGCGGGCAACACCGAGCGCCTCGATACCTTGCGTTGGATTCAACTGTATACCGCACCGGGTGGCGAGACCAATGTCATCGGACGCCTGAACAACTTCGAGTGGGTTGTGCGCGGTATCCTCTATTATCTGCTATTTGACCCAACCGCACCCACCCCAAGCGACCCACGTCCCACCTTGCCAACCCTCTATTATGCGCCGGGAATTGACCGCATCCTCGCCCGCACCGACTGGTCAGAGAACGCGACATGGCTATCCTATGGCCTCAGTTGGGACACCATCGACCACCAATCAGGCAATGGCAATGCGCTTGAGTTCTATCGCAATGGCGAATGGTTGACCAAGGTACGGGTTGGCTATGACCTTGATTACATCACATCCGACAATTTGAACACGCTCACGGTGCAGAATGGGCGACCCACCTATGATGACTACCGCTTGATGATATGGGAGCGCGGTTCACAGTGGCTCTATTCGGCAGGCGACCCACCCCCACCTGTCTTTAGCATCGGTGACGGCTATCTGTATGTCTATGGCGATTCGACCAACCTCTATAACTCCGAGTATGAGGAACTGCGTGATGTCCAGCACGTCAGCCGTTCTATCCTGTGGCTCCCACCCGATACCGTGGTGGTTTATGACCGTGCCGCAACCAGTGGCGAGAATCAGAATAAGTCGTTCTGGCTGAATCTGCCAGAGAATGCCACCGTTGATGGCAACATCACCAGCATGACCACCGCTAACGGTCAGCAGTTGGTCATCCACACCCTACAACCGTCAGATGCCAGCATCCAAGTCAACGCTCTGCAAGATGAACCCAGTGGCGCACCTGCCAATTTCGAGCCGATGCGCTATCGTCTACACGTCACCGACCCCAGCAACCCCTCTGCGATTCGCTTTTTGCATGTGCTACAAAGCGCAGATGTTGGCGTCGCCCCGTTGCCCGTGAGCCACATCACCAGCACGGCAGGCACCCCCTATGAAGGCGCTATCGTTGGCGATACCGCAATCTTGTTTATTCAATCCAGCGACACTCCCTTTGACACCACCACCTATAGCGTGCCAGCAGGTGTGCGGCAAATCGTCACTGGCTTGGCCCCATCAACCGCCTATGATGTTGTCATCGAAAACCAAGTCGATATGCAGCAAGTGACCCTCACACTGGGTAGCTCCTATTCGACGGACGCCGCCGGGGTATTGGTTATTCAATAGCCTACGCCATGCAGCAAAAAAGACCGATAGCCGTCACGGTGTCGGTCTTTTTTTTCAGCTAGGCAACTGCTATGCTCGGTGCAGGAGTAAAGGAGCCATCATGCGTCCAGAAGCCCTCAGTCACCTGCGCTGCCCCCAATCCCATGAAGTGCTAGACTTACACCCATTTGCCACCGATGGCCCGCATATCATGAGTGGTGTGTTGGTCTCATCAGCAGCATGGTATCCCATCATCGATGGCATCCCGCGCTTGCTGCCCCATCAGCCATGGCCGACCTTTGCTGCTGACCATGCCGAGGCATTGAACCAGCTAGGGTTTTCAACAGCCACGCCATCGCCCCCCCCCAATAAACTGCAACACCAGACGAGTACCCTATTTGGCTATGAATGGCAGCTTTTTCGGCGCTTTGGCTGGGATGACCCCGTGTATAACTTGGCATGGAGCCGCAACCGCTTCGCAGAGATGACCCTTATCCAGCCCGACGAATGGGCCGATAAGTTGGTCTTAGATGCGGGCTGTGGCAATGGGCGCTATAGCTATTGCGCCGCCGAGCAAGGAGCAACGGTCTATGCCGTAGACTTGGGCGCAGGCGTCGAGGCTGCTTTTGCCAACACCCGCGATTTATCGACTGTGCATGTTATCCAAGGCGATATCTTTCAATTGCCCTTTGCGCCCGCCACCTTTGATACCGTGTTTTCGGTAGGGGTCTTGATGCACACGGGTGATGCACAGCGGGCGGCCCATGCCCTGTGTGAATTGACCAAGACCACCCTCGCCGTCACCGTCTATGGCAGGGGCAACATCTTCTATGAGGCCATCGATGGCGGATTGCGAGCCATCACCACCCGCCTCTCCATCGCCAATCTACACCGTTTTGTGGAGGTTGTGCTTGCGATACGGTGTATCCTTGACCGCCTGTACCTGACACGTTGGGTGCAGCATCGCTTGGGGGAATGGGACGAGCATCCTCATTGTGTCTTTGACTGGTATGGGGCACCGATTGCCACTCATCACAACCTAGAAGAAGTCGCATTATGGATGTTGGAGCGCGGACTGGCTATTGAACAAGCCAGCCCTATGAAATCCGCTAATCGATGGTGGGAGCTACTAGGTGCAACGGCGGCCCCAATTACGGTGCGGGCTGCACGACGTTAGGCCTTGCGTCCACTGATATAGATATTGTGGTTGACAAATGAGACATCGGGCGTGTCGAGTTCTTGCACCATCATCCATTCTGGCGCGGTGCGGAGGCGTTCAAGTAATTCAGCGGTCACTTCAGGGCTGCAACTTTGGCGCTCGGCCCACGGCCCAAAAGGTATGCGCTTGATGGTCAGGCGAACCTGCTCCACGACCAACCCCGCCGCCTCAAACATGGCCCGCCATTCCCCCTCTGTGAAGGCAAGGTTATGGCTGGGGTCGCGCAGCCGTTCAAAGGACTCAGCATAGTCGGCCACGGTGGGGTCATCCGAGCGCAGATGGTCTTGAATCACCATCCGTCCACCGACCTTGAGTACCCGTGCCACCTCTTGCACAAAACGCGCCGCATTCGGGAAATGATGCGGGGCAATACGGCAAGTCACCAAATCAAAAGCGTCATCATCAAAAGGCAAGTCTTCCGCATCGGCATAGCGGAACTCGACATTGGTCACGCCCTGTTCGGTGATATGGACACGGGCCGCTTCTAGCATCTGCTGGGCAATATCCGACGCGATGACCGAGGCCACATGCGGCGCAAAGGCCAGCGCGGTATGGCCTCCACCCGTTGCCACATCCAACATCGTCCAATGGGCTTGAGGTTGCGCCATTTCAACAAGACGGCCTAGCTCATCGGTGCGGGTATGGGCTTCGCTGTTGACATAGCGTTGGGCAAATTGGTTGAAACGTTGCTGCGAAAGGGTCTTGGGGTCAGTCATCGGTGCCTCCTGTGCGATTGATGACTCAACAATAACCCGACTTGCCCTATACTAGAAGGGTATCCAACCAAAGCTAGGTATAAACAAAATTTATGGAAATCGGACAACTGGAAGCCTTCATTCGTGCCTATCGAGATGGCAGCTTTACCCGTGCTGCTGAATCGTTGAACTTAACCCAGCCTGCCGTCAGCACCCGCATTCAAAGCCTAGAGGCCGAATTGGGCGGGGCCGTCTTTGAGCGCCAAGGCCGTGAATTGCGCCTAACCCCCTTGGGTGAGCGTTTCTTGCCCTATGCCGAGCGCATCTTGGCGGTCATGAATGATGGCTTGCAGGCGGTCAAGGATTTTCGGCAAGGGCGGATTGGGCAGGTCAAGATTGCGGCCCCCACCCCCTTGGTGCTGAGTTTCTTGGTCGATGCCTTGGAGCGCTTTCGGCGTGAGTATCCGTCGGTGGATGTACTGATACGCGAGCGCAACAAGACCACCATTCTGGACATGCTGCATGACAAGACCATCACGCTGGGGCTGGTCAACGCGCCCGTGTTCGATAGCCGCATGGTGACGCTGGCCGAGTTTCATGACCCGATACAGGCGGTGGTCAGCAGCCAGCACCCCCTCGCCCAAGCCGGGCCGATGCCAATGGAGGCCATTCATCAGCACACCATCTTCCGCGTCTCGATGTTCCCACAGATGACGGCCTTCATGGATGAGTTGGTCGAGCATGGGCGGCAAGGCAGCGGTGGGGCCGTGATTGCCGTGCCGATGGTGATGGCCTTGCAACTGGTCACAATGGGGCAAGGCGTGACATTCTTGCCGGAGAGCTATGTGCGGCCTGCGGTGGCGCGGGGCGAGTTGGCGGTGCTGACAATTGCCGATATGCCGCCGCTGGTCAGTCGGCCCGTGCTAATTGCCGTGCGGGAGCGCGAGTTGGACAAGGTGCATCAGGCGTTTGTGGAGGTGTTTACTAAACTATATTAATATATTTTATAACAGAACAAAAAGATATATAATATAAAAGTTACAATGCTTTGGGGAGTAAAAAATGTTTTTCAAACCTCTTGACCGTATGTGGGAACGTGTTGAAACTGCTAAAGATCATTCGGATACTGACCTTTTTTTGAGTCTCATGTACTTAGGTGAGATGACATTAAAGTTAACCGCAGTAGGATTAGTTGCAGCGATAAATGATGGAAAAGAACGCCATAGATATAGGCAGCATTATCAATTAGTTAGAGCCAGCGGAATCGGAGATTGGAGCAAAGTAATAGATGAAGTTTTAACTGGCGCGAGTTCTCAGCATTTGTCAACATATGCTTATAAAGAACAGAACGAGTTAATTTCGGTAAACAAGGCAGGTACTTGGCAATACAATGCAGTCAATCTAATTACAGAGTGCTTAAGTGCCATTGATCTACAAACCGAAGCGGCTTCCAAAAAGGTTTCTGCCCGACAATGGTTTCAGCTGTTCACCAATTTGCGAAACAAAACAAGAGCACATGGAGCTATCCCGTCACGCAAATACAGTGAAATTAACAACAATCTCGAAGAATCTATGCTTGCGATTATTCAGAACTTCTCCCTGTTCCAAAGACCTTGGGCATATTTGCATCAAAACCTGTCTGGAAAATACCGTGTAACTAAATGGTCACCACGTGCAGAGACTCTCGATTTCTTAAAAGTAAGGCACAATCGAGATATAAAACTTCCCAATGGAATATATATCCATTTTGACGAAACACAAGAAATTAATGGACTGGTCAAAATTGAATTAATCGATTCAGATGCTGACGCATCGGATTTTTTCTTTGCAAACGGTGGTTTTAATGGAAAAAGATATGTAGTGAACCCAAAAAATTGGACACAAAAATACACTGACATATTTTAGCGTCAGTTAAGATAACGGTGCTACCCATTGTGCCTCAAATTCGCTAGGAGCGAGATACCCCAAGGCAGAATGAATGCGTTTATGGGTATAGACATCTTCTAGGAAACGCCCGATAGACCGATAAGCATGATGAAAATCCTCGTATTCGGATAAATCAATCTCCTCCTCCCGGATGGTTCGCATGAGGCGTTCGGCAAAGCCGTTTTCTTCGGGCTTGCCCACTGCCGCCATACTGATTTGAATGTGATGGTGCTGCAACAAATCGGTGTAATCATCGCAGGCGTACTGCCAGCCTTGGTCACTATGGTGGATGTCTGGGACACGCTCTAGGAGTGCGCGTTGCAGGGCGGTGAGGGTGAGCGTGCGATCCAGTGATCGGCTGAGATGCCAGCCACGTACCGCCCGCGTGAACACATCCATAATGACCGCTAAATACACAAACTCACGGTGCAACCGTACATAGGTGATATCCGCGACCCAGAGGTGTTCAGGATGAGCGGCAGCAAGGTCTTTGACTAGGTTCGGATAGCGTCCAAAATCGTGCCGACTGTTCGTGGTGCGCGTTTTGCGGCGTTTCTGGGGGCGTTGTAAGCCCATTTGAGCCATCATACGCCGAATGCGCTTATGATTGACCGTCCACCCCGTCCGTTGGAGCAAAACGGTGATACGCCGATAGCCATAGGTCGGGTACTGGGCGGCGAGGTCTTGAACGACCACGCGCAACGCGCTGTCATCCAGCTCAACTCCTTGATGGTAGAAGCTGCTACGCGGCAAATCCAGCACCGCACAGATCGTGCTCACGGGATACTCGTCCTTCAAGTGCATGGCTATTTCCCGTTTCTCTCGCGTGTCCCATTCAGCAAGCTCGATGCTTTTTTTGCAATCTCTAGCTCCATCGTCAGCCTCCCGATCATGCGTTCCAGTTCGGCGATCCGCTCTTGCTCCCCACTGCTCTCGCCGCCTTTCTCGAATGCCTGCGGTGCAGCTGCCAGAAATTGTTGTTTCCAGTTACCAACCATCTGAGAGGTCAGTTGATGCTCACGGCATAGCTCTGCCATACTTTTCTCGCCCGACAACAATTGCAGGACGACTTGGCTTTTGAATCCCGGTGTAAATTTCCGTTTCTTCTTCATGTGAACCTTTCCACTTATGGACTATGTTACTTTAACCTCATGTCCAATCTCAGGGGTTCACTACAATATGAGATGTTATCTTACATCAATGGAATAAGAATAGATTGCGATGTTAAACCTTATCTTGGACCCATTACCAATCTACCATCAAGCGAAACGGAAGGGCTACCCGAGCTGGAAGCACGAGGACAAACACTGGTTACCGTTCCTCCACCACAACAAGGATATATTGAACGTGGCAGGCTAGAAGATGAGTTATATTATGAATTAGCCACAACCGATCACCATAGAATCGTGACATTAGTAGGACGAGGAGGCATTGGAAAAACGTGGCTTGCTCTAACAGTTTTAAATCGCATAGCACAGTTAGACAAGTTCTCTGCCATTCTATGGTTCAGTGCTCGTGACATAGATTTACTTCCAGATGGAGCAAAATTAGTCAAACCTCATGTTCTGACTGAAAAAGACATTGCTAACGAATTCTCACGATTGGTTGCTCCTTATGTTATGAATTCAGAGAGTTATCAGTCAAAGGATTTTAATCCAATGGATTTTCTCCGTGAAAATCTAACAAGGAGTTCATTGGGCGGCCCAATACTATTCGTATTTGATAATTTCGAAACAGTAAAAAGCCCTGCCGAGCTTTTTAGTTGGCTTGATTCTTATTTGAGATTACCTAATAAAGCTCTAATTACAACGCGATTTAGAGACTTCAAGGGTGATAATCCTGTGCATGTACATGGCATGACAGAGGACGAGTGTAACAAGCTAGTTGATAGGACTGCTAAATCGCTAGGAGTATTCCATCTCATCACAGAGGAATATAGACAAGATTTGTATACCGAGTCAGGGGGGCATCCCTATGTTGTGAAAATTCTCTTGGGTGAAGTAGCAAAATTCAAGCAAGCCAGAAAAGTAGAGCGTATTATTGCCACCCAAGATGATTTATTAGAAACCTTATTTGAACGAACATTTTCGAGGCTAACATTAGTCGCCAAGCGAGTGTTTTTGACGCTCTGTAGCTGGAAATCTATGGTTCCACAGTTAGCCTTAGAGGCTATTTTATTAAGACCAAGTAATGAAAAGATGGATGTAACGCAAGCAATTGATGAACTTTATACAAGTTCATTAATAGAGATAACAGATTCTGAGCAGGACAATCAACCTTTTTTATCAGTTCCATTGGTTGCTTCTGTATTCGGGCAGAGAAAACTTGAAATTACTCCGATGAAATCAGCTATTCAAGCTGATGTAGAGCTTTTACAGTATTTTGGAGCCGCCAAGCCAGTAGATATCCAGCAAGGAATAGCCCCACGTGTCAAAAGGTTATTTCAGACTATAGCTAGCAAGGTATACCAAGCGAATTCAAACCTAGAAGAATATATACCTATTTTGGAGCTTATTGCCCGTAAATATCCGCCAGCTTGGTTGCTACTTTCAGAATTATATGAAGAACAGGAGGAGCGAGAAAAAGTCAAAGACTCTCTTCTGTCTTATCTCGAATTTTCAACTGATGGTACACAAAAAAGAGATGTCTGGCGTAAACTGGCATATCTTTACCGTAGCGACGGAGAAGACGTGAAAGAAGTTCACGCAAGAATTGAAGTCTGTCAATTTCCTGAAACTCGCTATGAGGAGATTAGTAGCACAGCAAATATTCTTAATCAAAAACTCCGAAAGCAAGCCTTTGACGAAAAAGCCGTCATGGCTAGAATCCTCGTCGAATTGATGGAAAGTCGCATAAGTGAAGCCAATGCTACCGATTGTTCTAGGTTGGCTTGGTTATGTCTTCACATGTACGACAATCAAAAAGCTCTACAATATGCTCATCACGGACTTCAAATTGAACCCGACAATGTCCATTGTCGAAACATCATCAGTAGTTTCAATGGAGAATGATAGACAAAAGTGTGTACCAATATAGTATGTTGGTACACACTAGTAGCACTCATATTTTAGCGGATATTGCCAATCGAGACCAGCTTGGTCTCCAGATAATCCTCTAGGCCCTCGGCTCCTGCTTCAGCCCCCAGCCCACTGGCCTTCCAGCCCACAAACGGCGCTTCGGTGGCCTGCGGATACCATTCATTGACGCCCACCAAGCCAAACTCAAGCCCCTCATAGGCTTTAATGGCGGTGTTGAGGTCATTCGTCCAGACATAGGCCGCCAAGCCATAGGGGGTCTGGTTCGCCATGTAGATGGCCTCATCGACATCGTTAAAGGTAGTGATAGGCATCACTGGCCCAAAGATTTCCTCATGATAGAGGCGTTGGTCGAGCGCGACATTGGTGACCACCGTCGGCTGATAGAAGAAGCCCTTGTCCATGCCCGCAGGACGGCTGCCCCCCGTCAAGACCGTAGCCCCATGCGCCACCCCCTCCATGACCAACGACTCGATGCGGCCCCGTTGGCGCTCATTGATAATCGGCCCGACCGCGACATCCGATTCAAGGCCATTGCCGACCTTAAGGGCTTCGACGGCTGGCACGACCGTATCAATGAATTGCTGCAAGGCCGACTCCTGCACCATGAAGCGCTGCGGGCCTGTGCAAGCCTGCCCCGCGTTCCAATACTTGGTGCTGACGGCCCCTTTCGCTACACGGGCAATATCCGCGTCGGGGAAGACAATCACGGGGGCATTGCCGCCCAATTCCAAACCAAGGCGGGTAAAGGTACGCGCCGACCCTTCCATCAAGATACGCCCGACCTCGGTGCTGCCCGTGAAGCTAATCTTGCGGCAATCGGGATGGTCGAGCATGGCCTGACCGATGGGGGCTGGTTCACCGTTAATCAGGTTCATAACACCTGTGGGAATGCCAGCCTCGACCAAGATGTTGGTCATCTCCATAGCGGTCAGGGGCGTATCTTCGGCGGGCTTGGCAACCACCGTACACCCCGCAGCAAGGGCGGCGGCCCATGCACGGGCGGTGTTATAGGCCGGGAAGTTCCATGCCGTGATAACGCCCACCACCCCAATCGGCTGCTTGATGACCGTCATGCGCTTACGGGGTACACGTGAGGGGATGGTGCGTCCATAAACGCGCTTGCATTCTTCGGCGAACCACTCGAACAAATCGGCGGCAGTGAACCATTCGCCCCGTGATTGGGATAGCGGCTTGCCACATTCAAGGGTGGTGGTGCGAGCCAGTTCATCCAAGCGGCTCCGCATGATGTCGGAGGCTTTCTTGAGGATAGCGGCGCGTTTATAGGCGGTCTGGTTGGCCCATTCAGGGAAGGCACGGGCGGCGGCCTCAATCGCGGCGTTGGCGTCGTCAGCCGTGCCATAGGGGACGGTCTGCACCACTTCCTCTGTGGCAGGATTGATAACCTCCCATGTGCCGCCATTGCTGGCCTCTACCCATTCGCCGTTGATGTATTGTTTGTAAATGTAGGTCATGTGTCTGCTCCATGTCTGATTTGGCGACCCCTATTGTCGTCAATTGCGGCGATTTTTTCAAAAAGTTAACCCACAACTGACTTAAAAGTTTTAATCGCTGCCAAATGTTGGCGGGCATCATACCCCACACCCATCGTATTGACGCAGAGATGAGTCGCGCCGAAATCACGCCATTGCTGCACCACGCCCGCCCATTGCGATTGAGGATAATCACGCAAGGTGATAATGTTGTCGAAGCCAAAAGCTTGGGGGTCGCGTCCGGCCTCGCGGATATAGCCTTGCAGCATTTCCCACTTGGGAGCCGCCTTCTCCACCGAGCCAAAGTTGGGCATCCAGCCGTCGCCAATACGCGCCATGCGCCGCATCACAGCATCGGCTCCCCCACCGAACCAAATCGGGATGGGCCGCTGGATGGGCATCGGATTGAGGCCCGCGTCGGGGATGCTATGATACTGCCCTTGGAAAGTGACCAGTGGTTGTGTCCAGAGTTGGCGCATAACCGCCACCTGCTCCTCGACCCGCTTGCCGCGATTGGTGAATTGCTCATTGAGCGCTTCATACTCGACCGCATTCCAGCCAATCCCGATGCCCAAGCGCAGCCGCCCGCTCGATAGCACATCCAACTCAGCGGCCTGTTTAGCGACAAGGGCCGTCTGGCGTTGGGGCAGAATCACAATGCGGGTGGCGAACTCGATACGCTCGGTCAGGGCTGCCATATAAGCAAAGAGCATGAATATCTCATGGAAGGCGGTTTGATAAGTATAGGGGCCGGTCCAACCACCGGGTCGGTCGGGGTTGGCTCCCAACACATGGTCATAGACCGCCAGATACTCATAGCCAAGACCCTCAGCCGTTTGGGTATAGTCTTTGATTAACGCCGTATCATTGCCAAATTCAAGTTGTGGAAACACGACACCGATTTTCATATTGAACCTCTCTCCTCGCTTAATAGGTAATAGGGGCAAAGGAGACCGCCCATGCCCCGCCCTGTAACTAACAACCTGATTACGTCCGAGGCCATGCCTGCCATTCGTGTTCAAGTTCACCCTAGTTTAACCTATGTGGGAACCCTTGAATCGACTCTCCGCCAAACTTCATTTGCCGAGATTGCCATATTTGTGGATGCTGATGAGCAAGGCCGCATCAGCCGCAAACTCACCGTCTATTTTGAGCATTTCTTGGAAAGCGCCCTAGATAAACGGTTCCGCTACAATACGCCAGAGACCGTCACGCTGAATGGTGTGGTCTATCAGACCGATTTGCGCTGTGTGCCATCTCACTTGTATCTCGAAGATGATGACACCGAATCAGATTGGCAACAAATCAACCGCTATTTGGCAGGACAGGGCTATGCCCCACCCTACCATCAGGAACAGGTCTTAACCAAGCGCTTGATTAGGTTGTTGGGGGATGACCAACGGGCGGAGTTTTTGTTGGTTTATAACGAAGCACATGCTGGCCCGCCGCATACCCACCCCGACGATATGTACCTCGTCTTGAAATCTGATGACCGTCAACATTTGGCGGGGTTTGAGCAGCGGGCTTTGGCGAGTTTTCAGCTACTCGGTTGAGCAGGTGTGCTGCTCGGATTAGGTGTGGGATTCGGCTCAGGGCGGCGCGACGTCTCCCGCAGGAATTGGGCGATGGTGTCCGCCGTGCGCTTGGTATAGAGCCAGACCATGCCGGGCTTGACCTCGGTGCTGCAAATAACCGCCAAGGACATCAAATAGGGTTCACGGACTTCGACAATATAGACCCCGCTAAACTCCCCCTCGAGATAGGCGGCCTGAAATTGGTTTTCCTCAAGGATTTGAGCGAGGGTATTGGTCGCGGCGTGGTCAATCGAGAGGGCACGGGTCAATAGCACCAAGTCGTATTCCTCAAGGGTACCAGCGGCACCCGCCAGATTACCCTCGGCGTCGATTACACCGCAGAAATGGGCTTTGATATGGGCCAAGAGGTTGGCGAGTTCAAGGTTGATACGCTCAAACTGTTCGCGGTTGAGGAGCAAAGTCGCGGGACGGGTAGAACGGTTAATTTTACGCTCCCGATTGCGCGAAACGTTGGTTTTCTTGTTCTCAACAATCTGGGTACTCAGGCGCGGGCGCTGACGATAGAGTTCAATCTGCCGCCCAATCTGCATGGTCAACAATTGCATGTTGACGGGCTTATGCAAATAGTCACAGGCCCCAAGGCGCATAGCAGCAACGGCCCCTTTAGCCGAGAGGTCGTCGTCAATAATCATGACCGGGGTGCCGGGGCGCAGGCCGCCAATGACCGCCAACAAGTCCATGCCGCTTAGGTCGGGGAGCTTGGTCTCGGTTACAACCATTTCAAACTCACCCAACAATATCTCGCTGAGACCTTCCTCAAACGAGTTGGAGACCACTGTTAAGTAATCGCCCTCTAAAGTATCGGTTAACTGCGCCAGTAATTCTTGATCTTGCCCCACAATCAAGATGCGCCCTTTAGGTTTGCTCATGATTCACCTTCGAAAAGAAAACTTTTGGGTCTATTATGACAACGACCTGCTCATTATACAATTGTACCGCAGCATCATCTGAAAAATGGACAATGCGCTCAACTGAATCGACCAAGAGCGCAAGGGGTTGGCTCTCGACCTGCAAAATCACTAACGGAGCCGCCAGTGATGGCAACGGGGCAGGCCAGCCAAAATGCAGCCGTGCATCAATGACAGGCATCAGCGTGCCGCGTATATTAGCAACCCCTAACCAATCAGGGGGGCGATTGGGTACGGGTGTCACCGCTAAAATAGGAATGACTTCAACAACCGCGTTTAGGGGTAGACCATAGTATTGATGCGCGACTTGGACAATCAATACCGCATTCATGGAGCCGTTTTACGGGGCATACTGCGTGCCTCGGAGCGCCACAAGACCATCTCAATACTAGGCGGGTCGCCAGCCACCAAGACGGCCTCATCAACCATGCTGCCTAGCTTGGTCTTGAGCGCAAGGGCGGCATTTTCGGGGCTGGCGGAGGCTAACCAAGGCGCTTCACAACGGATTTGGAGGCCCGTTGTCACCCCTTGACGCAGGCCATGTAAATGGATGACCTGCTGCTCACCCGCGTTGAGGATAATGCTCACCAACGAAGCCACCGCCCCGGCAATCTGGGCACGGCTGGCGGTATTAAAGCCCAACAACGATGCGGCTCGGCGGGCAGTATTACGAGCCAGCATCAAATCCATGCTATCTTCGACTTCGATAAGCATTACAGGCGGGACTTTAATCCGTTGGGCTTCCATTGGTCGCTCCATATCATTCAATCAGGCCGAGTTCGCGCAGGGTATCCAGCAAATGCTCCCCTGCAAAAATGTCCTTGGGGATATAATCGTCGGCCCCAGCTTGCAAGCCCGTCATGGTTTCCTTCGGGCTGGCGTGTTCGGTCAGCATAATCACCGGAATGTCACGGGTACTCGGATTGCGCTTGAGGCGGCGGCAGACCTGATACCCATCCATCGACGGCAAATTGACATCCAACACAATTAAATGCGGGGGGTGGGTCATCGCTTCCCGTACCGCATCTGGGCCATCCCCAACCACCCGCACCAGCAACCCGACGCCTTCTAGGGTCTCACGAATTTGGTGGGCTTGGGTGGGGCTATCCTCCACTAGTAGAACTTCATAAGCCATTTTGGGCTTCTCCCCCTTCATTGTGCCAGTCTTTTGGATGGAATATAGTTATAATCCGGTTGACTTTTGAATAGGGTCTAGCGCAGGCCAACAAGGGCCAAGAGCGCTTGGGGTATCTCTTGAAGCGGCAAGACATACTCCGCCGCCCCGCGATCAATTGCCGCCGCAGGCATCCCAAAGACCACGCTTGTCTCTTCGTCTTGGGCAATGGTACGCGCTCCACGCACCCGCATCGTACCCATTCCATCGGCCCCATCGTCACCCATGCCCGTTAATAAAATAGCCAGCGCATTGGCTCCAAAAACATCCGCCACACTTTGGAAAAGGTAGGTAATAGAGGGTTGATGACGGGCATTGCCTTTGTCTGAGTTTAACACAAACTGCCCATTGCGATTGAGTTGGATGTGGAAGTTACCGGGAGCCACCCAGATATAGCCCGCATTGGGATATTCGCCATCCATCGCTATCCGCACCGGTAACTCACAGCGCCGCCCTAACCAGTTCGCAAAACCGGGGACGAATTCGCCACTCAGGTGTTGCACCACCACCACCGGAATCGGAAAATCGGCAGGTAACTTGCTCAAAATATGGGCAACAGCCCCCGGCCCTCCTGCGCTGGCCCCAATCACGACAATCTCCGGTAAGGTCTTGGGGTTCGCCATTAAAGGCGGCATACTAATCTCTGGCATACGGTGCCGCCGAATAACGCGCACACCTGCCATCAGGCGCAACATACGCAGGTAGTTCTGGCGCTTTTGCTCATCTTGGGGCATGGCCGTCGGCTTTTCAATCGCAGCCAGCGCGCCAGCCTCAATCGCCAGCATCGCCACATCGACCTCACGCTGCCCTACCCCTGATGACACAATCACAATCGGTGTTGGGAGGGTGGTCATGATTTGCTTGGTGGCCTCAACCCCATCGAGTTGGGGCATGTGAATATCCATGCTAATCACGTTGGGGCGCATTTCGTGGGCGAGTTCAATCGCCTCTGCACCTGTTGCGGCCTCCCCACACACCATCAAACCGGGCATGCGATTAATTAAATCTGCCAAAAAGCGACGGGTGGTAATCGAATCTTCAACTACCAACACCTGAACCATTGACTGCGTTTCCATCCGACCATTTACCTTTTTTGGTTTATCAACCACTGAGGCTTATAATACGTCATAGCGGCTTTTTCACGCTAGGGGAAGCTATGGCACTACGATTGAACTGCCCGATTTGTAACCAAAAATTGACTATCAACCTACTTGCTGGCGTGGTCTATTGCCAACAGTGCGGCTATCAACCACTGCACGAATGGCGCGAGATGGCCCCCGAAACCCAACGCATCCAACTGCATCCTTTGGCAGTTAAGGGTCAAGCACGGGCGCAGGTCGATTTGATTGAGTGTCCAAACTGTGGTGGGGATGATTTGCAGCCAATTGCGGGCAAGGATGCGGTATGGCGTCCCGCCTGCCATACTCACTACACCATCCAAGCCCAAGCCCCCATCAAGCCCAAAACCCTACGCGGCGTGCATCTGCAACGCAAACACCAGCCCTTGCGCTGGGAGACCACTGAACGGCTCTTGAAATGCCCCAGTTGTGGCTCAGAAATCACCACCCACCCTGAAGCCCTCACCAGCCGTTGCCCATTCTGCGATTCCACGCATGTGCTGGTGCATGATAGCCTCAACACACTGGAGGCACCTGATGCCCTTCTGCCCTTTGCCATTAGCGCCAAAGAAGTTGAAGGGTTGGTGGAGCAGAAGGTCAACCAAGGGCTACACGGCCTGACGCGCTGGCTACGGGAACGGGTCGTTAAAATGAGTGGCAAGCCGCTCTATCTGCCGTGGTGGTTGATTGAGGTGGTGGTTGATGTCTATTGGCACTATGATGTGGGCATGGGTACCAATGGCACGGATACCCTCACTGTTGATTTTCCGCCCGTATATGCGGCCCTTGCCAACCGTGCTGAGACCCCGAAGCTGCTCCCCTATAACCTGAGCGACCTCAAGCCCTATGAGCCAGCCGCGCTTGCCACCATCCAAGCTGAAATCCCCCAACTCGACATCACCCAAGTGGTACCGCCCCTGCTCCAACAAGCCAAGCGCAAGGCCAGCTATCGGGTACGGGTCAAACGGCCTGATACCCTCACCCGCCAAACACCCATCGGGCGCAACGTGCAAACCCGTATTCGTCTTGCGCCCCACGCCCGACAGGTCAATTATCGCTTGGTGTTGTTGCCTGTATGGGTCATCTTGCTGCATGAAGCCGATGGCGACACCCGCCGCGCCTTGGTCAATGGGCAGACAGGTGAAGTTCAACTCGAAGGGAGTCCGCTGTGGGGCATCTTGACCGATAGTGGCAAGAACGACTAAACCTGCATCGTGTTTTCTGCCATCCACGCCCCAAGCGCTTGGGCATTACTAGTGGGGATACCAATAATCCATAACATCAGTGTGACAAAGTTCAAGCGCTGCATACTAGCCTCGCAGGGGCAATCAGTGTACAATGCACTGAAATGAGGATTGGGTAAAAATGGTTTTCCGTGTACTTTTAGTCGAACCCGAAGACGTTTTATATACCCTACCAAATAATTATACTTATCTCCAAGCATTTTTGGAAAGCATCGGTATTAATCCGCGCCATCAGCGGACTGTTGAGCGAGCAATGAAAGCTGCCCAATTTGATGTCTTTCATGGTCGTATTCGGCGAACAGATTATTATGATGCAATTTTGCGGTTTCATGGGGTCACGAACGCCAACGACCTACCTGCCGGACGCGAGGCCCTTTGGGGTGACCGTACCAACTTCCAAGTAACAATTGGGGCTATCGCGGGGATGGAAGCGCTGCACAAAGCAGGCATCCATTTAGGATTGGTACTCAACACCGAACATAGCGGCGAAGAATTGATCGAGCTATTGGCCCAAAATGGCTTCCCGCGCAACCTATGGGCCGTCATAGCGACCTCGTGCGAGATTGGGCAAATCATCCCCGACCCAACCATTTTTGAAGCAATTTTGAAAGTCGCCAATTGTCCACCCAAGCAAGTGATGTTCCTGACCCGTAAAATCAGCATTGTGCCATTGGTCTCCCAACTCGGCATTCAAGGAGTGGCTTTTCGCCCCACTGAAGCCACCACCGTCCCCCGTGTATTCTCCTTTGGCGAACTGGTCGATTTGCTGACCACATAACGATTACCCAACGCTCCCTTGCCATAGCGGATGCGGTTCGGTACCATGCTCTTGGTACGAAATGAACAACTAAAGAGGTTTTGATGAGGGTTCTACGTGTATTGTTGCTTGTGATGCTGGTCGCTAGTATGCCGCTGGCAAGTGTCCACGCCCAAGAGGGGCCAACCGATGTCCTCCAAAAAGTACAGGATTTCTTTCGGAGCCTATACGGTCGTGATTTTATTTTGATGGAATATACTTACGCCGTTCAAACATGGACAGAAACCAGTCTTGGCTGCCCCCAAGCGGGTATCGCCTATCAACAAGAAGAAGTGCGCGGCTATCGCTGGACGCTGAAGGTGGACAACGACGAGACCATCTATGAACTCCACAGCAACCTCGATGGATCGCTGGTGACGCTATGTACGGCTATTGACCGTGCGGCGTTATTGAAATACCGCACCTTCCAAAACACCGAATACCTCATTGACTACCCCGAAAACTGGTTGGTGAACGCAACCAGCACCAACGCGGTCATCTCACCAAGCGGGAGCGTGGATTGCAATGTACCCGGCCTGCGCCTTGAATACCGCGAACCCATCGGTAACGCCAACACCATGCTGGATGATGTGGTGCGCGAGGCGGGTTTGGTCGAGAACATGGGGGTGCGGACGCCCTTGGGTGATAAGGCCCTCACCCTGCTCTATCAAGGGCCGTGTGAGAACAATGTGGTGCAATATCAAGCGGCGGCCTTCGCGGATGGCATGGAAGGCAATGGCTACCTCATCCTGCAATGGACGCCGATTAATGATTATGCCAGTTGGTCAGCGGTCTATCTGCATATCTTGGCCTCTTTCCGCACGGCGGATAGTACAGGCGGTGACACCACTATCGCTGCGCCCCCCGTCAATACCACTGACCCCGCGCAGTTAATGGCGGGCTATCCCTTGGCGACGGTCTTTGTGCAAGATGTGTATATTGGGGCCTTTGATGATATTCCGGGCTATGCGATTACCATTGGTTCGGCACGGGTACGGAGCGGACTGAAATTCTCCAACGACGGCCTGTATCTGACCTATATTGACCCCGACCCTAATACGGGTGCCGCGTGGCTGGGGGTAGCAGGCCTGACATTGGCCCGCAACACCGTCAGCCGTAGTATTACCCCCAATTTCACAGGGGCATGGTCGCCCGCCAAGTTGCCCATAGTGGCCTACCTTGCGCCCACCGAGACCGCTGGACAGCTTTCAGTGAACACGGTGGAGGTCACAGGCAGCAAGACGCTAACGATGCTCGGCGTGGTGCCTTTTACGGATAGCTGCGAAACGCCTGCCTTTACTGAAAGCGAAAGGCTCTATGCACTCGAAAGTGGCCCCAACGGCAATAAGTTCACCTTTGAATGGCTGATGGATGGGCGGTTTTTGTATACGACCAACTGCGATGGCACTGGCTTGGCAATCTGGAATCCAGCCGATAACTCATTGGTCGAATTGGGGGAAAATCTACGGCGGGCGGTGCTGAGTCCCGACGGCACCCGTGTAGCCGCCATTGACCTCAGCCAAGCCGTCTATATCATTGATTTGGCGACGGGTCAATTAGCATCCATGCCATTGGAGTACCCCGCTGACCAATTGGGGTGGTCATGGGATGGACGTAAACTCTATTTTAGCAACCTCTTCGGCAGCGACCCCTTCACCTTAGATGACCCATCATTCGAGACTCAAGCCATAGAGACCCTCGGTGTGTTCCCCTATACCTCGATTCTGAATACAGTCTCGCTGTTGGAATATGACCTTGGGGCGGGTACTGAGACCACGCTCTGGCAAGGGCAAGCCTATACCATCGGGCGCATTGTGGGGGCACCCAATAGCGCGGGTGTATTGTTCACTGTGATACCGAGCGACCGTGAATATGTGCTGGATTTCATGCAGAACGCGCCGCTTTCGACGATGCGCTTTGCACGACCAGAAACTGAACTTTACTGGCTCTCTGCCGGAGGTGGGGAAGCCAACTTGATTGCCGTCACATCGCAGCCAACTTTTGCACCTGCGGCTCCGCCTGCCACACCCTAGTTTTGCACAACGTGGGAGGTTGAGCAGCCTCCCACATGCCCCTTAACCTAACACCCTGCACTGACGATAGACTTCATATAGAATCACACTTGCGGCAACAGCAGCGTTGAGCGATTCACCTGCCACCATCGGGATTCGCACCACCTCAAGACTGAGTTGGTGAGCGTTTTCAGCAAAGCCCCGTGTCTCGCCTCCAATAACCACCCCCAAGGGCAATTGCCAGTTCTGTTCATAGATGGTGTGGGTGCCGTGAGCATCCGCCATAAAGAGGGGCAAACCCAGAGCAGCAATTTGCTCCCAGCCCCAACGCCGAATCGGGAGACGGAAGTGGGCACCCATCGCACCACGCACCACCTTGGGATTAGTGGGGTCAACGCCATGTGGGGCAATGATGACCACATCGACACCGACAGCTGAGGCAGTACGGAGAATGGTTCCCATATTGCCGGGGTCGGCTACGTGGTCAAGAATCAAAGCAAATTGGATGGCCGTTGGTGTCGGCAATTCAGAAAAGGGGCAAACGGCAAGGATGCCTTGGGTGTTCTGCGTCTCGCT
Organism: Anaerolineales bacterium; assembly: GCA_020634155.1. Classification (GTDB taxonomy): domain Bacteria; phylum Chloroflexota; class Anaerolineae; order Aggregatilineales; family J027; genus J027. The sequence goes on from JACKCI010000001.1 coordinate 1,865,529, forward strand.
CAGGTCATCAAAAAGCGCGGCTTCAACCGCTAGGCATTCAATGGCAGTAGTAGCAAGACGTTGGATTAGGGCTTGACTGGCGTCCGTGGCGGTTGGGCTATAAAGGATGTAATCAGGTTGGACACCCGCACCCAGCGCATCTTCTATCAGGCGTGCACCCTCTAGCACCAAGGCGTTTTCGACACGGCGGCGCTTACCTGATTGCAAAAGCAGCCGCGCACGTTTGAGACGGGGGTTACTAGATGAAGTAATCATCAACAAAAAAGGGCGGAGCCATGCCCCACCCTCTCTGATTCACAGGTGAACTTAGGCCGAAGCCGCTTCGACAATCTTTTGGAAGGTCAGCGGGTCGCGCACAGCAATATCGGCCAACATCTTGCGGTCAATCTCGATATTGTTCTCGCGCAGGCCATGAATGAATTCACTGTATTTGACGCCACTGGCACGGGAGGCGGCGTTGATGCGGGCAATCCAGAGCTTCCGCATATCGCGCTTCCGTTGGCGACGGTCGCGGTACGAATACCACAGGCTTTTCATCATCGACTCATTGGCACGGCGATAAAGCTTATGCTTGGTGTCCCAATGGCCTCTGGTCAGTTTCAAAACTTTCTTATGACGACGGCGGGTGACCATCCCCCCCTTAACACGAGCCATGTTCCATTACTCCTCTAAATTTGGTTATGACGGCGGATTGGCCTTATAACGGGCAAGATACGGGGCTAGACGACGTACTTTACGGACGTCACCAGTGCTGACGACTTCAAGCATCCGGTCGAGCTTCCGCTTGACCCGAGGGGCTGATCTCCGGCGCAGATGGCTCTTGCCGCCCTTGGTTCGCATCAACTTTCCAGTACCCGTCAGGCGAAAACGCTTAGACGTCGCCTTATGGGTCTTTATCTTGTATTTACCAGTTCGCGGTTTGCGTGGCACTTCAAAATCTCCTTACAGGCAAACGAATGCCGCACTACTGCGGCTGAATTGATGGTATCCGATTGCAGAAGGGGCCAGCATTACTTTTTCTTATCGGGCGATGGAGCCAACACCATCAGCATTGTGGTGCCTTCCATGCCGGGGGGTTTTTCCTGCACGGCAATATCTTGCAAATCGTCCCAAATCTTATCGAGCATGGTTCGTGCAATATCAGGATACTGAATTTCCCGCCCCCGAAACCGAACACGGGCTTTGACTTTCATACCTGCTTCCAACCAGCGCCGTGCATCACGGATTTTAAAGCCGAGATGATGGTCGTCAGTTTTAGGACGCAAGCGAATTTCTTTGACTTCGACTTCCTTTTGCTGGCTACGGGCAGCCCGTTCCCGTTTCTTCTTTTGATACAGGAACTTACTGTAATCCATAATCCGGCAAACCGGTGGGTCAGCATTCGGCGCAACTTCCACAAGGTCAAGTTCGCGCTCAGAGGCCCACTTCAAGGCTTGGTCAAGCGACACAACCCCGCGATTGTCGTTGTCATCCATAATCAGGCGAACTTTCTTCGCCCGAATTTGTTCATTTACCCGATATTCGGCGTCTGCTATGGCTTGTCCCTTTCAATGCAAAGGCAAAAACGAATATGCCCAGTATAATAGCATCGACACTGCGGATATGTCAACGCAAAATCATGTCATCTAGCCCAAGAAGGCCGCCGCCTCTGCGCCTACCGCAGCGCGTTGGACAACAATCTCCTCTCCATCATGTAACCGTTTAAGGCGAACTAGACCCTGCGCTTGCTCATCTGGCCCTGCAATCACGACTAAGCCGATACCCTTGCTATCCGCATAACCAATCTGTTTACCGAGGTTCTTGCGCGGATCCATATAAGTCTCCACACGCAGACCCGCCTCGCGCAAATCAGCAGCCAAGCGCAGCGACCCCAATTGGGAATCTTCGTCAAAAACCGTGACCAAGGCCTGCACAACAGTGGTACCGGAGACCGAGGCGGGATACAAATCCAGCATCTCCATTAAATCAACCAAGCGCTCAATGCCGAGGCTGATGCCCGTCGTAGGTAGGCTCTGGCCTCGGAAGCGCCCAACCAATTCATCATAACGCCCCCCACCCTGCACACTGCCAAGGTTATCCGGCTTGGTGATGACGGTCTCAAATATAGGGCCAGTGTAGTAACCAAGGCCGCGCACCATCGTCAAATCAAGCGCCACATTATCACCACTCATGCCAAAAGCGTCGGCAGCATAAGTCAGGTATTCGAGTTCATCAAGGCCCTCTTGGGCAATGGCAACACCATCCAGTTCTTCCCGCAAGTGCCCAATGGCGGCCAAGCGTTGTTGAGCATCGCCCGTGCCATCCAAGCGCAAGATATTGACCAGACGAGTGACCGATTCGGCGGGCAGGTTACTCTCAGCCAGCATACCCGCGACACCATCCAAACCAATCTTGTCAGTTTTATCGATGATGCGGTACAGGCTAGGTAATTGCTCATCAGAGATACCCGCGTAAATACCGAGACCCGTCAGCAATTTACGGTTGTTCATTTTGATGGTGAAATCGGCAAAGCCCAAACGCCGCAAGGCGGTATAGACCACCTGCATCACTTCGGCATCCGCCGCTGGCCCACGCACCCCCACAATATCGGCATCGCATTGGTAAAACTCACGGTAACGGCCTTTTTGGGGACGTTCCCCGCGCCATACCGGAGCGATGTGATAGCGGCGGAAGGGTAGCTTAATATCGTTTTCGTGTTCAGCAACAAAGCGACTGAGCGGCACGGTCAAGTCATAGCGCAGGGCTAGTTCCTCTTTGCCGCCCGCGTGCTGGGCATAATAAACCAATTTTTCGGCATCTTCCCCCATACCAGAGCCGAAGAGCGTCTCGCGCAGTTCGAGGACGGGGGTATCAATCGGCTCAAAACCAAAACTCTCAAAGACATCGCGCACCGTATCAAACACATAACGGCGTTTAATCATGTCAGCGGGCAGATAATCCCGCATGCCTTTGGGTGTCCGTGCTGGTACTCTAGCCATACGTTTCTAACTCCAAACTTGTCCCAATCAACATTCTCTCTACAATATAGGGTACAACCATCAAAAGTAAAGAGGATAGCTTTGTGAGTCACCTACAAACTATTGTTTTTGGTCAAGGACTAACCGCCAAGATGTGTGTGGTTGATCAACAAGTGCAGCCCGACCTTGCATTAACCATGCTGCAAGTCCCCTATTGCCGCGCCACCATTATTATCCACAGCGGGGCGGGGCAAATGGAGGATATTTACACCCATCAATTGATGGATCTTTTTACGGAAGGCCTAGCTCGCTTTGCCCAGCACCATCAGGTCATGATCGCCGATGGGGGCACCCATGCAGGCGGCGTAAAAATTATCGGGCAGGCGCGGCACACCCTCAAAGCAACCTTCCCCTTGGTTGGGGTAGCGGTGACTCAAACGGTAACCTTTCCCGGCGGCCCTCTCAAAACGCCGAATCGCTGGCCCCTCAATGCCTATCATTCCCATTTTCTGCTGGTCAAGGCCGATGTATTCAGCGCCGAGTCACCATTGCTCATGGGCTTGGCGACAGCGCGACCTGTGCCAGCCCTTGCCATTATCGTTAATGGAGGGGACATTGTGCGCGAAGAGAGCCTTGTCCATGCCAAGCATCAAATCCCCTTGGTGGTGTTGAAGGGGAGCGGACGCTTTGCGGATGAGTTAGCCGACAGCGCACCCGATAGCGAGCTACGCGCCAAGTACCCAGCCGATAAGCTCTATATTTTTGACACCAACACCCAAACCCCGCAGGAATTCTATAACCTGCTGCACCAAATCTTGTTTGGCGATTAGCCCTGCTCGTCGTCCGGCTCAGAAAAAGCCGCAGCTAAAGCGCGGACAACCTTCACGATATTATCGGAGGCCACCTTAACGTTTTCCTTGAGACGCGCTACCTCATCCGGCACCATCTCTGGGCGGCGGTCTAATGCCCGTTGGATAATCTCAATTTGGGTATAGAGACCCGCGACCGGATTGCCAACATAAGTATGCAGCAAGCGCTCCATCCAATAACCTGCCTCTGGCGAGAGGTAATCCTGAATTTCACCTAAGACCTTATCAAAATCTAATTGTCTATCCATGTTTGCCCTCTATAATCATGATACGCTTTAATTTTGCCACTATATCCAACAGAAGGGCAAACCCATGTTGAGAAAAATCCTAGTGTTGAGCATCCCCCTCCTGCTGCTGGTTGCGGCAGGCATTGGCTATATCCTCGCCCAAGACCCCGCTGACGAACCCTACGGCCTCCAGCCGATTGTCACCGATTTAGAACAGCCCCTTTTCTTGGTGGCGGCTCCTGATGATAGCGGGCGGCTCTTTGTCCTTGAGCAACCGGGGCGCATTCGGATTATTGATAGTGAAGGGAATCTGCTTTCAACACCATTCCTTGACCTTGTAGACAAGACTGGCATCACGGCTAATGAACGGGGCCTATTAGGCTTCGCGTTTCATCCTGATTTTGCCAACAACGGCACGTTCTATATCGACTATACGCGCCTCGATAGTGGCGATACAGTGGTTTCACGCTATCAAATTTCAGCCGATGACCCCAACCGTGCCGACCCCGCCAGCGAGACCATCATCATAGAAATCGACCAACCCTATGGCAACCACAACGGGGGCATGATTGCCTTTGGGCCGGATGGCTACCTCTATATCGGCATGGGCGATGGTGGATCGGCAGGCGACCCCTTGCAGAGTGGGCAAAATAGCTTTAGCTTATTGGGTGCCTTGCTGCGAATTGATGTCGATCATGGTGACCCCTACGCCATCCCTGACGATAACCCCTTTGCCGATGGGCAAGACGGCCTGCCAGAGCTTTGGGCGATTGGCCTCCGCAACCCTTGGCGCTTCAGTTTTGATATAGACACCAACGACCTGTATATTGCGGATGTCGGTCAAAATCAATATGAGGAGGTTAATTTCCAGCCTGCCGATAGCACAGGTGGCGAGAACTACGGCTGGAATATCTACGAGGGTAATCACCTCTATTCGGGCATCCCCTTTGACGAAGCTGTCTTCCCTGTTGCTGAATATAGCCACAGTGAGGGCTGCTCGGTAACAGGGGGTTATGTCTATCGTGGGGAGGCTATACCTGCCCTGCAAGGCTACTACCTCTATGGCGATTATTGCTCTGGTACCGTATGGTGGCTCAAGCAAGCTGAGGATGGGAAGTGGGAGCATGATGTCTTGTTCGATACCGATATGCAAATCACCTCCTTCGGGCAAGACACCGCTGGCGAAATCTATATCGTAGACCGACGCGGTGGGGTCTACCAAGTGGTGGTTGAGTAATGGACGCGCCCCACGTCCCGATTATGGTGGAGGCTGTCCTTGATGGCCTCCAAGTGGCAACCCGTGCCAATGCCCTCTTTATAGATGGTACCCTCGGTGCGGGGGGGCATAGTGCCGCGATTCTAGCGACCCGCAACGACAACCTCATCATCGGCTTTGACCGTGACCCCCATGCGCTGGCTCTCGCAACGGAGCGCTTGGCGGGTTATGGGGAACGGGCGCAGCTTGTCCATGATAGTTATTTGGCACTCGGCAAGGTCTTGGGCGATACATTAGTGGATGGGATATTGCTGGACTTGGGGTTGTCGTCGATGCAGCTTGACCAAGCCGAGCGCGGTTTTGCTTTTCGCTTTGAAGGGCCGCTGGATATGCGCTTTGACCCGACCAGTGCCACCCCCACCGCCGCCGATTTGGTGAATGACCTACCCGCCGAGGCCATCGCTGATATTCTGTTTCGCTATGGGGAAGAGCACCACAGCCGCCGCATCGCCAAGGCTATCATCAATGCCCGCCCTATCACTACCACGCGCCAACTCGCGGATTTAATCGAAGGCTTGCGTCTCCCCCCTCAGAAGATTCACCCCGCCACCCGCACCTTCCAAGCGCTACGAATTGCGGTCAATGAGGAGTTAGAAGCGGTTGAGACAATGCTACCCTTGGCTCTACAACACCTCAAGGTCGGGGGGCGGCTGGTGGTTATCACCTTCCATAGCCTCGAAGACCGTATCGTCAAGCAGTTTATGAAGACCGAAGCAACGGACTGTTTGTGTCCGCCGCGCCAGCCTGTGTGTACCTGTGGGCATCAGGCAACGTTAAAGCTTATGAGCCGTAAACCCATCACCGCCGATGAAGCCGAGGTCGAAGCCAATCCCCGCGCCCGAAGCGCCAAATTGCGCGTTGCAGAACGAAGTTGAGCATTCAACTGACTACTGCATTTTTCTGCAAACTACTATATAGTCGTAGGAACCCCTATTGACCATATTAATCTCTCGTGGAGGTGTAAGATGGACGAGAAGAACCCCAACTGGCTTGAAGAATTTGAGGAATTGGCAAATACCCAACTTGGAGAGGGTTCTGCGTGCAAACAAATTCACCCCATTATTGAAGGCTGGTATAGCCGCTTAATGAATGGTGAACCACCTCAATCACGCCCCTCGGTCATGCAGGCTATGGCTTGCTTAAGTACCGAGATTATGGCAGATATGCCGGAGGATTTGTTGGAGTTACTCGGTCTTGAAGAAGATGACACCGACAGCGAGGCACTTGATGACATGGACGAAGCCGCCAACAATGAATTAATGTTCTGGGTTCAAGAGATTCTAATGATTGGGCGGGCCTTCCAAATGGCCCTCGATTCTGGGGAACTAGACGACCTTTAAGTCAACCTGTAAAGTTCGCCGCGCAGCCGTAGTGACCATCCCTCTACGGCTGTCGTTTTTTTAGGGCAGCCAATGGCGCACTGGCTGACGACCCCGCCCCAAACGCCATGCTTGAGCGCCCCGCAAGGCTCCCTGCAAATAAGCATGGGCCGCCTGCACCGCCTCCACCAACGATAGGCCAAGCGCCAGTTGGGCTGCAATCGCTGAAGCAAAAGTACAGCCCACCCCATGTGGATTCTCTATTGGCAGGGTCGGCGCGGTAAGTTCGACCATCTGCTGCCCATCGCATAACACGTCAATCTTAGTTGGGCCAGACAGATGACCGCCTTTGACCAGAGCGGCCCGTGCGCCCATCTCCACCAAGCGGGTGGCAGCATGGCAGGCTTCAGTCACGTTGGTGACGACTAGACCCGTTAGGTGTGTAACTTCATCAAGGTTAGGGGTCACAATATGGGCCAAGGGGAATAGCAGGGTACGGTAGGCTTCGATGACATCGGGCGCGACAATCAACTGACCCTGCCCATTGACCAATACAGGGTCAACCACCAACGGCACGGGATTAGCCTGCACTTGGGCAGCCACAAACTCAACCACCTCACGCCGTCCGAGTAAGCCCGTCTTGATCACATCAGCCCCCATGTCACCCCAAACCGCATTCCATTGGGCCGTGATAAAATCGAGTGGGAGTAAATGAGCAGCCTGTACCCCCACTGTGTTTTGGGCAGTGACGATGGTTAGCACCGATAACCCAAAAACATGATGAGCCGTATAGGTCTTGAGGTCAGCTTGGATTCCCGCGCTCCCGCCTGAATCCGAGCCACCAATGGTTAACACACGTGGTGGTATCAAACAACCCTTTTCCCTTGATTGGACAACGACAAGGGAGAGACTGTACCACAAATTTGATAAACAGGTATAATGCAAGGAGCAATTATTTTTCACTCCCCTTGCATCACAAGCGGTAGGAGGCAGATTGATGTATAGCAGCGGTGGGTTTCGTTTGGTTGTAAGGCGCGGCCCCCAACCCAACCAAGTCTATGAACTCAATAAAGATGTTATTTCGATAGGCCGCGATATTACAAACGAAATTACCATTAATGACCCTGAAGTTAGTCGGCACCATTGTCGTTTGACACGCGGCCCCAACGATTACACCTTGGAAGACCTCGGCTCTACCAACGGCACGTTTGTCAACGGGCAACGGCTTACAGGCGCACGCCCATTAAAGCAAGGTGACCTTGTAGGCATGGGCGAGACCGTCACCCTTGCCTACGAGACCTCCATCGGTGGCAGCCCACAGGCCCAACCCAGCAGTCCTGCCGCCTTTGGCAGCCCAGCTAGTTATGGAGCTTCGACCTCGGCACCCGGCACCCCCGCAGCCAGCACCAGCAGTCAGCCACCCGTTGATTATTATGGTGGGCAGCAACAGCAGCAACAAGTTGGCTATTATGGCTCACAGCCAGTGGTCTATCCACAACCCCAGCAGCCGCCCCCCGCCTATACCTATGCTGATCAGCCTGTCGCACGCGGGAATCGGGGCTGTGGGGTCTTGATTGGCTGTGGGATTTTTGTGATTCTAGGGGCCATTTTGTTGGTCGTTGGCATCATCTTTGTCGATTCGCCTTTGGATGATATTCCGGGGGTATCACATGGCATCAACGCTATCCCCTTGCCGGGTGGTAGCGTGGATAATGGCGAGAAATTTATGGATGCCCTGCTGAGTTGCGATATTGAAGCCGCCAAAGATTACGTATGTAGCGATGAGCAAGAGGGCATTACCCGCCTCGGTGCGGCCTGCCAACCCGCCAATGTACAAGAAATCACCTGTGAGCAAGAAGGTAATGACCTGCTCTGCTCATTTACGGTTGAAGCCAATGGTCAAGCCAACAGCACCGCGGTCATGCTCAATGTCCGCAATGGCAAGATGTGCGGTTTTGTAAATAGCTTTTCCCCACAAGGAGAATAGGCAATGCAAGGTGGTAGTTTTCGTTTAATTGTACGGCGTGGCCCACAGCCTAATCAGGTTCATGAACTGACCCAAGATATTATTACCATCGGGCGCGATGCCACCAATGAAGTTTCCATCAATGACCCCGAAGTGAGCCGTCATCACTGTCGTTTGACACGGGCAGCGGGGGGGTTCACTATCGAAGACCTCGGCTCCACCAACGGCACCTTTATCAATGGGCAACGGGTCACTGGAGCGCGGCCCTTGACTAGTGGCGTCCAGATTGGCCTAGGGGAAACGGTTGTGCTGCATTATGAAGCAGCGTCGATGTCGGCAGGCGGCCCCTATCCCGGCCCCGGTCCATCCGCGACCATGCCGGGGCCTGCCCAACAAGGCTATGGCGGGGCACCTCAAGCGCCCTATGGACAGCAGCAACAAGCCCCCTACGGTCAACAGCAGCCTTATGGTGGTGGGCAGCAACAACCCTATGGACAACAGGCTCCCTATGGCGGGCAGCAGCAACAAGCACCCTATGGTCAACAGCCACAGCAAGGTGGCTACGGAGCCGACCCCTATGGGGCACCCGCACCACCACCACCACCCGACCATGTTTTCCAACAAGAGGAATACTACAATCCCAGTGGGGGTGCAGGTCGTTGGATTTTCTTGGCGTGTGGGGTCTTTATCGTGCTGTGTATTATCACCAGCGTGATTGCTATTATCGTCATTGACCAATACTGCCTATGGGACAACACACCTATCTTGGGCGATGTGATTGACGCGCTAGGCTACAAGGTTAACGAAGCGCAGTGTAACTAAGCGCCACAAGGGTGACGGTTATCACCCCAAATACCACCTCTTGAACGCCAATAATGGCAGCGCGGGGTGCTGGTTTACGCCACTTGGAGAGGCCATAGAGTGCGCGTAATAATAGCACCCCAATTGCCACCGCCGCCAGCCATTGCACCTCCCCTATCAGCACCAAGGCCATAACCGCCGCCAAACCCACCCCATGGGCGATATGAGTAGGCATGGGTGAGGGCTGTTCGCCACGTTCCAAGCGTAGCCGCGCCCGCACATAGAGAATGGTGCCAATAATGCGGGCCAACAAGACCAGCCACAAGGCTCCGGCTGCTCCCAATGACCAGTTATCGGCTAAGGCAATCGTAGGGGCCACCAGCGACAAGGCCATCGCACCAAGAATCTCAGGAATAAGCTCACGCCCACGCCGTTGCAGGTCATAATAAAGTTGCACCCCAACCAGCGGTAAGGCAAGGATGAGGGTCTGCCAGAAGGAATGGTCGGTCACGATACAGGCCAGCAGGCCTGCCACCAGTGCCACCGTGCCGTAGCCCGCCGCAAAACGCATGGCCCACACCGTGCGCGAGTGACGCTTGCCACGTTGGGTATCTCGATAAGCCAATTGCAGGGGATGGCGAGTCAAGAACAAGCTAAAAGCAGCAACCCCCAATAGCAATCCGGCCCATGAGGGAGCGACCCATAGCCCTAATGCAATGGGTTCAAGGATGAGGCTCCAACCGCCATGTTCGGTGGGAAGGGCAATGGGTCGTAAACGAGGACGATTAACCGCCATCCGAGGCAACTCCAATGTAGCGGACCACAACAATGGTTAAATCATCAAACATGGGGGCATCCCCGCAAAATTCATTCACAGAATGTAAAATGGCCTGCTTGACTTGGTTGGCATGTTGACCCGCTGACTCGCGCACCACTGTCATCAGCCGTTCATCACCATAGGCCGCTTGCTGGTTATTCTCTGCTTCGGTCAGTCCGTCAGTATAGAAAATCAGCGTATCACCAACTCGCAACTGAAGTTCACTCAATTTGAGCGGGATGTGGTCAAACCAGCCCAGCGGATTGCCACCACGCGGCAAGAATTCAATGGAGCCATCACTCGCCCGATACAATAAGGGGCGGTTGTGACCCGCGTTAACCCCTAAAAATTGACCATCTTTTTCTAGGACAGCATAGTAGAGGGTGACAAACATCCCCCCCGCGCTGGCATCCTCCAGCAAGAGTTTGTTAGTCAACTGTACCGTGTCAATCGGCAGAGGCTTAGAGAAGGCATTACCCCGGAAGAGGCTCCGCACCACCGCCATAAAGATGGCTGCCGCCGCACCTTTGTCGGACACATCGCCAATGACAACCCCCATACGGTCATCGGTAAAACGGAAGCAATCATAAAAATCGCCTGCCACCTCCCGCGCCGAGCGCCAATCAAAAGCAATCTCATAGCCCGCGATGGGGTCAAACATGGATGGCAGTAGCCCTTGTTGGATATTGCGGGCCATTTCTAGCTCGCGCTGCATCCGCCCTTGGTCAACCGCTACCCGATAGAGACGGGCGTTTTCAATAGCAAAACCTGCTTCGCTGGCAAAAGCCGAGAGCAGATAGCGGTGGCTCTGGCTAAACATGCCCTTTCGCAAGCGGTTATCAACATAAACCAAGCCTATCACTTTATCGCGCACCATGATGGGTACGCACAAGATAGAGCGCAGGCCCTTGGTGATGACACTCATGGCGTCATCAAGGCGGCTGTCGGTTTGGGCATCGAAGGTCAAGACGGGTTCTTTGGTTTTGACCACTTCACGCACAATGGTATGGCTGACATGGAAGGCGGGGTCGTCGAGGTCTTGTTGGTTCATCCCACGTGCAACCTGAAAAATAAGTTCATCGGTGACGGAATCAATCAACATCATGAAGCCACGCTCGGCTCCCGTGACCTTGATGACCTGATCCATGACGTAATCAAGAACTTCGGCTAAATCGAGACTGGAGTTTAAGTAACGGGTGATTTCGTATAAGGTCTCTAAAGTCTGTAAGTCTGGTTTCATCATCGAGTCGATAATCTCCACTATTTAACGGTCTCTATTATAGCCTATCTAAGGCGAGACCCCTGTAACTGACTAAGAGGTTAACCATGACTAAAGAAGTACCTTAACCAACCAGCAATTGTGACTAAGTCTTCGATGAGCATCGCGTGTTAGGCGTTGCCAAGCGCTACAAACACCGTCATAATGGGAGGGCATTCTGTAGAAAAGGATAAGCCACCTTGGAATCAGGCCCACAACCGACACCCCAACAGCCGCCTCAACACCCTCAGCCAGCACGGATGCAAATTCAACTCTATCAACCCATCCTGACCTATGGCTTGCTGGTGTTGATTGGCCTTATTTTTGTCTACTACAATTCGCTCAATCCACTCCAGCAAAACCTGCTGGTTAACGACTGGGCCAAGGTCAATGAAGCCATCTATGATGGGCAATATTATCGGCTCTTTACCGCCATGTTTCTGCACCTTGATTTAAGTCATATCGCATTTAACGGATTGGCACTCTATATCTTCGGGCGTGATGTCGAAGGGCTGTTTGGACATACCCGTTTTCTGGTGATTTACATACTAGGGGGGTTAACAGGGTCGGTAGCGAGCCTCATCTATACTGATGCACCATCCATCGGGGCCTCTGGTGCAATATTTGCCCTATTCAGCGCCTTGGGGGTGCATTTCTACCAACATCGCCAACTCTATGGCCCTTATGCCAGCGTCCGTGTACGGCAAATGGTGGTGCTGGCCTTTATTAACATCCTGTTTGGGCTATCACCGGGGTCACGAATCGATAACGCCGCCCATGTAGGCGGGTTAATCGGGGGCTTTATTTTGGCGTGGTTCATCAGCCCAGAATTTCAGCGTCAACCAAGCTTTATACCGCCTAATCAAATTGTGATTATGGACACCAACCCACTTGAACGGTGGTTCTATGTCCCGATTGTCTATAGTACCGTGTTGATTTTAACAGTGGTCTATGCCCAATCGGTGTTGGGTTAAACGCGACGCATCACCGCTAAGACCCGCCCTTGAATCGCCACATTGCGAGCATCCACATAGATTGGATCCATCATCGAGTTGGCCGGCTGCAAGCGAATCTGTGGCCCTTCTCGATAGATGTATTTAAGGGTAGTCTCGTTGCTATCGCGTAGGAAGACCGCGACCATATCCCCATCATTAGCAGTATCTTGGCGTTGAAGCACCACAATGTCATTGTTGTTGACCAAGGCATCAATCATCGAATTGCCGACAACGCGCAGCGCAAAGACCTGTCCTGACTTAAAGCGCGTTCCGAGCAGGCTCAACGGCACATCAATGACCTCATCCTCATCGTAGTACATACCGAGGTCTTCGGGGATAGGAACCGGCTCACCCGCCACGATTTTGCCAACCATCGGCACACTGGTAATGGTCGAGCGGTCTTCGATGACCCGCACACCACGCTCCTCAAAATCACGGTTATCGGAGGTCCGCAGCAAGCGCAGCCCGCGTGAGACCTTCTTCTCGCGTTGGATATAGCCCGCTTCTTCGAGTTTGTTGAGGTTGTAATTGACGACAGAGGTCGAAGCGATTTTGACGGCCTCGCCAATTTCGCGGATGGTGGGCGGGTAGCCACTGTCGTTATAGCAGCGTTCAATGAAAGCCAGCATCTTCTTTTGACGCTCAGAGAGCTTGTAGTTATCAGGTTTCCGCTTTGATCGAAGATTGGTCATGAGAGATTGATGGCGCAAGTAGCCAGCGCCCGCTCCTTTCAACTGATTAAGACTTTATTTCTTCAAACAAATGTTCGTTTAAATATCCAAATTATAGAACGAACTTCTGTTCTGTGTCAAGCAAGAACGATTTGGCGGGCATGGCGGATATAGTCCTGAGCCAGCAGAGTCGCCATCACAGTCTCTGGAAGTGGCTCATCAAGGGTGGCAATCGATAGTGTGTTGCCGCCCCGTTCAGCGCGTCCAGTGCGCCAGTCGGCAATGTTAATGTTGTTTTCCGCTAACAATAACCCAACCCGCCCGATGACACCGGGGATGTCGTAGCTACCGATGATAAGCAGCACCCCCTGTGGCACAAAGTCGGCGCGGTACTGGTCAACCAACACAATATGGGGGTCAGTTTGATTAAACAACGCCCCCGCGATAACTAGTTTGCCGCTGGCGTATTCGGATTGGCAGGAAAGCAGGTTGGCATAGTCGGTGCTATCCAGTCCCTTGGCTTGGGTCACAAAGATGTTGCGCTCATGGGCCAACACTGGCGCGTTGATATAGTTCACATGGTCACGCCCCAGCACAGGCACCAGCAAGCCACGCAGGAGGGCCACTGTCATGGGCTTAACCAGATGTTGGAACTCTTGGCCCTTAAACTCCAGCATCACCCGCTGGATGGGGCCAGCCGCCAGATAGTGCTGGAGGGTGCCAATCGCTTCGGCTAGTTTCAAATAAGGCGCGATAGTCTCAAAGCTGGTGCCATCCACCACAGGCATATTGACAACATTGCGGTAGTCTTCACCGCGCAGAGCATCGAGTACCTGCTGGGCGATAATCATGCCAATATCACGCTGGGCCTCATAGGTGCTATCACCAAGGTGGGGGGTGTGCAAAACCTTGGGGTGGTTCACTAGGCGGCTATTGTGGACAGGCTCATGGGCGAAAACGTCTAAACCCGCCCCCGCCAAGCGCCCGTTATTGAGCATCGTCAGCAGGGCGTCTTCATCCACAATACTGCCATGCGCGGTATTGACCAGCAATGCATTCGGTTTACAGAGCGCCAAGGTCTCTAGGTTCAGCATGTGGCGGGTTTCGGGCGTGGCGGCACAATGAATGCTGATGACATCGGCACTGCTTAATAGCTCGGTTGACCCGACCAACTTCACTTGTAGACCCTGCAAGTGGTTTTCCGCCACATAGGGGTCATAAGCCAAAACACGCATCCCAAAGGACAGGGCACGCTTGGCGACTTCACGCCCCACCCGCCCTAGCCCAATAATGCCGAGGGTCTTGCGATGCAACTCCATGCCCAGTAGCGCATTGCGATCCCACGTTCCGGTGCCAAGCGCGGTATGGGCCTGCACCACATGACGGGCCAAAGCCAAGAGCAGCGCCATGCTATACTCCGCCACACTGATAGCATTGATACCGGGAGTGTTCATGACCACAATACCGCGACGGGTGGCTTCCTCAATATCAATACCTGCAATGCCGACCCCCGCCCGCCCAATGACTCGCAGATTCGGCATGGCATCCAGCATAGCGTGGTCAATGTCTAGCTCATCCCGAATAATAAGAGCCTCGGCAGTCGCCAGCGCGGGGTGGTTCTTGGCGTGGTCAGGGGCGATGGTCTGAACAAGGCCGCCCACCTCAGCCCGCAATAGTTCCAAACCCGTTTGGGATAGGGTCGTTGCCACAACGACTCGATAAGTCATATCGGTACTCCTCTGCAACAAATAATCATGAATGCACGTATGCTATAATATAGCGAGTCGCTCAGGAAAGTTGTTTGTGCAGATGCTTGAAATCAGTCGTAGCAACCTTGTGTGGGTACTATTTATGGCCCTTGCGGTGGTGCTGTTTCTTAGCGCCAATGCGCCGGGAGCCGCTTTTTTAGTGGGGCTTGTCAGTGCGCTCTTTGTGCTACTGACGTTGGGGCAACAGATTCAGAAAGCACTACCCCCCATCCAACCCGCCCAACGCTTTGGGGTCAGCAATGCGGCACGGGTAGCGCGTACCCAAGCCAGCCATCGGCCCGACTTTGACACCTACTATACCCCCCAAGATGTGGGGGTTATTATTGATGAACCGAGACGGGACGGTTTACAATTAAAGCGTGCGCGGTTTGTTTCATTGGATGATGAGGCGTTACGGCCTTACGTCGTTGTCAATGCACCGCATCGTGGTCACCCTGCCCCTGTTATCATCCGCTTTGAGATTACCGACGCTGCGGGAGCCATTCAATTCGTATATGAAATGGACTACTATATGCGTCCCGGCGAAAATGCCGTGTTACCTGATTATCGTTTGCCGCTACGTGGCAACAAACGCCTTGACCGCCCCGGCAAGTGGGACTTAATGGTGTGGGTCAATGGCGGATTGGTTGCCATCCATACCTTTAGCGTTTCGCCATCCTTGGAGGAGCGCCAACGTCAACTCGGTATTGATGGCGAGGTAAGCCACCAACAATTCGATTTCTCCGACGAACCTGCCCCGCTGTCGCTTGAAGAATTATTATCCCGTCAGCCCCGTACCCATAGGAGCTAATTCAAGTGATGTCTGATGATTTTAATTTTATGAAGATTGCCAGTAGTGTTGTGGCAGGGCCAGTTGGTCTCTTGGTGTTGTTGTTCTTCTTTCTGCCTTGGGTGACCATTTCCTGTTCAACGGAAGGGTTCACTGGGCTTATCCCTGAAGCCGACTCGTCGGGTCTTCCTTCCTCTGACAGCAAGGTGGAAGCATCTGGCCTTAAACTGGCGACTGGTGATGCCTACGATGAAACGTTAGACTTGTTGACCGGAGGCACAGCCTCTATGCTGGATGGTTTTGAGGCAACAGGCAACGGCGAACTCAGCATCGAAACAGGCGACGTATCCGGTGATGCCCCGAATGAACTCAAGGCCCTTGATGCTGACCCCACCCTCTGGCTTATTCCCTTAGCAGGACTCATCGCTCTCAGTATTGCGGGGTTACGCTTTTTCTCGCCCTTCCCGCCCATCATTGCAGGAGGCACCTATCTCTTGCTGGGGATTGTGGCGCTCGGTGTGCAGATTATCAAATATTTCGACCTGCGCGACCTCAAAGAGCAGATAGAAAAGCCCGTCGATGGCTCCCTCTCACTCATTGAGTTTACCTTTAATGAGGCATGGTGGCTGACGATGGTAGGTCTCTTTTTGATTATCGTTGCGGGTCTGGTGGCGATTCTACTGGAGACTGCCCCCGAACCAGCGAACCAGAGCGCAGAAGAAGCGACTTTTTCAATCGATTAGTGGGGTTCTGGCAGACTCCATACTTAATACAACCTAGCTGGAAAAGAAAGTGAGGTCTGTGGTGGCAAAGCAGTGGTGGGGGACGCGCCGTAATGTGTCGCCCCGATTACGACTAGAAGTTGAATTGATGCAGGCGGCATTTGGCGATACTTTTCGGGTTGAGACCCAAGCCCAGAATCTGCTGTTTTGGATTGGCACCATTGAAATCAACCTCAAGGGCCTCTCTCAACGCGACCATATCCTCAAAATTCTGTATCCGGCTGAATACCCCAATCGCCCGCCCGAAGCCTATGTGCTGTCGCCGACGATTTACAGCCCCAAACACCAATTTGAGGATGGGCAACTCTGCTTGTTCAACCCCAAGGATGGCGTGACGTATGG
This sequence comes from Anaerolineales bacterium, assembly GCA_020634155.1. GTDB lineage: Bacteria > Chloroflexota > Anaerolineae > Aggregatilineales > J027 > J027. Next base: position 1,882,347 of record JACKCI010000001.1, read on the forward strand.
CTGGAACCCTTCGACTTCGACAGCGGTCACGGTGGCGGGCTGGGCGATTGAATGGCTGTATTCGTTTTACACATGGCAAGCCACCAATAAGTGGCCCGGCGTTGAGGAGCGGTTAACCCGTGATAAACCCAACTGGCTCCGCTGGAGACCATGAGATGCCCCCCACGACGGAACTCTATGTTGCCCAACGGGTTATTGACAAGATGTGTGTGGGTGCCTTGGTCTATCAGGGTGAAGAAACAGGCGAGGCCCTGATTGGCCTAGCGATTCCCAATAGCACCGCGCCCAAGCTTTATCTGCTGGATACCATCCCACCGATTGAAGGCACCGTCCGCGAATGGGCCATGTTTGAGCAAGGCGATGATTGGCAAGGGGCCATTTTCAACTGGTACCATGAAAATTGGGAACTCTATCGCCAGCTACGGCGGGCCTCTTACGGCAATGCGTTGGCGGCTAAATGGGATGCCCCCCTTATCCACCTTGGCGATTGGCACAAGCAGCCGGGCATGATTCAGCCCTCACGCGGGGATTTACGCACCGCCCGCCAATTTATCCGTGAATTTAAGCGCGAGTATCTACTGGCTCCGATTGTCACGCTCGAAACAACCGACATCCCCTTAGCCGACAATACCCTGACGCTTGAAACGGATGGTCAATCCATACGTATAGATTTTTGGTGGTTAGGCAAGCGCGGCAGCGACTTTGAACCCATCAAAGCAGTGGTTTTGCCGAATGAAGACCTCCCCAAACTCCCACCTGTGGCATGGTGGTTGCAGCGGCGGGAGCGCTTTGACCAAGAACTCAATGCGTTGGAGAGTGATGGATTGCAAATCCTAGATATTGTTTCATGGAACACACGGGGCCATCCGCCCTTAGATACCTGCTTGACGATTTACCGTCCGGGGTCACGCAATGTCATCATTGCCACCACCCCAGTCAGCTATCCCTTGCGGCCTCCATCATGGCGGGTTGCGCCCATCTTGCGCCCCAAAGCAGGCGAAGACTTGTTTGAAGCCCTCTATCAGACCTCCCAAGCAGTTGAGGGGCCAGTATGGAAGCCTGATATGCTGTTATTGCAAGGAGTCAAGGCCATCGAGGCACAGAAAGCAGGTAACGGATGACTGATTGGGACCGTATTGAACGTCTTTTGGGGCATGACACCCTCAACCAACTCGCTCAGAAGACCGTTGGCGTGGTGGGGGTTGGTTCGGGCGGGGGGTATGTAGCGCTGGCCCTATCCATGACAGGTATCCGCCGCTTTATCTTGGTCGATGATGATGTGCTGGATGTCCAGAATATCGTGCGCCATGTAGCCGATAGCCGCGCCATTGGTCAACCCAAGGTACAGGCCGTTAAAGACCTCATCTTGCAGCGCAATCCAAACGCCTCTGTCCAAACCGTGCAAGGCCGCATTGAAGACCACCTTGAGCTACTTGATGAAATGGATGTGCTGGTGGTCGGGGTCGATACCGAGGGGGCCAAGTTCTCGCTCAATGAAGCCTGCTTGGAGCGCGACTTGGTAGCGGTTTATGCGGGCGTCTATGAGCGTGGTGAGGGTGGCGATGTGGTCATTATCCGCCCCTACAATGGCCCGTGTTATGCGTGTTGGGCCAATAGCCTGCGCGAAGGGCATATCTCGCCCGCACCAGATGGCTCCGATGAGGAAATGGATTATGGGCAGCGCCGTCCCGATGGCACCTTGGCGGGTGAACCGGGGTTGTGGTTGGATGTGGTACGGGTCGCCAATACCCAAGCCAATATGGTGCTGAATATCTTACTGGAAGGCACCAAGGCCGAGCGTCAATTGCCTGCCAATACCGTTATCCTTGCCAACCAAGCCCTTGAAATCCTTGAAGGGCATATCACGCCACCCTTCTCGGCTGAATGGGTCAATATCGTGCGCGATAGTCATTGCCTCGTGTGTGGCGATTTACAAAGCCAACAGAGTGAGTTGTCGCTAGATAAACTCTTAAAAGACCAGAAAGGAAAGCACCATGAGTGATAATCAGATTCCCCCTATTGAAGAAACACCCGAAGCGACCACTCCGCCCGAACCCCCTGTCGAAAATGGCGGCGAGGAGAGCATGGCTGGCCCTGACTTCAGTATGCAAGCCCGCTTGGAACGCCTTGGGGGTGAACCAGCCCCCGACATCACACCAGAGGAATTTGCCCGCCTTCAGCAAAGCGGACAAATTCACATTGACCCGCGTGGGCGCGTCCGTAGCACCACCAACCGTACCCCCTACGATGCCGGCGTATCGCTTCGCAAGCGGCGAGCGTGGTACTATGAACGTCGTCGGATAACCGTCTCGCGCACATCATGGGCAGGCTGGGGCAACCACACATAGAAGGTCGCCCCCTGCCCGACCTCACTCTCCACCCAAATGCGCCCGCTATGGGCTTGGATAATCTCGTAGACAATCGCTAGGCCAAGGCCTGTTCCGGCCCGCTTGGCACGGCTTTTATCAACCTGATAGAAGCGCTCAAAGATACGCGGCAAATCCGCTTGGGGAATACCCTCGCCTGTATCTTGAATCTTGACCAAAACGCCTTTCTCATCCAACCCTGCGCTAATCGAGACCGTGCCAGCCGACGGGGTGTGCTTGATGGCATTATCCACCAAGTTGGTGAAGACCTGCGCCAAGCGGTCACCATCCCCCGCGATACGCGGTAAAGATGGGATACGCCATTGTAAATCGACCTGTTGTTGTTGGGCCTTGATGGTCAGACTTTCGGCAACCGATTGCAGAATATCATCCAAATGCACCGCTTGACGCATCATGTCAAGGCGTCCAGCTTGAATACGGGCAAGGTCAAGCAAGTCAGTCACCATACGCCCCATGCGTCCCGCCTCGCTTTGGATAATACCCGCCGCATGACGCGCCGCCCCAGCATCCGCCACCCCTTCGGCAATCGCTTGGGCAAAACCTTGGATACTGGTTAAGGGCGTGCGAAGGTCATGCGAGACGTTGGCGAGGAAATCACGCTGGGCCTGTTGCGCCAACTCGACACGAGCCGCCATGTCGTTAAAGGTATGGGCCACCACTTGGGTCTCATAAGGGCCGCTGGTCGGGACACGGGTGGAGTAATCTCCATCAGCGAGTCGTTTAGCTCCCTGCGTAATCTGTTGCAAGGGCCGCGCCATCCACCGCACCAACACCAGTGAGGCAATCAAGGCAAAGACCATGCCAATAATAACCGCCTGAACAAGGGCGAACAGTAAGCCGCTGCCTTGGTACTCATCGAAAACACGTCGTAGCGTCTGTTCAGGGAGAGGGTCAGCCACCAATAGCCCCACCCGTCGGGCGTCAATGGTTTCGCCGCAGACGTTTTGGGCCGCCCGCCGAATAGATACCGCCGAAAACTCGATGATTTGCTCGGCAAAGACCCATTCCTGCTGGGTGTCAGGGTCGGTAAACTGGCCCTTGGCGAAATTGGTGAGGCGGTTCGCTAAGAAGGGTTCACGGCTAATCACTCCCTTCAAGTTGCGCGGATAGGGGCCATCGGTATCCCATAGCACACAATCATCACCTTGAATAAGCAAAATCCGCACCCCGCGCTCATCGGCTTGGGTATTAAGATAGGCAGCGCGTTGCCCAAACTGGGTATCGTTGGTAGCTTCACCTAGGCGGAGCAGGGGTTGCATAATTTCCACCAATTCAGCAGAAAGGTCAACCGCTTGGCTATCGGTGTTAATTGGCCGTGAGCGCAAAACCAGCAGCAACGCAATCCACATGATGCCCAGAGCCAATACCAAGACGATGGCAAAGGCCAGCAATAAGCGGATATTGAGCCGATTCACGACTTTCCTTCCGAAATGGTAATCGACTGAAAAACCAAGGTGAGCTTGCGCGGATTGCCCTCAGCATCGGCCCCTTGGATAATGACACGATCCACCAAAAGCGGATCCCCTGCTTCTAGGCATAGCTGAAAAAGCTGATCGAGGCTGGTAAACGGTTGGGTTGTCTCACTCAACCCCTCGGCATCATCCCATACCCGAAAAACAATATGACCCTGCTCAACCACTAGCGTCATCCTTTCCTTCTCTCTATGCGCTAAGTGTACCCACATTTGCTTATCTTGTGAACTCACGCTAAGGTTGATAGACATGATAAACCAAGTGCTGCAATGGTTAATCAGTATTGTGTTGGCCCTCGAAGGCGGCTTCGGGTATCGCCTCTTGCGGGTGGAGCAACTCGGTGGGCCAGTGCGGGCGGTGGTGCTAGACGGCATCGACAGCCTCAATGCCGAGGGCGACTCGCTGGTGCGGGTGCCCCTGTTAGGGGCTGATGCTTACCAAGTCACGGAGCGCTTCACCCTACCCTATGGCCCTATCCTCGATCTGTATCGCACCGAGCAAGCCATCTATGCCTTGACCAATAGCCATCTGATTATCCTCAGCCCTGACGGACGGCAGGTGGTGGAGGTTTTAGCCGGTGGCGGTGAACGCCTAACGGTCAGTCCTGATCGGTTGGTAGTGTCCAGCCATGAGGCAGGCGTGCGGGCTTATCCTATTCTAGTTGATGGAAGCCTCGGCCAAGGGTTGCTCATCCCCACCCCCACCGACACCCAACAAACGGCACTGGTTGATAATAGCCTGCTGGCCTTGGCAGACCACTCGGCGGGCCTTCGTCTAATTCGCTTAACAGGCACAGGCGCACAAGTTAGCAGCAGCCTATCGGAAGTGTCACCTAGTACGGGCGTCGCCAATTTCTCGCACTGGCTCTATGTCAGCAGCCAACACCGCCTCTATATTGTAGATACCGCCATCACACCACGGGTGGTTGGCTATTATGCACCCCTACATGATACCCAAGGGCTGGCGTGGTGGGATGGATGGTTATTGGTAGCAGATGGTGCTGATGGCCTCAAGGTCTATAACACCGAACCCTTCATTCAATACCGCAATAGCCAACTCAACACGCCTACTTACCACGTTGCGGTCAATGACAAGGCCATTGTCACCACCCATCCCAACGGGTTGAGCATCTTCGGGGTCGGTAGCCTGCCCGATGTAACCATGCAGCGTTTTGTGCCGCTGTGGGATACCCCACGTGGGTTGAGTCTAAATGGGCAATCAGCATTGGTGGCACTCGGCGTGGGCGGCCTTGGCATTGTGGATATAGCCAGCGGGCATGTCCGCAACTCCTTGACCTTCCCCAATAGCAGCGTCCAGCACGCCATCGCCCACCCCGACTATCCGAATCTGCTGTATTTAGCGCTGGAGGATGGTCGCTTGGTAACACTCTATAGCGACCAGAAATCAGTGATTACCAGCGATTTGCCCGTTGCCGGAACTCCCACCTACCTAGCCATTCAAGACGACACATTGGCCCTTGCCAGTGGTCGGGCGGGCCTGCAATTCTTCTCTTTGAATCCTGACCCCACCCAACCCCAACTCATCGACACCTTGCCCCCCCATGACCTAGCAACCAGCGGCATCACCTATGTGCAAGCAAGCGCACAACAGCGCTGGTTGATGCGCGACGGGAATGGTATGCAATGGGTCCAGCTTGACCAGCGTACACTCCGCATTTTGACAACACAACCCGACATCGAGGGCCATACGCTCATCACCCCCAACGGTCAATTGCTGGTCGCCAAGGACAATCAACTCGACAGCTATCGCAACATAGGCGACCAATTTATCGAGGAGAGTCACTATCGCGCCCCCCTCGCCTATACCGACCTGCAAGCCCGTTTAGGCCAAGTGGTCGCTGCCACTGAGAATGCTGGTATCGTGGTGTTGGATGTGCAGCACGCTGCCCTCCCCCGTGAACAGCGGTGGATCGACATCGCAGCCCAACGCCTCACCATTCAGGGCGATGATTGGATTGTGTTACAGACAGGCGGCGGATGGGTGCATCTACGCTTCCCCTTGCTTTTAGCTGACCGTCCAGCGGTGGAGCCAGTTGTAGTTGGGCAGTATCAACCAACGCTAGGCACTCGGCGTTTGTTACCTATCTTCGCCAAGGCCGCCCTTGATGGCGTAAGGCTCAACAACGTAGACATTTTGCTAGATGCCAATGGCGTCCCCTATCGCCCCGATTCACAAGTGAGTAATCCTGATGTTGTTGGGATAGCCCTTGCCAGTGACGGCTATCAGGTTTGGTTGATAGGTCATAGTGGGCAACTGTGGCAGCTTGACCCACAAACCTTAGCCGTTATCCCGCCGACCCTTGACTTAGCGATACCAGCTTCCAGCATGACAAGCCATGCAGGGCTGCTATGGGTAGGCACGCGCACGGGTGAACTCTGGCAAGTGTCTCTCAACGGGCAATTGCAACAGGTGCGGAATGACCTCGGCGGGGCTGTCCTGCAAATCAAAGCCCTCGATGATGGCACATGGCTAGTAAGTGCCGATAGAGGTGGGCTGTGGTGGCTGAGTAGCGACTTTGCAACACTAGCCCACACCCCGACCTCGGCATTTGCGGCTGATGTAGACACTACAGGGCAATGGGTCGCGGTGGCAACGGGCGCGTGTGGCCTGCACGTCTTTGACCGTGCGCTCAACCTACAGGCCTATCTACATGCGGAAGTCGTCACCGATGTGCGCTTTGAAGGCGGTGATATTCTCGCGGCCACCAATGGCATCCCAACGCGCTACGCTTTCAACCCCGACCGTCCACCTCTACCGCCCCCCCAGCCCCACCGTCTCAACGACATAGCATGGGAGCCGACACCCTGTCTCGATTTACGCTACGAAGTGTGGATTGATGATGTGTTGATGGGGACAACCGAGCAGACCACATGGCAACCGCCCCAAGGCCGTGATTATCGCTGGCAGGTGGTGGCGATTGACACCCTTGGTAATCGTAGCCGCAGCCCTGAATGGACAGCCTATGCCCCCATCACCAATTGGATTGGCGCTCCCCCACCCCTATTGACGACCCTTGCCCCACCCAGTGATAAACGCCCAACCCCGCCTTGGTGGGCCTTGGGCTTGGTCTTGGTCATGCTCGGCCTATCGGGTTTATGGACATTGATTCGCCGCCGCTGAATTTCCTACGTGATTCTTGCAAACATTGGGCATACTGTATCGGTGGAGGTAAATTAAGATGACGGCAACCTATACCTTTCAAGCTGAAATTCGACAATTACTACATACACTCATTCATTCCCTATACCAAGACCGCGAGATTTTCTTGCGTGAACTCATATCCAATGGCTCTGACGCCCTCAACCGTATCCAGTTCGAGACCCTAACCCAACGCGACATCCGCGACGCCGATGCTGAACTGGTTATTCGCATTACGGCGGACAGCGAAGCCAATACCCTGACCATCTCTGACACTGGCGTGGGGATGACCCGTGAAGAGGTCATTGACCACCTCGGCACCATCTCCAAGAGTGGGGTTCGGGCTTTCCTCGAACAGGCCAAAGGTGCTAATGGCAACGTTGCAACCGACATCATCGGGCAATTCGGGGTCGGGTTCTATAGCATCTTCATGGTGGCGGACAAAGTAGAGGTACATACCCTCTCCTACCTGCCCGATGCCGAACCCGTGCTATGGACATCGACGGGTGAGGAGACTTATGAGATTGACGCAGGTACCCGCACCACACGCGGCACCGATGTTATCCTCTATCTCAAAGAGGATGCCCATGAATTTTTAGAGACCTATCGGCTCCAGCAGATTATCAAGACCCATTCCAACTACGTGGCCTTCCCCATTTTTGTAGGCGACGGAGAAGAACCCGTTAATCAACAGAAAGCCATTTGGCGACGACCTGCCAGTGACGTGAGCGACGAAGAATACAATGCCTTCTATAAATCGCTAACGCTTGATTTTAAAGACCCCTTGCTGCGGATACACACCACCTCAGACGCACCAACGCAATATTATGCCCTGTTGTATCTCCCAACCAGCCGCGAACCCAGCATGTTTAGCCCGCGCAAAGAAGCAGGCCTGCAACTCTACGCCCGCAAAATCTTGATCCAAGACTATTGCACAGACTTGCTGCCCGACTACCTGAGCTTCGTGCAAGGGGCGGTTGATAGCGAAGACTTGCCGCTGAATGTCTCCCGCGAGACCGTGCAGGCCAACAAGATTATGCACGCTCTCAAAAAGGCCATCACAGGCAAGGTCTTGCGCCAACTCAAGGACACCAGCAAGAATGAGCCAGAGGTCTATATTCAGTTCTGGGAGGAGTTCGGCCCCTTCATCAAGCAAGGGATGATTACCGACCCTGAGAATAAAGAGCGACTGCTGCCCCTCCTACGCTTCCATAGCACCACCCACCCCGATGCACTCGTTACCTTGGATGAGTACGTGGAGCGTATGCAAGAGGTCAAGGGCCAAGAGGCTATCTACTACGTCTTGGGCGATACCCAAAGCACCGCCGCCCGTAGCCCACACCTTGAACCCTTCCGCGCACGGGGCATCGAAGTCCTCTACTTCACCGAGACAGTGGACAGCTTCTTGATTAACTCGCTCTTTGAGTACAACGACCACCCCCTTAAGAATGTGGATGATGCCGACCTTGACTTAAGCGAAGTTGGGGAGCTACAAGACAACAGCCAAGACGATAGCCCCACCCTCGAAGAAGATGCGCTGGAAAATGTGCGCGGGCGTTTTGAGCAGGCCTTGGGTGAGCGCGTCAAGGCCGTCCGCATCAGCAAGGTGCTAACAGGTACCACCAGTCCGGCCCGCTTGGTCTCACCCGAAGGCAGTATCGACCGCCATACCCAGCGTGTCTATCGCATGTTAGACCGTGAGTATGAAGTGCCGCAGAAGATTTTGGAACTCAATCCCCACCACCCGATTATCTTTAATCTCGGTCAACACTTAGCGGATGGCGGGGAACTGGTGGATACTGCAATCGAGCAAGTTTACGAGAATGCGCTCTTGCTGGATGGCCTGCATCCCAACCCAGCCGATATGGTTGAGCGTATTCAACGCCTGATGGAACTCGCCCTAGGGCGTTAGACTATCCAAGGCGGCGGCAGTTGCTTCTAGGGGGTCGCCCCCGTTCAGCACAGCTTCAAAGGCGACTTGCAGGGCGGCTGCCGCTTCATTGGTGGGGCTTTGGATAACCAAGGCCGATGAGGTCAAAAGGGGCGTCAACGCCTCTACATAGGGGTCATCGAGTACCCGTTGGGCGCGTTGCTGGCTAGGAATGAGTTGCAGGGCATCAGCAATATCGACCAGCTTATCAGTTGCCATAATCCAACTAATGAAGCGCTGGGCCTCGGCACGCGCTCCCTCATCCTGTGCAATCAGCACCCACACCCAGCCATCAACCAACAAATACGGTTGCCCTTGCGGGGTCAAAATTGGGAAGACCGTTAGTTTGGAGTCTAAGCTAGTGCGTTGCTGCCAAAAGCGTTGGGATTCAACCAAGCTTACACTATCGGCAGTAATTAAATCCCAGTAATCAGCGGGGTAGGTATATTGCAGCAAAGACGAGTTGAAACCGCCTGCCTCTAAGCCTGTCGCAAAAAAGTCCAAAACGGTTCGCACCGCATCCTCATTCAGGGTCGGCAAACCATCAGACCCAACAAAGCTACCCCCTGCTGCCAGATACTCAATCATCAACACATCATTGATAACCATACCCGTTTCCGGCTTGGCTGGAAACAAAATCGGCAGGTGAGATTCGAGAATATCTTCAGAAGTAACCGTATCGGCCTCGAATTGCGTTGGGTCATAGAGCATGTGCTGGAATTCCAGCATATAGGGTAAGCCATACAAAACTTGGTTGTATTGGCCCATCGCCAAAATGTCCTCAGACATGCCCGCGCTGGTGCTGATCGGTACCCACCCGTCTATCGGCTCCAATAAACCACTACTAGCGGCACGGGTTAACTCATCACGCCGCATCAGCATTAAATCGGGCATGGCACCGGGGGCCACCTCGCGGGTTAAATCAAGGCGATGGACAACATTGCCCGTGCTATAGGGGAAATAGCGCAAATCCAAACCATTTTCTTGGGCATATTCACCGAGTATATCATCAATTACTGGGCGGGCCGCTGTTGGGTAAAGGGCATCCGGCCACCATATCCGCACGGTTGTGGGGGTTGTCGGGGTGGCAGTGGGGTCTTGGGCTAACACCGGAGTGCTGCTCACAACCACAACCACCATACATAGCAACAGCCATTTTCGCATAAGTCAACCTCCTGACCCATATCATTATGCCGTGTTTGGCAATACCAGCCAATGGTATAATAGCGGCGAGGTGTGCCATGCGATTATTGAAACAACATCTATTCCTGTTCATTTTGATTGTTGCCCTTATCGTTGCCAGCTTGCCCAGCCCAAACCGTCCAGCAGCCCAAACCGCCGTCACACTCCGCGTTGGTTTTTTGGAGGGGGCAGGTAGCGCAGGCGATCGCGGCGCTCAATTAGCCGTTGACCAGATTAACCAGAGTGGCGGGGTGAATGGTCCAGACGGCACCCGCTATCGCTTTGAGTTGGTGTATCCCCAAGGTAGCCCAACCTCCCCCGACCTTGTACCCGTAGCCATCGACAATTTACGGGCGCAGACGGTGGTCGCCATCATCGGCCCAACCCGGAATGACCTGATTAGTATCGATAATATCGAGGCCTTAGCACGGGCTGGGGTGCCAATTTTGTCACTGGCAACGCTGGATACCCTAACTGATATTGATGTCACCAACAACATCATTCGCGTGCGGGCTGCCGAGCGCTATTACAGTGAAGCGCTGGCGGATGTCTTGCTGAAGGATAAAGGCCTCACCCGCTTGGCGCTCATCCAAACCGATGTAGCGTCCACCGAGGCGCTGTTGCTCTTTGAGCAAGCCCTCAACGATGCAGGTCTAACCCCCGCCCTAAAAATCCAGCGCCTTGATAATAGCACCCTCAGCCAAGACACCGCCGAAATCCTGCAAAATGGGCCAGAGGGGGTGGTGATGTGGGGGCCACCTGCTGATGCTGCGGCCTTACTGCAAAATCTACGGGCGGCGAATTATCCGGGCGTCTTTGCGTATCGTAACGCGCTTGATGTATTCAGCAACGGTTTAGCCTCTCCACGCCTTGCGAATGGGGTGATTGGGGTGGCCTCGTGGGTCTTCAGCCAACCAACCGATGCGAGTCGGGCCTTCTTGGTCGATTATGTCTCGACCTTCAACCGCATCCCAACGGATACCGAGGCAGCGGGCTACGACGCCATGTGGATTTTGCGCCGCCAAATTGAGCTATCCGGCCCGACCATGCCCGCCCTCTATGAAGGCTTGCAGCAAACCCCCACCCTGTACACCGTGCAGGGGCAGCTTGAACCGCAGCAGTATGGCAATGGTGATTTTGCGCGGCATGTGACAGTCTATACCCTGACGGACGACGGCGGGCCACGCCTCTTGGCACGTTATGCCAATACAGTGCGCTTGCCCGATGATGTATTGGCGCAAGACCCACGTATCGTGGCCCTGCTCGGCACACCCACCTTCACCCCAACCATTACGCTAACGCCATCTATCACGCCAACCCCCACTTCAACACCGACCTTTACCCCCACACCAAGTCAGGTGGTCATCAACGTCACCAACCCCACCGTCAATGTGCGGAGTGGCCCTAGCACCGATTACACCAAGATTGGCGAACTCGGCGCTGGCGACCAAGTACCCGTCATTGGGGCCAATCAAGACTATACATGGTTTGCGATTCTCTATCGAGGACAGCAAGCGTGGGTCGCGGCCAGCGTGGTGGAAATCTTTGACCCCGGTGGCCTATTGGTGCAATTGCCAATTTTGGGCGATGTATCCGGTGGCGGCGGCCTTCCAGCGGGCGGTGGCACCACACCCTCGGCTCCCACAGGCGGCATTGATTTGGTCATCGACAGTGTGAATTTCCTGCCGCCTGCACCAACCCCCGGTCAAGCTTTTATCGTTCAAATCAACGTCCGCAATCAAGGTACAGCCGCCAGTGGGCCATTCACAGTAGCGGGTACTTTTGAGCCGGGTGGCATCTTCAGCAGCGCCAATGTCGCTAATGTCGGGGCGGGCGGTGTACAGGTCGTTAATCTTGACCTAAACCTAAATGGCACGGGAGCCTTTACAACCAATGTGCTGGTTGACTCAGGCAATACGGTGAGCGAGTCGAATGAGGACAATAACATCTTCACCATCACCTATCGAATCGACTTCCCGTTGCTCTCAGAGATTCAAAACTTCACAATGCCCGTCAACGTGTCGATTGACATGGCAGGCGGTACTCCAGACATCATCTGGACAGGCAGTACCCTTGATAGCCAAAATAACGCCCGCTTGGGTATCCTCAACAATGCCGTCTATGAGTTTGTGACCTTCAACTTAATCGACCCCAACGTTTTGACCCAGACCTCGCTATTTGATAGCCAAGTACAAACCGGAACGGTCATTGGCATTATCACAGCGGAGGGGCGGCGCGGTGTTATCAAGGTCGAGTCACGCTCTGGCCCAGCTTTAACGGTATCGTATCGGGTGTATATCAACTAGGAGCTATGGTGCATATCGCTGTTAACGCCCACTTACTCGCGCCGGGGGATGGCTATCGGCGGGCTGGCATTCATCGCTACATGTATGGGGTGTTGCGCCACCTGCCCGATGTCGATGAAAGCCTGCGCTATACCGTCATGCTCAACCATCATCTGGATTACAGCCATCCGCGCCAACAGGAGCGCCTTGGGATGTTCAACACCGCCAAGCCCAGCCAGCGCATTGTCTGGGAACAACTGGTACAGCCTTGGGCGTTGCGTCAACTCAAGCCCGATTTGTATCATGGCCTTGCCTTTGTACAACCCGTGTCGGTACCCTGCCCATCGGTGGTGACGGTCTACGATTTGAGTTTTGAACGCTATCCGGAAGTCCTCAGTGGACTGCGACGGCGCTATCTACAGGCCTTCACCAAACATAGCTGCCAGCACGCCACCCGCATCATCAGCATCTCAGAAAGCACCAAGCGCGATTTGGTCGAATTGTGGCAGATTGACCCCGCCAAGATTGATATTGCCTATCCGGGAGTGGGGTCGGAGTTTCGGCGCTTGCCCACTGAGGACGTTGAGGCTTTCCGCCATGCCAAGGGTCTGCCTAAGCGCTTCTGGTTCTTTGTCGGCACCTTCGAGCCGCGCAAGAATCTATCCTTGTTGATTGAGGCTTATGGGCAGTTGCCGCCTACGGTGCGTGAGGAAGTGCATTTGGTACTGGGCGGGGGTAAAGGCTGGATGTATGATGACATTTTCTCCCGCAGCGCGGCCTATCCCACCATCCACACCCCCGGCTATATACCCGCTGAGGAATTAGCGCTATGGTATAACGCGGCGGAGGCCTTTTTATACCCAACCCTCTATGAGGGCTTTGGCATTCCGATTGTGGAGGCCTTGGCGTGTGGGACGCCTGTAGTAGCCTCCAATAGTTCGTCCTTGCCAGAAGCAGCGGGTGAGGTCGGCATCTTGCTGCCCCCCGATGACTCGTCAGCATGGACAGCAACCCTAGAAAGATTAGCAAACCAACCTGCCGTTGTTGCCGAGACCGGGCCTGCGTGGGCAGCACGCTTTACATGGGAACACGCAGCCCAACAAACTGTGGAAAGTTACCGTAAATGCCGATAAATGAGCAAAAACATCCTTTTGCCGCCTTTAGTGGGTGGCGCTTGCTGTTGACCGATGCGCTTTTGATTTGGGTATCTTTTTTTGTATCGTATGTTCTGCGCTACACCCTGCAACTCTTTGACCCCGTAGATGAGGCCAACAGCGCCCCATTTACGCCCTACCTGCCCTATGCCACCATCTATATGCTGTGGCTGTTGATGGCGAACCAAGGCGCACGACTCTATAAAATGCAGCGCGGGCGGAGTTGGGCCAGTGAGCTTTTTGCCATCGGCAACGGAGCCACCAACGCCGCGATTGTGGTCATGGCACTCAGTTTCCTGTTGCGTCCCTTGGTCTTTTCGCGGTTATTAGTCATTCAGGCGGTGGTATTGACCATCTTCTTGCTAGGGCTGTGGCGCTTCATCAGTCGTGTGGTCAAAATGCGCCTGCGAAAACGCGGCATTGGCGTGGAGCGTGTACTGATTGTGGGGGCCGATGAGCTAGGGAGGCATGTCCTTCGCACGGTGGTGGCCCGTCCTGACCTCGGCTATCTCCCTATCGGCTTCTTGGATGATGACCCCACCACCCATGACCTCGGACGGGTACCCTCACTCGGCACCAGCAGCGACTTGTCCGCAACCCTTGACCAGCAGCATGTTGATTTGGTGATTGTAACCCTGCCGTGGGAGCAGCACCGCCAGATTGTCGAGATTGTTGAGGAGTGCGAAAAGCGCCACATCCAAGTCCGCACCGTACCTGACCTATTGCAACTCAACCTCTCCCAAGTGCGGGTGGAGATGTTGGGCAGTATCCCACTCATGGGCCTGCACCGCGACCTCGAATTTCACCCCGCCAACCGCATCATGAAACGGGCCTTTGATATAACGCTGGTGATTTTGAGCCTACCCGTCTCGTTACCTATCCTCAGCCTTATTGCGCTGGCGATTCGCATCGATTCGTCGGGGCCGATTCTCTTTGGACAAGAACGGATTGGACTCAACGGCAAGCCCTTCAAAATCTACAAGTTCCGCTCAATGATTAAGGATGCCGAGCAAGAATGGGAGAAGTTGCTGCGCCAGACCAACCAAATCGACAACCCCCGCCCCAAAATCGAAAACGACCCACGCATCACCCGCGTCGGTAGGTTTATCCGTGAGACAAGCCTCGATGAACTACCCAATCTGCTGAATGTCCTGAAAGGGGATATGAGCCTGATTGGGCCACGTCCCCAAGTCCGCCGCGAAGTTGAACTCTATGAGGCATGGCATTACCAGCGGCTCAAGGTTCAACCCGGCATGACAGGACTTTGGCAAATCAATGGACGCAGCGATGTGCCGTTTGATGAGATGGTCTTGATGGATATTTACTATATTGAGAACTGGTCGTTGGCCTTAGACCTGCAAATTCTCTTGCAGACAGCCCCCCGTGTGATATTCAGGGTTGGGGCCTACTAAGACCGGACAATCAAGCTCTCAAGGAACTCTTCGTTATTCTCGGTACGGCGTAATTGTTGCAACAGGACTTCGGTGGGTTCGACAATCTCATCTTGCGATTCACGCGCCATGACATCGTACATGCGGCGCATCGTCCACACCCGTTGGGTAATATCCGGCCCCAGCAAGAGTTCTTCTTTACGAGTCGAAGATTGCTTAATGTCAAAGGCCGGGAAGATACGGCGCTCTTGCAATTCCCGCGAGAGGTGCAATTCGGAGTTACCCGTGCCCTTAAATTCTTCGTAAATCACATCATCCATACGGCTACCCGTCTTGACCAAGCACGTGGCAAGGATAGTCAAGCTACCGCCTTCTTCAACGTTACGCGCCGCACCAAAAAAGCGCTTGGGCGGATACAAGGCCGAGGGGTCAAGACCACCCGTTAAGGTACGACCACTGGGCGGCACCACCAAGTTATAAGCACGCGCCAAACGGGTGATGCTATCCAGCAAAATCGCCACATCACGTCCGCTTTCCACCAAACGCTTGGCCCGTTCCAGCGCCATCTCAGCCACACGCACATGGCTTTGGGCGAGGTCATCGAAGGTGCTGCTAATCACTTCAGCATCCACCGAGCGATCCATATCGGTCACTTCTTCGGGGCGCTCCCCAATGAGGACTACCATCAAATGCACACCGGGGTAGTTGAGGCTAATGGCGTTAGCGACTTCCTTTAGGACGGTCGTTTTACCAGCCTTGGGCGGGCTAACGAACAACCCCCGCTGCCCCATCCCAATCGGGGCTACCAGATTGAGCAAGCGCGTCGAAAGCACATGCGGGCTGGTTTCCAAATTGAAGCGGGTATCAGGGAAGATGGGGGTCAAGTTCTCGAAGTTGGGGCGATACTTAATCAGTTCGGGGTCATTGCCATTGACAGCTTCTACCCGCAACAGACCAAAGTATTTTTCGGAGTCCTTGGGGGGGCGTACCTGCCCGATGACCATATCACCCGTGCGGAGGCTGAAGCGGCGGATTTGCGCTTGGCTGACATAGATGTCTTCGGGGCTGGGGCGATAGGAGCGGGAACGGAGGAACCCGATGCCATCTTCGATAATTTCCAAGACACCACCGCGCAGTTGGTAGCCCTGCTGCTCGGCCTTGGCACGCAGAATGCTGAGCACCAGCTCTTCTTTCTTAAGGCGGCTATAGCTTGTGACCTCCATATCACGCGCCAAGCCCCGTAATTCGACCAATGTCATGCGGTCGAGGTCTGCTATATTTAATTCGGACGTTGAAGCCATTGAATGAACTCCCAAATTAGGATAAGAAAAATGGATTGGAGAAACATGTGCGGGTGTAATCGCAGGAGCTACCCCACGAATGGGGCCAATCATTCAGGTTAGCATGGCAAGGAACCGGCTAATTTTTTAGGTGAATGCTGTGGGGGTTGCTCAAAACACCTGAAATAAACGTGAACTTGGTAAAAAAGCTGCTGAATATTTTTCACAATATAGCATAGTCTTTGCCCATGAGCAAGCCATTAAATTGCGTTAGGTGATTTATGACAAGTAGCCCCACCTTTGCGCGGGTCAGTCTTGGCGCTAATTTGCACCCTAGAAAGCCATCAACAAGCCATTTTGACGCATTATGCGAGCGTATCCTTGACAACCCGCCTGTTTTTCCTCTATCCTTTTTCGTACAACACAAAGCGTTGAGCGGGACGAGTATCATCTGGGAATGGTTCTAGAGAGGGTGTGTCATTAGGCTGCAAGCACACCCAACCGGACAGACGAGAAAACCACCCGTGAGTGCTTGATTGAACGGCTCTGCCCAGTAAATCAAGACGGTCTGCCCCGTTATCGGCAACCATAAGACCTGTTCACGGGTTCCCCTTGAGCAGGTGAAATTGGGTGGAACCGCGTAAGATGTGACATCTACCGCCCCATGTCAACTTTTGGCATGGGGCTTTTTCGTTTTTAAGCATGAGTAGCGCAGGAGGACAAATGGAACGCTACGAAAGCAGCAAGCTCTACCGTATCCGCCATTCGATGGCCCATATCATGGCCCAAGCCGTGCTGGAAGTCTTTCCAGAGGCCAAAATCGCCATCGGCCCGCCCATTGAGGATGGCTTCTACTACGACTTTGAATTGCCACGCGCCGTCAACGAGCAAGACCTCAACCGTGTCACCAAACGCATGAAGGAAATCATCAAGGGTGGCTTTAGCTTTGAACGGCGGGTGGTCAGCGCCGACGAAGCCCTTGCTATGTTTGCCAACCAGCCCTACAAGGTCGAACTGATTGAGGGCTTGATGGCGGGTAATCTCGATGAGTATGGCGAAAAGCGCAAAGATGGCGAAGAGGTCATCTTGACGACCTACCGCCAAGACTCCTTTGAGGACTTGTGTCGCGGCCCGCATGTCGAGAAAACCTCCGACATCAACCCCGACGCCTTTAGCATCAGCTTCAAAGAGCCAGCCGGAGCCTATTGGCGCGGGGACGAAAACAACCAAATGCTGACGCGCATCTATGGCACGGCATGGGAGACGCAAGAGGAACTCGAAGACTACTTGCAGCGCCTTGAGGAAGCCAAGCAGCGCGACCACCGCAAACTCGGTATTGAGCTAGGGCTGTTTGCCTTTAGCCAGTTAGTCGGCAAGGGCCTACCGCTTTGGAAACCCAAAGGTGCGGTCTTGCGTGATACACTGGAACGCTTCTTGCGCGATGAGCAGATTCGGCGCGGCTATACGCCCGTCATCACGCCCCATATCGCCAAGGTGGACTTGTATATCACGTCCGGTCACTACCCCTATTACGCCGATAGCCAGTATGACCCGATTGATGTCGATGGCGAACAGTTCATGCTCAAGCCGATGAACTGCCCGCATCATATCCAAATCTACAAGAGCGAACACCGCTCCTACCGTGACCTGCCCATCCGCATGATGGAATTTGGCACGGTCTATCGCTATGAACAATCCGGTGAATTGAACGGCCTGACGCGGGTGCGTGGCTTCACGGTCGATGACGCTCACCTCTTTGTGACGCCCGACCAATTGCTGGAGGAGTTCATTGCCGTTGTTGAACTCATCCAATACGTGTTTAACTCACTTGGCCTGCTCGATTTCAAGGCACGGGTGGGGGTGCGCGACCCCGAAAGCGATAAGTACATCGGGGCCGACGACATCTGGGAAAAGGCCACCAGCGCCATCATCGAAGCCTGTGACCGCCTCGGCTTGCAATACACGGTTGAGGAAGGCGAAGCGGCCTTCTACGGCCCCAAACTCGACTTCATCTTCCGTGACGTATTGAAGCGGGAATGGCAATTAGGGACGGTGCAGGTCGATTATTCGCTGCCAGAGCGCTTTGAGATGGAATATGTCGGGACGGATAACAAGACCCATCGCCCCATCATGATTCACCGTGCGCCCTTCGGTAGTTTGGAGCGCTTCATTGGTATCTTGACTGAACACTACTATGGGGCCTTCCCGCTGTGGTTGTCACCAGTGCAAATGGCCGTCTTGCCTGTCAGCAACAAGGTCGATGCTGAGGCCAAGGCGCTGGCGGCTCAGTTGCAAGCTGAAGGCTTCCGTGTCGAGGTCTATGAGCGGGGGCAATTGGGCAAGAAGATTGCCGAGGCCCGCGGCCAGCGCATCCCCTACCAAGTCATCTTAGGGCAGCGCGATGTGGAAAATGGCACGGTCAGCATCCGCTTGCGTGATGACACCGAACTGGAGCCGATGCCCGTCAGCGAGTTTATTGCGATGGCCCGTCACGTCCGTGACTCACGGGCGATGGATTTGGTGCCAGCGCAACAATAACACAATCAAGGGGCAGGGTCGCGTGCCTTGCCCCCATCTCATTCATCTAGCCGTAGGTGGCATCTGGCCCAATCGTTGTACAACCTGATTCCCATAACGGAGGCCAGCCAAAATCTTGCGGCAGTCCGTAGTAAATCTCCATCACACGCCGCACAATCGGCGCGGAGACTTCTGAGCCTTCGCATGAGTTCTCAATCA
This sequence comes from Anaerolineales bacterium, assembly GCA_020634155.1. Taxonomy (GTDB): domain Bacteria; phylum Chloroflexota; class Anaerolineae; order Aggregatilineales; family J027; genus J027. Next base: position 1,901,323 of record JACKCI010000001.1, read on the forward strand.
GCGACACCACCGCAATCTCTGGGGTATCTTGCGGGGCAAAGGCCGCAAACCACGCATGGGGCTTGGCTTGACCCGATTCAGCCGTACCCGTCTTGCCGCAAACAATCACCTGATAGTTATAGTGTTCATACCACTCTTGATAGATGTAGTTGGCGGTACCATCATAGGTGAGGGTCACATCACACATGGCCTCCCGCACCAGCGTCAAAACATCAGGATTAATCCCCAAATCGGTACCGCGTGGCTCGGCGGTATAGGTCGGGTCTTCGCCGACAAGCCCAACCCGCTGCACAATCATCGGGTCATACAATATCCCACCATTGGCAACCATCGCGGTGGCGCGTACCACCTGCAAGGGGTTGACCGTCACCTGCCCTTGCCCAATCACCAAGTTGGCAGCATCCGAATTTGACCATTGCTCACCCTGTTGACGCTTCCACTCTGGGTCTTGGATAAACCCTGAATCAGTAGCCAAGCCTTGGAAGGGCACCACCGACCCAAAACCCATGCGCTCGGCATAGCCCGGCAGAATTTCAGGGTCAGCCGCATTAAGGGTCACACCCATTGTCCAGAAATAGGGATTACAGGAGTTTATTAAGCCGCCCTTCATATCCAGCAGGCCATGACCGGGTGGTAGCAACCAGTCGGTTCGCACACGGTCATTGTAGGGGGTGCCATCCCAGCGTCCCGTGCAATTCACCGTATTCGAGGCTGACCACACCCCACTATCCAAGCCCGCCACCATTGAGAAAACTTTGAACACTGACCCCAAGGGATAGCTACCCTTGGTGGCCCGATTCAGCAGCGGCGTGCGGGGGTCATCACGGTAGGTCTGAATTTGCTGGGCTGGGAACAAGATAGGCGTATCGGGATTGAACACACTGGGGTCATAGTCAGGATAGCTGACCATTGCCAGCACTTCGCCCGTGTTGACATTCATGACAATCACCGCCCCCCCCTTGGAGGTCGGTGCCCACGTCAATTGCCCATTGTCATACGCATCGGCAACCAACCCCTGCAAATCAAGTTGGAGATCACGGTCAATTGTCAAATAGAGGTCTTGGCCGGGTTGGGGCTGGCGGGTCGCAACCGTGCGAATCGGTACGCCTGTGTTGGTCTCAATCCGTAAGCTGACGCCGATGGTGCCACGCAGTTCAGTCTCGAAAGCCAGTTCAAGGCCATCGCGCCCCACCAGTGCGTCATCAGGATAGTTCTGCAAGCGATACTCGGCTTGGCGGTCAGCCGGAATCTGCCCGACGTAACCCACCAAATGGGAGGCCACACGGTCAAAGTAGCGACGGGTGGAGCGTTCACGGGCCGTATAGTTACAGGTACCCGCCAAGACCCCATCTTCCACCCGTATAGTATCTGGCGACACCTCCCCCGCCAAGAACTCCGTCCCCGGTAAGAATTGACTAAAGATGGCTTCAATATCCGAGTATTCAAGGCGGAAGATACGCGAAAGTTGGTTCATACACTCGGCTTGGTTTCGCATCCGGTCTTGGCGCACATAAATGCCAATCACCGTGCCATTAGAATCGACCAAAACCTTGCCGTTGCGGTCATAGATATTGCCGCGTCGCGGCATCACGCGATAAACACGCAAGTTAGCATCATTCGTCCACCCCGCAAATATATCCATGCGTGACCACGCCACCCGCCAGCCCTCATTCGGCACAACCGTCAACCACATCGTGCGTGGCACACTGCCATCCAGATTCGGGTCAGGGTCAGTGAAGGTATCAAAGCGGCTGGTCTCAAAAGTAACTGTATACTCAAGGCTAGCAGTGGTGCCTTGTACCAAGGGGCCAGCGCTGATTTCCCAACTGATGTCCTTCAAGCCAAGGGTATCATTGGCGAAAGTGTAGGTATCTAAAAACTCGGTTTCTGTAAAAGCATCACGGGCATTGGGTGTGATTAGGCTATACATGGTCTGATAATCGCGGTCTTGCCAAGCATCTAAGAAAGTGGTGGCAACACTTTCGGCACTCGTCGAATCGAGTTGGGTGGGCTTGGCCCCAAACAGGTTAAGGGTATTATCACCCTCGCCCCCTGAACAGGCTGTGATGAACAGCAATACAATAAGCAGTTTCCAACGCATCATCGCAAAATACCTCTACTCTCGATTATAGACGCTCGTGGCTACCCTGAACCGTTGATTAACTAACGCTTGGCCTACAGAATGGTGGGATAGACCTCACACACAATGGCGTTGGCCGCTTGGCACACCGTCGGCACATCAACCCCAACCTCCACGCCAAGGCGGGCCAGCGTGCGCGTCAGGTGGCACAACGGCAAGCCAACCACATTGGTATAGCAGCCATTGATGCGCTCAACAGGATGAAAGGCGCGGTTTTGGATGGCATAGCTACCCGCTTTGTCGTGAGGGTCACCGCTGGCAACATAAGCCGCCATCTCGGCCTCACTATAAGGCCGCATGTGGACATCCGTCACCGCTAAATCCTGCGCCAATTGCTGGCGGGTGGTGTCATAGAGTGAAATGGCGGTATAGACCTGATGCACCCGCCCCCGTAGCTGCTCCAACATCGCACGGGCCTCGGCGTCATCCAGCGGCTTGCCCAGAATCTGATTGCCATCTGCCACCGTTGTATCCGCCGAGATAATGACCGCTTCCCCCTCAATCTGTTGAGCAGCAGCGCGGGCTTTGGCGGCACTCACTCGCAGCGTATAGTCGGCGGGCGGCTCATCCGGCAAGGGCGTTTCATCAACATCCGGCGAGAGGCGTTCAAATGCGACCCCCAGCAACCCGACCAGTTCACGACGGCGCGGCGAATTAGAGGCCAAGATAAAGCGGCGCGACATTAGGCCTCTCCCTTGGGCTGCAAGAAGCTGGCATCGAGTTTTTTGCTACCATGTTGCTTGAACAGCACATCGACTATCTCAAAGTCCCCGCTGCTATCGGTATTGATGACCACCCCATCACCAAAGGCTTGATGAACAACCTGCTGCCCTTTCTGGAAGCGCGACGGGGCCACCTTGCGGGCGGGTACGGGCTTGGCAGCTTTGGGGGTCTCGGTTTGGCGGGTGTTGGTTGGCTCCCACTTGGTCTCCCACTTGGGCTGATAAAAGAGATGCTCGGCGGGGGGTTGGGGTACCCGTGCGCCACCGAGGGTAATCTCCGGTGGGATATTGCCGATAAAGCGCGAGGGCATATTCATATCATAATAGCCCCACATCATGCGACGGAAGGTGTAAATCATATACACGCGGTCTTTGGCACGGGTCAAACCCACATACATCAAGCGCCGCTCCTCAGCCATCTCTTTTTCATCTTCAAGAGCGCGGCGGTGCGGCAAGATACCTTCCTCAAGCCCGATGATAAACACCACCGGAAACTCTAGCCCCTTGGCGGCATGGAGGGTTAAGAAGGTCGGGGCGTCGGCATTGCCCTTGTCCAGATTATCGACATCCGAGACCAGCGCCACCTCGTTCAAAAATCCAGCTAAAGATTTCTCGGTGTTCTCATAGGCCACCCGTCGGAACTCAGCGATATTATCCAAGCGTTGTTGGCCTTGGTCGGTGCGGTCGCGCTGTAGATATTCCATATAGCCGGTTTCTTCGAGTACCGCGTCTAGCAGTTCAAGGGGGTTGCTGGTATCTAACTTGAGGCGCAGACGGTTGAGCATCTCAGCAAATTGGGTCAAGGTATTGCGGGAACGCCCACTGAGCGGCGTCTGGTCACCATGTACCAGCGCTTGCAAGGCACCCCATACCCCGCCCGGCATGGTATCGGCCCACGCATAGAATTGCTCAACGGTCTTATCGCCAATGCCACGCGGCGGCACATTAATCACACGGTCAAGGCTCACACGATCAAGCGGGTTATTGACCAAGCGCATAAAGGCGATCGTATCCCGAATCTCCTTGCGCCCATAGAAGGCAGTGGCCCCCACCAAGCGATAGGGCATGCCAGAGCGCACAAAGGTCTCCTCCAGCACCCGTGACTGGGCGTTGAGGCGATAGAGGACGGCTATCTCGCTACGCTTGTATTCGCGGCTGCTCACCAAGTCGCTAATCGCATTGAGGACATATTGGGCCTCATCCCGCTCATTATAGGCTTCGTGGATGGTCAACTTGGGGCCAGTCTTGCGCTGACTAAACAGATTGCGGCGGATGTGTTCGGGGTTCTCACGAATAATAGCCGTTGCCGCATCTAAGATATATTGATGAGAGCGGTAATTTTCTTCTAAGATAATGGTGGCGGGGTTGAAATCTTGTTGGAAGCGCTTGACATTGCGATAATCTGCTCCGCGAAAGGCATAGATGCTCTGATCAGGGTCACCCACCACAAAGATGTTCGCCGCCTCCCCCGCCAGCAAGCGGATGAGTTCATATTGAGCCATGTTGGTATCTTGGAACTCATCCACCAAGGCATAACTATAGTAACGCTGGTAACGCTCTAGCACATCGGGATGCTGCTGAAATAGGCGCACCACATGGGTCAACAGGTCGTCAAAATCGCGGGCATCGCTGGCTTGTAGGCGCTTGTCATATTCGAGATAGACACGACGGGCAATCTCCGCATCATAATTTGGCACTGGAAACTGCTCTGGACCAATCAGTTCATTCTTAGCCCCTGAAATGGCATTCAAGACCGGCCACGGCTGGTGCTTGTTTGAGTCGAGGCCAAGGTCGATGAGAACTTTTTTGACAAGGGCGATTTGGTCTTGGGAGTCGTAAATCACAAAGTCCCGCGAGAAGGCGGTATGCTCATGCTCGCGCCGCAAAATCATGCCGCATACATTATGAAAAGTGCCGAGGGTGACACGCTTGCCCATCTCACCGACAAGGCCATCCACCCGCTCCCGCATCTCACGGGCGGCGCGGTTGGTAAAGGTCACCGCCAAGATACGGTGGGAGGGATAGCCTTGTTCTTCTATCAAATAGGCGATGCGATGCGTCAACACGCGGGTTTTGCCACTACCGGGGCCAGCCACCACCAGCACAGGGCCAAAATCAGCGGTCACGGCTTCACGCTGGCGGGGATTCATGCCATCTAACAAAACGTCGGTCTCCTTAAATCGCCCACGACGACTGGTCAATCACCGTATTGTCAATATCATAGGCGGTCACTTGAATCTGGTCGGGGTAGACCTCTACGATAACATAATTTGCCAGTGAACGCACGACCTGACTACCAGCAACCGGAGTGCTATTACCATAAATCGACGCACCCCCGCCCCCAGAGGTAATATAATGCACACCCCCACGATACAGCCGTTCATAGAGATGCGAATGCCCATTGAGAACCACCCCAATCTGGTCGGCATGGTCTCTCAAGCGTTGCTCCCATGTCTGGGCAATCACAAGGCCATCCTCAGCATGAACAGTGCCAGATGTCCAGAAGGGAATATGAAATAAGACAAGGTTGGTGCGGTAGGGTGTGGTATCCGCCAATTGCTGGTCAAGCCAATTATTTTGATCACCTAAGCAACGGTCGGTGTAATAACATTGGGTGTCAAGACCCACAAGCCGCACGTCATTAAGAGTCACGGCATACCAGCGCCGTTGGTCATGCCACGCCTCACCTTGGTTCAAAGAAGGAAAGGCCCAAAAATAAAAAGGCTGGTCGAGCCAAAAGGTATCACTTTGGCGGTCATGGTTGCCGAAGACGGCATAGTGTGGCACACGCTGTAGGATGGCTTGATAGGGACGATAGTATTTGAGCGCCCAGTTAAGGGGCAGGTTATTGTCATGCTCATAGCAATTGTAGGCCACATCACCAAGGTGCAAAAAGGCGTGAATATCATGGGCGGCAATATGCTCGGCAAGCTGGAGCGTCACCGAATCGCCAAAGCCACTATCGCCAATAGCCGCCAAGCGGATAGGCCACTCAAACGGCTGGGTGCGAAAGGACAACGGCCCCCACGCCTCAGCAAAATCGAGATAAGCGGGTATCTCACCGCCCACCTCAATGCGATAGGTATAGGTCGTGGCAGGTTCGAGGTTTTCAAGGGTTACAACAGCACGATCTGTCGGCAAGGGGATGATCTGAACAGGTTGCCCATCTTTGAACAGATGCAACGCCCCACTATCCGTAGTTTGAGAGAGCCAATAGCCAATCATGGCAGTGGTCTCTCCTACATGCAGGGTGGTCGGGGGAATAATAAAGTAGAGGGCGTTGGTGGCTTTGGCACGGCCTAGAACCAGCCGCCGACTAGCAACCACCGCCGTTACCCATTTGAGAAAATCACGGCGTTTCATTCATCCCATCCTCACGAAATAGTTTGTTAAGGATTATCGTCTAAACTAGGATAGCAACCCAACGTTGGAGGCAAGGAAAATCAAAGATGTTCAAACAACGCACCATTGTATCTATTTTTGTGGCAATTGCACTGTTAGGAGGAGCAGCGTTGGCTGTGCGCCAAGTGACCCGTGCCCAAGATGGCTTCACCTATGCTGGTGAAATCGCCGCACCTGAATTTCCCACCGACTTGGATTGGCTGAATGTCAGCGCCCCCCTCACCATGTCCGAACTGGAGGGCAAAATCGTCCTCTTGGATTTTTGGACGTATGGCTGTATCAACTGCATCCACATCATCCCCGACCTGCATGACCTAGAGGCCAAGTATGGCGATAATCTGGTGGTGATTGGCGTCCATTCTGCTAAGTTCGAGAACGAAGGCCAGACCGACAACATCCGCCAGATTGTGCAGCGCTACCATGTTGAGCATCCAGTGGTCAATGATGCGGATTTCGTAATCTGGAGTACCTACGGGGTGCGGGCATGGCCCACCGTCGTGCTGATTGACCCCCTCGGCAAAGTCGTTGGTGGGCAAAGTGGTGAGGGCATCTTCCCCATTTTTGACCCCATCCTCGAAACAATGGTGCAGGAATATGGCGACGCAGGTCTACTTAACGATACCCCCTTGGCTAAATCGGCTCCCGAAACCAGCCCCGCCACCGCCTTCTATTTCCCCGGTAAGGTACAGGCTGACCCCGCTACCAACCGCCTGCTGGTCAGTGATACCGCCAATCATCGCATTGTCGTCACTTCCCTCGATGGCTCAGGCGAAACAATGGTCATTGGTACAGGTGAGCGCGGCTTCACCGATGGTAGTTTTGCTGAAGCACAATTCAGCGAGCCACAAGGCATTACCATTGATGGCGACCTCGCTTATGTTGCCGATACTGTCAACCATGCTATCCGTGTCATTGACTTCAGCACCCAAACAGTCAGCACCTTGGTCGGAACAGGCCAACAAGCCAGCAGCTATCCCCCCCTTGCAGGCACCGCCCCCAATGTTGAACTCTCCTCGCCTTGGGATGTGACGCTGGTGGGCAATAGCCTCTACATGGCGATGGCTGGCTCACACCAACTTTGGCGCGTCGATTTGACGACAGGCGAGACGTCTCCCTATGCGGGTAGTGGGCGCGAGAACATCATCGACGGCCCACTCAACAGCGCCCAACTCGCCCAACCCAGCGGCATTGATAGCGACGGCACCCTCCTCTATTTTGCCGATGCCGAGGTGAGCGCCATCCGCACTGCCGACCTCGACCCCAACGGCGCAGTGGGTACCATTGTCGGTACGGGCCTCTTTGATTTTGGCGATGTCGATGGCATGGGCGATGAAGTACGCTTGCAACATGCGCTTGGTGTAGTGGTGGCCCCCAATGGCCTGCTCTACGTGACCGATACCTACAACAACAAAATCAAGGTCATCGACCCTGTGGCCCGTGCCAGCCGCACCTATGCCGGAACAGGCGAGGCGGGCTTGGTTGATGGCTCGGTGAGTGACGCCCAATTCTATGAACCCGGCGGCCTTGATTATGCCGATGGCAAGCTCTACATCGCCGATACCAACAACCACGCCATCCGCGTCATCGACCTTGAAACCGAGACCGTCAGCACCCTAGCCATTGTCGATACAACGGTCTTGCTGCCTGAAGCCGCACCCACCACCCCCGCTGGCCTTGACCCCGTAACAGTCAACACCAACCCCTTTGCTTTAGGCGATAAGGTGGTGCAGTTAGAGGCCCAAACGGTGGCTCCCGGCAAGGGTGCGCTGGTCTTCGACATCACCCTGCCCGAGGGCTACAAACTCAATGATCTTGCCCCATTCACCGTCATCCAAGACGGAAGTACCGTCGTCAATGTTGCCGATGACTTCAAGAATTACCAAGAGGTGCATCCTGAACTCCCCGTGCGCCTCCCTGTGACCTTTAGCGAGGGCAGCGATTCCTACAGCGCCGACTTGACCATTTATTGGTGCGAGGGTGTGAATCAAACCTTGTGCTTTGTGGAAAGCGTCACCCTAGAGGTGCCTGTCATCGTCAGCAATGAAGCCACCACGAGCGAGATTGTCTTGCCCTACACCCTAGTACCCCCAACTGCTGGTTAGTCATTTTGTGGGGAGGGTCAATGCGTACTCTCCCCGCTCACCATTTGCTTAGTTGACGCCCTCCTGAGTCACCGTCTATAATCTCCGCAATTCTAAGCAAAACTAAGGGAACATGACTCATATGGGCGAACCCACCGAATCGCTGTCTATCCGCGCTAATATCAAAATCGGCTCCTTTCATATCGGCTCGGCGCTGACCGACATCCTCGGTTCGGGGGTCTGGAACCGCATCATGATTGCCGATTTGGGCTATCCCGCCACCCCTGTTTCGCTGCTCTTAGCCCTCAACTATTTCCTCTCGCCCTTATCAGTGTGGGTCGGGCAGCGCTCTGACCACACCAACTGGCGCGGCTATCGGCGCTTACCTTGGGTCTGGGGCGGACGCAGTTTAATGGCGATTGGGTTCTTGCTCTTGGCCTTCAACACCATTGAGTTAGCCGAGTCAGACAATAAGCTTTGGTGGTTAGGGATTGCGGCCTCGTTGTTCATGGTCAGCGTCGGCTATCTGTGTTCAGGCAGCACCTACACCACCCTCATCTATGACCGTGCGCCTGCCATGCAACGCGGACGAGCCGTCGGCGTGGTCTGGACCATGCTATTGATGGGTTTTGCCTTTGCAGGCGTGCTGTTTGCTCGTTTATTGCCAGAGTATTCTGTCGGTGGCCTAGCCACCCTCTTTGTGACCACCATCGCCATTGCCAGCGCCCTGTGGTTTTTCTCCGTTCTGGGCGAAGAACGCCCCCGCTATGATATGCCCCCCGCCGAGGAACGCCCCAATTTCAAAACCGACTTCCAAGCTATCTGGTCAAAACCCACCACCCGCCTTTTTTTTCTGTATATCGCGCTGAGTTTCATGGGGGCCTTTGCCCAAGACCAGATTCTAGAGCCGTTTGGCGGGCAGGTCTTTGATCTTTCCACTGGCGAGACCAGTCGCTTTGCCGCCTATTGGGGCACCACCGCCCTGCTTGGCTCCGTCTTTGCACTGGTCGCTCGTCGTCGCCTGAGTGGGATGACCTATCAGCGCATCAACCGCTATGGCATCGCCATCCTCGTCATCACCTTTGGCTTACTGGCGTTAACGGCTTTTACCCATGCCGAGGCCATGATACGCCCCACTCTCTTGCTGTTTGGGGCAGGCTTGGGGCTATGGAATATCGGCTCATGGGGCCTGATGGTCATGGTCAGCAGCGACGAGCAGGCGGGTACTTACTTCGGCTTATGGACAATGGCAAGTTTGCTCTTTCGTGGGGGTGGCTCGGTGATTGGGGCCGCCATTCGGGATATTGGGGTGCTATTGAGTGCCACGCCCGCCTTTTCCTATGGCATTGTCTTTGCGCTGGAGGGGGTGGTAATGGTGGTAGCCTTGTCGATACTCAATCGGGTGCCATTTGCCGAGACCCACGCCGAACCTGACCATGAGTCACTCTTGGTAGCGATAGGTGCTGAGGGGTAAAAGGGGTGTACAACCGCCACTGCTGACAGCCGCACACCCCCAAGGCCTACAAAATCTGTGAGAGGAAAAGTTTGGTACGGTCGTGCTGCGGGTCAGTGAAGAAATGCTCTGGCGTGCCGATTTCCACAATGCGTCCGGCATCCATGAAAATCACACGGTCGGCTACCTCCCTCGCAAAGTTCATCTCATGCGTCACCACCAGCATGGTCATACCCGTGATGGCAAGCTCCTTCATCACGTCCAACACCTCTTTAATCATCTCTGGGTCAAGCGCCGAGGTTGGCTCATCAAAGAGCATGATTTTGGGGTCCATCGCCAAGGCACGCGCAATCGCCACCCGTTGTTGCTGCCCACCGGAAAGTTGACCGGGGTATTTTTGGGCTTGTTCGGGGATACCGACACGCTTGAGGAGTTGCAGGGCCTTCTCCTCCGCTTCCCGCCGCGGACGCCGCCGCACAAAGCGTTGCGCCAAGGTGATGTTTTGCATCACGGTCAGATGTGGGAATAAGTTGAACTGCTGGAAGACCATGCCTGTCTCGCGGCGGATAGCGCTGATGTTGCGAAGGTCGTTGCTCAATTCGATGCCATCGACCACAATCCGCCCCTCTTGATGCTCCTCCAAGCGGTTGATGCAACGAATCAGCGTCGATTTGCCCGAACCCGATGGGCCAATCACCACCACCACCTCGCGTTCTCGCACCCGCAGGTTAACATCCTTCAGGACATGAAACTCCCCAAACCACTTGTTAACATCTTCGCACTCAATAATATACTCGCCAAGTTTTTTATCACTCATGATTTTTCCCTCTGATTAGCGGCGGGCTGCACCCGACCCCGTTTCTTCTAAGCGACGGCTGACCGCCGACATCACAAAGGCAATCGCAAAGTAAATAATACCGATATACAGATAGGCTTCCCGCACAAAGGGGCGGTATTGCTGTTGCCCTGTTGTAATCAACTCGACCATCCCCAATAGCTCGAACAAGCCCACAATCGAGACCAACGAGGTGTCTTTAAACAGGCTCACAAATTGGCTCATGGTGGCGGGAATAACAGCCCGCAACGCTTGAGGCAAAATGATGAAGGTGTTGGTCAAGTAGGGGTTCAAGCCCAACGCTTGGGAGGCCTCCGTCTGTCCTTTGGGGATAATCTGCAAACCACCCCGCACAATCTCGGCTTGATAGGCTGCACTAAAGAGCGTCAACCCAATCAACATCCGCATCACATTGCCTAAGTCTTGCGCCGCCCCTGCGGAGAAAAAGAATGGCACAATGTTTTTAGCAAAGAACAGGATGGTAATCAGCGGCGCACCGCGTACCAATTCGATAAACAACACCGAGAAGGTACCAATCACGGGCAAGCCACTTCGCCGCCCCAATGCCAACAACACCCCCAACGGTAAGGAGGCCACCACACTGATAAAGGTCAAAATCAGCGTGAGGGTCAAACCCTGCCATTGTTCGGGCGAGAGCTTGGTAAGCTTCAAGAGAGGGTGAATATCCTCTGCACCTTCAATGCCCGTCAAGATGAACCATGTGAGGGGAATCAGCAGCAACCAGCCCAAGGTCGTCAAACGAGCAATGCCCTTGCTGAACACTGGATTACGGCTAGTCACGGCACCATGCCCCAAACCATAGGCAAAGAAGAACAGCAACACCGCGCTGACAATCGGCACCGTAATCTCTTCCGAGAAGGGGCCAAGCTGTAACTTGAGAAATTGACCAAACGTGCGGCTACCTTCAAAACGCACCGCCCGCTCGGCAACTTGGCAACCCACCACATCGCGGCTCCAACAATCGACAGCGGGCAAGGTGCCATATTGCGCCTCGCGCTCTTCAATGTCAGAGGGGCGGGTGCGGTAAATATCCACGTTGTTCAAGCGGATAAAGGCATAGCCCTCGTTGGGCAAAGTGCGAACCGGAATAGTCGGTAGTTGCAGGCCATCGGTGTTTTTGTAGATGGAGGCCTCGGTCAAGACTTCCGCTTGAAGGATATACCAACCATCGGCTGGAAGGGTAACGTTTAGGGTGATGTTGGGGTCTTGGGAGGTAGAAATACCCTCCGCGACGACAGCACCTTGGGCATTCAACAACTGCACCCGAATCAGCAGATTATAGGCGGTGGGGTCAAGTGTTTCACCAGCAATCGCAGCGCGGATTTCGCTCCATTTGATGCGGGTGTTTTGTTCACCGCCCGCGTTTTCAAAGAGGCCCCAAAAAGTCGAGTCATCGGGGTCGCCATACTCGGTGCGATTAATAGCCTCCACCGCCACCGTGATTTCTTGACCGTCATCCCCCACAAAACGCATCGGGCCGAAGTTTCGATCTTCACCCACCATAATGCGAATGGGGGCCGGCTCAATGCGTTGGGCGGCGACTGGAATCAAGACCATTAATATCACAGCCACCACAATCGTCAGCATAAAGGCGCGGGTTGTCCCTCCCCAGATAGCCACACCAAGGCCACTGAGAAAGACCAAAATCATGCCCATCAGTTCAATGCGCCAAATTTCCTCTTGGGGGAACTGCCCAACGTCCAGCAGGCGCAAGTTGCTAATCACCACATTCCACTGGGCATCTTGGATCGACCAGCGGAATACTTCCCACAAGAACAGTGACAGCAAGACAATGGTGGCAATCGTCATCACCGAATTAACAGGGCCATGAAATAGATTCTTGCGAAGCCAGCCCACCACCCCGACCGTACCACGCGGTGGCCGACGCGAAGGCGGGGCCTCTTTCGGGGCAATATAGAACAATTCATCACGTTTGATTTCGCTCATTGCCCCCTCCTACCGAGACTTCAACCGCAAACCGCGATTAACGAAATTCATCACAAAGGAAATAATCAGGCTCATCGCCAGATAGGTCAGCATCATGACCACAAAGAAAACCACCACCTGCCCGCTTTGGTTAGAGGCAATCGTCCCGACGTTGAACAGGTCATAGAAGCCGATACTGATTGCCAAACTGGAGTTCTTCGAGAGATTGAGGTATTGATTGGTCAGGGGTGGGATAATCAAGCGCATCGCTTGCGGCAACACAATCATTCGCAGCGTTTGGCCCCCACTTAAGCCTGCTGCACGGGCCGCCTCAATTTGGCCCTTGGGTACCGACTGAATACCCGCCCGCACAATATCCGCAATAAAAGCAGCAGTATACAGCACCAAGGCCACCACTAACCCAATAAACTCCGAGGTATACAGGCCGCCGATATTGCGCTCAAAATTGAAGCGACCCAGCACAGGTGCCTCTAACTCAAACGGGAACCCACCAAAGACGGTCGCCAGCGCCAAGCCTAGCAGCGACATCCCCAAAAAGGCGATGGAGAAGTATGTCAAGGTATTCGCAGGCTTGCCTGTTTCATCTTGCAATTGCAGCCGCTTGCGCCACCAATAGATACCGCCTATCAATCCTATCGTAGCCAAGACCCCCATCACTGGAAAGGAATCGGTGGTCAAGATAGCCGGATAGTTGATACCACGAGCGCTAATGTACATCTTGCCAAGTGGTGTTGGGATTTGGTGGGCATCGCGGGGTTGGGTCGGCAATACCAAGCGGAGGCTGCTATAGACAAAGAATAGCTGCACCAACAGCGGTGTATTGCGGAATATCTCTACATAGATAGACGACACCGTCCGCACCAACCAGTTGCCCGATAACAAACCAATCCCGATGAAAACACCAAAGATAGTCGCCAGTACCAGCGCAATCGATACTGCCCGCAAAGTATTGGAAAGGCCCGACATCAGCGCACGGGTGTAGGTGCCGGGCCGCAGATAGGTCTCAAAGGTCTCTTGAGCAATCGGCACATCCTGTACCCAACTAAGCTCTTTTTCAAAGTCAGGGCCTTCGGTAATCGCAACTGGATAGTCACGTTCTAGCACATTGAAATTGATGACTAGGCCACTGGCCCCCTCTCGAAAGTTATCATTGAGGTTCTGAATCAGGCTGTAGGCTGTGCCTAAAATCACAATTAAGAAGACGACTTGAATAATATCCCGGATGAAAATGATATTCCGATAGAACGGAATAGTGAGGCGCTGCTGGTCACGAATACCGTTGAGAAAAACAATCAACGCAAACGGCAAAGCCGCCATTAACCCCAATCCCAAGCCCGTCGCCCAATTCGAGGACGAATCAGAAAGCAGGTTAATGGGATAGAAAATCTGCTCGCGGATAGTAGGCCAGAGCGTAAAGACCAGCAAAAAGTAAAGGACGGCTGCAGCCCGCAAGAGCATGGGGTGGAGTAGCAACTCACGGATACCCGTGCGTTGGTTGGGCGGTGGGCGTTTTGCGCCTAAATCAGCAGTGGTAACAAAAACTTCAGGCTCCATAAGCAAACCCTATACACCATAAGTACCTACAAAAAGGCTTCCGCCCTGAATCAGACGGAAGCCCAAAAGCCTTCACGACTTAACGTTTAGCGCCACGGGGGAGCGTAAATCAAGCCGCCATCACGCCATTGCATGTTGAGGGTGCCTTCACGGACAATACCCAACGGTACAATATGACGTTCATAGATTTCACCGTAGTTGCCTACAGCTTTGATGACGTTCACAGCGAAGTCATTGCTCAGGCCAAGGAAGGAACCAAGGTCGCCTTCTTCACCCATGAAGCGGCGGATTTCAGCATCATCGCTGCCCATGTACATGTCAATATTCTCAGCGGTGATTCCACGCTCTTCAGCATAGAAGGTCGCATACACGGTGTAGCTCACCACATCGCCCCATTGGTCGTCACCTTGGAGCCACATCGGGCCAAGGGGTTCCTTGGAGAGCGTGTCGGGCAACAGCACGTGGGCGCTGGGGTCAGCCGAGTTGGCACGGATAGCAGCCAATTGGCTCTTGTCGCTGGTCAACACGTCGCAACGGCCAGACTCATAGCCAGCGGCGCTGTCAGCAGAAGTCTCAAAAGGAATCAATTCAAAATCGAAGCCACGGGCGGCCATTGCTTCGGTAATGTTCGCTTCTGTTGTTGTACCAGTTTGGGTACAGAAGCTGGCACCATTGAGTTCATCAATGGAGGACACACCAAGATCAGCACGCACCAACAAGCCTTGACCATCATAGAAGGTAATGGCACGGAATTCACCCTTGAGATCGGTGTCACGGCTGAATGTCCATGTGGTGTTGCGAATCAAAACATCAATTTCACCATTTTGTAGCGCGGTGAAACGCTCGGCGGCAGTCAATGGTACAAAAACAAGATTATCTTCCGTAACTGAACCGAAAATGGCGGCGGCCACGGCGCGGCAATAATCCGCATCGAAGCCTGTAACTTCACCCGTGTCAGGGTCAAGATATGAAAAAGCAGGCAAGGTGCCACTGACGCCACAAATCAGACTACCACGAGCAAGGACTTCAGCCAGCTTGCCAGTGGGTTCAGCTTGGGCGGTAGCGACTTTAGCATTCTGCACGGTCAAGAGGGGTAGACCGGCAAAGGCGGCAATCAATGCAATCGCTAAAACAAATTGCAATTTACGCATACAAGCACTCCTTCTAAATATTGCATCTTGGTTAAAAGATGTTCACGTTTAAAATTTGTAGCATAATCTGGCCGATAGGTCAAACAACTCAGTTAAGCAATTGAAATTATTTAACTAACATTCACGTTGAGGGACGCAATGCTCAACCGTTGGCAGAGCATGGGAAGAAATACGCGCATGATGGCAATTGCTATTATGCTGTGGGTCATTGGGGAGGGCATGTGGCTCCATATCCAGCCTCTCTATTTATCATCATTAGGAGCCACCCCCCAACAAACAGGGTTCATTTTGGCAATGGCAGGCTTGGCGCGGCTGCTAGTGATGCTCCCCGCGGGCTTACTCGCTGACCGTTATGGCGCACGTCAAGTGATGCTTCCCGCATGGTGGATGGGGATGATAGGAGTAGTCCTGATTGCCGCTGCCTCCGATTTTTATCTACTAGCAGTAGGCTTTTTCCTCTATGGAGCCTCCGCCTCTGCCATCCCCGTCATCAACCTCTATCTGATTCAATCCATCGGCGAAGACCACACCGTCAAGCGCCAATTCAAGCCCCAAGAGGTGCTGACCTTTGTCTACGGCCTCTCATGGCTGGCCCAGATAGTCTCGCCTGCGGTGGGGGGCTTAATTGCAGATAGAGCCTCCTTGCAAACCGTGTTTTGGGTGAGTGCCTTCTGGTTCATATTATCGACCATCGCCATCTTGCGAACCGACGCCTATCCCCCGCCCCCCAGCTTTGACCGCAATTTACAGCAAGCCCTCCGCCGCTATGAGATGATTCTGAAAAATCGGCGTTTTTGGGGCATGTATGGGATATTCGTGCTGGCCTTTATCGCCACCATCCTTGGCTATACCTTTGCGCCCCAATACCTCAAGGATGTGCGCCATCTCTCTCAAGGCAATATCGGTGCCTTGGGGTCAGCCATTGCTGCGGGGGCCTTCACATGGAATATGATTCTCGGACGCTGGACGGTCTGGCGCGGGTTCCTCGGCGCGGTGGTCATTGCGGGGTCGTCATTTGCCTTGCTGCTTGTCTCCGGACACCTCGCGGTGTTGATTATCGCTTATTTCCTGTTAGGAGCCTTTGAAACCCTACGCCCCCTTGCCACCAGCATTGTCGCCAACCGCACCCATGCCACCACCCAAGGCGGCGCGTTTGGCTTGGTCGATACCGTACATGGCTTAGGCACTTTTGTGGCCCCCAGTTTTGCGGGGTTGCTCTACGCTCAGGGCACAGATCTCCCATTACTTGCTGCATTGTTTCTGATTCCGGTTATCATAGTAGTAGGTGAAAAGGAGCGTCAAAGTGAAGAACAAGAAATTAAGCGATAACGACATTATCGCGGGTGCCGCCACGGGTGGCTTGGCTGGTGCCATGTTCGGCGGGCCTATCGGGGCGGCTGTCGGTGCGTCGATTGGTATCATCGGCAGTATCGTCGGTGCGCCAGTGGTACAAGCGGTCAAAGAATCACTAGGGCTGGACAAAGACGCCAAAGATAAAAGCGACGAATAGCCCTAGGTCGTAATCATGGAACGCGGGAGATGGTCGTAGCGGTTGACATAACGCACCCGTATGCGGCCATCTTCGCCAAAGTCCAGACGGCTAAAAGCGCTGTTATACAAACCAAATAAGACGCTATCGTCGGTGGGCAGACACAACAACCCCATCATCACCCGCCATAGAAAGTATTGATGGGCCACCAGTCCCACGCATAAATCAGGATGCTCGGCGGCAAATTCACGCAGACGTTGGGCGACCACTGCCCCCCGTGCAAAGCATTCGTCGCGGGTTTCCATCGGGCGATTCCACCAGCCATCCTCGCTGATGCTATCCGGCAGCATTGCATGTGGCACCAAGTCGAGCATCGCTTGACGGCTCAACCCCGAATAGCCCTTGACCCCCTCCTCTGTTTCCAGATAAATCCCGCCATATTCGTATAGGTTATCCCACACCGTGATGGGCAAGCCGAGCGCTTGGCTAATCGGTAGCACCGTTTGGAGCGCTCGCTGCATGGGGCTGGCAATCAGATGTTGAATGCCAAAGCCTTCCTGCTCCCACGCCACCTGCTCCGGATCAATAATCGGGAAAGGGTCGGGTTGCGATTTCACATAAGCCGCTAGGGTCTCAGCTTGCTGCTGCCCAATCGCTGTTAACGGCGCGTCGGGATGGCGCGGGATGTCCTCGCTAGGGCGGGCATTATTAAAGGATTGTCCGTGTCGAATAAGATAGAGTCGCATCAGAACGCATTACACCTTTGGGTCACAGTCATTCTAGAACCGAGGCTATTATGGACAATCAATGGCCTATCCGTCACCTGTCGATTGTGCCAAATTGCCCACAACCGCCTCACCACTCCCGCCGTGACTGATATTGAATGGGGTAGCTCCAAAATAGGGCCACTTCTCCGCGTTCAATATCATGGTTGGTGTAAAAAACCTGATTGATACCCACCAGTTGAAAGCCCATCCGTGCATAGAACCGACAGGCGGGTGCATTATTAGTCTGCGTTTCCAGCATCACCGCCCGCAGCCGATAGCGCTCCGCCCATGCAATGCTATTCTCAACTAAACGGCGTCCAATGCCCCGCCCCCGCACACTGACATCCATCATGATATTCCATATCCACAAGACCCGCCGCCACTCCTCAATGGCTGCATCCAAGACGCCGACAATCTGGTCGGTTTGGGAATCAATCACAACTTGTTCTAGTGCGTCCGGTTGGCGCAACCGCCCAAGGATGTTTTCTTGCTCCGAGAAGTTGAAGTCGTAGCCATGCCCCTTGTCATAAGGTTCGGGCAATTGCACCTCCACCAAGCGCCAACCCACTTGATAGCCCTCGCCAATGCGTTCAACATGCAAGGCCGTTTCACTGACAAAGCCGGGGTTCATATCGGCGAGACGTGGCACATCATCGGTGGTCATCGGACGAATATAAAAACGGTCATCCATTTAGCGCAAGTCTCCATGTAGCATCTGGGCAATCTGCTCAATATGGTCTACATCATGCAAGGCCACTTGTAACGCCACCTCCATGATGGTGACAGGCCCCACTTCAGGATGGGTACCCGTGCGCTGCCAGTCGGCTTCGGGCAATTCCTCTAACCATGTCACATATTCGGCGCGGGTCTGGCGAAATTCACTAAGCACCTCGCGCAGATTCTGGTTATTATAATTGCCATCATGTGCCATCTGGGCATGGTCATACGCTGGCAATAGGGGGTCGGGTTGCTCCAGCATCATCCGACAGCGCCGAAAGAAGATGGCTTCAAAATCACGCAGATGGCACACCACCGCCACCACATTCCAATCGGCATCATAGGCAGATTGGGCTTGTTCTTGGGTGACGGGTTGTAAAAGAGCCTCTAGGATAAGGGGAGACTTTTTGAGCGAGCGAATAAAACGCGGCGGTCGCAGCATCGTCATAGCACACAATGTCCTTTTTCTGAATCTTCCTGCTATAATAACGCGGCTATGAAAAAACAGCAGGTCAGTTTCATTTTAGGGGTAATCGGGAGCCTGTTTTTTTTGTGGGTGGGGTTCCGCGGCCTTGATATTCGTGAGATTGTGGACATCATGGGCCATATTCAGTGGGGCTGGATTATGGTTGCCGTGCCTGTCTATTTTGTGGCTACCTATATCCTGACATGGCGCTGGTATTTTCTCCTAAAGCCTGTCCAAGATGTCCCCGCCAACACGCTGTTCCCCGTCGTCGTCATCGGCTATATGGCGAACAATCTGCTGCCCCTGCGCTTGGGCGAAGTCATGCGGGCCTATGTCCTCAAGCGCGAGACCCAAACGCCGATTGTCCCCGCCCTGACCACTATCTTGGTGGAGCGCGTCTTCGATGGCTTGGTGATGCTCACCTTTATTTTTACCGCTCTTTTATTTGTCGAATTTAAAGAAAACACCCTGCGGCTGGTGATTATGGTCACGACACCCTTATTTTTTGGCGCGATGGCCTTCTTTTTCTGGCTGGCCTCCGCACCAGAACGGGCACACAGTCTATACACGCCCCTCATTAACCGCCTGCTCCCCAGCGCCCTACATGAGCGCGTCTTCAAGCTGGCCGATGAGTTGATGCAGGGCTTTGACTCACTCCGCAGCAAACGCGCCTTGGCTTTGGTCATCATCTTTTCGCTGTGGAGTTGGACGGTTGAATCCAGCACCTACTGGATTGTGATGCACGCCTTTGATTTTCGGGTCGATTTTACGGTGCTGTTGCTGGTCGTCGGTTTCGGCAACCTTAGCACCATCCTACCCTCAACAGCGGGCTATATTGGCACCTTCCATGCCGTCGCTATTTTGACCCTTACCGCCTTTGGGGTCGAGCGTACTATCGCGGGCAGCTATGCGATTGTCATGCACGCTACCTTATGGCTGCCCATCACCACAGCAGGCGTGGTATATTTGGTTCGATTAGGCTTGCGTTGGAGCGATTTCCAGCGTGCCCAAACCATCGTAAGCGAGGCAACCAGTTGAAGCATATCGGGATTATTGGGGCTGGCGCGGCTGGCTTATCCGCCGCCTTTGACCTCATCAAAGCAGGATATCAAGTAACCCTCTATGAAGCCGAGGAGCGTGTCGGTGGTCTGGCAGCAGGCTTCAAGGATGAGAGTTGGGAATGGGAACTCGAAAAGTTCTATCATCATTGGTTCGAGTCCGACCACGATTTGCTGGGCCTTGCCGAGGAGATGGGGGTGCGCGAAAAGATTTTCTTCCCTCGCCCCAAGACCAGCTATTGGATTGATGGCAAAATCTACCGCTCGGAGATTTCACTCTCTGCGCTGCAACTGCCCCTTTCCCCCATTGGCAAATTCCGCCTCGGCCTGTTCGGGGCTTATCTGAAATTCTCGCGCAATTGGCAAGGCTTTGAGCGCAGCACCGCCCATCAATGGCTGCTCAAGCGCATGGGGCCAGAGGTCTATCAAAAGCTGTGGGAACCCTTGCTGGTCGGCAAATTCGGCAAGGCCTATCAAGAGGTCAATATGGCGTGGTTCTGGGCAAGGGTACATAGCCGCACCTTGCGCCTTGGCACCTATGTCGGTGGCTTCCAAGCCTTCCTTGATGAACTGGCAACCCAGATTGTGGGCAAAGGTGGGCAACTCCACCTCAAGACCCGCGTCGAATCCATCACCCGCTTGGAAAATGGCAAACTGGAGATAGCCACCGCCGATGGCACCCGCCAACAACTGGACGCGGTACTCAGTACCTCCTCGCCGCGCTTATTACGGAAGCTGGTGCCGCAAATTAGCGGAACCTATGCCGAGCAATTAGACAACTTGCGGAGTATTGGCGCGGTGGTCGTCATCTTAGCGCTCAAGCATCAACTCTTGGAAGACGGTACCTACTGGCTCAATCTGCCGACCACCTTCCCCTTCTTGGCGCTGGTCGAGCATACCAACTACCTTGAGCATGAACACTATGGGGGCGACCATCTGGTCTATTGTGGCGATTATGTGGCCCCTGACCATGAGTATTTCCAACTGAGCGAGGATGACCTCACCCAGCGCTATATCGCAGCCTTACCGACCTTCAACCCCAAGTTCTCGCCCGATTGGATCCGCCGTCGCTGGGTGTTCCGTGCGCCCTATGCCCAACCCTTGCCAACCGTTAACCATTCCCAGAACATCCCCGCCATCCGCACCCCCGTTGACGGTGTATATTGGGCCAGCATGAGCCAAGTTTATCCTTGGGATAGAGGCACCAACTACGCGGTTGAGATTGGGCGGCGGGCGGCACAGCACATCATGGAGGATTTACAATGAAACGCCTGCTCTGGTTGCTACCAGTCATGGTACTGGTGGTGCTGTATGGGAGCCATTCAGCCAGTGGCACCGCTCCCCAACGCACCCCCACCGCCACATGGACAGCCCTTCCCAGCAACACACCCACCCATACCGCTATCCCTAGCTCAACCCGCACCCCAACGCCAACACAGACTGCTACCCCAACGGATATGGCATCGGTAACACCATCCATCACACCCACCGAGACGGCCAGCGCAACCCCCACCGCCACAGGGCCAACACCGACACCCACCATCACCTTTACCCCCACTGCGACGACCATCTATGAGGATTTGCGCTTATTACAGACCGACCGTGATTTTGTGCTACGTTTTTTCCTAGATGAGGCGTGCTATGACGTTGATACCGAGGTGACGGGTAGCTTGGCGGTTCGCAGCCTAAAAACCGAACCGTTCTATCTCTACCTATCGGGGCAAATCATGTTTAGCATCAACAATAGCCCGATGTTGCCGGACTTCCCCCCCAATGAGCCTGTCCTTCCCTCCGATTTTGTGCTGGTCCAGCCCAATGAAGAGGTGACATTAATCGAATTCGAGGACATCGGCCTCTATATTCAAGGCATGGGCGAGGAGTCGGGCATTGATTTTATTGAGAATGAAACCATCTACGGCTTGCCCGTTGGAGACTACTGGGTTACCGCAGGGTACAGCAACCCCCACACGGGCTTGACCGAACAAATTGACGGGACGTATTTAATCCCACAAGCCGCATGGCGCGGCACTGCTATTAGTCGAGAACTGCGCTTCACTGTCGCAGCAGAATGTCCTATAAAGGAAGAAGAAGAAGAAGAAGGATAAACCATGAAAAACATTTGTGTTATCGGGGTTGGTTATGTTGGCCTCACCACGGCGGCCTGCTTCTCGGATTTAGGCAACAAAGTGGTGGCGGTTGATATTAGCGAAGAACGGGTCGCCAACCTGAAAAAAGCCATTATGCCCATCTATGAACCGGGCATGAGCGAATTGGTTGAGCGCAATATGCAAGCCAAGCGCTTGTTCTTCACCACCTCCTATGAAGAAGGGTTAGCCGACGCTGAATTTGTCTTTATCTGCGTAGGCACTCCTTCCGGTGTTGATGGCGAGGCCGATTTGCGCTATGTGCGCCAAGCCGCTGAAACCATCGCCAAGACCATGAAGCACCCCCTCATCATCATCAACAAATCCACGGTACCCGTCGGGACAGGTGACTGGGTATCCAATATCGTGCATGAGACCCAACCCAACCCGATTGACTTTGCTGTTGTCAGTTGCCCTGAGTTCCTGCGTGAAGGGGCCGCCATCAGCGACTTCAACAACCCTGACCGCACCGTCCTCGGCAGCACCAACCGCGAAGCCGCCGACAAGGTCGCTCAATTGCACCTGCCCTTGCGTGCCCCCATCATCGTTACCGACCTCCGCACCGCTGAGATGATTAAGTACGCCTCCAACGCCTTCCTTGCCACCAAGATTAGCTTCATCAATGAAATCGCCCGCGTCTGCGAATCCTTGGGGGCGGATGTCAAAGAAGTAGCCGCTGGCATGGGCTATGACAAGCGCATTGGCAACCGCTTCCTTGAGGCGGGTATCGGCTATGGCGGTTCCTGCTTCCCCAAAGATGTGCAAGCGCTGGCCCACATGGCGAATGTACACGGCAAGCACCCCCAACTCTTGACCGCGGTCATGGAAATTAACGACAACCAACGCCTGCATGTTATCCGCAAACTGGAGGAGATGATAGGCTCAGTAGAGGGCAAGGTCATCGGCTTGTTGGGCTTGGCCTTCAAGCAAGACACCGACGACATGCGCGAAGCCCCCTCTATCACCGTTGCCGATTACTTACACGAACACAAGGCCACTGTCCGCGCCTATGACCCTGTTGCGGCGGAAAATGCCCTTAAGCTGATGCCCTATCTTCAAATGTCAGAAGACCCCTATGAACTCGCCACTGGCTGCGACGCCCTCATCGTCGTCACTCCTTGGAATGAGTTTAAGCAACTCGATATGGAGCGCGTGCGGGATGTGATGCGCCAAGCCATCTTGGTCGATGCCCGTAACCTCTATGAACCACAGGCCATGCGCGACCTCGGCTTTGCCTATCGCGGCATCGGGCGCGGTTATGACGGCAACGGCGAACCCGTGTAAAATAGACGGTTAGCCGAGCAGTAGGGTTTTGGACAACCCTGCTGCTCTCCCGTCCACCCATAAGTTAACGAAAGTGAGCCAGCCATGTGTGCCAGTAGCGCTTTGTTAATGAGTTTAGGCACCTTTTTACTCATCCTGTTTACCTTACTTCCCATCGAAGTCCAGCAAATGTTCCCGCCCGACTTGCTCCCAGTGCCTTCATTCGAGGAAGCACAACCTGTGCAACCCGAAGAAGCTGTCTCTGGCTATGAATCGACCTATGCCTACCTGACCTTTTCGCAAAACCCGATACAAATTGGTGATGAGGTTATCGTCAGCCTCTCCTTGGTCAATACAGGCACCCTCGCCGCAGGCATCCCCAGCTTTACCCTCTATTTAGAATCAGATGCCCTCGAGCTGGTCTCAACACCAGATAACGGCGGCGTGCTGTATGGGGCAGTAGCAGCAGGCAGTACCTATACCATGCAATGGACTTATCGGGCTGCCAGTACGGGTACTGCTGAATTTAGCGGACGAGTCAGCTATGAAGTCCACGAGGGCTACCCCGGCCCAGCTTATTGGAGTGGTACCAGCGCTGGCCCCGAAGTTTTGGTTATCGAATAGCGATGATTGAGCGCCATACCCTTGATAATGGACTAACTGTTCTTCTCAAAGAATCGCACGCCGCACCGCTAATTACATGGTGGGTTGTCTACCGCGTCGGTAGCCGTTGTGAGCGCACCGGACAGACGGGCATTTCGCACTGGGTCGAACACATGCTGTTCAAAGGCACCCCCACCTATCCAGCAGGCTATCTTGATAAGGCCATTGACCGTGCGGGCGGCACATGGAACGCCCACACATGGCTCGACCATACCGCCTATCATGCGACCCTGCCCGCCGAGCGTATTGACCTCGCCCTTGACCTCGAAGCTGACCGTATGACCAACGCCCAATTTGACCCCGCTGAGGTCGAATCGGAGCGCACCGTCATCATCAGCGAGCGCCAAGGAAGCGAGAACTCGCCCCTCTTCTGGCTACGTGAGGCGGTACAAGCGGCGGCCTTCCGTGTCCATCCCTATCACCACACCATCATTGGCGATACCTCCGACTTGCAGAGCATGACCCGCGACGACCTCTATGGTCATTATCAGCACCACTACATGCCCAACAACGCCGTTGCCATTGCAGTGGGGGCCTTTGATAGCGCCACCATGCTAGAGCGTATTAAAGCCGTCTATGGCGACATCCCCGCGGGTACCCTGCCTAGTCCCTTCACCCGTCCCGAACCACCCCAACAGGGTGAGCGCCGCGTCCATATTGAACGCCCCGGCAATGCCAACTATGTCCAAATCGCCTATCACGCCCCCGCTTTTGGCGACCCCGACTGGTTCAAACTCGCCACCCTCGATAGCATCCTAGGTGGGCCGGGTGGCCCCGGTGGTGGAGCCATTGGCTACCGCACCTCGCGCCTCTACCGTCATCTCATTGAAACGGAAATCGCCGCTGGAGCTTCTGGTGACCTCTCCATGACGGCTGACCCCTTCCTCTATAAACTGACCGCTGTCTTGCGTGATGGCCGTCATCATGCCGAAGCCGAGGCCGTTATCCTCGAACAGATAGACCGCCTCCAAAACGACTGGGTATCTGAGGCCGAACTCCGCAAGGCCAAGAAGCAAGCCCGCGCCGCCTTTGCCTATAGCAACGAGCGCGTCGGCGGCCAAGCCTACTACCTGAGCTATGCCGAGACCATCGACAGCTATCAGCTTTTCCTCACCTATCCTGACCAGATTGAGGCTATCACTGCGGCTGATATTCAAGCGGTCGCCCAACACTATCTACAACCGCGCCAGCGCACCGTCGGCTGGTTTATTCCACAGGTGGTGTCAAATGCTCCGTACCCCCGATGACCGTTTCAGCAACTTGCCCGATTTTCCCTATACGCCCCACTATCTGCACATGGGCGACCACCGCATCCACTTCATTGACGAGGGCCAAGGCGACCCTGTGTTGTGCCTGCATGGGGAGCCAACGTGGTCGTTTTTGTACCGCAAGCTGATTCCCCCGCTGGTCAGCCGTCACCGCGTGGTGGCCTTTGACTTCATCGGCTTCGGACGCTCCGATAAGCTGCCCGCACAGGCTGACTACACCTTTGACCTGCACCGCCAGACCCTATTGACCTTTGTCGAGGCGCTGGATTTGCATAACATCACGCTTGTCGTGCATGATTGGGGTGGCTTGATTGGTCTACCCACCGCCCTTGAGATGCAAGAACGCATCAACCGTTTGGTCATCCTCAACACCTTTTTGCCCGCCGCCACCGAACCACCTACCCGCGGCTTCCTGCTCTGGCGCAAGATGGTAGAACGCGCCGCCCCAGATTTGCCCGTTGGCGGGTTTATGCAGAACGCCCTGCCCGATGCCCCGCCCGACGTGATTGCCGCGTATGAGGCACCTTTCCCCAGCGTCGAATACAAAGCGGGTACAGTAGCCTTCCCCTTGATGGTGCCGTTGGACGCCAATGACCCCATCGCCCAGCGTATGGCAGCCGCCCGCCAAGCCTATGCCACATGGGACAAGCCGACGCTGGTCATGTTCGCCAAAGATGACCCCGTGTTGGGTGCCGCCGCCGACTTCTTCACCCAACTCATCCCGCACGCCACCGCCCACCACTTTGAGGATGGCGGTCATTTCTTGCAAGAGCGACACGGCGCAACCATCGCCCAACGCATCCTAGATTGGAACAGCTAACCATGCCTGACCTACCCGGCCCCGATAACATCCTGCGCCACACCCTACCCAATGGCATCACCGTCCTCATCCGCGAAAACAGCGATGCTCAGTCGGTGGTCATCGACGGCTTGCTCCGAGCAGGCGCGGTCTATGAGCAGCAGCACGGCCTTGTCAATTTCCTATCCGCCGCCATGATGCGTGGCACCCAACGCCGTGATTTCGCCACCCTGCACGAAGAACTAGAGGGGGTTGGGGCTAGTCTGGATATTGATTCAGGCGTGCATCATCTCTTGTTTGATGGCAAGGCCCTCGCCGAGGATTTGCCGCTGCTGCTGGACTTGCTGAATGATGTCCTGCGCTATCCATCCTTCCCCGAAACACAGGTCGAGCGTCTACGCGGGGAGATGCTGACGGGCCTCAAGTTGCAGCAACAGAACACCCGCTACATGGCAAGCAAGCTTTTCCGTCAGCACGCCTACCCCGCCCATCACCCCTATCATCATGGGCTGTCGGGCGAGATTGAGACCATCAGCGCCATCAGCCTAGACGACCTGCGGGCCTTCCATGCTCAACAGGTCGGGCCACAGGGCATGATTGTGGTAATCGTCGGCAATGTGCAGGCCAATGCCGCCCTACAAGCCGTTGCCGATACCTTGGGCGATTGGCACAACCCCCACCAAGCCCCACCCTCGCCCTTGCCCGATGCGCCCCCCATCACCCGCCCCACCATCGAACACTTCCCCATCGCGGGCAAGTCTCAAGTCGATTTACTGCTAGGGGTAGTTGGGCCGTCACGCTATGCCGATGACTTCTTGACGGCGCGGGTCGCCAATAACATCTTTGGGGTGTTTGGCATGTTCGGGCGCTTGGGCAAGGTCATCCGCGAGGAGCAGGGCTTGGCCTACTATTCATCCAGCCAACTCTTGGGCGGACACGGCCCCGGTGCATGGCGCGTCTCGGCAGGCGTTGACCCCAGCAATGTCCAGCAAGCCGTCGATAGCATCCGCCAGCAAATCGCCCGCCTGCTCGCTGAACCCGTCGGGGCTGATGAACTAGAGGATAACAAGCTCAATATCATGGGGTCATTGCCCCTCAGCTTGGAGAGCAACGAAGGGGTCGCCGCCCAAATTGTCGCCATGGAGAGCTATGGCTTGGGCTTGGATTATCTGTACCGCTATAGCGACGCTATCAACAGCATCACCGCCGCGCAGATTCAGGAGACAATGGCACGCTACTGGTCACCCGATGCCTTTGTGCTGACCAGCGCCGGGCCAGAGATTGCCGTGCCTATCGCATCAGTTCTCCAATAGGGCATTGGCTTCGGGGAACGTCACCCATGTGAAGCTGTCAACATTTTCGGCTAAGGTGCGGGGTACTACATACGTCTCGGCTTCAGTCGTCAAGTCGATGAGATGCAATCTATCCGAATCGCTCCGATAAGCTAAATATCGTCCATCGGGTGACCACTCAATCTGCGAGTCAGAGCGATCAACAAAATAGTTTCCCATTGAGGGAGGTTTATTATAGGGAAGCTGACGTAGATTGCTGCCATCTTGGTCCATTGTGCATATCTCGCCATCACACTCAAAAACCAATGTTTGTCCGTCTGGTGACCAATCCAAACTCGTCCAATCCCCCAATGTTTGTTCAGTGGGAGAGTCATCGTAAAAGTGCAAAACACAATCAGCGCTGTGTTCAATACATTCACGGTTCATCACATAGATGCCAACTCGACTAACATAAGGTTCGCAGGCAATGAAGGCAATAAGTTCACCATCAGGCGACCAATCTAAATCATAACAAAAATAATGGCTATTGCTATCTAGCGGTAGGTTACTTCGGAATGATTCGCGGTTCTCACGTCTCCATGTATAGGCGACCAAGCGCTCCTGTTTCGTCGTAATGTTATAAAGAATCAATGAAGGGCCACTATAACCTTTCAGGCCCGCTGTTGAGTGCCTATATAACAAGCTGTTTCCATCGGGGGAAAATGACACCCCAATGATCCTATCATCTCCTTCCAAATTAACAGCTTGTTCGGTGGTGTCTGATTCAAGATCAACAATGTATAGGGACTGAAGACCGTAAGATGTGAATGCTAATCGCCTTGCACTTGCTGACCACTCAACCAGATAAAGATGGTTGTCTAGTTGGGGTATCAGTATTGGAGATGCATCAAAATGACTTAAAACATACCAGCTACCCTCACTTTGATACAGCAAACCATAGTTTGATGGATTAGATTGTATTGCCACTGTCGGCATTGGCTGCACAGCTACCAATAGCCCAAACACCATAACAGCTAAAGTCAACCGCTTGTTACGGTCCAATAGCAATAATAGCAAGGTCTTGCAGGTCTTCTTCTTCTCCAGTTGCGTAACCATACTGTTGCCCCCAAACCTCACTCCAAGGATAATACTCAACACGATTAGAGTATGGATTATACACCTTTAACCATAGAACTTCAGTTTCCTGCTCTGAAGATATATGCGCTATATCTAAGACTACAACCCAATGCGAAATAACACCCCGAGGTACAATAACACCACTATCTTCCTCAACTCCAGAATTACTGATATTTACCAGCATAAAAACTGTATTGCCAGTATTGATATTCTCCTCAATGGCCCATCGTGCTAGGCTTTCTGATGCCTCCTTTGATTGTGGTCGAAGATTTTCAGGTATCTCAAATCCTTGTTCCTGATAGACCTCTGGATTATCAATATCATAGCTATAGACAGTTAACGATTGATCCGGTGCATACTTTGGCCCAAGCAATTCCGCCACCAACCTATGGAAATCTTGGGTAGAAAGGCCACTGCTTGGAAAGTGACCTAGAATCCGTTCTGCTGCACTAAAAACATCCTGCGCTGTCAATTGAAGGCCGAACTCAATGTTGAGGCCCATTGCGAGAGCAATAGGGCCACAAGCAACTGTGCTTGATATCGGGTTACCGTTGGCATCCGTTCCGTGCTCCATTATCTCATATTGCGCTCCCGGAAATCCTTGTCTAAACGAGAGAGACTCAATAGCATCTAAAATATTCTCTAACTCGCTTGAGTTAAAAGTAACTATATCAGGATGCCATGTTGCAACTGGTCGCACATAATCACCGCGAACCCAGCCGTCTATAGCATCCTCCACATCATTCGCCACCAATCTAACGTGATACCACATAAAACCGTCGTCTCCTACCTTATACCAAACTCCATTGGCATCAGGCACAAACACGAGGTTGGCCTCAGTTGAAACATTTTCTGCTGCTGTAGGTGCTAATGTCGTAGCCTCTCTACGAAGATTAAAAGAGGCACTGGCAGTGATGATAACTGGCGGTAGTTCCTCATCCTGCTGGTTAGGGCCACCTTGCGCGGGGTTATCAATCGCAAGCAGCACACCGATAGCATCAAGAAAAGCCCGACCTTTCGCCTCTATTTCCTCAACGCTTTGCTGTAGTCGCATCAACGATAATGCTAAATCAGCATTGATTGTTTCAAAGGATGCACTTGATTTTAATGGCATAGTCAATCTCCCACCTTCACGCTATTCAACTTGAACTTGCCCACCATGTGAAAATAGCTTTTCATTTCAAAAAAATTAGAACAAAAAATAGAACATACTAATTTTCATTATCAATGGAAACCAATTGAAGTCAATACCCCGCAACCATCTATATCTAACTCAAAACACCATTCAGACCAAAGGCAAACTTCCATGCGTTCTAGCACCCCACCCCCGCCTACCACAACACCCCCCGCGTAACGGACACCCGATTTCCCTTACCCCCCCCTTTCTGGCACAAAAAACCCAAAAAACCCTGCCTGTGGTACAATCCTCCAGCAGACCAGAACAGGATAAACAAGCCATGCGAGTTGGTGTAGACATCATCGAGGTCGCCCGCATCCAACGGGCCATACGTTACAAGGTCATTGCTTGGAGAGCAACGAAGGGGTCGCCGCCCAAATTGTCGCCATGGAGAGCTATGGCTTAGGCTTGGATTATCTGTACCGCTATAGCGACGCCATCAACAGCATCAGCGCTGGGCCGGAGATAAGCGTGCCTGTGGTATCAATTTTCCAATAGGTCTGTTGATCACCACTTTATTTCATGTTTATCACGCAGTTCACGGAGAGTTGCACGAAACATCTCGGTTCCAAAACTATCAATTTCACAAATATGCCTGACATCAATAAGATCAAGAACAAACCATTCGTTGGATATTGATCGATGAGAAAATCTTTGATGAAATTCAGATTCTAATCTCATGCTACTAGATCGGTCTTCACATACAATTAGGTGCAATAAATGAACTTCGTGGGGAGATGACCGCTCTAATTCACTACGTCGGCGTTCAGGATTTTTCGAGATGCCGATTTTGTAGTAACCCTTTCCTGTCTCCTTCATCAAGTAAACAAAACAAACTTGTTCTAGAAATTGGGTTTTCTTCTGCTGGGCTGCATCTATTTTTCGTGCGAGTCTTTCTTCTTCCCAACGCTGTAGTGTTTCTTCATCAACTTCCAACAACGAATTCAACCCTTCAACAACACGAGTGAATCCTTGAGTAATACCTGAGCGTAGCTTTTCTCCAATAGATGGTTTAGGTGGTGGATTATTAACTTGAATAGTAGCTGTCACAGATTGCTCAGAAATTTGAGTTACTGGAATTGAGATACCAGTAGAAACCTTACGTCGTCGCTTGAGCATAAAAACACCCTATAATTCATGGCCTCAATTTACTTCTCGGTGGATAGTAAGCATATGTTGATTACCAAATCATAGTAAACATGCAGTTAATATGTCAAGAACCGCTTCTGTGTCAATCCAATATCAAATAGCACCAAAGTTTTCGGCTTGGGATGGGTGATACCACAGGTTATCCATGCTAACGGACACCCGATTTCCCTTACCCCCCCTTTCTGGCACAAAAAACCCAAAAAACCCTGCCTGTGGTACAATCCTCCAGCAGACCAGAACAGGATAAACAAGCCATGCGAGTTGGTGTAGACATCATCGAGGTCGCCCGCATCCAACGGGCCATAGAACGTCACGGGGAGCGTTTTTTTGCGCGTTTTTTCACCCCCGCCGAGCGAGCCTATTGCGGCAACCGCATCAGCAGCCTTGCCGCCCGACTCGCCGCCAAGGAAGCCGTCGCCAAAGCCATCGGCACGGGTATTGGGGATATTCGCTGGGTGGAGATTGAGGTACTCGCCGATGAGCGTCGTCGCCCCACCCTAATCTTACATGGGGATGCCGCACGACTCGCCGCCGAGTTGGGTCTCACCGAGTGGGACATCAGCCTGAGCCATACCGAGACTCAGGCCATTGCCTTTGTTGTTGCCCTTTAGCTGGGGCGACCTTGAAGCGGTTCAGCGTTGAAAATCTGCCCGATGAAATAGGTATCATCCATCACCAGCAGCTTGAAATCGGGGGGTTCATCCGTTTCGGATTCCACAAAGTTGACCGTCAGGCCATATTGCTCCAATAAACCCTTCACGGTATTAGCGAGGGGCAGCGGCATCTCACCTAACAAGCCATAGCCTCCCGCTAGTAAGGTTCCCAGCGGCACCGCCAGATTGAGGTCATCGGCAAGGTTGCGAAATTTGCCATAGAGTTGACCATAGAGTTGGCTGAGGGCCAGCATCAACTCGTCAATGTTGGTCGGCTCCCCCTTGAAATAAATCTGCTGAAAGGGGAAGTTGTGGTGCCAAAGCAGCGGATGGTCTTCCACCAGCACCATGCGATTGAAAAAGCCAAGGCTCAGACGATGCTCCTGTACCCCCAAGCACCGCAACAGATAAACCGTCGGGTCGGGCTTGATGGCGTCTTTTTCGGCATCATAATCCGCCATCTGCACCATCAACTGTACCTCTTCAGGGGTACCACCCATCTGCGCCAATAGAATCAACCCTAGTTTATGGTCGTCGTGTAGGGTTTCAATGAGTTTTTCGAGCATTAAGGCCCCCCTTGATTGGGCTATCCGACACCGAGTCAAGGGTGCGGGCAAGGAAAATAAAGCCCCCCATCAAGCCGAGCGCCATGCCAATCCCCCGCACCAATAGGGCTGTAGCCAACGCCGCCGCTTGCGAAACGTTGATATAGCTTAAGAAAGCCACATAGGTCGCTTCTCGGAGGCCCAAGGCACCGGGAGAAATGGGGACAATCTCAATAGCAACCGTTAGGGCAATCAAGGGAATAAAAGCGAAGTAGGAAACCTGCTCATGTAAAGAGAGCAAGGCGATATAGGCCGCCGACATGGTGAAGGCATTGGCGATAAAGGAAAGAACAACCATTTGGGTCAGTAAACGCCGCTCACCCAAATGCCCACGCAGCGCCTGACTCAAGGTGTTGATTTTGCTGCCAAAACCACCCAGTCGAATGCGCTCTAGAAACTTGACCATGGGTTCCACAAACCAGCCCATTCGCAAGATAATTAGGCCAGCCAAGCCCACCACCGAGAGGATGTGAATAAGCCACCACGCAAGGGTTCCGGTCAATTCCTCATGAGGAAACACAAAGAGAATCATGCTGGCAGAGACCACTACCGTCGTTAGGCCAATGGCGCGTTCAATGACCACCGAGGAGACCGATGTCACCATGCGCCCCGTATCGGCGCTGGTCTCGACCATCCGCATGGCATCACCGCCCATTGAGGAGCCGGGCATGAACTGGCTAAAGAACGTCCCGACCAAATAGGTACCAAAGAGGCGTTGGAGGCCAATATCAATCTGACTCTGGCGCAAGACCAGCCACCAGCGCACCGTTTTTACGATGGTTGCCAAAACGGTCAAGACAAAGGCTGTGAAAATCAGGAGTAGATTAACCTTTAGGAAGGTATCGAGCAGCGCATCTTCTTCTGAGACACTATAGACCACAATCCCAAGGCCGACCAGCCCTAAGATTAACCGTCCCCAATTCCACAAGAAAGACAAGACTTTGGAGTTTGTTGATTTCATAGAACTTCTCGGGGCTTCATTTCGCTACGGTTGACCCGATAGCGCCCAACCCGCCCTTGTACATGTTGGTAGGCTTCCATAATGCGGCGGGCGACAGCAGTCCATGAATACTCTTCAACAGCTTTCTTGCGATTGGCAGCGCCGCGTGCCTTCAGCAAGTCCGGTTGAGACAAGGCTTCGTACAAAGCACGGGCCAAGTCGGTTGGGTCATGAAATTTGGCGTAGAAACCGAGGTCACCAAGGATTTCTAAGCTGGCAGGACGTTCATAAGCGACCACAGGCAAACCCATTGCCATATAAAAGTAAATCTTAGCGTCGCCTTCGGTTATGGCAATCTTGGGGGCAATCGCAAGGTCAGCAAGGGCCATGTAATGCCCTGTCTCACGATATTCGATCTTGCCCGTAAAAGTCATATACTCACCAACGCCCTGTTCGGCAGCTTTGGCAGCATACAAATCTTCATCAGGGAAACCCATCACCAAAAAGTGCGCGTTGGTGTAGCCGTGTTCTTGTACCAAAATGCGGGCGGCCTCAATCATATCATCAACACCCTGATAGGTCTTGAGTAAACCCATGAAGACGATAATCTGTTTGCCTTCAGGTAGCCCCAGTTGCTGGCGAAGGGCTGGGTCAGGCGGAAAGGCGGCAGGTGAAAATTCATCGGTATCGACGCCATCCAAGATAGGCCAGATATGGTCTTGACGCAGATTGAAACGCTGACGCGATTGTTCACAAATCTGGGTAGAGGAGGTCAACACCACAGGTGAGGCGTTGAGGGTACGGCGTTCAATGCTGCTGAGAAATTTAAAGTACAAGCCATCCTTCTTGCAATAGCCATGTTCGGCAATCTCACCTGAAAAGCTGCCTTGCATGTCAAAGACATAGGGAATGCCCATCAATTTCCAGAGCCACCACGCCACCCACGTTGAATCCCAGCCATGAGCATGGACGACATCAGGCTTGACCTCACGGGCAACCTGCATCGCCTTCATGAGCAATAGCAAGGTGAGATAGAGCTTGTGATAGGAAGGCCCAGCGTCTGTCTTCTTATACCAAGGGATATTGACAATCCGCCGAATATCTAAGTCCGGCACATCGCGCCCAATATGGTAGGTTACCATCGTAATTTTGTTGCCGAGGCGCTGGAGCGCACGGGCTTGCTCATAGATATGAATATGACCGCCTCGGTCAACAAAAAAGGGCGTGGCCGCCACGCTCAAGATATTGTAAGTTCGCTCAGACAAGATGGGTGGCTCGCTTTCTACGAAAAAAAATGCTGTCATCTGTTTATATAGCAGATGACAGCCAGTAGTGACAAGGGAGATTAGGTAATTGTGACAAGCAACTTGCTTTGTTCGACGTTATCACCCGCTTTGACATTGACGCGATGAACGACGCCAGCACGCGGAGACTTGAGTTCGTTCTGCATCTTCATCGACTCGAGGATGACAACGGTTTGACCAGCCGCCACCTCTTGGCCTTCTTCAACGGGTACTGCGACAATTAGGCCGGGCATGGGAGATTGAATGGAGATTTCGCCTGTTGCACTGGCAAGTCCACCAGAGGCCTCTGCCAAGCGCAGGGAGCGCTCATCTGTCACACCCACTTCATACAAGTCACCCGTGATAAGAACATGGTATTTTCCATCACGCTCTTCCACGATGGCCTCGTAAGAATGGTTATCAATAATCAGTGAGAAAATGCCATGTGCCCCACCATGAAAGTCCACGGTACGGAGTTCGCCATTAATCTGAACTTCGCCCTCGCGGTTGATCTCAATTTCATAAGTTTGGTCATGAACTGTGGTTATATACTTCATTGATTGTACATACCTTTCCAACAAAGGCATATTGTAACACAAAAAGCGCTGGCAACCCGCAGTTACCAGCGCAAAATCATCAGTAGGATTGTGCTGTAAGGAAAGCCCTTACTCCGCTGCGATTTCAGGGGCAGTAATCGTCACGGATCGCCCAATATCTGAGTAGTTGATAGCCGACTCAGTTTTCATAATCAATTCCAAAGCCAGTGGGTTAGATTGGTTTTCTGTGTTGGTGGCGTCAGGGCTGAAACTGACATTGATATTGAGCATAGTGTGAATGTTGCTGGGCAAGAATGTGCCATCATCTTGGGTTAGAATCGTCACCTCTTGGGTAATGGTCATCCCTGCAAAAATCTCGGTTAGCATCGCGTCCACATCACCCGCCATGGTACGAGCGTCGAACAACTCTGAAAAGCCCAGAGTAGCCGCAACTTGGGCAGGGTCGAGAGTCATGATAAACACCAACTCGCCCTCGTTAACACTGGCTATTTGTTCAATCGTAACCACCATTTCAGGTGTCAGAACTGGAACACTACCCAAGTTAAGTAGACTCTCAAGATTCAATGAGCCAAAGAAGGTAGAATCAGTATGGTTACTATCCAAGTAGGCCAGATAACCCGCCATCTGCTCAGGTGTTTGCAGAACATTAACCCAAGGGGTTGGGAAAGCCGCGTTTGCAGCATCACGGTCTGCTTCGCTCATAGCCGCAAGGCGTGTATCACTAATGTCACCACCAACGGAATTGACCTTGATAAACAAGCCACCATCAGCTTGTATGAGATCTAACTCCATTGAGAAGTCAATCAGACTACGGACTTCAGCATTATTATAGGTTTCATCAGCTTGGACGATGGAAACCTCAACAGCGTCGGCAGCACCATCAACGCCAAGCTGAACCTTACCTTCTATGGTACGCTCGCTCTCACGGTGGGAAGATGCCCGACGCATCCCCAAGCCGCTGGCAATTTCTTGGTACTCCGTTTGAGTGCCATCAAAACTATAAGTACCTGCTGCTTTCAAATTGTCATAGGCCGAAATGACGGTACCTATCATTTCAGACCGGCTCATTACGCCCTCTTGGGCTTGGGCTACGGGCAATATAGCCATCATCAAGACTAGCAAGGCAATAAGATATTTGCTTCTTCTCATTCTAAAAGCTCCTCAAGTTTGGTGCCAATTGTATATCAAATGCAGCCCTTTTTGCTATGGTTGTTACTAAATAATACTCCACAGCGGCACAAAAGCTCACATCAAAATGCTATAATCGTAAATGAGTTTGGGAGAACACGCTATGTTTACCCGTTATCTGCGTTTATTTACGCTGCACGCCGTTGAACAAAATGTCGGACACCAACGCCTCCTCCGCGCCCGTTTGGTGACAGTACGCTATAGCCTTGAGCAGATGTCAGCCCAATTGAACATTGATTGGCAGCACAACCCCCAAAATAGCATTAACCAAGCCCGTAACGAGATTGTCCCCCGCCAACAATTACTAGTAAACAATGATGATCTTTGGCATGCGTTATGGGAAGAAGCACCACGCTGGGAGCCTTATCGTGAGCTTCGGGAGCGCCATGCCTTACCAAGTTTAGCTGCCCCACCAAGCCGTGCCCTGACTCCCTATCCGGTTAGCACCTTTAGTCGTCGTCTTGACCAGACGGAACGCCTTTTGCAGTTAACTCGAACTGCGCTTGAGGTTGCCAACGCAGGCTTGATTTTATGGCAGACGTGGCGGCATGTGCGTGATGAACGCTATTTGCTGCATGATGCGTTACGGGCAACGATTGAAGGGCAGGAAATGGCTCTTGAACAAGCCAGCGATGCTGACTTCGTACAGCACTATCTACAAGCATATGGGGATGACCCTGTATACCCCATTTTATTTAGCGAGGACTCTGATGTCTGATTATTATGATGAAGACCCTAAGCGCCGCGCCCGTCGCCGACGTCGTAATATCGACGACGCATGGGGTATGGCGGAATATGAGGATTATGCCGACGGCAACTACGCCGATGCCGAAGATTATGCGGCGGGTATGGTGGATGAAGAGAGCTATGGAGGTCGCATTCGTCCAAACTATATTGAGGGAGCCAATGAGAGCGACGACTATTATTCATCATCGAGCGTTTCTGGAGACGACTATCGACCAGCCGACTCATGGAGCAGCGCCGATGGGGCGGTTGAACGAGCGTCGAATCTTATGGATCGCCTGAATCGTCGCACCAGTTATGCTGAACCCCCAACCCGTAATCCCCGCCAAAAGCATATTGCACAAGGGAGCAGTGCGCCACCCACCAACGCAGGGCCGTTTGATACGCTATTTGGCATGCGTGATGCACCACCTATCGTTCTAGGTTTCATGGTGGTCTTGGGTGGATGCGCCTTCAGTTGTTTGCTCCTGATTATTTATTTTGCACTAGGATGAGGAACTCTATGCTTCGCACACGGGGTCGCAAGATTTTCAGGGATGTTTTCTCGCGCAAAATACGAACAATATTGGTGAGTACCAGCATTTTTATCGGCGTTTTGGGGGTTATTGCTCTGCTAACCGTGCGGGATTTGATTATTCGCCAGCTTCAAAAAGATGTGCGCGAAGACCAACTGACCATGCTGGATATTGATGTCAGCCTCAAGCGGGGAGCCATGGCTGATAACGCGGGGGTTCTAGCTCTACTCAATGGACAAACTGAGGCCGACTACCCCGCCCTTGAAGGGATAAGCGTTGTTGAAGGGCAAGTGTTGGAGCCGATTGAGTTCCGTACACCCGATAGCAACCAGTACAAGACCGCCGAATTACGAACCTATTCAGCACCACTTGAGGATGTGCGCCTTGAGCCGATGCGCCTGCTGGCAGGGGGTACATGGCCCAGTGCAGGCGAAGTTGTGCTTGAAAAGCGGATGGCACAGAAACATAACCTTAAGATTGGCGATACCCTCATTTTTAAGACGCTGAATGGCGAGGTTGAGTATCGGGTCAGTGGGCTGGTCTTCCACCCCTATTCTTACAAGAAATTTGGGACTACCGGAGCGGTTCTACCCGGTCCAGAAGACGGCATCTATACGCAATATGAGGTTGGGCAAGCCATCCTCGGCTACCAAGGTTTTACGCGCATCGTGGCACGCTATGAGACCTTTGAGCAAGCCGAGGCCCATTTTGAGGAATTCCAAAACCTGATTTTGACAGCCACACCCTATATTATCATTTTCCCCTTACTCGAAAACCCCGCCGATAACGGACAGGTCTTTAATGGCGAGACCTTCGGCAATATCTTGAGTCTGCTGGCGGTTGTCTCGCTGATTGTGTCAGGGTTTTTGGTCGTGAATGTGGTCAATACCATCATTGCCGAACAGAAGCGCCAAATCGGGACGCTCAAATCGTTAGGAGCCACCCGCACCGATACCTTCATCATTTACGGGGGTATCGCCTTAACTTATGGTGTAATTGGCACCCTTTTGGCAATTTTGCCCGGAATCTGGTTGGGGTATCAACTGGCGCTTTCATTGGCTCCCCAGTTGGATATTCTGATTGAGGCCTTTCAGTGGTCGCCTCCCTCGGTGCTAATGGGGACTGCAATGGGGTTGGTGATACCAATATTAGCCTCTGCGATACCCGTATTGAACGGTACACGGGTGAGCATTATGGAAGCCATGACCGATTTGGGGATTGGTACCAGCTATGGGCAAGGGCCACTCGCGCACATGATTGGGCGCTTGCCGCTACCGCCCCTGCTCCGCCAAGCCATCAGCAATGTTTACCAAAAGCGTGGGCGTTTGACGCTAACGGGTATCACGCTCATGCTGGCAATCGGCTCCTCGATGGGCGTTATTGCAATGGGCCGCTCATTAAATAACGGCGTCCAAGATATTTTCAATCGCCTCGATTATCAAATCACAATTTTGCCCACCAACCTTGCCCAAGTGGAAACTGCTAAGGCCATCACCGAGAGTCTATCGAATGTAACCCAAGCCAATCCCGGGGTGGTGCTATCGGTTCAGGTTGAAGGTAGCTACGAGAATTATTTTACGCGTGATAATCAGGTGGTGGCTTTTGGCATTGTACCGAGCGCCAACGACTATAACCATCGCTATGTATCGGGTACGGGTTGGGATAATGACCCAGAACGAACTGGGGTGGTAATTACAGCGCCAATGGCAAATCAACTTGGCATGGATACTGGTGATGAACTGACGCTGGTCATCGGAGGCAATCGGGTGACTGCACCCATCATTGGGGTGGATGCGGCGGCCTTTGATGCCATGTGGTTCCAATGGGAGCAACTCGCGTCACTAAGTGGCTATAGCGCAGAAGGCCCCAAGCCCAATGAGTATGTAGTCACAGGCCAAGCGGCTGACCAAAATATCTTCGCCTTTGGGCTAGACAGCAATGCCCTCAATTTCTTGCTGCGCGGCAATCTCGATACAGGCGAAATCGCCATCACCCAAGCATTAGCCGATTCAGCGGGAATTAGTGAAGGTGATACCCTGATGCTTATCCTGCAAGGCCAGACCGTTGAGCGCACGGTCAGCGCCGTTATCGCCAACGAGGTGCTGGAGGCTGGTGTGCGGCAATTGCAGCCCGATATCACGTTTATCCCTACTCATGTGGCTCTCTTAGCCTTTAACGATTTAGTGGGGGTAACAGGAGCGAGTTTAAGCGGAGTACCCATCCCCAATGCCTATTATGTGCGGCTGGATAAACAAGACCCCACGATTGATGAGGTGGATGCGGCGATGGATGACATTGAAGCAGCACTTGCCAGCGCGGGCATTGGTGCTGAGTTGCAGAACCAAGTAGAGCAATTCACCGCTATCTCTGACCTGATTAGACAATACACGGCGATTTTGTCGCTGGCAGCAGTATTGATTGCGGCAGTCGGGGCCATTGGATTAGTTACCACTTTGACGATTACGGTGTTTGAGCGCCAAAAGGAAATCGGCGTGATGCGCTCGGTGGGTGCGGGTTCAGGGGTGGTAGCTCTGCAATTCTTGACCGAGGGCTTATTCGTCGGCTTTATCGCATGGCTGGCAGGTATTCCAATTAGCTACGGGCTGGCGCGATTATTGAATATCGCCTTCCGCTTGGAGACAGTACGCTTCACCTATCCCATTGAGGTGCTATTCTTAGGTCTAGGCAGCATGGCCTTGATTGCGACCCTTGCCAGCTTGGGGCCATCCATCAGCGCCGCCCGCAAGACGGTATCGGACATTTTGAGGTATCAGTAACTCAACCATAGTGCAAATCTTCTTTGTGGTTGCTTGAGCACCACATTAAGACTACACAAAACATAAACGAGACAAACGCGATTAAGCATCTGTCTCGTTTCGTTAACGGGTGCAGAAATGGATACTAGACGCGATCCATGTTCTCAATGATTGCCGTAGCGAAGGCACTGGTCGCAACCTCAGTCGCGCCTTCCATTTGGCGGGCGAAGTCATAGGTGACAATTTTATCTTTGATGGTTTGTTCAAAAGCCTTGGTGACCAGTTCCGCCGCTTCCCACCAGCCCATGTGTTCCAGCATCATGACACCAGAGAACAGCAACGAGCCGGGGTTGACCTTATCAAGGTTGGTGTACTTGGGAGCGGTGCCATGTGTGGCTTCAAACAAAGCAACGGTATCACCGATATTGGCCCCCGGTGCAATCCCAACACCACCGACTTCAGCGGCCAGCGCGTCTGAGAGATAGTCACCGTTGAGGTTGGGGGTAGCGATGACATCATGCTCAGAGGGACGCAGCAGCATCTTTTGGAACATAATGTCAGCGATGGTGTCTTGAATCAAAATCTTGCCTTCGGGAACCTTGCCCCCGTGATTAGCGGCAACATCATCCCATGAAATGGTCTCATTGGGGAACTCATCGCGGGCAACTTCATAGCCCCATTTGCGGAATGCGCCTTCCGTAAATTTTTGGATATTGCCCTTATGGACAAGGGTCACACTCTTGCGACCACGGTCAATGGCATAACGAATCGCCATGCGAACAAGGCGCTTAGTGCCAAATTCGCTAATGGGCTTAATACCGATACCGGAGTTCTCAAAGAATTGGGAGATACCCATCTCTTCGCGCAGGAACTTTTCAACCTTGGCAGCTTCGGGGGTGCCGGACTCAAATTCGATGCCCGCGTACACATCTTCGGTGTTTTCGCGGAAGATGACAACATCGACTTCTTCGGGGGCCTTGACTGGGCTAGGCACACCTTCGTACCAGCGCACAGGGCGGATGCACGCATACAAGTCCAAGACTTGGCGCAAGGTCACATTCAAGCTACGGAAGCCACCACCAACGGGGGTAGTCAACGGCCCTTTGATGCCAACCACATACTCGCGCAAGGCGTCAAAGGTCTCTTGGGGCATGTAATCGCCATCATAGACCTCAGCAGCCTTCTCGCCGGAGTAGACTTCCATCCAGTGGATTTTGCGCTTGCCGCTATAGGCTTTTTCAACCGCAGCATCCCAAATACGCTTGGAGGCGGTCATAATATCGCGCCCAATACCATCGCCCTCAATAAATAAAACAATCGGCTCATCGGGAATGTTGAGCCGTCCATCACTGCCTACGGTAATCTTCTCACCACCAGCCGGAACCTGAATTTTATCGTATGCCATTTTCAATCCTCATGAATTACTGACAAAAACTCGACGGATTATACCAGAAATTGCAAAAACCAGTCGATGACACGCTGGGCGTAATCATCAGGGCAGCGCTCAAAAGCCTCACGGTGTCGGCAGCCACCAACAACCCACAAGGCACCCCGTATCTGCTCCACCATTGGCTCAATATCAGCCAACTCAATTAACTCGTCATCAGCGCCATGAATGAACAAGGTGGGGATGTCGATAGCGGCCCAGCGTTGAGTCCGAAGATGCAGGAGTGGGCTATGAGTACGCTGCCCGCCAAGCCACAGTGCAGCATAGATAAACGGGGTAGCCATGAATGGGGGCAGGCCCTTGCGTTGGAGCCATGCGCTGAGGGTTTTAGGTAGACTTGCCATCAAGCCATCGAGTACCATGCAAGCGATCTGGTCAGTGTGGTTAGCAGCATGGAGCGCCGCCACCGCGCCCATACTCAAGCCCAAAATACCAACGGGTGCATAGCCACGCTCGGCAAGGAAATCAACCGCCCCTAGCACATCGTCCCTTTCTTGCCAGCCAAATGTCACATTTTTCCCCGTTGAGGTGCCATGCCCGCGAAAGTTGAACATGAGGACATTAAAGCCCCCTTCATGGAGCATGGCGGCGGTAGGGATGTCGGCATCCATGCTGCCATTTTGCCCGTGACATTGGATGATGGTGCCACGTGGTTCAGTGGTAGGTATCCACCAACCGTGCAAGCGCAAGCCGTCCCGACTGCGAAAATAAACGGACTTAAAGGGCAGGCTGTGGCGGTCAGGAGTGTCGAGGGGATCGGGCTTGCGGCGGGCAGTTAGTTTATAGGCGGCGGTCAAGGTCAGCCCCACTAGCAAAATACCCACCACCACGCACAGTCTAAGGAAGGTCTTCATCAACCACAATCCGTATCGCAGTAATCACATCTCCTTGGGGCGGGTTGGGAAAATGAAGCGGGTCGCCGGGGTTGCGGGGAGTCAGGTTCTGCACAATATCAAGGCCATCGGTCACTAGGCCAAAGATGGTATATTGCCCGTCCCATTCGGTCTCATGTTCGGGGAGCGGGCCATAGGTGATAAAAAATTGACTACCATTCTGCGCCAATTCACCCGATGGGTGAGACATAGCGACAACACCCGCTTGGTCAAAAGTCAGGCCGTTGGTGTGTTCACCTTCAAGATGGTAGCCGGGGTAGCCGCGTCCGGTCTCGCTGGGGTCGCCTGCTTGGGCGTAAAAATCAGGGATAACCAAGAAGAATGAGGTATTGGTATACCAGCCCTGTTCGACCAAGAACACGAAATTATTGACGGCTATCGGGGCTTGTTGCTCCAAAAGGTCAATTGTAATATCGCCCTTTTCAGTCTCAATGACAGCCCGATAGTCATGGCTGGAGTCGATAGCCATGGGTGGTGGAGCCTCAAAGTGGCGCTCATCAAGTAGAGCCAGTTCAACCAAGCGTTGGAGGCCAAAGAGGTCGTCGCGGTCATTGAGCAACTCACCATTTATCAACAGGGTGGGAATGCCGACAATGCCAAGGGCGTCGGCTTGGGTGCGGTACTCATCGACAAGGGGCAGATAACGCTCATCGTCTAACGCTTCGGCAAAGGCCGCGGCATCTAAACCCGCCGTCCGTGCGTAGTCCACCAAGGTCGCCTTAAATTCATCGGTGTTTTGGTCAAGCCATTGACTCTGGGTCGTAAAGAGAACGGCGTGCATGTCCCAAAAACGGCCTTGAGCAGCGGCGGCTTCAGCAGCTTGCAGCGCAAGAGCAGCCTTGTCATTGGTCTGGGTATCGGGCAGATGCCGCCAAATCAGGCGCAGGTCGTCGGGATATTCACCGCGCAAGATTTCCAAATCGCGGGCATAGCGAGCGCAACGCCCACACTGAAAATCGCCATACATAACAATGGTGACGGGAGCGGCTTCGGGACCGAGAATGTAATCACGCGGTTCGATACTATCCGGTGTAGGGTTGGCGAGAGCATCGGGGGTGGTGACAGGGTTGGTCGTGGAAACCAGCGGCGGGGGTGCGGTTGATTGCGTAATCTCAGCCCGCGGGCCAGTCGAGTCATCTCCGCCACTACAGGCCATCAATAGTATTGCCAGAATCACCCACCACCTGCGCTGCATTTAAGCCTCCATGACTTGCTGATAAACGTCGAGCGTGCGTTGGGCGGTCTTGCGCCATGAGAAGAGCGAGGCCTGACCGAGGCCCGCATTGGCAAGGTGCTGATGCAGGTCATCTTGAACAACCACCGCCAATATCGCGGCTCCCATCGCACGGGCGTCATCAGGCGGCACCAAATAAGCAGCCTCACCTGTTACTTCTGGGATAGACGAGACATCGCAGGCAATGACGGGGGTACCGCAAGCCATGGCTTCCAACGGCGGCAGGCCAAAGCCTTCATAGCGGCTGGGAAAGACCACCGCCTTCGCCAAACGATACAACGCAGGCTTATCGGCCTCATCAAACTCGCCCAGCCACATCAAGAAGCGTTCAATGTCGAGTTTTTTGGCGTAATCCGGCAAATCAGGAAAGCGCGGGGTACCCCATTGGGGTTGACGGCCTGCTAAGACTAAGGGCATCTGTTGCCCCACACTTGGCCCGACATACGTCCATGCCAAGAGCAGCATATTGACATTCTTGCGGATGTCGAAGCCACTCACGCACAGCACAAAATCATCAGGGAGGTCATATTTACGGCGCACAGCCTCATCACCTTCACGCCCCACCTTGGGGTGGAAGCGCTCATCGGCTGCCAGATAGGTCACAGTAACTTTTTCGGCGGGGATATGCAGACGCTCTACAATATCGGTTTTGCTGGCTTCGGAGAGGGTCAAGACATGGGCCGATCCTTGGGCAGCGGCAGCCACCATGCTGGTATACAGTTTAGCCCGCACCCCACCGCGATAGGCAGGCAAGGTCAAGGGAATAATGTCTAAGACGGATGTTACCAAGCGGGCGGGCTTGGTATTGAAGGGCGGCCCCCAATACGGCACATGAGCAATATCGGCCTGCACCCGTCGCACCACAGCGGGATAGGCGCGTTGTTCAAACCAGACCTTGCCCAGATGCCCCTTAAAACGAGTGGGGGCATGGGCAATGCTGACATCTGGCGGCAAGCCATCAAAGGTGCGGATATGGTCAGGCAGCACCAAGGTCATTTGCAGGTCGGGCGCAACCGCACGCAAAGCAGGCAGCAAATGGCGCAGGTATTGCCCACTGCCAACATGCGGTTGATTCCAGAACCAGCCATTGAATGCAATGTGCATCTACTCATCCTTATAGCCGTTGGGATGGCTCTGGTGCCATGTCCATGCTGAGGCAATGATGGAATTGAGAGTTGGGTAACGCGGCATCCAGCCCAGCTCGTCATTGATACGCTCGGCGGAGGCCACCAAAACAGCGCTATCACCGGGGCGACGCTCAACGGTTTCAGACGGAATGGCGTGTCCGGTCACATCACGGGTCACATCAATCACCTGCTTGA
This sequence comes from Anaerolineales bacterium, assembly GCA_020634155.1. GTDB lineage: Bacteria > Chloroflexota > Anaerolineae > Aggregatilineales > J027 > J027. Next base: position 1,946,134 of record JACKCI010000001.1, read on the forward strand.
CGCTATAGCCTTGCCCATTGCCGATGTTGTAGGTCATGGCATGACGGTCATCCATGGCGGCGAGAGCGAGGACATGGGCCGAGGCAAGGTCTTCGACATGCACATAGTCACGGACACAGGTGCCGTCGGTGGTGGGGTAATCATCGCCAAAAATCTTGATGGACTCGCGCTGTCCTAATGGCACTTGGAGAGTCAAGGGGATGAGGTGTGTTTCGGGCTGATGGGCCTCCCCACGAATAGCCTGCCCGTTGCCGTTCAACATAGCTCCACAGGCATTGAAATAGCGCAAGATGGCAAAATCAAGCCCTGCTTGGCGCTGATACCAACGAATCATGGTCTCAATCATCAGCTTGGTTTCGCCATAGACATTGGTAGGGCCAAGGGCGTCGCCTTCATCAAGGGGGGCATTCTTGCTGGCATATACCGCCGCCGTCGATGAGAACACCAAGCGCTTGACACCATGAGTCAACATGGCATCAAACAGAACTTGAGAATTGACCACATTGTTGTGGAAATACTTACCGGGGAGTTGCATCGACTCGCCCGCTTCGATATAGGCCGCAAAATGAACGACGGCATCGAAGTGGTTGGTTTGAAAGAGAATGTCGAGCGCGGCACGGTTGCCCGCATCGCCTTGGACAAAAGCGGCCTCTTGGGGGATAGCCGCTAAATGCCCCCGCGAGAGATTGTCGTAAATCGTGACGTGGTGTCCAGCAGCCAGAAAATGGGCGGCGGTTGTTGACCCAATGTAGCCCGCCCCACCTACAACCAATACGTGCATAGGAGTCTCTATCCTTTTGATTGTGTTTAAAGCTTGAGATAGTTACACACCACCGATAGCATTCGCGCATAGGCTTTGGCTTCGGCAGCAGCTAATTGCTCAAGCGAGTAGCGATTCCAAAGTTGGTCTTGCATGGCCGGTGCTGAATACAGTATCTCCGTTAAATCATAGCCTGCTTGGATGGTGCGGTTAAGGATGGCGAGCGTGTCGGGTTCCCCATCGGGCTTCAATTGCTCGGCAACACGATTCCTCCACGCAAGGATGGCAGTATCGGGCAAGAACGGCAGCCAATCGAGGGGTATGGTGTCATATAAGGCCGTTTTATGGCTAGTGGGTAGCGTTGCATAATCGCGCTGATCCATGTAGGCAATCAACGTTGTAAACAGGAAATGGCGATAGGCCGGATTGCCGTAGTCTGCCCCCCAAAAGTAGGGAAAAATGACATCTTCGCACCACACCACATCAACCGCCAGATGCCCTAAATAGCCTGCAATGAAGACCGCCTGTGCGGTAGCCCCTAAGTCGGCATAGCACAACTGGGGATATTGCTCCAGCATGGTCGATTCAGCGGGTGGGTCAATATGGGGTTGATAGACAAAGAAATGGGTATCGGCTCGCTTAAGACCCGCCGCGAGATGATGACCATCGGCCACAATGCTCCCTAGCAGAAAAGGCCCCCAATGGCGCTCTAGTAGGGCATGGCCTTGGCTGGATAAGGTAGGGTCATGTAGCAACTGTTCAGCTTTGGCAAGATGTGTAAAAGGTGTCGGCATAATGAAGCTATTCTACCCAAGTTTTGGGGGGAGTGAAGACTAAACTTGCGGTTATACTAGAAGGTAGAGGTCATAGGGAGAAAATACAATGGCACGTTTGACACTGATACTCATAGCCGCGATGCTGCTGATGGCACTATGGGCCACCCCTAGCCGTGCGGCTGACCGCTATATCATGGTGGTTGATGCCGACGGCGCAATTGTGCCAGCGATGGAGAACTACATCGACCGCGCTCTTGATAAAGCCGAAAAAGATGATGTAGCACTGGTCATCATCCAACTGGACACCCCCGGCGGAAGTGTGTTGACCACTGAAGAAATTATCCAGCGCATTCGGGGGGCGGAGGTACCCGTGGTGGTCTATGTTGGGCCACGTGGGGCCATGGCCGCCTCAGCCGGAGCGCTGATTACCATGTCGGGTCATGCCGCAGCAATGGCTCCTGAAACCGTGATTGGAGCCGCCAGCCCGATTGACGGCAGTGGGAGTGATTTGAACGAAACCGCCGACAAGAAGGCCAAGGAAATCTTGACCGCCAACATGCGGAGTTTGACCGAGACCCGCCCCAGTGAGGCCCAAGCAATGGCGGTTGCCATGATTACCGACGCCGAGGCGATTACTGCGACCGAAGCCCTTGAACTTGGCTTGATTGACTATATCGCCAGTGATATTGACGATCTGATTGCCCAGATGGATGGGGCGAGCCTGCCGTTGAGTGCCAGCAGCAGCCCCCTTGCCTTAAATGGCCTGCAAACCCGCACCGTCGAGATGAGCCTGATTGAAACCTTGCTGTTGATATTGACTGACCCGACGCTGGTCTATCTGCTGCTGAGTACGGGCATTATCCTGATTATCCTAGAGTTTCGTGCGCCGGGTGGCTGGGTAGCTGGGACACTAGGGGCCGTTATGGTGGTACTGTCGCTCTATGGACTTGGGCAACTCCCTATCAACTATCTAGGGCTAATCTTTGTAGGACTAGCGGTGGGGCTGTTCATCATGGAGATGTCGATTCCCGGCACCCAAGGCGGCCTAACGGTAGCGGCAGCCGTCAGCCTTGCGGTGGGTGGTCTAATCATGTTCAACAACTCGGCAGTGCGACAATTTGGGGGTATCTCAGTCATTTTCATCGTAGGACAGACCATCACCCTTGCTGGATTGGGGGCGGTGGTGGGTATCTGGTTAACGCGCACGCTGAAACGCCAACCGATGCTCGGTAATCAAGGCATGTTGGGCATGGTTGGGGTAGTACGACACCCGCTCAATCCCCAAGGGCTAGTGATGGTCAATGGGGAGCGCTGGAAAGCGGAAACGGCGGATGGCTTGTATATCGATGTAGACATCCCTGTACGGGTAGTCAAGATGAAAAATCTCGTCTTGGAGGTCGAGCCTGTTGACCCTGTAGAGATGCCGAATAAGCCCAAACACTGACCCTAACACGACATAATGGAGGACGGACATGAGCCGTCCTTTATTTTTCACACCTATGTTTATCGTTGCTCCGGTTTTCCAGTATGATTAATGGCTAGGAAAGGAATAACCGCGCATGGAAAACGTGATTCGTGGCTATGAACTGAAAGGGTTATTGGGTGAAGGCGGGTTTGGGGCGGTGTACCGTGCCTACCAAGCTGCCGTTAAGCGTGACGTAGCGCTCAAAATCATCCTTCCCGAATTTGCCAATCATCCCGAATTTATTCGCCGCTTTGAGGCTGAGGCCCAGATTGTAGCCCGCCTTGAGCATTTACATATTGTCCCTTTATATGACTTCTGGCGTGACCCCGACGGGGCTTATTTGGTCATGCGTCTCCTCAAGGGGGGCAGCCTACGCAAGCTCATCAGCAGTGGGCCAATGAATCTCGCCGACACCGTGCGAATCCTTGACCAAGTGGCGGCAGCATTGGCAACAGCCCATCGCAATGGGGTCATCCACCGCGATATTAAACCCGACAACATCCTACTAGACGAAGAAGAAAATGCTTATCTGACCGATTTTGGGATTGCCAAAAATTTATTGGAGGCGGGCGAGGATGACGACGAGGATGAACTAACGGGTTCACCCCATTACATCTCACCCGAACAGGCTCAAGCCGAGGCAGTCTCACCCCAATCCGACATCTACAGCTTGGGGATTGTGGTCTTTGAAATGCTGACAGGACGGGCACCCTTCGCAGGCAACACCACCATGATGGAGGTCATCCTCAAGCAGATTAATGAGCCGTTGCCACCCCTACCCTCGATTAATCCTGATGTCCCCAGTGAAGTCGATAGCGTCATCCAACGCGCCACTGATAAAGACCCCGCCATCCGCTATCCTGACGTGATTAGTTTTGCGCGGGCGTTTCGGGCAGCTATACCCGGCCTTGCAGCGGTTCCCATACGGGATATTGGCAAAGCTGAAACACTTGAAATCCCCATTGAGGAAGATGGGGTTGATACTATCATCCTCAAGACCTTGGTGGAGCCGAGCATTGGCAACCCCTATAAAGGGCTACGACCTTTTGAGGAAGCCGACGCGAGCGACTTCTATGGACGGTCGGTGCTGGTCGAGCGTTTGTTGACACATATCAAGGCACACCGCTTTCTCGCAGTCATTGGCCCTAGCGGGAGTGGTAAATCCAGCGCAGTCAAGGCCGGATTGGTGCCAACCCTCCGTAAAGAGACGCAGTGGTTTATTTGTGAGATGGTGCCGGGCAGCAACCCCTATCAAGAGCTAGAATCGACCTTATTAAGCGTCGCAAGTGGGCGGCACCCCAATTTACTCGAAAAATTGAAACTGAATGAGAACGGCCTATTAGAGGCAGTAGGGCGTATTTTGCCCAATGATGACTCCGAGTTACTGTTGGTCATTGACCAATTTGAGGAAGTCTTTACCCAAAGCGATGATGAAGCCAGCCGCGCCCATTTCCTCAACTGCCTGCTGGTCGCCGCCTCCAACCATGCCAGCCGCCTTCGCTTGGTGATTACGATGCGAGCCGACTTCTTTGACCGCCCGCTACAATATCCCGGCTTTGGGGAGTTGATTCGCACCCGTAGCGAGGTTGTGTTGCCCCTGAGCCGTGAGGAAATGGAGGAGGCCATCATCGGGCCAGCCGCCCATGTGGGTATCAGTGTTGAAGCCGCGTTGGTATCAGCGATTGTCACTGAAGTCAGCGAGCAACCGGGCGCTCTGCCATTGCTGCAATATGCCCTAACCGAGGTCTTTGAACGGCGCAAGGGCAAGAACCTCACCATTGCGGCTTATCAAGAATCAGGCGGAGTGCTAGGAGCTTTGGCACGGCGGGCTGAGGAGCTATACATCCAGTTGGGCGCGGCTGAACAGGAATTGGTGCGGCAAATCTTCCTGCGCTTGGTGACCTTGGGCGAAGGCACCGAGGACACCCGACGCCGTGTATTACAGGCCGACTTGATGTCGATTGGGGATGAAGCCGCCAACAGCGTGATTGACCTGTATAGCCGTTATCGTCTACTCACCTTTGACAACGACCCTGTGACCCGTGACCCCACTGTTGAGGTCGCCCACGAGGCCCTCATCCGCCAATGGCAACGCTTGCGGGGCTGGTTAGATGATAACCGCGATGATGTGCGGGTGCAGCAACGGCTGGCGCAGGCCACCCAAGAATGGCTTAGAAGCGGGCGCGATAGTAGCTTCCTCGCCAGTGGTACCCGATTGCAGCAATTCCAGACCTTACTGGAAGCGGGCAATCTGACCCTCAGCGACGAGGAAACAGCCTATACCCACACCAGCCTTGCCGAGCGTGACCGCTTAATAGCTGAAGACGAGGCCCGCCGTGCGCGTGAGTTGGCGCTAGAACGCCGTAACCGTCGTATCTTGACAGCCTTGGTGGGCGTCTTTGTAGTGGCGGCAGTGGTGGCCTCCATTCTCGCAGTGGTGGCATTGACAGCACGCGGAGAAGCGGTCGAGGCACGGGATGCCGCCGAGCAAAATGAAGCCACCGCTATCGCCGAGTCATACTTGCGGGCAACGGCGGAAAATCAGGCCGTCGATCAGCGCAATATCGCCCTAACGGATTCTTCGCGCCTGATGTCGATTATCTCGCGGGAACAACTCGATAAAGACCCCGTAGCCAGTCTGCTGTTGGCGTTGCGGGCGCTGCCCAGTGGGGACAACCCGCGTCCCTATACCCCCCAAGCCGAGTTCGCCCTAACCCAAGGGGTACAGGCCAGCCTTGAACGGGCCTTTCTCGACCCCTTTGGCATGACTTCTATCACAACAGTAGCGGCTCAAGGTGAGCAGTTGGCAATTGCGGGACAGGGCCTACTCATCACCGATATGACCCTCAGCAACAGCACCGAACTGGAAGGGCATAGCAGCACGGTACAAGGCATCCAATGGCTGACAGATGGGCAATTGTTGAGTTATGACAGTGGACAGGTCATTATCTGGGATGGGGCCGCCATCCAATACAGCCAGACCAGCGAAGAAGCGTTGACTTGTGCAACCAGCAACGGGGCATTAGTAGCGCTATGTAGCGGAACCACTGTGCGGGTCTGGGAGCCAAGCGCCAATAGCACCACCCAACTACGCCCCTTTGAAACACCTGTCGTTGGGGCGGCATGGTCACCAGATGGGGCATGGCTCGCGGCATGGGATAGCACGCTGTTATTGGTATGGAATCCCGGCACCGAGGAAACATTGACGCTTACGCCTGCTGATGTGGGGCATACCATTGAACACATAGCGTGGTCGGCCACTGGTGCGGGCCTTGCTATCGCCTTGAGTGATTTCACGGCCAGTTATTGGAATATGACCGATGACCCCATCCGCTTGGAAGGGCATACCCAAGTCATTGACGGTGTGCAGTTTATCGATGCGGAGCGCTTTATCACATGGGGGGATGATGGCCTAGCGCGGGTGTGGTCGATTACGGATGGCAGCGTGGTCACGCTTGGGTCGGGTACGTCAGCGATTAACGGAATCGGATTGGCTCCCAGTGCTGCGAGTGTCTTGGTGTGGCAGAACGATGGGAGCGCGGCGATTTATGACCTTGCATCCGGCAGCCGTCTCGCCAGTTTGCAGGGTCAAGAGGCCAATATCCTCAATGCGGCATGGCTCAATGATGACATCGTGGCAACCACCGATATTAGCTTCGGGATTCGGGTTTGGAATGCCGTTGATGGTAGCTTGGCGACCAGCCTCTATGGGCATATCAACCGCATCAAAGGGCTGCTGTGGCAAGACGAGCGCCACCTGATTAGCTATAGCCAAGATGGAACCGTGCGCCAATGGGAGATCTTCAGCGAGAATGGGCTACCCCTTGGCACGGGCCTGCTCTATGACTATGGTGGGCCGCGGGGCTATCTGGATTATGCACGCTGGCTGGATGAAACGACGGTTATCACGACTGGACAAGATGGCATCCCGCGCCGCTGGAATTTGGCAACAGGCGAGGTACTTGAATTGCCGAACCCTGAGCGCTTGCGGTGGCGGGCGGTGTGGAGTCCCGACGGGTCGCAGGTCTTGACTTATGTCGATAATGGCGTGGGTCAAGTCTGGGATTTTGAGAGCCAAGCCGAACTGTATAACATCCCTGACCCCATCCCAGCTAATGGTGCCTTCTGGACAGAAATCGGCTTATTCGTGAGTTATGCCGAGGGGGACGTGGTGTGGCATGATGGCGAGACAGGTCAAGTGCAAGCCACCCTGACAGGCCACACGAGCCAACTCAATGACGTTGCTTACCATGCCGAGCGCCAAGTGCTGGCAACGGCGGGTTCTGATAACACCATCCGACTATGGAGCCTCCCCGCTAATCCGCAAGGGCAGGAACTAACGGCGCGTGTCACGATGGACACCGAACAGCGCCAACCCCTGCGCGTGACATGGAACGAGGCAGGCACCCAACTCCTCAGCGGGGGCTTCAATGGTGATGTCAACATTTGGAATGCCCAGAACGGCGAGCGAATCTTGTTTCTAACGGGCAATCGTGAATTTCCCGTGCGGGATAAGGTGCGCTATAGCCCCGATGAACGCTATATTGCCGCCGCTATCGAAGATGAGATTTTCGTGTGGGATACCGAGGGGAACCTTGTCTTCCGTGTGAATGAGGTTGGCGGTACCCAAGGCGTGGCGTGGACAATCCAAAATGATCGCCTGCGCTTACTGACATGGGGCCATAGCGGGTTGTTGCGGCTGTGGGATATACCCGATGGCGTCGAAGTGCTACGACATCAAGATAATAATGTAATTCTGTCCGCATCCTTCAATGCGGATGGCACCGAAATCTTAAGCGTAGGTCGCAATGGGCGGGTACGGGTCTGGCAAGCATGGCCGAACTTGGAGGCGCTCATTCAAACCGTACAGGGCTGCTGCCTCACTCGCCCACTCTCAGCCGCCCAACAAGAGCAATTCAATATTATGGTATCAAATACCCCATAAGAGATAAGGAATATCCTGATGCGTAAAACACATTTTGGTCTATTGTTCGGCATTCTGATGCTAATGGTGCTTGCCAAGCCGACTACATCGTTGCCTACCACCCTAGCCCAAGATGATACAGCCACTTGCGACACCCTTATTCAACAAGCCATTGCTGAGATTGCCAGCGTCTGTAGCGGTATTGGGCGCAATGAAGCCTGTTTTGGCAATGGCCCAGTTAGCACCATATTGCGGGATGATAGCTACTTCTTCGATGCTCCCGGCGATATTATCCCCGTAGACATCATCGAGACCCTCATCACCCGCCCCGCCGACCCGGAGAGTGGCGAATGGGGCATAGTGTTGATGGATATTCAAGCCGACTTGCCCGATAGCAGCAACGGGTCAGTGCGGCTGCTGTTTTATGGCGGGGTCACAGTTGATAATCAAGTGGAAGCCTCCGCCACTATACCAACCTGTACCCTGAGCAACACCACCGCCAACAATATCAACATCCGTTCTGGCCCCGATACCAGCTTCAGTGCGGTGGATATTTTTGATGGAGGCACAGAACTAACGGCCATTGGGCGCAATGAAGCCAGCACATGGTACTATACAGCGCGGGGTTGGGTAGCCGCATCAGTAGTCGATACCGATTGTGACATAGCGAGTCTCAACGTTACAACAGGCGAAGATGCGATTGTGGCAACGGCTCCCATGCAGGCTTTCACTGTACAAATGACTGATGACGCCACCTGTCAGTCGGCTCCAGCAGGGCTACTCATTCAATCACCCAAGGGGAAGACCGCTAATCTCGTTATCAACAACGTGGAACTGAGCGTCGGCAGTACGGCCTATATCACGCTACGGCAGGACAATGACCGCCTAACCATCAGCAACCTCGAAGGCAATGTTAAAGTCACCTCAGCCGACACCACGCGGGCCGTGCGCCCCGGCAATCAAACCACTGTGCGCTTCAATGATGAAGGTGAAGCCAGCCGCCCTAGCCCAACCAGTAATATCATGGGCGAAACACTGTACGTGGATTTTGAGGTATGGGATGAGGTCGTCGAGACCGACGAGTTCACTGATTTCTTCGCGGTCTGTTATGATGATGCCACAGGCGACTATGACCAAGATTGTCTCGATAGCCTGTACGCTGACCCGTATAGCTTCTGTGCCGACCCCGACACGGGTGAAGTCGATGAAGCGTGCCTTGAGGAATACTACACCGACCCTTATGATATTTGCTATGACGAGGAGTTGGGGGATTATGATGAAGCGTGTCTGGATAAAGTCTTTAGCGACCCCTTTGAGGTATGTTACGACCCCGAAACGGACACTTATGACGACTCTTGTATAGAGGAATATGATTCGTACTATGATGAATGCTATGACTCCGATACCGGATTCTACGATGAAGCGTGTCTGGACGGGCTATTGGATGATCTCGATGTTGATAGCGACGGGGACGGCCTAACCGACGACGAAGACTTCTGCCCCTTCGAGTATGGCAACTTTGAGAATGACGGTTGTCCTGAAGACGAAGGCAGTGTCGATAGTGATGGGGATGGATTAACTGATGATGAGGATTTCTGCCCCTTTGAGTACGGGGATTTTGAGAATGACGGCTGTCCTCAAGATGAGGGCAGTGTCGATAGTGATGGGGACGGATTAACCGATGATGAGGATTTCTGCCCCTTTGAATTTGGCTCCACTGACAATGGTGGCTGCCCTGACAATGAACCAGAAGAAGAGGAGTAAATCTCACCCTTGCTCTATGCTACAATAGTGGAATACATGAGACGAAAGGATTCTCCATGCCGCGTTATTTGAGGCTATCATTCCTGTTTCTATTCATTATGCTCGCGGCCTTTACAGCACAATCAGAACTTACACCCAATCCCCAACCCGCCCCCGTCCTAGCACAAGCTGGTGGCACCTGCGATACGTTGGTGAATGAGGCGCTAGAGTTAGTAGCGAACAACTGCGTTTCACTGGGTCGCAATGAGGTGTGCTATGGGCATGCAACGGTAAGTGCGACACTCAACGACGACAGCTATTTCTTTGATGTCTCCGGCGACATCATCCCTGTAACAGCCCTTGAGGCCATGATTACCCGCCCTGCTGACCCAGAAACAGGCGATTGGGGTATTGTCTTGATGGATATTCAGGCCGACCTGCCCGATGCCAACGACGGGATGCGGATTGTGCTGTTTGGTGGGGTTGAGCTTGAACCAGTCGTGACAGCGACAGCCGATGTCCCCACCTGCACCTTCACCAACACCAGCAATGGTAACTTCAACATGCGGACTGGCCCCGGTCAATCCTTCCCAATTGTGGATGTTTTAGACCGTGATGCCTCAGTAGAGGTCTATGGCATAACTTCCAATGGGCGTTGGGTACGTTCAGCGCGAGGGTGGGTCTTCGCGGAAGAAGGCACCCTTGAATGCGGTGGGGATGACTTGCTGGTGATGGACAATGCCGAAGATGCCTATGTCGCCCCCATGCAGTCCTTCACACTGCGGATGGATGAAGATGCGCTCTGTCAAGCGGCTCCGTCGGGCCTGCTGATTCAAACCCCTACGGGTGAGACCGCCAACTTGATGGTCAATAATGTGCAGATGCGGGTCGGGAGTACGGCCTTCTTGACCGTTAATCAAGCCCAAACCTGCCAAACTGTTGCCAATATAGACGGGCATGTGAACGTGACGGATGAAGTTCTCTTGCCCAAAGGCGCTCAATTGACACTGCCCTTAACTGATGATGCCAGTGATTGCCCCGGCGCAGGCAAGGTTGAACCGATTAGCGGCCCCATCCTTGAACTGGCAGCATCGCTACCCACCCAATTGCCGGAACCCGTCGATATTCCGGAGCCTTGGGTGCCAGTCCCACCAACCGTTGATTTTAGCGCGGCGAACGAGAGCATCACCTTTGGGGAATGCACCACCCTGTCATGGGAAATCACAGATGCAATGGAAGCCTATCTCGACGGCGAATTAGCGCCCTTCATCAATACCTTGGAAGTCTGCCCCGAAGAGACAACCACCTATGAATTGCAGGCGGTAGCGCTCACCGATGACCCTGCTGTCACTAGCGAAGTCACGGTTGAGGTGTTACTGCCCGAAGGTCTGGCGATGGATTTCTATGCCGAGCCAACCACCCTACACCCCGGCGAATGCTCGACGCTGTATTGGGATACGGCTGGGGCCACTCAAGTCTTCTTTGATATGGGTTTGGGCAATGAGGCTGTCAGTGCGACAGGCAATCGAACCCTGTGCTTTGACTTAGCAGGCACCTATGCCTATGCACTGGAGGCGTTGGCACCAAGTGGGGATAGTGTGCGGCGCACTGCTATTGTAGAGGTCAACCCCTTCCCTGAAGTGACCTTTACCGCTACGCCCACCTTGATTGCCCTCAGTGATTGCGCCACATTGAATTGGACAACACTATATGCCGCCGAGGTCTATTTGGAAGGCGACCCCGTTGCAGAAAATGGCAGCCGTAGCGTTTGCCCCGGACGCACGGGCATCACCACCTATACCCTTGATGTGGTCTCCGAAAGCGACCAACCCTTCTCGTATACAGTGGATGTGGATGTGGTCATTGGCGAGGTGTTGTTGACCTTGAATGCCAACCCCACTACCCTATTGACGGGTGAATGCACAACCGTCACATGGACTAGCCAATATGCCCAACTGGTGTATCTGAACACGGGTGGGGGCGAGGTACCCGTTGCCCTCAACGGTTCGACCTCGGTCTGCCATAGCAACCCCGGCACCAAGACCTACACCCTGCGCGGCATCTCATTTGTGGGGCAAAGTTTCACCACTTCGACCACTGCTGAGGTAATGGCCTTCAATAGCTTCACGGCTACCCCTAATGAGGTACTCGTCGGTGGCGAGATTGTGCTGGCATGGGATGTCGCCAATGCCACCTTGGTTGAGTTGAACACAGGCGCGGGCTTTATAGCGGTTGCCAGTAGTGGGAACCAAAGCGTGTTCCCGGCTACGGCTGGCTTGAAGACCTACAGTCTACGGGCCACCAGTCCCCTCGGCGGCACCCGCACCACAACTGTGACCGCCAATGTCTATAACAATCCAGTGGTCAATAGCTTTAGCGCCAGCCCCAACGCCGTCGCAACAGGCAGTTGTACTACCGTCAGTTGGAATGTCAGCGATGCCGAGTTTGTGTATATCAACTTTGGCAGTGGCGAGGTACCCGTTGCCACGAGTGGCAGCCAGCAAGATTGCCCCGGCGCAGCAGGCACCAAGACCTATGACTTACGAGCGGTCAGCTTCCTCGGTGTTGATTTCTTCGGCTCGACTGATATTGAGGTCTTAGCCATCACCTTCAGCACCAGCCCCAGCCAAGTCTATGTCGGAAATGGCACGACCATTAGCTGGAATGTGACGGGCAATGTCTCAGCAGTGGCGCTCAATGTGGGGTCGGGCTTTAATCCGGTAGCTAACCCCGGCAGTGCCCCGCGAGTTGAGGCCAGCGCAGGCACCTATACCTATACCTTACAGGCCACGGCCTCCAATGGAACAAATGTGATCAAGACGACCACCCTACAGGTCTTTAGTACACCAACCATCAACAGCTTCAGCGCCAGCCCCATTGCGGTCTTGGCAGGAAACTGCACAACGGTCAGTTGGAATGTCACAAATGCCAGCGCGGTCTTTATCAACTTTGGCGCGGGCGAAGTACCCGTCGCCGCCAGTGGTAGCCAGCAAGATTGCCCCGGCGCGGCAGGTACCAAGAATTACGCCTTACGAGCCGTTGGTGCCTTGGGTGATAACTACTTTGCCAATACCAGCGTTGAGGTTCTAACTATCACCTTTAGCACCAGTCCTAGCCAAGTCTATGTTGGAAATGGCACAACCGTTAGTTGGAGCGTGGGTGGCAATGTTAGCGCGACCTTCCTCAACCTTGGTGGTGGTGAGGCTCCAGTGGGCAATCCCGGCAGCACCCCGCATTCTGAGCCAAGTGCAGGCAGCTATACTTACACGTTGCGTGCAGTAGCCAGCAATGGTGGCAGCGTCTCCAAGACAACCACCCTACAGGTCTACAATATCCCCAGTCTGAGTATCAGCACCAACCCAACCACCATCGAACTCGGTACCTGTACAACGGTCAGTTGGAATGTCAGCAGTGCGACGGCGGTCTTTATCAACTTTGGTGCCGGTGAAGTACCAGTAGCCGCGAGTGGCAGCCAAGCTGACTGCCCCGTTGCCGCAGGCAACAAGAACTATGCCCTGCGTGCCGTTGGTGCCTTGGGTGATAACTACTTTGCAAACGCCTCTGTAGATGTCGTTGGCATTAATTTTGGGGTAGACCTCGACCAGATTGATGAAATCATCAACATTGTCATTACGTGGAATGTGAGTAATGCCATGTCGGTGGAACTCGATACGGGAAGTGGTTATAGTCCGGTTGGTTTCAATGGCACCACAACAGTGACCATCACAAGCCCCGGAACCTACACCTTCCGCCTGCGGGTGACCGCCAACGGTGGCGCTGTATTTGTCCACCAAGATCAGGTCGTCATCCAATAGAAATATGAATATAATAGTCCACAGGGTTCATCCTGTGGACTATTATTACCATGCAAACCATACTTTTCATCGAACACCGAAACGAATATGTACTACGGCTGCGAGGCCTGCTCAATGAAAGCGTCACCTTACTACATGTCCACGCTTTAGATGAAGCCCCGCTCGTATTATCACGCCAACCCATTGACATCATCCTCATTGATGTGGGCGTGGTTAAGGTCAATCTGATTGACTGGATACGTACCCATGCCCCAACAATTCCGGTGGTGGCGATTGCCAATCAAGCCAATGAACGTCTCGCCATCAAAGCCTTTAGCGCAGGGATACAAGACTATCTCATTTGGGATCAGATTACCCTCCCTATCCTAAAGAACTCGATTAACTACGCCATTAGCCGCACCAAGATGCAGGGGTCGCCCGAACACAACCAAGAACATCTGGCGCGAATTATCGAGGATCAACAGATTCTGGCACGGGTTGACCGTGAATTGGGCTATACCCTCAACATTGACCGTGTGCTGAATCTAGCAATGGATACAGCGATGCGGTTAACGGCGGCTTCGGGCTGTGTAATTGCGTGGGTGGAGGAAGAGACCCAGCGCCTGCAACAATTGGCGAGCGTCGGACACTATACCATGCTGCAAGCACCTATACCCTTAAGCAATTTGGGGCAGTATCCCTTGTTAGCGCAATCACTCGAAGAAAGTGCGCCCCTCTTTCATCAAGAAGAAAACAGCACCTTCGCCCAAATGCTGCTCCCGTTGATTGTACAAGGCAAGCCGGCGGGACTGATTGTGCTGGAAAATGTACCCGTCGGTTTTTGCTGCGATCAAGCCGATTGGGATTTTTTGATTCAACTGGCCCAACGCACTGCTGCTGCCCTTGAGAAAACACGCATCTATCAACGCGCCCATTACCAAGCCTTGCAGATGGATCGGCTTTATGAACTCAGTACCGACATTTCGCGCCATATTGGGCAAAAAGAAGTGACCGACGCGGCAATAGCGGCCTTGACGGTTCTGTTGGATGGGTCAAGCGCATTTTTCTGCGAATATGAGTATAAATCCAACACCATGAGCATCGGGACTTCATTTATAGCAGATGGTATGCCAGATACCCCACCCCATGCCAAACAAGTGTTGGCAATGGCACAATATGGCGAGTTGCGAGCCTCGCTCTATATTCAAATTATGCAATACCATCTCAGCGAAGCCGAGCCACCCTACCATGAGTTACTCACTGAATGGGGTTGCAAATCTGCACTTTTTGTTCCCTTACTGGATGAAAGCAATCTATTGGGCATGTTGGTACTTTGCGAGAGCCGCTATAACCGCTATTTTCGGGGCGATGAAATTGTGTTGGCACGCAACCTTGCCGGAAGTGTGACTGGAGCGCTCAAAAAGGCGCTGCTCTTTGCCAGTGTGCGCCAATTGGAGCAAATCAAGTCCGAGATGATACGAATGGCCTCGCATGACCTCCGCACCCCCCTCTCGCGTATCTATTTTAGTTTGGCATTGTTAGAAGCAGGCGATGATGTACTGCCTACCCAAACCAAACTACTGACGGGTGTCAAAGAGGCGGCTCAAGAAATGCAAAGCCTGTTGGAAGACATGCTCAATTTGGAGCGGATTGAGAGCCAAGAGGTTAGTGCATGGCAAGTATTTGATAGTGTCTTGCTGCTCCATAAGGTAACCGCTACCTTCCGCGCCCATGCCGAGCAGCATCAACATGACTACAACCTCCACCTACCCCCGATGAGCCTCATGGTACATGGGAGCGAGATTCAGTTGCAGCAAGCCTATAGCAACTTTATCAGCAACGCCATCAAATACACACCCGATGGTGGTAAAATCACCGTGCGCGTTTGGAGTGAGGCACAACGCCTTTATTTTGAGGTAGAGGACAACGGCTATGGCGTACCGGAAGAACGCCGAGGCCGCCTCTTTGAGCGCTTCTACCGTGCCAACGCACCCGGCACTGAGAACATCAAAGGAACGGGGCTGGGCTTGAGTCTGGTCAAGTCGGTAATTGAACGCCATGGTGGAGAGGTCTATTACAAAGCTGCCACGCCATCGGGCAGTATCTTTGGGGCGTGGATTCCCTTGCATGATGAAAATTAAAAGCCCGCTCACTCAGGAACGGGCTTGGCAATCCGTTTAGAAGCCTTGTAGCTGGCTCATATCCGCGAGACCCTTTGCCATGCCTGCGATATGCTGCAGGAGGGCGAGGCGATTCTCACGGATTTGCTGATTCTCGTGCATAACCAAAATTTCATCAAAGAAGAAGGTCACGTTGGGAATCATCGTTACGAATGCCGAGAGGAAGCGGTCAACGTTGTGGATGCCACGATGGATGCTACGATTGGCCCGCATATAGACCTCAAAGAGTTCCTTTTCGGCCTCCTCGGTAAAGCGCTCGGCGTGAAGGTCATACGCGGGTTTGTCACGCACAATCCGCACACAACGGGCAAAACTATCGAGGATATGCGTCCATTCCTCATGGTCTAGCCAGCGTTGCAATTCACGTACACCCTCCAAGGCACGCACCGGATTATGGCCTTGTTCGGCAAGAATGGCTTCAATCACGTCATGAGGATAGTCTTGCTCATTGAGAACGACCCGCAGACGCCCCGCAATAAAGGTCAGTACGTCGGCCTTGGCCTCTGGAGTAACCTCAATAGGCTGGAAGCCCGCCACTAAGTCCACCGCTTCAACTAAATCTAGTTCGAGGTTTTGATCGAGTAGGATTTGAATCACGCCCAAGGCAGCACGTCGCAGAGCAAAGGGGTCCGCGCCCGCAGTTGGAGCAAGGCCAACAGCAAAGAGACCTACCAAGCTATCGAGACGGTCAAGCAGTGCCAGCAAAACCCCCGGCGCACCCTTCGGCAAGATGTCATCGGCACCACGTGGGAGCCAATGTTGGAAAATAGCATTAGCGACTTCAGGTTCTTCACCACCTTTTTCGGCATAAATACGACCCATTACACCTTGCAATGAAGTGAGTTCCACAACCATCTGAGTAGCAAGGTCGGCCTTAGCAAGATGCGCGGCCCGCTTGGTGATGGGTACCACATCTTCGGCAGCCCCAACCAAATCGGCAAAAGCCTCCACCATAGCATGGATACGCTCGTTTTTATCCAGCATAGAGCCAAGCTGCTCTTGAAAGGTCAAGGTATGCAGGCGTGGCAAATAGGATTCAAGAGGGTGTTGGATGTCTTCACGATAGAAGAACGCGGCATCGGAAAAACGGGCAATCAAGACATGCTCGTTACCATGAACGACGTTCTCCATGTGTTCAGCATCCCCATTGCGGGCCGTAATGAAATAGGGCATCAGGCGACCCATGTCGTCCTCCACCGCAAAATAGCGCTGGTGCTTCCGCATGACCGTGACCAACACCTCACGGGGCAGTTCAAGGAAACGCTCATCGAATTGGCCCCGTAGCAAGGTGGGCCGCTCGACTAAGTTGGTCACCTCATCCAAGAGGCTAGGATCATCAGGAATACGCCCACCCACCGCTTGGGCAATAGCTTGGGCTTGTTCCCAAATAGCTTGGCGACGCTCGTCACGGTCAAGAATAATGCCTTGCTCGCGCATCACGTCTAGATAGTGACTGGGGTCAGCAATCCGAATCACAGGGGAGTCATAGGGACGCAAACCACGAGTCAGATTATCGCTATAGACACCCGCATAGCTAAAGGGCAGCACTTGGTCACCATAGAGAGCCACATACCAGCGCAAAGGCCGTGAAAACATCACGCCCGACGCATTCCAGCGGATACCCTTCTCGAATTTGATCTTGGCGATGAGTTTGGGCATTTCTTCGACCAAGACCTCGGTCACAGGCCGCCCCACCATCTCCACGACGGCATAGACATAAGCTTGGTCACCCACTTCGCGCTTAATCAAGTCGCTGGCGTTGACGCCTTGTTTGCGGGCGAAACCTTCCGCAGCAGGGGTGGGATTGCCATTGGCATCATAGGCGCGGTCAATGGGCGGGCCTCGGAATTCCTGCACTTCATTGGTTTGACGAGCAGCGAGGTTACGCACCAGCACCGCTAACCGACGCGGAGTACCAAAGACCTTTACCCCGTCATGACTCAGGCGCAAGGCCGCCAGTAGGCTGGGAACACTCTCACGCAATTGAGCAAGAGCAGCATCGACATCCGCCGCAGGCATTTCCTCGACACCGATTTCGAGTAAGAAATCCGCAGGCATAGCGGGATCTGACGGCATGGCGGCTACGGTGCGCTCGGCTTCAGCTACCTGCCAATGTTTCATGCGCTCAACTAAGGGATATTCTAGGGCAGCGCGTTGGTCAAGGAAGGCGCGGGCAATGGTACGGGTCATGTCACGCATACGGCGGAAGTAATAGGCGCGTTCAGTAACCCCAATGGCACCGCGTGTATCCAGCACGTTAAAGAGGTGGGAACATTTCAAAATGTAGTCATAAGCAGGAATGACGGCCCCAGCCTCCAATGCCCGACGGTATTCGGCCTCGTAAGTATTGAACACCACTTTGAGACCCTCGACATCGGCAATCTCAAAATAATAGCGGCAATGCTCAATCTCGCTTTGGCGGAAGACATCACCATAGAGGATGCCATCATGAAATTCCATATTCCATACCGCATCAACGCCCTGCAAAGCCAGCACAATGCGCTCAAGGCCATAGGTGATTTCCACCGCTACAGGGTCAAGGGGTAAGCCGCCTGCTTGTTGAAAATAGGTGAACTGGGTGATTTCTTGACCATTGAGCCAAACCTCCCAGCCGAGACCCCATGCCCCAAGGGCAGGACTTTCCCAGTTATCTTCGACAAAGCGGATGTCTTGCTGGCGAGGGTCGATGCCGATCGCTTTTAGGCTTTCCAGATACAGTTCCTGTGAGTTACCGGGGTCGGGCTTGAGAATAACTTGGTACTGAAAAAACGTCTGCATCCGGTTGGGGTTTTCTGCATAACGACCATCATCAGGGCGGACGCTTGGTTCAACATAGCCGACCCGCCAAGGTTCTGGCCCCAATACACGCAGCAACGTCGCAGGGTTATTGGTACCCGCCCCCACTTGGATATTATACGGCTGCCAAATCACACACCCTTGCTCCGACCAGAAATTGTGGAGCTTGAGAATCACATCTTGTAAGGTCAAGGCCATCGGATAAAAACCTCACTATTTCACTTCAATTAAGCAAAGATTATATCTGAGGCAACCAATGGCTTCAACAGACGTTCTTGTTTAATCCTTACACACCGTTAGCGGTCAGCACATCCAAAGCCGCCCGCAAAGATGCCTCTTTGTCAGTAGCATAGGGGCCAGCCACCTGCCAGCGCACCGTGCCTGTTGCATCCAATAGTAATGTATAGATTTGTTGGTTAGTTGGCAGCCGTAGCGTTTGCAGGAAGGATTCGACGCTCAAATAGAGAGTGATGGTGCGCTCACGGGCGGCACGGTCAGGGATACCGAGACGCATCCACATATCAAGGGTGGCCTGACCAATAGGCGACATCGTGTAAATAGTCGGTAGCTCAAAATACTGGGCATGGGGATAGTCTTGGATTAGCCCATCCATGTGAGGGAGCCATGTATCAACCAGATTCTGCTGCCATTCTTCAAAGGCAATCAGGGCAATGGTGGGCTTGGCACCAAAATCCTTGGGTAGGTGAAAGCGCCGACCTGCAAGATTGTAGCCGATTACACTGGGAAAACGCGGGGATGCCGAACCCGCCACACTAAAATCCATTGGCGGTTGCTTCAGGCGCATATATTCAACCAGCATCTTCATCGTATTGGGAATAAAAGTCATTGGATAAGCCCTCCATCATCGTTGATAGTGATGATAGGGCTATTTGGGTGGGTGATGAGATTAGGCTAAGGAGTGGCTAAGTTAAGACTACTGTGCGGAAGGTTAAGGAAACGCGCCGTCCGCGTGGCACCTTCTGGTCTTCAACCACATCAGTTTTGCGGGCCGCAATGCCATGCTTCCACTCATAGCGAGCTTCACCTTGCATGGTGACTAAACTCCCAACCTCTAACCAAACGGGGATATGGGTTTGGCTTTGGGTATGGCGAAAATCCATGATGCAACCAGACCCCAAGGTTAGCGAGATGATGGTATCGCCAAAGCAGGGCTGGCAATCAATGTGCAAGGCGATACCCTGTCCCGGTAGGTACTCATTGACGATAAGTTGGTTGGGGAGTTGGGGGGGCATAACCGTCGGTGTGCAACCGTGGCGGCCCATTCCGGCAAAGTACCCAAGTAGAGGCTTTCATCAAGGGCGCGGCGCTGATAATCGTAGCGGTAGTCGTAGTGCTGAACACGTCGCTTGAGGTCACTAAGCCAAGGTTGGCTATCGACGGTAGCAAGATAAGACGCCTGCCCCTCAGCCGATAGATAGGCAGGAATATACTGCAAGCCTGTAATCATGGCCCCTCGCTAGGTTATCGTCAGATACAAGGTCATGGGGCACAGGACGCAAAAATACATGAAGTGCAAGACCACCGCATAGGCCATCAATAAGCGCCCAAAGGAGCGCGTGGCGTAGTGATCTTGCTCTTGGTAGTAGGTACCCATGACGAGGCCGACAATCGGAAAGAGGGCCAAGACCATGAGAATCAGTTGCGCCAACCGTCCAAGACCCACCTCGCTTAAACTGAGGTGGTCATAAGCACCGCCAGCATGACGTTTGAGTGGGGGTCGCCGATAGTGTTGGTGTGTCATAGTTCCAAATAGTCACGCAAGGGACGGCTGCGGTTGGGGTGGCGCAATTTGCGGAGCGCTTTGGCCTCAATTTGGCGAATACGCTCACGGGTGACACCGAAATACTGCCCCACTTCCTCTAGAGTATGTTCGCGGCCATCCTTTAAGCCGAAGCGCAATTCCAGCACTTCGCGCTCACGGTCGTTTAAGATGCCGAGCGCCCCACGCAATTGCTCCTTGAGGAGTTGCCGAGCGGCGGCCTCAACGGGACTCATCAGCTTATCGTCTTCGATGAAATCACCCAGTAAGCTCGAATCTTCTTGACCAACAGGCATCTCAAGAGACATTGGCTCCTGAGAAATTCGCAAGATACGGCGGACTTTGCTGGCGGCACGCTGCAATTTGCGCTTGAGTTCGGGGTCAAGCTTTTCGCCATTTTCCAGAGAAACCCGAATCTGGTCGGTTTCTTCCTCGGTCAAAAAGCCGACCTCAAGGGCCAACTGCTCCATGCTCGGCTCGGTACCTAATTCTTGTATAAGCTTACGTTGGATACGCATCAGGCGGTTGATGGTTTCGACCATGTGAACAGGAATGCGGATAGTGCGGGCTTGGTCGGCAATGGCACGGCTAATAGCTTGGCGAATCCACCATGTAGCATAGGTACTGAATTTATAGCCCTTCGTGTGGTCGAATTTCTCCACAGCCCGCAACAAGCCGATATTGCCCTCTTGAATCAAATCAAGGAAGCTAATGCCGCGCCCAATGTAACGCTTTGCCATGCTGACCACCAAGCGCAGATTGGCACGGGTCAGGACTTCAGCAGCTTGGTTGCCGCGGAACATGGCGCTGGTGAACTCTTCGCCTGCTTTGTAGCTGAGATAGTCGGCCTCAGTCATGGCCCATGCTGTAAATTCATCCTCTGAAGGGAGACGATTCTGCATCCGATAGAACTCAATAACCCACGTCTGCACTTCAGAAGGCATCAGATAAAAGGCATGGAAGACCTCAAAGAGGCGGTAAGCCAATGTATCCCAATCATTGCTGCGGCCCCATGCCCCCTGTAACAAGTAGAGACGGACATAGGAGGGGGTGTCCTCATCCCACTCAAGGCGGAGATTCATGATTTCCGCGCCAATGAGTTCAAAGTCAGGGGCTTCAATCTTGAAGTTCTTGGCCCGTCGCTCAACCTCGGCCCAACTGGTGCTGACATAGCGATAAAGGGTGAACAGAATGGATAGGGGATCGGTTTCGGACTCCTCGGCGAGTGCTTCAACAACTTCGTTGAGCAGCGCCACTGCGACAATCTGCACAGAGAGCCATGTCTCGCGGTTAGAATCGAGTAGTTCGACCTGCCCAATCTCTTTGAGATACATCCGTACTGGGTCATCCGCTAAGGCGACGACATCATCATCGGCCTCATCATCGACATCCACATCGGCGGTCAGGTTGAGTTCATCCCCAACATGCTCAATCCCGAGTTCAGAGAGTGTCTCTTTGAGGTCGGGGTCATCGTCCACAACTTCCGCCTCGTCTTCCTCGTCATCCAACTCGTCTTCAGCGTCAGTGGTAGCAAGAACATCTTCGACATCTAAGTCGGCCTCACCATCACCAATAACTGAGATTTCCATCTCGTCAAGTTGTTGGAAGAAAGCCTGTGCTTCCTCACTTTCCAAGTCGGCAAAGAGGGTTTTGATGTCCGTTTCAGTTAGTTGTTTCTCGCGCTGACCTTTTTTGAGCAGCGCCTCAAGGTTGTCGTGATCTGTCATACACCTATCCTGATTTTTGGCGGCGGCCTGTTAACTCTCGAACCGCTTGTTCCAGTAAGCGCTGGGCACGGGTATACATGCGAATATTTTCTTGCTCCTCTGTCTCCAACACCTCCTGTTCATTGGTGCTGGTGAAGAAGTAACGCTCATTGCGTTCACGTTTAAGACGCTCAAGGCGTAGTTGCAGCCCTGCGACTAAAAAAGCGAGCTGCTCACGATCTGCGACGGCATGGTTCACCTCGCGCAGAATACTGGCTAATTCTGTAGTATGCAACGGAGACGCTTGTTTTTCAAATACTTCGAGACCCAACACAATGTCCTCAGCAATCTCCAACGGCACTTCATAGCTCAAGAAGATATAAGGATCTTCTTGATAATTGGCCGTTTCAATCAGTTTGAAGACTGTGCGATAGTCTTCACGGCTGAAGTCAGCGCTATGGAGTGGTCCTAAGAGCGGCATAGCGATAGGGTCACTACCCGCCATCTCACGCAATTTGCGGTTGAGGCTAAACAGCCATGCAGGTTGATGCAGCAACGAGGCAATACAATGACGCTCCAAAGCATGTCCATTGGGTAAATTGCGAGAAGGGGCCGCCCGATGATTTTGATGGGGGGTGGCACGCGGTACTCGTTGAGCGGTAGTTGCGTTGCGGGCATTGACAAGGGCAACCAAATCACGCTCGGCAATCCGCAGGCGTAGCGCCAAGCGCTGGATGTTCTGATGACGGTGTAAGTCATTTTCGGTGGCAGTCAACAGCGGCAATAATTGACGGGCAACCTGCTCACGCTCTTGAATAGTCGCTTGGGGTGTTAGGTGCTTGGTGCCGACATCTATCACATAATCGACCAAAGGGATGGCACCCGCCACCACCGCAGGCCATTGTTCAGGGGTTGCCCGCAAAAAGTCATCGGGGTCTTTGCCTCTTGGTAATCGCAAAACACGCACATCGAGTGAGAGTTTACCCGCACTCCGCATCATGCTGCGGGTATCAAAAACGGCATTTTGCTGCGTCAGACTTTCGCGCACGACATCCAAACCACGCATGGTTGCATTCAAGCCTGCCTCGTCAGTATCAAGGGCCAAAATGAGGCCGTTAGCATGTTTAGCCAATTGCCGTACTTGGCTCTCAGTTAAGGCTGTTCCCATCTGAGCGACCACATTGCCATAACCTGCTTGGTGAGCTTGAATCACATCCATATAGCCCTCAACCACAATCACCGTCTCCTGCTCACGGATGCTCCGACGGGCAAGGTCGAAGCCATAGAGCAGCTTGCTTTTGTCGAATAGCGGCCCTTGTGGTGAGTTTAAATACTTGGGTTGCTGGTTATCGGACAGGGCGCGTGCCCCAAAGCCCAAGGTACGCCCACGTCCATCGCGTATGGGTATCATCAGGCGGTGACGAAAACGGTCATAGACACGCCCTTGGTCATTAGTAGAGGCCATGCCTGCTGCGATGAGTTCATCAATACTATAGCCGGAACGTCGAAAATGATTGAGGGCCACATCCCACTCATCGGGTGCATAGCCCAACTGAAATTGACGCACGGTATCCTCGGTTAAGCCACGCTTGCCGAATACATAATCACGCACAGGGGCGGCGTCGGGTTCATGCAGCAGATATTCCATATAGAGGCTGGCGGCGGTGTCCAACAGGGTCAGGAGACGGTCATCGGCTTCTTGGCGGGCACGGTCTTCATCAGACTGTTGATGAATCTCAACGCCAGCCTGCCCCGCTAATTTTTGCAGGGTGTCACGGAAATCGAGGTGTTCGATTTTCATGACGAAGGTAAAAATATCGCCCCCCTCAGCACAGGAGCCAAAGCAGCGCCAGTGTTGAGATTCAGGGTAGACAACAAAAGATGGCGTCTTTTCCGCATGAAACGGACAAAGCGCCTTGTATGTGCGACCTGCCTTTTTCAGTGAGACATAGCGCGACACGACATCGACAATATCGAGACGTGCTTTAATTTCATCAACCACAGACATCGCAGGAGGGTGCCTTTACCGGGAAGGTTTGATCGTTCCCATAGCATTATAGTCAAGTAAATGACCCAACGCAAATCTGGCAAGTCCGGCCACACCCCATTACAATAGGGGATAAATGAGAAAGAGGGAACTCGTATGGAAGAAACTGTTGTTTATATTCGCACCGATGAGGACATTTTAGAAGACGTTCATCGCTTGATTCGCAGCTATCAACCCTTGAAGATGGCCCAAACCCAGTTCACCTGCCGCGTCCGTAGCGGAGTCGTGAAGGTCGTTGGTCATGTCAACTCTGAACTCAACCGACGCCTCTTTTTGCAGAATCTCCCCGATATTGAGGGCGTGATGGCGGTCGATGACAGTGAACTATTTGACGACGAAAGCCTGCGCTTGACCGTTGCCAAACTGTTGCCAATGGGTATCCGTCTACGGATCAATTATGGGGTGGTGTCGCTTAGTGGGAAGCTACCAGCAGGGGCCAATGTCGATGAGATTAAAGGCATGATTGCTGAACTACCCGGTGTCAAAGCGGTTGTCACCAACCTAATTGACTAATGAGCAGACGACTGTTCTGGGTGATGATGGCAATTGTCGCAGGCGTAACAGCCTGTGAACCACTGGCTCCTGAACCGAATAGCCAAGCGGTTGTCATCATCACTAACACACCCACTGAAGGGCCAACCACCACCCTCTCCCCCACGCCTTTGTTGGCATCGCGGACGCCTGAACCCACGCTAACCCCAACCATTGCGTCTAGCCCAACCCCCACCGTGCAACCCTGCAACGAAGACGGGGGACAGGTGATTGATAGCGTTTTCCAAAGCGAAATTGCAGGGCGATTGATCGACTATCGGATGGTTCAGCCACCGTGCTTCTATACATCAGGGCGGCGCTATCCCTATGTCATCTTGCTGCACGGCTCAGGCTTTGATTACACAGAATGGACGGATGGGGTTGGCATTCACGAAACACTGGATGCAGCCTTACAAGATCCAACCAGTGGCATTGGACCAATGGTGCTGATTATGCCAAATGGGGGCGAGTTCTCCGAACTGAATCAATTTAACGAAGGGCGCTCCTATGAAGACATTATCCTTAACGAATTGATTCCCGAAGTTGAGCGCGACTTCTGTCTCTGGAATGAACCCGATGGGCGGGCGATTGGCGGAATCTCGCGGGGGGGATTCTGGGCTTTTAGCATTGCGTTGCGTTGGCCGGAGATGTTTCGCTCTGTGGGAGGGCATAGTGCCTATTTTGTAGACGACAACGCCCCACCCTCACGCAACCCGCTGGCGCTCGTAGGCAACTTGCAGTGGAACACCCCGCTACGGATTTATCTTGACCACGCCCAAAACGACGCGGGTGGACCCAATATCATCCGCTTTGCCGATGTGCTGCGCTCCAACAACGTGCAATTCACATATGAAATCAGCGCAACAGGCGGGCATAATAACGAATATTGGGCCTCCAAAGCCGAGGACTATCTACGCTTCTATGGGGCGGTCTGGCCCAAATTCGTCGAGGAACTACCCACATGCTATTAGGCCAAATTCACAAATTTTTCATGATTGTCGGGGTTTTGTCCATTATCGTTATAGGATTTGGACAACCCCACTCCATACACGCCGATAGTGGCGGGGTTATCAGTTTTGGGGAACCGATTGAGGGTGATTTGACGCCCACCGAGAAGGATACATGGACATTCTGGGCGGAAGCTGACCAATCCATTGCCATTGCCGCCGAGCGTTCACCCGTTGACCAAGAGGGTGATTTGAATCTCGCGCTCGAACTCTATGACCCGGCTAACGTCCTGATTGCCAGCGATGACAACAGCGGACGGCGCTCCGATGCGGCGCTGTTTGGTGTGCACCTATCCCAAAGCGGCCTGTATGCCATTCGGGTCTTGAGCAATGGCACCAGCGGCACCTATCGCTTAACCTTAGCTGAAGTTGACCTGCCCGAAGGCTGCCAAACACCTGCAGGAGCGATGGCACGCTATCAGTGGCAGAGTGTTATCGCGGGCGAGGCACTGGCCTACCGAGTCTATATGCCGCCTTGCTACGAGGCCACCGGACTGCGCTACCCCTATATCATCTTGATGCACGGCTCGATTAGTACCGATAGCCATTGGGATGAAATCGGGATGGATGAAGCAGTAGCGGTGGGCGTCGCGCTTGGGCGCATCCCACCTATTGCGCTGGTTATGCCCTACGGGGGCGAAATCGCCAACATGAACATCTTTTCGGATACCTATTCTTATGAAAATGCCATCCTGCGTGAGATTATCCCCATCGTAGAGAATTCGTTTTGCTTAGATGGTACTCGACGAGCGATTGGGGGTATCTCGCGGGGGGGGTTCTGGGCCTATGAAATCGGCTTTCGGCACCCCGACCTGTTTGATGCAATTGGGGGGCACAGCCCTGTATTTGACCTTACCCATGCGCCCCCTGCTTATAACCCGCTGATGGTGGTGGAGACGCTCGATTGGACGGAAGATAGCCCACGTCTATATATTGACCGAGGCGAAGATGATTATTGGCGTGACAATATCGACCTGATGGCCCCTCGGCTAGAAGCGGCAGGTATTCCCTTCACCTTTGACCTCAATCAAGGGGAGCATAGCGAAGCCTACTGGACGGCCCATCTGAATGACTATCTGGACTTCTATACAGCAGGTTGGCAACTAGAAGACTATCAGCCCTGCCAAGGTTAGAAAACCTTTCGTTGTCCTGTCCGCAGATTTCTTGTAGAGTGTAGGTATAGTGAAAGAGAGATGGACTATGCCCTACGAGTTTATTCGGCTTTCACCGGAACTGTATTTGATACGGTGGTACCGTTCTCCTTCAGTTGCTGAAGCCACCCAATTTGTGGATGAACACCTCCAATTATTGGATAACGCCCTACATCCACTCTATTTCATCTCCGATCTACGCCAAGGCTATATCACCGATACAATAGTCATCCGCCGCCTTGCCAAGTTGACCCAACACGCCAACTATGGCGGAGGTACGGCTTTCGGCACCAGCAACAACCTCGCCAGTTCCTTTGTGGGCATCTTTTTCCGCTTCGCACGCGGCGTCAAGTACGAACACAATATCTGGCACACCGCCAAGGAAGCGCTGGATTATCTCGAAAGCCTCAAAACTGGATTAACGGCAAACATCAACTGGGACGATACGCTCAACTACGTTTAAGGCTATGCTATAATCACCATGCGACCGAGGATGATAAACGCATGGGATTCAAACAAACACTAGCTTTAACGTTGGTTCTAGCGATTGGCCTTGTACTGATTGCATCCCCTAGCCACGCCCAAGACAATGGGCTGTTTCCGTTGGGGCAAACGATTACAGGTACCCTTAGCCCAGCACAACCTGAACAAAGTTGGATATTTGACGCCGAGGCAGGTACCCGCGTGAGCATCATCGCACGGGTAGCGGGTGAAACACCTATCACGCTCATCTTGATGCAGTCCAGCGGTGCCTTGCTCGTCAGCAAAAATACCGATGAGGAAGGGGTGGCGAGTGTGGCCCAGCTTTATTTGGAGGGGGGAACCTATACTGTCAAACTACGGGGTGATTTTAGCGCCTCGGCTCAGACGGTAGGCTTTGAGTTAACGGTCATTCCCATTGGCAGCCAAACCCTAACCCCCACACCAACCCTCCCTTCCGATTTATCAACACCCGCACCTGAAACCGAAGACCCTCTACTCCCTAGCAGCCGCATTGAGATTGGGCGCGACCTTGTTGGAGCCTTCACCCAAGACGGGCAAGAACACCGCTATACCTTCCTTGGCTATGCCGAAGACCGCATTACTTTTGGCTTAAGCCGCTTAGATGACACGGCGACCTTTGACCCCATCATTCGCTTGCAAGCACCCAATGGCGACATCATCGCTGAAAATGATAATTATGGTGACTCACCAGACGCACTGATTATCAACTTTCAACTTCCCGCGACAGGGGTCTATACCTTGTATGTGGGCGGCGTCAATGGGGTTGGCACAGGCGGCTATCGAGTGGCAGTTGGGGCAGGCTTTACCCTACGCGACGTTGAGCATGGGATTGCCCCTCATAATGAACCTGTTGTGGCGACCATTGAAGCCTATGGTGTGCGTGAGGTGTGGTTGGCGGAGGTCACGGCAGGCGATAGTCTATCAGTCTCAGTCGAGGCATGGAATAACAGCAGCCTTGACCCGATGGTTGAAGTGGTTTCACCCAGTGGTGTAACACTGGGCTTTGATGATGATAGCGGAGCCAATAGCAACGCCATTTTGGTGGGTATTCCGGCTCCTGAAACAGGTCTGTACCGCATCCATATTGCGGCCTATAACCACACTAGCATCGGAAGCTATCGGCTATGGTGGCAACGTGATAGTGCGATTCCAACCCCAGCACCTAAGACACCTGCACCACCCTCGATTGAAGCTTCCTCTGGTGAGATTACACCCACTTTCGACCCTGCCAGCACAGTTGAAGCGACTGTAATACCAGCGACAGGTACCCCCGCCCCACCGTTAGGCAGCAGCGGTTCAGAATTAATTGCACTTAGTGCCAATGAAGTCGCTAACCGCCAGATTGACCTTGTGGTTGGGCAAACCCTCCTCCTGTATGTTGAGGGCCATTGGAGTTTTGACCCCGTTTTGGAAATCTATACCCCCGACGGGTATTTGCTCAACCGTGTTGATGACGTCGGCGAAGGGTCCAGTTATGACATCAACCCGCGCATGAATGTGCCGATTGAGGAAAATGGACGGTATACCGTGCGGGTTTATGGCTACGAATACACAGAAGGGGCCTTCACGCTCCATTGGAATGTACGATAGGACAACAACAACATGCACAAACTGATATGGGCGCTGGTCGTGATAGCTCTGTGTGGTCTAGTGCGGGTGGGGCCAAGCCATGCCCAACAAGGCGGACAACCCCTCCGCCCCGATGTCGTCAATACTGGCACCATCAACAACGCAGGTGAGGTCGATACGTGGCTCTATGATGGCACCGGCACCGCCCTCGTCCGCCTAACGCTGACCGCCACCAGCGCTGAGTTGCAGCCCTATCTACAAGTGCTAGATTACAATGGCGGGATTATCGCCAGCACAACAGGCAATCCAGCCCAAGCTGATGTGCGCTTGCCCGCCACTGGCACCTATCGTGTCCTCGTTAGCGGGAATGAGAATACCACAGGCGGCTATGAATTAACTCTCGAAGTCCTCTCTGAACCTGCCCGCCAACCCCTCCCCACCGTGGTCGGCACCAGCACCATGATTGCCCCTAGCCCCACTCCAAATGGCACCCAACCGCCAACTTTTATCCCCGCAGGACCACAGCAAGGCCAACAGATTGAGGTCGGGCAAATTGTAGAAGGGCTGCTCAATAGCGGGCGCTGGGATGTCTGGGAATTTGTAGGCAGCATGGGGCAACAAGTCACCATTCGGCTGCGTTCCGGTGATTTTGACCCCTATCTTGAGTTGTATGGCCCTAGTGATGACCGTGTGGCGCTGTTTAGCGATGACGACAGTGGGCGAGGACGGAATGCGACGCTGTATGCTATGACCTTGCCAGAGGCAGGCACCTATCGTATCTTTGCACGCTCCTATGAGAATAAGGGCGCGGGGGCCTATCGGCTCTCGTTGGAACCTGATACAGGCTTTGCCCCATCACAAGCCAACAGCCAGTCAATCGCCTATAACCAACTAATTGATGGGCAATTGGTCGATGAAGAGACCATCTATTATTTTGCAGGCCAAGCAGAAGATACCATCTCGGTGTTATTAACCTCACGCGATTTTGATGCCTTTGTCGAAATTCGAGACAGCAACGGTGTCTTGTTGGAAGAAAACGACGATGATGGGCGACGGGGCAGTAAGAACTCGGCTATCATCAATTATCAATTGCCCGCCGATGGCACCTATTTCTTGGTCGCAGCCGCCTATAGCTTTAGCAGTCAAGGGGGTTTCACGCTAGAGTTGCTCAATACCGCCCCAGAGCGCACCCATGAAGGCGAGATTAGCGTGGGGCAAACCGTCACCGCCCGCCTGCTGCCCGAAGCCAAAGCGGAATGGCATTTTTGGGGCGAGACCGGACAGGTGGTGAGCGTCGCGGCGCTGGCGGCTAACCCTAATGAAGGCTTTGACCTCTACCTAGAATTGGTCAGCCCTAGCGGGTCGCTGGCCTCGGATGATGATGGGGGCTATCAGCGCAATCCAGCCCTGACCGACTTCCGCCTCAGAGAATATGGTCTCTATACGGTGCGGGTCAGCGAGTATCGGGCCACGATTGGGGGCTATTATCATCTGGCCTTAGCTGATGGGCGGGTGTATTTTGCGCCGGATGGGACACCGAGCGTCTATTTGCCCTTTGATGTGGACAATAGCGCCAGCGTTATTGACGCCCTTGATGATACAGAACACCGCTATCAGGTGTGGACCGTCACAGTGCCAGCCGGAGAATTACTGACGGCCTCGCTCCAAGTTGGCAATGGTGGGAGTGGTATCCTGCAAGATTTCTTCATTCAGATTTTGGGTTTGGATTGGGAACCATTGGTCGAAAGCGTCACGGGTGAACTATATACCGAGAATATGGCAAGCACCACCGATTTATTGGTACTTGTCAACTATCAGGGTCATGATGTACAACCATATCAGTTACAGTTGGCAACCGCGCTCACCCCACCCATAACGGCTGAACCGCGCCCCATCTTTGGCACCCTATTTGTGGATAAGGCCGTATCTGGCACCCTTCCTGTTGGAGAACGTCATCTATGGCAATTCACAGCCCCCGCAGCAGGTACCTATCGCATTTCGATTGTGAAAGCCAATGCGGACGATAGTTATGACCCCTATCTCTACATTCTCAATGCCGAGAGTCAGGTCATGGCTGAAGATGATGACAGCGGTGGTGGTCGTAATCCACAGATTACGGTGGAGTTACAGGCCGATGAGGTCATACAGGTACAGGTTGCCAGCTTTGCCGACCGCACCACTGGTGATTATGAATTGACTGTTGAGGTAACAGACTAAACCAATCATGGAAGAACGAATACAAAAGATCATTGCACATGCTGGGATTGCCTCGCGGCGAGAAGCCGAGGCGATGATCGAAGAAGGACTTGTCATGGTCAATGGCAAGCGTGCGATACTGGGTCAGAAGGCTGACCCCCAAAACGATAGCATCAAAGTGCGCGGCAAGGTGATACCTAAACCAGAACGCCTGCGCTATTTCTTGGTGCATAAACCCCGCGGAGTGCTTTCTGCCGCCAAGACCGACCCCCAACTGCCTGACCGCCCGTTGGTCACTGATTACGTTAAAAACGTCGATGAACGGCTCTATCCGGTGGGTCGCCTTGACCTCAATAGCGAGGGCTTGGTACTGCTCACCAACGATGGCACCTTGACCAATGAAATCACCCACCCGCGCTATGGGCATGAAAAAACCTACAAGGTATTGCTCGAAGGCGAAATCAAAGAGGTGCGGCTGGAGGTCTGGCGGCGGGGTGTGACCCTGCCCGATGGCTACCGCACCGCACCCTGCCGTATCAAGATTTTGGAAGCCCGACGGGGAGAGACATGGATTCGGGTTATCATGCGAGATGGGCATAAGAACCAGATTCGCACAATTGCCGACATGCTCCAGCATCCCGTCAAGCGCCTGATTCGCACCCATATTGGCCCTCTTGCTATGGGTGACTTGCCGCCGGGTCAAGCCCGCGAACTCAGCCGTGATGAGGTATCGGCCCTCAAGCGTAACCTACGCCAACAACGGCAGAAAACTGAAAAACCCGACCGGAGCGACGAGAACGAATGAGTTTTCTACCCCCAGCCGAGTTTGTAGCCAAGCAAGGCAGCTTCACATGGCGGCGGCGCATCTTGCGGGATGGATTGCTGCGGCCTGTTGGCTTTAACATACTGGTGAAGCCAAGCATTACAGGCCGAGAGTATATCCCCACCACAGGGCCGACGCTGTTGGTCATGAACCATATCGGGTTCGCTGACCCCTTTGTGGTGACGGGGGCGGTTATCCAACGCTGGGTGGTACCCATGTCAAAAATTGAGAATTTCAAGCACCCCATTGCTGGGCCACTGGCTCGGCTGTGGGGTGTTTACCCTGTTGACCGAGGCAAGGTTGACCGACGCGCTCTAGAATACACCCTCAAATTGTTAGAAGCGGGGCATTGTGTTCTCATTGCACCGGAAGGCACTCGCCAACCGAGCATGATTCAGGTCAAAGAGGGCTTCACCTATCTGGCGACTAAATCCAACGCGATGGTGGTGCCGATTGGCTTGGAGCATACTGATAAAATCGGGGACAATCTGAAAAAACTACGGCGCACGGCAATTGATATACGCTTTGGACCAGCCTTCCGCTTTAAAACCAATGGAACCAGCCGTATTGACCGTGAAACCATGCACCAAATGACCACCGAGGCCATGTATCAATTGGCGAAGCTGGTGAATGCAGAACGACGCGGCTATTATAGCGACCTTAGCCAAGCAACAACTGAGACTCTCGAATTTGTCTAGGGCTTGCGGGTGTACATCCCGCGTAAGCTATTCCAGCGAATTTTGAGGACATCACGGAACATCTTCACCCCATCCGAAAAGGGCTTAATCTTGGAGTGTTCCTTGTAGTACCATGTGATAGGTACCTCAAGGATGTCGTAGCCGTGCCGCTGGGCGATATGCAGTAACTCCACATCAAAGGCCCAGCCATCCATTGATTGCAAGGGTACCAATTCATTGGCAACCTCACGCCGAAAGCTCTTAAAACCACATTGAGTATCGGCTAATCCCCGCACGGCAAACAAGCGCACCACAAAATTAAAAATACGCCCTATCCGATGCCGGAACTCCGGTTCACCAACACGCTCGGCTCCCGGCCCTTCACGGCTGGCAATGGCGACATCATAAGGGTCAATCTGGGGCGGCATAAATTTGAGGACTTGCTCAATCGGCATTGAAAGGTCAGCATCACAGATAAAGACATAATCGTATTGGGCCGCCAACATGCCTGTCCGTACCGCTGCTCCCTTGCCCTGCTGCTTTTCAAACAGGCCCTTTACATAAGGAAACTCTGCTACCGCTGCATCAATGACTGCTTGGGTATCGTCGGTGCTATTGTTGTTGACAATGATGAGTTCAATGGGGAAATCTTGCTGGGCAACAAAGGCAGCGATTTGGGTAAGGCTACGCGGTAAACGATCTTTATTGGCTTCGTTATAAGCCGGAATAACAATCGAAAGCGACGGCTTATTGGTCACAAACAGGCTCCTATTGGCGCGACAACGGCATTAAAATAGATTCAATATATTCAAGTGACACGCGGCGGTTGCGTTGGATTGCACGGCGTTTATACAGCATCAAGGGTAGATAGGGCACTACCGCCAATTTACCGCGCAGGGTTGCCCGTGCTGCGGCTCCACGCCATGCCTGTAGCGCCTCTTTAATTTCACGCCATTGGTTGCGGAAAATAGCCCGCCAATAACGCCGCCAGAGTGCGGTTGGGTAATCTTTGATCAACACATACACCGAATTGCGGGCATCATAGAAGCTGGCTGTTACCCCTCCACCACTTGCTGATAACCGATGATACACCACCGCACTCGGAACATACAAGCATTGATAGCCTTGAAGTTGCGCCCGCCACGCCAAATCAATATCCTCGCAGGAGAAGAAAAAATCGTCATCCAGCAGCCCGACAATCTCTAGCATGGAACGGCGGTAGACACTGGAGCCACCACAGGCCGAGAAGACATACTCCTCTTGGTCGTATTGCCCCTCATCTTTCTCCCAGACACCACGATTACCCGGCTGACCATCCACGCGGTAGAAATCACCTGCGGTATGCAAGCGGTCGCGCTCCGCGAATAAGAGCATCTTGGAAGCGAGAAAGCCCGCTTCGGGATGGCGTTGAAAGGCACCTACTAAGTTAGCCGCCCATTGGGGGTCTTGCTCGGTATCGTTATTAAGCAGACAGACGTACTCCCCGCTGGCAATGGTCATACCCGCGTTGCAGGCCCCGGTGAAGCCACGATTTTCAGGGAGTTGTTGGATAATACATTGCGGGAAATGCTCACGGATAAAGGCCTGTGAGCCATCTTCCGAGGCATTGTCAGCAATGATAATCTCAAGGTCGGGATAGGTTTGTTGGACTAAGGATGGTAGGCAGTATTCAAGGTGGTGCTTGCCGTTCCAGTTCGGAATCACAATCGAAAAGCGTCCCGCTACCATCGGTGATAAAAAGGTAGTCATCATAGCCCTTCTTTTCGGCAGAAATCCGCCACTGCTTCGCGCCAAGGTCTCAATGTAATACCTAACCTCGCGGCGGCAAAATTCCTCAGTACGCTATATTCAGGCGGAGTTGAGGCTCGCGGATACTCATGGGAGCTAATGCGTTCAATAGGGGTATCGCTATAGCCTGCTACATCAAGAACATGCCGTGCAAATTCCCAGCGTGAAGCCCGCCCCTCATTGACCAAGTGGTAGATGCCATAAGCTCCAGTCTGCACCAAGCGCCCTACACCAACCGCCAAGTCATCAGCATAGGTAGGGGTAGAGACTTCATTGACCACCACACGCAAGGATTGGCTTGCTTGGGCGCGGTCAAGAATGGCATGGATGAAATTACGCCCACCATGAGCATAGACCCATGAAGTCCGCACAATGTAGTGACGCCTGACCAAATCACGCACGATGCCTTCCCCCACCAGCTTGCTATAGCCATAGGGGTTGATGGCGTGGGTGTCATCATATTCGAGATAAGCCCCTGTATTGGTGCCATCAAAAACTTCGTTGGTGCTGATATACAGCAGAGTGGTATCAATCGCTTGGCAAGCAAGAGCGACATTGCGGGTACCATAGGCGTTAATCTCTAGGGCTTCGTCAGGATGCTCGGCGCAATAATCGACTTTGGTGAGCGCAGCGGTGTGGATGACAACATCAGGTTGCAAGTCAAGCATCATGGCGAGAACTTGAATACGGTCAGTGATGTCCAGTTGGCTACGACCCAAGCCAATAAAGTCATGTTCAGTGTTTGAAAAAAAGGCCTGCAAACTTGCTGCCAGCTTACCATTGGCCCCAGTAATGAGTATTCGCATTTTTTATACACTCCAAAATAGAATTATAGCGGATTGAAATTCGCCTATCTACAGCAGATGTGCGAAACTATAAGGAGTGTTATAATAGCGGCGTCTAATTGCATAAGCACTAGGGAAGCCAGTAATGACGACCATTCGGGTTGTGTGCATCGAAGATGAACCAGAAATGATTGACCTTGTGCGGCTGATCCTTGCCCGTAAACAAAATAATCGGGTATTTGAGGTTATTGGCGCACACGGCGGTGAAGAAGGGCTGCGGATTACCAGCGAAATCCTGCCAGACTTGGTATTGCTTGATTTGATGATGCCGGGTATGGATGGCTGGGAAGTTTATCAACACATGAAAAACGATGAGTTGATGAAGCGTATTCCCGTCATTATTTTAACAGCCAAGGCCCAAAGCATTGATGAAGTGCTGGCGACTCATATTGCAAAAGTCAACGCCTATGTCATTAAGCCATTTACCCCGCATGACTTAACCGAAGCTATCGAGCGTGTGCTGCGTGAACAAGGGAATTTTTCGGCTTAGGAAACTTGCGGAATATGAGGCTTTGCCCTCAAAATAACCTTTAATAGTCTCTGTGTAGTTTTAAGGGGTCGTTCATGCGAAGGCACTTACTGATTAGCATTCTTATCCTTACCCTGTTACTGAGCCTCTCACCGATTCAGGCTCAAGAGGGCACCAACTTACTCCAAAACCCCGGCTTTGAAGGACAATTCATTGTAGTTGGCGGGGATAGCACCCTGCAAGTTGCCGAGAGTTGGCAGGCATGGCACCTGCCCCCACCCGCTGGGGCACCCAATTCGGTCAATTTGCGACCAGATTATCAATCTGCGCCGCCCAACCGTGTCCGCACGGGGAATGGCGCTCAACAATATGATACCTTCTTCGCCACTCACACAGGTGGTATCCTGCAGACGGTAGATGTCACCCAAGGGACTCGTCTCCAATTTAGCGCGTTTGTCTATTTGTATTCATCGGCCTCCTTTGAAGATATTGATAACTCAATTGACCCACAAGGCGTCAATGTCAGCCTTGGGATTGACCCTAATGGTGGTACCAATGGCGATAGCCCCAGCATCATTTGGTCTACGCCGCAGGAATACTATGATGAATACCGTGAGGTGACCGTCACGACCAATGCGCTCGGTGCTAAGGTAACAGTGTTTGTGCGGACAACAGTGGATAATGCTCCCGGTTTGCATCAGGTCTTTGTGGATGATGCAGCGTTGGTGGTGGTACCATCTGACACAACCCCCACCGCAACCGAGACCGCGACTGAAACCGAAACGCCCACCGAGACCGTCACCCCCGTAACCGAAACGGTTACACCCGTCGAGACCACTGAAACACCCACCGAAACCGAAACACCGGAGACGGTAACACCGATTGCCACCACTGCCACCACGACTGTGACCACAACGGTGACCACCACCCGCACCGTAACCGCAGCCCCAACCACCATTACCCCATCTAAGACGCCCTATTCGGATGAGTTCCCGAATGAGTTGGCCTATTTGGTGGTGGCAGGTGATACGGTTGGTGGGTTGGCGGTGCGCTTCGATAGCACCGTGCAAGCCATTATTGACTACAATGGGTTGAGCGATAGTGGCCTGATATTCATTGGTCAGGTGTTGCTCATTCCAGTGCGGGCTGGTGTCGGTAGTCCGGTGATTCTGCCGACGGCGACCCCCACCCCATTGCCAACAGCGGTGGTGACCCCCACGGATGGCGGGCAAGCTGGCGGCGCACAAGGTACAGTACAAAATGGGGTGTACATTGTACAGACAGGCGATACCCTGTTTAGCATTGCCCGCCGCTTCAATACGACGGTGGCGACACTGGCAGCTTATAACAGTATCCTGAACCCCAATAGCATCCAAGCAGGGCAAACCTTGAAGATTCCAACTAGTGATATGACGCCCTTGCCTGCCCAACCTATACCAGCCCAACCCTTGCCGCAACAACCGGGCCAACCCGCCTCTCACCCCACTATCCATATTGTGCAACCGGGCGAGAATCTGTTCCGCATTGGGTTGCGCTATAACTTGACGGTGGATGTCTTGGCACGGGCCAATAACTTGTTCAACCCCAACTTCATCTTTGTTGGGCAACCCATCATTATCCCGTAGTAAAGGCTATCAAGGGGTAGGAGCCACCCTCCTGCCCCTTTGGCTATTATCATGAGCTATCGCCATATCTACAACCAAACCCAAGACTGCTCGGTGTTGCCTAAAGGTCGTTGGTGCGCCAGTTGGTGGTGCCATTTCAAAGGCTTGATGTTCCGCATGAATTTGCCGGATGACGAAGGGCTGATTTTTGTGCGGGGTGGGATGAGCGTTACCAATACGACGATTCACATGCTCTTTTGCTTTTTTGCGATTGGGGTGGTGTGGGTTGATGATGAGATGCGGGTAGTAGACGCAAAATTGGCGAAACCGTGGCGACCCTTCTATGCACCACGAGGCCCAGCGCAGTATTTCATTGAAGCGCAACCTGCCATGCTAGAACGGGTCAAAATTGGTGATATTCTGGAATTTCGTGCGTAATATCCCCCAAAGCTGATATTACCCTATATGGTCTATTGCATGGGATAAAGCCCTAGTTTTTGCATTGGGTTTTCTGGGTTTTCTGTGCCAGAAAGGGGGGGTAAGGAAAATCGGGTGGCCGTTAGCGAAAATAAAATGTGATAGGGGCGGACACTGACAAACCATAATCACAACACATGGTGGCTATAGCATTTGGTTGATAGATGGTATGGGGAAGGAAGGGAAAACGCCCCTAGAGAGACTCGAACTCCCGGCCAACGGTTTAGAAGACCGCTGCTCTATCCACTGAGCTATAGGGGCATCCTGTCACGAACAGTATAGCAGGTCATCACTTTTGGAACTAGTGCCTATTCATCGACCATAGCAGGACGGAGGCCACGATAGACCCGTGTACCTGCCAAGGTTCGCAAGATGGTAGTGGCAGGGCGTCCGATAATGGCCTCTAGTTCAATAGGAGACAACGGTTTGTTACTATTGGTCAAAAAGATACGAAACACGGCATCGACCAAAGGCATTTGGGTAAAATCGACATTATTGAAAGCCTCACGGAGGGCTTGCTGCATGGGGTCGATTTGCTGAACTTCAGCAGTGTTGGGGTCTACCCAATCGAGTTTCTCATCTTGTTTATTTTGCAGCATTTCCCGATAGGCCTCGGGCAGCAAACTCAAGATATAAGTTTGAAGTTCAGCCTGTTGGTTATCCCACCAACCGTAATCAATATGAAACTTGGTCTCAGGAGTCGGCTTAATACGATGGAGCGGTGACCCGCCCGTCTGATTGCTCATAACTGTCTCTCCTTAGCGCCAGTATTGACCACCTACATACTCATGATGGCTGGCGAGGGCGTGTAAAATCGGTTCCGGCGGACAGCGCTTGACCAGATTGACGGCGCTGTAGAGGGTTTTGAAATGGATAGTCTGTTGGGGGACAAGACGCGCCAATTCGGGTAGGAGTTTAGCAACAACATCGGCAATTGACCAACGGCGGCAACGTTCCCAAAGTTTATCTAAGGACGCCAAATTATCCACCCCGAAAATCATGAGGTCGTCATAGGCCGCACCAATCGAGCGTTTGTGATTCTCGAAGCGCAAGAAGTTATCATCCACCGTTGCCAGCCGTATCCATTCGGTACGGGGACGGCGGTTGGAAAAGTCGATAATAAGTTTGGCGGGGTCTTCATGGCGGCGCACTGTCACATAGCCCCCAATCGGGATTTGATATTTGCGATAAAGAGGCTCAAGCCCGAAGACATAGCCTTGGTCACGCACGACCCAGCCCGGTACCGTTTCTTTGGTCTGAATGTCTACCAAGGTGGTCATGATACGGTTGGTTTCAAAAGCGGTGGGGAAAAGACCTTGGAGGTGAGCGGTGAGCGGGAGGGTTCCGGTACGGCGGTAGGGATAGGTCAGAACGACGGTTACCGCCTCCTCTTCGCCTTCGGGGAGATTGATAGGCGAAAGTTCGTCGTCAATCTCAAGGATGACATCTTGCATCTCTGGCGTTAGCACGCGCACATTGTAGTTAATCGGCTCATATTGCAATTGGGTAGGAACCGATTTAACAATGTCCGGCTCCATATTGCGGAGATACCACAAGACTTGGCCGGCGGGGCCGACCTCATCAAAACGGGGGTCGCTTTGTAGGGCATAGTCCATTGAGAAGACTTGGAGACGCGGGTTGACATCAAACTCGGCCCCAATCTCTTTAAGGATGGCAGCGGTATCAAGTGGGCCACCCCCGTACATATCCAAAACGGCCTCAGAGAGATGCAGATGGGCGATATTGACATCTGCAAGCAGGGATTTGAGGAACCAACGACCAGCTAAATAGACGACATCGCTTTCCTCATCGAAACGATCCTTGAGTTTATAGGCAATATCACGCCCAAACCGCCGCAGGATTTGTAGTGAGTCAGCGGCGGCGTCTGTAGAGTCATCGCTCGTTGATTCGGCATCGAGATTTAGGAGGTGGTCAGATAACAAACTACTGGCAAATTCAACCGTCTTGCCTTCTTCAAAGCGGACAGTAATTACCGAAAATTCGCCATGTTCGGGGTTGTTGCCGGGTCGCTTGGCTATCACCTCACCCACCTCATATTGGCGGGTAGGGAAGACAATTTGCTGTCCAACTTCATAGGCTAATTTGGGCTGAAAGAGCGTTCCACGTTCAATTTGTTGCTGGATATAGCGCCCTTCTTGCTCCAACCGATACTCAATCAATTTAAGGGTTAAATCGCGTAGACTGAGCGGAGTCTCGGCATCGAGAAAGATGTTAAATAGATAGTCTAGGTCAGCATTGGTGACCTCAAACTCATCGAGCCAATAGTCCTCATTTTCTGTCCACCGCGGCAGCACAGCCATCGCACACATACTCCACCTCTTTGAATTTCAGCGTGACTGGGCTATTATACCGATTTGAAGCCATGAATCGCAAGCCTTAGCGCTCTTGGGGGTTTGAGAAGGGTCAAGAGAGGCACAACAGGACAATGGCAAATAGTTGAATGCAGCGCCACGCCATGCCACTCTAAGGTCGTTGGCTGTTGACGCAATGTGGGTGCAATTGTGCCAAATCACCAATGGGCGCAGGGAGGCTTTAGGCTATGGAAAAGCCTGTTGTACCCACTGCATGGGGTCTACTTGGACACCGTTGACCCACATCTCCCAGTGTAGGTGCGGGCCTGTGGCGAGACCAGTACCGCCAAGGGTGCCGATGGTGTCACCACGATTGACGGTCTGCCCAACCTGCACGAAAATCTCGGATTGATGCCAGTAGCCTGTATAGACACCCCAGCCATGGTCAATGATGACGGCATTGCCGCGCACTTGGGTGGCCTCAGCAAAGACCACTACCCCACCAGCAGGCGCAGTAATCGGCGTACCGACGGCTCCACCAAAATCAGCCCCACCGTGAAAGGTATTGTAGGGGCTACCATCATAGGAGCGACGGGTGCCAAAGGGCGAGGTCATGGTACTGGCGGCGGGCAGAGACATGAGGCCATCGAAATAGCGCTGGGGGGTGAAGGGCGTCACAACAGCTATCACACGGTCGAGTTCGGGTTGGACGACGGAAGCCTCCAGCAGGTATTCACGGTCGGCGGGGAAGTCGATGGCCTCACTACCATAGCCTCCATCCTGCACCTCAATGCGGAGTTCGTAGGTGGTGGGGTGTTCGCCTAGGAGATTGAGGCGGATGGGATATACACCCGCATCGGCAAAGGCATGGATGCTGAGAATAGCGGCGTAGTGGGTTGGGTCGATGGTGCCGACTTGGTAGGTGCGCTCCATAAATTCAATGGTGGCTTGGATGGGGACGCTGGTCTCCATTTTCAGGCTGACAGATTGGCCTTGGGCGGGGATGGTGGGATTTAGAGTGAGGTTGGTTAGGGGTGTAGGGAGATTGAGCAAGGGTTTCGCTTGTTTGGGAACCAGCAGGGTCATCCCCGGCACAATCGGCGTCCATTCGTCTAAGCCGTTCAACTGACGGAGGCGCTCAAGGGTCAAGCCAAAACGGGCGGCAATGCGAAGGGGGTAATCGCCAGCTTGGACGACATAGAGACTGAAGGTTTCATCGGTGCGGGTAGCATCCCC
This sequence comes from Anaerolineales bacterium, assembly GCA_020634155.1. Lineage (GTDB taxonomy): Bacteria > Chloroflexota > Anaerolineae > Aggregatilineales > J027 > J027. Next base: position 1,987,294 of record JACKCI010000001.1, read on the forward strand.
AACTAGAATGACTTGCCCCACATAAAGGCGGCGGGGATGGACGACATGGTTAAGCAACATGAGTTCGTCTAAGCTGGCTGGATATTGGCTATCAAGGGTGTATAATGTCTCTCCGGGTTGGACAACATGTGGTAAGTTGGTGTTGGGGTTGATACCGGGGCGTGCATTGGGAATCAAGAGACGCTGACCAACCTCAATAAAACGGGCATCACTGAGATTGTTGGCGGTCATGATAGCTTCGACCGTAGTGCCATATAACTGAGCAATGGTAAAGAGGGTATCACCACGCTGAACGACATGAATGGTGGTGGTGGGAGGTGGCGTACTGCCGCCCTCTTGGGCCATCACCACAGGTACCATCCCCATAAGCATGAAAAAAAGGACTAGCCAACGCATTTTGCCTACTTTAGTATACCTAGCAAGACTGATGAGGTTCCGATGACTACTGTTCATATTGCCCAACCGCGCCCCAATGTACAAGTGCTATTTAGCAATAAATTCATTTTGGAAGGGCCAAGCGGCACCCCGCTAGAGGATTTTTGCCGTACATGGGCTGAACACCATCAGCTTGACCCCGAAGACCAAGCCATTGCTGCGGTGGTGGATAACCGCCTGCGTGAATTGACCTATCCGGTTACCCGCGATGTCGTCGTCACACCTATAAGTTTACGCGATAGCGACGGCAGCCGCATCTATCGGCGCACCTTATCATTTATCTTGGTGGTGGCGGTGGAGGAGTGCTTTCCGGGGCGTGGGGTGAGTATTGAACATGCGATGCCCAGCGGGGCTTTTTTCTGCCGCGCCCGCAACGGTGACCACTTCAGCGAAGACGAACTCCAGCAAATACAAGCCAAGATGCAGGAGATTGTTGCTGAGAACAGCGCCATTGTGCGAATGAACATGCCGATTGAGACAGCCCGCGAGTATTTTGCCAAGCGCGGGGATGATGATAAGGTACGGCTTTTGAAAGTACGCCAACAGGAATATCTGAGCGTGTATGAACTACGCGGCTACATTGATTATTTCTTTGGTTATATGGCCCCTTCGACAGGCTATGTGCAATGGTTTGATGTGCGCCCCTTTGGGGATGGGGTTGTGCTGCGCTATCCGCGCCGTGAACACCTGCCAGAACTTGTGCCATTTGTGGACTCGCCTAAATTGGCGGAGGTCTTTCGGCAGACAGGGGACTGGCTCAAACTGATTGGGGTTAGCGATATTGGGCAACTCAATCAAGTCGTTAAAGGTGAACAGACCCAAGAGATTGTGCTGGTGGCGGAAGCGTTACATGAGCGCAACATCGCCCGCATTGCCCAGTCAGTGGCTGAACAACATCAATCCGGTGTGCGGATTGTGCTGATTGCGGGGCCGTCGTCATCGGGCAAGACCACCTTCTCTAAGCGGCTGGCGATTCAATTGATGACGTATGGCCTCAAACCCTTTACACTGGAGATGGATAACTACTTCATCGACCGTGAGTTAACACCGCGAGATGAGAACGGGGACTATGATTTTGAGACGATTGATGCCCTCAACATCAAGTCACTCAATGAGAATTTGTTGGGGCTGATTGCAGGTAGCTCTGTACAGTTACCCAAATTTGACTTTGTGACGGGTAGGGCCAGCCCGCATCGGCATGTGCAAATTAGCCCAGAGCATATCATTATCCTTGAGGGGATTCATGGGATGAACCCCAACCTAACGCCCGCCATTCCTTCGGAGACGACCTACCGTATCTATGTCTCGGCGTTAACGCAATTGAATATTGACCGCCACAACCGCATCCCGACGACGGATGTGCGCCTCATCCGCCGCATTGTGCGCGATGCCCAGCACCGCAACTATACGGCTGAAGATACCTTGGGGCGCTGGCCGAGTGTGCGGCGAGGGGAGAAGCGCAACATCTTTCCTTATCAAGAGAATGCGGACGTGATGTTTAACTCGTCGTTGGTGTATGAACTGGCGGTGCTGCGGCCCTTGGTGGAGCCATTGCTGCTACGGGTCAATCCTGATAGCCCGCTACGGGTGGAGTCTCACCGCTTGCTCTCATTTCTGAGTTGGGTACCCTATATGAGTAGTGATTTGATACCCGACAACTCGTTGTTACGCGAATTTATAGGCGCGTCGAATCTACGCGATTACCATCCGGGAAGTTAGTGAGGATTTATCGACATGACTGCACAACCGACACCGCTGATTATTTATGATCCATCTCACCATGTCGCGGGTGTTCGTTTTCAAAAACTTGGCAAGCTATATCATTTTGTCTATGACGAATACCCCTACCTCAACACGGGGGATTTTGTGATTGTGGAGACCGTGCGCGGTCAACAGATGGGTCAAGTCATCGGCTTTGTGGAACGCACCAACGAGCGTGAATACAAGGACATCTTGCGGATTGCGACCCCGCGTGACCTGTTGCTTAAACAACAATGGGAGGCCAAAGAGGTCGAGGCGTTAATTGATTGCCGCGATACGGCTGCTCAAGTGGGCGGGTATCGCAATGTGAAGTTTGTCAAAGCCGAATACTCGTTTAATGGGGCCAACTTGACGCTCATGTATCAGACCGATGATGAGTTTAATCCGGCTCCGCTGTTTAAGGCGCTACGCAAGCACAACACCGCCAATATCGACTTCCGACAGATTGGGCCACGGGATGTGGCACGGATTATGGGCGGACAAGGGGCCTGTGGTGGGCCACGCTGCTGTAGCACCTTCTTGACCGACTTTAGCCCAGTTTCCATCAAGATGGCGAAGACACAGGGCATCCCGCTCAATCCGACGGAAATCACGGGGATGTGTGGACGGCTGCGCTGCTGCTTGATTTATGAATATGAGCAGTATGTGGAAGCCCGCAAGCAACTGCCGCGCCGCAATAAAGTGGTTGGCACCCCACATGGCGAGGGGCGTGTGATTGAGATTTTTCCGCTGCGGGATGGGGTCAATGTGGTGGTGGAAGAACAAGTCCACTTTGTGCCGCGTGAGGAGATTGTGCCACTGGAGGAGTTCCGCGCTCTGCAAGATAAGGCGGCGGCGGGCTGCTCTAAGAATGAGACGGGAGCCTGCGATTGTGGGGCACGGCGTCCGAAGTCGGCTCAACAAGACCTGAATGCTGCGCTGGAGATGGCGCACGGGGTCGCAGAAGCTGGTGAGGCCGAGGATGGGATTGAGGATGCAGTGGCGGAAGCGCCAGCCGCAGAAGAAGAACACTCCGACAAAGGTAAACGTTCACGACGGCGCAAGCGGCGGCCAGACCACCGTGCGAGTAGTACAACAGGCGGCACGGCTACAGGCGAACACCCTGCGGCGAATGTCACTCATAGCGAGGGGACGACCCGCCCGCCCAAGCCCTCTAAGGAGCGCGGGGAACGGGGGAGCCGTACCCATCGGCGGCGACGTTCACGGCCCAAGGGGGGAGCATCCGAAGGTGGGTCGTCTGAATGAGAACGACCTACCCTACCCCCAAGCGGGTACTCATCATCTATGCCCATCCCGATGACGCGGAATTTTTCGCGGGGGGGACGATTGCCCGCTGGGCCGATGCGGGCGCTCAGATTAGCTTATTTTTGATTACCAGTGGGGATAAGGGGACGGGTGACCGCAGCCTTAACCCCATAGCGCTGCGCGATATTCGTGAGGCGGAGACGCGGGCGGCGGCGGCCCAACTGGGTATCCACGAGGTGAGCTTTATGCGGCTGCGGGATGGGGAGTTGATGCCATCGTTGCAGCTACGGCGGGCCATTGTGCGGATGATACGGCTCAAGCAGCCCGATACGCTGCTGAGTAGCGACCCGACAACCCGTTGGCGCGGTGGGCAACGCTTGAATCATCCTGACCACTGGACTGTGGCGAGTGAGGTGATGAGCGCGGTATATCCGGCGGCGCGGGACCATCTCAATTTTCCAGAGCTATTGACGGATGAGGGGTTGGAGCCGCATATCACACCCTATTTATATTTGGCGCTGCCGACTGACCCGAACCTGCAAATTGAAACAACGGCTTATCAAGCGCAAAAACTGGCTGCCTTAGCCGAGCATAAAAGCCAGATTCCGGATATGGAGGGTCTGCGTCAACGCCTTGCCGAGCGGATTGACCTTGGCCTCTCCAGCCCTGACCGCCCACGTTATGCTGAGTATTTTAGGTTGATTAATCTAGCATGAAATCCTTCCAAGCTGAGACCGAGAACCTTCGTGAACAATTGATTGCGTGGCGGCGGGACTTCCACCGTCATCCTGAAATCGCCTTTGAAGAAACGCGCACCGCTGGCATCGTCGCTCAACGGCTGAATGAACTCGGCTTGGAAGTGCAGACGGGGGTGGGCAAGACGGGCGTGGTCGGGATTCTGGAAGGGGCAGCCGATGGCCCCACGGTGCTGGTGCGGGCTGATATGGACGCCCTGCCCATTCAAGAGGTCAATGATGTCCCCTATCGCTCCGAGAAGCCCAACACCATGCACGCCTGCGGGCATGATGCCCATACCGCGATTGCGCTAGGGGTGGCGACACTATTGGCCCAACACCGTGAGCAGTTGGCGGGGCGAGTCAAGTTTGTGTTCCAGCCCGCCGAGGAAATTGGCGAAGGGGCCAAGGCCATGATTGACGATGGGGTATTGACCTATCCGACGCCTGATGTAGCAGTGGGTCTGCATGTGTGGAATACCCTACCCGTTGGACAAGTGGCGGTAACGGATGGGCCAGCGATGGCGGGGGTTGATAGCTTCCGCATGCAGATTACGGGCAGTGGGGGTCATGCCGCCGAGCCTCAACAGACCCGCGACCCAGTGATTGCTGCCGCGCATATCATGACCGCCGCCCAGACGATTGTCAGCCGCAATGTGCGGGCGCTGGATGCGGCGGTGGTCTCATTCACACGCATGATGGGTGGGGATGCCTTCAATGTGATTCCGGATTCAGTCGAGCTATGGGGGACGCTCCGCAACTTTAGCGCTGAAATCCGCGACATATTAATTGAACGACTTGGGCAAATCGCACAAGGAGTTGCACAGGGCTTTGAATGTACTGTAGACTTAGAAATTGCAAGAACGCTGCCTCCTCTGATTAATGATAGCAACATTGGGGAGCGCCTACGTCAAGGATTTGCCAGCATCCGCCCCGATTTAACGGTAGTGGATGATCTACGCACCATGGGCGCAGAGGATATGGGGCTGTTTCTGCGGGCAGTTCCGGGTGTGTATTTCTTTGTGGGTTCCGCCAATTCTCAGCGGGGATTTGATTTCCCGCATCATCATCCGCGTTTTGATATTGATGAAGAAGCACTAACAATCGGCACGTCATTATTGACATCGGCGGTAGCAGACTATGTGTGGAGTAGATAATCCAGAGCCACAGTTTCCCTTCTTCTTTTATGGCACGTTGCGGCAAGGGCAGGATAACTATATGCTCATCCGAGGCCGTACCGTTGCCGAATCCCCAGCCGTATCCCACCACAAAGCACTCTATTCATTAGGCTCATTCCCGTTTATGACTGAGGGGGATGGCGTGGTGCATGGCGAGTTGGTGACTTTTCATCGCAACGCCTATCATGAGATTGTACCGATATTAGACCGACTCGAAGGCTATCGGCCCGAAGTGCCGAGTGAATGCTTCTATCGGCGGGTGCTGATTCCGGTGATTGACCACCAAGGCCAGCCTGATTGTGCATGGGCCTATTTGGGGAGCTTGGATTATACGCATTTCCCCCTACACCGCATTGAGAGTGGAGATTGGGTACTGCACCGCATTAACATTCTGGGTGGTACACGCTTCGCTAAATATTTGAGCCACGATTCGGTAAACCATAGGATATGACATTATGCCAGTTACGATTTTGATTGGTGCCCAATGGGGCGATGAGGGCAAAGGTCGTGTGGTGGACTGGTTCGCCCAACAGTCCCAAGTGGTCGCCCGTTATGCCGGGGGCGATAACGCAGGCCATACCGTCACAATCGCTGACAACACCTTCAAACTCCACATCATTCCATCGGGCATCTTGCATGAACAAGTAACGTGCATATTGGGACAAGGGGTTGTCCTGAACCCTAAGCGCTTTCTCAGTGAAGTGGCTGACCTACACGCACGGGGGATTGACATTGCACCCCAACGCCTGATGATTAGCGACCGTGCCCATTTGATTACACCCGGTCACATGGCCCTTGATGCCGCTAGTGAAAGCGCCTTGGGTGATGATGCCATTGGCACCACCAAGCGCGGGATTGGGCCAGCTTATACCGACAAGGTGCGGCGGCGTGGACTGCAAGCAGGCTTGATGCACACCCCCGAAGACCTTGGCGAAGCCATCCAACGCCATATTCAGGAAGTCAACGAAACGCTGGTTAATCAATACGGGGCCGCGCCACTGGATGCGGACAAGATTGCGGCGGAATATGCCGAGTATGCCCAGCAGTTAGCGCCCTATATCACCAACATCGCCCCTGCCCTACTTAAAGCCCTGCGCCAAGGCCAACGGGTGCTGTGTGAAGGCGCTCAAGGCACGCTGCTGGATGTAGATATGGGGCATTATCCCTTTGTGACCAGTTCATCCCCATCGGTGGGGGGTGCCTTGACGGGAATCGGGTTTGGGCCAACATGGGTTGACCGCGTGGTAGGTGTGACCAAAGCCTTTAGCACCCGCGTTGGAAGTGGCCCGATGCCGACTGAGCTAAACGATGCAATCGGCGATCGTTTGCGCGGGACAGGGGCTAATCCTTGGGATGAATATGGCACCACCACCGGACGCCCGCGCCGTTGTGGGTGGCTTGATGGGGTGGTATTGCGCTATGCAGCAGAGGTCAATGGCTTTACCGAGTTAATCTTGACCAAGCTGGACATCCTCAGCGGCTTTGAGACCCTCAATATTGCGGTGGCCTATGAATTGGACGGGCAACGAGTGGACTATCTGCCTGCCCGCGTGAGTGACATGGAACGGGCAACCCCCATCTACAAAACCTTTACAGGGTGGACAGATGACATAACCCATGTTCGAACATGGGAGGCACTGCCCTCTGCGGCACGCCAGTATGTCGAATTTATTGAGGACATGATTGGTATTCCGGTCACGATGATGAGTGTTGGGCCGGAACGCAGCCAGATGATTGTCCGCTAAAATCGGAGACATCCCCCATGCCTGATTATTATGCGATGCCAGCCCCGACGGATTTTACGCCACAGCGGGTCATTTCGTTGGTGCCGAGTGTGACCGAATCGCTCTTTGACCTTAATCTGGGGCCGCGCTTGGTGGGCATTACCGATTATTGCACCAAGCCAGCCGAAGGGGTACAGACCCTGCCACGAGTAGGCGGCACCAAGAACCCCAATCTCGACCAAATTATCGCCCTGCGCCCCGATCTGGTCATTATGAATGACGAGGAAAACCGTTTAGAGGATGCGGTGGCGCTCCAGACGGCGGGTATCCATGTGTGGTCAACGGGGCCGCGCACGGTAGCCGAGGCCATCAATCTGCTGTGGGAAATGATGGATGTGTTCGATGAGCCTGCGATGGTGCCACGGGTACGACATATTGAGCAGGTGATGGATTTTGTGCTGCTGGCGAATAAGAACGCGCCGACGGTTCGTACCTTTGTTCCCATCTGGCGTGACCCATGGATGACGATTAACCACGCAACCTATGTACATGACCTGATGGCGGTACTGGGCTTGAGCAATGTTTTTGGGGAACGGGAACGGCGCTATCCCTTGCAAGCCGATTTAGGGCAAGCCGAACCCCATCCACCTGAAAAGGTTGAGGGACGGGATACACGCTATCCACGTATCAGCCTTGATGAGGTGGTGGCACAGCAGCCCGAACTTATCTTTTTACCAACGGAACCCTATCTTTTTGAAGACGAAGACGCGGCACTATTTTATGAATTAGACATTCCAGCGGCACACTATGGTACAATCTACCGCATTGATGGGTCATTGTTGATGTGGCACGGTACCCGTTTGGCTTATGCCCTCAATGAATTGCCACCCATTGTTGATGAAGTACGAGCCTTACTTGGAAAAAGCGACGAATGAGTTTAATTACTGATACAACTGACGCCATCCGCACCCTGCGTTTTCTGGACACCATTGGCATCCCCGCCTTTATTAGCGACACCCAAGGCATTATCCAACTCCTCAATCAAGAGGCAGCCAATTTACTGGGCGAAACGCTGGCAGGGGATTCGCTGCATACCAAAGCAGGGCTTGAACCCCTTGGCGAGATATTGGCCTCTGAGGAACCCCAGCCACGCCCTGTAGAGTGTGCGATATTGGAACACTATCATTTGTTGGTGCGGATGCAGAGTATCGGCAAGGTAGGCTATCTCTTTACCTTTGAGAACGTTACCGAGTATCGGCAACGCGAACAACAGCAAATCAACGCCCTGCACAATATCGCGCATGACTTAAAGGCTCCCCTAACGTCTATTCAGAGCTATGTGGATTTGGTGAAGAATCTAGGGCCGCTGAGTGAGAAGCAAGAGCAGTTTCTTGACCGTGTGTTGCAGTCCAACCGATTTATGCGGGGCTTGGTCAGCGATATTTTGGATATTGCGTGGATTGATGCAACGGGTAAGCTGACGATGGGGCCTGTCAATGTGGCGGAGTTGCTTAAGATTTCGCTCGATACCTTGGAGAACCATGCCCAGAAGCGGCGTATGACGGTTAACTTGAGCATTGCCGATGACCTGCCGATGATGCAAGGGGATGGGCAGCGCTTGGAGCGGGTCTTTGTGAACCTCATCAGCAATGCCATTAAGTACACGCCTATCGGCGGGACGCTGGATATTGACCTGCACCACAACAGCCACTATATGGTGCTGACCGTCAAAGATAACGGGATAGGGATACCCGCCGAACATTTGCCGCATATCTTCAAGCGCTTCTATCGGGTACCGACAGGCGATGATAAAACCGAAGGCACGGGCCTTGGCCTTTCAATTGTGCAATCGATTGTGGAGCGACATCAGGGCAAGATTGAGGTTGAAAGCACACCCGAGGTCGGGAGTACCTTCACCGTCCAATTGCCACTACCCTCCTAGCTATCGGTCAATTTATAGCCCACACCCCAGACGGTCTCAATAACGGCGGTACTGCCCTCTAGTTTATGGCGTAGATGGGCCACATGGACATCGACAGTGCGGGTCTGCCCATAGAAGTCAAAGCCCCACACAATATCCAGCAAGCGTTCACGGCGCAAGACAATATCCTTGTTTTCGACCAGAGACAGCAGCAGGTCAAATTCTTTGGTACGCAGGTCAACCGAGTTACCATCGACGGTGACGGTGCGGCTGGCGGGGTCGATGCGGAGGTTGCCGATGGTGATAGCTTGGGAGTTGGCGGGACGGGCAGGTGGCTCGGCTCGACGGAGAATGGCCTTAACCCGTGCCACTAACTCGCGGGGGTTGAAAGGCTTGGTCATGTAATCATCAGCCCCTAGTTCAAGACCAACGATTTTATCAATGTCGTCATCACGGGCGGTGAGCATCAAAATCGGCACATTGGACTCGGCACGGATGCGCTTGCAGACCTCCCAGCCATCAAGTTGAGGCAGCATCAAGTCCAGCACAATGAGGCTAGGGTCTTGGGTGCGGGCCATATCAAGACCTGTGAGGCCATCGCCCGCGCTAACGACTTTGAAGCCGTCTTGCTTGAGGTAGAGGCTGGCGAGTTCTACGATATTTTGTTCATCGTCTACAATCAAAATTAAATCATCAGACATAATCCGTTTATCCCCCATTTGAATAGCAATCCCAATGCCAGCGCTGGCAATCATCAGCACCGCATCGAAGTTTTGGTCGAGGCGGCGGTCAAGAATGATTGGGCTGGAGTCACCCCTCAAGTATCCGATACTAAACATGCCGACGCCAGTGAGAAAGAGGATGAGCCAGAGGCGGCGTCCACTCCAGCGCTGACGGAGGGTCAAGAACACGGCCAGCAGGAGCAAGGCTACCCCCAGCCAGATGCCAAGAATCTGCACCTCCAGACGGAGGGCCATAATGCCTTGAGTGTCAGGCAGGTAGCCGCTGATCCAGCCGGAGGTATCGCGGCTGACGGTTAGGCCATAGCCGCAACCCGCCCGCCGACATGCCCACCACCCCGACATCAAGCCAAGGGGAAAGGCCAGCGCGAGGGCGTCGGTCATCAAGAGCAAAGGCACCCGTCGCCAGTAAGCCACTGCAACCGCGCCGAGCAAGCCGCCAATCAGCGCCCCATGCCAACTGAGGCCACCATACCAGATGCGCCACACATCCGAGGGGTAGTCACGGAAGATGTCCCAGTTAAGCAGGACATAGGTCAGACGGGCGGTTAGGGTGCCGCCGATGAGTGCGCCTAAGCCGACATCGAGCCAGCGGCCTATATCGGATGCACCTTGCCAATAGGCATACCAGCCGATGACGACAAGACCGAGCAATACCCCAAGGCCGAATTGGAGCGAAAAGAGGGCGGGTGTCAGCATCGGCTAAGAGTCACTCATGCTGGCGACTTCGCCGATAATATCATCGACATCCATCTCACCAGAGCGGTAGTGGTGGGTGATGCCGTTGGCGTCGATGAAGTAGGTGGTGGGCAGGCCATAGATGCGATAGGCATAGTGCAAGACGGCATCGGTATCAATGCCGACGCGGAAAGTCAACCCATGTTCGTCGATAAAGGTGCGGATGTCATCAAGGGTTTGGCCGTTTTCGGGGTCGGTGACGGCAATGACGATGGGGCCATCGGGCGCTTGGCTGTCGTTATAGGCTTGGAGGGCGGGCATTTCGGCTTGGCAGGGTGTACACCATGTGGCCCAAAAATTGACGATGACCACCCGCCCACGATAATCAGCAAGGGTAAAGGTCTCGCCGTTGAGGTCGGTGAGGGTCACATTGGGGGCCAGTAAGCCAACCGCCGAGGTGGGTTGGGGTGGCGGGGTGCGGGGCGGCAAGGTTTGGGCGGGGGGGGTGGTGTAGGCCACTTGGTCGCTAGTGGTGGGGTTGTTTTGTTGATTATCGGCGGCGATTATCAAGACCATAGCCACAAGGCCCAACACGGGCATAATGAGCAAGACCATCCACGGTTGAAAAAAGCTGCGTTTCTCTTCCATCCATCTATCCAATAAAACTCGGCAAGAAAGCATCGGTATACACACGCTGGAGGCTTCCATCGGTTGTGTGATAGAGCCAAATCTCGGCGCGTTGGTCTTCAAACTGAAAGCGCTGCATCAACAACCAGTCCCCGTCTTGGCTCCAACTGAGGCTGGCGTGATTATAAGCGGCGTCCACAATTAACGGCTCGACCGCGAGGGTCGTCATGTCCAGTATATAGACCTGTGTGCCCGTTGTATAGCGTTCATCCAGATAGCGGCGGGCAAGGGCCACGCGCTGACCATCCGGCGTAAAGGCTGCCGAGCGGTCTTCAGCGGGGGTTTCAACTGGGCCGCTCAGATAGATACCCTCGGCGTTGGAGCCGTCGAGATAGGCCATTTGCAGATGGGTATAGTAGCCATTGATGGCACCCGTGCGGAGGGCGGGGTAGATGAGACGCGAGCCATCGGGTGAAAAAACACCGACAAAACTCTCCTGCCCCGGAATATAAAGGGATGTCTCAGTCGTGAAATCGTAGACGACAATGCCGGGCTGATTGACTAAGACTACCCCCAACTGCTCCCCAACGGGCGACCATTTAGGACCATAAGTTTGGATTTCGAGGTCATCAAAGAGGAGGGAGGATTGGCCCGAAGCAAAATCAACCAGCCACACGCGGTCAGTATGGGACCAACCGCTGGACTCACTCAGTTCGCGGCGGGTATAGGCCAATTGAGCATCATCGGCCCGCCATGCGGGATTGGTGCAGTGGGCTTCGACAACGGCGCAGTTGGTGAGTTGGCGGCGCTGGTTGGTGGCAAGATTTAAGGCCCAAATATCGGCAAGACCATCCTCATTGACGGCGCTATAGGCGACCCATTGCTGGTTATGGCTCAGGGCATAATCAAAGACACCATGTGAGAGGCTGGTCAATTGCTGGGGGGTATCGGCGTTGGCGGCAAGGCGGTAAAGATTGGCGTTGGCGGCGCTGGCCGGAGCGAGAAAGAGGATGTCAGGGGCATGGGTACCTGTCGGTGCTGACGGCGCGGAGTCATCACCTTGACGGGTAAGCCAAAATCCCAGCAGAATGCCCCCTACCAATACAACCGCAACCAAGACCCATAGCCAATCCTGCACCGGAAAACGGCGCGGGGTTGTTGTATTGGTCTCGATAGGGCTAATTTCACCTGTGGTCATGTCTGACATGCTGCACTACCCTCTTTCATGTTATAGGGGTCTATTATAGCGAAGGGCGGCGCGGGGGTTGATGGGCGCTTGGGCAACGTTCACCTAAAACAAGCGATTGGGGCGATCCAGCAAGTATTCGATAATCTTGCGGTCAGCGCGTGAGAAGGCATAGTTTTGCAGGTCGGCTTGGCGTACCCAGCGCCATTCGGAGCAAGCATAACAGGTTGGCTCCCCTTCTAAGATGCGGCACTCATAAGCGTAGAGGGTAATCCGAAAGTGGGTGTAGGCATGGTGGACGCGCACCATAAACTCATCAACGGCAACGGTGATGCCAAGCTCCTCTTGCAATTCACGAGCGAGGCATTGCTCCATCGTCTCGCCATCCTCGACCTTACCGCCCGGAAATTCCCACAGGCCACCGAGCAGCTTGTCGTCGGGGCGTTTGGCAATCAGAAGATGTTCGCGTTGCGCGTCCCAAATCAGGCCGCAAGTGACATCGACATGGGGGGTGGGTGCTTTGGCAGCTTTGACGGGGCGTTGGCTCTGGGTATCATTGGCATAGGCTTGGCAATCGGCGCTCACGGGACATTGTTCACAGGCAGGATGGCGCGGCTTGCAGATGGTGCGTCCGAGTTCCATGAGGGCTTGGTTGTAGTTGCCCGCCTGCCCAACAGGAACGGCGTGCATGAGGTCTTCAGCGGTCTGCCAAAGAGTGTTTTTGGTGGATTGTTTGCTGACATCCTCGGTGTAATCAAAGAGACGGGCAAAGACACGGATCACATTGCCATCTAGGACGGGGGCGGGTTCACCAAAGGCGATGCTGGCGATGGCTCCGGCGGTATAGCGCCCCACCCCCTTGAGAGTTTCGAGCTCGGCGGCGGTGGTCGGCAATTCCCCGCCAAAATCAGCCACCACCTGTTGAGCAGCGGCCTGCAAATTACGGGCGCGGCTGTAGTAGCCCAAGCCTTCCCATTGCTTCATGAGGTCATCTTGAGGGGCGGCGGCGAGGTCATGCACGGTGGGGAAGCGGGCAAGGAAGCGCTCATAGTAAGGGATGACGGTGGCGACCTGCGTTTGTTGCAGCATCACTTCGGACAGCCAAATATGGTAGGGATTGCGGGAGCGCCGCCACGGTAAATCAGCGGCCTGCTCCTCAAACCAACGCAAGAGGGGGATGATAAACTCGGTAGTCATGGGCGCGGGGGACGTGGGATAAAGGCGCTGGTCTTACGGATGTACTCCCGATACTGGGGCTTGGTCTCCACCAACGACTTTTCAAGGAGGGTCACACCCGAGACGCGCATCAAGAGTAAGGTCATCAAGGCGGGGGCGAAGATGCTCCACCAACCACCCGCCGCTAGAGCAATGGCGTAATAGCCCCACCACTGGCAAGCATCGCCAAAGTAATTGGGGTGGCGGGTATAGCGCCAGAAGCCTGTATCCAAGACTTTGCCTTTGTTGGCAGGGTTGGCCTTGAATCGCGCCAGTTGCCAGTCCCCACCTGCCTCAAATGCGAAGCCGATGAGCCAGATAACCGCACCAAGGGCATCAAGGATGTTGAAACTGTCGGCATCATAGTATTGGGCGGCGAGGAGCGGGATGGCGATGATGTTCATTAAAACGCCCTGTAGCACAAAGACCTTGAAATAGCTGCGCCACCACCACGCATCTCCGGCGGCTTTGCGCCATTTTTGATAGCGGGGGTCTTCGCCTTTGCCATGATTACGCCAATAGATATAGCCCCCTAAACGCAGGCCCCAGATAGCGACTAGAGTGGTGAGGAGGGTTTGGCGTGGTTCATAGCCATGGGTGGCGAAGATGTTGTAGAAGACGGCCAAGACCACAAAGCCCAGCCCCCAGAAAATATCAATGATACTGGAATCCTTGAGGCGCAAACTCAAGAGCCACAAGAGAGTTAACAAGCCAAGAATGAGGCCAAAGCCACTCAGCCAGATTGCAACCATGTTCAACCTTTCGATTCATGGCTCATTGTACTAAGCAATCATGAGCAGCACATAAAAAAGCGCTGTACCGCAGATGATACAGCGCTTAGGGTGCTAGGTCAAAGCACGCTTAAGGGGTGCGTCTGGCGGTGGCAGCCTCTTCGAGGGTAGCTTGGGCGGCACCAGCGGCATCTTCAGGAGTTTGAGCGCCTTCGGTAGTAGCCGTGATGGCCTCATCAATGGTGTTCATATAGGTGGTCATGATGGGCACAGTTGGCAAGGGAACACCATTCGCAAATTGGGCCGCCAGTTGGTCAAGAGAAGGGTCATCAATAACCCCCTCCTCGACAGGCGGAACAAGGCCAGCGATTTTATTCACTAGCAAGAGATTGTCGGTGCTGGTGACATAGGTCATAAAGGCTAAAGCGGCCTCGACCTTGCCATTGGGATTGACATAGAAGCCTTGGACATTGATATAGGGCTGCCAAGGATTGCCATCAATATCGGGCAGCAGTGCAATACCAAGGCGGTCACCGAGGGCAGCTTGATAGTCTGCCAATTGCCATGAACCGTCGATAATCATGGCAGCCTGACCATTGCTGAAGCGGGTGGCGGCTCCACCATAGATTTCATCGCTGGCTTGGAAGACCTCGCGGTGTAGTTCAAGGAAGCGGACGGCAGCCCCGTTGCTGTTCCACAGGTTGGCACCTGTGATGGGGTCAAAGAGTTGACCACCTAAAGCCAAATACATACCCGCGCTGGTGTAGAAACTGCGGTCAAAAATCAGGCCAACAATCTCATTAGTGGTGCGCTCCACCCCGATTTCCAGCATTTCATCAAAGGTGGTGGGGACTTCATCATCGGGCAGGATGTCGCGGTTATAGTAAAGGGCTACCCCGTCGAGGCTGACCGGAATCCCGTAGTAATCGCCTTCGGCTGCCATGAGTTCCCAACTAGAGGCGGGCAAATTGGCTTCCAGTGGGGTACCAGCAATCACCGCATTTAGGGCCAAAGCGCTTTGGCTATCTCGAAAATCCTGCGCCCAATCAGGAGCGCCCAGCACGAGGTCTGGCCCCGCGCCCGCCTCCAGTTGGCCTTGATAGGCGGCTTGGAGGTCATCGAAGTAGATAAAACGGGTGTTGAGGGTGACATCACCCGTGTAATTGGCAATCCATGTATCCAGCAGTTCTTGTTCGGCACCTTGCCATGAATGCCAGATAGTGAGGGTCTCACCTTGGGCCTGTACGCTACGCGAGGTAGGGGCTAGGCCGAGGGTGGCTAGAGTTATCATAAAAATAAGTAAAACAAATCCTAGCTTGTGGAAGGTGTTCATCAGTCCTCCAACTTCCAACCATTGCGTACTAAGCACAAGATATTATAACATGCAGCACAGCGCCAACCACGCGCTGACCGACTTCTAACGAGTTTCTTGTGCAATCAAGATGGCGGATATAGACCATGAGTTTACGCATTTATAATGTATTGAACCGTGAAGAGATGCCCTTTGAGCCACTGGTCGAGGGCAAAATCACGATGTATGTGTGCGGCCCGACCGTTTATGACCACTCGCATCTGGGCCATGCCAAGACCTATGTATCTTTTGATATTATCAACCGCTACCTGCGGGCACGCGGCTATGATGTGCTGTATGTGCAGAACCTGACCGATGTCGGGCATCTGCTGGATACTGGCGAAGACCGTATCTTGAAGCGGGCGGCTCAGATGGCGGCCAAGCCGATGCAGATTGTGGAGACCTATGCCCGCTATTATTTTGAGGATATGGACGCGCTAGGGGTGATGCGACCCGATATTAGCCCACGCGCCAGCGCCCATGTCCCCGAACAAATCGACATGATTCTGACGCTCATTGACAAGGGCCACGCTTACGAGAGCAACGGCTCAGTCTATTTTGATGTGCGGAGTTGGGAGGGCTATGGCAAGCTCTCTAATCGGCGGATTGAGGAGCAGGACGCGGGGAGCCGTGAAGCGGTGCGTGATGACAAGCGCCACCCCGATGACTTTGCGCTGTGGAAGCGAGCCGACCCTGAGCATATCCTACGCTGGAATAGCCCTTGGGGCGAAGGCTTCCCCGGTTGGCATATCGAGTGTTCGGCGATGTCGCGCAAGTATTTAGGTGAGACCTTTGATATACACGGGGGCGGCATCGACAATATCTTCCCGCATAACGAGTGCGAGATTGCCCAAAGCGAGGCCTGCCATGATGCCGAGTTCGCCCGCTATTGGATACTGGTCGGGAGCCTGATGGTGCCAGACTCGGCGGGTAATCCAGTCAAGATGTCGAAGAGCCTTGGTAACTTCTTCACCATCCGTGACGCGCTGGCGCTGCATCCCGCCCAAGTGATTCGCACCTTTATTGCCAGTGGGCATTATCGCAAGCCGATTACCTTTAGTGAGGATTCGCTGAATGGGGCGCGGCAGGGTTGGGAGCGGCTGTTTGTGGCAGTGCATCGGGTGCGTGAGAAAATCCGCACGGCTCCGACAGGTGATGAGGGCAATGGTATCTTGTCCGTGTTGGAAGATACCCGTCAACGCTTCGTTGCGGCGATGGATGATGACTTCAACGCACCAGTGGCCCTCTCGACGCTGTATGATATGACCCGTGAGGTTAATACGCTGTTGACGACGGTGCCGAATGCTGGGGCCGAGGTGCTAGGGGCAATCAACCAAACCTATAGCGAATTGGGCGGCGACATTCTGGGGGTGGTGCCTCCACAAACGGTGGGCTATAGCCCAGAGCGGGAAGCGACCCTGATTCGCTTGTTGATTGATATTCGGAACCGCGCCCGCCAAGAGAAGAATTACGCGCTTGCGGATAGCATCCGCACTGATTTAACACAACTGAATGTCACGCTGGAAGATACGTCTAATCAAGGCACCTTCTGGCATGTGCTATAAAGGGGAACTCTATGTCTGATTTCATTTATGGACGCTGGCCTGTACTCGAATCGTTGCGGGCGGGCCGTCGGCATTTCCAGCAATTGCTGATTGCCGAGGAAGCTGACGAAAAAGGCATTATCAGAAAAATTATTGAGGCGGCTGAAAACCGTGAGGTGAATGTGCGACGGGTGCCGCGCCGCATTGTGGATGATTTGGCGCGTGAAGGTAATCATCAAGGGGTGGTACTGCGGGCCAGTGCCTACCGATATGTCGATGTGGACAACATCATGACCATTAGCAAAGAGCGCAACGAAAAGCCGTTCTTGCTGGTTCTGGATTTGCTGAAAGACCCGCAGAATGTTGGGGTGCTATTGCGGATTGCCGACGCGGTAGGGGTGCATGGCGTGATAATGCAGGAACGGCGTGGGGTGGGCATTACTGCGTCAGTGGTCTCGGCGTCGTCGGGGGCCTGTGAGCATCTGGCGATTGCCCAAGTGACCAATTTAGTGAATACCATGAAGAAACTCAAGGAAGAGGATGTGTGGTTTGTGGGCTTGGATATTGGGCCGCATACGCAGACCATCGACCGTGTAGACCTCAATATGGGGATTGGCTTGGTGCTGGGGAGTGAAGGTGACGGAATGCGACGCTTGGTGCGTGAGACCTGCGATGTGCATATGACGCTCCCGATGCGTGGCGCGGTGGATAGCTTGAATGTAGCGACGGTGGGGTCGATTGCACTGTACTCGGCATGGCAGGCCCGCGGCTGGGAGGGGTGGAAAAAGCCCTGATAGCACAATTTTTTTGTGCTTTATGTCACTAGGACTACAGTCCTGTTCTGTGGCATTCTAGATTATAGAAAACAAACTTAGATACTTAGTAACTTAAGCATTATCAAAAGAAAACCTAGTGGATCGGTCAACAGCCACATTCCAGCCCCGAGCAGTGGGCTTCTAATTAGCCTGAAATAAGGCACTAAGAGGCGAGAACCGATCCACTAAGCTTTTTGTTTTATAGGGCAAAGGCCTGCAAAAAAACCTCGCGCTGTTCGGCCTCACGAAATTTCACCCCACTTGATTGACAAATCTCTAGTCCTTTGCGAAAGACGGCCTCATGGGGCGTGCCTTCGACGGCAGCTAGACCAACTACACCTGCGGCTAGGGGTAAGACGGGGGCCAAGGTGGTGGGATAAATAAAGACATCGGCCTCTTGCTCGACTTTTTCACGGACGACCACCCCACCAAAGCCCACAAATAAGTCGATGCCATTGCCACGGGTGGCGAGGTCACTAGAGCCATCGCCAATGAGGAGGCGCTTGCCGAAGAGGTCGCCCGCCAATTCGCGGACGACTTGGGCCTTGCCTGCTGAAACGGTCAACGGCCCCTCGTCATAATCGAGATAGCTTTGTCCACGTTGGGCGGATTGGTCATAGTAGCGCCACCACGGGCCGGAGAGTTCGTTGTATTCAAGGGTCACGGCACGGATACGCTCGGCATCGACCCCTAAGCGCTGCCCAAAGCCTTGGACAGCATCAGCAAGGCCCCCGCTGATAATGAAGACATGCTTTTGGAGAAAATGGAGGGCGTCAATCACGGCTTGAGCATCGGGTACCAGAGTCTCCCAATAAAGCTGTTCAATGAGTTGCAATTGGCCGCGAGTGGGGTTAATGGCCTTGAGGCGCTTGCCATAGACATCGGCTAAATCCAGCGCACCATCCATCGCTTTTTGGGTCAAGAGACCAACCCGCCCCTCTTTGCCTTTGAGACGGGCCAATTCATCTACCCCTTCGATGGTGCTGAGGGTGCTGTCGCAATCAAAAAATATGAGGTCGTAGGTTGTCCAGCGCAGCATATTGTATCCTCTCCAATCGGCCTTCATTGTACACCCTGCACCAGTTGGCGCAATTGGGGGATTTTCACGAGTGGCACAGCACGCTATAATCCCCGCGTATTGCTAATCAAGGATGAGCCAGATGTCACACCCCTACGATTTGTCGGTTGTTTTGCCCGTCTATAATGAGGAAGACAACCTCAAACCCCTCCATGCGGAAGTTGAAGCGGTGTTGGAGAGCATGAACATCCGCTATGAGATTATTTATGTGGATGATGGCAGCCGAGACAAGAGCGCGGCTGTATTGGCAGAAATCGCTGACCAATCCCCGCACACCAAGGTTGTTTATTTTCGGCGCAATTTTGGGCAGACAGCCGCTATTCAAGCGGGTATTGACCATGCGACGGGAGCCATTATTGTATTGATGGACTCCGATATGCAAAACGACCCCGCCGACCTACCCCGCATGAAAGCGCGGATGGATGAGGGCTTCGACTTGGTGAGTGGCTGGCGCAAGGAACGCAAAGACCGCATGGTGTCGCGCCGTATCCCCTCCATGCTTGCCAATGGCCTGATTTCCCGCGTGACCAATGTGCGCTTGCATGACTATGGCTGCACCCTCAAGATGTATCGGCGTGAGGTGCTTGACCATGTGCGACTCTATGGCGAGATGCACCGTTTTATTCCGGTGTTGGCTTATGCTGCGGGTGCCAAGATTGATGAGATGGTGGTCAATCACCGTCCGCGTAAGTTTGGCAAAAGCAAGTATGGTCTGTGGCGCACGGCGAAGGTTGTGCTGGACTTGATGACCGTCACCTTCTTGACCAAGTTCAACACACGCCCGATGTATATTTTCGGCGGGGCGGGGTTCATCTTTGGCGGCCTTGGTGTGTTTAGCTTCCTGTGGATGCTATTGCACGCCATTTTTACGGGCGCTCGCTTGGTCTCAACCCCCCTACCCATTTTTAGTGCGGTGTTTATTGTGGGCGGAGTACAGAGCATCTTGCTGGGGCTGATTATTGAGATGCTGATGCGGACGTATTACGAAGCCCAAGGCAAAGGGCCGTATGCCGTGCGCGAGATACGGCAAAACGGAAGGCAGTAGCTTCTATCCAATCAACGCCCGACCCAAACTGGTCGGGTGTTTTTTTGCCTCAACTTGTCCTCGTTTTGGCTTCAGTGCTATGCTGAGTAGCTGAGTAGGCATAGCTTTCATTGATGCACACCAAGGAGCATAGGCATGAAGCGCACTCTATCGTTTATTATTGTTCTGCTCATCAGTAGCTTCCCCCTCTCGTTGACCCAAGCCAAAGATACTCCTGCCCTCGTCATCCGCAGCGTCGGCGTGATAGACCTTGATGGTACCGTTTTATATAGCGTGCTGGTCGCTACTGGGCCAGATACCCTTACCTCTGTTACCATCACCAGTCCTATTCCAATGGGAACAACCTTTATTGAATCACCCACAACCCCAGAAGGGGCGGTTTTTGTGGGTGAAGTCACGGGGGTAGTCACATGGGAACTAGAGACACTCGAAGCAGACACCATCATGGGGCCATTTACCTATCGAGTTAGTGCCGAAAACGACACCCCACTGCCGCGCAGCCCCAACGCACAGGTGACGTGGGTCGAACCCAATGCAGGCAGCATTGCAATTAATGCCACCGAAGATACCTTGCAGCCTTTTGCCGAGACGGGCATGGTTAACTTTGATGCAGAGGGTACACTTAATATAGATGGTGAGAATGCCCCTGTCCCAGTTGGTGAAACAGGCATTTATGTTTTTGTGCCTTCGGGCGTGGTCAGCGAGTTAACCACAATGGCCTTTACCCGTATGATAGTCAATCCTGATTTGTTGCCCTCTGACTCAGCCGATTCATGGTGGTGTACCGTCTTCTCTATTACATTGGAGCCAGATGTCGAACTCTCTGCCAACACGGGGATTGTTTTCAGCGTCCCTAGTCGCAAAACCATCAGCCCCGGACAGCCGGCTTTGATTTTTGTGGGAAACACGACAGACGACGGCGCAACCTACACATGGGAGCCACTGGCAAACCCAGAAACGGAATCTGAAGCAACTGGTGCATTCATCGGGCCAGATGGCACTTCGGTAGTGGTCACTAATGCCGCATTATGGGCCGACTTGCCAGACCTAATCGCGCTAGGGACTACCAATCCGCCCTTCCGCGCAATCAGTGGTGGCTCATTGAGCATCATAGACGGTACCAGTAACACGATTTTTTCCGCAGCCCTTCCCTATATTGAGCAAGATAATATCATCGCTATTCTAATTGGCTAAGGCTACCCCGCAGGCTCCCTTGCAGATGCGAGGGGGCCTATATCTCCATTAGGTTGGTAGCTCAATGAGGTCATTTGGGGCGAATCCGGTACTTGGCTAGGTATGATGGAAAGAATATGATATTGCTTCGAGTATTACCACATCTCAAGCAACAAACCGTCAATCTCTGCGAAATGTTTGTCACGAGTAGCAAGAATCAAACGGTGTCCAGCAGATATTCATGCCCAGTCATGCCCATCAACCCGCCCACATTCGATTTCAATAATTTTGATCATTGCGTCAAGTTCGTCCTGTGGAAGCGCCAATTCTTCTGCTAGGGCAAATAGCCCCTTGCCAGATACCCCTTCTCCTATAGCGGGTTGTTGCATCCGTTTAGCCATATCAAGCAGATAGGCTTGTTGATTGGGCGTGAGGTGTTCAATTTCTTGTTGGAGTTGTTGTTTCAACGATAACATGTGCTTGTCTCCTTTCAGCATTGTAACCTTATGGCCTCTATTATACGAGAATATATGGCTTGCCAGTTAGTTACCTCATCTAACTTACTTATTCAAAATTTTCCCTCCTCTTGGTTTTGATATATACTCCCCACCATACATTCCCCTAAAAAATTGTTATAAGGAGTCCGCCATCATGACCGACGATGCTTTTAACGTTGGACAGAGCGAGTGGTATCACCCCACCGATGAAATTATCCAAAACGCGCATATCCCCGACTATGAAGCCCTCTACCAAGAAGCAATGCAAGACGTGGAAGCCTTTTGGGGCCAACGGGCAGAGGTACTCGACTGGTTCCAAAAATGGGACAAGGTACTTGATACCAGCGAGGCCCCCTTCTATAAATGGTTCGTCGGGGCCAAGACCAACATTGCCCACAACGCCATCGACCGACATACCAAAACATGGCGGCGTAACAAACTAGCCCTCATCTGGGAAGGCGAACCCGGTGACAAGCGCACCTTCTCCTACCATGCCCTTTGGCGTGAGGTCAATAAATTCGCTAATGTCCTCAAGAGCATGGGGGTTCGCAAAGGCGACCGCGTGACTATCTACATGGGGCGCATCCCTGAGTTGCTGATGGCGATGGTGGCCTGTGCTAAGATTGGCGCGGTGCATAGCGTGGTCTATGGCGGCTTCTCCGAGCAAGCCTTGGCTGACCGCATTGCCGATGCCCAAAGTCGTGTCATTGTCACCTGCGACGGCTCATGGCTGCGCGGCAACATCGTCAACCTCAAACAGGTGGTCGATGAGGCGGTGCATCGCTCACCAGTGGTCGAATCGGTGATTGTGGTCAAGCGCACGGGGCAGGACATTCACATGGAGCCGGGGCGTGATTATTGGTTCCATGACCTGATGAACCTGCCCATCGCCAGCCCATACTGTGAAACCGAAGTAATGGATGCCGAAGACCCGCTGTTTATCCTGTATACCAGCGGCACCACTGGCAAACCCAAGGGGGTGCTGCATACACATGGGGGCTATCAACTCTATACCTCGACCACACTGGAATGGGTCTTTGACCTCAAAGATGATGACCGCTGGTGGTGTGCGGCTGACCCCGGTTGGATTACAGGCCACAGCTATATTGTGTATGGGCCGCTGATTCTCGGCGCAACCAGCTTTATGTATGAAGGCGCACCCACCCACCCCTACCCCGACCGTTGGTGGAAGATGGTGGAGGAGTATGCGCTGACGGTGCTGTATACGGCCCCCACCGCCATTCGGGGCTTGATGCGCTTTGGGGACGCATGGCCGAGTCGTCGTGACCTGAGCAGCTTGCGGCTGTTGGGGTCGGTGGGCGAGCCGATTAATCCCGAAGCGTGGCGTTGGTATCATAAGGTCATCGGTAAAGAGCGCTGCCCGATTATGGATACGTGGTGGCAGACTGAAACAGGTGGGTTCATCATTACACCCATGCCGTCGGTCTCACTCAAACCCGGTAGCGCCACCCGCCCCTTCCCCGGCCTTGAGGTCGATGTCGTTGATGAGGAGGGTAACTCTTGTGCGCCCGGTGTCGATGGCTATCTGGTGATTAAGAAGCCATGGCCCTCGATGCTCCGCACCGTGTATGGCGACCCTGACCGCTATGTAGACCAGTATTGGAGCAAGTATGCCAAGCAGGGCTGGTACTTTGCGGGCGACTCGGCGCGTAAAGATGAGGACGGCTATATCTGGGTGATTGGGCGCGTCGATGATGTGATTAAGGTCAGCGGCTATCGCTTGGGGACGGCTGAGGTCGAGTCGGGTTTGGTGAGCCATCCCGCCGTAGCTGAGGCGGCGGTGATTGGTGTGCCGGATGAGGTCAAGGGTAGCGTAATATATGCCTACTGCATCCTTGTGACGGGCTTTGAGGGCAACGATGCGTTGGTCGATACCCTCAAGGCGCATGTGCGGCATGAGGTGGGGCCGATTGCCATTCCCGCCAAAATTGAATTTGTCGATAAGTTGCCTAAGACACGCTCCGGCAAGATTATGCGGCGTGTCCTCAAGGCACGGGCGATGGGTCTACCTGAAGGCGACTTAAGTACCCTCGAAAGCTAAACACTGACAGGCCGCCTTGTGCTATGCGGGGTGGCCTGCCCCACTTTCGCCAGTCGAATATCTGTGCTACGCTTGTCAGTGGAATCATGGTAAGGAGTTGGGAAGCGTGACACGCCGCCGAGACCGACAAAATGAATTGGTGGTTGCGGTTATTGTCGTCAGTGCCTTGGCTTTGGCGCTGACTTTTGGTATCGTCTTGAACCTTGCCAGTCGCTCAAATGAAGACGATGCCACCGCCACACTATCTGACCCAATCCTCATTGGCAATAATCCCTCGCCCACCGACTTACCGACTGTAACACCACAGGTCATTGAGACCCGCCCTCCAACTTTGACGGCGACCTATACCGCGTTTCCACAGCCAAGCCATACCCCCGCCACGGGCACTGATACACCTGAACCCTCGGCAACCGCGACGCTGGAGCCAAGCGCATCACCAACGCCAGCAGCAACCGAAACCGCCACACCAGAACCATCGGTCACACCCACGCCAAGCGAGACACTTCGTCCTGAGCCATCTTTAACAACAACGTTGACCGAGACGCCTAGCCCTGAGCCGAGCGCCACGCCTTCGCGGACAGCTAGACCAAGCGCGACCCGTAGCCCTGAAGCGGTGATAGTCGAAAATACGCCGATACCAACGGAGACCGTAACGCCAAAACCGACAACTGCCATACCAAGCCCAACCGATACACAAGCGCCAAGTGCCACGCCACGACCCTCATTGACTGCGACGGATAAGTCTAGTCCACCAGCATCACCAACACCCAGCCGGACGGCCTCAGCAACGCGGCAACCATCTAACACGCCAACACTGACGGCTACCGCTGACCTTGTTAGGCCGCAGCCCACGCGCACACTATGGCCCACGCGCCTGCCAAGCTACCGTCTTGATTTGCCGACATGGACACCAACCATTACCCCCTTCCCGACGGTGACATTTACGCCCTTTGCGGCAACGATGACCCCAACGCTGGATTGCGAACCGCCCCACGATTGGGTGCCATATCGGGTGCGACGCGGCGATATTTTGTTTGAAATCGCACTGCAATCGGGTATCAGTACCGATGCGCTGCGCGAGGCTAATTGCATTGTGGGGAGCCGCATTATCACAGGGCAGATATTGTATGTGCCGCCAACCTCCGCCTTGGCGATGACGCCAACAACGGTCTATCAGCGCCAAGGGTGTGGCACGGCTTCCATTCAGATTACCGCTCCACTGGCGGGGGCATCAGTTGGCGCGACGCTCACGGTGCGTGGTATTGCTACGACAGAATTTTTTGATTACTACACCTTGGCGGTGCGGGCGGATTATGAGCCACAGTTTCAAGAGGTGTATCGTCAATATCAGGCAGTGGTGAGTGAAAGCATATTGGCAACCTTGCCCTTTAGCCGTCCAGCAGGGCTATATTGGCTGGAGTTGCGGGTCTATAACCCGTGGGGGGATGCCGTCGATAGTTGTGCTGTTCCCATCATTTTCAATTAGAAAACTCTCAGGGTACAATGAATAGCAAAACGATGCCCTTGAGAGAAAACCGTTTATGTCAGAGCAGGCTCAACAATATCTACAACAGGGTGTTGCCCTTGCTAAAGCAGGTCAACGTGATCAAGCCTTTGGCGTCTTACAGCAGGCAGTACGCCTTGACCCTCGCAATGAAACGATTTGGCTATGGCTTAGTAGTGTAGCCCGCAACGACCAAGAGCGGGTCTTTTGCTTGCGGCAGATTTTGGCAATTAACCCGCAAAATGACCTCGCCATTAAAGGTCTACAGGCGATGGGGATTCAGGCTAACCCGCCTGCGGCGACCCAAGGTGCTGGTACGGCGGCTCCCAGTCAAAACGTCCAAGATACGCCTCTCGTAGCCCAAGAACGTTTGGTCAAAATTCAGCCCGCCCTTGATGAATTTCTACGTACCTATAATCCGGGGTTCTATACGCCATTGGAGATTGAGTGGGTACAAAAAGATGGGCGGCGCTATGGTGAAGGGGCGGCGCGGCGGCTGAAGCGCTCGGTATATGTAGCGGGCGGGCTAGGCGCAATTGCGGCCTTAATTTTGTTGGTAATACTGGGTAGTTTTATTCTCAGCACCTTTAGGGGTGAGGAGGAAGCTGCGGCTGGTCGTAATACGCTAACACCGAGTTTCACGCCAAGCGTGACACCAACGGTTACACCTGTTGAGAATACGCCCCTGCCCCCCAATATCCCAACCAGCACACCGATTGCGGTGGCGCAGGAGTATCCACGCGGGAACGCGCTCGCGGTGCGCCCAACTGGTACAGCGGTTTATCCTTTATTTGCTGGCTCTATTCAAAAAGAGATGAGTACCGCTGTCGCCTATTTCTCTCAACAGGATTATGCGGCGGTTGCTGAAATTTCTGAAGGGGTGCGGACTTCACAGAATCGGAGTTGCTTCGCTGAGACTTATTATTATGAGGCGATGGGTTTGGCAAAAGAGGGCGGGAGTAACCGCTTGTCGGAGGCTGATGCACTTTTGCGAGAGGGCCTTAATGCCGAGCGGGACTCCAGTTATGTCAATACATGCAAGAATTCATCCCTGCTAGTGGCGGGGCAATGCTTTGTGGCGTATCAACGCGCTGTACAGAACCCGCGTAATATCAACACCAGTGCGCTTAATCAAGCGATTGATTTATGTAGCGCAGCGTTGGCAGACGACCCGGCGTTGGTACAAGCTGCTGACACATTGGCTCAGGCCTACATTTTGCAGGGCGATAGCAACTCATTAAACAGAGCCTTTAGTGCCTTAGAAGCGGCCCGTGATGCCCAACCTCAAAACAACAGCAATCTAGTGTTGATTCTAGACCTCGCTGATGTACAAATTGCACGCGGGGACTATCAAGGGGCGCTGGTGTGGATTGAAACCGCGCTGTATATTGACCCTGTATCTGAGGCAGCCCTGCAAAAGCGGGTTAATGTCAACTTCAAGATTGCCGAACAAGCCACCCCCGGCAGCCAACAGGCGATATTGCGTTATGGGAATGCGGCAATTGCAGCCGAGGCTTATCTGTTCTGGTATCCGGGCGCGCCAATGGGTCATGCTAAATTAGCAGAGGCACGGGTGCGCGAGGGCAACCCTGACCGTGCATTGCGAACTCTCAACCGCTTGATTGAGGCTCAGAATACGCTAGATGCGGCTGACCGTGATAATGAGGCGCTGCAATTGGCGTATACCCTACGGGCGGGTATTTATTTGGATCGACGCGAATGGCAGGCCGCATTTGATGACCTTGAGCGATTGCTTGTCTTTGAACCCGATAACCTGATATGGATTGAACTACACAAGAATGCAGCCTTGGCGCTCGATGAATATGAAACCGCACTCACTGACCTTGAGACATTACGCGATAGTGATGCCACCCGTAGCGATTGGGTCATTGAGCAGGCACGGTTATTGACGCGCACCTGCCAATATAATGCCAATTTCGACTGCAACGAGCGGCTGGTCACGCGTGAGCTATTGACCGATGAATTTATCGCTACCTTAGCCGAAGGGTCAGCAGAGCGGGCTGATGCGCTGGCCTATCGTGCTGAGGCCGATTTTGCGGCGGCCCAAGACGATCTTGAGACAGCAGTTTTGCAGCAATTGGTGACCCAAGTTCAAGAAGCGTTGGCTATCCGCGAGACGGGGGCTGATTATTACCTGCTAGGGCGCATTTATAGCGCTTTAGAAGAGCTACGCCCCGCAGCATCAGTATTAGAATGGGTTGTCTATTGGGATCAGGACTACGAGTATCCCTTTGGACGAGATGCACGCGAGGCATTAGAGAACATCCAAGAACAGTTAGAAGAGGCATCTTAGCCATTTAGCCTCATAAATGAAATGAGCCACCGTATCTGGTGGCTCAAGTTTTTTGTGGACGTGGCCGGAATCGAACCGGCGTCCGTAAGAGTGGAAAGCATGCGTCTACAAGCGTAGTTGACCGTTTATATTCGCCGTTAGCAGCGCGGGCCAACTCGCTACACTCACGACTAGCCGATGGGTCTTTGGCCTAGTTTATCGGCGTGACTAGGCCGCACTTCATCTTTGGTCACGCCCACCAATCCCACCGGATGAAGACGGTGGGGGCAGACGGTTAGCTACTTTGAGCTAACACTATGAGTCACGCCGGATTAAGCGGCGAGAGCCATAGCAGGTTGATTTGTATTGGCACTTATGTGCTTTGCCTCTTTTAACGCGGCATGAGGCACCTCGGCTTGCAGCATACAGTCGTCATCCCACGTCGAAACCACTGCACGCCCCTATGGTCTTATTATAGTGGAAGATCAAGGGGTAGTAAAGTGTCTAAACGGTTCACAAGTTGAGAAAA
This sequence comes from Anaerolineales bacterium, assembly GCA_020634155.1. GTDB lineage: Bacteria > Chloroflexota > Anaerolineae > Aggregatilineales > J027 > J027. The sequence goes on from JACKCI010000001.1 coordinate 2,015,360, forward strand.
TGCCGCTATAATAAGGTTAAAAGGAGACTGTGTGGCATTAAGACTGTTCATCGCAATTGAATTATCGGCACCCATCCGTGCTGCTATAGGTCACGCGATGGACACCTTGCAACAAGCAACCCCACGCCACGCCATCCGTTGGGTTCCCTCCGAAAACCTCCATCTCACCTTGAAATTTCTAGGTGATACACCTGAAACGCAAGTGGAGGCTATTCGTCAAGCCCTTGGCAAGGCTGTTGAAGGCCAGCAAGCCATTACCCTTCGAGTTGAGGGTAATGGATGTTTCCCTAATATCCGTAGACCGCGAGTTATTTGGCTAGGGTTGAACGACTCAGCCAACCGTTTAGTGCCTCTGCAAACGGCGATTGAAGCGGCTATTGCGCCATTGGGTTTTCCAACCGACCAACGACCGTTTAGTCCACATTTGACACTGGGGCGGGTCAAAGACCATACACCAGTCGAAATGCTGACCCAAATTGGGCACGGCATTCAAAACAAGCCAATGGGACTTATCACTACGTGGCCTTGTCAAGCGGTTAGTCTAATGAAAAGCGATTTGAGGCCCAGCGGAGCCGTTTACACCCAACTTGCTCATTACACATTCAATTCATAAGGACAAAGCTATATGGAACAACCATCATCACAAGATTTTGCACGTGTTATTGTCGATACCCTCTCTGACCTGAAGGGTGAGGACATTGTATTGATGGATTTGCGAGACATCACCATCATAACAGACTATTTTGTCATTTGTACATCGGACAATGAGCGCCAAGCCCGTGCAATGGTCGAGAAGATTAATGAGAAGATGAAGCATGAATATGGGTTACGCTCGGTGCGTGCCGAAGGCGAAGCCTCTGGCGGATGGGTATTGATGGATTACGGTGATGTTGTGGTGCATATTTTTAGCGAAGAACAGCGAGAATACTATGATCTCGAAGGGCTTTGGCAAGAAGGGCGTGTTTTGTTGCGGATGCAATAAAGCAAACGACCCCGTGGAGAATGGAAGGAAGAACGAAAGGAGGAGAGGGAGGGGGTGTTGAAGGGATGATGTGGAAAGAGAGTGTGTGAGCGGTTGGCAATGACCTACTCTCCCACGACGTCGCCGTCGCAGTACCATCGGCGCTGACGGGCTTAACGACTGGGTTCGGGATGGGACCAGGTGGACCCCCGTCGCTCATATCACCAACATCGCCCGTGTTCTCTCTCTCACACTTCGCGCTTCGACTTATCCCCCACTCCTCCCCCGGTTCAGCCTTGCAGCCTCACATCGGGGTCGGGTAGGTTGTCACCTTGTATACTCTGTTTATCCGGGTCTACTCACTCACAGACCACCCAATTTCTCTCGACCACTGCTCCCCTTCTGCTCACACTTCCATGTAACAGCTCGGAAAGCCCTCGACCCTTAGTATCGGTTTGCTCCATCCATTACTGAACTTCCACATCCGACCTATCTAGCTGGTCGTCTCCCAGCGGTCTTACCTGTTTCCAGTCAGATATCTCATCTTGGGGTCAGTTTCCCACTTAGATGCTTTCAGCGGTTCTCTGCTCCGAAGGTGGCTACCCGGCCATGCCGTTGGCACGACAACCGGCACACCAGCGCTTCGTCCATCCCGGTCCTCTCGTACTAGGGACAGCTCCCCTCAAATATCTTACGCCCACAGTAGATAGAGACCGACCTGTCTCACGACGGTCTGAACCCAGCTCACGTACCGCTTTAATGGGCGAACAGCCCAACCCTTGGGACCTGATCCAGCCCCAGGATGCGATGAGCCGACATCGAGGTGCCGAGCCTTGCCGTCGATGTGAACTCTTGGGCAAGACTAGCCTGTTATCCCCGGGGTAGCTTTTATCCGGTAAGCCACGGCCCTTCCACTCAGCGCCGTGGGATCACTATGCCCGACTTTCGTCTCTGCTCGAGGTGTCTCTCTCGCAGTCAAGCTGGCTTGTGCCATTACACTCTTCGATGGGTTTCCATTCCATCTGAGCCAACCTTTGGGCGCCTCCGCTACTCTTTAGGAGGCGACCGCCCCAGTCAAACTGCCCACCTGCCACTGTTCCCATGCCGGCTTCACGGACACAGGTTAGGGTCAAAGCATCATCAGGCTGGTATTTCACCATTGGCTCCACCTAAGCTAGCGCTCAAGCTTCCTCGCCTCCCAGCTATCCTACACAGACCATGCCCTAACGCAATAGCAAGCTACAGTCAAGCTCCACGGGGTCTTTTTGTCTTACTGCGGGTAACGCGCATCTTTACACGTCCTTCAATTTCACCGGGTCCTTCGTTGAGACAGTGCCCTGATCGTTACACCTTTCGTGCGGGTCGGAACTTACCCGACAAGGAATTTCGCTACCTTAGGACGGTTATAGTTACCGCCGCCGTTCACCGGGGCTTCAATTCAGAGCTTCATCTTTCGACTTACCCCTCCTCTTAACCTTCCGGCACTGGGCAGGTGTCAGCCCCTATACGTCCGCTTGCGCGTTCGCAGAGACCTGTGTTTTTGTTAAACAGTCGCCAGGGCCTTTTCACTGCGGCCTATCGCTAGGCGCTCCTTCTCCCGAAGTTACGGAGCATTTTTGCCTAATTCCTTAACGAAGGTTCTCCCGTTCGCCTGTGGATACTCACCTCGTCTACCTGTGTCGGTTTGCGGTACGGGCGGCTAGCTTCTTCGCCAGTGCGCTTTTCTTGGAGCTTGGACTCATCCACTTCTGGCCCGGAGGCCCGGCTTCACGGCTCTTAACCGCTTACCACCCCATTCCATATAAGGGCTGGATTATCCCCGCTCGTCTCGCCTGTGCTCCACTAGCCGGTACGGGAATATTCACCCGTTGTCCATCACCTACGCCTCTCGGCCTCGGCTTAGGCCCGACTAACCCGACGCGGACTGACCTTCCGTCGGAAACCTTAGACTTGCGGCGAACAAGGTTCTCACTTGTTTCTCGTTACTCATGCCACCATTCTCACTCGTAGCCGCTCCACAAAACCTTCCAGTTCCGCTTCTTCGCAACTACGACGCTCCCCTACCACATACCTTTACGGCACATCCCGCGCTTCGGTGCTAGGCTTGAGCCCCGTTACATTTTCCGCGCAAGTGCGTTTGACCAGTGAGCTATTACGCACTCTTTAAAGGGTGGCTGCTTCTAAGCCAACCTCCTGGTTGTCTACACACACTCACCTCGTTTCCCACTTAGCCTAGTCTTGGGGACCTTAGCGGCAGGTCTGGGTTGTTTCCCTCTCGACAACGAAACTCATCTCCCGCTGTCCAACTGCATGGCTCCCCTGCTGGCATTCGGAGTTTGATTGAGTTTGGTAACCTTGCGGCCCCTAGCTCATTCAGTGCTCTACCTCCAGCAGTTTCCACCACACGCTAGCCCTAAAGCTATTTCGGGGAGAACAAGCTATCTCCAAGTTCGTTTGGCATTTCACCCCTACCCACAGGTCATCCAAAACTTTTGCAACAGTTACTGGTTCGGTCCTCCACGAAGGATTAGCTTCGCTTCAACCTGCCCATGGGTAGCTCACCTGGTTTCGTGTCTAATGATTGCAACTATCCGCCCTTTTCAGACTCGCTTTCGCTTCGCCTTCGGGTGTTGCTCCCTTAAGCTCGCTACAACCATTAACTCGGTGGCTCATTCTCCAAAAGGCACGCCATCACATCCCTAAGAATGCTTTGACTGCTTGTAAGCATACGGTTTCAGGTTCTCTTTCACTCCCCTCACCGGGGTTCTTTTCACCTTTCCCTCACGGTACTGCTCCGCTATCGGTCATCGTGTGTATTTAGCCTTGGAGAGTGGACTCCCCCGCTTCCCACCGGATTAGCGTGCCCGGCGGTACTCAGGCTACACACCCCTCCGCTTCGCATTTCACCTACGGGACTTTCACCCCCTCCGGTCGGCTTTTCCAAAACCGTTCGGTTATGCTCCACTTCGCTTCGGTGTGGCCTACAACCCCGACTTGCGTCGGTTTGGGCTTTTCCGCTTTCGCTCGCCACTACTCGCGGAATCCTTTCTTTTCCTCGGGGTACTTAGATGTTTCAGTTCCCCCGGTTCCCCACCCATATCTATGTGTTCAATATGGGTTACGTGGGCATGCCCCCACGTGGGTTTCCCCATTCGGACATCCCCGGCTACTCACGGTTACACACACCTCACCGGGGCTTTTCGCAGTGTATCACGTCCTTCTTCGGCACACGATGCCAAGGCATCCTCCGTACGCCCTTACTTACTTTCTCGCCCTGCATTTTCATGTCAGTGCGCTTCTGTTCGCAGTGATCCAGAGAAATTGTTTGGCCTGCTCGTTTTCCCTACAGAGTATACAATTGTTAAGGTGCTTCCTTGCATCTGGTGTCGCTCACCAGTGGCTGTCAACAAAACGTTCCCGCCTTCCTGACACCCACTTCTTCACCACACCGTGGAGATAAGGGGGCTCGAACCCCTAACCTTCGCCTTGCAAAGGCGACGCTCTCCCAGTTGAGCTATATCCCCGCTTGGGAATGAAAGGACTCGAACCTTTGACCTCTCGCTTATCAGGCGAGTGCTCTAACCAACTGAGCTACATTCCCCCTTAGCTCCCCAAGCGTGATAACAAACACGTCCGTTCCTACTTCCTCAAAATACCTGCGTCTTTCTTCTCTTAGGGTAGGGCGCTTGCGCTTCCCTTATCCCTTCAGGGTTCCGGCTCGAAGCCTCTTACCCCTTCGCTTGGGTCTACCCCTTGCGAGGTCTACCTAAGTCTCTTAGAAAGGAGGTGATCCAGCCGCACCTTCCGGTACAGCTACCTTGTTACGACTTCGTCCCAGTCACCAGCCCTGCCCTCGGCGGCTGCTCCTTTTCAGTTCGCTCACCGACTTCAGGCATGACCAGCTCCCATGACGTGACGGGCGGTGTGTACAAGGCCCGGGAACGTATTCAACGCGGCGTGGCTGATCCGCGTTTACTAGCAACTCCGACTTCATGCAGGCGAGTTGCAGCCTGCAATCCGAACTACGACCGACTTTCTTGGATTCGCTCCACCTCTCGGTTTGGCTGCCTATTGTATCGGCCATTGTAGCGTGTGTGTAGCCCTAGACATAAAGGCCATGCTGACTTGACGTCATCCCCACCTTCCTCCCAGTTTCCCCGGGCAGTCGCTGTAGACACTTGTAACTACAGCCGAGGGTTGCGCTCGTTTTCGGACTTAACCGAACACCTCACGGCACGAGCTGACGACAGCCATGCAGCACCTGTCACGGCTCCCGAAGGTCGGTCACCTTTCGGCTCCCTACCACCGCGATGTCAAGCCTAGGTAAGGTTCTTCGCGTAGCCTCGAATTAAACCACACGCTCCGCTGCTTGTGCGGGCCCCCGTCAATTCCTTTGAGTTTTAGCCTTGCGGCCGTACTCCCCAGGCGGCAGACTTAGCGCGTTGGCTTCGACACCAGATACCTCTCGGTATCCAACATCTAGTCTGCATCGTTTACGGCGTGGACTACCGGGGTTTCTAATCCCGTTCGCTCCCCACGCTTTCGCACCTCAGCGTCAGTTTAAGCCCAGCAGATCGCCTTCGCCTCTGGTGTTCCTCCGGATCTCTACGCATTTCACCACTCCACCCGGAATTCCATCTGCCTCTACTTACCTCTAGTCCGACAGTCGGGTACGACCTCTCCCAGTTGAGCCAGGAGCTTTCACGCACCCCTTATCGCACCGCCTACGTGCGCTTTACGCCCAGTAAATCCGGATAACGCTCGCCTCCTACGTCTTACCGCGGCTGCTGGCACGTAGTTAGCCGAGACTTCTTCCTGTGGTACCGTCCTGCCTCTTCCCACAGAAAAGGAGTTTACGAGCCGAAACCCTTCATCCTCCACGCGGCGTTGCTGCCTCAGACTGGCGTCCATTGGGCAATATCCCTTACTGCTGCCTCCCGTAGGAGTCTGGCCCGTGTCTCAGTGCCAGTGTGGGGGGTCACCCTCTCAGGCCCCCTACCCGTCTTCGCCTTGGTAGGCCGTTACCCTACCAACTAGCTGATGGGCCGCAGCCCCCTCCTTTGCCGCTTCCAGCGCTTTCCTCGTCAGGCCTCTAACCCCAACGAGCTTACGCGGTATTAGCAACCCTTTCGGGTTGTTATCCCCCTGCAAAGGGCAGGTCAGCTACGTGTTACTCACCCGTCCGCCACTCTCATCTGTCCGAAAACAAATTCCCGTTCGACTTGCATGTATTAGGCACGCCGCCAGCGTTCATCCTGAGCCAGGATCAAACTCTCCATCCTGTTTTTTGCTCGCTTCACCAGCATCGCTGCCAGTGCTTTAGTCTCTTCTTACCGCAGGCGTTATCTCAATTCGGTATTTACGGTTGTGTTTCTTATCACGCTTCGGTTGTTAAGGTGCTTCCGTCTTCCAAACAAAAAACCGACTGTCTCTCCACAGTCGGCTCCCGATACCTGACCCACTACTCTTTCTCGTAGCTCAGTTTGCCTTGCCTCGGTTGCCGAACCGTTTGTCTTGCGTTCGCATTCAGTTTTTCGCCTTCCGACGTTGTTATCTTATCCACCGCGTTTCCGCCATGGTGAACTCATGATACCACCCTGCATTTTGCAATGCAAGACCTTTTTTCAACTTCTTTTAAATTTGCTTAAAATTAGCCTGATTAGGGCTGTACAACAGGCACAGCCCCACAATCACCTTGCTCTGTAACCACGTCTTCACGCACCCAACCTTGGGATTCGGTCATACGCCACCAGTTAAAACCATCGTTCCCAGTTGCTTGACCATCGACACCCACAACTTGTCCAAAATTCAAAAAGCCAGCCTCAGCATAATTGGTGCCGGGTCCGGTGCGAACTCGCACGTTGCCATTGGTCGGGGTTACAAAGCAGGCGACCGACGTGGTGGTTGTTCCATTATCGTTAGAAGATGGTGTGTTATTGTCTTGAGCGCAACGGAACCCAATGTTGTTGCCAATTATTCGGCGGTTGGCAGGGTAACGGGCCGTAGTTGTAACAAGGGTGCTACCGTCGGAATGTGACCCCCCACGCGCAACCCGTTCACTCAAAACATCGTTGCGATTTTCACGTCCATCATTAACATCAAAAGGATAGGGTTGGTAGCTTGAACTCACCCATTCAGCAACATTCCCAGCCATATCATAAGCGCCTACCCAAGATACCCCCATCAAGTAGCTACCTATTGGAGCCGTTTGATTATTGGCATTACCAAAGAAATGAGCGTTCTCTGCAACGAACTCATCACCCCAAGGGTAAGTCAAATTTTCCGAGCTACGTGCAGCATATTCCCATTCGGCTTCAGTCGGGAGCCGCATTCCGCGTTGTTCACAAAAATCGGTGGCCTCTTGCCAACTCACATTTTCACGCGGTCGGTCAGCTTGCGTCCATGTGCTGCTACGGCTGGCTTCCCCACCAAGAGAATTAAACTGCCCATTGGAGACCTCATATTGGTCTATCCAGAAAGGCTCATCAAAACATTGCTCATTAATCGGCAACTCGTCAATCTGGCGGTCACTCCCCATTTGGAAACATCCTACAGACACCAACACCATCGGTACCTCGCCAAACTCTTGAACCACGTACTGCGGTTCTTCGGTTGCTGTTGGGCTTGGGGTAAAAGTCGGTGTCTCAGTCAATGTCTCAGTAGGCGTCGCAGTTGGAGTTTCTGTCAATGTTGCCGTTGGGGTAGGGGTTTCCGTCAATGTTGGTGTTGCTGTGGCTGTGTCACTCGCTGTCGCGGTTGGCGTAGCGGTGGCGGTGGCAGTCTCGGTTAGCGTTGCAGTTGGCGTGACTGTCTCAGTCAAGGTTGCTGTCGGAGTCTCAGATGGCGCAACGGTGGGGATAACGGTCTCGGTTTCACCCCCTGCAATTAGCGGATTATCAGCAGTTGCAGTCTCAGGTAGCGTTGGTGTGGATGACGGCTCAACCGTGTTGGTAACCCCTACCTCTGTAACCGATTGGGTTACATCCGTTGAGGTTTCAGTCTCCGCATCCGTTGGTACAATCGTCTCGCTTGGCGCTTCTGTTGGGGTAGCACTAGCCACAGTTGCTGAAGCCGTTGGCGTTGCCGTATCCTCAATTGCAACTGCTACTGATGGGGAACCCACTGGTTCATTGGTCTCATCTTTCGATTCATTATCTCCCCTGCCCAATGCCAAGAACGCAGCAAGAATAGCAATGCCAATCACCAGCAAACCGCCAACAACCCACGTTACAGGTTGCTGATAGGCTGGTTTAGCTTCGCGCACAACAGGGGACTGTATGGGGCTTGCAATGGAGCCTTGTTGTTCCGGCACACATGCTTCATGGAAGGCTTCCGCGAAATCCGCCACACTTGCATAACGCTCATCTGGCCCCTTAGCAAGCGCTCGCAAGAGTACCGCCGAGACACTTACAGGAATAGCAGGGTTTGCCAGATGCGGCGGAGTCGGCGCAATCTCCAGATGCTTGTACATCAATGCCCGTGGGTTATCAGCCACAAAGGGTAGTTCGCCAACCACCAGCCGATAGATAACCACCGCCAACGCATATTGGTCAGATGCAGGTGATACCGGGTCACCTTTCCATTGCTCAGGAGCCATATACAACGGTGTTCCGGGTGAACTCCCTTGTTGGGTCAAGGTCACCGCGGTGTCATCCATCAATTTGGCGATACCAAAGTCCACCAAGAACGGAGTACGGTGGCTGTCAAACATGATATTGGTGGTTTTAATATCTCGATGCACCACGCCAGATTGATGAGCATAATCCAGCGCACTCCCAACTTTATTGAGAAGGTCGCTAATCTGCTGTAGAGAGAATTTCTCCCCCAGTTGAATGCGCTCACTCAAGGTACCGCCTGCCAATAATGGCATCACCACATAGCTTATCCCGTTCTCTGTCCCATAATCATAGATGGGTACAATATGGGGATGCTGGAGGGCGGCGGCGGTTTGTGCCTCGCGTTGAAAACGAGCAGCAAAATTAGGGTTAGCAGCCAATGACGCAGGGAGAACTTTTACCGCAACAATACGATTCAGCGCCGCTTGATAGGCTCTATAAACAGACCCCATTCCGCCGACGCCCAGCAAATCTTGTAATTCGTATCGTCCGAGCTGTTGCCCGTTTAAATCTTCATTCATAAGTGGTAATCACACTCGCCAAGTTTCGTTTGCGTAAAAACAATTATAATCCTATGCCCTTGGATGACTAGTATTATAATTAGATTATGTTCAATCCCAATGATTATGGTCTAGAAGTCGAAGATTTACCAACTTGGATGCGTCCGCGCTATCGTGGTATAGATTGGACGGTGGTAGCGACCCTTATTCTCTGTATTGTCGCATGTTGGCCCATCCTCAATGCACCTATTTACAGTATACCCCGTTCCCTCCAAGCTGAAACAGAACTCTATCGCATTGTGGAGATAGCGTCTGTTATGGAATCAGGGCAGGTCTATCCGCGTTGGGCTGCCAACTTCAATTATGGCTATGGCTCGCCCATTTTCAACTACGTTGCACCCCTTCCCTATTATCTAGGCGGGACTTATCTCATCCTGACTCAAGATGCGCCACCCATTGGCCTCAAGGCTATCGCGCTATTGGGTGTCTTTTGTCTTGGGCTGGCAACAACCGCTTTTGCACGTCGCCGCTGGGGTGATACGGTCGGGGTAATGGCAACTGCCCTTGTCCTATTTTCCCCCACCTTAGCATCAACCGTTCACCTCTATACCGATCTTGGCGTCTTATGGGCAGGGGCCTTTTTCATGGGTAGCCTATGGAGTTTGGAGCGCCTAGTTGCTCATGGACGTGGCCGAGACATGGCACTCTCCGCTTTCATGACAATGGGGCTTTTACTGAGCCATTACAGCGTAGCCCCTATTTACTTGGCAATCATAACTGGCTGGGTCATCACTTGCCGATCACAGCACTTTCGATGGGTGGTCATGAGTCTCCTGCTTGGCATTGGAGGAGCATCCTTGTTTCTTGTTCCTGCTGTAATAGACGCTAATGCAGTGACATGGGAGCCGTTGTCAGTCTATCCAACAGCCGTCAAAACCTCCCAGCTATTCGAGGCCTCCCCGCGGCTTGATCTTGCCCTATTCAATCCCCCACCTATAATGCGGCTTGGAGTTGCCCAATGGCTGTTAGGTATAGCTGGCGCGGGTTGGTTACTCTGGAAACGCAAAAAAGCCGACAGCTATTTTCTGGGGTGGGGACTACTGTTTATCCTATTGCTGCATTTCTCAGAGATGTGGGCGTATCAAAATACATTTGGGGCCTTTCGCTCCACTGACATAATGCTCCCACTCACACTCTGTGCCGCGCTCGTTGCTAGTCAAACCGTCAACCTCATTGAGGAACAGGTTAGCACAACCCGCCGTCGGTGGTTGTCAATGACGATTATCATTTTTATGGTGACGCTATCGGGGGCCAGCACCATCATTATGCCCAGCTATCTACCCACCTCGCGTTCAGATGTAACAACCCAGCACCTGAATAGCGAACTGCGCGGATATATGCTAGGGTCGATTACGAATGGTCATTTGCTGCCACAAGGCGTGGAGGTATTACCCGATGTATCCCGCTCAGTGGTGGGAAACCTAGAACAAATCGACAAAATTGACCGCTTGAGCTTGCCACGCAACACCCGTGTGACTATCCTTGAACATTCCCCTTCCAATGATTCATTTATTATTGAGAACCGCTCTACGGAGCATGAAATCACGATTCTGACCTTTAATTACCCCGGTTGGAAGGCAACCCGCAACCAAGAACGAATCGACCTTCGCACCCAATCTCCCAATGGCTTTATTGGGCTTGCTATCGAGCCAGAAATCAATGACATCCATCTCTACTTCAGCGAAACACCTATCCGTCAACTGGCATGGAGCATAAGCGGCATCAGCCTCTTGATAATGGCGGCTTTGGTCATCTGGCGGGAACGCCGCGCCACACCATTACCGCCGAATACCCTCACACCACTTGCCTATAAACGCCAGCGGGAACGCTACCGCCTGATTGCCTTTATGACCATTGTCTTGGCTATAACTTATGGAGCCATCCATTTTCGTCCTGCGCTGGTCACAACCCAAACCCCCAATACCAGCATCCCCAACGAAGCTGTGCCAATGGAGCGTATCGTTGAAGGTGGACTTGATTTCTTAGGTTTCGATTTAGAGCAAACACAGGTAAACGCAGGCAATAGCGTGTTCCTAAACACCTATTGGGCATCTTCCGTCCCCAACCTGCCAAACTACCAGCTTGAATTATCGGTTTTGCATAACGGGGCGGTCGTGCAAAGCCAAACCTATCGCCATCTTGCCAACTGGCCCTCGCGGGAATGGCCCTTGGATGGATATACCATCGCCACCTACCGTATCCCAATGCCTACCGTGCCGGGAGATTATACGATTAGCTTACAGGTCGGCACTTGTGAGCGTCTCGATTTGCGTCCGTGTGAGGTGCTGGAGCCACGCGATGTGTATGATTTGCATGGCCCAGCTACCCAGCAAATTATTTTGCCCCAAACAATTCGGGTCGAATAGTTTGCTAACCCTTATACTCTGGCTATAATGCAATTAACCAGTAATTAAACTTTTGAAGGTAACGACCATGAGCAAAGACCCTATTCAAGTCGCTATTGGTAACGCATGGAAAGCCCACCGTGCTGGTGACCAAGATTCAGCCATTCGTCAATATAATGAAATTCTGGAGAAAGAGCCAGATAATATCGATGGGCTATATGGCCTTGGCCTCGCTCAAAAATCAATGGGCGATGTTCTCGGAGCCAAGCTTACGTTTACCAAGTTATCCACGATTCTTGACCGCCTCATGAGTCAAGAAGAGTCCAGTAACTTGGCAATGCAACATCGCATGGTTAAGCAGCAATTGGACATGCTCGGCAAATGACCTTAACCAAGCGGGAGCGTCTCGAAAAGACGATAGCAGGCGAAGCGGTTGACCGTCTGCCAGTTTCACTTTGGCGACATTGGCCCGGCGACGACCAACGCCCTGCGGATCTAGTTCAAGCCTGCATTGATTTCCAACGCCAGTGGGATTTTGATTTCATCAAGATTACCCCAGCCTCTAGCTATTGCGTTGCAGACTACGGCGTGCAAGATCAATGGATAGGCAACATTGAGGGTACCCGCGAATATACCCGTCGTGTTGTCCAACGTTCCCTTGATTGGACAGAACTACGGGTATTGGATCCCTACAAAGGTCAACTTGGTATGCAACTTGAGGTCATTCGCCTGATGAAGGAGGGCCTCAAGGGTGACATACCCTTTATTCAGACCGTCTTTAATCCCCTCTCTCAAGCCAAAAAGCTGGCGGGTGAAGCGGGCATGATAAACCATCTGCGTACCGCCCCAGAGCGCTTCAAAACTGGACTGAATATCATCACCGAAAACATCCTACGCTTTATTGACGCCATGCGAAAGTCAGGGGTATCGGGTATCTTCTATGCTGTCCAACATGCCTCCTATACCCTCCTAAGCCGAGCAGAGTATGAGGAGTTTGGCAAGCCCTACGATTTGCAAATTCTAGAAGCCATGCCCTCCGATTGGTGGCTCAATGTTTTGCATCTTCATGGGGAGTTGCCGATGGTCGATGTTGTCAACGACTATCCAACCTCTGTTGTCAACTGGCACGACCAAGAAACCGAACCAGACTTAGCAACGGGTAAGCTGAAATTCAATGGTGCAATTTGTGGTGGCCTTGGTCAGTGGGATGTCCACAATCGTGCGCCCAATGCCGTACTGGAGCAAGCCCGTCATGCCTTTGAAGTCATGAACAACCGCCGCCTGATTCTCTCAACAGGCTGCGTGATGATGACAACCACCCCAACATCGAACATTCGGGCCGTGCGAGAAGCGGTTGAGTTCACAAGGAACGCCTCATGAGCCATCGTGTCATCGCAGGAACCGCCAAAGGGCGAAAACTCAGACTCGTTCCTGATAAGGGGGTGCGCCCTATCATGGATCGCGTCAAGGAAGCATTGTTTAACATCCTTGGGATTAGCGTCCGTGCGGCGCATTTCCTTGATTTATTCGCAGGCACGGGGGCTGTTGGCATTGAGGCGTTGAGTCGTGGAGCGGCTTATGCCCGTTTCTTGGACAACAACAAACTCTCAATTCAAGTTATCAATGATAATTTGACCCATACCCAACTCGCCGAGCGCGGTGAGGTTCTCTTGACGGATTCGCTGGCTTATCTCAAGCGCAAAGCAACTGCCACCTTTGACTTTGTGTTCATCGCGCCCCCTCAATACAAAGGGATATGGAAAGCGGCCCTCACCGCCCTTGATGAAAACCCGACCCATCTCAATCCTGATGCCTTAGTCATTGTCCAGATTGACCCCAGCGAATATGAAGACCTGTCGCTGGAAAACCTTGACCTCTACGACGAGCGACGATATGGCAATACCATGCTGTTGTTTCTGGAATATATCACCGAAGATGATGAGGAAGAAGACGAGGACCCTGCTGATTAGGAGTGGTGATGGTTGCGTTGTGCCAACCACTCCGCCAGCCATGCTGTCGCGTCGTCAGGTGTCTGGATTTCTTTAAGTGCTTGGGCTTCATGGAGTGCGGCTACAATTTCGCCAATTATTGGCCCCGGTGCCAAATTAAAGCGCTGCATAATCTCACGCCCATTCAACAATGGCTGAAAGCTGACCAGTTCATGATGCTCATGAAAATAGCCTTCAAGCAGGGTTCGCAGCATTTCAAGGTAGCGCAGCCAGTCATTTTGGTCAAACTGTGGCCCATACTTGCCCAGATAGTCACCCATCGTTAGCAAGCAGATATCGACGCCCGCCTCGCCCACATCGCGCCAGAACCGATAGGCCGCCCGCCGACTTAGCCCACTATGGAACAGATGCAGAGGACGCATGTGATGGCGTACAATCATCCAGAGGCGGTCGGTCTCCTCATTACTGAGGGCCAAGCGGCTCGCCCATGCCTCAACAAGGGTGGCTCCTTCTTCCTCGTGATGATAAAAATGAATACGCCCATCATCCCCAACAGATTGGGTCAGCGGTTTGCCAACATCATGTGCAAAGGCCGCCAATACCAGTAGAGCGCGGTGGGTGCGTTGATTAGGCCAAGCCATTGCGCTTAAGTAATTCGCAAGGGCAGGGCGTAACGGCCCTAAGCTCATTGCTGCTAACCCAATTGGCAAGCTCAGACTGTTGATGTCTACCGTAACGTTACTGAACGCCGTAAACAGGTTATCAATAGACTCAACGACCCCCAAACTATGCCGCCACACATCAAAAACATGCGGGGAACTTTGCTCAATCCCCTGCATTGCTAGGGCTTCAGGAAAAATCATTGGCAATAGGCCAAGGGTATCCAGCAAGGTCAGCGCTACCTGTGGCTTGGGGCCACCTAATAGCTTGAGCAGTTCGTCACGGATACGCTCGGCAGATATGCGTTGCAGTGAGTCACCAACTGCACGGATAGCCGCTTTGGTCGCATCCGCCAGCCGCATTTGATAGCCCAAACTTAAGCGCAACGCCCGCAATGCCCGCACAGGGTCATGCTCAATAGAACTTGGTTGGCAGAGCCGTACTACTTTATCACGGATGTTCGCAAGGCCCCCTAGTGGGTCAATCACATGCACAAGGTCATGGAGGGGTGAGGCTACAGCATTAGCCGTAAAATCACGGTCTTGTAAATCTGTGAGGAGGTCAGGCCCTCGAAATTGAGCTACATCCAGTACCCACGCCTTGCCTTCCCACTCAATAAGGGTACGCCCAACCCCCCGTTCAGCGTCAAGGGGGTAGTAATGCCCATTGAAGGCATTGGCGAGTTGTCGGGCAATGGGGCGTCCATCATGGGGGGTAACCATATCAAGGTCATGGACGGGACGCCGCAAATAGACATCCCGCACCACACCCCCCACCAAATAAAGTTCTGTGTTGGGTAGCACAGCTTGGATGGCATACACCAAATCCGGCCAATCAAGAGGCCGATCTGGGATTACCAACCCCATGTACCGGCTCCCCCTTTAAACGGCCCAACCACATCTGAGGTAATCCATCCGCCGTAGAAATCACCTTGTTGAGCCATGACCTGTTCATCGTCGATATAACAGGCATCAACCCGTGAAGGATAAAAGGCAATATGATGCTTCAAGTTCTCATAGCCTTGGGCGGGTTTTTCGTAGCTCCACCCCACATTCATCACCGACTGGCCGTTGATTTTGAGTGTCCAATAGCTGGCGGTGCCTTTATACTCACAAAACGTATGGTGATGGTTTTTAACCAGATACACCAGTTGAATATCATCTATTGGGATGTAATAGGTGGGCGGATGGCTAGTCTCTAGTATCCGACGGGTGCGGGTGCTCTCTGCAATTACGATGCCTTGATGAATCACCCGCACACGGCGCGGAGATAGCTCAATACGGGGTGGGCGGGGGTAGTCCCACACTGACTCTTGCCCGACCTGTGGTTCAATACGGTTAATCATGCGATTTTACAACTCCGATAAATGGTAAATTACGATATTTCTCGTCTAAGTCCAGTCCATAGCCAAACACAAACTTGTCTGGAATTTCAAAGCCGAGGAAATCAATGTCAATTTCAACCTCACGGCGTGACGGCTTGCTTAACAGGCAGCAGATTTTGAGGCTGGCGGGGCTGCGGGCTTCCAATTGACGCATAATGTATTGAAGGGTATGCCCACTATCGATAATGTCCTCAACAATTAGCACATGCCGATTGTTGATGTCATGCGCCAAGTCCATATCAATACGAACATGCCCAGAACTTTGGCGGATACCAGCGCCATAGCTACTGACAGCCATAAATTCGATGGCATGTGGTGGGTTAATGTGACGCATCAGGTCTGTGAGAAATACCACACCACCCTTTAGGATGCAAACCAATAGTAGGTCACTGCATCCCTGATAGGCGCGGCTAATTTCATCACCCAAGTCAGCAATGCGCTGTTCAATAGCCTCGCGGGAGATGAGCACCTCGCCAAGCTGGGGAATTTCATGCGGATTGAGCATTCGTTGGCCTCTTAGTGGATAAATCGATCAGCCGTGTCGTTGAGGAGTTGCGAGAGCCACCCCCCACGCGCATACTGGGCACTGAGCGCCACCAACCAATCTTGCAGAAGCGTTTGCATTTGCCGCGTTAAATCAATATCGGCCTGCAATTGGATGGCGGTATTGTGTGAATTGTTAATCATGTCGATGAGGATACCTTGCTCCTCAGAGCCAAAGTCCACACCATGCTGTACCACATACGCAATAATCGCTTTGGGCTTGACCGTATGATAGTGGTCAAGTTGGTCAGGTGGGAGGATAGGGGTAATGTCGAGATGGTAAATATCCCAGAAGGTATTCACCACTTTTTCGCGGGCATTAAAATGTTCTTCGCGCAGCGCAAACAAGCGTTGCTGCAAATCATCCGCAATTGCCCGCAGCAAAAACAAAGGAGGAGGAGAACTCGCCAGTTGACGATGAATGAAGTCAATGAAATAAACCGGATTGCCCTCCGTTAAAGAATGGTCATACAACGATTGGGCCTCAGTACGGAGGTCTTCGATTTCAATGAATGAGGTTAGGGATAACTCATTGAAGATGTCGGTCATTCGTTTTTTCCTTGTGGACAAAGATGATACAGGTACTCCCATGTGTAGATACCTGAATGATGCCCGTCATCCCAGAAAAATTGTAGGGCATAATTGCCAACCAGTTCGATTGACTCCACTCGATAAGAGCGTGCGGGGGTGAGTTGTATCAGATTTTGGGGCGCATTTGCCATCCCCATATTGTGATGTCCACCCCGACATTCCACGCAAGGACAAGCCTCGCGCAAGTGGCTCAAAGGATAGACGCACGCCTGTCCCGTTGACCACTCAAGGTGGAGTTGCCCCTCAGTCCGATTGAGGGTGATATTGGTGGGGCGCACCGTATCACTCACTAAGCACGCTCCTTAGCTGCTACTATCCAGCTTTCCAAATTTTTGAGTGCCACAAATGTCCCGTGTTCATCCAGACGGGCTTTGAGGCCTTTGACGTCAGCAGCGGCAAGTTCAGCAAAGGTAACAATACCCATTTCGGCAAGGGCTGCTTGGGTCTTGGGACCAATTCCACGAATCACGGTGAGGTCATCAGACGTGGAGGGCTGGGTTTCTAGTTCTACCTCTGGACTTATGTCAGCAAATGCTTCGGGTGGTAAAACAATCTTGGGGATTGGGGGTGGGGGAACAACAGGCTGGGGTGTCGCAGGTAAGGCTTGGGGCTGGGTTTGGCGGCGTTGTGAGAACCACCACCCAACGACGACACTTGCGCCGATTGCTGCCACAAATACAAATATTGTTTTTAGAGCTTTCATCATGCTTCGTTTTGGCGTGGGGTTCGCCATGCTCCTTCACGATTTCCGTAAAAATAACATAACTATTGGGAGGATGCAAGGTAATCTCGCCCTTGACACCTATTCTGAACCTTGATATTATGCTTGAACAATAGTGCGGGGTGGAGCAGTGGCAGCTCGTCGGGCTCATAACCCGGAGGCCGCAGGTTCGAATCCTGCCCCCGCGACCACCAAACCCCTTCCAACCACTGGAAGGGGTTTTATATTTCTAAAGTTATCAGCTAACAACCGCCCCAAATCACCACATAACCATTGGGGTCACCATTCAGCGGGGCATTGACTTGGAGTTCGCCCGATGTCAAGCGGTAGAGTCGGATGCCTTGCCCCTCTTTAATCAAGGTATTTGTCGCGGGATATGGCCCAACGGCGGCAACTTCAGCGGCTGAGGCGCTAAATGCCGGAACACCACCCCCACCAACAATGGCATAAACTTCCACAGTTCCATACCGACAGTAGATTGCCGCCGTGCGATAGGGCGCTTGTTGGGTAGGGTTGACCTCCCACTCACCGCCCGGCCCGCCACTAACGGTTGGTAGTGAGCCAGTCACGGTATCCGGTGTGCAAGCAAATTGTGGCAAGATAGCATAGTTAATGTCGGGAATCAGAGCATATTGATAGGCCCGTTTGGCATCTTCGGGGTCGCTGGGTTGCTTAACGAACAACTGAAGGCGGGCATCCGGCACCGAGGCCACAATCTCAATCGGCACCAAGCAGTATTTTTGGGGAGCAGAGCCGGGGTTGAGTGCCGCCAAGAGGGTGCTTTGGTCAGGTGTTAGTGGGCGAGCATAGGTGCGGATAATTCCCGGCTGTACTTCCTCCAATTGTGGTCCATATTGGCTGGCTGGTTGTGGCTGTGAGGCTAAGGGCTGCGGGGCTGGCACTAGTTGACCTTGACCATTCGGAACCATAACCGCGCCATCAAAGAACCACTCACTGCGGAAGGTGCCACAGCTTTCGGCAGGGTCTTTAAGATAGCGCACATTGCAGATGCGTTCCGAATATAACCCACCGGGGTTGGCAATACCCGTTTGACCAAAAGGATAGACTGCATACATGCCTTGAATGGTATCGCGCCAAATGGGAGCCGCTCCCTGTAAGCCAGAGATATTGTTCATGGGCGCGTTGTCGCTATTGCCTGACCACACCCCCACCACCAGATGGTTGGTATAGCCCACGGTCCAGTTATCCCGGAAGTCGTTGGTAGTACCCGTCTTGACGGAGGTAATCAGGTCGCCTGTATTCAGCGGGCTATTGGCTCCCATGGCGGGACTACGAGCGGCATTGTCGGCTAGAATATCGCTGATGACAAAAGCAATACGCGGATCCAGCACCACTTCAGGGTTGGCATTATCATAGTAGGTTGTTGCTACATCAACACCACTCAAGCACCCACCTTCGTACTCATATAGGATATTGTCGTTGCCATCCAAAATGCAGATGATGGGATGGGGTTCGACATAGGTACCCCCGCGGGCAAAAACCCCATAGGCATTCGTCAATTCTAGCAGCGTGACTTCGCCTCCACCCAGTGTCAAAGATAGCCCATAGTTAGAAGCATCGCGGTTGAGACTCTCGACCCCGAAACGATGCATTAAGTCAATCAGATATTGCACGCCAACGGCCCGCAAGGTCTGCACTGCCGGAATATTGTAGGAGTTAGCAAGGGCATCGCGGACATGAACTGGCCCATGCTGCCGACGGTCATAATTGACAGGCTCATAGGCCTCTTGACCGGGGATGCCGATGCTGACATTGGTATCCCAAATGATGCTGGCTGGTACCCAACCCTGCTCAAAAGCACCGGAATAGGTGAAGGGCTTCATGGTGCTGCCCGGTTGGCGCTTGGCAACCGCTACATTCACCTGTCCATCAATCTCAGGGTTGTCAAAATCCACACTGCCCACCATCGCCAATATCTCGCCTGTAGTGGGGTCAAGAGCTACTACTGCGGCGTTGGTGAGGTTGTGCTGGTCACGCAAGGCGGCGACATTGGTCGCGGCGGCATTCTCAGCAATCGCTTGTAGGTCAAGGTCAACCGAGGTATAGACCTGCAACCCACCATCAAATAACAACTTCTCAGCTAGTTTCTTCGCATCTTCCGGCAAGTAGCCTTGGGCTTCATACTGCTCGGCGAAAAGCGCTAAGAGTTGGTCTTGCACATACACCACAAAATGGGGCGCTTTATCCAAGGGGATTTCGGGGCTGACAAAAACCAAGGGTTGTACCTTGGCAGCGGTCGCCTCAGCCTCAGTGATGTAGCCCTCCTTGACCATCAAATCCAAGACCAAGTGCTGGCGGTCAATAACCATCTGCTGCACAGTAGGGTCGGGATTGAGCGGATCTAGAATCAGTGGGGCTTGGGGAAGGCCAGCTAACAATGCGGCTTCATGGAGTTGCAAGTCACGGGCCGATTTTCCAAAGTACGTTTTGGCTGCCGCCTCAATCCCATAGGCCAGATTGCCGTAGTTAATTTCATTGAGATATAGCTCAAGGATTTCATCTTTGCTCATGCGTTGGGTGAGTACAATTGAGAGCAAGGCTTCGTCGGCCTTACGCTTGACGGTGCGCTCATAACGATAGTCGTCCTCAAATAGAACGTCGCGTACCAACTGCTGGGTGATGGTACTGGCCCCTGAAACAATCTCCCCTTGGCGCAGATAATCATAGGTGGCACGGATGATGCTTGGCACATCAATCCCGATATTGGAGTAGAAAGTGTCATCTTCAAGGGAGATAGTTGCATAGCGCACAACATCAGGGATTTGCTCAAGTGGGATACGCTCACGACGGCCCTGTCCAACCACTTGATACAATTCACGCCCTTGGCGATCATAAATATAGGTGGTTTGGAAATCCTGCTCGCTGAGGCGTTGATCAAACTCATCCAAACGCGAATCCAGACGGCGCGAATAGTCCCCATACGCTACCCATGTTCCAAGCAGCATCGTCACCATCGTAGCGACGATAATCCCCACACACCCCAACAAGCAACTTGGCCCACAGGCACACCCCCGCCTTAATGAGCGTCGAGAGCGGCGTCTATGGGGCGGACGCGGTGTCGATGGGTAGGGGGGGGGCGGCGCTGGAGGGTAGGCGGGGCGATAGTAACTCGGTTGGGTACCGGGCGCGGTGGGCTGTCCGAGCGGTGTTTGTGGTACATCTGGACGCTGTGTTTGGTCAGGCGGTGGCGCTTGATTTGGCTGGGTATATTCAGGGTCAAACTGAGGTTGAGTCGATTCGTCCATTAGGTCTCCATCATTCATGACTCAACTGTAGCACAATTTGCCCTACGCCCTATGGTTGACCGCGCAACGATAGCCCTACTGGTCTTTGGTTTTGGGTGAACGTGCAGCATCATAGGCAGCAAGGTTTTCGGGTTGATTGTTTTGAAAAAAGGTCGCCATAATAATCATAGCACCTGTAAACAAAGCCCCAATTGCCATACCCCCGATGATAGCCAGTGTGCCGTCCACATTATCGCTACTCAATCCTACCGCAACCGCCGAGCCAACGTTAATGACCATTGCCAGCCCCCCTGCATCACGTAAAGGCATCAGTTGGCGACGGATTACAATATAAAAGCCCACCAAACTGGCGAAAAAAATGACAAGGAAAATGACCCCTAAACTTGTTAGATTATCCATTCCCGATATGCCCCTTTGGGATTTCAATTGTGCCATGATCGACCCATGAGGTTAGACGGTCACGGGCTGCCCATAGCGCTGGAAAGAGATGGACTTTCAAGGTGGCAAGCAAATAATCATGTGTAGTGCCACCTGTCCCGACCGTGCCTGTGCCAATTGTGCGCTGTACCAACTGGATATGGGCATAGCGCCACGCTTGGATTTGATGGTCAAGTTCTGATAAGGCATCGGCAAGGGTATAAATGATGCTGTACTTGTGCGGTTCAGCGTAGATATTCGTCACTTCGGGGATATGGTGACGCACCAACACCGCATCAAAGACCTCTGCTAAGGATGGCTCTTCTAGGCGATGATGAACACGCTCCCACTGGTCGCTATTCTCTAACTGGCGCTGTACCCATGCCACATGCCGAGGGTCACGCGCCCCACCCAAAAACTCGATTTCGCGGAACTGGTAGGACTGGAGACCAGAGCCGGGAGCCAGCATCTGTCGGAAACGATGGAAAGCAGGTGGTGGTAAGGTGTGCAAATGCAGGGCCGTCTGACGCAGGTTTTCAAAAATACCGCTAACTTGTTGCACCAGCCGCGCCGCCTCTAATAGCTGGTCTTCTTGCATGGCGGTGCGGGCGCGTTCCAAGTGATGCAATGCCAATTTGAACCACAATTCATGGACTTGATGAACGACGATGAAGTGTAACTCGTCTGGATGTTGGGAGACGGGCTGTTGGGCCGCTAATAGGTCATCTAGTTTGAGATATTCGTTATAGTACATGCCTGATGACATCTATTGCCCCCTAGTCAAGCGTCCGCAGAATAGCCCGCAATGGACTGCCGCACACATGGTCAACCTTAAGCGGCAATGCAATCAGTTCATAGACGCCGTCTGGTACCCCACGCAAGCACATGGTCTCAATGTTGCGGATATTGTGCTTATAGAGCAAATGGTGGCATTGTAAAGTTGGGTCATCGAAGCGGTCAACGCTGGGCATATCAACACCCAACAGGATAATCCCAAGTTCAGCCATCCACTCAATAAAGGCGGGGGTGGGATAGGGAAAATCCTGCGACCACTCATCATCCGGTAAGTCGCTGACCCATGTATGCACCAGTAAGCGCTTGACTCCTGTCAAATCGGCGTGGGCGAAATCTTCTGGCACAATGCCCCCATGTTGGCGTTCAATACTAACCACATGAGCAGGCCCGATATAAGTTGTGATGTCGAGTGCCGACGGATGGATGTTGACGGGTTCATGATGAAAAGGCGCATCAGCATGGGTGCCTGTGTGGGCGCTCATGGTTAAGGTCATCAGATTGACAGAGGCTCCTTCGCTCAGTTTGAGGACGGGCTGGTATGAAAAGGGTTCATCCCCCGGCCAAACCTTGAGCGTGGGCGAGATCGTGCGGCTAATGTCGTAAATCATTAGGTTACAAAGCTCCGTTGGTTAGCGTGTTGTTGCCATGTCCCCGATTCAAGGATGTCTTGAATGGTCTGCATGGCACTGCGAATCTCATCATCGCTATTATAAAAATGGGGCGAGATACGGATGCCCGCTTGGTTGCGATAGTCAATGATAATATCACGGGCGAGTAGCTCACGCGATACCTCATAAGCATGGGGCGGATTGACCGTAACGGTGCCGCCACGTTGGGTGGGGTGCAGAGGCGAATTAACCGGATAGCCCAACTCATCCGCGAGTTGAAGCAACAAAGCTGTCTGCCGGATGGACTTCTCGCGGATATTTTCAACCCCCACCTCAGCAATAATGTCAACACCGGGTTGGATGGCATACAAGGACGGCACGGCAAGGGTGCCATTCAAAAAGCGGAAAGCATCATCCCGAAAGTCGATGTCATCTACTTCAAAGGCGAAGGGGCGTTGATGGGCCATCCAGCCTGTGAGTTTGGGGCGCATGGTTTTGAGATAATCGTCACGGGCATAGAGGAACACCCCCCCCGGCCCGCCACACATCCACTTCAGCACCCCGCCCAGATAAAAATCAACATTGAGGGCTTGGACATCAAAAGGCACAATACCCGCCGCGTGGTAACCATCAAGGATAACCATGGCTCCCACGGCATGGGCTTTCTCAATAATGGCTTGGACATCAAGAATATAGGCACTGCGGAATAGCACATGGCTAATCGGCACCAGAAGGGTCTGCTCATCAATGGCGTCGATAATTTGGTCAACGGGTACCGTGATGCCCCCGTCTTGGCTCTCGACCATGTGCAACTGGATATGGGGCGGCAACATCCCCCGCAGCACATAATAAACCGAGGGGAATATCCCACTTTCAATGACAACCTTGTTGCGCGGGCCGTCATAATCAAAGGCGCTGAGGAGGATACCTTGGGCAATGGAGATATTTTGGTGAATGGAGACACTATCGGGCGGGGCATTGATGATGCTGGCGATTTTGTTGCCAACGCTGATATTTAAGTCCCACCAGCCCTCGCCCCACGCCCGCACACCCCGCGTTGCCCATGTATCGGCATAGGCTTTTAAGCTATCATAAACGCTGTGTGGCATTGCCCCTAGCGAATTGCTGACCAAATAGGTGGTTTCTTGTAGAATAGGGAAGTGGTCACGCCACTGCAATAACGGGTCAGTCATGGGTTACCTCCTTGCTGCTGATTCTAGTGCAGGTGAATGTTATCTTGCAAACGAAAGGCCCGCACATGCGTATCGCGCTTGCTCAACTGTATCCCAAACTCGGCGATTTATCTGGTAATTTACAGACCCATCTTGACCTGATGCACCAAGCCGCGGCTCAAGGTGCGGAATTGGTCGTTTTCCCTGAACTTTCGCTAACGGGTTACTATCTACGTGATTTGATGGTTGAGGTAGCCACGCCCACCAATGGAGCCGTCTTCCAGCAGTTGTGCGCGGTCAGCCGTGAGTTAAAGTTGGATGTTATGGTTGGCTTTGTAGAGCCAGACCGTCGCGGGCAATTCTATATCGCGGCAGCCTATATCAGTCTTGGTGAGATTCAGCATGTGCATCGCAAGGTCTATCTTCCGACCTATGCCATGTTCGATGATGCCCGCTTCTTTGCCTATGGTGACCAGTTACGTGCCTTCGATACCCGTTTCGGGCGGATGGGTATGCTCATCTGTGAGGACTTCTGGCACATCTCGACCTCCTATGTGCTATGGGCAGATGGAGCCGACCTGTTGCTCCTGCACAGTGCCAGCCCCGGACGCGGCTTGAGTCAAGGTGCAGCGCTAGAGACTTCACGCTGGGTTAATCGCCTGCTAGAGACAATGGGGGCGCTATATACGGTGCCGGTGGTGCATTGTAACCGTGTGGGCTTTGAAGATGGGCAGATTTTCTGGGGTGGGAGTTCAATGGTTGACCCTGACGGTCACTGGTTGCTACAGGGGCCATCCTTTGACGAGGCGCTACTTATTCAAGACCTTGATTTGCAGCAGACCCAGCGCAGTCGTCGCCAAGCCATGCTGCTGCGTGACGAGCGCCCTGACTTGACCTTGCGCGAGTTGCAACGGATTATGACTGCTGACCCTCAAAAATCTTTTGGGCCGCTTCCACCAAAGCCTTGATACGGTCACCGGGGACTTCGCGGCTCTCCAAATAGCGTTCCAACAATTCCCCCGGTGATAGACCTTCAGGTGTAGGGCCAAGGCGCATCCGAGCGGGTTGTTGCACATCGCGCTGAATGGAGGCGACATAGCTGACCCCTGCCTCACGCAAAGCCTTATCAATGGCGTGGGTACTCAAGAGACTGTTGTTTTCGGGGTCGGTTTTGACAATTACGCGCACAATGGCATCGTGAACATCATAGCTTTGCAGGCCTTCCAGAACCAGCACTGTCGGGTTGGGTTCATGGCAAACATCAAAGCGCAGGGTGATAAAGGGGCGTGCTTGTACAGGCACAAACTCCCACTCGGTATGCCCACGCTCAACCTCTGCCCAGATATAACCCTTGGGGTCGCCTTCTTCGCCAAAATCAATACGTTCCAAGCTGCCACTATAGACCACTGGTGGGAGTTCGGGCTGCCCCTCGGTTAGATTCTGATGTTTGTGGATATGCCCCAAGGCAATGTAGTCCCATGTTGGGTCAGCAAGATTGCCGAGGGTAATCGCAATGTCGCGTCCTAGCATGACTTGTCTTTCACTACCCCGAATAGCCCCCATTACGCTGAAATGTCCGGTCAAGATACGCGGGGTGTCATGTTGAGCCGCTTCTTTGGCGAGGTCACGGATGATCAGTTCTAACCGTTCCTGCAACAAACTATCGAGGTCAGTAATGGTGCGTTGGGGGATGTCATCTTCAAGTAGGCGGGCGCGGATGGGGTAGGGGATGGTTGCCACTTGGATGGGGCCGCTCTTGGTTTCAATCCAATGCAGTTCGTTATTGCGCCCCACCCAAACGTTGGGTACCCGTAGTGTCTCATAAATCTCAATGGTAGAGGCTTTCTTGGTGTTGATGGGCAGGTCATGGTTACCGACTAACAACACGACTGGACATAGCTCGGCAAGGTCAAGGATACGCCATGCAAATTCGCGCTGAAAAGTGGGGTTAGGCGTGCGGTTTTTGAAGGCATCACCTGCAAAGATGACCAAATCGGGTTCACGGTGGCGGGCGTCATCAATCATATCATCCATGCGCCGCAAGAAATCGGTTACCCGTGAGGAGAGACCTGTTTGGGGGTTGGTGCGCCCATGATTTTCCATTCCAATATGTACATCAGCAAAATGTAAGACCTTAACCAAAACTAGCCTCCGAGTTTGTTTCCCACTATACTGACAAAAGAAAGGAGTAATTGCTTTATGGGTACGAAGATTACATGGTTAGGACACTCAGCCTTTAAAATCGAAACAGGCGACCACACAATTCTCATTGACCCCTTTTTGACTGGCAATCCGCTGGCGGTCACCAAGCCAGAAGATCTAAACCCTGACTTTATTTTACTCTCGCACGGTCATGGTGACCATGTAGGAGACACCGTAGCTATTGCGAAGCGTACAGGGGCGCTGGTTGTCGGCAACTTCGAGGTTGCGGGCTGGATTGGTAAACAAGGTGTACAAAACACCTCATCCCCCAATACAGGTGGAACCGGAAAATATGCCTTTGGTAGTGTACAACTAACGCTTGCGTTCCATAGTTCATCTATGCCAGATGGTAGCTATGGTGGTTCGCCCAATGGTTTGTTTATTACACTCAATAATGGGCTGAAAATCTATCATGCGGGTGACACCGCCTTATATTCGGATATGCAACTGGTGGGCGCTAAAGGCATTGATGTGGCAATCATTCCAATTGGCGACTTCTTCACGATGGGGCCAGAAGATTCTATTCAAGCCATCCAATGGCTGAAACCGCGCTATGTCTTACCTTGCCACTACAACACCTTCCCCCCCATTGCCCAAGACGCAGCCGCATGGGCTAATGAAGTCAATACCCGCACACTCTCTAACGCAATCGTTCTGGATCCCGGTGGTGCGTATCAGTTCTAATGCAAGATCATAAGGGGCAAGGGTCTATAGCTTGCCCCTAACTCTGTTTAGTAAACCACTCAATGGTGCGAGCAAGTCCATCCTCAAAGTCTACCAATGGCTCATAACCCATCAATGCACCTGCTTTGCTGATATCGGCCCGTGAATGCTTGATGTCCCCTTTGCGGGGTGGCGCAAATTCCGGTTCCGCATCTGTACCCATGTAGCGGTTCAAGATGTCGATTAAATCAAGTAGTGAATATTGTTCACCACAGGCCACATTCATCACCTGACCAACGGGGTCAGGTGTGGTGGCAGCCAACATGTTGCCATGCACCACATTATCAATGTAGGTAAAGTCACGCGATTGCAGGCCATCTCCATAGATGACTGGGCGCTTGCCCTGTTGAATAGCAGTGATAAATTTCGGGATAACCGCAGAATATTCGGAGGTAGGGTCTTGGCGCGGCCCAAAGACATTGAAGTAACGCAGGCTAACGGTTTCGAGACCGTAAGTTGTATAAAAAACTTGCATATAATACTCGCCCATCAGTTTAGCAGCCCCATACGGCGACAACGGGCGAGGGGCCAACGCTTCGTGCTTATATTCCCCAACAATATCACCATAAGCCGACGAGGACGCTGCATATACAACCCGCTTAACACCTGCATCACGGGCTGCTAGCAACAATCGAAAGGTGCCATTGACGTTAATCTCATGGCTTGTTTCGGGGTCGGTAACTGAGCGTGGTACTGACGGAATGGCGGCTTGATGAAAAACATACTCCACATTTTCCATTGCTATCCGCAGAGCATCTATATCGGTGATGCTGGCTTCATAGAGGGTGATTTTGTCAAGGATTGGGGCGATATTCTCGCGCTTGCCAGTTGAGAAATTGTCAATTACGCGGACTTCATAGCCACGTTCTAGCAAAGCAGTTGCCAAATGTGAGCCGATAAAACCAGCCCCACCAGTCACTAATGCTATTGTCATTTATGATTTACCATCCATGTTCCAGACGTTTGATAAGGCGTTCCGGCATCTCGTATTCACGCATCTTTTCTTGGGTGACCTGTACCGGATAGGGGATGCGTCGATACTCAAAAACGGCTGATTCAACATCAAGAATACCATAAGCGGCGTCGGGGTTACTGTCACGAGGTTGCCCTACACTTCCGGGGTTGATAATGACGCGGTGTCCATTCAACTGTTGGCTGACATTATAGGTTGGCGAGACAGCATCAGTCTCACCCCCGTCTAGCAAGCGGTAGGTTACTGGGGTATGGGTATGCCCCACGAAACAGTAATCAGTCTCGAAATGGGGGAAGTTCAAAGCCGCAATCAAGGGGTCAAGGATATACTCCCACACGGGTTCACGGGGACTACCATGAGCAAGGGTATAATTCCCCAAAACAAAGGTCGTAGGCAAGGCCGCAAGATAGTCGATATTCTCTTTAGTGAGTGTTTTTTGTGTCCAATCGACCGCCCGTCGTGCATCCACATTAAAAGTTCGAATATCCAAACGCCCAAGAGCTGCCCAGTCATGATTCCCCGCAATACACAGATGGGGCAATGATTTGAGCAAATCACAACACGCATTGGGGTCAGGGCCATAACCGACAACATCCCCCAAGCACCAGACATAATCCCAGTCACCATCGGCATGGTTTAATACGGTCTCAAAAGCCGCTAAATTCGCATGAATATCAGAGATTACCAGAACACGCATAGTTACCTACCAATTGATTTGAACTTGTGCGCCCCATTATACTACAGAACCTTATGGGACTGGAATTCATCTAGGCTTTTTGGTAAGATACTGCCCACTCTGAGAATAGATAAGGTTTGACGAAATCATGAAAGTAATCCTGACTGAATACGTCTATCTACATGGCGTGGCAGGTGATGTGGTGGATGTAGCGGACGGATTTGCCCGTAATTTCCTTATTCCGCGTGGCAAGGCCGTCAAAGCCACCCCTACTGCTTTGAAGCGCAATCAACAATTGCTGCAAAATGCGACTTCCCGTCGTAAGGAACTTACCGCCAAGTTGCTTGAGGTCTCACAGGCTTTGGACGGGGTTGAGTTATTTTTTGGGCGCAAAGCTGGTCGCAATAACAAACTCTATGGTTCCGTAACAACTATGGACATCGCGCAAGCCCTTTTTGAGAAGACGGGTATTGATATTGACCGCCGTCGTATTAGTGACCGTTCAATCCGCGAGTTAGGTGAGTTTGATGTGCCAGTGCGGATGGGTGCTGATTTGGCCCCCGTCGTCAAGGTTGTGATTGTTGCGGAAGATAAGCTTGATGAGTTCTTGCGGGAACGTGAGGCAAGTGAGGCTGTAGAAGAAGCCGAAGCAGTAGTTGAAGTTGTTGCGGACGCTGCACCAGAAGCCCCCGTTGCCGAAGCTCCGGCTGACGAGGCTTAAATTCATGCTTGGGCGTCCACACCGACGCCCAGCATATTAACCCGCTAAGAGGACAATCGTCCTGTGAGCGATTTTGCATCCCTAGGTAACAAGTTCCGCGAGGCCCGTGAAGCCCGCGAATTGAACCTCCAACAAGTTGAAAAACAGACCCGCATTCGCTTGAAGTATTTGCAGGCGATCGAAAGCGGGCATTTTCAGTTAATTGATACTCCAATCCAACTCGAAGGCTTTCTTCGCAAATATGCTCGCACTCTTGGCCTTGATGAAGCGTCGGTCATGGCTGAGTATCAAGATGCGCTGCATGGCAAAAAACGCCGCAAAAAAGCAGTTACTACGCAACCTCGCACCACCAACCCAACCATTGTGAATGTGCCGGGATCTGACCCCACTATCTTTACAGCGCGTCAAACCCGTCGCTTCAAGACTGGCATGGCGGTTTTACTCTCAATTGGCCTGACCGCCGCAATCATCGGGGGGATTGTCCTTACCCTTAATGACCTAGCCACAGGTGCCCCAACCCCTGACATCAATGACCAAATAGAAATTTTGGATAATAGTAGCAGTCGAATTACAGCTACCCCAACTCAGCCCCAGTTCCCAACGCCCGTCAACACTCCCGTTATTAACCCATCAGAGGGTTTAATTGTGCGGTTATCGGTTGAACAACGACTTTGGGTGCGTATCACGTCAGACGGGGTGGTGGTTTATGAGGGGATGCTATTGCCCGGTTACGTGGCTGAATATACGGCTGTTGATGAACTCAATGTAAAAACCTCGAACGCTGGGGGATTACGCCTTTATGTCAATAATCAACCCTATGCCCTTGGCACAGAGCGCGTCACTGCCGAGCAGACCTTCACCCGTCTTGGCATCTTGACTCCAACTGTTAATCCACTCAGCCCTAGTGATAGTGCAACTACAACAGAACTCCCACCCGCGGCGGCATCCATTACCGCCACCCTAACCAGCACGCCTAGTCCTGAAGGGGAATTACCAACCTCGATTCCCATTCCTGCATTTTCTACCAATACCTTTACCCCTAGCCCAACCGTGCCGCTACCGACATTGGCTCCAACCTTACCGCCAACGGCGTTGCTACCACCGCGTGTCACCTCTACACCTACCCTTGCAAAATAACTAACGGAGACCAGCATGACCCAATTCTATGATACTATTGCTCGCTTCTATGATGCGGAAAACTTGGAGATGACGGATGACCTGCCATTTTATAGCGATCTGGCAGATATGTATGGTGGACCGATCTTGGATGTGGGGTGTGGAACGGGGCGTGTCATGTTGCACTTGGTACAGGAGGGCTATGCCTGTGTTGGGGTTGATACCTCACCCCAGATGTTGGAACGGGCACAACGCAAAGTCGAAACCACTTTTCCCGACTTGCAGAATTTGGCGACTTTCATCCAAGGGGATATTGTTAGCCACCATGCCACAACACCCTACCGCATGATTTTGTTGCCCTACCATACCTTTATGCACTTCCAAGACCAGCCAACACAACTAGCGGTTTTGAAGCAACTCGTAGCAAATTTGGCAGACGATGGGGTGATTGTGTTCGATTTACCCAATGCAGGCGAGGCTTTTGCTACCCAAGATGAGCATACTATTGCCCTTGACCGCACCTTTATTGACCCCCAAAGCGGTCATCTTATTATGCAACAATCGGTGAGTATCCTCAATCGAGTCACCCAGCAATTGCAGATTACGTGGATTTATGATGAAGTAGCACCAGATGGCACCCTCAAGCGCACCGTAGCCCCCCTAACCTTGCGCTATGTCTTTTATAGCGAATTGCAACTTTTAGCTGCATTGTGTGGATTAGAATGTATCGAGGTTTACGGTGATTATGACCATCAACCGTTTGAGGATGGCAGCCCGCGTATGTTGGTAATTGCTCAGAAGCGCAATTAGCCGCCAATCAATACATTAGGCGCACCAACCGCAATCGCAGTCGTGACGGGTACGCCTGAATAGGGATTAGCCCCAGCGACCATTGAGGTTACCCGTGCCGCGGGTCGCCCTGTGATGAGGACGGTTGTAGAACCCATCGTGATAGCACCTGTCACGGCGTTGCCAGTAACAGTATCACCCACAAGAGCAGCAGGCACACCTGCAATCAGTACATTGGGCGCACCGGGGCCAGTTATCACATCACCTGTAGCAGTCATATCACCAAGACGGGCGGCTGGGAACATAATCGTTTCTCCTTCTGTCTAAAAGTTTAGTATAGTCTACACTAGAGGGCAAGCAGAAAGTCGATGGGACATTCATTATGGACGAATCATTGGTTGGTAAGAAATTAGGTAATTTTGAAATTACGGGCATGTTGGGCTATGGCGGCATGGCAAAAGTCTATCGCGCCCACCAGCCGAGTATGCAGCGCGATGTCGCCATCAAGGTCATGAACCATGAACTCAGTGAAGACGAAGAATTCATCAAGCGTTTTGAGCGCGAAGCAGAGATTTTTGCTGAGTTGCAACACCCTCATATATTGCCCGTTATTGATTTTGGGCGCTCGGATGAGGGGTCACTCTATATTGTGTTTCGCTATGTGGAGGGCGGCAACCTTGACCAACGGATCCGTAAAGCCGAGGCGCTTCCCTTAGATGTAACGAATAAGATTTTAGGGCAAGTCGCCAGTGCCTTAACCTTTGCCCACGATAAAGGCATCGTTCACCGCGATGTTAAGACCAGCAACATCTTGTTGGATGCCCGCGATAACGCCTATTTAACTGATTTTGGGATTGCTCGCATGGTGGCTGGGCAAACCCGCCTGACGACTACCAACAATATTATGGGAACCCCTGCCTATATGTCGCCTGAGCAATGGCGGGGTGAAGTCATTGACGCCCGCTCCGATATTTACTCATTAGGGGTGATTGTCTATGAAATGCTTTCAGGAGATTTGCCCTATTCAGCAGATACCCCCTTCACATTGATGTATAAGCATGTGAACGAAGCACCACCCTCCATTGACCACCGCCAAGATTTACCACCGATGGTCGAGACAGTGGTTAGACGAGCGATGGCAAAAGGGCCGGATGAGCGCTATCAGAATGCTGAGGATTTTGCAGCGGCCTTTAGTGCGGCACTACGAGGCGAAATCGTTAATACCCCTTCAGTCAGCAGTAGCCCAGTGATTGTGGTGGATGTTACCACCACACCTCAACCTACCAGCATGATTGATACTCCGTCTGCAAATGTTACCCAGAGTACCCCAGCGGTTACTTCAGATCGCTGGCGTATACCCTTGATTATTGTTGCAGTGGTAGGCCTAACGTTACTGTCGGTAGCAGTGGGTGCCCTCATTTTTGGTGGTGACAGAGATAACCCCAAATCCCCAACCGCCACTGTGAATGTACCAGTTGCCGCAATCGTGACGGCTCACAGTCCAGTCTCAATTCGACTCAACCCTAATCTTAACGCGCCAGTGGTTGGTCAAATGCAACCAGATGAACAACGTCGGGTTAGGGGCGTTTCTTCGGACAGACTTTGGTTCCAACTTGAAGCAGAGGGTAATAAACCGGGGGGATGGATCGATCTAATAGATGTGGAATTCACAGGTGACTTAAGCCAACTTGCTGTTGTTAACGCAGGGCAACCGAGTAACCCGAATGATGTAGGACAGCCCGACATTTTGGTAGAACCCAGTATCACTGATGTGCTTACAACCCATGGTGATTTTCCGGAGCTAGGCCTTGCATTCGATTATCCTGAGCGTTGGAGTACAGAACTAGTGGACGGGCATTTAGAATTAGAACCCCCACGTGGGCCTGCCATGCGCGGCACACTGGTTGAAGTGTATCGGGGTAGCCGTGTGGAACTCGGTGAGCAACTTCAAGTGCAACTCGGGACCAAACCATTTGGAGAGCTTATGCCGTTGATTACGCGGACAATCTCAGCAGACGGGCCACCGAGTGATTTTCAACGGATTGATTTGCCAATTACCTTTCGGTATCTAACTATCATCAACTCCTTTGAAATCACGCAAGAACGCCACTATGTTTTCCTCATCCAATATCAGGAAGATGACCTTGTATTAGGTGTCGCGCAGTTTGCACCGGGGATTGTAACAGAACGAGAATTACAGAGTCTTGTGATGCTACCTATCTTGACAACGTTAACTATCGATGGACAACCCATTGTGGGTACGCTAGAGTCATCACAACCATTACCGACCCAACCTGTAGCACCGCCAACATCGCCTCCTGATGTTTCCCGTTTACCCTTTGACCTTTTTCTAGGTGGTTAATATGCTTCGTTTGGTTCGTTTGGTCTTGTCTTTAGTCTTAATAATGGTAGCGGTTCCTCAGCTAGTTCATGCTGAAGACACTATTCAGGTGCAGCCGCAGTCAGGACGGTACAGTCTTGAGATTCCGGCTGATTGGGTTGTTAGTACCGACGAGGTGCGCGGACTGGGTGGTAGTTTTCGTGGTGAAATCGTGGCAGTGGCCGATAGTGAGGCCGCCATGCGCTCCCTACAATCCAATAATCGCACCCTAGCCGTCAGTGGGCGGACGTTGATTGCAAATGTTTTTGCCACTGCCCAAGCAACCTATGGGCAACAGGTGGATGACCCCAATACCGTCTTTCAGATGATTCTGCAAAGTAGCGCGGATACGGCTGAGTTTTTGACCATCAATGGCTTACCCGCCGTTCATGTTAACGACTATCCCGGCCCCCCCTATGAGAACGCTACTTTTTCAGGCTTGACCATGATTCTCGATGGGGAACTCATTTACTATGTGGTCTATGCTGGCCCTGACCAAGCCAGCTTTGATGAACTCATGCAAATTGTTGAAACCCTGACACCCCTTACACCAAGCGCCACAGCCTTTGGGGAGCGCCCTGCCTTTGCCGTTGACCAGCTACAATTGCCGTTGCTCCCAGAGTGGATGGTGTTGTCTTCAGGCACATCAGAGGGTGGGGTTGAGTATTATATGGTTGTGCCTGACCCCAAGCGAACCCTCAACTACGCTATTGGCTTTGGTGATGCGGCAGATTTGCCGGGCATGTTCATCCATGTCCAGTCCCAGCCCTATGATTTTTTGTATAGCACAGTCGATTATGAAACGACCGAGGACGACCGTGCCTTTGTGCTAGGGCAAGCCCTTGCCAACACAGGTGGAGAGCCATTGCTTGGTATTGAGAATTTGACCATCAATGACAAGACTGGATTACAGATAGAACTCGAAGGGGCTTTTGGTGGGGATAATCGCGGAGTCATTGTGCTGATTGACTCAGGGCTGTTTATGTATACCCTGACGATGGTGGCTCCTGCTGCCGATTGGGATACGGTCTATCTGCCCCTCATGGATGACTTTATCGCTCATCTTTCCCTGACCGAGAACTCGATCGGAGTACAGGTTGGGCAGATTGCTCCCGACTTTACCTTGACCCTCTTAGATGGCTCCCAAGTACGCTTGTCCGACCTACGCGGGCAAACGGTATTAGTCAACTTTTGGGCGACATGGTGTCCTCCATGCCGTGCGGAAATGCCTGCCTTCCAGAGTAAATTCGGTGCGGGTGATTCAGGAGCAACCATTATCGCAGTTAATTTGATGGAATCACCGGATACTATTCAGCCCTTTGTAGATGAACTCGGTCTGACTATCCCTATTGGGCTGGACTTAGGCGGGGATGTCAACAACCTGTTCAATATCCAATACTATCCGACAACCTATGTCATCAACGCTGAAGGCATCATCGAAGTGGCGCATATTGGGCCAACCGACGAAAATACTATCGTGAGATGGCTTGAAATCGCCCAAGACTAGACCCATTGACAACACTGCCATGAATCGCCCGTGTTAAATTTACGGGCGTTTCTTTTGAAAGGACAGACTATCTGTGAAACTAACATTTTTG
This sequence comes from Anaerolineales bacterium, assembly GCA_020634155.1. Taxonomy (GTDB): domain Bacteria; phylum Chloroflexota; class Anaerolineae; order Aggregatilineales; family J027; genus J027. Next base: position 2,050,126 of record JACKCI010000001.1, read on the forward strand.
GGAGGGGCTGATGAGGTTGGTGCCAGCAGCACTCTGATTGAAATTGCTGGCAAACGCTTATTGGTGGATGTCGGGATTCGCATTTCACCCAAGACGGTGCGTGGCATCAGCGGTGACCAATTACCCGACCTCCAACAAGTCACCGACGCTGGCGGTCCGGATTATATTCTCGTCACCCACGCCCATACCGACCACACGGGAGCCTTGCCGCTGGTCTTGGAGCGCTATCCCCGCTTACCAGTCTTTGCCACAGAGCCGACCATCGCCCTTACCAAAGTCCTGCAAGCCGACGCCCAGCATATCATGAAAAACAAGCAAGAGGAAGAAGGCGAGCTACCCCTCTTTGATGAAATCGCGGTGCAGCGCTTGTTAGACGCCTTTCAACCTGTCACCTTTCATCAACCAATCCACCTTGGCGATGGCTTGCAAGTCATGTATTACCCCGCTGGGCATATTCTCGGCGCTGCGATGCTGGTCATTGAAAGCAATGAGGGTACGCTAGTGATGTCTGGTGACGTGTCCATGAACCCACAACGGGCGGTGGTCAAGGCCGACATCCCACGTGTTCGGGCTGATTTTCTGGTGATGGAAAGCACCTATGGTGGGCGCTTGCATGCCAACCGTGCCGCCGAAGAGAAACGTCTCATCGAAACGTTGAGGGGTGTCATTGACCGAGGCGGTAAGGCCATTATTCCCGCTTTTGCGCTGGGTCGCGCCCAAGAGATTATTCAGATTCTGCACAACTACCACGACGAGGTCAATGTGCCGATTTGGGTCGATGGCATGGTGCGTTCTGTCTGTAATGCCTACAACGTCTTTCGGGACTATCTACCCTCGCATACTGTCCGTGCTGCTAAAGATAACGATCTCTTCTTCCGCGATAAGGTTAAGGCGGTCAAAAGCCCCGTCCAGCGTGAGACCATCGCCCATACCGAAGGCCCTGCCATTTTGGTCTCCAGTAGTGGGATGTTAACAGGTGGCCCATCGGCGGCGTATGTCAAGTGGCTGGCGGGAGATGAACGCAACGCTATTCTTTTGACAGGCTATCAAGATGAGGAAGCACCCGGTCGCTTTGTGCAACGCATGATTAGCGAGCGCCAAGCGGGGCAAGAGGTCGCGTTTAACATTGATGGCACAACCGTCAATTTGCGCTGTGAAGTAGGTAGCTATTCTCTCTCTGCCCATGCGGATGAAGCCGAGTTGATTAGCTTTGCCGAGAGCCTTGGTGCAGAAGGGGTGGCGCTGGTACATGGCGATGGCAGCGCTCGCTCTAGTATTGCGGCGGGTCTACGTTCACGGGGTAAGCATGTCCATCTGCCCAAATCCGGCACCAGTATTGAGTTGAACTTCCCCAAACGTCCTTGGGCAATGGGGGTACGCTCTGGCTCCCATACTGCGAGTGTCGATATTCCTGCCCTGTGGGAAAGCCTCAAAGACTCGGCGGGTAGCTTCTTTAGTACCCGTGAATTGGCCCAAGCATGGTGGGGGGATGCCACCCGTGAGGATGAAATGCTGGCAGCCCTTCAGCTTGAGGGGGTTTACTTTGCCCAAGACTGGCGCAAGAGCAACACCTTCCAAGTCCGCAAGCCCGAACAAGTAGGTCGCAGCCAGCACTGTCGGCGGATAATGGCGGCCCATCCTGATTTGGTCGGTAAACTCATCGTATTGCGCGATGTCAACCAGCGCGTGAAAATTGGCATTGTCAACGATGCTTATAGTGAATTCTTTGATGCCATCGTTGCCAAAGCCAAAGGCCGCCATTACCCCGCTGATGCCTTGGTGTGGGTTGTTGGGGTCTGGAATGACCTTCCTAACAAGCCAGCCGATATGGGCCTCACCAAGCAAGTCCATGAGGTGATGCGCCAAGCGGAGATGCTGCGCGATGCTCTGCTACCCTTTGAACGCCGCCAGAGCCTTGCCCGCCAAGGTGAACCCGTGTTGCCGCGTGACTTGCACCCTGCGGTATTGCCTGATGGTGTATCGCCGATGATGGCGGATTTGGTGATTGCATTAGGGTTGGCGATGGATGGCGCGGTACTGGATGCTAAGGGTCTATTACCGAAGCAAGCCTCTGCCGTTGAACCGATGGAGCAGAACCTTGCCCGCCAGACGGCCCTTGCCCTCTTTCCCCCTGAAGCTCGATTACGCAAGGTTGGCATGGATATTAGCCGTCATGTGCTGACCTTGGTTTTCGACTTTCCATTGATGGCCCAAGAGCAGTATGCGGCTCAAATTGAGTCGGTTGCCGATTACACCAACTGGGAGCTATCTATCCCGCAAGAGGTCAATCAGCAAGCGCTGGCATCAGCTATCTTTGAACTGTTGCCAATAGGGGCGGCTGTGACCAAGGGGCCATCGTTCTATATTGACCGCAAGTTGGTGCAGGTTGAGGTTAGCAATCTGCCAGAGCGTGAAGTGGCTCCCCTCAAGAATACCTACCAAGCCTTGACGGGCTTTGAATTGGTCTTGGGTGACCTAGCCAAAGCTTCTGTCCCTAGTATGGCAACCCCCACAGCACAGTCAGAGCAAATGGAAATAAATGCTGCTTATAAGGTTATTCGAGATGCGCTCGAACCCTATGGTTTGTACAAGACCAGCCTCAAGCAAGGGCAGATTGTGTTGTCATTTGTTTCGCCTCAACTCGGTCAGCGTCATAGCGATACTATCGTTCAGTTAGCCAAGGAAACAGGCTATCGGCTTTCGATTCATCCCCACCCCAACCAAGTCACCATTCTGCAAACGGCTACCAATATGCTGCGGCAAGCGGGCCTAACCGTGAAAAAGGGGCCGAGTATTTATGTGGATCGGGGCGAAGTTGCCTTCACTCTGAATGAACGCCCTGAATGGGTGGGGGAAGTCTGCCAAGCTTTTGAGGAACAGACGGGCTATCAACTGGTGCTAAATGTGTAATGAGGCTACACTACACGACAAAGGATGACGTGAATGCCAATTCTTGATACACCCAGTGGGAAATTATTCTACGCTGAAAAAGATGCTCCCCTCAGTAAACGTCCACCCTTGATTTTGGTGCATGGGGTGGGGGGTAGTCATTTGGTGTGGCCTGCCGAATTGCGCCGTCTGCCCGATACCCGCGTGATTGCGATGGATTTGCCGGGGCATGGGCGCTCGGCCTTACCCGGTCGCCAAAGCGTAATGGCCTATGCTGAGAGTGTGCGCCATTTGATGCAAGCCTTAGCAATTCCGCGTGCCATCATCGCGGGTCATAGCATGGGCGGGGGTATTGCCCAAGCGATGGGTGTTGCGATGCCCGACAGCGTAGCAGGGTTGGTGCTGCTTGCGACGGGGCCACGTTTGAAAATCAACCCCTTGTTGTTGACAGTACGCGAGAATATGGAAGCGGTGGCAGATTTTGTTGACAAGTGGCAGTGGTCACGCGAAATCGGCGAAGACTTGCGCCGCAAGAGTCGGGAACTATTTATGAGTATCGACTCGGATGTGCTATATGGTGATTATTTGGCCTGCGATACCTTTGCGATTGAAGACCAATTGCCCCTCATCCTAGCACCGACGCTCATTATTGGCAGCGATACCGATAAAATGACCCCCTTTGCGCTCAGTGAAGCGCTGGCACAAGGGATTCCCAACCATCAACTCATCAAGCTATCCGGTCCCGGTCACATGATTCAACTTGAACATGGGGATTTGGTGGCTCAACATATTGACCGTTGGTTAAGCATTAACGCATAATCATGTGAGATTTTGTGACGTGCGGAGAGTTAAAGCATGACAAAAAACCGAGAAACGCCGGAATATCGCAGCGAACAGCTAGAAAAGACGTTACGGAACTTACATGTTGCCGTATCAGGTATTAAAGCCTCGGTCGTTGTGAACTTGGATGGCCTGCTGGTTTCGGCTTATCCATCCACTGAAGACGAAGACTATCACAATAACCCGACGAGCAGCCCACAGGTCGCAGCCATGTCGGCAACACTAGTGGGGCTTGCCAAGCGGGTGTTGAGCCGCCTTGAACAGGGCGAAATGAAGCGTCTACTCATGGAAGCCGAAGCGGGGCAGATTGTGGTCTATCCAGCAGGTGAATCGCTGTTAGCCGTTTTGGTCGAGAACGAGACCCAATTGAGCAAGGTGATTTATGCCGCAGCACGGGCCTGCACCGAAATCAAGCAAATTTTGGGCTTTGAAGAACCTGCCGAACAACCTAAACCGACCGAATAGCGGCTCCCACCAGCAAGAGTAAATGCCAAACGCCTTCGGTTAATGGACTGGTCTCGATAAATTCATCCAAGCGATGGGCATTGCCACCGTAGGTCACGCCCACCACAACCGAGGGTATACCTTGGGCCAAAAGGATGTTGGCATCGGTGCTACCTTGTTCAAGGCCGCCATGTAGACCGATTTCAGTGAGTGAAGACAGGGCCAATTTGACGAGCGGATGATCGCTTGGGATGCTACCCGCCGGACGGTCTCCGACTTTTTCCACCGTGAAGCTTAATTCTGGGGTTTGATGATGCCGTACCAATTCATGAATACGCTGCTCCAATTCACTCAGTGCTGCGGTTGAGGTCGAGCGCAAATCCAGATAAAGGTGGGCGTCAGTGGCGATTGAATTGACCGAATGTCCGCCACCAATCAACCCGATATTGTAAGTGGTGCGTGGCTCGGTCGGCACTCTGAGTTGGGTAATGTCAGCAGCAAATTGCACAAGGCCATGAATAGCACTGGCACGTCCAAAGTTAAGCCAGCTATGCCCACCCTCAGCACGGGTGGCAATTCGCAGCCGTCGGACAGCAATGCCACCATGATAAATGCGCCCAAGGGCAATGCCTTCAATCACAATGGCTGCTTTGATATTGGCAACCCGTTGGGCGACAGCGCGAATCCCGTCCAGATTACCAAGACCTTCTTCACGGGAGTTGGCAGCAAAACAAACTGCTACACCATCAGGCAATGACAAGTTAACGAGTGTTTGGGCTAGAATGAGCAAGGCTGCTACACCAAGGCTGTTGTCACCCAAGCCGGGGCCATAAACACGCCCGCCATCGTAGCGAATCGCCAAGTCGGTTTCTTGTGGAAAAACCGTATCGAGATGAGCCGAAACTAGCACCACCTTCTCGCATTGGGGATTGCCCAGCCAGCCATAGACATTCTCCCATTCATCATGCTCGATATGGCCTAGGCCAATGGCGTGAAACTGGTCTTTGACATACGAGGCTCTAAATTTTTCCTCAAAGGTGGGGGCGGGGATTTGCTGAAGGGTAATGGCTTGGTCAAGGATAGCACCCATCTTGAGGGTTTGCCGAATGAATTGCCACTCAGTGGCTAATTGGTCAATAACAGGGTGGTTATTCATTTACGTTGGGTCCATTTCTTGGAGGACGCGCTCGGTTAGCGGATGGTCGCCAACTTTGCAGAGAATGTCAAAGGGTAAGGCAACGTGATGCACACCAAGTTGAAGGATTTGCAATGCCTGCTCTGCTGTCTGAATCTCTCCGGCAAGGACTTCAACATCAAAACGGGCCAGCAACTGCACCATATCGGCAATCAAATTGAGACCCTGCCCATTGAGCAGCTTATCGGCACGATTAAAGTGGACTATCACATAGTCGGCACCTGCTTCAGCAGCAGCATAGCCTTGTAAAGGACTAAATACGCTGGTGATGGCGACATCAATTTCAGAAACACGGCTCATAAATCGTAGATTTTCGGTGGTGGCAGCTAGTTTGACCACTACCCGATCCGGTCGTAGGTCATAAGCTTGCCATGCTTCGTCAATGCGTCCTTCAAGGGTTGGAGCCGTGAGGTGGTAAAAAACATGACCATCAACAATTTCAACCAATTCTTCGAGGGTATCAAGAGTGGGTTTGTCCAATTGCCGCATCAGGTCAGGGTTAGTGAGTATCCCAGAGACAAAGCCCAATTTTTGAGAGGCACGTGCTTCATCGGCTCGTGCAGATTCAAGAAAAAACGCCATGACAACTGTTACCTTATTCTGTGCTTGGCAAGGTCGCCAGCTTCGTTATAATCATTTTACTTTCCAGACCATCTCCACACAACATTAAAGGTGAGTGTCTTAGTGGGAAAAATCTGCATTCTGCTGCTAGAAGGCAAGCGCACCAGTCAGCAACAATCGTTGTTGACCCCATTAAGCCGCCGATATAACGTGGTGTTGACCCACACGGGTAGCCAAGCAGTGGAGGCTTTGCTAACCCATCAACCGCTTGTGGCTGTTCTCAATCTTGTATCAATGCGGACTTCAGGGCAACGCATCTCGCACCTGATTCGCCTACGCGATGAAGCCTTGCCGATTATCTACATCAAAAAGGCCGAGGGTAAACGGGCGGGCAAGGTCACCCAATTTAGTGATACAGATATTGTCTTGCATCAGCCCTTCACCCCCCGCAAACTCTATAACCGTATCGAGCGCTGTATGGCGGCTAAGGATGGCGAGATTGTTGTAGCTGGCCCCTTCCGTCTTAATCTCAAGAGCCGTATCCTGTTGACCAATACGCAAAACGAGATTCGGCTGACCCCCAAGCAGTCCAAGCTTCTAGAGTTGTTTATGCGCCAACCCAATACCATCCTTGACCGTCGCTATTTGATGGAGCAGGTCTGGGATACCGACTATCTTGGTGATACCCGCACACTGGATGTGCATATTCGCTGGATACGTGAGGTGCTAGAGGAGAAGCCCAGTAAACCCATCTTCCTCCGCACCATTCGTGGTAAGGGCTATATGCTGGATATTAATCCGGATAAATAAGCGGGGGTGCCCATCGAATACCGGGCATGGCCTCCATATAAGTGCTGGCACTCACCCCTAGTGCTTTCAATACACCATCTTGTGCCAAAAAATTACCCATTTTCAAGAATTTATCACGGGCAGCCTTATCGCTTAATAGTTCTCCCAATAGCTGGCAATCGCGGTTCCAGCCAATACTGGCGATTTCAAAAGCGACGGTTTGATAAAGTTGTAGGGCAAGGGCTTTATAGGTCTCATGCACGGCAATCAAGCTCAGGTCTTCAATGGAAGGCCCAAACATCCCTGACGGTACAATCATGGAGATACACTCAAAAAGAGAGCGTGTCACCAAAATATCGACCCCAATCTGCTTTTCACCGAGAACCAAGAGGCCATGTTGGGTATAAGTTGCGGTAGGAGCAGGGTACTGAATATCAACCTTCTCTGGCCTCGGTTCGCCGGGAACAAATCGACTCACGAATGGCCCCTCTAAACGGTTATCTTCCCATAAAACATTGATCAGGCGCGTCCATTGGCTATCACGTAGAGTCGCAAAACTCATATTCAACTCAAAATGCCGTCCTGACCAAGTGGCTTTGGTACTCAAGTTAGAACGTCTCCTTCCGATGCAGATAAACACGCTTTTGGTGACATTGTGGACAACAGCCCGCTATTTTAGCCGTTTCTTTACGTTGGCGCTCTTGCAATTGTGCGATTCGACGGCTGGTGAGTTGGTGTTGCGTATCAAGTAGGACTTCCCACTCAAGGAGGGACACAGGGTACTCATCCATCATAGGTGTGGGTTCTACAATCGCCAATTCCTTTTGTAGAGCCGCGAAAAAGCGCAGAATGGTGGTGGCCTCAGTAGATAAGAGTCGCACAACTACATCAGCAGCCACTTCGCCAGCAATGACTGCTTTACGCTCAATAGTCAGCGTTTGGCGGAGATAGTCGAGTTTTTGATGGAGCCATGTCACCGCGTCCAGATGGTCGTCTAAAAAAAAGGGGAGGCTTTCTAGAACCTGCCCCCCTTCCATTGGCTGTTGGCAACTTGGGCATGTCGGGATAGGTGTTGTGACAAAGGCCCCCTCAAAATAGGCTTCCACGGCTGCCACCAAGTCGGGCATGGTCTCAGTCAAACGCACCGTCCGCCGCACAATCTGATAATGCTCAGGGCAGATATAGTCTTCCCAAAAGCCATCAATGGGTTGGTGGGGATGCTCAACAACAGTCTGCCCTGCAAATGGCAACAGGGCATTGACTACGGCCTGCCAACGACACGCTGTGCAGCGAATCCCCCACCTAAAGTTCATAGCACGCCTTACAATGCCCGAAGAACTCTAGGAGATGACCCTCAATATGAAAGCCATAGCGTGCCTCTAATTGTTGGATGAGGGTATCAAGCGGGCAGTCGTCGAAGTGGATGACTTTGCCACAGTTTTGGCATACCAAATGATGATGATGGCCGCCCATCATAATCGCATAACGTGCATTGGCCTCTCCCTGAAAAACAGGTCGAATTAGGCCAAGGCGCGTGAATAGCTCCAAGGTGCGATAAACACTCATACGGCCCACGCTCGAATCACGTTGGGCTACTAACTCCACCACTTCCGGCGCAGTGAGATGCCGATGCTCCATCAGCAATACCTCCGCGACCCGTTGGCGGGGTTTGGTGTATTTATACCCTGCTTGGCGCAGGAGTTCAGTGACTAACTGCTCATGCTCTGGTTTCATACTGTTAAGCTTACCGAGGGACAAATGCTTAGGCAAGTAGGAAAGCTGAAGCACCTCACCAGATGCCCCAGCTTGAGCTTAGTTTGCGTCAGTGGGTTGGGGGTTAATGGGAGCCAACTCAAGGGCAGGTTGAGTCGGGGTGGTGGGGTCAGGGTTGTTCTTGAAATAAGCTTGCTTGGCCTGTAAGTCATGGAAAGCAATGGTCACTGGTTCGTCCTCCGGACCGCCGCTGATGAGAGCCACTTGTCCAGCCGCACTAATGCTCTTGTCCTCATAATCGCCCACAAATTCGCCATTCACATAGAGCGCTTGATAGTTATCAATGCAATAGGCTTGGATGGTATTGGTGCCATCTTCTTTGATGGCGTCATTTTTGCGCCAGTTCTCCAAAAAGCGTAGTCGTGAGCCATCAGCTTTGGCAATGGCCCAAAAGCCATCATTGCTAATCAGAAAGGCATAGCCCGCGTTCTGTTCATCCACCCGACACATGACGCCAAACCAATTGTCATCAGTACCCGCTTGTTGGTTGGCTTGTACCTCAACCATCACATTTTTCAGCGGATCCGCTTGGCTCTTACCCGTCAGGTATCGCCCACTGCGGACATTGGTGGTATGAATGATGTACTGCTCACCTTGTTGGGCTAGGCTCGACCCGTCCTCAAAGGTGCCCGTCTCGAAATCAGCGGTAGAACTGACCCACGCTTCATCGCTGACCACCCAATCCTTGGCGGAATGCTTGGGGTCGGGGTCGCCACTACAGGCTGCAAGGAAAATAACCAGTAACATGACTGGCCCAATGCGTTTTGTTTTCATTGACTCTATCTATCCAATGGTGTTGCGTAAAATACCAATATGTTCAATCTCTAGCTCAACCACATCCCCGACTTGGAGCCAGCGCCCCAAGGCACTCTTTTCGCCACCTAATTCCAATAGGCAGCCTGTACCAACGGTGCCACTCCCGATGACATCACCGGGGTAGAGCATGGTTGAGGCCGATGCACGCTCTATCATTTGAGCGAATGTGAAGTAAATATCTTTCGTATTGCCGCGAGAGAGCGCTTGCCCATTGACCCGCGCCACCATCGCCAAGTCAAAGCGGGTATCGACTCCATCCCCAATACGGCAATCATCCAGTTCATCAGGGGTGATGATGACAGGGCCGAGCGAGGTAGCAAAGTCTTTGCCCTTGGCAGGCCCTAACCCGACCTTCATCTCGCGGCGTTGAATGTCGCGGGCGCTCCAGTCGTTCATGATGGTATAACCCGCAATATAGTCCATTGCCTCGGCAGCGGGAATATTGATACCCTGCTTGCCGATGATAAAGGCAATCTCTAGTTCATAGTCTAACCACTCGGTGTAGTTTGGCTTAGGGACAACCTGCTCATGGTGGTAGATAGACTGGTGGTTGGAAAAATAGAAGACGGGAAAGTCATACCATTCGGCAATCATGTCGCGGCCTCGATTGGCAAGGGCGGTCTTGACATGCTGCTCAAATGCGTAAAAATCCCGCAATGAGTTGATTCGGTTTGGAATCGGTTGGCGCATAAAACGTCCTTTAGTGGGGTAGGGGGTGCAAAGGGCGAGTCTGGATAACCCGCCCCATTGGATTCAATCTATTCGAGGGTGCCGCGCAGAGCCTGTTCACGTTCAATACTCTCAAAGAGCGACTTGAAGTTACCCAAGCCAAAGCCTCGGCTGCCACGTCGTTGGATGATTTCAAAGAACATGGTAGGGCGGTCGCCCAGTGGACGGGTAAAGATTTGCAGCAAATAGCCCTCGTCGTCCACATCCAGCAAAATGCCCAGCTTACGGACAGTCTCAAGGTCTTCTTTGACGTTGGCGTTCTTTTCCTTGAGGCGCTGCAAAATCACCTCGTCATAGTAGGCATCGGGGGGCGGGGTCAAGAACTCGACGCCGCGTGAGCGCAACTCCGTTACAGTGCGGATGATGTCATCGGTAATCATCGCCACATGCTGCACACCTGCCCCATGATAGAAGTCGAGGTACTCCTCAATTTGCGACTTCTTGCGGCCTTGGGCGGGTTCGTTAATGGGGAATTTGACACGCCCATTGCCGTTTTCCATCACTTTGGACATCAAGGCAGTGTACTCGGTGCTGATGGCTTGGTCGTCGAAGTGAATCAACTGACGAAAGCCCATTACGTGATGATAGAAATTGACCCAATAATTCATCTTGCCGAGTTCGACATTGCCGACAATATGGTCAATTGCAGCCAATCCTACTGAGTTTTTGGCTTCATCAGCAGTGGGGATGGCGCGGAATCCCGGCAAAAAGGTGCCGTTATAGTCGGTGCGCTCAATGAATTTGTGGATGGTGTCGCCATAAATCTCAATGGCACTGACGCGAATACGCCCATGTTCATCTTCAAAGTCGATAGCGTCATGCAGACCACGTGCGCCGCGACTGGTAGTGGCATGATAGGCTTCGGCAGCATCTGGCACCTCAAGCGCAATGGCTCGCACACCGTCCCCATGTACCATCTGGTGGGCGCTGATGTCGGTGTTGGGATGATAGGCTCCAGTCAAGACCATAAAGACTTTACCTTGCTTCAAGACATAGGACGTGGTGCGGCGGTTGCCCGTCTCAAGGCCGGAATAGGCAACAGGGGTGAAACCATAGGCATGTTGATAGAAATAGGCGGCTTGTTTGGCATTGCCCACCCATAACTCGATATGGTCAAAGGCCTTGATTTTGAGGAAATCTGCTTCTTCAGTGATGGGACGTACATCGTCTTTTATCGCCATTAAATCCTCCTGATGATGTGATGTTGTGTTAGTCGCTATCCACGCGCCCACGTAAGGCACGCAGCCATTTAATGACCCAATTCTGCTGGATGCCCGCATAGAAGGCCAACAGCCAAACCAGTACCGGCCAGCTTTCAAGGGTCTTGGGGTCGGTTAAGTCTTGGGTAACAGCCGTTGAAAGGGTGGCTAAAAGCAGCAAGAAGGTGAGAAAGCCCATCAAGCCCCCAATCACCGGACAGAGCAGGTACCAAGGGATATGGATGGGGTCAAAGTCACGGCGGGTGGTGGTGTGCTTAATCAGCGTTGAATAAGCCAAGAACAAGCCCCCAGCCGCCCCAAATATCGTTGGCAGATAGGCCGCCCCAAAGAAACGGGCATCGGCGTTCTCTGCGACATCGCCCACAAACCCCTTGAGCAATCCCAAGCAGATTAACGCAATCCCCCAGATTAAGAGATAGCCCAAGAGTTGCGGGCTGTATTTGCGAATGGCCTCTGTCGTCCGCAAATCACGGCTGACATCAGTACGCACCCGATAGGTAATGGCACGGGCGTCGTCATAATTGTCGCGGGATTGCAGCAGCATCTCGCTGGCTTGCAGCAATTCTTGTTGGTAGATGTCGGCACGGTCACGGTCAAGGGCGGGGTTATCAACCATATCCTCTTGGAGGCGCTCAATCGTAAACCACAAATCCGCCAACCGTCCCTCATCCACAAAGCGCTCAAGGATATTGGGGTCAGCCGTTTGGGTGGTCGGGAACAGTTCTTTGGAACTGACACGGGCTGATGATGTAAAGGGAGCCAACAAGATACTGTCGTCGGCATCTTCTCCAGTCGCAACCTCTACCTCTGGAACAAAAATCCCGCCTCGGTCATACGGCTCGTTGGTTAAAGCCTTTTCTGGTGATTGCGGAATGATATCCGCTAGTTTGTCGTTCTTAGAAAAAGGTGCGCCGTGTAAATCAACGGCAGCGGGGTGGTCAAAGTCCTCTACCAAGGGGATGCCCTCTTGCCCACCATAGGGAACCGTCGTCGCGGATACATCAACCTGTGCGAGAGTCGGTTGCGAGGGTTGAGTAGGGACCGTTTCTGGCTTAGTAGGGATGATAGACTGCTGGGCAAGGCTCTGGCTATTCACTGACCCCGACAAATCAACCGCTATTGCCAGCGCCTCCGCTGACTCAAGTGAGGGTATCGCTTCTGAGGCGTTGTCGTTAGCATTGGCCTCTTGCAAGAATGCCGATTCAAGGGCGTTCTCTGGTAGAGGGGGTGGTGTTGCAAAATCAGTCGTTGAAAGCAAACTAGCAAAAGCTGGATCGCCAATAGACACCCCATCATCCATATCCAACTCATCAATAATGGCCGCCTCTAATGTATCGGTTGGGGTAGGGGGTGTTTCGGTAAACTGGCTGGTTGAAAGCAGTTCATCAAAGGCTTGGGCTGTCAAACCCGGGCCTTCTTCTTGGTCGGCTTCTTGAAAAAATGCAGTTTCTAATTCTTCTTGACTAAGTTCGACAGTCGATTGACCTGTGGCAGGTGATTGGGGCAACATCCCAAGCGGTGGCGGGCTGGCTGAGAGCAAGTCGGCGCTTTCGTCAGGTGTTAAGCTCTCTCCCTGCGTTTCTGTGGATGCGTCTTGACCGCGCAGGATTTGCCACCCCCGTCCGCGCAAAGATACCCGTTTACGATTCTCGTCTTCGTGGCTCATCAGCTCATCACTTTCCGATTAATAATTTCGAGTGTCAACGACCGATAGGCGTGGGTAGCCGGATGGTTGGGGGCATAATCCAGCACCGATTGTTCAGCAGCTGGAGCCTCGGCCACCACATCGGCCATCGGGATGACCGTTTGGAACATCTTGGGGCCAAATACATCATGAAGCTCGTCTACCACTTCTTGGGAATGGGCATAGTCCGGTTGATACATGGTCGCAAAGACCCCACCCAAGAAGAGATTACGCTTCATTTTTTGCTGGATGCGTTGGCGGGTGTCTTCAATGGCCCTGACTCCCCGCATGGCTAAATACTGGCATTGAACTGGAATCAATAACTCATCAGCCGCTGCCATGCCATTGGCAGTCAAAACCCCCAGCGAAGGGGGTGTATCAATCAATATATAGTCAAAATCAATGGGGTTGCGGGTGAGTCCCGTATATAAGCGTAAAGCAGCATCAGGCCGTGACGCTAATTGAATTTCGGCATTCGCTAAGTCTAAACTCGCCGGAATCAGCACCAATCCATCTCGAACACGCCAAAGTAGACGGCCAAAAGGGGCGTTGTCGTACATGAGGAGCGAGTAGGTGCTGCGGCGTACTGTGTAGGAATCAATCCCACAAGCAGCCGTTAACCCCCCTTGGGGGTCAAGGTCAATTAATAAGACGCGATAGCCAAATTCATTGAGCGCCCGCCCAATGTTCATCGCAGAGGTAGATTTTCCAATCCCCCCTTTTTGGTTGGCGATAACCAGCGTGCGCGTCACCCAAAGCCTCCATAAACTAGAAGTTTTATTATAACATCGTCTAACCTCTAGGGAAAACGGTTGACCGTCTAATTCGGCTGCGCTATACTAAATTGCCTTAACGCCCTAGGCGTTTTTATTTTTGTCATGCAAGATTTTGATGAGTGGTGAGTGTTATGCCAAAACGTACATGGCAACCCAAAATTCGCCGTCGCGCTCGTGTGCATGGATTCCGCAAGCGCATGACGACCCGCGACGGGCGTGAAGTTCTGAAGCGTCGTCGGCTCAAGGGCCGCCACACGCTGACCGTACATCGCAACCATGTGAAAAAGGTCAATTGGAAGTCCTAGCCCTTGCAGCATTCATGGCGGCTGCGGCACCGTGATGACTTCGCGCGGCTACGGGTAGACGGGCGCACAGCCCAGAACCCTTACATCGTGCTGAGTTATTTGGTGAATGACCAAGCCAACAATCGGTATGGATTTGTGTGCAGCCGCCGCCTAGGTAAAGCTGTGGTTCGCAATAAAACGCGACGACGGCTCCGCGAGGTTATCCGCCATTACCATCCTTGGATTGCTTATAACGGTCAGCCGTGTGATCTGGTCTTGATTGCACGCGGCCCCATTTTAAAAGCAACATTCCACGAGCTAACAACTGCCATCGGTGAATTGTTGCAGCGAGAAGGATTATTAAGGGACAAGCCATAGATGAAACCAATCATGCTTGGCCTAATTCGCTTCTATCAGAAAGTTCTATCACCGATGTTTCCATCGGCTTGTCGGTATGACCCCACCTGTTCCCATTATATGTATGAGGCTGTTCAAACACACGGCATCATTCGGGGAACATGGTTAGGGGTTAGTCGTATTGCCCGTTGTCATGGCTTAAGCCCCGGCGGCTACGACCCCGTACCCAAAAGGAAAAGAAAGGCTTGAACAAAAAACTCTCTCGGAATGGGCTATTCATTGCTGTTGCATTATTGGTTTTACTGTCCGCCTGTAGCCGACAACGGGATACATGGCCGGGTATTGCTGGCACAACCAATGGTGATACAGTTTTGATTTCTTATAAGCGGACGGTTATCAGCCTTAACGCGGAAAAAGACCGCAACTGGACCTATCGCGGAGAAGATGATACCGATTTTTATGCCCCCGCCGTCATTGCGGATGGACGGGCCTATGTCGGTGATTACAAGGGCCGTATTCATGCTATCAACCTTGAAGATGGCAAACGGATTTGGATGTATGAAGCCGAGCGTCAGCAGTTTCTGTGGTTCACAGTGGGCGCTGTAGACCGTGTGATTGGCCCGATTGGTTTGGGTGGCGATATGCTGTTCTTTGGCACTGAGCATGGCGTATCAGCACTCAATATTGCTAACGATGAACCCGAATTGGCGTGGGAGTTTGGAACAGGCCATAGTGTCTGGGCGCAACCTGTTTATCTTAACAACCCTGAATTGGATTTCCCCCCCACACTTTTTGTGACTTCGCTCGATAAACACCTCTACGCGCTTAACCCTGAAAATGGCGAAGAACGCTGGTCGCTGGATATGGGCGGCGGGATGCCGGGGGGTATCACCCTTGATATTGAGCATCGTCGCTTATATGTTGGCACATTAGCAGGTGAGATCATTGCGGTGAGCTTTGATGGTCAAGAACTCGCTAATTACGAGACTGAGGGTTGGGTCTGGGGAAATCCTGTTTTACATAATGGATACCTCTATTTCGGTGACCTTGACGGTATGCTCTATGAGCTAGAAGTCACTGAATCTGGCTTTGGTGAAGCCACCAAACGCAAGCTTTCTGAGGAGCCACTACGGGCTACCCCGCTAGTTGTTGAAGATGAAGCGGGTCAAGCCGTGTTGGTCATTGGCTCCGATGACCAACTGGTCTATGCCATTGATCTCAGCCAGCCCAATTGGATTTCTGACGATGATATTGATGTCCGTTGGAAACAGGAAGCCAACGCCGCCGCCGTTACTGAGTTGACCACTGTAGAACTCGAAGGCAAAGAATTGGTGATTGTAGGTACCGAAAACAAAGACCGCCTTGTACTGGCCTTAGACCTCAATAATGATGGCAAGCGCGAGTGGGCATACAAGTATGAGAAATAGGGGCGACACATGGGCATAATAGTTGATTTACTCAGTACACTCCTGCTCATTCTCTATAGCCTGCTAGGGCAAAATGTAGTGCTGGCGATTGTAGCCTTTACGGTCATCGTCCGCCTCAGTTTGCTACCGTTGACCATCAAGCAACAACGCTCTATGAAGCGAATGCAAGAGCTTTCACCTAAGCTTAAGCAACTGCAAACCAAGTACAAGGATGACCGCGAGACGTTGGTACAAGAGCAAATGAAGCTCTACAAGGAACATGGCGTCAATCCCTTCGCGGGCTGTTTACCCTTGCTGATTCAACTTCCGATTTTCTTCGGTTTATGGCGGGCTATTATTGCGACCTTGGCTTCTAGCCCCGGTCAATTGTTGGAACTCCAAAATCACATTATGCTGCCGGGACTTGACCATCTTATACCCTTGCATAATACCTTCTTATGGCTTAACTTGGCCTTGCCCGACCCCTATTTTGTGTTGCCTGTGATTGTGGTCGTGACCACATACCTCCAACAACGCCTCATCATGCCAGTGCGTCCTAAGACCAATACACCCACGCAACCGCGCAAGCCCGGCCAACGGCCCGATGCCTCTGAACAAGCCGAGCAAATGACCCGTCAGATGACGACCATTATGCCCTTCTTCTTAGGGTTTTTGTCGTTGTCTTATTCATCGGGGTTGTCGATTTACTTCATCGTCTCTAACCTGATTGGCATTATGCAATATGCGATGATGGGCAAGGCGGATTTCCGGCGCTTGATTGGCAAGGAATCGCCCAAAGCGGCAGCAGAAGCCGCAGCACGGCGCTCCGAGGCCGAAGCTGAGGATGGGATGCCTCTAGAAGCGGCAACGGCAACTGCTACTCCCTCAGCAAGCACGGGACGCTCCGAGCGCCAACTGAAGCCCGGCATGGTTATGACTACTCTCAAAAATGCACCACCTAGTAGTACAGCCAGCGGCAATACTTCGTCCAAACGTAGTGGCTCAACTTCGCGGAGTAGTGCAGCAGCACGGCGTAGCGCTACTGCTACCCGTACACGTTCTTCCACCAAAACGAAAAGACGTTAGGGAGACCCTAAATTATGAGCGAGACACGGTCTGTTGAAACCACCGCTCCCGATATTGAAACAGCTATCGAAGAGGGCTTAAAGCTCCTCGATGTCGAGCGGGGCAACGTTATTGTAGATATTATTGAAGAACCCACGCGGGGGTTGCTTGGCATTGGGGCGCGGTTGGCGCGGGTACGCCTAACCACCACCATTGCACCCCGCAGTGAACGCCCTGAGTTCAAGCCGTCGATTAGTGCCAAGCCAAGCCCACCGCCACCCCCTGCGCCCAAGCCTGTGGCAACTGCCAAACCAACTCCCAAGCCTGCTCCACCACCGCCGCCAACCACCACCACTGTTACCAATGATGTTGACTTGCCGGAAGCGGTACGCCTTGGGGTGCAAACACTGCGTGAGTTGCTGCACCATATGGATATTCCCACCGAAGTCACTATCGAAAAATCCGCGCCAGAGAATGAACTCGAAGAGGACACTACGTGGATTTTGAATGTGCATGGTGATGAGCTAGGGTTGCTCATCGGGCATCGCGGCAAAACCCTAGCGGCTTTGCAGTATCTGACACGCCTTATCGCGGGGCGTGATTTGCAGCAACGCGCCGATTTTGTGGTCGATGTCGAGAACTATAAGGCCCGCCGCCAAGTATTGCTCAAGCGTTTGGCGCTGCGCTTGGCCGATGATGCCATCCGCCGTCGTCGTACTATCGAAATGGAACCCATGCCGCCGCATGAACGCCGCATTATTCACATGACATTGCGAAACCATGCCAAAGTCACAACCCAGAGTGTCGGCGAGGGTGATCGACGGCGTGTAACGATTGTTCCAAAACGCTAACAAATATCCCCTGAAAACGCGCTTCCATTTGATTATGAGCGCGTTTTCGGGTATAATAGAACATATGATTTAACCTCAAGCACTAGCACTCCCCAGTTGGTTTTTAGGAGAAAATTCAGTGGCTAACGGAACCCACTACGATGAAAGCGCTATTGACCATCTTGAAGGCCTCGAACATGTTCGACGACGGCCCGGTATGTACGTCGGTGGCACCGACCTACGCGCCCTGCACCATTTGGTGTATGAG
Organism: Anaerolineales bacterium; assembly: GCA_020634155.1. Lineage (GTDB taxonomy): Bacteria > Chloroflexota > Anaerolineae > Aggregatilineales > J027 > J027. The sequence goes on from JACKCI010000001.1 coordinate 2,068,052, forward strand.
GTTGTTGATAACTCTGTTGACGAGGCACTTGCCGACCGCGCCAATTTCATTGAGGTGGTTCTGCACACTGATGGCTCGGTGAGTGTCAATGACAATGGGGCAGGTATTCCAGTTGGTATCCACGCTAAGGCCCAAATATCTACCCTTGAATTGGTGATGACGAAAATCGGGGCAGGTGGTAAGTTTGACAACAAAGCCTATTCAGTATCCGGTGGTTTGCACGGGGTCGGTGTTTCCGCTGTAAACGCCCTATCCAGCAACCTACGGGCTGAGGTGCGGCGCGATGGCAAACTCTGGGTACAAGACTATGAACGCGGGCGACCCGTTGGGCAAGTCGCGCCTGTGCGGAACTTGGAAGAAGGCGAAGTCACAGGAACTCGCATCCACTTTTTCCCCGACTCACAGATTTTTCCAGACATCACCTTTGACTACAATACGCTTGTCAAGCGGCTGCGCGAAATCGCTTTCTTGGTCAGCGGATTGACCATTACTGTGCGTGATGAGCGCGTTGAACCTCTTCCAGCAGAAATGACCTTCCATTTTGAGGGTGGCCTTAGCTCGTTTGTGCGCTATCTCAACCGCAACCGTAAGCCCTTGCATCCGATTGTGTATGTCCAGCGCGAAGTTCCCTTTAACGAGCATGACCCTGCCAAAGCCTTTAACATTGGAGTGGAGGTTGCGCTGCAATACACGGATGGCTCAACCATCACCGAACTGGCTTTTGCTAACACTATCAATACCCCCGATGGTGGTACCCATCTTACAGGGCTGCGGTCAGCCATTACCCGTACTATCAACAACTATGCCAAATCATCCGGCATGTTGAAAGAAAAGGAATCGGGCTTCTCTGGCAATGACACCCTCGAAGGTATCACTGCTATCGTCAGCGTGAAAGTGCCTGACCCTACCTTTGAAAGTCAGACCAAGGTCAAGTTACTCAATCCTGAAGTGCAAGGTGTGGTCTCATCCGTTTTAGGTGATGTCTTCGGGGAATTTTTGGAGACCAACTCCCGCGATGCGCGTCGCATCATTGACAAATGTATGCTCTCCAAACGCGCACGCGACGCCGCCGCCAAAGCCCGTGACCTAGTACGCAATAGTCGCGGTAACCTGCTCGAAAACACGACTCTTCCCGGTAAACTAGCAGACTGCTCCAGCAACAACCCCGCCGAAACCGAAATCTACATTGTTGAGGGTGACTCGGCAGGTGGTTCAGCCAAGCAAGGCCGTGACCGCCATTTCCAAGCGGTGCTACCCCTACGTGGTAAGATTCTGAACACTGAGCGTGCCCGCCTTGATAAAATTTTGGACAACAACGAGGTGCGTTCCTTGATTGCCGCCCTTGGGGTGGGCATCGGCGATGACTTCAAACTGGAGAAGCTACGTTACCATAACGTCATCATCATGACCGACGCTGACGTAGACGGTTCGCATATCACCACCTTGCTGTTGACCTTCTTCTTCCGCTATATGCCAGACTTAATTCATGCGGGGCATCTCTATATTGCCCAACCACCGCTGTACCGCATTGAGACCCGCAAGCATGTGCAGTATGCCTATAGTGATGCTGACCGTGACCGCGTGTTAAGCAACCTCAATGGCGACAAATTCGGCATCCAACGCTATAAGGGGTTGGGTGAAATGAACCCTGACCAACTGTGGGAGACGACCATGAACCCTGAGAATCGGGTCTTGCTCCAAGTTACGGTTGAGGATGTCGCCAGTGCCGACCAGACCTTCGATATGCTAATGGGGAGCAGTGTTCCCCCGCGCAAGCGCTTTATCCAAACCCACGCCAAGAGCGTCCGCAACCTCGACATCTAAATACACTATCCACACATCAAAAGACCCCCTCGCGTTAGTGTGAAGGGGTCTTTTGATTCATCAGTTGTTAGGATGCTTAGGCTCGCTCACCGATGGTGACATCAACCGTTTGCAAGGCACCCCCGCGCAGCAGTTGAACCGGAACCGTTGCCCCGACTCGCTCACCGACCAGTAGAGATAGTAGGTCATCCATGGTTGTGACAGCCACATCATCCAAGGCGATGAGAGTATCCCCAAGCAGTAGCCCACTATGGTCAGCGGGGCTATCGGGTTCAACAGCAACCACCAGCAAGCCTGTTTCTTGTTCAAGGTCGGCTTTCAAACTAGCAGGTAAAGCCACAGGTTGGGCGGTGATACCCAGATAGCCGCGTCGCATCTTACCATGCTTGAGCAGTGTTTCTACTACATAGCGCACGGTGGGGGTTGGGATGGCAACACTGGCACCCCGCATAATGGAGGTGTTCATGCCGAAGATTTGACCGGAGGCTCCCACCAACGCCCCCCCCGAAAAGCCGGGATACATCACCACGTCGGTTTGAATATAGCGGTCAAGATTACCCGCAGGCCGCCGTCGCCGCCGTGACTTGTCTACGGTACTCACAGCACTGACAACGCCCAACGTGGCCTGAATATCCTTATGCGGGCGTCCAAGGGCTAAAACCAAATGCCCAACACGTACCGCCTCCAGTTCGGCCCACGTCGGGGCGGAGAGGGTACTATCCACTTTGAGGACGGCTACATCAGTGCTAGGGTCACGGCCTAATAGAGCAGCAGCGACACTGCTCCCATCAGCCAAACCGATTTGGATATTTTCATCACGTTCAACGACATGGTGGCTGGTGACAATTACCCCCTCGGCTGACCACACAATACCCGTTGCGGGCAAGCGACGGCGGGCATCAACCTGCACCACGCCTGCGCTGACTTGCTCAATGGTGGCGACCATTGAATTAGAAAGACTCTCGAATGTTTGACTCATGGCGATTTACTCCTTATAGCCTTAGTTATAGACTAAAGGGGTGTGGCTCTAAATCCGTCCTTTGGGGAGGGCCTACCTAGAAAAATGGGTAGGTGGCTAGAGGCTAATCAGACCGAGGCGGGCGGCACGGATGGCGGCCTCAGTGCGGCTCTGGGCATTGAGCTTGCCCATAATCGCCGTAACATGAAACTTGATGGTGTGTTCACTGATGCCAAGCTGCACCGCCATCGCTTTGTTAGACAAGCCCTCAGCCAGCAATTGCACCACTTCGCGCTCACGGGGGGTCAGGTCTTCGACAAGTTCGGCAGTTGATTCAAGCGTGGGGAGCAGACTATCGACAAATTGGGGGTCAATCACCAATAGACCTTGCGCTATCGTTTGCAGGGCAAGGGCCAGCGCTTCAGATTCAATCGTTAAGGGCAAAATACCCCGCGCCCCCGATGCCCAGACCAATTGAGCCGTGACCTCATCGGCGACCAAGGCCGCAATGGGGTAGCTGGTATCAAGGGCTGTATCCCAACCACCATCCCAGACCACCACATCTGGGGCGAATAGTTCAAACTGGTCGGGTTGGGTGGTATCTACTTGCCCCACGATATCACAGCCCGCTTGTCCTTCAAGCATGGCGACCAATCCCGCCCGCGCTAAGGGGTTATCGCCGACGACTAGAATCCGGAGTAGGCCCGCCACCACAGCACTCCTGCGAAGATAATCAGCACCACCAAGCCAACTTTAAGCATGACATTGACCATTTGGGTGCCCATCCGACGGGCTTGGTCAAAGACCATGACTTCAGTAAGTAGTACACCAATAAACGTCACATAGAATCCCACCATAAACCCGATACCGTTTATGGGAGTCTCACGCCATAAATCAATCAGGATAGGGCCAGTCACCGTACCCCAAAACAGCCAAGGGCCGGGGCCGAAGAAATTAATCGCTGCTGTCTGACGGATACCCGACCAAACCGAAGGCTTTTCGACAGTAGCTTCCTCAGTAACCGACAGTTGAAATCCACCGGAGCGAATCTGCCGCCAGATACCCCATGCGATAAAAAGGATGAAGGATCCACCCACAAAGCTCAAGGCACGCAGTAGACCATCGCTGGCTTGACCTAAAATCGCCAAAACGATGATGATAGCGGGTACATCACTAAGAAATGGTGAAAATATCAACCAGCGGGCATAGGTAGCACGATGGCGGAGGGTCTGCACAAATAAAAAGGCTTGCAAAGGGCCGGGCAAAATTCCCGCCGTGAAGCCGAGGCTAATCGCTTGAACAAGTGCGGCAATCATCGAATGGCTCCTAGAGTAGCACTATATTGTACCAGACCTAAGCCCTGTCTCATATTGTCCTCATGCTGGCTTGCTAGGATTGTCACGTTTACCTATTTTCAAGCAAAACACAGCGTACTACTGTTGAATCGGGTAAGATAGTTTTGAAACTTTCGTTACCAATTGTCGTAATACCAGTTGAAACTGAATGAGGAGGATCAAACAAGGTGACAGAATCATTTATTCATGTCAAAGACTTGGTCAAGACTTACGACACACCCGCTGGCCCATTGAACGTGCTTCGCGGCATCAACCTTGACATTCACAAGGGCGATTTCGCAACCCTTATCGGCCCATCCGGTAGTGGTAAATCGACCTTTCTTAATATGTTGACAGGTGTCGATAAGCCATCGTCAGGTGAGATAGAAGTCGGAGGAGTGGGCATTACCCATGCCGCCCAGCGTAAACTCACCAAGTGGCGGGCACGCAATATCGGCATTGTGTTCCAATTCTTCCAACTGCTACCAACCTTGACGGTTGTTGAGAATGTCATGGCCCCGATGGACTTTGCCAATGTATGGAAACCCAAGGAACGCCGCTCACGGGCGCTGGAACTCCTAGACCGCTTCGGGATTGCCGACCAAGCTGATAAAACTCCTGATATGCTTTCGGGTGGGCAACAACAACGGGTCGCCATCGCACGCGCTCTTGCCAACAACCCACCGCTGATTGTCGGTGACGAGCCAACGGGCAACCTTGACCGCATGAGCGCCACCAACGTGTTCAATTTCTTCTCGGAACTCGCCGAGCAGGGTACGACTATCATCATCGTTACCCATGACCGTGAAATTGTCCAAAACGTACCCAAGCTGTTCGAGTTGGTGGATGGCACTATCGGGCAAACCACACTGACTGCGGCAGCAGCCCGTCGTACCCAAGAACTCAAGACTTTACGTACCCGCTTCGCTACGGGTGAGTTCAAGAGTACCCGTCTCTAGTTTTTTGATCGGTTCCGGGGGGAAGCCATGAAAACAAGAGTTAGAAAAATCTTCGGCGATATTCTGGCCCGCAGGGGCCGTACTGCCCTTGTCTCTATCAGTATCATGATCGGTGTTTTTGGTGTTTCGACACTGGTCGGTATGAGCGACTTAGTGGTTTCTCAACTCAGTAGTGACCTCGACAAAGACCACATCGCCATGACCCATGCCTATGTAGTGGCACCCGGTGGGCGTATTTCTGCTGAAGAAAATGAGACCTACTTGCAGACCCTGAGTGATTTACCGGGTGTTCTCCAAGTAGAGGGGCAAGCGGTCTATCTGGTGGATTGGAAAACCGATAGCGATGCGAAATTCACCAGTGGCAATATCATTGCCTACAGTGAGCCTTTTGGCGACGTTGATCTAGAGCCGATTGCCCGTGTGGTCGATGGGCGCTACCCTGTAGAAGGACAACATGAAGTCGCCGTTGAGCAGCGCTTTGCAGAGAAATATGATGTGGGCATTGGCGACAAACTGATATTCCGCCAAGCCACCGCATCAGATGATCCAGAGCAAACATGGGAAGTTGTCGGTGTTGTCTTCCATCCCTATTTCACCGTTTCCGTAGCACTAGAAAACAATGCCGAACCCGAAAACAATATCTACGCCACTTACGCTGACGCCCAAGCGATTGCAGGTTTTCCCGGCCTAAGCTCATTCTATGCTCGCTACACCGATGTCAAGACGGCAAAGGCTGACCTCAATCACTTCTTTGAAGTCATTTCAACAGAGACGCCCTATATCCCCGTCTTTAGCTTCATGGATGACCCTAACGATAGCTATATCTTGGGGGTTGTCAGTAGCTTTATCAATGTTCTCAATATCCTTGCGGCGATTGCCATGCTGGTGTCCGGCTTTTTGGTCACCAATGTCATCAACACCATTGTGGTTGAGCAAAAGACGCAAATTGGGGTCATGAAGTCACTGGGTGCCAGTCGCTGGGATAGTGTCTATATCTATGCGGGAATGGCGCTCTTGTATGGTGCGGTTGGTACCATTGTCGGCGTGCTACTTTCTATCCCTGTCGCAGCATGGATGGCCCAAGAATTGGCTCCACTTGCCCTCACCTATATCGAAGATTTCCGCATTTCTGCGCTTGGGATAGGGGTTGGGGTTGCCCTCGGCCTGCTCATTCCGGTGCTGGCGGCTCTGTTGCCTGTTTTCAATGGCACACGGGTCTCCATCTTGGATGCTATGACCGATTTGGGTATCGCCTCCAACTGGGGTCACTCCCGTTTATCACATTGGATTGGTGCGTGGCCGCTACCCATCAACATCCGGCAGGCCTTCAGCAACATCATTCAAAAACGTGGGCGCTTGGCCTTGACGGGCTTTACCTTAATGCTGGCGGTGGCAGCGTTCATGGGTGTAACCGCCGTCTTTTCTACGCTCAATGACCAAATGAAAGGGCTGTATGACACCTTTGATTATGACATCGAAGTCAGCCCCCAAGAGGCCCAAGATTTTGACACTGTACAAAGCCTCTTGGTCAACCAATACCCCGAAATTGAGGCCATCTATCCGGGCTATAGTGTATCGGTGGGCATTGAGGGCTATGCCAGCGAGGAAGCCTTTACCAAAGGCTCCAACCAACTTAACGTCACGGGTATCGACCCCGCCAGCCCTGCGATTCAATTTGACCTCGTTGAGGGAGATGGCTGGAAGAACGACCCCACCCGTGAAGGCACGATTATCACCAAGTCATTGGCAGACCGTATCGACAAAACGGTGGGGGATACCGTTGTGATTACTGTTGGCGGGCAATCCTATGAGTACGAAATCATCGGGATTGACAGCTTCCCCTTTGACCAGATGTTTTTCAATTGGCAAGACCTCGCCAGCCGTGCGGGTTATGTTGATGCTAACGGCGAACCATTGGCAGGTGCTTTCCTTGTCAAAATGACGGGCGACCCCGACATTGAAGCCGTTGATGATACCATTGAAAGCATGAAGGAATTCTTGCTTACCCAAGGTATTCAGGCGAACTATACCAATCAGCCTAAAGCCGCTGAGGAAAATGCCGAGCAAATTGGTATGTTTGGCATGATTTTCAATATGTCATCATTCGTGATGGCTGCTGTTGGTGCTATCGGTCTACTGGCGACTCTATCCATGTCTGTTTTTGAGCGCCAAAAGGAAATCGGCGTGATGCGCTCAATAGGGGCCGGTTCAGCGACTGTAACCACCCAGTTCTTGGTCGAGGGTATCTTGGTCGGGCTGATTGCATGGGTTGTTGCCCTACCCGTGAGTGTGGTCATCGGTCAGATATTGTCCGGTGCTTTGGACTTTGGCACGGGCTTCAGCTTTGAATACCCACCACAAATTGCCGTCATGGGCCTCATAGGTATTCTACTGGTTGCTACTCTAGCGAGTATTTGGCCTTCGCTCTCGGCGGCACGCAAGACTGTTTCAGACATTCTACGCTATCAATAAGGAGGAGTATGGCATGAGTGAAAATAAGTCGCTCATTACCTTGGAAAGTGTTGAGAAGATTTACAAGACCAAAGCTGGCCCGCTCAAGGTATTGAAGGGTGTCAACTTTCGGGTCAATGAAGGTGAGTTTGTAGCGATTGTGGGGCCATCGGGGAGTGGCAAGAGTACCCTGATTAACATGATTACAGGTATTGACCGCCCAACCTCTGGTGAGGTCTATGTGGCGGGGCAACGCCTCACCCACCTCAATGAGAACCAAGTCGCCAAATGGCGGGGGCGCAACGTAGGGGTTGTGTTCCAGTTCTTCCAATTGCTACCAACCATCACCGTTTTGGAAAACGTGATGCTGCCGATGCACTACGTTGGCACCTACAAGGGCAACCGTCGGGAACGAGCCATGGAACTGCTCGAACTGGTCGATATTCCGGATGTGGCGGATAAATACCCCAGCCAAATTTCGGGTGGTCAGCAGCAACGCGCCGCCATTGCGCGGGCGCTCTCCAATGACCCCAAGGTGATTGTCGGCGACGAGCCAACGGGTAACCTTGATACAGTGTCAGCAGGTCTGATTTTCGCGTTGTTCGAGGAGTTGGTATCACAGGGTAAGACCATTGTGATGGTGACGCATGACCGTGATCTTGCTGGGCAGGTGCCGCGTGTTGAGGAAGTGCGCGACGGTCAACTCATGAGCGAAACAGAAATCGATCAGCGCCTAGTTGCAGGCCGATAGTCACTATTCGGTTGCGGAATCCCGCACTATAATACAGAATAGACACTATTGGTGCGTCAGGAGAGATAACGATGAAAATCACGTCCCAAGAAGAACAGGGCATCAGTATTTTTATCCTTGATGGTCGGGTGGACAGCGAAGGGGCCGTTGATCTGGATTTGGCTCTGCAAGCTGCCACTGCTGAGGATAAAAGTAAGCTTATCCTTGATATGGCGAATGTCCGGTACTTGAACAGTGCTGGCCTGCGAACCTTAGCCGATATTTTGACCCAATGCCGTGACAGTGGTGGTGATCTAAAACTTGCCGCCTTAAATCCCAAGGTACAACGAGTCTTCCAAATTATCGGCTTCGATAAATTCTTCAATATCTATCCATCTATCGCCGACGCGAAGAAGGATTTCTAGGGGAAAAGCCCCTACTCAAGTCGGGTAGGGGCTTTACATTAGGACTACCGTTTGGCAATCCACGTATTCACAAGGGGATAGCGTCTAAGGGCCGTAATCCAGCGATAGATGTAGATTCCCACCCCTACATTAACCACCGTAATCATGAACCCAACCATAACCGAAAACAGCGCGTCATCTTCAAAGAGCAGTCGTGGCACGAGGAATCCTAGCCCGATTCCAATCAGATAAATTGCTTTGGGCCACCGAATAAGCCACAAGACCACACGAACAGGAATAGAAATCAGAATGAGGAATAAGGCCCACGATACGCCAACCTGCCAATCCCATGTCAGCAGGCCAGTCCCGACTGCTACAATGAAGGTGATGGCATTCATTAGCGCCACCGGATAGCGACGCGCCCATTCTATCAGGGTCATTGGTGCAGGTTGTTGAGCCAGCGCCAGTGCAACTTCACTTGGCTCGCCTGTAAAGGGGGTAGCCCATGTCGCCAGTTGAGGATTTTGGCGCACGACTGGGTTATAGATATAGATACGCAGCCAACGTCGCACCCGTAGCCAAGTGTTATTGGTGGCACCCACCACGCCATAGGGAATTGCCAGCACAAAAATGATGAAGGCTGCACCCAAGGCCAAACCCCAATAGCTCTCAGTATTCAAGAGGGTACGATAGCGATAAATCATAAAATTGAGGTCAACTTGAAGTTCCGGCTTGCGGAGATATTGCTCACTAATGCGGATTAGTCCCGCGCCAAGAGCCGGACCGGGAATCGTACCAAGCCCACCAATCAACGACATGATTAAGGGATTAATTGTGCGCTCAGTTCCTAAGACCGAGGTCTCCGCGCCTGCACGGTCAATGGCATGTAAGATACCGGCAAGGGTTGCCAATGCGCCAGAAACCATAATAGCCAATGTCTTATAGAGGAAGACGTTAAAGCCAAGAGTTCGCGCACGGGTTTCATTATCGCGGATAGCAACCAGTACCTTACCCGATGGTGAATTCATCAGGCGGCGTACCAGTATAAATGTTATTACGACACAGGCCAGTGCAAAATTGTAAAACTGGAGTCGATTCTTGACCGGGTTAATCCAGTCGGGCACTGTCCAACGAATACCATCTTCACCACCTGTCAGGTGTTTGAACATGGTTAGACGTGCCATTAAGAAAAAAATCTCAGCGAAGGCGAGGGTGAACATGGCAAAATACACCCCTTTAATCCGAAAGGCTGCAATTGACCAAATCAAGCTGATTAGGGTGCCTGTTAATAGGGCAACCATAAGCGCTGATACAAATGAAACTTTGAATTGCCCTACTAAAATAGCCATCACATAAACACCCGCCCCAAAAAAGGCGGCATGCCCAAAGGAGATGAGGCCTGTAAACCCTAGCATCAAGTTATAGCTCATCGCCAGAATCGCCAAGATGAAGGTATCAATCATCACACTTTGCCAGAACGAGGATTCCCCAACCGCACGGCGGGCGGGGTCTGCCTCGCTATTGGTCCACTCTGCGACCAAGTGAGGAAAGCGCCAAAGAAACAGCAGCACCAGAAAATAGAGCCAATTGTCGAAAATCGTTTGTACAAGAGGGTGACGCCGCCGAAGCCGGTTGTCAATCATCGGTTAATGCTCCTTACCAAACAGACCCGAAGGCTTGACGTATAAAACCAAACACAACAACAGCAACACCACAATGGGAGCCGGGGCATCCGTGTTAAACTGACGACGTGAGAAATAAGCTGCCACAGAACGGGTGATACCAATGACAATCGCTGTCAACGATGTACCCGCGTAGCTTCCCAACCCGCCGATAATCACCACTGCAATTGCTTGCAGGAGAAATAAGTCTCCCATGGTGGTATCGATATTGAGAAAGCCCGCTGAGATAATGCCACCCATGGCTGCAATCGCGGCCCCAAGTGCAAACACGCCCGTGAACACCAGTCGCACATTCACCCCAAGCGCTTCGACCATTTCGCTATCTTGCACGCCAGCGCGAATGATAATGCCGATACGAGTCCGCATCAGCAGCAACTGCACCCCAATCATCATCAATAGGCCCATGATAATCATGAAAATCCAGTAGTTGAGGATAGTGGTCTCAAAGTCAGCCGGAAAGAGGTCACGTAGATAGGCAGGCGGGAAGGTGCCTTGTAGAAATTCTGGCAAATATCCGCCCAGAGTCCCTTTAGGGTCGATATCGTAACGATATTCAATGCCTTCACGAATAACCAGCGCCAGCCCGAAAGTCAGCACAATTTGGAAGAAAGGACGCACGTAGGTGGGGCGAATAAAGACGATTTCCATAACAATACCCGCGATGGAACCTGCCAGAATAGCAGCAATTGCGGCTACTCCAAAGCGCAGCATAAGCACCTCGGTGTTGTTTAGCACCAAGGCGACCAAAACTGTGACTACCACACCGAAAGCCAAGGGAAGCCACTCTTTGTTGAGGTCAAATTGTTTAAATTGCGGGTCATAATCTACATGGTCGCTGGGTGATGCTTCCTCATTGAATAGCAAAGCCATCCCCCGTCGGAAGCGGATACCCCCTTCATTAGAGAGCCAGCGCAGGCCAAACAGAATGTTGTTGCGGCTAACGCTCAACAGCGCAATCAGCACCACCACTACCGCAAAAATAACTCGCACAACATCGGACTCGCCTGAAAAATCTTTAGCCCAAACCGATCCCACCACAAAACCGAGTGGCACGCCAGTCAGGGCAACCACCTGTATCTTACCAAACAGACTTGAATGCTCGATTTCAACTGTTTTCATTACACGCGGGAGGATAAGGCGTGCGGTAAGTTCCCACAAAATGAGTACCAAAATCGGCCCAATGACCATGACATGCAGTGTCAGCAAAAAGGCGTTGGTCTTGTCAGAGGCAGACATACGGCTGAGAACATCAAAACCAACATAAGCCCCCACCATCAAGAGTGAGCCTTGGGCAAAGTTCAGCACATCCATTAGCCCGAAGACGATACTCAGACCTGCTGCGACCATGAAAATCAACATGCCTTGATAAAGGCCACCCGCCACCACTTGGCTAAAAAGCTTTATGTTGCCTTGGGAGTCCAACAGCACCGCTATCATCAACAAGATGGTGAAGCCAACTGCAATGCCACCCCATAGAGTCTGTGAACTAATCTTTTTTAGGTTGAGTGCGTTCATGCTGCCCCCAAGTATCGGTTAATAAGTTCGGTGTTTCCAACTAATTCTGACATGCGTCCCGCCAAAACAGACTTGCCTTCCTCAATAATCACAAACTGGTCAGCAAGCTGGCTTGCCATGCGGAAATTTTGCTCAACCAACAGCACGGTTGTGTGGACGCTCAGTTGGCGAATGGCCTCCATCATCTGCTCAATAATCACCGGGGCCAGCCCTTCGCTCGGTTCGTCAATCAGCAACAACTGATTTTCAGGCACAAGGGCACGAGCCACCGAGAGCATCTGCTGTTGCCCACCTGATAGCTGATTACCACCCAAATGTCCAAGCCGCTCAAGGTCAGGAAAGAGGGAATAGATAAATTCACGGCGTTTCGCCAAATCGCCCGGTTTGCGCTCGGCAATCCTTAGATTTTCCTCAACTGTTAGGTCGCGGAAAATGGCACGGTGTTCGGGTACATAGCCAATCCCTAGTTGAGCCACCTTATAGGGTCGCATCCCGCGTATTTCACGGCCTTGAAACTGCACATGCCCGCTCCGGACATTCGCCAGTCCCAAGATACTCCGTAGGGTGGTCGTTTTGCCCGCGCCGTTGCGTCCTAACAAGACCGTTATCCCGCCTTGCTGGACGGTGACACTGACGCCTTCAAGGATATGAAATTGCCCGATAAAAGTATGAATATCATTTACTTCGAGAATGAGTTCACTCATGGGTTAATGACCCTTCGACATTTCATCGAAATCCCCGTATAAATCGCCAAGGTAGGCGCTTTGAACGGTTACATTAGCAGCAATCTCCTCTGGGGTACCCTCAGCCAAAACCGCGCCATAGTTCATCACGGTAATCTTGCTGCTGACACTCATCACCACACTCATATTGTGTTCAACCAGCATGATGGTTTTGTTGCCAATGGCACGAATATCGCTGATGGTCTGCATCAGTTCGGGGACTTGCTCCGTTGCCATGCCTGCGGTGGGTTCATCCAAGAGCAGCAACTCAGGGTCACTGGCAAGGATGATAGCAAGCTCCAGTTTACGCTTGTTGCCATGTGGTAAGACGGTAGCAGGTACATTTTCTAGCCCGCGCAGTCCGACCGTCTCAATCGCTTCTAGGGCTTTGGCCTCATAGGAGCTAAAGCGGTCGTAGCGGGTGAAGACCACCATACTAGCCCCATCTAATGCCTGCGCCGCCAAACGCACATTTTCGTATACTGTGAGGTTATTGAAGACATTGGTGATTTGAAAGGAACGTCCAATACCCACATGAGCGCGTTTATGCAGTGGCAGGTTGGTAATATCGCGTCCGTTATACAGCAACCGCCCACTGGTTGGGCGCAAGTTCCCACTGAGGAGGTTAAACAGAGTCGTTTTGCCCGCACCATTGGGGCCAATGATGCTGTGCATACTGCCACGCTCGACCTGCAAGCCGACATCATTCACGGCTACCAAGCCACCAAATGCCTTCCGAAGTTGTTGTGCTTCCAAAATAATATCGGTCATGGAAGAAATCTCTTTGTTTAATAAGACAAAGTGACCCCCCTTTTGGTAGAGGGATCACTTTCGTCAGGCGATACAATCGGATAACGGCTTACTCAGCCGCAGGTGGACACTCAAGTTCATCAGAGCTACGGCCCGGAGCCTCGCAAGGCGGGGCAGTATCTTCGGCGCTGATGGTAGCTTCCCATTGATAGAAGGCAAAATCAGCCGCAGTCGGGTCTTTGAGGGTTACAATGTACATCGGAACCAATGCTTGGTGGTCTTCAGCACGCATGGTGTAGACACCCTTGGGGCCAGCCCATTGCAGGCCTTCAAGAGCCGGAATCAACACAGCGGGGTCAGTGTCGCCTTCGGTAATTTCGAGGGCGGCAACCAAGGCCTGAGCGCTGGCAAACCCACATTCAGTGAAGAGGTCAGGATAGTCGTTGTAGGTTTCCATGTGATGCTCGACCAACCACTCGTTGACTTCGGGATTGGGATTGTCGGGGTCTTGACCGGGCAGGGTGTAGTGATAGGTGGAGAAGAAGGTCGCACTCTCATAGAGTGGGCGCAGAGTCTCATCGGCAAAGGCGGGGATCATGATGTCGTTGGAATTGGTGACCAAAACCGAGGGGATTGCTTCCAACACACCCAAGGCAGCAATTTGTTGATTGAGAGTCACGGTGGTAGCACCAGCCCACGTCAAAATCCAGAAGTCAGCGCCACTTTCCATAACTTCGGTCAGGGGCAAGGTGAAGTCCGTCGCGGCTTCATCGACCAAAATGGTATCACGCACGGGGGTGGCACCAAGGCCCTGCATCACGACATCGAAAGCGCCTGCTGATGAATTGCCAAAAGCATTATCGGGGGCCATTTGCACATAGCTGGTGCCATATTCATCAATAGCATAAGTCGCAAAAGCATAGGAATCATGGTAACTCTGGCGACAAGCACGGAAGGTGTATTCATTAAAAGCCACGCCTGTGATAGCAGGAGCCGCTGAGGGGCCAGCCATCAAGACCATTTCATATTCTTTGGCGGCATCCATCATCGCCAAGGTCACGGTACTGCTGACGGTACCTTGCAGGACCTCCACACCATCCAGTTCAATCAATTCACGAACTTGGGTGGTGGCGGTGTCAATATCGCTGGCGGTATCGCGCTCAATCACTTCAATCTTGCGACCCGCAACTTCCATTGTGCCGCCGGTGGCATATTCGAGGCCGAGGGCAAAGCCTTGGGATTGCTCGAAGCCATAGATTGCCAAGCCAGTGCTGTGGTCGGTCAAGAGGCCAATTTTAAGGGTATCTTCTTGTTGATTGCGAGCACTACCCGTGGTGGTCGTGCTGGCAAAGGTTGGTAAAGCAAGAGCAAAGATGGTTACCGCGATAACCGCGAGGCTGAACCATTTAGTACGAAACATGGCAGATATACTCCTCTATGAAACACATTACACCAAAACAAAGCTGGTTAAAGCACATGCAATCTTTTTTCAAAGGCGCTGCTTGACTCCTTTCCTTGTCTGTACCCGTGTTTGAGCAACCGGAACACGCCGGAGAACTCACGTCTATTGGTGTTGGTCAATGAATGTTTGGAAGAGTGGCAAGAAGCGCTCAAAGTCTTCCGCTTGGGGTGAATGACCACACCCTTCAAAAATAATCTCTTGATAGTCCCCACCATTGGCCTTGTATTTGTCCAAAACCGCCCGTGTCTGATCAACCATTGGCTGCGGTGGAAAGACCGCTTCACCGGGCCATCCCGGAACCAATCCCAATTTCCCTAGATAGCCCAATTCACTGGTTGAGGTATTGGAGATAATCGTATCAGCTTCACCCCGTACCCACAAAATCGGGGGTTTGTTTCCGGTATGACTTGCCAATTCATGACCGCGTTCATATTTTGGCGAGAGGCCGTTGATGGCCCCATAACGCCCCGGTGCAAACATGGGCCAATTGGGACTGGCGGTCTTATCACCGGGGTAAAACTGCTCACCGAGCTTAGTCGCCAATAGCGCGTCCAAGATAGCCTCTTCACGCGGGTGGACAAAGGGTGGCTTGAATACGAGGTTACGGAGCGCATTACGAGGGGATAAGGGACTCTCTGTTCCGCGATAACCCTCACCCATCATGCGAATCAACTCAGGGTTGCCCATACCACCGCCTGAACCTGCGTAATCATCATAGCAAGGATTACCCTCAACATCCTTGGTGCCACCAAAGCCATGCGGTGACCCCGGTGCAACAAGGGTAACGCTCAAAAGATTGTGGCTGTATTCAAGGACATAGGCATAGCCGACCGATCCGCCCATGCTATGACCAATATAGTGGTGTTTGCCCCAGCCAAGTGATTCCACCACCGCGTTGATGTCATCGGCAAAGCCCGTCATGCCGCGTGTGGCATCAAGTGGAAGGGTGGCTTCCGAATCACCATAGCCGCGTAAATCAATGGCAACGCTATGGTACTGGGCAGGGTCAAGGGCCAACATCAACTCTTCCCACCATGTGGCGGCGGCGATGTTACCGTGAATCATCACGATTTTCTGGGGTGCATCAGCATGACCGCGCTCTAGGATATGCAAGTTAGCACCAATAACCTCAATATAGCGGGATGTTAAACCATCAGAGACAGGAATTGGGGACACACAGACTCTCCTTAGCCGTAACGTTCAACGAGTAATTTCTTATCAATTTTGCCGGGGCCAGTGCGGGGCAAAGCCTCCACAATGACCACTGATTTCGGTACTTTGTACTTGGCGAGCCGTTCCTGCAAATAGGTCAAGAATGCCTGCTCATCGAAGATTGCATTTGCTTCTAGGACAACAATGGCCCGTCCGACTTCACCCCATTTGGTATCGGGTACGCCAATCAAGGCCGCTTCTGCCACCGACGGATGACCGTGCATGATACTCTCCACCTCGGCAGGATAGATATTCTCACCGCCGGAGATAATCATATCCTTGCTGCGCCCAACGATGGTGTAATAGCCCTCATCATCACAAACGGCAAGGTCGCCCGTGTAGAGCCAACCGTCTTTAATCGCCTTGGCGGTCTCATCGGGCTTATTCCAATAGCCGGGAGTGACATGTGGCCCGCGAATGAGCAACTCGCCCATTTCATTAGCCGCGCAGGTGTTCCCATCGGGGTGTACCGTTTTTACATCAATATGCATCAATGGGAAGCCCACCGCGCCCGGTTTACGGCGGATGTCTTGCTCTGGCAGGACAAAAGTATTCGGGCCAGCCTCGGTGAGACCATAGCCTGTCTTAAAGTTGACTCCCTTATCCCAGAAAGCTTCAAATATAGGCATGGGGCAGGGTGCGCCGCCTGAAATCACAATCTTGAGGTGCGAAAAATCAGCCGTCTCCCAACGGGGCGATTGCTGCAACATCAAGAACATGGTGGGCACCCCGAAGAAAACAGTCACATTCGACTCAGCAATCAAGTCGAAGACCTCATCGGGGTTAAAGGTCTTGCACACGATGTTCTTGCCGCCCATGCTAATCAGGGGCAGGGTGAAGACATTGAGACCACCTGTGTGGAATAAGGGTGCATTCAAAATTGCCACATCGTCTTGGTCAAGGCCCCAACTGCTGACGGTATTGATGGCGTTCCATGTCATGTTATGGTGAGTCAGGATGGCACCTTTGGGGAGGCCCGTGGTGCCGCCTGTATAGCAAATTACCCAAGGGTCATCCGGTGTGAGGGTGGGGTCAGCTTGGCACTCGGTGTTATGGTGGGTGCGTTGGTCAAAGGTGCTATCGGTGGGATCAGCTTGGGTAGTCAGAGCCACAAGATGCGGAATATAGCCTAGATTGGGGCGCATCTGATTGACTTGCTCGATAAAATCGTCCGAGTAAATCATAGCCCGTGGGGAAGCATCTGCGAGAAGTTGAGCCAGTTCATTAACGGTCAACCGCCAATTGAGGTTCTGTAAGATGGCCCCAATTTTGCCACAGGCCATCCAAATATCGAGGTATTCAAGGCAATTGGTGGCATAAACAGCTACACGGTCACCCTTTTGAACACCTAGACTTTCCCGCAAATAGTTGGCAGTCTGATTCGCCGATTGATTCCATTCAGCGTAGCTAATATCCCGTTGCGTCGCTTGGTCGTGTAAAGCAATACGCGATGGTGTAAACTTTGCTCGCTTGGCAAGCCAATCCGTTACATACAAAGACGCCTGCTGAAACATGTTCTGTAGACCCCAATAAACTTTTTTAAGTGAAGTAGCCTTTTGCTGGGATGTTTTTAGGTACCGAGGCAAACTAGAATAAATTTTCCAGACCATATGATAAATCGGTTTTCAAAAATTCACAACAAACTGGCGTTATAATCTTGACCATAACTGCAAAAGGAGTGAGCAAATGACCAGTGACCGTATCGGGGTGGTTTCATGGGGTGTCTATATACCAGCAGGCATTGAAACAGCAGCAGACGTTGCAGCAGCCTCTGGTGTGCCAGAGGAAGTTGTTGCCAGAAAAATGGGCTTGATTGAGAAGCGTGTGGCGGGTCCAGATGACCATTGTGCAGAGATGGCTACATGGGCAGCTCAACAAGCGCTGGAACGAGCCAATCTTGACCCTAAAGAGGTCGATTTGATTATTTACCATGGGAGCGAATACAAAAACCACTTTGTGTGGTCAGCCGCCACCCGTGTGCAATATCTTTTGGGGGCGGAGAATGCTGCCGCCTTTGAAATCTACGCCCTTTGTGCAGGAGCGCCAATCGCCTTCAAAACCGCCCGCAGTATGATGCGTGATGACCCTAGCTTGAAGCATGTTCTCTTGGTAACGGCCTCACGCGAGAATGATTTGGTGGATTACCAGAATGAGCGGGCGCGTTTCATGTTCAATTTTGGGGCAGGTGGGGGAGCCGTTCTCCTCAAGCGTGGACATACGGCGAATGAGGTTCTGGCTGCTGCTGTTGTCAGTGATGGTACATTAAGCAAATCAGTGGTTATGGAAGCAGGTGGTAGCTATCATCCACCCAGCGAGGAAACAGTTGCCCGCCACCTCCATCAATTAGATGTCCCTGATCTAGAGTTCATGGGGCAGCGTCTTGGCGAAGTCTCTCTGCCCAACTTCTATAAGGTTATTGATAAGGCAGTAGAGGATAGTGGTCATCATCGGAGCGACATCCAATTCCTCGGTATTGTACATATGAAGCGTTCTTTTCATGATGCCATCCTACGTGATTTAGGGCTACAAGACGACCAGTCCATCTATCTTGACCACTTTGGACATATGCAATCGGTTGACCAAATCATGGCCCTTGAATTGGCTGCTCAACGTGACCTATTGCCAGAACAAGGGCTAGTTGTATTAGCGGGAGCCGGAACAGGGTATACTTGGAGTGCAGTGGCTATTCAATGGGGGCCAATGTAGTTTTCAATTTCTACCTGAATTCTGTTACACTCAGGTTAGGCTTGCCGTAGCCCATAAATAGCCGAAGATGGGAACCGCATGTAGGGAGACAGAACAATGTCAAGTCCATTAAAGGGCTGGAATATTCTGGTCGTTGATGATGAACCCGATAGCCTCTTTGTTGCCCAATATATCTTGACGTATCATGGTGCCGCCGTGCATACAGCTATTGATGGACAAGAAGGCTATAATGTCGCTTTAGAAGTCCGCCCTAAGCTGATCATTGCTGATCTTTCAATGCCAGAGGTAGATGGCTGGACGATGTTACAAATGCTCAAGGGCAATGACATAACACGAATCATTCCAATCATTGCGTTAACGGCTCATGCGATGGTGGGTGATCGAGAACGGGCACTCGCTGCTGGCTTTGATAATTATCTGAGCAAACCCTTAACTGTTGAGACATTTCTGAGAGACCTCATGCGGTTGCTAAAAGATATACCGATATTGGCTGAACTGCTTAATTCTGGCTTGGATGAAGAGTAATACGCAATGGCAAATCCACGAATATTAGTGGTTGAAGATGACCCTGATGGGCAAAGCGTTATGTCGTATGTCTTGAACTATATGGAGACTTCGGTGGATATAGCGACAACGGCTGAAGAGGCTTGCCATTTTTTGTTCGATGAGGAGCAAATCTATAACGCGGTTGTTATAGACCTTGTGTTGCCGGGAATGAATGGGTGGCAATTGTTGGATATGATTCAACACAATCCCCGCACCGCACCCTATCCATGTATTGCCATTACTGGCTATCACACTTCTCAAATCAAAGAACAAGCTATACGGGTTGGTTTCGTTACCTATATCACAAAGCCTATCCATGCGCCGTCGTTGGCAGAAACACTGGCTACGATTATCAGTTAGGATACACAAACTTAGGTAATTGAGGTAAAGCAAGAGCCAATAGCAAATGCTGATTTACTGACTTAGCACTTCACTGTAGAAATGATTGAATGACTGGATTTGTTCTGTTAGGGTAAATTGGGATACGACTCTTGCCCGCCCAGCTTGCCCCATCCGAAGCCGAAGATCAGCATCCTGCAATGTAATAAGTTTTTCGGCAATAGCCTCTGGGTTACGACGGGGTACGACAAAGCCAGTTACACCATCTTCGACATTTTCTCGCAGCCCATCAGCGTCGCTAGTCACCACTGGCACCTGCATAGCTTGTGCTTCCAGTACCGCATTGCAGAAACCTTCGGATACTGCTGCATGAAGGAAGACATCCGCCCATTCAAGGTGTTCAAGAATCTCATGTTGCGGCAGCTTTCCAAGCAAAGTAACACAGTCATCTAGGCCCAATTCATGGCGACAGAACGCAATAGCTTCAAGATACTGTCCATCTCCAATTATTCGGTATTCGACCTTATGGCCTTGTGCTTGAAGCAGTTGTATGGCTTTCAGCGCGTATTCATAACCTTTTTTCCATTCTAGGCGGCCTACACTGAGGACTCTGAGAATTGGGCTATTAGCAGGTGCTTCAGTATGTTTAGGCGAGAAAATGGTGGTATCGATTGCCGGAGCAATGAGTGTATGAAGCTTATGAGAGGGACACCCACGCTGCTGTACCCGTTGCCAGATGTCATTACCTAAACAATGGATGCCGTGTGCTTTACCCCAAATTTCTGCGTAATAGTTTGGCTGGTCCAGCCCCACATAATTAATATCATATCCACGAAAGCTGACGACGATTTTGGCATTGAGGAGGTCGCCTAAATAGGTTCGATTTACGGCTAACGCCCCAAATTCAAAATGAATCAAATCCGGTTGTGTCTGTAATATAGGTGCATCAACATAGAATTGTCGCAAAATCGCCCATCCGAACCGACGCCATCCTTGCTTAAAGTATCGCCAAGTATATATTGGTCTGGAAAGGATAGCCTCAATCAACAAGATGGGGAGCCATATCAAAACATGAAGTATTGAGGTGCGCGGTGAAAGACGAATCTGCTTTTGGATTGTTTTCTTTTGTTCCAGTAGGTGCGGGAAATGGTGCCAATCAGGACTAGATGAGCAAACCACATTGACTTCATGACCTAATGTTACTAAACCCAAAAACTTGTTAACAATAAACGTCTCGGATGTTTTGGGGAAGGTGGGGACAATCAGGGTAATTCTCATGATGATTGTTCAGACAATACCGACTTATACATTTCGAGGTATGCTTCCGTCTGTTGATGTAAGGTAAACTCCTGCAAAATACGCTCTCGACCAGCTTTTCCCATTACTTTTCGCAGACTCGGTGATTCCACTAACTTGCTCAAGGCATCTGCTATAGCATGTGGGTCTCTAGGGGGGACTACAAAACCCTCTACACCATCGGTCACTGCTTCACGCATCCCGCCTACATCCGTGGTCACCACTGGGATTCCACAGGCCATAGCTTCTAGCACAGCATTAGAAATTCCCTCGCTAAGACTTGATAACAGGAAAACATCTGCTGCTTGCAACCGCTCAAGTACCTCTGATGGATTGAGTTTACCCAAGTAACAGACATGATTTTCTAAATCTAGGTCGTTGATTGTGTATAAAAGGCGATTGTATTCGTCCTTTTGGTGTCCGCCGATAATCTCATAGCGAACTTGGACGCCCTTGTCAACGAGTTGCCGAATAGCATAGACGGCATATTCATAGCCTTTTCTCCAAATCACAGACCCTGTAGTTAAGACTGTCAAAATACCTTTGTATTCTTTAGCTGCAATGGGGCAAAAAAGATACGGATCAACGGCAGGTGTAATAATCCATGCTTTGTTCGGATCAAGACCATAGCCTTGGGCTGTTTCACTTATGGCGTGCGATACACAGTGCGCGGCGCTCGCTTTTTCAAAAGTGATGGGTAACCCATCATCTATATCCTTTCGCAATGGGTTAAGCGGCGCAATCTGTATTTGTGCCCCACGACAACTCACAACCATTGGGCAATTTAGAATATCCGTCAAAAAGTGATAAGTAATAGCGGCGCTGTTCCATTCAAAGTGGATAATATCGGGTTTATGGCTTACTAGGGGGAGTATTTGCAGAAAGACTCGTAACTTTTCCCATAGTGCCTGTCGGTGAAGTGACACAATACGCCACATCCGGATTGCACGCACTGGAAATCGAGGGATTTTGTATAGTAGCAGCAATAAGCGGTTTACCTTTTGCTGGAGCGAAACGGGATTTAAGTTTATTAACGATAGGTTGCTATGGGCAGTCTTCCTTGAGGATTTAATCCCTGATGCACAAACTGTGACTTCAACCCCTTGAGCAACAAGACCATCGATTTTGCGCTCAATAAACGTTTCAGGAGGCCAAGTGATGCCAATAATGTAAAGGTGAAAATGAGCAGTTTGATTCAATGTCAATCCTTATTGGCGTATGATAAGCTCATTGTAGATAGCTTCAAGGGTTTGCACTTCATGTTGGATAGTGTATCCATCAAGTACCCTTTGCCTGCCATTGATCCCCATTTTCTTGCGATGTTCAGGATTAGCGATTAAGCTGTTAATTGCGTCGGCAAGGCTGTCAGGGTTTTCCGGTGGAACTAGAAGTCCAGAATGATTTGGAATGATAACATCATTAGGTCCCGGAATATCTGTGGCTATCGCAGGAGTTTCACATGCCATCGCCTCAAGCAGCGCAACAGGACACCCTTCCATCCTTAGTCTTCCCATAGTTGGTAAAACAAACATATCAAGTTCAGCGTGCAAAGCAGGAATATTCTCCACATTACCAAGAAAATGTACCCGATCCATTAGTTCCAAATCCTTGATGAGCGCTTCCAATCTTTGGACATATTCCCTATCTAATAGCTTTCCTGCAAGAATCAAATGAGCTTCAGGTACCTTGGCTAATGCTTTGATGAGGTTAGGATGATCCTTCACCTCAACAAGATGTGCGATACAACCTATCAATGGTATATGAGAATCGATGTTGTATTTTTGGCGTACTGCCAACTCTGCAAGTACTTGAGGTCGATAATACGCAGTATCAACGCCCGGCGGAACTAGTTGGGCCTTTTTTGAGAAGGAAGGCGTATTGAAGAATCTTGACATCATCGTCGTGTTTTGTGATGGAATACGAGATGCCAGCCTAGAACGAATCCACCATGCTCTACTTCCCCATCCCATATTCTTTTTAGTGTACACCCACGCCTTAGCACCCGCCATGCGAGCAATCAGCGGTTCGGTGTAATCATCCGAGTAATGATAGGAATGCCATATATCAAACTCATAGGGGCGAAACAATTTTGCGGACTGAATGATTCTGATGGGTAGCTTTGTAAGGGGGCGTGGTGGAACGGTAAAGGGTAACTCTAGTAGTGGGATGCCGAGCGCTTCTATTTCTTGCTCAAGCGCCCCCCCTGTTTTAAGTACAGCGATAGATGGTTCAAAGAGATTGCGGTCTAGGCGCTTGACAACATGGAGAAGTGCCTGTCCAGAGCCAGCCGTGATAAAATTAGGAATTGTATAAAGTATCTTTATCATCAATTATTGCCATTCGTTTCAATCTTTGTATTGCCCGCAGCATGAAAAGACCAAGATTGCGATAAACATCACCATTTAGCGGCCATAAGCACATCGCCCATAGTGATAGTCGGATACCCTGTAATCCACTCCACATTCTGGCTTCACGGGTCAACTGCTTGGACAGCGCATGGAGGCGTAGCGCTTTAGGCAGACGCCGCTCGTTGAACACTCGTTTGAGAACACGCCGCTGATCTCGAATAGCTCTATCACGTTGTTGCATAAGTCCATTGCGCTGAAACGATCTACTTTGGTATACAAGAATTATGGGCAACCCAACAACTTTGTGCCCCATAGCCAGTATGTTCAAAACCATATACCAGTCCTCACCAATCTTTACATCTTCAGCATATGGAAACTGAAACAATAGCTCTCGCCGAGCCATAACGGTAACGTTTGGAATCTTATTACTGTTCAGCAACAAGTACAGAAATGCTTCATGGGGGTCTGTTGGAAACTTCTGACGGATAAGCAGCCCCGGAAATTGACCTAATGGTCGGTTGTCGTCATCTACCCATTCAACCACCCCAAAACATAGACCAACATCTGGGGCATCCTCAAACACAGCCAATTGACGTTTAAAGCGATCAGGGGCGCAGAAATCATCATCGTCCATGATTGCAATAAAATCACCCTGAGCCATTCGAATGCCAAGATTTCTTGCTGCGCCGGGGCCTTTAGCCACAGAGTTTTGGAAAGATCGGATGTTAGGATACTGCCTTTTTAGTGTCGTGATTACTTCTTGTGTATTATCTTGGGATCCATCATCAACAATGATAATTTCTGTATCATCCATCTGTTGTGAAATTATCGATTCAAGAGAGCGTGGCAATAAATTGGCGCGGTTGTGGGTAGCGACTACGACACTCAGGATAGGCTTGATACTCATTTTTAGTGTTCCTCAAGCAAGGGTTCTAGGCTGGGTAGAGGGTTTTTGTATGCGATGATGTGCTGTGTTGTCCATGCCTGATTGGTGGGGGTGAACTCTATCAAACCATTCTTATGATGTATCAATTTGATTTTGTACTCTAATGCTTGAAGAAAATCAATGAGCGCTTCTACCGTTCCCCCTAAATCCTCAATTTCTTGACGGTGCAGTTCTAAAACTATGATGGGACTAATCTGAGTAAGTAGGCTTTCCATACCTCTCAACGCATACCACTCTGCACCCTCAATATCGCATTTAACTAGATCAACATGTTCAATATGTCTTTCGGATAGATAATCATCTAAGCGATGGGCTGGTATCTCTAATTGTTGGAAACTAACGCGATTGGAACTGATTGACGAGCGACCGCGGTCACTAGTTTGGTAGAGAATAAGATTGCCGTTATGGTTACTCAAGGCAATATTTTCGACCGTAACATTGGAAATCTGATTCAACTGTAATGAGGCCCGAATTTGTTCACATAAATCGGGCTGTGCTTCAAATATCACAACCTTACCTGAAGGGCCAACCTGCTTGGCAAAACCCAGAGCATAATAACCAACATGTCCGCCAACATCAATAACGGTCATGTTAGGTTTCACCAAACTTTTGAGAATGTGGACAACCTCGGTCTCATAGTGAGTTCCATTAACATATATTTGCTTTTGTAAAATATCTTCATAGGGACGCAACAACAAATACCCCTGATCGGTGGGTGTTGGGATTAGCTTGTTGGGATATAACCATTTTGAGAACAACTGTTTGAACCTAGTACGTCCACGACCTTTAGGCCATGGAAAATATCGTACAATGAATAAAATGATGTAATAGTGACTATACTTGACATTTGTAAAGAGATTCAAGCGGTCAACTCTCCCTTATCCCTTGATATGCATCTTTTGCCACATTTGCAGCATCATTAATGTCCAAATTCCCCACTTATGGTCAGCTCTTCCGTCAAAATGAGCTTGACAATAGGCTTGAATGCCTGCCTTATCAAAAACGCCTGTGAACAAGTCGCTTGTATACAAAGTGTCTTCCACCAATGGTCTTAGCTCATGACGAAACCAATCTCCAAGCGGCACCGCAAATCCTCGCTTAGGCGTTGGGATGCTTTCAGCCGGTACATGTTGTGACAACAACTTCCGTAAATGAGCTTTACGAGTACGATTCTCCATCGCTTCAAAGGGGTCACATTGTAGACTAACTTCAATTACTTCGCGGTCAAGCAGCGGTACTCGAACCTCAAGGCTATGATACATTGAAGCCATATCAACCTTTTTCAGTCCACGCTGGAGTTGACCATAGAACTCGACATAGCGGGAGTAGTTGGCAAGATGGCGTTCACCTTGGTAGTAGTCAAAATAATACAAATCGAAGTCAGGTGGCAAGGGCGCAATTTGGGGTGCGATGGCTGCAATATCTTGTTCTTTCAATCGCGTATTGACACCGAAGTAATAATGACCGGGGGTTGGAGCAATGATAGCTTCAGACCGTTTAGGGCCAAGATGATATTTACCAGCACCATAGAGCGCTGCTCGAATTAGCCACGGCCAGCGAAAATCCCGTCCATTTCGCATCAGAGAGAGAGGACGCTCATAGCCAAAGAAAAGTTCATCTCCCCCGTCACCACTGAGCGCCACCGTCATCTGGGTTCGTGCTGCTTGGCTGACCAGTAAAGTTGGGATTGTCGAAAAATCGCCAAATGGCTCTGTTTGTGCTTCAACAACATCGTTTATCAGTTGTTGAGCATCTATTCCAGAAATATCATGAATATGATGATCAACATCCAAGACTTGAGCATAGGCCGAAGCCGCTTCTGCTTCATCTTGCCACCACCCCGGATTGCCAATAGTAAATGCCTTTAATGAGGAATCGGTCTGCTGACGGGCAATGGCTGTCACTAAGGGAGAGTCGATACCACCCGACAGAAACACACCCAACGGCACATCAGCTATCCGTTGACGCCGTACTGCGTTGTTGAGCGCTTCCGTCAAAGCTTCTAACGCTTGTGTACCTCGAAGGGTGGGTTCTGGATCACGGGGTAATCGCCACCACGCTTGTTTTTGTACTTTACCATCTGGCGTAATACGTAGGTAGTGACCGGGTTCTAGTTGAAATACATTTTTGAAAAGTGTGTATGGTGGAGGAAAGTAATGCAACCGAAGATAGAGATGTACTGCACTCAAATCTATCTCAGATGATTCACCCCATGGCGTATGCAAAAGACAATTTAATTGTGAAGCAAAAGCAAGACCATGTTGAGCATGAAGTTGGTAGTAGAGGGGTTTTATGCCAGCATGGTCGCGTGCCAATACCAACTCGCATGTCCGTTGGCTATACCAAGCCAACGCAAACATACCATTAAATCGCTGAATAGCTGCAATGCCCCACAGGTTGAGCGCCTCTAGCACAACTTCTGTGTCGCTCCGTGAACGGAAGAAGATTCCCTGATTTTCGAGTTCTTGCCGTATTTCAAGGAAATTATAGACTTCACCATTAAAAACCAAGGCTGAGTGTCCATCACCCGATACCATTGGCTGATGACCAGCTGAACTTAAATCTAAAATGGCTAACCGACGAAAACCTAGATTGGCACGCTGGTCTGATGACACCCAGTAGCCTGCATCATCAGGGCCACGTCGGGCCATCAAATCCATCATTTTGTATGTGGATTGACAAAATCTATCCTCATGAGCCAATAAGTGAGTGGAATATAACCCGCAAATGCCGCACATTTAAAGTACACTCTCTAGCCACGCTGAGATGGTTAGCAACATGGAGACAGTATATCCACCCTCGGCACGGGGAGCTATGTAGAAATCATCTATAAGGCTTGATAAATCTGCAATATTGAATAAGTTAGAGATATGGAGGTTAGGCGCTAGTAGCCATTGTTCTAGCTGTGGGCGCGATTCTTTTCCTAATAACTGCACCTCCCAATTGCGCTGGATGGGAGATTTTCTAGTTATTGTTCGTTGTATCTTCCTAATCGCACGCTTCGGTAAACTTAACCATCGACTATGAGCAATCTGGTATAGGTTGGTATGCGATGCCTGCCATTCAATTCGCGCTAAATCTGGTGCATACCGTTTCAAATGATCGATTTGTAATCGACGGTCACGCACAAAGTCAGTTGGTACTGTACAAAAGAAATCAATCAAGTCAATATCATAATAAGGTATGCGTGGCGTGGCTCCCAGTTCGAAAGCCCGCAAACTGGCATTCGACCAACGAAATGCCCAGCGCGACGTTTTATAGGCCTTGATGCGGAAATCAATATCTTCGATATGCTGAAATTGTTGGATGCCTGTTTCCACTAGGGAGACCAGATAGTCAAGTGTAACCCGAGATGTGCCATCTGATAACAGATGACTGAGAAGCCACTCATACCCTCGCTTCTTAAGTTTTTTAACGGTCTGCTGTGTTACAGATGTGTCCGGCGCTAATCCATCAGCCGCACCCATCTGGTCACACCACACGTCTCCCCATAGTCCTGTGATAACTGCATCCCCATGCTGCGATAGCCACTCACTAATGCTTGCTTGACGTGCTTGGGTAACGTCTTGTGAGCCATGTAAGGCTTTCACAATCGCGGGCAACCGATCAAAGAGATAAGGTCGAATGGTATGAGCAGTAAAAGACAGGTTTCTAGTTTTCGCTATTTGCTGTGCGATACGGATTTCGATTGAGTCATCTGTATATCCGTAGGAATAGGTCTCAACATCTGCATCGTATGGTAATACAGCAGCTAGAGACCGAGAGTCCAGTCCGCCAGAAAGTGGAAGCAAAACTTTGCCATTTCGGACACAGCGCTGTACTGCTTGTCTAAAAAGCACATCATACTCTTCTAGAGTCTGCTCATAGGTGCGCGTCTCATCTACTGTATGGTGCCATTCCCAATACTTTCGATGTTCGAGTAATATGCCTTCAGTGCTGAAACGATAGATGGAGGCTGGCAACAGAATACGAATATCTTCAAAATAGGTACGGTCATCTAAGAAGAAACCAAAGGTAAGGAATGTGGCTAAAGCCTGATAATCAAGACGTTTAGTCGAGTGTTGGGCTAATTCAGCGAGGTCATCGCCAATGGCTTGTACAAGGCCATCTTTGTACAGAGCATAGACATGGTAGGCTCCTATGCGGTCAGTGATGATGGTCCATTCCATGTGCATCAGGTCGAAGTTGATGATAGAGAACCGACCGTTTAATTTCCCGAATTGCAGTGTATAAGGGTCAATTTCTATAAGTTGTTCAGGTTCAATTTGAATTGGAGAGTCATTATCGAGTTGTTGTATGTTCAATATCCATAGATTTTTGTTCTTTGTATAGTTCCAAGACAAGCCACCTAGCTTATCCAAATTCGAAACTTGTGTTTGAGCATTACCCCAATTTAGAGTACCCAACATGAATACAATGGGTAATTCTTTATTAAGTTTCATAAAATATTTAATCCCGCTGTTTAATTTTAGAAGCCTCTCTAGGCCTCAATATGTGTCGCAGGGTTGTACCGATTAGCCATGGCCAAAAATATACAGGGCCTTGTTGCCAGCGTAAGGCCAATCTCACATCTAGACGTTTTTTGTGATTTAACCACGCAAGATATTCTGGAGATCCATTAGTAATATAAGTATCAATATCAATAGTTTCGTCGGGATGGATGCTGTCTTGTTTTTCGGAAATATTATATTTTAAAAAAATATGATCAATATTACGAGGTAAAGTAGCTATATCTATGTATATTTTCTCCGCAAATTTCTTCCCTATACTCCAACCTTCAATTGCAATCACAAACTCCATATCTGATTGCGCTAGGAATCTCCATATGGGAAGTATTTCCGGCTTATCAAAGTGTTTGCGCGAGTGTACAAAGCCTTTTCGAAATATGTCCCTATAATATTGGTGATAATCATGTAAACATAACCTATCATTGCTTTTCGCTATATGAAATCCATATGCTTTCATCTGTTCTTTAACATATGTCTCAGGACGCAGCACTTCTTTCGTAATCTGGGTTCGCTCTAACGCAAAATCCAACCGCGACGTTTGATAAAGATGCATCCCCCCAAAACGATATCCATTAAACAATCGGTCTAACATCCGCCCTTGAACACTAAAGAGCTTATCTTGTATTGATTCAGCGTGTGTCACCAGTTTGTGTATTGCACTGGTACCAGCCAAGATATCGGCATCCAAACACAGTGTCCAATCTAGGCCATAGTCGAGACCAATCTCAAAAGAGCGCCGAAGGGCAGTGCTGAAAGGGCGCTCATGAATGACAACAATGTTGTTTTCTGGTACTTGTTGCTTGACGAGATGTAAACACAGTGCTTCTGTGCGTTCATGAGCGCTACGTATAATGACAGCGACATTAGAGGTCGGGTTAATTATATAACTTGACATAGATATCGTAGCCGTCTTGAATCAAGAACTCAAAATTGTACCCAGATAGAAATTCGGCAAATGATGCGGCTGTCCAAGAATGATAATCCAATTCATGAGGAGGGCGATTGGTTACATCCGGAGTAGATATGATAGCAAATTGCTTTATGTTGGAGTAGATAAAATCAAGGAGTCTTTTGGGTTCCTGTATATGCTCTATCACTTCATGGCAAACAATGAAATCGAAGGGTTGATCAATTTTCAAATCAAAGATGGACGCTGCTATTAAATTAACTTCCCCGTTTTGATATCGAGTGATTTTTGGACTCTGCCATAGACGCAAATCATGGAGCATGTTTCGCATCAACCGAGATAGAGAATTTCTATAGATTTGCTCTTCAAATTTCCTCTGTGCTAATTGGATAGCATGCTCATTAGAGTCGATACAAGTTACGGTTAGACCTTTCTCGAACGCCTTGTATGAAATCAGACCATCTCCACCACCAATATCTAATACAGTTCCATTATTAGGCAACTGCGAAAGAATTAAATCTACCTTATCTGCATAACCGTGGTGATTAGATGCATACCAGTCCCAATGATATGTACCCCGTTTTTCATATTTGTCAAATGTTTTTACATCCACGTCAATGCCGTCCCTAGTCTATACTATCTAATTCATTTACGGTGAGAAACACTCAAGAAAAATATCAACTCCCATTAAAGTTAACAAGGTTCGACTGTGACTTTCCACACCTATTTGATGACGCGAAAGTATGTCTTCTATATCAATCCATCTAACAATATTTCGTTTCTTGAGACGTTCTAAAGAAGTCCATACAAGATTACGAAGCGACGTATTTTGTCGGAGAAGCGAATAATAATCAACGTATTTCAAGCGAGGATTTGGATATCTGATAGACAAGAAATTTGGTAGGTTTTCGATAATAGAACGTCTTATTATCTTTTGCAGCTTTCTCCTCCATCTAGGAGATCTAAGCGAGAGTCCAATATTCCGATTTGTTGGTAGAGAAAAAAGGCTTGGAAACATCTTAATCAGCAATCTTTTATAGAGATGTCGATCCTTGCGAGCTTCTGGCGGGACAGCTAACATAAATCTGAGCCATGATGGGTGAATAAATGGAGCAGCAAAAGTATACCCATCGGGCATTAGAAATTGCCCTAAATAACAATGTTGTCTTATCATCAGATTTAATTGATCATAATAAGAAATTGAATTTTTATTAAGATATGGATTAGAGGGAAAAAATTCATATAAATTGGTTTCTTCTTTATTTATGCTAAATTCTGGATAACGATTTTGGGCTATAAAAAGGTTGGTAGCTTCATTCCATGATAATTCGGTCTCATTGTCAAGGGTATGTACACCAGATATTGCTCCTCCCATATGACCAGACCAATAAATGACATCTGTGCTGAATTCGCGGAATATTTGACTATAATAATAGTGATCTAATATAGGTAACGGAGGCAAATTCTGCGCGTGTTCTTCAATCTGGCGTAGTGTGGGTTGAATGTGCAGCAAATTTATGGAAATATGCCTAGTACCAACCTTTTTAGCTATCTTTTTCCCTATCTCGTAGTCCCAAGTATGGGGTAAACCGAAGGTTACCGTTTGTATATCCTGAGCGGGAAAATATTGTAAGAGAGTACCTAATATTGCTCTGGAGTCAAGACCAGATGTGATTGGAACAACATGGGTACCTTGGGGAATACTCTCAAAGGAATTGTTCCATGCTTCAATTCCCAGTTCTATTAAGGTATCTTCGTCGCGCTCAATTATTGGAACAATATCGAGTTCCCGAAGAAACTTAGCGAAGTCATTTGCCATTGCAAAATCGGGAATATAGCTAAAGTGCAGATATTGAACCAGATGTTCTTGCAAAGACAATGATAGGTCTAATCCTCTGTCAAAAGGCATTCTTTAGTACTCCCATAAATGATTAACAAAGACAAAACCATGCCTACTTGGGTTGGGGAATTGCCCTGTACCAAAATAATCTGATGAATGTACTGTAAATAGAGTAGTTTGACTAATCGAATCTGCAACTTCATTACCCACTTGTGCCCATAGATGAACAGAGTATTGACCTGAAAGCAATGGCAAGGAAGGTATTTTGCAGAGCAACGTGTCTTGCTCTGCTGTGATAAAAAAGTTCTGACCAGTAAAAGCATTGTCAACCGCAAATATAGGTTGGTCTTCCATATTATGGATTCGTATCGTGATTCGTAGCGGTTGACCCATGAGTTTCTCAGAAGCTGAATAAGAAATATGAAAAGTAAGCGATTCCCCAGAAAGAATATCATTTGTAGTATCATGGTTTTTGTCCATAATTTTTATATGAGTAAACTTAAAAGAGGCATCCCCTTTCCGATCCGTGCGTTGGGCTAAAGCCACCGAATTTCCCGTTTTATCTATTTGTGCAGATGATAAGTAATAGTCTATAATGTCCTTTGAGTAACCAGTTTTCTCAATCGATCCTTTATCTAGCAATATAACGTTATTGCATAAATTCAATATCGAAACCATATTATGACTAACAAAAACTACGGTTCTTCCAGATTCTGAAGTCTCAGCCATCTTGCCGATACACTTCTTTTGAAACTCAGCGTCCCCAACAGCCAGAACCTCATCAACCACCAATATCTCAGGTTCCAGATGGGCAGCAACCGCAAACCCAAGTCGCAATCCCATCCCGCTTGAGTAGTGTTTAACAGGCGTATCAATAAATTTCTCGACACCGGAGAAATCGACAATTTCATCAAATTTGCGGTCAATCTCAGCGCGGCTCATCCCCAATATAGCACCATTGAGATAGACATTCTCACGCCCAGTGAGTTCAGGATGAAAGCCTGTGCCAACTTCAAGCAGGGCACCCACCCGCCCATAGACATCAACATAGCCTTCGGTTGGCTCCGTAATCTGGGACAGAATTTTGAGGAGGGTACTCTTGCCCGCACCATTACGCCCAATGATACCGAGCACTTCGCCATGTTTGACCTCAAACGATACGTCTTTTAACGCCCAAATGGTCTCGCTCAAGCCTGCCGCACCATAGGCCTGTCCTTTGAGTAACTGGCCTGCACGACGAAATGGCGCAGAAAAAGCATCAGCAATGCTATCACGTAAGGTCTTATATTTTTCTTGCTTACCGCCAATGCGGTATTGTTTGCCTAATCCCTCAACCCGAATTGCGATATCACTCATGTTTTACACCACATCTGCGAAGGTTTTTTCCATACGACGAAAATAGAACATCCCGCTGACAAGCAATAAGGTCGCCGCCAAAAAAGAGACAATGATGATTGGCCCCGGAGCGGTGTCAGTACCTAGCAAAGCCCAACGGAAGCCCTCAACAACCCCAGTCATTGGGTTGATACCGTAAATAGTACGAAGCAAATCATCTTCAATGAGGCTGCTAGGGTAAGCAATAGGGGTCGCAAAAAGCCAAAACTGGGTGATAAATGGCACTGTATAGCGCACATCCCGAAACTGAACATTCATGGCTGATAGCCATAAGCCAATGCCAAGCGATGTCATCACAGCCAAAAGCAGCAAGAACGGCAAAAAGATAACATTGGCTGTCGGGAAGATGCCAAAAACCAGCATCATGATGAGCAATACTGCGAAAGCCAATAGAAAATCGACACTCCCAGAAATAACACTCGAAATGGGAATAACGAGGCGAGGGAAGTAGATTTTCTTAATAAGATTAGCGCTGCCCACCAAACTATTGGAAGACGCCCCAAGCGCTGCGGCGAAAAATGTCCATGGGACAAGGGCAGTATAACTGAAAATCGGATAAGGAACCCCATCGGACGGTATTTGGGCCAAATTGCCGAAAAAGAGGCTAAATACCACCATCGTGAAAAATGGTTGGATAATCGCCCATGCCGCGCCGAGAACAGTCTGCTTGTAGCGGACTTTGATGTCCCGCCATGTCAGAAAATAGAGTAGTTCTCGATAAGCCCAAACCTCTTTGAGATGGAGTGATACCCAGCCGTTAGAAGGTTGAATCCGCAGATGGGGAAGCGAGGACAGTTGTGGTTCCGGGAGTGAATCGTTAAACAAACTCATTTCCTTGTCACAAAATAGCACCGAAATTATAACAGAGGATATACCTGTTTTCAATCACGGTGGCAGGATTTGGGTAATCACGACAAATTATGATTTCTTAAACAATGCTCGGAATGTTTTTAATATCAAGACCATATCGCTCACGACGGATGGCCCTGACTGAACATAATTTAAGTCAATGGCGAGCTTGGCAGGCATGATGGTTTGAACATACATCGCCTCAGTATCTTCACCAACTAGCAAGGCCTCTTCATGACGATACACGATTGATGCTGCACTGGTAATCCCCGGACGTACCGACAACACCTCCCGTTGCTCATCTGTGTAATGTTTTACATACTTCAGTGCTTCAGGGCGAGGGCCAACGAAACTCATATCTCCTACGAGGACATTGATGAGTTGGGGTAGTTCATCCAGTTTGGTTTTCCGCAGCAACCGACCAATAGGGGTTACACGTGGGTCATTGGCTCCTGTCACCGCCGGCCCCATCTGGTCAGCATTCACTACCATCGAGCGAAATTTTAGCAGTCGAAATTCTTTGCCATAGCGCCCTACGCGGGTTGCTCGATAAAAAACAGGCCCACTTGAACTCAGCTTGATAATCAGGCTGATGAGCAACAGGGCTGGTGATAGAACCACCAACCCTAAGACCGCAAAAACCACATCAAATAGACGCTTGAACATGACTAGACTCGATGAGTATCAGCAATATGCACGACCGCATCAATAACATAATCTACATCTTGATCAGTCATTGCCGAATAGATGGGCAATGAAATAATGCGATGATACAACTGATGGGCCACCGGAAAGTCGTCTGGTTTAAACCCATACTTGTCTTGATAGTAGGGGTGCATATGTAGCGGAATCCAATGGACACTGGTTCCAACATTAAAGGCACGGAGATGCTCGATAAAGGCATTTCGGTCAATCCGTAGGGCGTCAAGATTTAGCCGCAACACATAAAGATGGAACGGATGGCTACTATAGGGGGCACGGTAGGGTATAGTCAGCGCTGGATGGGTACCAAAAGCTTCGTCATATCGTCGTGCAATCTCTTGACGGCGCTCATTCATGGCCTCAAGTTTTGCAAGTTGTACCAGCCCAATAGCTGCTGCAATATCCGTTAAGTTGTATTTGAAGCCCGGAGCCGTGATTTCATAATACCACGACCCTTCACTGGTATAACGTTTCCATGCATCCTTGCTAATGCCATGTAATGACATGATGCGGCAGCGCGTGGCCCATTCCTCGTCGTTAGTCGTAATCATGCCGCCTTCGCCAGTAGCGAGGGTTTTCGTTGCATAGAAGCTATATGTTGTGAAATCCCCGATGGTACCAATCATCCGTTCTTTGTAAGTGGTTGGTAGTGCATGGGCAGCATCTTCGATGACGGTCAGGTTATGTTCTTGTGCAAGGCGAAGAATCGGGTCTAAATCCGCAGCCTGTCCCGCAACATGCACCGGAATAATGGCCTTGGTTTGAGGCGTAATGGCCCGCTCAACTTCAGTAGAGTCGATATTAAAGGTGTCGGGGTCAATATCTACCAAGCGCGGGGTAGCATCAAAATAACGAACCACCTCAGCCGTTGCCGCAAAGGTAAAGGTTGGGACGATAACCTCATCGTCGGCTTGGATACCAGCAGCCTCCAGTGCAAGGTGCATGGCTGCTGTTGCTGAGTTCACCGCAATTGCGTGTTGAGCGCCGACATATTCGGCAAACAATCGCTCAAATTCTCGGACTTTGGGGCCAGTTGTCAGCCATTTTGATGCAATCACTTGGCTGACAGCTTGAATTTCTTCTTCGCCTACATCAGGTAATGCAAAAGGTAGAAACTGTTCCCGCGTTCTAAAGGTGGTGTGTGGTGGGGTGATAATAGACCTCCTCGTGATTGAGAAAACTAACCCGTCTCTTGATTGGTTTGCTATTATACTGGTCTATGTATTGAACCATGAGCCGACTAAATCTTCAATATCGTCTAGATAACATCGCCAATTGAGCGCTATCTCGCTTTATTTCTGTTTAGCAGATTATAGTAAACATCCTTGCCATAGTATCTTATCAAGCGAAATGGTCGCAACACATAGTGCAAGGGATACAGGACTTTCGGAAGATGGATAGCCTCTTGGTCTTTGCTGGTAGGCTGGAGACGCCGACTCAGAATGTAGCGAATGAGCCGAAGGCGTGTGATGAAGTCTGGCTGCATTTTGAGTTGAAAAAGGTATTGACCCAATAGCAGCGTTTGTCCTTCAGCAGGGCTAAAGATATTTTGATAGACCATTTGAAGCAATGGTTCAATATGCTTATCTTGGTTTATCTTGGTTTGGATTAAGTCAGGCAAAGCAATTTGAAACAGGCGAGAGGTGATTGCGACTCCTAGTAATACAAGGCGGGTCGCGTTGGTTCGATGTGCTTGCTGTAGCACATAATCCCAGCGTATGTCAGGATGTTTTTGAATCACAAAGGCAACATCACAAACCCATGACAAACGCGACCACCCGTGTCGCCCACCATGTGTACACAAATAGAGCAGCAAATCCTCGACCATAGGCTGCAATACTGGGGTGTCATAAATAGACATCAACTCAGCATGTTGCCAGATCAGGGCTGCCTCGCTGATTTTTCCTAAGTATTGGTACGCAAGCTTCCAGTGAACTTCTACGTCATACAAGTTATCAGGGCTGGTGAAACGATAATGATACCGAGTCCTGAGATATTTCTTTTCAGGTATGGCTTGCTGTCGCTCATCAAGCGTAAAGCCGAGGTGGTTCATCACCGCTTTTATGTGTGGAACTTGTTGGCGTTGAACCAACACATCAATATCATTAAACTCTCGAAGCGGCAAAGAGGGGTAGTATTCAATTGCCAACATAGTGCCTTTTAGCGGTATGGCCGAAATCTGCTGTTCATTGAAATGACGAATCAATTTTAGTAATTCGCCAGCCAAGACAAGGTTACGACGTTGCACAAAATTGTATTTCGGTACAAAGGTCTGAAGCAACGGGATTTGGAAGGGGGCAAGACCATCCAACAACAACAAGCCTACACTATTGCGAGATGCAACTTGTAACAAATATGCGTAGTCTATCGACGGCTCAGATACAAGCTGCTCAAGTGTCTGCTGATTGTCTCCTGTGATGTGCTGACGGAGGGTTTCTAGTAGGAGTTTTTCTTCAACCCGAAGAGCGCTTAAATCTTGGTGGATCATGGGCTATATTATCCTGATAGTTTCTGCATTAGAAGGGATACATATTCCCGAAAATGCGCCCCAATTAAGCATAAAGTAACGCCATGATTGTAATGGCGAATCGTCGTTGTTGTC
Source organism: Anaerolineales bacterium (assembly GCA_020634155.1). Taxonomy (GTDB): domain Bacteria; phylum Chloroflexota; class Anaerolineae; order Aggregatilineales; family J027; genus J027. The sequence goes on from JACKCI010000001.1 coordinate 2,105,039, forward strand.
CAGCCGATGAGATGGGCCAAGTCAACCAGTTGTTTATCTCTAAACAAGCCTTATCCTTGTAATTGAGGTAAATTTACCGTTATAATGAATTTGTCTTGGCGGATTATGGCTATCTCCCAGACATCGTTGGACAAAGTTAAAGGATACCATATGCAAAACATGGTCGTGTCTGCATAACAGCAGTTGGTAGGGTTGCCCTGCTTATCGGCCTTGTCGCGTATTAGAATCCTTCTATCATTTGACACATTCGCCGTATGGGTTTACCCCGTGCGGCGTTTTTGATTCACTCACGCGGCAAGGGCTACTCGTTAAAGCCAAGTCATCAATCTTCACTGGAGAATTTGCCATGTTAGTTGTTTCCAATATCGCCAAGCGCTTTGGAATTGAAGAACCGTTGTTTAATGGAGTCTCTTTTACCGTCAATGCGAGAGAGCGTGTGGGGCTAATTGGCCCCAATGGGTCCGGTAAAAGTACCCTACTCAAAATCGTCATGGGTGAATTGCAGCCTGACCAAGGCAGTATTTTATTTACCCCGCCTTCTCTCCGCATCGGCTATCTAGCCCAAGGACTGACGGTTGACGACAATCTAACTATCCGCGAGGTGCTATATCCTCAACTGACGGCCCTAGAAACTGCGGAAGTGGATGTCGAGCGTTTGGCTGATGCGATGGCAACGGCTCATGATGATGCCCTAGAAAGCCTCATGAGTGCCTATGGTGAAGCGCTTGAACGCCTCGAAAATCTCAGCCGCTCGGTCGATGTCGCCAAAGGTGAGACTCTGTTGGCAGCCTTTGAATTAGACAATCTAGTGGTGCAAGTTGGGAATCTGTCGGGCGGTCAGAAAACACGGCTAGGGTTAGCGGCTTTGCTGCTCAATGCCCCTCAATTGCTTATTCTCGATGAGCCAACCAATCATCTGGATGTTGTGGCATTAGAATGGCTGGAGGGCTGGTTGCAGGATTTTGATGGGGGGGCGCTGATTGTCTCGCATGACCGCACCTTCCTTGACCATGCCGTCAACCAAATTGTGGCAATTCAGAATCACCGCGCACGGGTCTATGTTGGCAACTATCGGGATTATGTGGAAACGGTGCAATCTGAGCAAGACAAGCATTGGGCAGTGTGGCGTGACCAGCAAACCGAAATCGCTCGTATGGAGCAAGTTGTCCATCATATGATGTCGAAAGCAGCCCGCAAGGAGAATGCCACCAAGGACAGCACCCAGCGCCGCTATGCCAAGAAGGTGGCGAAGCGCGGCAAGGCCCAAGAGAAACGTCTAGAACGTTATCTTGCCTCTGATGAGCGCGTAGACAAACCCCAACAGACATGGCAACTCAAGCTCGATTTTGCTGACCTGCCCGCCACTGGTCAAGATGTGGTTTTCTTGGAGGATGCAGCCATTGGTTACGGAGATACACCACTCCTTGAGCATCTCAACTTGAGTATGCGAGCGGGGGAGCGGGTAGTCGTCTTGGGGCCAAATGGTCACGGCAAGAGTACCCTGCTCAAGACCATTATTGGCGCATTATCCCCCTTGGCAGGGTCAGTGCGGTTGGGTGCCAGCATCAAGGTTGGCTATCTGGCCCAAGAGCAAGACATTCTTGACCCAACCGGCACCGCCCTCGCTACTTTGCAACAAGCCTCGCCAATGAACCAAACCGAGGCACGTTCATTCCTGCACTTCTTCCTTTTCACCGGGGATAACCCCTTGCGTCCCATTGCCGACCTTAGCTATGGGGAACGCTCACGGTTGATGTTGGCGTTGTTAGTAGCACAGGGGTCAAATCTGCTGGTGTTGGACGAACCCATCAACCACTTAGATGTGCCTTCGCGTGAGCAATTCGAGCAAGCCCTGTCGTCGTTTCCGGGGAGTGTGTTGGCGGTGGTGCATGACCGCTACTTTGTGGATAAGTTTGCCACTACTGTTTGGCATGTGCGCGAAGGGGAATTGACGGTAGAAATCCGTGACCCAATGCTGGCGTAATAGGAGGAAAAAGGGGCAGGTTCACCATAAGCCTGCCCCGTATTGGCTAGAGGGTCTCAACCCATACCCGATCCCCGTTGATTTTGGCTTGGGCCAGTTCATCAATCAATTCTTGGCAAACCCCCGTGAAACTGGGGAATTGGATGGTAGCCTCATATTCCTCATCCCAGTAGACCTCAATCCATAGGTCATCAGGGCCGGGATAGCCGCTGACAATGCCATGAATAATCTCCAACTGGCGCATATCACGGTTCGAATCGCCAGAACGCTGGAGCGCAATATGGAGTCGATAACGCTCCTCAACTATCGCGGTGGGGGCAGTGCTGATAACGGCAGCCGGCTGACTTTGTACTACTGGTGCTGATTCCTCCTCAAATGGCACTTCCTCAACAGTCTCTTCCGTCACTGGCGGCGGCGCGGGCGGATGTCCATTGCCGTTGCCATTGTGAGCCGCAACAGGAGGCTGCCAAACGTCGTCATCGGGAAAATAGGGCGGCTCTTCAGGCATGTCATCAGCGGGCGGATAGTAACCGTCATCTTCGCTGTCATCATCCGATGAACTATCATCGCTATTCAATGTCCATGTGGCAAGATTGGCATAAGCGTTGATACTGGTGGCAACATCAATTGCTTGGACTTCGGTAGCGCGTTGGCTGACTTTCTCAGCCACAATCTGCATCTCGTCATTACGGGAATCGGCCTTGCCATCAATGATAATAACCGTATCTGGCTGCACATAGCCCTTATACATGCCCCATGTACGCGGGAACATCACGCAGGGAATCATGCCTTGCAGGTCTTCGATGGTCACAATTGCCATCGTGTCGCCCTTCTTGGTGGTAATGGTACGGATGTCATTGACCAAGCCCGCCACCCGTATGTTGCGCCCAACCAAGCTTTCATCATGCAGCACTTCATCCGAACTCAGGCACCCGATATTTTCCAGAGTTTTACTGAGTTCCTTGAGAGGGTGGTCGGTGATGTAGAAACCCAACAAGTCTTTTTCCCAACGCAGTTGCTCACGTTTATTGGCAACCTCGGCAGGTGTTTCAATCGTACTCCAGACCGACCCTGCGCTGGGCTGGCCTGCCTCGCTGCTTTCAAATAGGTCGAACATGCTGATTTGCCCAACATCGGCTGCTTTGCGCCGTTCAATGCTATGGCTCATAAGGCGCTCTAGGTTATGGAGCAAGATGGGACGCTCACCAAGGTCATCGAGGGCACCCACCCGAATCAACGACTCAAGGGCGCGTTTACCGACGACCCGCATATCGCAGCGCGACAGAAAGTCATCAAGATCAGTGAAGCGTCCATTGGCATCACGCTCATGGGCGATATGGTCAATGGCACCCGCCCCCACATTCTTAATCGCGCCCATGCCGAAGCGGATATGGCGGGAGCCGTCGGCGTATTGCTCAATGATGAAGTCGGCATAGGAATGGTTGACATGGGGGGGCAAAATCTCAATGCCCATGCGATAGCAGTCCGCCGCAAAGAGGCTGACCTTGGCCGCCACATCGTAATAGACCGACATCAGCGCGGTCATGTACTCATGGGGGTAGTGGCATTTGAGATAAGCTGTTTGGCAAGTAATGACGGCGTAATCTGCCGCGTGGGAGTTATGGACGATGATGTCATTGGCAATAAAGTTATGGTCGCCCTCAATGGTCAAGTCGTAAGTGGGTTGGTCGCCGATATATTCAATGGAAACAACTTTGTCCCAGTAGATGTCGCCATCACCATCATGGGGCAATGGCTCAATAACCGTGAGGCGATAATGCGATGATACTGCCTCAATCTGGACCATAATTCCTAATCGCAACAACAGATGTTGCATTTGATGGGCCATACGCTTAGAGGTGGTTATAAACGCGCTTGTAAGGTCGCCCGCAGGTTGCCATAAATGACCAATGACCTGTTCAATCTGGCGATTATTGAGGGTGAATATCTCGCTGGGCAGTGCTTCCAATTGGTCTGTTAATGCGAGTTCATGCTCCGGCCATGCTTGTTGCCCCTCCACATCAATTCGGCGCGGGACGGCAATCCGGTCATTCGGCTGCAAGTCGCCCAGCAAACGCCAGCCCGTGAAGGTATACAAAGGATGGTTCGCCGTCGCTTCAAGTTGGCGGCCCAATTGGGTGGTCAGGCGATACACAGGTTTAACACCATTGCTCATGACCGCGCTAATGATACCTGACTTGAGTTTGAGGGTGTCGGTATCCATCGCAAGGGTAGCATCGATCTGGACGCTCCCCGTTGCCAAGTCCTCAACCGTGTGCAGACAACCTGTGGCTGCATCAATAATCTCGGTGCTGCCCACCACGCACTTGTTGAAGCCATAATTGGCGAAATACTCAATTTGGTCGAAAATCGCCCCCGCCGTCTCTGGGTCTACCTCGTTATCGGGGCCGCGCTCCATAAAGATTTCCCGATGCTCTTGGAGGTCTTTGGCTTTCTTCTTAGAGACGGCCCGCCGCATTAAGTCGGCCTCACCCAAGCCATAGCCAAATAGCTCGGCGGCTATCTGCATAATCTGCTCTTGGTAGGTGATGATGCCGTAGGTGTTGCCGATGATGGGTTCCAGCTTGGGGTGCAGATATTCGATACCCTCTTCGCCATGCAGCCGACGGTTGAACTGCGGGATAAATTGCATCGGGCCGGGGCGGTAGAGCGAAATAGCCGCGATGATATTCTCAAAGTTCTTGGGGCGCATCCCCTTGAGCATTTGGCGCATCCCGCTACTTTCCAATTGGAAGACGCCGACCGTCTCACCCCGTCCCAACATCTTGAAGACTTCCTCGACACGGCGCGTCACTTCGGGGTCGTTGGGGTCAGGCTTGATAGGGATATTCGACATGTCGTAGTGAATGCCGTGATACTGCTCAATCAGTTCGCAGGCCTTCCGCATGATGGTCAGGGTAGAAAGCCCCAAAAAGTCGATTTTGAGCAAGCCGATACTCTCAGCCGTCTCCATTGGAAACTGCGTGACCATCTTAACGGGGTTATCGTCATCATCCCCGCCCTTGGTCGGACGGTGCAGGGGCAGATATTCGACCAAGGGACGGTCTGCCACGATGATTCCCGCCGCGTGGGTACTGGCATGGCGCGGCACCCCTTCAATCACACGGGCGGTGTCAATCACTTGGCGGGCATACTTGTCCTGCTCGTACATTTCAATAAACTCTGAATTGGCAAGGTCTTGGTGGTCTTCATCTTGACCAAGCAGTTGGTAAATCTTGGGGGGCTTGGCGACCGTTGGCACTAAGCGAGCGATGCGGTCAACCTCAGTCAGTGGCATATCCAGCGCCCGCCCCACGTCGCGGATGGCTTGTTTGGCACCCAATGTTCCAAAGGTGATGATAGCCGCCACCTTGTCCTCGCCATATTTGCGCGTGCAATACTCAATCATCTCGGCGCGGCGGTCTTCGGGAAAGTCAAGGTCAAAGTCGGGCATGGATACGCGCCCCGGATTGAGGAAGCGCTCGAAAATCAAGCCATTCTCAAGGGGGTCAAGGTTGGTGATGCCCAGACTATAGGCCACGATACTACCCGCTCCCGACCCGCGCACATTCCACCAAATGTCTTTACTGCGGGCAAATTCGCACAAGTCCCACACAATCAAGAAATAGGTATCAAAGCCCATCCTACCAATGATGCCCAGTTCATGTTCAAGCCGCTGTTGGATAGAGGCACTCTCGGCACGGCCTCCATAACGCCATGCCACACCCCGTTGGCAGAGATGGCGCAAGAAGTGGCCTGCACCTTCAAAGCCATCAGGTACCGGAAAGATAGGCAGGTGATAGTGCTTATCGTCAAGGTTGACATCTTCTATCATCTCAGCAATGCGGAGCGTATTCGTTAAGGCTTCCGGGACCTCGCCAAACATGGCCCACATTTCGGCTTGGGTCTTCAAATAATAAGAATTGCCGCCTGACATCGACATGCGGTTGGTTTCATTTTTTAAGGTGCTGGTTTGGATGCAGAGTAGGGTATCGTGGGGGTCGTAGTCTTCCGCTCTTACATAGTGGACATCGTTGGTGGCAACCAGCGGGACATTAGCATAGCCCGCATTCTCCACCAACCAACGATTGAGCGTTTGCAATTCAGGGATATTGTGACCTTGAAGTTCCAAATAAAAATGATCTTTGCCAAAAATGTCTTGATACCAGCCAATGAGTTCCCTCGCTTTGTCTTCTCGGCCTTCCTCCACCATGCGCGGGATTTCAGCCGCCAAGCAGCCACTGGTGGCAATCAAGCCTTCAGCATGGGCCGCCATCAATTCATGGTCGATACGAGGGCGGTAATAATAGCCTTCTAATTGAGCCGCAGAGGTCATTTTGAGGAGGTTCTGATAGCCAGTGCGATTGCGTGCCAAGAGCAGCATGTGATAGGGCTTATTGTCGAGTTGGGAGTCGCGGTCAAAGCGGGTACGGCGAGCTAAATAAGCCTCAACGCCGATAATGGGGTGGATTTTGGCCTTCTTGCAGGCGCGGTAGAAATCAATGACGCCGAACATTGTCCCATGATCGGAGATGGTTAGTGCAGGCATCCCCAATTCAGTGGCGTATTTCACCACGCGGTCAATGTGGGCAAAGCCATCGAGTAAGCTGTACTGCGTATGCAGATGCAAATGAACGAAATTTTGATTGTCGTTACACATGGTGGCCTTTAAAGTGATTACTTGGAGTGGGCAGAAAACTATGTGCAAGTATAACACACCCCGCTAGGGTATACTTGCATGGTTTGAAAGGACAGAGGCATGGTTAAACTGGTCTTTTTATTCCGCCAACCCGATGACGAAGAGGCTTTCGAGCGCTCCTATGTGCAAAACCTAGTCTTGCTGGAAAGGTTGCCGGGTATCCTGCGCCGCCAAGCCAACATGGTCTTGGGTAGCCCATTGGGGCAATCTCCCTACTATCGCATGTTGGAATTTTATTTCGAAAATCAAGCGGCCTTAGATGCGGCGCTCACCTCACCCCTCGGCACTGCGGCAGGCCAACAAGTGATGAAGACCGTCGGACACTTAACGGAAATTGTGTTTGTCGATGTCTTTGAAGACAATGAGCCGATTGACCCCAAGGGCCAATAATTAAAAACCCCTCTCTGGTGAGAGGGGTTTGGATTTGCGATCTATTCGTCTTTTTTCTTGTTATTACGGGAGCGATTGAGGCGGGTATAAAGCGGCACCATCGCCATTTGCACCGTATCCACCACGCGGTTACGGGCGCGTTTCGCCATATAGCTCATACGAGCGCCAGAGAACAACTCGTGAGCAGGGCTGACCGCACCAACACCCATTTGCACCACCACCGTCGCCCATGTCAGGCCCGCTCCAAAGGCAATCATAGCGACCTTATCACCCTCTTTGAGGCGGCCTTCTTCAATAGCCTCGACCATTGCCAAAGGCACTGAAGCGGTTGAGGTATTCCCGTATTTGTGGATGTTCATATAGAATTTCTCGGCAGGTTGACGCATCAAACGAGCGCCTGCTTCCACAATACGGGCGTTGGCTTGGTGAGGGATGAATAAGTCAATATCGTCCGGCAATAAACCCGCTTGGTCAATGACACGCTTGAGTGAACTTGCCACTACGCGGGTCGCAAATTTGAAGACAGCTTTGCCATCCATGCGGATAAAATTCTCGCGCTTATCCAAAACCGCTTGGTTCAAGGGGTTACTGCTACCACCACCTAACACTTGCAGCGCTTCAGCACCCGAACCATCTGACCCCAATTCAAAGGCCAGCACACCAGTTGGTTCATCGCTAGGGGTTAAGACCACCGCCGCTGCCGCATCGCCAAACAGCACACAAGTCCCACGGTCAGTATAGTCTAGCGCAAAGGAAATAATCTCTGACCCAACCACCAAGATGTTGTTATGTGCGCCTGATTTGATGAATTGGGTGGCGGTTGCCAACGCATAGACCCAGCCAGAACAGCCCGCCGTCAGTTGAAAAGCTCCACACTTGGCACCCAGCATATCTTGGACTTGGCTTGATACGGGCGGGAGCAAATAATCAGGGGAGGAAGTAGCGACAATGATGAGGTCAAGATCGGTTGCTTTAAGGCCTGCCATCTCAAGAGCAGGAAGGGAGGCTGCGACTGCCATGCTGGAGTTGGTATCGTTCTCAGTGCGGATACGACGCTCTTTAATGCCCGTGCGGGTGGTAATCCACTCGTCGCTGGTATCAACCATTTGCTCAAGGTCATGGTTGGTTAAGATTTTCTCAGGGATATACTTGCCCCATCCGGCAATCTTGGCATAGCGTTCTTGGGTCATCATCACTCGATATTCCTTTACTGACTGGTTTGGCGTGGTGCGCCCTATAGTTTAGTAGATTGTGCGCTAATTGGCTAGACCTGACTATTAGGCAGTTTCAACAGCCGGATAGCCAAGGAAACGGGCCAAGGCGTCACGGCGTTGCTTAGACGCCATAAACACAAACCCAGCGGCAATCAAGCCCGCAGCCACCTGCATGTGGGGCGGCATTTCGCGGAAACGGTCAAGGGGTGAGCGCTCCAGTTGAAGTTGACGAAGCCACAACTTGAGAGCGGGTTGCGACGTGGTACCTACGAGTTCATCATACAGGGACTGGACAAATTCAGGCGAAGGCTTGGTATGTGGAATCCCATAATAAAGGCGTTCGGCAAGCAACATCAATTGAGCGACGGGTGCATCCTTGCTGATGTTATAACGAGCCAGCAATTGCTCAAGGGTCATCGTCCGATGGATTAAACTATTGGCATGTTCTGAAAGTAGGTTTTGCATCCAGACTTCACTAGGGTTTTCCATAAGCTGTTTCGCCTATCCTCGTTTCTTAAAGCGCTTAAGAGGGCCAAGTCCCCGATTCATCAAATCTTCGTGCAACGTAGCAAGGGTACGGTGATAAAGTGACTTCACCGCGCCTTCGGTACGGTTCATAATTTCACCAATTTCGGCGTTTGAAAGACGCTCTACAAATTTTAAGAACAAGAGTTGCTGACGGTCAGCAGGCAATTGACGAATACTCTCCATCAGTTCTTCTTGCTCTTGCATATCTTCTGTTATGGCCTCTGGCGCATCCGTCTCCAGTTCTGACCCAATATACTCATCAATGGCGATGATTTTGCGGCGGCTATTATCACGGTGCCAGTTTGCCAGTAGGTTATGGGCAATACGGTACAACCACGCTGAAAACGGCACGCCTCGGTCAGAATACGAATTGATATGCGACAGCGCACGCATAAACACCCGCGTGGTTAAATCTTCGGCATCTTGCTTATTTCCTGTGCGATAATAGAAATACGTGTAGATGCGCGATACGTAGCGTTGGTATAGTTCACCAAAGGCGTATTTATCGCCTTGTTGGGCGAGTGTTACCAAGTCGTTTTCGTCGATGTCATTGTAGTCCGTGTGTTGATTCATCATTTGCTATAACACCTCTCGCAAACTCAGGTTGCGAAGTCTATCGAGAGTGAGAAGAAGTGTCAACGCTTGACGGTTATTCAATACTGTGGATAATCCCCTCACTGAAAGGACAATCCTATGCGAATTGCGGTTCAAGGCCAAACAGCACTTCAGGGGGACTATACCCCTTCCGGCAACAGCAACGCCGCCATTGCAACGATTGCGGCCTCTTTGCTCACCGACGCCCCCGTTACCTTGCAGCATGTCCCTAATACCCTCAGCACTGAGCAAATGCTTCATTTAGCCGAGCAATTGGGGGCAACGGTCACCCGTAATGAGTCCACTATTCAGATTGAAACACCGCATATTCAAAGCCGCTCACTATCTGCATCTATTATCAACAGTTTTCCGGCGAGTTTGCTTTTCTTACCAGCGATTTTGACGCGCCGCCGTCATGCTCATGTGGAGTGGGAGCAATCATCCCCACGTATTTATCCCCACCTGACGGCTATGCAGGATTTGGGGCTAACCATTGAGCCGGATAGCACCGGAGTCTCAATTACCGCCGTTCCTTGGGATACTGCCGAGTTAGCCTTGCCTTGGCCGAGTGTGACTGCTACCGCCTTAGTCTGTATGTTGGCGGCGACTCTTGGCACTAAGACCACCCTTTATAACGCGGCATCGGAACCCCATTTACGCATTTTACAACACCAATTGGTGCAAATGGGTGCGAAAATCGAGGGAATTGGCTCCAACTTAGTCACCATTTACGGCCTCAGTGGTGAGCCTAGTGGTGCAAATATCCAATTGCCCTTTGACCATATCGAGATTGCCAGCGTTGCCGCTATTGCTGCCATCACGGGTGGTCAGGTCTCCATCCAAAACGTGCATCTGGCCGATATGCGGATGATTTTGAAAGTCTATGAACGCCTCGGCCTGCGTTATTATCTGCAAAAAACGGATGATGAGGCTAACCGTATCCTGCATATTCCAGAGCAGGATAGTTTACGGGTACAGGTCATTGGTGATGGTACCTTGCCGATTGATACCTCGCCTTGGCCCGGCTTCCCGTCTGACTTGGTTGCCATTACGACGGTTCTCGCTACCCAAGTGCGCGGCACGACCCTCATTCATGAAAAGCTGTTTGACAATCGCTTGCTCTTTACCGACAAGCTTAAGGCAATGGGCGCTCAGGTACTCTTGTGTGACCCGCACCGCGCTATCGTCATCGGCAAGTGTCAATTGTACGGCGAATATATCGACTCGCCCGATGTACGTGTAGGTATGGCTCTCCTCGCAGCGGCCTTGGGAGCCGAGGGAGAGTCTATCATCGACAACGCCGAGCTAATTGACCGCACCTTCGAGCAGGTCATCACCAAGCTCCAGTACATTGGCGCACGCATTGAGGTTGTGCAGTCATGACCCAACGCATGGTTGACGGCCTAGCGACAGGCTATACCATTGTAGGGGAAGGGCTGCCTGTGTTATTGCTGCACGGCTGGGGAGTCGATAGCGAGACTATGCTGCCTGTTGCCAACGCCCTCGCCAAAGCTGGCTATAGCGCCCATGTCATTGACTTTCCCGGCTTTGGTCAGAGCGCCTTACCACCTGAGCCTTGGCGCGTTGAGGATTATGCACACTGGGTAATTGCTTATCTTGACGTAGCGGGTTTAGAACGGGTACATCTCATTGGGCATTCATTCGGAGGGCGAGTCAGCCTCGTGCTAGGGGGAACGTACCCTGAGCGTATTGGGAAAATCGCCCTATCGAACAGCGCGGGTGTCAAATTACCCTTACCCTTGAAGATACAGGTTTACTATGTCTGGCGGCGGGTACTCATGGCGCTCCTGAGCCTTCCCGGTCTCGGCAAGGTCAAAACCCAAGTGCGGGAACGCTTGCGCCGACGGTACGGCTCGGCAGATTATCTAAAAGCCGGGCCGCTGCAAGAGACCTTTAAGCTAGTGGTCAATGAAGACTTGTTGCCCTATGCGCGGCGTATCCAAGCCCCAACCCTGCTTTTTTGGGGTGACCGAGACCTTGATACTCCGCTCCAAATAGGGCAAATTTTAGAGCGTGAAATTCCCGATGCAGGCTTGGTCGTGTTCAAAGGGGCGGGGCATTATGCCTATCTCGACCAATTCGAGCAGTTTATGCGGGTCGTTGTACATTTCTTTGGTGATAAAACGTGATGGTCATTCTAGCCTTTATCGGATTGTTATGGGGAGCGCTCACCATCTGGCGGATACGCCTGTTGGCGCGGTTCTTCCAAATCGAAGAATACAAGTCTGGGCGTTTCCTGCGCTGGTGGACAGCCAAACGTGAGCGCTGGTTGCCGACGCGCTTGGCAGGCGGCGCATTGGCGGGCTTTGTCCTAGCGGGTGTACTGCTCTCGTTAGGGGTAGGTATATGGCCCCTGCACTTGGCATGGTGGATAGCGGTAGGGATTGCCCTTGGCTGGCCTGAACCCGCCAAGGAAATCAAGAAACGCTTTGTTCGCACCCAACGCGCTACCCGTCTCTTGGCGACGGCTTTCACGCTGGCAGTGGTCATTAATATGGTGCCAGCCCTACTCATCAAGGAACTGGAAGCCACCAATCTTGAAATCCTAGCACTGGTCGGCCTCTTGTCCTATGGATTGGCTCCCCTCTATCTATCCCTTGCCAATATCCTGATGTATCCAGTGGAGGAGACACTGCGCTGGGGCTTTCGCACCAAGGCCAAACGCCGGCTAGAAGCCGCTGGCCCAATCGTGATTGGCGTCACGGGTAGCTATGGCAAGACCAGCACCAAAGAATATATCGCCCATATCCTGAACGGGCGCTGCAAAGTGCTTGCCACACCCAAGAGCTTTAATACCGTGATGGGTATCTGTATCACCATCAACAACGACCTCGACCCCAACCTCGGCTACCAGTATTTTGTGGTGGAGATGGGGGCCTATATACGGGGTGAGATTCAGCGCATTTGCGACCTGACCCATCCCCAAATTGGTGTGGTTACAGCCGTTGGGCCACAGCACCTTGAGCGCTTTGGCTCAGTTGAGAACATTGTCGAAGCCAAATATGAATTGATTAGAGCCTTGCCAGCCGACGGGGTAGGGGTCTTTAATGCTGATGACCCGCGTGTGTTGGGTATGGCTCAACGCGGTTATCCTCAAACGCGCTATCAGGTCTCCTATGCTGATGCACCAGATGCCCGTCTAGTCGCCAAAAATGTGCAGCATACCCTCGACGGTTTATCATTTGAGGTGGTTGACCAAGAGACGCAGGAAAGCCGCGCCTTTCGGACACCGTTGGTTGGGCTGCATAATGTGACCAATATCCTGCTGGCGGCTAATGTTGCACGACACCTCGGCATGTCGCTTGCTGAAATTGCATTACGGGTGGCCTCCCTCCAGCCTGCCGAACACCGCCTCAAGCGCACCGTCTTGCCCAATGGTATCACGGTGCTGGATGATGCTTATAACACCAACCCCGTCGGAGCCATCAGCGCCCTTGAGGTACTCAGCCTGCATCGAGAGGGTCGGCGTGTTCTGATTACCCCCGGCATGGTCGAGCTAGGGCCACTCCAAGCTGAAGAAAATGAAAAATTAGGCAAGGCGGCCCCGCGCTATTGTACGGATATTATTCTGGTAGGCACCGAGCAAGCGGCCCCTATCCAGCAAGGCATCCATAGCACTGATTTTGACCTCACACGGCTGCAAATCATGGAAACCGTCAACGAAGCCATTGCATGGTATCAACGCGAGTTAAAATCGGGTGATGCTGTTTTATTTTTAAATGATCTTTCTGACAATTATTTATAGGGGGACCTATGGCAAATAAAAAACCGATTGTCGGTGTCTTCTTTGGCAGCCGATCTGTTGAACACGATGTCTCAATCGTCACCGCCCATCAAGTCATGCAATCCTTTGACGAAGACAAGTATGAGGTGGTGCCTGTTTATCTGAATCGAGATGGGCGCTGGTTCACTGGCTCTGGTCTGATGGACATTGACAATTACCAATTGGATGTCTCAACCATCTCGACCATCTACGAAACGCATTTATCACCCAATACTCGTTACCCCGGCCTGATTACCCCGCCCATCAGCAAGCGCTTCGGCAAATCAAAATTCAAGCGCATTGATGTGGCTTTTAGCACTATTCATGGCACCCATGGCGAAGACGGCACTATTCAAGGCCTTTTTGAATTGGTCGATATTCCGTATGTAGGGACGGGGGTACTGGCCTCCGCCATAGGCAATAACAAGATTGTCGCCAAAGCCCTCCTGCGCCAACATGGGGTGCCTGTCGTTGATGAGGTCAGCTTTGCACGCCATGAATGGCTGGAAAACCCCGATGCAGTGCTGGCGAAAATCGAAGTCTTGGGCTATCCCGTTTTTATCAAGCCCGCTACCCTTGGCTCTAGTGTGGGCGTAGCACGGGTAGAAGATGCCGAGCATGCCCGCTTGCATATCGAGGTCGCGGCCAGCTTCTCGCGTCAAATCTTAGCAGAGCGGGCCATTGAGGGCGGGGTCGAAATCAACTGCGCGGTGATGGGGCATATTGACCTTGAAGCGTCCGTCTTAGAGCAGCCCATTTCTAGTGAGGCCTTCCTGACCTATGATGATAAATATCTGCGGAAGGGCGGCAAGAGCGCGGGCATGAAAGGCGCTGACCGCATGATTCCGGCTCCCATTAGTGAAGAACTCACCACCAAAATTCAAGACATGACCAAGCAGGCCTTTGCTGCTATCAATGGCTATGGCATCGCCCGCATTGACTATTTGGTCAAGCCGGAGACGGGCGAGGTCTGGTTGAATGAGATTAACACCATGCCGGGGTCACTCTCCTTCTACCTATGGGAGGCATCGGGCAAATCAGCCCGCCAAGTGGTTGAGACCCTGCTGGAAATCGCCCAGAATGTGCATGCGGAGAAGCGCCAAACGACTTATAACTACCAATCCAAGCTACTGGAGCAGGCCGCGACACGGGGCGTTAAGGGTATCAAAAAATAACCATGCAGCGTTTCAAGACGAGGCTGCATCGCTGGCTTGACCCGTTCTTGGCATGGCCGTCCCGTCGTGCTGCCAAACGCGACTTGGCAAATTTAGCCGATGGGGACTACTTGTTGCCTTTTGAGGTACCCTATGTGCCACAATTTGCCAGCACAGAGTACATCAACGACTATATTCATCATGGCTACGACGGCACCCAAGACCCCCATTGGCGGCGCTTTGGTGCCGATGACCCTAGTGAGTATGCGTTTTGGGCACCGCGAGTCTGTGCCTTGGCCTGCCTGCAAATGGGGATGATGGCCCATAATCCCCAACTCCCGCCAACCTTGTGGCAATTAGTCCAAGAAGGGTTAGAGGTCGGTGGCTATCGGTTGCATGATGAGGATGGGCGCTGGATTGATGAGGGCTGGTATTTTCCGGCACAGGTGACCCTTGCCGAGCGTTATGGCCTTCAGATGCAAGGCTATAGTTATCAATCGCCCCTTGCTATCTGCCAGCATATCCACGAGGGGCGTTTGGTAGCGGCGGCGGTATCACCTGAGTTGGGAGAACGGAAGCCTCAATCCAATCGCTATGGAGGACATTTGGTGCTGGTGATAGGCTTCCGCTGGAAACAAGGGCATCCAATAGCCTATCAAGTCCATAATCCATCAGGTCGCTACCCAGAATTGCAGGCGGGGGCATGGATTCCCGCCTCTCGATTTCAGCAGCATTATGCCTATCGCTTCTCGACTTTGGTTAAACTCAATCAGTAATCCCCCTTAGAATTTGCTATAATAATTGGAACATCCGTACTACCCAAATCGCTAGAGGTAGCCCCCCTGAGCGATTTATTTCATGCTTGCCCATTGTAGTGCGACAAAGAGGACACCAAGGCATGACGTTTGACTTTGACAGCAGACCCTCAACCTCCCCTTTAGTTGAGGTTATCTGGCGTACCCGTAGTGAGCGCGATGCCGACAGTTTTATTTCGGTGGCAGTCGCCCAGTGGGAAATGGTCATTACCCAGCAGTATGGTCGGGCTGTTTGTACCATTCGAGGGCCAGAAACCAAAGCCTCTCCAGCTCCGATACCCAAAAACGCTGAATTTTTCGGCGTCACCTTCAAACTTGGGGCATTTATGCCGACCTTGCCAGTTGGTAATCTGGTTGATGGGGGCATTCATCTACCAGAGGCGACAGGCCAATCCTTTTGGCTACAAGGCTCCACTTGGCAACTGCCCACCTTTGACAATGCTGATACCTTCATTGAACGGCTTGCCCGTCAAGGCCTCTTGACCTATGAACCTGTTGTAGATGATGTGTTGCAGGGGCGAATCGGAGATTTATCATTGCGTTCTGTGCAACGTCGGTTCTTGCGGGCAACAGGCCTAACACATGGCACCGTCTACCAAATTCAACGCGCCCGTTACGCGATGAGCCTCTTGCAGCAAGGTATCGGCATACATGACACCGTAGAGGAGGCGGGCTATGCCGACCAATCCCACCTCACCCGTTCACTCAAGCGCTTTATTGGGCAGACACCTGCTCAGTTGTTGGCTGTGAATACAACACGCTAGTGTCGTTTTTGTTCAAGACAGCCACCGCTAATTCGATTAAGCTACACCTATCGACGGCAACCCATAGAAGGAAAACAACCGATGAGAAAGCTAGTAGTCACCGAATTTCTGTCTCTCGACGGCATTATGGAAGAACCCAGTTGGACAATGCCCTATTGGAATGACGAGATTGCCAAGTTCAAAGATGACGAGCAACGCACCTGTGACGCCTTGCTGCTGGGACGGGTGACTTATCAGGGGTTTGCTGCGGCATGGCCGGAAAGCGATGATGAAGGGGCCGACATCATGAACAGCCTGCCTAAATATGTGGCCTCAACCACCTTAGATAAAGTAGAGTGGCAGAACTCCTCATTACTCAAGGGGGATGTTGTGGAGGCCATCACCCAACTCAAGCAGCAGGTAGGTCGGGATATTTTGGTGTATGGGAGTGCCACACTGGTACAGACTCTGATGCAGCATGATTTGGTGGATTGCTATCGACTTTTGGTCTATCCAGTGGTTCTGGGCAAAGGCATACGGCTGTTTCAAGCCGGAACCACCGCCACCCTCCAATTGGTCGAAACGCAATCCTTCAATGGGGGTGTGGTGGCGCTCATCTATGAACCGAAGCGGTAGTAAAAACCCGCCACCAAGACAGCAAGAGAGCGATTCTATAGGGTCGCTCTTGTTAGCTTTGGTTAAGATGCTGAAGTGACTTCCCCCTAGAATTTGCTATAATGCTTGACGGTTTACTATAATAAACTTCAACAACTAGATTTTGGAGGACACACGTGCCGTATCAATCGCCGGGGGCACGACGCCCCAATGTGCAATTTGGTGTGGCGCAGACTGGGGTCAACGTCGCCCCAGCCCCCATCCCGCAGCGGATTTTAGATGCCATCCCCGGAGCTTTGGCTTGGTTTAGCTTGGGCTTGGTGGTTTTAGGTGCTATCTATGCTCCGCTGGTCATGTTGATGGGTGCTGCTTTCCTAGGTCTGTATTCGAGTACCCGCTTTATGCTGGCGGGGGTAGCCGCTGTGATGGGCCTACGCCGTATCCGCCGTTGGCACCAAACCGATTGGCAATACGAGTATTACCAACGGCGCACCGATGACAGCCTACCCCTCGAAGCTGTCCATCATATTGTGATTATTCCCAATTACAAAGAAGAACTCTCGACCCTGCGTACCACACTGGATCGCCTTGCCGAGCAGCCTAACGCGCTCGACAGTGTGACAATTGTGCTGGCGATGGAAGCTGGCGACCCCGACGCCGTGACCAAAGGTGAGATTTTACAAGCTGAATATCAACGGCTTTTTGCCAACTTCTTTGTTCCCGTTCATCCCAAAGGCATCCAAAACGAGATTCAATGCAAATCTGCCAATCAAGCATGGGCCGCCCGTTGGGCCAAACGTCGCTTGGTCGATGAGATGGGCATGAATATCCATCATATTGTGGTCACCACCATGGATGCCGATACCTTATTCGATAAGCACTATCTGGAAGCCTTGGGCGTTCTGTTTGCAACTGATGACCGTCGCTATTCGGCCTTCTGGCAATCACCCATCCGCTATCATAGTAATGTATGGGAGATTAATCCCTTTATGCGATTGCTGCATGCCTATTCGTCTGCATGGGAATTGGCATATATGGCGGCCCCTTGGTGGCAAACACTTCCGATGTCGTCTTACTCCCTGAGCCTCAAGTTGCTAGATAATTCCGGCTATTGGGACTCAGATGTTATTGCAGATGAATGGCACATGTTCATCAAATCCTACTTCAAGCGTGAAGGCGATTTGGTGCTGCGCCCGATTTATCTGCCCTTCCTTGCCAGCGCAACAGGTGGCGATAACCTCCTCAGTGCGGTTAAGCGCCGTTATAGCCAAACCCTGCGTCATGCTTGGGGTGCTAAGGAAATCGGTTACACCATCAGCCAAATGCGCGAACACCCCTATGTCGGGTTTCGACAAGGCTTTCGCTTGCTGTTCCGTGTTGCTCATGACAATCTGCTGGCAGGGGCTGGTTGGGTGATTATTACCCTTGGCACCCAATTACCCGCCCTCTTGCATCCACATTTGTTGATTGGCAATGAGAAATCACCCCAATTTATTCTCTTGCAAATCTCATTTGCGATGGTCTCCATCATGACCCTGTTTTTCTGGGGCATTGATGTGCGAATCCGTCCTCCACGCCCTGAGAATCAGAAGCAGACCTCGGTTGAGCGTCTCCAATCGCTCATCAGTATTCCGATGCTGCCAACGATTACACTGGTCTGTTTGGCCTTTCCCGTGATACAGGCCCAAACCCAATTGATGTTTGGGATACCCCTGCACTTTAAAGTCACTAAAAAATCCTAATGAAGCCAAGGCCCTCCGCAAAGAGGGCTTTTTTCTACCCTACTAGACCTCAGCGCTAACCTTATATGGGATTTTGTGCATTGTTTAACTTTCGTGCTATGGCGTAAACTATGAGGACGCTTATTTATTCTCGCTTTGATACGGTGGAAGTGTATGCCACACCGCGCTTGGTTAGGTCTGATTATCATTTGTTTAACATTGGCGTGCAGTACAGGTAAAGCTGACCAATCTGCCCCCCGTACAGCGCTTCCTAGTCCACAATTGTTTACCCTCGCACCGTTGCCATCACCAACGGTACTATTGGCCCCTGATAGTGATACACCCATCCCCCAAACCCCGTTCCCAACCAACACCCCTATCATCTCTGCTTGTGGAGTCGATACCAGTGTGGCACAGACCCACTATGACTTGCGAGCCACTTTGGATTGGACAGCCAAGCGAGTCGCGGTTGAACAAGTGATTACCTACCGCAATGACCATATAGATGCCTTGCAAGAATTGGTCTTTCATGTTGAGCCACGCCGCTTGGTGGGTACGATGTCTTTTCAGGGAGCCTTTGATACCGAAGGCCAACGCATCGAAAGCACAACTTTTGAAGGATGGCGTTTGACGGTACCTTTGATAACAACCGTTGAATCGGGTTGTGAAGCGGTGATAACCTTGCGTTTCGACTTACAATTGCAACCCAATGATGGGGTTAATGCGGTGGGGTGGTTGGCCTATACCAATAATCAACTGAACCTAGGGCACTGGTTCCCGACGCTGGGCATCTATGGCTATGAAGCTCCCGGTGAATGGTACACACCCCAATTACACTATGTCGGGGAGCAGAGTATCCCTAGCATCGCTGATTATGCCGTTCACCTAGAGGTGCAGAACGCCCCCGATGGGCTGAAAATCGCAGCACCGGGGCAAATTACAGAAACCGACTCTAATATCTGGAACATAGAACTGCACCGCGCCCGCGACTTCGCCCTCAGCCTTAGCACAACCTTTAAGGAAGTCAGCGCTACCACCAATGGCATTAACATCGAACTCTACTATTTCACCGCCAGCCAACCCGACCCCGGAGCGCGGGCTTTGGTGGATGCCCAGCAAGCTTTGACCCTCTACAACGAGCTATTTGGGCCATATCCCTATGACCGCCTTGTGATTGTCGAAGGGGATTTTCCAGACGGGATGGAGTTTACGGGACTGGTCTTTGTCGGTGAGGCATGGTTCCGGGTTTGGAATGGACAACCGAGCCAATGGTTGACCATCATCACCGTACATGAAGTCTCGCACCAGTGGTGGTATGCCCAAGTCGCCAATAACCAAGCTATGACGCCCTATCTCGACGAGTCCTTAGCAACCTATAGTGAGCTACTCTACTACGAGCAATACTACCCCGACCTCATCGAGTGGTGGTGGGATTTTCGCGTCTTCAAATACCCATCGGAAGCGCCTGTCGATTCAACGGTCTATGATTATGTAGGGGTGCGGCCTTATATCAATGCGGTGTATTTGCGCGGGGTTATGATGCTCCAAAGCCTTCGCAATGAACTCGGTGATTCGACCTTTTTTGCGTGGCTCTATGACTATGTAGACCAGTACCAAGGGCAGATTGCCAGCCCCGCTGACTTCTGGGGGGTGCTATCGTCGAATGCTTATTTGATGACAACCGATATTCGCCAGCAATTTTTACGGAACGGCAACATCTTACCTTTAGAAGCTGCTACCGTTCCGACAACGCCCTAAAGCTGATAGAGCATCAAATAGACCAAGACCCCTGTCACCGAGACATACATCCAAATCGGGAAGGTGATGCGGGCAATCTTGGCATGCTTGTCCCAAGGATTTTTCCATGCCCGATAAAGGGTCGCAATGGCGAGGAATGGCACAGTGGCGGCTAAGAGGACATGGGTGATGAGGATAGCAAAATAGATAATACGACCTAGGCCATCGCCTTCATAGGGGGTGGAGCCTTCTTGAGCATGATAAACCACGTAGGAAATCAAGAAGAGAATCGAGGTCATGAAGGCGGCAATCATCATCATGCGATGCCGTTGCCACTGACCACGCCTGATGAAGACATAGCCAATCCCCAGCAGGATAGCCGCCGTTCCATTGAGGATGGCATTCACGAGCGGTAAATCTGCGGTAGACATGCCTTTACACCACCGTTGCGATACAGACAACCAATAAAATCAGCGCCAGATAGAAATTGCTTGCCATAAAGAGGCGCAACGCTTGTGGACGAGTGGGGGTGATGACCAAGCGCACACTTTGGGTCAAAAAATAGGCAGTCATCAGGCCCGCAGGCACCAGATAGACCCACCCCAAAACGGCTCCCAAGGCCACCGTGATAATCGCCACGCCGATGGCATGCACCAATCCCCATACCGCCGATTCACGCGGGCTGGTCAGCACGGGCAACATGGGTACCCCTGCCGCCGCATAATCATCTTTGCACATCAAAGCCAAAGCCCAGAAATGCGTGGGTGTCCAGAGGAAGACAATTGCTGCCAGCGCCAAAACACCGGGGTCTGACCATGCACCAACCGCCGCGCCGCCACTCAACACCGCGCAACTGCCCGCGGCTCCGCCAATCACGATATTGAGCATGGTGCGGGGTTTGAGCCAAATGGTATAGACTGCCACATAGATGATGGCCCCCATCAACAGGAAAAAGGCCAAGGCGGGATTAAAGGGCCAGACCGCTGTCACAGGCAGCAATACCATTGCCAAGGCAATCCATAGCACCCATTCAGGGTTGGTAATGGTACCATCAACCAAGGGACGACCACTGGTGCGTTTCATATCGCCATCAGAGTTGCGCTCCAGATATTGGTTCAGGGCCGAGGCACCCGACGAAGCCAATCCGCCCGTTATCAGCAGCAGGATTAATTGCCAGAGGGTGGGACTTCCCGCGGCCCCCAGAAAAGCCCCGCCTACCGCCGCAAACAGCAGCAACGAGACAATGCGTAATTTGAATAGCTTGCTAATCACTTGCCAGACCGACGGCTGGACAAGGGGGGTCGTAAAGGTAGTTGAATTCTCGCTCATAAGTGCCTCACTCGATTTCTAACAATAAGCCCAATCACCAAGAGTCCGACGATAGCCCCCGCAATCCAAAGGTAGGGGGGCCTTGATTGCTTTGCCTCAGCATCAATCGTAAAGCCGATGATGCCGCTACCGTCCTCGTTTTCAACGGTAATCACGATTTCCCATTCGCCCGTTTGGTCAAAAACAAGGGGCGCTTCGTAATGCAATTTGTTGGCAGCGCGGTCATGCGTAGCTTTAGCGCTGATGCGTTTGCTGTTCTTAACGGCGGTAACGATCAAATCAGCATCAAGTACCAGACCCTCGTTATCCTCCACCGCAATCGTGACATGGAGTTCATCTTCAACATGGATGGTCACGGGGTCGGTCCATGCCGTAACACGAAAAGGGCCAGCTTCGGCCCGTTCAAGGCGTTGCTTGCCTAGTCCGTGCGCCCCGGCTGATTGGGCCATGCTACCCAGTAGTAGCCCCATCAGCACTATCCATAGGCGGGTTGTCTTCATACGGTTCCTTGTGCAGCTAACAAGCGTTTCTGATCAGTTAGACGGGCGCGGTGTTCAGTGTAATTGACGAGGCGGGCAACGAGGACGAGAAAAGCGATTAGATACATCATTCCACCCGGTATCCACATAATCAGGCCGCCAATCATCTGGTCACGTTCAGGCGAAAGCCCCCAGATGCGGGGCACCGTGGCATAGTGGGTGTAAATCAATTCCGGACTCATGGTCAAACTGACTCCAACCAGCAGGTTTTGGAAATAGGTCATGACCACCAACATCAAGCGCATGGTATAGGGCCGACGACCATGAAATTTGGGGCTGACATCAATAATATGCCACCACAACGCCATCCCACTGAGAAAGAAGGTAAGATGCTCAATGTCATGCAGGAAGTCATTGGTAATGGCGCTATCATAAGGATTGGGGTCATGCCACAACCATAAGTTGGCGGTGTAGAAAAACCAAACCACAGCAGGCGCAGTCACCTTCACCAACCATTTACGGGCGGGCGCTTTTTGCGTCAACAAACGGCCTACCAGCCGTCGTTCTGGTTTGGGTAATGCCCACATCAAAAATGGCATGGGATTGGCCCACAGCAGCAACGGGGGAGCCAACATGACCAAGAACAAGTGCTGAATCATGTGGATGAAAAACAACTGGGTTTGGAAGACATCAATGCCGGACATCAACGCCAGTGCCAGCAACACCAACCCTGCGTAATAGGATGCCAAGCGCCACCGTGCCGCCAATCGTGAACCGCGCAGCCGTAGCCAGCCGATAGTGTACATCGTGCCGAAGGTCAACAGCACGATGCACACATCGAGACGCAAGTCCCACGATTGAAGAAAGGCCTTGAGCGTTGGATCCATCTAATGTACTTCGGGAACGTGACCGATCAAATAGAGAGCGACATAGAAGAACACCCATACCACATCGACAAAGTGCCAATAGAGAGCGCTGGCTTCTACCCCCCAATGGCTCTGCTTGGTATAGTTCCCCAAGCGTCCGTTCCAATACACAATCATCAAGAAAATGATGCCTGTCAGAACGTGCAGAGCGTGCATGCCTGTCATAAAGAAGAACATACCGCCTTCTACACCATCGCTGGGGGCGAAGTGGGCAATCGACCATTCATAGCCAACGCCAACGGTGAAGATTAGCCCCATCACAATCGCTGCACCAATGCCAGCCTTAAAGCGCCCAATCTCCCCACGTGAGATGGCTGTTTCGCCCATATAGACCGCAAGACTACTCAACAGCAGGATGAAGGTAATTACCAACCCCAATTGTTGGTCAAGTTCCGGACGGGTGAAACTGCCGCCCTCATCTCGAAGCAGCACGATACGGGCCACCAAAATCCCTGCAAAAAGAAAGGTCTCAGAAATGAGGAAGAGCCATAGCCCCAGCCGATTCATGCTCAAGCGTTGGGCAGGTGTAAACTCAATCACATGATGGTGATGTTCGTCGTGATGATGCTCGACTGCGGCGTGGTGCCGTTCAATTGCAGTTGCCATCAGTGCAAGTCCTCCTCAGAACTCCACAGGCGGGAAATGTGCATAAAGTAACTGACAATCAGCCCCGCTTTTAGGAGAGCGATGACCCCTAACGGGACTAAGTTGCTGCTGAAGACCAAAATCTTGCCTTCAGTTGTGCCGATGACATATTCAATGAAGGTGAAAACCGTCAGCGCAAAGAAGACAATGATGCCGCGCTCGTAGGGGGATTGGCCCTCTTCTTGTTCATTATGCGGGTCGTTGTGTTCAAATTCCATAGAATTCCTCTTCTTAATCACCCGTAACCGCAGCGGCGGGCAGGGCGGGCTTGCTGGGCGTAATTTGGTTGGGCTTGACAGGTTCGGCAACCACTTGGTCATCGGGGCTAAGAATGGCATAGACCGAACCGGGCAATCCATAGTCATAGGGATGACCCACGATTTGCGGCAACGCCGAGAAGTTCAATTCAGGTGGTGGCGCAACAATTTGCCATTCCAAGCTGCGTGAACGCCAAGGATTATGGACAGCTTTCTTGCCATACATGGCGCTAAAGACCAGATTACCGAGCATAACCAGCACACCCAAGCCCGCCATAAACGCGCCGATGGTGGCTAACATCTGCCACTCAATGCCGAAGATACCGCCGAAATCAATGGTATAGTCGGCAATGCGACGTCGCATCCCTAAGAGGCCGACACGGAATAGGCTCAGAGCAAAGATGATAAAGCCTATGAACATCACACCAAAGTGTATCTTACCCAAGGTCTCGCTATACATGCGGCCTGTCAGCAATGGGAACCAATAGTAAATGGCCGCGAAGTAGGTGAACATGAATCCGCCAAAGACCGTGATATGGAAATGGGCTACCACAAAGTGGCTATCATGCAGGTGCAGGCCTGTCACAACCAAAGCACTCGGCGGCCCGGTCAACCCACCCAATAGAAAGAGGACAATGGCCCCCAAGGTAAAATACATGGGCGTCGCAAAGCGTATCTTGCCTTCCCAGAGGGTTGCTAACCAACTAAAGAATTTGATACCTGTTGGCACCGCAATAGTGAGGGTCGTCATCATAAACGGAACCCGCAAGAAGGGATCCATCGCCGAAGCCCACATATGGTGCGCCCATACCAGATAGCCCATAATCGCAATCGCCATACTGGACATCGCAATAAAGGGATAGCCAAAGAGAGGCTTACGCGCAAAGACGGGCAAAATCTCGCTAATAATCCCCAATCCCGGCAAAATCCAGATATAGACCGTCGGGTGTGAGTAGAACCAGAACAAATGCTGGTACAGCGTCACATCCCCGCCCCTTGCTGGGTCAAAGAAGGGTATATCGACGGCCCGTTGGAGTGTGACCATCAAGAACGAGAGGCCAATGAATTGCGTGGCAGTCAGTTGCAGCAAAGAGGTCGCCAGCACGCCCCAGACAAAAATCGGCATCCGAAAGAGGCTCATACCCGGCGCACGCATCAAGAAGATGGTCACAATCAAGTTGAGACCGCCCAAGATGGACGAGAAGCCTAAAATAAATACGGCAATCAGGGCCATCTGCATCCCCAAATGAGCGCGGACGCTGAGTGGCGGATAGGCCGTCCAGCCCGTATCAAAACCGCCCAAAAAGATAGAGGACAGTAGCATGACCGCCGCTGGCACGTTAATCCAGAAGGCAAAACCATTGATGCGCGGGAAGGCCATATCTTGAGCGCCAATCATAATCGGCACTAGGTAATTTGCCATCGCACCAATGCCGAGCAGCACCGCGATAAACATCAATTGTCCATGCAGACCAATGAGGCTGTTGTAGTCATTGGCGCTGAGGTATTGCAACCCCGGTTCTGCCAATTCGGTGCGGAAAATCAGCGCGAACAGGCCACCGATGAGCAGTACCACAATCCCCAAGACCCCGTATTGAATACCGACCACCTTATGGTTGGTGTCCATCCCAAAATAGCGATGCCACTGCGGAACACCGGGCTTGGGATGGTAGTGACCATCACTGCCTTTGCGTCCAACCATCCACTTGAGCCAGTCGGTCATGGAGCCGACTCCGATCAGGAAGCCAAGCGTGCCCATTACGCAAGCTGGAATAACAATCACATTCCATGGAGAGGTGGCGGTGGTGTCCCATGTGTTGTCTAGCCCTTGTAAGGAGCGAATAATCATTGTGATGAAGACGCCAAGGGCGGTGCCGATTGCGCCTCCGATCAAGCCTTTCCAAACATCTAGTCGAAGAATACCTAACATAACCTTCTGCCTTCTTTACTCGCTCGTTGCGCTTTCTGGCGCAGTCGTTTCATCACCTGTCTCGGCTTCACCGCTGGTTTCAGTGGTGCCTTCATCGCTAGGAGTCTCGGTTGCGGTCTCGCCCTCAGTCATGGTCTCACCATCTTCTGCGGTGGTAGCGGTGGTGTCATCGCCAGTGGAGCCATCTTCAGCCGGAAGCACCCGCGCACAGTCCTCGACTTCATCGCGCTTGTCGCTCAGGGTACACATATAGGCGAATAACTGCTCAACCTGTAAATCAGAGACTAGCCCTTGGAAGTTCTGCGGCATCAAATTGGCCGCATACCCCTCGACAATCTCAGCGTTGGGGTTCCAAATCGACTGCTGAACATAGGCGAGGTCAGCAATCGCGGAGTCGCCGTTAGCAAAATTACGTTCAGAGCCAACAAGGTTTTCCCATGTGGGGCCTGTTCCCTTATCACCATTGGTGGAGTGGCAGGTTTGGCAACGTTGAGCATAAATAGCGCTACCAGCCTCCACAGGATCACCGAAGTTGGCAACGGTACGTTCAAGCCATGCCGAATAATCACCCGCCGCCAGTACATTGACATCAGCATACATCTGCCAATGATTCAGGCCGCAGAGTTCGGCGCAGCGTACCCGATAGGTGCCAGCCAAGGTGGGGGTATAGCGCAACTCAGTCTCAATACCCGGCACTACGTCACGTTTAACACGCAACTCCGGTACCCAAAACGAGTGAATAACATCAATAGAGTGCATTTCGAGATGAACGGTCTGGTCTTGTAATAATACGAGGTCTGGACTGGTGACACCGCCGGCCCGAATAATATCGGCACGTTGGCGCTCATCCAGTTCGTTGAACTGCTCATCGGTGAAGAACATATCCGTTGGGTAAATAAACTGCCATCCCCATTGGAACCCAACTACCTTGACGCTGATTTCCCCGTCTTCTTTGTCAGTAATTTGGTCGTGACGGATAAGGGTATAGACACCCAAGCCCATCACAAAAATCAGTGGGATAATCGTCCATGTCAATTCAAGGGGGATATTGCCATGTATATGCTTGCCGTCGCTATCGTCATCAGGTGCAGCACGGAAGTAAATCAGCGCATGGGCCAAAACCCCCATTACCAAGCCGAAAATCACCGCAATGCTGATGAACTCGATTTGGAACATGCCATCGACGACTTTGGCCTCGGCACCTGCTTGGACAGGCAATAAATCGGATGTCATAAACAAAACAATCAAAGCACTGGCAATCGCTATGGGCAGGGCAAATGCCAATGAATGCCCATAGGTGCGATAGTGCAGCGGGTTGGTTGGCTCGTTTTCCAGCGCTTGGGCGGTTTTGACTTGGCGTGTCAACAACCAGAAGACGGTGGCTAGTCCACCCCCCAAGGCAATAATGCCGATAATGACTATCGCGGCTGCCAACAAGAAAGTGGCGGTTTTGTCATCTACGAAGTCGATAGCCGAGGCGTCACGATTGCTAACCTGCCGTGCAGGTTGAGGTGGGAACCCACCGAACATAAGCAGAGCGCCGATGACAACTGCCAACAGCGCAATGAAGGACATTACAGACCGTCTCATAGGCTTCCTCAAGTTAAAACGTCTCTTGTGACAAAAATCACAATTAATTGTGCGCTATGTCACAATTAATTGCGCCGATTGTACTGAATTTGCTTTGAAAATGCAATAAAGTCTAGGCGGTTTGTGACTGCAATGTTGGGTGGGTTGGGATATTTCCTTGCCGCTGGACGGGTACGCGGTTGTTGAGAACATACACAACCATCAGAGAACCGACCATCAAACTGGCTGAGACCAAATGCACGACCTGTAAGGTTGGTGGTAGCCCAGCATAGGCAAGACCAATGCCCGCAAAGATTTGTACAAAAACCAATAGTGTGGAAACTCGCGCTGCCCATTGTAACCGATCAATCTTGACCGTCAAGCGCCGATGTGCGACAAAATCAATCGCCAGTACCCCAAACAGCACCAGCCATGAGAAGGAACGGTGTACTTGGTCGATAAGACCGACCTCACCAATCCAGTCGGCCCGTGCCAAGCTGGGGTTGTCTTTCTCGATGATTTCAAGGCTCCCACGCATCTCGGTACCAAAGCTGATTTGAATGAGGGTCAGCGCTAAAACGCCCATGACAAGCCAATTCAAGCGTCGTTTATCGCGGGTAAGGTTCGTTTCCAGTTGGGGAAAGAATGCCGATATGGTGGCGTAGAGGAGCAGGCTGACAATCACAAGCGCCATCAACATATGGAGCGTAATATGCCAAGGTTGAAGCTCATGCTTGACCAATACTCCACCGAGCCAGCCTTCAATCAGTACAAGAATGAAGGCACCAAGGGTCGGATAGAAAACACGCGGTTGCTTGCGATACGATTTAAAGGCATGAAACAGTGTGCCGATAATCAACAGCCCAACAATCACACCTACCATGCGGTTGGTGTATTCCGTCCATGCCAGTTGGAAGTCGAATTTGGAGGCATCAATGGTATCGGGGACTTGAGAAGCCGTAAGGGGGGGGTAGTAACGGTCAAAACACTTAGGCCAATCTGGACAACCAAGACCTGCTCCCGATGCCCGAACCATGCCGCCAACCATAATCAAGACATAGGTTGCGAATGTTGTGGCAAGCGCCCAGCGTTGAAACCGATTCATTTCCTACTCCTCAAGGTATCGTCCCCCATCATAGCGCAAAATAGCGAACATGCAATGACCACTGCTGACTCTGAGGCGGGTCTCATCTATAATGGTGGCGCGAGATGGATAAGGATTAAAGTTTCATGAAAAGTAGACGTCTCTGGGTGCTAGGTGGCCTCGTGAGCGTGCTGGTTATCCTAACAGCGATTGCCGTTGTGCTAATTGGTCAAGGGGTACCCGACGATGACCCCATAGCCCAACCAACCTCCACCGCCAGTAATCTGCCTGTGTTCCCCAAACTAGCCGGAACCAACCTCAATTTTGATGAAGTGCGTATTCCAACAGATTTGGATGCTGGCCTCAAGCTCTTGGTCGTATCCTATGATTCTGACCAGCAGCCCGATGTTGATGGGTGGCTATCCCCTTTGGAAGCGTTAAATGAGCAATATCCTGATTTGGCGGGCTATTATCTGCCACTATTGCCCAAAGATACCGCCGACAGCGCCGCTTTTATCATTGGGGGAATGGCGATGATGGCAAGTGATACCAACCGTACCCGCACCATCATTGTTTTCACCGATGTTGAGCGCTTCAATCAATTGGTAGGTGTGGAGAGCCAAGACGCTATCCAGTTGTTTTTGCTGGATGCCGAGAACCAAATCCAATGGCGTGGGATAGGTGCTTATAGTGATGAAAAACTACAAAGCCT
This sequence comes from Anaerolineales bacterium, assembly GCA_020634155.1. Lineage (GTDB taxonomy): Bacteria > Chloroflexota > Anaerolineae > Aggregatilineales > J027 > J027. Next base: position 2,133,948 of record JACKCI010000001.1, read on the forward strand.
AGTGGGGGTGCTGGGGGAATTGGTGAGCTAGGCCCCCGTTGTGGAGGCCTAAGATGTACTAGGGGGCAAGCACCACGGCCTCACCAGTGATAACCGTTTCGCCATTTTGGTTGACGCATACGGTGTCAAAGGTGACGATATTCTTATCTTCACGATATTTGGAGACGGTCACGGTGGCGGTGATGGTATCGCCCACAAAAACCGGCCCCGTGAATTTGAGGTTTTGGCTAAGGTAGACAGTACCCGCGCCGGGCAGGTCATTGGCGAGAATAGCGGAGAGCAGGCTGGCGGTAAGGATACCATGCGCGATGCGTTTGCCGAAGCGAGTGGTGGCGGCATAGTCATCATCGACATGGATGGGGTTGGTATCTCCGCTGATTTCCGCAAAAGTGCGGATGACTTCATCGGTGAATGTCTTGGTACGGCTGGCGCTTTGACCAATTTCGTATGGCATAAATCCCTCTCAATACTCTATATTCAGTAGCGGGGTTAATTTTGGCACCACCTGTCGTTCTATGCTAGATTTAGTTTGTTTATGACAAGGCTGGTTACTTGATGACACGATTGACACGAAGCATGATTGACCGTACCTTTGGCGGGGTCTGTGGTGGCCTTGGTCACACCCTTGGCGTAAATGCGTGGTGGGTGCGGATTGCCTTTATCGCCCTTGCTATCTTTACATTGGGCACAGGTATATTGATATACTTGGCGCTGTGGTTAGCTATGCCTGAACAACGCTTATCTGAGCTTGACCAAATCACCTTTGGGCAACGCCGTACCCGTCCCGAGGCGTTGGTCATTATTGGATTTGGTGTAATCGTGGCGGGGTTGTTGGTCTTGGCCCTCAATCTCGGCGTATTGGACAATACCAATGGTGGGGCGCTCTTGCCTTTTGGTGTTATCCTCTTAGGGTTGACCTTGTTCGCCCAACAGTTGCGGAGAGTATCCTCGTGAGTACCGCCCGTACCAATTTTGTGTGGCCGGTTCTGATTATCGGCGTTGGCATCATCATGCTCATGATTTCGGCGGATGTTATCCCCGAAGCCTATGGAGACTTGCTGATTCGGTCATGGCCTATTTTGCTATTGATGTTTGGTCTCAATATCTTGCTGGCTGGGCGGCTGCGCTATGCCAATTGGTTGGTATTCGGCTTGTCGATAGCCTTGGTGGTTGTGATTGCTCGCTTTGCCTATGCCGAGCGCAGTACCCAATACCGTGATGATTACCAAGAATCATGGCAAGATTTTGTGCCAGAAGAAGTGACGGGTATTGTTATCAATATCGAGACCAAAGAAACCCGTGTCACCCTCAGCCATGCTCCCTTTGGTCGCCAAATCTTGACACGCTTTGAAGGCAGCACCGAGAGTGAGGTCGCTATTCATATGGAGATTGACGGGGCCAATGCCATTTTCACGGTATCGGAATCACGGTCGGGTATTTTGCCACGGTTGCCAGCAGTGGGGCGCGGTACCCTCAATGTGTTTTTGCCCGCAGGCGTATTGATTCAAGAATTAAACTATAGCGGGGACGACGGCTCCGTAACGGCTGATCTAAGTGCTTTGACCATCCGCCGTCTTGATTTAGTGGTGAAGCGTGGCAATATGCGCTTGTGCTTGCCTAACCCTGATGTAAATGGGGAATTGCTGGTCGGTAATCAAATTGGTCTGAATAATGGTGATTTGCAGTTGATAGTACCAGCCGGGGCTGATTTGAATCTGGGGTTGACCAATACCAAGCAGCAGCCAGTTTATGAACCCAGAGGCAAAGAAAACGACTATGTATTTTTAGCGACGGGAGCCTTGGAAACACGCGGCGTTGTCAACAACCAATTTGATATTTTGTTAGATATTGCCGTTGACGGCACCTTCACCCTCGACCATATTAACCGATGTCAATGAAAAAATAACTTTTCGAGACCGAACATATATTCTATAATATAGAGAGGCGATTCAGGTTGTGAAACCACTACAACGGGTTGGTGTTTTGGCGCACCCTTTCCAAAACAGTACCGCCCCTATCGCGGAGCAGGTGGCGAGTTCGCTTCGCGCTCGTGGTCTTGAGACATGGGTTCGCACTGCATGGGACGCCGCCAATGCCCGCCCACTGGTTGAAAATTCGGATTTGGTGGTTGCCATTGGGGGCGATGGGGCTATGTTACGAACAGCCCGCGTTTGCTCAGTGTTTAATGTCCCCATTTTCGGGATTAACGCAGGGCATCTTGGTTTCTTAGCAGAGGCCACCGTTGCCGATTGGCCTTCAGCATTTGAACGCCTTTTGAGCGGAGATTATTGGATTGAAGACCGTATGATGCTCCATTGCGAAGTCTGGAGTGGTGACCAACAAACCTCCCAAGGCGATGCCCTCAATGATGTGGTCATTAGTCGGGGGGCAATTGCGCGTCCGGCCCAATTAGCCGCTTATATCAATGACACATGGACGACCACCTACAACGCCGATGGCTTGATTGTGGCAACACCAACGGGGTCAACCGCTTATGCGCTGGCAGTCGGTGGGCCGATTCTACCGCCCCAACTTCGCAATATATTGATGGTGCCCGTTGCACCCCATCTAAGCATGGAACGCCCCTTGGTCTTGGCCGAAGATACGGTGGTTAAAGTGGTGGTCACGCCGCGCACCTATGAAGCTGAGGTAGTGGTCACGGTGGATGGTGAACTGATTGGCAGCATGAACGCTGAAGACTATATTCTGATACGCGCCAGCCAACAGGTCAGTTCCTTTGTTAGGTTACGGGAGCAAGGCTACTTCTTCCGTTCTATTCTGGATCGATTAGAGCCGCGCTTGGTGATGCAACGGCGGCAGGAGTAATGATGGCAACACGCAACTATGTAGAACGCGATGGCAAAATCTTTTGTGATCGGCGCAATTGCCCCGGAAGCGAAGGCTTGCGCTGTCAACGCACCAATGTCCCGATTTGCAGTCAATGTGCGGTACGCACACCTGTTGGTTATATCAGCAAAGACGCTGCCAAACAACAAGCCGACCGCTACTTCAATATCGGTGTGCCAGATTATGTCATTGCCGCGGGTATTGCCTTTTTTGCGACCCTTATCAGTGGCTTTTTCATCTCGCTATTTTTGGGTGGTATCTGGCTTATCCTCTTCTTTGTTGGCGCACCAATTGGAGCCGCCATTGGGGACATCACATGGCGGACTATTGGGCATCGACGTGGGCGCTATACCTCGCGGGTGGTTGGTGGAGCCATGATTTTTGCCACTTTCATCCTCTTTCCCATTGGGGGGATAGGCACCCTCATCTTTGGCGGTATTGCCACCGTTGCCGCAGTGTCCCGCTTTGAAGTTGCCATACGGAGATAGACCATGCTGGTAGAACTACGCATCACCAATTTCGCCATTATCGACGAGGTATATCTCGAATTTTCCGAGGGCTTTAATGTCATGACGGGCGAGACGGGTGCGGGTAAATCCATTGTGATTGACGCTGTAAATGTGGTGCTGGGTGCCACTGCCGACCGTGACTTCATCCGCACGGGGTCTGACAAGGCCACCGTTGAAGCTGTCTTCAGAATCCCCCAAGCTCTGCAAGCTGATATCCAGCATATGCTCGATGAGGAAAGCGTCGATTATCAGACCCTTGACGAGTTGTTATTCTCACGGGAAATCCGCACCAATGGCCGCAGTGTGGCTCGCATCAATGGCAGCGTTTGCAAACTCAACACTTACCGCGAGATAGGAAGCCTGCTGCTCGACATTCACGGTCAGAGCGAACACCTGACCTTACTGCGCCCCCGTGAGCATATCTATCTACTCGACCGCTTTGCTGGGCTTGAACCGCAACGCCACGACCTTGCCAAGTTGGTACGTGAACTTCAACATGTGCGCCGTACCATGTCCGACCTACTGCAAGATGAAGCGGCCCTTGCCCGTCGTGCCGAAATCCTGACCTACCAAGTTGAGGAAATCGATGCCAGCAAACTCAAACTAGGCGAGGATGAAGCGCTCAAAGCCGAGAGTGACCGTCTCGCCAATAGTGAAAAACTAATGACCCTCTCCTTAGATGCCGAGCGCCTACTTTTTGCCGATGAAGTCGGTGAAACTGGCGCGGTTGAATTGCTGGAGGAGGCCTCGGTTGTTCTGAGTCGTCTCGCTCTGCTAGACCCATCCATGCAAGAACTGGCGACTCTTGCCGAAACAGTTAGCATCCAAGCAGGCGAATTGGCGGATGGGGTGCGCCGCTATAGTGAACGCATTGATGTGTCACCCCAACAACTCGACTATATTGAGGAACGTCTGACCCTAATTGCTACCCTCAAACGCAAATATGGTGGCTCGATACAGGCCATTCTCGACTATGCCGAAAAAGCGCGGGCCGAGCTAGAAAATATCACCCACAGCGAAGAACACCTTGCCGAGTTACGCCAACAGGAGGAGGGTCTCTTACGCCGTATCGGGGTGGTGGCAGGTGACTTGAGCCAGAAGCGTAAGCACGCAGGTGACCAACTCGCCCAATTGATTGAGCGCGAACTCAAAGACCTCCGCATGGATGCGGCCCAATTCGCCGTCGCTATTCAGCAAGAGGAACTCGAAGACGGTTGCTTTGTCAACAACCAGCGCCTAGCCTTTGACCATACGGGTATTGACCATGTGGAGTTTATGATTGCCGCCAACTTTGGCGAACCCCTCAAGCCTCTTGCTAAGGTTGCCTCTGGTGGCGAGACCGCCCGCAGCATGTTGGCTCTTAAGAATGTGCTATCGAAAGCTGACCATACCCCTACCCTCATCTTCGACGAAATCGACCAAGGCATTGGTGGGCGTTTGGGAACAGTCTTGGGCGAAAAACTCTGGCGGCTCTCAACCCAACACCAAGTGTTGTGTATCACCCACTTGGCGCAACTGGCCTGCTTTGGCGATGCCCATTTCCGTGTCAGCAAGGGGGTGGTAGGCAAACGCACTATCACCGAAGTCCACACCCTCAATGACGCCGGACGACAGGCAGAACTCTCGCAAATGCTGGGAGCCGAGACCGATAGCGCCCGCCAAAACGCGCATGATTTATTGGAACTTGCCCGCCAAATCAAGGTGAGCCATCGAGTCAATCTCTAATGCGAATTGACCATTTGACCCTGAAGTTCTTTCGCAACTACACCCGCTTGGAGTTGTCCATACCGGAGCAAGTGGTGGTGTTGCATGGGTCAAATGCACAGGGCAAGACCAGCCTGCTAGAAGCGATTTACTATCTCGCAACGGCCAGTTCGCCCTATACCAACTCTGACCGCCAGTTGATGAATTGGCGCACGGTTGATGAACTCCAGCCCTTTACCCAAGTCGCCGCTGATGTGGTCTCGGCGAACAATCGCTTTAACCGCATTGAGATTATCCTCACCAAAGAAAAGCTATTGGATGGCACCGAGCGCTTCAAAAAAGATGTACGCATCAACGGTGTCACCAAGCGCAACCTTGACCTACAGGGCTTGGTGGGGGTTGTCATGTTTTTGCCCCAAGACCTGAGTCTGATTGAAGGTTCGCCCGCCATCCGCCGCCGCTACCTTGACCTGACACTCTGCCAAACCAACAAACTCTATAGCGAAGCCATCAACACCTTTGATAAAGCGCTGATCCAACGCAACGCTCTACTCAAACGCATTGGCGATGGATATGCCAGCGTGAATGAGTTGACCTATTGGGATGAACAGCTTGCCAGCGCGGCAGGGGTGATTATCGCTGGACGCCAGCAGTTTATCCGTGAGTTGGAATTGCTGGCCCAGCGTATTCATCGTGACCTGAGCGGGGGCCTTGAAGACCTTGAGTTGGTTTATCAGCCGAGTTTTGAGCCAACTGCCGAAGGTGATGGTCAACAGTCCTTTAAGGTGCTAGGGTTGGATTTGCACCGCCAACTGACCGCCGAGAAAGTAGCTCCCCAATACCAAGCAGCCCTTGCCGATAACCGCCAAGAGGAAGTCCAACGTGGCGTGACTCTCATCGGCCCCCAACGTGATGAGATGCGGTTGATGGTCAATGGGCATGATTTGGGCAATTTCGGCTCACGGGGGCAAGCACGGACAGGCGTTATGGCGATTAAGTTGGCTGAATTGGAATGGATGCACCAGACCTTGGGGGAGTGGCCGATACTGCTGCTGGATGAGGTGGTCGCCGAGCTAGACATCCATCGGCGGGGTTATCTCTTAGAGCGCATTGAGCAAGCCAATCAAGTCTTATTGACCACCACCGAACTCAGTACCCTCACACCTGATTTTGTTAAACGCGCCACACTCTGGAAAGTGGAGATGGGCAATATCAAGCCTCTGGCTCAATCGGACGTTTGGACGGCAACCCAGCCCGACGAGGAAAGGCCGTAGGCGTCAGTTTCACCTTATCCAAGACCACCAGAATATGAGGCTCCTCAATGGTTGGGAGCACTACACTGTGTAGGGTTGTGAACTTGCCACCCAGTACCTCTATCGCGGCGCTGGCATCCGCAACCTCATTTAGGGCGCTACCCCCCTTCATGGCAATCGCTCGACCCCCAACTTTACACAACGGCAAGAGATACTCGGCAAGGGTTGGCAGATAGGCCACCGCGCGCGCCACCACATAATCGTACATCTCGCGGTGGGCCTGCTCTTGACCGACATCCTCAGCACGGGCTGTTACAATCTGCACACGCTCTAACTTGAGCGTTTCGACCACATGGCTCAAAAAGGCCGTCTTTTTGCCAACGGACTCAATCAACGTCAGCGATAAATCAGGGCGTAGGATTTTCAGGACAAGGCCGGGAAAGCCCGCCCCGGTTCCCACATCAACGACCTGAGAACCGGGGAGAAAGTCGATGTAGTAGAGCAGCGACATCGAATCGAGCAGATGCTTGACCGCAATGGCTTCGGGTTCAGTAATGGCGGTAAGGTTGGCCTCCCACCCCAGCATTAACTCAACATAATGCTGGAGTTGGTGCAGTTTATGCGTATCTAGCTCAATCTCGAACAGGTCAAAGGCCTGCTCACGAAGTCGCTGCATGGGTTCTACGCTTTCTGACCAAATTTGTCCTTGAGAATATCCAACAGGGTTGGCTTGCCGATTTCTTGCAATTCATAGCGCACCCGAATCATGGGCTTATTGGCCTCGACCAACAGGCTCAAATCAATCGGGGTACCGACCAACACCAAGTCAGCGTCAGCGCGATTGATGGTAGTTTCAAGGTCTTCACGCTGTTGGTCACCGTAGCCCATTGCAGGCAGCAATTGACCGATTTCAGGATATTTCTTGAAGGTTTCGGTGATAGTACCCACTGTATAGGGACGGGGGTCAACAATTTCGCCCGCGCCAAAGCGTTGGGCGGCCACGATACCTGCGCCGTATTTCATTTCACCATGCGTCAGGGTTGGGCCGTCTTCGACCACCAATACCCGCTTGCCACGAATGATGGATGGGTCATCGACAAAGATAGGCGAGGCAGCCTCAATTTGAATGGCATTGGGATTGACCGCTTGTACCGATTGGCGGACTTTGGCAATACCTTCGGGGGTAGCCGTTTCAACCTTGTTCATAATCACCACATCCGCCATCCGCAGATTGGCCTCACCGGGGTGGTAGGTCATCTCATGACCGGGGCGGTGCGGGTCAACCAAGACGATATGCAGGTCAGATTGATAGAAGGGAATGTCGTTGTTGCCACCGTCCCAGAGGATGATGTCGGCTTCTTTTTCAGCTTCGCGCAGAATAGCCTCGTAATCAACGCCCGCATAGACCACGACGCCGCTATTGATATGGGGTTCGTATTCTTCGCGCTCTTCGATAGTGACATCATGCTTCACAAGGTCGTCCATGTCACCGAAACGTTGAACACGTTGCTTGACCAAATCACCATAAGGCATAGGGTGCCGAATAGCAACGACCTTATAGCCCAGTGCAATCAGGGCACGGCTGACGGCACGGGTGGTCTGGCTCTTGCCGACACCTGTCCGCACGGCACCAATGCTCACAACGGGCTTGGTGCTTTTGATTTGGGTTTGGCGCGGGCCGATCAATTTGAAGTCAGCACCAGCAGCAATGACCATGCTGGCCTTGTGCATGACATACTCATGAGGTACGTCGGAATAGGCGAAGACGACCTCTTCCACCCCGCGCAGCTTGATCGTCTCGACCAGTTGTTCCTCTGCCAAAATCGGGATGCCGTTGGGGTAGAAGCTACCTGCCAATTCAGCCGGATAGACGCGACCTTCAATATCAGGGATTTGTGTCGCAGTAAAGGCAACAACTTCATAATTGGCATTGTCGCGGTAATAGGTATTGAAATTGTGGAAGTCGCGTCCGGCGGCCCCCATAATTAGGACTTTAATTCTTGCCGTCAATGGAATTCTCCTTCTGAATAATTGTTTGTTGCTTAAAACGCCGCTCGGCAATCCCAACTAAGCCAATGCTGATGACATAGAGGACTAAAAGCGGTGCCATGACCAACATCATATTAAAGGGGTCAACGGTGGGGGTGATGACGGCGGCAATTACAGAAATAGCAACCACAGCAAACCGCCAGTTTTCGATGAGGGCGCGTTGACCAACTAGCCCTAAGCGAGCGATAACATATAACACAACAGGCATTTCAAAGGAAACCCCCACCCAAAAGAGGATGGAGGTTAGGAAAGCAAAATAGCGCTGGGCCGTCCACTGGTTCTCAAAGACATCGGCCTGAAAATTCAAGAGGAATTCAAAGGCCGCGGGTACCATGATAAACCATGCAAAAGCTACCCCTATCAAAAAGAAGCCCGTTGTGAAAGGGAGCGCAGTGAAAATCCAGCGCCGTTCATGGGGATGCAACCCCGGCACAATGAACATCAGCAATTGATAGGTGATAAAGGGAATGGCAACAATACCTGCGCTCATCATTGCCACCCGAAAATACATGACTATGGTACCCGTTGGCTCCAGATTGAGCAGGGTGCCGCCATTGTCGGTGTAAGGCTTGGCAAGGTAGCGGATGATGTCTTCAGTGAAAATCAAGACCACCACAAAGGCCACTACAACACTGATAATCGAATACATCAGGCGTGAACGTAGTTCGTCAAGATGATCCCAAATGCTCATTTCAGAACTGACAGGTGGGGACTCTTGCTCAAGCGGAGGCAGTGTTGAGGTACTCATACCAGTGGTTGATAGTCTTCCCAGAGTTTTTCGAGATTAGCGGCAATCGCCCCCAAAACCCCATTTACAAAGCGTGATGAGCTATCGGTACCAAACAACTTGGCGATTTCGACCGCTTCATTAATGACTACTTTGGTGGGTAATTTGAGATAGATTAACTCATAGATAGCTTGGCGTAGTACATTACGGTCAATCGGTGAAATTTGGTCAGGCGGCCATTCCGGTGCATGTTGGGCCACCAGATTGTCCAGCACATCACGATGACCAACGACCCCACTCACCAACCGATGCAACATCTGAAAATCGGCAGCAGATAGGCTAGTGGTCGTTTCATCATAATAGCTACAGATGGAAAGGAACGACTCGCTACGCGCATCATTGTCGGTAGCATCAAAATTGGCGTAGGCCGCCAAAACCGCTTGCACATCATGGGAGGTGTGGTCAAGCTCATAGAGTATTTGAACAGTTAAACTGCGAATAACACGGCGTCGATCAATGGTCATGATTACTTATTGAAGGTTATGTCCTCAATATGGACATTCACCGCCGAGACCTTCATCCCAGCGTATTCCTTGATAGTACGGGTAACCTCTTGTTGCACATGGTGGCTTGTCTCATAGAGGTTATAGGAAGCATCGACCACCAAGTAGACATCGACACGAACACCGGAGTCATCATCAATTTCGAGTCGAAGACCATCATCGGTGGTTTGCCGCCGAAACCAGCGGTCAACCCCGCCGGGTGTGCTACTGGTTCGCACCACACCTTCAACCGAGAGGGCTGCTTTGCGGACAATTGCTATCAAGACCCCCGGCGCTATGGTTACTGTATCATTGGGGTTATGGAGTGTAGCCATTGAAACCCTTTTATGTATTATCGATTAATTGACAAGTCTATCCCATAACCAGCCCGCCGTCTACTGCCAGCACTTGCCCAGTAATATAGCTGGCTTCGTCGGAGGCAAAGAAAGCAACAGCATAAGCGACCTCTTCCACATTGCCCCAGCGTTGCAAGGGAATGGCGTTGAGCAACTGGTCTTTGAGGTCAGCGGGTAAATCAGCGGTCAGGTCAGTCGGCACAAAACCGGGAGCCACTGCATTTACGGTGATGTTGCGGTTGGCGACTTCACGGGCCAAGGACTTGGTGAGGCCAATCATGCCCGCTTTGCTGGCGCTGTAATTGGTCTGCCCTGCTTGACCAGCGATGCCGCTGACGCTAGTGATATTAATGATGCGACCATAGCGCTTGCGAACCATACCGCGAACCGCGGCCTTGCAGACATTCCACGCGCTCTTGAGGTTGGTATCCATCACCGTATCCCAATCCTCTTCTTTCATCATCATAATCAGTTGGTCGCGGGTGGTGCCTGCGTTGTTAACCACAATATCCACTTGCCCAAAGGCGTCGGTAGCAGCCTTAATCAAGGCAGTAGCATCATCCAGTACCGCAACATTGGCTTGCACCGCCAAGGCTTCGCCACCCATCTCTTGAATGGCAGCAACCACCGCATTGGCAGCATCGGCACTACTGTTATAATTCACAACAATTTTCGCCCCACGTTTGGCGAGTTCAAGTGCAATCCCACGCCCAATTCCACGACTTGCCCCCGTCACAACTGCGACGCGCCCCTCTAATTGTGCCATAGCGGTGTTCCTTTCAAAGGTAGTCTGATACGTGTACAATGTAGCGCAGGCTTTGACCAGTTGGGCATCACCCGTGCCAAGGTCTTGATAATAGCCGACGCATCCGCAACTGAAAAGGTGTTTTAAGCTATGCGCGTGTTTTTGGGATTATGGTTGAGCTTATTGGTGGTGTTGACGGCATGTAACTCCCCCGCCGATGAACCCTTGGTGCAGGTCGCCACTGCCTCGGCTCCTGATGCGGGCTATATCACTTATCGCCACCAAAGCGGAGTCTTTAGTATTCGCACCCCTTCGGGCTGGATTCCGAATGACCTCCCCGATGAGAACGGGGTACGGGTTGAATTCTCGGAGCTAGAAGGCACCCAGAGTGTGGTACGCCTGACCGTCTATGTGGTGAACACGGGCGAACCTATGTCGCGGGAAGCCTTCTTGCAGACCGCCAGCAACTATCTTCCCCCTCAAGACTTAGCCGAATACCAATGGCAACAAATCGGCGAGGCGATTGACCAAGCCGATGGCAGCCGTCGCGTAACGGGCGTGCGCTATTATCCGACGATTGGGGCGCGGGTACTCAATATCTTTATGCAACCCAATGGACGTTATTTCTCGGCACTGGAGGCCGATGTCACCGAAGCCAGCGATGCCACCCTTAATACCCTCCGCACGGTGATTAACACTTTTCGCCCCAATCCTGATGTGCTTATTCAGGAAGGGCAAGTTGTGGCAGGATTAAGCTATGCGGGCAATATCAGTTTTTCAGGTTATTTGAGTTGGGTGGATGAGGATGGGGGCTTTAATATCACTGGCTCGGTCACCAACAACCAAGAGACCTCAATTGAGGCCATTCGCCTAACAGGGACTATCTTCGATGTGCGCGGCAATCAACTCAGCGAAGAGTCGTTGATTTTGACACAGGATGTCTTGCACCCTCACGAATCGGCCCCCTTCCGCCTGCGTTTTGAAGGTGGACGCCCCGCCAACGCCGTCCGCTATGAACTCGCAGCAGCAGCCCGTGTCGCTGATTTCTCGTTGCGTTCCTTCTATGGCGAAGAGAATTTTGAGGTGGTGCAAAACCCTGTTTCGTATACCGATGCTGGTAATCTCCGCATTAGTGGGCAACTCCTCAATCGCGGCTCACGTTTGGTCAGAGGGGTTAAAGTGATAGTCAGTGTTTTGGATGAGCAAGATAATGTGGTGGCAACCGAGACCCAGTTCATCAACAAAGACCAGTTGCTCCCCGGCGAAGTTGATAGCTACGAGGTCGTTATCTATGACTTGGGAGGCGCACCTGCTCGCTATGATTTGACGGTGATGGGGACGGCGGAATAAACTGGCGTAGCTGGTGGAGTTGGTCACGCAAAATCTCGACGGGGCCGTAGTATTCAAGCGTGACGGCTTTCAACTGGGAACAGCGTGTGAGGGTATAACGCAAGAGGTCATAATCGACAGCAGTAAGGGGATGATGTAGGTCACGCAAGCGCCCCCGATACAGCGCAGGCCCGCTCACATGAATTTCAATGACATGCTCAAGCGGCAATTGGTCAAGGTAGGATTCAGGCGTTTCATGGCGCATCGCCGCCGATACCCGCACATGACCCAAATCTAGGAGTAAATGGGTATTCCCTTTCTCCACAATTTCTTTTATAAACAAAGGTGAGACTAAGTAATCATGCCCAGAGTGCCGATGGTGCGCCTGATTTTCGAGCGCAATCGGCACATGGATTACACGGTGCAAAGCCTCCAGATTTCGCAGGGCCGCTATAGTTGCTTTCCTCTGGTTAACTAAGGGCCAGCGAATTCCAGTACGTTGCCAAAATAAATAGGGATTGTGTTCCGGTAACCCCAAATGCAGCGACAACCAAGGTGGGGCGGTTTGCTCTACCCAACCAGCAAGTTGGGGCGCATTGAGTTGTGGTTGAACGACTCCATCATGACAATGCAACAGGATGGGGTAGGTAGCTGCTAACCATTGCATTTGTTCAAGATCAAGCCAAGGGCCTATTTTGAGCGTGTCAACGAGATGGGGGTCTTGGTCAAGCAACGCCAATAGCGCATCAGAGCCATCAGCCGCGAGAAGAGGGTTAGCCAGAGCGGTACTCTTCTCCCAGTGGTGTAGCCAGCATAAAGCCAATGAAGCCGATAATTACCCCAACATAAAACAGGGCCAGTGGAAGACACAGCCACAAGGCGGGGGTCGGTAGATTGTCAGAAATGACTAGAGCAGGGATGACAACCGCAAAACACAGCCCGCTCGCAATCAAAAACAGTGTCCCCATCAACATCGGCAAGCCTCGGCGCTTTGCCATCGCTGTGGAAATAGTACGCAAAAACTGACTTATTTGTGGAGATTGATCGAATTTTTTCAACATATCGACAATCATAACCTAATCCCAAAAAAAGACAAGCAGGCTGATGCAGAATGCACGCAGAACAAGTTGAACAAAAGAACTTTCGCCATCTGGTACTCGATATTTTCTGGTTTGGGTTAGCGCTGCCGGCTACTTCTCGCTTCCTCGCTGTTTATGCCATTCGGGTTGATGCTTCCCCGCAGGAAATCGGCTGGCTGTCGGCAATGCCCTCATTAGTCTTATTCTTTGCGGCTATGTTTAGTACATGGTGGCGGCATCGTTTCCCTAGCGCCGACCGTGCTGTGTTATGGCCCGGCTTTGGCTTTCGGTTCTCGTTCTTGCTGCCAGCTTTCACGCCTCTATTTCCGCGAGAGTTTCAGCCCCTTTGGTTGATTTTCTCAATTGCTTTGCCCGCTTTCCCCCAAGGCATCTCCTCAGTGATGTTTCTTGCCATGCTGCGAGAAGCCATCTCAACTGAGCGCATGACACAACTGATCAGCAAGCGCCACCTTGTCATGAACATGGCGTTGGGGGTGAGTACCTTGGCAATGGGCTTTTGGCTAACCTCGATAGCATTTCCTCTCAACTATCAAATGATGTTTGTATCAGCCTTTGCGTTGACCATGATTAGCCAATGGCATGTGAGCCGCACCCGTAGCGTGTTTGTTGAACAACTGCAACCCCGTCGGGAGCGTTCTGGCGCACGTCCTTGGCAAGATAAGCGTTTCCAACAGGTTATCGCCATTGCCTTTGTGAGCCATTTCGCCTTCTTTTCTGTTTTTCCGCTTATTCCGGTCTATTTGGTAGACATCATGAACGCCGATGAGCAGTTTATGTCCTTCTTTATATTGGGCGAACTGGTTGGCGGAATGACCGTAGCATCCGTTTTGCCACGTATCACCAAACGCATTGGGCACCGTCCGCTGATAGCCCCCGCAATGGTGGGTACTGCCCTATCTACCTTGTTGATTGCACTGGCACCCCAGCTATGGATAACCCTTTTTGGGGCTTTGCTGAATGGGGCCTCATGGTCAACAGTCGGTATTGCGTTATTCGGCTTCTTTACCGAAAATACACCTAATGACCAAGTAACACCCTACACCTTGCTCTATAACCAAATCATCTTTGTGGCGATGTTTATTGCGCCATTGGTGGGTACCAATCTGACTAGCAGTTTGTCGATGGTATCTATTTTAGTAGGAGGGGCATTCTTGCGACTGCTGGCAGCAGCCTACATCCAATATCAGCCTTTGCGATACTATTTGCCTAAGCGGAGAAGGGGCTTATACTTGAAACTATGAGCAAAAAACCCAACCATCATTCAACCCGCCCACCCATTGAACCCAACCGCGTGTACTCCCGCACGGAGGTTGCTGAGATATTGAATGTTAGCTTGAGTACCGTGAAGCGAGCCATTGCCTCTGGACAGATTCGGGCCAGCCAACCGCCGGGGATGCGGCGCGTTTTCATTACCGGCCAAGCGATCTTAGAGATGCTCGAAGAAAACGAGATGCACCCCAAAGACACCGCCGAGGAGTAGGCGGGTCGGCGTTGAGCGCTCACCCAGTGGGTTCGTTATCCTCATAATAAAAAAGGTCACTGCCCATGCCTAAATTTGTCTTTATCCTTGTGTTGAGCGCAGTATTGGCGTGCAGCCTCGTTGCTGCCGATGCTCCAACTACACCCGCCCGTGTGGTTTATCGTCCAATTGACCCCAATGCCACACCGACTCGTATTCCACGTCCAGCCCCCACCCCCGGCTATCCAGAACCAGCCGGATGTATGCACCCCCCTGATGATTACACCCGTGTGCAAGTTGGTTATGCTACCCTCAATCAGCGCACACTTTGGATGCTGGAACGTGCCCAAGAACTCTACGGAGGAACTATTCCCATTACAGGTGCAGGCATTACCCAAGGCTCTTATAACCCCGGTGGAGTCGCTGCGAGTTTTGGTACCCATGATGGGGGTGGGGCGGTAGACCTCACCGTCCGCAATATCCCTTATGATTACGACATCAAATGGGAGGATATTCCGCGCCTGATTGACGCCCTGCGTTTGGCGGGTTTTGCCGCTTTCTATCGGGATGAGCGCGAAAATCTAACACCTCACATTCACGCCATTGCGATTGGCGATGCCGAACTATCGCCCGCCGCCGCCGAGCAGCTAACGGGTACCTATGGCTATTTTCGCGGCTATGATGGATTCCCTCGTGAGGATGGTATCCCGCTTACCCCCCGTTATGGTACAGTGGTGATATGCCAATGGATGCTTGATATGGGCTATCGGGATATGCGGAATGAAGACCCCGACCTGCCTAACATAAACGGATGAGGTGAGTACATGTTTGGATGTCTCAATAAACTCTCAACTCTGGCTATCTTGTTTTTCGGGCTGGGTTCAGCCGTGATGGTGGGGGTGATTGTTGTCTCTACAAATGGCTTAGGGGGTAGCGAGTTAATTGATTTACCCGTTGTCCGCCAACGAGTAGGCGGTGAACTGATTGAAGAAACGGGTAGCGCTACCCTCAATGAAGTTGTCGAAAAGCGCGAAATGTTCGCTAAGGTACCCTTGCCTAGTGAAGTCTCAACTGATGAGGATGTGGTTGTAACCAATACCTCGCTTGCCATTATATTTGCCTTGCTCTTTGGTTTGCTGAGTACCATGCTCAATAATCTGGTGCGAAACTATGAAAAAGAGCTAGAGGCATGGCTGGTCTATCTTTATCTAGACAAAATCTTTTGGCCGTTGCGGGCACTCAAGTTCTTGGTCTCTCAAGATGTGCGGCGAGGATGCTTGGGTGGGGTCGTCATTATCGTTGTCTTTGCCCTCTACGGTATTATCTTTGCATTCTTAGAGCCGGGGACGAGTCTGTTGTCTCCCGAAGGTATCCAATTAGCAATCGTATTGGCGGCGAGTGTTGGCCTGATTAGCTTGGCGGGAGATGTTGCCCAGCGGCAGGTGGCCCGTTTTTGGCGTAAGACTTCCCGTTTTGGCATCTATCCTGCCAACCTTGGGTTTGCGATTATCACAACCTTGTTCTCGCGCTTGGTGGGCATCAGCCCCGGTATTTTGTTCGGCACGCCGGGCGGTGTGGATGTTGATATGGAGGATGAACCCCGCGCCCGTGATGCTATCCTTGCCCTGACAACCATTGGTGTGGTGATATTTTTTGGGGCGCTTGGTTGGGGCTTAACTGCCCTTATTCACGAATCAGGCAAGCAAACCCTCAGCGGTGACCAACTAGAGTTTGTCGCCCCCTTGACTCAACTTGGTCTAGCACTGGGGTTGGCCTTATTCGTGGTTGGTCTAGAAACTGCTTTCTTTGAGATGGTGCCACTATCTTTGACAGCAGGCACCCAGATTTTTCGCTGGAATCCGCTGGTTTGGGGGGCAGGATTTGCACCTGTTTTCTTTGCTTTTGCCCATACTCTGCTGAATCCCCAAGGGGAATATTTACAGGTATTTGAACAAACGCCTATGGTGGTACTCACTGTCGTAGTTGGGCTGCTGTTTGCGACATTGGTCACGTTTTGGGTGTTATTCCGCTTCTTTGATCCACCGAACATGCGCCGTCGGCCTGTCTATGCACCAGCCCCACCCCCGCCTTATCAGCAGCCCTATGGCGGTTATCCGCCGCAAGGGGGCTATCCACCACCTCAATACCCGCCCCAGTACCCGCCAGCACCAGCCCCACCGCAGGTTCCACCGCAAGGGGGGCAGAATTATCCACCCCCACCAGCACCACCCCCGCGCCGCGACCCACCTGCACATTAACCTTCTTGATAGGGATAGGTGAACGCACCGGGGAAGTCTGGCCCAACTTGCTTCTGTTTACCGCTCCATTCCTCGATATGAATGCAATAGACGCTGGTGCGTTTTAGCTCATCGGGGTGAATGGGGCGGTAATCACGCTCTGGCTTCAGGTGTGGGCAATACTTATCAAGGAGGAGTTGCAAGGCGCGGGTTTGCTCGGCATCATCCTCAATGATACTCGTCGTACCGAAGACCACCACCCCTGCATATTCCACACTAAACTCTAGTGCGGTATCAGCAGGCAACAAACGCCCCATCTCAAACACACTAAAGCAGACGTTAGTCTGTTCTTCAACATTGGCACGGGTACGCCCATCTTTGGCAGTGTGCATATAGATGCAATGAGCCGCCTCATCATAGACAAAGAGATTGCTATTGATAAAGGGTTGCTGCCCATACACTGTCGCTAGTACCCCCACTGGCGCACGCTTCAGAAAATCCTTGATCCAGCCTTCGTCCTCAACGGCCCGCTTGCTATAGCGGACATGGGTACGGGGCAGGGTGGTATAGTCTTGGCTCATGCTAGTCTCCTGTTTCAGCGGGTGCAAAGAACACCACAATTGTCAAATCTTCGGTAATGCTATGAAAGTGATGCGGGGCATGGGCGGGAACATAGACAATGGTGCCACTTTGTACAGACTGATTCTCGCCTGCTACTTCAATCATCCCTCTGCCAGAAACTACATAATAGACCTCATCTTCGTTGTGGGGTTGTTGGGGGTCGGTACTGTGAGCAGGCAGAATATACAGCCCTAAACTCATAGCGGGCACCCGCAAAAATTCATGATAAAGAGGGTCAGATGTGACCTGTTCGGTGATGATGTTATTCAAGTCGAATAATTGCATGGCTTTATTAACCTCCATGATATAAGATAGCGACACATTGGCCCGCTCAAAAGAGCCATTATTGCACAAACTATACATACCACTTTTAACGAGAGATAGACGATGACTAAACTTTCCAATGCGCTATCACTGGCAACCATTACTCTCGATCATGCTTCAAATACAGCACTTTACCAGCAAATCTACGAGCGCTTGGCAGAGGCTATTTTAGCTGGAAAGTTAGAAGCGGGCCTGAGATTGCCCTCAACCCGTGAACTGGCGATCACCTTGGGGGTCTCTCGCAACACAGTTGTGACTGCCTTTGACCAACTCTTGGCGGAGGGTTATTTGGTGGCAGAGGTCGGTTCTGGCACCTATGTAACCTATACCCTGCCCGAAGAATTATTAACCGCACGACCCCTTACTAACCCGCAACCACAGACCTTTAGTGCCAAGCGAGGTCTTTCCAAGCGGGGGATGTTGTTGGCACTCACACCCGCCTCGATTAGTCGCAAGGCCAACCGTGATTTTATCTTTGCTCATGGGATACCCGCCCTTGATGAATTTCCTTTCGATTTATGGGCAAAGTTGGAGACACGGCGCTATCGCCAAGCGGGGCGCTTATTTCAGTATGGCGAGGCAGGTGGATACCGCCCCCTACGAGAAGCTATCGCCAGCTATCTTAAAGCATCACGGGCTGTGAACTGCGAACCCGAACAGGTCATCATTTGCAGTGGGTCTCAGCAGGCGTTGGACTTGGTAGCACGTCTTTTGCTGGATACAGGTGATACAGTATGGCTAGAAGACCCCGGTTATCTAGGGGCGCGGGGGGCTTTTCAATCCGCGGGCGCTAAGGTAATACCAATGCCTGTTGATGAGGAGGGATTGATGATTCCCCCCCATTATCGCGGAGATGTGCGACTGGTTTATGTCACTCCTTCACATCAATTCCCAATTGGCGTCACCATGAGCCTTGCCCGTCGCCTCACGCTCCTTGGGCGGGTTAATGCGTGGATTGTTGAGGATGATTATGACAGTGAGTATCGCTATACAGGGCGTCCTATTCCCGCTCTACAAGGGCTAGATACTGAAGGCAAGGTCATCTACCTCGGCACCTTTAGTAAAGTCTTGTTTCCCGCCTTACGGGTTGGCTATTTGGTGGTGCCGCCTGCGGTGGTGGACGCCTTCACCAACGCCCAAGCGCTGATTCATCGCGGGGTCTCGCCTATTTTACAAGCGACCCTCACCGATTTCATCCACGATGGGCATCTCGCACGCCATATCCGACGGATGCGGGTCTTATATGAGGAACGCCAAGCGGTGTTTATGGACGCCGCCCAACGCGAACTCGGCGGTTTCTTAGAACTCGGCGTAATGGATACAGGCATGCACACTGTCGGCTGGCTTCCTCCTGATATGAACGATACGGCAATGGCACGGCGGGCCACAACCTATGACATTGAGACCTTGCCCCTTTCAGATTATGCCCTCCAGCACTTGGCGCGGGGAGGCTTGGTGTTGGGCTATGCAGCCGCCAAGCCTGAACATATCCGACAGGGTATGAAACGCCTTGCCAATGCCTTGTTGTGATTTTCGGAGGGTGTGGAAGGTGCTAGATGATACTTAAAACTCGACCTTGCTCCCCGTATCTTGGTAGATGGTACCAAGGAGCAAAAACGCATCATGGCAAGCCTTGAGCAAATTCAAGCGTTTCTCGGTCAAAAACGGCTGGCGTTTGTGGGTCTATCACGTCAGGACAAAGACTTCAGCCGTATCCTCTTTAATGAATTTCAGAAGCGTGGCTATGAGGTTATCCCCGTCAATCCCAATGCCGATGAGATTGCGGGTCTCAAATGCTATGCCCATGTCCAAGATATTGAGCCACCTGTGGAAAATGCCTTAATCATCACGCCATCTGAGGCCACGGAAGGGGTGGTGCAGGATTGTGCGACAGCAGGCGTTAAACGGGTGTGGATGCATCGTGGTGAAGGGATTGGGGCCGTTAGTCAACCCGCCCTCGACTATTGCCAAGCCCATCAGATTGATGTGGTTGATGGCTATTGCCCCTTCATGTTCTTTGAAAACGCGCAGTGGTTCCATCGTTTGCACGGATTTGTTGTAAAAGTAACGGGCAAATACCCCCAATAAAAAACTGGCGGGCTTGGTCATCGTTCACCAAGCCCGCGGTTTTGCTTAGGCCAAGCCAGCCGCTTGCCGTAACATGTCTGCTTTATCGGTGCGTTCCCACGCCACATCCAAATCATCACGCCCAAAGTGACCGTAGGCCGCCACTTGACGGAATTGCGGCTTGCGGAGGTCAAGGTCGCGGATAATGGCTGCTGGACGCATGTCGAAGTGTTCTTTAATCAAGGCTTCGATGGTGGCTTCAGGGACATGGTTGGTGCCAAAGGTCTCAACCGCAACCGAAAGCGGATGCGCCACGCCAATGGCATAGGAGACCTGCAACTCGAACCGATCCGCCAAGCCAGCCGCTACCACATTTTTGGCAACATAGCGGGCCATGTATGCTGCTGAACGGTCAACCTTGGTGGCGTCCTTACCAGAGAACGCACCACCACCATGCCGCGCCACCCCACCATAGGTATCCACAATAATCTTGCGTCCAGTGAGGCCAGCATCACCCTTGGGGCCGCCCGTTACAAAGCGCCCCGTGGGATTGACATAAATCTTGAGGTCTTCATCCACCAATTCAGCCGGAAGGATCGGCTTAATCACATGCTCAATAATATCGTGGCGAATTTGCTCATTGGTGATGTCGGGGGCATGTTGGGCCGAAATCAGCACCGTGTCAATGCGCTTGGGTTTGCCATAGGCATATTCAACTGTGACTTGGCTCTTGCCATCGGGTCGCAGGTAAGGCAGGGTGCCGTCACGCCGCACTACAGAGAGCCGTTGGGTCAGTTTGTGGGCCAAGGTGATGGTCAGAGGCATCAGTTCTGGAGTCTCGTTACAAGCAAAGCCAATCATCATGCCTTGGTCGCCTGCACCGATGGCATCCAGTTCAGCATCGGTCATCTGCTTCTCGCGCAGTTCAAGGGCTTGATCAACGCCTTGGGCAATATCGCTGGACTGCTCATTAATGGCTACAAACACACCGCAGGTATCGGCATCAAAGCCAAACTTGCCGCGAGTATAGCCAATATCACGCACAATACCGCGCACCACAGAAGGAATATCAACATAGGTGTTGGTCGTAATTTCGCCAAAAACAAAAACTAAGCCCGTTGTGGTCGAGGCTTCGCAAGCAACACGGGCATAGGGGTCATTGGTTAGGATAGCGTCTAGCACGCCGTCCGATATTTGGTCACAGATTTTATCAGGATGGCCCTCAGTCACAGACTCGGAGGTGAAGAAAAACTGTGGTGAGGTCATGAACGTTAAATTGCTCATAGCTTTCCTTTCGTTATACAAAACGACCCTCCAACAGAGGGCGGCAACGGCGTGATGGTACCTGAATCAAGGGCGACTGTCAATAAAGAATAAAACTGAAAACCCCTGAATATGCGCTATTCAGGGGTTTGGCTCTGCGAAGAGAAAAGGCTTTAGCGTTTCCGCAAAAATGTCGGGATTTCCAAATCGTCGTCGCTATTATCCATCCCACGCGGAGGGACACGCGGGGGTTGTTGGGACGATGATTTGGGCTGTTGGCTGCTAGGTGGCTGCTGCTGCACCTGACGCTCAACCGCTTGAGGGGGCGGGGGAGGCGTCATCGGTTGTTGGGGCTGCGGCGGCATGGGCGGCTCAACAGGTTGATAGACGGGTTGCGGTGCTTGATACATTTGCTGCTGTTGTTGCTGTGATTGGTGGTGATGATGCTGAGATGACGACGATACCCATCCACTACTTTGTTGATTGGTGGTGGTGGTTGGTCGGCGCACTACACGGTCACGGTCAAAGCCCGTTGCAATCACCGTAATGCGGATTTCGTCACCCATATTCTCGTCAATCACAGCACCAAAGATGAGATTGACATCGGGGTGAGCCGTCTCTTTGATGATGGCAGCCGCTTCATTAACCTCAAAGAGGCTCATGTTGGGGCCACCCGTCACATTGAAGAGGATACCGCGTGCGCCATCAATGGTCACATCCAACAGATTGCTGGAGATAGCGTGTTCGGCGGCAACACGGGAACGGTCTTCACCCGTTGCACGCCCGACCGCCATCAGGGCCGCACCACCTTCGCTCATAATTGTCCGCACGTCGTTGAAGTC
This sequence comes from Anaerolineales bacterium, assembly GCA_020634155.1. GTDB lineage: Bacteria > Chloroflexota > Anaerolineae > Aggregatilineales > J027 > J027. The sequence goes on from JACKCI010000001.1 coordinate 2,155,922, forward strand.
AAGGTTAATCAAACCGGGGACAGTAATCAGTTCCGAGATACCTTGAATACCTTGGCGCAGGACGTCATCAGCCATCGCAAAGGCCGATTGCAGACTGGCGCGTTTGTCCACAATTTGCAGCAAGCGGTCATTGGGAATGACAATTAGCGTATCTACTTGGCTCTTGAGGGCTTCGATGCCAGCTTCAGCAGTTTGGATACGTCGTGCGCCTTCAAAAGTGAAGGGGCGAGTCACAACTCCGATGGTCAAAGCACCCAGTTCACGGGCAGCACCTGCCACAATTGGTGCGGCACCCGTTCCTGTTCCACCGCCCATGCCACAGGTGATAAACACCATATCAGAGCCGCGCAGCACCTCATAAATTTCATCGGAGCTTTCTTCAGCGGCTTTACGCCCGACCTCGGGATTACCACCCGCACCTAGCCCACGTGTCAATTTATCGCCAATCCGCACGCGGGTTTTGGCTTTACTCAGGAGCAAGGCTTGTGAGTCGGTATTGACTGCAATAAAATCAACACCACCCATCCCTTCATCAATCATTCGGTTGACGGCATTACTTCCGCCACCACCAACGCCAATAACTTTAATATTGGCAAAATTATCCTCATGACCTAAGAAAAGTTGATCATTCATGTTTATTATTTGCTCCCTCTCTTCGCAAGAGCCAGCGGATAGTTGTAGATTGTACGTCAAAAATTAGTTAGGCGAAAGTCAATTGTTAGAATTCTGTTCAAACGATGCGCTTATTGCTCATCTTCAGGCAAGAAGCGCTTAAACAGGCCCCCTAGCCATTTGCCTAACCCGCTGTTGTTCTCTGGTCGTCCATTCCGACGGAATGAATCACGGCGGTTATCTTCAATATCCATGATAAGACCCAGTCGTAGCAATCCTACGGAGGTACTAAAGGCTGGGCTACGCAACATATCGGTCATGCCGCTAATACTCTCTGGTTGAGCCAACCGAGCGGGCATTTTCAGGGTATGATGGGCGATTGTCCGCATTCCCGGTAGTAAACTGGCACCCCCCGTCAACACCACACCCGCAGGCAACAGCCCCTCGTGTCCACTTTGACGCACTTCTTCCAACACCAACTCAAACAACTCAGTGACACGGGCGTTGATAATCATAGCGAGGTCGCTACGCTTGACTTTGCTCAAACGCTCCTCACCGAAAGGCTGCACCGGAAAAGTCTCGAGTTGGTTAATCTCACGGGGGTCGGCATGACCATAGTCCAATTTGACCGACTCAGCAATTTCAAAAGGCAGGCTCAGGCCATGTGCAATATCATTGGTGACCAATTGCCCGCCAACGGCTACCGAGCCAGTATGCCAAACCGACCCTTCCACAAAAATGGCAATATCAGTTGTACCGCCACCAATATCGACTACCATCACCCCCGACTCGCGCTCCGTGGGGGTCAAGACCACATCACCTGCTGCCAAGGGGTTGAGAATAAAGCGGTCAATATAAACACCCGCCTTCTCCACACACTTCTCAAAATTCCGCATACTGGTGCTAGAACTGACAATAATATGGGTATCGACCTCTAGCCGATAGCCGTGCATGCCCTTGGGGTTGCGGATGCCAATGTAGTCATCCAGATTAAAACGACGGGGAATCACATGCAGCAACTCGCGCCCATGTGGGATAGGCACGGCCCGCGCTGCCTCCATCACCCGCTGAATATCCATGTCATCGACTTCGCGGCTGCCAGAGATGCCCGTCATACCATTGCTATTGATGCTCTGGGCATTGGTGGCAGACAGCGAGACAAAGGCCCGCCCAATCTCATAGCCACTGGCTCGCTCGGCCTTATGCACTGAAGATGAAATGCTGGCGCTTAATGTATCTACATCAGTTACCATGCCTTTTTTCATGCCCTGAGCAGGTTCAACCCCCACGCCGAGAATATAGGTATCCTTGGCGCGGACTTCACCCACAAGGGTGCAGATTTTGGTGGTACCGATGTCAATTCCTACAACGATTTCGCCCATAAATTCCTACTGCTGATAAAAGCGGTCAACAAAGGTGGGATGATGCGGGTCGGAGACATCGACCTCTTCAAATTGAATGCTCGGATAATACGCATTCACAATCGCATCATAAACCAATAAGCGTTGTTCCATCCCCAAGCCAATGCCGAACCATGCCACCCAATTGCCCTCTTCGCGTATCCCCAGCCCTTTGACTGGATCATACAACATGACCTTTATGCTAGGCCGTTTTGACTTCAGTTGCAATGCTCCTGCGACAATTTGCCAATCAATGCTGTCACCAGTGGTCAAGGCGTCAAGGTTTTCATCGGGATACACAATCCGCAAGAGGTCATCCCGCTCCTCACGTTGGAACATCACAATACCGTTGACATCGACCCATACCCGAAAATTGCCCTGTTCCCAAATTAGCGCGGGGTCACGCTCGGTAATAAAGACCGACACGGCATTAGGCGGCCATCCGATGTAGACTTCGGCTTTGCCGATACTAGGGTTCGTCTCCAGCCGTGCCTCAATGGAACGGGCGTCCAACTTAAAAAGGTTACGGTCAGCCGCACCGGTTGCCTCAAAAACTTGTTCAGGTGTAAGGTAGCGCTCACCCCCAACGGCAATGGTATCAATAATGAATGCGTCGCTCCCTAGCATAAAATACAAGAGGATAATCAGAAAGAGAGAAATACTACCCGATAGCCAGCGCCATGAAATCCAAATAACCCCGATAGGCCGCACCCGCTCATCAGGCCGATCTAATCCATCTTGGCGTTCCTTCACACGCCGACGCAATAGACGGCGTTGACGCAAGGATAGCTCTGGCTTGGTCAAGTCCCCATCTGGAATAAAGACAGGTAACTCCGCCCGAATATCGCCCGTATCGGTTTGGCGGGCATCGCGCATGGCCTTGCGACGGCTGACACGCGCTAGGCGACCGGGGGCCTTGCTGACATGCCCCTCAGCATTTTCTTTATCAGCGATTCGTTTGGCCTGTATCCGCTCACGGCGGCGCTTTCCTACTGAAGACATAAGCCCTTAACGCAGTTGCGGTGTTCGGCACTGCTGAATTGCAACGCCACGCACTTGATTATCATTCCATTCATCAGCCCTCATATCCCCACATATACACCACCCTCTATCCTCAACGGTACTGAGGAGGTAATAATTTGGTTGGTCGGGGATACGAATCTCGACAACAGCCTCATAAGTCTCCGCCGTCAACACCTTGTATCTGACCTCACGGCGCTCGAAATCAGGCAGGGTATCAGCTTGATAGGCAGTTATGAGCGGCCCCATGACCATCAGATTGGGGTTCTCTTGCACCGTCATACACAGGCCCCGTTCAATGCGACTCTCATCATTATCGGCTAATCCATCCATCAAATAGCGGGCAGCACGCACAGGTTGGGGGTCGGGACTACAGGCGGTTAGTGCCACTAAAATTAATCCCCATAGTACCATTGCCCGCATCTATTTATCCCCTAGCAATTCAATTTCTAATTCAAGTTCAACCCCAAATCGAGCTAAGACTTGGGATTGAACCAGTTCAATGAGAGCGTGATAGTCAGTAGCAGTACCTGCGTCGAGATTGATGAAAAAATTAGCATGGATAGGCGAAATCTGTACCCCGCCGACCTGATGTCCCTTGAGGCCAGCCGCTTCAATCAAGCGTCCGGCATAATCGCCACTGGGGTTCTTAAACATACTTCCCAAACTTGCGCCGGGGGGCTGGGTACGCTTGCGGTGCGCGATAAAGCCATCCGCTGTAACGGTCAATTCATGAGGGTCGTGGCCTGCCTCTAGTTGGAGGGTGGCGTCTAGTACCAAATACTGATGCTGGCCTTTGAGGATGCTATAGCGATAAGCATAGGCCAAGCGCTCGACAGGCCACACGCTGGGTTCATACGATGCTTCTATATCCATGATGATAGCCTGCACCAGATTACCCGCCATATCGCCGCCATGTGCGCCTGCATTATTGACCACTGCCCCGCCCAGCGTACCCGGAATGCTGACCGCCCACTCAAGCCCCTTTAGCCCTTGTACTAGGCAACGCCGCGCAAGGGTTATCAGACTCACGCCACTCTCGGCCTGTACCCGTCCTGTAGCGGGGTCAATCTCAACGCCCTTGGTGTGGTTGATAATCACTAAGCCGCGCACACCCCCATCCGCCACCAAGACATTGGCTCCCCCGCCGAGTACCCAATAGGGGATATGCTGTTGGTGAGCATAGATAACGGCTTCCAACAATGCTTGGCGGGTGCGGGCAATCGCAACGGTATCAGCAGGGCCACCCAAGCGAGCGGCGGTATATTTGGCTAAGGGTTCATTGTAAAGGACGGTTAAGTCGGCGATCACTTCTAGGCTCATGGCTGTAGCCTCTCCAGCAAAATCTCGCCAATACGGGGTGCATCGCCCGCGCTGAAAATTATCACGCAATCACCCGCTTTAACCGTTTGCTCTAGCAGACTTGCGCTGGCCTCAAAGCCGCCACTATAGCGGGCATCGGGATGAGGCATCCGCTCGGCAAGGTCGGGCGCACTCAAACCGGGGGTTGGCTCCTCCCGCACCGAATAGACATCGGTAATCAGCACATGGTCAGCATCGCCAAAAGCGTGCATAAAATCATCAGCTAGAGCGCGGAGACGGTTATAGGTGTGGGGTTGCCAGACAGCCCATAATTGTCCCTCAATGCCACGCCATGCTTCTAGCGTCAGGCGGATAGCGGTGGGGTGATGGGCATAATCATTGACAAGGGTCACACCTCCTACTCGCCCCATAATTTGAGAGCGGCGGGCAGTGCCTTGGAAGGTATCAAGTGTAGTTTGAATGGTGGATAGCGGAATGCCGATATGGTGAGCCGTTGCAATCACCGCCAACGCATTCTCGACGTTGTGCTTCCCCATCAGACTCAACTCAACCGTGCCCTGTGACTGGCCTTGATGATAGAGTGTGAAGGTCGTCACCCCTCTGGCGTGCGGCTGAATGTCGGAGGCAGCCCAATCAGCGTTTAGGTTCTCAAGGCTATAGGTAAGTGTATCAGGGCGGTTATGGATGAGTTCGGCAACAGGCGGACTATCAATCCCTGCCACCACCACGCCCTCAGTCTGTTCAATAAAGCGCCGAAAAGTATCGACCATCACGGCAAGGGTAGGGAACTGGTCAGGATGGTCATGCTCAATATTATTGACAATCGCAACCGCTGGGCGCAAACCCAAGAACATTTCCCCATACTCGTCAGCTTCTATCACAAACCATTGGCTTCGCCCAACACAGGCATTGGTACCTGTGCTATTCATGACTCCGCCGACAATTGCGGTAGGGTCGAGGCCTGCTTCAGTAAGGACATGGCAGAGTAAGGCTGTGGTGGTCGTCTTGCCATGTACCCCCGATACCGCTAAGGTTTGATAAGGAGCCGTCAATGCGCCAATTGCATCTCGACGGTGCAGAACGGGGATACCACGTTGATAGGCGGTTTCGATTTCGGGGTTGGTGCTTGGAATAGCGGAACTTGCCAGCAATACGTCAACATTGGAGCCAACGTTAGCGGCATTATGTCCAATCATAATCTGAGCGCCTGCGGCTTCAAGGCTGGCAGTCAGGGCATTGGCTTTTTGGTCAGAGCCGCTGATGGTATAGCCCGTTTCTAATAACACGCGGGCAATGGCTGACATGCCAAAACCACCGATGCCTACCACATGAATATGTTGACCTGAAACCAGTTGAAACGCCAAGATTAGATAATCGCAATCAAAATGAATAAGAACAGCAAAATCACGGCCACTGTCAACAAGTTCCCTTGTTGCATCCATACTAAGGGCAGAATGGATACCATTTCTGCACTACTTGAATCGGGAGGAGGGGCTGCTACACTTGGTGACAGAGGATAGGCCAGTTGATCCATGAAATACCAGAGTGAGCCAAAAAGCAGGTAGGCATTGACACCACCAGTAATGGCACCAAGGATACGGTTTTGCCATTCATCACGGGCACCACTTCCTTTACCACGCCATTTAGTTGGAGTGATGCGATCAGGCGGGGTTTGATACGAGAAGAAAGCGACAACCCCCAAAAAGATGGCTTTGACATAAAACACTTGGGCAAGACCCGACCCTTGACCAATGCTCTCAAAAAAATTATCAAACTGGACTAGTGTAAATAGGGCGAGAATAATACCTGACAGCGCAACAAATTCTTTGCCGAATCCGCGCAAATAGCCAATGGTTCCAAATAAAATTATGCAAAACCAAAGAAAACTACTGAGTTGTATCATTGGTCATCCCTTAATCGTTTGGCTCAAAATGATTTGAGCGATGTTCTCGGCTCCATCAGTGCATGCTAATTGGCGTGCTGCGGTTGCCATCTGGTTCAGACGGTCAGGGGTAGTCAGCACATCTTTTAGCAGCGGAATAAGCTTGTCAATTTCAGTTTCATCTAGGCGAATAGCGGCTCCCTGACTCGCTAGCCAATCGGCGTTGACTTCTTGGTAGTGCCATTCATAGGCCAATGGCACCAAGACGGCGGGCAATCCGAACAAGGGCAACTCACCCAAGGTACTGGCCCCCGCCCGACTCAGCACTAAATCCGCCGCTGCAAAAGCCAATCCCATCTCATGCACATAGTCCCGCACATGATAGCGGGCTTGCCACTCGGCAGGAAGCTTGGTATAAGCCGCCTGCACTTCGGCTGCATCTAATTTGCCGGAAATATGGATTATCTGCAAGTCAGGGATTGCCATAAGTTGGTCAAGTTGGGTGTAAACTGCACGGTTTAAGGCACGTGAGCCTCGGCTACCACCAAATACCAAGAGCGTGCGCTGGTTGGCATCAAGGCCAAAATGCTCAATGGCGGCCTCGCGGGTAGCTGTCAACAACTCGGATCGTAAGGGATAGCCCGTTTCAATAACTTGCTTATGGGCGGGATAATAGCGAGCCGTGTCGCCAACGGTTGCGGTAATGACCCGTGCAAATCGCCCCAAGACCTTGAGTGTGCGCCCCGGCTCAATATCTGGTACAAAAATGATAGTGGGGATGCGGTAGAGCCAAGCGGCGATTGCCACTGGAATGCTGACCCAGCCGCCTGTCAAGAAAACCGCTGCTGGACGCCGCCATAGCAACAGCCAAAAAGACTGAAGGATACCGATGAAAAGGCGCACCAGACTGACCAACTTAATCAGCGGATTAACCCCATGCAGCGGCCCGCCCTGTACCCGATTCCATGCGACCAAAGGCAGACCAGCACGTTGGATAAGGTCATTCTCAATGCCGACGGCGCTGCTCACAAAATGAAGGTCGGCTTGCTTACGTAGGGCATTAGCCACAACTAATGCGGGATATACGCCCCCGCCGGTCCCGCCCGCTGAGATCAGAATTCGGGTCAACGGTTGTTCCTTCCTCATGGGATTCTGCTAAATCCTGTGGCGCAGCATCGGTTGATGGCGCATCAATGGTATCCAGCGCCACATCAAAATTGACGGGGGCGCTTTCTGGACGCGGCTCTTGACGGATGCGTTCTAGTTCTTCTTTGCGTTGGCGTTGACGAGCAACTTGGGCCTTTTTTACTGTGCGCTTATCGACCATCGGCGGGCGCTTGACCGCTTTCTGGGGTTCAGGCTTGGTTTTTTCCTCAGCAACCACTGGCAACCATGCCGCTTGACGTTCTTCGGGCGGGGTTAAGGCCGTCACCCGTGAAACGGATAGCACCAAGCCAATGCCCGCCATTGCGGCCACCAAGGTTGACCCTCCAAAGCTGATAAAAGGCAAGGGTACACCAGTTGGTGGGACAAGGGCTGTCATTACCGCGATATTCAACAAGGCGTCATATACCAGCCAGATGATAATGCCCGACGCCAGCAGGGAGCCAAACGCATCAGGTGCCTCTCGCGCAATTTTGAAGCCACGTATCACCATCAGCACATATAGGGCAATCACAATAAAGCAGCCAAACAGCCCCAACTCCTCGCCAATCACCGCGAACACACTATCGGTATGTGGGAAGGGGATAGCATACTTTTGGCGGCCTTCACCCAGACCGACCCCGAACAAGCCACCATCTAAGAAGGCCACAATGGCGGCCTGCACATGGTCATTGGCAAGGGTGAGGTTCTCAATAGCCGCAAGGTGGTCATTAATACGACGCTGGGCGTATTCAAATTGTGTAGAAATTGTCCAGCCTGCCACTAGCGCCGCACCCGTTAGCGCACCCAATTGGAGCCAATGAGCACCCGCCAAGAAAAACATTGTTAAGGTAGTGGCTAGAATATTGGCAGCCGTCGAAATATCGGGTTGCAGAACAATCAAAACCGTTACGGTGCCAACCATGATGGTAAAGGGAATCAGACCATAGGTGATATTGCGAATTTTCTGGCGCTTGGATGCCAGCCACGCCGCCATATAAATGACCACTACCAGCTTGGCAGCCTCACCGGGTTGATAAGAGCCACTCAACAATGAGCGCCGTGCCTCCAGCCGTTCATCCCCATAGCCCAGCACGAGTAAGAGCGCAATGATAATTGCCAGCATGAGCAGCGGGCTTAGGCGTCGCCAGATGCGGTAATCTATACGTGCCAGACCGTACAGGGCGATAATCCCCACAAACAGGTTTGGGAATAACTGACGGCGGAAGAAATAGGTGGTTGAGGAGTCTTCAGTTGCCAGAAAGGACGCATCGATACTGGCGGAATAAACCATCAACAACCCGACAGCGCACAGCAACCCTACCACCGCCAACAAATACAAGTCCATTTGCAAAATGGATGCACGTGGGCGAGATTGGGCAACAGGGCGACTATCTTCAACAAATTGCGGCAATGCTTGTTCCGACATGGCAACCTCTCTCGCTCTATTATCCAAGATTCAGGGGCTTGAAACAAGTTCGGGCAAAGTGGGGCTACCACCTTGCCCGACATCAGGCGATTTAGCGGGTCAGTTGATCGAGGCGGTCAATGTATTGGGTCAAAATAGCAAAGGTTTGCTCGACAGGTTCGGGGGTAGTCAAATCAACCCCAGCCTTCTTCAGTACATCAATCGGATAACCAGAACTGCCGGACGACAAGAAGCCACGATAATCTTCAGCGGCATTCGGTTCATTTGCCAAGACACGGCTGGCTAAGGCATGAGCACCCGATATGCCTGTTGCATATTGGAAGGGATAGTAGGCGGCATAGAGATGCGGGAACTGCGCCCACGTAATCCCAACGCGGTCATGGTCTACATGCATTTCACCGCCATAACCCTCGCTGAATAGCTCCGTCATGAGTTTAATCATGTCGTCAGCCGTCAGGCTACCACCTTGCTCCACCCGTTGGTGGACTTCATGCTCGTAGCGGGCCAGCGTTGGCATGATGAAGAAATAGCGATGGAAGTTCGACATGGCCTCTTCAATCAAAGCAATTTGGAAGCCGGGGTCGGGATTGTGCTTAAACAGATAGTCCCGCAGCATGGCTTGGTGGAAATTAGATGCCACCTCGGCCACAAATGACGAGTAACCTGAATAAATAACAGGTTGGTGCTGCCATGTCAAATAGGAGTGCATGGAGTGACCCAATTCATGGGCAAGGGTACTCATGCTCTCAAGCGAATTGGCATAGCTCATCATGATGAAGGGGTAGGTACCCTTGGAACCGCTGGAGAAAGCCCCGCTTGACTTGCCCTCGTTGGGGTAACGGTCTACCCAGCGATTCTCTAGGCTGCCTTGTCGCATGGTGGCTACATAGGTATCGCCCAGAGGTGCAAGGGCTTCGGTCAACCAATCAACTGCTTGGTTATATTCAACGACAGGCCGTGCCTTACTAAGAGGTGCCCATATATCGTAAGGGTTGAGGGTTTCATAGCCGAGGATCCGCCGACGGATAGCCCAGTAGCGGTGCCATGTTGGCAGGAAGCGCTGATAGGTGTTAATCAGGTTATGGAAAACCTCAACTGGGATATTGTCAGGGAACAAGACCGCTTCAAGGGTACCAGAATAGCCGCGCACATGGGCCTCAAAAGCATCTTGTTTGACAGAAGCCAAGTAGTTGGCAGCAAGGGTGTGCTTATAGTCCAGATAGCGGTCTGCATAGTTCTCCCACGCTGTGCGCCGCACTTCGCGGTTGGGGTTGTTCATCAAGTCGGTGATGGTGCTTTGGGCAACGGGTTCATCTTCGGCGGCTTGAGCGAATTTGAAATCGGCATCGGTCAGCATCGAATAGGTGCGATAGGGCATTGAGAAGTTGTCCGCCAATAGCCCTAGCACCTCCTCAACCTCAGCCGAGCGGATGTGTTGCTGTTTACGGAATAGCCCTTCGATATAATGGCGATAAACCGCCAAATCAGTATTTTCGTCCATCCACTGGCTGAGGGTGTCCCAACCAATCTGGAGGAGTTCGGGGTCAGCAAAGGCGGTTAAGGCTTGCACTTGCCCAACCAACATCATCCCCCGCCCTTGCATGGCAACCGCTGCTTGGTCGTTGGTATCAACAGCAGAGGACATACCTGCATAGACCATCAACTTGCCAATGGTAATGCCCATTTCGCTGGTGAGGTTCATCCATTCCACCAACGTTGTGGGGCTATCACTGAGGTGTCCCTCAAAGCGCTTGAGGGATGGTAATTGTGCAGCCAAATCTTGATATGCGGCCTCCCATGCCTCGCGTGATTCAAAGACACTGGGGGCATTCCATGTATGCTCGGCGGGAATATCATGCCGCTTGGGGAGAGCTTTGGATTCCATCAAGGTTCCTTTCTATGAAAACAGGGCATCCTCAATTGAGATGCCCTGCTTCACTATACTGATCTACAGCATTAACGCAACAGGTCGGGGATTTGTTCAGGGTAGGCCGCGACCTTGACCCCTACCGACTCAAACTTCTCAATTTTCTCAGCCGCCGTTCCGGTTCCACCCTCAACCAAAGCACCCGCATGACCCATCGTCTTGCCTTCAGGTGCGCGTTGGCCCGCCACAAAAGCCACTACGGGCTTGGTCATGTGCTTGTGGATGAAATCTGCGGCATTCTGTTCATCAGTACCGCCGATTTCACCAATGAGTACGACCTTTTCAGTCATGGGATCGGCTTCGAACATCTTGAGTACGTCAATGAAATTGGTGCCGTTGATGGGGTCGCCGCCGATACCGACACAGGTCGTCTGGCCCATATTTTGCTCAGAGAGGGCAAAAACCGCCTCATAGGTGAGGGTACCACTCTTGGAGACCACACCCACTGGGCCGGGCTTGGCAATGAAGCCGGGCATAATGCCAACCTTGGATTGACCGGGAGTCAAGAGGCCGGGGCAGTTGGGGCCAAGCAACCGCGATTGGCTGTTTTCGAGGCGGGCACGTACTGTCATCATATCCGCTACTGGAATACCCTCAGTGATGCAGACAATCAACTCAATCTCGGCGTCAATGGCTTCCAATATGGAGTCAGCAGCCGCAAACGGTGGCACAAAAATCACTACGCAGTTGGCATCGGTGGCTTCCTTGGCGGTCTTGGCAGTATCAAAGATGGGCTTACTCAAAACCCATTCTCCGCCTTTCGCTGGGGTAATACCGCCCACCACATTGGTGCCATAATCTAGCATTTGCTGGGCATGGAATTTGCCTTGGCGTCCGGTCATCCCAGCCACCAGCACGCGGGTATCTTTGTCAATCAAAATCGCCATTTACAGCACTCCTCGTACAGTTTCAACGGCTAATTGCGCCGCTTCATTCAGGGTACGCGCCCCAGTAACATTTGGCAGACTGGCTTCTTCGAGGATACGCAGCCCTTCATCTTGGTTGGTACCTGCCAAGCGGATAATCATGGGTAGTTCGGTGGGGACTTCTGCCAAGGCTGCCAAAATCCCCTTTGCCACCTCATCACAGCGGGTGATTCCACCAAAGATGTTGATAAGAATGACTTTAACATCAGGGTCAGAAAGGATGATTCTCAAGGCTGTCGCAACTTTAGCGGCATCGGCCCCGCCTGCCACATCAAGAAAGTTAGCTGGCCCGACACCATATTGTTGACCGAAGTGGGCAGTCAAGTCCATAGTTGCCATCGCCAAGCCTGCACCGTTGACCATGCAGCCAATTTGCCCATCCAGCTTGACATAGCTTAAATCAGCTTCGCGGGCTTGGATTTCTTCAGCAGGGTCTGCGGAGGTATCGCGTTGAGCAGCCAAGTCTTGGTGGCGATAGAGGCCATTGTCATCCAAGGACATCTTGCCATCCAGCGCCTTGAGTTTTTGCTCACCATTTTCTTCGACAATGGCTAAGGGGTTGATTTCACAGAGGGTAGCGTCGCTATCTTTATAGCATTGGTATAGCCCCTGCAAAATCTTGGTAAATTGTTTCCACAGTTCACGCGGGAGGTTGATACCCGACGCGATTTCGACAATTTGATAGCTACGGAGGCCGAGCAGCGGGTCAACATGCACACGCAAGATTTTCTCTGGCATTGTGCGGTTGACCTCTTCAATGTCCATGCCGCCCTCGGCGCTTGCCATGATAAGGGGCCGACGTGCAGCACGGTCATTGGTAACCGCGAGATAAAGTTCACCTTTGATGTTGGCACCGGGGTCAACCAATACTTTGTGAACGGTATGGCCTTTAATATCCATACCTAAAATCGCTTGGGCATGTTGACGGGCATCATCAGGGGTCTTGGCGACCTTCACACCACCCGCTTTACCACGCCCTCCAGTAAAGACTTGTGCTTTGACAACGGTGACACCACCAAGTTTTTGAGCAATTTGATAGGCTTCTTCCGGTGTATAGGCGACCTCGCCCACAGGCACTGGAATGCCAAACTCGCCAAACCGTCGTTTGGCCTGAAATTCATGAAGATTCACGCAATTTCCTCCGTAAAAATTTCACATAGGTCGGAGGAAGTATAACACCGTGCCGCAGACCCTTCAAAAATTCAACTGATGATTTGAATACTGCCAGCCATCTCGCGGGCAAACTTCTCCCAGTATCCTGCTTTCTCCTCAAAAGCGGATAGCAGGAATAGATAATCGACATCCCCATTTGCAACAGTGGCAAAATAGAGGCTGCTATAAGAGTCTTCTCCACCAAAAATTCCTGAATAGCCACTTGAAATGGTGATGCGGGTGAAGTGACCGGGCAGGCCGCCAATCTGCAAGTCCGATTTTTCAATATCAACCGTTTGATGAATGCCAAATATACTGTACTGTAGCTCACCATCAAAAAGCTGACCAAGCCAAATCACCGCTTGCTCGGCATCATAGGTACGCCGACTGCGCCCCGGCACTGTTTGCAAGGTAGCCACTAGCCATTTGTCGTAGTCATCCTCCTGCGTGCCATAACTGTCCGTCATCCCCTGCATAAATAAGTTGGCAAAATCATCTGTTCCACCAGTGAACAAGAAGTCCCAATAATACTTGGTCCAATATTCAAGGCGCGAAAGGATAATATCGGGATACCGACGATACTCAAGGTCAGTAATTGTTCCCCAAGGGTTGATGTCGCCAGTTGAAATGGCTTTGGTTGAGACAATGATGGTGTCGTATTGGGTAACGGTCGCTTGCCAACCATCAGGATATTGTATACTGGTCGTTTTGCTGGTGGCGGTTTGCGTTAATTTGGGGCCATTAGCACCACCGAGGTCACGACCTAGCAGAGTAAACAGAAGCCACCCCAAAGCCAATAAGACTACCGCTGCAACCGCCACCCCTAGCAAAATAAGCAGTGGGGTATTGCTATTGGCTTTTTGAGGAACCGCCGCTTGCTCACGGGTTTCAAATTTGAAGGGCTGCAACGGGGGTGTGGTTTTCTTGGCGACAGGTTCAAAGAGGGTGTCCACAGGCGGTGGCGGTGGAGTGGATGGCACGGCACTCGGAAATGGGTCTGGCTCTTCTACATCGGCAGTCAGCCAATCAGGTTGTTGTGGTGTGTGTTGTAGTTTGTCCAACATCTGCTTGGCCTTGGCATGGGCAGGGTCAAGTTTAAGGACACGCTGTAAACTTTTGATTTGAAATTCTTTATCTGTGACAACATTAGCTAAAGCCCACCAAGCGCGGGCATCTTCTGGATTTTGTTTAATATACTGTTTAAGTAGGCGGATACCCTCATCACGTTGACCGTTTTTGAGCGCTTCAACCGCCTGTTTGAGTGTTGTATCAGACATTTAAAAGCCCCCTATGATTCGACTACAATGTTTATTGTATGCCGCACCATTGACTTTGTCCGCCCCTAGGAATTAGGGGAAAGCAACTGCCCCCAGTCCCCGCCGCGTGCCACATGCTCATCCCCGACCCGTCGCGTCAGTTGATGTGCTTCGAGATGCTCCAGAAAGCCCAGCGCATACTTACGGGTGGTGTTAAACTGGTCGCGGAAGGCTCCAACTTGCAGGGCGTGTCCTGCTTCCAATTGCCTCTTAGCATATAGCACCCATTCACGGTACACATCCGCCGCCAGTACCACCTCGGCATTGAGTTTGACCAACTCACCTTGGTTGATGAGGGCGTTCAACAGGGCTTCATCCCCTAGCAGGGTAATAGTATCTTTAACCGATGGGGGGGTATAGGGACTCTGTTGAAAAGCCGCCGCCGCCTTCTCAATGGCGGCTTGTTGAGCGCGGGTATACTGCACCTGAAAATCTGCCAAGTGAATGCGCCCCGCTGAGACGCCAACCACTTCATGCGCTTTCATTAACTGGAATAACACCTCAAACGCATCGGCTTCGAGGCGGAGTTTTGTTCGCAGGGTGTTGCGGTGCATGCCTGCTTGGAGGGGTTCGGCTTGATGATAACTCCCCAAGACCTGCTCAATCTGGCGCTGGCGGTTTTCTAAGGTTGTTACATGGGTTACCCAGTCACCAAACCATATCAACTGCTCATCATCAGGGATAGGGTTGATTTGGGTGGTTGCCATCACCTCTTTTGCTAACATAGGGCGGTTGGTAGCAATGAGGCATTCGCTGACTAAATCAATCGGGACACTGCTACTCAGGCGACCAAAGCGAGCCGATAAATCGGGGTGGTGGCGTTTCCATTTGCGGCCCGGTGCCGTATCTAGAATCACACCCCCGCCAATCGTCGCGGCTGGCGATGGCAAGCGGATAATGAAGCGTTGACCCCGCAAGGCGGGTATGAGGTCATTGAGTTGCAATTGCGCCCAGCCTGTGGCTCCCGGCACTAAGGCATCATCCATTAGCAAACGTACCCGTCCAAGCGCTTCGCTGGTGCCAAGAAAAACTTTAATCTCGGTATTATGCTTGAGGGGGCGGGGGGCATCAGCTAAGTGCAGCAACTCCACATCCAGCAATTGGGTGGGATGGATAGCCCCCGGACGGCTCAGAACATAGCCACGCTGCAATTCATCTTTTTCGACCCCGCTGAGATTAACGGCGGTACGGCTCCCCGGTAAGGCCACCTCAACAGGTTCATTATGAGAGTGCAGCCCACGAATGCGGGCTTGGCGTCCAGTGGGCTGAATTTCGAGCGTTTCCCCCACTTTAAGCGGCCCATCAAGTAGAGTACCTGTGACAACGGTGCCAAAGCCGCTCAGGGTAAATACACGGTCAATCGGTAAGCGTGGGATGCCGTCAGGGGTATGGGGTTGTAGGGTATCCAAAACAGTTATAAGAGTATCGAGCAAGGTGGTGAGGCCTTCGCCCGTATGCGCTGAAACAGGCACAATAAGGGCGTCAGCATATCGTGTAGTCTCTAGAACTTCATGAACATCCAAAATGACCAATTCGCGCCATTCAGGGTCGTCTACCATGTCAATTTTCGTAAGAGCGACAACCAGTTGAGGAATTGCCAGCAAATCCAATATAGCGAGATGCTCACGAGTTTGGGGCATAACCCCCTCGTCCGCCGCAATGACCAGCACTGCCGCATCAATACCGCCGACACCTGCCAGCATATTCTCGATAAAATCCTCATGGCCCGGCACATCCACAACCCCCACCATCTCGCCATTGGGCAATTGAAGCCATGCGAAGCCAAGGTCAATAGTCATCTGGCGAGCTTGTTCTTCTATGAGGCGGTCAGGATTGATACCCGTAAGGGCTTGCACCAAGGTTGATTTACCATGATCAACATGCCCCGCAGTTCCAATTACACGCATAACACCCTCCGCAGATGGTCAATGACAGTCGAGTCTTGTTCTGGTAATACCGTGCGCGGGTCAAGCAAGACGCGCCCATCTTGAATACGAACAATAATCGGTGGCATCTGCTCCCGTAACTGGGTTGCTAATTTATCAGGATTATCGACATGCAGCGCCAAGGCTTTAGAGGGAAGGGCATTCCCCGGTAGACTCCCCCCGCCAACCATCGAATCGGCAGGCACGACTTCACCACCCACCACCGCTTGCCAGCGCAAGGCCCGCGCTTCTATTTCAGCTAAGGGAGTGGCAATCATAAGCCAAACGGGAATTCTCTCTAATGCTTCCCCATCTCGATAATGGCGCAGGGTGGTAGTCAGCGCTGATATACACAGCTTGTCGGGACGTAAAGCACGTGCCATCGGATGATGTTTGAGGCGGTCAATCGCGGCTTGTTTACCAACGATAATACCCGCTTGAGGTCCACCGAGTAGTTTATCTCCGCTAAAGGTCACTACATCCACCCCGGCTTGGATGCTCTCGGTAATAGTCGGCTCATGGTCAAGGCCGAAGCGAGCGGTATCAATGAGGGTGCCGCTGCCCAAATCATCAAACACCATCAGATTGCGTTGATGCGCCAATTCGACCAGTTCGGCTAGGGTCACGCTTTCAGTGAAGCCAATCATTTTGAAATTAGAGGAATGTATTCGCATGAGGGCTGCGGTATCGGGAGTGATGGCGTTGGTATAGTCTCGAATACGGGTGCGGTTGGTGGTGCCGACTTCGACAAGTTGTGAACCACTCTGGCGCATGACATCGGGAATACGGAAGCCCCCGCCAATCTCGACCAATTCTCCGCGACTAATCACCACCTCCTTGCCCAAGGCCAACCCACTCAAGGTCAAATAGACTGCCGCCGCGTTGTTATTGACGACCAGTGCGGCCTCGGCTCCGGTGATTTCAGTGATGATGGCCTCAACATGGGTATCACGCTTGCCGCGTTGCCCCGCATCCAAATCATATTCTAAATTGCTGTAGCCCACTGACACCGCGTGCATGGCGGCGAGGGCTGCATCGGAAAGGGGAGTGCGGCCAAGGTTGGTGTGGATGATAACGCCTGTTGCATTGATAACTGGACGCAGGCTAATCTGGTGTGCTTCATGAAGCATGCGCTCAACTTGGCGGATAAGGTCATCTTCGGTGGGGGCAGTCAAGCCCTCGCTAATAGTAGCTCTGGCTTCGTCAAGGGCTGCGCGGCAAAGGGCAACAAGGCGTTCATGGCTAACGGTGGTATTGGGTACTAGCTGGAGTAAACGGTCTACACTCGGTAGATAACGATACGGATTATCCATCATAGCTTTCTGAAGGTACTGGTAACAACACTTCACCCATTGTACCGTGCAATTGAGGAGCAAAGCAGCTTAAACTATGGTGACTTTCATCTGTTGTTGTTGAGTAGGGTATCAGGCGGTTGCCACAACCCCAATCTGGTGCTAGGATGTTGCACGAGGATTGGGGTTATGCGACGATTACTGCTTGTCTTAGTATTTTTGCTCCTATTCAGTGCCTGCAAACAACCTGAACCAACATCCAATACCATCCGTGTGGTGTTGGAGATGGATGGTACCCGCAGCACCTATAGTTATAATCGGGCGGTGTCTGTTACTCAGTTTCTAGATGAATTGGAGATTGAGCGCAGCCCACTCGACCGCATCAATCCCCCCGCCTATACCCAAATCACCGATGGTATGACCATCACCATTGTGCGCGTGACCGAAGCCACCGAGTGCCGCAATGCCGCGCTGAACTATGGCGAAGACATCTATAACCGTACCGACCTTGCTCCCGGTAGCCGTGAGGTGGCGGTTGAGGGCGAAAATGGTGAGGTCGAGATTTGCGAGCGCATCATCTATGAAGATGGTGAGGAAAAGAGTCGCTCGGTAACTTCCCAAACGGTGCTACGTGAACCCAAGAATCGCGTCGTGTATGTCGGTGTCCAAGATAATCTTGAGCGCGTGCCGATTGATGGTACTATCGCCTATATCTCCAGTAGCCAAGCCTATGTGATGCAAACCAACAACACCCTGCGCCGCCCCTTAACGACCGATGGTGGGCTGGATGGGCGCGTGTTTGAGTTGTCGGCGGATGGGAGACAATTGCTCTATACCCGCCAAACCTCTGACCCCAGCGATTTACCGTTCTCCAATGAGCTATGGGTCATCCTCGATACTGAGAATCCGGTACCCGTGCGCCTGCCGATTACGAATGTCCTCACCGCAGCATGGCGACCCGGTGAGCCGTACACATTCTCATATTCGACCGCTAATCCCACTGAAGGTGGTAGCTTTCAGGGTTGGGAGGCCTATAATGACCTGTGGCTGATGACGATTGACCCTGAGACAGGCGCTCAAACCGATTGGCAAGAGATTATGGAAGGCAATCTCACAGGTATTTTTGCATCGTGGGGAACGCGCTTCCAATGGTCACCAGATGGTAGCAGCCTCGCTTATGCTAAAGCCAATGGGGTAGGGCTGGTTGACCTTGCTACAGGTTCCTTCAATGAGTTTGCATTGGACTTTGCTTATTTCAACCCTGCCATTCCCGATAACTGGGTATGGGTACCCACGCTCTCATGGTCACAGGATAGTGAGTGGGTCATTTTGCCTGTGCATGGGCAATCAGCGGGGGCCGAGGAAGCCATCAATAGCCCGATTTTTGATATTGGCGTCTTTCGCTATGATAGCGGACTGGTCTTGCATCAACTCATCGAGGAAACAGGCATGTGGGCCAATCCTGCCTATTCGCCGTCGGCGCTCAACGGCATTGGCTTTGAGGATTACCAGATTGCCTATTTGCAGGCCCGTAACCCAATTGGGAGCTATGGAGCCGAATATGACTTGGTGATTGCCGACCGCGATGGGAGCAACCCGCGCCGCGTCTTCCCCGCCCAGAGCCAGCCCGGAATGCGTGTCTTTAATCTGGATGGGGGCGAATTTGCATGGAGTCCCACAGGCCGCCAGATTGTGATTGTCTATCAGCGCAATCTGTGGCTAGTGGATATTCAGACGGGCATTCACCAGCAGATTACAAATGATGGTCAAGTATCGTTGCCACGTTGGGAACGCTCATGAATAAATTTAATAAACGATGGATTGCATTTGGACTAGGCTGCCTCCTGCTTGTGGCGGCCTTTTTAATCGTTGCCCGTACTCGCGCCCAAGAGGATGAAGCCACTCGCGGCTGGACATTGGCAAGTGAGCAGCAGGGTTTACCCTATCGAGTACCCCTTGCAGGCATCAACGCCGATTTGACCCTCTATCCTGCTGATGAGATTGGCCCACAGTTGGATAAAATGTCCGCCCTCGGTTTTGTATGGGTGCGTCAAACGCTGAGTTGGGCTGATGTTGAGCCATCCGCGGGCATGTATGACTGGTCAATCTATGACCCTATCGTTGAGGTGGTCAGCGCTTACTCCCAATTGCAGCTTATCATTGTGCTGGATGGTACCCCTACATGGGCGCGTGACCCCCAAGCCCTTGAGCATCCCTTTGCCCCGCCCGCCAATCCCGATGACTTTGTGGCATTTGCGGCGGCGGTTGCAGAACGCTACGGCTCGACCATCGACTATTATCAAATTTGGGATGAGCCGAACCTAGAGATTCATTGGGGTGGCCTCCACCCTGATCCAGAGCGTTATACAACCCTATTGCAGGGTGTCTATTCAGCCATCCATGCCAACGACAGCACCGCGACGGTCATTGCTGCGGCCTTAGCTCCCACCGATGAGCGCGGCCCTGAAAACTGGAACGAGGTGCAGTACCTTGAGGCGCTATATGCTGCGGGAGCCAAGAACTATTTTGATGCGGCGGCGGGCAAGCCCTACGGCTATGACGTTGGTCCCTACGACCGTACCATCGGCCCTAATATCGCCAACTTCTCGCGGATTATCACTTTGCGGGAAGTTATGGTCGCCCATGATGATGGCGATAAAGCGCTCTGGGGCAGTAACTTTGGCTGGAATCATCTACCGGATGGCTGGCAAGGCGACCCCTCGATTTGGGGCCAAGTCAGCGCCGATGACCAGATCCGCTACACCCATGAAGCCTATCAGCGAACCACCACCGAATGGCCTTGGATGGGCGGCCTCATCCTCCAAAATTGGCAGCCACCTATGTTCCCTGATGACCCCATGCAGGGGTTTTCGGTAGCTTTGGCTTATGACTACTGGTTAGCAGCCGGGCCTGTCTGGACAACAGAAGATAGCTTAACAGCGGGGCTATATCCTGTTCAAAACCCGCTGACCACCTTCGCGGGCGAGTGGCAGTTTGGTTCCTTGGGGGCCGACGCCCGCCCTATAAGCGATTTAAACGACCCCGCCAGTGTTGAGAACACAGTAACCTTCCAATTCTATGGCACCGATTTAGGTTTAGTCGTGCGACGCTATCCGGTTGTGACCGCCTATTATATGGTCTCGATTGATGGAAGCCGTGCTAATGCGCTACCAACCAACAAGCAGGGCGAGTCTCAGTTGGTACTCAAAGCCGAGCAGGACGAAGGCGAGTCAATAGACTTAATCACGGTTGCCACTGGCTTAGAAGAAACCACCCATACCGCCGTTATAACCCATCGCCCCCGCCAAGGGGATGATGCGTGGGGGTTGGTGGGCATTGGGGTTGCGACCCGACCTGATACCGCAAGTTATGTCCAAGGCCAAAATTTGGGCATCATTCTTACCTTGCTAGGACTAGGGATTGTTGTAATAGCCATCCCCTACCATCGATTGCGGCTTCCCGCCCACCAACAACTGCGCTGGTTAGCCGAAGGCGTCTTAGCAATGGTTTTTGCGGCAGTATTCTTATATGGCTTGGCGCTGTCATGGGGCGACACCTTTGCCAGCTTTGTGCGCCGCGATCCGCCTGCCATCTTGCTGGCTTTGACCACCATTAGCATCGCTTTCTTTTCGCCTGCGGCTCTGATTACCGTTCTGGCATTACTGGCATTTGGGGTCTTGGCATTTAATCGTCCTGTGCTGGGCTTAATGGCGGTCGCCTTCTGGTCGATGTTCTTTGCGACCACACTCGACACTTACTTCCGACTCATTGCCGCCGTTGAGGTCATGCTGGCCGTGAGTTTTGTGGCTGTCTTTAGCCGCTATGCCTATGACCTTGCCCGTAAAGACCGCCGCCAAGCACCACGCCTGTTCCTCTATCGACTAGCTACAGTGCGTTTAAGCGGTATTGATATGGCAATGCTGGCCTTTGTTGTGCTGGCAACTGTATCGCTGTCATGGGCAGACTTGCGCGGGGTGGCCTTGCGCGAGTGGCGGGTCATGATTGTCGGGCCAGCCGTCTATTACCTGTTGCTGCGGATGGTAAATTTATCGCTAAAAGACCGTGTATGGTTGGTCGATACGGTGCTACTTGGAGCCAGCCTAATAGCAGTAGTTGGTCTTCGTAACTATTTGACAGGCGAGGTTATTGTCACAGGTGATGGCTCCCGACGCTTGATTGCCATTTACGGCTCACCCAATAGTGTGGCCTTGCATCTAGGGCGCTGTTTGCCTTTCGCGCTAACCTATGCCCTCTTACCTGTCTCAACTGGACGGCGTGTTTTCGGGATTGTCACCGCGTTGATAATGGGCTTGGCTATCTTGCTGACTCAAAGTGTAGCAGGTATTCTGTTAGGGGTGCCTGCGGCTATTGCTATTATCCTCATCGGCTGGCAAGGCCAACGGGCATGGCGCTGGCTAGTGGGGCTTGGCGCAATGGGCGGATTGGCGCTTATCCCCTTGATGCAATTTATACCCCGTTTGCGGAATCTGACGAACTGGCAAAGCAATAGCACCGTATTCCGTGTACATGTATGGCGAAGCACGGTTGAAATGCTCAAAGACCATCCGCTGACAGGTGTGGGGCTTGACCAATTTTTGTATGCCTATCGCAGCCGCTACATTTTGCCGGAGGGTTCTGCTGACCCAAATCTCTCGCATCCGCACAACTTTATTTTGGATTACTGGGTGCGCTTAGGCATTTTGGGCGTTGGGGTTGGCTTGTGGTTGCAAGTGGTGTTTTGGCGTACCGCTCTCCACGCCTACCGCCAAGTTCGGCACACCAACCCGCTGGCATGGGCTATTGTGTTAGGGTCAATGGGCTTCATGGCTGATTTTGTTGGGCATGGCCTCATTGACGCGGCCTATTTCTTTATCAACCTCAGTTTTCTGTTCGTGCTGCCATTGGTTTTGGTGCAAGAAACTAAGGTACAATAGGCCCTTACTAGCAGAAAGGTGATTTTGATGTTGTTTTCAGTTAAAGGCCTGACGATTAAACTCGTTGAGGGCGACATCACCGAACTGGATACGGATGCCATCACTAATGCAGCTAATAGTGCGTTGATTTTAGGGGCTGGGGTAGCAGGTGCCATTGCCCGCAAAGGTGGGGCAGAAATTCAACGCGAATGCAATACGATTGGACGCTGCGAAGTAGGCAAGGCAGTCATCACAGGCGGGGGTAATCTCAAATCACGGTATGTTATTCATGCGGTTGGGCCACGTATGGGCGAGGGTAACGAACCAGAAAAACTAGCCAGTGCCATCCGCTCTGTATTGAGATTGGCGGAGGAAAAACAACTGAACTCAGTAGCTATGCCCGCCATTTCAACTGGCATATTCGGATTTCCATTGACCGAGTGCGCTAAGATCATGACCAAAGAGATTTTAGAGTTTTCATTTGAGCAGCGGGCTTACTTATATCAAGTGGTGGTTTGTCTTTATGGCAAGGCCGCCTTCGAAACTTTCAAAGAAATTTTTATTCGAGACCTATCTGATATTGATGATGAAGCCAAAGATCATACATTACTACTAGAGTGAGGATACCCTACATTGCGTCTCTTGATTACCGGCGGGGCGGGCTTTCTTGGTTCGCACCTATCAGATCGTTTTTTGGCGGAAGGTTATGAAGTTGTTGCCCTTGATAACCTCATTACAGGTAGCATAGATAATGTTGCTCATCTAGCCGGCAACCGTAAATTTCGCTTTGTTCACCATGATGTCTCTAATTATATTTTTGTCGATGGCCCTATCGATGCGGTACTTCATTTTGCCTCACCAGCCAGTCCCGTGGATTATCTAAAATATCCTATTCAAACGCTCAAGGTTGGAGCGTTGGGTACCCATAATGCGCTGGGGGTTGCCCGCGCTAAGAAGGCCCGTTTCTTGTTGGCCTCCACTTCTGAAATTTATGGTGAGCCGACTGTACACCCCCAACCTGAATCCTATTACGGCAATGTCAACACCATTGGGCCGCGTGGGGTTTATGATGAAGCCAAGCGCTTTGCTGAAGCGATTACGATGGCCTATCATCGCACCCATGGCCTTGAAACCCGCATCGTGCGTATCTTTAACACCTATGGCCCTCGTATGCGCTTGGATGATGGGCGGGTTGTCCCCAACTTTATTGGTCAGGCTTTACGCGGTGAACCCCTCACGATTTATGGGGAAGGCGATCAGACCCGCAGCTTCTGCTATTATGAGGATTTGGTGGAGGGCATCTATCGACTGTTGCATAGTGACTTTTCCAATCCAGTTAACATTGGCAACCCCTATGAAGAAAAGACGATGATTGAACTTGCTGAGATTATCAACACCTTGGCTAGTAACACGGGCAATATCATCTATCAACCAGATGCCCGCACGAAAAACGACCCACAAACCCGCCAACCCGATATTACCCGTGCTAAAGAGGTACTTGGTTGGGAACCCAAAGTCGATTTAACCGTTGGTCTAGAAA